>NZ_QNRQ01000005.1 GCF_003315175.1 Eoetvoesiella caeni | reverse complement strand
GGCTTGGGCCGCAATCGTACGTTTCTTCTTCATTGGCACATCCATGCTGTTTACCTCGCATAATATGCCTCACCCACAAAATTCCGGATAGGCTCCTCCTTCCATTCCAATTTACGCCCTGTACCCATCACGTCGCCACATCAGTATTGCAGGAAGGCTTTTCCTGGCCGAACTGACGAAGCAGTTTTTAGCTTTATCGGCCTGATACGTGTTGATGCGCCTTGAGCAAGCGCATTGGGCCGCCGAACGCGAAGGACTGAAAATAGCCCAGGTGCTGCTTTCACAGCCTTAGGCCGGACCTTCCGTTTCGTATCAATCTTCCACGCAACCATCTTGCGCAGCATGACAGCGCGGGGGGCGCGCGTTCCATCGTTGCAAAAATGGGATCGTACGTCCCATGGTTTCGTATTGCCCAGGCCTTTTGCGGCTATTACATTGTCACTCTGCAACGTCAAACAGCTTTACTAGCGAAAAGAACACGCGGTGTAGGCAAGAAGAGGGCAAGCTGCCGCCAAGCCGCGCGCCCGCGCCGAGCCGTCCGCTCAGCATCAGAGGATACGACGAGACATGACAAACCAAGATATTGTGCTGGATACCCCCTTGGGTAAATTGCGCGGCAACGACCACGGGGGGCTGTTGTCTTTTCATGCCGTGCCATACGCGGCGCCGCCGGTGGGACAACTGCGCTTTTGCCCGCCTGTTCCTATTGCCCCATGGGATGGCGAATGCAATGCACAACAGCCCGGGCCTGTCCCGCCCCAGCGTCCGTCCCGGCTGGAATTGAGCACGGGCAATCCCGATTTGCCGCAGAGCGAGGATTGCCTGAAGCTGTCGATCTGGACTCCGGCGGCAGAAGGCGTGCGCAGGCCGGTGGCCGTGTGGCTGCACGGCGGCGGGTTCACCACGGGAGGGGGCTCTTCGCCGTGGTATGACGGCAGCCGCCTGTCCCAGGAAGGCGATATCGTTGTCGTGAATGTTACTTATCGTTTGGGTGCGCTGGGGTTTCTTTACTCGCCTGGCGTGTCCCCCGGTAACCTGGGTTTGCGCGACCAGCTTGCCGCACTGGAATGGGTCCGAAAGTACATCAGCTATTTTGGCGGCGACCCGCAGAACATTACGCTGATGGGCCAGTCGGCCGGCGCAATTTCCATCGCCTTGTTGCAGGCACGGCAGCAGCCCGATATGCCGCTGGCTCGACGCGCAATCCTGCAAAGTGCTCCCCTGGGCCTGGAACTGTACGACAACAATAAGTCGGCCGCTATTGGCCGGGAGTTTCTTGAAGCTCTTGGAATAAACGCGGATAGCCCGAGCGCTCGGGAACAAGCTTGCGAGGCCTCGGTCGCGGATATTCTGGAGGCGCAAACTGCCGCGTTCAAATATGTGGTCCAGCGGGCCGAGGTTGGCGACCCTTCCTCATTGCCATTCATTCCAATGGCCGATGCAGACTTTTTGCCGGGGCCACGCGAAATGGAAGCTGCTTTGCGCAGAGCCGCAGGCGAAATGGATGTCCTGATCGGAACGACCCAGGAAGAGTCCAATATTTTCTACCATAAGCATCCAAAGCTGGCGGATATGCAGCAAGTGCCTGTGCCGGCGCATGAGCTGAAGCGGCTTGCCGCGCAACGGCCAGGCGCCAGCAACATACAGCTGCTGATGGATTACTCCACCGAGGAGATGTTCCAGAGGCCGTCATTGGATTGGGCGACGGAGGCAAGCCGCAGAGGGCGGCATACCCATGCGTATCTGTTCACCTGGCCGTCTCCGGACCATGGGCTGAAGTCGACTCATTGCCTGGAACTGCCCTTTGTATTCGGGACAGCCGATGCGTTTGCCGATGCTGCCATGCTGGCGGGAGCCGACCTGGTGCAGGTGGAGGCGCTATCTGCCCTGATGCGATCGTCCTGGATTTCTTACATCCGAAGTGGAGACCCGCAAACGCCTGTTTTGTCCTGGCCCTCATTCCGCCCTGACTGCCGTGCGACGATGCGATTCGGGGAGGTTTGCGGCGCAGTCGCTGTTCTGACTGATCCGGATGCGCCCGTCGCCAACGCCTAAGCGGGTATCCGACCCGAGTCGATCCATATAAGGTGCATTCATGAATAACGATTTCACATTGGGCTTGCCCAAAGCCGCCGTGTCCACTGCAGCGCGGTGGCGTCTTGTTCTTCTTGCCTTCATCACAATTGTGCTGGACGGCTTCGACACTACATCCATCAGTTTTGTAGTGCCGGCGCTTGCCGCCCAGTGGGGGATGCCGCCAGCGGCATTCACGCCCGCGTTTGTCACAACCAGCGTTGGCGCAGTAATAGGCTATGTCGTCAGCGGTCCTTTGACCAACCGGTTGGGGCCGCGGGCGGTTATTTTGAGCAGTGTCGGTATTTTTGCGTTAGGGTCTTTTGTCACGGCCTTGGCTGGATCAATAACGGTATTGGCGACTTTGCGTCTGATTACAGGCGTGGGCCTGGGGATGGTTCTTGCACCTACCATAGCTGTGGCGACCGACAGTTTCCCGGCCAAACGCCGCGAGCTGATCACGATTATTGTCGCGGCGGGGATAGGCTTTGGCAGTATCCTGGGCGGTGTCATCGGCGGCCGCCTTATCACGGCCTATGGTTGGGAGTCCGTTTTCTGGGCGGGCGGAATCATACCTTTGCTGTTGCTTCCGTTCCTCGCTTTGGGTCTGCCCCGTGGCCGCATGGGCGGTGACGCAAATCAAAGCAACGCGGAAAAAGGAACAGTGCGAAGCTTGTTCGCTGGGCAATTAGCCGGCGGCACGACGCTTTTGTGGCTATTCTCTTTTTGTATCTTCACGGCCATGTACGCATTGATACTTTGGATACCGACACTGTTGCTGGGCTTTGGATTTGCGCCGCGCGAAACCGCGATAGGCACAGTCAGCATGGGCGCAGGAGGATTGCTGGGAGTTATGTTCCTGATCCCTCTTTTTTCCAAACTGGGTACAGCCCGCGTGCTTGTCCTTGCCGCGCTACTTAGCGTGGCGGCTATCCTGGCGATTAGTTATAGCGAACCGGATCGGATCGCGCTGCTGCTGTTGATCGCGGTAATCGGGATGGGCTTGCAGGCTGGAACTCTTGGCCAAAGTGCGCTTGCCGTCAGCCTTTACCCTGGCGCGAGCAGAGCTACCGGCGTGGGTTGTGCTGCTGCCGCCGGCCGCATCGGTTCGATTGTGGGTCCGGCCGTAGGGGGCGGGTTGCTGGCGCTGAATGTTTCTTCGCAGGGTGCAATGCTGGCCGCCTGCATTCCCATTCTTGTCGCGGCTATTACAGCGGTGCTTATCTATTACAGGCACCGGCGCCAGTCGAACTTGGGATGAGCCGCTGGAAAAACACACCTTGTGGGCCAGTCCAAATGCAGAGCCGTAGTGAAGTGTAGGCCTTAGCCGCCCAAACGCGTTCCAGGTTATGAGCAGCCTCATTAGAAAAAAGCTCATGGCCCTGCCGCGAGGAATATTTACTTTGAAGATCGTTGAGAAATCGTCCTGAGACGACGGTTGGGGATTGCTTTGTCTTTTTATTTAGAGAAAGCAGTCCCCAAGCCAAGGTTCTCGCTTAAGGACACATAAAGCAAAAGCGATCATTTTATTATCCGAGGAGAATAGTGATGAGACATAAACTAGCAGTGGCAGGATTGGTATTGGCATTGTCGGCCAGTGCGCAGGCTCAAGAACGCGACGGGGTAACGCTTTACGGCGTAATTGACACATCGATTCAGTACGCAAACAACATCGGCCCGAACAAGTCCAGTTCTATCCACTTCCCTTCGCTGACGTCCTCATGGCCTTCTTATTGGGGCTTGCGGGGTTCCGAAAAACTGACGAGCAATCTCAGTGCGGTCTTTAACCTGGAAGCTGGGTTTGCTCCTGGTACCGGTGAAAGCCAGCAAGGACGCTTGTTCGGCCGCTCCGCTTGGGTTGGCTTGAAGGGCGATTGGGGGCAGCTTGCATTCGGCGATCAGTACAACATGCTGTTCTGGGCGCTGGCCAAGCCTGCCAACATAATGGGGCCAAACGCACACGGGTTCGGTACTATGGATTCCTATACTCCGAACGCGCGCATGAATAATTCTGTGACCTACCGTGGGCAGTGGAGTGGATTCGACTTTGGCCTGGCTTATGCCCGAGGCCGTGATGCGGTTAAAGCCGGGCCCCCGGTTCTTGGCGGCAGTCCGGGCGCGAGCAACTGCGGCGTCAATTACAGCTCCAGCACTGATTGCGGGGCTTATTCGGTTCTGCTTGCTTACGATTCAGCGAACTGGGGATTTTCTGCCGCATATGACGTGATCACAGGATCTGACGATCCCAGGTTCACCCCCAATTTTTATCGACTGGGCTCGGGCGAGAAGGATCGCCGCATCGTGGCCACTGCCTACACCAGGTTCGATGCCGTCACGGTAGGCTTGACTTATATGAACCGCAAAAGCGACGGCGCCGTCGGGGTTGGGCCAGGCCTGGGCGAACGTAGCGATCTTTGGAGCTTGGGTGCTTCCTGGCGTCTTGCGCCTGCCATTACGCTTGATGGCAGCGTGAGCTATATGCGATACGGCAAAGCAGTAGAAAGCTCCAATTCGGTGTTCTACGTGGCTCGCGCGAAGTACGCATTTTCAAAACGGACTTCTGCCTATGTGTCGGCAGGCTATATGCAGAACAAAGGGCGGGCCTACTTGTCCGCGGCTGGCGGCAGCATTGGCGCGGACCCGTTGCCAGGGCAGAACCAAAGCTCGTTTATGGTCGGGTTGCGGCACGACTTCTAAGCCTTGCGTGGGCAAAAGTGTTAGGCCGCTATGAAAGCGGTTCCGCCCGGACCCGGAGATAACGGATTGCAGACTGCGAAGCCCCATTTTTTGGGGCTTTCGCTTTTTAGCGGCAACGACCACAAGCAAAGCTCAGTCGGCTATGATTCTTCCTGACAGTAGAAACACCAGCCGGACAATACCCGCCGCCACCTGCGATCGACGAGAAGACTGAACACACCACCATGAGCTTTGACCCACTTCAATCCCTATTGGCTGCCATTGGCATGCTGCTTATCGGTACGCTGGTCAATCGCAAGGTTCCGTTCCTGTCACGCTACAACATACCGGACCCTATAACAGGGGGGCTGCTTTTTGCCATCCTGGCCTCCTTGCTGTTTGTAAGCGTCGATTTCAGCTTGAAGTTCGAGCAGCCCAGCAAGCCCGTGTTTTTGCTTATGTTCTTCAGCGGCATCGGCCTGTGCTCTGATTTACGGTTGCTCAAGCGCGGCGGCAAGGCACTGCTCATATTCCTTTTGGTTTTGTTGCCGTTTATTGTGCTGCAGAATATTGTTGGTGTGTCGCTGGCCAAGCTGCTTGACCTGCATCCGATTTTTGGCCTGGTCGCCGGTTCGATAACACTGGTCGGAGGGCACGGCACAGGCGCTGCCTATGCGGACCGCTTCACTGAAGTGAACAATTTGCAAATGGTCATGGAGTTGAGCATGATGGTCGCCACTGTCGGGTTGATCGTGGGCGGCCTGATTGGAGGGCCTATTGCCCAATTCCTCATTAACCGCTACAAGCTGCTTTCGTCCTCCGAAGCGGCAACGGAATCGCACGAGTTTGAGAAGCCCGCCCCGCCGATCAGCACTGTCGCAGCGGTGGGAGCCCTGGCAGGCATTTTCAGTGCCCTGATCGCGGGCCAGTGGCTGGCCAACAAGTTTTCCGGCGGCGCCATCACCATCCCTGCATTCCTGTGGTGCATGCTCATCGGGATCGCCATTCGCAACCTGCTACCTCTGGTGGGAGTACGGTTTGATGACCGCGCGGCCGAGCTGATCGCCAATGTCAGCTTGTCGCTATTCCTGGTCATGACCATGATGACCCTGAACCTCGTCGAGGTCGCGCTTTCTGCCGGCCCATTCTTGGTGATCATACTTGGCCAGGTCGTCCTGGCTTTTCTGTACGTCGTATTCGTGTGCTTCCGTTTCATGGGCCGAGACTACGAAGCCGCCGTTACATCAGCCGCATTCATCGGCTTCAACATGGGTTCTACAGCGACGGCCATGGCCAATATGCAGGCCGTTACATCTAGGCACGGACCGGCGCCTACCAGCTACCTGATCGCCCCTTTGGCGGGCGCCTTCTTTATTGACATCATGAATGCATTTGTTTTGACTGGCATGCTGGCCCTGCCTTTTTTCGGAGGCTGATCATGCGGGCTGTTTTTGCTTGTTTATTTCTTGTACTGCTTAGCGCCTGCAGTGTCGGGCCCGATGCCGATACGCTACGCACCGACGTCAATGAGCGTCTGGAGCAGGCTTTGCACAGCCGTGTTGTCGAGCTTGCAAGTCTGACCCGACGCGGATCCCAGTCCGACACCAAGGCCCCTGCGGGGGAACAGCGGCGCATCATCTACTTTGATGCGGAGCTCAAGCTTACCCAGGATCTGAACTTCGGCGCCTGGAATGCGCCCGGTATCGCGGGGCTTATCTCTGCCCTGGGCGCGGCGCCCAAGGGGATAGATGGCATTACGTCGGGAGGCAATAAGGCGGGCGACATCATTCGCGCGCACGGTACCGCCCTGTATCGCCATGATGGCCAGGCATGGGTTGCCGTCATGCCTGCGGGCTACCAGCCGCCAGTTGCGCCGGAGTACGTCCGCGCCCCAACAGGCGCCGGAGCCATGCTAGCCGGCCTGCGCAAAGTCGTGGAAGCCATCCCTCGAGACATATCGCCGGTGCAGCAGGCCGCCATTGAAGAAGAGCTTGCCGTTGCCCAAGCCAGCATCCGCGCGCGGCTAGCCCGAGTTTCGAATGGCTATGCTATTGCCGCCGGCGCCGAGCACGGTCAGTATTTACGCTTGGCACGTGCCGTATTCAACGAACGCAACTCTCGCGCCGTACCGCTAATTACGCGTGGCGGCGAGGAAAACCTGCAACTGCTGCGTGCCGGCAAAGTCTCGCTCGCGCTGGCTCAGGGCGATGCCGCGCTCGATGCCTATGAGGGAGCCGGCACATTCAGCGGCCGGGGGCCGTATGGCGACCTGCGGGCCATTGCCAGCCTGTATCCCGAGCCCATGCATGTGCTGGTTCGAGCCGACGGCTCGCTAACATCGATCAGGGGTTTACGCGGCAAGCGCGTCGCCATTGGTGAAGTCGGCTCGGCATCGCGGACCACTGCGCTGCGCGTGCTCGGCGCACACGGTCTTGGGCTTGACGACATCAATGCCCAGGAACTTAGCATCGGCGCCGCATTGCTTTGGCTGCAGCAAGGAAAAACCGATGCGGTGTTTCAGGTGATCGGGACACCGGCCGACAGCATACGCGACTCACTCCGGGACATGTCCTTGCGGCTATTGCCTTTGTCGGGAGACGCGATAACGAAACTGACTCATGGCAAGACGGGCTACTTTCCTCATACGATTTCCAAGGGAACCTATTTCAATCAGAACGAAGACGTGCAGACTCTTGCTACCGCCGCTCTTTTGCTGACCAACGAGACACTTTCGGATGCTGAGGTCGAATCCATAACCGGCAGGGTCTTTCAGCAAGGAAGCGATTATTCGGCACGGGGCAGCGCACAAGGGGCGCAGATTTCAGTGGCGACCAGCCGCATTGGCGTTTTGGTGCCCATGCATGCAGCCGCGGCCCGCAAGCTCGATAGCCTGGCTGCGTCGATGCCATAGTCCCAAGGGGGACGCTGGAAGGTCTGGTGAAGAATGGCTTGGTATTCAGTCCTGAGAGAAGACGGTTTGGCCTTCCTTGATCGTTTCAAGCACTCTTATTTCATGGATTTTTGTAGGATCGACTTTAAGCGGGTCCTTATCCAAAATAACCAGGTCCGCCAACTTGCCAACACTAATCGTACCTTTGCTGTTTTCCTCAAAATATTGTCGTGATGCCCAATCGGTAATGCTTTTCAGTGCAATGTACGGGCTGACTCGTTGATCTTCGCCAAGAACGGCGCCGCTGCGGGTTGTTCTGTTAACAGTGGTATGAAGAATCATTATGCTGCTGGGCAAAGCTACAGGCGCATCGTGGTGCTCGGTGAACCACATGCCGCGCGTGAGCGCGGATTGCGTTGGAGAGATACGGAAGGCTCTATCCTTGCCTAGCGTTTCATCTCGGTGCCAGTCGCCCCAATAAAAGGTGTGCATGGAAAAGAACGAAGGGACTATGCCGAGCTGCTTCATGCGATCAAGCTGATCTTCTCTTACGGTCTGCGCGTGGATCATGACTGTGCGACGGTCAGCTTTGCCGTATTGCGTCTCGGCCTGTGCAACGGCATTGATCAAGGCATCCGACGCCGCATCGCCGTTGGTATGAGCCAACACCTGCCAATTGTGCTGGAAAGCCTGATTCACCAATGACTGCAAATCGTCATTTTTTGGAATGGCGGGATAACCCCGGTAGTCGGCAGGCTGCCCCGCTGGGGCGTGGACATACGGCTCGCTGAGCCATGCCGTCTTGCCTTGCGGCGAACCATCCAGACTTAATTTGACACCGGCAACTCGAAAGTGATTGCTGTAGTTTTCTTTCACTCCGATTTCGCTCATGAAAGACCGTTCGGCCTGAAGGTCGGGATACACAGCGATATCTATCTTCAACTTGCCTTCGTCGGCCAGCTTCTGCCAGGTTTGTGTGATTTGCTTGCTTGCGCGTCCTTCCTGGGCGGTAGTGAAACCGAATTGCGCGTAATAATCGGCCCCTGCAAGAGCAATTTTTTCGCTGGCATCTTGATCGAAGGAGGCTAGCACTTTGAACATCGGAGCGAAAAACGCCATTTCCTCCAGCACGCCATCTGGAGTGCGCCCGTCGGGCAGGCGCCGAATGACACCGCCGGCTGGATTCAGTGATGTCGACGTAATTCCGGCCAGTTCCAGCGCTTTGTGATTCATGGAGGCTAAATGGCTGGATTGATGAATGACGACGACAGGGGTTTCCGTCGATACCTGGTCAAGGTCCATGGCTGTAGGGTGCCTTTTCTCAGCAAGCTGAGAATCATCGTAGCCAAATCCAATAATCCAACCCGTCTTGCCTATCGCAACAGGGTTCTTGCTTTGCCATTCCTTGAGTAGGGATACTAACGCGGGGATGTCGCTTCCGGTTCCGTCCGGAGGGGGAAGAAGATTTGCGGATAGCTTCTGGAATCCGGTCATCCATGTATGTCCGTGCGCATCAATGAACCCCGGCAGCAAGGTTTTACCTGCAAGGTCCACCATGCGAGTATGGTCGCCGCGCAACTGAAGAACGTCGGCCTTGGAGCCCACGTTTATGATTTTTCCATTTTTAGTAGCAATTGCTTCGACATAGCGGGGCGTATCGCCAGCCATCGTCAGAATGCTTCCGCCAAAATAAATGGCATCTCCCTGAGTAGCGTCAACACTCTGGGATAACGTCATTGTCGAAAATACAGTTAACAGCACGGCCAAACTGCTTTTAAAAACTGTCGCACACGGCTTATCTTTTAGCATTCGTGATTCCTTACTTTATTTATGAGGACCAGTTGTTTGATTTGAATAGTCGGTCCTTCACATGCCCGTTCCAGCCGTATCGTATCGTATATATCCCGCTCCAGGCTCTTATTCCGCTCGAACCTAATGTTATCGTTGGGCAAAATTGGTGGACGCTATTGTCATTTTTGGAGCTCATCATCCGGGCGAATGGCCACTGTTGGCCATTCCATCGGCCGCCGCCAGCAGGTCATCGGCATGAACCATCAGCTCACGTACTTGGCGCAGCATCGGATATTGATGAAGTACGGCACGCCAGCGGGGACATTCCAGCAATTGATTCCAGACCGGCTCAAGGCCTCTGGAATCCGCATGTTGAATCTGTGTCGCGGTGCTGGCGAATTCCAGGCTGGCCTGCGCGGACAGTAGTTGCATCCGGCTGGCGGCACTGAGCAGGCGCGGATTTGCTTCCGCCGGCGCATCGCAGCAATAAAGCACCGTTCGGGCCAAATTCGGGTCGTCGGTCGTCAGTGCGTTTAGCGAGGCGCCGCGCAGGTGCACAAGGCCTTGCCGGGTCTTGAATGGATAGATGACGCCTTTGTCGGCAGCGGCAAGCAGACGTAATCCGCGTAATAGTGTTGGGAGATCGGTCGTTGCGGCGTCGGTGGAGGCCTTGGCTTCCATCAGCAGGCACACATCCCAGGCCGGCGTTATATCTGCAGTCTGCGCTTGTCGCAGCAAGACCGCGTCCCATTCGCTCTTGGCGCGCTCGTGACTGGCAGGTATGGAAGCCGGTACGCGCATTGATGTTACGACTCGAAATGTGGCTGGATTCCCTTCTGCCTCGTTGAGCCGCCGAGCCAGCGCTTCAAGCGCGTGTGTAGCCAGTGCTTCGACGGCGGCGCCACGATGCCGCGAGGCGGAGCCTTGCGCCAGGGCGGTCAAGCTCCCCGGGCGGGGGCCGTGTCGGTCCCACAGGGACTGATACCGGCGCACAAGGTCATTCGACGCCAAGGCGTCCAGACGCTGCAAACGTCCCAGCGCCGGACTGTCCAGCAGGCGCGTCAGGTCGCACTCAAGACGTGACTCATCGAGGGCTCGCGGCATAAGGAGGAGACGGTGCGCGTTATCGCGTAATTCCGACCAGGATCCGGAGGAGGCGGATGCATACAATTGAGCCAGCGCGTCGCGTTGCCGGCCCGGCGGGCTGCGCTGTAATTTGGCCGGGTGGGCGATGGCATTGACGGTCGCGTGGACCGAACGGCGATCCTTATTGGCGTGTGCCGACAGGGACGCATACTCGCGCACTGGTGCCTCCCGATGACGGAGCACCATGGCTTTAAAGGCAGCGTCTCCAGACTTCGCGCGAAGCGCTTGCTGAATCATGTGTGCAAGCGCCTCAATGAAAAGATGCTTTACCGCTTCGTCGGGCACTTTGCCGCGAGCCACCGCCACACGGGCCTGTTCGATTGCGATGGCAAGGGCAGTTGCCGGATTATCCTTTGCTTCGCGGCTCGATGTGCAGGCGATGGCAGGCAGCCGATACCGGCGCGCGATAAGGCGCAAGGTCTCGTCGAGCAAAGCAGGAGTGGGTTGTCGGGCCATTGTTGAATTTCCTTATTGGAAATTCTACCTTCGATCAGCGGCATGCCCATTTCCACGCTATCAACGCTACAGGTACGGTAAGCGCTGCCCATGACAGCGCGTCGTGCCAGCCGTCGCCCACCAGTGCGGCAATCAAGCCGACCAGAGTAATCAGGGCCACGATGATGGGTGCTTGCCACATCTGCCGTATCTTGCTGTTGCTGCGTGTGCGGTTGTTGTCTATGGGCAGGCTGCTCATGGATTGCTCTCTGTGGGTTGGTCTTCCGGGGCCGCGGGATTGCGGCGACGGGCAAGCCAAAGGTATAGGCCGCTGCCCAACAGGATAATAGTGATGATGTCCAGCGCCGCCCAAAGTATTTTCATCGGCATGCCGCCATAGTCGCCAAAGTGTAGCGGCTGCGAAAGAAGCAATGCGGTCATGTACCAGGGCAGGGGGCGGTTATCCGTGACTTGCAGGGTCTGTGCATCCACCAGCACAGGTTTAAGCGTGCGTGATGTCAGCGGCTCGGTGCCGCGCATGAATACGGCATAGTGATGCGGGCTGGACATTACCGATCCGGGAAATGCCACAAAGCCCAGTTGCATGTTTGGCTCGAGCGTCTGCGCCGCACGCACGGCTTGTTCAAGTGAGCCGGGCTGCGTTACAGGCGGTTGGCCGGCATACGGAGCGACCATTTCGGCCATTTGATCGGTTCGCCATGCGCTAACGATCAGCTCCGCCCAGGTATTGATCATGCCGGTCGCCCCGACCGTAACGACCCAAACGATGGTCACGATGCCCAATAGATTGTGCAGATCCAGCCATTTCAGGCGTGTTGCGCGGTTGCGGCGGATGTCTCCGAAACGCAGCCGCCGCATGAATGGAGCATATAGCACCACGCCCGATACGATTGCCACCAGCAACAGCAGAGCCATCAGGCCCAGGAACAGCTTGCCAGGCAGGCCGGCGTACATATCGGTGTGTAGCTGCAGCATGAATGCCATGAAGCCGCTGCGCTGAGCGGCAGGGTCCAGGACTTTGGCTGTGTAGTAGTCGACGGTGGGAGTAACAGACGTACCCGCGCCGGCGACGGTGTCGGCCATGTTTACGTACCAGAATCCATCGTCGGTGATGTCGCCGATGAACATGATGGCTTTGCCTGGCGCCTGCGCCTTTGCCGCCGCGACGACATCATCCATATTGGCCATGGGCAGGCCGCTGGCAGCGGTAGTGTGCGGAATGCCATCGGTCAGCAACTCTTCGATCTCATGCTCAAAAATAAGCGGCAGGCCGGTGAGGCACAGCATCAGAATGAAGATCGTACAGATCAGGCTAGTCCATTTGTGCACGAAGGACCATTTGCGCAAGGTTCCGGAAGTCATCATCGTCAAAACCAGAATGCATCGCATGGCGCGAATTTATACGGCCTAGTAGGACGGTATGTGACGGTAAAGCGGAACGGAGTGCGGCGGACCATAAAAATTTCCTGCTTCTGCAGCCAGGCGACATGCCTCGGCTCAAGACTATTGATAATGATAGTGAGAACGATTACTATCTCCAGTTGCGAAATTATACACAGATGGAGCAATCGGGGCAGACGCCAGTTTGAAGCAGAGGCGTTGCGGTAGTTCCGGATTGCGCCTTTCATTCCCCGATTTCTACCTTTATAAGAGTGAATGCATGTCCTACCGCCCTTTGTCCCGCCCTCCATCGCTGCTGCACTTGACGGCTGCGAGCCTTTTAATCGCCTCAGGCGGCGCGGCGGCCCAGACCGCAGCGCCCACCACTATATTGCCGGCGGTGACCGTCCAGGGCAGTCAGGGTGCTGACGGATTGCAGAAGCCATATGCGGGCGGACAAGTTGCAAAGGGCGGCAGCCTTGGTCTGCTCGGTACCAGTAATGTCATGGATACCCCTTTCAGCACCGTCAACTACACGGCCGAATTCATAGAAGATACACAGGCCCGGACACTGGCTGATGTCGTGACCAATGACGCGTCTGTGCGTACCACGACGTCCACCGACGGGTTCGGCGAAGACTTTCAGATCCGCGGCTTCAGCGTCGGGACGGGCGATGTGGGCCTCAATGGCCTTTACGGCCTGCTCTCCGCCAACCGCGTACCCATGGAAATGGTTGAGCGGGTCGAGCTGCTGAAAGGACCGGGTACGCTGATGCGCGGCATACCGCCCAATGGCGGCATTGGCGGCAGCATTAATGTTGTCACCAAGCGTGCCCATGATGAACCGCTTACCCGTCTGACCACCACTTATACCAGCAAGGCAAATTTTGGCACCCATGTGGATGTCGGCCAGCGCTTCGGAGAAGATAATGCCTGGGGCGTACGCTTTAATGGCGTGCTGCGTGGCGGCGAGGCGTCCATCAATGACGGAAGCCAGAAGTTGGGCCTTGGCGCCTTGGCGCTTGATTACCAGGGACAACGCCTGCGCTGGTCGCTGGATGCCCTATATCAGGATGATAAGGTCGACGACTTCCGTTCGCAGATCAGTTTTAGGCCCGACATCACCGAGATACCGGCGGCGCCGGACGGTCGCATTGCCTTCTATCCGGACACCACGCTGACCCAACGCGACAAGACAATCGCCTCGCGGCTGGAGTACGACCTTACCGATAACTTGACCGCGCATATTGGCTTGGGCTACCGCGATAACGTGGTGAAGCAGGTATTTCCAGTATCAGTGGACCCGGTCACATTGGCAAGGCAGGGCGTGGACGCCGACGGAAACTTCGGCGTCATGAACTCATACTACGACTCATACTCCAAGACTCTTAGCGGCGATATTGGAGTGCAGGCTCGATTCAATACCTGGGATGTTGGCCACACCCTGAGCCTTGGTTTGACGCGCTTGAGCCAAGAGGCAGGCAATGCCTATTCCCCGGGGACGGTGGCGATTCCGTCAAACATATATAGCCCATCTCCACTGCCGCCAAACGCAGCGGTCCGCGGCAGCATGCAGCGCTCTTCCGAGACGACGCTTGACAGTATCGCAATTGCCGACACGCTATCGTTCGCCCAGGATCGCGTCCTGCTTACTCTGGGGGCGCGCAAACAGACTGTTGACGTGGACAGCTACAGTACGACTACCGGCGCCAAGACCGGCAATTACAACGCCGATGCCGTTTCTCCTCTTGCGGGCATAGTCATCAAACCGCTGAGCAATGTGGCGGTGTACGGTAATTTCACTGAGGGGCTTACACGCGGTGCGATCGTCGGCGCCACATACGCCACAACGCCGGCGAGGTTCTGAATCCTTATAAATCCAAGCAGTATGAAGCTGGAGTAAAGGTGGACTGGGGCCGCATGACGACTACGCTGGCTGTCTACCAACTGGCGCGGCCAGCGGCTCAGGCCAATGAATCAAACGTCTATGGCTACTTTGGCGAGCAGCGCAACCGCGGTCTGGAGCTTACCGCCTATGGCGAATTGCAGCCTGGTCTGCGCGTCATAGCCGGTGCGGCGTTTGTCCAGGGCAAGCTGACGCAGACCCAGGGCGGTGTGAACCAGGGCAACACTGCGCCGGGCGTTCCCAGCAGCACCTTTAACCTGGGCCTGGACTGGGACGCTCCGTGGGTCGAAGGCCTTAGCTTCAATGGGCGTGTAGTGCGCACATCGTCGACGTACATCGATGCCGCCAACACGCAGAGCTTGCCAGGTGTCACTACCTTTGACGTTGGCGCCCGTTATCGCACTAAGGTGGCGGGGAAATCGGTGGTGCTGCGCGCCAATATTGATAATTTGACCGACAAGAAATATTGGCTGGCCAGCGGCAGCTTTGCAACCAACGCTGCGGGCCGCACGATCATGTTGTCGGCCTCGGTGGACTTCTGATCCGAACGGACGCCGTACACATGAAGTCATTGAACTTGCGGCGGACCGCCGGTGCCGCCGCGCTGGTCTCGCGCATCGCGGCAGCCTTGTTCGGCGGCTATGCTTTGGCGGCACTGGCCAGCGTAGCTACGCTGGCGCTGCCCATGAGCAAGCCGCAGGCGGTACTTACGGGCATGCTCCTAAGTTTCGTCGTTTATGCCGGTGCCGTCATCTGGGTGTTTGCAGTGCGCAACGCCTGGCGTGCCTGGGCAGGCTTGCTGGTGGTGGCGCTGCCGCTAGTGCTGGCTGCATGGCCTGCTTGGCTTGAAGGAGGTCCATGGTGAAGCAGCGCCAGGCAGACCGCAATACCGCTCTGAGTCTGCGCCAGAGCATGTCGGGCCTGCATACATGGGTCGGGCTGCTGATGGGCTGGGTCCTGTACGCCATGTTCCTGACGGGAACGGTAAGCTACTTCAAGGATGAAATCTCGCAGTGGATGCGGCCCGAGTTGGCGCACCAGACCCAGCCGATGGATGCCGCCTTGATGGCTCAACGCATTGCCGACGAACTCAAGGCCACTGTGCCTGATAGTTCTCAATGGAGCATGCGCCTGCCTAACGAACGCAACAACAGCGTCTATGCATTCTGGCGAACACAAGAGGGCGGCCGCCGAGGCTTCGCCGAGGGGCATTTTGATCCAGCCACAGGAAAAGCCATCAGCGCCCGCGACACCAAGGGCGGCGATTTTTTCTACCGTTTTCATTTCCAGTTTCACTACATACCGGTCGTCTGGGGTCGATGGATTGCTGGGCTTGCCGCGATGTTCATGTTGGTGGCGATTCTTAGCGGCATCATTACGCACAAGAAAATATTCATCGATTTCTTTACCTTTCGTCGCGGCAAGGGGCAGCGTTCGTGGCTGGACGCCCACAATGCGCTGTCGGTATTCGGCTTGCCCTTTCATCTTATGATCACCTATACGGGCTTGGTCACATTGATGGCGCTGTACATGCCATGGGGCCAACAGGCGGCTATCCAGACTTCCGCCGAGCGGCAGCAGCTTAGCGCTGAACTGAGCGCTTTCCTGCGGCCAGGCAAGCCGAACGGCGAGGCGCACGCCATGGCTTCGGTGGAAGACATGGTGCGACAGGCGCAAGCTCGTTGGGGGCGCGACAACATTGGCACCATAAGCGCCGTTAATCCCGCCGATACCGCCTCGCGCGTCAGCATCGCGCGCGGCGAGTTCGGCCGGGTCTCCATGAGCCCTCAGTATCTGCTGTTCGAGGGCAGCACTGGCAAGCTGCTGGAGGTCCACGATCAGGTCGGCCCGGCGGCGGAGACGCGAGGCGTGCTCTACGCGCTGCATCTCGGTCGCTTCAGCGATACTGTGACGCGCTGGCTGTATTTTCTTGTCAGCCTGGCGGGCACGGCCATGGTAGGCACTGGCCTGGTGCTGTGGACGGTCAAGCGGCGGCAAAAGCTGCCAAGTTCCAGGCGGCCTTACTTCGGGTTGTGGCTGGTCGAGCGGCTGAACATTGCAAGCATTGCCGGCTTGTCGGTGGCCATGACCAGTTTCCTGTGGGCCAATAGGCTGCTGCCGCAAGACCTCCCCATGCGGGCGGCAAGCGAAATCCAGGTGTTCTTTATTGTCTGGGCAGCCGCGCTGATACATGCACTGCTGCGCCCCGCCAGATTGGCCTGGGTTGAGCAACTCTGGATGGCCGCGGCTCTGCTGGCGCTGTTGCCCGTACTGAATGCTTCCACGACGTCCCGGCCGTTGTGGCACAGCCTGGTGATGGGCGATTGGGTATTCGCCGGCGTAGACATGGCGTCATGGGGGTTGGCCGCATTGCATGGTGCGCTGGCTTGGCATATGGGCAGGCGCAGGGCGAGCATCGGGCCGCGGTACGCCGGCAAGCCCCGCGCCGCGCCAACGCAGGAGGCGGCATGAACCATGTATTGTCCATCTTGCTGTGCACGGCCGGTTTCGCCGCGCTGGCCTGCGCCATGGAGCGCCAGCAAGATGCGTTATTTGGCGGCGCCCTGCATGGCCGAACTACGATAGGCCTGCGGATAACAGGCGCTATTGCTCTTTTCGCGGCGCTGGGGCTGGTCGTGGCTTGGCAAGGCTGGGCAATTGGCCTCGTCATGTATAGCGGCCACACCAGCGTTGCGGCCGGCGCCGTATATTGCATGCTGCTGCGCTGAACGCAAGCGGGTCATTTTTCTCGCTATTCGGTGTTGCGACCTTGTCCCGCATCCGTACCCGCCGGCGCCGCGGGTTGCAGGCCTTCTCGCGGCATCGGCGGCGTCAGTACCGATGCGGTATCGGTTTTTGAAGAGAACGTCAGGAATGCCAGGTGCGCCTCGTATCGCTCGAGCACGTCGTCAATCACCTGCTGCTTCGTCAGGCCCATCAGGTCATAGCCGCCCGAGCCGGTTTGCGTGAATACCTCGAGCCGGTAATAGACGTCGGTCTCGCGCGTCATCCGGCCGCTGAACATCGGCACTGGCGCTTCAACGACGGCGACGTGATAGAGAAAGGCGCGGAACGTATCCATCGAGACCCGCAGCAGCGGTTCTTCGATGCCGCCAGCGTTGACCGTGGCGCTACGCTCGACCTCGTAGCCCTGGTTCCGGAATTCGGCGGCAACGTCGTCGAGCGCCGGCAGCACGGTGCGGCCCAGGAACTGGGTGGCCTGTCGCAGCGACGGGAACGCGCGCAACTGCTCAAGCCGCTGCTTCCATGATCGTTCGGGCATGTGGCCGCCAATCGGCGCCATGGAAGGCTTGCGCAGCACTCGGCCTTCGCGTTCGGCCCGTTCCATCCTAAGCACTTTGTAGAAGGAGGCCATTACCAGGTAGGCAATGATCGTCACCGGCAATGCGAAGATAAGCGTCGCGTACTCCATCGCTACAACACCCCCCGCAAGCAGCATGGCCACGGTCAGCACAGCGGTGAGCACGGCCCAGAAGATGCGCAGCCATTTTGGACCGTCGTGCGATGGGTCGGGGATGGAGGCCGAGAAGTTCGACATCACCATGGCGCCCGAGTTTGCGCTAGTCAGGTAGAACAGCAATCCTGAAAGCGTTGCCAGGCCGATAAGGAACATGGCGCCGGGAAACAACTGCAGCAGCGCATACCATCCTTGCTCGGGGCTTTGCACCGCAAGCTCGGCGAAGGCCGTGTTGCCTTGCAGAACCTGGAACAGGGCGGAGTTGCCGAACAGCGAGACGATGATGAAGTCGCACAGCACCGGCACGGTAATAGCTGCGATCACGAATTCGCGAAGGGTGCGCCCGCGTGAAATGCGAGCCAGGAACACGCCTACGAAAGGCCCCCATGCCAGCCAGAAAGCCCAGAAGAACAGCGTCCAGCTGCCCATCCACTCGGAGCTGCCGGGTTCGTAGGCGAAGGTCTGCAGCGTGCGGGCCGGAAACGTGACAATGAATTGACCGATGTTTTCGACCAGGGCGTTCAATAGGAAGGCTGTTTGTCCGGTGACGAGGATGTAGACCATCATTGCCACGGCGCTCCAGAGATTCAGCTCGGATATCCAGCGGATGCCGCGGTCGACGCCCGAGGTGGTGGCTGCGATGGTCAGGACCACCGCACCGATGACCAGCGCGATTTGCAGGGCAAGGCCTTGTTCGAGGCCGAAGATCAGCGAGAAGCCGACATTCAGCAGCACGACGCCGATGCCCATGGAGGTGGCGACGCCGAATACGGTGCCAACCAGTGCGATGATGTTGATGCCGTCGCCCAAGGGGCCGCGTACGCGCTTGCCCAGCAGCGGATAGAGAGCCGCTCGGATCGAGAGGGGCATGCCCCAGCGGTAGGCGAAATATCCCATCGCCATGCCAAGCAGCGCGTAGACCGACCAGCCGGCGACGCCGTAGTGGAACATGGTCCAGACAACCGCATCCTGCATCGCGGCGGCCGTGCCGCCTGCGCCGGCTGGAGGATGCAGATATTGCACCACGGGCCCGGTGACCGAAAAAAACAGCATGTCGATCCCGACGCCCGCGGCGAACAGCATGGCAACCCAGGTTGCCAGCTTGTACTGCGGACGCGAGTGATCGGGGCCGAGCCGTACGTCGCCTTCCTTGGAAAATGCCACCCAAAGCACGAACCCGATCACAAGAGTCATCGTCAGTACGTAGTACCAGCCCAGGTTCGTCGCGATCCAGTCAACGGTCGCTTTCATTGTTGTGCGCGCATCGCCGGGCGTGAGTATGGCCCAGATCGAGAAGGCGACGATTACCACTGACGAGATCAAGAGAACGCCCCAATTGATGCTGACCGTCGGGTGTTCGATCAGTTCCTGGGGGCCTTTTTGCAGGTCGCTGCGCGACACCGGGGCGTCGTCGTCGAGCGTCCGTTCTGGGCGGCGTTCTGTGCCGCCGAACCGGCTGCGCTCCAACTGCGGATAGGGCTTTGCCGGTTGAGCGTCCTGGGCTTGAAGGCCTGGAGCGGCGGCTTGGGAAAGTTCATCGTCGGACGGCTGGGTCGGCATGTGTTTACTCCCTCCTTTATGAATAAACGCATTATGGCCGATTCAGCCGCCGTTGGGCCTTTATGACCCGGCCGGTTTGGGCCGCCGCACGGCGCGTACCTTTCCGCTAGCTCCGCCTCCGCAGTAGAAAATATCTGCTCCGTCGGACTCAAGGCCGCTGACGGCGGTGCCGGGCGGCATTTCCAGGCGTTCCAGCACCGTGCCGTTTTCGGGGTCGACGCGGCGGATATCGCTTTGGTCTGCCTCCCATGTTCCATGCCAGAGCTCGCCGTCGACCCAGGTGACGCCGGTGACATAGCGGTTGGATTCGATAGTGCGGATAATGGCGCCGGTTCCTGGGTCGATCTGGTGGATTTTTCGGCCTCGGTACTGGCCTACCCAAAGGCTGCCTTCGGCCCAGGCCAGGCCTGAATCATAGCCATGGCCGGGCGCTGGGATGGACGCAAGGACCTTGTTGGTGGCGGGGTCGATTTTATCGATGCGTTCCTCGGCGATTTGATAAAGATAGGTGCCGTCGAAGGCGGTGCCGGCATCGCAGGCGCGCTCGAGCGTGCCGGTGGTTTCACCGTTCTTGGGGTCGAAGGCGATCAACTGCGTGCCGGTGGCGGCCCAGACATGGCGGCCGTCGCAAGTGACGCCGTGGATCTGGCCGGCGCGGGGGAAAGGGCCGTATTCATGCAGGATCTCGGCCGCGTTGGTCGTGGTAGGAACGGTATTGGCATTGGTTTGCTGGGTCATCATTGGCTCCATTTTTTTGCGCCCTGGATTGGCGCCGTCAGACCACTTTATTCCATTGAAAGCGCGGTCGGGAGTAACAAGATTGTCGTGAATCCCGTCAGCGGCGGCGATAGCCAGCGGCGTGCCCGCGCCCGTCCGATCGAGCGTACCCGTCCAGCGGCCTCAAGCTCGGCGAGTGCCCGTTGGACGGTGCGTTGGCTGGCACCCAAGGCCAGGGCCAGCGCCGATGTCGACCAGGGGGCGCCGTCGCACAGCAACGCTACGAGCGACGCCTGCTCACCGTCGATGGGCGGAGCCAATAGGGCCACGGGAAGATCGCCAAAAGGTTTAAGAGCAAAGCCCTGCGCGGTGGCTTCGATGCCGGCCAGCGGAGCTATCAGCCGGCGCAGCCGGCCGATCTCGACCCGCAGGCGCGCTCTGTGAGATTCATCGGGATGGCGAGTGCGAAATGCGTCGACAATCAAGGATTCCCGGTTGACATCGCCGGGCCAGCCCTGCGCAAGAGCACACGCCAGCGCGAACAATACTGGCCGCCGCACCAGCGGGCGCCACACGGCACCGGCGCCCACTCTGCGGCGGCAGGCGTCGACCACCAATGTGCCGGACGCCAGGAGCGCCGCGACTTCGTCAAGACGCAGTTTTCGTTCGCCGCCGGAAAGCAAGAGGCGGGCCGCTGGTTGATCGAATGCGGCCTGTGCCTGCTCCACTTCGGCCAACAGCGCCGGGACGCCTGCACGCTTGGCGGCTTCAAGCGCACGGGCAAGCGATGCCCGCGCCGAATCGACATGCAGCGAGCGCAGCGCCAGTTCCGCCGCGGTAAGCTGCGCCACTGCGCTGAACGATGGCGGAAGGCCGTCCGCATCCAGTTGCGCCAGTGCAGCCTTTGCGTTGTCGATACGGCCAAGCAATAAAAGCCTGCGCGCCGCGATAAGTCTTGCTTGCAGCGCATTGGCATGGTCGGCATGGGCCTCCAGTGCGGCCACGGCTGCCGTCAGCAAGCGCGGCGAACCGCCGAAATCGCGCATGGCCAGCGCCACCTCGGCCTCGGCGACGATGCAACGGGCGCGCGCCAATTCTTCGTGGCTGCCGAAGCCGCGGCCAGCGTGGCGAAGCAGCTCGCGGGCGAGCGAGTAGTCGCCCAACTGAGCCATGGCAATACCGCGCAATGCCAGCGCCGGAGGGTCGTCGCGCAGAGCGACCCGCTTCAGGGCGCCAAGCGCATCGCCAGCGGCGAGCGCGCGTGCAGAAGCCGCGATCAGGGAGTCCATGGCGAAAGAATACACCCGTCGCTGT
Source organism: Eoetvoesiella caeni (assembly GCF_003315175.1). Taxonomy (GTDB): domain Bacteria; phylum Pseudomonadota; class Gammaproteobacteria; order Burkholderiales; family Burkholderiaceae_B; genus Eoetvoesia; species Eoetvoesia caeni. The sequence goes on along the minus strand of NZ_QNRQ01000005.1, from coordinate 284,369 downwards.
GATGCCGCATGGCAGGCGCGCGCATCTTCTTCCCTATAGAACCGTCATGGCCGGGGACCGGCTTCTTTCAGCATTGCATCGAAGTCCGGTAGTGGCGATCGCGCAAGCTTGGCAGCTTCCTCGGCCGAGAGACCGTACATTCGCAATAGGAGTTCATTCAATTCCATTGCGGCGGCTTTGTCGGCTCGGCCTTCCAGTATCTGCTTGGTTACGGCAAACAACGAACTGAGCGTCACGGTAATCGCTGTTTCGATGCAATTGGAGCAAGTGAAGCGCTTTGCTTGAATTCCCCGCAGGATATCAGTCCTTGCGCGATCTCGAAAAGTTTCGTCGTATTGCCGAAGTGCGAATTCGGCGCGTATTAAAAACCATCCCCAGATTGGGTCGGCAAGCGATCGCTCGACATAGGTGCGTTGAATGTATCCGATTGCTTTTGCGGGGTCTTTGTATTTTCCGCTGATGAAGTCCAGAACCTTTCCAAGCCCTTCAGCCCGCAGCGCAAACACGGCTTTGGCCAATTCTTCCTTTGATTCGAAGTGGTTATAAAAGGTACCTATGCCCAGTTCAGCTTCTTCTGTAATCGCTTGGATGGTGGCGCCTTCTACACCGTGCCGCGCCATAACGGACTCGGCTGCGGCAATGAGACGCAAGCGTGTTCGTTGCCTTACTCGACTTACAGCTGCGGTCTTGGATGATTGAGGGATTGACGCGTTCGACTGCTTGTTCATTGAAGATCCGTTGTGTTGAGACATAAAGTCTACCGCAGCCGTTCAGTTCAGGCCGAGTCAGCACGGGTTATCCCTATGTTGAATAATTTTTCATTAATGAATTAATATTCAAATATGAATTAATATTCATTTTTCACGATAAACATTTAATAAATAAAGCAATGTCAGGGTATTTCAGATACCCGGCGGGGAGCATGGAATGTCCGACGAGATTTTTGATGTAGTACAGATCGGTTATGGGCCGGTGGGTCAGGCGCTTGCGGCGATGTTGGGCCAGCGCGGACATAATGTCGCCGTTTTCGAGCGGCACAGTTCTCTTTATGCTTTGCCGCGGGCCGGCCACTTCGATCACGAAATAATGCGTATCTTTCAGTCTGTTGGCTGCGCGGAGCAGATTGAGGAAGATGTGTTTCCGGCGACGAAATATCAATGGCGAAACGGAAAGGGTGAAACTCTCATTACCTTCGATTGGGATCAGGTTGGTGTGTCTGGCTGGATGTCCGACTACTTGATGTTCCAACCCTATCTGGAAAACGCCCTGCATCATGCTGTCCAACAATATCCGACCGTTAGCGTCAATCATGGTTGGGAAGCGGTGGAAATCACTACGCATGCCGACCATGTTTCGCTGGAGCTGCGTCAATACATGGTTGATGCGCAGGGGCGTCAACAGGCCACGGGCGAAACCAAGACGGTCAAAGGTAGATACTTGGTGGGTGCCGACGGCGCCAACAGCTTCGTGCGCCAACATTTGAACCTGCCGTGGACCGACCTTGGATTCAACGAAAGCTGGGTGGTTCTGGATCTCAAACAAAAAGGGCCGGTTCATTATGAGTTTGATAATGGCCAGATATGCGACCCCAAGCGGCCATTGTGTTTATTCCAATTAGGCAAATCGCATCGTCGTTTCGAATATATGGTTATGCCAGGTGAGGACCGCGAAACGTTATTGCGTCCTGAGCACGCCTGGGAGACGATCCGGCCCTGGATGGCGCCGGACGATGCCGATCTCATCCGGCAAATTATTTATACGTTCAAGTCGGGGCTGGCTTCGCAGTGGTCTAAGGATAGAGTGTTTCTTGTGGGGGATGCCGCCCATTTGATGCCACCATTCCTTGGTCAAGGTATGTGCTCGGGAGTCAGGGATGCAAAAAACTTAGCATGGAAGCTCGATTTGGTGCTGAAGGATAAGGCCGATGCTGCGCTGTTGGAAACGTACCAGCAAGAACGTTCGCCGCACGTCAAAGAAATCATCGATCTGGCAGTACAGGTGGGGAAAATTTCATGCATGGTGGATCCGGAAGCAGCCGAGGCTCGCGACCAGGCTTTCAGGGACGGAGCAGTGCCCCCGCCGCCGCCTTTTCCAATTTTGCGTGATGGACTGATAGATCATAGTGCTGAAGCCCATTCCGTTACTGGAGAACTCGGACCGCAAGGCCAAGTTCGGCATTTGGGCAAAGAGGGGCGGTGTGATGACGTGCTGGGGCTCGGCTGGCAATTGATCAGTAACTTTGATGTTGATGAATTACTTTCCGATGGCTCCCGAGAATTGCTCCAATTGCTTGAGACACGGGTGATTCGCCCGATTCCGGTGGTGGACGAACCAAACGTCGCGGATGCCGTAGTTGACATCGATGGCACGTATTTCCGTTATTTTTCCGCTAACAATGTCAGTGCAATTTTGGTGCGTCCTGATTTCTATGTATTTGGTGGTGTGCAAGACAAGGCTGATATTGATGCGCTAATTCTTCGCCTTAGGGATGGATTCTCGAAGCGCAACGATTAAGGGCGCTGCGCCAGTTGGGGCTCACGCTCTGTGGTTGAGCCTAATAAGCTTTTGGGGGGAAATTCAGCATGACGGAAAGAATAGTGGAGCCGCTACTTGGCGAAGTTCTGCTGGGCGCCAAGAAGGCGGATGAGGCGCTTCGGAAGGATAATGAAAGCCACGCGCGAGCCATGCCGATGCAACGACTGCTGGGCGGCGGAATGGAGTATGCGGACGCTATGGCGCTGCACTCGATAGGCGATCGAGCGACTCGGTGGGTCGACGCGGCCATTGCGCTCGCGGAGCGCAATTTGACGCAGGCGCGAATCGCTCTGGGCGAGGGAAACACGGAAACGGCTCGCGCTAGTTTCCATTATGCCTCTGCGTGTTTTCGATTTGGGCATTCTGCGATAACGTCAGACACAGAAGAAAAGCGCGGCGTCTACGCGCGGATGGTATCGTCATTTTCGGAGGCGGCGCGTCTAGAATGCCTTGATATTCGCAAGATGGATTTTGCCTATCGTGAAGGCCAGCTGTGCGGCTGGTTGGTACGGCCTTCCCGCTTGGGGCCGATGCCGTTGGTGGTCTGTCTTGGCGGTTTTGACGGCTGGCGTGAAGAGTATTTCCTGGGTGCGCAATATCTCGCTGAACGAGGTGTTGCAACACTGCTCCTTGATGGTATCGGCCAGGGCGAGTCGCGTCTGTTTCATCGTTTATACCTGGGTCACGATTTCACCGAGGCCGTGTCGGTGGCGCTCGATCAAATAGCAAGTCAGATTCCTTTCACCGCAATCGGAATCTGGGGGAACAGTATGGGAGGGTTTCTTGCAGCTGCATGTGCAATCCAAGACTCACGAATTATCGCCTGCTGCGTCAATGGTGGCACAGTTCGCCCCGCTGAGATTCTTGATCGCTACCCGCGTTTTATCGAGAAAGTGAAGGCAATCCTGGGCGTTTCGGATTCTGTCGAGGCTGAAACTAGAATGAGGGAGTTCGATATCGGTCCTTCCATTCAAGGGCTAAGCTGTCCATTGTTGCAACTGCATGGCGAGCCCGATCAGGTCTTTCTTCTTGAAAATGCACGCCGTATTTATGATGGGGCAATGTCCAGCGACAAGTCTCTTATTGTCTGGCGCGATGGGGATCACTGCATCTACAACCATACGCATGAAAAATATACCGAGCTCGCTGATTGGTTTGAATCCAGATTGCGGAGGTAATGCGCGGGCGCTCGGTGCGTCATGCGCCAGCCTCTCCTGGCTCCGCATTCGGAGGACGCGATGCACCAGAGTTAAATCTTTGGACGGCTACGGCGCAATGTCATCACGTGGTCATGATGATATTGCGGCCGGACTGCTTGGCCCGGTACAAGGCTTCGTCGGCTTTGTGCAACAAGTCGTCCAGGGTGGCGTCCTGGCCTTGTAGCTGTGTGAGCCCCAGGGAAAGGGTAACTTGTATTGGCTGGCCTTTGGGCAGGCTTATGACGGCGTTCTCCACCGTGCTGCGGATGCGCTGCGCCACTGCCAGGGCGTGCTCTTTATCGGCGCAGACCAGTGCGGCGGCGAACTCTTCTCCGCCGATGCGGCCCAAAATATCGTGTTCGCGCAGGGTGTCGCGGATCAAATGCGCGACGTGCTGGAGTACGGCATCGCCGGCGCTGTGGCCCCATGTGTCATTGACCGCCTTGAAGTGATCAATGTCTATCATCAGCAGCGACAGCGGCTCATGGCGCTGGATGGCGCGGGCAAGTTCGCTTTCGACCCGTTCGACAAAATGGCGGCGGTTGAACAGGCCTGTCAGATAGTCGGTACGGGCGTGGGTTTCTGCCTGCTTTTTATGCGCGCGTTCGATTTCGAGTGCCTGTTGCGATAGCGCCAGGGACAGAGTCGACTGTTGCGCGTCCCGGCGCAATTGGCGCAGCCGCATGTACAGCATGGTGCAAATCAGACTGCTGTTTATTATTCCGCCGAAGAGCATCGCCCACGCACTTTTTGATGTCGTGCCAATAAGCGTTGTCCAACCGAAGTCGGTCAGAACGAACAGCGTGGCGACAACAGCAAGCATGACATACATTGCCTGCAGGAGTCTTCGGCTGGGAACTTGTTCGCGCCTGGCGGTAAAGGCCAGCGCCACGCAGTACCAGGCACCTGCCAAAGTGATGGCGGCGCCGATGCCCAGGGCCATCATCGTATAGCCCAGCGCCATTGCGGCCATTTGAACCGGAAAGGCCAGGAAAAATACAGTGAGTCCCCGCAGTCCCGGCGGGGAGTACAGCTTCAGCAGCGCCCGGCTGAACAGCAGAAACATAAAAGGCGCCGTACAGGCCAGAATATTGCTTAGCCAGTCGGCCAATTGGGGGAAATCGTACGGGACAAAAGGCGCTAAATTTCCGGTGACGCTTAGGCCGTAGAGAATGTATATGCCTTGATAAACGGCGAAGAGGCCCACGGCCGCCTCGCGACCGACTATGTAGTGGTCTATCGCCCATACCAGAGCCCACAGCATAAGCCCGATAAAAATATTCCGGATTAGAGTGGATTGCCCGGCCTTTTGGCTTGCTTGCTGCGGCTCCAGGCCTTCTACGGTGACCTGGTAGGCGCTTGTCGTCTTGATGCGCAGATAAAGGGTTTTCTCGGGGCTTGTCACGTTAACGACAAAGCCCAAGGCAATATCGTTGCGATCGCGATCTTCATAAGCATAACGGTCGCCGGTGACGCGCGTAAGCCATTCCTTGGGGCTGCCTGTGGCCGACTCGTAAAGGCGAACCTCGTCAAGCAAGGTTGGGCCGATGTGCAGTACGACCGCGTTGCCTGTAGAAGGGGCGCGTACCTGCAGGCGCAGCCAATATACGGAGTTCGAGTAGCCCTCGGAGAGCGTTGACTCCATAGGGCTGAACTCGCGGCTTGAAACCTGCCTAATCGTCAGCGTGCCATCCTTGTCTTCCAGCATGGCGCGCGAAACGATGAGATCTTGCGCCGCGGCCGCTGGAACCAGCAGAACCCCCGTGATCAGAACAAGGAAGGCGATAAGGCGCTTGAAGAAACCGTTGTTGGCCAAAAGTTTATCCCGGGCGTCAGGCCGCTAGATCGGCGTGCACCGTATTGGTTTCAGGAAGTTGCGGCGCAGGGGTACCGGGCGCCTGCGCGTGATTGTACCTGTTCAGCTTGAATGTCTTGGCTGTCGGCGGGGCGCCTTGTTATTTGCCGTGCAGCAGCGTCCAGTCGATCAGTTCCGCGGACAATCGGTCGGCTGCGCGGCCGAAAGCCTTGACGACCTCGGGCGCTTCCTTGCCCTGCACAGGCTCAACGATGTCGAAACTACGTGTGGCGATGCTGCGATTGCTTGACGATTGCACCAGGGAAGCGTCGTAGTGGACATGAACCGCGGGCGCGCCGTTTTCGTAGACGGTTTGAAATGCCGTCAGGTCGCCGGCCAGCTCGAAGTCGGCGTCCGGGCCTGCACTATTGCCCAGGCTGATGGAGGCGAAGCGCCCATCGGCGCGAAACGCGCTGGCCAGGCGGTTGCGTAACAGGACGGGTGCAGGGTCGCTCCAGCGTACACCGCTGTATGCACTGATCTGGCTGCCTTGCGGTACCACCAGTATGCGTGCGCTGTCGACCATCTGACTGCTGTATGGCGTTGCTATGCGCAGCGACAAAGGCGCACCGTTTTCCTTCTTGGCCGGTGTTTGCTGCGCGAGTTGCGCAGCAGGAAGCTGATAGACGGTAAGGGTTTCGGACTGCGGCAATATAGAGCAGGCTGACAGCAGCAATGCGGCTGCCGCCAGGCCCAGGCGGTGGATTTTTCTTATGTGTGGCGATAGCAAGGTGGTCATGGTTGGAACTCCTGCATTTTTTCTCGTCCCAGCAAGTAGTTTGTGGGGTTTTCTTCCAGGCGGCGGGTGACATTGCGCATGGACGCCAGCGTGTTGCGCAACTCTTGCAGGGTGGGTCCGATTTCGTTCAGGCCCTGCATGCCCCCGTTGATGGCACTTTTGTTCTTGCGCAGTATTTCATTGATATTCGAGCTGGCTTCTTCCAGCGAGGCCATGGCTTGCTGGGCGCTGTCCAGGGTGCGGGCCCCCTGGTTCTTGACCAGATTGTCGGTGTTGCGCATTAACTCGGTTGCCTGCCGCAGCGCCGTCGTGGCTTGCTGGCTGGCCGTAGCCAGTGTCTTGAGCATGGCGTCGACGTTGTCTTTTTCGCCGGCCATGGCGTTGGCGACCTCTTGCAGCGATTCCAGTGTTTTGCCAAGGCGCTGTGCGTTTTCGGCCGACAGGAAAGCCTTTGCGTTGATGATCAGTTCGGATAGGTTGGCCATCAGGTTGTCGCCGTTGGCAAGCAACTGGGCCAGCGACGAAGGCGTAGCCACGATGACAGGCTCTTTGCCGTTCTGGCCCACCAGCGGCGGGCTGCCGGGCGTGCCGCCGCTTAGCTCGATGACGGACGTGCCCGTAATGCCCGTCAAGGCCAGCTTGGCCTTGGTGTCTTGCGTAATGGGAATATTGCCTTCGACACGGATATGGGCACGTACTTTGCGGGGATCTTGCGGATCCAGGGAAAGGTCGGTGATGTCGCCCACCTTTATGCCGCTGTACTGTACTGCGCTGCCGCGTGACAGGCCCCGCACGGTTTCGTTGAAGATCACCGTGTAGTAGCGCAATTCAACGTCTTTGTACGACTTGCCCAGCCATAGTGCGAACAACAAGGCGGCGCATACGATGGCGACGGTGAATAGGCCGATCAAGACATGATGAGCGCGTGGCTCCATTATTTGGACTCCTGGGCCGGTTTGGCGGCTTTTTGGGCGGCGCGTCCGCGCGGCCCGTGAAAGTAGTCGTGCACCCATGCATCGTCGGCGGCTTCGACAACCTGCAGGGTGTCGGCCACTAAAACTTTTTTATCCGAGAGCACGGCTACGCGGTCGCAAATAGTGTAAAGGGTATCGAGGTCGTGGGTGACGAGGAATACGGTCAGGCCCAGCGCGTCGCGCAAGGTCAGTATCAGTTGGTCGAACGCCCCTGCGCCGATGGGATCGAGGCCGGCGGTCGGTTCGTCCAGGAAGAGTATTTCGGGGTCCAGCGCCAGAGCGCGGGCCAGGGCGGCGCGCTTGACCATGCCGCCGGACAACGAGGCTGGATACTGCTGGCCCGCCTCGGCGCGCAGGCCGGCCAGGGCAATCTTCAAGCCAGCCAGGTGTTCCGCTTCCGGACGGCTCATGCCGGCATGCTCCATAAGAGGCATGGCGATATTTTCGGTGACGGTCAACGACGAAAACAACGCCCCGCTTTGGAACAGCACGCCAAAGCGGCGCTCCATTGCGGAACGCTGGTCGGGCGAAGCCGCCAGTGCGTCCTGGCCGAAGATATGGACAGTGCCTTGGGCGGGCTTTTGCAAGCCCACGATGGAGCGCAGCAGTACGGACTTGCCGGTACCCGAGCCGCCCACCACGCCCAGGATTTCGCCACGGTAGACGTCCAGGTTCAGGTTCTTGTGCACGACATGGGCGCCGAACTGATTGGTCAGGTTGCGCACCTGGATAATCGCATCGCTGCCGGAGCGGGCGCTGGGGGCTACCATCCCATCTCCATGAAGAAAAGCGCTGCCAGTGCATCCAGCAGAATCACGATGAAAATCGATTGCACGACGGCGGAAGTCGTGTGCTCTCCGACAGATTGCGCGCTGCCCGAGACCTTGAATCCTTCCATACAGCCGATGATGGCGATGACATAGGCGAAGATCGGAGCCTTGACCATGCCCAGCAGAAAATGCCGCAGTTCGATGCTGTCCTGGAAAATGGTAAGAAACATGGTGGGCGAAATACCCAGCGCCAGCGCGCACACCAGGGCTCCGCCGAGAATCCCGGAGATCATGCCGATAAAGGTCAGCAGCGGCATCGACACCAGCAAGGCAAGTATGCGCGGCAATACCAGGACGTCGATAGGGTTCAGGCCCAGCATGCGGATCGCATCGATCTCTTCGTTGGCCTTCATGGAGCCTAACTGCGCGGTAAAGGCGCTGGCGGTGCGTCCGGCCATAAGGATAGCCGTGAGCAAAACGGCAAACTCCCGCAGAAATGAAAAGGCGACCAGGTTGACGGTGTAGATAGTGGCGCCGAAGTCGGCCAGCACGGTCGCCCCAAGAAATGCGATGACCGCGCCCACCATGAAGGTCAACAGCGCCACGATGGGAACGGCGTTCAGCCCGGTTTGTTCGATCTGCGCCACGATGGAGGTAATGCGCCAGCTTCCGGGGCGCACCATATTGCGCAACAGGGCCTCAAGCGTCAGGCCTATGAAACCGAGCAGGGCGATGTTTTGCCGCCAAAGCCCTTCCATGTTTGTTCCGATCCGTTCCAGCAATTCAAGCAACAGAGGCGATTTGGCTGGCACGTCTTGTGTGTTTGCGTGGCTTTGTGCGGCGGCTACAGTTTGCAATAGCGCTTTGCGCTCTGCCGGCAATGGCGACTGCGGACCGACTGCGGCCTTGGTCAGTTCGGGGCCGAGCAGTTCGACCAGGCGCGAGGCGCCGGCTGTGTCGAGCGCGGTCAGGCCCTGGCTGTCGATGCGGCCGGACGATAGCGCGTCGGCGCCTGCATTGTCGGCGCGAAAGCCTGCGATCTGCCGCCCAAGCACGGCATAGTTATCCAGCGTCCAGGCGCCGCGCAGGGTCAAGGTGTGCGGGCGGCTACCTGTGTCCCAGGAAAAGAAAGCGGTGTCGGCCGCCTGGGTCATGGCGCCGCCGAAGAGAGGGCGGCTGCCCTTGGGAATTGGATGCTCATTGGCGGCGATATGGCGGACTTGTCCCGCGTCTCCGTTGATTGTGGTAATGGGGTCGTATTGTAGTCCAGCGCGCTGTTATTGAGAACGATGGGCTAGGCTGGTTGGCGCTGTATCTTTGAACGACGGATTGTTCGAATTTAATTGCGAAGCATGGTCATCGTACAAGGGTAATTACTGTTTGTGGGCGGACAAAACTCAATTAGCATTTTTTTGTCGTATTTTGCGACAAATAATCCAAGTGAGATAGTCCATGCTTCCAGCAGACTGCAATTGTTCCCAACACATCGACCGGCGCAAATTCCTGACACGCACTTTAGCCGGAACGCTGGCTGCCGCATCGATCATGTCAATCGACCTGGCAAGTGCGGCGGAGTCCAAATCGTCAATCAAAGTCACAACAGACCCAGGCAAGCGCAAGTTTATGGAAGAAGCCACGCGCCTGGCGATCGAGTCCGTCGAAAAAGGCTGGGGCGGACCGTTTGGGGCTGTTATTGTCAAAGACGGGGAAATCATCGGGCGTGGCCAGAACCGTGTGCTCTTGACCGGCATCCCTGTATTTCACGCCGAAATCACGGCCATCATGGACGCATCGGCCCGGCTCAATCCCAAGGCGCTGCTAGGCAGCGATTACGGCGCGGGCACCATTCTTGAGATGATTCCCCGGGAAGCTGGCTCGCCCGACCCCGTATCCGAGCGCGCACGCATGCTTAAAGGCTGCGAGATATACATCAACGGCGCCCCCTGCCCGATGTGCATGAGCGCCATCTATTGGGCTCGCATCGACCATGTCTACTTCGCGGCCAGCTTGAAAGACACCAGCAAGATCGGCTTTGATGATGCCTTCCAATACGAAGATTTTGCCAAGCCCTGGGATGAAAGACGCATCGCCGTCACCCCAAACTTCGAACGGGATGTCGGGCTGAAAGCCTACGATGCCTGGATGGCCAAGAAAGACCGCCACCCTTATTAGGAACAGGAAGAGAAACCCCTTTCTCGTGAAGGGGCGCCAGGGCGCTTTTTACCTGAATGAGTCACAATAAGCCTTTTGATGTTTGCATTGGAAGGCGTTATGACTCGTATTGTCCTGTTTGAGAATATTCATCCAAGTGCCCACGAAGTATTTGCCGCGGCGGGCCTGAACGATATCGTGGCCCATGCTTCGGCGTTGCCGCCTGAATCGCTGCTTGAAGCCATGAAGGGCGCACAGTTGGTGGGGATCCGGTCGCGTACACACCTGGATGCGGCGCTTTTGTCCCAGTTGCCGGACTTGCGCGCGGTGGGCTGCTTTTGCATCGGAACCAACCAGGTCGATCTGGAAACGGCCATGCTGCGGGGGGTGCCGGTATTCAATGCGCCGTTTTCCAATACGCGTTCGGTGGCTGAAATGGTATTGGGCCAGTCCATACTGTTGTTGCGCCGCATCCCTGAAAAAAACGATCGTGTCCACCATGGGTTCTGGGACAAGACGGCCGATGGGGCGTTCGAAACCCGGGGCAAGACGCTGGGTATCATCGGGTACGGCAATATCGGCTCTCAGGTCGGCACCTTGGCCGAAGCCGCCGGCATGCGCGTGGTCTTTCACGACATCGAAGCCAAGCTGCCGCTGGGCAACGCCCGGGCCTGCACCACGCTTGCGCAATTGCTGGGGCAGTCCGATGTGGTTACGCTGCACGTTCCCGGCGGGCGCGGCACAAAAGACATCATGAACGCGGCGACGATCGCCGCCATGAAGCCCGGTGCCATCCTTATCAATGCGTCGCGCGGTACGGTGGTGGACATCGACGCGCTGCACGATGCCCTGAAGTCGGGCCATTTGTCGGGCGCAGCCATTGACGTTTTCCCGACCGAACCCAAAGGGCGCGACGAGCCTTTGAAAAGCCCGCTGATCGGCATGCGCAACGTGATTCTTACGCCGCATATCGGCGGCAGTACGCAAGAATCACAAGAGAATATCGGGCGCGAAGTGGCCGAGAAGCTGGTGCGTTTCGTGCTTAGCGGGACGACCAAAGGGGCGGTCAACTTCCCCGAAATACCTTACCAGGAAGCGGCCGGCGCAGCCCGTATTTTGCACGTGCACCGCAACTTGCCGGGCGCCTTGGGCACGCTAAGCAGCCTGGTGGCCGAGTTCGGCCTGAACATCGTCAGCCAGCAATTGCAAACCAAAGGCCAGGTGGGCTATGTGATTTCCGACGTGGAAGGCCCGGTCGATGCCAAGGTCCTGGCAGCGCTGCGGGCGCATCCCATTACCATACGCTGCGATATCGTTTGATCGCGTGACAGGCCTGGCCTGTCGTTCAAAAGCCGAGCTCCGCAAGCCTGCCGAGCCCGGCTTTTTTGCGTTTTACGGCGGTTGCCCGCCGCGCCCCTGCATCTGTTTTAAGTTTGTTGAAAGCATAACCCCATCATAATGTCTGGCTAAAGTAAATTTTCAGCGTTCAGAGGCGCCGTGCCGACAACCGAGTCAGACCCATTTTCCGAAGCGGCCCATAGTGGTGTGCGCACCGAAGGCAGTACAGATGGGCTGCCTGTGGCTCCCGAGCTTAGCCTGAGCCTGGATGCGGCCCGCATGCCAAGGCGTTCGACCTTGATTGACAGGCGGGTCTTGCGCATTATCGGAATATCCATGGTCCTGGGTGCCGCCGCCGGGCTTATCGCCAAGGTGTTGATGGTCTTGATAGGCCTGATTACCAACCTGGCTTTCTACGGCCGCTGGTCGACCGAATTTTCGGCGCCTGCCGAAGCGGTGCCGCACCTGGGCGCCTGGGTGATCCTGATTCCAGTCATAGGCGGCTTGATCGCCGGCCTGATGGCGCGCTGGGGCTCGCGAGCCATTCGCGGCCATGGCATTCCCGAGGCAATGGAGCAGGTGCTGCAGAACGAGTCGCGCATTCCCACCCGCATTACCTTCCTCAAGCCCATCTCTTCGGCCATTGTCATCGGTACTGGCGGGCCCTTCGGTGCCGAAGGGCCGATCATTGCCACGGGCGGCGCGCTCGGTTCGATGGTGGGCCAGTTCTTGCGCGTTACCGCCAGCGAACGCAAAGTCTTGCTGGCCGCAGGTGCGGCGGCCGGCATGGCGGCCATTTTTTCCGCGCCGATAGCGGCGGTTGCCCTGGCGGTGGAGCTTTTGTTGTTCGAGCTGCGGCCGCGCTCTTTGATTCCCGTTGCGCTGGCTTGCGTGGTGGCCACGGGCATGCGCTATTTGTTGATGGGAACGACACCGGTTTTCTTGATGGACACACTGGTTGCGCCGGGTGGCGTGGCGCTGGCTTTGTATGTGGCGATCGGAGCGTTGCTGGGCTTGATCAGCGTAGGCGTTACGCACGCCGTCTACGGTATCGAAGACGCCTTCGAGAAGCTTCCCGTGCACTGGATGTGGTGGCCCGCCATTGGCGCGGTGGTGGTGGGCATAGTGGGGTATTTTGCGCCGCTTACGCTGGGCGTTGGCTACACCAATATCGAAGACATTCTTAATGGCCGCCTGACTTTCGGCGCGCTGGCTTTCTTGTGCGTCATGAAGTTCATTTCATGGTCGGTCTCGCTGAGCAGCGGCACTTCAGGCGGGACGCTTGCACCTCTGTTCACCATAGGCGGGGCTCTTGGAGCCATGGCTGGAATTGGCCTGAGCCTTTATTTTCCTGGTCTGGGAATTGATCCTCGCATCGCTGCGCTGGTTGGCATGGCGGCAATTTTTGCCGGCGCCTCGCGCGCGCTCTTCACGACCGTGATTTTTGCGTTCGAGACCACCGGCCAGCCGGCCGGCTTATTGCCGTTGCTGGGCGCCTGCACCGCGGCATACCTGGTCTCGGCGGTGCTTATGCGCAATACCATCATGACCGAGAAAATCGTCCGGCGCGGAGTGCGTGTGCCGTCGGAATACAAGGCCGACTATCTGGAAAGAGTGCTGGTGGGCGACGTATGCGAGACCCATGTGGTTACTTTGAGCGCCTCGCAAACCCTGGCGCAGGTCCAGGCCTGGATCGCGCAGGGCCGGCCCGAGAGCCAGCATCAAGGTTATCCGGTCATGGACGCGGCGGGGCGCGCTCTGGGAGTGCTTACCCGGCGTACCTTCTTCGATCCGGCGCACTTGCCGTCGGCCACGCTGGGCGAGTTGATCAAGCGCCCACCCATTGCGGTAACGGTGCAGCATACATTGCGCGAGGCGGCCGACCACATGGTGGTCGAGAACGTCGGGCGCTTGCTGGTCGTGGATCCGTCCCAGCCGGGGCGTGTGCTGGGCATGTTGACCCGCGGCGATTTGCTTTCGGCCCATGGACGCAGGCTAAGGGAAGGGCGCCGCTTGCGCCGCCACCTTAGCTTCACGACATACCGGCGCATGCGCCGGCGGCGCGCGGCATTGCGTTAGCGTTCGATATGGCGCGCCGCGCTGCGCATCAAGGCTATGGGATGTTCTTTGAGGCCGGGGCCGGAGTTGCGGCCGCCGGGCAGGACATCGGCCAAGGTGTAGTTGTCCAGGTGCCGCAGGAAGTCTTGCAAAGCACCATTGAAAATGGCGGTCAGCCCGCATTGGCCGCTTAATGTGCACGAATTGCCTTCGGCAAAACACTCGACCAGTTCGAAGTCATGTTCGGTGTCGCGTACGACGGCGCCCAGGTTGATTTGCTCGGGTGCCATGGCCAGGCGTATTCCGCCGTTCTTTCCCCGGGTGGTTTCCAGCCATCCGCGCTGGCCCAGCAAGTGGGTGATTTTCATCAGGTGCGGTTGCGAGATATCGTAGGTCTGCGCCACCTCGGCGATGGTGCACAGGCGTTCGGGGTGTTGCGCGACGTGCATCAGCAAGCGTAGCGCGTAGTCGGTCAGAGTGGTCAGGCGCATGCGGGTCCTAGTGTCCGGCGTCGGGGCGCGGGCGAATCAGCATGGGCACGAAGCGCCATAAATACAAGGCGAATGCCAGCACCCACGCCGCGGCGGCCAGATGCAGCAAATGCGGCGCGGCGGCGGTCGGCCATAAGGCGGCCAGGCGCAGGATTACGGCAATGAGAACCAGCACGTAGGCCCCGCGCATGCTGCGGTCGAGCACCAGCGGGCGCCCCAGGTGGCCCAGTGCGGTACGCGTGACCATGCCGATGATCAAGACCGAGAAGCCGCCCATGGCAATAATGTGCACATGCACGGCCGAGCGTCCGAATATCTCGGGAGTCAGGCCGGCCAGATGGACTCCTGCGAAGACCAGGCCCAGGCCCAGGAAGGCATAGCCTATGTACAGTATCCACAGAATAGGCTTGTGCTGGACCGCGGCCGGCTTCCAGGTAACGAGCTGGATAAGGGCGATAAGGCCAGTGACGGCCAGGGCCGCGCCCATATAAACCGGCAGGCCAGCCAGCCCCAGGATAATTGCGGCAACGCCGAAGGCCAATTGCACATGGCCGCTGCGTGTTTGCATGGGCAGCTTCAGGTCGGGCAATGCCCGCATGGCAAAAAATGGAATGACGCGCCGGGCGATAAGCAGGGCGATGACGGCCATGCAGACAAGCCCAAGGTCGAAGTGCTGCATAAGTTCTATATAGTTGCCTTTTAGCGCCGACTGAAGAAACAGCGCGTTGGCAGCGCCAAGCCCCAGAACCAGCCAAGGCAAGCCGTAGTTGCGCCGGCTTTTGCCTTTGATCACGACGCGAAGCAAGGCTAGCCCGCTTAAAAGGAAAAAGGCGGACTCGGCCAGGCACGCTACAGTGAAGGCCGTAAGCCCGCCTGCCAGATAGCCTGCGCGCGCAACGATCCAAAGCAGGCACAATATGGCAAGAGGCCAGCCTTTAAGAGGATTGAAGCCCGTCCAGGTGGCCGCGGCGGTAAGCAGGAAAGCCACGGCAATGGTGGCTATGAAGCCCCACAGCATTTCGTGCGCATGCCAGGCAATGCCGGACAAGGGCGCCGGGATGGCTTGCGGGGCAAAAATCCAGATGGCAACGGAGACCAGCGCCCAGAGGCAGCCCGCGATGTACAGAGGGCGAAACCCCAGGCTTAAAAAGGCGCGCAGATTTGGCGCTGGCGCCGCGGGACGGCGGCCGGGCTCGTTGATTTGTTGGATGTCAGGCATTGAACACCTCGGTGGGGGAGGTTTCTGGTTTGTTGTATAACTGGTAGCCGTACCACAGGCTGCGTGCTATGCGATGGGCGAATTCTTCGGCTTTTTCGGCAAAAGCGCGGTTGGGTATGGCTTGCACGGTTTGATGAAACAGGCCCAGCCATTGCTGGAATAGTTCAGCGCTAAGGTTGGGCAGTGCAATGTGCACGGGCATGGGCGTGCCATTGTAGGTGCCGGTGCCGCGCAGCATGGACGACCAGAACTGCACCATGCGCCCAAGGTGTTTGTCCCAGTCTTGAATATGCTCGTTGAAAATAGGGCCTAGTGTGTTGTCGGCGCGGACAAGGTCGTAAAAGTCGTAGACCAGCTTGGCCACTTCTTCTTCAGTGCACAGATCGTCTCGGGTTGCCACAAAAAACTCCATAAATCCAGGGTTGTGCAGAATGCTTCCCGAGGAAGGCGCGCCTAGTGCAACGCATAAGACTCCAGGGGCGGGTATAAGATCTATTTTATATGCATCTTATGAAAATTGCATGGCGGCGTCAATCTCCAAATGCCGTGGACGGCAGAGGGCGTCAGAACCGTAGGTCGCTTGTGGCGAATCAGGCACATAGACGGCCGGCGCGCCAATTGCTTCTACGTTTCCGTCCCGCGATGGGTTGAATCAATATCCGGTCGCGTCTTGTGTCGGTTTGTTGCATTCCTTTAACACCTGCTATACATTGCTGAAACTGATCTGGTATTGCCGCGTGCGACGGGCGACAATCGTTCTGTTAGCCGCGTTCAAGCAATGGCGTGCCGATTTTAGGCCGGCCTTGCTTCCCGAGCCTATACCTCAACCTCGAAGTAACTACATGCCTCGTCTGTCATCTATTAGCTGCGTTATTCCGTGCCTCAACGAGGACGCCAATCTTAATGTGCTGTTGCCTGAATTGATTGCGGTCTTGCGGTCGTTGGTCCCGGTATTCGAGGTGATTGTGGTCGATGACGGCAGCATCGACGGCACGGCCTTGTCCATGAGCCGCTGGGCCGACGAAAATCCGGAAGTCGTTTATTTGCAGCTGTCGCGCAACTTCGGCAAAGAAGCGGCACTCAGCGCCGGGCTTGATGCGGCGGGCGGCCAGGTGGTGGTTACCATGGACGCCGACCTGCAACATCCGCCGGCCTTGATTCCTGAAATGCTCAAGCGTTGGGAAGGGGGGGCCGACATGGTGTATGCGGTGAGGGCCACGCGTGAGGACGAGTCGGCATTCAAGCGGGTGGGCACCAAGCTGTTCTATCAGCTTATGCGCGAGTCCGGCGGCATGCGTGTGCCTGAAAACGCCGGCGACTTTCGCTTAATGGACCGCAAGGTGGTCGACGCCCTGATGCTGCTGCCCGAGCGCAACCGCTTCATGAAGGGTTTATTCGCCTGGGTGGGATTTCGGGCCGAGCCGTTTTACTATTCGCCGCCCGAACGCTTGCATGGCGCCTCTACCTTCAAGCCCTTCAAGCTGTTTCGCTTTGCCCTTGACGGCCTGACCGCCTTCACGACCTGGCCGCTGCGCTTGTTGAGCATTGCGGGCATAGGGTTGTCGGCGCTGTCTTTTATATATGGGCTTTTCATCATAATCAATCACTGGCTATACGGCGACGCAGTGCAGGGCTGGGCGACGCTGATTATCGTCGTGCTGTTTTTTGCAGGCATCAACCTGATCTCGGTGGGCGTGCTGGGCGAGTACATCGCCCGGATATTCGGCGAAGTAAAGAACCGGCCCATCTATATTGTGCGCACGCAAAAAGGCACAGGCCTTGCCGATCGCGCCTCGCCGCCCGAACAACATTAACAACCCACAATAGGGCGCCGCCGCCATGAATTTCCTTGCCCGCCAGGCTGCCAAGCTGCTTGCCATCCGCTCGACCTGGGTGGTTGCCGCCCTGACGTTTGTGTGGCTGTCCGCCACAACCTGGACCCGCCCTCTGTTCTTGCCGGACGAAGGGCGCTACGTGGGCGTGGCGTGGAACATGCTAAGCACCCACGAACTGCTGGTGCCCTTGCTTAATGGCTTGCCCTTTTTCCATAAGCCTCCGCTGTTTTACTGGATTACGGCTTTGGCGCTGCAGGTCTTCGGCGTGAACGAATGGGCAGCGCGCTTCAGTTCGGTGGCGTGCGCCACTTTGATGGTTGCCATGTTGTTCTGGTTCCTCAAGACTCATGTGAATCGCCAGGTGGCAGCCATTGCCGCCATTATCCTGGCTTCATCGCCGTTTTTATTTGGCGCGGGGCAGTATGCCAACCTGGATATGACGGTTGCCGGCATGATAGCGGCCACTGTGTTGCTGCTGGCCAGCGCCGTATTGCGGCTGGAGCGGGGCCAGGCGTATCGCACGGTATTGGTGCTGGCCTATGCGGCGGCGGGACTGGGCTTTTTAAGCAAGGGCCTCATTGGTGTGGTGCTGCCCGGCGGCATTGTCTTCTTCTGGCTGGTGGGACGCAAGCGCTTCGATACTTTGCGCCGTTTATTCTGGCCGCCGGCGATTGTGGCGTTCCTGGTCGTGTCGCTGCCCTGGATGGCGTACATGCAATGGCGTTATTCGGGCTTTTTCGATTACTACATCGTGTACCAGCATTTCCAGCGTTTCCTGGAGTCGGGATTCAACAATCCTCATCCGTTCTGGTTTTATGTGCCGGTATTGATCGTCCTGACCCTGCCCTGGTCGGTGCAACTGTGGCGCCTGGCCAGCCGCCGGTTTTGGCAAGACGAGCAGCATGCCGACATCAAGGGGTTGATGCTGTCGTGGCTGCTGGTGGTTTTGATTTTCTTTTCCATTCCGTCTTCCAAGCTGGTGGGCTATGTCTTGCCGGCGCTGGTTCCGCTGGCGTATTTCCTGGCCTTGCCTTTTGCGCGCCGGCTCAATGCGAAGGACGCCAAGGCCGGCACCGAGCCGCAGCGGGCTTTGCGCGGCTTTGCTGTGTCGTTGACGGTTGCACTGGCCATTTGCGTCGCGGCCATCGTGGTCCTTGCCGTGTCGCCCCGGCCGTCGACCAAGGGCCTGGCCATGAAGATGAGCCTGGCCTATACGCCCAAGGACAGCATCGTAATGCTGGAGCGCATCCGCTACGACCTGGCGTTTTATCTACGCAGCAGCAAACCCGCGGCCATCGTCGCGGACTGGAATGCCCCGGACATCAGAACCGTCGACACCTGGCGCAAAGAAGTGTTCGATGCGGCGCAGTTCGACCCCGCGACGGCCGCGCCCTTGCTCATCAATAGCGGCGAACTGCTTGCACGTCTGTGCGCTGCGCACGATGCCAGCGTTTGGCTGGTGGGCGACCGCGGCTCGTCGGAAGGCTACCCTTTCCTGGCGGGACTGGCGCCGTTTGCGCAGGATGGAAAATTAAGCGTATGGCGAATTCCGGCTGGAACCCAGCCTACGTTTTGTGCCGAAAAGCCCAGAATCGACCTAAAATAAAAGTAATGAAGGCCATGCCGATCAGGATAATGGCCAGTAGAACGTCGTAACGCAAAGGAGTAGCCTGCAACAGCCAGGCGTAAGCCACTTCGTTTACCCCGAAGCCCAACGCCGAAACGGCAAAAAAACGGCGCGCCGCCTTGAACAAGGGCGCGTGCTGCTGGCGGAAGGTCAACTGGTAGTGGCCCGCAAACGAAACTACAAAAGCAATCAGCCATCCAATTACATTGGCCAGAAGCGGGGCAAGCCCCAGCCAATTGACGGTTGCAACAACGACAAGCCAATGGGTGGCGGCAGCGGCGCAGCCGACTGCAACAAACCAACCCAGTTGCCGGATAATATTCTGCATGACGATTTTTCCGAAAAGGCCCCAGTGAACACGACACCAGACAAGCCAAAACGAATTGTGGTGTGCGCCGACGATTTTGGCATGAATTCCGAGATTGATGCTGGCATCTTGAGTTTGGCCCAGCTTGGGCGCCTTAGCGCCACCAGTTGCATGGCGGGCGCGCCGATGTTCAAGCAGGACGCTCCGGCGCTGAAGGCCTCGGGCTTGCAGACCGGCCTGCATCTGAATTTTACTGAAGCGCTGGGCGCTTCGGGCATGTTCGTGCCCTTGTCGCGGCTGATCATGCGCGCCTATGCGCGGGGACTGGACTCGGAGGCAGTGCGCGGGCAAATCGTCCGGCAATTGGATGCGTTTGAAGACGTTATGGGGCGGGAGCCGGACTTTGTGGATGGGCACCAGCATGTGCACCAGTTGCCGCAAATTCGCACTGCCTTGCTGACCGAGCTGGCACAGCGCTATGCCGCAAAACTGCCGTGGCTGCGCTACACGGGCGTGCGCGCCCAGCCTACGGTGCCGCCGCGTTTGCGCTACAAGGCGCAAATAATCCAAACCCTGGGTGCGAACCGGTTTGCGAATTTGGCGCGCGGCTGGGGCTTTGCCTTGAATGCCGGCTTTCTTGGGGTTTACGACTTTCAGGGCGGCGCGGCCAATTATGAAGCCTTGCTGCAAGCCTGGCTGCGCCATGCGCAAGCGGGCGACGTGCTGATGTGCCATCCCGCTTCCAGCGTAAACGCGTCGGACGGGCTGGGGGCGCAACGGTTTGCCGAATTCCAGGTGCTGGCGGGCGAGTCCGCCGGCGACTGGCTGGGCGAATACGGAATAAGCCTGGGCCCTCTTTGACCGGGCCGCGCGTAAAATTCAATTCATCATCCATTTATCGATTATCAGGAGAGTGCCATGTCGCAACCCATCAACCCGCTTTCGGCCGAATTTGCCGTTGCGCCGCAGTTAAGCCCCGAAGACATGGCCGCCGTGGCCGAGCTGGGCTATAAAAGCGTCATTATTAATCGTCCCGATTACGAAGGCGGTCCCCAGCAGCCGGCGTCGGCCGACGTCATGGCCGCCGCGCGCGCTGCGGGCCTGCAAGCCGAATACCAGCCTGTCGTCAGCGGGGCCATGACAGCCGATGACGTGCGGCGCTTTGCCCAACTGCTTAAACAATTGCCGGCCCCGGTATTGGCGTATTGCCGCACGGGTACCCGCTGCACGCACTTGTATCAGGCAGCCGCTACGTTGCCGCCAGACGCCGCCTAGTGTATTTACCGGCTTTATTTTTGTGCGGGTTGTAGGTAGGATAAAGACAGTAGACAGTATTCGTTAAACATAAAAGGTAAAACGCCATGTTCAAAAAGATACTCATTCCCACCGATGGTTCCGCATTGGCGGCGCAGGCGGCAAACAAGGGCATATGCTTTGCGCGCAGCGTCGGCGCCGAAGTCGTTGCGCTTTACGTCACCCAGCCTTTTGCCGCCACCGTGGGCTTCGATGGCATGGCCGCAGCATATGCAATCACAGACGAAGACTACGACAAGTCCGCCGCCGAACAGGCGCAAAAATACCTGAAGGCCGTCATGGACCGCGCCAATACCGCCGGGGTCAAGGCAACGACGCGTGCCGTGTCCAATTTCAACGTTGCCGACGGCATTGTCCAAACCGTTGAAGAAGAAGGCTGCGACCTTATCTTTATCGGCAGCCATGGCCGCAGCGGCCTGTCGCGCTTGCTGCTGGGCAGCGTAACGATCAAGGTCTTGAGCATGGCCAAAACGGCCGTGCTGGTTTACCGCGTTAAAGAAAGCACCGAATAACCGCGGTCTGCATGGCTGCGCCGGCAGCATGCAGCCTTAACTCGGCCATCAAAAAAAGCACGCCTCGGCGTGCATTTTTTTACGCAGCCGCCGGCATGCCGGCCGTCGGTGCGGCGGTATTTTCAGGCGGGGCTTTTGGGGGTCAGGCGCTGCTTGTTTTCGGTAATGGCGGCTAGCGTTATGGCATTCAATGCGGCCGTGGGAGTTTTGCCGTCGGGCGACTCTTGCAGGAAGTCCAGCATGGCGGTGCGCATGCGCGGCTCCCAGAATTTCTGGATATGGTCGGCGACGCCTTCGATTCCTTCGGCCCGGTCAGGCATGGCTTCAAAAAAATCGCCGATGCGGTTGGCCAGACGAATCAATTGGTCGATGTTTTTCACGAGCGTACTTCCTTGTCGCTGAGGAGATATTCGGGGTGGGCGTACACGGTGAACACTTCTTTGCGTGCAAACCCGGCTAGCATAAGGTTAAGGTCCTGGGCCATCTGCACCGCATAGCCGGTGGGAGCCGATACGGCCACCAGGGCCGATATGCCCGCCGACGCGGCCTTTTGAACCATTTCAAAGCTTGCACGGCTGGAAATGACGGCAAAGCCTTGCGCCGTATCGATTTGTGCGCGCAGCAAATGGCCAATGAGCTTGTCCAGCGCGTTGTGGCGTCCTACATCTTCGCGTACCGGGCCAACCTGGCCTTGAAGGCCGGACCAGCCGGCGGCGTGCGTTGCGCCGGTAAGCAGGTGCAGGGGCTGCAGCTTGCGCAGTTGTTCGGTGGCCGAGGTAATGGCGTCCGCGGTAATCATTGCGGGCCGCGGCGGCAAAGAGTCCAGGGTGCGCTGCACTTCGTCCAGGCTTTCCAGGCCGCACAGCCCGCAACCCGTGCGCCCGGCCAGGCTGCGCCGGCGCAGCTTGAGCTGGTTGAGACAGGCGCTGGCAATTGTGGCCTGGATGACTATGCCGTTGGCCCGCGCACTGACTTCAAGGTCGTAGATGTCGGCGGCCTTGCGGATAATGCCTTCGGTGTATGAAAAGCCATAAGCGAAGTCTTCAAGGTCGCAAGGCGTAGCCAGGACCGTGGCGTGGCTGATACCGTTGTATTCAAGCGCTATGGGTACTTCTTGCGCGAGTTCGTCGGACTCGCGCAGCCCATCGCGCCCAGGCCCCTGGCGCACGACCATGCTGGGCGCATGTCCGGGCGGGAGCCCGGGCATGCCGCCGTCGGCCGGGGGCGCGGGAAAAGGAGCGGACATGGCTTGGCCTGCTAGCCCTGGGTAATGGCGGCGTCGCGTTCCGGCTCGCGCTCGGCCAGCAGTTTTTGCTGGATGTCGCTGAAGCGGGACCACTTGCCTTGCCATTCGGAGGGTTGGGTCACAAGGCGGGCCTGGACTGCCGTGACCTTGTATTCGGGGCATTCCGTGGCCCAATCGGAGCTGTCGGTGGTGACCACATTGGCGCCCGATTCGGGGAAGTGGAAGGTGGTGTAGACCACGCCGGGCTGCACGCGTTCAGTGATGTCGGCACGCAGCACGGTTTCACCCGAGCGGCTTTGGATGCCCACCCAGTCGCCCGCCTTGATGCCGCGATCTTCGGCGTCTTGCGGGTGCATTTCGAGCAGGTCTTCGTTGTGCCACAGCACGTTGGGCGTACGCCGAGTTTGTGCGCCGACGTTGTACTGGGAAAGTATGCGTCCGGTGGTAAGCAGCAATGGAAACTTGCGGGTGCTGCGCTCGTCGCTGGGCACGTACTTGGTGATCATGAACCTGCCCTTGCCGCGCACGAATTCGTCGACGTGCATGGTGGGCGTGCCGTCGGGAGCTTCAGTGTTGCAAGGCCATTGCAGGCCGCCACCCATCTCGTCGATTTTCTTGAACGAGACGCCCGAGAATGTGGGAGTCAGGCGTGCGATCTCGTCCATGATTTCGGACGGATGGTTGTAGTGCATGGGGTAGCCCATGGCATTGGACAGGGCGCAGGTGGCTTCCCAGTCGCCCAGCCCGGCCTTGGGTTCCATGACCTTGCGCACGCGCGAGACGCGCCGTTCGGCGTTGGTGAACGTGCCGTCTTTTTCCAGGAAGGAGGTGCCCGGCAGGAATACATGGGCGTATTTGGCCGTTTCGTTCAGGAACATGTCTTGCACGATGACGCATTCCATCGAGGCCAGCGCTTGAGCCACGTGCTGGGTGTCGGGGTCGGACTGCATGATGTCCTCGCCCTGGCAATACAGGCCCTTGAACGTGCCGCTGATGGCTGCATCGAACATATTGGGAATGCGCAGGCCCGGTTCGGACTGAATCGAAACGCCCCAGTCCTGTTCGAACTGGCTGCGCACCGCGTCGTTGCTGACATGGCGGTAGCCCGGCAGTTCGTGCGGGAACGAGCCCATGTCGCAGGAGCCTTGCACGTTGTTCTGGCCGCGCAGCGGGTTTACGCCCACGCCTTCGCGGCCCAGGTTGCCAGTGGCCATGGCCAGGTTGGCAATGGCCATGACGGTGGTGGACCCCTGGCTGTGCTCGGTTACGCCCAGGCCGTAATAAATAGAGCCATTGCCCTGGGTGGCGAACAGGTAAGAGGCTTCGCGCACATCTTTGGCCGAGACGCCGGTGATGTGCTCGGTGGCCTCGGGCGAGTTTTCGGGCAAGGAGACGAAATCGCGCCATTGCTCGAATGCGGGCTTTTCGCAGCGTTCGGCCACGAAGGCTTCGTCGATCAGGCCTTCGGTGGCGATGACGTGGGCCATGGCGGTAAGCAGCGCGGTGTTGGTGCCGGGCCGCACAGGCAGGTGGTAGTCGGCCTTGATGTGCGGAGCATCGACCAGTTCGATGGAGCGCGGGTCGATGACTATGAGCTTGGCGCCCTCGCGCAACCGGCGTTTGAGGCGTGATGCGAACACCGGATGGGCGGCGCTGGGGTTGGCGCCCATCATGATGACGACATCGGTGAACATGACTGAGTCGAAGGTTTGCGTGCCGGCCGATTCGCCCATGGTGGTTTTAAGGCCGTAGCCGGTGGGCGAGTGGCAGACGCGCGCGCAGGTGTCGACGTTGTTGGTGCCGAAAGCGGCGCGCACCAGCTTCTGCACCAGATAGGTTTCTTCGTTGGTGCAGCGCGACGACGTCAGCCCGCCGATGGAGTTGTTGCCGTACTTGGCCTGGATGCGCTTGAGTTCGGAGGCGGCGTAGTCGATGGCTTCGTCCCAGCTGACTTCGCGCCATGGTTCGGTGATGCTGGCGCGGATCATGGGTTTGAGTATGCGGTCCTGGTGGGTGGCATAGCCCCACGCGAAACGGCCTTTGACGCAAGAGTGGCCGCGATTGGCCTTGCCGTCTTTCCAGGGCACCATGCGCACGACTTCCTGGCCTTTCATTTCGGCCTTGAAGGCGCAGCCCACACCGCAGTAGGCGCAGGTGGTGATGGCGGCGTGTTCGGCCTGGCCCATCATGATGACGGTTTTTTCCATGAGCGACGAGGTGGGACAGGCTTGCACGCAAGCGCCGCAGGAAACGCAGTCGCTGCCAAGAAAGCTGTCGTTCTGGCCTGCGGCAATGCGCGAATTGAAACCCATGCCGTCCACGGTAAGGGCGAATGTGCCCTGGATGTCGTCGCAGGCACGTACGCAGCGGCTGCACACAATGCATTTGGATGGGTCGTAGGTGAAGTAGGGATTGGACTCGTCGGGCGCGTCGTTGAGGTGGTTGGCGCCGTCGAAGCCATAGCGCACATTGCGCAAGCCGACCACACCGGCCATGTCCTGCAGTTCGCAGTTGCCGTTGGCCGGGCAGGTCAGGCAGTCCAGGGGGTGATCGGAAATGTACAGCTCCATGACATTGCGGCGCAAGTCGTGCAGCTTGGGCGTTTCAGTCAGGATGACCATGCCTTCTTCGACAGGCGTGGTGCACGAGGCCGGATAGCCGCGCCGGCCTTCGATTTGCACCAGGCACAGGCGGCAAGAACCGAAGGCTTCAAGGCTGTCGGTGGCGCACAGCTTGGGAATATTGATGCCGGCTTGGGCAGCGGCATGCATGACCGAGGTGCCGGCCGGCACCTGGCATGGCTGGCCGTCGATGGTGAGGTTGACGACCTCAGTGCTGGTGCGCGCGGGTGTGCCGTAGTCGCGTTCGCGGATGGCGATGGTTTCTAGCATGATGGTGGCTCCAGGGTCAGACGCGGGTCGAGGGTTGGCCGGACTTGGGCATGCCGAAGTCTTCGGGGAAGTGGTCCAGCGCCGACAGGACCGGGTAGGGCGTCATGCCCCCCAGGGCGCATAAAGACCCGCCAAGCATGGTGTCGCATAGGTCGCGCAGTAAGTGAACCTGCTGTTCGCGGTGATCGTTGTTGCGGATTTTGTCGATGACTTCGGTGCCGCGCGTGGAACCGATGCGGCAGGGCGTGCATTTGCCGCAGGACTCGATGGCACAGAATTCCATGGCGTATTGCGCCATCCTGGCCATGTCGACGGTGTCGTCGAAGGCGACGATGCCGCCGTGGCCGACCATGGCCGAAATGCCGACATAGGCTTCGTAGTCCAGCGGGACATCCCATTGCGATTCGGGCAGGTAGGCGCCCAGCGGTCCCCCTACCTGGATCGCACGCAGCGGCCGGCCGCTTGCGCTGCCGCCGCCGAAGTCGTAAAGCAGTTCGCGCAGGGTTACGCCGAAAGCCAGCTCGACCAGGCCGCCGTGCTTGATATTGCCGGCCAACTGGAAGGGCAGCGTGCCCTTGGAACGGCCCATGCCGTAGTCGCGATAGAACGCCGCGCCCTTGGCCAGGACGATGGGCACACTGGCCAGCGAGATGACGTTATTGATGACGGTGGGCTTGCCGAACAAGCCCGTAATGGCCGGCAATGGCGGCTTGGCACGGACCTGGCCGCGTTTGCCTTCAAGGCTTTCGAGCAAGGAGGTTTCTTCGCCGCAGATATAGGCGCCCGCGCCGACGCGCACTTCAAGGTTGAACTCGCGCCCGCTGCCGTTGATGTTGCGTCCCAGCCAGCCGGCCGCATGGGCGTTGCTGATGGCGTTGTTCAGGGCGGCGACGGCGTGGGGGTATTCGGAACGCACATAGATATAGCCGTAGTCGGCACCCGTGGCCAGGCCGGCGATGGTCATGCCTTCGATGAGGCAGTAGGGGTCGCCTTCCATGACCATGCGGTCGGAGAACGTGCCGGAGTCGCCCTCGTCGGCATTGCAGACAATATATTTTTGGTCGGCCGGCGTATTGAGCACGGTTTTCCATTTGACACCGGTGGGGAAGGCGGCGCCGCCGCGGCCGCGCAGGCCCGATTGCGTGACCTCTTCGACAATGGCTTCAGGCGGCATGGCCAGCGCTTTCTTAAGGCCTTCGAAGCCGCCCAGCGCTTGGTATTCGACCAGGTCGAGCGGGTCGGTGATGCCGATACGGGCGAAGGTAAGGCGCTGCTGCTTTTTAAGATAGGGGATTTCGTCGGTGAGGCCATGGCACAGCGCGTGCGCCGCGCCCTGGAGCCAGCCGGCCTCGAACAGGCCGGCGACGTCTTCGACCTGAACGGGGCCGTAGGCGATGCGGCCTTGCGGCGCAAGGACTTCGACCAGGGTTTCAAGCCACAGCAGACCGCGCGATCCGTTGCGTACGATTTGTACGGCAACGCCGCGTTGGGCGGCCTCTTGCTCGATGGCCAGGGCGACTTCATTGGCACCTACGGCGATTGCGGCGGCGTCGATGGGAACGAAAATCTTGATTGCGTCAGCCATGTTGTTCATGCCCCTTGCGCTGCAAGCAGGCGGTCGAGTTTGGAAGGGGTCATGCGGGCATGCGGCTGGCCGTTGACCATGATGGCGGGAGATTGCGCGCACAGTCCCAGGCAGTAGACTGGCTCGAGCGTGACCCGGCCGTCGGCGGTGGTGGCATGGAAGCCGCAACCCAGGGTCTGTTCCGCATGCTGGGCCAGCTGTTCGCCGCCCATGGCCTGACAGGATTCGGCCCGGCATATTTCCAGTACGACCTTGCCCGCGGGCTGGTCGCGGAAATGAGCATAAAAACTGATGACGCCGTGAATTTCGGCACGCGACAATTGCAGCGCCTTGGCCAATTCGGGAACGGCGCTGGCCGGAATGTAACCCAGGGCATGCTGCACCGCGTGCAGGATGGGCAGCAAATTGCCGCGCTGGCCTTTGTAGTGGCGTACGGCCTGCTGTGTGACTTGCAGCACCGTGGCATCGGAGACCTGGGTTCCCGACTGATTGGGCATGGTGGACATGGTTGTTCCTGTGTTGATTCGCGGCGGCAGCAGACTGATGGCTGACTTATTATGTATATCGGTGCATAATAACGTGGATATTGTCGGCCCTAATTTACTAGGCATGGCGGGTTTTTTCAATAGGCAAGCAATGACATATAAGTTTCGCGCGCGGCTTGACACGGAATGGGTGCTCGAAAAGCCCGATGGCAGCTCCTTCGTTTTAAGCGATGTGCTGCGTTTGCTGGCCTCTATCGAGTCCCTGGGACACATTGCGGGCGCATGCCGCGCCTGCAATGTGTCATATCGCCACGCCTGGGGGTTGCTGCGCCATGCCGAAAAAGAACTCGAGCGCCCGCTGCTTGAAACCAGCCGCCGGCAAGGCACCAAGCTCACCCGCTTTGCGCAGCAACTGCTGTGGGCCAACCGGCGCATCGATGTCCGGCTGGCGCCGGTGCTCGACGGCATGACTGGCGCGCTTCAAGAAGAGTTGCAGGCGCTGTACACCGAAAGCCGCCCAAGGCTGCGCATGCATGCCAGCCACGGTTTTGCCGTAGAAGGCCTGATGCAGGCGGTGGACAGCCAAGAAGCGCCTTCCATTGAATTGCGCTACCGCACCGCTATCGAGGCCCTGGCCTCATTGAACCGGGGCGAATGCGACCTGGCCGGCTTCCAGGTGCCGGTGGGCGAATTCCAGGACCCGATTTTGCAGCATTACAAGCCGTGGCTCGACCCAGAGAAACACAGCCTCATTTATCTGGCACAGCGCGAAACAGGGTTCTTCGTGCAGCCCGGCAATCCGCGCAGCATCCGCACGGTGGCCGACCTGGGCCAGCCTGGCGTGCGCTTCGTGAACCGGCAGGTGGGTTCCAGTACGCGCTTGCTTGTCAGTTTGATGCTGCGCCAGAAAGGCATCGACCCGACGCGGATCCAGGGGTTCGATACCAG
Organism: Eoetvoesiella caeni; assembly: GCF_003315175.1. Classification (GTDB taxonomy): domain Bacteria; phylum Pseudomonadota; class Gammaproteobacteria; order Burkholderiales; family Burkholderiaceae_B; genus Eoetvoesia; species Eoetvoesia caeni. Next base: position 256,290 of record NZ_QNRQ01000005.1, on the reverse strand, counting down.
CGAATTCACGCATTTGGCCGTTGCCGCCCATATAGTCGGGGGCATGGCCGACGTAGGCGTTGGGGTCGAGACCGCCGCCTGGCGCTGCGGCCTGGACTTCATTCCGCTGGCAAAAGAGCGCTATTTCTTCGCCGTGCAGCGCGACAGCCTGTCTTCGCCCCTGATGCGGCAGTTTATTGATTTATTGCTGGGCGACTCGTACCAGTCTTTTGTGGGGCAGCTGGCGGGGTATGATGCTACAGGCCTGGGCAAGGTTCTTTCGCCGCGCGAAGCGTTTGAAACAGCCTTCGATCCGCTCTCGAAGGCTGCCTGATTTTTAAAAAACATCATGAAAACGATTACGATAGGCTCATGAGCAAAGTTATTTATTTATCCGACGACCGTCATCCTTCGAGTTCGCAGGACCGTGCGCCCGTGGCCCCGCCGCAGCCGGGCGAGCCGCTGCTGGATACCCGGCGCAGGCCTTTGCATGATTTGCGCATTTCGGTAACCGATCGCTGCAACTTCCGCTGTACTTACTGTATGCCGCGCGAAGTATTCGGAACCGATTACGAGTTCATGCCGCATGCCGACTTGCTGACCTTCGAAGAAATTACTCGCGTTGCGCGCGTGGCCGTTTCGCTGGGCGTGGAAAAAATCCGCCTGACGGGAGGCGAACCCTTGCTGCGCAAGAACATAGAGCGGCTGGTCGAGATGTTGTCGGGCCTTTCTACGCCGGCGGGCCGGCCCGTCGACCTTACCTTGACGACCAACGGCACCTTGCTGGCCAAGAAGGCCGCGGCCCTGAAAGCGGCCGGGCTCAGGCGGGTTACTGTCAGCCTTGACGCGCTGGACGACACCCTGTTCGAGCGCATGAGCGACAGCCAGGTCACGGTTCAAACCGTGCTTGACGGCATTGACGAAGCGGCCCGCGTGGGCCTGGCGCCGGTCAAGGTCAATATGGTGGTGCGCAAGGGCTTGAACGACGGGCAAATCGTGCCCATGGCCGAGCGCTTCCGCAATTCCGGCCATATTCTGCGTTTCATCGAATACATGGATGTGGGCTCGACCAACGGCTGGAATCTTGCCGAGGTTCTTACCGGCGCGCAAATCCTGCAGCGCATCGGCGAGCGCTTTCCGGTCGAGCCGGTCCATGCCGATTATCGCGGCGAAGTCGCGGCACGCTGGCGCTACCTGGACGGGGCCGGCGAGATCGGCGTCATTACCAGCGTATCCCAGCCGTTTTGCGGCGACTGTACACGGGCCCGCCTGTCGCCGGAAGGAAAGTTGTTTCTGTGCCTGTTCGCCAATCAAGGGCACGATTTGCGCGCCCTGGTGCGCGGCCGGTCCAGCGACGAACAACTGGCGGCCCGCATGGCGTCCATCTGGACGGGCCGGGACGACCATTATTCGGAAATGCGCGGCAAAAATACGGCATCTTTGCACAAGATCGAAATGAGTTACATCGGTGGCTGATCCGCACATATCTTCAGCAACGGGCGCTTCGGCGCCCGAATCGTTACCGCCGCCTGCCGGCCAGGGATTGAGCCGGCACACAGCGATAGGCAAGCAAACAGTCAGCGGGCTGGTGCTGGCCGGGGGTCAAGCGCGCCGCATGCAGGCAGACGGTCGCAAGCCGGTTGAAAAAGGCTTGCTGCCTTTGCACGGCAAGCCGCTGGTAGCCTGGGTGCACAGTTATCTGGCGCCCCGTACCGCAGTTGTATATGTCAGCGCGAACCGTTGCGTCGATGCCTATGCCCGCTATGGGCAGGTTGTTGGCGACGATCCGGCCTTGGGCGAAGATGCCGGGCCTCTGGCCGGCCTGGCCAGTGTGCTGCCGCAGTTGCGAACGCCCTGGCTTTTCTCGTTGCCGGTCGATGTGCCGGCGCCGCCGTCCGATCTGTTGGAACGGCTGGCCGCGCAGGCCCATGAAAGCGGGGCGGGAATCGTATATGCCTTCAGCGAAAGGGCGCATCCCTTGTGCATGCTGGTGCATCGCGACATGCTGCCCGGACTGCTTGAATTCCTGCGCGGGGGCGAGCGCAAGGTAGGGATCTGGCAAGAGCGCAGCGGCGCCGTTCAGGCGGTGTTTTCAGCGGACGATGCGGGCTTCTTCAATATCAATACGCCGGCCGACTTGTTGCTGGCCGAACAGCTTAAATTTTAGACCTGCCAATGAGCGAAGTCGTAGTAGGCCACGATATCGTCGTGGCCCACCAGGGTGTTGGCCGGTATGCGGGCTACGCCCGTGGCCCAAGGCAACGAACTGATGACTCCCGAGCCTTGCTGCGCATAGGGCGACAAGGTGGTTGAGCCGTCCGGCGCATGGCTGGCCCGGACGCGCAGGAACTCTTCGCGGGTTTCGTTGAAGGTTATGGCGCTGGCGAGCTTGCCATAGCTGATTTCGGGCAGGACGCGCTCGCGCCCTTGCATGGTTCGTATCAAAGGAGACACCAGCAAGGTAAACACCACATAGGCTGAAACAGGATTGCCGGGCAGGCAGACGATAGGCTTACTGTGCGCATGCGCCATGGCCACGGGCTTGCCCGGCTTCATGCGTACGCGCCACAGGTCCACCGAGCCGCCCATTTGTTCTATGGTGGCCTTGACCAGGTCTTTTTCGCCCACCGAGACCCCGCCGACCGTCAGCACCAGGTCGCAGTCGCCGATAAGCCTGGTAAAGGCGTCGCGCAGCGATTCGTGGGTGTCGGCGGCATGCAGGACATGCACGACTTGCGCGCCCAACTTGTCGACCAGGGCGGCCAATGCAGGGCCGTTGGAGTTGTATATCTGGGCGGTTTGCAAGGGTTTGCCCGGTTCGACCAGTTCGTCGCCGGTACTGAGGATGCCGACTTTAAGCTTGGGGTAGACGCTGATGTATTCATAGCCTTGGGAAGCCAGCAAGGCGATTTCGGCGGTGCCGAGCAGGGCGCCGGCAGGCAGCAGGCGCTTGTCTTTTTGCACATCCTCGCCCCGCTTGCGCACATGCGCGCCAGCTTTGGGCGCATGGTTGACGGTGAGGACGTTGTCGGTTTCGGTGCAGTCTTCCTGCATGACCACGGTGTCCGCGCCTTCGGGGATGAGACTGCCGGTGAACAGGCGTATGGCGTTGCCGCGCTGCAAAGGCTCGGGCGCCTGGCCCGCGAAGCAGCGCTGCTGCACGGGGAAGGAGGCGCCCGGCTTGTAGTCGGCAAAGCTGATGGCATAGCCGTCCATGGCGCTGTTGTCGGCGGGCGGCAGGTCGTGCGTGGCAATGATGGGTTCGGCCAGGATGCGTCCGCGCGCCTGGCGCAACAGGCAGGTTTCGGCGGTTTGCGGCAATTTGCCAGCCTGGGCAAGGCGGGATTGGGCCAGGTCGAAGTCAAGCATGTCCATAACAGGTCTACCGTAAGATATTGGCGTCGGGGTGCGGCCCGGCCTGCCGCCGTGGCAAGCCGGGCCCGCAGGCTGCAGCGTTCAGGGCGTTGCGGTGTAGTGCGTTGCGAAGTTGCAAGGCCGGTGGGTGCTGTCCAGTTGTTCGCGAATGATTTTTTCCCAGGCGGTCTTGCAGGCGCCAGTGGAACCGGGCATGCAAAATACCAGCGTATTGTTGGCGGCGCCTGCAAAGGCATCCGACTGCAGGGTGGACGAGCCGATTTCCAGCCAGGACAGATGGCGGAACAACTCGCCAAAGCCCGAGATTACGCTGTCCAGCAGCGGGGTAATGGCGGCTGCTGTTGATTTTTTATGCGAAAAACCCGTGCCGCCGTTGGTCAGGATGACCTGGATGGAGTCGTCGGCGATCCAGTCGCTGAGAATTTTGCGGATGTGGTACAGATTGCCCGCGCTGATGCTGCGCTGTACGCAGCGGTGGCCGGCGGCAAGCACGCTTTCGCTGAGGTAGTCGCCCGAGGTGTCATTGGCGGCCGTGCGCGAGTCGGAAATGGTCAGTACCGCGAAGTTCAGTGCGGCCTGGGGTTTGTTGGGATCGGCTTTGCTCACGATGGGGTTCCTGAAGGTGGGTTGTCCCAGAGGTCGGTTTTTTGGGTATCGGCGTCGCGTTGCTGAACCCAGAATTGCTTGCCGCCGGACAGGATTTCGCGTTTCCAGAATGGGGCCCGGGTTTTCAGCGCGTCGATGATGTATTCGCAGGCTTTGAAGGAGTCGCCGCGATGCGCGCTGGCAACGGCCACAAAGACGATTTGCTCTTTGTGGTGCAGGGCGCCGTAGCGGTGCACGACAATGGGTTCAAGCGTGTTCCAGCGGCTTTGGGCCGTGTCGCAGATGGTCTGGATTTCGCGTTCGCACATGCCGGGGTAGTGTTCGAGGAACAAAGTGTGCGTGGCCTGGTCCTGGGCGTAATCGCGCACATAGCCTGTAAACGAGACCAGGGCGCCGGCCTTGCCGGCGGAGCGTTCGCGCAGCTGCGCGGTAAGAGCGGCCGCATCGAAATCGGTCTCTTGGACGATGACCATGATCAGCCTCCGGTGACAGGTTCGAAAACGGCTACTTCGTCGCCCGGCTGGATAAGCGTTTCAGGACTGACGTGGTATTGGTTTACGGCCAGTTTCAGGCGTTGCACGGGTGCCAGTTGCGGGTAGCGGGCGGCAAGCTGCGCCAGCCAGTCCGCGCCGGTAAGAGGCCCGTCGATGGGCCAGAGTTCTTGCCGGGCGCCAGTCAGTTCGGCCACCTGGGCAAAGTACAGGACTTTAATTGGCGTGCCACTCACCGCTTTTGCCTCCGGATTTAAAGCTAAGCTTTATTTGTTCAAGAATAATCCCTTTGTCGGCCGCTTTGCACATATCGTATATGGTCAGTGCCGCCACGCTGCATGCCGTCATGGCTTCCATTTCGACCCCGGTCTTGTGGTCGGTGCGGCAGGTGGCCTTGATCGTGATTGTATGGTTGGCGTCGTCAAGGGAAAACTCGACGCCTGCAAAACTCAAGGGCAGGCTATGGCACAGGGGGATGAGCTCGGCGCAACGTTTGGCGGCCAATATGCCCGCCACGCGCGCGGTGTTCAGGACTTCGCCCTTGCCGTTTTCGTGCGCCGACAGCAGCACGTAAGCCTGCTTGCTCATGCGCACGACGCCTTGTGCAATGGCGCAACGCATGGTGGAGGTCTTGTTGCTGACATCGACCATGCGCACTTGTCCGGATTCGTCGAGATGGCTGAGCGTGGGCTCGGCCGTTGAAGAGGTTTGCGTCATTTCGGTACGTATGGAAAGTGGCACTTACGCCGTGTGCGCGGTGTGCCGGAATCATTCCTATACTATACGCGATCCTGATTTCGTGGGGGCGCTTCGGCGCTGTATGGGCGGGCCTGCGTCTCGGCGGCCCGCGCTTGCGCGGCGGGGTGTTGCGCGTGGTACCGCTGGCTTGGGTGTGTGCTGCTCTGCAGGATTGTTCAGGCGTCCAGCGCCTTTTTGACGTTTTGGTACTCGATGGCCTTGTCGTGCATGAAGCCATCGATCAAGTTGGTGCCGGAAGGAGCGATCAGGCCGCGATGCGTTTCAGCCAGCTTGCGGCCTTCGACCTGGCCGCGCTCGAAAAGGGAATCGAACTCGGCCAGTTGGAAGCCTTGTTCCTGCGCGTAGCGCATCAAATGGCTGAAGGCGGTGTTGCGGTGCTGGTCGACATCTTCTGCGCTGGCGCCGAATGCCGAGGCGGCACCGTTGGCGGCCCCGGATATGACGACCCATTGGTCCAGGCTGGTTTCGCGGTCGAAGTCGATGTCCGGGACGGCGTAGGCGCTGCCGAAAAGGCTCATCGACAGAAGCGCTGCGGATAACTTTGGCAGTATCAATGCGGACTCCTTGTTTGTATCATTACGGAGGCAAGCCCCTGGGGACTTTGCGGCAGGATGCTGTGGGGAGCGAATGCTTCGAAAGCACTGCCGTTTAAGACCGGTGCGCCGACGAAAAGTTCACAGTGCCGGCATGGGGTCCGGGGTGCTTGGGCAGCAAGGGCTCTACATACTGGAAGCAATTCTGCCGGATAAACATTACAGAGGCATGAAAACGGTGTTCGCAAGTGTATCGATATGCGATTTTTGTTTCGGGCATGTTGCAGACGATTTCAACTGGATTCCATGCCGCATGCATGGCCTTGCGCCGGCAGGGTGACGGCGTCATGTTAAAAATGATAGGCTGGCATTTGTACACCCAACAATTCCTGTAACGGAGAAAAAAACATGTCTATTAAAATTGGCGATCGCGTCCCGGACGGCACCTTGGCCGAATACGTTGAAGTCGCATCCGAAGGCTGCGCGATCGGCCCCAACAACTTTCAGGTCAGCGACCTCGTCAAGGGCAAGACCATTGCCGTTTTCGCCGTACCTGGCGCGTTTACGCCGACATGCTCCGAAAAGCATTTGCCGGGTTTTCTGGAACTGGCCGACAAGCTCAAGGCCAAAGGCGTCGATGAAATCTGGTGCGTATCGGTGAACGATCCGTTTGTCATGGGCGCATGGGGCCGCGAACGCGGCGTCCAGGGCCGCATTCGCATGCTGGCCGACGGCAGCGCCGAATGGACCAAGAAGCTGGGCATGGAGCTGGACTTGACGGCACGCGGGTTGGGCATTCGCTCGCGCCGCTATTCGGCTTTGCTGCAAGACGGCGTGGTCAAGCAGTTCAACACCGAACAGGGCGGTGACTTGACGGTCAGCGACGCCGGTACGCTGCTCGGCCAGCTATAAAGTTTTTTAGTAATTTCCTTGCCGCAAGCCGGTGCCGGCTGCACGATGGTTTTGTATAAGACTATTCCCGCGGCCAGTTTCCGGCTTGCTTATCAATGCTGAATACAGTCGCTTCCTTCTCCTCCCTTTATTTCGCCACGCTTTTACTGCTGCTTAGCACCGGCCTGTTCAACACGTATATGGGGTTGCGGCTCTCGGCGGCCAATGTGTCGGAACTGTGGATCGGCGCCTTGATTGCCGTTTACTACCTGGGCTTGGTGCTGGGTGCGCGCAATGCGCACAAGCTGATCCTGCAGGTGGGGCATATTCGCGCCTATGTGGCCAGCGCGGCCATTGTGACGACGATGGTTCTGGCGCAGGCGTTGACGGCCAACTTGTGGCTGTGGCTGCTGTTCCGGTTTGTCGTCGGCGTCTCCATGGTGGCGCAGTTCATGGTAATAGAAAGTTGGCTCAACGAGCAGACCGAAAACGCTGCACGCGGGCGCGTATTCGCTTTCTATATGGTGTTTTCAGGCCTGGGCACGGTGCTGGGCCAATTGTCGCTGACGCTGTTTCCGCGCCTGAATCACGAACCGCTTATTTTCGCCGCGATCTGTTCGGTGCTGTGCCTGGTGCCGGTGGCACTGACGCGGCGCCTGCACCCGGCAGTGCCCGTACCGGCGCCTATCATGGTTCGCTACTACCTGGCCCGGGTGCCCATGTCTTTGCTGGTGGTGTTCATTACGGGCAATCTGACCGGCGCGTTTTACGGCCTGGCGCCGGTCTTCGCCGTCAAGCAAGGTCTGTCCAGCGACCAAGTGGCCTGGTTTTTGGCCGCGGCGGTGGCGGCGGGGCTGTTGGCGCAGTGGCCCTTGGGCATGTTGTCCGATCGCGTCAATCGTTCGGGCCTGATCCGTTTCAATGCTGTGTTGTTGGCGCTGGTCGGCATACCGCTTTGGGGTTGGTGGGTATTGCCGTTCTGGGCGCTGATTGTGGTGTCTTGCGCTTTTGGCGCTTTGCAGTTTCCGCTGTACCCCATCGGCACGGCATTCGCCAACGACAACGTCGAGCCCGACCGGCGTGTGGGCCTTAGCGCCATTGTGATCATGGCGTACGGCCTGGGCGCGGGCCTGGGGCCGTTCATCGCGGGGGCGCTGATGCGCTTCATCGATACCGATATGTTTTTTATTTTCGTGTCGGGCAGCGCGGTCATCCTGGTTCTGTTTATCCGGCCGCAGCAGGTTACCGGCGAATATCTAAGCGAAGATGCGCCGACACACTTCGTACCCATGTCCGAATTGCAGGCTTCGCCCGTGGTGGCGGTACTGGATCCCCGCACCGACCCGCAAACCGACGTGTCCGGAGAACCCGTGCCGCAAGAAGGTTGACCCAGCAAGCAGCGCAGCGTGGGGGCAAATATTCACGTTGTCCAGACTGGCAATACCAGGGCGGTGATGGCGGTAATCGCCAGGGCAACGCCGGCCAAGTTCAGCCGTGAGGGCCGTTCCCGAAAGAACGCCATGCCTGCCAAGGTGCCCAAAACAATGACGCCGATATTCATCGCGGTGAAAACCAGGGTGGGGTTGTCTGGGAATAGTTGATGGGCGCGGATGTAAAAATAAATATTGCCGAAGTTGAGCAGGCCAAGCAAAAGTCCTGCGGCAAGATTGCGTGTCTGCCATCGCGTGCGCGCCGCCAGCAATCCGGCCAGCATAAGAGCCCCGGCCAGAACGAAAGCGGCGAACAGGCTGGCGCCGAAGCCCGCGCCGCTTTTGGCCAATAGCTTGAACAGGATGTCGATGCAGCCGTAGCCCAGCCAGACGGCCAGCAGCAGGGCGGCTGCGCTGGGTCCGGCGACCGTGCCGGCGGATGTTTGCGGACGCGCCAAAAGACAGCCCAAGGCGGAAAAAGCCAGGACGATGCCGATCAGCGAAGCTGGGGTCGGGGCCTGCCCGAATATCAGGAATGACGCCAGCAAAGGCAGGAACAGGGAAAGCCTTTGAGCCGCATCGCTAAGCACAATGCCGGCGTGGCGTACGGCGGCCGCCATGGCCAGAAAGACCGTGGGCAGCAGTATCCCGAGAGCGACCAATACAAACCACGAAGAGTTCTGATCTAATAACTGCGCAGGATGAGGCTGCAATAACAGCAGGCACAAGCCGGCCGCCACAGCATAGTTGACAGCGATAGCCTGGCCGATATGCAGCCGGTGACGCCGCGCCAGTTTGAGCAGTATGGATACGGCTACGCTGCACGCGATACTGATGATGAGTGTCAGCATGAAGGTGCTGCTTCAGGCGGGCAGCCCGGCTTTACGCCGTTTGATGTACCGCGCATCGCGCGGCAAGCGCGGCTGGGGACAAGGCTTGCAGCAAGCCGCGCCGCATTCCTTAGCGTGAAGCTTCATGCTTTGTGTCAGGCGTGGCCCGCTTCGCTGCTTGGGTGCAGGCCCAGGCGTTCGAACAGGGCACGGTCGGCCATGTATTGCGGATTGCCGGTGGTCAGAAGTTTGTCGCCGTAGAAGATGGAATTGGCGCCCGCCATGAAGCACATGGCTTGCATGGTGTCGCTCATGGCGTCGCGCCCGGCCGATAGCCGCACAACGGCCTTGGGCATGGTAATGCGCGCAACGGCAATGGTGCGCACAAATTCCAGCGGGTCGATGTCGGGCGTGTCTTGAAGCGGGGTGCCTTCGACTTTGACCAGATTATTGACCGGTACCGAGTCGGGGTAGGGGTTCAGGTTGGCTAGTTGGGCGATCAGGCCGGCGCGTTCGCGGCGCGATTCGCCCAGGCCGACAATGCCGCCGCAACATACGTTGATGCCGGCATGGCGTACGCGTTCCAGGGTGTCGAGCCTGTCCTGGTAAGTGCGGGTGGTGATGATCTGGCCGTAGAACTCGGGCGAGGTATCCAGGTTGTGGTTGTAGTAGTCCAAGCCGGCGTCTTTCAGCTGTTCGGCCTGGCCTTCTTTGAGCATGCCCAAGGTGACGCAGGTTTCCAGCCCCATGGCCTTTACCGCGCGCACCATTTCGGCAACCGCGTCGATATGGTGCGCCTTGGGCGAGCGCCAGGCGGCACCCATGCAAAAGCGCTGGGCGCCGCCTGCCTGCGCTTCGCGCGCGGCGGCAAGGACCTCTTCGAGTTCCAGCAGGCGTTCTTTTTCGACTTCGGTGTCGTAGCGCGAAGATTGCGGACAGTAAGAGCAGTCTTCCGGGCAGCCGCCGGTTTTTATGGACAGCAGGCTGGAGAGCTGGACGGCGTTGGCTTCGTGATGCTGGCGGTGTACGGTCTGCGCTTTGTACAGCAAGTCCAGTAAAGGAGTTTCGTACAGTTCGATAATGTCCTGAACCGGCCAGCGGGCAGCGGCGGCGACGGGTTTCTTGCGGCTGATTTCAAGCGCGACAGTTTCGGACATGATGCGGCTCCAGTGGACTATGTGCGCAGATAGTAGGAGGTATCGCGTGCCGCTGCAAACTGGCTGGCACCCCTAAGTTTGCATAAGATGGCCGATTTTGTCGGTATCGCCTTGCAACTTTCTAGTTTTCGCTTGGTTCAGGGCCTTTCTGACGGCGACGATCCTTGCGCGGCAAAATGTATCTAAATTTATATCGGCCTGGGGTCTGCATAGTATTGCCTGGCCAGGGTCGCTGCAAAGGCCGTCCGAAAGCTTCAGAGGGCATTTTCGCGGCGAAGAGGGCATGGTAAAAAAGGCGGTGGCTTTTTTTCTGAAAGGTAAACACGATGACTACCGGAACAGTTAATCTTCACCGCGTCTTGCGCGCACCCCCCGAGCGTGTCTATCGCGCTTTCCTCGAACCCGATGCAATGGCGAAGTGGCTTCCGCCCTATGGGTTTACTTGCCAGGTCCACCATATGGAAGCCAAAGTTGGTGGTACGTACAAGATGTCCTTCCGTAACTTCAGCAGCGGCAACAGCCACTCGTTCGGCGGCGAATACCTGGAGCTGGTGCCGTTCAAGAAGATCCGCTATTCGGACCGGTTCGACGATCCTAACCTGCCCGGACAGATGCACACCACCGTTTTATTGAAGCAGGTGTCGTGCGGGGTTGAGGTCAGCATCGAACAAGACGGCATTCCCGAGGTCATTCCCGCAGAGATGTGCTATTTGGGCTGGCAAGAGTCGCTGATGCAACTGGCAAAGCTGGTCGAGCCCGAGATTCCCGATTAAGCGGTTGTTCGCGGCACCACCCTGGAGGCCAACGGCCGGCGGAGTCAGTACCGCTCAAGCCAATGGGCGTATGGCGCAGGCAGCGTCCATGATGCGCGCTCTACGTCCAGCTCCTTGGCGGCGAAATAGGCCCAATGGGGGTTCGCCAGATGGCTTCTTCCCACCATCACAACATCAAGCTGTTCCTCTTTGACGACGCGCTCGGCAATTTCCGGCGTGCCAAAACCCCATGCAGAAGATACCGGTACATCCGCTTCGCGGCGAACGCGCTCAGCGATCGGTCCCAAGAAAGCAGGCCCCCAGGGGATAGAGGTTTCGGGAATCGTAAAGCCGATGCTGACACTGATCATGTCCATGCCGGCCGCCTTGAAATCGCGTACGAGGCCTATTGACTCGAGCAGCGTCTGCTCATCGCGTCCGTCATATTCGAGGACGCCGAAACGCACGGTTAAAGGCAAGTGTTCCGGCCAGACTTCACGTACCTCGCGCAAGGTTTCCAGAAGAAAGCGGGAACGATTCTCGATGCTTCCGCCGTAGATGTCGTCACGCTGATTCGAGTGCGCAGAAAAGAAGCTTTGTGCCAGATAGCCGTGGGCAAAATGCAGTTCCAGCCATTCAAAGCCGACGTCCCGCGCGCGTTTGGCGGCATCGACGAAGTCCTGGCGTACGCGGACGATGTCGTCCAGTGTCATTGCCCGAGGCTGTTTCGGCAGGTTTTTGCCGAATGCGATGGCTGATGGAGCTATTGTTTGCCAGCCGCGCGCATCGTCGTCAGCAATATGGTCGTCTCCCTCCCAAGGGCGATTGGCACTGGCCTTTCTGCCCGCATGGGCGATTTGAATTCCGGGTACCACTCCGGCCGACTTGATGGCTTGAACGACAGGAACAAACGCTTGCGCCAGCTCGTCGCTCCAGATGCCAGTGCAGCCGGGGGTAATGCGGCCTTCGGGGGATACCGCGGTCGCTTCGACGATAACCAGCCCTGCGCCGCCGCGCGCCATGCTGGCGTAATGGGACAAATGCCAGTCGTTGGCGAATCCATCGACAGCCATGTATTGGCACATCGGAGGGACAGCAATACGATTGCGCAGAGTAACGTCCTTGAGATTGAAAGGTTTGAGCAGAGCAGACATGATGGCCTTTGTGACTAAGGAAAAGCTAATTTGTTAGTTCGAAGATATACGAACAATAGAATAAGTATACGCCAAAGTGTATGATGTTTCTCATGCGCCCATTCAAACATCCTGCCGCCAGCGAACTTTCTCTGGAACGTGTGCTTTACGCGTTGAGCGATTCGATACGCCTGGATATTGTCCGGCATCTTGCCCGCGTTGACGCCGCAACTTGCGGCGAATTGGACGGCGGGCGCCCCAAGTCCACCGTATCCCACCATTTCAAGGTACTGCGAGAAGCCGGATTGGTGTTCACAAAGAACAACGGCACAATTCACATGAATACCTTGCGGCGTGCCGACATCGAAAGCCGGTTTCCGGGATTGTTGGCCGCAATACTGACGCAGCAAACTGATTGATGATGTCAGGTATTCAGCCTGTCCATTCGACGAAGTTGGCTGCGCTTGGAGATCCGGCGCGTCTTCGGATTGTCGCCAGATTGAGTGAGGCAGGGCCTTTATCGGTCGTCCATGATGGTTTCCACCTCGTCTCGGTCGCGAAATCGGCCTCCGGTTTTGGCTTGGCGCGCTAAACGATTATGATCGAGCTTTATTCAGTCACGGAGAAGGGCGGCAATGAGCCAGTTCAAGAGGGAATTAACTATAGAGTGGGGCGACTGCGACGACGCAGGCATCGTTTTTTATCCCAATTTCTTTTACTGGTTCGACAGTACGTTCCAGGGCTTGCTGCGCAGCAAGGGTTTGAGCCAGCGCGAGATCCGGTCCCGGTTCAAGGCTGTAACGCCGCTGGTCGACGTCGGCGCGAACTTCCGTTCGCCCGTGACCTACGACGATGTCGTCACGATTGAAGCTGTCGTCAGCGAATGGGCGGAGCGGCGCATGCGCATTTCCTACACCGTGCGTTGCGGCGAGCGTCTGGTTGCCACTGGTTTCGAGCTGCGCGCCTGGGCCGAGGTGGTGGGCGAAGGGCGGCTGAAGGGCGCGTCGATTCCCGATGAGTTCAAGGCGTTTTTCAGCGAAGAGGGCGTGGCGCCGCAGGCGGTGTCCCAAGCTTAGGCGAAGCCTCTTCCGTATTGCCGTTTTGCCTTGAAGAGCTCCGGTCAAATGGCAGGAGCTGCTTCGGCGCCCATCCAGGGCGCATTTGGCTTTTGAAAATCCTGGTTGACCTCGCCGCCAAGGGCGAGGTTTGCGCTTTCGCTAATGGTCAGGCGGCTTCGAATGCCGCTTCCATGTTCAAGGGTTCGGCGGCGATGGACGCCATCAAATGGCTGGACTCCGGCAGCAACTGCAAAAAATAAAAGCGCGCGGTAGTGAGCTTGGCATTGTGCCAGGCGCTGCCTTGCTGTGCGGGCTTCCAGGCGGCGGCAGCGGCTTGGGCCCACAGGAAGGCGAAGACCACGTGGCCGGCCAGTCTAAGGTAGTGAGTGCTGACCGCCAGCGACGACCCCGCTTGCGCGGTTTCGCGCTGGGCCAGCAGGGCGGTGGCTTCGGTCAGTGTTTGCATGGCGGCGCGCAGAGGCCGGACGAATTCGTGCATGTGCGCATCCTGGGCCTGCAAGGCAAGCCAGGCCTGGATCCGTTCTTGCAGCAAGGCCAGGCGCCGGCCGCCGTCGCCCAGGACTTTGCGCAGCAGAAGGTCTTGCGCCTGGATGCCGGTCGTGCCTTCGTAAATAGTGGTGACGCGGGCATCGCGCGCCAGTTGTTCAATGCCGGTTTCGGCAATGTAGCCGTGCCCGCCGTGGATCTGTATGGCGGCGCTGATGGATTGTTGGGCATTCTCGGTCAGGAAGCCCTTGACCAGCGGTGTAAGAAGTTCTACGAGAGCGGCCGTGTCGTTGCGTACGACTTCATCGTCGTGCCATTGTGCGATATCCAGCAGCAGGGCCACCCAATGCACGAAGGCGCGGGCGCCTTCCGTCCAGGCTTTTTGGCTTAGCAGCATGCGCTGCACGTCCGGGTGTTCGATGATGGGGCAGGGGCCTTGGCCCGATGCCGGGCGCCCCTGGCGTCGTTCGCGTGCATAGTTTAGCGAGTTCTGCAGGGCCTGTTCGCTCAGGCCCAATGCTTGCAGTCCCGAGAGCAGGCGGGCTTCGTTCATCATGGGGAACATGGCGCGCAGTCCCTGATTGGGCTCGCCCACCAGCCAGCCCTGGGCTTGTTCAAAGCGCATCGAACAGGTGGCGCTGCCGTGCAGGCCCATTTTGTGTTCGATGCCGTCGCAGTGCACCGTGTTGCGCGAGCCGTCTTCCAGCAGCTTGGGGACCAGGAACAGGCTTAACCCGCGGGATCCGGCCGGTGCGCTCGCCAGGCGGGCCAGCACCAGATGCATGATGTTGGGCGTGAGGTCGTGTTCGGCGCCGCTGGCGAATATCTTGTTGCCGGTAATCAGGAAGCGCCCGTCGTCCGTGGCGGTGGCCCGGGTGCTTAGCAAACCGATGTCGGAGCCGGCCTGGGCTTCGGTCATGCACATGGAAGAGGTGACATGTCCGCTGGCCAAAAGCGGCAGCCAATGCCTGCGCAGCGCTTCATTGGCCGAATGCCGAAGGCATTCAGCCGCGCAGTGATTGACCGCGGCGTACATGACGAAAGCATGGCTGCACGAAGAGAGCATTTCGCCGACCAGGCTGAACACCAGGCGCGGCAGGGCCTGGCCGCCGTCGGCGATGTCGGCGCACATGGAAGGCCAGCCCAGTTCGCAGAACTCGTCGTAGGCTTGTACAAAGCCCGGCGGCGTTGCTACCTTGCCGTCGTGCCATAGGCAGCCGACTTTGTCGGCGCCGGGGTTCAGCGGCAGGATTTTTTCCGCGGCAAAGCGGCCCGCTTCCAGGGCCATCTGGTCAATCAGTTCGGCGCTGACTTCCGCGTGCTGCGCAAGCGTAGCCAGCACGGCCGGGGCGTCGAGCAGGTCGTGCAGGACAAAGGCCAGGTCGCGCAGGGGCGGGTCGAAGCTTGGCATGGATTAAGGGCCTGTTAACGCTTGTTAAGGATGTTGCGCCGAGGCTGGAACGGGCCCTAGCGCGGCGCCAGACGCACGGCGCCGTCCAGACGGATGACTTCGCCGTTCAGGTAAGGATTGGTGGCGATATGGCCGACCAGGTCGGCGAACTCTTCGGGCTTGCCTAGGCGCTGCGGGAACGGGATGGAGCTTGCCAGCGACTCTTGAACTTCGGGCGGGGCCGTGTATAGCAAAGGGGTCAGGAATATACCTGGGGCGATGGCCATGACGCGCACGCCGAATTGCGAAAACTCGCGTGCAAGCTGGATGGTGAGCGAAGCCAGGGCGCCTTTGGCGGCCGAGTACGAGGCCTGCCCGATCTGGCCTTCGTAGGCGGCAACCGAGGTGGTGAACAGGATTAGCCCGCGCTCTTCGCCCAGCGGGTCGGCAGCAATCATTTCAGCGGCGGCCAGGCGCGTCATGTTGAAACTGCCGAACAAGTTCAGGTTGATGACCTTGGTGAAGTCCTCGAGAGCCATGGGGCCGTTTTTGCCGACCACGCGTTTGCCGACGGCGCCGCCGGCGCAGTTGACCAGGATGCGCGCCACGCCATGGGCTTCGCGGGCCTGGGCGATGGCGGTTTCCGCGCTGGTCGGATCGGTTACATCGCAGTGCAGGGCGATGCCGCCGATGCGCTGCGCGACTGCTGCAGCTTTGTCGTCCTGGATGTCCAGTACAGCCACTTTCGCGCCTTGCGCGGCCAGATGCACAGCCGTGGCTTCACCCAGTCCGGATGCGCCGCCGGTTACCAGTACTGCGGTATTTTTCAGTTCCATTCAATTCACCTAATTCGTCGGTTATCTAGTTTGTTGTCGATCGGCCATCTTGCCGGGATTCCGCGGCCGAGCCCTGAAGTAGGGCTCTTGGCCTGAGGGGGGCGGGGCAAGAGCTGCGTATCGGTTTTGTCCTGCTTGGCTGTCTTAGCAGCATTCGCCCAGAGCAGGCGGCGCCAGCCGTACATAACGGCCATATACCGGGTCTTTGTCCAGGCCCAGCAAGCGTACGGCGTTATCGCGCAGGATCAGGGGCTTGACCTCGGGCCGGATGCCGATCTTGTCGAAGTCTTCCAGCCAGCGGTCGGGCGTAATGACGGGGAAGTCGGAGCCGAACAGCATCTTGTCTTTAAGGATGGAGTTGGCGTATTGAATAAGCAGGGGCGAGAAATACTTGGGCGACCATCCGGACAGGTCGATGTAAACCTGCGGCTTGTGAGTGGCGACAGCCAGCGCGTTTTCCTGCCAAGGGAAGGAGGGGTGGGCGATGATGATGGGCATGTCGGGAAAGTCGACCGCGACATCGTCCAGGAACATGGGGTCGGAGTACTTGAGGCGTACACCGCCGCCGCCGCGCATCTTGGCACCCACGCCGGTTTGGCCGCTGTGGAAAACGGCGGGCAGGCCGGCTTCGGCAATGACTTCGTATAGTTCGTAGGCATCGCGATCGTTGGGGTAGAACTCTTGCGCCGAGGGGTGGAACTTGAAGCCGCGTACACCGTAGTCTTTGATCAGACGGCGGGCTTCGCGCGCGCCCATCTTGCCGCGCATGGGGTCGATGCTGGCGAACGGGATCAGCACGTCCTGGTGCAGGGCGGATTCTTCGGCGACTTCTTCATTGGTGATGCGCACCTGGCCGTTGGCCCGTTCGGTGTCGACGGTGAAGATGACTGCCATCATATTGCGTTCGCGATAATAGGCGGCGGTTTCGGCAATAGTGGGCCGAGGCATTTTTTCTTTGAAATAGGCGGCCATGGCGGCATCGAATGCAATGGCCACTTCGTCAGGCGCGTTGCGCGTGGAAACCGTGGCATGCGTGTGCATGTCGATGGCGACGACCTTGTTTAAACCCGTCATGATGTTCCTTCTAGCCAGCAGACGTGCGTGCGCGGTGTAGGCGCCGGGCTGCTGTGGTTAAGTTGAAAATACAGAATTGCTATGTCGATTTTACGTGGCTTGCGCTTTCGTGTGTGCAATCAGCACTTCAGGGCCAGGCTGATCAGCGTAAAGCTGTTCGACCAGGGCGGCGCGGGTCTTGAGCATGGTGCGCTGGTTGATGGAGCCCTTGTCCGTCATTTCGCCGGTTTCCATCAGGGCCGGTTGGGCGATGATGAGGGCGCGCGTAATGCGGTTGGAGCTGCCGGTGGCCGTACTGGCCAGTTTGTCCAGCAAAGCCTGGGCCCAGGCCCGCACCTTGGCGTTGCCTGCGATGTCGGCCAGACTGACATCGGCAGCCAGTTCGGGCGCCAGGGCTGCGGCGGTGGGCAGAAGCAGTATCAGCATGCCCAGTTCGCCGCGGTCATGGCCGGTGATGACGACGTCATGAATATAGGGCGTGCCGGCGGCGATGGCATTCAGGCGCAGGGCGCCGACATTAGCCCAAGTGCCGCTGATAAGTTTGAAGTCTTCAGCGATGCGTCCGTCGAAAAGCAGGCCGCGCTCGGGAGCGTTGTCGTCGATAAAGCGCGCGGCGTCGCCGCTGCAGAAAAAACCTTCCTCGTCGAACGAAGCCTGTGTGAGTTCGGGCTGGCGCCAGTAGCCGGGGGTAATGTTGGGGCCGCGGTAGCGCACTTCGATCTTGTCGCCGTTGGGTACCAGCTTGACCTCGACGCCTGGTGCCGGAATGCCGATGACGCCGGCCTGCCAGTCGGGCAGGTGAGCGGAAATGGCGAAGGGCGCGGTTTCGGTCATGCCTAGGCCCATGGTCATGGGGATGCGTGCGCCGCAAGAGGCGATAGCCAGCTCGTCTATGCTTTGCTTCAGGGGGCCGGGCAGCGCCGCGCCGCAAGGGAAGATAAGGCGCATGCGGCTGAAGAAGCGGTCGCGCAATGCGGTGTCGCGCTTCATTTCGTGCGCCAGCGTTTCCAGGCCTTTAGGTACCGAGTAATAAATAGTGGAGGACACCTCGCGCAGGTTGCGTATGGTTTCGGCCATGCCGTCTTGCGTGGGCTTGCCTTCGTCGATATACAGGGTGCCGCCGTGATACAGAATGACGCCGAAGTTGTTGTTGCCAGCCGCGGTGTGATGCCATGGCATCCAGTCGACCAGCACGGGTGGTTCTTCGGCCAGGAATGGGTAGCACTGCAAATACATTTGCTGATTGCTCATCATCATGCCGTGCGTATTGACGACGGCTTTGGGCTGCTTGGTCGAGCCCGAGGTGAAGAGGAATTTGGCTACTGTGCCGACGCCGACTGCAGCGTGTGCCTGCGCCACTTGTTCTGTGGGGGCGGTTTTCAAAAGGTCTTCGAAGCGTGTGTTCCGGCGGCCTTCAATGGAACCTTGCACGAAGATAAGTTCGGTGTCTGCCGGCACAGCCAGTTCGATAGCATTGGAAAATCGTGCGGCATCGAAAGCGAACACCGCACCGGGTGTCAGCAGTTCGACGGCGTGGCGCACGCGCTCGGCGCTTGGCGACAGCAACGAATAGGCGGGCGAAATGGGTGCGTAGGGGATGCCGACGTGCATGGCGGCCAGCGCCATCAGGGCATGTTCGATACTGTTTTCCGAAAGCACCATAAGTGGGCGCTCCGGACCCAGGCCGCGGTCCAGCAAGGCTTGCCCAAGATGCTGGATTTGCTCCAACGCAGCGCCGTAGCTTAGATATTTCCAGATACCGTTTTCGTCGCGTTGCGCAACCATGGGCGCTTGCGGCTTTTCGGCGGCCCAGCGAATAAGCGGGTCGGTGTAGCGCGCGGGGCTGGGGCCCAGCTTGTCGGCCGAGCGCAGAATCATGGTGCCATCGGCGCGCCGTTCCAGCATGCCTTCATAGGGACCCAGCGCAATCGGGCGAAAATTTGCGGTGGATGTGATGGTAGCCATGGTGTTTCCTTGCTGTCTGTGACGGCGCTTGATGAGACTGGCGGTAATTAAAGACTGACCTTGCCGGCCCGTTTTTCAAGGAAGGCGTTGACGCGCTCCTTGGCCTCGGGGGCGCTTTGCGAAATGGAGGCCATCAAGGCTTCCGTCAGCAGGCCGTGCGACATGGGCTGTTCGGCGATCAGCGGCAGGGCGTTCATGATGGCGAAATTGGAAAGTGGAGCATTGGTGGCAATGCGGGCCGCGAGTTCACGCGCTTTCTGCATGCCTTGCCCAGAGGGAGTGACGTAATGGGCCAGGTTGATGGCTTTGCCTTCATTGGCATCGAGCACATGCCCGGTCAGCATCATTTCGGTTACGCGGGAAAAGCCGATGAGTTTGGTAATACGTACCGAACCGCCGCCACCCAGAAAGATGCCGCGCTGGCCTTCGGGCAGGCCGAAATAGGCGTTTTCTTCGGCAACGCGTACATGCGCCGCCGAGGCCAATTCCAGGCCACCGCCGACGACAGCGCCTTGCATGACGCACACTACGGGTACACGGCCGAACTGGATTTTCGAAAATGCTTCATACCATTTGAAGGAGTGCTGGACACCGGCGCCGACGTCCATTTCCGTCAACTCCGAGAGGTCCAGGCCGGCGCAAAAATGCGGGCCTTCGCCTGCCAGAATGGCTACGCGCACGGTGTCGGGCAGCGACTCGAAGGCAGCGCGCAGTTGCTCGACCACGCGCAGGCTAAGCGCGTTGCGCTTGGCAGGACGGGTCAATGTAATGGTGGCGATGCTGTCTTCTATGTCGAGGGTTACGAGTGTTTCGGTTTGCGTTGAAGTGGTCATGGATGTCTTTCAGTCAGGAAGCGGTTCGTTTGTGTTCGTGGATGCTGAGTAATGCGCCTTCGTTTTGTGGCGTTGGCCTTGCGAGGCTTGTTTTATGGGCCTGTTATATGTTGTTGTATCGTGCGGTAGCCGGCGGCCATAGGCCGTCGGCTACGCAGGGGTTAGTCAACCAGTTTCCAGTCGTTGCCATCGGGTGTAAGCATGACGCGGGCGTCCGGGCCAAAGCCCCAGTGGTCTTCAGGGGTGTAGTGCAGTACACCCTTGGTTACCGTAATGCCACCGACGGTCTCCAGTGTGTCGCGCAGCGCCGTGCGGAACTCGGGCGTACCGGGCTTGGCTTTTTGCAAAGCGATAGGAATGATTTTTTCCAGCACAAAGGCGAAGTCGTAGATGTGGGCGGCGAATTGTGTGCGCGATCCGGGGCCGTATTTGGCCTCGTAGGACTGTACGAATTTAAGCGCATTTTGTTTGCCGGGATGACTGGCTGGCAACTGTTCGGGTACCTGCTCCGGGCCCGAGACGACCAGCGCACCTTTGGCGTCCTTGCCGGCAAGCCGCAGGAAGTCGGGTGAAACCGATGCCGGCGTATGGTAGATTTTTCCCTTGTAGCCGCGCTCGATCATCGCCTTTTGAGGCATGGCCGCGCCAGCGCCGACGGCAACAATGACGACGGCATCGGGTTTGCTGGCCAATACGCCCAACGACTGGCCGGCTATGCTGGTATCGGCCCGTGCAAAGCGCTCGATTGTGGATATCTTGATGCCCGCCGCCGGGGCCTTTTCCTTTAGCGCCTGCAGGTAGGACTCGCCGTAGGCGTCGGAAAGCCCCAGGAAGGCCACAGATTTGACGCCATGCTTTTTCATGTGTTCGATCAGCCCATCTGTGTAGTAGCGGGCGTTCATCACGACACGGAATGTCCAGTAATCCTTGCCTGCCGGTAATTCGGCGGGCGAGGGCGACAGCTGCATGATTTTGGCTTCGGCGGCGACCTGGGCCAGGGCGATGGTGGCCGGCGTATTGGCCGAGCCGACGATGAGGTCGGCGCCTTCTTCGGCAAAGCGTCGCCCGTTCTTGGTAGCCTGGGTTGGGTCGCCGGCATCGTCCAGCACCTGTACGATAAGTTTCTGGCCTGCAATTTCAGTAGGCCACAAAGTTATGGCGTTGCGTACCGGAATGCCAATAGAGGCGCCCGGCCCGGTCAACGAGGTCGTAACGCCGACGTGGATGTCGGCCAAGGCAATTTGCGTTGCCGTGGCGGCAAGAAGGCCGGCGGCCAGTGCGTATTTGAGCTTCATGGGTTTGTCTCCAGTGATTGGCTGTATCGTGTTTTGTGTATGGCGTAGCTGATTTTTTCTTTACGTTGTAACGAGTGTATTGTTAACCAGTTAACAATCGTTGTATATTATATTTTTTGCCAAACTCCTTTCTATAAGGGCAAACCCTTGAGCACTTCATCTTCATCTTTGCGTCAGAAGGACGTGGCGGCAAATACTGAGCCCGATGCGTCTAAGGCGGGAGACGCCCAGGGTCATCCATTGAGTTTTCTGGATCTGCAAAATGATTCGCTGGGTTATGCCGTCAAGCGGGCGCAAGTGCGTACTTACGAAATGCTATTCAGCATTTTGGGGCCGGATGCGCTGTCGCCTGGGCGCATGACGGCGCTAAGCATTGTGGCAACCAAGCCGGGCATCAATCAGTCCGAGCTGGCGGAGATGCTGGGCATTACCCGCGCCGGCGTGGTGAAGGTGGTCGATACGCTGGAGTCCTTGCGCTTTGTCGAGCGCCGGAAAATTCCGGACAACCGCCGCAGTTACGCCCTGGTCGTCACAAAGGCGGGCCTGGACGAGCTGCGCCGCCTGAGCGTGCTGACCCAGCGCTACGAAGAGAAGATTGCGTCCCGCATAAGCAAGGCCGAACGCCGCCAGCTTATGAGCTTGCTGGATAAAATCGCGACTTGAGTTCAGGCGTGCCAACAAAACGGGGAGATTGCGCGTTGTAGCACGTTCCGATATTGAAGGAAGCGCGGCCTATGAACGCGCCGCCGCTGCACAGCGGGCTTTTCCGTTCATCATGCAAGTCATTGCCTTGCGGCTTGCGTCGTTCTTGGATCAAACGGCGGGAATCCGGGAACGCCGGACAAGCAGCGTCCCGCTGCCTGGTTCGGCGGCGTAGAGTTGTTCGACAAGGGCCGCCCGGGTCTTCAGGACGCTGCGCTGGTTGATCGACCCCTTGTCGGTCATTTCTCCCAAGTCCATCAAAGGAGGATCGCGCAGCACCATGGCGCGTCCGATGAATTGCGAGCTGCCCGCGGAATTTTCAGCCAGGCTGTCCAGCAGGGATTGCGCCCAGGCCTGGACGCCCGGATCGCCGGCAATGGCTGCTGCGCCGGCATTCGGCGCCGTGTGCGTTGCCAGCGAGCTTGCCGTGGGCAGCAGGAATATCAACATGCCCAGTTCGTCGCGGTCGTGGCCGGTAAGCACGATGTCGTGGATGTGCGGCGCGCCGGCTGCAATGACGCGTTGGCGCAGTGCGCCCACATTGACCCAGGTGCCGCTGGCCAGCTTGAAGTCTTCGGCGATGCGGCCGTCGTAGCGCAATCCTTGTTCGCGGGCGTTGTCGTCGACGAAACGCGCAGCGTCGCCGCTGCACAGAAAGCCTTCATCGTCGAATGCCTCGGCGGTGAGTTCGGGCTGGCGCCAGTAGCCTGGCATGATGCTGGGCCCGCGGTAACGCACTTCAAGCTTGTCGCCCTGCGGCACGAGCTTTACATCCAGACCCGGCGGCGGTGTGCCGATGATGCCGGCCTGCCAGTCGGGCAGGTGGGCCGACAGCGCAAATGGCGCGGTTTCGGTCATGCCCAGGCTGGCGGTCATGGGGATGCGCATGCCGCAAGAGGCCACGGCCAACTCGTCCAGCGTGTGCTTTAGCGGCGCGGACATCGCGGCGCCCTGGGGAAACAGGTTGCACAGGCGGCTGAAGAAACGGTCGCGCAGCGCGAGGTCGGTTTTCATGGCCTGCGCCAGCATTTCCAGTCCTTTGGGCACGGAGTAGTAAATGGTGGGTGCGACTTCTTTAAGGTTGCTGATGGTCTGGGCCATGCCGTCGACAGTAGGCTTGCCCTCGTCGATATACAAGCTGCCGCCGTGATATAGAACGAGGCCGAAATTGTGGTTTCCCGCGCCGGTGTGGTGCCAGGGCATCCAGTCCACCAGCACCGGCGGCTGGCCGGTCAGGAAGGGATAGCATTGCAGGAACATTTGCTGGTTGCAGGTCAGCATACCGTGCGTGTTGATGACGGCCTTGGGCAGTTTGGTCGAGCCGGAAGTGAACAGAAATTTGGCAACGGTGTCCGGCTTCACAGCTTCGTGGGCCTGCGCGACCTGTTGCGTGACCGGGGTGTTTGCAAGTTCGTCGTAGCGGGTGCTGGGGCGGCCCGCCATTGCGCCTTCCAGGAACACCAGTTCAGTGTCGGGCGGCACGGCCGCTTCAATGGCAGCGGCATAGCGTGCCGCATCGGCGCATGGCAGCCAGCGAGATCAATGCATGTTCAAGACTGTTTTCCGACAGCACCATGACGGGGCGTTCGGCGCTTAAGTTGCGGTCCAGCAGCGCCTGTGCAATATGTTCGACTTGGCGCAGTGCGTCGGCGTAGGTCAGGTGCTGCCAAATGCCTTGGCCGTTGCGCTTGGCAAGAAAGGTAGTGTCGGGCCGTTCGGCAGCCCAGCGAACCAGCAAGTCGGTGTAGCGCAACGGGCTGGGCGCAAGCTTTTCGGGCGAACGCAGCAGCCAGGCGCCGTCGGCGCGCTGTTCAACTTGGCATTCGTAAGGCCCAAGCCAAAGCGGCCGGAATGGGGCGGGTGATGCAATAGTCATGCTCATGATGTTTGTCTCGGTTTGTGTTTTTATCTTGTATAGGCTGCATTAAGGCACGCGTTGCGCGCCAGGCCGCCAGCATAACGGTTTGTTTGCCGGAATGTCTTGCATGATGCGCCAGCCCTGTTTACGGCCTAGTTCTTGCGTGCCGGCGCGTCTGCAATCAGGTGAATGCCGGGCAGGATCTTGGCGGCGAGCTCGGGCTTTTCAAGCGCGTAGTCCAGATTCTGCCGGGCAATTTCCACATGTTCTTCGCCCAGCGCCTGGGCGCGCGAACCCTGGCTGTGTTCAATGGCGTGCACGATGGCGTGGTGGGTGCGATGGGCATGCTTCATCCATTCCTGGCCCTCGTCCATGGACGACTGCATGGGCAAGGTGGCGCTGGGGGCGCCGAAGGCCTGGCCGTTCAGCATTTCCATGGTGCGTTCCAGCGCCCGGTTGCCGCAGCTTGTGATCAATACATGGTGGAAGCGGTCGTTCATGTCGACATAGGCCGCGTAGTCGTCCAGGTCCATGCTGGCCTTGTTGACGATTTTGTCGCCGTCGTCCAGGCATTCATGCAGGATGCGCAGCGTACGCCGTGAAGCGCCGTTTTCGGCCAGGAGCCTTGCGGCAAAGCCTTCGATGACGCCTCGCAGCCGTATGGCATCGGAGACGTCCTGCATGGTGAAGCTGCGCATTTGGTAGCCGCCGCCGGGCGAGAGTTCGATAAGGCCTTCGTGTTCCAGGCTGACAAGCGCCTGGCGCACCGGCGTGCGCGATGCTTTCAGGCGCTCGGCCAGCGGGATTTCGGTAAGGCGCTCGCCCGGGGCGAAAGCGCCTTGAAGAATAAGGCCGCGCAATTGAACAAGGACACGGGATTGCAGTGAAGTCATGACGGAAGTCTGTTCAATAAAGTTGGCGCCGGTTGAATGGAAAAAGCCGTTGGCGTGAGTTTATCTTAAGGCGGCAGTTTAGCGAATCCGGGCCTTATTGTATACATAGGTATTTCTCTTAATTCCGTTGTAAAACAGAGGTGTATTTAATTATTTTGCGGGTTTATGCGCGTATTTTTTAAGATTTTCCGATAAAAATCATAGAATTCCATCAGAACAGCGCTTCATTGCTGCTGGAATGTTTTTATCTTGTGTCCATAGCATTTGAGAGCTTTCGATTTTTTATTATTTAATTTGTTGATATTAATGAGTAAAAAATTAAATCCCACATTTATTTGCTGTTGTTGTGGTTGCTTTATAAGGGTATTTACTAATAAATTTCGCCTTGTGGAAATAAAAACAATTTGAATACAATCAATGGTAATTCGCAGTTTTCTCAAGGGTAGTCATTATGCTTAGTAAAGAACGAAACGATTTGATCACGCGGGTAGGCCCCGAGGCGCCCGCCGGCAAGTTGCTGCGCCGCTATTGGCAGCCCGTTGCGCTGGTCGACGAGCTTGAGGGCAAAAGGCCTGTGCGCGCCGTCAAGCTCATGGGGCAAGACTTTGTCTTGTTCCGCGACGAAAACGGTAATCTGGGCATGCTCGACCGCGACTGCCCGCACCGGGGCGCCGACCTTTCCAAGGGCCGCATCGAAGGCGGCGGCTTGCGCTGCCTGTTCCACGGCTGGGCCTTCAACATCAAAGGCGACTGCCTTGAAACCCCGGCCGAGCCCGAAAGCAGCAAGCTGTCTACCCATATCCGTCAAGGCGCCTACCCGGTGGTCGAACGCAGCGGCATTATCTTCGCCTATCTGGGCGAAGGCGAGCCACCCGCTTTTCCCGAGTTCGACTGTTTTGTGGCGCCGGACTCGCATGTGTTCGCCTTCAAAGGTCTGTTCGAATGCAATTGGCTGCAGGCCCTGGAAGTGGGCATGGATCCGGCGCACGCTTCGTTCCTGCACCGGTTTTTCGAAGACGAAGATACTTCGGGCAGCTACGGCAAGCAATTTCGTGGCGCTTCGGCCGATTCCGAACTGCCTATCACCAAGGTTCTGCGCGAATACGACCGTCCGGAAATCTCGGTCGACACAACGGATTACGGCTTGCGCCTGACGGCCTTGCGCAAGCTCCCCGAAGAGCAAACCCATGTGCGCGTCACCAACGTGGTTTTTCCGCAGGCCTTCGTGATTCCCATGAGCGCTGAAATGACCATCACGCAATGGCATGTGCCGGTCGATGACTACAATAATTACTGGTATGCCATCTTTACCAGCTTTACCGGGCCGGTCAACAAGCAGCAAATGCGCGACCAGCGGCTGGAACTGTACGAATTGCCCGACTATATTTCGCGCCGGAACAAGAGCAACAACTACGGCTACAACGTCGACGAGCAGCTTGCCGAAACCTATACCGGCATGGGCAGCGACATCAACGTTCATGATCAGTGGGCGTGCGAATCCCTGGGAGTCATCCAGGACCGTACCCGCGAAAACCTGGGCAGCACCGACAAAGGCATTGCCATGTTCCGGCGTATGCTGGTCCAGGCTATTGAAAGCACCTTGGCGGGCAAGTCCGACGTGCCCATGCTGATCAGTTCCGAGCAGGCCAGCGCCTTGAACGGCCCGCCCGCCATCGACGGCATCAACAAAGACCGCCTGGAGCCAACAGCCTACTGGAAGGAAGCCGACCTTCTGCGTCGCAGCCAGTCCGACTGGGCCAGCGCACGCCTTGCCAAGGAAGCGGAAGCAAAAGCATGATGAATTCTTTTGTCGACCGGCACGGGCTGTGGTCCGACGAGCAACAGCGGCAAGCCCGCGACCTGGTGGGCCGCATCGACGCTGGGGAAATCGAAACCCTGCGTTTTATGTTTCCCGACCAGCACGGCATTTTGCGCGGTAAAACGCTGGTGGCTTCAGCGGCGCGCGACGCCTTATGGAGCGGCGTCAATTTAACCTCTACGCTGCTGCTCAAAGACACATCGCATAAAACCGTATTTCCGGTTTTCAACAGCGGCGGCTATCAACTTGATGGGCTGCGCGGCGGCTCGGACTTCACAGTAGTGGCCGACCCAGCCACGTTCAAGATACTGCCCTGGGCCTATAAAACCGGCTGGGTTCTGTGCGACGCGTATCTGTGCGACGGCCAGCCCTGGCCGTTTTCATCGCGGCATATCATGCAGCGCGCCATCCAGCGCCTGGACGAGCACGGCCTGGACTTCATTGCCGGCCTGGAGGTGGAGTTCCACGTATTCAAGCTAGACGAGGCACGCATGGCGCTGGCCGATTCCGGCCAGCCCGGCACCCCGCCAGAAGTCTCTTTGCTGACGCACGGCTATCAGTACCTGACTGAACTGCGCTACGACCGCGTCGATGCGCTGATGGAGCTCTTGCGCAGCCAGCTTCAGGCCCTGGGCCTGCCTTTGCATTCGCTCGAGATCGAATACGGACCCAGCCAGTTCGAGCTTACCTTCAGCCCAAGCTGCGGCGTGGCCGCGGCCGACCTGATGATCCTGCTGCGCAGCGCCATCAAGCAAATCTGCCAGCGCAACGGTTATCACGCCACATTCATGTGCCGGCCGCGCATTCCTAATGTCATGTCCAGCGGCTGGCATTTGCACCAGTCGCTGCGCCGCAAAAGCGACGGTGTCAATGTGTTCATGCCCCATGACGCCGAAGGCGTGGGCCTGTCGCAAGTAGGCCTGGGCTATTTGGCCGGGCTTAAAGAGCACGCCTGCGGCGCCGCTTTTTTTGCCAGTCCCACCATTAACGGTTATCGCCGCTATCGTCCGTTTTCGCTGGCTCCTGACCGCGCCGCCTGGGCGCGCGACAACCGCGCCGCCATGCTGCGAGTATTGGGCGGCCCCGGCCAAACCGCCACGCGTATCGAGAATCGCATCGGCGAACCGACGGCCAACCCATACCTGTATATGGCTTCGCAATTGTTTTCGGGCCTGCACGGCATTGAAAGCCGGCTCGACCCCGGGCCTTCGGCCGATGCGCCCTACGAAACGCCGGCCGCGTTGCTGCCGCGCTCGTTGGACGAAGCGCTGCATTGCCTGCGCGAAGACACTCACTTGTGCGATCAGATGGGCGCATCTTTCGTCGACTATCTGTGCTTCATCAAAGAGGCGGAAATCGCTCGCTTCAATCTCGAAGTAACGGATTGGGAACATCGCGAGTACTTCGACATGTTCTAAGGCGGGCTGCGTTCGTCATTTGCCTGTCCCGTCGGGGCGGGCAATGTGTGCTGGCCGAAATGCACATATTGCGCCGTCCCGGATTCACCTGCAGCAAGGTAAGTTAAGCAGCAACCATCACTATTGATAACCCATTTGGAAGAGACTATGACAAAGAAACAGTATGTGTTGACAACTATTGCCCTGGCTTGTCTGGGCGCGCTGGGCGTAGCTCATGCCGATAACGGCGACGACAAGCTGCGCATCGGCCTTATTGCCACCTACACCGGCCCTTACGCGGACTACGGACGCCAATTCGACGCCGGCATTGCCCTGTACCTTAAAGAACATGGCGGCAAGATCGCGGGCAAAGAAGTGGAAGTCATCCGCAAGGACACCGGCGGCCCGGCTCCCGACGTTGCCAAGCGCGTCGCGCAAGAGCTCATTGTGCGCGACAAAGTCAGCTTTATCACCGGCCTGGACTTCAGCCCCAACGCCTATGCGGTTGCTGCCGTTTCCACGCAAGCCAAGATTCCTACCATTGTGATGAACGCGGCATCGTCCGGTATTACGAACAGCTCTCCTTATATCGCGCGCTTGTCGTTCACCGTGCAGCAGGTAACGGCGCCGATGGCCCAGTGGCTTCTTAAGCAGGGCGTCAAGAACGTATACACCGTGGTGGCCGACTACGCCTCGGGTGTCGATGCCGAAAAAGCCTTTGCAAAAGAATTCGCCAAGGGCGGGGGCAACGTGGTGCACAGCGTTCGCACGCCCATGAGCAACATGGATTTCTCGGCCTATGTCCAGCATATCAAGGACATGAAACCTGAAGCGGCGTTTTTCTTTTTCCCGTCGGGCGTGATGCCTCCTACCTTTCTCAAGGCCTGGAAAGAACGCGGCATGGAGCAGGCCGGCATCAAGTTGTTCGCCACGGGCGAGGCAACCGACGACAGCTTCCTCGAGGCCACCGGCGATGTTGCGCTTGGCCTGGTCACCAGCCACCACTACTCGTACGCCCACCCTTCGCCCAAGAACAAGAAGTTCGTGCAGGATTTCGCCGAGCAGTTCGGTACCAAGCTGCGGCCCAACTACTTCTCCGTAACCGCCTATGACGGCATGACGGCAATTGCCGAGGCCTTGAAGAAGACGAACGGCGACGTCAATGGCGACAAGGTCATGGAAGCCTTGAAGGGCATGCAATTCGAAAGCCCACGCGGCCCGATCCAGATTGACCCGGTCACACGCGACATTATCCAGACCGTATATATCCGCAAGGTCGAGAAAGTCGACGGCAAGCTGGTCAATGTCGAGTTCGACAAGTTCGACAAGGTCAAGGACCCCGCCAAAGAAGACAAGTAAGCCGATTCGTGTTGAGGCAGGGCCCGCGGGCCCCGCCCGGCATTTCAACGAGGTGAAGTTTATCCAATAACAACCGTCGAATTGAATTTCGATGTATTGCCAGGAAAATCATGAAGAGTTTGTATTTTCGTTGTTTGGGGCTTTCTGTGTTGGCGGGCCTTATTGCCGGTGCGCCAGTCGCGGCGGCTCAGGATGTCGTCAAGGTAGGCATGATCGTCGAAATGAGCGGGCCATTTTCGGAGTTCGGACGCCAGATGCAGGCGGGCGTCAAGATATACCAGGACCAATTCGGCGATAGCGTGGCTGGCAAGCGTGTCGAAGTCGTTTACAGGGATACGGGCGGCGCCAATCCCGACGCCGCCAAGCGCCTGGCGCAAGAGCTTGTCGTGCGCGATAAAGTCCAGGTGCTGGCCGGATTCGGCTTTACGCCCAACGCCATGGCGGTTGCTCCCATTGCAACCCAAGCCAAGCTGCCCATGGTCGTCATGAACGCGGCTGGGGCCGGCATAACAGCCAAGTCGCCGTATATGGTGCGCACGTCGTTCACCTATTCCGATGTGGTTCCCCCGATTGCCAAATGGGCGGTCGAGCAGGGCGCCAAGACGGCCTATGTGATTGTCGCGGACTACGCGCCCGGCCATGATGCCGAGCAGGCTTTTGTGAAGACTTTCGAAGCGGCGGGCGGCAAGGTGGTGGGCGCGGTGCGCACGCCCTTGGTGACGACAGAGTTCGCGCCCTACATGCTGCGGGTGAAGGATGCAAAGCCCGATGTATTGTTCGCCTTTGTGAACGGCGGCAGCGTTGCGCCGGCTTTCATCAAGGAGTTTCGCGCCAAAGGCCTTGGCGCCGACGGCATAAAATTGCTCGGCACCGGCGACGTGGTCGATGAACCCATCATGAACGTCATCGGCGAGCAGGGCATGGGCATGACGACGGTGTATCCTTATTCCATGCATCATGAATCGGCCTTGAACAAAGAGTATGTGCAGCGCTTCAAGGCACTGTTGGGCAACAACGAACGTCCCGCCATCATGAGCGTCGCCGCTTATGACGGAATGGCCGCCATTTATGCGGCACTGAAAAAAACCGGTGGCAACGCGGACGGCACCGCCTTGATTGCCGCGCTGAAGGGCCTGGAAATAGAAAGCCCGCGCGGCCGGATCCGCATTGACGCGAAAACAGGAGATATCGTGCAAGACGAATACATACGCCGTTTTGAGAAAGTAAATGGTGAATTCGCCAATGTCGAGTTCAAGACCTACAAGGCCGGTAACTGATGTCCGGCAGCGTAGATTCGGCAGATATTCTTGCCATGGACATCGCCCAGTTGTCGCAACAGTACGGCAGCGGCGCATGTTCGCCGGTCGACACGCTGGATGCAATGCGCTCCGCTATCGAAAGCGATACGCAGGGCATCAATGCGTTCTGTCATCTGGTCTGGCCCGCCGCACTGCAGGCCGCGCAAGCATCCGAAAAGCGTCATCGCGCCGGCCAGGCCTTGGGGCCTTTGGACGGCGTGCCGGTGTCCATCAAGGATTTGACTCAAGTTGCAGGCTGGCCGACACGCTGCGGTTCGCTTGCGACGCAGGACGATCCGCCCGCGCCGGTCGATGCGCCCAGCGTAGTTCAATTGCGTGCGGCCGGCGCGGTGGTTTTCGGCAAGACCACCACAACTGAATTCGGTTGGACCGTGCTTTCAGAAAACCCATACTCAGGCCTGACGCGCAATCCGCTCAATAACGCGCATTCCGCGGGCGGCTCAAGCAGCGGCGCGGCAGCTCAGGTTGCCGCAGGCTGGGGGCCGCTGGCGCTGGGCAGCGACGCGGGCGGCTCGGTCAGGATTCCGGCCTCGTATTGCGGCCTGGTTGGCTTCAAACCTACCTTTGGCCTGATACCGGCGGCGCCCGCCAGCGCTTTTGCCGAGTTCGCGCACCAGGGTGTGCTGACGCGCAGCATGCAGGACTGCATTACCGCGATGTCGGTGTTTTCCAAAGGCGACCCGCGCGACCCTTCATCGCTGTTTTCGCGCAGCGGCAGCGCAGATGGCCAGGAGCGGCCTTTGCGTATAGGTTGGAGCCGCACGCTGGGTGCCGCGCAGTTGCCCGACGCGGACGTCGCCGCGGCCTTCGAACACACGCTGGCACGTTTGTCGGCCGCCGGCTATCAGCTTGAAGAAGTCGCGCCAGGCATTGAAGATGCTTGCGCTGCGATGTGGACCATCTGGTGCAGCCGCGTCTTTGAATCTTTCCAGGCATGGCCGCCGTCCCGGCGGGAGTTGCTGGGCGACAAGCTTCGCGGCCTTTATCGCGCAGGAGAACAGCTGGGCATGGCCGAACTGGCTGCCAGCCAGACACGCTTGCGTGCCTTGGGAACAGCCTTGGCCCGCACGTTTTGCGATATTGATGTGCTGCTGACGCCAAGCACGCCGTCGGTCGCCCCGCCGGCCGGGCGCTATTTGGCCAACGGCAATGAAAGCGGCGAGAACTGGTTTGCCATGAACGGCTATGCATATCCCTTCAATGTCAGCCAGCAGCCTGCGCTAAGCATTCCGATGGGGTTGGGAGGACAGGGCCTTCCCGTCGGCTTGCAAATTGTCGGCCGCAAGTATCATGATAAGCAGGTGCTGCAATTGGGCAGCGCCTTGGAAAGTCTGTTGGAAGTTTCGCCATGAAGCCAATCGTTGTTTTTCAGCATACCGAAGTCGGACAGCCCGGTTTCGTCATTCCCATTCTTGAAAGTCTTGGGTATCGCTGCGAAATCATCCGCATCGTCGACGGCCAGACCGTGCCCGAAACCGCCAGCGACTTTGCCGGTTTGGTGTTCATGGGCGGCTACATGAGCGTTCACGACCCTTTGCCCTGGATAGCGCAGGAATGCGCCCTGATACGCGAAGCCGACGCTTTGGACATACCGGTGGCGGGGCATTGCCTGGGCAGCCAGCTGATGGCTATCGCCCTGGGTGCCAACGTCCATAAAAACATCCGCAGCGAGATCGGCTGGCAAGACATTGTGGTCGAGGGCGGCGAGCTGGCGCAAGCCTGGTGGGGCGAGCAAGAGGGCAGCATCATCCCCACCTTCCAATGGCATGGCGATACTTTCGAATTGCCGCTTGGCGCGGTGCGCATCGCGACGGGAGCAAACTGCGCCAACCAGGCCTTTGTGCTGTGCGATCTGCACCTGGGCATGCAGTCCCACTTCGAAATGACGCCCGAACTGGTCGAGCTGTCGCTCGAGCGCAACGGCGCTTGGCTGGAACGCGAATATGCAACCGGCAACCCCGCCGTGACCTCATTGCAAGAAACCCAGCGCGACGTCCCCGCCCGAACCAGGGCTATGGAAAAGGTGCTTACCCGGTTGTATAGCCGCTGGGTACGAAACTGCAAGCCTTGAGGCCTTTCAGGGCCGAAGCGAGCCTGCTCTCGTCCTTCACCGTATCGCTCTCGAAATTACTGAGCCCCCGAAGGGTCCCATCGTCGTCTTAAGCAATCTGTCGCAGCACGCCGCCATCGACACGCAGGGCCGCGCCCGTCGTGCCGGAAGCCTGCTCCGAGCAAACATAGACGACCAGGTTCGCGCCGCATGATGTATCCGACAGCATGGTGACCGTAACCGCCAGGCCTGCCGGCCCACGGCGATTCCCAGCTCGGGCTCGCCGTATCCCTGGAGCTTGCTCGTGCTCGTTCATGGCCTTTCCCTAATCGAGCTTTACCAGGTTCTGAAAGAGAAGCCCGCCCTGGCTGCCGCTCAGAACGTGCAGGGCTGCGCCGCCCTGATTCAGCCTTCCGAGCTCAATCGGAGCGAAGCCGAGTCGCGCGGCAAGCGCTGCGATCGTTGTGCTGGCATCCGCGTCATTGCTGGATACGAAGACTGCCTGGCGCTGGCCGCTGATCGGGGGATTCGTCCCAAGCCGCTGCACAGGCAGGTGGTTGAAGGCCTTGACCAGCTTTGCTCCTGATAAGAAATCTGCATTGATCTCGGAAGACAGGAGGCCGCGCAGTTTCGTTTCCTGTGCCTCGGCCGGCTGCAGGGCGTTGGTCACGTCGACCACGATCTTGCCGGCCCAGTCGGGGAGTTTTATCGCCACGGACTGGACCCGCATGAATCCGACCGCAAGGAAAATGACATCCGCTTCGAGTGCTTGCTCCAGCGTGGCCGGAATCACGTGTTGTCCCAGCTCGGCAGTAATTGCCGCCAGAGATTCTGGCCCACGCGAGTTGGCAACCTGCACATCGATTCCGGTCCTCGCGAAAAGGCCTGCCAACGTCCTGCCCACAGGGCCGGATCCTACGATACTGTATTGCATGTTCATGATTGTTCTCCAAGTGATGTGTGGAAGCGGGGACGACCCGCGACTGCGCCGGTTCATGCCCAGCGGCCAGCTTCTTCGAATGACAGCCGCGGGTTGCGCGGAAATGGCGTGCCGGGTTCTCCGTATCCAAGGCTGCATATGAAATTGGATTGGATGCGAGTGCCGGCAAAGAACTCGCGATCGACGCCCGCGTTATCGAAGCCGGACATGGGGCCGCCGTCTAGGCCCAGAGCGCGCGCCGCAAGGATCAGGTAGGCGCCCTGCAGGCTGCTGTTGCGCAGTGCCGTTTCTGCAGCCACTGCCGGTTCCCGGTAGAACTCGCGCAGCATCTCGCCCCGCGCCGGAAATAATTTCGGCATCGTCTCCGCAAACGCCAGGTCGTGGCCAACGATTACCGTAACGGGCGCAGCCATGATCTTGGCCCGGTTGGCTTCCATTGCAAGCGCCGCCAGCTTTTCCTTGCCTTCGCGGCTTCTTATCCACACGAAGCGCGCGGGATTGCTGTTGGCAGCGGTGGGGCCCCACTTCAGCAGTTCGTACACTTCGTGGATGGTCTGATCGTCGACATCTCGGGCGCTCCACTCGTTATAGGTTCTGGCCAGCCGGAACAGCTGATCGAGGGCGGCGGCGGGCAATACGCCTTTCGTGGCGGTGAGTGAAGGCCGAGGCTCAAGACTAGGGAGTTCGGCGCTCGGGCGGCGGCTCGCCGCGACGGCGTCAAGGACGCTGGAATCAATATCAGGAAGGTTCATATCGGTGCCTTTGTGGTTAGGACGTAACCAATATAGGATTTCCCGTTGAATCTGAAAAGACGATAAAATCAGATCAGAACTATCTGAATATGGGATGGACCTCGATGCTGGACGGTATTTCGCTGGACCAAATCAAGGCCTTCATCGCCGCAGTCGATGAAGGCAGCTTTTCGGCTGCGGGACGCAAGCTCTATCGCGTGCAGTCGGCGATAAGCGGGTGGATCGGCAGCCTGGAAGCCCAACTCGGCGTCGCGCTGTTTGATCGCACAGCACGGTTTCCGAAGCTCACGCCCGAGGGAGTACTGCTGCTCGCCGACGCACGCGACATCGTGTCCGGCGTCAATGCGCTGAAGGCGCGCGCCAAGCTAATGGCCGGAGGACTTGAGGCCGAATTGTCCGTGGTTGTCGACGTGTTCTTTCCGACCGCTACCATTGCGGTGGCGGCAAAGGCATTCGCAGAACAGTTTCCGCTGACTCCGTTACGGCTGTTTGTGGAGGGGTTGGGTGCGGCGTACCAACCCGTGCTGGATGAACGTTGCAGCCTTGGCATCCTGGCGTCGTTGCCTGTTGAGTTTCCCGCGTTGGTCAGCGAACGCCTGGAGGAGATTCCCTTGGTCATGGTGGCGTCGCCGCAGCATCCGCTGGCGAAGTTTCGTGGCCGAATACCCAAGCGCGAACTGGCCAAGCATGTGCAACTTGTGCTGACTGACCGTTCGAGTCTGATGTCCGGCAAAGACTACGGCGTCCTGTCCCCGTCGACGTGGCGGTTGGCAGACCTTTCAACCAAGCACGCCTTTCTCAGGGACGGCGTAGGATGGGGCAGCATGCCTCATCACATGGTGGAGTCCGACATCGCGTTGGGCAGCCTGATACTCCTTGATGTGCGCGAGGACTTCGCATTGACCATGTCTGCCTGCTACCGGGCCTCGGCGCCACCTGGGCCGGCGGGAAGATGGCTCATCGACTACTTGAAGAGTTTATCGGGCAGCGTTCGTGAAAGCCATGAGTCGCGCAAAGGAACATCACGCCCCCAGAGTGCCGCGAAACCGGCGTCTTCTGCCTGACGGGCAAGTTGCACCTGATTCTGCATTCGGGGGATATCCCCTTCGAAGGCTTCAATAGGAAAAAATTAAGTCGTCAATACGACCTTACCAAACTGCTGGTTAGACTCCAGGTATCGATGCGCATCGATGACCTTGTCCAGTGGAAACGTTTTGTCGATATGTGGGCGTAACGTGCCTGCCGAGATGCCTTGCGCGATGAAACTCTGTGCGCGTGCAAGGCAGTCGGGATCCTTCGTCACTTCCGTATAGACGTAGCCGCGCAATGTCAGACTCTTTTTTAAGGCCTGCTTCAGCGGATACGGTGTTTCTTCGGAGCTTAGGGCGCCATGAACGACGATTGTTCCTTTTGGTGCCATGGCTTCCGCCAAGTCGACCACCTGCGGTCCGCCGACCGCGTCAAAGGCACAGTTCAGCTTACCCTCGGTGTGCTCCTGTAAGCGCTGGCCTAACGGTTCTTCTTCCGTAGCGATGACGGCATATGCTCCTGCGGCTATCAATGCATCGCGCTTGGCGCTGGTTAGGGTCGTGGCAATGGGGCGCGCACCGGCCTGCCGGGCAATTTGGATCGCAGCCAGTCCGACACTACTGGAGGCAGCGGAAATAACGACCCAGTCACCCGCCATTAGACGACCGGCCTCGATTAAACCGCCATAAGCTGTTAAGTACGCCATCCACAGTCCAGCCGCCTGGACATGGGTCAAGCCTTGCGGCTGCGGCAACACGTAGGCGTGCGGGACAACAGCGTGATCGCCATACGTGCCGTATTTACTGATGTCAAAGCCCGGCAAGACGCCTACCGCGTCACCTTCGCGAACGCCGTGGGCACCGGCACCCACGGCAAGTGCGGTTCCGGACGCTTCAAATCCCATCTGGGAAGGAAATGTGGCCTTCTCCAGATAGCGTCCGGTACGAAACATCACATCGGCGCGGTTCATGCCAATAGCTTCGACTTTAATAAGCACTTCTCCAGCGCCCGGGGTTGGTATGACACGCTCTTCCAGGCGGAGCACATCAGGCCCGCCCAGTGCGTGAAAACGAACAACGCGTGACATCAGTATTCTCCGGTTATCAGACTGCGACTTTGATCACGATTTTACCGAACGCCCCTTTCGACAAGTGTTCATAGGCTTGAACGGCATCCTCGAAAGCATACACGTGGTCGATAACGGGCTTGATCTGATGCTTATCCAGAAACGGCCTGGCGCGGCTTTCCAATTAAACGGAAAGCCAGAAGAGCTAATCCTTGGAACAAAGACCTCGACTTTGGAATATAAGCCAGGGCGAAAAAAAAGCACCTGCGTGGTGCAGGTGCTTGATTTCACTGAATTCCTTGGCGGAGCGGACGGGACTCGAACCCGCGACCCCCGGCGTGACAGGCCGGTATTCTAACCAACTGAACTACCGCTCCGCAGCGGTGTAACTTATGCAGGCGGCAAAGCGACCTGGCGTCCCCTAGGGGATTCGAACCCCTGTACCCACCGTGAAAGGGTGGTGTCCTAGGCCTCTAGACGAAGGGGACTGGACTTAAACAAGTTGCGCAGTATACCATGAAACCAACGCAGCTTTTTCTTTGAAAGAAGTGGTGGAGGTAAGCGGGATCGAACCGCTGACCTCTTGCATGCCATGCAAGCGCTCTCCCAGCTGAGCTATACCCCCAACATGTCATGCATCGGTTTCAACCGGGGTTTAAACAAATGCATGTCTAGCAAAGAAGCGAAATTATGCACTAAATTTTTGATGTGTGCAAGTCCAGGGAAAATTTTAGCTGCCGCCGCTATGGCTGTTTGTCGTAGTACAGAGAGTGTGTACAAAAGCAATACCGGTTGTTGGCATGATATCCAGACGCCTTATATCTAGGGCACACGCCGCAATTTTTTCCTTTGCATCTCGCCAACAGTCCTTTAGTGCGATATGCTGAATACCGAGTAAACGCTCATCAACATCATTATTGTGGTCAGGGTTTCAACGAATGAGTTCTGCCGCCGGTCAGTTGTATTTCAATCCTATTGTCAATTCAGAGCAATTAGAAGCCATGTTTCGCGGCCTGGCCGAAAACGTTGTAGTAGGCATTTATGTATTCGAACCCCGGATCGATTCGTTTATTTATGTAAACAATACTCTGGCGAAGATGTTCGGTTATAAGCGCCAGGAAATGCTCAGCGGATTAAGTCTGTTCGACCTGGTCGCCATCAACGATGTGGATCAGGTTCGCGACAAAATAACGCGGGTGCTTAGCGGCGATTTGCCGCAGCTTCACTATGAGCGCAAGGCACGATGCAAGAATGGCGAATACATCGATATCGAGGTATTTGGCGCGCGCATGGTCCTGGAACGTTGCACCGCAGTGGTGGGCGTGGTGCTTGACATCACCCGGCGGCGCAAGGCCGAAGACGCGGTCCAGCTTACCTCGCTGGTGTACCAGCACAGCAGCGAAGCCATGGTGGTTACCGACGCCAACGGCGTCATTATCACGGTCAACCCTGCGTTTACCGATACCACCGGCTACGTGCTGGACGACGTGATCGGCCGGCGGCTGGATTCGCTCAGTTCGGAACGCTACGACCAAGAGTTCTACCGGCAGGTTTGGGCGTCGATGGCAAAATCGGGGCAGTGGCAAGGCGAAGTCAAAAGCCGGCGCAAGAATGGCGAAGAGCATACCGAGCGGCTTACGCTCAATACCTCGTATAACGACGACGGATCGGTGCGTTGCTGCGTGGTCTTGTTTTGCGAGATCTCCCAACAGAAGAAGTCCGAAGCGCAACTCTGGCGCCAGATCCATTTCGACCTCTTGACGGACCTGCCCAATCGCAAGCTGTTCCAGGAAACCCTCGAGGCCAAGATGCTGCGAGCCCTGGAAAGCGATTCAGGCCTGGCGGTGCTGTACATGGACCTGGACGATTTCAAGGCGGTCAACGACGCGCTGGGCCATGCCTACGGGGACGAAGCGCTTAAGCTGGTGGCTGCCCGCCTTAAAGGCTGCGTGCGCCAGTCCGATATTGTGGGACGCCTGGGGGGGGACGAGTTCTGCGTGATTATCGATGGCGCCACCACCGAAGAGCAGACCGACCGCATCTGCAAGAAGATAACCCGGGCGCTGGCCGAGCCGTGTGTGCTTGGCGGCGGCGCCGTTTCGGTAACGTGCAGCATAGGCGTTGCGTTCTATCCCGTTGACGCCTTGCGTGCCGACGATTTGCTGAACAATGCCAGCATGGCCATGAATGCTGCCAAGCAGCTGGGATGCAACCAATACAGCTACTTTACGCCGGGCATACGCGAAGAAGCCCATTTGCGGCATATGCTGATGCGCGACCTGAGCAACGCCCGCGGGCAGCGGCAGTTCAGGCTGTACTATCAGCCTATCGTCGATATGCAAAGCGGCCGCATGCTCAAGGCCGAGGCGCTGCTGCGCTGGCTGCATCCCGAACATGGCTTGATCAGCCCCGACGATTTCCTGCCGTTCGCGGAGGACTCCGGGCTGATCATCAGCATCGGCGACTGGGTGTTCAACGAAGCGGCGCGCCAGGTGGCGCAATGGCGTACCTTGTATGTGTCCGACTTTCGTGTCAGCGTCAATGTGTCACCCGCGCAGTTCCAGGCTCCAAGCCTCAGGCCCACCGATTGGCTGGCCAGCTTGCAGCGCCTGGGTTTGCCGGGCGAAAGCGTGGTGATCGAAATTACCGAGAAACTTATCATGAACGCTGCCGCCAGCGTTGGCGAAAAACTGCTTCAGTTCCGCGACGCGGGGGTGCGGGTAGCGGTGGACGATTTCGGGACGGGCTATTCGTCGCTGACCTATCTTAAAAAGTTCGATATCGACTATATCAAGATCGATCGCTCGTTCGTCAATAATCTGGCAACAAACCTTGATGACCGGGCGGTGTGCGAGGCGATCATCATGATGGCCCACAAGCTGGGCATGAAGGTGGTTGCCGAAGGCGTGGAAACCGCCGAACAATGCAAGCTGCTGGTCGAGATGGGTTGCGATCTGGGGCAGGGCTATCTGTTTTCCCGGCCCTTGACGTCGGAGCGCTTTACCGAGCTACTGCGCGGGCCGCTGGCCACGCCGGAACAGGTACAAACCCACTAGCAGGAACAGGACAAGCAAGGCCAGTATGGGGGCGTTTCCCCAACGCACATAGGGAGTCAGGCCGCGGGTTCCCTGCACCTCGACGTCCAGCACGCCTATCGTGTGGGCGGGCAGCACGGCGCGTACAGTGCCGTCGGGGTCGATCGCGGCGGTCATGCCGGTGTTGGTGGCCCGCAGCATGGGCCGGGCGGTTTCCATGGCGCGCATGCGCGAAATCTGCAGGTGCTGGCGCAAGGCCCACGAATCGCCGAACCAGCCCAGGTTGCTGAGGTTGACCAGAATGGTCGCGCCCGGGCCATGGGCGGGGCTGTCGGGGACGGCCTGGATGATTTCCTCGCCGAAGACGTCTTCGTAGCAAATATTCGGTGCAATGAACTGTCCGTCCAGTGCGAATGCGCGTTGGCGCGGGGCGCCGCGGTTGAAGTCGCCCAGGGGAATTTCCATGGCGTCGACAAACCAGCGAAACCCCGGCGGAACAAATTCGCCGAACGGCACAAGGTGGTGCTTGTCGTAATGCATGGGCAGCGTGCCGGCCCTGAGCTGTTCGACCGGGGTCTGCGCATTGAATGCGATGGCGCTATTGGTGTAGCGGTCCGCGTTCCCCTGTTGCGTGTGCAGCGGGATGCCCATAATGATCGTGGCGTTGCGCTCTTGGGCTATGGCCAGCCATTGCCGCCACAACTGTTCTGAATAGCTGTCCTGGAACATGGGCATGACAGTTTCGGGCAGGATGATCAGCTTGGGGTCGGAGCCTGTTTGCTTGGGCGGCAATGCGGCCAATTGCGCATAGGTATCCAGGCCTTTTTGCATAAGCTGGGGATCGAACTTTTCCGACTGCGGGATATTGCCCTGAACCAGACGCGCCAGCAGCGGCGCACCGGCCGGCTGCGACCAGGTGATTTGTCCCAGGGCCATGCCGGCAACTGCCAGGACGATGCCCACGGCGACGGCCGTGGCGGCGGGGGCTTCGGCTTCGGTTCCGCGGGCGCGGGTCAGCAGGGCGATAGCCCCCGCTATATAGGCTGCAAGCCAGGCCAGGCCATAAACGCCGACGATTGGAGCCCAGCCGGACAAAGGACCGTCGGCATGAGCGTAGCCGGCGTTCAGCCAGGGAAATCCGGTAAACAGCGTGCCGCGCAACCACTCGGCGCCGGCCCAGCACGAGGCCCAGATGGCGGCCGTCAGCAATTGCTTTCCGTAGGCGGTGCCGCGGCTGTCGCCGCACATCCAGCGGGTCAGCGCGGCGGCGGCTGTGGCAAACAGCGCCTCGGCCGCCGCCAGCAGCAGTACTGCGCCCGCCGCCATGGGCGAGGGCAGGCCGCCGTATAAATGCAAACTGATGTAGATCCAGTACAAGCCGACGGTGAACTGGCCCAGCCCGAACAGAAAGCCGGCCAAAGCCGCCTGCTTGGCCGACCTGGCGTTGAAGACATAGGCTGCAAAGCAAGCCAGCGCCGCTACCTGCACATAGGGCAGCGTAACGCCCGGCAGCGGCTCGGGGGCAAAGCAAAGCGCATGGACGGCGCCAAGCAGCACAAGTTGCAGGCTGTAGCGCCAAAACGGCAGGACAGGTTTCACGGCTTAACGGATTTGTTCGAGCAGTTCGGAGGCCGAGGCGGCTTGCTCGCCCCGCTGAATGTGCAGCCACAGCACGCGCTTGGTATCGGCGCCCACGACGGTCATGTTCAGTCCTTCGTGGTTCAAGGTATCGCCGCGGCGCGGGATATGGTCGAACTGGGCGGTAAACCAGCCTCCCAGCGTGTCATAGTCGTCGTGCGGCAGGTTGGTATCGAAAGTGCGGTTGAAGGTTTCAATCTCGGTAACGCCCATGGCTCGCCAGCTGTTTGTGCCGGTCAGGAAAATGGTTTTCTCGGCGTCTTCATCGTATTCGTCTTCAATATCGCCGACGATTTGCTCCAGGACGTCTTCCATGGTGACCAGGCCGGAGGTGCCGCCGTGCTCGTCGATGACGATGGCAAGGTGGTTGCGGCTGCTGCGGAACTCGTGCAGCAGCACGTTCAGGCGTTTGGTTTCGGGGATGAAGACGGCGGGACGCACCAGGGGGCGCAAGTCGATGGCCGGGTTGGTGATGGTAAGCAGCAGGTCTTTGGAAAGCAGGATGCCGACGATATTGTCGCGGTCGTTCTCGTAGATGGGGAAGCGCGAGTGGCCGGTGTCGATGATTTCAGGCAGCAATTCTTTAAGGGGCTTGCTGATGTCCAGCATGTCCATGCGCGAACGCGGAACCATGATGTCGCCCGCGGTTTTGTTGGCGACGTCGAGCGCGCCGGAGATCATGGCGAATGCTTCGCCGTCGAGAACCTGCCTGTCGTGCGCCGCTTCGAGTACAGCTTTGATGTCTTCCCTGTCTTCAGGCTCGGGCCTGATGAGTGAGACGATTCGGGCAAAAAGTGATTTTGGGGTGGTTTTCGACGGTCGGGGTTCGGCGTCGGGGGGCGGGTTAGATTCTGACATTGTCCACAGGACGAGTTATTGAAGCTTTTAGCATAACCTAAATTGCCGTTGCGGTTAAAAATAAGGGTTGGCGATGCCCATGGCCGCGAGAATGCGCGTTTCAAGCGCTTCCATGGCCTGCGCTTCGTCCGGTTCAAGATGGTCGTAGCCCAGCGAGTGCAGGACGCCATGCACCGTCAGGTGCGCGGCATGGTCGAGCAGGGCTTTGCCTTGTTCTTTGGCCTCGGCCTCGAGCACGGGCACGCACAGCACGATGTCGCCGGCCAGGGTGCCGCCAGGGTCGACACCGTATTCGAAGGTAAGCACATTGGTGGCAT
Source organism: Eoetvoesiella caeni (assembly GCF_003315175.1). GTDB lineage: Bacteria > Pseudomonadota > Gammaproteobacteria > Burkholderiales > Burkholderiaceae_B > Eoetvoesia > Eoetvoesia caeni. Next base: position 214,364 of record NZ_QNRQ01000005.1, on the reverse strand, counting down.
AGTCGCGTTCGCGGAACTGCTGGTTCAGCAGGCGGCCTTCTTCAGCGTCAACAAAGCGCAGGGTCAGTGTCGCGGCTGAAATCCCGGTTTGCGACTCGTGGCCGGCGGCCGATGTCTCGTCGGCCAAGGCCGTGTCCAGAGTGCGCTGTACCCAGCGTCGCAAGCGCCAGCGGGGCAATTCCGGCATGGGAGTGGCGTATTGGATCGACAAGGACAGGTCAATCGGCATGGTCGCCCGCTTTTTCGTAGGCTTCGACGATGCGTGCCACCAGGGGATGGCGCACAACGTCGCGGCTGGTAAAGCGCGTGGTGGCGATGCCCTGGACCGATTCCAGCACTTCCAGCGCGTGCACCAGCCCGCTGGGCTGGCCGCGCGGCAGATCGACTTGGGAAGGGTCGCCGTTGATAACGGCCTTGCTGCCGAAGCCAATGCGCGTCAGGAACATTTTCATTTGTTCCGGCGTGGTGTTCTGGGCTTCGTCCAGGATGACAAAGGCGTGGTTCAGTGTGCGGCCGCGCATATAGGCCAGCGGGGCTATTTCAATGGCTTGCTTGTCGAACAGGCGCTGCACACGGTCAAAGCCCATCAGGTCGTAGAGGGCGTCGTACAAGGGGCGCAGGTACGGGTCGACTTTTTGCGCCAGGTCGCCGGGCAGGAAGCCCAGGCGTTCTCCGGCTTCGACGGCGGGCCGAGTCAGTACCAGGCGCTGCACGGTTTCGCGCTCGAGCGCGTCGATGGCGCAAGCCACGGCCAGCCATGTCTTGCCGGTGCCGGCCGGGCCGACGCCGAAAGTAATGTCATGCTTGAGGATCTGGTTCAGGTAGTCGCGCTGGCGCGGCGTGCGCGGGCGCAGGTCGGTGCGCCGGGTGCGCAGCACCAGGCCGGCGCTAAGGTCGTCCACCGGCGGCAGTTCGGGCAGCTCGGGGGTTTCGATAATCGGCTGGTCGGGCGCAGCACTCAGGCCGGAGCCAAGTTCCACCAGTCCCAGCTGTATGTCGTCGATGGTTAGCGGCTTGTGCACCGCGCGGCGATGAAACAGCTCCAGGGCCTTGCCGGCGGCCTGGGCCTGCGCTCCGTCGATGGTGACGCGGTTGCCGCGCCGGTTCAAGCCTACATTCCAGCCGTCGGCAATCTGGCGCAGGTTTTCGTCCAGCGGGCCGCACAGGTTGGCCAGATGGGTGTTGTCCCCTTCCAGCACAACGACGACAGGCAGTTTGCGGCGCGGTTTCTCGCTCATGCGCGATCCGCCGCGGCGTTGATGACGACTTCGCCTTTGAGGGTATTGGTGTTGGTCTGCAGTATGCGGACATCGACCATTTGGCCTATCAGGCGCGCGGGCGCGGCAAAGTTGACAATGCGGTTGTTCTCGGTGCGGCCCATCAGTTCGCTGTCGTCGCGGCGCGAAAAGCCTTCGGCCAGCACACGCTGTACGCTGCCGACCATCGAAGCGCTGATGGCGGCCGCCTGTTCATTGATAAGGGCTTGCAGGCGGTGCAGGCGCGCCAGCTTCTGTTCTTTGCTGGTGTTGTCTTCCAGGTCGGCGGCGGGCGTGCCGGGGCGGCGCGAGTAAACGAAAGAGAACGACTGGTCGAACCCGACGCTGCGGATCAGGTCCAGGGTTTTTTCGAAGTCCGCTTCGGTTTCGCCCGGAAAACCCACAATGAAGTCCGAAGACAGGGTCATGTCGGGACGCACGGCGCGCAGGCGGCGGATGATGGATTTGTATTCCAGCGAGGTATAGCCGCGTTTCATGGCTGCCAGCACGCGGTCGCTGCCCGCCTGCACGGGCAGGTGCAGGAAGGGGACCAGCTTGGGCAGCGCGCCATGGGCTTCGATGAGCCGCGTCGTCATTTCCTTGGGGTGCGAAGTGGTATAGCGGATACGCTCGATGCCCGGGATTTCGTGCACATATTCCAGCAGCATGGCGAAATCGGCGATTTCGTCGCTGTCGGCCATGGGGCCGCGGTAGGCATTGACGTTTTGCCCCAGCAGGGTTACTTCCTTGACGCCCTGGTCGGCCAGGTCCGCGACCTCGACCAGCACATCGTCGAAAGGGCGCGAGAGCTCTTCGCCCCGGGTGTACGGCACCACGCAGAAGCTGCAATATTTGCTGCATCCTTCCATGATGGACACGAAGGCGCTGGAACCTTCGACGCGGGCCGGCGGCAGGGCGTCGAATTTTTCAATGGCGGGAAAGCTGATGTCGACTTGCGAATGGCCGCTTTGCCTGCGCTGCGCGATCAGGGCAGGCAGGCGATGCAAGGTTTGCGGCCCGAACACGACATCGACATAAGGCGCGCGCTTGACGATGGCTTCGCCTTCCTGGCTGGCCACGCAGCCGCCGACGCCGATGATCAGGTTGGGGTTGTTTTGCTTCAGGTGCTGTACCCGGCCCAGGTCGGAAAAGACTTTCTCTTGCGCTTTTTCGCGCACTGAACAGGTATTGAACAGGATGACGTCGGCTTCTTCCGGGTTTTCGGTAAGTTCCAGGCCTTGGTCTTCGTGCAGCACGTCGGCCATTTTTTCCGAGTCGTATTCATTCATCTGGCACCCGAAGGTCTTGATGAATACCTTGCGTGCCGGGGTGTTCGAGGCGGCGCTTTGGGGCTGGACTGCGGGGGCGGCGGCGATTGCGGTAGCGGTTGTCGCCGCGGTTGCGTTCTGGCTGCGCTTAAGAGAAGTTTCTTGCATGGTATGTAGCCGTGACGGGTGTATATCCCGGGGGCAAAGAGTGAAACCTCGTATTGTACTGTGAGCCGGTGCCATCAGGTGCGACGGGGGGGCCGGATGGCAGAGCCCGGCCGCAACGGGATCGGACTTTTGGCTGATCGGTTGGTGCGCTTCGCTTATATGCCTATAATTCAGGGGTTGCTGTTATAAGCACATAACCAAATCGCATAAGAATGACCGCAAGGAGGTTTTATGAAAGAAAACATGAATATCAGCCGCCGTCGCCTGCTGGCATCCGCCGGTGGCGCCGTTGCCTGGGCAAGCCTGGGCGGCGTGGCCATGGCCGACGACACTACGACACCCGCCTCGAAGTCCAATCCAGGGCCCGTCTCGGCTGAAAAGCCCTTGCCTGACTATGCGAAATGGAAGAATGCCGACAGCATGATCGTCCATAGCGCGAATACAATTGAAACGCGCCGCACGGCTTTCGGCTCCAGTGGTATTACTCCCCTGGACAGGCTGTTCGTGCGCAATAACGTCAGCCCACCGGCCGCCTCCATCATGGACAATCCCGGTGCGTGGCAAGTGGAAGTCAGCGGTGTGGTCAAGCCCCGCTCTTTTACCGTCGACGAGCTCAAAACGCTGGGCCTGGCCTCGGTTGCCGTGGTGATGCAGTGTTCGGGCAATGGCCGCGGCTATTTCCCCCATAAGCCCTCGGGCACGCAATGGACAGTGGGCGCCGCGGGCTGCGTGGTGTTTACGGGCGTTCCGGTCAAAGCCGTGCTGGCAGCCGCAGGCGGCATGGCCAAGGGCATGGCTTACATGACCAGCACCGGTGGCGAGACCATCCCGGCGGGCATTGATGCCAAGACCGTCATGGTCGAACGCTCAGTGCCGTTGTCGGCGATGGAAGACGCAATCCTTGCCTGGGAAGTGAACGGCGAACCATTGCCGTTGGCCCATGGCGGCCCTTTGCGGATCATCGTGCCGGGCTACACCGGCGTGAACAGCATCAAATACATCAAGCACCTGGCTTTTACCAAAGAGCAGTCGCCGGCCAATATCCAGCAGAACAGCTACCGTTTTTCGCCTGTCGGCGTCAAGGGTACGCCGGCCCACGACTCCATCTGGGAAATGCCGCCCAAGTCGTGGATCAACCTGCCGTCCGACCCCAAGCAGCCGGTCAAGGCAGGCAAGGTTCAGATCAGCGGCGTGGCCATGGGCGGGATGCACGCGGCCAAAACGGTGGAAGTTTCCATCGACGGCGGCAAAAGCTGGCATGCGGCCAAGTTCGTCGGTCCCGACCTGGGCAAGTACGCCTGGCGCGAATTCGTTTTCCAGGCCGACCTCAAACCCGGTACCTACGAATTGGCCAGCCGCACAACCAATACCAAGGGGCAGAAGCAACCCAAAGAACGCCTTGAGAACAATCGCGGCTACATCAACAATAGCTGGCTTGATCACGCCGTCAAGATAACTGTGGCTTGAACTTTTCCAAGCCGAATTCATGGGTTACCGCTACACGGTTATAGATATAGGAAGTGCAATGAAGTACACAGCTTTACTGAAGAAGTCTTTGGTTGCGGCGCTTTTTGCCGGTTTGGCGCAAGCGGCCTCGGCCGCGGGCCCGGATGCCGCCCAGCTTGAACGGGGCAAGACCCTGTTCACCAGCGCGGCGGTTCCGGCCTGTGCCATTTGCCATACCATGGCCGATGCCGGTTCCAGCGGCAGTATCGGGCCCGACCTGGACGAGCTCAAGCCCAATATGGAGCAGGTCAAGAAGGCCTTGCGCGAAGGGGTCGGCGCGATGCCGTCGTTTGCCGCCACCATGAAGGAAGACGACATGAACGCCGTCGCGGCCTACGTGGTGCATGCCACTGGCGCCGCGAAGTAGTTCAATGGCGTAAGGCTTCAGACGGCGTTGCCGTAACTGAATGCCCACGCAAATACCGGCATCCGCTTCAGGCGGGTGCCGGCATTTTTTTGCGCGTCGATTGCCGATTGCAGCTAGTTGTTGTGCGTCCTTAACCGGCGGAGTGAGTCCAGCGCTGATAGAGCTTTTGCGCAATGGTGTCCAGCATATAACCCAGGGCGCCGATAAGGACGATGACGGCCATGAGTTCGGAATAAGCCAGCCGGTCGCGCGTGTCCAGAATGAAATAGCCCAGGCCCGAGCTGACGCCCAGCATTTCGCAGGGCACCAGCACTATCCAGATAATTCCGATGGCCAGGCGTACCCCGGTCAGGATGTGACCCAGTATGCCTGGCATTACGATTTTGAACAGGACTTCGCTGCGGGTGGCGCTAAGGCTTTTTGACAGCATCAGCCACTTGGGGTCGAGCTGGCGCACGCCGGCCGCGGTGTTCAGGATAATGGGCCATACAGCGGCGAAGGTAAGCAGAAAATAAATGGGCGCATCGCCGATGCCGAAAACCATGACGGCGATCGGCATCCAGGACAGCGGCGAGATCATGCGCAGGAACTGGAATGCGCTACTGGTACTGTTTTCCAGGGCCCGCGATGTGCCGATGGCCAGGCCGATGGGAATGCCCAGCACCAGCGCCAGGCCCAGTCCGATGACGACGCGCTTCATGCTCATCAGCGTGTGCATGGTCAACTGGTTTTCGGCCAGCAACTGGTACAGGCTATGAAAAGTGGGGCCTGGGCTAAGCAGGCGGGCCATTTCGATGCCGCCCTTGAGCCAGTACGCTCCCAGCGCCCATAGCACGATCAACGCGGCAAGGCCCGCGGTGCTTAAGGCAAGCCGGGTGCTTATGCGAGTGGGTTTCAGCGTTCTGTTCATAAGTGCTCTGCTACGGGGCGCGGGCCGCAAGCCCGCGGATCAACGGTTATAGGGTGATGGTCTCGGTGCGGGTAAACGTATTGTCGGGCAGGCCGAACTTCGACATGCCGCCTATGCTCTGGATGGCCTTCTTGACGTAGCGGTCGTCGACCAGGTCGTTCGCAACGAAGGCGGGGTCCAGCTTGCCCAGGAAGTCGTTCTTGCCCAGGACCAGCGTGGTCTTGAGCTTGCGGATGAGCTCTTCGGTATAGCTGGGGAAGGGGTAGGGCTGGAAGTCGATGCGTTTTTCCTTCCATTGGCTGTTGACGATGGCGCCGGAAGATTCGTACAGCCCGGTATCCATGAGTTCAGGCTGCAGCACCCTGGCCAGCGCTTCATACGAGTGCGGCGTATAGCGCTGCTCGTTGTCCTTGGACAGAATGTGCGCGGTTTCTTCGCGGTGCTCCAGTATCCAGGCTTGGGCCTGGACCAGGCCGTTGACGACTTTCTGCGTCCATTCGGGGCGCTGTTCGGTGTCTTGCTCGTGCATCAGCACGACGCAGCAGGCGTGGTCTTTCCAGACGTCGCCGGTAAAGCGCAGGATCTTGCCTATCTTCAGGACTTCGGCCGAGGCATTGAACGGTTCGGCCACGATATAGCCGGCTATTTGCTTGTTCGCCAGCGCCGGCACCATGTCGGACGGAGCCATGACGACCAGCTTGACCTGCTTGGCAGTGGGCGTGCCGTCGCTGATGGGTTCCAGGCCTTTGCTTTTAAGCAGGTGCTGCAGCACGACATTGTGCAGCGAATACCAGAAAGGAATGGCAACCGTGGTGCCGCCCAGGTCGGTCAGTTGGTTTATATGCGGCAAAACGGTCAGGCCCGAACCCGACATGTGGTTCCAGGCAACGACCTTGGCCTTGGACTGGCTGCCATAGCGCGCCCAGACTGTCATGGGCGAGAGCAGGTGCACGGCATTGACCTGGCCGGCCAGGAAGGCTTCTACCAATTGCGCCCAACTGCGGAACAGGCGCGGTTTTTCGACGTTCAGGCCCTGGTTCTGGAACAGCTTGTTATGGTGGGCAACCAGCAAAGGCGTGGCGTCGGTAATCGGCAGATAGCCGATGCGCAGCGGCGCGTCCGGTTCGGCGGCGCGTGCCGCATTATGCATTTGCAATAAAGGCAGGGCGCCCATGGCCGTGAACATTGTGGACAGTTTGAGAAACTGGCGGCGTGTTTCCAGTGTTGCGTTGGAACCGGCGGAAGTCTTCATGAAGCGTGCCTATAGAAATTGCGTGGATCGAAAGGATATTGATACTGGAAAAAACGGACGTTAGTGCTGTGTTGCGTTTCGCGCATCGCGCAAGGCCTGCATGATCTGGACCCGGATAGCCGTATGTTCGGCCGCGAGCGGATCGCGCGGGTGAGTCCCCGTCATGTGCCATTCGCCTATCTGGCGTCCCGGGGACTGCCCGATAAGCAGGATGCGGTCGGCCACCGTCAGCGCTTCATCGATGTCGTGCGTGACCAGGACGGCCGAGGTTTCGTATTTGGAAGTAATGCGCAACAGCAGGGTCTGCATGTCCGCGCGGGTGACTTCGTCCAGCGCGCTGAAGGGTTCGTCCAGCAGCAGGATCTCGGGCTGGCGGGCCAGGCTGCGGGCCAGCGCGGTGCGCTGCGCCATGCCGCCCGAAAGCTCGGACGGATAGCGTTCTTGGGCGCCCAGCAGGTCGACGTCGGCAATGGCGGCATCAATGCGCGCCTGCTTCTGGGCCGGTGTGATCTTGGGTTGATGCTTGAAGTCCAGGCCGAAGCCGACGTTTTCTTCGAGATTGAGCCAAGGCAGCAGGCTGGCGTCCTGGAACACGAAGCTTAAACGCGGGTGCGGCCCTTGCAGGGGTTCGCCGTTGACATGGACGCTGCCCTGGCTGGCGTTTTGCAGCCCCGCCAGCACGCGCAGCAGCGACGACTTGCCCACGCCGCTGGGCCCCAGTATGGCGACGATCTCGCCTTTGGCCAGTTGCAGCGAGAAGTCGCGCAACACGGTATTGGGCGCCTGGTTCGGGCGCGGATAGCGTAGTTCTATGCCGTGCGCGCCCAGGACGATGGTGTCGTCGCTGGAGACGGGGCTTGCGCTTGGACTGATGGTCATGGATCGGTACCTTGGCGTGTCAGTGGGCGGCCAATGCGTGGCTGGCTTGCTCGGGTTGGACCGTCGCCGCTTCAAGGGCCGAAGCCTGGTCGATGTCATGGATTTCTTTGCGCAAGTGTTTCAGCGCGGGCGTGACGATGGCGACGAAGATGGCTTCGCGCAGTCGCCGCTGCGCGGGGTGCAGCATTAAATAGCCTTTGGCGCCGGCATGCAGGGCGGCCGAATTGGCGGCCTTGAGCGTAAGTTCGGATACCGCCGCACGCAGCTTGAGTACCGGCAGTATGGGTGTTTCGCCGTCCTGGGCCTGCCGTGCCAGCGCAGCGGCCTGTGCTTTAAGCGCGGCAAGCTGGTCGGCAAGGTCGCTTTCCTGGTCGTCAAGAAAAATATTCACATGGGCCGTGCCGGCATTGCTTTCGCGCATGATGGCCAGGCAGCCTTCGATAATGCCGAATCCCATGCCGACCTGACCCACGACAAAGCCGGGCTTGATACGCTTGACATAGGCCGCGAATTGGTCGGGATGAGCCAGTACGTCATCGGCGGGAACATGGACATTGTTAAGCCGCAGGTTGAGCGTCTGCGTTCCTTCCAGGCCCGAGAATTCCAGGCAGCGGCGCGTTTCCAGGCCCCGAGCGGTGCTGGGTACCGCAAACATGATGTAGCCTTCGTCTTCGACCGAGGCCGCCACGATGGCCAGGTGGCCGTCGCCTACATTGGATACCCATGGCAGCGAGCCGTTCACGATATAGCCGTCGCCGTCGCGCTGCGCGCGCAGATGGATTTTTTCGATTCCAGCCAGGTGCTTGACGGCATTGGACATGCCGGTGCCCGCCAGAAGTTCGCCGCAGGCCACGGCACGCAGATAGCGTTTGCGCACAGCCTCGTTGGGCGAATGCGCCAGATACCAGCCGCAGCTAGACTGGCACCAGACCAGGAATGCGGTAGAGCCGCATTCGCGGCCGACCTGGGTCGTTACCTGGATTTGTTCGGCCAGGCTAAGGCCCAGCCCGCCGTATTGCGCGGGCAGTGCCGCGCCGAACCCGCCCAGTGCGCCCAGGCGGCGCATGAAGTCGCCGGGGTACAGGCCTTCCCGGTCGATGGCCTGCGTCATGGGCGCCAGTTCGCTTTTGACTTGCTGGGCTATCGCCTGGATGAAAGGGGCGGTGGAATCGGCTTGGCTCACGGCGGGGGTCCTTGTGGTGCTGTACTGCAGTGAAGAAATTATGCGAAGGGCTGGAGTTCGGGATTGATGGGCGTTTTGGCCAGGTTGTTGGCGTAGTTGCACAGGGTAGCCAGGCTGACGCCCAGGACAACTTCCAGGGCGTTCTGCTGGGTGTAGCCGGCGGCCAGAAAGTCGGCAAGTTCTTCGTCGGCCACTTGGCCTTTGTTTGCCATGACGGCCAGTGTGAACTGGGCCAGCGCGTTGAGCTTGGGGTCGCTAAGAGCCTGGGTGCCGCGCAGCGCTTCGATGATGTCTTCGGGCATGGCAAGCTTCTTGCGGGCGATGGCGGTGTGGCCGGCCACGCAAAAGCCGCAGCCGTTGTTCGCCGCGGCGGTAATCTGGATGACTTCGCGTTCGGCGGCGGACAAGGAGTTGCGGCCATTGATGGCACCGACCACCTGGTAGGTTTCAAGGGCGGTGGGGGCGTTGGCCAGCACGCCGATAAGGTTGGGGATGAAACCGTTGTTCTTCTTTACGTTGGCAAGGCGCTCTTTGGCGTCGTCGTGGGCGGTGTCTAGGGTCTGGATGGTAAGGCGGCTCATTACGGGTTCTCGTGTTTGCGGTTTATATGGCTATTTATTCTATTGATGTTTGTTTAAATACAGAACGAATATAAGGATATTTAGATATGCGGTTTCGGTATATGGACGAAAAAAAACCCGCCAAAGTGGCGGGTTTGGTGCTGCGGACCGTTGCCGGCGCTGGGTTTAGCCCAGCAGTTCGGCTGCGGGGTCGTCGTCTTTTTTGACGGGCTTGAGCATGTCTTCGCGTTTGACGCCCAGCCACATGGCCAGGGCGGCGGCGACGAATACGGAAGAGTAGATGCCGAACCAGATGCCGATGGTCAGGGCCAGCGCGAAATAATGCAGGGTGGGGCCGCCGAAGAAGAACATCGAGAGCACCATCATTTGCGTCGAGCCGTGGGTGATGACGGTTCGGGAAATGGTCTGGGTGATGGCGCTGTTGATGACTTCGCGCACGGAGCTTTTCCGTTGCTTGCGGAAGTTTTCACGGATTCGGTCCATGATGACCACGGATTCGTTGACCGAGTAGCCCAGCACCGCCAGCACGCCGGCCAGCACCGCCAGCGAGAATTCCCATTGGAAGAACGCGAAGAAGCCCAGGATGATGACAACGTCGTGCAAGTTGGCGATGACCCCGGCCACGGCGAACTTCCATTCGAAGCGCACGCCCAGGTAGATCATGATGCCGATGACCACGCACAGCAGGGCCATCAGGCCGTTGCTGACGAGTTCGCGGCCCACTTGCGGGCCGACGAATTCCACGCGGCGCAGTTCGACGTCGGGGGCCTTGGCTTTGAGCGAGCTGAGCACGGAGTCGCTTTGCGCGGCGGAGGTTTCGCCGCTGCGCACGGGCAGGCGGATCAGGACGTCTTGCGAGGTGCCGAAATTTTGTACCTGGAAGTCGGTATAGCCCAGCGATGTCACGGCGCTGCGGATTTCTTCAACCTGCGCGGGCTGACTGTAGTGCACCTCCATGAGAGTGCCGCCGGTGAACTCGATGGACAGGTGAAAGCCGCGCGTGGCGATGAAAAAGACAGCCAGAACAAAGGTGATCAGGCTGATCAGGTTGAGCACCAGCGCATGGCGCATGAAGGGGATGGTGCGGTGAATTCGAAAAAATTCCATGTTTCTTGCTTGCCTGAAGTGTAAGGGCCGGGGCGCGGGTAGGCGCCCCGGCGGGGCTTAGTCTTGTTTCGGTTTCCAGATCTGGCCGATGGAGATGCTTTGCAGCTTGCGACGGCTTCCGTACCAGAGGTTGACCAGGGCGCGCACGCCCACGACCGAAGAGAACATCGAAGTGAGAATACCGATGCAGTGGACGACGGCGAAGCCCCGGATGGGGCCGGTGCCGAAGGCCAGCAGCGACAGACCGACGATGAGCGTGGTCAGGTTGGAGTCCAGGATGGTGCCCCAGGCGCGGTCAAAGCCAAGGTGGATGGCTTGCTGCGGCGAGTGGCCGGCGCGTAATTCTTCGCGTATTCGCTCGTTGATGAGGACGTTGGCGTCGATGGCCATGCCCAGCGTGAGCGCGATGGCGGCGATGCCCGGCAACGTGAGCGTGGCTTGCAGCATGGACAGCACGGCAAGCAGCAGCAAGACGTTGAAGGCCAGGCCCAGGGTGGAAAACACGCCGAACAGGCGGTAGTACACGATGATGAAGACCGCGATGGCAAGGAAACCGTACAGGGTGGAATCAAAGCCCTTGTTGATGTTCTCGGCGCCCAGGCTGGGGCCGATGGTGCGTTCTTCGATGATGTTCATGGGTGCGGCCAGCGAACCGGCGCGCAGCAGCAGGGAAATGTCGGCGGCTTCCTGGGCTGTCATGCTGCCCGAGATCTGGACTTGGCCGCCGGGGATTTCGCCGCGGATGACAGGGGCTGTCACGACCTGGCCCTTGCCGTTTTCAAACAGCAAAATGGCCATGCGCTTGCCGATGTTGTCGCGGGTGACATCGCGGAAGATGCGGGCGCCTTTGGCGTCCAGGGTCAGGTTGACCGAAGGCTGCTGGCTTTGCTGGTCGCGTCCGGGCTGGGCGTCCTGCAGGTTTTCGCCGGTCAGGATGACCTGGCGGCGCAGCAGCAAGGGGCGTCCGTCCGCGTCGGTATAGCGCTCGAGTCCGAAAGGCACGGTACCGCTGCTTAAGGCCGCCATGGCTGTGGGCGAGTCGTCGACCATGCGGATTTCAAGCGTGGCGGTGCGGCCCAGGATTTCCTTGGCCTTGGCAACGTCTTGAACGCCAGGCAACTGGACGACAATGCGGTCGGCCCCTTGTTGCTGGATGATGGGTTCGGCGACGCCCAGTTCGTTGATCCGGTTGTGCAGCGTGGTGATATTCTGCTTCAGGGCATTGCCCTGCACCTGGGTAATGGCCGCGTCGGTCAGCTTGCCTTGCAGGCTGAAAGTGCCGCCGCTGTCGCTAGGCGTGAACACCATGTCGGGCATGCGCCGGCGCAGTTCGGAGGCGGCGTTGTTGCGCGTTTCCTGGTTGTCGAAGCGAACCACAATGGATTGGTCGCTGCGGTCCACGCTGCTGGCCGACAGTTTGTTTTCGCGCAGGGTGGTGCGCACGTCGTTGGCGAGCGAGTCGTAGCGGCCGGTCAGGGCGCCCTGCATGTCGACTTGCAGCAGAAAGTGCACGCCGCCGCGCAGGTCCAGGCCCAGGTACATGGGGTTGGCACCCAGCGCCGAGAGCCAGTTGGGCGAGGCGGGCAGCAGGTTCAGGGCAACGGTGTAGCCAGGGTCGGAAGGATCGGGGTTCAGGGCCTTTTCGATGAGGTCCTTGGCCTTGAGCTGTATGTCTGGCGTGGCAAAGCGCACGCGCACCGTACCGACCGGGCCATTCATCTCGAAATAAGCCCCGGTGGCGTCGATGTTGTTGCTTTTCAGGACGCTTTCGACTTTTTCCAGGGTTTGGTTGTCTACCTTGACTGCCGTCTTGGCCCCGGCGATTTGCACCGCGGGCGATTCGCCGAAGAAGTTGGGCAGCGTATACAGAAGCCCGATGACGAGGGCAGCCAATACGGTAATGTATTTCCAGAGAGGGTAACGGTTCATGGTCGGTTAACGGTTAAGGCAAAAAAAACGACCCCAGACGGGGCTGGGGTACGCCAGGAATTACAGCGCCTTGATCGTGCCCTTGGGCAAAACCGACGTGACTGCAGTACGCTGCAGAATGACTTCGACGGGTTTGTCGCCAAGCTGGCTGACTTCGGCCGTGATGTAGTTGTCGCTGACTTTCGTGACTTTGCCCAATATGCCGCCTGTAGTGATGATTTCGTCGCCTTTGGCCATGGCTGCCACCATATTCTTGTGTTCTTTCTGGCGTTTCATCTGGGGACGAATCATCAGGAAATACAAAATGACGAACATTAGAATGATGGGCAGCATGCCCATCAAGGCATTGCCGTCGGTGCCGCCAATTTGGGCTGTAACCAGCTCAAGGGTATTGATCAAGGACATTCACAACTCCTGGTATTTTTGAGTGAATCTTCTATTGTAGCGATATCTTGCTTATTCGATACCGCGGGCGCGGTCTTGGTGAAAACGCGCACGCCAGGCCTCGAACGTGCCCGAGGCGATGGCTTCGCGCATTTCGCCCATGAGGTTCAGGTAATAGTGCAGATTATGCAGGGTATTGAGCCGCGACCCGGTAATTTCGTTGGAACGCTGCAAATGGTGCAGGTAGGAGCGCGAAAAGTGCGCGCAGGTATGGCAGGAACATGTCGAGTCCAGCGGGCGGGTGTCGTCGCGGTAGCGCGCATTACGGATCTTGATGTCGCCGTGGCGGGTAAACAGCCAGCCGTTGCGGGCATTGCGCGTCGGCATGACGCAGTCGAACATGTCCACGCCGCGGCTGACGCCCTCGACCAGGTCTTCGGGGGTGCCTACTCCCATAAGATAGCGCGGCTTGTCAGCCGGCAGGCGCGGGGCCACATGAGCCAGCACGCGCATCATTTCGTCCTTGGGTTCGCCTACCGACAGGCCGCCGATGGCATAGCCGTGAAAGCCGATATCCACCAGGCCGGCCAGCGATTCGTCGCGTAAGTCTTCGTACATGCCGCCCTGGACGATGCCGAACAAGGCGTTGGGGTTGCCCAATTGGTCGAAAGCCTCGCGCGAGCGCTTGGCCCAGCGCAGCGACATGCGCATCGAGCGGGCCGCTTCTTCGGAAGTGGCGGGGCGGCCGTCTATTTCATAAGGCGTGCACTCATCGAACACCATGGCGATGTCGGAATTGAGGGCGCGCTGAATGCGCATGGACTCTTCCGGAGTCAGGAACAGCCGCGAACCGTCGATGGGCGAGGCGAACTTCACGCCCTCTTCGGTGATCTTGCGCATGCCGCTCAGGCTGAATACCTGGAAACCGCCCGAATCGGTCAGGATAGGCTTGTTCCACTGCATGAAGCCGTGCAGGCCGCCGTGCTTGTCCAATACTTCCGTGCCGGGCCGCAACCAAAGGTGAAAGGTATTGCCCAGGATGATTTGCGCGCCGACCTCGGTCAGTTCGTGCGGCATCATTGCCTTGACGCTGCCGTAGGTGCCCACAGGCATGAAGATGGGGGTCTCGACCACGCCGTGGTTCAGTGTGACGCGTCCGCGGCGGGCGGCGCCGTCGGTGGCCAGGAGTTCGAATTTCAGTCCGGTCATGTGCGGGAAGGTTCTATAAACATGGCATCGCCGTAGCTGAAAAAACGATACCTGGATTGAATGGCATGCGCATAGGCGCGCTGTATGGGTTCCATGCCCGCCAAGGCGGAGACCAGCATCAGCAGCGTGGATTTGGGCAGATGGAAATTGGTGATCAAGGCGTCCACATACCGGAACTTGTAGCCTGGAGTGATGAAAAGCCGCGTGTCGCCCTCAAGAGGTCCGGGCTGGCCGTCCTGCTGCGCGGCCGACTCCAGGGCCCGCACACTGGTCGTGCCGACGGCGATGACCCGCTTGCCGGCGGCGCGTGTGGCGCGGATCAACGCCAGCGTCTGTTCCGAGACGCTGTAGCGCTCGGAATGCATATGGTGTTCGCTCAAGTCTTCTACCCGCACCGGCTGAAACGTGCCGGCGCCGACATGCAGTGTAACGAAGGTTTCCTGGATGCCGGCGGCTGCCAGGGCGTCCAGCATGGGCTGGTCGAAATGCAGCCCCGCTGTGGGCGCGGCAACCGCGCCCGGCGCCTGGGCGTAGACGGTTTGGTAGCGTTCGTCGTCCTCTTGCCCCGCTTCATGTTCTATATAGGGGGGCAGGGGGGTGGATCCATGTTTTTCCAGCAGGTCCAGTACGCGGCCGGGAAACTGCAGCTCGAACAGCTCGCCGTCGCGGCCCAGCATATCGACCCAAAAGGCGTCGTCTATATGTATGCGGCTGCCGGTTTTGGGCGATTTGCTGGCCCGTATGTGGACCAGTGCGATGTTGGGCTGGGTAATCCGTTCGACCAGGATCTCGACCTTGCCGCCGGTGTCTTTCTGGCCATGCAGGCGCGCCTTGATGACCCGGGTGTTATTGAAGACCAGCAGGTCGCCCGGATTGAGCAGGCTGGGCAGGTCGGCGAACAACTTGTCGTGCAGCCCGCCCGCGCTGTCCAGATGCAGCAGGCGGCTGGCGCCGCGCCGTTCGGGCGGAGACTGGGCGATAAGCTCGGCAGGCAGGTGATAGTCGAATTGAGAAAGCAGGAGCGAAGAGTTCACGCGTAATAGGGACAGTGTGTTGTTTGGTTGATCCGGATACTCGGCCTTGGCGCCTGGGGCGGCCAAATCGCATGCGGCGGGCTGGGCAAAAGCGCGGTTGAATCGGAGTTTGAGCGGTATTTTAAGCCGTCATCGCGAATTTACGCTTGCGGCGCCCGCAAAGAGGCTGTCTTTCGGTATGCTGACGGTTTGCCAAACCCGGCTGGCTTACTTCTGTAATCGCCGCCACATGTTTAAGACCGGAGTCAGTTTTACGATGAGTTCATATGGGCAGGGGTATACGGCGCGCCGCATGGGACGCAGCGCGGGGCGATGGATATCGGGACTGTTGTGCGGCGCTGCCATGCACCTGGCTGCCGCCGCCCAGAGCTTGCCCCCCGAACTGCAAAAAGCGTTCCAGTCCACCCGCTTGCCTGAAAGCGCCATGTCGCTTGTCATTCAGGAAATCAACGGGCCGGTCCTGGTTTCCATCAATCCGTCCGAACCGCGCAATCCTGCTTCCGTCATGAAGATGGTCACGACCTGGACCGGGCTGTCCGGTCTTGGACCGGAGTATCGCTGGCGCACAAGCTTTTATGCGCGCGACGGCGCCAGCGTGGACGCCCAGGGTTCTTTGCGCGGGCCTTTGTACCTGAAAGCGGGCGGCGACCCCTTCTTGACCATGGCCGAGCTGTGGTCGCTGCTGCGCGAGTTGCGGCTGCGCGGCATCAAGAACCTGCCCGAGGTCATCGTGGACCGGTCGGTGTTCGGGGCGGTTGCCACGAACCCGGGCGAATTCGACGATGCGCCCGACCGGCCTTACAACGCCAGTCCCGATGCCATGATGGTCAGCCTGGGCGCAGTGCGCCTTTTGTTTGCGCCCGACACCGCGGCGCGTAAATGGATTCCGGTTATCGACCCGCCGCTGGCCGGTGTACGGATCAGCGGCGACATTGCCTGGAGTTCCGCGGTATGCCCGGGTTCGCCTTCGGTGGGAACCCAGGTCATCCACACCGGCAGCGATATCGTCATACAGGTCAGCGGCACGGCTGCGGGGTCTTGCGGCGAGTTCAGCGTGTATCGCCTGGCCTTGTCGCAGCCCGAGAACTTTTCGGCCTTGTTCCAACTGCTGTGGAAAGAACTGGGCGGCACGCTGGGCAAGGGCCTGAGTTCCGGCCGGGTACCCGCGAGCGCGCAAGTGGTGGCCTGGCACGACTCCGAGAGCCTGGCCGACACGATCCGGCACATCAACAAGCAAAGCAATAATGTCATGGCGCGCACTTTGCTGCTTACCCTGGGCGCCGAGAAAGCGGGCGGGGGCGCAACGTCCAAGGTCGGAGCTACCGCCGCCGAGGCGATCTTGCGCAGCCAGGGGGTGGATACGCGCGGCTGGAACATCGACAACGGCGCCGGACTGTCGCGCGAGGGGCGCTTGACGGCCAATGGGCTGGCAGCCATGCTGAATGTGGCGTGGCGTTCTCCCTTGATGCCCGAATTCATTTCCTCGCTGGCGATCTCGGGCGTCGACGGCACGGTAAAGCGCCGTCTGCGCGACGATCAGGTGCGCGGCATGGCCCATCTTAAAACCGGTACTTTGCGCAATGCCAGGGCTCTGGCGGGCTATGTGCTGGGAGCCAGCGGCAAGCGTTATATTGTGGTGAGCCTGGTCAATGACGAACGCTCATCGGCCATACGTCCTTTTGACGATGCATTGATTACCTGGCTGGCCGAACATTAGCCCGACGATGCCGGCCGGCAGTACGGGCCGGGTCGACAATACGAACTGAATAACAAATTGAAATGCAGGATTAGCCATGCCCATACATGAAATTCGCCACCCCTTGATCCGCCACAAACTGGGGTTGATGCGCCGGGGCGACCTCAGTACCAAGAATTTTCGCGAAATGTCCCAGGAAGTGGCGGCCTTGCTTACCTACGAAGCCACCAAAGACCTGCCGCTGGAGCCGCATCGCATACAGGGTTGGTGCGGCGAGATCGGGGTCGAGAAGCTGGCGGGCAAAAAAGTGACGGTCGTGCCGATCTTGCGCGCCGGCATCGGCATGCTGGACGGCGTACTGACGTTGATTCCCGGCGCCAAGGTCAGCGTCGTGGGCATTGCCCGAGACGAGGAAACCTTGCTGGCGCATACCTATCTTGAGCGCCTGGTCGGCGAACTGGACCAGCGCCTGGCTCTCATCATCGATCCGATGCTGGCTACCGGAGGCTCGATGGTAGCCGCCATCGACATGCTTAAAAAGGCGGGCTGCAAAAGCATCAGGGCCCTGGTGCTGGTGGCCGCGCCGCCGGGCATCCAGGCGGTGCAAGAGGCCCACCCCGACGTTCATATTTACACCGCGTCGATCGACAGCCACCTTGATGAAAACGGCTACATCGTGCCTGGCCTTGGCGATGCCGGCGACCGCATATTCGGCACGCGCCAGAAAGAAGTGTGAAGGATAAAGCGCAGCTTGGGCCTACGTGCCTGCCAGCGCAGTACATAAATATTTACCTTTCTTCATGTTTTGTGTGGTGCGACAGGCGTTGCACAGGGTAGGATGAACAACAGTTATCGTTTCCAGGTGGTTTGATGCACAAGGTTCCAACATCGGGCGGTTCGGCAAAGAAGGCATTCGTTTCGGCACTGATCGCGGGCGGGTGCCTGTTTGGCGCCGCGCCCGCCATGGCGGGTCTGTGCGACGCCGCATTCATGCACAACGGCGGGCAGGCCCAGTTGACCGGGTCGGGCGCCCTTACCATGGGAGCCAACCTGGCGTTTTCCGAAGTCAGCAAACAAGGGGGCGATACCTGCCAGGCCCGGGTGGTGGGCGATGCCTCGATAGGCTTGATGGGCATGCCTGCCAACAAGTCCAAGCTGGACTACTGGATGAGCGTGCGCTCTGGCAAGGCCACC
Organism: Eoetvoesiella caeni; assembly: GCF_003315175.1. Lineage (GTDB taxonomy): Bacteria > Pseudomonadota > Gammaproteobacteria > Burkholderiales > Burkholderiaceae_B > Eoetvoesia > Eoetvoesia caeni. Next base: position 196,441 of record NZ_QNRQ01000005.1, on the reverse strand, counting down.
TTCGAGCGGCGTGAGGCCGACGGCCGGCGCGAGCCCGTCAACGGCAAGTTCGACCTGCGCATGCTTGGCCTGTTCGCCTATGGCGAACCCATCTCCAAGCAAGGCCAGTCGTTTCCGGCCCAGAAATTCCAGATCAACGTCGACCACAAGGCGGTGCAGGCCGATCCCATTGTGGTGCGCACGGGCGAAAAAACCGTGGGGCAGCGCCAGACTATCCAGACCGCCTCGGGCAGCCAATCGTGCTGGCCCATACGCTATAGTCGTACCATAGAGGCTACCAAGGCATCGTTCAATGGCCTGGTACTGCCCGTGCCGGCCATGACTTCGGCGGTGACGGACTGGTTCTGTCCGGCGCTGAACATGGTAATGAAGCAAGAAAGCATGCAAAATGGAGTGGCATCCACCGTCGAGGTGACTCATATGCAATAGTCGTCCGGCTTCCGTATCAAGCGTACGCTGCGCGTTCTGCTTGTCTGCAAAGCCAGGCCTGCGCTTTATCATCGCGGCGGCGTCAGGTCAGGAAACGGAACCAGTTATTTACCAACATCCTTTCAAGGGGAATGCAACATGGCAAAAAACGAAACTCAGACGAAAGAAGAAGAGTTCATCGACAGTGTCAAAGACAGCCTGGATGATGCGGAAAAGCTGCTGCGCGAAGCGGCCGACGCCACCGGCGATAAGGCAGCCGAGCTTCGCGAGCGCGCCATGACATCTTTGCGCCGCACTCGCGAGGCCTTGTATGACACGCAGGACGCCCTTATGGCGCGGGGCCGCCGCGCCGCCCGCGCCACCGACGATTACGTGCACGACAATCCATGGCAGGCCATTGGCGTTGCCGGCCTGACCGGCTTGCTGGTGGGCATGCTGATCAGCCGCCGATAGTCGGGATTATCCGACTATGGCGCTTAGACAATCTGTCGGCGACTTGGCGGGCACGTTGCTGTCCGTCATTTGCACGCGGCTCGAACTGTTCTCCATCGAGGCGTCCGAGCAAAAGGCCCGCCTTGTCATAGTTTTGGGCATGGCGTTTGCCGCGCTTTTGTTTATCACCCTGGCCTTGCTGGTTTTTTCCATTGCGGTGGCGCTGTATTTTTGGCCCACCGACCAGCGTTATCTGGCGCTGGGCTTGCTGGCCCTGCTGTACGGGCTGGTGGGCGCGGGGTTTTTCTGGGCGGTACGGCGCGAACTGATATTCGAACCGATGCCGTTTTCAGCCACGCTCAATGAACTCAAGCGCGACATGCATTTGGTGGAACGATTGCGCGAACCTTCAGGCGATGCGCTCGATTCGGGCCGGGTGCGGGGGGACGATTCATGAAAAAGCCCCAGACCGCCGGCGAGCGCAATGCGCGCATCGAGTTGTTGCGCGCACGGGCGGCCATTGAGCGCCACGGCGTGGCGCGCAGCGTGCGTCAAGTCCGGGATAGTTTGTCGCCCAGGGGACTGCTTAAAGAGGCCTTGCCGGCGTTTGCAGGAGGCAAGAAGCCTGTTGATTTGTTTTTGCACGCCTTGAGCGTGGCGCGGCGCTACCCTTTTTTGATTTCGGGGGCTTCGGCCATTCTTACGGGCAAGCGTTCGCGCTTGCGCTGGCTCAAGCTGGGCGCCGGGGCCTTGCTGGGTTGGCAACTATGGCGCAAGACCGGCAGCCGCCATGGCTCCGGCGGCGCGTAGGCGCAAGATCAAGTCAACATCAAAGCCCAACAGCTAAAGGCAAGGCGGGGCAGGGGTCTTGCCCCAGCCTAAAGACCCAGCTCGCCCCACATTGCATCGACCCGCGCCTTGGTGTCGGCGTCCATGACAATGGGCGTGCCCCATTCGCGCTGGGTTTCGCCGGGCCATTTGTTGGTGGCGTCCATGCCCATTTTCCCGCCCAGGCCTGAAACGGGCGAGGCGAAATCCAGGTAGTCGATAGGGGTGTTTTCCACCAGCAAGGTGTCGCGCACCGGATCCATGCGGGTCGTCATGGCCCAGACGACTTCCTGCCAGTTGCGCGGGTCCACATCTTTGTCGACGACGACGATGAATTTTGTGTACATGAATTGGCGCAATACGCTCCACAGTCCGAACATGACGCGCTTGGCGTGGCCTGGATACTGCTTGCGGATGGAAACGACGGCCAGCCGGTAGCTGCAGCCTTCGGGCGGCAGGTAGAAGTCGACGATTTCGGGCAATTGCCGTTTAAGCAGGGGCACGAAGACTTCGTTCAGGGCCACTCCCAGCACGGCCGGTTCGTCGGGCGGCTTGCCGGTGTAGGTGCTGTGATAGACGGGATTGCGGCGCATGGTAATGCGCTCTACCGTAAACACCGGGAACCAGTCCTGTTCGTTGTAGTAGCCTGTATGGTCGCCGTAAGGGCCTTCCAGCGCCATTTCGTAGTTGCGGTCGCTGGGGCCGGACGAGCCTTCGGGCACGTTGGGCGCATGGGCGCGCGGGTCGCCGGCGGGCAGAATATGCCCTTCGAGCACGATTTCGGCGGTGGCGGGCACCGAGAGATTGCTGCCCAGAGCCTGGGCTACCTGGGTGCGCGAGCCGCGCAGCAGGCCGGCGAACTGGTATTCGGAAAGACTGTCGGGTACCGGGGTAACCGCGCCCAGTATGGTGGCCGGGTCGGCGCCCAGGGCAACCGCAATGGGAAACGGCTGACCCGGATGGGCCAATGCATGATCGCGAAAATCGAGCGCGCCGCCGCGATGCGAGAGCCAGCGCATGATCAGCTTGTTGCGTCCCAGAAGCTGCTGGCGGTAGATGCCCAGATTCTGCCGCTTGGCATTGGGACCGCGCGTGATCACCAGCCCCCAGGTAAGCAGCGGGGCGACATCGCCGGGCCAGCAGAACTGCAGCGGCAGCGAGTTCAGGTCGACATCGTCGCCTTCCAGGACGATTTCCTGGCATGCGGGGCTTTTGATGGATTTGGGGCTCATGTCCCAAAGGGCCGTCTTGAGCATGGCCACTTTGGCCAGCGCATCGCGCAGGCCGCGCGGGGCCTCGGGCTCGCGCAGCGAGGCCAGTAATTCGCCGATGTCGCGCAAAGAGCTTACGTCGTCGGCGCCCATGCCCATGGCCACGCGCTTGGGCGTGCCGAACAGATTGGCCAGGACCGGCATGGAAGCCGGCGCGCCATTGTGCGCGGCGCCTTCGAACAGCAGGGCGGGGCCGCCGGCGCGCAGGACGCGGTCGCTGATTTCCGTCATCTCCAGGCGGGTTGATACGGGGCGCGTTATGCGTTTGAGCTCGCCCAGGCCTTCGAGCTGGGTCAAAAAGTCTCGCAGATCACGGTATTTCAAGTACGTCTCGCTAATCGGGTTTGGTATTTCGGGTTTCGTGTAAACGGCCGTCTAAGGTTAACATTGCCTTCATTTCCAAAATTATTAAGGTTGCATTAATGACCGACCGAAGTTCGGAAAGTCTGTTCAGTCATTTGGCGCGGGTGGTCTTTCATCCGCTGGGCGAAGTGGTGCACGTCGCGGCAGTGTATCTTGGCATTGCTGCGCTGGTCACCATTGTGCTGGGCGTTACCGTGCCGTCTTTGCGCGACCAGTCCCGGCAAATGCACGAGGCTATTCTGGTCAGCTTGCGGCCGGCGGCGCTGCGCGAAGACAACTTGTCGCCCGATTACGGCCTTGGCGGGCTGGCCGAGATATCGCCTTTGCCCGAACCCAAGCCGCTGGCCGAGCCTGTTCCGTTGGCCCCTCCGGCGGGCGTGGTCCTGGCGGGGGCGGGCGGCACGACGGCCGCCGAGGTGGCCGCCGCGCCCAGCCGCCGCACCTTTTCCCAGGCGTTGCGGCGCGAGGACGCTTTGTCGATTCCGGGAACCACCCGGGCCCAGGTCCAGGCCTTGCGCAGCTATATTGCCCGCAAATACAAGATAGCCGGCAGTGTGTCCGGCGTGCTGGTGCAGACGGCGTTTACCGTAGGCAAGGAATTGAAGCTGGATCCCCAATTGCTGCTGGCTGTAATTGCCATCGAGTCGCGCTACAACCCGTTTGCCGAAAGCCACGTTGGCGCCCAGGGGTTGATGCAGGTAATGACCAAGGTGCACCAGGATAAATTCGCGCGTTTTGGCGACGTGGCCGACGCGGCTATCAACCCCATTGCCAATATCCGGGTCGGCGCGCAGATTTTGTCGGACTGCATCAAGCGGCGGGGCTCCATCGAGGGCGGGCTGGCCTGCTATGTGGGTTCCACGGGGCCGGACGATGGCGGCTACGGCGCCAAGGTCCTGGCCGAGCGCCGGCGCATTGCGCTGGCTTCGGGCATACCCCTTAGTTGAAAACCGCCGGGCGGCCGCGCCGTGCCGCTTCAGAGTTTGTTCAAGAACAGCTCTATCCGGCCTATCGCTTCTTTCAGCCGGTCCAGGCCGGTGGCGTAGGACAGGCGCAGCGTATGGCCGGCATGGGCCACTCCAAAGTCATGCCCCGGTACGGCCGCGACGCTGGCTTCATGCAGCAGCCGATGCGAAAACTCGCTGCTGTTGGTGTTGTAGCGGCTGATGTCCGTGTAGATATAGAACGCGCCGTCGGGTACGACAGGCACATGCAGCCCGATGCGCTCGAGTTCGGGCAGCAGATAGTCGCGCCGCTGCTTGAAGGATAGCCGGCGGTTTTCGTAGATGCGCATGACGTCGGGTTCGAAGCATGTCAAGGCGGCATGCTGGGCCAGCGTTGGTGCGCAGATGGCCAGGCTGGCGGCCATTTTTTCAATGGCCGGAACCATGTCGGCCGGTGCTATCAGCCAGCCCAGCCGCCATCCGGTCATGTGGAAATACTTCGAAAAACTATTGATGATGACAATGTCGTCGTCCACCGTCAGGGCGCTGCGCGGCGTGTTGCCGTAGTACAGGCCCAGGTAGATTTCATCCATGATGATGAAACCGTCGCGCTGGCGCACTTCGGCAACCAGTTCGCGCAATTCTTCAAGGGTAATGGTGGTGCCCGTGGGATTGCTGGGCGAGGCAATAAGCACGCCCCGGGTTGCCGGCCCCCAGTTCTGGCGCACGTGCTCGGCGCTAAGCTGGAAGCGCTCTTGCGCCGAGCTGGGGACCAGGCGGGGGACGCCGCCCGCGGCAAGGATGAAGTTTTGGTTGGCCGGGTAGGACGGGTCGGGCATCAGGACTTCGTCGCCGGGATTGATCAGAGCCATGGCGGCCAGCAGCAGGGCGCCCGAGGCGCCGCTGGTGATGACGATCCGGTTCGGGTCAACGGACGCGGAAAAATGCTCTTTGTAGTACAGCGCCAGGGCTTCGCGCAGCACCGCCAGCCCGGCCGGCGATGTGTAGCCGCTTAGCCCCGCCTTGGCGGCCCGGCTAAGCGTTTCCACAACTTGCGGTGGCGCCGTAAAATCGGGTTCGCCTATGCCCAGGCTGATGACATCCCGCCCCTGGGCGTTGAGCGCGTTGGCTTGTTTGAACAACTCTACAGCGTAGAATTGCATGACATGTTCTGTGCGTGAGGCAAGGCGGGACATAAAGAGGCAGCCGGTTCCTGGGAAACGTGTATTGTAGAGCGTTGAGCCGAAGCATACCGGCCGTCCGATCAGCTTAAAAGGAATTGTGTTCATGCGGTTTTCTTCTCGTCGCGCTTTTTTGATGGGACGGCGTTCTTCGAAGACTCCCTGGGAAGCGTTTTGCAAGCGCATGCAGCGCAGCGTTTCGGGCGATTTCCTGGACTATGGCTTTTACGATGGCGCGGGCAGCGCGCGGCTTACGCCCGGCGACGCGGCCGATATGCATCGGGCCCGCGCATTGTGCGCCGAGCATGGCATTGTGCTGGTGCTGGACGGCATCAACCAGGCGGCTAGCCAGTCGCATCAGTCGGTACTGTGGATAGAACTGGGGCGCCAATTGACCCAGTGCCAGCGCCTGCCCGGCGACGATACAAAATGGTTCGTGCAGCCAGGCTGCACGCTGGGCGAACTGGAAGACGCGGGGCTCAAGCAGTTTGGCGGGCTTCCGGGCTACCTTAGCGTGGCGGCCTGGCTGGCCGACCGTTCCTTGCACGCCTGGGCTCCAGGCGCCACGCACAGTTCCGGGGTAGCCCATGCTTGCGTGCTGCTGGCTGATGGCACCCAGGCTACGCTGGGCCCGTTCGGCGAGCATAATCGCCAGCCATTGGCCAGCCTGGCATTACAAAAATTGGTTCCGGCGCTGTTCCAGGCCGCCGCGTCAACAGAAGGGCAAACCTGCCGCCAGGCCGCTGCCTGGCCTGCACGTTATCGCCTGGACGCTTTGCTGCCGCAGCCTGGGCAAACCGTCAACCTCTCGCATCTGCTGCTGGGCCATGGCGGCGACCTGGGCTGGCTGGAATGGCTGGTGCTGGACGAACTGGCCCTATCCCTGGCCGGCGAGGCCGATTTCAACGGCTTTTCCCTAAGCCGCCAATCGCCCGACGACATCGTGTGGGCCCAGGCCATCGAGCTTGACGCACGGGTAAAAGAACTGTTCGATCCGCAAGGTCTTTTCCCCCATCCGGGGCAAGATCTGTAATCTTTTCTTGTCCGGCGGCGATTTATCCGGGCGGCCCGTGCCCGGAAGGCTGCTAAGGGCTAGAATGAGTACCTATTTCAATTTCATATCGTAAAAATATTATGGACGAGAATCTTCGTAAAGCGGCGCTTGAGTATCACGAGTCCGGACGCCCCGGCAAAATAGCGGTGGTGCCGACCAAGCAGCTTTCCAATCAGCGAGACCTGGCTTTGGCTTATTCGCCGGGGGTGGCGGCGGCTTGCGAAGAAATCGTCAACGATCCGCAAAACGCCTATCGCTATACCGGGCGGGGCAATCTGGTCGGCGTCATTACCAACGGCACGGCCGTGCTGGGTTTGGGCAATATCGGCCCGCTGGCCTCCAAGCCGGTCATGGAAGGCAAGGCCGTGCTGTTCAAGAAATTCTCGGGCATCGACGTTTTCGACATTGAAATCAACGAGACCGACCCCGACAAGCTGGTCGACATCATTGCCGGCCTGGAGCCCACTTTCGGTGGCATCAACCTTGAAGACATCAAGGCGCCCGAATGCTTCATCGTCGAGCGCAAGCTGCGCGAACGCATGAAGATTCCCGTTTTTCACGACGATCAGCACGGCACCGCCATTTGCGTGGCTTCGGCTTTTCTCAGCGGCCTGAAAGTCGCCGAAAAAGACATCAAGACCATCAAGCTGGCGGTGTCGGGCGCAGGCGCGGCCGCGTTGGCTTGCCTGGATTTGCTGGTCGACCTGGGCTTGCCCATCGAGCATATCTGGGTGTCGGATATCGAGGGCGTGGTCTACAAAGGCCGCACGACTCTCATGGACCCGGACAAATCGCGCTTTGCGCAAGAGACTTCGGCGCGCAAGCTGGATGACATCATCGAAGGCGCCGACGTATTCCTGGGCTTGTCGGCCGGCGGGGTGCTCAAGCCCGCCATGGTGGCCAAGATGGCGGCTCGGCCGGTCATTCTTGCCCTGGCCAACCCCGCGCCCGAAATCCTGCCTGAAGACGCGCACGCGGTGCGTGACGACATCATCATGGCAACCGGGCGTTCCGACTATCCCAACCAGGTCAACAATGTCTTGTGCTTCCCGTATATTTTCCGCGGCGCGCTCGATGTCGGCGCAACCACGATCACGCGCGGGATGGAAAAAGCGGCGGTAAACGCCATATCGCAGCTGGCCCAGGAAGAGCAGAACGATGTGGTGGCGGCGGCCTACGGCACCTACGGCGTGTCGTTCGGTCCCGAATACCTCATTCCCAAGCCTTTCGACCCGCGTCTTATTGTGCGGATAGCGCCGGCGGTGGCCCGCGCGGCCATGGAAGACGGCGTGGCGACCCGTCCCATCAAGGATTTCGACGCCTACGCCGAAGAACTGCAGCAGTTCACGTATCGTTCCGGCTCCTTCATGAAGCCGCTGTTTTCCATCGCCAAGGGCTTGGTCCGCGACGGCGGCAAGTCGCGCATTGTCTTCAGCGAGGCCGAAGACGAACGTGTGCTGCGCGCCGTGCAGGTCGTGGTCGACGAAAAGCTGGCCAAGCCCATACTTATCGGCCGTCCGGCGGTGCTGGAAGACCGCATTAAAAAATACGGCCTGCGCATCCGCCTGGGCGTGGACGTCGAGGTCACCAATCCCGAATACGACGAGCGTTTTCATCGCTACTGGACCACTTACTGGGAAATGATGTGCCGCCGAGGCGTCACCAAAGAAATGGCGCGCGTCGAGATGCGCCGCCGCCTTACCCTGATCGGCGCCATGATGGTTCATCTGGGCGATGCTGACGGCATGGTTTGCGGCACGGTGGGCGCCTACGCCGACCACCTGCGCTTCATCAACGAAGTCATCGGCATGGCGCCGGGCGCAAAAACCTATGCGGCCATGAACATCCTGCTGTTGGCCGAGCGCACGATTGCGCTGGCCGACACTCATGTCAATGATGATCCCACCGCCGAGCAGATCGCCGAGATCACGATCGCGGCGGCCGCTGAAATGCGCCGGCTCAATATCGAGCCCAAGGCGGCCTTGCTGTCGCGCTCCAACTTCGGCACCGGCAGCTCGGCCTCGGGCACTAAAATGCGCGAAGCCCTGGACATCATCCGCCAACAGGCGCCCGACCTTGAAGTCGACGGCGAAATGCACGGCGACTGCGCCCTGGACGAAGCCTTGCGCAAGCGCATCCTGCCCAGCACCACGCTCAAGGGCGAGGCCAATTTGCTTATTTGCCCCAGCGTCGATGCCGGCAATATCGCTTATAACTTGCTCAAGACCGCCGCGGGCGGCAATGTGGCGGTGGGCCCGTTCCTGCTGGGGCTGAACGCGCCAGTGCATATTCTTACCTCCAGTTCCACGGTGCGCCGCATCGTGAACATGGCTGCATTGACCGTGGTCGATGCCAATACCCCGCGCAACTATTCATAGTGGCAGGCCTATGGACGTCCCTAGATCGTCGATAGGCTTAATTCTTACCGGGGGCGGCGCGCGGGCCGCCTATCAGGTCGGTGTGCTGTCGGGCGTGCTCGATATTCTCGATCCCCAGCGTTCGCACTCGTTCGTCAATCCATTTCCCATTATTTGCGGCACTTCGGCCGGCGCCATCAATGCGACGGCGCTGGCCAGCCGCGCCAACGATCCGCATGCCGCCATCGCGCGGCTGCAGCATCTGTGGGGAAACATCCACACCGACATGGTGTATCGCGCCGATGGCGCGGCTTTGCTGCAAACGGGGCTGCGCTGGCTGACGATGCTGACGCTGGGCTGGATCATGCCCGACCGCCGCGGCCAGCACCCGCGCTCTTTGCTCGACAATGCGCCTCTGGGCGAATTGTTGACGGGCGCCCTGGACTTCGGCCGCCTGAATCGCAATCTGGAACGCGGCTGCCTGGAGGCGCTGGCAGTCACGGCGGCGGCTTATTCCAGCGGCGAACATATTATTTTCTACCAATCGAAAACGTCTTTTCTGCCCTGGACCCGGTCCCTGCGGCGCGCGGTTCCCAGCACCATCGGCGTCGATCACTTGCTGGCGTCCAGTTCCATACCTTTTGTGTTTCCGGCCCAGGCCCTGCTGGTGCAAGGCGCCACCGAGTGGTGCGGGGACGGGTCGATGCGGCAATTGGCGCCCTTGAGCCCCGCCATACACCTGGGAGCAACGAAACTCTTTGTCATAGGCACCGGCCATCGAGACGATAAATCCGACGAGCCTGCCGGCATCGACCCCCCTTATCCCACGCTGGCGCAAATCAGCGGCAACGCCTTATCGAACATTTTCCTGGATGGCTTGTCTATGGATGTGGAACGGCTCGAGCGTATCAACGAGTTGTTGCAGTTATTGCCCGAAGACGCGCGGCAGTCGCAGTCGCTGCGCCCGATTACGATGTTCGCCATTACCCCCAGCCGTTCGCTGGACGAAATAGCGCTTGAGTACCTGGATGAAATACCTAAGGCAGTTCGTACACTTTTCCGCGTTCTCGGTGTATCGTCTGATTCCGGCTTGCATACAGGTGGGACGCTCGTGTCATATTTGCTGTTCGAGGCCCGTTATACACAAGCGCTGATACAACTAGGTCGTACCGATAGCATGAACCGTATGGAAGAAGTCAAAGCGTTTTTTAAGGAGACGCCACAATGACCCAAGCTCAGGCATTACAGAACAAGCTGAAGAAAGGCGGTCTGCTCGATGCCTCTCAAATCGGCCGTGAAGACGCGCTTGAACACGCGCATGCGGCGGGCCTTACCGTGTACGTCATCGACTGCGACCGTGCTCGCAGCCGCTCGGCGGTCTTGCGCGCTGTCGTCAAGGCCATCGACTTTCCCGAGTTCTTCGGCGGCAATCTCGATGCCCTTTACGATTGCCTTTGCGATACCGTGCTCGACCAAAAAAACGGCCTGTTTCTGTGGTTCCATAACTTGCATTCGGGCGACCCTTCTTTGGCCGACGACTCCAAGGCCATTATCAGCGTTTGCGCCGACGTAGCCGAATTTGCCAAAAACAACGGCCGACGCTTTGCTTTTGCGGTCCAGCATGCCGGCAAGCATCCCGATCCTGAACCGGGCGTGGCCCCTACGCCGTATTCCGGTGCCGACGAAGCCTAGGCCGGCTGGCTGCCTGGTGCCGCGTTTTTGCGGGTCTGGCAAGCCCAGGGCCTTATAGCCAGCCCTTCAGGGCCGCGATGGCGGCCATCAAGGCCAGGCCGGCGGTTTCCGTACGCAGCACACGGCTGCCGAATCTCACGGCCTGAATTGGAGGGCGTATTGCCGCGGCCTGTTCCTCTTCCGACCAGCCGCCTTCGGGGCCGACCAGCAGGGCGATGCGGCTGGCCGTGTGTTGGGCCAGGGCGGCTTCAAGGCTTTGCCCGGCGCCCGGATGGCATAGCAAGGTCAGTTGCGCGGCAAGCTCGGTGCCGGCCAGATAAGCGGACAGCGTGCGCGGCTCGTCGATATGCATGATGCGGTTGCGTCCGCACTGTTCGCTGGCGGACTGCGCAATGCGTTCCCAGTGGCGCATGCGCTTGACCAGCCTTTCGCCGCTTAATTGAAGCACGCTGCGTTGCGCCGCAATGGGAACAATCCGGGTGGCGCCCAATTCCACCGCCTTTTCGATGACCCAGTCCATTTTGTCGCCCGACGGCAGGCCTTGCGCCAGGATGATTTCGCCCGGCAATTCGGCTTCCGTCGTCTGGTGGTCCCCAGTCTGGGCATAGCCCTTTTTGCCTTCGGCCGTAAGCCGGGCGCAATACTGGCCGCCCCGTCCGTCGAACAGCACAATATCCGTGTCGGGCTTAAGGCGCAAAACGCGCAAAGCATGGTGCGCCAGCTCTTGCGGCAATTCGATGGTCTGGTTGGGTTCCAGCGGAACTGAACTGAAAAAACGCGGTGTCGCCATGATGGAAGAAATGTGTAAGATGACGGTAGTGTACGGGTTTTGCCTGATTTGCAGCAGGGCGGGAATGTGTAACAGGGCTTGGGCGGCGCGAGTGGTAAAATCGAAAGCTTTGTAATCCTTATTGCCGGGGCCGGCATAACCAGTTTGTTGGCACCCCTTTTGTGAGTTTTCAATGAGCCAATCGCCCGTCCAAGATTCATCCCTGGCCAACGCCATACGCGTACTAGCCATGGATGCGGTTCAACAAGCCAATTCCGGACACCCCGGAGCCCCCATGGGCATGGCGGACATCGCCGAAGCGCTGTGGACCCGCCATCTGCGCCACAATCCCTCCGATCCGGCCTGGGCCAACCGCGACCGCTTCGTTTTGTCCAACGGCCACGGGTCGATGCTCATTTATGCCTTGTTGCATCTTAGCGGCTACGACCTGCCTATCGAAGAGCTCAAGAACTTCAGGCAACTGCACTCGCGCACGCCGGGCCACCCCGAAGTAGGCATTACGGCCGGCGTCGAAACCACCACGGGCCCGCTGGGCCAGGGCTTGGGCAATGCTGTGGGCATGGCCCTGGCCGAAGCCTTGCTCGCCAAAGAGTTCAACCGCGAAGGCCACGATGTGGTCGACCATTACACCTATGCCTTCGTGGGCGACGGCTGCCTCATGGAAGGCGTGTCGCACGAAGCCTGCTCGCTGGCCGGTACGCTCAAGCTGTCCAAGCTTATTGTCTTCTACGACGACAACGGCATCTCCATCGACGGCAAGGTCGAGAACTGGTTCGCCGACGATACCCCGGCCCGTTTCGAAAGCTACGGCTGGAACGTCCTGCGCGATGTCGACGGCCATAGCGTGGCCGCGGTCGACCTGGCCATCCAGAAAGCCAAGGCATCGGCGGCGCAAAACAACGGCCCTACGCTGATTTGCTGCCGCACCATCATCGGCAAGGGCGCGCCCAGCGCCGCCGGTAGCGAGAAAGTACACGGTTCTCCTTTGGGCGCCGACGAGATCGCGGCAACTCGTGCCGCGTTGGGCTGGTCCGACGCGCCTTTCGTTATCCCCGCGCATATTTACCAGCGCTGGGACGGCAAGGTCAAGGGCCAGTTGTGGCAGTCCGAGTGGCAGTCCGGCTTCAGCAGCTATGCCAAGGCCTATCCCGAACTGGCGGCCGAGTTCACGCGCCGCATGCAGGGCGACTTGCCCGCGGCGTTTGCAGAACAGGCGGCGGCGTTCATTGCAGCCACAGCCGAAAAGGCCGAAACCGTCGCCAGCCGCAAGGCATCGCAGTTTGCCATTACAGCGTTCGCCGAGCTCCTGCCCGAATTCCTGGGCGGGTCGGCCGACCTGACCGGCTCCAACTTCACCGACTGGAAGGGCGTTGCCCCGGTACGCGCCGGCGCGCAGGGCCTGCAATTCGGCCGCCATATCAATTACGGCGTGCGCGAATTCGGCATGGCCGCCGTCATGAACGGCATTGCGCTGCATGGCGGCTACCTGCCTTTTGGCGGCACCTTCCTTACCTTCTCCGATTATTCGCGCAATGCCATCCGCATGGCTTCGCTCATGAAGCAGCGCGTGGTGCATGTGTTTACGCACGACTCCATCGGCCTGGGCGAAGACGGCCCGACGCACCAGTCCATCGAACACGCGGCCAGCTTGCGCCTGATTCCCAATTTGCATGTATGGCGTCCTTGCGACACCACTGAAACCGCGGTGGCATGGCAGCAGGCCGTCCAGCGCCCCGCCAGCATCGGCATGCAGGTGCGCGAGGGCGGGCCAAGCGCCTTGCTGCTGTCGCGCCAGAACCTGCCTTTCGTGGCGCGCGACAAAGCCGCCATCCAGGCCATTGAGCGCGGCGGCTACGTGCTGCGCGACGCCGACAACGCCAAGGCCATCATCATCGCCACCGGTTCGGAAGTCGGCCTGGCTTTGGCCGCTCAAGAGCAACTGGCGCAAAAGGGTATAGCAGTGCGCGTGGTTTCCATGCCTTGCACCAATGTTTTCGACGCCCAGGACTCCCAATGGCGCGATACCGTGCTGCCCAAGGGGCTGCCGCGCGTCGCGGTCGAGGCGGGCACGACTGGCGGCTGGTACAAGTACGTTGGCCTGGACGGCGCCGTGGTCGGCATCGACACCTATGGCGAATCCGCGCCTGCCGGCGTCCTATTCAAGCATTTTGGGTTGACTGCCGAGAAAGTCGCAGCAGCCGTCGAACAGATTTTGTAAAACAGGAGAGTAACAATGGCAATTCGCGTAGCAATCAACGGTTATGGCCGTATCGGGCGCAATATCTTGCGCGCTCATTACGAAGACGGCAAGAAGCACGATATTGAAATCGTGGCCATCAACGACCTTGGCGACCCCAAGACCAATGCGCACCTGACTCGTTACGACACCGCCCATGGCCGGTTCCCCGGCACGGTTGAAGTCGACGGCGACTACATGGTGGTCAATGGCGACCGCATCCGGGTCCTGGCCAGCCGCAACCCCGCCGACCTGCCCTGGGGCGAGCTGGGCGTGGACGTGGTGCTGGAATGCACGGGCTTGTTCACCACCAAGGAAAAGGCCGGCGCGCACCTCAAGGGCGGCGCCAAGAAAGTCATTATTTCCGCGCCGGGCGGCAAAGATGTCGACGCCACCATTGTTTACGGCGTCAACCACAATGTGCTCAAGGCCAGCGACACGGTCATTTCCAATGCTTCGTGCACCACTAACTGCCTGGCCCCGCTGGTGCAGCCGCTGCACGAAAAACTGGGTCTGCTCAATGGCTTGATGACCACCATCCACGCCTACACGAACGACCAGGTTCTAAGCGACGTCTATCACTCCGACCTGCGCCGCGCGCGCTCGGCCACGCAAAACATGATCCCCACCAAGACCGGTGCGGCTTCGGCTGTTGGCCTGGTGCTGCCTGAACTGAATGGCAAGCTCGACGGCTACGCCATGCGTGTTCCGACCATCAATGTTTCCATCGTCGACCTTACGTTCGTTGCCGGACGCGAGACTTCGGTGGAAGAGGTCAATGCCATCCTGAAGCAGGCCGCCGCCCAGGGCCCGCTCAAGGGTATTCTGGACTACAGCGAAGAGCCGCTGGTGTCGTCCGACTACAACCATACGGCCGTGTCCAGCACAGTGGATGCCGGCATGACCAAGGTCTCGGGCAATCTGGTCAAGGTCTGCTCGTGGTACGACAACGAGTGGGGCTTCTCCAACCGCATGCTCGATACCACTGTGGCGCTGGTATCGGCCAAGTAAGTTCAGTTGTGTGCAGATCAAGGGCGGGGTATCCCGCCCTTGTTTTGCCGCCGGGCCGCCCCAAGGCAAAAAGCGCCCCCTCGGGGGGCAGCAAGCCGCGTAGCGGTGCGGCGTGGGGGTATGTTTTGCCGCCGGGCCGCCCCAAGGCAAAAAGCGCCCCCTCGGGGGGCAGCAAGCCGCGTAGCGGTATATTTTTCCGCCGCCATTGTTTTTCATCATTCCAATTTGATCTTTATGTCTACTGTCAAAACCCTTAGCGCCCTGGCCAAGTCGGATCTTCTGGCCGGCAAACGCGTATTCATCCGTTCCGACCTGAACGTGCCGTTCAACGAGGCGGGGCAAATTTCCGAAGACACGCGCGTGCGTGCCTCGGTGCCGGCCATACGCCTGGCGCTGGACGCGGGAGCGGCCGTCATGGTCACGTCCCACCTGGGCCGTCCGACCGAAGGCGTTGTGGCTCCTGCCGACACACTGGCCCCCGTTGCCGCGCGCCTGAGCCAACTGCTGGGCATGCCGGTAAACCTGGTCAAGGATTGGGTCGACGGCGGATTTTCGGTTGAACCCGGCCAGGTCGTGCTGCTGGAAAACTGCCGTTGCAATGTTGGCGAAAAGAAAAACGACGAAGCCTTGTCGCGCAAGATGGCTGCGCTGTGCGACGTGTACGTCAATGATGCCTTCGGGACGGCGCATCGCGCCGAAGCCACTACTTACGGCATCGCCCGCTTTGCGCCGGTTGCTTGCGCCGGTCCTTTGCTCGAGGCCGAGCTGGACGCGTTGGGCCGAGCCTTGAAAGAACCCAAGCGGCCCATGGTGGCCATTGTGGGCGGATCCAAAGTCTCGTCCAAGCTTTCCATATTGCAGGCGCTGGCCGGCAAGGTCGACCAATTGGTGGTGGGCGGCGGCATTGCCAACACTTTCATGCTGGCCAAGGGGCTGGGCATCGGCAAGTCGCTGGCCGAGCCGGAGCAGGCCACCCAAGCCACCACGGTAATCGAAATCATGGAAAAGCGCGGCGCCGGCGTGCCGATTCCCGTCGATGTGGTTTGCGCCAAGTCGTTCGGGGCCGATGCCGCCGCAACGACCAAGCCCGCCACCGAGGTCGCCCAGGACGACATGATTCTGGACATCGGCCCGCAAACGGCCCAGGTACTGGCCGATATCCTGAAGCAAGCTGGTACGATAGTATGGAATGGCCCGGTCGGCGTGTTCGAGTTCGACGCTTTCGAGCACGGCACTGAAACTATCGCCAAGGCCATTGCGCAGTCCGAAGCGTTTTCCATTGCCGGCGGCGGCGACACCCTGGCAGCCATCGCCAAGTACGGCATTGCCGACCAAGTAGGCTATATCTCGACCGGCGGCGGCGCCTTCCTGGAATTCCTCGAAGGCAAGACCTTGCCCGCTGTCGATATCTTGCAGCAGCGCGCCCAGGGGTAAGCCGGCAGGCGCAAATCCGGCCTTTGGGCCGGAGCATCCCAAACGCAAAGCGTATGTTTTGTCTTAGCTTTAGGAATTAGCAATCATGATGGAATCGTCCCGTTTGATCCGCCGTCATCCAGACGATTTGCTCGTTGGCCTGGTGTCGATTTCCGACCGGGCCTCCAGCGGTATTTATGAAGACCAGGGCATCCCAGGCTTGCAGCAGTGGCTGAATGGCGCGCTGCTTCAGCCGCCGCAATTTGCGACGCGCCTGGTCCCAGACGAAACCGAGGCCATTTCGGCCGCCTTGGTCGAACTGATCGACGCCGTGGGCTGCGACCTGGTTCTGACCACCGGCGGCACCGGCCCGGCGCGGCGCGACGTCACCCCGGAGGCGACTTTAGCGGTCGCCACCAAAGAAATGCCGGGTTTTGGCGAGCAGATGCGCCAGATCAGCCTGAAGTTCGTGCCCACGGCCATTCTGTCGCGGCAAATGGCGGTACTGCGCGAGATCGACGGGCATGCCGCGCTGATCATCAACTTGCCGGGCCAGCCCAAGGCCATCCGGGAAACCCTTGAAGGCCTGAAAGACAGCGAAGGCAAATCGCTGGTCCCGGGCATTTTTGCCGCCGTGCCGTATTGCATCGACTTGATCGGCGGCCCATATATTGAAACCCGCGAGGAAGTCGTCAAGGCTTTCCGGCCCAAGTCGGCGGTACGCGCGCCCAAGGTCTGATCGCGCGGCACAAGCCCCGTTGCGCATTCGGGTAAAATGGCGCTAATCCCTTATTAATTGATTCCAGGAGTCTTTTCATGGCCCTAGTTTCCATGCGTCAGTTGCTCGATCATGCAGCCGAAAATGGTTATGGTATTCCCGCTTTTAACGTCAACAACCTGGAACAGGTTCAGGCCATCATGGAAGCGGCTGCCGAAACCGATAGTCCGGTCATCATGCAGGCTTCGGCCGGCGCCCGCAAATACGCCGGTGAAGGCTTTCTGAAGCTGCTTATCCAGGCTGCTGTCGACACCTATCCAAACCTGCCCGTGGTCATGCACCAAGACCACGGCCAGTCGCCCGCCATTTGCCAGGGCGCCATCGACCTGGGTTTTTCCAGCGTCATGATGGACGGCTCGCTCAAGGAAGACGGCAAGTCCATTGCCGAGTACGAATACAACCTGGATGTCACCCGCCGCGTGGTGCAAATGGCGCACAAAGTGGGCGTTACGGTAGAGGGCGAACTGGGCTGCCTGGGCTCGCTTGAAACCATGCAGGGCGACAAAGAAGACGGCCATGGCGCCGACGGCAAGCTCACTATGGAGCAATTGCTTACCGACCCAGAACAGGCCGCCGACTTCGTGCGCCAGACTCAGCTTGATGCCCTGGCCATCGCCATCGGCACCAGCCACGGCGCATACAAGTTCTCGCGCAAGCCCACCGGCGACATCCTGTCGATTTCCCGCATCAAGGAAATCCACCAGCGCTTGCCCAATACCCACCTGGTCATGCACGGCAGCTCCAGCGTGCCGCAAGACTTGCTGGCTGAAATCCGCCAGTTCGGCGGCGACATGAAAGAAACCTACGGCGTACCTGTCGAAGAAATCCAGGAAGCCATCAAGTTCGGTGTGCGCAAGGTCAATATCGATACCGATATCCGCCTGGCAATGACCGGCGCCATCCGCCGCTTCATGGCCGAAAACCCCTCCAAGTTCGACCCGCGCGAATACCTCAAGCCGGCTCGCCTGGCAGCCAAGGAAATCTGCAAGCAGCGCTACGAGCAGTTCGGCACGGCCGGCAACGCCAGCAAGATCAAGGCTATTCCCCTGGACGAAATGGCGCAGCGTTATGCCGCAGGCAAGCTGGCCCAGGTGGTGCAGTAAATGCAGGCCTTGCATCAATCAAGCATTACGTCTCTGCCGCTGCTGGGTCGAGGCAAGGTTCGCGATATGTATGCCGTGGGCGACGACAAACTGCTTATCGTGGCCTCCGACCGTATTTCGGCTTTCGACGTCATTTTGGACGATCCCATTCCCGGCAAGGGCCAGGTGCTTACGGAACTTACCGAGTTCTGGCTGAAAAGGCTGGCCCATGTGCTGCCCAACCACTCCACGGGCATCGACCCGTGCGATGTCGTCGCTGCCAACGAGCGCGAACAGGTGGTGGGCAGGGCAGTGGTAGTCAAGCGTCTCAAGCCCATCATGGTCGAGGCCGTGGCGCGCGGCTATCTTATTGGTTCTGGCTGGAAAGACTACCAGGCCACAGGTTCGGTGTGCGGCATAGCGCTGCCAGCCGGCCTGAAACAGGCCAGCCGCCTGCCCGAACCCATCTTCACGCCGGCCGCCAAGGCCGAACTCGGCTCCCATGATGAAAACGTGGACTTTGCCCATGTAGTGGCCGAAGTGGGCCAGGACATGGCCGAAGAAATACGCCGCATTACGCTACAGCTATATTCCGAAGCCGCCGCGTTTGCGGCGACCAAGGGCATTATCATTGCCGACACCAAGTTCGAATTCGGGCTTGACGACCAGGGACGCTTGCATCTTATGGACGAGGTCCTGACGCCGGACTCCTCGCGCTTCTGGCCCGCCTCCGGCTACGCCGAAGGCATCAGCCCCCCATCGTTCGACAAGCAATTCGTGCGCGACTGGCTCGAAACCCAGGACTGGGCCAAGACACCTCCCGCGCCCCGCCTGCCGGCCGACGTGCTGGAGAAAACCGCGGCAAAGTACCGCGAAGCCCTGACACGCTTGACCGCGTAGGAGGCAGCATGGCAGCCACAGACACACAAGCCGCAGCGTCTCCCATGGTAGGAATCATCATGGGTTCGTCCAGCGACTGGGACATCATGAAGAATGCAGCCGCCATGCTCGAAGACTTCGGCGTGGCGCACGAGCTGCGCGTTATTTCCGCGCATCGCATGCCGCAGGACATGGCCGATTACGGCGCGGCGGCTGCCGGGCGCGGCCTGCGGGCCATTATTGCGGGCGCAGGCGGCGCGGCGCATCTGCCGGGCATGATGGCGGCGCTTACGCCGGTTCCGGTCTTCGGCGTGCCCGTGCCCTCCAAGTATCTGCGCGGCGAAGACTCCCTGCTTTCCATTGTGCAGATGCCCAAGGGCGTGCCGGTTGCCACCTTCGCCATCGGCGAGGCCGGCGCGGCCAACGCCGCCTTGCACGTCATTGCGTGCCTGGCCACAACCGACGCGGCTTTGCGCGGCAAGCTCGAAGCCTTTCGCGCCCGGCAAACCGAGGCAGCGCGCGCCATGGAAGTGCCTCCTCGCGTCCCGCTTTGACGTTGGTCGGTGGGGCGTGCTGCCCGCTTGTTCTCTTTACTGAATGTTTTCCGGATTAGTTATGAATAGACTTGCCAGCTCTTTTTCGATTGTGCCGGGCAATTGGCTGGGCATCGTCGGCGGCGGGCAGTTGGGGCGTATGTTTTGCCATGCGGCGCAAAGTCTGGGGTACAAAGTGGCCGTGCTCGATCCCGCGGCACCGTGCCCGGCCGGAGTGGCCGCCGACTTGCATATTCAGGCCGGCTACGATGACGTAGGTGCGCTTGACCGCCTGTCCGCCTTGTGCCAGGCTGTTACGACAGAGTTCGAGAATGTGCCGGCGGCCAGCCTTGAAAGGCTGGCGCTGAACAGCCGTGTTTGTCCGGCGGCGGAGGCCGTTGCCATTGTGCAGGATCGCCTTAGCGAAAAAGCCTTCATCCAGGGCTTGGGCGTGCCGGTGGCGCCGCATGCGCCTGTGTGCAGCGCAGCCGACTTGGCCGCCGTACCCAATACCTTGTTCCCAGGCATTCTTAAAGTCGCTCGCATGGGTTACGACGGCAAGGGGCAAGCCAGGGTGGCCACGCGCGAGGAAGCGGCACAGGCCTTTGCCGAGTTCAAGAATACGGACTGTGTGCTCGAAGCCCTGATGCCGCTGGATTTCGAAATTTCCGTTGTCATGGCGCGCGGGCTTGACGGTTCGTGCGTGGCGTATGCACCTGCCCTCAACGAGCACAGGGACGGTATTCTGGCCGTTTCCACGGTGCCGCAGCAAACTGTCGAAACGCAACAGGCGCTGTATGAGCAGGCTTTCGAGGCCGCGATGAAAATCGCCCAAGGCCTGGGCTACTGCGGCGTCTTGTGCGTTGAGTTCTTCGTGTTGCAAGACGGCAGCCTGGTCGTCAACGAGATCGCGCCGCGCCCTCACAATAGCGGCCATTACACCCTGAACGCCTGCGTCAGCAGCCAGTTCGAACAACAGGCGCGGGCCATGGCGGGGCTGCCGTTGGGCAGTACGGCCAATCTGTGTTCCTGCGTCATGCTGAACATTCTTGGCGATGTCTGGTTCGATGAGGCTGGCATGCAACGCGAGCCCGACTGGGCGGCCTTGCTGGCGGTCCCCAATGCCAAGCTGCATTTATACGGCAAGGCCGAAGCGCGGCGGGGCCGCAAAATGGGCCATGTCAATGTACTGGGCGGCACGCTCGACCAAGCCCGCGAAGCCGCGGCTCGCGTTGCGCATATTCTGGGCATCCGGTTTTAAGGCATGGGAAACTCCCTACAAGACGATGCAGCCAGCGCGGCGGAAATAGAGCGGGCTGCGGGCCGCCTTATTGCCGGCGGCCTGGTCGCGTTTCCCACTGAAACCGTCTATGGCCTGGGCGGCGATGCCGAGAACCCGCAAGCGATCGAGCGTATTTATGCGGCCAAGGGCCGTCCATCGAATCATCCGGTCATTGTGCATTTGGCGCCGCAAGCCGATATCGGCTACTGGGTGCGCTCGGTCCCGCCGCAGGCCCGCCTGCTTATCGATGCTTTTTGGCCGGGCCCGCTTACTTTGATATTGCCGCGTGCCGCGCATATTCCAAGCGCGGTCAGTGGCGGCCAGGACAGCATAGGCCTGCGTTGCCCTTCGCATCCGGTGGCGCAAGCGCTGCTGCGCGAGTTTGCCCGCCGCAAGCCCAACGGGCAGGGTGGGGTCGCGGCCCCTTCGGCCAATAAGTTCGGCCAGGTGTCGCCGACTCGGGCCGAACATGTGCGCGCCGAGTTTCCCGAGCTGCTCGGCGACGAGTTGCAGGTACTGGAGGGTGGGCAGTCCGAGGTGGGCATCGAATCGACGATTCTGGATCTATCGCGCCTGGAACAGGGCGTCGGGCCCGTGCTGTTGCGGCCCGGACATGTATCAGCGGTTCAGCTTGCCCAGGTGCTGGGCATGGAAATTGCGGGTGCCGATGCCGCCGCGCCGCGAGTATCGGGCTCGTTGAAAGCGCATTATGCGCCGCGTACTCCATTACTGTTGTTGGCGCGCGAGCAACTGCTTGGACAGGCCGAACAGGCCGCCAGGGCTGGGCAACGCGTTGCCGCCGTGCTTTTCAATGTGGCCGGTTTGCCTGTGGTGGAGGGCGTGGATTGGGTAGCGGCAGCCAGCGACCCCAAGGTCTATGCCAGTGAACTTTACGCCTTGTTGCGCCGGCTGGATCGGGGCGGCTACAACTGCATTTTGCTTGAGCAACCGCCGCAGGGCGCAGCTTGGCTGGCGGTGAACGACCGCATTGGCCGCGCCGCCGCCGCTTTTCTTTGAGCGTGAAAAAACACCCCCTCGGGGGGGCACCAAACCGCGCAGCGGTGAAGTGTGGGGGCCATCTTTCGCCGCCGGGCCGCCCCAAGGCGAAAGGCGCCCCCTCGGGGGATGAGACCGGACATAGGGCAGTCCCTGCGGACTGCCCTATGCCTGTCGAATCGGAGCGGCTTGCAAGCCGCGAGGTGGACAGCAAGACGCCTAGCGTCGCAGCGTGGGGGCCTTTCCTCTCTACACGCCCAGATAGCGAGTAAGCAAATCCGTTTGCTGCGAGAGCGTGGCGCTGTCCTTTTCTTCGACCACCCGGCCTTTTTCCAGGACGACACAGCGGTCCGTGTTGGCCAGGACCTTGCGGTAGTTGCGGTCGACGATCAGGGTAGATACGCCCGTGCTGCGGATGGCGCCAATGATGCGCCAGATTTCGGCAATGATAAGCGGGGCCAGCCCTTCGGTGGCTTCGTCCAGGATCAGGACGTCGGGGTTGGTCATGAGCGCGCGGCCGATGGCCAGCATTTGCTGCTCGCCGCCCGAGAGCTGTTGCCCGCCGTGCGAGAGCCGCTCGGTCAGGCGCGGAAAGGTCTGGAGCACGCGTTCATAGGTCCAGTCCTGGCGCCCGCCGAAGCCGGGCCTGGCCGCCACCAGCAGGTTTTCACGCACATCAAGGTTCGGAAATATGCCGCGCCCTTCAGGCACGTACGCCACGCCCAGCTTGGCCACTTGATGCGGCTGGGCGCGCGAGCAGTTCTTGCCGCGCACCGTGATGCTGCCGCGGGTGGCCGTCACATGGCCCAGTACCGTGCGGATCAGTGTGCTTTTGCCCATGCCGTTGCGGCCCAGCAGGCCAATGGACTCGCCCGCATTGATGTGCAGGTCGACCCCGTGCAGGATGTGGCTTTCGCCGTAGTACGTATGCAGCCCTTGAGCCTGTATCAAAGCGCTCATTCGTCTTCTCCGAGATAGGCTATTTGGACTTGGGGATCGTTGCGGATGATGTCGGGGCTGCCGTGTGCGATGACGGCGCCGTTAACCATCACGGTAATGATGTCTGAAATCTTGAAAACGGCATCCATGTCGTGCTCGACCAGCAAGATGGCCAGGTCGGACTTGAGCGAAGCCAGCAGGGCCAGCATGCGTTCGGTCTCTTCGGGCCCCATGCCGGCCAGCGGCTCGTCCAGCAGCAGCACGGTGGGGTGGGTGGCCAGGCCCATGGCAATTTCCAGCTGGCGCTTGCCGCCGTGCGAAAGCAGGCCGGCAATGCGGCCGCTATGCGCTTCCAGCCCGGCCAGCGACAAGGCGCGGTCGGCCGCTTCGTTGCTGAACTTGCAGTGTGTCGAGGCAGTCCAGCTCCAGAACTTCTGGTGATTGGCCTGGGCCGCCAGGCGGCAGTTTTCGTGCACGGTCAGGCTGGGGAAAATGGTGGTGCGCTGATAGCTGCGCCCAAGGCCTGCGCGGGCGCGCCGGGGCTGGGGCCAGGCCGTGATATTGGCCTGTTTCATGAAGATGGTGCCTTCGTTGGGCGCAAGCTCGCCCGACAAAATGCTGACCAGCGTGGACTTGCCGGCGCCATTGGTGCCGATGACCGCATGCACCGCGCCCAGGGGCAGGTCGATGGAGACATCGTCGATGGCGGTCAGGCCGCCGAAGCGGCGGGTGATGTTTTTCGCGGATAAAAGTATTTGACTCATGGTTGCCGCCTAGTGCCCGGCCGTGGCCGTTGAAGACGCCGTCGGTTTGCTGCGGCGTGCGCGCCATTGATCGGGAATGCCGGTCAGCCCCTTGGGCAATATGGCGACCAGCGCAATAATGGCCAGGCCGAAGGTTAAATGCCAGTGCGTGGCGATGTCGCCCAGCAAAGCCTGGGACTGAAAGGCTTCTTGCAGCAGCGTCAGCGCAATGGCGCCGATGATGGCGCCCCACAGCGGGCCGGTGCCGCCCAGGATGACCATCAGCAGCACCAGGCCCGATTGTTCCCAGGCCAGCAGTTCGGGATTGACGTAGCCGTCCTTGACCGCATACAGCACGCCCGCGATGCCGCCCAGCCCGCCTGCGATGATGTAGGCCGCCAGCTTGTAGCGGAAGGTGGAATAGCCCGCGGCGCGCATGCGCTGTTCGTTGACGCGTATGCCGGTGAGCGCGGCGCCGAACCGCGAACGCATGAGCAGGGCCAGGAAGCCCCAGGTCAACAGCAGAAGGGCCAGCGTGAACAAATAAAAGGCGTAGGGCGTGTCGATATTGAGCAGGACGGTATCGCCCACGCGCCATTCGGGGCGGAAGTACATATAGATGCCGTCGGTGCCGCCGCCCAGCTTGGTGTCGTGAAAGACGTAGTACGCCATCTGGGCAAAGGCCAGCGTGACCATGATGAAGTAGATGCCCTTGGTGCGCAGGCACAGCGCGCCGGTGACGGCGGCGTAGATCATGGCCGCGACGATGGCGGCGGGCAGCAGGAAGAAGAAATTGCCTGCGCCCGACTCGGGCGAGATCAGCGTGACCGTGTAGGCGGCAATGCCGAAGAACGCCGCATGCCCCAGGCTGACCAGGCCGGTGCCGCCCACCAGCAATTGCAGGCTAAGGGCGAAGAGCGAATAGATCATCATCTTGATGACCAGGCTGATGTAGTAGTCGCTGGCGGCCATGGGTATCAGCGCGACCAGGCACACCAGCGCCAGCAGAAGTGCAGCGCGTAGAGAGAATCGCATACGTTAGCCTTGCTTGAAGAGCCCTTCGGGCTTGAATAGTAGTATGACGGCCATGAGCACGTAGACCATCACCCCCGCCGCGGCGGGAAAGAATATTTGCCCGAACGTGTCGACGAAGCCGACCAGCATCGAGGCCAGGAATGCGCCCTTGATGGAGCCGATGCCGCCGATCACCACGACGACAAAACAGATAATGAGCACGGCATTGCCCATGCCGGGATAGACCGATGAAACCGGGGCGGCAATGGCGCCGGCCAAGGCGGCCAGGGCGACGCCGATGGCGAACACGATGCGGAACAGGCGGTTGATGTCGATGCCCAGCGAACTGATCATTTCGCGGTTGCTGGCACCGGCGCGTATCATCATGCCCAGGCGGGTGCGGCTTAGCACCCAATACAACAGCCCGGCCACCAACAGGCACACAGCCGAGATGAACAGGCGATAGACCGGATAGGTCATGACGTCGCTAAGCGGAATGGAACCGGCCAGCCAGGCGGGCGCGGCGACGCCGTGCACGTCGTTGCCGATGATGATGCTGCGCAGTTCTTCGAACACCAGGATAAGCCCGTAGGTCATGAGCACCTGCTGCAGGTGTTCGCGGGTATAGAGAAAACTGTAGAAAACCCATTCAAGGAAATAGCCCAGCACCGTCGCCAGGACGATGCAGGCCAGGACCGTTACGACAAACCCCCCGCCCAGATACTGGGCGACCAGAGGTTGCAGAGCGAAGGCCATATAGGCCCCGATCATGTAAAAACTGCCATGTGCCAGATTGATAATGCCCATGATGCCGAAAATGAGCGTCAACCCGCTGGCAACCAGGAATAACAGCAACCCGTATTGCACGGCGTTAAGGCACTGGATCAGGAAAATGATCGGGTCCACAATGCGTCCTTCAGTAGCGGTTTACAGCTTGCAGCCGCGGGCGGGGTCGGCCAGGTCTTTGACGGCGATGCCGATGGAAACGTTCTGGTTGCCCTTGACTTCACGCAGGTAGAAATCCTGAATGGGATTGCCGGCCTTGGACAGCTTGAACGTGCCGCGCGGGCTGTCGATGGTGGCGCCGCCCATGGCAGCGCGCATGGCGTCCTTCTTGCTGACGTCGCCCTTGACGGCATTGAGGCCTGCAGCCAGGATTTGCGCCGCGTCGTAGCCTTGAACGGCGTAGACGTCTGGCGGCATCTTGGGATAGCTTTCGGCATAGTGGGCGCGGAAATCATTGTCGCGCTTGGTGTTCAGGCCGTCGGCGTAATGCAGCGTGGTGAGCAGGCCTTGGGCCGATTCGCCCTGCGCTTCCAGCGTACCGTCGGTCAGGAAGCCGCTGCCCAGCAAGGGCACGGTCTTGCGCAGGCCCGATGCGTAGTAGTCTTGCACGAACTTGACCGCGCCGCCGCCGGCAAAGAAGGTATAGACGGTGTCGGGCTTGAGGGCTGCGATTTCGGTCAGCAGCGGCTGGAATTCAACGTTCGGGAAGGGCAGGGTCAGGTGCTTGATGACCTTGCCGCCGTTCTTTTCAAAAGACTCTTTGAAGCCGTCGGTGGACTCTTTGCCTGCGGCGTAGTTCCAGGAAATGGTAACCGCTGTCTTGTAGCCTTTCTTGGCGGCGACTCCGCCCATGGCGAAGCCCGGCTGCCAGTTCGAGAACGAGCTGCGGAAAATATTCTTGCTGCACAGCGGGCCGGTAATGGCATCGGCGCCGGCGTTCGGGATGATGAGCGTGGTGTCGGAATCTTTGGCTGCCTTGGCCAGGGCCATGGCAACGCCCGAGTGCACGGTGCCGACCAGAATGTCGACTTGGTCGCGCTTGATCAGGCGGTTGGCGTTGTCCGGACCTTTGGAAGGATTGGATTCGTCGTCGACCTTGAAGTATTCGAGATCCTGGCCGGCCAGCTTGCCGCCTTGTTCCTTGACATACAGCTTGAAGCCATTTTCGATGGCTTCGCCCAGTGCCGCATAAGTGCCGCTATAGGGCAGCATGAAGCCGACTTTCACCGTGGCCGCGGCTGTGCCGGCCGCCAGAACAAGCGCAGTAGCGAGCGCGGTGCGAGTAAATACATGTTTCATCTGTCTCTCCTTGGTTTTCTGGAATGAACTGCTGGTGCTGAAAGTAACGCGTGAACGCGAAGTTGCTTAGATTTTATAAGCTTTTGATAAAATCGGTTACCGCGTTGGTTGTAGCTTGCGGTTGATCTTTGTGCGGCGAATGGCGGCAGTCGTCAATGATACAGAGCTTGGTTTGCGTGGCAATCCGTTTAATCCCTTGGATTTGATCCAGTGTGCCGTATTCGTCGTCGCGGCCTTGAATCGCCAGTATGGGGCAGCGAATCTTGGCAACGAACGACTCGATATTCCAGGCCCGGAATTGCGGGTTCAGCCAGATATCGTTCCAGGCCCAGAAAGTGGCATCGGGGTCCTGGTGATAGCGCTTGAATTTTTGCGGCAAATCTGTCGTCAGATAGGCCTGGCGCGCGCCTTCGATGCTGGCAATGGTCAGGTCTTCAATAAAGATGTGCGGTGCGGCAACGGCAATGGCCTTGACGTTGTCGGGATACATGGCCGCATACAGCAAGGCAATCGAGCCGCCGTCGCTGTGCCCGAACAATATGGGCTTTTCGTGTTCCATGCCCAAAGCCTTGAGCAGCGCGGGCAAGGCCTCCTGTGCCTGCGTATGCATATAGCTTACCGGCCATTTTTCGTCGTAGGGCCTGGGCGTGCTGGCTCCGTAGCCGTAGCGCGAAAACACCAGGCCGCGGCAACCGGCGGCGGCACAAACCTGCGCCGGCCAGTCTTTCCATAAGCTGACGGAACCCAGTCCTTCGTGCAGAAAGATCAGCAGGTCAGCGTCTGTTTTTTCAGGCGAAATGAACTGGCATTCGATGTCCAGCGCCCGCTCTTGTACCCGGACAGGAACCAGGCGAGTGGTGATGGTTTGCGGTTGCGCCATGGTCTTAGCTTTGCTGTTTCAGCTGCCGCAGGCGAAAACGCTGGATCTTGCCGGTGGCGGTTTTAGGCAGTTCGTCGATAAAGTGTATGGTGCGCGGATACTTGAACGGCGCCAACTGCGATTTGACGTAGGCTTGCAGTTCGGTCTGGATGCCGATGTCGGGCATATTGCCAGTGCGCAATACGACATAGGCGGTGGTCTTGATGAGACCGTCGGCGTCGGCTACGCCGATCACGGCGGCCTCCAGTACGGCTTCGTGCTGGATCAGGATGTTCTCGACCTCTACCGGCGAAACATATTGGCCGCTTACCTTGATCATGTCGTCGCTGCGTCCGGCGTAGGTGTAGTAGCCTTCGGCGTCGCATTCGTATTTGTCGCCGCTTTTCAGCCAAGAACCCAGGAAGGTATCGCGAGTCTTGGTACGGTTGTTCCAGTACATCAGCGCGGCGCTGGGGCCTTTTATGTACAGGTCGCCGATGGTGCCGGTGGGTACTGCCACGCCATGTTCGTCGCGCAGCTCCACTTCATAGCCGGGTACAGGCTTGCCGGTGGTGCCATAGTGCACGCTGCCCGCCTGGTTAGAGATGAAGATGTGCAGCATTTCGGTCGAACCGATGCCATCCAGGATTTCGCAGCCGAAATGATTCGTGAAGCGATCGCCCAGGTCTTTGGGCAGGGCTTCGCCCGCCGAGGCGCAGACCCGCATCGCCACTTGGTCTTTGGCGGGCAGGTCGGGCGAAGCCAGCATGCTGGCGTACAAGGTGGGAACGCCGCAATATACCGTGGGCTTGTGTTCGACCAGGCGCTTGAATACCGCGGCCGGCGTCGGGCGCTCGCCCATCAGCACCGTGGTGGCGCCCACCGACAGCGGAAAGGTCAGGCCATTGCCCAGGCCGTAGGCGAAAAACAGCTTGGCGGCTGAAAAGACGATGTCCTCTTCGCGTACGCCCAGGACGGGCTTGCCGTAGAGCTCGGCCGTATACCAGAGGTTGCCGTGGCTGTGAACCACGCCCTTGGGCTGTCCGGTCGAGCCGGAAGAGTACAGCCAGAAGGCGATTTCGTCGGCCAGTGTGGCGACGGCCGGCACCGGCGCGGCTTGCGTCAGTTCAGTTTCGAAGTCCAGCATGCCCTGCGGCAGGGACTCGCCCGGTTCCGAAATGACAATGTGCCTGATTTCGTTGTCCGGAGCGATGGCCATGGCGCTTTGCAGATTGGTCAGCAGCGGGGCGGAGATGAAGGCCGCCTGGCAGCGGCTGTGCTCCATGATGTAGGCGTAATCGTCAGGCGTAAGCAGTGTGTTGATGGCGACGGGAACGACACCGGCATGCAGGGCGCCCAGAAACACGACAGGCCAGTCTATGGTGTCGTGCATCAGCAGCAGCACGCGCTCTTCGCGGCGCACCCCCAGCTTGTGCAGCAGTCCGGCGAACTGGGCTACACGCTGGGCCAACTGCGCATAGGTCAGCGCGCGATGGTCGTCGATGTAAGCCAGCTTTGATCCGCGTGCGGCATTGGCCTGGGTCAGGTAAGCCGCATAGTTGAGTTTTGCGGGGCAAGTTTGCATGGGGTGTCTCCAAGGATGAGCGGTTCGCAGCGTTCGCGTTTTTATTCTGCGTTCTGGATAAGGCGGTTCAGGATGTCGGGTGAGGCCTGAATGGCCGCGGTGCGATGGTAGAACTTGAGGGCACGCAGGCCGCCCAGTTCTTCGCCGCCGCCGGCGCGCCCCGGGCCGCCGTGGTTGGACTGGGGCATGGCGTTGCCGTGTCCGGTCTGTACCTTGGCGACTTCCGTATTGACCAGGTGAACGCGGCCGTGGCTTTCCGCCAGGCGGATGGCGGCCTGCGCCATGAACTGCGGGTCTTCGCTATAAACCGATGCGACCAGCGAGCCCATGCCGCGGCGGACAAGCTCGAAGGCGTGCTCGGTGTCGCGATAAGGCATAAGCGTTGCGACTGGGCCGAATACCTCGACCTGATGAACCAGCGGATTGGTGTCGGGATCTTTGGCGCCGAACAGCATGGGCGCGACGCAGGCGCTGCCCGCTTCGGCCTGTATGGTGATCTCGGTGCTGCCGTTGAACAGAATTTCGCAGTGGTGCGACAGCTGGGCGATGCCGGCGAGGATGGCTTCGTGCTGCTGGCGGCTGACCAGGCTGCCCATGCGAACCTCGGGTTTGCGCGGGTCGCCCACGGTAATGGTCTTGAGCTTGGCCGCAATGGCGCCGGCAATGGCTTCGTAGCGCGATTCAGGCACAAAGATGCGGCGTATGGCCGTGCATTTCTGGCCCGACTTTATCGTTAGTTCGCGTACCACTTCGCGCACCAGGAGGTCGGCGGCGGCGTCGCTGTCATCGGGCCCCAGGAGAGCGCTGTTGACGCTGTCGGTCTCCGCATTGAAGCGCACGCCGTCATGCTGAATGCGGCGGTGGCCGCGCAGCGAGGCGGCGGTATCGGCCGACCCCGTGAACGACACCATGTCCAGCGCGTTCAGTGCATCGAGCAAGCCTTCGGGGCGCCCGCAAACAATGCTCAGGGCGCCTGCAGGAAGTATGTTGGCTTCGATGACGTCCTTGACCATTTCGTGCGTCAGCCAAGCGGTGGCGCTGGCTGGCTTGACGACGATGGGCACGCCCGATAACAGGGCCGGCGCGGCCTTTTCCCAGAGGCCCCACGAAGGGAAGTTGAAAGCGTTGATCAGCAGGGCCACGCCGCGGGCCGGCACCTCGATGTGCTGGCTTGCGAACGCGTTGTCGCGCGCCAGGCCTTGCGATTCGCCTTCCAGGTGCACATGCGCGGGCAGTTTGCCGCCCAGCTTGGCGTAGTAGGAAAGAGTGTAGATGGCGCCGTCGACATCCACCGCGGTATCGTTTTGTACGGTGCCCGAGTTTTGCAGCGAGATGTCGTAATACTTGTCGCGGTTGTCTTGCAGCACCTGGCCGATCTGCTTGAGCAGCGCGGCGCGTTCGGCGTAGCTGAGAGCACGCAGCGCGGTACCGCCTTGTGTACGCGCCCAGTCGTAGCAGGCCGCCATGTCCAGGCCCCCGGCATCGACGCTGGCCAGGGCGGTGCCCAGGACTGGATCGTAAAGGGTGGTGCCCGGGCCGGTGCCTTCTTGCCATTGGCCTTGGGTGTAGTTTGCAAGTTTGATCATGATCTCTGCTTTAGGTAGTGCGCCAGCGTCCCGAGCCGCGTGGCGGAAATGGCCGGCGGCGTTGCCGCATAAGGTGCTGTCGTTGTGCCGCGGGGTTGGGCGTTAAGGCTGGGACTTCGCCGCTTGCCGCGTGAATTCGATTTGTCCTTGGGGAAGCAGGTAAAGAACCAGCGCCTCGCCTCCGGTTACCGTGGGGCTGTGGGCCGTGTCGGGTCCGTAGACCAGCCAGCCGCCCGGATGGCCGTCAAAACAGGCATCTTTGTCCAGCGGCATGATGAGGTCGATTTCGCCGTTGGGATGGCGGTGGTGGGGGCCTGCCAGGTTGTTCATCTGTACGACGTCGACAGAAAACCCGCCCAGTTCGCCGGACGGCTTGACGACCCGCCCGTAGCGGACGCCGCCGCCTTCGTATTGGCACATCCAGCCTTCGCGCACGCCTTGCCTGCAGGCGTCGAAGATTTGTTGGTAGACGGGGCCTTCGAACGGAAATTGTTGATTCAGGGACGCCTGCAAGTCTTTGTCGAGCTTGCGATCCCCTATGTACTGGGTGACAGTCTGGATAAGATGTTGAAATGTCTCGATAGTCATGTGTGGCCCTGTATTCTGTTTTCCATCCGGTCCGCGCTGCCAGACTACAGCTATGATGTGCCTGGGCGGTGCCATGGGGAATGGATGTTCAGCGGCTTTTCAACCATGGCCGGGCCTGTGGGCGCCGGAAATAATTGTTAACGATTGCCTGCTGAATGAACCTGAAAATTAGTTCTTTTCTTTCGTACTGTCAAGCATTATAATGCATGCTCATTGAATTTTGGGGTTTTCTTTAGTGGAAAACAAGACACTCGATTCAACTGCCGCCGTCGCGGCGGGCGCCGGTGCAGACCGCGATCCCTACCTGATTTCGCTGGGCGAAAACGTGCGGCGCCTGCGCGCCCGGCGCGGCATGACGCGCAAGGAGCTTGCCCGCGCCGCCAGTGTCTCCGAGCGTCATCTGGCCAATCTCGAACGCGGCATCGGCAATGTGTCCATCCTGGTGCTGCTGCAAATCGCCCAGGCGTTCAATTGCGTGCTTGCCGAATTGGTGGGCGACATCACGACCTCCAGCCCCGAATGGCTGCTCATCCGCGAACTGCTGCAAAATCGAACCGAAAAAGAACTGCAGGCGGCGCGTGAAACCTTGTCCAACCTGTTTGTCGGCAACGCCGCGGCCAATGGCGGCCGCAATAAGCTGCGGCAGATTGCCCTTATCGGCTTGCGCGGCGCCGGTAAATCTTCGCTGGGCCGGCTATTGGCGGCCGAGATCGGTTATCCTTTTGTGGAACTGAGCAGCGAGATCGAACGCGTGGCCGGTTGCGGCATTCTTGAAATCCACAGCCTGTACGGCCCGACAGCCTATCGCCGCTACGAGCGGCGGGCCCTAGAAGAGGCCCTGCAGCTTTATCCCGAAATGGTGCTGGCTACGCCCGGCGGCCTTGTTTCCGAACCTGCCACCATGAATGTCATGCTGGCGCATTGTTATACCGTGTGGGTCAGGGCCACCCCCGAAGACCATATGGCGCGCGTTATGGCGCAAGGAGACTTCCGGCCCATGGCCGGCAACAACGAGGCCATGGCCGACCTCAAGCGCATTCTTGCCAGTCGCGAGGCGTTTTACTCCAAGGCCGATTATGTTTGCTCCACCAGCGAGCGCAGTCTGGCCGAATGCGTCGACGAATTAAGCGCGCACATCCGGCAAGCTGCGGAATTAAGCTACGGATAATCACTATAAAAAAATGTTGTCTCAAGGCGCAAAGGGCGCAAGTTGACTGAAGTGCCTGCGGGGCTCGCGCTGTAGTCAAAAAAAATGCATCAAAATGCATTTTGTAGTTGACGGCGTATTTTCGATGCATTATTATGCATCATCTTCTGTTTGATGCACTATCGTTCAGGTTAAAGAAAATTTTGGAGACCATCCTCATGAATCAACCCGCCACTCGCGTCGACTTCCGTACCGATCCCAGCCAGTACAAGCATTGGGCCCTGTCTTTTGATGGCGCTGTCGCCACGCTTGCCATGGATGTCTCCGAGGACGGCGGTTTGCGGCCCGGCTACAAGCTCAAGCTGAACTCGTACGACCTGGGCGTCGACATCGAACTGCACGATGCACTTCAGCGCATACGCTTCGAGCATCCTGAAGTTCGCACCGTTGTCGTAACCAGCATGAAAGACCGTATTTTCTGTTCGGGCGCCAATATTTTCATGCTGGGCTTGTCCAGCCATTCCTGGAAGGTCAACTTCTGCAAGTTCACAAACGAAACCCGCAACGGCATTGAAGATTCCAGCCGCTACAGCGGCCTGAAGTTCGTCGCTGCGCTGAACGGCGCCTGCGCTGGCGGCGGCTACGAGCTGGCCCTGGCTTGCGACGAAATTCTGTTGATCGACGATCGCTCGTCGGCGGTGTCGCTGCCCGAAGTGCCGCTGCTGGGCGTATTGCCGGGCACCGGCGGCCTGACCCGCGTTACCGACAAGCGCAAAGTGCGCCACGACCACGCCGACATTTTCTGCACCCTGGTTGAAGGCGTGCGCGGCCAGCGCGCCAAAGACTGGCGCCTGGTCGACGACCTGGTCAAGCCGGCGCAGTTTGCCGAAAGCATCAAGAAGCGCGCGATCGAACTGGGCGAGGGCAGCACGCGCCCCACCGGCGCGAAGGGTGTTGCATTGACGCCTATCAAGCGCGTCGATGGCGAAAACAGCATCGGCTATAAATATGTCGAAGTCCAGATCGACCGTGAACGCCGCCTGGCAAACTGGACAATTCGCGCTCCCGAAACCGACACCCCCGACAGCGTCGACGCCATCCTGGCCCAGGGCGACGCCTGGTGGCCGCTGCAAATGGCGCGCGAACTCGATGATGCCATTCTTGAAATGCGCACCAACGAACTCGATATCGGCACATGGGTATTCAAGACCCAGGGCGATGCGGCCAAAGTATTGGCGGCGGACGCCAGCCTGCAAAAATTCGGCGACAACTGGTTTGTCCGCGAAACCACGGGCATGTTGCGCCGTACGCTGGCGCGCCTGGACGTGACCTCGCGCTCCTTGTTCGCCTTGGTCGAACCCGGCTCCTGCTTTGTCGGAACGCTGCTTGAAGTGGCCTTGGCTTGCGACCGTACTTTCATGCTGGACGACCCCGACGCCGATCAGCCCGCGCAAATTGCAAGCAACGAACTCAACTTTGGCGCCTACCCTCTGGTCAACGGCCAAACCCGCATTCAACGCCGGTTCTACGAAGAAGTGCCCGCCATCGAAGCTGTGCGCGCCGCAGCCGGCAAGATGCTGGACGCCAATGAAGCGGAATCCGTTGGGTTGATTACATTTGCAATCGACAGCCTGGATTGGGACGACGAGGTGCGCATGGTGCTGGAAGAGCGTTCCGCGCTTTCTCCCGATGCGCTTACCGGCCTTGAAGCCAATCTGCGCTTCGGTCCTAAAGAATCCATGGAAACCCGCATTTTCGGCCGCCTCACGGCATGGCAGAACTGGATCTTCTATCGTCCCAACGCATCGGGCGAGAAAGGGGCTCTTAAGTTGTACGGCAAGGGCGAAAAGGCCGATTTCGATATGAATCGCGTTTAAGTCGTTTGTTTAAACACCCAGAATTTACCTAAGGAGTCATCGAGATGTCCGGTATCAATTATTCAGAAAAAATCCCCAACAACGTCAACTTGTCGGGCGACCGCGCCTTGCAGCGCGCCCTGGAGCACTGGCAGCCCAACTACCTGCAATGGTGGCAGGACATGGGCCCGGAAGGCTCGCAGAACATGGACGTGTATTTGCGCACGGCCATCAGCGTGCAGCCTGACGGCTGGGCCAACTTCGGCCACGTCAAAATGCCCGACTACCGCTGGGGCATTTTCCTGACCCCGCAGGATGGCGAGCGCAAAATGCACTTCGGCGAAAACATTGGCAAGGATGTCTGGCAAGAAGCGCCGGGCGAGCACCGCGCCAACCTGCGCCGCATCATCGTGACCCAGGGCGACACCGAGCCCGCATCGGTCGAGCAGCAGCGCCACCTGGGCCTGACGGCCCCATCGATGTACGACTTGCGCAACTTGTTCCAGGTCAACGTCGAAGAAGGCCGCCACCTGTGGGCCATGGTTTACCTGTTGCACCGCTATTTCGGCCGCGACGGCCGCGAAGAAGCCGATGCACTGTTGCAGCGCAACTCGGGCAGCGAAGACAGCCCTCGCATTCTGGGCGCCTTCAACGAGAAGACCCCGGACTGGCTGGCCTTCTATATGTTCACCTACTTCACCGACCGCGACGGCAAGTTCCAGCTTAGCGCGCTGTCGGAGTCGGGCTTCGACCCATTGGCCCGCACGACCAAGTTCATGCTTACCGAAGAAGCGCACCACATGTTCGTGGGCGAGTCGGGCGTATCGCGTGTGGTGCAGCGTACCGCCGACGCCATGAACGAGCTCAAGACCGAAGACCCGGCCGTCCTGCGTGCCGCCGGCGTGATCGATCTGCCTACCATCCAGCGTTACCTGAACTTCCATTACAGCGTCACGATCGACCTGTTCGGCGCCGACCAGTCGTCCAACGCCGCCATCTTCTACAGCTCGGGCCTGAAAGGCCGCTACGAAGAAGGCAAGCGCACGGACGATCACCAGCTCAAGAACGAAACGTACCGCGTGCTGGAAGTCAACAACGGCCAATTGCGCGAAATCGAAGTGCCCATGCTCAATGCCTTGAACGAAGTGCTGCGCGATGACTTCATCCGCGACTCGGTGGGTGGGGTTGCGCGCTGGAACAAGGTTCTGGAAAAACGCGGCATTGCCTTCCGCCTACAGGTGCCGCACAAGGCGTTCAACCGCCAGATCGGTACACTGGCGGGTATCAAGGTTTCGCCCGAAGGCCATGTGCTGACCGAAGACCAATGGAAGGCCCACGAACATGAATGGCTGCCTTCGGCCGAAGATCGCGCATTCGTTGCGTCGCTCATGGGCCGTGTGGTCGAGCCAGGCAAGTTCGCCAACTGGATCGCGCCTCCGGTCATTGGCATCAACCGCCAGCCGGTAGACTTTGAATATATTCGCTTTAACTAAGATAATTACATAGCGCTGTAATTATCCCCGCCTTGCGGCGGGATGCGAACTGGGCGGCGCCATAGCCGCCCGTTTGCGCTTAGGCGCGCTTGCGATGAGGATTCGGGCAGCAAGGAGGCCTTGAAATGACTGAAACAGCGATAGCAACACCAGTAATGAAACAACACCTGATCGATCCCGAGATCTGCATTCGCTGCAATACGTGCGAAGAGGCTTGCCCGATCGACGCCATTACGCACGACGAAAACAACTATGTTGTGGATCCCAGCATCTGCAATATGTGCATGAAATGCGTGCCGCCCTGTCCGACGGGCGCCATCGACAACTGGATCCAGGTGCTGACCAGCGAAGCCTATTCCAAGGACGACCAGTTCAGCTGGGATGTTCTGCCCGAAGAAAAAGAATTGCCGGCCGAACTGCTGCACCAGGACGACGCGGCTGAGTCCGCGCCCGAGACAGGGCGCACCCCGCTTGCAGCGGACCAAAGCGACGTCGACAGCCTGGAAGGCGTGCCCTCGACCGACGCGGGCGCAAGCATTCCGCCTTGGTCGGCGGTTCATCCTTACGTCAATATGTACACCCACAAGAATGTGGCCACGGCCACGGTGGTGGGCAACTACCGGGTTACCGACGACGATACCGAAAGCGATATTCATCATATTGTGCTGGACTTCGGCACCTTGCCGTTTCCTGTGCTGGAAGGGCAGTCCATTGCCATCTTCCCGCCCGGAACCGACGCCAAAGGCCGTGCCTATCATGCACGCCAGTATTCCATCGCCAGCCCGCGCGACGGCGAACGGCCCAAATACAATAACTTGTCCATAACGGTCAAGCGCGTTACCGCCGACTACGACAACAATCCGGTCAACGGCGTATGCTCCAACTACCTGTGCGATCTTCAAAAGAACGACACGGTCAAGGTCATCGGGCCCTACGGCAACACTTTCCTCATGCCCAACCTGGCGCATGCCAATATCATCATGATCTGCACCGGCACGGGCTCCGCACCCATGCGGGCCATGACCGAACGCTGCCGCCGCCTGACCAAGAACCGCGAATACAACGGCAAGCTCATGCTGTTTTTCGGCGCCCGCACCCAGCGCGAACTGCCGTATTTCGGGCCTCTTATGAACCTGCCCAAGGACTTCATCGACATCAACCTGGCGCTGTCGCGCCAGCCCGATCAGCCCAAGCGCTATGTGCAGGACGTTCTGCGCGATCGCGCCGCCGACATCCTGAAGCTGCTTGACGAAACCGAGACCTATATTTATGTCTGCGGCCTGAAAGGCATGGAAGTAGGCGTCATCGAAGCGCTGCGCGACGTGGTTGAAGGCAGCGGTAAGAAGTGGCCCGAAGTCCATGCCCAGCTTAAATCCCAGGGCCGGCTGCACTTCGAGACCTATTGACGACGCGCTAATGTAGTAGTTCCTACAGGCCTGGCAATTCGGCTACACTTTAAGGCTTGTCAATCATAATAGTCAGGCCGTCATGAAATTCAGCGAGTTTCAAATCGGGATGGTGATCAAGCACCCACCGGTTGTCGTCGACAGGGAGTCCATGCTGGCGTTTGCGCGCCAGTACGACCCGCAGTGGTTCCATACCGACCCGGAACGGGCTGAATCGGGCCGCTGGGGCGGTCTTATCGCCAGCGGCTGGCAAACATGCAGCCTGGCCATGCGCATGGCGGTGGACAGCGCCTTGGTGGGTTCCGAGTCTTTCGGCTCGCCGGGTGTCGACAAGATCCGCTGGCTGGTGCCGGTGCGCGAAGGCGACGCATTGCGCCTGGAAATTACCGTCGACTCGGTGCGCATTTCCTCCACTCGCGACGACCTGGGCATTGTGCGCTGGTCCTGGCGCATGTTCAATCAGCGCGACGAGCAAGTGCTGGAGCTGGAAGCGACTAGCCTTTTCGACCTGGGAACGGCTACGGCTTAATTCTGCAAGGACGAGATGGTCGCGGACCGAAGCATTGGTCTCGTCCTTTGGGTTCGAGCTTGAACACGAGGATTTTTCTCGGCAGCGAAAGGCATTGCCAAGCCGCAGGCTTGAAGGTCTGGCTTCTGGCGGGAATACTTCAAATGAAAAGAGGCCGGAAATTCCGGCCTCTTTGTTTACTGTTGCGCTTTAGCGCGGCTGGCAGGAATCAATAGAACGCCTGCAGGCCGGTCTGGGCGCGGCCCAGAATCAAGGCGTGCACGTCGTGCGTGCCTTCGTAGGTGTTGACCACTTCCAGGTTGACCAGGTGGCGGGCAACGCCGAACTCGTCGGAGATACCGTTGCCGCCCAGCATGTCGCGCGCCAGGCGGGCGATGTCCAGGGATTTGCCGCAAGAATTGCGTTTCATGATGGAAGTGATTTCAACCGCGGCCGTGCCTTCGTCCTTCATGCGGCCCAGGCGCAGGCAGCCTTGCAGCGCCAGCGTGATTTCGGTTTGCATGTCGGCCAGTTTTTTCTGGATAAGCTGGTTCTGGGCCAGGGGACGGCCGAACTGCTTGCGGTCCAGGGTGTACTGGCGGGCGGTATGCCAGCAGAACTCGGCGGCGCCCAGGGCACCCCAGGCGATACCGTAGCGTGCGGAATTCAGGCAGGTGAAGGGGCCTTTCAGGCCGGAGACCTTGGGCAGCATTTGCTCTTCGGCCACTTCGACTTCGTCCATGACGATTTCGCCGGTGATGGAAGCGCGCAGTCCGACCTTGCCGTGGATGGCGGGGGCTGTCAGGCCTTTCCAGCCTTTTTCAAGGATGAAGCCGCGGATCTTGCCGTCGAAGTCGCCGCCGACGCACTTGGCCCAGACGACGAAGACGTCGGCGATGGGCGAGTTGGTGATCCAGGTTTTGTTGCCGGTAAGCTTGTAGCCGTTGGCTGTTTTGACGGCGCGGGTTTCCATGCTGCCGGGGTCGGAGCCGTGGTTGGGTTCGGTCAGGCCGAAGCAGCCTATCCATTCGCCGGCCGCCAGCTTGGGCAGATATTTTTGCTTTTGCTCTTCGCTGCCGAATTCATTGATAGGCACCATGACCAGCGAGGACTGCACGCTCATCATCGAGCGGTAGCCGGAGTCGACGCGTTCGACTTCGCGGGCGATCAGGCCGTAGCACACATAGTTAAGACCCGAGCCGCCGTATTCGACGGGGATGGTGGCGCCCAGAAGACCGAGTTCGCCCATTTCCTTGAAAATGCCGGCATCGGTTTTTTCGTGGCGGAAAGCTTCCAGCACGCGGGGCAGCAGTTTGTCCTGGGAATAGGCGTGGGCTGCTTCGCGAACCATGCGTTCTTCTTCGGTAAGCTGCGAATCCAGCAATAAAGGATCTTCCCAATTGAATGAAGGGGCCGAGGACATAGGTTTGCTCCGTGGGGTAATAAGTTTAGGTTTAAAGCATTTTTACCGAAAACGCCGCGTTAATCAAATGCATTTTGATAATCGGGCTGTTTGACAGTGCTATCGGGGCATTTTGCCGCCGCGCAAGGCGCATGATGGTAAAAATCGTATAAACACAGCATATGTGAGCTGAATGCACAATGCAATTGATAAAATAGCACAATATAGTGCGATTTATGCAAGGTGCCTGGGCCGAATCACAAGGATAAACAATGAGACACGGAATTCCAAACCTGGGGGCCTTGCAGGCCTTCGAGGCAACCGCCAGGCTGGGCTCGTTTTCGCGCGCGGCAGAAGAACTGTCGTTGACGCACAGCGCCGTGTTCCGGCAGGTCAGCGGTCTGGAGGAAAGGCTGGGCGTGCAATTGTTCACCCGCATTCGGCGGCGCATTGCCCTGACCGAGGCCGGCACCCAGTACGCGGCGCGGGTGCGGCATCATCTGGAGCAACTGGAAAAGGACACGCTGGGCCTGATGTCGGGTGCGGGAATGGGCCGCAGCCTGCATGTTGCCGTCTTGCCGACCCTGGCCACTACCTGGCTGGTGCCGCGCTTGCCCGAATTCAAGAAGCTGCACCCGGACATTGCCGTAAGTCTTTCCATACGCACCCGGCCCTTTCAATTCAACGACCAGCCTTTCGATGCCGCCATTTATCATGCGCCGCAGATCTGGCCGGGCACCGTGGGCATCAAGCTGTTCGAAGAGCAGGAACTGGTGCCGGTGTGCGCGCCTGAAATTGCCGAACTGATACGCGGCGGCGCGCAAGCGTCGATGCAGGTCACGCATTTGCATATGATGTCGCGGCCCGACGCATGGCGCGAGTGGTACCGCGAACAGAGGCGAGACTACGCACCTTCGGTCGGCGCAGGGCCGCGCTACGAGCTGTTTACGATGCTTCTGGCGGCTGCGCAGGCGGGACTCGGAATTGCATTGATTCCGCGGTTTTTGGTGCGCAGCGTGGCCAATGGCGGGCAATTGGTGTGTCCGTTCGAGCACGGCCTGTCGGTGCGCGAGTCGTATTTCTTCAGCTATCCCGAGCACGCCGAACGCAGCGAAGCGCTGCTGGCGTTCGAAGCGTGGCTGCGGGATATTGTCAGCGGCGATCCGTTCTAGGACTAGCCCCCGGGTATCGTGCGGAAGCTGCGGCCGGTGGCGACAAACGAGCCCAAGATTCCGGGCACCTGCCTCAGACTGCCTAGTGTCCTGTTTGGCTAATTCGAATCCTTATCTTCGGCGCCTGGGCTCGCCATGCGGCGTTGCAAATCCTCGCGATAGCTACGGCTATCGCGGCGGTTTGCGCCTTGCCTGACAAGCCCACGCATCCGAATATAAGCTCACAAACTAACCAAACAGGACACTAGCGGAACACCACGGTGCGCTTGCCGTTAAGCAAGATGCGGTGTTCGACGTGGCGGCGCACGGCGCGTGCCAGTACCAGCGATTCGACGTCGCTGCCCACACGGGTCAAGTCGTCCACACTCATGGCGTGATTGACGCGTTCAACGCTCTGTTCGATGATCGGGCCTTCGTCCAGGTCGGAAGTCACGTAATGGGCGGTGGCGCCGATGATCTTCACGCCGCGGGCATAGGCCTGGTGGTATGGGCGCGCGCCTTTGAAGCTGGGCAGAAAACTGTGGTGGATATTGATGGCCCGGCCCGACAGGGCACTGCATAGTTCGGGCGAAAGGATCTGCATATACCGCGCCAGCACGACCAGGTCGATATTCTCTTTGTCGACCAGTTCCAGGATTTGCGCTTCTTGTTCAGGCTTGGTTTCGGGCGTGACGGGCAGGCAATGGAAGGGCACGTCGTACGACGCGGCCAGGCTGGCGTAATCCTTGTGATTTGAGACAATGCCGGCAATGGTAACGGGCAGTTGCCCGCTATGGGTGCGGAACAGCAAATCGTTCAGGCAGTGCCCCTGGCGGCTGACCAGGATAAGCAGGCGCGCTTTGCGCTGGGCGTCGTAGATATCGGCCTGCATCTGGAACTTGTCGGCAACGGATGCGAACTGCGCGGTGAGCTCTTCAGCCGAAGACGGTTGGGGCAATTGGAAATGAACGCGCAAAAAGAATCGTTCGTCTTCGACGTCGCCAAATTGCTGGGCATCGATGATATTGCCGTGCAGATTGAGCAACCAGCCGGTGACGCTGTGCACAATGCCTATGCGGTCGGGGCAGGAAATGGTCAGGATGTAGTCGTTCATTTTTATGCTGGTTACGGCCGCAGGCGGCTGATAGTTCAAAAAGCAAGGGCTTGACGCACGGCTCGCGCAATGGCGAGACTGGCGGTAAGCCCGGGTGATTCTATGCCAAAGAGATTGATCAGGCTGTCTACTCCGTGCGTTGCCGGCCCGGCAATGGCGAAGTCGGCCGGCGGTTCGCCGGCAGCGCTGATTTTAGGACGTATGCCAGTGTAGCCCGGCGCCAGGGCGTTGTCAGGCAGGCCGGGCCAGTAACGCCGTATCGCGGCATAGAAGGCCCCGGCCCGCGCCGGGTCCAGGCTGTAGTCTTCGCTTTCCACCCATTCGGTGTCGGGACCGAACTTGGCCTGTCCGCCTATATCCAGCGTCAGGTGCACGCCCAGGCCAGCATGGTCGGGCATAGGGTAGATCAGGCGCGAGAACGGGGACTTGCCCGAAAGCGTGAAGTAGCTGCCTTTGCAGAGATACGCTTGTGGAATATGTTCGGTGGGCTGGCCCGCCAGCTTGTGTGCGTTGGCCGGTGCCGACAAGCCGGTGGCATTGACGACGCAAGCAGCGCTCAGTTCAAGCGGCTCGGCACCCCCGAAGCGCAAGCGGAACAAGCCGTTCCGCAGGATTTCGCCGCCGATGAACGGGGTATGGAAAACATACTGTGCGTTATTGTTTTCGGACTCGCCTTGCAAGGCCAGCATCAGGCCGTGGCTGTCGATGATGCCGGTTGAAGGCGAAAGCAGGGCGGCGGTACAGCTCAGGGCGGGCTCCAGCTGTTGCGCCTGCGCGCCGCTAATCCATTGCAGGTCGTCGACGCCGTTCTGCCGAGCCTGCTGTGCGAGCGACTTCAATTGCAATGCCTGTTCGGGGCTGGTGGCGACGATCAGCTTGCCGGGCCGCCCATGGGCAATGCCGCGCTCTTGGCAATAGGCGTACAGCAGGTGCTTGCCTTGCACGCAAAGCCGGGCCTTCAGGCTGTTTGCGGGGTAATAGATGCCGGCATGGATGACTTCGGAATTGCGTGAGCTGGTGCCGGTGCCAATGGCGCCGGCGGATTCGGCAACAAGTACTTCGCGGCCCGCCAAGGCCAGTTCGCGCGCCACCGCCAGCCCCACCACGCCGGCCCCCAGTA
Source organism: Eoetvoesiella caeni (assembly GCF_003315175.1). GTDB lineage: Bacteria > Pseudomonadota > Gammaproteobacteria > Burkholderiales > Burkholderiaceae_B > Eoetvoesia > Eoetvoesia caeni. The sequence goes on along the minus strand of NZ_QNRQ01000005.1, from coordinate 154,294 downwards.
CAACGCAATCTACGTCCGCGGGCATATGTTTAATGCTGCTCAGGGCGCAAGGCGGGATCGGTTCCACTGCCCGGCTGTCAGCGTGTAGACCAACCGGTCGTGCAGGCGCGAGGGGCGCCCTTGCCAGAATTCGACGTACTCCGGCTTTAGCCGGTAGCCGCCCCAATACTCAGGACGCGGCGGCTCCATGCCCAGCGATTCGCTTAGCGCCGCGTTGCGCTGTTCCAGTTCTTCGCGCGAGATCGGCTGGCTTTGGGGCGAGACCCAGGCGCCGATGCGCGAGCCCAGCGGCCGGCTGTTGTAATACGTGTCGGATTCGGCCGCGGAGACTTTCTCGACAAGGCCCTCCAGGCGCACCTGGCGTTCCAGCGGCTGCCAGAAGAACAGCAGGCTGGCGTGCGGGTGGGCCGCCAGGTCCTGGCCCTTGCGCGATGTGTAGTTGGTAAAAAAAACCAGGCCGCGTTCGTCCAGCCCTTTAAGCAAGACAATGCGCGCCGAGGGGCGGCCATCGGCGCCGACGGTTGCCAGCGTCATGGCATTGGGTTCGGGTACGTCGGCATGCAAGGCTTCGTCGAACCATTTTGAAAATTGCTCGAGCGGAGTCGGCGCGAGCGACGATTCAAGCAGTAAGTCTTTTTCGTATTTTCTACGCAAATCGGCTAATGGCATAGTGGCAGCAACAATTGAACAAGCATGGGTCGGGCGGAGCATGGCGCCGGCGGCCGTTTTACGCGGCCACCGTGATTATTTTACCTTGCGCTATGAGGTAGTGCCGCAGCGCCGCGCTTTTTGCCTGGGTGCGCGGCAGCCGGTTCATGGCCGGCGTCGGCTTGCTGCGCTTGGGTGGAAAGCTGCTCGATCAGTGCATCGAGCTTGCGGTCGTGTATGCCGGCCTGCCTGAGCGCCTGGGCGGTTTCCAGTACATATTCCGCACAAGGGCCGTAGATGCCGTGGGCGCGCTGCACGATGGCAAGCAGTTGATCCTTGTCCAGCCCCCGCACGTAGGCGTCTTTGCCGCGATCCATGGTGAAGACCAGGGCGCGTATCGTGCCTTGACCTGTACGGCAGTTAAGCCATTTGGGAATATAAGCGGCACTGGGCATTTCACGCTTCCAGAGTTCCTGCAAAATGTCCGTGACCTGATGCGAGGCAATGCGGTAGGCCATGCCGCGGCAGGAGCCGCCCACGTCCAGCCCGAAGACCAGGCCTGGCTGCTCGGGCGTGCCGCGATTGATTCGCGACCACAGGCACAGCGAACGGTGGTAGCCGTTGACGCGTGCCAGGCGTTGTTCAAGAAAGTCGAATTCGGGCCGCCATACCAGCGAACCGTAGCCAAAAACCCAGATATCGTCAGGCAGCCCCCGTGCCACGAACGCATCCAGGGATGCCTGGCGCTCATGCTCGGTGAGTTCGCGGAAACTGGCTCCGCTGGCGGAAATAAGCGATTCTAGGGTGGTTGGCTTGGTCATCTGGGCAAACTGTAGAAATGCGGGGCGTGATCTAATCATAGTATTACACGCTGCCCCTTTTCCAGGCCAGGCCCCGATGCCAAGGCGTGGCGCAGGCATTGTTTTTGTGCGGCCGCGTAAACAGCAAGAGAACTCTATAAATGGACGAAATCAATTTTGAACGCCGCTTTGGCGGGCTCGAACGACTGTACGGAGCGCGCGGCGTGGCGCAACTGAACGAGGCGCATGTGGCTGTGGCGGGAATTGGCGGCGTGGGCTCTTGGTGCGTGGAAGCGTTGGCGCGCTCGGGCGTGGGCGCATTGACGCTGATCGACCTGGACCAAGTGGCCGAGTCCAACATCAACCGCCAGCTTCATGCCTTGACTGCTACCTTGGGCCAGGCCAAGGTCGAAGCCATGGGCGCGCGTGTCCAGGGCATCAATCCGGCCTGCCGCTTGAATCTGGTCGACGATTTCGTCACCCCCGAAAACGTACGCGAAGTCTTGCCCCTCGACATGACCGTGCTGATCGATTGCACCGACCAGGTCAGCGCCAAGATCGCCATGATCCTTGCTTGCCGAGAACGCGCGCGGCATGTCGTTGTATGCGGCGGCGCGGGCGGCAAAACCGACAGCCTGAGTTTGCGCGCTAGCGATTTGTCCGGCGCGTTGAACGACGCCTTGCTGGCCAAGCTGCGCAACACCTTGCGCCGCCAGCATGGCTATCCCAGGGCGTCGGACCATGCGGGCAAGGTGCGCAAGCGCGTACCCAAGATGGGCGTGCGCACCTTATGGTTCGACCAGCCGGCGCGCCTGCCCGACGCATGGTTGGACGCTGCCGACGGCATTGCCCCGCAAGGCTTGTCCTGCGCGGGCTACGGCTCGGCCGTGACCGTAACCGCGGCCATGGGCATGGCTGCGGCCAACGAGGCCGTCCAGTATTTATTGAAGACCGCAGCGCCGCTAGGCGGGGGTTAAGCGCATTCGGTCGGCGTTCCGGGATTCATGGTCGTTGCGGCGCCGCCTAGGCAGTCCCGGCCACCTCGTTGGCGGCGGCCGACGCCTGCATGAAGTCGTCCAGCACGGCGCCGGTATGCGAGCTGGCACGGTGCTGCATGATGTGTTCCGGCGACCCTGCCGCAACCAGCCGCCCGCCGCCGGTCCCGCCTTCAGGACCCATGTCCACGACCCAGTCGGCTTCCGCGATGACGTCCAGGTTATGTTCGATCACCACGACGGTATTGCCGGCCTCGACCAGGCGGTGCAGCACATGGACCAGTTTTTCCACATCGGCCATCGAAAGCCCGACGGTCGGCTCATCCAGTACATACAGCGTATGCGGTATGCGCGAAGCGCGCCCGGTGGTGATGACGCCATCGGTCAGCCTGGCCTTGGTCAGTTCGGTCACCAGCTTGATGCGCTGCGCCTCGCCGCCCGACAGCGTGGGCGAAGGCTGGCCCAGGGTCAGATAGCCCAGGCCCACGTCCTGCATCAGCTTGAGCGTGCGCGAGATCTTCGAATGCGCGGCGAAATAATCGATGGCATCGTCGACTTCCATCTTCAGTACTTCGCCCGCGCTTTTCTCGCGCCATTTAACGCTTAATGTGTCGCGGTTGAAGCGCTCGCCGCCGCAGGCGTCGCAAGGCACTTTTACATCAGGCAGGAAACTCATTTCGATAGTGCGCATGCCCTGGCCTTCGCAAATGGGGCAGCGGCCCTCGCCGGTATTGAACGAGAAGCGGTTTTGCAGCCAGCCGCGCAGGCGTGCTTCCCGCGTGCCGGCAAAGAGTTTGCGCACATCGTCCCAGAAGCCGACATACGTGGCCGGGCAGGAGCGCGGCGTTTTGCCGATGGGCGTCTGGTCGACCTCAAGCACCCGGTCTATATGTTCCCATCCGCTGATGCCGTCGCAACCTTGCCACGACGGCGCACTGCGCTGCGTCACGGCCTGCGCCACATTGTGCAGCAATACTTCGCGCGCCAGCGTGGACTTGCCCGAACCCGAAACGCCGGTAACGACGCTAAGCCGCCCGATGGGGACGCGAACATCGACGTTGCGCAGGTTGTGCATGCGAGCGCCATGGATTTCCAGCATGGGCGTGGTGTCGTCGATAGGGCGCCTGGCCTGCAGTGGATGGACGAGGGGATGCTTGAGGTACTGGCCGGTTAGCGAGGCGGGGTTGTCGATGATGTCCTGCACCGTTCCCTGGGCTACGACGCGGCCGCCGCGTATGCCGGCGCCGGGGCCGATGTCGATGACATGGGAGGCGCGGCGTATGGTGTCTTCGTCATGTTCGACGACCACCAGCGTATTGCCGTTGCCCTCTAGCTGGGAGAGGGCATTGAGCAGGATCTGATTGTCGCGCGGATGCAGGCCGATGGTGGGTTCGTCCAGCACGTAGCAGACGCCTTGCAGGTTCGAACCCAACTGCGCCGCCAGCCGGATGCGCTGCGCTTCGCCGCCCGAGAGCGTGGGCGCCGCGCGGTCCAGGGCCAGATAGCCCAGTCCTACTTCCTGCATGAAGTTCAGGCGCCCGCGGATTTCCGTGAGGATATCGCGCGCGATCTCGACCTCGCGGCCGCGGCTGACCAGGCCCGCGAAAAAGGTCTGGGCGTCCGAGATGGAAAGGCCGGCCAGTTGCGCAATGGACCGGTCGCGCCAAAGAAACGCGCGCGCCATGGGATTGAGCCGTTCGCCATCGCAACTTTGGCAGACGGCGGCTTCGCCCTCGTACCAGGCGTTCCAGGCGGTTTCCTCGCCGGTTTGCTCGGCATCGAAATCCTTCAATTGCAAGCCGGTGCCGAAGCAGCTTGTGCACCAGCCATGCTTGGAGTTGTACGAGAACATGCGCGGGTCGGGTTCCGGGAAGCTGGTGCCGCAGCATGGGCAGGCGCGCTTCACTGAAAAATGAATCTGTTCGGTGTTGCTTGCCAGACCGGCTTCACGCCGTTCGTCCAGTGTTTCGGTGCTGCCGTTCTGCGCTGTCAGGTCCAGCAGTACGCTCATGCTGCCGTGGCCATGCTCCAGCGCCGAACGTATGGCTTCGCGCAGGGGCAGTTCATGCCCGGCATCCACGACCAGGTCGGCGACCGGCAGTTCGATAGTGTGTTCCTTGTAGCGGTCCAGGCGCGGCCAGGCTGCGGTCGCGATGAATTCGCCATCCACCCGCAAATGCGTATGGCCTTTGCCGGATGCCCATTTGGCCAGGTCGGTGTAATAGCCTTTGCGCGCCGAAACCAGCGGGGCCAGAAGGCCGATATGCCGCCCCTTGTAGTCGCGCAGCAATTGCGCGGCGATCTGGTCGGCGCTTTGGGGTTCGACCGGCACGTGGCAGGTGGGGCACATTTGCGTGCCCAGCTTTACGTAAAGCAGCCGCAGGAAATGGTGGATCTCCGTCATGGTGGCCACGGTCGACTTGCGTCCGCCGCGGCTGGTGCGCTGTTCGATGGCCACGGTGGGCGGGATGCCATAGATGGCATCGACATCGGGCTTGCCGGCGGGCTGGACGATGGCGCGGGCGTAGGCGTTCAGGGATTCCAGGTAGCGGCGCTGGCCTTCGTTGAACAGAATATCGAATGCCAGGGTGGATTTGCCGGAACCGGATACCCCGGTAATGACGGTAAAGGTGTCGCGCGGTATCGAGACATCGATGCCTTTGAGATTGTGTTCGCGGGCATTGACGATGTCGATGCTGCGCGTTTGACGCTGGCGCCGGATAGCCGCTTGCAGCGGCGTGCCGTTGCCGTAGCTGGCCGTGGGTTCAGCGGCCAGCATGGCCTGGCGCGACAGGTCTTCGTAGACGACCGAGGTTGTGTAGTCGGCCAGTGCGCGGCCGGTGTGCGAGGCCGCGTTGTCCATCAGGTCTTGCGGCGTTCCTTGGCCGACAATGCGGCCGCCGCCATCGCCGCCTTCCGGGCCCAGGTCGACGATCCAGTCCGCCGCGCGCAGCACGTCCAGATTGTGTTCGATGATAAGCAGCGAATGGCCCGCGGCCAGCAGTTTCCTGAAGGCGCGCATCAGCCGCGCCACATCGTCGAAGTGCAGGCCGGTGGTGGGTTCGTCGAACAGGAACAGGCTGCCTTTCTTGGCGACCCGGGCCGACGAAATGCCGCTGCGGGCGGCCGCCGCCAGGTGGCCGGCCAGCTTGAGCCGCTGCGCTTCGCCGCCCGAAAGCGTAGGTACGGGCTGCCCCAGTTGCACGTATTCCAGGCCGACGTCGGCCAGCGGCGCCAGGCCGTACTGCACGTCGCGCAGCCCGCTGAAAAACTCCAGGGCTTCGCTGACCGTCATGGCCAGCACTTCATCGATGGATGCGCTGCGGCCCAGGTGCTCGACGCGCACTTCCAGAATTTCGGGGCGGAAGCGCTTGCCGTCGCAGTCCGGGCAGCGCAGGTAGACGTCCGACAGGAACTGCATTTCCACATGCTCGAAGCCGGTGCCGCCGCAAGTGGGGCACCGGCCGTCGCCGGTATTGAAGCTGAAGGTTCCCGCGGTATAGCCGCGTTCGCGCGCCAGGCTGGCCTGGGCAAACAGCTTGCGGATGGCATCGAAGGCGCCCACATAGCTGGCGGGGTTGGAGCGCGCGGTTTTTCCTATGGGGGTCTGGTCCACCATGACGACGTCGGCGATTTGCTCGACTCCGAGCAAATGCGTGTAGGGCCCCGGCGCCTCGGTGGACTTGCCTTGCAGCTTCAGGATGGCGGGGTACAGCACATCCTGAATCAAGGTGGACTTGCCCGAGCCCGACACGCCGCTGACGCAGACCAGGCGGCCCAGCGGCAGCGACAGCGAGACATTCTTCAGATTGTTGGCCGTGACGCCTTCCAGCAGCAGCCGCGGCGTGCTGTCGGCCACAGGCATGGGGCGCGGCGCCTCGACTCGCAGGCGTCCGCCCAGATAGTTGCCGGTCAGGGTGTCGCTATTGCGCAGTTGGTCGGGGGTGCCGTCGAAGACGACGCGTCCGCCGCGTTCGCCGGGCCCCGGCCCAATGTCCATGATGCGGTCGGCCGCCACCATGACCTGCGGGTCGTGCTCGACCACGACCAGGGTATTGCCATTGGCGCGCAGCCGGTGCATGACCTCGACGACACGGTGCATGTCGCGCGGATGCAGGCCGATGGAAGGTTCATCCAGCACGAACAAGGTGTTGACCAGCGAAGTGCCCAGCGCCGTAGTCAGGTTGATGCGCTGCACTTCGCCGCCCGACAGGGTGCGGCTTTGCCGGTCCAGCGACAAATAGCCCAGACCTACGTCGCACAGGAACTTCAGCCGCGTGCGGACTTCGTCCAGCAGCAGGCTTAGCGCGGCGTCCAGGGCGCTGCCGAAGCTGATGCCGTCGAAAAATTCGCGTACATGGTCGATGGGCAGGCGCATCAAGTCGTGTATGCCCAGTCCCGGCAAGTTGTTCAGTTGTTCGCGGCTCCATTGGGCGTGCACCGGCATGAAGCGCGGGTAGGCGTCGCCGGGCTTGGCTTTGACGTCGCCCAAGCGCCACAAGGTGGCATCGGGCTTCAGGCGCGAGCCGCCGCAGGCCGGGCAGGGCGTGTATGAACGGTATTTGGACAGCAGCACGCGCACATGCATTTTGTAGGCGCGCGACTCCAGCCAGTCGAAGAAGCGCTGCGCGCCGTACCACTGGGTTTTCCAGGCGTTCATGCCGCCTTTCCAGTCGGGCGTGCCGCCTATGACCCAGTGCTTTTCTTCTTCGCTGAGTTCAGCCCAGGGCGTGTCCAGCCGTATGCCGGCCGGCCCGGCGTATTTCTCCAGTTCGGCCTGGCAGTCTTTATAGCTGTTGGTCTGCCAGGGTTTGACGGCGCCGCCGCGCAAGGTCTTTTTTTCATCGGGCACGACCAGGCCGTAATCGATGCCCATCACGCGTCCGAAGCCGCGGCATGACTCACACGCGCCCAGGGGGGAGTTGAAAGAAAAGGTGCTGGGCAGCGGCACCGTGTATTCAATATCGCAGTGGGCGCAGTGCAGGCGATTGCTGAAGCGCCATGCCTGTTCTTCTTCTTGCTCTTCCGTCGCGGCATAGATAGTGATGTGCCCGTCGCCTTGCTTCAGGGCGGCGTCCAGCGCCTCCATGACACGCGCCGTTTCGGCATTGCCGTAGCGGAAGCGGTCTTGCACGACATGCAGCACCCGCTGCTGTACTGGCTTGGCGGCGCGCTTGGCCTTGGCCTTGCCCTTTTTGACGGGCGCGGCCTCCGGTTCGACGCTAATGGTTTCTTCGTGGTGAATGCGCGTATAGCCTTGCTGTTCGAGATAGCCGCGCACTTCCTCTTCGGTAAAGTTGGCCGGGATGGCCACGGGAAATGTAATGATCAGGCGCGGGTCGTCCTTTTGCGTGCGCAGAGCCAGTTCGCGGCAGATCGACTCGGGGTTGTCCAGCTCGACCCGGGTGCCGCAGCATTGGCAATACAGCTTGCCCATGCGGGCGTACAGCAGCTTGAGATGGTCATTGAGCTCGGTCATGGTGCCCACGGTGCTGCGCGAGTTGCGCACCGGATTGACCTGGTCGATGGCAATGGCGGGCAAAATGCCCTCGATGCGATCCACCTGCGGCTTGTCCATGCGATCCAGGAACTGGCGGGCGTAGGGTGAAAAGGTTTCTACGTAGCGCCGCTGGCCTTCCGCATACAGAGTATCGAACGCCAGCGAGCTTTTGCCCGAGCCCGAAACCCCGGTCAGAACCAGCAGTTCGCCGGTGTTGATGGATACGTCCAGGTTTTTGAGATTGTTCTGGCGCGCGCCGATAATGCGGATTTGAGAGCTCATGACAACACTATGGATGGCTGTTCTTGCCGTGCTGGCGCGCAAAGGCCATTTTGAGCGGCGCGCGAATTACGGTAGAATGGCAGGTTAGGTAAGGTTTACAAATTTTTTGGCGGCGCCGGCTTTTTGGGGTTTCGCCAGTAATTAACAGTTTCGGAGATTATTGTGGCAGAAATCAAACGTACGCGCCGTAACACCCTCGAGCGTCGTTGCCTGGGCAAGGCATTCAAGCGTCTTTTCATTAAATCGCCTAAAGGCGTTTTCAAGATGCTGGAAAAGGTCAAGCGCGCTTAAGGCGCCATTCTTGACCACGTTGCAGCGGGCAAAGAGGCAAAAACTTGCCGAAATCTGTCCGATTGTGACAAAAGCAAAAAACCATAAGTTATCAAGCTTATGGTTTTTTTTTGGCTATTATGCTGGAAAGTGCACAAGCAAACACAATAAGCGGGCTAGAGCGTCCTGCCCGGACATCAGCCAAGCGTTTCATACAACAAAGCATATAAGAAAAAATGTCGGCTCAACACATTTCCTCCCGCTATCTATTTACCGTCCTTACACCCACTTATAACAGAGCCCATACCCTGCCACGCGTCTATGCTTCGCTACGCGAGCAGACGTTCCAGGACTTCGAGTGGATCGTCGTCGACGACGGCTCGACCGACGACACCCGCCAAGTGGTGCAGGCCTGGCAGCAAGAGGCCCATTTCCCCATTCATTATTTCTGGCAAGCCAATCAGCACAAAAAGGCCGCGTTCAATCGCGGCGTCCAGGAATCCCACGGCGAACTGATCGTGGCGCTGGACAGCGACGACAGCCTGGACATGAATGCGCTCGATGCCATGGCGCGCACATGGCACGACATTCCCGAGCCGAGCCGAGCCGGATACGTGGCCGTTACCGGGCTGTGCGCCAGGCCCAACGGCAGCATAGTGGGCGATATGTTTCCGCAGGACGAGATTGATGCAACGGCCGTCGATATGTCGTTCAAATATCATGTGGGCGGCGAAAAATTCGGCTGCATGGTTACCGAAGTCCTGCGCCGCTTCCCGTTTCCCGAGGATATCCCGGGTTTCGTGCCGGAAAGCCTGGTCTGGCGCGCCATGGCGCGGGCCGGCTATTTGACGCGCTTCGTGAACCAGGTGTTTCGCGTTTATCACGACACCGGCGATTCCTTGTCGGCCCAAGGGCGCTCGAATGGCGCCCAGCATGCGGAAGGGTTGTGGCTGCTGGCCCAGGATACGGTCGTCGAATGCCTGCCGTGGTTTCGCTACCGCCCCGCCGAGTTTTTCAAGGCGGCGGCGCGCTATACGCGCTTCGGCATGCATCTGAAGCGCGAGGGCAAGACCTTGCCCGGCGGGCGCAGCCTGAAAGGCTGGGGTGCCCGTGCGCTGGTGGCCCTTATGTGGCCGGCGGGGGCGCTGATGTACTGGCGCGACCGGCGCCGCGCCTGATTGCGGATTATCCCGCAGTCAGTCGATCTCTTGGGTTGCTGGGCTTGGCGGACCCGAGGTATTGCCGGTGCCGGCACGCCGGCAATGTAGCTGCGCCATTTGCGGCGCCATCGCTTAGTGCAAAGTATGGCGCGGAAGGTCGTTCAACAGCTTGTCCAGATCATCGTCATCGCCGTTTTCGTCATCTTCATCGTCTTCGTCGATGTTGGGCAATGGCGCATCGCTCAGCTCGAAAGGCAGGATGCTGTGCAGGTCGTCGCTCCAGGCGACCTCTTCGCCGTCTTGGTCGACTTTGATGAAGCGCACGCCCTCGAGGTCGGATAACTGGATGGCCCACAGGTATTCGCAGTCGTAGACATCATCGCCGGGTTCAAGCCCGCCCCGGTTGCCCAGTATGCGGGCGCCGGCGCCGCCGACCTGGACGATGACTTTGTCTTCATTGTCTGCGACATCCAGCGGAACGGCGAAAATAGCCCATTCGAATCCGGTTTCGCTGGCGTCGACCACCTCGGCCAGCACGGGCTTGCCCATGTAGGCGCTAAGCGCGTCGGCTGTGCGCCCCAGCAAGTCGAGTTCTTCGGCGGTAAAGGTCAGTTCGGAGTCGTTGGCTGATGACATAGCGATGAGTGGGGAAGATGGAAGGGCCATGTGCGCCTCGGCGGAAAGCTTGCGCGCGCGGCATAGATAAATGGGCGTTGCGGGGCCATTTTAATGCATGGGCGCATGCACGGCCGGGAAGTGGGCTTTATTTCGCTTGCCGGCCTACAATGGGACCCTCTGAACGAGTCGCCTGCCTACCGCTAGCTCTGTTCAGAGCTTTCCCCTGGTTTCTTAATTTTTGTCTATTTGGTTTCTATGGCTCAATATGTTTATACGATGAATCGCGTCGGCAAGATCGTGCCGCCTAAAAGGCAGATACTGCGCGATATTTCCCTCTCGTTTTTTCCCGGTGCGAAAATCGGGGTGTTGGGCCTGAACGGCGCGGGTAAATCCACGTTGCTCAAGATCATGGCCGGCCTGGATAAAGAGATCGAAGGCGAAGCCATACCCATGCCCGGCATCAAGATCGGATATCTGTCCCAAGAGCCCCAGCTCGACCCGCAGCACACCGTGCGCGAGTCTGTTGAAGAAGGCATGGGCGACTTGTTTTCGGCGCGCAAGCGCCTGGACGAGGTCTATACGGCCTACTCCGAACCCGATGCGGACTTCGATGCGCTGGCCACCGAGCAGGCAGAGCTTGAAGCAATTATCGCGGCCGCCGCTTCCAGCGGCGCGGACGATATCGAACACCAACTTGAAATAGCCGCCGACGCTCTGCGCCTGCCGCCCTGGGATGCCGTTATCGGCCAGCTGTCGGGGGGAGAGAAGCGCCGGGTTGCCTTGTGCCGCCTTCTGTTGTCCAAGCCCGATATGCTTTTGCTGGACGAGCCTACCAACCACCTGGATGCGGAAAGCGTCGAGTGGCTTGAACTGTTCTTGCGCAAGTTCCCGGGAACTGTCGTTGCGGTGACGCACGACCGCTATTTTCTGGACAATGCAGCCGAGTGGATACTTGAGCTGGATCGCGGCTACGGCATACCCTGGAAGGGCAATTACAGTTCGTGGCTCGAGCAGAAGGACGACCGCCTGAAGCAGGAAGAGGCTTCCGAGTCGGCACGCCAGCGCACCATCAAGAAAGAGCTTGAGTGGGTGCGCCAGAATCCCAAGGGCCGCCAGGCCAAGGCCAAGGCGCGCCTGGCCCGCTTCGAAGAACTGTCGTCGCACGAATACCAGAAGCGCAATGAAACGCAGGAGATATTTATTCCGGTTGCCGAGCGCCTGGGCAACGAGGTTATCGAGTTCGAGAATGTCAGCAAGGGGTTTGGCGACCGCCTGCTTATCGACAATCTCAGCTTCAAGATTCCGGCTGGCGCGATTGTCGGCATTATCGGCGCCAACGGCGCCGGCAAGTCGACGCTGTTCCGCATGATCGCCGGCCAGGACAAGCCCGATGGGGGCGAGGTCAAGGTGGGCAAGACTGTGCAGTTGGCGTATGTGGATCAGTCGCGCGAATCCTTGCCCGACGAAAAAACCGTGTTCGATGCGCTGTCGGACGGCGCCGACCTGATTACCATCGGCAAGTTCGAGATGTCTTCCAGGGCGTATCTGGGCCGTTTCAATTTCAAGGGCGGCGACCAGAACAAGCTGGTGGGCAAGTTGTCGGGCGGCGAGCGCGGGCGCTTCCATCTGGCCAAGACTTTGATCGCCGGAGGCAATGTGCTGCTGCTGGACGAGCCTTCCAACGATCTGGATGTGGAAACTTTGCGGGCGCTCGAGGATGCGCTGTTGGAGTTTGCCGGGAGTGTCCTGGTTATCAGCCACGATCGCTGGTTCCTGGACCGTATTGCAACGCATATTCTGGCGTTCGAGGGCAATTCCGAGGTGGTGTTCTTTGACGGCAACTATCAGGAATACGAGGCGGACAAGAAGCGCCGCCTGGGCGAAGAGGGCGCCAAGCCTCGCCGCTTGCGCTATAAGGCACTGAAATAGTCGCTGCTGTTTTGGGGATGGATTGACGGCGGCGTTGTAAAACAGCCGCCGTTTTGTTACAAATTGAGGGCTGCTGAGGGCGCAGCTTTCGGGATAATGCAACGATAGCCAGTGTCTGCCGGGGAATCCGGTTTATATCGTTTCGTGGGCATCTGTACGGTGATACAGTTTATGGCGTTATTAACAATCCGCTACGTAATTTGCTGGTGCTGGATTGGGTAATCAGGTATCGTGGATTACAAGATTGTTCTTGCAGGAGTATAAAAAATGAAATATAGCAATTTGGGTAAGTTGGCGGCAGTGGCTTTGTTGGCGGTTTCTGCCGCGGGCTGTTCGTCCTGGGACAACATGAGCCATCGCCAGAAAAGCGCTGTAACGGGTGCGGGTATCGGCGGTGTTGCCGGTGCGGTCGTGACGGGCGGCGGTGTGCTGGGTACAGTGGGTGGCGCTGCCATCGGCGGTGTAATCGGCGACCAGGTTGGCAAGAACAGATAAATAAGTTGTAGTTCCATTACCTGGCCATCGTGTTCTCCGTGCGATGGCTTGGTGGAAAAACCGCCTTTTTTGGGCGGTTTTTTTTGGCTTTTTGGCCTCTTAGGTCGCCATTGTCGTTCTTAAACAGCCGTTTTGGGTTCTTAATTGGCTGTCTTTGGTTCTTAAGCGGGCCTTTTGGTTGTTGAGCGGCCGCTTTGGGTTCTTGAGCGGCGGGGGCGTGGGGCGATTTGATGCGGTTGGGGGAGGGGGCTTGGGCGCTTGTCAGGCGATTGGGCGGGTTGGGCCTTGAACCCGCGCCGGCTCTACATTGCCACCTGCTGTCCAGACATATAGTTTGCCTGCCTTGCCTGCTTGCCCGCGCTGGGGGGGGCGGTCCTAGCCTGTCGTCCGTCGTCTGTCGGCGGTATGGGTTTTTCAAGTTCTGTTGGGGTGTCGTTTATTGGAGCGCGTAAAAAATGCCTGGCGGAAATCCGTTCAGGCATTTTGGCATTCAGTTGAATCGTTGTTTTACGCCGGTTTGTTCTCGACCTGGGGCATTTCGATTTTTACTTCCAGGATCTCCAGGGAGTCTTGGCGGTCGAGGTTGACCTTGATGTCGTCGGGGTTGATCTTGACGTAGCGGGAGATGACTTCGACCAGCTCTTTTTGCAGGCGCGGAAGGTAGTCGGGCGTGATGCCGTCGCCGCGTTCGTTGATGAGGATGAGCTGGAGGCGGTCCTTGGCGACGCTGGCCGAGGTTTTTTTCTCGCCCAGGAGGAAGGATAGGAAAGACATATTATTTCCCTCCGAACAGGCGCTTGAAAAGGCCCGGTTTTTCGTAGTCGACGAAGCGCAGGGGTTTTTCTTCGCCGAGGTAGCGGGCGATGACGTCCTGGTAGGCGATGGCGACGTCGCTGTCGCGGATGTGGATGGCGGGGATGCCCTGGTTGGAGGCTTGCAGGACGTCTTCCGATTCGGGGATGACGCCTATGAGTTTGATGCGCAGGATGTCTTCGATGTCTTGCAGCGAGAGCATTTCGCCGTCGGCAACGCGTTTGGCGTTGTAGCGGGTCAGCAGCAGGTACTCTTTGATGGGTTCTTCGTTGGTGACCGCGCGATGGGATTTGGCCGAAAGGATGCCCAGGATGCGGTCGGAGTCGCGCACCGAGGAGACTTCGGGGTTGGTGACCACGACGGCGTCGTCGGCGAAGTACGAAGCCATGAGCGCGCCGGTTTCGATGCCGGCGGGGGAGTCGCATACGATGTACTCGAATCCCATGTCTTTCAGGTCGTTAAGGGTTTTTTCGACGCCTTCTTTGGTCAGTGCGTCTTTGTCGCGCGTTTGCGAGGCGGGCAGGACAAAGAGGTTTTCGAGCTGTTTGTCGCGGATGAGCGCCTGGTTCAGGGTGGCTTCGCCTTGTATGACGTTGACGAAGTCGTAGACGACCCGGCGTTCGCAGCCCATGATGAGGTCCAGGTTGCGCAAACCGACGTCGAAGTCGATGACGACGGTTTTGAAACCGCGCATCGCCAATCCAGAAGAAAAACTGGCGCTGGTGGTCGTTTTGCCCACACCGCCTTTACCGGAAGTCACCACAACTATTCGCGCCATGACGATTGAATCCCTTTAATTTTGATAAACCACGTAATCGTAATGCAAAAATGCATGCTATTGGCCTTAAAAGGCCGTTAAACAGTCTTGGGTTCGCAACAAAACATATCTTGCTGCGCCGCTCCGGCTTGTAGCGGGGTTTGTGCCGGATCTTGAGTATTGCTTTGCGCCTTGGCCGCGGTTTTACAGTATGGGCCATGCTGGAGACGAAGCGCGATATTCAAGGCTTTATCCTTTGGTCTCGCCCAGGCTGGAGATTTGCAAGGTGTCGCCGTCAAGCCGGACGATGGCCGGTTGATTATGCAGGTTTTTTTCCAGTTGGGTTTCAATGACGCGATAGACGCCGGCAATGGCCAGCAGTTCGGGGTTGAGCTGCGTGGTGAAGATGCGGGCGCTGGTGTCGCCGCGGGCGCCGGCCATGGCCTTGCCGCGCAAGGGGCCGTAAATATGGATGTTGCCGTCGGCGATGACTTCCGCGCCCTGGCTGACGACGCCGATGACGATGAGGTCGGTGTTGCGCGCATAGATGCGCTGGCCCGAACGCAATTGGTGGTTGATCACCATGGCGGCCGGCGCCAGGGCGGGGGCGGTCTCATGCGCAGGCGGCAGCGGGGGCGCTGCCGTGGGGGCGACCACCGGGACTTCCTTGTCGGGCGCGGGGGTGCTGGCCGGACGCACGGGCGCGGCGGAAAGGTCGACTTGCGGCAGCCCGCAGGCTTTGGCCGCTTCCAGGTTGGCACCTTCGGCCACAACGCCTATGGGATGCAGCGCGTGTCCGCGCAGCGCCTTTACCAAGGCCTTCCAGTCTGTGGCCTGGGTCAGGTTCGAGGCGTCGATGACGACGGGTTCGTTCTCGAAGAACGAGCCGGCGTCTTTCATGCGCTGGTCTAGCGCGGCGACAAGGGCTTTGAGGCTATGGTCGTGCAGCACTACGCGCACGGCATAGAGCGTGGCGCTTTTGAAGTCCAGGGCTGTCTGGCCTGCGGGGGATGAAGAATTGCTCACGGTAGGTCTTTATCTAGTGGTTCAAATCCAGGCGTCTTTCAGGGTAACAGTGCGATTGACCACCGGCTTGTCGCGCGTCGAGTCGATGAGGTCGGCGACGAAATAGCCCAGTCTTTCGAATTGCCAGCTGGCTTCGGGGTCGGCTTGCGTGCCCGGTTCCAGCCATCCCTGCACCGCGTGATACGAATTGGGGTTCAGGGCTTCCAGAAAATTCTTGTCGCCGGCGTCTGGATGCGGGTCGGAGAACAGCCGGTCGTAAAGGCGGATCTCGGCCGGAACAGCATGCGCCGCACTGACCCAGGTGATCGTGCCTTTGACTTTGACGGAGTCGGCGCCCGGCGTGCCGCTTTTCGTTTCAGGCAGGTACTCGGCATGCACTTCGGTGATGCGGCCGTTTTCGTCCTTGACGCAGCCGGTGCAGGTCACGATGTAGCCGTACTTAAGCCGTACGGTGTTGCCGGGAAACAGGCGGAAGTACTTTTTGGCCGGAACTTCCTGGAAGTCGTCGCGTTCTATCCACAGTTCGCGTGCAAACGGGAATTCGCGCGTACCGGCTTCGGGCTGATGCGGGTTGGCCGGCGCGTGGCAGAGTTCGCTTTGGCCTTCGGGATAGTTGGTAATGACCAGCTTGAGCGGGTCGAGCACGGCGACCCGGCGTTCGGCGACCGGGTCCAGGGTGTCTCGCAAGGCTTGTTCAAGCACGCTGTAGTCGATGCGCGAGTCGGCCTTGGACACGCCCAGCCGTTCGCAGAACAGGCGTATGGCGGCGGGCGTATAGCCGCGCCGGCGCAGGCCGGCCAGCGTGGGCAGGCGTGGGTCGTCCCAGCCAGCCACATGGCCTTCGCGCACCAGTTCCAGCAGCTTGCGTTTGCTGGTAACCACATAGCTGAGGTTCAGCCGGGAAAATTCGTATTGGTGCGGCAGCGGCCGGCTCAACTGCCCCAACTCGGCCAGTTTGTTCAGGATCCAGTCGTAGAAGGGCCGTTGGTCTTCGAATTCAAGCGTGCAAAGGCTGTGTGTGATGCCTTCGAGCGCGTCTTCGACGGGATGGGCCCAGGTGTACATGGGGTAGATGCACCATGCATTGCCGGTGCGGTGATGCTCGGCATGGCGGATGCGGTACAGGGCCGGGTCGCGCATATTCATGTTGGGCGAACCCATGTCGATCTTGGCGCGCAGCACCAGGCTGCCGTCCGGGTGCTTGCCGGCGCGCATTTCTTCGAGCAAGGCCAGCGATTCGGCGGCTGGGCGGTCGCGCCAGGGCGAGTTCGTGCCTTTTTCGGTCAGGGTGCCCCGCGTGGCGCGCATTTGCTCGGCGTTTTGTTCGTCGACATAGGCATCGCCCGAGCGGATCAAGGCCTGGGCGAATTCGTACATGTAGCCGAAATAGTCGCTGGCGAAGTAAAGGTTGTCTTCTTCAGGGGTTTCCCAGCTGAAACCCAGCCAGCGTACGGTTTCGATGATGGCCTTGACGTATTCGTCTTCTTCTTTTTCGGGATTGGTGTCGTCAAAGCGCAGATGGCAGACGCCGCCGTAGTCGCGCGCCAGCCCGAAATTCAGGCAAATGCTTTTGGCGTGGCCTATGTGCAAATAACCGTTGGGCTCCGGCGGAAAGCGGGTGCGTATTCTGGCCGCGTCGACGGCGCCGTGCGCCTGCACGGACGCGGGGCCGGGTTTGCCCGCCCAGCGCTTCTGGGCATAAGTACCGTTGGCCAGGTCCTGGTCGATAATAGTGCGCAGAAAATTGGATACGGGGGGCGTCGAGGAAGTGGAAGTCATACGAGAATAAAGAAGAAGCTGAAATATCCAGTGAAGTAAGCATTTTGCCACGTTCGGCAATATTTGCCCGTGCGATTGCGCCAATGGCGTCCATGGCGGCTCAAGTCGCTCTAAACTAGCGCTCATTATGACAAACTTGACCCTTTGGTTTTCCCAGACGCAGTTTTTCCTGAGCCTGGGCTTTTTCTCGCTCTTTCTGGTGATAGAGCTGGGCCTGGCGTGGGTGCTGCTGTTTTTCAAGCTGGGCGCGTTTCTGACCGAACGGCCGGGCTGGACCGCGGCGTATCGCTTCTGGGTGCGGGTGTTCGCACTGGCGGTCGTCCTGACCCTGGCGTCCAGCATGCCTGTGCTTATCCAGGTCGGCAGCCTGTGGCCCGCGCTGATGGACAAGATCGGCGACGTGGCCGGCCCGTTGCTGGCCGGCGCCATTCTGACCACTTTCATTTTCAAGTCGTGCTTCCTGGGCGCGATGCTGTTCGGGCAGCGTTATGTTTCCGAGCGCATTCATACTATTCTGGTCTTCATGGTGGCCGTCGGCGTTACGCTGGCCGCGCTGTGGCCGATAATTTTGCAGGGCTGGATGCAGGCGCCGGTCGGCGCGTTTTTGCTTGAAGGGCAGTATCAGGTTTCCGACTGGCATGAGGTTGTCCTGAATCCTTTCGTGGGCTGGCTGTTCGGGCTGCTGGTTATCATTGCCGCGCTGACGGTTGCCTTTTTGCTTATGGGCGTGGGGGCGCGCCAGGCTATTGCCCATCCCCTGGACGACAGCGAGCGACTGGTGTTTCGCACCGGCCTGTTTACAGCCATGGGCGGCGTGCTGCTGCTGGCGGCGGTCGTGGCCGGCTATGGCCAGCAGGTGGCGCATTACCAGCCTGCCAAGGCCGCCGCTACGGCGGGCTATTGGCATAGCGGCACGCAGCCCGACTTATTGCTGGCCGCCTGGCCCGACGAAGCCAAGGGCGACAACCGTGCGCAACTGGCCTGGCGTCATGCGGGCGGGCGCTGGCTGGCGCGTGACGATAAAGGAGAACTGATCGGGCTGGATCACGTCGCCGGCATGGCTCCGCCGGTCGCGCTGACTTTCTGGTCGTTTCGCCTGTTGTTGGCGACGGCCCTGCTGATGGGCGTCTTTGCCTGGCTGGTTTTTTTCCGCTTGCGTAAAAAGCAGTTCGATCCGGGTGTCTTGTCTTCCGGATGGCGCCGCTGCCTGATCGGCATGACTTTTTCGGGGTGGGTGCTTGGTCTGGCCGGCTTATGCCACGTTCTGTTCGGGCTGTCGCCTTATGCGGTCAACGGTACGATTACCCTGGCCGAGATCGTCGGCGACACCGAGCCCAACGTGCTGCTGGGCGGGATGGCGGCCTATGCGCTTGTTTACGCGGTGCTGTTGGCGGGCTTTTTGCAATTGTTGCACCATATTGTGCGCTATGGCGTGGTGCCGATCGCACGGCGCAGGGGGCGGGCATGATAGACAGCCTGGTTGCTTTGTTGGGCATCAGCGCGCACGATCCTGCGTTCTGGATGCCTTTGGCCTTGGTAGGCTTGTTGTTCGCCACGATAGTGGCGGGCACGGTGCTGGACGGCTTCGATATTGGCGTGGGCTGCCTGGTGCTGTTTGCGCCGCCGGCGCTGCGTCCGCGCATGTTGTCGCTGCTTAGCCCATGGCGCGATGCCAACGAGTTCTGGCTGTTTCTGGGTATGGGCCTGTTCGTGTCGGCGTTTCCGCATGCCTGGGGCAGCATCATGGGCGTGCTGTATCTTCCCCTGAGCTTGTTGGCGCTGGGCGTGCTGCTGCGCTCGGTTTCGTTCGAGCTGCGCTTGCGTTCGCCTATCGAGATGCAGCCGCGCTGGCTTGCCGTCTTTGCCGCCGGGTCATTGATTACCGCATTGGCGCACGGCATTTTATTGGCCCAGTTGGTGGTTTCTTACCAAAGCGACTCGGGCTATTTATGGTTTTCGATTTTCATGGGCGTGTGCGCCTTGCTGGCTTACTGCCTGCTGGGCGCATCGTGGCTGATTATGCGGGTGGGCGGCGAGCTGCGGGTGCGGGCCGTCATGTGGGGCCGCCATGTCGTACGCTGGGCCGCCGCCGGCGCGGTGGGGCTGTCGGTGGTGCTGGCCTTCGCCAATAGCGGGGTATTCCTGAAATGGAGCGGCGGCCCTCAGTGGCCGCTGGTGG
Organism: Eoetvoesiella caeni; assembly: GCF_003315175.1. Taxonomy (GTDB): domain Bacteria; phylum Pseudomonadota; class Gammaproteobacteria; order Burkholderiales; family Burkholderiaceae_B; genus Eoetvoesia; species Eoetvoesia caeni. The sequence goes on along the minus strand of NZ_QNRQ01000005.1, from coordinate 135,043 downwards.
TCGGCCTGTGGGGGCTTTTGCTGGTGTGCTTCGTGACGATAGAGATGTGCTTGCAGCGCATGATCAATCGCAGTTATCGCACCACCGCGCTGCCGTTTGCCATGACGCTGCTGATCTTCTTTACGATACTGGGCGGCCTGGGATACAGTTTTTTCCCCTACCTGGTGCTGGACGACATCACCATCTGGGACGCGGCCGCTTCGGTCGAGTCCCTGCGCTTCATCCTGGCCGCGGCCGTGGTGGCCCTGCCGGTCGTACTTATCTTCAATATCTGGGTTTACTGGCGCATGTTCGGCCTGTCCAAGCCGCCCGCGCCGCCGAAGTTCAAGGGCTAGAGAGGGCGGACGCTAGGCGCTGCGCGGCAGCGTAATCGTTATTTGCAGGCCGCCCCAGGGCGCATCGCCCAGGACCAGGGTGCCTTCGTGGGCCTGCACTATGGCGTGCGCCAGCGCCAGGCCCAGGCCGACCGAACCGGTCAGCGTGCGGGCGTCGTCCAGGCGCGAAAAAGGCCGTAGCGCCTCCGTGCGCCGTTCCATGGGGATGCCCGGGCCGTGGTCTGTGATAGTGAGCACGGCGTTGCGCTCGTCGGCGCTTAATGTTATTTCAATGGGCGGCGCCGCATAGTTCATGGCGTTGGTAATCAAGTTGTCCAGCAGCCGGCCCAGCGCCAGGCGGTCGGCCTTGAGCATCAGCGGCGAAGCCACGGTGGCGCGCAGCCGGACGTCGCTGCCGGTGCTTTCCCATGCGCTTATTTGCTCCTCCAACCAGGCGGCCAGGTCCAGCTCGGCATACCGGTAGGTGGCGGGGTCCGTACCGCGCACAAAGCCGATGAACTGGTCGACCATGCGCTGCATGTCCTGGATGTCGTGGCGCATTCCATCTTTAAAGGAAGAGTCATCGATCATTTCGATGCGCAGCGACATGCGCGACAAAGGTCCTTTCAAGTCGTGCGGCAGCCCTGCCAGCAAAGTATGGCGTACGGCATTCGATTCAGCCAGGGCGTCGAGCATGGCGTTGAAGCGTTCCCCCAGAATGCGCGTTTCGGTAGGCCCGGAGGGCTCCACCCGTTCGGGCTGCCCGGCGGCGAGCCGGTCGGCGGCGTGGGCCAGGCGGGTCATGGGCCTGGTTATATGCCACGAAAAAGCGGCTGAAATAAGCAATAGCAGTCCCATGCCCGACAGCCACACCAGGATGACGGGTGTGGCCACCGGCGGTGCGATACGGTCCAGCGGGATCACCAGCCACTCGCGGTTTCTTCTGGCGTCTTCGTCGTTGAAACGGCGGTTGCGGGTCGTTGCGTTCTTCGCGCCCGGGTCGGGAATCAACGAAATATACAAGCGGGGCACAGGGCCGCGCGACAGGCCCACGCGGGTGCCGTCATCCAGCTTGGCGTTGAGGGCATCAATGAATTGTTTCAGGTCGCGGCGCATATCGCGCGGCAGCGGCGCGGGCTGTTCGACTTTTTCACTTTGCTCCTGCGCGTCGGCTTGCCGCTCGCCGCGGGGTTGCGCGGTGGCGCGCGACCAGAGATTCCATTCGTTATGAGAGGCCTGGCGCACGAAGTCGGCGCGCCGTTCGGCCGGCACTTCGGCCAGCGCGGCTCGCACCGTGCGTATGGTGGTGGCAACCACTTCCACGGTGACTTCACTGGTGAATTTTTTTCGGTAAAAAGTGACGGTTGCCAGCGTTGCCGCCTGCACCAGGAAAATGGTTGCCAGTGTCAGCAAGATCAGCCGGGCATGCAGCGATCGCAAAAAGAGTAAACGCGGTAACTTGGGCATGCTCAGGGCGAAAAGCGATAACCCACGCCCCAGACCGTTTGTATCCAGCGAGGTTGTTTGGGGTCGTCTTCGATGACGCGGCGCAGGCGCAAAATGGCGATGTCGATGGCGCGGTCGTTGCGTTCGCCTTCGTCGTCGTCGCGGGCCAGGGCCAGCAGGCGGTCGCGCGACAAAGGCTTGCCGGCGTTGTTGACAAGCGCTTCAAGCAAATTCACTTCGCCGCCGGTCAGCTTTATGGGTTCCGAGTTCCTGGACAGCTGGCGTGCAGCCGGATCGAAGATGAAGGGGCCGAATGCCACCGGTTTTTCTTTGACGAAGGCGGAGGCGCCCTTTTTACGGCGCAGCACGGTTTCGACGCGCGCCAGGAGTTCGCGCGGATCGAAGGGCTTGCCCAGATAATCGTCGGCGCCAGCCTCCAGCCCGATGACGCGGTCCACGGTCTCGTCGCGCCCCGTCAGCAGGATGATGGGGATGTCCTCGCCAAGCTGGCGCAGGCGGCGGCAGGCGTCGGCGCCGTCGCCGTCGGGCAGCATGCGGTCAAGGACAATAAGGTCGGGGCTGAAACGCTGGATGCGCGACTCAAGATCGCGGGCGTCGGGCGCCAAAAGCGTATCATAGCCATGCCGGTTAAGATAGTCGGCCAGTAATTGCCGTAGTGCCGGGTCGTCATCGACAACCAGCACTTTGATTAGGGTGTCGTCCATAGTGTAAGTGTGCCCATTGCCGCACTGGCTGGCAAGCCGTACGAAATACACTGAAATACCTATGGCCGGCGTCCGCTCGAAAGTGCATATTTGCCGTGGAATATGAATGAGTGAAGTGCTGGGCGCCGTGCGCCAACGTCTGAAGGAGTACGAATGGCTGTCCGCCTCGCCAGCCATGCTGATATGGGCGGCGGTGGTGGGAGTGCTGGGAGCTTTGGCCACCGTTCTTTTCCATGAAGGCATTTATTTGCTGCAGCGGCTTTTTACAGGGTCGCAGGGGTCCATCGTAGGGGTAATGCAAGCGCTGCCATGGTATGGGCGGGTCGTGTTTCCCATGCTGGGCGGCGTGGCGGCTGGAATGCTGCTGGCCTGGGCGGCCAGGATAAAGGCAAGCAGCAACTCAGACTACATGGAAGCGGTTGCCATCGGCGATGGGCGTCTGTCGATACGGCAGGGTTTATTGCGGTCGCTGTCTTCGCTTTCTTCGGTGGCGTCGGGCGGTTCCATCGGGCGCGAGGGCGCCATGGTGCATCTGTCTTCGCTTAGCGCTTCGGCGATTGGCCGTTTTGCGTCCTTCGATACATCCCGCTTGCGCCTGCTGGTGGCTTGCGGCGCGGCGGCCGGCGTTGCCGCGGCTTATGGCGCGCCCGTGGCCGGTGCGTTGTTCATCGCCGAAATCGTGCTTGGTACGATGGCCATTCAAAGCGTCGGCCCGTTGCTTATTGCGGCGGCTTTGTCCAACGCCACCATGCGCTGGGTAGGGCATTACCATGTCACCTATCCGGTCATCGAGAGCGGGTCGGCGTTCAGCGCGGCTCATATACTACCCTTCGTTCTGCTGGGCATCGTCTCGGGGGTGCTGGCCCCTCAATTCCTGAGATTTCTTGACCTTGCCCGGAAAGGGTTTCGCCGGCTGGGACTGCCGCTGCCTTTGCGGTTGGGACTGGGCGGCTTGCTGCTGGGCGGCTTGCTGGTGTTCATGCCCAGTGTGGCTGGCAACGGCTATAGCGTCGTGGTGTCCCTGCTGCACCAGCCTTGGGCCTGGCAGGCTGTTGTCCTGATGCTGGTGTGCAAGGTGGCCGCCACGGCATTTACCGTTGGGTCGGGCGCGGTTGGCGGGGTTTTTACCCCGACCATCTTCGTGGGGGCGGCCTTCGGGTCCTTGTTCGGCCAGATTATCTTGCTGGCCTGGCCCGACCTTGCCGTTTCGCCCTATCTTTTTACGCTGGTGGGCATGGGAGCATTTCTTGGCGCGGCTACGGGCGCGCCGCTGATGGCCATACTCATGATTTTTGAAATGACGTTGAGCTATCAAGTCGTGGTGCCGCTGATGCTGGCCTGCGTGCTGGCGCACTTCGTCTCGCGGGCCATTGCCGAAGTAGCCATGTACGATGTGACGCTTGCCCGCGAGCGCGACATCGTCCTGCGCAGGCAATTGCGCCATACCAAGCTGGCCGAACTGGTGCGGCCGGCCCAGACCGTTATTGCGACTACCGCGCCGGTGCAGGAAGCGTTGCAGATGTTTATGGAGTATCCCGTAAAGTATCTGTATGTGGTCAATGAAAGAAATATTTACCAAGGCGTGATTGCGCAACAGGATCTGACCAGTTTATTGTTGGTGCACGGCGCTGTGCAGGATAAGCGGGCCGGCGACGTATTGCGGCTGGACTTCGTAAAAACCCTGTACGCCGATATGGGACTGGACGAGGCGCAAGACCAGTTCGTGAAGTTCCAGGGCGAGCGCTTGCCGGTGGTCAGCCGCGGCGACGAGCCGGTGCTGCTGGGCGTAGTGTACAAATCGTCGTTGCTCGAGCAGTACTCCGCCCTGAAAAAATCGCTGGATCAAAGCGGCGAAGGGCTGCTCGATGCTTCGTCCAGGCGCACCTGAATAAAAACCGATCGAGGCTGCTTCAAGGCTTTGAGGCTGCGGCAGTCCTCGGTCGACTCTCTGTTCTCTGTTAGTTGTGGATATGTCTTCGTTTTTGCTTAAAAGTTGTGTGCTGGCGCTCTTTGTCGCGAACGCCGCGTGCGCCCAGTCACTTGCCGACTCTATTGAATCGGCCCCCCGTTTGTCGCTCAGTCCGGTCTTGCGCGGCCTGGCGCCTTCGCAGCCATATGCGGTCCGCATCGACCACATCGATCCGCCGCAGCCCTTGCCCGAGCCGCTGGCCTACATGGGCGAAGGACCTATCGACCCTCCCGGCGTCGGCAATTCGCAGATCCCCGCGTTCGATGCAATTTCCCCGGTGGATGTCTCCTATATCAGGGGTTGGACGCCTTTGCGCCCCATGGCGGGCAAGCCTGGCATCGTCAAAGGCAGGCGCAGCCAGCTGTCGTTCATGGCGCCGGGCAATACCGATACCTGGACGCTGGGCACGGAGAATTGGCGCTATTCCCGCGCCGACGGCACCAGGCTGGTGCTGGGCAACGGCTGGTCCAATGTCTCTGTGCTGGGCGACAGGGTGCGGCTGGGTGGCGTCTCCTTGTCGCAATCCTTGACCGACCAGGCTGAAGGGGAAGGCAGCTGGAGGTACTCGGTGATGCTGGGGGCGCTGGATTATTCCGGCGAACCGGGCAAGCAGGGTGGGCTGACCTACGGCCCCACGGCGGGCGAAAGCATTTTGAGCTATGGCCTCAGCCAGCAGTTGTCGGTGGAAACCCAAATGCAATGGGCGCCCGAGATGGTGGTAAGCGGCATCGGCGGCAAATATGCCACCAAAGGGTGGGGAGCCTGGCAGGCCGGCGTGGCAAAGGCCAAGCGCAATTTCAATGAGGGCTGGCGCTATCGCATCGGCTACGAGGCCGATGTCCTGGACTCGCTTAACCTGAGCTGGACGCACGAGCAGCGCACGGGCGGCTATTCCGACCTGGCCAATTACCGCGACTTTACCCTGGATTCCGGGCGCAGCCGCAATTTATGGTCGGCCAAGCTGTCGCTGGGACGCTGGGGAGTGTTGAACGGTACGTTCGAGCAATTGTCTTCGGCCGCCGGGCCGGTCAAGCAGCAGTTCGGCCTGAGCCAGCAGTTCTGGTACAGCCCCAATTTGCGCATTTCGCTGCGGACCGAACGCGAACTGATCAGCGGCGATTACGGCATCGGCCTGGGATTTGCCGTGCCCTTGTATTAGTGCGGGCTTGCCCCGCGCGGCGGGCGGGCTAAAATGGCTTTCCCGACCACGAGCCCAAGCGCAAGCTTTGTCCCGTCCTTCAGGGCATGCGCGTTTTTACCGCCGCGGCCCGGCTTACTGATTTCACTGTTGAATGTCCTTATCCGATAACGCTTCCCTAGATACCCTGCAGCAGGTTTTTGGCTACGACTCGTTCCGCGGCGATCAGCATGCCATTATTGAACACCTGGTGCATGGCGGGGACGCTCTGGTTCTTATGCCGACGGGCGGGGGCAAGTCGCTTTGTTACCAGATTCCCGCCTTGGTGCGCAAGGGCTGCGGCGTCGTGGTCTCGCCGCTTATCGCCCTTATGCAAGACCAGGTGGACGCCTTGCTAGAACTGGGTGTGCGTGCGGCATTCCTGAATTCCACCCAGGACTGGCGCACCGCGCGCGAAGTCGAACAGGCTTTCATGTCGGGCCAGCTGGATCTTCTTTACGTGGCGCCCGAGCGCCTGCTTACCGACCGTTGCCTGGACATGCTGTCCCAAGGCACGATAGCCTTGTTCGCCATCGACGAAGCGCATTGCGTATCGCAATGGGGGCATGATTTTCGTCCCGAGTATCTCGAACTTTCCATTTTGTCCGAGCGCTGGCCCAACGTGCCGCGCATTGCGCTTACCGCCACGGCCACAACGGTAACGCGCCGGGAGATCGCGCAGCGCCTGAACTTGACCGGCGCCCAGCATTTCGTGGCCAGCTTCGACAGGCCCAATATCAACTATCGCATCGTTGAGAAAAACGAAGTAAAGCGCCAGTTGCTGGCTTTCATACAGGCCGAGCACCAGGGCGACTGCGGCATTGTCTATTGCCTTTCGCGCGCCCGGGTCGAGGACACGGCCAAGTTCTTGTGCAGCCACGGCATCGAGGCCTTGCCCTACCATGCGGGCTTGAACGCCGCCACCCGGGCGGCCAACCAATCCCGCTTTCTGCGCGAGGACGGCCTGGTCATGGTGGCCACGATTGCCTTTGGCATGGGCATCGACAAGCCCGACGTGCGTTTCGTTGCGCATATCGACCTGCCCAAGTCGGTCGAAGGCTATTACCAGGAAACCGGCCGGGCCGGCCGCGACGGCGAGCCGGCGACGGCCTGGCTGGCCTACGGCCTGCAGGACGTGGTGCAGCAGCGCCGCATGATCGACGAGTCGCCGGGTGAAGAAATCTTCAGGCGCCGCCTGGGCGCCCAGCTGGACGCCATGCTGGGGCTGTGCGAAACCGTGGCTTGCCGGCGCCAGCGCCTGCTGGAATACTTCGATCAGGCCATCGAGCCTTGCGGCAATTGTGATACCTGTCTGGAACCCCCCGAAGCCTGGGACGGCACGGTGGCCGCCCAAAAAATCCTGTCGGCGGTCTATCGGCTTTGGCGCGAACGGGGCCAGCGTTTCGGCGCCGGACACCTTATCGACATTCTGCGCGGCAAACTTACCGACCGCATCAAGCAGTACGACCACGAAAGCCTGACGGTCTTCGGTATAGGCGCGGACCTTTCCGAGCAAGCCTGGCGCGGCGTGCTGCGCCAGTTGTTGGCGCAAAGCCTGCTGGCCGTGGACCACGAAGGCTACGGCACACTGGCCCTTACCGACGGCAGCAGGGCCGTATTGAAAGGCGAGGCAACGCTGATGTTCCGGCGCGAGCCCGAGAAAAAAGCCCGGGCGGACCGCAGCTCGTCGCGGGCCAAGCGCAGCGACATTGTGCTTGCGCCAGAAGCCCAGCTGCGTTTCGAAGCCTTGCGCTCCTGGCGCGCCGAGGTGGCCCGCAATCATGGGGTTCCGGCTTATGTCATTTTCCATGACGCGACGTTGCGCGAAGTGGCCGAGCGCTGTCCGTCGTCGATAGACGAGCTGGGCCAGATCAGCGGAGTGGGCGCACGCAAGCTGGAGGCCTATGGCGAAGAGCTGTTGCGCTGCGTGCACATGGCGGTCCCCCACGATTAAATAGCTTTTGCTTCAGGCCGGGGCCGCAACGCGAAGCCATGGCTTTCGCGCGGCAACTGCGCCCTGCGGCGCGGGTGCTCGATCCGGCCCGCCCGATTATTCGAACAGATCGGGCGTGTCGCCTGTTTTGGGCGGACTCAGGCCCAGGTGGCGCCAGGTGGTCTTCGTGGCCATGCGCCCGCGCGGAGTACGCTGCAGATAGCCATGCTGGATAAGATAAGGTTCGATCACGTCTTCGATGGTGTCGCGCTCTTCGCCTATGGCCGCAGCCAGGCTGTCCACGCCTACCGGCCCGCCGTCGAATTTATGGATGATGGCTTCGAGCAGCTTGCGGTCCATCAAGTCCAGGCCCTGCGGATCGACCTCCAGCATGCTGAGCGCCGCATTGGCGGTTTCGATGCTGATGATGCCGCCGTTTTTTACGTCGGCGTAGTCGCGCACGCGGCGCAGCAGGCGGTTCGCTATGCGCGGTGTGCCGCGCGCGCGGCGGGCGATTTCGATGGCGCCTTCGTGCGTAATGTCGACATTCAGCAAATGGGCGCTGCGCGTAACGATGCGGGTCAGGTCGTCGGCGTTGTAGAACTCCAGCCGCGACACAATGCCGAAGCGGTCGCGCAGCGGGTTGGTCAGCATGCCGGCGCGGGTGGTGGCGCCGACCAGGGTAAACGGCTGCAGGTCGATCTTGACGCTGCGCGCCGCCGGCCCTTCGCCGATCAGGATGTCGATCTGGAAGTCTTCAAGCGCCGGGTACAGGATTTCTTCGACCACGGGCGACAGGCGGTGGATCTCGTCGATGAAGAGTACGTCGTTGCGTTCAAGGTTGGTAAGCAGGGCGGCCAGGTCGCCTGGGCGTTCCAGCACGGGGCCGGAGGTCTGGCGCAGTTGCACCCCCATTTCGTGGGCGATGATGTGGGCCAGCGTGGTCTTGCCCAGGCCCGGCGGGCCAAACAGCAGCACGTGGTCCAGGGACTCTTCGCGCATTTTGGCGGCGGCAATGAATATTTCGAGCTGTTCGCGCACCCGTTGCTGGCCCACGTAGTCGTTGAGCATGCGCGGACGCAAGGCGCGCTCGACGGAGTCCTCGTTGGGTGAGACGCTTTGCGGCGTGACCAGGCGGGCGGCGCCGGCCGCAATACTGGATAGGGGGTCGGAGTGTATGGCCATGGTTATCTGATAATGTCGTTATTCCGACTGGAACTGAACTTATCGTACACGATCAGCCCCGTGCCAGGGACTTGAGCGCCAGGCGTATGCCTTCGGCCACTTCCACGCCTTCGGGCAGGCTCTTGAGCGCCGACTGCGATTCGTTTTGCGAGTAGCCCAGCGAGAGCAGCGCGTTCAGGATGTCGTCACGGCCCGAAAGCGCACCGCCGGTAGTTGTGCCCAAGTCGGGACCGAGCTTGCCGCGCAGTTCCAGCAGCAGGCGCTCGGCGGTTTTCTTGCCGATGCCCGGAACGCGGGTCAGCCGCCCGGTTTCCTGTTGCGTAATGGCACTGGCCAATTCGTCGGCCGTCATGCCCGACAGCACGGCCAGCGCGGTGCGCGCTCCTATGCCGGTTACCTTGATCAAGGCCCGGAACGTAGAGCGCTCCTGGGCCGAGGAAAATCCGTACAAGGTATGCGCATCTTCGCGCACGGCCAGATGGGTATACAGGGTGGCCTGTGCGCCCATCTCGGGCAAGTTGTACAGGGTGCTCATGGGCACGTCGATTTCATAGCCCACGCCGCCGACGTCTATGCATACGGTGGGCGGTGTTTTTTCCAGCAGGGTGCCGGTAATGCGTCCTATCATCGGGTCATCCTTGCGCTAAAGAGTTAATTGGTCAGGCGTCCGCCGCGCAAGCGTACGGTTTTGCCGCCGGCCAGGCCGCCGCTGTTTGCCAGGCGTTCGACCAGCGGACCCACGTGGGCATGGCATATGGCGCAAGCCAGCGCGTCGGCCGAGTCGGCGGCGGGCAGGCCGTCCAACTGCAGCAGGCGCTGCACCATGTGCTGGACTTGCTCTTTGGCGGCATGGCCGTTGCCGACCACCGACTTCTTGATTTGCAATGCGGTGTACTCGTGTACCAGAAGCTGGCTGTCGGCCAGCGCGCACATGGCCGCGCCGCGCGCCTGCCCCAGCAGCAGGGTGGACGCCGGATTGGTGTTGACAAAGACTTTTTCCAGCGCCGACACGGTGGGCGATGTGCTTTGGACTACCTCGCGAATATTGTCGAGTATGACTTTAAGGCGCTGCGCCAAGGGAAGGTCGGACGGCACGACTATCGTGCCGCTGGTTACGTATTGCAGGCGCATGCCTTGAACGTCGATGACGCCAAAGCCGGTGCGCCGCAATCCCGGATCGATTCCCAGTATGCGCATTAGTGGCGGAAATGCCGCGCGCCCGTGAAGACCATGGCGATGCCGCGTTCGTTGGCGGCCGCGATGACTTCGTCGTCGCGTATGCTGCCGCCAGGCTGGATGACGCAAGTGGCGCCGGCTTCGGCGACCACATCCAGGCCGTCGCGGAACGGGAAGAACGCATCGGACGCCACAGCCGAGCCGGCCAGGCTAAGGCCGGCGTTTTCGGCCTTGATGGAGGCGATGCGCGCCGAGTCGATACGGCTCATTTGCCCCGCGCCCACGCCCAGTGTCATGCCGCCGGCGACAAACACAATGGCATTGGACTTGACGTATTTGGCGACCTTCCAGGCAAAGGCGAGGTCGCGCATTTGCTGTTCGGTGGGGGCTTTTTCGGTAACAACCTTGAAGTCCTCCGACGAAACCTGGTGGTCGTCCGGATTCTGCACCAGCCAGCCGCCGCCCACGCGCTTGATGTCGAACGCGTTGTGGGCGTCGCCTTGCGGGATCTCAAGCACGCGCACGTTTTTCTTGGCGGCGAAAATGGCCAGCGCATCGGCCGAGTAGCCGGGTGCCAGCAGGACCTCGACGAATTGTTGTTCGGTGATGGCCTTGGCGGTTGCGGCGTCGACCGGGCGGTTGAAGGCGATGATGCCGCCGAAGGCCGAGGTGGGGTCGGTTTTATAGGCCTGCTGGTAGGCCAGCACAGGCGTTGCGTCGACGGCTACGCCGCAGGGGTTGGCATGCTTGACGATCACGCAGGCGCAGGTATCGAAACTGCGCGCGCATTCCCATGCCGCGTCTGCGTCGGCGATATTGTTATAGGAAAGTTCCTTGCCTTGGAGTTGGCGGTAGCTGCCCAGCAGGCCGGCGCCCAGAGGCTGGTCGACATAGAAGGCGGCCGACTGGTGGGGGTTTTCGCCATAGCGCAGCACCTGGTGCTGGCGCACTTGCACAGTAAGCGTATGCGGCCAGGCGGTGCGTTCGGGCGCGGCTTCCTGGCTGGGTTCGGCGCTGGCCAGGCTGCTTAGGTAGCTGGCGATCGCGCCGTCGTAGGCGGCGGTATGGGCGTAGACCTTGATTGCCAGTTCAAGGCGCAAGGCGTAAGAAGGTTCGCCGGCTGGGCTGTCGATGCCTTCCAGTACGCGGACGTAGTCGGCCGGGTCGATGACGCAGGTGACACCGCCCTCGGCGCTGCCGTGGTTTTTTGCGGCCGCGCGCAGCATGGCCGGGCCGCCGATGTCGATGTTTTCGACCGCGTCGGCAAAAGTGCAGCCTTGCTTGGCGACGGTTTCACGAAACGGGTACAGGTTCACCACCAGCAGATCGATGCGATCGATGCCGTGTTCGTCCAGTGTTGCCAGATGCTCTTTGCTGTCGCGCCGGGCCAGCAGGCCGCCGTGGATGCGCGGGTGCAGGGTCTTGACGCGGCCGTCCAGGATCTCGGGCGAACCGGTGTGCTCGGCCACTTCGGTAACGGCCAGGCCGGCCTGGGCCAGCAGTTTGGCGGTGCCGCCCGTGGAAAGCAGGCGCACGCCGCGCTGGGCCAGCGCCTGGGCGAATTCGACAATACCGGTTTTATCGGAAACCGAGAGCAAAGCTGTTTGGGTTTTCATGTTGGAAGGCAAAAGTAGGACGGGAATCAAGGTTGAATGTTGTGTGCCTGGAGCTTTTTGCGCAAAGTACTGCGTGTAATGCCCAGGATCTCGGCAGCCCTGGATTGGTTGCCGTGGGATTTTTGCAGCGCCACTTCAAGCACAGGGCGCTCGACGCACTGGACGACCATGGCCAGGATGTCATGGGGCTGGGATTCGCCCAGGTCGTCGAAATAACGTTCAAGGTTGTCGCGAACGGACTGTTCCAGGAGATTAATGGTGCTCATAGTGGATAAATAAATAGTTGTTGTGCACGGATTCAGGCTGCCGGCGCTGGCGCAGGCATGGTCGAGACCGGCGTTTCGGGAACTTGGCGGTTGAACCATTGCTCCAGCGCGCGGGTTTGATCCGTGGTGTTCTCGGTATTGTTGATGCAGTCCAGCAGCGCTTGACTGTCGGGCATGCCGGCCAGATACCAGCCGATATGTTTACGTGCAGATCGTACACCGGTGAATTCGCCATAAAAGCGATAGTGATCTTCCAGATGCTCTAGCAGGTAATTGCGCAACTCGCCGATTGTGGGTGGCGCTCTGTGCGTTCCTGTTTCAAGGAAATGGGTGATCTCGCGGAAAATCCAGGGGCGGCCCTGCGCGGCCCGACCGATCATGATTGCATCGGCCCCCGTGTACTGTAGTACGAATTGTGCCTTCTCGGGACTATCGATATCCCCATTGGCAATTACTGGGATACCGATTGACTGCTTTACTTCTTTGATAGTATTGTATTCGGCTTTGCCCTGGTACAGGTCGGCGCGTGTGCGCCCATGCAAGGTCAAGGCTGCGATGCCTATGCTTTCGGCCAGGGCGGCGATACGCACGGCATTGCGCGAGTCCCGGTCCCAGCCCGTACGGGTTTTCAGTGTGACCGGTACGTCGTAGGGCCGGCAGGCCTGGACCACGCTGGCCAGGATTCTTGCAACCTGGGTTTCATCGCGCAGCAGGGCCGATCCCGATGCGACATTGCATACTTTCTTTACCGGGCAGCCCATATTGATGTCGATGATGCGCGCGCCTTTCTTGATATTGAACAGCGCGGCCTCGGCCATCATGTCGGGGTCAGCCCCCGCAATTTGCACGGCGATGGGGTCTATTTCGCCGTCGTGATCCAGGCGCCGGGATGTCTTGACGCTGTTCCACAGCTTGGGGTTGCTGGCCGCCATTTCGGAAACCGCATACCCCGCGCCCAACCGCTTGCATAACTGCCGGTAGGGGCGGTCGGTCACCCCGGCCATGGGGGCGACGAAAACAGGGTTGGGAAGGAGCCAGGAACCAATGCGCATCGAAGGATTTTAACCGCCCGGGGCAAGTTGTGCTGGCCGGCCGCTTCAGGTGCGCAGTCCTTGCAGCAAATGGCGTGCCAACGGCGCGCGCAAAGGCCGCAACAGGTCTAGCGCCAGCAGGCTGGCGCCGCTGGCATGTTCGACCAGGGTATTTCGAGTGGAAAAAATGCGCGGCAAAAAATCGGTGATGCCGGCTGTCAGCCAACGGTCGGGACGCCGGCTGCGTGCGAACTCTTCCAGCAAAGGGCGGGGGTCCCGCCCGGGCCGGCCTAGCCAGGGAGCCAGGCCTTGGGCAAGCTGCGCCGCATCGCGCAGTCCCAGGTTAAGGCCCTGGCCCGCCACGGGGTGCAAGGTTTGCGCCGCATTGCCGATGGCGACGGTGCGCGCATTGACCAACAGCGGTCCGGCATGCAGCGCCAAAGGAAAGATATGGCGCAGGCCGACGCAGCTCAGTACGCCCAGCCTGTCTCCGAACATGGCGCCCAAGGCGGTATTGAAAGCCTGGGCGTCCATGCGCCGCAATTGCTCGGCGTGCTCGGGGGCGCAGCACCACACTACGCTATACAAGTCGGCGCCGCCGGGATGGGGCAGCAAGGCCAGCGGCCCCTGGTCGGTGAAGCGTTCGTAGGCCCAGCGCGCTTTGGGCTGGCTGGCCCGCACGGTGGCCAGGACGGCATGCTGACCGTATTCGCGCTTCAGCCCCGAGGGCTGGCTGCCGTCGGCTTGTACCGCCAGCGTGCTGACGATGTCTCTTCCAGAGGCGTTCAGGTGCACTTGCCGTGCGGCCAGCGTGCGCACATGAGGGGCCTGGACGAGGGTGACGCCGCTGGCAGCGACAGCCTTGTGCAGCGCTATCTGCAGATCTGTATAGGCCACGACGCTGCCCAGCCGGGGAACGCCCATTTCGTCGTGCTGGATAAGCGTGCGTCCCAGCCGGCCGCGTTGCGACACATGGACGGTTTCTATACTGGCGCAGCGCGACGGCCAGGCGCCCAGCGCTTCCAGCAACTGGCGGCTGCCGTGGTTGACCGCCATGGAGCGCGGGTCGGGTTCGCTGTTTGGTGCCGGGGCCTGGGGCAAAGCATCGGAATGGTGGAAACGCTTGCCGATCAGGGCAATGCGTTCGGGGGCGGCGCTATGGCGTGCCAGCAGCAACGCCAGCGCGCTGCCGACGGGGCCCGCGCCGCTGATGGCGATATCGAATTCCGGTTCATCCATGGCTTTCCCCAGCTCAACTACAATATATAGGATTGTAAGTTTTTTTGGCGCGCTGTCCGGCGCGCAAGGAAGGATCTGGCATGATCGCGTCGCAAGCCCCGGTAAATCCGGCATCAACTCCTGGCAATACGGCCAGGCATTTCAGCAAGCTTACTGTCTCCCTGCTGGCGGCGGTGTTTGGCGTGGTCGGCGCCCACTGGTGGTATCTGGGCCGGCGCTGGGCCTGGGCGGCAACCGCCGTGCCGTGCCTGCTGATCGTGCTGGTGCAGTTTTACCCAGTATGGTGGGACAATCCTCCGTTTCTATTGTTGATCATTCCCGCTACGGCGGGCTTTATCGAGGCTTTGGTTTTTGCCTTGAAGCCCGACGAAAAATTCGACGCCCGATACAACCCGAAATCGGGGCGGCAGACCGTTACCGGCTGGGGGCCGGTGCTGGTGGCCATTGGGGTAACGCTTTTCGGCAGCGGCATACTGGTGTTCGGCATTGCCATGATCGTCATGCATGTGTATGTTGCGCTGGGCTGGCTGGACGGCCTGGTTCTGTAGTTCGTCTTCATATCGCCATGCGCCTTGCCGGTTTCGCTCCGTGTAAACTTATCCGGATTGCCTGCAACCGGCACCAACCTGATTCTTGGACTTTTTACCGATGGATTTGATCGGCTGGCTGACGCCCTGGGAGTTTTCTCCGGCCCTATTGTCAATGTTTTTCGTGGCCGCCGTGCTTTATGTGCGCGGCGTGCGGGTGCACCGCGTGGGCATGGCCCGCCAGGGGCTGTTTTGGGTGGGCCTGGTCCTGCTGTATTTGTCCTTGCATACGCGTGTCGACTACTACGCTGAACGCCTGTTTTTTGCGCACCGCATCCAGCATCTGGTGCTGCACCATCTGGGGCCGCTGCTTATCATGGGCGCATACCCGGGCCAGGTGCTGCGCGCGGGCTTGCCCATGCCGCTAAGAATCCGGTTGCGCGACTTCTGCCGTACCGGCGCCGGGCGCCTGGTAATCGGCCTGCTTACGAACAAGTACTTCGTGCCGTTCTTGTTCGTGTTCCTGGTTCTGGTGTGGCTGATTCCCAGCGTGCAGTTCTATTCCATGCTTGACTGGCGTTTGTACCGCCTGATGAATTGGTCGGTGGTGATCAGCGGTTTCATGTATTGGAACCTCATCCTCGACCGCCGCCCCAGCCCGCCCGCGGTCATGGCGCCGGGCGCGCGCATTCTTTCGCCGGTCATCACCATGGTGCCGCAGATGGTGGTCGGCGCCGTCATTACCTTTACCGAGTACGACCTGTATCCCGTCTTCGATCTGTGCGGCCGCGCCATACCGGGCATGTCGGCGGTTACCGACCAGGGCATTGGCGGCCTTACGATGTGGGTGCTGGCCGGGTTTATCGAGACCTTCGGCCTGTTGTTCGCGCTGGGTACCATGATGCGCCTTTCCGGCAAGGGTCGCTTGCCCGACAAACGACGGCGGCGCGCGGAGGCGCCGAAACAGGCCGCCACCCAAGGAGTCTGACATGTTCGTTCGCCGCCCGCTTTCCTGGATGCCATTGACCGTGTTGCGCGGGGCGGCCCTGGCGGCGATGCTGGGTACTGCGGCGGTGCAGGCCCAGCCCATGGGCATCCCCAGCATGGGGGCGGCTTCGTCGGCCGATCTTTCGCCCGCGCTCGAGCGCACCTTGGGCGATGCCATCATGGAGCAGGGGCGGCGCGATCCCACCTATATCAACGACCCCGACGTCAATCAGTACCTGACGGCGCTGGGCCGCAAGCTGGTTGCCACGGCGCCGGGTGCGCATCAACCGATTACAGTGTTTGCCATACGCGATCCGCAAATCAACGCTTTTGCCTTGCCGGGCGGCTATATCGGCATTCACAGCGGTCTGGTCGCTTCGTCCAAGAACGAATCCGAACTGGCCTCGGTCATTGCCCACGAAATTGGCCACGTGCTGCAACGTCACGTGGCGCGCGGCATGACGCAACAATCGCAAAACAGCCACATCATGATCGCCTCGGTGGCAGGCGCTTTGCTGGCCGCGCTGGCCGGCAGCGGCGACTTGGCCATGGGGGTGGCTGCGTTCGGCCAGGCGGCTGCGGTCGACAGGCAATTGGGTTTTTCCCGGCAAGCCGAGCAAGAGGCCGATCGCATGGGTTTCGACATGCTGCGCAAGGCGGGGTTCGACCCGAACGGCATGGTCGAAATGTTCAACCAGCTTTCCAATGCATCGCGGCTGAACGAGGGCACGGGCGGCGGTTCATATGCCAGTACGCACCCCTTGTCCATACAGCGCATGTCCGACATTGAAAACCGGGTTCGCGAAACGCCCAAAGTGCATCATCGCGACAGCGATGCATATTGGTATGTGCGGGCCAAGCTGCGCGTGCTGCAGGCGCGTGATTCGCGCGCCCAGCGCGCGACATTGCAATCGTTCAAGCAAGAGGTCGCCGATGCTTCCGGCGTCGCGCAATCGGCAGCCTGGTATGGCCAGGCCTATGCCGCATGGTTGAACAAGGACTTCAGCGGCGCGCAATCGGCGCTGGAAAACGCGGGCAAAAGCGGCATCATCGCGCCCGAGCTCTCCAGCCTGGGGGTATTGCTGGCGCTGGACCAGGGACGGCCCGAGCCCGCATACGAGCAGGCCAGCAAAGCCTGGTCGCGCTGGCCGCAAAACCAGGGAGTGGCCCTGGCCATGGTCGAGGCCATGCAAAAAAGCGGGCGCTATAAAGAAGCCGTGCCTTTTTTGACGCAGCGTATTGAACAATGGCCGGATGAACCGCGCTTTAATCAACTACTGGCGCAAAGCCACGAAAAGCTGGGCCAGCCCGTGCAGGCCCGCCGCGCCATGGCCGACTATTACGTGAAGGTAGGCGCCTTGCCGACCGCCGTCGAGCAACTGACGCAGGCCAGAAGCATGAGCAAGGACTTCTATGTACAGTCCGAGCTTGATGTGCAGATTCGAACCATCAAGCAAAAGCTCAAGGCCGACCGCGAACTGCTCGAACGTTTCAAGTCTTGATGCTGTCGGCGCTTGCGCCGGCCGGCTTAAGCGGCTGGCCTTAAAGACCGGTCTCGAAATAGCGGGCCATGCGGGCGGGCAGCCAGCCGATATGGCCCGGAAATGATCCCGTGATGAAACCCGCGTGGCCGCCTTCGGCCGGTTGATGCAGTAGCACCGTATCCGAGCAATCGCTGGTGCCGGGCAACGAAGGCTCGGGCACGAAAGGATCGTTGCGGGCGTTCAATACCAGCGTGGGCAGCGTCAGTTCTTTCAGCCAGGGCTTGCTGGAGGCGCGCGTCCAGTAATCCAGCGCATTCTTGTAGCCGTGCATGGGGGCCGTGTACATATCGTCGAACTCGCGAATCGTACGTACGCCGCCAAGCTTGTAGGTGTCGATGGTGCCGGGAAAGCGCTTGGCTTTTTCGAATACCTTGCGCTTGATGCTTTTAAGAAAATAGCGGCTGTAGAAATAGCGTCCCATAATGGTGTCGGACAGGCTGTTGCCTCCGGCCACCAGGTCCAGCGGCACCGAGACTGCTGCGCAAGCGGCAAGCCGTGCCGCGGTGCCGTGCTGTTCGCCCAGGTACTTCAGCATGGCGTTGCCGCCCATCGAGACGCC
The DNA here is from genome assembly GCF_003315175.1 of Eoetvoesiella caeni. Lineage (GTDB taxonomy): Bacteria > Pseudomonadota > Gammaproteobacteria > Burkholderiales > Burkholderiaceae_B > Eoetvoesia > Eoetvoesia caeni. The sequence goes on along the minus strand of NZ_QNRQ01000005.1, from coordinate 117,349 downwards.
CGCGGCGTGCCAGGACGCTTGCGGCACGCGGGCAAACACCGTGTCGAACATAAAGCCGACGTCGTCCGAGTCGCCCGAGTAATAAGCCCGCGCCATGCGGTTCACATAGCCCGAGCAGCCGCGAAAATGGGCGATCACGACGATCCATCCGCGTGCGCGAAAGTGTTGGGCTATGGCCTGGGCATAGTGGCTTTTGCTGCTGCCCTCCAGTCCATGGAACAGGATCAATGCGGGCGTTTCGGGCGCGTTCGGCAGGCAGGCCCAGTCGGCTTCCTGCATCCAGCGGCGTGCGGCCGTGTTGGAAAGGCCGGGGTCTTCGTGCGAGACGACGTTGCCGGCGGTTTTTTCGGGAAACAGGCCTGGGCCGACCCAGTCGAAATCGATGAAGTCGCCGTCGGGCGTGTCGACTCGTTCGCGCACGAACGAGATTCTGTGGTAGCGCGCTGCGAGCGCGCCGTACATCGTCTGCACATGGCAGTTGGGCAGCCACAACGGTGTAGGGCAGGCGGAGGAATCGATCTGGGCGGTCACTGGCCGTAATTCATGGAGAAGAGGAAGAGGCCCGGGGCGCGGGCCCGGCCGGATTGCAAAATGAAAGCGTCAATGCCCGTGTGCTTGTTCGCCTTCTTTCAATTGGTAGGTTGCGCTGCAGTACGGGCAAGAAGCCTTGCCCGCCTTGGCCAGTTCGATATACACGCGCGGATGCATGGACCAAAGCGGGGCCTTGGGGCCGGGGCAATACACCGGCAAGTCGGCGGCTTCGACGAGGATGACGTCGTCGTGGGGAGAAGAGGGGGCTGCACTGCTCATGGTGGTTCCTGCTGGGAAGATGGTTTGGCGGATGGAAGCTTAGACCTTGCTTAACCAATGATGATACTTGGCGTTGCGCCCGTGCACGGCATCGAAAAACGCTTTTTGCAATTTTTCGGTGACGGGGCCGCGGCTGCCTTGTCCGATGATGCGCTGGTCGATTTCGCGGATGGGAGTGACTTCGGCGGCGGTGCCTGTGAAAAAGGCTTCGTCGGCAATGTACAGATCGTCGCGGGTCAGGCGCCGGGTAACGATCTTGATGCCCAGGTCTGCCGCCAGGGCGTGGATCGAAGAACGGGTGATTCCGGTCAGGGCCGACGCAATTTCAGGTTCGTACAGGACGCCGTCCTTGACGATGAAAATGTTTTCGCCCGAACCCTCGGCCACGAAGCCGTCGGTGTCGAGCAAAATAGCTTCGTCGTAGCCGTGGTCCAGCGCCTCGGCATTGGCCAGGATGGAGTTGGCATAGGTGCTGGCGACTTTGGCGCGCGGCATGGTTACATTGACGTGCTGGCGCGCGTACGACGATATCTTGACGCGGATGCCTTGCTTCAAGGCGTCCTCGCCAAGATAGGCGCCCCACGCCCACGCGGCGATGGCTACATGAACCTGTGCGCCCCGGGGCGAGACACCCATTTTTTCGGAGCCGTAAAAGACCAGGGGCCGTATGTAGCAGGAGTCGAGCGCGTTGCGGCGCACGACTTCGCGCTGCGCCTGCATGATGGTTTCGCGGTCGAAGGGAATCTTCATTTGGTAGATGTGGGCCGAATTGAACAGGCGGGTGGTATGTTCTTCAAGCCGGAATATGGCGGTGCCCAGGTCGGAGTTGTAGGCGCGCACCCCTTCGAAGACGGCCAGGCCGTAGTGCAGGGAGTGGGTCAGGACGTGAGTTGTGGCGTCGCGCCAGGGTACGAGCTTGCCGTCGTACCAGATAAAACCATCCCGATCGGACATCGACATAATGTTCTCCCAAAAAGAGCAGCCATTGTACCAAGCGGTAGGGCGGCGCAGTAGCGGCCCGGTGCCGCCGGCGAGCGTCCCCACCCGGAAATTCGTGGAAAATTAACGACACTGTAGGGCTTAGCCTGATAGCCAAATGTCAATCTTGGGTGTCACTGCGCTAAACTAACGGGGTTATCAAAGCCTGGCCGGGGTTTCCTGGCCTTAGGCGCTACCCACTTTCAATGACAGAAACTACTACTTCCGATACACCTGCCGTCACTTTTTCCGATTTCGGCCTGCACCCCGGTCTTTTGCAGGCGGTTGCCGCCACCGGCTACACCACGCCAACCCCCATCCAGGCCCAAGCCATTCCTGTCGTTATGCAGGGGCTTGATGTCATGGGGGCCGCGCAAACAGGTACGGGCAAGACGGCGGCATTCACGCTGCCCATACTGCATCGCCTTATGCAGTATGCCAACACCAGCGCGTCGCCCGCCCGCCATCCTGTGCGGGCGCTTATCTTGACGCCCACGCGCGAATTGGCCGACCAGGTATCCGACAGCGTCATCCAGTACAGCCAGTCGGTGCCCTTGCGTTCGGCGGTGGTGTTCGGTGGTGTCGATATCGGCCCGCAGCGCGATGCGTTGCGGCGCGGCTGCGAAGTCCTGATTGCCACGCCCGGACGCCTGCTCGACCATGTCGAACAGAAAAACGTCAACCTGGGCCAGGTCAATATCCTGGTGCTGGACGAAGCCGACCGCATGCTGGATATGGGCTTTTTGCCCGATCTGGAACGCATTGTTCGTTTATTGCCGGCCAGTCGCCAGACCTTGCTGTTTTCCGCCACATTCAGCAACGAGATCCGCAAGCTTGGGCGCGCCAGCCTTAAAGAACCGATCGAAATTGAAGTGGCGGCCCGTAATGCCACGGCCGAGAACGTCACCCAGATCGCTTATCAGTTGTCCAGCGAAGACAAGCGCGCCGCGGTGGTTCATTTGGTCAAGTCGCGCGGCCTGAATCAAGTCATTGTTTTTTCGAACACAAAAATCGGCACCAGCCGGCTGGCCCGCCAGCTCGAGCGCGATGGCGTCAAGGCCGAATCCATCCATGGCGACAAAAGTCAGCTCGACCGCATGAAGGCGCTCGAGGCATTCAAAGCGGGCGAGCTTGAAGTGCTGGTTGCAACCGATGTCGCGGCTCGCGGCCTGGATGTGGCCGGCGTGCCTTGCGTCATCAATTACGACCTGCCTTACAACGCCGAAGACTATGTGCACCGCATCGGCCGCACGGGCCGCGCTGGCGCCAGCGGCGAAGCCATTGCGCTGTTCACCGCCGATGAAGAGCGCTTCCTGCTTGATATCGAAAAGCTCATCAAGGTCAAGATTCCGCGTGGCCAGCTTGCATTGCCGGCTGCCGAGCGCCCGCGCTCCTCGTCGGGTTCGCGTTCCGACCATGCCGCCAACGGCCGTGACCGCCAGTCGCGCAGCAGCTATTCGCGCGAAAACGGCTCGGGCCGCAAGCCGGTTGACGATTTTTTCTCCAAGCCCTATGTGCCGTCGGCCTCGGCGGCGCAGATAGCCCCCCAGATTGCCAGCCATAAAAGCTCGGCATCCCGCAAGTCTGTGGGCATTTTATTGGGCGGCCGGCGCTAAGCTGCGCGGCCCGGCCCTTTGAGCCCGGCCGTTGGTTAGCAGGCGGAATCAATCCCGCTCAGGCCGCCTCAAGCAGGGGCCGCAGCAGCGGCGGCCCATCTTCAATGGACGGCGAACTCTCGTCGAGCCGGCTCAGCAGTTTTTCCAGGTGGCTGGCATAAGGCAGCATAGGCCCGTAAAACAGGTTTTTTGTCGGGCTTTGTACCAGCAGGGTCGGAAAGTTCTCGACATCGTCGTCGCCCAGAAGCTCTGGGTTTTCTTCGATATCCACCCACATGAACGTACAGTCCGGAAATTTTTCGGCCAGCGCTTCAAAGCCGCCGCGGTATTGCGTGCATGTGTCGCACCAGGCCGCGCAATAGCACACGACCAGCAAACCCTGGTGTTCGCGCAGGCGCGCGAGCAGTTTTGGATGGTCAAGTAACGGATTGAAAATAGACATAGAAGCAAAAGAGTGATGGTTTGTTTATCATAGCCGTATGTTTCCTTTTGGGTACGGAATATGAGCGATTTCAAGATAGCGGTAAGGCCTGAACCGGCTACCGGCCTGGCAGCCGTGGGGCTGGCATTCAAGCGCGCCTTGGTGTCGCAATGCCATCCGAAGATGCTGCTGCTTATCCTGATGCCTTTCCTGATTGCATTGGTAGGGGCCATTATATTGCTGTGGGCGTTCTGGTCGCCGCTTACCGCATGGCTTAATACGCAGGCGCTGGGCTGGGGGGTTGTCGATACCGTCGACCAATGGATGCTTGCCGTCGGGCTGTTTTCCATCAAGCTGTATCTTATTCCCTTGCTGGCCGTGGCCATATTGCTGCCCATATCGGGCATTCTAGGCTTGGTCATTGCCGCGGTTTTTGTCATGCCCTTGGTGCTTAAGCACCTTGAAGCGCGCGAATACAGGGGCGTGGTCCGCCATGGCGAGCTTTCCCTGGCGGTGGGCGGCTGGAACGCACTGTGGGTAAGCTGCATTTTCATTGCCGGGTGGCTGGTAACCATGCCGCTGTGGCTGATTCCCCCCATGCCGGTGCTGCTGCCTTTATTCTGGTGGGCATTCGCTTTTTCGCGCATGCTAAGGGTCGATTCGGTTGTTGAGCACGCCAGCGCCAAAGAGCGCAAACTGCTATGGCGTCGCCATAATCGCAAGTACTGGGCAATGGGCGGCATCCTTTCCCTGATCAACCTGTTTCCGCCCGCCTGGCTGATTCTGCCTGTTTTCTCGGCGCTGGTGTTTGCGCATTTCAGCCTTGAAGCGCTGCGCCAGCTGCGCGGACAGGCCGCGCCGGATGTATAAATAAAGACTTCATTCCAATAAAAAGCAGGATTCCATGACTGTGCTTGTGCCACCTCGTATACGTTTGATCATCGTCGGCGACGAAATCCTTTCCGGCCGACGCCAGGACAAGCATTTTGCCAAAGTGGTCGAACTGCTTTCCCAGCGCGGCCTGCAGCTGGCCGGAGCCGAGTTCGTCTCCGACGATCAGGACGATATTGTTGCAGTCTTGTCGCGCAGCTTTGCCACGGACGATATTGTGTTCAGCTGCGGCGGCATCGGCGGCACCCCCGACGACCGCACGCGCCAGGCCGCGGCCCTGGCGCTGGGGCTGAAGCTTCAGTTGCACCCCGAAGCAGAACGCCTTATTGCCGAGCGCTGTGCCGAGAACGCGCGCAAGGGGATGGGCAGCGCCGATATGTCCACGCCTGAAAACCAGCAGCGGCTGCAAATGGGGGTCTTCCCGGTGGGGGCCGAAATCGTGCCCAATCCATACAACAAGATTCCCGGTTTCTTTATTCGCAACCATACTTTTGTGCCGGGGTTTCCGGTAATGGCCTGGCCCATGATCGAGTGGACTCTTGATACGCGCTATCGGCAATGGCATCACCAGATTACCCGCGTCGAACATTCTTTCCTGGCGTTTCTTTTGCCCGAGTCGCGCATTACCCCCGCCATGGAAGAACTTGAACGCAAATGGCCGGGCGTCAAGGCCTTCAGCCTGCCCAGTGTGGGCGATGTCGCCAATCCGCATATCGACCTGGGCGTCAAGGGCGAGCCCAAGGCGGCGGCTGAAGCGCTGGCATTCCTGCGCTCCGAGGTCGAAAGGGTGGGTGGGTCGTTGACGCCGCCGCAAAAACCATAGCTGCCGGCAAATGGGGCGGGGCGGGGCCGCGTTTGCGTCCCGCAAAAAAATACTTGCCAAAAGCGGTTTTTTTTTCATAATATGGGATTGTTGCGTCGCGTCAATTCTTACTATGTCCAGAACTTCCACCCTTCGGCCAATGCCGCTTACCCCCTCGTTCAACGGTTCATCCATTACCATCCAGGTACTGGAGCGGGCCATGATGCTGCTGGACGTCCTTGCCAAGCATAGCGAGCCTATTGCCTTGAAGAACCTGGCGGCGGCAACCGGCCTGCATACGTCCACCACGCACCGCATTCTTAATGACCTGGTCGTGGGCCGCTACGTCGAAAGAGTGGACAGCGGCATGTATCAATTGGGCATGCGCCTGCTGGAGCTCGGTTCGCTGGTCAAGGGCCGGCTGAATGTCCGCGAAGCGGCCCACGACTATATGCGCGAGCTGCACAGAATCACCGGCCAGACTATTAATCTGTCGGTGCAGCAGGGCGACGAAATCATCTATGTCGAGCGGTCCTGGAGCGAACGTTCGGGCATGCAGGTTGTCCGCGCCATCGGCGGGCGCGCTCCTTTGCACCTTACCTCTACCGGCAAGTTGTTCCTTTCTGTCAGCGATCCGCGCCAGATCAAGGCCTACATCATGCGCACCGGCCTGGCGGGTACGACCCGCAACAGCATTACCCAGGCCGACCAGCTAGAGCGCGACCTGGCGCTGATTCGCCGCCATGGGTATGCGCGCGACAACGAAGAGCTGGAACTGGGCGTGCGCTGCATAGCGGCCGGGGTATATGACGACACGGGCAAAATGCAGGCCGGCCTGTCGATTTCGGCCCCTGCCGAGCGCATGCGCGACGAATGGATAGCTTTGCTGCTGGATACCGCATCCAAGATCTCCGCCGCCCTTGGGTACGAGGGCAAAGCCTGAGCACCGACATTTTGGCCCTGCATTACGATTTTGTTGCATCGCAACAAATAATCCTTGACAGCCTGATCGAAGCTGGTAGAATTTGAATTGTGCGTTGCAGCATGGAAGGTTTTCACGCAGGATGGTGATTGGTTTAGCCTTCTGGGACTTATAACCCCGAGCCCAATTTGAATATCACGCCTGGCCATAAGCCCGGCCATCATCAAGGAAAAATTATCATGAGCGCAATTCCCCAACAAGTTCTGGCCAGCCAAAAAGCGTCGTTGGACAAGCTGATAGCTGTTCAGGGCACCTTCTTCGGCGGTTTCGAAAAGCTGGTCGACCTGAACCTGAAAGTGCTCAAGGCCACTTTCGACGAAGTCGCCCAGAAATCGCAAGAAGCCATTGGCGTCAAAGATCCCCAGGAAGCCCTGGCTTTCGCATCGGGCCTGAGCCAGCCTAGCGCTGAAAAGGCTGTTGCCTACAGCAAGCATGTTTACGACATCGTGTCCGGCGTACAAACCGACCTGTCGAAATTGGCTGAAGAGCAAGTCGCCCAAGGTCAACAGCAGGTTTCCGAAGCCATCGAACAGTTCGCCAAAAGCGCGCCTACCGGTTCGGAAAGCGCCGTTGCACTGTTGAAGTCGTCGCTGGCTACCGCTACCAGCGCCTACGAATCGGTTGCCAAGGCTTCCAAGCAAGCCCAGGAAGCCGCCGAGTCGAACATCTCGGCCGCCACGAACGCCACGTTCAAGGCTGCTACCGATGTTGCCGAAGCTTCGAACAAAGCAGTCAAAAGCGCCCGCCGCGCCTAAGCTTTTCGCCTAAGGCGGCCACCAACTGGCCGCCGAGGACAATAAAAACCCCGAAAGAGAAATCTTCCGGGGTTTTTTGCCTCGGGGGGCAGCAAGCCGCGTTAGCGGCGCAGCGTGGGGGTATCTTTTGCCGCCGGGCCGCCCCAAGGCAAAAGGCGCCCCCTTGGGGGGGCAGCAAGCCGCGTTAGCGGCGCAGCGTGGGGGTATCTTTTGCCGCCGGGCCGCCCCAAGGCAAAAGGCGCCCCCTCGGGGGGCAGCAAGCCGCGTTAGCGGCGCAGCGTGGGGGTATCTTTTGCCGCCGGGCCGCCCCAAGGCAAAAGGCGCCCCCTTGGGGGGCAGCAAGCCGCGTTAGCGGCGCAGCGTGGGGGCTTTTACCCTACCTCGCCTTAGTCATTTCCTGCACGCATTCTCCTATCAGGGCCGGGCCCCGATAGATAAGGCCGGTATACAACTGAACCGCATCGGCGCCGGCCGCGACTTTTTCCTGGGCATGTTTGCCATTCAAGATGCCACCTACGCCGATAATCGCCAGCGCTGCGCCAGCGTGGGCGCGCAGCCGTTCAATGACCGCCAGCGAGAGCTCATGCACGGGCGAGCCCGAGACGCCGCCGGCCTCGTCGGCATGCGGCAAGCCTTGCACCACCTCGCGCGAAAGCGTGGTGTTGGTTGCAATGACGCCGTCTATGCCGAAGTGCAGCAGCGCACTGGCAATGATGTCGATCTGGTCGTGGGTCAGGTCCGGGGCTATTTTCACGGCCATGGGAACATGGCGCCCGGACTGGTCGGCCAAAGCCTTGCGCCGTTCGCTTAGCGGCTCGAGCAGCGCGGCCAGTTCCTGGTTGCGCTGCAGCGTGCGAAGATTCTGCGTGTTGGGCGACGAGATATTGACGGTAATGTAATCGGCATGCGGATACACGCCGTCCAGGCAGGCCAGGTAGTCGTCTACCGCCTGCTCGATCGGGGTGCTGGCGTTCTTGCCGATGTTCAGTCCCAAGATGCCGCCGTTCTTGCGCCATTCATTGTCCCGTACATTCTGCAGGAAGGCGGCCAAGCCGGTATTGTTGAATCCCATCCGGTTGATCAGTGCATTGGCGCGCGGCAGGCGGAACAGGCGCGGCTTGGGGTTGCCTTGCTGGGGCTGGGGCGTGACGGTCCCGGCTTCGATAAAGCCGAAACCCAGTTGTCCCAGTGCGTTGATATGGCTGCCGTTCTTGTCCAGTCCCGCCGCCAGCCCAATGGGGTTGCGCAGGCTAAGCCCCATCAGCATGCTGGGCAACGCGGGCCTGGTCGTAATCAAATTACGGGTCAGGCGGCAATCGTAGGATTTTTGCAGCGATGAAAGAGTGACTTCGTGGGCGGTTTCAGCGTCCAGGGAAAAGAGCGCCGGGCGCGCCAGCGCGTAAGAATTGAATAAAAAAGACATGGGGTATCAGGGAGAGAGCCATTCGCCGCCTTGCAGGATTTGCTGCGGCTGAAACTGCGATTTGTAAGCCATTTTACGGCTTTCTTCGATCCAGTAGCCCAAGTATAACCATGGCAGGCCCATGGCCTTGCAACGGTCCAGTTGCCACAGAATGCCATAGGTGCCCAGGCTGCCCGCGACTTCGGGGTCGAAGAAGGTGTAGACCGCCGACAAACCGGTGTCCAGGATATCAATGAGCGACACCATCCGGAGCTCGCCGCCGGGTGTGCGAAACTCGATCAAGGTGGAATTGACACGGCTGGAAAGCAGGAACTGGGTGTATTGGCTTTGGCTGTCTTCGTCCATGCCGGCGCCCGGGTGACGCGCCGCAACGTAGCGGCGATAAAGATTGAAGTGTTCGGCATTGAACAATAGCGGCAGATTGCGCGCCCGCAGCCCTTGGTGCCGGTTCCAGGTCTTATGCTGGGTTCGCGTGGGCTTGAAGTTCAATGCGTCGATGCGCACGGGTTTGCAGGCTTGGCAGGTATCGCAATTGGGGCGGTAGGTAAACAGCCCGCTGCGCCGAAAGCCTTGGGCCACCAACTGCGTATAGGTATGCGTGTCGATAAGATGTGAAGGGGTGGCCACTTGCGAACGTGCCTCGCGGTTTTCGAGGTAGCTGCACGGATAGGAGGCAGTCGAGTAAAACTGCAAGGTTTTAAACTTGAGGTCGGTAGGATGGCTCATGGTCTTGCCTGCTCGTGCATCGCAGTTTCATTATGGCGTCTTTGTGCCCGGCGGCGCAAGCTTGCCCGATTGCAGCAGCTGCCCATGGCCCCACGGAGGCGGCGGGTAACGCAAGGACTGTTCCAGTTTTTCCAGGAACAGTTTGCGTGCGACCGGCTTGGCGCCAAGGCTGCCAAGGTGCTTGGTCTGCTGCTGGCAATCAATATACTTGACGCCGTGCGCCATAAGGTAAATGACCAGATAGGCCAGCGCCAGCTTCGATGCGTCGGCGGCGCGGCTGAACATGGATTCGCCGAAAAAGAAGCGTCCAAGGCTGACGCCGTAAAGGCCGCCGGCCAGTTCGCCGTCGATCCAGGTCTCGATGCTGTGCACGCGTCCTTCCTGATGCCACTGGCCGTATGCGGCAAGGATATCGGGCGATATCCATGTGCCGCTTTGGCCGTCGCGCGGCTCGGCACAGGCTTGCATGACTTGTGCAAACGCCATATTCATGCGGATCTGGACGCGGGCGTCCGCGTCCTGTTCTTGCCGGGCAAGCTGGCGCAGTTTTTTCCGCAGCGAGCGCGAAGCGTTGAAGTCGGCGCAACGCAACAGCATGCGCGGCTCGGGGCTCCACCACAGAATCGGGTCGCCCTCGTTATACCAGGGGAAAATGCCTTTGGAGTAGGCCTCGGCCAGCCTGGCTATTGTCAGCGTGCCGCCGGCCGCCAGCAGGCCGTCGCCCAGTGCATGGTCGGGATGAGGGAATGGCGTATGCTCGTCGAGCCAAGCCAGGGTCTTCAAACCGCCGCCTCCTAGTCGCCCACAGGAAACAGGACGTCGTAGTGGCGTGTGGGAAATTGCCCGCTGGGCTTGTCTTTGAAATAGTGTTCGAGCGTGCTGCTGACAGTACGGAAGGCCAGGTCGCCCCACGGAATTTCCGACTCTTTGAAAAAGCCGGCTTCCAGGCTTTCGGGGCCCGGATGCAGTTCGGGGCTAAGCACTTTGCCCAAGTAAAAAATGTGCACCTGGTTGACGGCGGGTACGTCGATGACGGTATATAAAGGCCCTAGTTCGATTTGCGCACCGGCTTCTTCCTGGGTCTCGCGCATGGCTCCCTGGGCGGTGGTTTCGCTAAGCTCCATGAAGCCGGCGGGAAGAGTCCACTTGCCGTAGCGTGGCTGGATGGCGCGCTTGCACAGCAAGACGGTATCGTCCAGGACGGGCAGGACGCCCACGACGTTGCGCGGGTTCTGGTAGTGGATGGCACCGCAGTTTTCGCAGACATCGCGCTGGCGGTTGTCGTCGGGCGGTATGCGGATTACAAGCGCCGCGCCGCATTGACTGCAGAATTTTTGCGTTCGGGGGGCGGGGAAGTAGAAAGAGGGCGCGGGCATAGTCATGAGGGGCATTTTATAACCAATCGGCCACGAACCAAAGCACAAGAGGCATCCGCCCGAACCGGATCGGCACAGAAGTTCTTTCGTCGCCCAAGACTGTTGCCGGTCGTGGCGTCAGGGCTTTCAGCATCACGGCGGCGCGCCATCGGCGTCCGGCGCGGGAAAGCGCGTAAACCCCATCTGCTGCGGAATTTGCGCGGCCGGGCAAAAATGCATGGGCGCGGTGCGGGCTTGGCTGCCGGCATACAGCGGCGCCAGCATGACCGGCTGCTTTGGCGGCGCAGGATCAAGCACGTCCAGCAGGGCCTGGCCGTCCGCGGTGCGCAGCGCCTCGAACACGCCGACGGTATCGCGCCCCGCGATCAGGCCCGGGCCGTGCTCGGTGCTGGCGTAGAGCCTGCCTTCGTCGTCCACCCACCAGCCATGAATATCCCGCACCGGCAGGTCATTGTGCGTTTGCAAGCACGGGCCCGCGCCTATGGTGCGCAGAATATAGGGTGCGCTGTCCAGGCGAACGAAGACGCGTTGCGGACCATTCTGAAAATACCAGCGTCCTTGCATGTCGCCGCAGTAGTTGCGATTGATGAACTGAAGGATTTGCGGATTGGTGATGGCTTCGCCTTCGGCAAGCACGGCCTCGCCGTGCGAGCCTGCCGAGCCGCCATTGCCCTGGGGGTGTATGCGCCATTGCCCCTGCCGGTTCAGCGAGAGCCAGCCGAAAACAGCCGGTACGTCAGGCCAGCGGGACATGGCGGCAACGACTTGGTCGTCCATGAAAGCATCTGCATAAAGTTGGCAACGCTTCTATGTTAACCCTTGCGCTTTGCGGCCGGGCTGGCCTTATCGTGCCCAATGGGTTACCCTTAAAGAGGTGGGGGCGCACTGTGCGCCCCTAAATGCATTTAAGGAGAGTTCGTTACTATGTCGAAAAAACCGGCGCAGAAGAAAACACCCTTGATCATCGAGCCGCTTAATTGGGCGGCCCCCGAGTCCGAGAACCAGGAAGAGCAGCGTCAGGAAGACGTTGAAAAGAAAGACGGCAAAAAGGGCGAGCGCAGGTAGAGGGGATATAAGCCCCCACGCTGCGCCGCTACCGCGGTTGGCTTTCCCCCAGGCAATATAGTATGAATGCTTGACGGACCGTTGATACGAAAAAGCACGCCGGCTTGCATGGCGTGCTTTTTTTTGGGGCCGCGGCGGGCGATATGGTTTCAATCCGCAGTGGGGCCCCATACCGCACGGGCACAGCCCAAGTTAGCCCAGGCTTTGCTTGAATTCCGCCTGGTCGTACAGCCACGCATTACCTTCGCAGAATTGTTCCGCCGTGCGTCCACGCAAGAAGGCATTGCGCAGGTCGCGGGTTGCACCGGCGGCGTGGTAGACGTTGCCGTACAAGCGGGCGGTCAGTTGCGCCCGCGCAGTGCGCAGGTAGCGGGCGTCTTGATAAGACACCAGCGCGGCGGGCAGGTCGCCCTTCGATTCCTGTACTTTGCGAGCCAGGCAAACTGCGTCTTCCATGGCCATGCAGGCGCCTTGCGCCAGATATTGCAGCATGGGATGGGCCGCGTCGCCCAGCAGTGTTACCCGGCCCTTGCTCCATTCCTTGATGGGCTCGCGGTCGCACAGCACCCACATCCGCCATGATTCGATTTTGTTCAGCATCTGCTTCACTTCCGGAACGACGCCTTCGAATCGAAGCATCAATTCTTCGGTGTCGCCGTATGAATCCCAGCCTTCTTCGTAGCGATCGCTGTGGAAGACCGCGACCAGATTGAACAGCTTGCCGCCGCGCAAAGGGTAGTGCACCAAGTGGTTCTTGGGGCCGGCCCATAACGTCATGGCGTTGCGCCGGTTGGCTTCGGGTACATCTTCGATGGGCAGGACGGCGCGGTAGGCAATGTGCCCCGAGACCCGCGGCGGGCCGTCGTTGACGATTTTGGCCCGCACGCCCGACCACAGTCCGTCGGCGCCGATCAGCGCGTCGCCGGTGTAGGTTTCGCCGGCTTCTGTACGCAGGACGACATGGTCGCCCAAATCTTCGAAGTCGGCCATCTTGCAGCCTGAATGCATGGTTATTTTAGGGAAGTGCCGGCATTCGTCCAGAAGCACCGCGTGCAAGTCCGCGCGATGGATAAGGCCGTAGGGATAGCCGAAGCGTTTGCGGATGAGCGTCGCGGCCGAAATGGCGGTGATTTCGTCTCCCGAGATGCTGTCCATGACCACCAGGTCGTCCGGGAAAGCCGCCAGCGCGTTGATCCGATCAGTCAGCCCCAGTTGGTCGAACAGATAGAACGCATTGGGCCCCAGTTGGATACCCGCGCCGATTTCCTTGAATTCGCTGGCCTGTTCGAACAGATGTATGCGATGCCCTTGCTTGGCCAGGGACAGTGCGGCTGCAACGCCGCCGATGCCGCCGCCGGCGATCAATAGTGTGTGTGGATTATTGCTCATGGTTGCTGCTGTCCTCAAGATTCCAGATAGGTGTGCCAGGCATCAAGCTGTGTCTGTTGACCCAGGCGCCGTATGTGTTCGCCGCTCGCGCTAGCCCCGGCTTTCGCGCCACAAGCCCAGGGCTTTCTGGGCGGGGCGGTCGGAAAAGCTGAACAGCACGGAGTCTTCGTCCGACTGGTGCTGTACCTCGCACCACGAGGGCGCGACAAAGACATCGTGTTGGCCCCACTCGATGGTTTGTTCGCCGATGCGGCTGCGTCCGCGGCCTTCCACAACGCAGTAGACCGTGCCGTCCGTGCAACGATAGGCTGCACTTTCGAAACCCGCTGGCAGCAGTTGCGTAAACGCTGCCATGGTTGGCATGGGCGCGCCGCCGGTGGCGGGGTTGGCATATTGCAGCTTGATGCCGTGGTGGGCGTCCAGCGGGCCATTGCGATGGAGTTGATCAAGGGCTTCCCGGCTGCGGCTGTAGGGATAGACGAACAGCGGGGACGAGCTGCCTTGTGGCGTGTAGTCCAACGGCAGCAGGGTAGCGCCGTAGCGTGCCGCGGCGTCGCCTTCGGGGCGCACGATGGCTTGCGTTTCTTGCGGGTAGCTTTCGGCAAAACTGGCCGTGAACATATTCACAATGGGCACGTCCAGGCCGTCCAGCCAGATGACCGGCTCCGAACCCGGATTGCCGTGGTCGTGAAATGTCCACGAAGGCGTAATGATGAAGTCGCCGGGATGCATGGTGATGCGTTCGCCGTCGACGGCGGTATATGCGCCTTGGCCTTCGATGACCAGGCGCAGGGCCGCCGCGGCGTGGCGGTGGCTGGGCGCGATTTCTCCGGGCATGATGAGTTGCAGGCCGGCATACAGGCTTTGCGTTATCTGCGAAATGCCGCGCAAGCTCGGATTTTCAAGAACCAGCACGCGGCGTTCGGCTTCGCGCGCTGTAATCAACCCGCCTGCCTCCATCAGCAACGCCCGCATCTGCGCATACTTCCAGGATGCCGGAGCGTATTGGGCGCGCGGCTGGGGCGTGACAAGCCTGGCCATGGCGGCCCACAGCGGCGCGACGCCGTTCTGGTCCAGCCGCTGATAGAACTCTTGCCGCACGGCGTCATGTTCTCGCGTGCCGGGGGATGTAGCATTGCTCATGATGATCTCCGGAGTGCAGGCGGCTGTTGCCTCAGGCCGCGCGCACGTTTACCTGCATGGATCCGATCCCTTCTATCGAGGCCTTCATGACGTCGCCGGGCACCAATGGGCCCACGCCTTCCGGTGTGCCGGTAATAATGACGTCGCCCGGATGCAAGGTATAAAAGGACGAAGCAAACTCGATCAGTTCGGCAACGCCGAGGATCAGGTCGCTGGTGTTGGCCTGCTGGCGTGTTTCGCCGTTGACCGACAGTTCCAGGTCCAGGCTGGAGGCATCGGGCAGCTCGTCGGCCGTGACCAGCCACGGGCCCAGTACGGTATAGCTGTCGGGCGATTTGCGCAGGCTGCGTTCTTCAGGTCCGCGTATGGTGATGTCCAGGCCTATGCAGTAGCCCGCAACGTAGTCCAGCGCATCTTCGCGCCGGATATTGTTGCCTTGCTTGCCGATGACGACAGCCAGCTCGACTTCGTGATCGTTGCGCCTGTCGAGCTTGCGCAGGGCGATGCCGGCGTCCGCGCCCACCAGCGAACTGGGGGCCTTCAGGAACAGGCCCGCGCGCTGGATATGGTTGATCCGCATTTCGTGATGCAGGTTGGGGTCGTCCAGGACTTCCTGCAAATGCTTGACGTAGTTGACCGGCGCGGCAATGATCTTGCCGGGATTGGCCACTGGCGAGAGCAATTGCGCGCCGGCAAGCGGCACAGTCGGGGCCTGTTCCTTGATGGCGTCGATGCGTGCCATCAGTTCGCCCAGGTGGGCGATAAGCGGGTCATGGCCGGGCAGGGGATAGCGATGGCTGGGTAGCACGTCAAGCGCGGCGCTGACGTCGCGGATTTGTGTGCCTTCCACGAGTCCAAGCTGGTTATTGCCGAATCTGCAAAGTTTCATGGTGATATTCCAAATAGATAGGGTGATGGCGCTGCCGCGCCTGCGGCAATGCTCGCCAAGACGAGCCAGCCCGACAAGGATGGCCCCAGTATAGGCATCACAGGATTATCAGTCGATACATCATTTTTAATAATGTTTATCAAAATAATTGATGCTAAAGTATCTGGATGCACGATTGGCGATGCTTTCGCCGCCGGACGATCGGGATAGAGGGCCATGGACAACATTGATTTGAAACTGCTTGCCGTATTCGACGAGATCTTCAATACGGGCAATATTTCGCAAGCCGCCGAAAAGCTCGGTATCGGGCAGCCGGCGGTCAGCATGGGTTTGCGCAAGCTGCGCGAACATTTCAGCGATCCGCTTTTTGTCCGTACCAAGCAAGGCATGGCGCCGACAGCACTGGCGCAGGACCTGTTGCCCTATGTCCGGCAGACGCTGGCTTTGCTGCATACCATGTTGAATCACCGGGCCCGCTTCGAGCCCGCCACATCGCAGCGTTCGTTCCGTGTGTGCATGAGCGACATTGCGCAAGTGACCGCCTTGCCGTCCTTGCTGCGTGTGCTGAAGCGCGACGCGCCTTCGGTGCGGGTGGACATTACCACTGTGTCCGAAGACACTTTGCGCCTGCTTGAATCGGGTGAGGTCGACCTGGCAATAGGGTTCATGCCCCGGCTGGAAGCGGGCATTTACCAGCAAAAGCTCTTGGACGAGCGTTTTGTCTGCATTGCCAGCGCCGGGCATGCGCGGGTTCGCGACAAGCTAACGCGTGCGCAATTTCAGCAAGAGCTGCACATGACCGTAAGCCCCTCGGCCACCAGCACTGGCCTTATCGACGAGATACTCTTGGCGCACGGCATACAACGTACCATCGCCGTGCGCGTGCCGAATTTTTCCGGCATAGCCGCCAATATCGAAAACACCGACTATCTGGTCATCGTGCCCGAACGCCTGGGTTTGTTCCTGCAGCAGAATCGCCACATCAAAGTGTTTCCCTTGCCGTTCAACGTGCCGGGGTATCGGGTAATGCAGCATTGGCACGAGCGCTGCGCCCGCGACCCCGGAAACCGCTGGCTGCGCAGCGTGGTTTCCGGGATTTTCGCTTAGCCCGAATTGCGCAAGCCGGCGGCCACGCCGTTGATTGTCATGTGTATGGCACGCTGGATCTGGTTTTCGCTGCCGCGTGCCGATCTGGCGCCGGCCTGACGGTGGCGCCGCAACAGCTCCACTTGCAAGTGATTGAGTGGGTCGATATAGGCGAACCTTTCGCTCAGCGCGGCGGCCAGCACAGGATCTTCGGCCAGCACCTCGCGCTGCGCAACGCGGGTGAACATCTCTTGCGTCAGCGTGAGTTCGGCTTCGATGCGCTGGAAGATGTTGTTGCGCAAAGCGGCATCCGGCACAAGCTGCGCGTATTGCCTGGCAATGCCAAGGTCGGTCTTGGCCAGTACCTGCTCCATGTTCGACAACAGCGTTTTGAAGAAAGGCCAGGTTTGCGCCATGTCCTGCAACTGCGCCAGTCGGTTTTCGGGCGTGGAAGCCACCCCTTCTAGGCCGTTGTCGATATAACTGCGCAGCGCCGTTCCCATTCCGTACCACCCGGTCAACAGCAGGCGGCATTGAGCCCACGAGAAACCCCAGGGGATGGCCCGCAGGTCTTCGATCCGGCTATTGGCCTTGCGCGAAGCCGGGCGCGAGCCAATATTCAAGCCGGCGATTTCGAGCACAGGCGTCGATGCGAAAAAATAGTCATTGAAGCCTGGTGTGGCATAGACCAGGTTGCGGTAGGCGCGCTGAGCCGCATCGGACATGAAGTCCAGGGCCGGCCCAAACTGCGCCATATTGTCGTCTTCCATCCGGGTAGCGGTTGATGCCGGAACCAGGCTGGCTTCGAGCGTGGCGGCGACGAACATTTCCAGGTGGTAGCGGCCCACCTCGGCATTCTTGTATTTTGCCTGGATGACTTCGCCCTGTTCTGTCAGGCGTATTTGTCCATTGACCGTGCCGGGCGGCTGGGCCAGGATGGCATCGAAGCTGGATCCGCCGCCGCGGCCCACCGAGCCGCCGCGGCCGTGGAATAGCCGCAACTGCGTTTTGCGCTTCATGAAGACCTGGACCAGCCGGCGTTCGGCCTGGTAGAGCGACCAGTTCGAGGTCAGGTAGCCGCCGTCCTTGTTGCTGTCCGAGTAGCCCAGCATGACTTCCTGAATGTTGTCTTGCACATGATGCACGCGTGCCTTGACCTCGGGCAGGTCAAGCCAGGCGGCCATGATGTCGGGGCTGCGTTCCAGGTCGGGGATGGTTTCGAACAGCGGTACGACCATCAGGCCCTGGCGCCCGGCATGGCCGTCGGCGGGCGTTGGCTCGATAAGCCCCGTCTCTTGCTGCAGTACCAGCACTTCGAGCAGGTCGCTGAGGGTCTCGGTATGCGAGACGATGGTCTGGGTGATTGCCATCTCGCCGTATTTTTTGCGGCAGCTTGCCGCCATGCGCAAAATGGCCAGTTCTTTTTCGGTTTCCGGCGAGTAGGCCGCCCAGGGGGAAACCAGCGGCCTGGCCTGGTGGATTTCGGCGCGCAGCAATTCAATGCGGTCTTGTTCAGACAATGCGGCGTAGTCCACGATACCGCCGTCATGCCTGACTTGCGCGGTCTTGAACAATTCGGTCAGGACGCGTTCGTGTACGTCTGAGCTTTGGCGCAGGTCGACAGTCGCCAAATGAAATCCGAACACCGCGGCAGCCTGGCGCAGGCCGGTCAGGCGCAATTGCGCGATGAGGGCGCCATGGTGCTGGCCGAGCGAGTCGGCAAGCACTTGCAGATCGTGCATGAAGTCCCGTGGCGTGGAATAGGGCGGGGCGTCGTAGGTCGGCCACAATGCCAGCGTATGGCCGGCCAGTACGGTGGAGGTAGCGGCCAGCCGTGCGTAAATATGAATCAGCGCGCGGCGGTAAGGCTCGTCCATCCGGTGCGGCGAAGGGTCGCCGCTGGCCTGTGCCAGGGCCAGAAGTTCGGGGCTGACATCGCTTAGCGATTGGGATATCGACAATTCGATTCCCAGCAACTTGATCTCTTGCAGGTAATGCTGCAACACCAGCGTGGACTGGCGCAGCAGCGCCTGTTCCAGAGTCGAGGCATCCACATTGGGGTTGCCGTCGCGATCGCCGCCTATCCAGCTGCCCATGCGCAGGAAGGGCGGCAGCGGCTCGCTGCTTTCATTGAGCAGCGTGCGCGCGGCGGGTTGCAGCTTTTCGGCCAGATCCTGGTACAGCCTGGGTATGGCACGCAGAAATGTACTGTCGTAATACGTCAGCGCGTTGTCGATTTCGTCCAGCACGGTCAGTTTTTGCTGGCGCAGCATGCGCGTTTGCCACAGGACGGCAATCAGGCCAGTGAGCCGCTTTTGCATATGCCGCGCCTCCGACGGCGTCAGCGCGTCGGTATCGTGGGCCAGCAACACCGCGATTTCGCGGTGTATGTCCAGTGTGCTTTTGCGCTGTACCTCGGTTGGGTGGGCCGTCAAGACCGGCACGATGCAGGCGCTGTCCAGATAGCGGCGCACTTTGCGCGAGTCCACGCCCCGCGCTTTAAGGAAGTCCAGGACATGCAGCAGGCTGCCGTGCATGGGCGCGCCGTCGGCCAGTTCATGCTGGCGCTGGCGCCGATTCTGGTCGCGGTCTTCGGCAATATTGGATAGATGCAGAAAATAGCTAAAGGCGCGCGCAACCGAGTTGGTTTGGCCGGCGGCCAGTTTTTCAATCTGTCGGACAAGAATTTGTCCCGATTTAAGATCGCCCTCGCGCCGAAACTTTACCGCCGCCTGCCTGAGCTTTTCAACGACATCGTATGTGGCCTTGCCGTCGTTTTCCCTGATGACCTGGCCAAGGGTTTTGCCCAGCAGCCGAATATCGTTGCGTAGAAATGAAGGCGCTTCGGCGCCCCGTGCGGATTGCTTCACAAAGTCTCCTGTCCGTTTCGGTATGTTTGTTTTTGTTGCTGTGCCGCATGGGTACTATACTGATTTTGCTGCGGCGCAGCTAGGTTTTTTGCATATCGACGGACAACGAAAAGCCCTCCGTAGAGGGCTGGCGGGGCATTCGGCGGCCGGCCTGTGTGGAAAAATTTTCAGCTATACCAAGGGAGGATCGCTCTCGCGTCCAGGGTGCCTGTGTTTTTGCACTGCCGCAACAAAATCATCGATCGTGTTTTGCGCAAGATCTTTGGCGATGATCAGGCCTGCGTCCTTGGGGTCGATAGGGATGGCCGCACGTTGTATAAGAAGTTCCCCGCCTCCTATCGCTAATAATGCCTTGCCATGGCGGAACAGGTCCCGCAAAAACTCCAGCGCCAGTCCGTCGGCTGCGAGGGTTTCGATTGCAGCAGCGCCATCCGGTATGACGGCAGCGTCAAAAAGCGGCGAAGGGCTGTTTTGTAAAGAGGCGTCCAGGTCCAGCGGCGTTTCGGAATCCGCCGAGACAAGGCCGATATGCTGCCCCACCAGCCGGACCACCGCGCCTTGTGCAATCAGGGCTTGCGCCATTTGTTCGACTGTCTTGGCGTTGATCCCGTCGGCGGCAAGGATTGCGATTTTGCGTGTCCGTATCCCGGTCTCCCCGGGACGGGCCAATAGCGAAAGAAAATCCGAGCGCGTCACTTCGGGAATGACTTCTTGTGCGTTCGCCTTGGGCATCGGATCCGGCATTTCGCGCATTCCCAGATTCCCTGCCACGGCCGAAGCCAAGGTTTCCGAGACATTGCGCAGCTGAGCCACCATTCGCTGCCTGATCCCGGGGACCGTCACCTTGCTTAGCTCAAAAGAAAATGCATTGATGATGTGTTGTTTTTCGTGCTGGGCCTGGCTTTCGTAGAACAGGGTTGCCTGGTTGTAGTGTTCCGCGAATTTCTCGGGCTTGCCCCGAAGCTCGGTGGCGTCGACCGGTTCGGGAAACGATATGAACCCGGCCGAGCCAGCCTGGAATGGGCATCCGCCGCCCAGCGAGTTCGGCTCGTAGGCTGCCCGTCCATGATGGACGGCCTGCCGATGCATGCCATCCCGCTGATTGTTGTATACCGGCGCCAGCGGCGCATTGATCGGAATCTCGTGGAAGTTAGGGCCGCCCAGGCGTGTTATCTGTGTATCGATATAGGAATGTATGCGTCCCGCCAATAACGGGTCGTTCGTGAAGTCGATGCCGCGCACCACATGCGCCGAGCAGAAGGCCACCTGTTCGGTTTCAGCAAAAAAATTGTCGGGATTACGAGTGAGTACCATGCGGCCAATAGGCGTTATGGGAACCAGTTCCTCGGGGATCAGCTTGGTCGAGTCCAGCACATCGAAGCTGAACGATTCGGCCTGCGCTTCGTCGAAGATCTGAACCCCCAGTTCCCATTCTGGGTATTCGCCGGCCTCGATCGCTTCCCAGAGATCGCGGCGATTGAAGTCCGGGTCGGCGCCGGATATCTTGACGGCTTCGTCCCACACCAAAGAATGAGTGCCCTGTTTGGGGTCCCAGTGGAACTTGACGAATTTTGATTCGCCCCGTTCATTGATGAAGCGGAAGGTGTGGACGCCGAAACCCTGCATCATGCGAAAGCTGCGCGGAATGGCGCGGTCGGACATCAGCCACAACATCATGTGCGCCGACTCCGGCATCAACGATACGAAGTCCCAGAGGGTATCGTGCGCGGAAGCCGCTTGTGGCATGCCGTGATGGGGTTCGGGCTTGACGGCATGCACCAGGTCGGGAAACTTCATTGCATCCTGAATGAAAAAAACGGGCATGTTATTGCCCACCAGGTCCCAGTTTCCCTCATCCGTATAAAACTTTACCGCAAAGCCCCGTACGTCGCGCGCGGTATCTTTCGAACCGCGCTCGCCGGCCACCGTGGAAAAGCGCACGAACACGGGCGTGCGTTTGCCGCTTTCGGCAAACAGCGAGGCGCAGGTCAGTTCGGCAAGCGACTCATAACTTTCAAAATAACCATGCGCCGCCGAGCCGCGGGCATGGACGACTCGTTCGGGAATACGCTCGTGATCGAAATGAGTCAGCTTTTCCCGCAGGATGAAATCTTTCAATAGTGCTGGGCCCCGCAATCCGGCCTTCAGCGAGTCCTGATTGTTGGCGACGGGAACCCCCTGATTCGTGGTCATAGCTTGTCCGCTGCTGTCCGCCCGCACTCTGTCCAGCTCGCCGCTTGCCGCGTTGACTCCCGCCGCTGCGGGTTTCCCCGTTTTTTGCGATTCATTTGCTTCAGAGAGGGTGCTGGCGGTGGCCGAAGGATCGTCGGGTTGGACGGTATTTCCCGCCGGCGGCCGGGTCGCCGCTTCGCCGTACTCTGCCGCCTTGTTGGGGTTGGTGGGCATGCCGGCCGCCATCTCGCCGACCGCAAGTCTTTGTTTCAGGGCAGGGTGCTGTGCGTTAGCAGCGGGCAGTGATGCCGGTCCGCTGTCCGAATTCATATAGGCGGTATCGACCGCCGCCTGTTTGGTTTGCGTCTTTTTGCTGTTTCGGGTTGCCATTGTCAATTCCTTTCAAGACAGGTTTAAGGCTGAATGTCGCGTTATTCAGGACTACGAAAATCCCCGGCGGCGGGCGGCCGTGCGGGGTGGTGGCGGCAACTGCGGGAGCAAGGACGCTAGAGGTTCTTTTCGATCTCGGGGCTTTCCAGCGGGTCGAAGTCGCGCCACGTGCCGTTCTCCCAGCGCCCTTGTGCGCGTTCTATCTCCTGGCCGCCGGCATCGCGCAACATGCGTGCAATCTGCAACTCGTGTTCCGCATCAACATGAACGGCCAGGACCACGCCCGAAGGCCTGCCATCCCTGGGCTTGGCCGTCGTTTGTTCGGAGCGGGGTTCCGATCGCGGCCGATCTATCATTCTCAGGGCGCCAGCCAGCGACCCTACGTAGGCGCCTACCCCCGCGCCTCCCAGGACACCGGTAGTCGTAGAGCCAAAGATAAATCCGATAATGGCGCCCGCGCAGGCGCCGACCAGGCCTATCACGGCTGCGCCAAGCCATGCTCCGACGAAACCGCGCTTAGAAGCTCGCGTGCCGGTTGCCGGATGGTGGCTGTGGCTTTCTGTTGGATTGACGAAGAAAGTAAAGAGATTGTCCGCTTTGACCCCCGCAGCCATGAGCTGGCCAGCGGCGACTTCAGCGGCATCGAAGGTGTTGAAACGGGCAGCAACGATCAGGGCCATCTTGTCCACCTTTTGCGTGATGTGACACACGTGGTACCCACTGCAGCAAGTCGCGTGCCGCCGGCGTCGCCGGCGATGTTGCTTGCTGTTGGGACGATTACGCTGGCGCGTTCAGCCATGCCATTCCACGGCTATTGATCGTTGCGCGATTCCTTGGACTTTTCGAGCGTCTTCGGAATGCCCTCAAGCTTCTCGGCGTCCCGTTCCTCTTTTGCGGCTGCGTCCATGTCGATAGGGCGGCTCTTTTGAAGTTCCCGCGCCTTGGGTCCCTTGATGCCCGGATAACTTTGCGTCTGCTCCTGGGCGGGCTCTTGTGATGAAGGCTTCGTGGGTTTGCATTCCTGCGGCATGATTTGGCTCCTGTACATGACATCGGCTGCTCGGGGGTGCAGCCATCGTGAACGCAAAGCAAGCCCCATACCTGTAAAAGCGCACTTTGTAAGCAGAAACAAAAAAGCCCCATCAGCGCGGTGCTGTGGGGCTATGGCTTTGTGGTTTTGCGGAAATAGTCAAGAATTGCGGAAATAATCTTGTCGCTACATCGCTGGAAAACCGCATGTATTCTGGAGGCGCAACTCGGAATCGAACCGGGGTACACGGATTTGCAATCCGCATAAGAGGGTGAGTATTCATGCGGGTTTCTGTCCTGTTTTCAGTCCGCAATTCTTGAAAATCGACCTCTGCAAAGCCCCTATCCATGCGGCCCTCTCTTTTTTTGCGGACCGGAAATCATCGGGTTGGGCTGACCTTTTTACCCAGTCGGTGCCTGACATAATGCCGCGTCATGCTCTCGCTTGCGTGGCCTAATTGGTCTTTCGCTGCGGACATGCCTTGCGTATCCTCTTTGTCCGTTCCGGCCTTGGCGCGCAGGTCTCGGAACTGGAAGTCGTCAGCCGGTATGCCGGTATCCTCCCTGACTTTCTTTAGCCACTCGGACACTGTACGTCGCTGTACGGGCCTGCCGTACTGGCTGACCACTAAGTATGTCGTGACAATCTTAAACGCGTTGCGCCGCGCCCTGATGCGCTCAATCACCTCTTTGAGCTTGCCTGTCACTTCAATGCGCAGTTTTGCGCCGGTCTTGCCCTGCTTTACGTGTAAGTATCCGTCGCGTATGTCGTGGTCCGATAGGGCTACGGTATCGCTTGGCCGCTGGCCGGTAAGATAAGCAAGGTCTAGCGCGTCCCGCAATGGCGCGGGCGCTGCCAGCCAGACCGCTTCAAACAGCGCGTCCGATACGTACACATCCCGGCCATCCTCGTCATAAGAGGAAACGCCCTGGCAAGGGTTCGGCGCGTCCGTCAAGCCAGTATCCCGAGCATAGTTGAATATGTGGCTGAATAGCGCCTTTTCCCGGTTCGCCCGCACCTGGCCCGCGTCGACATCAACCTGCCTGCCTTTTCCTGCCAGCCAGTCCCGCGACTTCCTGCATCGCCATGTTAAGAACTGGCGAATATTGATTGGCCTGATTTCAGCCAATGGTGCACCATCAAAGAACTCCAGCAAGTTCGGCAATTCTTTCAGGTTGTCTTGCTGCGTCCTGGCGGCCTTGGTGGGGATAACGTCAATGCTGTACATTTGCGCCGCGTCGTTGAAGGTGGGGCTATGCACGGGCTTGACCTGCTCAAGCTTGGCCCATTCTTGCAAGGCGACGATATAGTTTGAGCCAAGTGGCTTTTCTTTGCGTGGCTTGCCGCCAAGGTCGTAATAATAATAAATCACGCCCCTGGCCTTGGCTCTGGCCCTCATGCGCGGCGGCAGATTCGTATTCTTGTATGCTTTGCGGCCCATGACTTACCCCATTCGTAACACTTTCGGCTCCCATGCTGGTTTAGGGGCAGGGGCGTTTTTTGGCGCGGTTAACGATTCGCGTACAACCACTGGCTTACCGCGGGCGTTTGGATAAAACGCGATACCTTGCTTGCGTAGATGTTCGCACTGCAATTCTTCGCGAGTGCGTTTGTCGCGTCCCGTCGCTATGCCAGTTAGTAAGCATAACTCCTCGTCGGTTAAAAAGAACTCGGACATTATCCGTACCTCCCCAAAAAACCCCGCACCAGGCGGGGCAGATTCCAATCTTTCGCTGTAACAGACAGCATTCGCTCAATTTCGTCGGCCATAGCATTTAATGATGGTGCGGGAAGCGAACCAAATCGCCGCGGAGACGACAAGGGCGCCGGGCCAGTTGACGATGGTCAGAAATTCGATGATGTCAGTCATGCCGGCTCCTTTGCGTCAGATTTCAGGGCGCTTACGTCGCGGGCGCATTCGTCCAAGGTTGCAACAAGGCCCGGATACATATGCTCCTGTCTGGCTTCTTCTTGCGCCTCGCAAATTATTTCCACGGCGACGGATAGTCCCGCATCCCGGCCAGCGGCGTAAGCATCGCGGGCGCGCTGTTTGTCGCCATTGCCCGCTGGGTCGTAGCCTGAAAACCAAGTCGCGAATGACGACTCCCCAACACGCAAGGTCGGAGTGCTATCCTTGTAGGCGGCAGGCTGTGCGGGCTGGCCGAAGCGGGATAGCACGGATTTTGCAATGTCCAGAAATTCATCTTCGTCGCAAAACAGGAAAAACTGTTCCTCACCACCGAACGCTATCAACTCGTCATCGCTCGGCACCTTCACCGGCTCGGCGGGTTGTGGGGTGGCAAGGACGGCTCGTATCCATTTCGCTGCCGCTTTCATGGCCCATACATCACGGTTCGCACCCGGCTTGATCTTGGCGTAGCCCTCCAAGGATTCGGCTAGGCGTTCCGCTGGCCCCTGAGCGCCATCCCACCACGTCACAAGCGGCCAAGTCACCGGCTCGGCTGGCATGAAGGCGGTAGGCCATGTGGCGTGCAGGCGCTGACAGACTTCTTCCAGGGAGTATTTCTTATCGGGCCAGTTGTCGGCGATGTAGTCCGCCAGCCTGTCCAGATTTAGTTTGTCATCTTCCGGCTCGGCAGCAGTCAAGGATTCCTTTACAACTGGCTCGGCGGGTTGTGGGGCGAAAGAAGCGGCGTCAAGCGCCTCTGAATATTCCGCATAGTCATCGTCATCAAGGTTGTTGCGCAAGAATCGGTCAACCTTGTCATAGGCATCATTTATCGCCACCGGCTCACCCCGCCCCTGCCGGTCAAGGGCGATGGCGGCTTGCCAAACCTCCCAAGCTCGCATGGTGGGCACAGATATGTATGTGTCGCTATGCACATTGCGTTGCAGCATATAGTGATCGCTGGCCCACGCCTCAAACGTCTCGCGCTCTTGTTCGATTTCGTTCATGATATTTACCTCAACTGAATGGCATACACGCGAACGGGGTCAGGCCCGAAGTGCGGATGCGTGATGGTTTTTATGGCGTAGCCGCGATACGGCAGAACAAGCCTGCGGTCGGTATCGTCTTTTGGCGGATACCCGAGAGTGAGGATGATTCGCTCGAAGTGGCGGCGATCAAGGCGGCGCGTCCAGTAGGGCGTTACGAGCCGGTATTCCTCCGTCTTCGCACCCGCCTTGATCTGCTCGAAATATTCGCCCTTGAGCGGCAAAACGAGATCAGCCATTCCCTTCCCCCCCAATGCGGCGACGGGCGTTCTCCGTGGCCTCCGCGTTGTATTCATCAATGGTTTTAAGCGGGAGGGATGGGTTTTGATGCCAATATCGCTCATGGCACCAGTAGCCGAACATAGTGACGCTGTAGCGCCCAAACCCTTGATTGCTGACTACCCCCAACTCGGCAAGGCGCTTAATCCGGTCCTTGCCAACGTCATAGCCCTGACCGTCTTCGGTCGTTTCGATAAATCGGTGCAAGTCGTGCTGATCGTCTTCTTGAAGGAAGGGCGACGCGTCATTGGGCTGCTCTTGCAGTGCTGCGCGGCGGTTCCACTCGTCAACGGCATCCTGCTGATTTTTATGGAATAGCGCGCTGGCATGGCCTACACACTTCCAATTCGCGCAACTGCAACCGTATCGTCGGCTCTCGCCATCTCCCCCTGATTGCCGATCACCGGGGCCGCCACAAAACGGACAGGGCTTGAGTTCGTCAGTCTTGGTTGTCATCAGGGGCCCCATGCAGATAATTGGTAATGGCGAGGTCCATATCCTGACCCTCGGCGATGGCCTTCAGGCCGACGCTCACTACCTCAGGCGGATAGCCGTACAGATCATGGCGTTGCTCGATGGCTACGCAGGCTTGGAAATTTCCGCTGATCATGGCTTTTGAGTAAATCTCCAGGTCAGTTGGCGCGTTAGTGGTTGTCATTTCCTTGCTCCTCTTCGTATTTCCGGTACAGGCCGTCTACGTGCTTTTGACGTTTATCCAGCTTCTTGCATCGCTCGATGTGCTGTTGTAGCGCCAAGTCATACGGTCTCATTTGCCTCAGAAGCCTGAGCTTTTCCTGCGGGTTTATGCTTTCATTGAATTGACGCGCAAGCCCGTCCCGCCTACTGAAGTCAGGCTTGTTTGCGGCCCAATGATCCATCTCTTGCCGATGGTCGTGTTCTATAGTTTTAGCCGCCAATTTCCACCGAATGAATAGCAGATCGCTTTTCCTGACCCGCGCAAAAGCATTCTCTCGCACCCACTGGAGAATTTCGGTTTTTGAAAAGTCCTGAAGAATGTCGAAGCTCATACTTGCTCCTGTTGGGTGAGGGCGGCACGCGCTAGCTCGCCAAGCTCAACTAGCGTTGACGCGTGAATCATCGGCTCGCCCTCGAAAGGGCATATCTCGCCATATCGCTCATATATGGTCAGCGCATCGTCAGCGGCCTGGGCGGCCATGCGCAGCCGCGCTATCTCCGCTGCCTGGGCATCCCTCTCAGCCAGCAGGGCGCGGATGGCTTCGGGGTTGGCGGCAGCGATGTAGCGGGTGTTCTTTGCGTTGGCGCGGACGGACAGGTCGTTGCCATCGAAGCCTGGCCAGAACACAACACACGGCCTTCCGCCGGAAGCTTGCGGAGTGCTATCTACCTGCATTGTGTTGCCGCTGATGTAAGCGCTCCACGGCCCCGGCGTAGGCCCGGCATCCAGCGCCGCCCGCAGTTCTGCGTATTGGTCAATCATTTCAACTCCATAAACAAGAACGCAATCGGCCAGGACATAAACAACATCGCCGCAATAACAATGACGATGACTACCCAACTCGACTCGCTGCCTGGATGACAATTGACCGGGGAACCTTGGGCGGCCGGATTTACTACGGTTGCGTGAATTGGCCTCGGGTTATCCCTAGAGTTATTCACAGGATTAGTGGATAAGTTCATGTGGCATGCTCCAGCTCTTCAAAGTCGAAGAGGGTGGGCATTGACGCTTCGCGCTCGGCCTGTCGAAGGTAATGGACTTGATCCTTGAAATACGCCGCGCTCAGTTCAGAACCGCCGGCCTTCCGGCCGAGCTTGATGGAGCGCACTCCAACGGTGCCCAGGCCGTGAAACGGGTCATAGGTCTTTTCGCCCTTCATGCTGTAGCGCTCGATTAGGCGATCCACAATATCGAACTGAAGCGGGCAAACATGTTTTTCGACGGCCCGGCGTGATTGCTCGCCGTTCAGAGTGTGCATACGACTGACGTCGTGCCACACTTCCGGATGATGGCTGCCAGGGGCAAGACTCATGAAGTCGCTGGGCAGCGCCTTGCGAGCCTGCAACTGCTCGCCGATTTCGCGATGATGATCAAAGTCATAAATGCGCTGCAGGCTGTCTTCGGTAAAGAACTTTGCCAGTTTGCCGGGGCCCATCATGGCCATTTCTTCGGCGGTCATCAGGCGATTGCCGCTTGAGCGCCAGAATGCATGCGCGTCAATCTGCCAACGAGCTAGGCTGTACTCGGCTTTGCTTTTGACTACTGGCGTATCGGCATAACCGCGGCTGCGGTCTGACTGGGGCTTGTGGAACAACAGCACGTACTCGGGCGAACCTACGCCCATTTTCGTACCGTCCTTGCACATTTCGGTGTATCCCAGCCGGTATGTTTGGTTGTTTTCCCGTACGACGTCGGTAATGACGGTGATCATGCCCATGTAATCAAAGCCATGCTTTTGGGCGTGGAAGATCGCTTCAGCGTGGAAGGGGCTTATCGTGGGCACGCCGGCGCCGGTGACATTCCCGAAGTTAATGCGATCTTTGACATGGCAGCAGTACATGCGGCCGGGCTTGAGGATCCGTAGCAGTTCCGGCGTCAAGTAGTCCATCTGGTCCCAAAAGTGATCATTGCCCTCGGTATGGCCGAAATCGTTGTAGCTGGGCGTGTATTCGTAGTGGTTCGCAAACGGGATGCTGGTAATGATCAGGTCGACGGAGTTCTCGGGCTGCTCGCGTGCTTCCAGAACACAATCGTTGTTTGCGACCTCGAAATACTCGCCTCGAACAACTTGGCGCTCAACGCCGATGCTCCTGGCCAGCGTGTCGTGCATGGCCAGCTGATCCAAGCCATACTCGCGCACCAGAGCTGCCATGCGTTGTTGTTGCTCGTCATGGCGCCGCCACTTCTCCATCAAGGTCGCGACGACTTCTCGCTCGGCTTCCGTGTGGATGATATCCAGACGCACACGTTCAGTTTGGCCAAAGCGGAATGTTCGGTGCACCGCCTGGATGAAATCGTTGAACTTGAACCCGACGCCGGCGAATATTTCGCGGTGACAATGTCGCTGGAAGTTGCAGCCGGATCCGGCGATGATGGGTTTCGTGGATAAGATACGGTGCAGGCCGTCGCTGAAGTCGATGATTCGCTGCTCACGCTCCTCCAGGTCTTGCTGGCCCCAGACACTCACGGCTTCGGGCATCGCCTTTTGGATGGCGTGGCGCTCGTCTTCGAGGTCGTGCCAGATAATGAAATGATCATCCGGCGACTCACCCACCAGAGTTTCGACCAGCTCGACGCGAGCGGGCAGGCTATCTCGCTTCTCGCGCGCAGCGGCCGACAGACCCATGGCCATGTCCGGCACCAACAGCCCTTGGCCGTTCTTTTCAGTGCCGGCCGTTGCATAATCGCTCGGGATTTCATGCCAGCGAACGTCCAGTTCGGGCAGAATGTAGCCTTCGTCACTGTGGCCCAGGTCGCTCGGCTTGGTAATAAAGACAGCCCAACTGGCGACCCAAAGCCAGAACTCCTTCTCTTTGTGCGGGTACAGGGTGAGATTGCCTGCTTTTTCGCTGTCGCGCTGGAAGAACCTGGTCAGAGCCTGGCCGGTGTCCATGACGCCCAGATAACCGGCATAGTGGATCAGTTCCTTATAGCGGTTTGGGTCGGGCGTGGCCGTGGCAACAAATTTGAATTCCACCGGAGCGAACGCCGGCAAGAACTCCTGGTATGTCTTACTGCCGTAGCTGCGGAGTATGGCCGCCTCATCCAGGCTGGTAGCCCGAAACAAGGAAGGGGTGATTTTGCCCTCGCGGACGCTCTCGTAATTGGTCAGGTAAATGGTGCGCTCGTCGTCGATTTCGGTATCGCTACGAATGAAGCGCAGGTCGACGGCGAAATCGTTGTGGAATCGCTCCCTGACTTCGCGAAAGAACTCTTGACGCACTCCGAGCGGCAGCACCTGTAGCCGTAGGCCGGGTCGGTGTGCGCCGATGATGCGTAAGGCTTCGAGCTGCGTGGCGGTCTTGTGAAGGCCAAAGCTTGCAAACACCGCCCGATTACCGCCCTTGACCATCCAGCGCACGATATCGCGAGTGTGTGGCTTGAGGGCTGGATTGACTTCTTCCATCGGTACATCAAAGCCGTTGAATGTGGCTAAATTGATCTTGTCGCGTAGAAAATCCTCGTACGGCTTCATAGTTTTTCCCTCACATAGCGGCTGTGGATCGACGCGACAGAATCGCGAGTTAGGCCCAGTTCCTTGGCAATGTCGGCATTCAACATGCCCTCTGCCTTCAGCTTCGCAATGGGCGGGCCCCATTTCAAGACATAGCCAGACGGGCCGGCTTTAGGCTCGGGTTCTGGGGCAGGCGGCAGAAGTGCAACGTGTAGATGTTGGCCGACGATGTGGGCGATGGCGTTCATGCTTCTTGCTCCTGCTCATTGCCAGCCATTACCCGCTTGCCCGGCTTGATCTGATTTATTTTCCCAATGAGAGTGCCGCCAGCCGATCCGTCTTTGCGCACAAACGGGTCGACGTATGGATCGTCAATCACGCAATACACATCCTTGCCTTTCTTGAGGGAATCGATGAGCCTTTCAGCCCTAGGGCCCCATAGCTCGGCTTCGACGAATTGCGTGGGACGGCAGCCATCCGGACCTTTGGCACCATAGTCGTAGGCCAATACCAACGTGGTGACTGGCATGCGGTTTGGCGTATAGCGCAGGACGGCATCTTTACAAATGCGGAAGTTGTCGATAAGGGAAGCCATTACGCGGCCTCCTTTTGCAACTGAGATTCGTCGTACCTCTGGATTCCCCAGGCCAAGGCGTAGCAGCACCAGGTGAACCTATTGGTGTAGCGTTGGAAGCCGTGCTCAAAGAGGTCTTCAAACCGCCAATGCGGGCGCGTAGAAACTCCGTAACCTGGTTGCCAGCAGAAGTCATAGGCAGCATAGATTGCCCGATCACCGCCATTGTCCAGCTCACCCAGGACATCGCGATCCACGGCCTCCCACAGTTCCCGCCGCTCGGCAACTGATAGCTGGCTGCGCGACTTGGCTTCCCGTACCCAGTTAACCCGGTACTCTTGGACGACCTCGCGAAATCGGTCTTCATCAAACTCCATGGCGCTGCCACCCGTTCGATGACCATCAACGGCTTCCAGCTTCTCCGCCCAATATGAGAGGTTGATGCCAAGCTGGCGCCCATGCCGTTGCGCGTACTCTCGATCTGTGCGGAAGAACTGGAACATATCCGCCAGCCGCGTAAACACATAGGTGCCCATATCCCCGCAGTAGCATAGGTAGCCGGGCCATGTGATCAGGTCAAAGTGCTGCATCATCGTCCCTGGCTCACGAAATCGAATGTGCCGGTACAGGCCGTCGTCCTTGATTACTTCCATAACATGGCTGTCCACGTCTTTAAGGAATCGTTGCTCGGTCGTCATGGTGCCTCTCAAATATCCGCAAGAGTGGAAACTTCACCGGGCTTAGGAAACCAAGCCGGTAGGCCGTCGAAACTGTCTCGCAGCTTCATGATTCCGCCGAAGCATTCAAGATCGCCCAGGCCGCCGAGAACGAACGTCAGCGGGCTATCGCTGTCTCTGGTGAAGAATCGGATGGAGTCGCCGAAGGTCTTGCCTATAGATAGGGCGTCATTTAGATATCGTGGGTTGACCGCGCCCGAGATCCCTTCCTTGTACCCAATGGTGCTGGCGACCCGTTCAATGCGCGGGAAGTCGCCCTCGACGAGGGCATTTCCCGGCTGGATAAAGAGGGGCTGGGCCGCCTCGCCAGATATCGTTGCGCTGCCGTTCGACATGACGTCGAGCGTGTGCTTGGCATTAGCGGCGTGCTTGAGTGCCGCCTTGTCCAGCGCGACAATGCACTCCTCCTCGGCAAAGCCATTCGGATCGCGCACGAC
The DNA here is from genome assembly GCF_003315175.1 of Eoetvoesiella caeni. GTDB lineage: Bacteria > Pseudomonadota > Gammaproteobacteria > Burkholderiales > Burkholderiaceae_B > Eoetvoesia > Eoetvoesia caeni. The sequence goes on along the minus strand of NZ_QNRQ01000005.1, from coordinate 85,402 downwards.
GATGTACCGATGACCATTGGTGGCTACCAACATCACGGAATCATCTTCGAGTGGCCGGATGTTGATGCCATTCAGGTAGTACCGGATGTCATTCTGAGCGGCAAAGGGGTAGACCAGCTTCACAGCGATCGCATTGATGCGGACGATCAGGTGCGCGGCTTCAGGCGCTTCCGCAAATCCGTCAATGGCCGCTTGCTCCTGTTTCGTGTTGCTATTCATGGGCGTCCTCGCTGGCGACGATGGTCGCTTGGTACAACTCCGTCACGTTCTCGTACGGGAACAGATCCGGGCTGCGCTTTATGAACTTGCCGAAATGCGAACCTTTGGACTCGGCAGCCTGGAACGCCGCGAACTGCTCGTCCGTGAAATTGGCGTAGTGGTAGACGCTGCAAACGCCCTTGCGATTCTCGGGAAACCGGATTGCAAGTGTGTTGGTTTCTGGATGGTGGCCGATAGCAGCGATCTGCGAGGATTCAACCGAATCCATGGCGATGATTGGGCGGGGGGCGATGTTCTTATCCATGTTTCTCTCCGTGGTGGTGGGTACTAAATCTGGTGCCGCAGGCGGGAATCGAACCTAATGGGTATCCCCATCGCGCCTTCAGATTAAGAATCTGGTGCTCTCCATGAGCTACTGCGGATTTGATAAATGTCGCGACTGGTTTATTGGACGCAGCCGCTCCTTGTGGGAAATCGTTATGCAACCTCCAACTGTTGCTGGCGGACTGAGTTGATATGGCCGATGAGGGCCACACAGATCCGGTCAAAGTCGGATTCGTGGAAAAGGACGGAGGATCTCTCGCGCCCGGCCGGTTCGAATCCAATGGATTGCAGGAAATCGGCGGTCACGGCAAAGCCCAGGCGATCAGCGATGTGGCCAAGCCGCAAGGTCGGCGCCGTGGTCGGCAGGGTGGATTGGCGCCCGGTGTAGCCAATTGGAGTACTGCGAGGGCGCATTTCGGACGAGGCGGCTTGCTCAGCCGGCACAATGGGGGCGGCCTGGACGGGCTCCTGCTCTGCGGCCACAACGGCCCGGGCCTTTTCCTCTTCCTGCTTTTGAATCTCGACCCGTTGCGCTTCCAATTTTTCCGCCTCAGCCTTTTTGTGTTCGGCAATGCGCGTCGTGACGACTAGTTGGAAATCCTCGTCGGCCTTGGCGACCAGCTGCTGCATATCCATGAACAAAAATCCATAGCCATCGGCGTTTTCCTTGCACCAGGCCAACTTCGAACGAATGCCCTTAGCGACCGCATCGGCGGCGATTTTGGCGTTCGCCAGCTCGGTATTGATAGCGTCGTGCAGGCTGGCCAGCGTCCGCTTGTTCTTGGCGGCGCCGGCGAAATCGGGCTGGGCGCACACAATGCGGATCGGCTTAACTTCAAGATCCAAAGATTCGATGTGCTTGGCGTAAGCATCCCGCGCCGCGATCATCGCGTTTTCCTTGATGGTCGTCTTCTTCGTGGCGACGAGCTTTGTGAGTGTCAGCCGTTTGGTGCGCAATTCGGCCTGAATGAAGTCGATAGTCTTCATCAGCTCGTCAATACTGGCTGTCTGGCCCAGTGCCGCCGACTTCGTCAACTCAAGATTTTTTTCCGCAGACTCGCAGAATTTGACCGTGGCTTCAGCGTTCGAGAAGTCCTCGTCCGTTTCGAGATCAGTCTTGATTGTTTCAATGAACTTGATGGCGGCATCTTTGAATGCCGGCAGATTGCTTACAACCACTTCACCGCGAATCTGGACAGCCAATGCAGGCAACTGCATGATGGTGTCGGCAACGGGCTTTTCGGCGTACTCAACAGGGGCGTATTCCGTAAGGTCGGAGGAAAACTGCGCCCAGCCGGCGCGGATCTTGTCGGCAAGGACCGGGTTCGCGGTGTACCAGCAATGCCGCTCTTCGACCAGTTCGTCCCCATCCCACTTGGACGCCATGAACAATATCCGCTGCGCGGCAGATACCATACACTGTTGCTCCATCTGGATCTGATAGTGCATAGGCAGGTCAGCGCCAGTGCAATCGGGCGTCATGACGGAGCGCAGTTCATCGTTGAGGCTCTTATGCTCAAAGCCTGTTGATTCGTCCATGGTCAGCCCATCGAACGAAGCCGAGAGCTTGCCGTCGGAGCCAACGACTGGGTACAGATCGTCGTCGATTATTTCCTCGCCCAGCGGGCGGGCCAGAGCTTCGTAGCGGTGCCCATCGTCAAACCGACGCTGTGTCGCGGCAGTCACTTCGGGGCTGACGCCGGTATGCAGCTCGTGCAATAGTTCGGACCGGGTCTTATAGGGAGACTCCCCCATCATGGCCGGAGCGTCTGAAGCATTGAAGTGGTTGCGCCTGTGCTGATGCCAATCAACACTTCCCTGCAAGCAATTTACGATTTCCATGCGATTTCCTTGATGATTTTTCTGGTTTGCTCGCGCCCAAGGCCGAACGTCTTTCCAAGCGCGGTCATGGTCTGGCGAGGATTGGCGGCGTGCGCTTCACGGATCGATGCAGCAATGTCCATCGTGATCTTCGCGTTGTTGTTCATTTCGCCGCTGCCGTGCAACTTGACTATGTTCTGTCGAGCGATAGTGCGCGCCCTCTCTGGATCATGTCTCGTCCAGTGATCGGATCCGGCGGGAGCTTTTGCGCGACCTTTGCGCACCATGTCGGTCATGTTTTCCTGATGCGTCCCAATCGATAAATGGTCAGGGTTCACGCACAACCCGATATCGCATGAGTGCAGCAATTCCATACCCGGCGGAATAGAGTGGCCCGCCATTTCGTAAAGGGCTCGATGCGCGCGGACGATTCGCCCATTAAGATAAAGGTGCCCGTATCGGTTCCCAGAAGCCATCCATATCCAACATCCAGAAAAAGGGATGCGGGCGATTTTCTTTTCAATTCGATCGGGCAGGTGGATTTGCACGTTATTCCCCTTTGGTTTCAACGACTGCCCAAGAAGCGATTTCCATCTTCTGGTCTTCGGTCAGCAGTTCTTTGGATTCAATAGTGGCGATCAGGTCGTTGACCGACTTTTTCCCGCCTTCGATGGCCGCCTTCCAGCCGGCCTTCTTCTTATCGAAGGACTCCTGGGAGCATGCTTTCGGCTTGGCGGCGTCGGCGGCAGGGGTCTTCGACTGCTCGGCCTGGTTCTGCATAACAGTTTGCCAAGTGGCCTCGCCATCTCGAATGGCGCCATAGATGCCGCGCAGGCTTACCAGTTGCGCCGGAGAGCATTTGCCTAGGTCGTGCCCTAGATACCCGGTTAGGTCGGTTGCGGTGACATTGATTTCCGCGAACGCATCGACGATCTTCTTGCGCTCGGCGTCGGGATCCTGCGCGGCCTTGTCTAGACGGATGTGTTTGATAATGTCCTCGGCTTCGTCGCACAGGTCGCCCGGGATGATCCGCAAGCCGAGCGTTCGGATGGCTTTGGAAATCAAAGCGCCACGCTTATTCAGAATGTCGTCGTCGGTGCCTTCGACGGTGTACGAATCCTTCCCGTAGCTGTTCTTGCGCACGCTGATGTACGAACCGTCGCTATTCGGCTTGGAGCGCTCCACGGTCTTGGAAACGCGAACATCGAGCGGGTAGGTGATATTGGCCTCCAGATCGGTGACCGAGACTCGATGCACTTCCTTGAGATTGTCCTCAAAGATCATCGTGGTTTCGATCAGCACGTTTTTCATGCAGCGCAACGCTACTTCGACAAACCGAATGCCCAAGCCTTCGACGCCGGCGCCGATGGGTTTGGTGTAATAGGCGCTCTTGTTGTGGGCGAAGCTCGGGCGGCGGCATTCTTTGATCAGATCGGCGCGCACCTGGTCCCAACTGCGTGGGTTGCGCATCGCCATGATGTAGCGAGACTCGACCATTGCCTTGGATTGAGCCGCTATAGCAGTAGAGGCGGTTTCTTGCATGGCGAAGGTTTGCGTGTTTTCGCTGAATCCTTGGCTGACGGCCAGTGCATTTTGATTTTCAGACATTGTTTTCTCCTATGGCGTTTTCTCGCAGCCGTATTTTTTCCATGGCGCTCAAATGACCAGCGGCTGCGTTGCAAAGCTGGTGAGCCAGGACTAGATTGCTAATGTGGTTGGGGCCGGCATGGGCGACAGGCACTAAATGTTCGATGCTTCGGTCGCCATCAGTCATTGACCAGCGGCAGTAGAAACACAGGTTGCCGTCTCGCTCCAGCAGAGTCTTTGTGAGCGGAGATAGCTTTTTGCGGCGCTGCTTGGTACCTGCTTGCCAAGATCCGTTGCTGACAAACGCATTCCAGGCCGACTGCGCTGCGCCTGTAAACTTCGTATCGCCTTTCGCGTTGCAATAGATAATCGATACACCAGCGGAGCAGTCGAAGCGGATCAACTCCCATTCGCTGGTAGGCAAAAGCACCTGCGCGCCGCGAGAACAAAGAAACTCTCGGAACTTGATTTGCTTTTTAGTGATCGTGGACTTGCTGACCATGATCAAAACCCCACCGCCGCGCCGATATACATCACGGCCCCGGCAATGACCATCACAACAGCGGTACCGGCGATGACAGGCAGCCATCCGCCCGGAGGCGTCGAGCTATTCGGAGCCCAATGGCCCTGGCCGTCGTATTTGCTGACGCGAGGTGTTTTGCCGGTGAAGTTGGAGTGGCCGTAGTTGACGCCACCCGGCCAGTTATTTGATTGGCTCATGCCGCATCCTTAAATTTGGTCGCAACAACGCCGTCGCAGATCAATGCAAATGCGACAACTGCGTAAACGAGGGAGAAGGTGAGGACGGACATTAGTAGCCCTCCTGAACCAGATAGACGCGTTCGGCCTGGGCGGCCATCAGTTCGGCGTGAGCCTTGATGAATGGAGCGATGCGCGTGCCGAGGAACTGGTCGCATAGTGTGCGCAGGAAGGCGCTATCTGGAGACAGGGCCAGGCCCGCAAAAATACGCAGGTCGGCTGATTCTTCGTTTTCGGTCAGAACGTCCCAAAGATCGCCGGCGTCGTAATTGACATAGCGGCCCTGCGAATCAACGCTCTGCAGATGCCCTTGACCTGTGACCAGAATCTGGCGCACCAACACAATGGCGTTCCGCGTTTCGGCATTGAGGGTCTGCTTGTAGATCGATTCAGCCGAGGTATGAATGCCGTGCGGCAATTCGGGTGGTGTGATCGGTGGCTCTGGCTGCCGGTGCTGTATGTGTCCCATCTGGGTGCTCTCCATCTCGTACGTTGACGCTGTTAAGCGTGTTTGTGATGCGTGTTTGTGATGCGATGGACGAATCTTAGCTTAAAGCTAATGCGCGCAGCAAGCATTATCTTAGCTTTTGGCTAAATAAATTGTAACGGTGGAATCTGCCACTGCGGAAAGGGCGAAAAAAAGCCCGCGAGTGCGGGCATTTAAATTGATTGATGGCTATGTTGGCCTGCGGCGGGCGCAAGTGCTGGCAAGGGCGCATCGAGCATCAAGCGCTAGGTCGTAGGCGAGCGTCGCTAGGCTACCTTGGGCCGGGGCAACTAGACTTCCGAAAGTTCTGCATCCATCGCTGCTTGTTAGCAACAGGAGAGCCTCCAGTTGCTCCAATTTGGCAATACCTGCCTCGTAGTTATTTGTTTCGATGCTAATAACGCTACACACAATATTCACCTCTATTCAGGGTTTTAAGTTGTATTGGCCTCTCCGGTGCTTTGGCTTGGCATCTGACCGCTTATTGGTACGGTCAACCAAGTAGATCACCGTTGCAAGGATTCGCAAGCGTCGAATAAAGGTCAATACATGCAGTTTGCATGTATATTGCATGCAGTTATGAAAGATATGCTGCGCCACATGACAAAAGAAACTCAAAAAGACGCGCAGCAACAAACCCGGGGCACCCTTGAGAAAATAGATGTCCGCCTGCCGAGTGAAACAAAGAGTCGCCTTGAGGCAATAGCCAAGCGGGAGCAGCGATCCGGCAATAAGCAGGCCGTTTATTACATTGAGAGCGGCGTGAACGGGATAGACCTTGAGGCGCTGGCGCGAAAGATCGACCGAATCGAAGCGATGCTTACGGAGGCATTGCGGCGCCTGGACGAAAAGTAGGCAAAAGAAAACCCGCCGGGGCGGGTTGGAGGGTTTGCGCTAGTGCGCCGTGCGGTGTATCGCTAGACGCTCTAATTGCGAGTACAGCATCGCCTTTGCGAGTGAGCCGATAATTTGACGTTCAGCTTCCGCTCTTTCGGGCTCATCCGCATCAAAGATAACAATACGAATTTCTCGACCATTAAGGTAGGGCGAGTTCTTGATATCGCCGGCTTTCCGCATTACCGCCCCAGTCGCCGTGTGATTCGGAACGATAATGTCGATGTATTCGCCGTCAATGAGGTAGTTAAAAGAATATTTGTTTTTCGATTGCCCTTTGATTTTTGGCGACTTCTCGATTGCGCACCCTGGCTTCCATTGGCGCAATAGTATCTCCGCCTCTTCGACGATATTCCGGTTTCTTTCGCTCAAAGCAAGATGCTCGTGCTCCCATTCCGCAATGGAGAGCATTGCGGAAATTCCTGAAGCTAGCATGTGCGCCGACTGAGCTTTGGGGAAAACGGCTCGTACGTCTAGACCGTCGCCCATGAAAAAATTGTGCGCCGCTAGTTTTTCCTTGAGGTGCGCCATCCGGTTGCCCGACACATTAATGCCGACAGAAGAAAGATGGCTCAGCATGTCGCCGTTGTCGCTGAGAAGTACATGGTCACCATGCTCCAGCGCATAAAAAACTATGGCAGTTCCATCGGCATACGAGAATGGAGTCCCGATCTCAATTCCGGCCTCTCCATTGATGCCCCTAACCGGCACGCAGTTGAATGCGGCCGCATCTTTAAGCCAATCGCAGTTCATAATGGTGAGTTAAAAGCGCCAGTAAATTGCAAATTAATGCGTTCGCAGAAGAAGTTAAATGCTACATCCAAATTGCCGCATTGAACACCTTTTTCATTTACCGCATAAACGGCATCCCCGATATGTTCATGCGGCCCAAGAATTGGGCCTAGCAGCGCGTTATGGGAAACCTTATCAAACGGAGTCACGTTCAATTGATATGCGCGCCTGCTTGCCCCATTATGCAGTTTGAATAGGCCGAACTCGTAAAGACAGCGCTCAACGACGATTGGTTTTTTAATCTCTAATCGCACGGTCACTCCTGCGCTGTATGCGCCCGTCTCATCCTCGACCTGGAAGCTTGCAATCAGAAGCCCCTTGTGATTATTCCTCTCCGCCCACGAAAGAGAGAGATTGGCAAATTTTGCCGTCCGCATTAGCTCTGAAGCCATCGTCTCCGGCAGGTCATTAATCATCTTCTTTACCACGAACCCTCCGGAGCAAACGTTCGGACATCAATCTAAACTTTCGTTACACGCCAGCAAAGCCGCTTCCATACTGACAGGACCACTTTTAATCGGGGATGAATTGACCGATAACAACGCCGCAAATTGTCGCGCTGCTGTTGATCTCTATTAGCTTGGGGCCGGGCCAATCTGGGTTTAAGGCGCGCAGGAACTTGGTGTCACCCTCGACCACCAATTGCTTGAATGTGGCTTCTGCTTCGTTGTCCATGCGCACCACCACATTACTGCCGTGATCGGCCTGCTTGCTCGGGTCTACGAAAATAATACTTCCATCCCTATACCGAGGCTCCATGCTTACGCCCCGCACTCGTAATGCGTAAGCGTTAGGCCCATGAGCGCGCGGTATTGGTAACCATTCTTCCGCATCGCCTGGCGAAAAATTGTCGACAACGCCGCACCAATCTCCCGCCTTGACCCAGGATATTAGAGGCACGGGCGCGTGCATGGCGGGGCCTGCTCCGGTGTTCGCGCCAAAAGGGGAGGCGGCGGCACGATGGTCTGTGTCCAACCAGCCCGCCGGCTTCCCTGCTTTTCTCTCAATCTCACGGCATGTTGACGAGCGCATTCCCCGGGGCTTTCCCGTTCCCGAATTTATTGATCCGTTGAGCCACTGACTGACTTGGGAAGTGTCTTTGCCAATGTGCTCGGAAAGCTTTCCCACCCCTCCGAATTCTTCAGAGAGGGCAGCAAGGTTGTGTCGGCGTAATTCATCAATAAGCATGTGTGCAATTTAATAGCATAAAGCTAATAAGAAGAATTAGCTAAAGGCTTGTGTTTACATTAGCTTTAGGCTAATCTTTGGGTTATGAAACTAGCCGACTACCTATCTCAAGAACGGGGACGCCAATCCGCACTGGCGAAATCTATCGGCGCGCACGCTCCCGATGTGAGCCGGTGGGCCAGCGGCGCGCGACCCGTCCCGGACAAATATGCCTTTGCTATCGAGCAAGCCACTAACGGGAAAGTGACGCGCAAAGAGCTTTGCCCTGACGACTGGCAGCGGTACTGGCCTGAGCTGAAAGAGCCCACCCATGCGTAGATCACTCATTGCTTCCCTCGAACACCATCCGAAGAAAAATCTTCTCGACTTGCTCTTGGGTCGGCTCTCCGTACTTGGCAACCGCCAGCGCAATGGCCGCGTCAATAAGCGCCTGCAGCTCGTCGCCTTCGGGCACTTCGAGTCGGATGTCCATTTAATGCACCGTCACGCAATCAGCCTGCGCCCCGCGCTGGGCACACCAGACCAGCCACGCGTACACGCCGGTTATGTGGCCGTCGGTCGGATCGTCGAACGTTTCGTAGGCCAGATTGATGGCCTGATCAAACAGAGCCTCAGCATCGTATTCAGTCATTGCCAAATTATCGGCGGCACAGGGCAGGGTGGACATTCGTATTTTCCGTGGTGGATCGCAATGCCTACATCGTCTCTTTTTTTTGCGCAAAGGGGGTACACAAATGGGTTCAAATATTAATGCCCGGTTTGAAGACCCTGCTTATCAGGTCGAACTGGCGCTTACTCGCAGGCCGACTCAAGCCGATGTCGCCATAGAGACGGTGCGCAAACAAAGAAGTGCCGCTGCCGCCTTTACGCTGGCCTGCGGCGCATCAGGCCTGGAAGACAAGGAAATCTACCTCGCCATTGGTATTGATGCTGGTTATTTCAGCAATATCAAGAAGGGGAAAGCAACATTACAGGCAGACCTCGTAAGCCTCTTTTGCAAGCAGGTAGGCAACACCATCTATCCAGAGTGGCAGGCATACCAGCTTGGCTGCACCCTTGTCATGATCAAGTCTGAGGCTGAGCGCCGCATCGAAGATCTGCAATCCCAACTTGATAAAGAGCGCGAACGCCGCGCGTGGGCAGAGGACATTGCACTCGGACGAAGGGCAGCGGCATGACCCAACACAACCTTTCCTTCGTCACTGGCCGCCAGCTACGCGATGCCGGCATGCACACAGCTATCGGCCATGCTGCAGCTACACATGACGACTGGCCCGAGCAAGCCTTTGAGGCCTTGCAGACCTATGTTGCGACACACCCCGGCAAGGAATTCATGGCCGAGGATGTACGCAACTACGCCTATGACGTACTCGCGATTCCATACCCGCCGCACTGCCGGGCCTGGGGATCCATTATTGCCAGGGCCGCCCGTGAAGGGATGATTCGCCGCGTTGGGATTGGGCCGGTCAAGACAGCCAGTAGCCACATGGCGAATGCGTCGGTGTGGAGGGCTGCGTAATGACCGCCCCTATCCAGCCGCTCGATTTCTTGCAAGGCACAACGGTAGTTGATATCGGCGATTTGCGTGTAGCCAGAGGCAGGACACGGCGCGCGTGGTCATCGTGCAAGCATATGGCTCTGACGTACGACACACAAGAGCGCCGGGTGTATTGCACCGACTGCGAAACGGATGTCGAGCCGTTCGACGCCTTCATTCAATTGGTTGATTTACATGCGCATATCGAAGCGCGTATCACTCGGCTGCGCGAGGCCGAAAAACATACATTGATCATCCGTGCAGGAAAGCACATGGACGAAGCATGGCGTAGCCGACGTATGGCGCCACTATGCCCGCATTGCCGCGCCGCGATCCTTCCTGAGGATGTTGCGAATGGTGTGGCGATGGTCAACAAAGAAATGGAAATAAAGCGCCGGTCTGTCCGCGCTGCAAAAGGAGGCGCGTAATGGCTGAAATTACGCTTGTGCGCCAGCACGACATTCACCTTACCGAAGCTGAAAAGGAAATTGCACGGCGCGCCATGTTCGGCTACGTCGATGGCCTGGGCGAGCGCGGGCAAAAACAATGGCGCCGTCTCTGGAATCGCATGTTCAAGCTTGAGCCTGGCGAAATGATGCATATCCAGACCAATTTGCCTCGCAGCGGCCCATACCATCGTCGCCACATGAAAATCGAGCAAACGGTGTTCGAGGCCCAGGAGCGATTCCAGATATTCGATCAGTTCCTCTACTGGGTAAAGGTTGGAGCGGGTTGGGTCACATGGGCAGCCGGGCCATCGGGTGGCGTTGTGCCGATTCCCCGCTCCATTAGCTATGCCACAGCCGATCAGGACGAGTTCCAGCAGTTTCACGAGCAGGTTATGGGCTTTCTTCGTGGCCCCCATGCGGCTCGGTATCTCTGGCCACACCTTAAAAATGGTGCCGCTGACGAGATGATGGATTCAATTCTTATGGGGTTTCAGGAATGAATATCCAAAAAGGCGATTTGGTGATGGTAGTTAAGCCGACAGAATGCTGCGGTCTGGCCGTTGGTCTCGGCGCCATCTTCAGGGTAGAGCGGACTCTCTCAGGTCGCGGCAACTGCGGGCACTGCCAAAAGAAATTGGGCGCAGTCAGTGTCGCTTTTGGCCATAAGGGCACGACCGTGTTTCCGTTCCGCTCACTAAAGAAAATCGACCCTCCTGCTGATGGCGACTCGTTGCCTACCAGGGCTGATATTGAGGTGCCGGCATGATGCGTAGATCTGAAATTAAGCGCGGCACGTCACAACTGAAGCGCAGTCCTATGACCCGCAGCCGCGAGAAGAAGGGACCCGGCTTGGCCCAGCGGATAGCCGACTCCTTGGGTCGCGCCATCAATCACGCTCACAGCGAGCCGTCGGTCTTTCGCAGCCGGCAGCACCGGCAGAACGTTGCGGCGTTGCCGTGTGTGTATTGCGGCCTGGAAAAGAACAGCCAAGCCGCCCACCTGAACCTGTCAGCCCTGGGGAAGGGATTGGGCCTGAAAGTCTCCGACGCTCTGACGATTCCTCTTTGCTGCACACGCCTGGGTCAAATCGGCTGCCATGTCCGCCTTGATAGCTCGGGGCAGTACGACAAGGCTACTTCTGAAGCGCTGCAGCTTACGTGGATGCACAAAACCCGGAACACGCTTACCGCGCTGGGCCATTGGCCCGAGCAAGCCGAAGCCGACATGATTCATGTCGTCGGCGCCTATTTAAAGAGGGCGGCATGAAACAATCTAGTTTCTTCGATGGTTCGCGACGCCTTCAGATGACAGAAAGCATTGAGCTAACTATTCAATCGCTACAGGCCTACGGCGACGATCATCCGCATTGGGCTCTCGCCTGGTCGGGTGGGAAGGACTCATCTGCCACGCTGACGTTGATCATTCACTTGCTGGACACTGGCAAGATCACGGCACCAAAGACGTTTACGGTCTTTTATGCTGACACTCGACAAGAACTGCCACCTTTGGCGATCGCTGCGCGCCAGATCATGGATGAATTGGAAGATCGTGGTATTCGCACAGAAGTTGTCACGGCGCCGCTGGATAAGCGGTTTATGGTTTACATCCTGGGGCGTGGCGTGCCGCCGCCGAATAACAACACACTTCGATGGTGCACTCGTCAGATCAAGATCGACCCGATGCAACACGCGCTCGAGCAACGCCTAGCTGAACTCGACGGGAATGTCTTGATGATTACCGGCGTACGCCAGGGCGAGAGCGCAATTCGAGATCATCGCATTGAAATGAGTTGCGGCAAGGATGGCGCCGAGTGCGGACAAGGCTGGTATCAGAAAGTATTGCCAGAGGCGAAAGGGCTACGTGGACGTCTAGCGACGTTGGCCCCGCTCCTGCACTGGCGCGTATGTCATGTATGGGAATGGCTCAAGCATTGGGCGCCCCAGGCCGAATTCGGGGATTGGTCAACCGCCATGATTGCGGATGCCTATGGTGGCGACGAAGCCGAAGAAATCAACGCCCGTACCGGGTGCATTGGCTGCCCTTTGGCCAGCGAGGAAAAGGCGTTAGAAACCGTTCTAGCGATGCCGCATTGGGCCTATCTTGCCCCGTTGCGCGGCCTGAAACCGCTATGGCGAGAACTGCGCGAGCCCCAATACCGCTTACGCAAAGCTGGCCTGGAGCGTCGGAAGGATGGCTCCATCGCATCCAACCCGCAGCGGATGGGCCCATTGACGTTTGAAGCCAGGCTTATGGGTTTAGATCGCGTATTGGCAATACAAGTCGAATGCAATTCTGCCGCCGCACATACAGGCCGGCCGGGCATAGACTTGATCAATCCGACGGAGGAAGCGCGAATACGTGAACTGATCGCTGCCGAAACTTGGCCAGACGGTTGGTCCGGTGACGAGCCGCACGGTGATGTAATTCTGCCTGCTGTGTATCAGAACGGCTGGATTCAGCCTTTGTTGTTCAGCGAGGGGGCTGCATGAAATGGTCTGAGCAATCAATAGGCCGAGCCCTGGCGCAGCAGTTTTTCAACCGAAAGTACTTGGTGGTGGTGCCGAACTGCAACTGGACAGGATACGAGTGCGACATCCTTGCTGTCACTGAGAATCTGCGCATCATCGATGTCGAGATCAAGATCAGTCGTAGCGACTTGAAGGCCGACGCCAAGAAGGACAAGTGGGTCAAACGTACCTTCACCGGCTATGCGCCGGAAGAGCAGATCCACAACGAGCAGGGGCGGCTGATTCAGATTCGACGCCGGGCCCTTTACGATGAATTACGCCTGCAGTGGCCGCGCAAGATCTGGAAGCACTACTACGCGCTGCCTGAGGACATTTGGGAAGACAATCTGCTTGATAGCCTCGGCTCACCGGCCAGCGGCGTTCTGCTGCTCACTCAGATCGATGATCGCTTGTATGTACGCTGCCGACGGCCCGCAAAGCCATGCAAGGACGCAGACAAGCTGAGTCCGGCCACAGCCATAGATATTGCCCGCCTAGCCAGCCTGCGCATGTGGAACGCATATCAGAAATTGGACGAGGTGTCTTGCGCCCTCGTTCAAAAGACTTTTGATTCGCCGGAAGTCATGATGGGTAGTAACTCGTCAACGGAGGCCTTTTAATGGATTGGTTCAGGCTCTACGGCGATATGCCCAGCGATCCCAAGGTGCAGATGATGAGCGCGAAAGCCCATGCCCTTGCGGCTATAGCGCATGCGATAGCCTCGGAAAATCGGACATGTTACCCAAACTGGCAGGACGTCGCAAAGAAAAGCGGCTTGAGCCAAGACGAATTTATGTGCGCGTTTGATGAGCTAGTTTCGAACGGGATAGTTTTTGACGGATTTCCAAGCTTACTCGTGCTGTTGGCCGATGATTACCCTTTGGCGCCTATGTTTGGGCCGATTAACAGCGCAAGGCCAAGCGCATCGGCGTGGGCCTCAATTCGAACTCGCATATTTAAGCGTGACGACTATACATGCACATATTGCGGCACGAGAGGCGGAAGGCTGGAGTGTGACCACATAGTCCCTATTGCTAAGGGCGGCGGCCATGATGGCTCCAACTTGACCACATCTTGTTTTCGGTGCAACCGATCGAAGCACAGCAAAAGCTTGGCGGAATGGAGGTCACTATGGCCGGCAATTGGCTAAAGCTGGAAGCGAGTACGCCCGATAAACCGGAGGTCTTAGCAATAACTGTGGCTATGGGCTGGGATGATCCCGATCTTGTTGTCGGAAAGTTGTTCCGCGCATGGCGGTGGTTTGATGAGCACACCATCGAAGGTAACGCACCACGCGTTACCGTAGCGTTGCTGGATCGAATCATTGGAGTTAGCGGCTTTGCATCTGCAATGGCTGAGGTCGGCTGGCTCGTGATCGCTGATGATGGGTTGTCGTTGCCAAACTTCGACCGGCATAACGGCAAGACCGCAAAAGACCGCGCTTTGACCGCGAAACGCGTGGCGACTCATAAAGCTAACGCAAAAAGTAACGCTGATAACGTTACCGACGCGTTACCTAGAGAAGAGAAGAATAGAGAAGATATACAGAAGAAAGAAGCTAAAGCTTCTTCTGCGCCGGCTCGAAAAATCGAGCTCGACGCCGACGGCAAATGGACCGGGATACCGATTGCTCAGCGATCAACCTGGGAAACAGCCTATCCAGCCCTCAGCCTGGATGCGGAGCTCGCGAAAGCTGCCGCTTGGATCCTTGCCAATCCAAAAAACAAAAAATCGAACTACGCCCGCTTCCTGACGAACTGGCTCTCCAGGGCCCAGGACAGCGCACGGCCGGCCACACCATCGAATCAACAGCGATTCGACCCAGTGGCATTCGTAAACCGAAATAGGACTGACCATGGACGCAATCACGGCACCATTATCGACGTGTAATCAATCCGTCTGGATGCAGCAAAACCAGGCCCTTGGCATGTCGCTCATGGACCACTTGTTCAACCGCTTGGACGGTGCGTATCCCCGAAAATGGCGGGCGGACTTCCAGAACGAGATCGCCATCGCGAACTGGAAAGAGACCTGGGCGGAAGCTTTTGACGAAGAGGACGTCACGCCGACGGAGATCAAAACCGGGCTTTCGAACTGTCGTCGGATGTTCGACTGGCCGCCCTCGCTGACCGAGTTCTTGCGTGCTTGCCGTCCTGGCATGGATCCGGAGATTGCTTTTCACGAGGCGGTGCAAGGTTTGATATGCCGCCGAAGGGGAGAGCGCGGCGCATGGTCTCACCCAGCGATTTACCATGCTTCCGTCGATGTTGGTCAGCATGATGTACTGAACTGCACGTATGGCGCCGTGAAAGTGCGGTGGGAAAAATGCCTACTTGCGCAACTGGCCAAAGGAGCATGGGCTGAGATACCCGAGGCAACCATCGCGCTGCCAGCCCCAGCGAAAACGGAACAGAGCAACGCCGAGGCCAAAGCCGCCATGAACCGGATGGGCGCCGGCAATATCCTGAATAAATCCGGGCGTGAACACAAACGCTGGGCGCACAAGATTCTCGACAATCCCAAAGGAAGATCGCCAACGGTTATTGCGATGGCTAAGGCCGCTCTGGAGGGCGCTGCCGCATGACCGTCCAATGCATCGCCTGCCAGCATTTCTCCTACCAGAACGCTCCACGCCAGATAGCGTCCGATGGCGGCTATGGCCACTGCGCCTTCGACCCGGCCTGCCGATTTTCCAGCGCGATCTACGAACACCATTGCCCGAAATTCAAGGCGGCCGATAAGGAAACCGTGGATAAACGGCACGCCTGGCGCGACGAGCGCCAAGCCAAATTTGCTCGGGAGGTGCTGAAAAATGATCATTCTTGAGCTCCCGTGGCCACACGAAGACTTGAGCCCGAATGCTCGTGTGCATTTCATGGCCCTATCCCGCGCCAAGAAGAAATATCGCTCTGATTGCTGGTATCTGGCTCTGGCAGCCAGGGGTAAAGCACAAGGGCCGCAAACGCTCAGCTTTATGTTTCACCCTCCGCACAACCGCAAATACGACCGTGACAACCTCATTGCGTCAATGAAGGCCGGCATCGATGGGTTGGCTGACGCGCTCAAGATCAATGACAGCGACTTTCATCTTGGCGATATCGATATTGGCGCGCAGGCCCCAGGCGGCAAGGTTCGGGTATTCATTAGTGAAAAATCCGAATGACGACACCAAAACCCCGCATCATCCAGATCGACAACGGCAAATGGCAGTGTTCTGATGCCAACCTGACCCGTACCGGCAAAACCGCCAAACAGGCATATGACCGGTGGATGTCCGCAGTCTTGCACAACCAGGCCAAAGCCCAGCTAAAGCGCGTGCGCCAGCCGCATCAGAACCTCACTATCGCCAAGCCGCGCAAGGCCGCGCCCGTTGCGGCGCCTAACTATCACGAGTCGGTGGTGCAGCAGGTCGCCGGTACGCAGCCGCGCAGAAAGTACGTGCCGCCGGCACTGATGCGGCTCAATGGCCAGCGTGCAGCGGCATTTCAAAAACCGATGATCACGCCCAACGGCGTTGGTAATTACCGGGAATATTCAAAGGAGACGGAACGATGACACTAGCGCACGATAACGACGGGCTGTTCGAGACCGCGCACAATGCGCTGCTGTTCGCCTTCAACTTTTCAAACGAACAATATGATCGGCCATTGATGAATCGGTATGCCGATGACCCGGTCTCGTATGTCTCTAAGGAACTGTCCGGCATGGACGGGGCAGGGCAGGCCGGGATAATCATGAGTAGGCTTATGGGACTGCCCCCGCTATATCAATACATTATCTTCGCCAAATACGCGCCGCAGGTCATCAAGTGCGACTGTGATCGCGCTTGTTGTCGGGGCTATAGGGATAACCGGCTATGGTTGGCGGCGATCAGTGAAATTTCATCGACGGCACTGCGCGAGGCGTTATCAGGCTGTATCTCGCATCGGGTTTTGCGCGACGGCATCGTCAAAAAGCTTTTCGAGCGCAAGAAGGCGAAGCATAAGATCGTGCTGTCCGACCTGGCAGAGCGCTGTGGCGTTCCTCAGCGTACCGCCCTGGATCAATCTGCAAAGATCCGGCGCTGGTACCACGGGGCGAACGCAACGAAGAACCACGAGGCCATACAGGGGCATGTGCAACGGGCGGAATTGCTGGCTGAGAATCTGTTTGAATCGTGCGGAATAGTGAAAGTTCTTGACTGACTGCCAAAACACATGCAATATAGACAGTAATTTGAGATTCTCATAGTTGCGCCTAAAGCTCCGAAACAGAAATGTTCGGGGCTTTTTGCATTTTGACGTGGGGTGGCGCAGTTGGCAGCGCGCCGGGCTCACAACCCGGAGGCCGCAGGTTCGAATCCTGCCCCCGCAACCAATTTCTTGTTTGTCTCCTTGCTGGGAAACCGGCAATTTGCGGCCCTACTGTCACTCGATGGTGGGGCCGATCTTTTTGAACAGAATATGGCAAAGCGACAATCCGAACCGACGATTGTGCGCCCCGTGCCACCAGAGTCGGCTGAAGACGAGTTGTACGCCCGACTGATGCCAGCGCCAGAGGTCGGCACTTGGGTGCAAGACAGCATCTTGGCTGAAGATGGAACGCTACACAATCTAGATCATACCCACCTGATAGACGCTGATCTGTGTTTCCTGTGGGCATCATCTGCATTCAGTAAGCAAGGCCGTACCGTGGTAGGCCAGACCGAGCAGGTAATGTTCCGCGCCGGCGGCTGGCAGAAGGCCCGGCAAGAGCAGCAGATGCGCGACTGGTTCGGCCGGGTGCCGGCCTTCATCATTACCCTGGCTGCTGATTATTGCGCTCAATGCAGCGATGCTGAGTTCTGCTCTCTGGTCGAACATGAGCTTTATCACATCGCCCACGACACGGACGAATTCGGCACACCCAAGTTCACCAAGGAAGGCTTGCCGAAGCTGGCACTGCGTGGACACGATGTCGAAGAGTTCGTCGGCGTAGTGCGGCGGTACGGTCCTAGCCCTGAGGTTGCGCGCATGGTCGAAGCTGCCAAAGGCCCTGCTGAGGTGTCCAGGCTGAACATCGCACACGCATGCGGCACTTGCTTAATGAAGGCTGCGTAATTTTTACCCACTCCCTACGGATATAACATTATGGCAAAGCTCAATGAGGCGATGCAGCGCTTCATTGTGCAAGCGCTGGCCTGTTACGACACTCCCACTCAGGTGGCAGAGTCAGTAAAGGAAGAGTTCGATATCGTAGTCACCCGCCAGCAGGTGGCGAGCTATGACCCCACCAAGGTAACGAGTAAGGCGCTGGCCAAGAAGTGGCGCGATCTGTTTGCATCGACCCGCGAGCGCTTCCGCAAGGAAATTGCCGAGATCCCGATTGCTGACCAAGCATACCGGTTGCGTCAATTGCACCGCATGGTTCAAAGTGCCATGAATCGCAAGAATATCGTTCTGGCGGCGTCGCTTCTTGAGCAGGCGGCCAAAGAGCAGGGCGGCATGTTCACCAACAAGCGCGAGCTGAGCGGCCCGAACGGTGGACCCATTCCTATGATGCCTACCACTATCGAGCTGGTCGCGCCCAATGACCACAGCGAGGATTAAGTTACCGCCGAAACTGATTCCAGTTTTCAGCGGTCTAGCCCGGTACCGCGGCGCGCGCGGCGGCCGGGGCAGCGCTAAAACGCGCAGCTTTGCGCTGATGACGGCGGTACGTGCCTACATGTTTGCCGAGGCCGGTGTTTCAGGCGTAATCCTGTGCGGCCGTGAGTACATGAATAGCCTGGAAGATTCCTCTATGGAGGAGGTCAAGCAGGCGATTCGTTCGGAACCCTGGCTGGATGCCTACTTCGATATTGGCGACAAGTACATCCGCACGAAGAACAAGCGCGTGGCCTATGCGTTCGCCGGCCTGCGCCATAACCTGGACAGCATCAAGTCCAAAGCGCGGATCCTGATTGCGTGGATCGACGAGGCCGAAAACGTCAGCGAGACGGCCTATATCAAGCTCCTACCGACAGTTCGAGAAAATGGCTCGGAAGTCTGGATCACCTGGAACCCGGAAAAGGACGGTAGCCCGACCGATCAGCGGTTTGTGAAAAACCCGCCGCCCGGGTCCAAGATTGTCGAGTTGAACTATACCGACAATCCCTGGTTTCCGGATGTGCTTGAGCAGGAACGGCTTTCTGACCGTGATCGGCTGGACGATCAGACCTATGCCTGGATCTGGGATGGTGCTTACCGCGAAAACAGCGATGCTCAGATCCTAGCCGGAAAGTACCGGGTAGCTGAATTTTCGTTTGAAGATGCGTTCGATGGCCCGTATTTCGGTCTGGATTGGGGTTTTTCGCAGGATCCCACGGCAGGCGTTCGATGCGGCATATACGACCAGCGTCTATATATAGAGCATGAGGCCGGCAAGGTTGGCTTGGAGAACGATGATATAGCCAGTTTCATGATCGCCCGCCTTCCTGGTATTGAATTGCATGTGGTTCGCGCTGACTCGGCCAGGCCGGAGACAATCAGCCACGTTAAGAGCAAAGGCAAGAATGGCCAGCGCGCCAACCTGCCACGCATCGAAGGCGTGGAAAAGTGGAAGGGCAGCGTCGAGGATGGGATTGCCCATCTGCGCAGCTACAAGGAAATCATCATTCACCCACGCTGCAAAAAAACACTGCACGAGGCCAGGACATACAGCTACAAGGTAGATCGCATGACCGGCGATGTGCTCACCGACATTGTGGACGCTAACAACCACTACATCGACGCAACGCGTTATGCCCTTGGTCCGCTCATTAAACGCAGCGGCGCCTTGGGTCTGATGCTTCCAAAACGCCTTCAAGGCAAAAAATAACTATGGCCATTTTCAAACTATCCGCGCTCGATGGTGGCGTGGTGCTGATCGTGCGCGCCCGTTGCCTGACATGCGCCCGGCAGGTTGCTATTGATTATGCCGGCCCTGAGGGCACGCGCGTATGGGCCAGCCGCTCGAATTCGACGGTAGATCTGATCCGAGACCCCGAGAGTCACGGCTATCTGAGCGAAGGCAAGAGCGGCCTTATCAAGCGAATTGAACATGACTCAACCGAATAACCTGACGCTGGCCGTCAATCATGCGCTGAACGATGCCAGGATGGCCCGCGCACGCATGGGCTTGCTGACTGGCGGTTATGCCCTGGACGACAAGCGCAAATGCAGCGCTTGGGCGGAATATGGATTTCCGACCGATGTTACCTATGACATGCTATTCGGGCTGTACCGTCGCGGCGGTCTGGCCCATGGCGCCGTCAATAAGGTCATCGGCGCATGCTGGAAAACTAGCCCGTGGATTATCGAAGGTGACAAGCTAGACGAAGCCAAGAAAGAAACGCCTTGGGAGAGTGCCGCTACCCGCACATTGACCGCCCGCATTTGGCGCTCTTTCGCTGAAGGGGACCGGCGCCGCCTTGTCGGGCGCTACTCTGGCCTGTTGCTGCACATCAACGATAGCCAGGGCTGGAATAAGCCAGTTGCCAAGGGCAAGAGCTTGGTCAAGGTCACGCCCGCTTGGGCCGGGGCCCTCAAGCCGTCGAAATTCGATACCGACGAGAATTCGCAGACCTACGGCCAGCCCACCGAGTGGGAGTACGCCGAAACCCGGCGCGACGGCATGGTGGGGCGTCGAGTCAAGATTCACCCTGATCGCGTATTCATTCTTGGCGACTGGGATGGCGATGCTATCGGATGGCTGGAGCCGGCCTACAACGCGTTTGTGTCACTGGAGAAAGTCGAGGGCGGTAGCGGCGAATCGTTCCTGAAGAATGCGGCGCGCCAGCTCAATATCAATTTCGACAAAGAAATCGACTTTGCGAATCTCGCCAGCATGTACGGCGTGTCAGTGACCGAGTTGCAGGAGAAATTCAACGAGGTTGCGGTAGAGATGAATCGCGGCAATGACGTTGTGTTGCCCACTCAGGGCGCGACGGTTACCCCGCTGGTTACTGCGGTGGCCGACCCGGCCCCTACGTATGGCATCAACCTGCAGACGGTTTCCGCTGCGCTGGACATTCCCAGCCGCGTACTGGTTGGCAATCAGCAAGGCGAACGCGCCAGCACTGAGGATCAGCGATATTTCAATGCCACTTGCCAGTCTCGTCGCATGAATCTTTCATTCGAGATCGAAGACTTCGCTGATCACCTAGTGCGCATCGGCATCATCAAGCCGGTTGGTGAAAAAACCGTCATGTGGGATGACCTAAACGAACAGACAGCGGTCGAAAAGCTGGAAAGCGCTCTGAAAATGAGCCAGATCAATCAAACCTCCATGGCTACCGGCGAAGCCGTGTTCCAGAGCGACGAAATCCGCTCGGCCGCCGGCTATGACGCGGATGGCGCGCAGCCGCTGGATGAGGATGAGGATGAGGATGGCGGCGAAACCTAAATCACCGATCCTACCGAGTAATCCTGCTGATCCCACTGGCGTTGATCGCCTGGAACGGGGCGCGATGCGTGAGTTTGCCAAGCGTATGCGCAAGATTCGGGACGGCTACATAGCGGTTCTCAAGCGTATCCCCGCAGAGCTTGCGGTGAATGAGCGCTACACGTTCAGGCTGGACCAGTACGTTTTGGAGGCGCTTTACGCCGAGTTGTCTATTGTCGTCGATAGCGTCCTGCTGGAGGGCGGCGCTCGCGACAACTGGTTCCTTCGCGCTTATGCCGAGGTGTCGTACCAGCGTGGCACGGCTCAGGCGCATGTGAATCTGGCGCAGCAGTCCGAAGCCTACAAGGCCGGGCGTATGTCGCTGGACAGCTTATTGCGCTCACCGCCATATCAGGCCCGTGTGGCACTGGTCAGGGCTCGAGCGTTCGAAGAGATGAAAGGTCTGGCCGCTGACGTAAAGGCCAGGATGGGCCGTATTCTGGCCGATGGCATTGGTCGCGGCAAGAACCCGACCGTTATTGCCAAGGAACTCACAAGCCAATCGGAAGGTATAAGTGCCGGTCGAGCTCGAAACATTGCTCGAGCGGAGATACCCATGGCCTTGCGCCGGGCACGTTGGGATGAAAAGGACCAGGCCGAAGAAGATTACGGCGTGCAATCCAAATTGATGCATATATCCGCGCTCAGTCCGACGACGCGCATTACGCACGCAGCGCGCCACGCGAAACTTTTCACTTCAGGCGAGGTGCGCGATTGGTACAGCAAAGATGGTAACGGAAATAACTGCAAATGCGCCCAGACAGAGGTTTTAGTGGATGACGACGGTAAGCCGCTGGTGCCTGGTATCCAGGCACGTGCGCGTAAGAACTATGACGTCATGAAAAAGAAAGGCAAAGGCCCTTGGGCCAAGGAATAGGCCATGAAAACAAACAAAGTCACGTTGCGGGTCAACCGCGGCGATGTCGACCAAGTGCAAGTCAATGTCACGACGCAAGTCAACGCCAAGCAAATCCGCAAGATTACGCACAACGGGCGCGAGCACTGGGTGCTACCCAGCTATACGCTGCCTGCCAACGTCATTATGAACGGCGGCCTGTACCCGGCCAGCGAGATCGATGCCCACTATCAGGGCCTGGAGGGCACGCTGGCCCCGCTCGGCCACCCCACGGTCGATGGCAAGTTCGTGTCCGCCTTCAGCCCCGAGGGCATCAATGTGGGCTATGCCGGGGCATTCAACCGCAACGTCAAGAAATCCGGCAATCGGGTCTATCTGGAAAAGTGGGTAGATATCGAGGTCGCAGGCCGTACCGAACAAGGCCGCGAGTTGCTGGAACGTGTTGAAGCGCTGGAAAAGGGCGAAGACGTGCCGCCCATCCATACCAGCGTGGCTGTGTTTCTCCAAGAGATCGAGCCCAACGAAGAGCAGAAAGCCGCCGGCGCGGAATGGGTCGCCAAGATCAACGGCATGGATCACGATGCCATCCTACTGAATGAAGTGGGCGCGGCTACCCCAGAGCAGGGCGTCGGACTCATGGTCAATGCTGACCAGGCCAAGCCACTGGCGGCGAACTCAGGCGCACTGGTGGGCGAGTCCTACCGTGAACGTGAGCAGCGCCTGGATCGGGCCGCCAAGGAGCGTTTCGCCCCGGGCGGCGATGACTATGCGTGGATAGCCGACTTTACCGATACCCAAGCCATCATCGTGCGCAATGGCGGAGTAGCCGAGGTCTATGGCTACACCACGGAAGGCGGCAAGATCGTATTCGGCGATTCCGGTGCCGCTGTTGTCCGCCAGGAGTCCTGGGTGGCGATGATTGCCAACAGCGTTAAGAAGATTTTCAACCATCAGGCCCGGCCTGATAAAACCATGGAGGGCGATATGCCTCTAACCCCTGAAGAAAAGGCCGGCCTCGTCACTGATGTCGGCGCTGCTGTTGCTGCCAATGTGGCGGAGCAGCTCAAGCCCCTGACGGATGCCGTTGCGGCATTGCAGGCCAATCAAACGGCGCTATCCGACTCGCTGACGGCCAACGCCCGAGCCGAGGAAGTTGAAAAGCGCAAGGCCGTAGCCGAGAAGCATGGCGAAGTAGTTGCCAATGCCTTGTCCGGCGATGCGCTGGAAGCGATGTACAAGTCGCTGGGCACCGCCGCTCCTTTGGCGGGCAACTCCGGCCAAGAGCAGGCCGAGACCGGCGCGCCCGACCCCGCAACCTACTTCGGAGGTAAGTAATCATGGCACGCTATCGTCGCGTCAACATTGACGGCAAATCCCTCTTCAAGACGGAAACGCGGCTGCTTGCGGCTGCTACCTATCCCGGCACCTTCGCCGTGATCAACGGCAGCGACAAGTTCGCCCAATCCGCCGCTGTGGCGGGCCGGATGTACATCATCGACTGCGCCCATCACGAAGGCCTGGGCATCGAGGATCAGATCCCCGCAGACCACTCGGCCATCGGCAACTATCTGGAAGAAGGCCGCGAGTTCGCGGTCCGTATGGCGGCCGGGACCTATAAAAAGGATCAGGCTGTCACGGTTTCGGCTAGCGGCCTCGCGATCCCGGTACCAGCGGCAGCCGGCACCTATTCGGTGATCGGCTATATCCAGGACGACGTAACCACGACTGCGGTGGATTTCATCCGCATTCGCGCTCGCGCCTCTTCCGTAACTGTGGCATAAGGAGCCAGGACTATGTTTTTTACCCCTGAAACGCTGGCCGCGAACAGCCGCATGCGTGGTCATTGGACAGAGCTGTGGGCAAACCGCAATCAGTTCAATTCCCAGCAAGCCATGATGGTCAACGCATATCGCGCGACCATGACCCCCGAACAGATCGCCTGCAACGCCGTCGCCGGCCTGGGCCGTGACTTCTGGGCCGACGTTGACCGCCAAATCATCCAACTGCGTGATCAAGAAGTTGGCATGGAGATTGTCAACGATCTAATGGGCATTCAGACCGTGCTGTCGGTGGGCAAAACGGCCAAACTGTACAACGTGGTTGGAGATATCGCCGACGACGTATCGGTCAGCCTGGACGGTCAGGCGCCGTACTCGTTCGACCACACCGACTATGGCAGCGACGGCGACCCGATCCCGGTGTTCTCCGCCGGGTTCGGCGTGAACTGGCGCCACGCGGCCGGCCTGCAAACGGTCGGAATCGATCTGGTGCTGGATTCGCAAGAAGCCAAAATGCGCAAGTTCAACAAGAAGATTGTTGCCTATACGCTGGACGGTAGCGCCAACGTTCAAGTCCAGAATTACCCTGCGCAAGGTCTGCGCAACCACCGCAATACGGTCAAGATCGACCTGGGCGCCGGCGGGGCGGGCATCAATCTGACCACGGCCACAGCAGCGCAAATCATCGCGTTCTTTGGAACTGGCGCATTCGGCCAGACCGCGCGCACCAATAAGGTCGTCGCTTATGACGTCCTTTGGGTATCGCCCGAAATTTGGGCGAACTTGGCCCAGCCGTACGTGGTCAACGGCGTCATCAGCGGCAACGTGCTCAATGCCATTCTGCCTTTCGCGCCAGTCAAGCAGATCAAGATGACCTACGCGCTCACGGGCAACGAGTTCCTTGGCTACGAGCGCCGTCAGGATGTGGTTACACCGCTGGTAGGCATGACCACAGGCACGATGCCGCTACCGCGTCCGCTGCCCAACACCAACTACAACTTCCAGATCCTCGCGGCCATGGGTATCCAGGTCAAGAGGGATGACGACGGCCTGTCGGGTGTTGTGTACGGCGCTGACCTAACATAAGGAGGGTGAAATGGCTAAATACCAAGTAGTCCGCCCGTGGTTCGGCGTGGCAATGGGGCAGATCGTGACCTTGAAAGAGGTTCATCCTGCGTTGCGTGCCAATGTCATGTTGGTGAGCGAAGGTGCGCCGAAGGAATCGGATGCCGCGGCCAAGGTGCTTGATGCGGCCCGGGCAGAGGCGCAATCCATCATCGATGCGGCTAAAGCCGAGGGCCAGGCCATCATCGATGCGGCCCGGGCAGAGGTCGAAAGCCTCATTGCAAGCGAAGTCGCTGAAACTGCGTCTTTGACGCCAGCAACGCCGGACGCAACGTCCGACAAGCCCAAAGCAACGCCGAAAGGCAAGTAACCGCCACCTTCGGGTGGCTTTTTAACGGCCCTGCCTCATGGTGGGGCCGTACCTATTTCTGGGTTCAGACATGATCACAACCGAGCAAGCCGCCGAGTATCTGGCGAGCGTGGGCGTCAATCTGCCTGATTTCATCCTGGCCGCGCTCGTTGAGCAGGCCAACACCATAAACGATTGCCTGGCCGAGCACTATTCGCCCGCCGTGGCGCTGTTGATTCAGTGCTACTTGCTGGGCTTGATGGCTTTGGGCCAGGGCGACCGCTACATCAGTAGCCAGACCGCCCCATCGGGGGCCTCGCAGTCGTTCCGCTATATGGCGTTTGCTGATCGCTGGCGCAGTCTTATGGGTCTGCTTCGCGGCCTGGATACCTACGGTTGTGCGACTGGCCTTGTTCCTCCAGACCCGACAGCCGTGGCCCACGGCGGTATCTGGATCGGCAAGGGCGGGCGCTTTTGCGAGGGCTCGTAGCCAATACTGTTTATCTGCTCAGCAATGAGGTAAAATGGACGAGCCCGCAAAGTGCGTCAACACCGTGCGGGCTCTAACCACAACATCATTCATTGGAGGAATGACAGCATGGCTACGCCAATTTTACATCACGTTGAAAGTGATGAATATCTGATTTCTGGTGTTTACGCTATACGAAATCGAGTGACGGGAGACTTCTATGTTGGGTCTTCCAAGAATATAAGAAACAGATGGGCGGTACATAAGTACCAGTTAAGCAAAGGAACTCATGGAAGCTCAAGGCTTAGAAATGCTTGGGGGGAATACGGGGAGGCGGCTTTCGAGTTTCTGCTTCTCAAGATTGTTTTAGGCTCAAGGGCTGAAATATATGCGGCTGAACAGCAATACCTGGACAGCTTCAAGCCCAGCTACAACATATCAGCAAGCGCCATAGACAGTTCCGGCGTCGTTCCCTCAGAGGAAGCGCGTCGAAAAATGTCAGAAGCCAGAAGCGGGGAAAAGAATTATTGGTTTGGCGTAAAAGGTCCAGCCAACCCGGCGTATGGAAGAAAGCAGCCTGAGCGCCTCAAGGCTCTATTGTCTGAAATGCGGAAAGGGGAAAAGAACCCTATGTATGGCATCACGCCGCCGCACGCGAAACTGACGGACGATCAGGTCAGGCAGGTCAGGGCTTTGCTCGCAGAAGGAAGAACGATGGCTTCGATAGCCGAGGCGTATGGAGTGTCCATAGGGGCAATCAACCATATAAAGCATGGACGATCCTATGTGCGAGTTGCGTAGGAAAATAGGAATGGCCCGCTTCGGCGGGTTTTTTAATGGACGCAGACTATGTGCAGCGCTGTCGCTAGATGGAGTTATCAGAACACGGCAACGGTCAAGCCATTCGTATCTTTGGACGACTGGACCGGTGCAACCGTGTACGGCCCTGAGTACACGATTGCCTGCACATGGACCGCGGACTCGGAGCAGGTACGCGAGACTGGCGGTCAATCCGGCGCGCGTGGCGCTGAGTTCGTCTCCAAGCACATCATCTTTACCGAAGATAAACGCCCCAAGTATCTGGACATGATCATGTTCGATGGATCCGATGGTTGGGAAGAGATCCGGGCTGTGACCGGCTGGGATATGTCCAGCCTTGGCGAGCCCGATAGCCCCGACTTTAAGCTGGTGACATAGCCATGCCTGCAAAGGGAATAGAGCGCGTGCGCAAGAGCTATCGTCGCACGGTGGAGCGCATCGCCGGCCAAGTATCGGAAGGGGCCGTGTACGAAATCCTATCGCAGGGCGGCGCAATGGCAGCGACCATGACGCCGATTGACACGTCGAATCTGATCAACAGCCAGTATGCGCCGCAAATTGAACAGAACAAGGGCAAAGTGTCCGGCCATATAGGCTACACAGCGGAGTATGCCTCTGCCGTGCACGAAGCACCCGGAACCCTGGCGGGCCAGCCGCGCAAGAGCGGAAATGGCGATTACTGGGACCCGAACGCCGAGCGGGAGTTTCTTTCCAAAGGCTTTGACGAGATCAAGCCGGCCATCCCCGCCATCTTGAAACGGAACTACCGCAATGCTTAACGAATTCAAGGAATGGGCCGAGGCCGTGCTTGGCTCGGCCTACGTCTATTCCATGGGCATGTGGACGGATCGGCCTGGAATCGCAGAATCAAAAATTTGCGCTATTCAGGGGAACGGCGGCCCAGGCCCAGACGTTGATGACCGGCGCGCACGGTTTCGCGTGATTCTGCTGGGGCCTGCCAATGGCCGGCAGCATGCGGCAGCGATCATGGCAGACGTGCAGGCCTTGGCGCTTGCCGCGCTGGGCGATTCAGTCCCGTGTGGCGCGGCTCGGGTGCGCGCTATCGGCGAGCCCACCGGGCCAGGCTACACCAACGAGACCCGAGCATGGTTCTCACTCGATTTTGAAGTGCTTTTCTGACCGCCTCCGGGCGGTTTTTACTTTCTGGAGGCCACCAAATGGCATGCAATAAAACGAAATACACGGGCCGTGACGTGGTCCTGGAATACTTCATCGGCTGCGGCGACGCGTTGCCGGCTGAGGCCGATTGGAAGCGCTTTGGGTCGATGCGGACCAAGGAATTTACCCTTGAATGGGAAACCGCTGACGGAACTGCCGATGATTCGGTAGGGGCGCTGCGTGAGAACCTTGCGACGTTTCAGAGCCTGTCCATTTCCGGCGATGGCACGCTCAAGGCATCCGGCAGCGGCTCGGCCAACCTGATCGAAATGACCAAGCACGTGGCCAATCCCACGGCAACCGGCGGCGAACCAGTGGCCTGGATGCGCATGACGTTCCCGGACCTGACGTTCGTTGCGTTCATGCTGGTCACCAACATGAGCCGCAGCGCGCCTTACGACGACGTGGCCACGTACAGCCTGGAAGCCAGCGCTACCGCGTCCGACTTCGGTCTGATCGTTACCGACACTCCAGATCCGGATGCGCCAGCAGTGACTTCAGTAGAAGTCGTGCCGGCCACTCTGGCCATGACTGTGGGCGAAACCTACGACCTGGAATCCGTGGTGCTACCCACTAATGCCAATCAAGGCGTGACGTGGTCTAGCTCTGTGCCTGCCGAGGTTTCGGTGAATGCGGTAACTGGTGCGGTTGAAGCGCTGACCGCGACCACCACTACAGCGACCATCACAGCGACAAGCACGGACGATCCGACCAAGACCGATTCTTGCGTCGTTACCGTGTCGTAGTCATTTACGGGGCTGGTCGGGCATGCGCTCGACCTGTCCAGCCGCTGCACCTAATCCTGTTCCGTACTGGCTTTGGGCTGTGCTGTAGTCGATCAAGGTGTCATTCGCGTCAAAGCGAAGCGTTGCCATGTTCGAGCGTGAGTCCGCGCCACCAATGAAGGCCCCGACGAACGGAATGTAAGTTTCAGGTCGGGCGCTTGATTCAACGTAGTTGTAGACCACCGTTACGGTGCCATCGGACTGGCGCATGGTTGTGGTCGGCTGACCTAGTGCCGCGATCACCTCGGTCTTCGTGGTTTGGCCTTTGGTGAATTTTGATACTTGATCATCAGTCACCCGCACGCCCGATGATGCACAGCCTACAAGTAGGGCGACGAGAAAAACCGCAACGAATCGAATCATGAGCACTCCAAGTTTATTGAGCGAATGTAACAGAATGAGCGGCCCATGCAAATCCTAACCGAGATTGGCGAGATCGGCGTCTATATGGGCGACGAGTCATATTCGCTTCGGCCTTCACTTTATGCGATGACGCGCTTGGGTGAGCCCGCAGACATTGTGTGCACTTATGCGAACGTCATGGCAGGCGACCTGCAAGATGCACTTGCTGTCATATTCGCATGCTGCGAAGCCGACTTATCTGCCGTATTCGGATGTTTTGAGAGCACAGAAGCAGGCTTGAAATACGTCGCTGGTTCCGCGCCTCAGGAGCATGTTGTTCCGTTGGCTCAGTGCCTGATGAAGCATGGCATTACCGGTGCGCTTGAGCCGTTACCGCGCCGTCACGACGAGGATCCGGAGTATGTCGTTCGGTTCCTTGCGCGCGATCATGTGGCACTGGCAATGGCTCATCTTGGCATGAGTGAAAAGGACGCCTGGAATATGACCATGACAAGTCTGGTCGGAGCATTGCGCGCCAAGTTTCCGCAGCAAGAAAGTAATGCGCCCGGGGCCAGGGCGCCAAGCAAAGAAGAGCACGAAGCCACGATGGAGTGGTTTGACAAGATAGAAGCAAAGCGCAAGGCAGCGCAAGGGGCGCATTGATATGGCGGCACAAGGCGAAAATGTAGGCGGCATCTACTACGAAGTCGAAGCGGATACGTCCAAGCTGGTCAATAGCAGTCAGAGCGTTGATAAGTCGCTCGATGGCATGAACAAGCGCTTTGCGCAGACAGACAAAGCCGCTGCCAAAGCTGACATGCGCATGACGAAAGTTGCCGCGTCAGTGCAGCGAATGGGCCGCGAGTCCGGCATAGCCAGTGTCGCTATGGGCGCCTTAGCGAAAGTAGTGTCTGGAATCGTTTCGCTTAAAACAGCCGTCATGCTGGTGCAGATGGCAGAAGCCTACAACGAAATGGCCGAGCGGATTGCCATGGCGACAAACGGCACTCGCGAATTCAATATGGTGCAGGACCGGCTGCTGTCCACAGCCAACGGAACTTACCGAGCGCTATCCGAGGCCCAGGAGGTCTATATTCGTACCGCTGACTCATTGCGGTCGATGGGCTACAGCACTGAGCAGGTCCTGGACATTACCGATTCACTGTCGTATTTGTTTGTGACCAATGCCGCCAGTGCGGATCGCGCAAGCACGGCCATTTCTGCATATTCCAAGGCAATAAACAAGGGGAAGGTCGAGTCGGACGCGTGGGAATCGATTATTGCTGCCACGCCTTCGATCATCAACGACATTGCCGAGGCCAGCGGGAAGAGCGCAGCCAAGATACGCGAGTTAGGCGCTTCAGGAAAAATAACGGCGAAGGAGCTTAATGAAGGGCTGCGCCAGTCCTTGCAGAGCAATAAGGCGGCTGCGGATGGCATGGCCACGACAGTTAAGGATGCGCTGGTCGCTGTGCGCAACAACCTTTCAGTGCTTGTCGGCAAGGCGAATCAAGCCACAGGCGTGACGGATGACCTGGCTACGGCAATTAAGGGTGTGGCAGAGGCCATTCAGAGCGTTGACGTAAACGAGCTTGTGCGCCAGGTCGACGCTCTTCAAGTGTCGATGGTCGCCGTTAATGACTTGGCTGGTGACTGGCTCAAGCCATTCATGGTAAGCACCGATGAGGCCGCATCCTATCTGCCGAAGTCTTTCGCTGACTCCGTACTTAACACCGCAAAGGAGATAGACGGCCTTTCGATGATCTTTACTGGTACGGTAGGCGCAATCCAGGGGATATGGCAGGCTCTGGCGAACAACATACCGGCATTTTTCAAGAATGCATATAACTCGGCTTTGTCAGATGCTGCTAGCTTCGTGAATGGACTGGCAGACATCATCAATCAGCCGCTTCAGGCATTTGGGCGTGAAGGGATTGGC
Organism: Eoetvoesiella caeni; assembly: GCF_003315175.1. Classification (GTDB taxonomy): domain Bacteria; phylum Pseudomonadota; class Gammaproteobacteria; order Burkholderiales; family Burkholderiaceae_B; genus Eoetvoesia; species Eoetvoesia caeni. Next base: position 54,836 of record NZ_QNRQ01000005.1, on the reverse strand, counting down.
AAAGTATCGTTTGGGGCCGGCGAACAGAAGAAGATTATCAGGCTCGCCGATGCGGCAAAACAAGGGTGGAATAACGCTGCTAAATCTGCTGGCGCCTATGCCGCTATCGCAGGCGGCATGGAGGATCGCGAGCTTCTTCGGTCGGTGCTTGCTTGGGGAGAGGCCTATGAAACATCTGGCGCACGAGCGAAGAGCGCAATTCAAGGCGCTACTGATGCAACCGAAAAGCTAACGGCCGCGCAGAAGAAGGCGATCAAAGATCAAGAAGCAAACAAGAAAGCCATCGATGATCTAGCGCAATCACTGATGCTCGCAGCGATATCCGGCGAAGAGTTGGCCGTTGCCAGGGCGAAGCTTGCATTGAATCCCGCTGCGACGGCAGATGAAGTTGCCCAGGTAGAGGCTTTGGCCCGCGCCCTATGGGCAGTAGATGAGGTGGAGAAAGCCAAGAAGAAGTTTGGCGACGATCCAATGAAGTACATCAAGGGCGACGTGTCGCCGCTATCGGGAGGCGCTTTTGATGACCAGACGGCGCGATACGAGGCTGAGGCGGTCGCTGAGCAAGAAAGGTACACGGCGCAGCTTATCCGATTGCAAGAGGCGCTGAATCTGCAACAAGTCACTCGAGAGCAATACGCAGCCCAGGAGCTGGCGTTCGCACAAACTCACGCCGATCGCATGGCGCAGATCGAAGCGGCAAAGCAGCAAACCATGCTTGCGGCAGGTGAAAAGGGCTTTGGCGCCATGGCCGATGTCCTGAAAAAATCACAAGGGGAGCAATCTGGCATTTACAAGGCGATGTTCGCTGTATCGAAAGCATTCGCAATTGCGCAATCAATCGTTGCTATTCAGACGGGGATTGCGCAGGCCGCTGCGTTGCCTTTTCCTGCCAACTTGGCGGCCATGGCGGCAGTGGCAGCAGAAACCGCAAGTATTGTCGGCACCATTACCAGTGCAAATTTTGGTGGCGGACGCCAATACGGGGGCCCTGTTGCTGGCTCCGGCATGTACCGCATCAACGAGACCGGCGCGCCCGAAGTGCTGAACACCGCCAGCGGCAAGCAGTACTTGCTGCCCAACACGCGCGGCCAGGTCGTGAGCAACAAGGACGCAACCAGCGGGTCTGGGGAATCGGCTCCGCGTGTTACGGTCAACCTCATTGAGGATGCTTCGCGCGGCGGCCAGGTCGAGCAGACCCAGGGCGACCAGGGGCAGATCATTGATGTGTTCGTTGCTGATATCCGCGGTGGCGGCAAGGCTTCGCGAGCCATGGAATCAACGTATGGACTTCGGAGGCAAGGGCGATGATTGAAACTGATATCGACTACCCGGAGGGGCTGCCGAATCCGCTTCGGGAAGGGCATAGTCTTCGCCCTGTGTCACCTTTTATGATTACCGGCATGCAGTCAGGGCGCTCTCGCTCGCGGCGGGCATTTACGAGCGTGCCGACACGGGGCACATGGGACTTCCTCTTCAAAACCGACAATCATGCAGCCGCGTTTGAGGCGTGGTTTCGGGATGCGATCCATGACGGCGCGGACTGGTTCAACATCGAGCGCAAGACGCCCTTAGGCTTAATTAAGCTGGTGTGCAAGTTTACCGACGTGTACACCGGCCCGACCCTGATCGGTCGAAGCTCGTGGCGATTCTCTTGTCCGCTAGAAGTCTGGGAACGCCCGCTCATGCCAAAAGACTGGGGTAATTTCCCTTGGTTTGTTATTGACGCCAACATTTTCGACCTGGCTATGAATCGGGAGTGGCCCGAATCATGACTATGGTAGCTGTTTGGTATGCCAGCGCGCCGACCGATGAGGTGGCGATTGCTTCACTCGAGATTAATGTTCCGGGCCATGATCCAATCCGCATTTGCAATGGGTACGAGGATCAGTGGCTCGGCATTGAGGGCATATACCGGCTTTTCGAAGCCGAATCGCTGTCTGTGGCTTTGCCCGCCAAGAACACAACAGGCCAGCAGACGCTCAGTTTCGGCGTGCCCGGCGTAAACGGCATTGCGCAGCGCTATGTCGATGACGCGCTGGAGGCTGGTGAGGTTGTGACGATGACCTATCGCATGTACTTGGTGAACGATAAATCTGCGCCGGCTGAGCGCCCGAAGATCATGACGGTGGTGGGCGGTGGCTTTGAGGGCGCAGATGCGACATTCGAAGGTTCGTACTATGACCTTCTGAATTCAGCGTGGCCGCGCGAACGGTACACAGTCGAATCGGCGCCAGGCGTGCAATACCTATGACCATTGACGATCTACTGAAGACTCGGTATGTGAAGTACGGGCGCGGGCCGAATGCCTATGACTGCTGGGGCTTGTCGAGGGTCGGGCGTGTCGAGTTATTCGGGCGCGAGTGGCTGCCCAGCTTTGTGGATATTGACCCCGATGACAAAGAGGGTCTTACCGTGGCCGCACTGGACGTGCGCCGGGCCGGGGCTTTTGAGGAAGTGGGCTTTGTGCCCGGCGCCATCGCGACGGCCTGGCGCGCGCGTCTATGCGTCCACGTCGGGCTGGTGGTCGAGGCCGACGCCAGACTGTGGATTCTTGAGACCGATGTCGGCACCGGCCCGACCCTTACCAGGCCTAGCCAGTTCGAGCGCCGTTATACGAAAGTGATTTGCTATGACAATTAAAGTCTATCCTTCGCTCATGCCCGGGGAGCCCATGGAGACGCACACGTGGGAGGGAACGCTGGCCGGCTGGCTCGAAACCAATGGAATCGACTATACGGCCCAAGAAACCCAACCCATCAGCGTTACGGTCAATGGTCAGGCGTTACCGCTGGATCAGTGGGCGACACAAAATCTTGCGCCTCTGGACCTGGTCGAGATTCGGCCCTTACCCCATGGCGGTATATTCAAAGGGCTGGCCAATATCATCGGCGGCCTTTTCAATGCCGTTTTCGGCTGGCTATTCCCCAGGGGCGGCGGCGACGATACAGGAACGCCAGAACAGGGCCGTCAGCTTGGCGCCGCAGAAGGCAAGGCCAATCGCGCGAAGCTGGGCGAAGTCGTGCCCGAGTTGGCCGGACGGTTCCGTCGATACCCGGATTACCTGACGCCGCCGCGCCGGCATTTCGTCAACCGCCGTGAGCAGTGGCTAGAGTTTCTGGCTTGCGTCGGGCCAGGCCAATATCAAATCCTTGACGACGAGGTGAAGGTGGGCGATACGCCATTTTCATCTTTGGGGGCGGATGGCGAATATCAAATATTCGAACCGGGCGCGGACTTGTCCGGCGTGTCGATGCATGAGCATTGGCATACGGTCGCCGAGGTTGGTGGCACATCATCGGGCACGGCCGGCCTAGAACTCAGCACAGAGGTGGGCAACCGGGTCAATGCGGATCCGACCTCCTACAGTTTTAGCGGCCTACAGGTGGACCGTACTTCAGGCGCATTTCCTCCGGCTTGGGGCGCTTTGACGCTGGTCACCATCGAGTATCCACGGTCATATGCGATCACGACACAATCGGAAGTGATCGGCGGGTCGCTGACTAGCATTTCCGAGTTTGAGGGCTATTTCGGCCACCTGGACGTCACACCATCAAGCAAGATTGCGATGGGGCCGCGCGGTGCGGCTGTCGAGTATACGATCCACTCTGCAGTCGCCGTCGGCGCCGGCGTCTACAAGGTAAGACTCACGACGTTTTCGGGGGAGCCGCCTACGGAGGTCCCTGTTCTGCTACCGCCATCGCCCAGCCAGACGTTGATGTTCGGATCGCCCGTACTGCGCACCATCGGAATGATGGCCGACACATCGATGACCCTGCAAGGGCCGCTGACGTTCGAGACGGCAACCGTGTCCGGCGCGACAATCGTGTTTGCCGGTGGGCGCGTATACGGAGAATGGACGAGCGAGTTTGTCGCATGCCCGGGAAACGAGATTTCGACCGCATTCGAGGTAGATGTCTTCTTCCCTGGGGGGCTTGCCTATATCAACGAGGATGGGTCGCTATCTGGCAGATCCATAGATATTGAGATCCAGTATCGAGACATAGCGGGCGGCGCCAGGACAACGATGCAGCGCTCGTATAGCGACAACACGCTTGATCAAATCGGCGTTACGGAGCGGATCAACATATCTGCGATGAATGCCGCCTTCAGGGTGCGTCGCGTGAGCGCCGAGGGCACTGAAACCAATGTTCGGGATACCGCGCACTGGTACGGCCTCAAGTCGCGCCTGCGCACACGGACCAGTTACCCGAACTGGACAACGATGTCGACCAAGCTGCGCAGCGGCGGCCGTCTCGCTGCTCAGTCAGAGAACCAGATAAACATTGTGGCCACCCGAATCTTGCCAACCTTATTACCTGACGGCACATGGTCCGCGCCGCAGCCAACTCGAGATATATCCGCATTCCTGCGCTATATCGATCACTCCATTGGCTATACGGATGCCAACCTGGATATGGAAGAGCTACAGCGCTTGCAGGCCATCTGGGCGTCCCGGGGCGAGACGATGGACCATGTGTTCGATCTTACGACCGTTAAAGAGGCTATGAATGTCACGCTCGGCGCCGGCATGGCCGAGCTCACGGTATCGGATGGGCTGATCCGACCTGTGCGCGACGACGTGCGAACCCAGTTTGAGCATTCGTATAGTCCGCAGAATATGACCGGTTCATTGCGCCGCACCTTTCGCGCCAGGCGGCACGATGACCCGGATGGTGTCGAGGTCGAGTACACGGATGACGAAACATGGACGCAGCAGACCGTCGTTTGCGCACTGCCTGGAAGCCAGCGACTCAAGCTGGAGAAGGTCAAATTACAGGGCGTAACGGACCGGACAAGGGCTTGGCGCATCGGCATGCGGCGCGCTCGCATTAACCGCTACCGCAATTGGGAATACCAGTTCGACGCAGAAATGGATGCGCTCAATAGCGAGTATCTGTCCTATGTGCCTCTCTTTGATGGCATTCCCGGATATGGGCAGTCGGCGCTACTGGAACGCATTGAGGCTGTCGGCGGCGGCGCCATGCTCCATGTGAGCGAACCTCTGAAGTGGGAAGCGGGGCAGAGTCATGTCGTCGCGTATCGGCGACCAGATGGCACGCTGGCTGGACCATGGCCGGCAGCACCGGGCATCGACGATTACAGCGTCATTGCAGACGTTCCGCAGCCCTGGCCCGTTGTGACGCTCAAGATGGAGCCGCCGCATGTGTATTTCGGCACCGCAGAGCGCTGGGCTTTTCCCGCACTGATCACGGACATCAAGCCGCAAGGCATGGAATCGGCCAGCGTGACAGCCACGAATTACGATGTTCGCGTATACGCCGACGACGACAACTTCCCATCTGACTGATTAACACCTTCACCATTGATTCTGAGCCCGCCATTGTGCGGGCCTTTTCCATTGAGGCGCAGCATGACCACATACAACACCGAAAATCCGATTGGAAGCACTGAGGTCAAGGACCTGTACGACAACGCGCAAAATCTGGACATTGCGACCAATGATCGCACGGCCCGCGCCTGGATCGATCGCCTAGGGAAAAATCGACGCACGATGTGGGGCATGGAAGAGGATTTTCAGGACTTTCTCGTGAATTCCGGGTATGAAAATATCGGTGACTATGCTGCCGGCCTCGAGATCACCGCGCGAAATCAGATTTTCTGGAAGGATGGCGAGCTGTATCGTGCCGGCAAAGTGCTTGATTTGCCGTATACAACGACAGGGGAATGGGTCGATGAAGAAGGTCTGTTTGTTGCGGTCGGTGACGCAGCTTTGCGCCAACAGCTTGCTGACAAAATTGATCCAGGTAGCGGCGCCGCGATGGTCGGCTATGGTGCAGGCACTGTAAAGGACGCGCTGGACTCCAATGCCGCCAGCATCGCGGAGAACGCCGGCGCCATAGACAGCAATGCACTGGCCGTAGACGCAATAAATACCCGACTCAAGCCAGGCTTGCTTACGCCAAGAGCAAAGCCTTCAAGTTTTGATTACGTGCCAGGCAATATATGGGAGTGCGTAACGGCGGGGCAAGCAAAGCATGATATTGATCTTGAGCAAGAGTTTCGCACGGCTTATGGTTCGATTATGGGGGCAGAGGCAGGGCCAACCGGGTTGACAGATAAATGGGTTGATCCAGTAAATGGGGTTGATAGCGCGGAAGGCGGGGATCTTGCGCACCCGTACAAAACGCTCAAGCACGCGTATCAGAGCACGGTGGGCACAGTCTGGCTAATGCCAGGGCGATACACCGAGCTTTTTGATTTGCGTTGTTCTGATAGAACATTGGGTGATGGGAGCGCTAGGGCGGTGATGGTGAAAGCCTGGGAAGGCCCGGGGACCGTTACTTTTGTCACGTCAGGACAGCAGCCCGCCGAAATGACTTGGGCCGATCAGGGGAATCAAGTGTGGTCTGCCACACCCGCAGACGGGAAAGTAGTCGAGCTAATTATCTTCCACGACGAAGGCAAAGAAATACCCATCCATTACAAGGGGGGCATCACCCCGCTGGTAAATACCGGCTATGGCTGGTATCAAAATATGGATGACAATGTAGTTTATTTGGCGTTTGCAGGAAGAAGTATTAATGCTGATAAAGCCAAATTTGAAATTATTTACGTAGGAGCAGGAGGAACGCTCTTTGGGCCGAAAGTTTATCTGCACGGAATCACCTTCCGGGGCATTGATCAAATTAAAGCCTACTACGAAAACTCAAATCGCCCTGTGATCTACGCTAAAGATTGCACCTTCGAATATGGCGGTTATTCCAATGTGACCACCCAAGGCGCTATTTTCTTTTCCCAGAACTGCGTATCCCGCCGCGCGCTAGTTAATGATGGCTTTAATTATTATGATTCAGTCGCGGGGTCGCCTTATGCATCTACGCCTGGAGGCGTAGTAACTCAGGCATTAGAAATAGGCAATATCTGTATTGAAAATGGGGTGGTGGAATGCAAGGGGTTCCAGGCATTCCCAGAAAATCAAACCAGAAATAAGCAAGGAAGCTCGGGACACGAAAATTCAATCATAGCGCGCATAAACGGCCTCTACGAAAACAACTACGGCCAAAATATCGCGGATACTGGCGCAGGCAGCAGAACCTGGATGGTGGGGTCAAAGTGCGGTAATCCATTTGGTCAAATAGGCGGTGGAGCTGCGCTCGGTGGGTTTCCCAGTCTTTGGACCGAGGGCGCTGTATGGCTAGACACCGTGACGGCTGGCGGGCGGTTGTCTACAGAGGGCCTGCATGTTGAGACAGGTATCTGCCATACATATCGGTGCGGCTTTTCTGGAACCACAGCCGATACTGTTGTTGGCGGCACGGCAACGCTAAGCAGTTATGACGCTCTGGCGCCGGAAATCTAAGAGACATCTGCATTTAGCCACCTCTACGCCAAACCATAAAACACCACATATTTTCCAGCATAAGTCGAAACGAATCATAATGTTACTATCTCAAGGCTGCTTATTAGAGATCGGTAATGAATCGGATACGACGAAACTTGTTGGGCTTAATGGCGCTCTCGCCGCTCTTGGGCGACAAGGGCGCCATGTTTGGCCTAGTTTCGGATTCTGTTGCATCACTTCGAACGAAACCACAGGGCTTTGAATACGTCCCCGGAAACATCTTCGGAAGCGCTGTATCGGGTAAAGCCAGACATAACATTGACTTGGAGCGGGAATTTCACCTAATGTATCTTTCAGATACTGGCGAACAAGGCGATCTGTTGGACATATGGGTCGATCCTATTGACGGGTCCGACTCGAACAGCGGCAGCATTCATTCCCCGGTCAAGACGGTCAGGCATGCGGTGCGAATCGCACATGGGACAGTCTGGCTTAAATCAGGGCGATACACTGAGCAGTTCGATGTGCGACATACCGATCGCCAAATGAGGAATGGTCAGTCAAGAGCCTTGATGATAAAAGGGTCGGGCGGGCCGGTCCTGTTTGTCGGCCCTGGTCAGCAGCCTTCCGAAATGACCTGGGTCTTAAATGGGGCGGTGTGGGAGGCTACGCCGGCTGGCGGGGAAACCGTCGAAGTGATCTTGTTTATTGACGGCGGGCACGAAAAGCCAATTCAATACAAGACAAGCGAGGTCGAACTGGCGAGTTGCGACTCCGGATGGCACCAAAACTCCAGAACAAAAAAGATATTCGTACGCTATGAAGGTCGAGACCTAACCCTTAGCAAGGATAAGCTTGAGATTTTCTACGTGAGCAGCGGAAATATTGTACTGGGCGCAAAGCTATTTCTGAGCGGCATTACCTTCCGCGGAGGGCCTCAGTTTAATATCTGGTACCAAAACGGGATGCGTCCAATATTTTACGCAAAGGATTGCGTGTTTGAGTACTTGCAAGGAGCCAATGTAGCTACTCAAGGCGCTATTTGCTTTACACAGAACTGCGTATCCCGACGTGCCTTGGTCAACGATGGCTTTAACTATTACGACTCAATAGCCGACGGCGATATTCCTGGCGGCATCCCAACCCAGGCGCTTGAGATTGATAATTCCGCTATCGAAAATGGCGTGCCGGAGTGCGTTGGGTTTGTGAACTTCCCTAGCAATCAATATAGGAATAAGCAAGGATCGTCAGGCCACGAAACCACTTTGATTTGCCGCATCAATGGCTTATACGAGGGCAACTACGGCCAGAACATCGCGGATACTGGCATCAACAGCCGGACTTGGATGGTCGGAACTGAATTGAGAAGCCCGCGCAATGGCTTGGCGGAAGACGGTGCTCAGATTGGATACCCGAATCTATGGGCGGAAGGAATCACTTGGCTCGACACAGTCACATCCACCGGTCCTTATTCCACCGATGGCCTATATGTCAGATCAGGCCCGTGCCGAATATATCGCTGTAGTTTCTCAGGAACTGCAGCAAATACGTTTCAAGAGCCCGGCGCACTGATTGCTGAATATGATGCGTTGGCGAAAGTCATTAAGGCATAGGCGCGCACCATCACAGAGGAAAATTTACTTAATCGCCGAGCTACCAAAAACTTGAATCGGGGGTTCGCGGCTAAGTAAGAAGCCGCCTCGGTCAGCGTTGCGCAGGCCGCTTTACCCAGTGCTCGCCTAGTACGAGCGTTTTTTTACGTTCCTTCATTGGGGTCTTTTAAACCCAAATCGCATAACTCTACGCCGCCTTCAGTTCATTCTGAGGGTGGCTTTTTTACGTCTACACGGAGGCGCTATGTCTCACAGGAGCAAACACATGCCCGATGACCTGCAAGCAGCAGCGGCCAACACAGGCGGCGCCATCGTCGTTTACGGAGTCACCCTAAGCAACTGGGTGCTGATAGGCTGGCTGGTCTACATCGGCCTGATAGTCGTTTTGAAGCTGCCGGACATTCCGCGCAAGTTCCCATTTGTGCGAGTGCTGCTGGTAAAGCTTTTGGGGATGCTTCGTGGACGCAAGAACTAAGGTTGCGGCCGGCGCGGCGGCCATCGCCGTATCGGCTCTAGTGGGCCTGGAAGGCTACACCGGCGGCCCGTACCTGGACAGCGCGGGCGTCCTGACCGACTGCTACGGCAACACCAAAAACGTGCGCCGGGACCTGGTGCGCAGTCAGGCCCAGTGCCAAGCGCTGCTAAATAGCGAGGCCTTGCGCATCGGCAACCATATTCTGTCGCTCACGACAAGGCCGGTCAGCACGCAAACGCTGGCGTCTTACATCAGCTTTACCTACAACGTGGGGGATTCTGCATTTCGCGCATCAACCTTGCTCAAGTTGCACAACCAGGGCCGATACCGCGAAGCGTGCGAGCAGATGAGGCGCTGGGTGTACGTGACGGTGGCTGGCATCAAGATCAGATTGCAAGGGCTGGTCAATCGCCGAGATAAAGAGGTGGCGCTATGCCTATCCGGTCTCAACTAATTGCCGCGGCGGTCGGCCTGGCGCTGGCATTCGGTTCGGGCTGGATGGTGCAGGGCTGGCGCTACACCGCAGAAATTGCGCAGATCAGAACGGATCAAGCTACCGCACTGGCCAACGCCCAGGCCAAGGCCAGGAAAACCGAACACGCCTATCAAAACGTTTTAGAAGGAGTCGTCCATGATGCCGATGCCAAAGTCGCGGCTGCTGCAATTGATGCTGCTGCCGCTCGTGATAATGCTGGGCGGCTGCGCGCACAGCTTACCCGTCTCAGTCGATCCCCCCGCAATACCACCACTGCCGGCTCAGGCCCGGCAACCGGCGATCCCATCGGTGTGCTTGCCGTCGTGCTCAGCGAGGTTAGCGACCGATCAACAGAGCTGGCTGGATTCGGTGACCAGTCTCGAATAGCGGGGCTGGCCTGCGAGGCGGCTTATGATGGAGTCAGGGCCGCCAAATAAAGAACCCCTCAGCAGCCATCCCATCGAAACAGGACAGCCGATAGGTGCCGTCAGAATTTTTTTAACTGAGCCCTTCGCTGGCTTGCGGCGCCTATGCTGCATCCGTGGCGACTGCAAAACGTCTCAAGCGTCATGGATCGCAAGTCATCAGCTCGAGCGGCCCACCAGTCATCCCACGACCAGGCAACACCGACCTCGCTGCGCAATCTTTTGATGGTGGTGATGCCAATGGGTAATTTTGTGTCGCGCAATCGTGTTGCTTGCAGGTACTGAGCCAGCTCGACGGTAATGATGGTCGCTACGCCTCGTCCGCCCGGCCCGCGAGGCTCGTCGCTCGGCCAGCCGATCAATACCTTAAACCCAAGGGCGGTATCCCGCGCCTCGCGCACATCCCATTGCGCACCATCGTAATCGGTGGCGTGGCCGATGATCTGTGCCTCACGCGCCAAGTCGCGCCTCCAGTGCGGCGCGCGCCTTACGTTGATCCAACATGGATGCGGCGCCGGCCCGCAACATAACCAGATTGCCGTTAGTGAGGCTGCGCGCCAATGCGCCGATTTCGTCGCCGCGCTGCACCGTGCCTAACATCTCCCACCCGAGCAGGGTGATGTGCTGGTATAGCCGCCAGGGGCCACCTGGCGTTATAGTGAGCCGGTCCCGGTTGCTCATTTCTGGCTCGCGAATACATCGGCGTCCCCGCTGGACTCAAAAGCCATGTAGCCGCCGTCAGCCTCAATAATCTCAGCCGCCCATGGGGCGAGATCTTGAGCTTCTTCGAGGGTCTTGCACTCAATAAATTCTTTGCGCATAGCGATCTCCGATTGCCGCCCGGTAGAGCGGCGAATACCTTACTCAGCGATTTGTTCTTTGGTGGCGGCTTGCCAGTTTGTCCACCAGCGGGCAGACCAGCCGCTGGTGCGTGCATTTAGCTTTTCAAAGGTTTCGTTGCTGATAATCCAGGCCTTGCGCTCTTTGTCGAAGGTGCCGCCTTCGGCCTTGAACTCGTCTTTAAGGTTGTAGGCGTTTCCGATTGCGTATGTCATTTTATTTCCTTGCCCCTCATTGCCGGGAGGCGCCGGTGAGTTGGTTAACTCGATAACTTCATTATAGGCCGCGTGAAACAAGTTCGCAAGCACTATTTCATCAGCACAAACCCTATGCCGCTGAAACGCAAAAGCCCCATCAGCGCGGGGCTGTGGGGCTGGTGTTTTTATTCTTTTGCGGACTAACTGCGTTTTTGCGGACTGAAAGCGGTTTGTAACTCTCTGGGAACCCGCATGAATACTGGAGGCGCAACTCGGAATCGAACCGGGGTACACGGATTTGCAATCCGCTGCATGACCACTCTGCCATTGCGCCGTAGTTAAAGCAAAAGCAATCTGTTACCAGACAGCTAAGCCCGCCATTCTACCTTAAACGGAATAATCATGCAGGCGACACCTACAATTTAGAATTCTTTGCGATCGTACCGGGCAAGTCAGAGAATTAGGGCTTGGCCGGGTCGTAACTGAGCGAACTAACCAGGATGGTGCGTTTTAAGCCAATCTTGCAAGGCGGTATCAATTCGAGCCTGCCAGCCGGGTCCGGTGGCACGGAAGCGCTGCAGTACATTTGTGGACATCCGGATGGTAATACGTTCTTTTGTGGGGTCTTTTTGGGGGCCACGTCGACGTATACCGAGCTTTTCCTGGAGTGATTCAGGCAGTACCTCGTGCGCTGGACGAAACTGCTGGAAATCCTCGGCGTCGAGCTCTCGCACTTCGCCGTCTTCATTGATTATCGGCTTTTTGGCGTTGGGCATAATCCAATTCCTCGCGTCGATTGGCTTTGCGCAGGCTGATTACAAGCAGGCCGGTTTCAGTTTCAGTGAACACCACAACATGTAGCCGTAATTCGATATGGCGCGATAGCGCTGTAGCGTATTTCGCCGTAGTTTTTGCGTGTATCCAGATGAACTAAAGCGGTATCAAAGTCAAACAGTGCAACCTTGTCAAATGACAGTCCGCGCTCAATAATATTGCGCGTGTTTTTCGCTGGGTCGTATGTGATGACTCGAGGTAAATTGTACATACGAATTTAGCATCCGTAAAGTAAATTGTGCATATAAGTTGAATATGGTTTTCAAGGTGTGTCCTACCGCCAAGGAATAATCTTCGTATTCGACACGAATAGCAGTATGGTGATTGTCAACTGGCAACCGTTGCGTGATCATCTCGTTGCCGTGGTAGTCTCGCGGCGTCCAAAGCGGACATGTTCAGTTCTGAGCACCTAGATCACTTTCCTTGACATCAAAATTGATCGCGCTCAGACTTCTCAGTTACCTCCATTTAAAGAAAATTGCATGTCTGGCTTTTCAACTCGCCCCGCTTGGGGCGATGTGCTGCTCACGGCGCTTGGCCCAGCCATCTGGGGCTCTACCTACATCGTCACCACAGAATTTCTTCCGCCCGACCGGCCATTTACGGCGGCTTTGCTTCGAACTTTGCCGGCGGGCTTGCTGCTGGTCCTGTTCATGCGGCGCTTGCCCCGCCGCAGCGAGTGGCTGCGCCTGCTGGTGTTGTCGGCATTGAACATCGGTATTTTTCAAGCTTTGTTGTTTGTGGCGGCTTATCGCTTGCCCGGCGGATTGGCGGCGGTGGTGGGGGCGATACAGCCTTTGCTGGTCATGGCGCTGGCCTGGGCGGTCGACAGCCGGCGGCCGGTGCGCCTGGCCGTTTGGGCCAGTGTGCTGGGAGTGCTGGGCATGGCGGTGCTGCTTTTGTCGCCCACTACGGTATGGGAGCCCATTGGCATTACCGCGGCGCTGGCCGGCGCGGCGGTGATGGCCGCGGGTACATTCCTGACACAGCGCTGGCGCATGAATATGCCGGTGCTGGCGCTGACCGGGTGGCAGTTGTTGTTGGGCGCCTTGATGCTGGCGCCTGTGACATGGCTTGCAGAGGCGCCGCTGCCGGCCATGACCCTGGTCCAGGTGCTGGCCTATGTATACCTTTCGCTTGCGGGCGCTTTGCTGGCCTATGCGCTTTGGTTTCGCGGTGTTGCGCGGCTATCCCCGGTGGCCGCCACCTCGTTGGGCCTGCTAAGCCCCATAACGGCGGTGCTGCTTGGCTGGGTGCTGCTGGGGCAGTCCATTACCGGGGTTTCGCTGCTGGGGCTGGTAATGGTGCTGGCCAGTATTCTGGCGGTGCAATGGGCCATGGCGGGCAGTTCGGCTCAAAGCCGGCGTGCCGCCATGCAGGCCGGGAAAAGCGCTATTCATATAAAGTAGCGCCTTCCCCGGCGGCCCCTCTAGGCCATCTGTCCGAACCGGCCGCTATTGAAGTCTTCCATGGCCTGTGCGATCTCTTCCTCGCTGTTCATGACAAACGGGCCATAGCCGACTATCGGCTCGTCTATGGGTTCACCGCTGATCAGCAGCACAACGGCATCGTTGTTGGCTTCAATTGTGACTTGGCTGCCAGCCTGCTCCAGGACGGCCATTTGCGACTCGCGGGCAACCGTGCTGCCATTCACCAATACCGTTCCACGCAATACGATAAGCGCTGTGCTCCAGCCTTCCGGAACATCAAGCTCGTTGATGCTGCCTTGATTCAGGCGCAGATCCCAGACGTGCATGGGCGAAAAGGTCCGGGCAGGCCCGCTTTGCTCCGCAAACTCTCCTGCAATCACGCGGACTGTTCCGGCATTGTCCGGCAGGGCAATTGCCGGGATGTCGCCATCGAGGATAGCCTGATAGCCCGGCACGGCCATCTTGTCGCTGGCCGGCAGGTTTACCCAAAGTTGCACCATCTCAAGCGTGCCGCCCGCCTTTGCAAAGGCTTCGGAATGGAATTCTTCATGCAGGATACCCGCGCCGGCCGTCATCCATTGCACATCGCCCGGGCCAATAATGCCGCCCTGGCCGGTCGAGTCGCGGTGTGCGACCTCGCCCTTGTACACAATGGTGACGGTTTCGAAGCCCCGGTGCGGGTGCTGGCCGACCCCGCGCAATTTATCGGTCGGTGTGAATTCAGCCGGGCCGGCATAATCCAGCAGCAGGAAGGGGCTGAGTTGCTTGCCATGGCTTTGGTACGAGAACATGGAGCGCACGGGGAAGCCGTCGCCAACCCAGTGGGGGCGAGGAGCGCTATAAAGGCCAAGAACTTTCTTCATTTAAATCTCCTGTCGGCGACGGAGTGTCGCTGTATGAAAAAAGCATAATGGCAGGACGATTTTCGCGGTAGTAGACGATTCCGGCTATTTGCGTTCTATTTTCTGAACGATGAAAGGCATATGTCGTTCTTTAAATAGAACGCTAAGTGCCGTGTTTGCCATCTAGTGCGCTTATCGTTGCTCCACTACTATGAACATACCGAAACGCACACAGTGACCTTCGTGTCAGCGCCAAGTTGCATAGGCCGGCGCGCAGGCCCAAGCCGTTCATTCATTCTTTATTAGAAATCTCAACAGGAGTTACACAGATGGCAAAGGTTCTTGTTCTATATCATTCGGCATACGGCCATATCGAAACCATGGCTAATGCCGTGGCCCAGGGCGCGCGCGAAGCGGGCGCCGTCGTCGATATCAAGCGTGTTCCGGAACTGGTGTCCGAAGAAGTTGCCAAGGCATCGCACTACAAAACCGACCAGGCCGCTCCTATTGCGCAGGTTGCCGATCTTGCCAATTACGACGCCATTATTGTCGGCAGCGGGACCCGCTATGGCCGCATGTCTTCGCAAATGGCCAATTTTTTCGACCAGGCGGGAGGCTTGTGGGCCAGCGGCGCACTGAACGGCAAGGTCGGCGGCGCCTTTACTTCCACGGCTACCCAGCATGGCGGCCAGGAGGTTACGTTATTCTCCATCTTGACCAATCTTATGCACTTTGGTGTGATTACAGTCGGCTTGCCTTATAGCTTCCAGGGCCAGATGCGCCTGGACGAAGTAACCGGCGGCAGCCCCTACGGCGCGACCACCATTGCTGGCGGCGACGGTTCGCGTCAGCCATCCGAGACCGAGTTGGACGGCGCGCGCTACCAGGGCCGCCATATTGCCGAGATCGCCAATAAGTTGTTTAGTGAAGTGGGCGAAGCTGAATTGCAGGCAGGTTAAGGGTTAAAGCAGGGCGCAGTACACGTAACGACGGTTCAGGCGCCAGGATAGAGCATAGATCTGCGCCCGACCGAATGGGACGCTGGTCCCTGCCATGGCACACTATGGCAAGGACCGGACAGATATAAAAAAAGGAAATTCAATGGGATTGCTTGTCAAGGGCGAGTGGGTCGATCAGTGGTATGACACATCGGCTACGGGCGGAAGCTTCGTGCGCACCGAGGCTCAGTTTCGCAACTGGATCACGCCGGACGGCGCCCCGGGCCCCAGCGGTGAAGGCGGCTTTGCCGCGCAGCCGGGCCGCTATCATTTGTATGTCTCGATGGCGTGCCCATGGGCCCACCGTACGCTGATTTTTCGCGCCCTGAAAGGCCTGGAAGAAATGATCAGCGTATCGGTGGTCCATCCCTATATGGGCGACCACGGCTGGACCTTCAAGCCGGGGCCGGGCGTGGTGGCCGATCCGCTGGTGAACGCCAAGTATATGTACGAGGTGTACCGGCATGCGCAGTCCGACTATAGCGGCAGGGTGACGGTTCCTTTGCTATGGGACAAGCAGCAAGGAAAAATAGTCAACAACGAGTCCTCCGAGATCATCCGGATGTTCAATTCGGCTTTTGACGGGGTGGGAGCCAAGGCCGGCAACTACGCGCCAGCCGAACTCATGCCTGAAATCGACGCCGTCAATGCGCGCGTTTACGGCACCGTCAACAACGGCGTGTACAAAGCGGGGTTTGCAACCGAGCAAAGCGTTTACGAGCGGGAGGTCACCGCATTGTTCGCTTCGCTGGACGAGCTTGAGCAGCGCCTGGGCAAGCAGCGCTACCTGGCCGGCAACCGGGTTACCGAGGCTGATTGGCGCTTGTTCACTACCCTGATCCGTTTCGATGCGGTCTACTACGGCCACTTCAAATGCAACTTGCGGCGCCTGGTCGATTACCCCAATCTTTGGGCATACACGCGCGAGCTGTATCAATGGCCTGGTGTGGCCGGTACGCTGAACATGCAGCATGTCAAAGAACACTATTACACCAGCCACGCCACGATCAATCCGAATGGCATCGTGCCGTTGGGGCCGGTCTTGATGCTGGACGAGCCGCACGGGCGCGAGCGCCTGCCGGCGGTCCAGCCCACGGCCTGAGCGCGTGCACCTGGCCCGGCCCGGTTCGCCAATTTCCATTCCTGACGCCCGTCCGGCGGCTGGCCTTCAGCAGTTGCCCAAAGCCTCGAAGCGTTGCGCAAGATAATCCACTAACGTGCGCACGGCCGGCAGCAGGCCGCGCCGGGAAGGAAACACCGCATGGACGATTTCCGCCTTGGGTGCCCAGTCGGGCAGCAGGCTTATCAGTTTGCCCTCGGCAAGGTCTTCGCGGATGATCATCAAGGGCAGTTGTACCGCGCCAATGCCCGCAAGCGCGGCGCTGTGCAGCCCGCGCATGTCTCCGGTAACGAAGCGGGGGGTATGGTATAGCTCTACTTGCTGGTCGTCGGGGCCATATAGGCGCCAGGCATGGTTTTCCTGCGGGGGCCCCAGGCCCATGCTGGGCCACTGGGCCAGGTCGGCGGGCGCCTTGGGCATGCCGTAGCGCTCGACGCAGCCGGGGCTGGCAACCAGGCATTGCCGGGTTGGGCTGCCCAGAACGCGCATCACCAGGTCGCTGTCTTCGATGGGGGGCGGCCGTACTCTTATCGCGATATCGATGGCTTCGCCTACAGGGTCGACACGGCGGTTGGTCGCATCCAGGTGCATGGTGACGCGGGGGTTGTCGGCCATGAAGTCGGCCAGCATGTTTTCCACGCCCGCGTGCAGCATTGCCACGGGGCAGCTGATGCGCACGATGCCTTGCGGATCGGCGCGTGTGATCTCGATGGCTTCCTGCGCCGCCTGGGCTTCGACCAGCATGGCCTTGCAATGGGCGTAGTAGGTCTGGCCGATTTCCGTAACTGCAAAACGCCGCGTCGAGCGCTGGATCAGCCGCACGCCCAGTCTTTCTTCCAGGGTAGCCACCCGTCGGCTCAATTTGGATTTCGGCACCCCCAGCGCGCGGCCGGCCGGAGCGAAACCGCCGTAATCGACTACCTGAACGTAATAATACAGATCATTTAAATCTTGCATGCCGGCTTATTGTTTCGTTATGAGTGGTGGCTTAAGTTCAATGTTATACGATAGAGCAGAACCCCATCTATGATGTAGTTTCCAGAACGGACAATGAGCTTTGCATAATGGACAAAATTCGGCTCGACAAATGGCTTTGGGCTGCGCGCTTTTATAAAACCCGCAGCCTGGCCGTGCAGGAAATCGGCAAAGGCAGGGTGCTGGTGAACGGCCAGCCTGCCAAGCCCGCACGCGAAGTGGCGGCGGGAGATCTGGTTAGCGTGCGCAAGGAAGACCCGCCGATGCAGGTTCGCGTGTGTGCCGTAAGCAGTGTGCGCGGCCCGGCGCCGGTAGCCCGCCAATTGTATGAAGAAACGCCCGAAAGCATGGCTGTGCGGGAGCGCGCTGCCGAGATAAAGCGCCTGGCTCCCGAACCCGCGCTTGAAATTATCTCCGGACGCCCAACCAAGCGCGATCGGCGGCTAATTGATCTTATGCGCGGGAAGCAGGATTAGAACTGGTTATTGCCGAAATCGCTGGTTCAACTCGGCATTGCTGACCAGGCCGGCGAAGCCATCGAACTTGCCTTCGCCCGCGATCTGTTGCGATACGCGCAAGAAAGCATCCATGGCCACGCGCGCCAATGCGCCTCCCACACTGATGCGGCGCACTCCCATCCGGGCCAGGTCGTCCACGCTAAAGCCCAACGAATTGCCATTCAGGAAGTTGACGGCTCGCCCGCCAACGGCCTGGACCGTAGCTTCAATGTGATCTTGCGTCTTGATCCCGGGTGAATAGAGGCAGTCCGCACCTGCATCGGCAAACGCTTTCAAGCGGCGGATTGTTTCGTCGATGTCGGGGGCTCCGCGTATAAAGCCTTCGGTTCGAGCGGTCAGCATGACCTGCTGGCCCGTACTGTCGATGGCCGACCTTGCCGCCTTGACGCGGGCCACGGCGTGCTCGAATTCATACAGTCTGTGTTCGCCGCCCTGCGGCGCATCTTCGATCGACAGGCCCGCAACACCAGTTTCGATGCAACGCACGATGTTCGCCTGCATTTCTTCGGGGTCGTCGGCAAATCCATTTTCAAAATCTGCATTCAGCGGAATGCTTACGCTTTGCGCCAGGTCGCGCAAGTGGGCAAGCACAGTGTCAAGGCTTTGTGCGCCATCCGGAAGTCCATCCGCGTGGGCATGTCCAGAGCTTGTCGAGGCAATGGCTTTGAAGCCCATGTCCTCAAGACAGCGCGCGGTACCGATATTCCAGGGGTTCGGAATTACGAAGCAGCCTGATTGGTGCAGCTTGGCAAAGGCCGCCCGCTTCTGGGCGGTGCCGGAATGATGGGGCATGATGTCTCCTGGAGTTGGATGGAATGCGCGACGCCCATGAAGTCTGTTGATCCATGGGCTGCACCTGCTTGATGTTATGGTCGGAACGAAATGTGATCAAGGAGTTTTTGGCGCCGCCCGCATAGCCTCATTTGGCCGGCGTAGCCAGGCAGGCAGCATAGCCCTGCAGCGTATCCGGCCACGCTGGCGTCCAGCCGCTGGCCCGAAGCCGGGCGTTCGACAAGCGCTTGCCGCTGGGCGCCTGTGGCTGACGTGCAGGAGCGGGGGCGCCCGCAAACCTTGCCAGTGCATCGTATAGCTGTGCTGTCGGAAGAGGGGTGTCGTCTGTGCCGATGTATAGCGGCAAAGGGTCGGCCATGGTCAGCAGATGCGCACAGGCCCTGGCTGCGTCGTCAATGTGTATTCGATTGGCCCAATGGCCGGGTCCGTCCGGCGCCGCGATCCTGCCGCCGCGCAGTCCGTCGATCAATCGCAACCGCTGGGGGCCGTATAAGCCGGAAAGACGCAGCGCAACCCCGCGGCCAGGTCCCAAAACGGCATGCAGCGCGGCCTCGGCATCCAGCAGCGACTCGCTACGGAAATCCGTTCTTTGAGTGGGAGTGTTTTCATCCACCCAATTGTCGGAGGGCCCCCAGACAGCGGAGGACCCCACCAATACGCAGCGCTGCAGCTTATTCAGGCAAGGCATCGACAGGCTGCCCAGCAGCCTCGGGAGCCCACAGGAATAAACCTCGGCGTAATGCGCCATGGTTCTGCCGCCTGGAGACGGCGCGTACAGGACATGAGTGATTCGGGCGAATTCGCCATTGCCCAGGACAGAGAGGCTCTCTGCACTCCCTAGATCTGCCTTGTGCCAACTGATAGTGCTGTTTGGGGCTTGCCCCATCCCGCTGCGGCGCAGCCCAATACAGTTCCAGTGCCCGGGATCCAGCATCGCCGCTGTCCGCTCGCACAGGTCTCCGCCTACAAGTAAAAGAGTATTCATGTCGGTCACCGCCATCATTCTAGCCTTATTGTTTTTGTATTGTTTTTTAGTTATATTCAATACGAATGCCACTCAACAGGATTTAGCCATGTCTCGAACGACAACCATGACTGTTCGCCTCAAAGGGCAACTAAGCGAATTTGTTGCGGCCAACGTTGGCGAAGACGGCGCTTACGATAATGTCAGCGAGTATATTAGGGATCTCATCCGACGCGACAAGGAACGGGTGGAGGAGGAAGCGTTCCACCGGCTCAAGGCCGAACTGACCCATGCGTTCGCAGCACCGGAGTCCTCCTATCAGCCCCTGACCGCCGCGGAGCTTATCGCGCGCAACAATCGGCATGGCTAATGTCCGTATACAAGAGGCGGCATCCTATCGCCTCGATGAAATCTACCTCTATACACGCAACAAATGGGGAACGCCGCAGGCTGATCGCTACATCAATGGATTGTTCGAGGCCTTTTCCAAGATCGAAACCCGCGAGGTAGTATCGCGACCTGTGCCGGCCGACCTCGGAGTGGAGGGTTTTTTCTTTCGCTATGAGAAGCACGTGGTCTACTGGCGAAGGCTGTCGAACGGCGACATCGGTATCGTGACGGTTCTGCACGAGCGGATGCACCAGATTGATCGGTTTCGAGAGGAATTCGAAACTTGGTCGTCGACGCCTGGTAAATGAAGGCTTAACCGCCGTCCCCAATATCGAAGCGCGTAACTTTATCGTTATCCAGCCGGAAAATATGCATCACTGTTTTGTCCTTCAGTCCGTGGGTCTGGCCGCTTAAGGGTTGGCCGTCAAGGTCGAAGACGGTCTGAATTACTTCGACCGCTACGGCTCCGTCCTTTGTTTGCCGAAACTCTATTGGCTCAACGTGCGGACTGACGACAGCCCATTGCTGTGTCCAATAGGCGCGCACAGCCTCATGCCCATGAACGTGTCCGCCGTCCATGCCGTTGGCCCAGACAACGTCGTCGGCCAGTGCGGCAAGGACACCGTCGATATCTCTGGCGTTGAAACGATCATACATTCCCTTGATAAGGTGAACATCATTTTGCGGCACGGTGATTTCCTTGGTTTGGATTGAATGGCGCACGCGGCGCCCAACGCTGAGGCTCCGTTGCGCAGTTTATAGCATCGGATGCTCCACGACCTAGAACAGCGTCAACTGGGGCTTGTCTTCCGGCGGTCGCGAAAAAAGAGTGGTGTCCAACGGCTGTCGCGTTTGATTCAGTCCGGCTTTGGCGCACGCTTTTTTGAATCTCTGCTCAAGAAGGTCGGCAAACACGCCGGTTCCTTTCATCCTGGTCTTGAAATCGGAGTCGTATATTTTGCCGTTGCGCATCTGCTTGACCAGGTTCATGACATGAGCTTCTTTCAATGGATGGTGGGCGGCCAGCCATTCGCGAAACAGGTCGGCAATTTCCAAGGGCAGCCGCAGCAAGACATACGCCGCACTTTTGGCCCCGGCGTCTTGTGCGCTGAAAAGAATCTTTTCCATGTCGTGGTCGGTCAGTGCGGGGATGACAGGCGCCACCATTACGCCGGTCGGAATGCCGGCTGCGCTTAGGGTGCGAATGGCGTCGATGCGCGCCCCCGGCGTGCTGGCGCGTGGTTCCAGCGTTCGTGCAATGGTCCTGTCCAGCGAGCCCACCGACATGAACACCCGAACCAGATTCTTGCTGGCCATGCGAGCCAGCAATTCGATGTCCTGGGTTACCGACGCGGACTTGGTGGTAATGGCGACGGGCTGGTTGAATTCTTCCATGACTGCCAGAATCGAAGCTGTTATTCGCAGTCGCCGCTCTATGGGCTGATAGGGGTCGGTGTTGGCGCCCAGGGCAATAAGCTTGGGCACATAATTCGGGCGTGATAATTCCTTGCGCAGCAGTTCGGCCGCATTGGACTTGGCATACAGCTTGGTTTCGAAATCCAGGCCCGGCGAGTGATTCAGATATGCATGGGTGGGCCGGGCATAGCAATAGATGCACCCATGCTCGCATCCTCTGTATGGATTGATGGACTGGTCGAAACTGATATCGGGCGATTCATTGCGGGAAATGATGGACTTGGCTTTTTCGAAAGAAACCGTTGTGGCCGGCTTGGGCGCGGCTTCGTCGGTTTTTGCCCATTCATCGTCAAACGATTCGCGTTGAAGCTGCTCGAAGCGGGACGTTTTGTTCGAGACGCTGCCTCGGCCTTTGATGGGAGGAGTTGCCTGCATGGTAGTCTCTGTATACTGTACAAATAAACAGTATATTGCGGCGCTGCCATCGGCGCAATGCCCCCTTTTCGCCGATTAAGGGCCGAACTGGAACCGTTCGAATTGATGCAGCTTTTCTTCGATCAGCCTTTTGTGCAAAGACTGCCTGCCTTTGCCGACCCAGCTCCATTGCTGCAACAATAGCTCGCGCCGCGCGCGATCAGCCTTCAAGTCAAGCACGGCCACGATTTCGCCGTCGACAAGTACAGGCAATCCCATATACCCGAAGACACGTTTTTCTTTGGGCACATAGGCTTCAAACAGATGTTCGTAACTGAAGAACAGCTTCAGTCTTTTGCGTTGAATGATCAGCGGATCGAACGGAGAAAGAATATGTACGCCCCGGCTCGCTTCGGGAATGTCGGCCACAGTGGGCGGGCAGGCCCAGTGTTCTATCTTGTCCGCGCCGTCTATCGCTACGGGAACAAGGCGCTTTTGCCGCAGCCTGGCTTCGATTGCTTGTCGAACGAGGGGTTTTTGCTTTGGGTTCAGGTGGCAGATTGAATCAAGGCTGACCACTCCTTGCGAGCGTAGCGACCTGTCCAGCAAATAATTGACAACCTGTTTCTCGGACGCCTTCCGTGGAGGCGCGTCCCACTGGAAGTGCCGGCTCGTCAGCTCGTATGTCTTCAGCATGCCCGAGCGTTCGCTGACTGTCAGCTTGCCGGTGTGAAAGGCCAATTGCAGCGCCCGCTTCGAGGGCTTGCGGCTTGCCCACGCATGATCTTTTTCTACCAGGATGTCATCGTCAATGTCCCGAATCGACAAGGCGCCATGGTCGCGAACGCGCGTAACGACTTTGCGAAGATCGCTGTTGGTCACAGAATTGAACCAGCTTTTCGGCGATTTGCGATGGCGCTCCATATCGGCAATAAAAAATCTGAAGTCATCGGTCGGGACGTACGACAGCGCGTGAGTCCAGTACTCGAAAACAGTCTTGTCGATCGTTTGCGCCTGGTGCAAATGACTGCGGCGGTAGGTGGGTATTCGTGTCCAGAGAATATGGTGATGGCAGCGCTCGATCACGTTGATGGTGTCGATCTGCACATAGCCAAGATGCGCGATAGCGGCGGGCGTGGCATCGGCTCCGCTGCCGAACGGCCCCGCGGTATCGAGCCGCTGGGCGCGCAGCCAGATATGCCGCGCCTGCGCTTGCGTCAGCGGGAAGGGAGTGAGGGAGTGTTCAGGCATATGGCTTTATTCAAGGCGCCGATCTTCATCGGATTTTATAGGAATGGCGGATCACGCCGTGCCGCCAGCTGCGGGGTCGGCGCGATACCGCAGCGCTTCGACGAATGCCGAGAATGCGGGGGAAGCCTGGCGTCTATTCGGATAATACAAATGATAGCCCTGGAAGTAGGGGCACCACTTGGCCAGAACCTCTTTCAGCCGGCCGTCGGCCAAGTATGGGGAGACCAGTTGTTCAGGCACGTAGGCCAGGCCGATTCCGTCTACTGCCGCATTGAGAACATGCATGATGCTGTTGAACATGCGGCGTCCAGCATCAATCCACTACAATCAAAGGCCCTGACAATGCACTGAGCATAAAGGCTTTAGCTTTGGTCCGTACGAGAAAACCGCTACATCGATGGATACCCACCCGCGCCAGCCTGCAGTCCAACCGCTGGTTAAAGTGGATGGGACCCGTGCTGAACGATCCGCGGCTCTGGCGCGTGAGCCGGCGCGGAATTGCCCTGGGCGTCGCGCTTGGGATTTTCTTCGGGCTGCTGGTGCCGTTGGCTCAGATTCCCATTTCCGCCGCTGCCGCCGTGGCATTGCGGGCCAATTTGCCTGTGGCCGCGGCGGCAACGTTCGTGACCAATCCAGTCACATTCGGGCCCGTCTATTATGGTGCCTACCGTTTGGGCAAGGTTATTTTGGGCGAAAAGCCCGCAACAGAAGCAGAGGTGCTGGCCGTGCTGGCCAAGGTTCAGGACCAGCCTGTTCAGGCAAATGGTTTTATTGACCATATGCGCCGCGCATGGCAGCGCTTGAAGTCAGCAGGCAAGCCCTTGGTCGTTGGACTGGCTGTCGTCGCTACGGTAAGCGGGTTGACAGCTTACTTCGTTATAAGCGGTGTGTGGATTTTAAAGACACGCTGGACGCGCAAAAGGCGGCTGCGCGAGCGGCAATGAATTGCCGTGGTTTGTCAGTTCGTTGATGGATTTAAGCTATGCCAACAAGAGGCAGACGCAATGGAGGCCGAAAACGTAAAAAGGGCCGAACAGAAGTTCGGCCCTTTTAAATTCTGGAGCGGGAGACGAGACAGGCACTAGGGCGCTAAATCCTTGTTTCCCAATCACATTCTTCGCCGCCGTGAGCAGCGAAGGCCTGAATTATAGCCTTGTTCTTCGCCCTCGGCAACAAAACTCATCCAACAACTTCCATCAGCGTCCAAGGACTGCCATTTCATCCCCTGACAACCGACGCAGAATACACGGCTACCAGAGGCCCGCCCCTGCAACGCCGCTCGACACTCAGGTCTCCTTGCGTCAGGAATGGCATCAGCATCGAACGTTGAGACCGCGCTTGGTTTGATGCCGTGCGCACCACAGCCCAAGGCTGTTCGTGATGAAGGCCAAGCGGCGAGCAAGGAAAGATGGGGCGCATGTTCACATCACCTGGTCAGCTGGCGACCGTGTGGGAGCGGCGCGCAACAGCCTCAAACTGGCCACAGCCCAGGATCGCTGGATGCTATGTCGATATATCAGGATGCCAGAACAAGCATCACACGCGCGGTTTTCTCTGCGTCCCTCTGGACGTTGAGCAACGACTGCGCCCCAGCGCGACTTGTGAAACCGTAGGGATATCAGACCATAGCGAATCGGTCTTGATACGCCTGACGCACCCCATGACGCTGGCACCGTGAGCGCCATTGTCGAGCGTGCTTCTTCCTTGTTACTCGACGGGCCGGCAACTGGTCGATTCTTGCACATTGAGCAAGAGAGGGCCACCTGTGGCGGATGCCATGATCTCGTCCGCCCACGTTCCGGGGCATTCGTCCCTGGCATCCGCCACAGGCATAACGACACAACAGCCCTTGGCAGGGCGAGAAAGGAGCCGGTGATGTAGCGCTTCCGAAAGGAGACGAAAACATGCACAAGGAGCCACCATTATCAAAGGTGTTCTATCGTCCCATCGAAGCTGCCATACGGTGGGCTGGGTTGTTGCGGTACAAGGCGTCGATCCTCGCCTCGATCGCATCACCGCGGTGCCT
Source organism: Eoetvoesiella caeni (assembly GCF_003315175.1). Classification (GTDB taxonomy): domain Bacteria; phylum Pseudomonadota; class Gammaproteobacteria; order Burkholderiales; family Burkholderiaceae_B; genus Eoetvoesia; species Eoetvoesia caeni. The sequence continues at coordinate 29,538 of NZ_QNRQ01000005.1, read as the reverse complement.
GCCGCAGACATTGGACTGCCCGCGATGGAACGAGTGTCGGCTGTACTCGGAACGCATCTACGACGGCATCCTCAACTCGGAACTGCCCTTTGGCAAGAACGGGATCACGCTCAATGACCCAGAGTTGGTGAGTTCACCCGATCTGACCATCCGCCACGTCGATCTGAAACGCTGGATGCGCACTCACTATCCTGAGCATCGACCCGGATTCCTGTTCAGCCGCAGCGAGCGCATGGCGCATCCCTCCATCACCCTGGAAACAGGACAGGCAATCCTGCTGGAACGGCAGGCTCTGCAGGCCGCGCTGGACCATAGCCGGCGTGAGATGCGCAAACTTCAAGCGCAACACGAAGCCTTGCTCAAGCAGTCCGCGGTGCTGTTGGCATCCAAGCAGTGCGCGATCAGTGATCGAGCGGAGACCACGTACCTGAACATCATCGGTGGCATGCTGACGCTGATGCTGGGTCAATCCCCATCGGGTGTGCCGTACTCCAGCTTCAAGACGCAGGAGGCCATCGTCACCGCATTGCTCGCCCACTATGGCGGCACCATGGGCATCACGGAGCGAACCTTGAACGGCAAGTTCGCCAACGCCAGGAAGAATGTGCGTAGCGCAGCCGCGTGAATTCTTCCATCTTGTATGTGCAGTCTCGGAGATTGCATTTGCAATGTCTTTTTGCAGCCATGTCTATTGAATAGAGGTCACGCCAACAAACGCCACTGAGCGTTCAGGAGTGACCGCCATGTCGCAAGTACCTGTACTGCCACCGCACGAGCGCCGCATCCTGCGGCTCGATGAAGTTGAAGCGAAGTCCGGCTTCAAACGCGCCCACATCTACAACCTGATGAAGAAGCGCCAGTTTCCACAGGCGTTGCGCCTTGGCGTGCGCGCGGTGGGCTGGGATTCGGTCGAGATCGATCAGTGGATCGCCGAACGCCTTAACAACCGCACCTGACTCGCTCCCCCTCGGACTTCCCATCGCCAAACGGAGAGCGCCATGCAGGTCGTATCCATCATTTCAACGAAAGGTGGCGTCGGCAAGACGACCACGGCCGCCAACCTCGGCGGGCTCGCCGCGGACGCGGGGCTGCGCGTGCTGCTGCTCGATCTCGACGTGCAGCCCACCTTGTCCTCCTACTACGATCTGGCTCACCGCGCGCCCGGCGGCATCTATGAGCTGCTGGCGTTCAACGAGCGCGGTCTCGACCAGCTCGTGTCCCGCACCATCATCGCGGGCCTGGACCTGGTGCTCTCGAACGACCACCGGGGTGAACTGAACACCTTGCTGCTGCACGCGCCAGACGGGCGCCTGCGGTTGCGCCACCTGCTGCCGGCGCTGGCGCCGCTCTATGACCTGGTGCTAATCGACACCCAAGGCGCGCGCTCGGTGCTGTTGGAGATGGCGGTGCTCGCCTCCGGCCTGGCGCTGTCACCCGTGACCCCGGAAATCCTTGCGGCCCGCGAACTGCGGCGCGGCACCATGCAGTTGCTGGAGGACATCGCGCCGTATCGGCACCTTGGCATCGAACCGCCACCGCTGCACCTACTCATCAATCGTGTCCACCCCGTGTCCGCCAACGCACGCATGATCCAGCAGGCGCTGCACGACCTATTTCAGGATCACACGGGCATCCGCGTGCTGGGCACCGACGTGCCGGCCATCGAAGCCTATCCGCGCGCTGCAACCCGCGGCATGCCGGTGCATCGCGTCGAGTATCGACAGCCACCAGGCAGAGTTGCGCCCGCTGCGCTCGACACCATGCGCACGCTCGCCGGCGAACTGTTCCCGCAGTGGCAAGACAGATTCGCCCGCGTGTCCGGCCGTCCTCCACGTTCTATTGAAACCGGGAGGTCCCGTGGCGAGCGCACATGAACTGTCCCGTGGCCACAAGCGACTGCGCGCCCTGATCGAGTTTGCGGTGAGCGAAGGCTGGCACGTCAAACGTACTCGGGGTGGACACCTCAAATTCACCAAGACCGGCTGCGCCGCCATCTACACCAGCTCGACAGCGAGCGATTACCGGGCAGACCTCAATGCCCGTGCGCAGATCCGCCGAGCCGAGCGCGAGGCCCGCATGGCCCGGCCCGCCAACGCCGAGGGATGCGGCCATGGCTGAGATGACCTCCCAGGACATGGCCGGCAAGCTGCTTGCCGCCGGGTTCGAGCGCAGTGGGCCATCGGCCACGGCTTTGAGTGACCCCATCGCCGACACGCCGATGGTCGTGACGCTGGACCAGTTGCGGCCCTACGACCACGATCCCCGCAAAAAGCGCAACTCGGCCTACGATGAAATCAAGGCCTCCATCCGCGAGCGCGGCCTGGATGCGGCGCCAGCCATCACACGCCGTCCTGGCGAGGCGCACTACATCATCCGCAACGGCGGCAACACCAGGCTGGCGATCCTGCGCGAACTCTGGACAGAAACGAAGGACGAGCGCTTCTTCCGCATATCGTGCCTGTTCCGGCCGTGGCCTGCGCGCGGGGAGATCGTCGCGCTGACCGGGCACCTCGCCGAGAACGAACTGCGTGGCGGCTTGACGTTCATCGAGCGCGCCCTCGGCGTCGAGAAGGCGCGCGAGTTCTATGAAGCGGAAAGCAGCACGACCTTGAGCCAGTCCGAGCTGGCCCGTCGCTTGGGCGCCGACGGCTTCCCCGTGCAGCAGTCACACATCAGCCGCATGGCCGATGCGGTGCGCTACCTGCTGCCTGCGATCCCGACCGTGCTGTATGGTGGCCTCGGTCGCCACCAGGTCGAGCGGCTGTCGGTCATGCGCAAGGCCAGTGAGCGCACGTGGGAGCACTATGCCAAGGGCCGCTCCCTGCCGCTCGACTTCGACAGTTTCTTCCAAGAAGTGCTGTCGCAGTTCGATACCCAGGCCGACGAGTTCTCGCCGCAGCGTGTGCAGGACGAGTTGATCGGTCAGATGTCCGAGCTGCTGGGCATCGACTACGACGTGCTTGCCCTGGACCTGACCGAATCCGAGAGCCGCCACCGCGCCCTGGTCAGCGACCCAACCCCGCCATCGGCGCCGCCGGCATTGCCTGAGCCTGGGGCCATCGCACGGCCGCCGATTGAACCGGCACCGTCCCCCGCCACAGCAGCACATTCTGCAGGCCACTCTGCCGCCGCGCCGACAAGGCCCCAGGACGATGCGGCCCCGCGTGAGGCATCCGCAGCCACCCCTGCGGCAGCGGCTGGCGATCTACTTGACGAGCACATCGTCTCTCCGGCACCCACGACGCAGCGGCTCCAGTCCATCCAGCGCATGGTCGCCGACCAGTTGGGCGATGCGCTTCCGCCCGACTTCTCGGCCAACGTGCTGCAGTCGATTCCCGTGCAGGCCGGTGGCCTCTATCCCATCTCGGACATCTGGCATATCGACCCAGGTCTCGACGCACCCGGCCGCCTGCGCGTCCACATCGCGCAGTTCGCGCGCGAGATCGCGGGCGAGGTCGACCTGGACGCGTGTGTCGAGGATCGTTCAGATGGCATCGGGTTCGCGTGTCGTGCCCCGACCCAGGTTTCGTCGCCGCTCGCACGTGCCGTGCTCGCGCTGCTGGTTTCCCTGGCCGGTCAGCAGTCGGCCGACGTGGGCTTGGACGGCGGGCACTTCGTCACCGACCTGCCAGCGCTGTTGCACGGCCAAGGCCAACGTCATGCCGACGGGGCCCGGCGATTGAGCGACACCGCGCTGGTCAAGCTGTTTCGTCTGCTGCGGCTGGCCCGGCGCCTGCTGGATCTGGAAGCCGGCGCTCTCGGTCCTGGGACCTGAGCGAGGGAGGCCCGCATGTCCGCACCGAACCCACTCAACCAGGCCGTCATCGCGCAGGCGCTCTACGATCTGCGCAACGGGCAACTGCGCCGCTGCAAGGCGATGGGATTCGGTGAGGAAGAATTGGATGCGCTCAAGCATCCGGCGCTGATCAGCGTACTGGCCAATGCCAGCGTCTCGTGGTGCTCTGTCTCGGTGAACCGGGAAGTGCTCCGGCGATTGCTCAAACAGGCGCAGGACGTGGAGAAGGAGATCGCCACCGTCGATCGCATGTTGCGCCTGGGGGCCAGTACGGAAATGGCGAGCCGTTTTTATGGGCTGACGCACCAGGAAGTCGCGCTACGGCGTGAAGTTCTCGGCCTGCCCAAACGCAAGGGGCGCCATCCGGTTCTGGACGAGGAGCAGGACACCGAGCTGTGGCGACGCTGGAAGGCCGTGACCAGCAGCAGGAATGTCGAGCTGGAGGATGAGACCTCGGTTCTTGATGCGGCAATGGACCTCGCCGAAGGCATGGAACTGCCGCTGTCGGTGGTCTGGGCTGCGATCAAGAACTGGATCGATCAGGGATTGGGTTGAGTCATGGCCGTGGACGACGCTGCACCACGAGCACCACGCCAAGGCCCGGTCGCCCTCGCTGATCTGTTCGACAGCGCGCTGAAAGACCTTGCACCGAAACCTCGCCCGCCCGCGTCCGCGCCAGCTCCCGCATCCGCAACATCTCCTGTCTCCGCAACCGGCGACGGTTTTCTGTTCAGCGGCAATCGGCACGAGAGCGTGCCGCGACGGCTGTTCCTGGACCGACGCCTGACGCCGCTGGAACGCAATGCCTGGCAAGTCTTTCGGATGATGCTCAACGAGGATGGGGTCACGGCGTTTCCGACGTATGAGCAACTTCGCCCGTGGCTCGCGTCAATGCCCTGCGCCGGACAGGCCTCTCACGAGACCGTGGCACGGGCGCTGACGCTGTTGCGCCTGACTCGCTGGTTGAGTCTCGTGCGCCGCAGGCGTGACCCCAAGACCGGGCGCATCCTCGGCAACCTCTACGTCCTGCACGATGAGCCCCTGACGCCTTTCGAGGCGATGCAGCTCGACCCGGACTACTTGGAGCTCGTCAGCCAGGCCCTGGGCCATTCGGCCAGGGCCGTTCAGGTCGTGGGCTTGCACACCCTCAAGGAGATCGCCGAAGACCCGTTGCTCTCCGGCCGCACGTTGCCCTCGCGGCTGCAGGTCCTTGCCGAACGCCTCGCCAACCAGGGCATTGGGTCGCAGGAGAGTTATCCACAGGAGGATAGGGTTCACGATTCCGAAGAAGGGGCGCCGAGCCTTCTTCGGAATTCTGATGACCCCTCTTCGGATTCCGAAGCAGGGCCGAAACCCGCGTCAGACGGCACTCTTCGGAATCCGAAGCAGGACCGTACTGTACGTAGTAGTCGTATTAATGAAGTACGTACTACCGCGCGTGAGCGTGGGCAGGTGCGCGCGATGCCGGGAGTTCGTCTGCCTGATCGCTTCCTCGGCTTGAAGGAAGAGCAGCAGGCCGGCGCCATGGTGGCATTGCAGCAGGTCGATGCCCCGCTACGCCAGGCCGTGCTGGACGAATGGGCGGATCGCTGTCGCGGCAGCACCATCCGCAACCCGGCAGGCTACCTGTTCGGCATCATCCAACGCGCCATCCGTGGCGAGTTCAACGCCTGGGCCAAGCAGGCCGGGTCAACACCGCCACCTGCCCCTGCACGAGATTCACCGCCTGAGCCACCGCGCAATGTGGTTCCACCCGAGGTAGCCCGGCAGCACATCGACCGGCTGCGCGACCTTCTGCGCAGTAGCTGAGCGCGACGAGCGACAAGGGCGTGAAGCAGACGTCGATGGCCGTCAGTAGAGCTATCCCCAGGGGATAGATGTACTACAAGGTGTAACGCCGACCGGCGCGGCCTGGTACTCCCGCCCACGGGCCCGTAATGGCGTCGGTTTCATGAGCGGCCCGCACCATCCGCGCGAGCAGCGCTCCATGCCGTTTGATGGAGCTATCCCCTGGGGATAGCTCGTGCCAGAGGCCACCGTTGCCAGGACAACCGGGGACTGGTTCATTTCGGTTTGTTGACTGACTGCCTTCCGCTGCGTGCCGATCCTGACCGCTCCTTTTCCCAAGCGAGCGGACACCATGGCAACCAACGAACCTCTGCAACTCAATCTCGGCTCTTTGCGCAGCGCGATGTCGCTGACGCTTCACACCCACCACGCCTCGCGCATCTGGCATGGCCGCGCCGCCGCCGAGGGGCGACCCGGCATTGTCGGCCTGAACGGCTACATCGCCGTGATGAACAAGATGAAGCGCGGCTCGGAACAGGACGACCCGTACAGCGACTGGTGGATGTTGCGCATTGAGGAAAAGCTCGACCAGACCAAGACCACGCTGCAATCGCTGCGCGAGCAGGTGGACCAGGCACTGGCCGGCGTGCCTGCGGCGTTGAGCCTGGGCGAGAACCTCAACGTGCAGCCGGTGAAGCTCCCCTTGTTCGTGAACGCGCAGCTCGGCTTTGCCGCCGTCTATCTTCTGGCCGACTACGACGACATCGCCCGCAAGCTTATCCTCGCCCATCACACCGCACTGATCGATCGCTCGACATTGGAGCGCTGGCTCAACGAAGGTGCCCACGCGCTGCGCAGCCTGTTCAGCCTGGCCCAGCAATACCGCTACTCGGGCTGCACCCGCGACGACTTCGCGGCCAAGAACGCCGCAGCTCGGGCAGCATTGGAGAAGTTCGGCGAACTGCCGCAGGACGTGCTCGAAGGCATGCGCCGCTCGAAGTTTGCGCCGCCCATCGCACGCCGCGGGCTGCAACAGCGCGGTGATAGCGCTGCCGCAGCCGCTCCTCCCACCAACGAAGGCACTGCCGCCGATCCGGCTGAGGCCAGCACCGGCGAGGACGAACAGGCATGAGCGACCCGAACCGCGAACCGCGCTACTTCCGTGGTCTGGAACAGCCAGCCTTCATGCGGCTGGAACACGCGGCCTCTCTAAAAGGCCTTTTAAAGCCTTTTAAAGGTAAAGGGGACTTCGAGGGCTGGGCCAGCCAGTGCTTCGCCATGCGCGACGAATTGATTGCCCTGGCGCAGCGACAGGTGCTGCCACAGGCGTGCGGGCATCCCTTCCACCTGCTTCCCGTCGAGCTGGCTCAGCAGACCACTGGCGCAGGCACGACCTTTCTACGCTGGCGCAAGCACGACCGATCGGCCATGGGCGTGGTCCTGTGGCAGGAGCTGATCGCCACGACCAGCACGCCGGTCAACCTGCTGCACGACCTGCACGCGATCGAACTGCAGCGCATCACGTTGAACATGCAGATCAGCCTGCTGCACACCCTTGGCAGGCAAGCGCAGGAATGCGCCAGCAAGGCCGCGCAGGCAGACAACACCTACCTGCGCCGGCTCGCGTCCGTCCCTGCCGCAGTGCGCGATCGGTGATTGCGCCAGCCATCCGAGCACGCGCCCGAGCCCAACGAGGCACGGGTATTTCAACCACCACGGAGATTGCACCATGAGCACACAATTCATCGGCGAGGGCAACATCGGCTCGCCCCCCGAGTACCGCGAATTCCCCAACGGCAATGACGATCCTCGCCGGCTGCTCCGGCTGAACGTGTACTTCGACAACCCCGTCCCCACCAAGGGCGGCGAGTTCGAGGACCGCGGCGGCTTCTGGGCGCCGGTGGAACTCTGGCACCACGACGCCGACCGCTGGCAGCAGCTCTACCAGAAGGGCATGCGCGTGCTGGTCGTCGGCCGCATGGAGCGCGACCCCTGGACGGACAACGAAGATCAGCCGCGCGAGACCTGGCAGATCAACGCGCGCAGCGTCGGCATCCTGCCGTACCGCATCGAGTCCGTGGCCCTCAGTCCGAAGCCGCAGGAGGCAGAACCGAAGCCACAGGCTGCCCAGGAATCGACCGCGCCGAAGGAGGCGAAGCGCAGGAAGTGAACCGGCATGGAGGGCGGCCGCCGTAGTGCTTCGCCGCCCTCCATGCACCCCGCAAGCTATCCCCTGGGGATAGCTCCATCAACGTCCATCGACTTCCACGCGCTCCCGCAAATCGCGGCTCCTGGTCCGCACACCTGCGGCCACGCGCCATCCCCGCCCGAGCCATTCCATCGGCGTGAAAGCGGTCGCCGGCGCATGCGGCTTGTTTGCTGCTACCCCAGGTGGCGCTCGGCATCGTCGATTCCAGCAACTCCATGAACAACGGGAATCGGGATGGACGGACATGCGGCTGTTCTTGTGCGAGAAGCCCTCCCAGGGCAAAGACATTGGCCGGATTCTCGGTGCCACGCAGCGCGGTGAAGGCTGCCTCAACGGTTCCGGCGTCACCGTCACCTGGTGCATCGGCCATCTCGTCGAAGCGGCAGCCCCCGAGGTCTATGACGCGGCGCTCAAGCGCTGGTCGCTGGAGCAGTTGCCCATCATTCCTCAGCACTGGCGGGTCGAGGTCAAACCGAAAACCGCCACGCAGTTCAAAGTCGTCAAGGCGCTTCTGGCTAAGGCGACCCAGCTTGTCATCGCCACAGATGCCGACCGCGAGGGCGAGTTGATCGCCCGCGAGATCATCGACCTGTGCGGCTACCGCGGTCCCATCGAACGGCTGTGGTTGTCGGCGCTGAACGATGCGTCCATCCGCGCGGCACTCGGCAAGCTCCGGCCATCGGCCGAGACGCTGCCGATGTACTACTCGGCGCTGGCGCGCTCTCGGGCGGATTGGCTCGTCGGCATGAACCTCAGCCGCTTGTTCACGGTGCTGGGACAGCAGGCCGGCTACGACGGCGTGCTGTCGGTAGGCCGCGTCCAGACCCCCACGCTCAAACTGGTCGTGGACCGCGACCGCGAGATCACCGCCTTCGTGTCCGTGCCGTACTGGGCCATCGACGTGTCCCTGTCCGCCGGTGGCCAGACTTTCGCCGCGCAGTGGGTTCCCCCGAAAGCATGCACCGACGACGCCGGCCGCTGCCTGCAGCAGCCCATCGCGCAGCACGCCGCGCAGCAGATCCGCGCCGCGGACAGCGCCCAGGTGGTGGCGGTCGAAACCGAGCGCGTGCGGGAAGGCCCGCCGCTGCCGTTCGACCTGGGGACCTTGCAGGAGGTGTGTTCCTGGCAGCTTGGGCTCGATGTGCAGGAGACCTTAGACATTGCTCAGGCCCTATACGAGACGCACAAGGCCACGACGTACCCGCGCTCCGATTCGGGCTACCTGCCCGAAAGCATGTTCGCCGAGGTGCCAACGGTCCTCGACAGCCTGGTCAAGACCGATCCCTTGCTGCGACCGATCATGGACCAGCTCGACCGCACTCAACGCTCACGCGCCTGGAACGACGCGAAGGTGTCTGCTCACCACGGCATCATCCCGACGCTCGAACCGGCGAACCTCTCGACCATGAGTGAGAAGGAACTGGCAGTGTATCGGCTGATCCGGGCGCATTACCTGGCGCAATTCCTTCCTCACCACGAGTTCGACCGCAATGTGGCGAACCTCTCCTGCGGCCAGCAGACGCTGGCGGCCACCGGCAAGCAGGTCGTCGTCAAGGGGTGGCGCCTGGTGCTGGCCGAACCGCAATCCGAGGAGGATGGCGACCCTGCGGCGCGCAGCCAGGTACTGCCCGCGCTGCGCGAGGGCTTGGCATGTCAGGTGGCCGACGTCGATCTGAAGGCGCTCAAGAGGCTGCCCCCTCGGCCCTATACGCAGGGCGAGTTGGTCAAGTCCATGAAGGGCGTCGCCAAACTGGTCTCGGAGCCGCGCCTGAAACAGAAGCTCAAGGATACGGTCGGCATCGGCACCGAAGCGACGCGGGCCAACATCATCAGTGGCCTGCTGACGCGGGGCTACCTCGTGAAGAAGGGCCGCGCCATCCGTGCCTCAGATGCGGCCTTCACCCTGATCGACGCGGTGCCCACAGCGATTGCCGACCCAGGGACAACCGCCGTCTGGGAACAGGCGCTGGACATGATCGAAGCTGGACAGCTCACGCTGGACGTATTCATCGGCAAGCAGGCTGCATGGATCTCACAGTTGATCGCGCAGTACGGCAGCACGTCCCTGTCCATCAAGGTTCCCCACGGACCACCTTGCCCACAGTGCGGCGCACCGACGCGCCAGCGCACCGGCAAGAGCGGCCCATTCTGGTCGTGCAGTCGCTACCCCGACTGCAAAGGCACGCTGCCGGTCGAATCCGGCACGTCCAAGCGTGGTGCCTCGCGCCCGCGCCGCAGCGGCCGCAAAGGCTCCTGACCGACCCCGTTCCCCGTGAGCCGTGCCCGCAATCGGCGGCGCGGCCTGTGTTCCGCACGCCCTGCGGGACGCCCAGCGCGCAACGCCTTCTTGTCCGTGTGCGCGTCCCGCTTGGTCATCCCCGGCCGCGGGACCTGAAGGTAGCTTCTCCGCGAACCGCCTCCTGCGCTTTCTGCTGATCTGCATTTCTCCCGCCTCTGCGAAGGGTCCCCCGGTGGCTTGCCAAGCTGCGCGAGCCACCCGGAGACCCTTCGTGGTCAGCGGTATTCGGTGCCGGTGCCCGCCGGCGCAAAAACGGGCTCCCTTTGTGCGCGGATGTGCGCCAGACGATGCCGGCGCGAACCACGACATGCGCCGGGTGTGATTGCTGATGAGCAGACGGTTCTAGCGACGACCGGGCCTGCACCAGCCCACGGGTGGTTCTGTCCTCCCGAGCCGAAGGCCGCAGGGCCTTCGGCGCCTTTCTCCTGCCTATCAACGTCCCGGCCCGCCCCGGGCCACACGAACAGGAGACCCGACATGAACCCGCAACCTTGCACCCTTCGCGGTGCACCCCAGGCCGCGCCACTGCTGTACGGCAGCGTGTGCAGCGGCATCGAGGCCGTGAGCCTCGCATGGCAACCCCTCGGCCTCAAAGCCGCGTGGTTCGCCGAGATCGAGCCGTTCCCGAGCGCCGTGCTCGCCCACCGTTACCCCCATGTGCCCAACCTGGGCGACGTGACCGCGATCGCCCGTCAGGTGCGCGCCGGCACCGTGCCGGCGCCCGACATCCTGGTCGGCGGCACGCCGTGCCAGTCGTTCAGCGTTGCCGGCGCGCGACAGGGGCTGAACGACCCGCGCGGCGCCTTGACCCTTGCCTATGTGGAGCTTGCAAATGCCATCGACCAAACCCGCCACCAAGACCGCCGCCCGCCGGCAACGCTCGTCTGGGAAAACGTCCCCGGCGTCCTCAACGACCGCAGCAATGCCTTCGGGCATTTCCTGGGCGCACTGGCCGGAGAAAGCCGTGCGCTCCAGCCGCCAGGGGAAAAATGGGCGCACGCTGGTTGTGTGTCTGGACCCCGCCGCCGCATCGCCTGGCGCGTGCTCGACGCTCAATATTTCGGTGTCGCCCAACGCCGCAAGCGCGTGTTTCTTGTGGCATGTGGTGGTGATGACCTCGATCCCTCCGAAGTACTTTTTGAGCGCACAGGCCTGCGCGGGGATTCTTCTGCGGGCCGCGCGCCGTGGCAAGAAGCTGCCCGCGCTGCTGGACCGGGTGCTGCAGCAGCAGGCGGATACGCAGGATTCGCTGGACTGAGCCAGCCCTACGGCAAGGTCACGACGACGTTCGGATTCAGCGGCGGCATTGGCCCCGTCGATGTTGCGGCATGCCTGATGGCCGCGGGTCCCAAGCACGACATCCGCACCGAGACGTTCATGGTGCAGTCCATCGCCGGCAGCATCGCCCACACCCTCGACACCGCCAACAACGGCAAGGGCAGCAGCGAGGACGGTACGGGAAAGGGCGTGCCGATCATCGCCTTCACCGCCCAGGGCAGCGGCGCGGACGCCACGATCGACCTGACGCCGAGGCTGCGTGCCGGCGGGCATCGCTACAGCCATGCGAACGCAGGCGTCGCGCCCGCCATCGCCTTCGTGCAGAACAACCGCGGCGAAGTGCGCTTCGAGTCGGGCCATGGACAGGTGTCTTGCACCGTCCTGTCCAACGGCAAGCCGGGCTACGGTGTGCCGATGGTGGCCTGCGTTGCCCTGCGGGGACGGACGCAGGGTCTTGCTGCCGAACTGGGCGGAAGCGTTGCGGCGGCGTTGCGTACCAGCGGCGGCGCAGACAAGCCCCATGTCCTGGCTCCCGACTTCGAGGCGCATTTCCGGTACGACTGGAATGACCCCGGCCCGGGAGACTGGTCGCAATGGCGGGTGCGGCGGCTGATGCCCATGGAGTGCGAGCGGCTGCAGGGCATGCCCGACGACTACACGCTGATCCCGTATCGCGGCAAGCCTGCCGCAGACGCTCCGCGCTACAAGGCGATTGGCAACTCCATGGCCGTCCCGTGCATGGCTTGGCTGGGCAACCGGCTGGTGCAGTGCCTGCACAAGACGGACTCGACCGCTTCGGATTGATCGACGACGCAGCCTGCCGGCCGCGCCATTCTCCCCCTGCATTGCCGATGTATCGGCAGCAGCCCGCAGCCAGGGTGTCAAGGCTGCCGTGGGTTCCGCCCACGCCACCCACCAGTTCGCTTCGGCATCTCACCGGCGAACGCTGCCCACCGGGGCATCGATGCCTCCTTTCTCCAACCCACGGGATGGTCGCCACGTCCCGTCAGGGGCATGTCGCCACCCGGTCGATTTCAGGACTTCCCATGGACACCGTCACCAAGCAAGACCGCATCACGCTGAAGAACCTCAAGGTCACCGACTTCGCCAGCGAGGAAACGCTGTGCTTCACCGCGACCATCGTGTTCGACGGCACTCCCATCGCCGAGGCCCGCAACGACGGGCATGGCGGCTCGACATTCCTCCGCGCGCTCAACGGCAAGACGACGCTGCTGGCTCAGGCCGAAGCCTTTGCCAAGGGCTTGCCGCCTGCGCCGCTCGATCTAGGCCAGGAGGGTGAAGACCCTCATTACATCGACATGACGCTCGACTTCCTGGTCGATGAACTGGCCGATGCCATGCACGCGGAGCGCAAGGTGCGAGCCGCCTTCAACCGCGACATCGGCAACAAGGTGCTGTTCATCAAGGACGGCAAACTGCTGTTCATCAAAGGCATCAAGCTCAAGGCTATCGCCGACCGCAAGGCGTACTTCGCTTCGCTGCGCACCAGGCAGGCCCAGCCCATCGTCATCCTCGCCGAGCTTCCGCCCGAGCGGGCATTCGACCTGTGGAAGCAGCATGTCCTGGGCGACAAGACTCGCTGACCCAGCTTCGCCTTATCCTCCTGACAGCCCCGCATTTGCTGCGGGGCTTTCTTTTTTCCGCGTTCGCCAATCGGGGCTGTTGCAGATGCCGATTTCCGGCTGACGCGGCTCGCCTCGCGCACGAAGCTGCCCGCATGTGTCGCTGATCCGTCAGCAGCATGCCAGCAGCCAGGGTTTCCAGGCTGCCGCGGATTCTCTCCGCGCCACCCGCCAGTCCGCCATCGCATCGAGTCTGCGGACGCGCGTCCTCGTGACGCCGATGCATTTTTTTTCAACCGCATGCGGGAGCTGCCATCCCGTGAGGGACAAGGCCCCGCTTCTCCAAGGAGACCGTCCATGTCCCAGCAAGCCTCTTTCGGCCAATTGGCCTTGATCCATTGCGGCAAGTTCCTGCCGCTCGAAGTCCTGCATAGCGCCGCCGGCCACTACATCGGCACGCGCGATACCGAAGGTCCCGTTTCGCGGGAATCCTGCCAGTACTTCCGCAGCTATGCCGCGGCTCAACGTGCCCTCGAAAGAGGCGGCTGGTCTCAGCTCGCCACACCCTGATCCAACTTGAGGAATCACGTCATGAACCAGCTTTTGCCACGGGAAGTCGTCGATCAGATCATGCGGGAAGAGCAGCACTTCGCCGCCGCGCCCCAAGCCTTCTTCGAGGCCTGGAAGCGTGGCGTCGAGATCGCAGGCCCGCAATGGTTTGGCGACGGCACGCGCGACGGCCTGAACCAGGCCAAGAGCAAGTGGGACCTGCGTCCCGACATGCTGCGTGCCAACGACGCTCTCGGCGTCCTGAGCAGCGGAGAACGCATGCTCCTGTCCGCCATGTTCAGCTTCTACAACGCGCGCGAGGGCGGTGCCATGCTCAAGCGCTGCCACTTCCAAGGACTGTCGGACTTCGACGGTCTCGATCTGCAACGCCGCAAGGTCATCGCCGACCTGCTGGTGAACTACAGCGGTTGGTGAGCCGGTCTCCGGCATACCACCGTCTTTTTGTTCACTGCCCATGAGGGACATGCGCCCACGCGACCATGTCCCTCAATTTTTCTTCCGTCAGCCTGCGCCGATTGGCCCAAAGCCATCGATCAGTGCCGCCTGACGCTTTTTCCACTTTCAACCCACCGGGGTTCAATTCCCGGTGGCGGGAATTGGCTCCATTATTCAATCTGGAGAAATCCCATGACCCAGAATCCCAATCCCTTTGTACGCGGCTACTGGAATCTGAAAATCGTCCGAACGCTGTGCATCAGCTACGGGGACGGAAGTCCGCATGTGTGGCGAAACATCCACGCGAGCCAACAGCACCTCTCCGACGGGGCGCTGGTTTCTTCCCCCTGCATCGTCACCAGCGACTTCGCGTGGATCAGGAACGGCACTGACGCCATCAGCGACGAGCTGATCGCCGAATGTGATGCTGTTGAAGGCATCAACGGCGAAGGCGTGGTGGGCGCCGTGGTCTATGCCATCCATGGCGACGACCTCGACGGCCGCCCGGTCCACATCGGTGACACCTATTCCGAGGAGGCCGCGCGCGACGTGGTGCAGCGGTTGAGTTTCGAGACCGGCTATTACAGCCGCTGCTGGGAAATCAGCAGTGCACACATCAGCCAAGAAACCGGCCAGTACCTCGCCAACCTGGCAGACCTTGCAACACCGGAGGCCTTTCTTTTCATCGCCTTCCGGGTTCCGTACAGCCCGGCGATTGGCGTCAAGCTGATCTCCACGCCCTGGACAGACAAGAACCTGGAATATGCCGAGGGCATCAGTGCGGAGCAGCTTCGACAGGAGCACCGGGACAAGGGCATGCCTGACGACCTGGCAAACATCCTTGAATTGGCCGGCCAGGCCGATGTGCGCATCCTCATCCTAGATGCCGACGCACCCGCGCTACTGGGCCTGCCACTGGCTGAGACCTAGCAGATGCACGACGCGCAAGCCTTCCCCTTCATCCCCCACATGCCAGCCCGCCTCCCACCAGGAGCCGGGCTGGTTCAATTCCATAGGAGCAATCTCATGTTCCCCGACCTCATCTTGCCCACGCCCGACTTCGAGAATCAGCTTGGAGCCTGCGTCGACGCCATGAGCCAGGACGACGCCATCGGCCAGATCCTGGTATTCGAACGCATGAGCGGTACGCTGCACATGCGCCATATCGACAGCGCCGATCTGGTGGACACCGACATTGACGACTACGAAATGGTCGTATTCGACGGTGGCAACACAAGCGGTGACACGTGGAAGCACGTGTTCTTCCCGCGTCAGCGCGAACACTACTTCGTGTACGAAGCCTGACCCCAAGCCCCTTTCGAGGGGCTTTTTCTTGCCCACGGCACAGGAAAGCGGGTGCGACGGGGTGCTGTTTCCTGCGGGCGAGCCGCTCACTCCCGGGCCATTCTTGCCCCATGTTCGTCGGCGTTGCCGACACATGCCCAGGCAGCCGAGACCTTCAAGGCTGCAAGCACGGGAAACCGTGCTGGTCGATGCTTTCCACGGACGTGCCGCGTCCACACCCACAAGGGACCTCTCCCTTGCGGGCGGGGAATCCCTTGTTTCTTCCTCAAGGAGATTTCCCATGGACCGTTCCCTCATCAAATCCATGATGCCTTCGCTTGTTGCAGGCCACGTGCCCCGCAACGTGCGGTCGTTCAAGTACCGCGTGTTCGACGATCAGCCGCAGTCTTCGACATTGGGCTTCGTCATCGACCCCCAGCCCTTCGACGGGAAGGTAGTCGCAATCACTGACGACGCCATCGTCGTCAAGCTCAAGCCGAGCGAGTTCGCTGTGCTCGATTCCAAGCTGGTGACCACCGTCCCCGACGAAGGCGCCAAGGTGCATGTCCTACCCTACGCACGGCGCCGTTTCGATGGGCTGCGGGCGGACACGCCGGAAGAGCGCACCGAGATGACGTCCGACGGCATTCCCTACACCGTCAAGACGCACATCCTCGGCTCCGCGCCGGCCAAGCTGCCCATCCCCGAGCCGCAGTGCATGGAACTGGGCCAGCTCATCCAGCAGTTGGAGGAAATGCCAGCGCCCGATGGCTTCCGGCGTATCACCCACATGCTGGTCGATGCCGGTGCCCGGGATTTCACCTGGGTCGATCCGACACCGTCCAAGATCATCGAGACGCCTCCGGCGATCAGCTTCACGGTCTTGACCGCGAAGTTCGAGGGCCGGGTGACGGTGCTGTACGACCGAGGTGGCGACACCTACATGGTGGAGCTGCACCGCGACGGCGAATTGGTCGATCGGCATGACGAGGTGTATTTCGACATGCTCGGCGAAGTGTTGGAGCGACTTATCGACGACGGACGTTGGCGCCTGATCGATGTGAGCGTGATCGACGCCAAGGCTGCCCGGCAGCGCCAGGCGGTGCCGGCATGACGCCGGGGACTGAATCCTGGCGGTTCTTCGGCTGACCCGTGGCTCCCGCCACGGCGTTTCAGCCCATTGGTCATGTGCCCACAGGCTCTCCATCCAGGCGGGTGGAGGGCCTTTTCTCTATCCACACAGGAGATTTCAACCATGTCACTGCGATTCAAAGGCTCCGACCTGCGCCCCGTGCTGACCGAGGCCATCGCCAGCCAGTGCCCCGTCATCCTGGTCAAGGACCAGGGCGTGTACTTCCTCGCCGAGCAGGGAGAACGCCGCCCGGATGGGCGAGTGAAGCTGCTGGCCTATGCCGTCGGCTGCAACCCGGATACCGATCCGTTCGACGACTGGTGGGAGCTGGCGCGCGCCGAACTGGGCGGCGACGACTTCGCGGAGTACTTCGACCCGAAGGACGGCGTATTCACGCGCATCCTGCACACCGAAGACGACCTGATGCTGTCGGCCACCGCCACACATCTGTCGCTGGAGGTGGTGCCTCCCGCATAGCGCGGCAACCGCCACTCGACTCTCGCAGCCCCCGCGCCGGGGGCTTTCTTTTTGCGTTGAGCCGGGCTGCGTGGACAAAGGGGAACACCCGGATGCCAATTGATTGCTGCCGCGCGCGCGAGGGCCGGCCATGCTGACCCCATGCCTGCTGACGTTGTCAGCGACATGCCAGGCAACCATCGGTCTTTGAGGTTGCGGCGCAGTTTCCACTGCGTGACCAAGCCAGCTCGCACCGCATCCATCCGCGAGCGGCCACCAGTCCCTGGTGGTGGATGCTTTCGCCTTATCAACCCATCGCGGGGTTACGCACCTTTCCCCGCATGCGTGGGCTCGGTGTGTCTCCGCTTTTCCCAATGGAGATTCACCATGAACACCACTTCGAACGAGAAATCGTATTTCGACCTCCACACCTCGGGCATCGGCTACATCCAGCGTGTCCGTGAAGTGCCCGTCAGGGGCGGCCGCCGTGCGCAGCCCTTCCTGGCATGCACCATTGCCGCGCTGGTCGGCCCCGCCAGGGACCCCAGCTACCGCTACTTCGACGTCAAGGTCTCGGGTGCCGAGGCCAAGAAGCTCGTTCAGCGCTATATCGGCGTTGACGATCCCAAGCAGCGCCCGCTGGTGCGCTTTCGCCTCGGCGACCTTTGGGGCGATGCGTACATCCGTGACAAGGGCGAGAACCAAGGCAAGGCCGCCGCGTCTCTCAAGGCGCGACTGCTCAAGGCCGAGCTGATCGAGCGGGCCGAACTGGCTTCGATCGAGCAGCACGAGCTGATCACCCGTGGCATCGGCTACCTCAACCGTCCGAAGGACATCACCCCCAAGGATGGTGACCCGTTCCTGTCGTGCTCCATCGCCGCGCTCGCCGGACCTGTCGATGAACCGGAATATCGGTACTTCGACACGATCGTCGCCACCCCTGAAGCCGAGCATCTGGTTCGCCGATGCGTGCAGGCCATCGAAGGGGATCGCAAGGTACTGATCGCCTTCCGTCTCAACGACATGAAGATCGATCCGTACATCCGCACCAAGGGCGAGCACGCTGGGGAACCGGCCGCAAGCCTGGAATCGACGCTGGTCCACATCGGTCTGATCAAGATCGATGGCACCCAGGTCTATCCGACGAGCCAGGCACAAGCCGAGGCAGCGCCGGTGGAGGACGCACCCGCGACCGAAGCCGTCATCGACACTGCCGCCGACGCCGTTTCCGACCAATCTGCCGAGCCCGCTGAGCGCGAGTCCGAAGTTGAAGTCGAGGAGCAGGAGCCGGCATTGGCTGCTTCGTTCTGATCCGGCATGGCCCCTCACGGGGCCTTGCCTTTTTCCTATTCGTCAAGGAGAACCATCATGGCAGCCACATCGGCACCTACGAGATCAGTCCTACCCATCGTCGTTCCGGGCCAGCTCACGTTGCGGACCATCCGCGGCAAGAACGGCCCGTTCACGGTTGGTCGTCTTTCCACCCCCATCGGCGAGTTCGCGGTTAAAGACGCGGAGTTGGAGCAGTACCCCGAAGGCAAGTACGACGGGGATTTCGTCATTCGCTACATCTTCGCGAAGTCCTACCCGGTCGCGGGCGGCGCGCGGTTTGAAGTCCGCGCCAACCTCGATGGTATGACGCTCAACGGCATCGACAAACTGAGTCGTGATGAGGCCCGCAGCTTCGCCACCCAGGAAGTCGATCCACTCGATGAAGAGGTGGGGACGCAACCTGCGGAAACGCCGGCCAAGCCCGCCAAGGCCTCCAGACCCGCCAAGCCCGCACCCGTGCAGGCCTCGGCGGACCCGCTGGTCGATACCACGCCCTTCGGTGTGGACGCACCGACGCTCGCTGCGGCGGCTGCTCCCGACGGCACCGAAGGGGGCGACAGCGCTTTGTTCGGCCTGCTCTGGCCACTGGGCGAGTCCGTCAAGCTGGATTCGACCATCGACCGCCGGGCCCTGCGCGCGCAGATCGCCCGCCTGGGTGAACTGGGCTACGCGCTTAACTTCAAGACGCAGGAGTGGAGCCGCCAGGCCGAACTGCAACCTGCGTGATCGCAGACACCGCATGCACGGTGTTCTTCATCCACCCGCCGGGGTTCTTTCCCTATGCGGAGAGGCCCCGGCTTTCTTCTGGAGGTCTCCATCATGTCCACCATCGCTTGCGATACACCCCGTTCTGCACTGGATGAACCCGCGTGGCGGGCTCTCTGCGAGACGGCAGCCGCACAAGCCACCAAGGGTTGCGGACTGTCTCACGACTACTACGTAGAGCGCTTCAGCTCGGCGATCGACGCGCAAGTTGGTCGATTGCCCGAAGAACATCGCGCACAGGCGCTGCAGATCGCACAGGAATGGGACTACGCCACACCGGCCGAAAGGCAGGAAACCCAGGACTGGAACGCCGAAAACGGCTATTGCTCGCACGGAATCGAACTGGGTTATTGCCCGGCCGGTTGCGATTCGGACTATTGAGGTCCGGCACACGTCATCGCCGCTTGCGCGGCTTTTCTCCACCGCTTGGGGCAGCACCTACCTCAGGGGCGGTGCTGTTTCCGATTCACCGAGGACATCACCATGAGTCGGCACTACTTCGACACCATTCACAAGGGCTTTCCCATCACTGTCGTACTGGGCTGGGACCGGCCGGCAAATTACTTCTTCCTATTTATCGAGAAGCCGGCCGAGCTGATCGACGATACCGCGAAGGTCGAGAGCGACGACTTCTTGTACAGCAACCTGCACGAGAGCGACCCGTTCAACCACGACCTGGACTACTACCGAGTGGTCCTGCGCCATTTCCAGATCGACGTGCCCGAAAGCATGTTCACCGAAGTCCAACAGGACTGCGAGGGCAACGTTGGCAACCGGGTCGTCAAGCATCAGGCCGACGGCTCGTTCACCGAACAGACGTTCTGAACGCCCAAGCGGATCGAACACCTGATCCGCATTCCTTCATCCCTAACGGGGCATTCGCTGCCCCTGCGGGCGGTGCTGCCCCTCATTTCATCGAGGACACCACCATGCACGCACACACTTCATCCACCACGCTGTTCCACATCGACGAATGCCCGGACCTGATGGCCGACGCCTGCGTCGGCGACGACCAGGGCAGCCTGATCTTCCTGTCCATCTGGGCGCGCGACACCGCCGTCCAGCAGTTCCTCGCCCGCCTGACCCTCGGGCGCGACGAGCAGGGACTGGACCAGTTCCACATCCTCACCGACCAGGGCGGCAGCGTCCCGGTGTTCATCGGCAACGTCGATCATCTGGAGAAGCGCATCACGCGGGCCTACCGGCGCACGCTGTTCGGCTCCCTCTCCAACGTGTGGCTGTTCGACCGGCGCTGCGTCAAGCCCGACAAGGCCAACGCCAGCGCACTGGCATTGCTGCCACGCGACAGCGCCCACCGGCTTGACCGCCTGTGGACGCTGGTGCGCGACACCTGCCCGTTGCCGCTACTCGACCACTGGCGCGAAACCGTGCTGGAGCTGCTGCAGACCCGCGAGATGCTGGCCCGCCTTCCGTTCGCCCTTGGGCCGTTGGAAGGCCATCGGCTCGCCATCGACGTGCCGGCGCTGACCCTGGCGCTGGGCTCTCTGATCCGCAGTGACGCACTCACCGCCTATCCCTATCCGGCCAAGATTTGGACGCCGAAAGCGGTAGCGGCTTGATCCACCCGCGGAGGCACGCCTTGGCGTGCTTCCGCCATTCCTTCCCGCCAACCAGGAGACTTCCATGGCCCGCATGTTCCCGCGGCTCGCCCGCAATTTCGCCAAGAACGGTTACTACCCGACCGACGAACCCACGCTCGAAAGAGCCCTCAACGCACTGATGCCCAGCGACGGGACGATGTGCATCCTCGATCCCTGCGCCGGCGAAGGCGTGGCTGTCGCCGAAGCCGCCCATGCCCTCGGGCGCGAGCAGACCAAGGCGTTCGCCGTCGAGTTCGACGCGGAGCGGGCACGCCATGCCCGCGGCCTCGTCGATCATTGCCTGCACGCGGACCTGATGGACACAATGGTCTCCAAGCAGTCGTTCGGACTGCTCTGGCTCAACCCGCCGTATGGCGACCTATCCAAGGATGTCAATGGCAACATCGGCTATCAAGGCCAGGGCCGTGCCCGCCTCGAAAAGCTGTTCTACCAACGCACCCTGTCGCTGCTGCAGTACGGCGGCGTGCTGGTCTTCATCGTCCCCGGCTACGTGCTCGACGCGGAGCTGGTCGGCTGGCTGACACGCCACTACACCGATTTGCGGATCTACCGAGCGGTGGAGACGCAGTTCAAGCAGGTGGTGATCTTCGGCCGCAGGGCACGCCAGCGCGAGCAGGCCCTCGATGGCGTCAAGGCCATGCGCAATCTGCTGCTGCAGGTGGGGCTTGGCGAAGTCGAAGCCGAGGAACTGCCGAGCGATTGGCCGTTCCTGCCGTACATCGTCCCCGCCACTCCGGCCGAGCCGGAGCATTTCTTTCGCGTGACGATGGAGCCCGAGCAGTTCGCCGACGAAGTTGGCCGGTTGCAAGGCCTCTGGCCGTCGCTGGACACGCACCTGGGGGCCGCGCAGCAGTCGCTGCGTCCACCGGCGCGTGCTCTTTCCCACTGGCATCTTGCCCTGGCGTTGGCCGCGGGTGCGATCTCCGGCGTGGTGCGCTCCAAGACCGGGCGTGTGCTTGTCGTCAAGGGGGACACCCACAAGGACAAGACGCTCCAGCGGGAATTCACCGAACGCGACGATGGCTCCATCGCCGAGACCCGCATCTTCACCGACAAGTTCGTTCCCGTCATCCGCGCGTGGGACATGACGCCTGGCTCCCCAACTCGGGGCGAGGTGTTGACCATTCGCTGACCTCTTTCCACCGCCGACGGTTCGGCGTTTCTTCTCCCACCACGGGGCATGCCATTGCCCCTGTGGGGGTGGTGCATGCCCCATTTTTCTTCGGAGCATCACTATGTCCCTCGATCTTGAATCTACTGCCGCAGAAGCCACTCCCGTGCAGGGTGAACTGCTCGACGCGGCACCTTCTCCTCTGACCCTGAGCCTTCAGGATTTCGTCGGTGAGTTCGGCGACGAATTGCTGGACTCTCTCAATCGGGCTAACCCGCCGGTCTATACCGGCCAGCCACAGGCGCACCGCCAGCTCATCGTCGCCAGCCTCAAACGCAAGCTGTTTGAGGCCCAGGCCGAAGTCGTCTATGCCGCCGCCGAGCTGCTGGTCGATCGTGGCGAACGCGCCGCGATCGTTAATGGCGAGATGGGGTGCGGCAAGACGACCGTCGGCATCGCCACGGCCGCCGTCCTCAACGCCGAAGGCTACCGCCGCACCCTGGTGCTTTCGCCGCCACACCTGGTTTACAAGTGGCGACGCGAGATCCAGGAGACGGTGACGGGCGCCAAGGTCTGGGTCCTCAATGGTCCGGATACCCTCGTCAAACTTATCAGGCTGCGCGAGCAGTTGGGTGTGCAGCCCACGGGCCAGGAGTTCTATGTCCTGGGGCGCGTCAGGATGCGGATGGGGTTCCATTGGAAGCCTGTCTTCACCCGGCGGCGCACCCGCCACGGAGACGTGGCGGCCTGCCCGGACTGCGGCACTGTCATCACCGACCTTGACGGCGAGCCGGTCAACCCGATCGCACTCGAAGCCGAGGAGTACCGCAGGAAGTGCAGCCATTGCGCCGCGCCCTTGTGGACGCTGATCCGTCCGAGAAGCCTGTCCGGCAGTGACCAGTCCTCGGCTGTCCTCAAAGCCTTGAAGCGCATCCCGACCATCGGGGAAGTCACCGCGCAGAGGCTGATGCAGAAGTTCGGTGATGGCTTCCTGGCCTCGATGCTGGGCGACAACATCCATGAGTTCATCAACCTCATGGATGGCAGCGGCGAGCTGGTGTTTTCCGACCGTCAGGCCACGCGCATGGAACGTGCGATGGCCAACATGGAGTTCGGCTTCGGCGAGGGCGGCTACCAGCCGTCCGAGTTCATCAAGCGCTACCTACCGCAAGGCACGTTCGACCTGCTCATCGCCGACGAGGCACACGAGTACAAGAACGGCGGAAGCGCCCAGGGCCAGGCCATGGGCGTGTTGGCGGCGAAGGCTCGCAAGACCTTGCTGCTGACCGGCACGCTGATGGGCGGCTACGGCGACGACCTGTTCTACCTGCTGTTCCGAGCCCTACCCGGGCGAATGATCGAAGACGGCTACCGCCCGACCACGAGCGGCAGCATGACCTCGGCCTCGATGGCGTTCATGCGCGATCACGGTGTCCTCAAGGACATCTATTCCGAGAGCACTGGCACGGCGCACAAGACCGCGAAAGGCACGAAAGTCAGTGTCAGAACGGTCAAGGCTCCGGGCTTCGGCCCCAAGGGCGTGTTGCGTTGCATCCTGCCGTTCACGATCTTTCTCAAGCTCAAGGACATCGGCGGCAACGTCCTGCCGCCGTATGACGAGGAGTTCCGTGAAGTCGCGATGGACACGGCGCAAGCCGCGGCCTACCGCGATCTGGCGGGTCGGCTCACCGCGGAGCTGAAACAGGCTCTGGCGCGACGCGATACGACCTTGCTGGGCGTGGTCCTCAACGTGCTGCTGGCCTGGCCGGATTGCTGCTTCCGGTCGGAGACCGTGGTGCATCCGCGCACGCGCAACACCTTGGCGTTCGTCCCGGCTCAGTTCTCTGAGTTCGAGCTGACGCCGAAAGAGCGCGAGCTGATCGACGTCTGCAAAGAGGAGAAGGCGCAGGGCCGCAAGGTTCTGGCCTATACGGTCTATACCGGCACGCGCGACACCACGTCGCGCCTGAAGGTGCTGCTGGAGCAGGAAGGCTTCAAAGTGGCGGTACTGCGCGCAAGCGTGGATGCCAGCCGCCGCGAGGACTGGATCGCCGAGCAGTTGGACCGTGGCATCGACGTGCTCATCACCAACCCCGAACTCGTCAAGACGGGATTGGACCTGTTGGAGTTTCCGACGATCGTGTTCATGCAGTCGGGCTACAACGTGTACTCGCTCCAACAGGCGGCACGCCGCTCCTGGCGCATCGGGCAGAAACAGCCTGTGCGCGTGATCTACCTCGGCTACGCCGGCTCCTCGCAGATGACCTGCCTTGAGTTGATGGCCAAGAAGATCATGGTCTCGCAGTCCACCTCGGGCGATGTGCCCGAATCCGGGCTCGATGTCCTGAACCAGGATGGTGATTCCGTCGAGGTTGCACTGGCCCGGCAACTGGTAACCGCCTGATCCTCTGTCTGCCGGCATCCCTTTTGGGGTGCCGGCGGTTTTTCTAGGAAATTGCTGCTCGGAGGATTTGATCGCCGCCCCCGTTTCCAACGCCGGGAAGGCTAAACTGATCGGACAATATCGAAATCTAAGGAGGCACTATGGCTATGGTGATCGAAGCCGCATATGCAGACGGCACTGGTGTAGCCAATGCACTGCGTATGTCTCAGGTGCAGTGGCACGAGTTGCAACGGAATTACCGCGTTGGTGATCTGCAGATGCCTTGCTGCAGCGCTCCAGCGGTCCCCAAGGTCAGTGCTAATGGCTACCCATTCTTCGCACATCTAGGAGGTGCGTGCACTACTTCCGAAGAAAGCCAATGGCATCTGGCGGCCAAGATACTTGTGCGCAGCGTGCTCGAAGACTTGGGTTGCCGCGCTTCGGTTGAAATGCCGGGTTCGGGTGACGCAGGCCGCTGGCAGGCTGACGTTTGGGGTGAGCGCAATGGTGTTAGGTTGGCCGTCGAGATCCAAAGGTCGTATCAGTCGCTCCGCGACTACCGTAAACGCCAAGGGCGGTACAGCGACGAGGGCGTCAAGTCGCTTTGGTTGTTGGGGCAGGAGCGATACAGCACTCTCGCAAAGAGCATGGGCAAGGAGCGCTTGCGCACCGAATTTGGGGGTAAGTTCCCGCCAGGCGGACACTTCGGCCCGTGCCTTCCTGATCTACCCGTCGCGATGCTTGAGCTAGAGCCAGTGCCCACGATCAAAGGTGCCGGATTCTTTACTGCGACCCTTCCAGACCTGCTTGAGGCAGTGCTAAGCAATCGCTTTCTCTGCATTGACGGTCTTTGGTGTATTAATAACCTGGACTCGATGAGTAGCGCCGCCAAACGCTCACACGAGCTCGCCGCAGCCAAGCGCGTGGCGGCAAACACGTAGTTCGGCTGTGGTGCTCCTTGTCATGTGCCGAAGAAACGCCCGGGCTCCTCAGTTCCTATGGCCAGTACTCAAATGCCGGTGGCACGCATTCGAGCCTCTAGCTCATCTAAGAATGGCGAGCGCCCAAGGCGCATCGGGCCATAGCGCCCCTCAACGAACCCCGAATACAACATGTGGACCTCGTCACGCGCACGTGTGAGACCCACGTAGAACAGCCGGCGGCTTTCTCGCAACTTCTCTGGACTCTCGTTGCGCCACGGTAGATTTCCGAGGTCGAGACCGACCATGATGACCACATCGTACTCGCACCCTTTTGCGGAGTGGAGTGTCAGCAGATTTAGATGATCAGGCGAACCGTCCCTACCGCCCAAACTCGTCATGTCCAGCGTAGCCAGTGCGCCGCCTTCGGCGAGCGCTGCCGTCATGCGATCGAGTTGTTCCTTCTGATCGGCAAGCGCCAATTCAGCAGCCAACAGACGGTCAACGATGCCGCTACGCAGCGAAGCGACAAAATCACGCGCAGGTTGCTGGTCGGAGCGTAACGCCCATAGCAAAGCGGTTAGCTCTTGTCCCTCGCGCCTAGCTTGTGCATCGTCCAAGCTCGCTCGATGAAATGCGAGATAGCGGTCGATCAGTCCGCGCAATTGTGGGCGTCCGACACGCCAGCCGCCCGCGCACCACGCCGCACAATCTTCCACCCAGCTCGTCAGGGAAACCTTGCGGTAAGGCGCCGCAGTGTCCACGCGGATGTAATCTAAACCGCCGGCGGTCACAGCTTCGGAGACGATATCGCCTGCGCGGTAGTCTTTGTACAAGATTGCGATATCACCCAGTGTTCGTCCCGGCTTAGAAGCCAATGCTGCCGGAATAATTTGCGCGACAACGTGCGCGGCTTGATCGGCCATACCACCTGGCCGCAGGACGAATTCAATGGTCGCTTGTCGAGCTGGATCGCTCGCTTGATAGCCCCGGACTTCTCCGAGCGCCATCTCCGACGCCGTCACGATCCCTGTGCCAGAGCGATAATTCAGTTGGAGCCTAACAGGCTCGATGTCTCCGCGTGCGGCCAGCTCCATGAGCAACGCGCCGTCAGCGCCCGTGAATCCATAGATCGACTGATCCGCATCACCGACCGCGAAAAGTCGGACACCCCCGTCGAAGGCAAGGCGTTTGACGATGCGATGCAGTGCCACGCCTAAATCCTGGTACTCATCCACCGCGAGCACGGGGAATTTTGCCTGAACCAGAGGTAGTACCCAGTCGTGCTCGGCGATCAAACGCTGGCCGAAGACGACCATGTCATCGTAGTCAATCAGCCCCTCGTCGCGCAGAGCGGCCTCGTAGGCCTCGGCCCACGCAGCGAGCTCCTCCTCGCTACGCCAAGCGACGCTATTTCGATTGAGCACGGAACGGCGATGCCGCCCGAGGTCAATGACCTTGTACGGATGGTTCTGCCCGAAAATTGCGTCTCCAGTTTGCTTCAACAACCGATCACTGACTCGTTGAGTGGCCACCGAAAGCGGGAAGGATATGGGCAGGCCGGCCAAGCGTCCATACGGCATCAAGAGATGACGCAGACAGAACCCATGGACTGTACCAATGAAAAGATTAGGTGCCTGCTGAAGTCCCAAGCTTTCAATTCGGCGAACGAGTTCGCGAGCGCACTCCTGACTGTACGTGATGCACGCAACGCCACGAGGGGACTCGACGTCTTCGGCCAGGATTCGGGCGAGCTTTAGGACGAGCGTCTTGGTCTTACCGCTCCCGGGACCGGCGAGTACCACACAATGTCCTTGAGAGTTGTAAGCTGCCAACTGCCCTGGATTTCCAGCCAACTCGGCAGCCTGAGCCAGGTAGGCTGTACCGACGTTACGCGACGGCATCGCGGATATGCTCCAGCGCAGAGCGAATGTAGGCCGGGCAAACGCCCTCAGACACCGACGGCGCAAGTGCCTGTGCAAATCTCCCCTTGCCAATCCGTTCAATCAACTTCAGCAGCCGGTCTTCATCGACCTGATCCGGATCAGCCACCCACTCTTGTAATGCGTCCCGGGTGACTTGCCTCAGCGGCAACTCCTGCTCGATTACCGCCTTCATCGCCTCGGCCATTCCGGCAGCGAATAGGTCGGATTCCAGCGTGCTCTCGTTGACGAAGTATCCAAACTCCGCGGCGTACTTGAGCACATCATCTATATCCAGGTCATCGTAGCCATATTCTTCATCGACCTCGTTCAAGAGATTAATTAATCGCCTGTGGGCCAGTGGAGGTTTGCCATTGACCGGGTCGCGATCTGTCAAAATTACATGTGGAATATTTAGCCCTTTAGGGCCCAAAAGCTTCACATAAGGAGTGAAGTTCGTCCCCCCGACCGAGCACACAGTGATTCCAAGTATGTCGAAAGGAATCCCGAGGGCCTCGGCGAACGCGGGGATGATGAAGCGCTCAGCGTCCCCTTCAACCAGAATCACTCCCCGGGAAAAGAATATTTCTCCGCGAGTGACGTCGATGTAGCGCTGGAGGTCGTCTTCATCCCTCTGTGTGAAAGGTGCGTTTGCGGTTGAAACCGCGATGGTTTTTCCGTCCGCTGCGTTATGGCGCAGGAGAACGATGGACCTAATCGGTGCAACGCTTGCGATATGCGGTGAGTGAGTAGTGAGAATTGTCGTCAGCGGAGGGGCTTCGTCCTCATCTTCAGCTCTTGTGCCGAGGAAGTAGCGATAGACAAGACGCTGGACATGCGGATGCAGGTGCGCTTCGGGCTCCTCGACGACGAAGAATGTGTGGTCGCGCTCCCCCTCGGAGACGAAGCGGTCGAGTTCGAGGCTCTTCAAGGCCAGGAAGATCAGATTTGCCGTTCCTAGGCTGGCATCGCCGACACCGCGAACACCGTTGTCGATGAGCAGCCGAAGGCTACGCAGCAACGCATCGACTCGCGTAGGTGCAAGTCCGAGCGATACCGGGACGGCATGCTGCCCACCGGCGATGGCGATCAACCGTTCGCTGATTCGTTCCGCTGTCGCGACCACTTCCTCATGACCGGCCAGCTCTCGCTGTGCTTCATCGACCTGATTCTGGATCTCCTCGCGGGCGTCATCATCCAGGGATGCTGCGAGATCCTCAATGAGCGGTCTCAATGGCGAATTACGCCAGCTCGCAAGGTCCTTTTCAGCGTCGCGCAGCGCTACCTGAACATCTATTGGCAACATTCGGCGAAGTGCGCCACCAATGAGCATATCGGGATCGTTACCACCGAAGATTATGTACTCATAGTCTTTCAACGATTCTGGGGCGCGCCCCAGTCCCGCTTTAGGCTGGAAGCGATAGGTGAGTCGGGCCACCATAGGAGGGCCAGGATTAATCACGCAGTCGTTGAGGTGGGCCATCAACCGGGGATCGTTTGTGAAGTCCGTTAGATCCACAGAGACCTCAATGGTCGCACCAACCTTGTCTTCGCCAAGTCCGTCCCAGAAATACTCAAGCCCCAGTTGTCGATCGCGTTCAGACAAACCTGGATCAAGGATCAACTGCAGGCCGCGAATGAAATTGCTCTTGCCAACCTTGTTCTCTCCAACGATGACGATGCTTTCCCCCGTCTCGACATCAACATCCGAGAAATTGGCGAAATTGATCAACCTGACCCGAGAAACCCTCATTTACGTCCCCATCCATTGGTGTTTTAACAAATAGTAGCAGTCATGCGGCCGGCCTCCATCCGCCGACCACGACCGAGCTTTTCCGTTACAGCCCCCCTCGAGGCCGATTTTGTTCGACTAGACCGCTGCCGGTAAATCGGACGCAGCGTGGTCCGCATTGTTTGCTGCTGCTCCCGGCCTAAGCGGCGATGGTGAGGGCTCGATGTTTCAGGACGCCGAGCTTATGTGCCCAACTCCACCTTGGTTTCACCATCCCGAACGCCGCCTGCTGGCGGGAGTCCTCGGCCTGCTCTGGTCGGTGCTGGCTGGCGGTTGCGCGACGACGACTGCGCCACCCGCGCCTGATGTCATCGAGGAAGTCTCGGCCGCACCCGAACCCGAGACGCCCGAGTACATCCCCGTTGTGCGTTACGGTCGCTACACGCTAGTCGAGCTAGCACCCCCGGCTGCACAGCGGGACCTGCTGTTGCAGACCATCGACGTGTCCATGCCCGAAGATGCCCGCGCCACCGTCGGCGATGGGCTGCGGCATGTGCTCAAGCGCAGTGGTTACGGCCTGTGCCAGACGGCGCACGCGGTGACCGAGCTGTATGCCCTGCCGCTGCCGGCGGCGCACCTGCACCTCGGCCCCATGACCTTACGCGATGCGCTGCTCACACTGGCTGGCCCGGCTTGGGAACTGCACGCGGATGATCGCGCACGACAGATTTGCTTCGAACGGCCCGCCGACAGCGCGGCTATCGAACCTGCATCCGAGCCATCCGCCGCCGACGCGGTGCAGACGTTCCCGGTGGAGCCTTCGGTTTCGGGAAGCCAGCCATGAGCGCCCCACAACCCGCCCAGCGTTCAACCGCCGCCGTGGTGGTGCAGAGCCTGATGTGGCTCTGGCTGCTTGGCCTC
>NZ_QNRQ01000004.1 GCF_003315175.1 Eoetvoesiella caeni | reverse complement strand
GGTCAACATATCCGGCAGCCAAAAAGCCACCATATTCGCCCAAGTGGGTCAGTTTTACTCCGGCGCAGTGGGTCAGTATTACATCGGCGCTAACAGCTAGCCAGCAGATACAGCGGCAAATGCACTATGCAGTATCTTTGACGACGACTAAACAGAAAAGTCCGCCATGCGGGCTTTTCTACGCGGTCAACAACGGTTTGCTTTCTCAGACGGCGATAACCATGGGGAGGGGATCAGATCGCGTATTTTTTTCTGGCGTTTTCTTAGTCACAAAAATGGTGTAGCCAATTGTGCAAGAAACGCCATCGACGATACCTACATGAGGGGTTATGGACAGCACAGAGTATCCATCCTTTAATACATCGCCTACGGACGAATTAAGTTTTTGCGCAACCTCCCTTATATTTTCCTTGGGGCTGGTTGCGCGGTAATAAGTGGTGAATGTCGCCATGAAAGTCCCTTTTTTTCTAGTTAGCATCAAGCATAGGTGTTGCAATTGTGTCATCGCTTTGGGTCTGCACCGACTGCTCCTTCGGGCTCTTTAACTGGTCAAGGTAATCAGCCCACGCCTGTATCATCTGGCGGCGCTGTTCTTCGAATTGTGCTCGATCATAGGCGCTTCCGAGTTCCTCCTTGGACTCATGAGCAAGGTGACGCTCAATGACTTCAACATCAAAGCCAAGACGCTCACGAATTAGTGTTCGAGCAGTCGCACGGAAACCGTGGCCGGTGATTTCGTCCTGTGTGCAGTACCCAAGGCTTCTTAGGGCTGCGTTAACGGTGTTGTCGGACATAAATCGACTTTTCTCAGAGCGTCGGCTGATGCTTCTGAAAACAGGCCCGGTGGGGCCGGTAATATTCTGCAGACCCTTGAGGGTTTCGACTGCTTGGTAAGGTAGTGGCACGATGTGATCCGCTCCGCCACCTTGGGCTCGCCGGGTTTTTGTTTGCTTCACCTGAATTCCTGGGCAGCTCCAGATGGCAGCGTCCAGGTCAAGTTGCTCCCACAGCATTTGTCGGACTTGGCCTGGGCGCTGAAAAATCAGCGGCATGAGGTGCAGGGCAGCCTTGGTGATCGCACTGCCGCGATAGGCATCCAGATCGCGTATCAGTCGGCCAAGCTTTACCGGATCGAGAATCGCAGCCATATGCTTGACGCGCGGTGTTGGCAAGGTAAAGTCTGCGACACCTTTTGCCATGAAGTTTTCAGCGGGCAGCAGTACATTGCGCGTGACAGCATGGCGATATGTCCGCTGGATTGATTCCCGCAGCCGGATGGCCGTCTCACGGGTACCGGAGGACGAAACCGCCTGCAAGGTATCCAATACATCTGTGGTCGTGATAAGCCCGATTGGCAGCTTCCCTAGGCGCGGGAAGGCATGCAGCTCCATCATGCGAAGGACGCGGTGGCTGTAGCCAGCCGTCCATTCATGTGTCGCGGTAGCGTGCTTATGCCAGTCGCGAGCAACTTGTTCGAAGTTAGCGAGATCTCGCAGCCGAGCAGCTTGACGTTTTTCCAGCTTTTCGCTTTGGGGATCTTTGCCAATCGCGATGAGTTGGAAGGCATCTCGTGCCAGTTGTCGCGCAGTAGTGGGCTGTACCTTTGGATATGTGCCAAAGGATATGCGTACCTGCTTGCCTGATGTGGGATGGGTGTAAAGAAACGCCCAAGACTTGCCCGAAGGGCGTATGCGTAGGAAAAGACCGGAGATATCTGCGACTAAGCGGTCGCGTCCGTCGTGGTGAAGTTCTTCAATTTGTTTGGTGGTCAGCATTTGCAGTACCCTGATTCCGTAGTTATTACCCAACGATATTTTGGGTAATAGCCAGGGGGGTGACAAATGTGAAACCCACTGCGACCACTTGAGACTTTCTGCGATGGTGTGATGCAGAAGCCATTGATTTGTTTGGTTTTCTAGAGTCTCGCTAAGTTGCAATGAAACTCAAAGAACAAATCGTTGGTGGCCTGGGGCGGAATCTAATCGACGCGGTTGAAGCCAGTCTCCATGCGCTTTCTCCATTGAATGGGAACGGTGGGGTACAAGCTGGGGTACAGGTGCTAAAAAACAACGAAAGCGGCCCGTGGTTCGATTCCAATATGCCCATAACGGTGAGTGCAGTTGATGTCGCGCGCTCATAAACTGCTTATGTGAGATTCGTATTTAAGCGCTGCTCCAGTTCAGCGACAACGTGAGGCACTTCATCGAGGGCAGGAAATGGCCCGAAGATCATGCCGCTCATCGCTTGGTAATCTCGGGTCAATGCGTCGTGCATGGCATCCGATGGCGATAGGGTAAAAGAACCATGTGTTGCTATGTCCAGACGCAGGTCAGTGCTGCCGAAGAATAGCCGGGCATGTTGCGCGCAGTCCTGTGCAAGGAGGCGATCTGCGATCCATACGTTTGCGTCGGGATGCTGAAGGAGCCGGTGGACATCGTAATAATGTCGGGACACGCGTTGGCCGCCTTGGCGCAATAGGCCTCTGCGATCATGCCATTGGCGCAGGCCATGCAGAATGATGACCTTATCCCAGAAGGTGCGTTCGGGCTTAACGGTCGTCACGTTGGGTACGGCCATATTCAATTCGGGCAGGTCGTTGGCAACGTAGGGAGACACCACGACCGTTTCATGTGGATCCAGAGCCGATTTGGCTCCAGCCTCGATCTTCACGGCGGAACGAATGTAGTCGCCAGGTGCAGCTGTCACAGCGGGGTACCAGAACAGCAGAGTCTGCTGGTCTGGGTCGTCCGGGTCCAGTTCCAAGCGGAATTGATCGGTAGCTATGGTGTTAGCTGCGATTGCGTGGATCTGCGTCGTCATGCTATCAGCAACATAGTGCTGGCATGCGGTGCGGATGCGTTCCAGGCGGATGCGCCGTTGCTTGCCGCTCAAGGCGTCCAATTCCGCAGTTTCAGCGGGTTCGCCGATGTCTTCGCGGAATACGGTGATGTCGATGTCCTCTGAGAATCTGGAAATCAGGCCGTATGATTTGGACAATGATGTGCCGCCCTTGAATAGCAGGCGGGGGCCGTCTGGCGGCAGGCCATTGAACAGCGCGTCCAGAGTCCAGCATACCCAGAAGTCCTTTTCAACATTCTGGACAGCTGTGCCCAGGCGAGCAGCAGTCGTCAGGAACAGCCCGCGCCGTTCATCGTCAGCGGCCTGAATGATGGTATGGAAATTTGGATTCATGCAAAAGTGTCAATGTGCATCCGATGGTCGGTGGTACCGGGGAGCGATGTAGAGGCTTCGGCGTCCGGTACAGCGCAGCCCGGCAGTTCGCGCACGATGGCCTGCATCCATGCTGGCAACGTGTTGAAGCCCGTCAACAAGTCCCGGCGTATCGCTTCTCCTTGTTCGGGGTCATCCAGCAGTTCGGACAGCCGCTTGACGATGCGGGGCTGGTCTGCGGGCAGGGTGTCCTTCAGCCAGTACAGTGCTTGGACCACACGCATAGCGGGCCGTCCAGCCCAATATAGGCGACTGGGCGCTGTGAGCTTAAACGTGATCGTCAGGTTGCCGAGTTGAATGGTGCGCCGGCGTGCATCGGTGTGGATGGTGACGTTGGCTGGCACGGCGTCCGTTAGGCCTAAGTCGTTGGCGGCAGTCATGCCATCGACGAGCAGGCGCAGTTGGTCGCGACGTGCGATGGCATCCACGACGGCGCGGTAGTCTGGGGCTGTTGCCTTTTTGGTCAGACTGTTTAGTTTGGGTCGGTCATACAGCCCACGGTCGATGCGGCGCAACTGGCCCGCCGTAACCAAGCGTTGAAGCGCTTTGTCCACGGCGTCTCTGCTGCCATATTGGGAAAAGTCGGCTGGCACCCACACTTGGCCAGGCAGCGCTTCATCGATGTGAGCCATGATCCGAGTCTTGAGATCGTTCATAGGGGCACCTTTGTCCGATATTTGTAGCTTTTTTTCGGACAAAATGCAAATTTGTCCGAAGTTTGTGATTCTTTTTCGGACTAAATTAGTGAGGCTGAGCCACTAATGGCGTGCTCGCCTAACTGGCAAGTGCCTTGTTTCGCTCAATAAGAGCATGTAGGCTGGCTGCGGTGATGCCACTGGAGCGTTTGCCAATCTTAATAAGTACCAGCTCGCCTTCATTGACCAGTCGGTAGATGGTTGATCGTGACACTCCAAGTTTCGCCTCAGCTATGTGAATCCGATACAGAAGTGCTTGATCAGGTTGCTGCAGGGTCTGGTGTCTAGTTGATGAGTAGCCAAAGATGTTTGGCAGGGACTGTTCCTTCATTACTTCCTCCATAAAACCTTGGAAAGCACCCTGGGTGGCATCACCCAGGATGCTTTCCAAAGCAGGCGCGGTCAGCGCCTTCATGACTGATCCGCCAAGATACCGCGATAGGGTCAGTTGCTTGGATCATTTTCGGTAGAGCCCGCCGCTGGCCCACTATTGTGGTTCGTCGGGATGCTGAAAACTGCGGTCTTTGCCGCTGTCATCAATGGATTACGCGCCATCCATCGAGCTTGGCCTGCCTTTGGCAGTACCGGCGTCCGTTGTCACGGAACGTCATCTACTTCCCTCGGTATCTGCCAGTCGCTACCGGCCCAAGAGAGCAATGATTTTTCACCTGCTTTACTCCTACCCAGGTGCTTGTCGCCCCGCTTAATGCTGGCGTAACGGGTAGCCGCGCACTCACACCGCCCGTTGCCGGACAGGGCGCGGTATTTATCGGTGTTGTGTTGTTAAAGAGCGGGATTGCTGTAATCATTACGTATCCACTTGAAAGAGTCAATATCCAAGTAATAATAAATAGTCATCTGGGAGATTAAAATCTGCGGAAAACTGCAAAATACGCTTTGGAATGACACAAAAAGAATCGCCCTGGTTCGCTGTGGAACACAGGGCGCTTCGGGTATTTTTTTGTTTGTTTTTGTATCTTGAGCGATTGTTGACGGCTGAATCCAACAGGTTGTTGATGCTTAATCGTGGTTTTTGCTGTGTTTGGTTTGTTGGCCGATTTTCATCTTTATGTAGTCACCGATATCTTCCAGTACGGGAGCAGGCAGTTCCTCCAGCGTATACCTAGAGGTTTCCGGCCATGGCCATTCCATCTCAAACATTTCACCCTTTCCAGTAACAAGCCATTCAGCACGAACATGAAGCGCTGCTGCAATCCAAACGATGTGACGAGAAGTCTCGTTGCGACCGTTTTCAATATGGGCGATGGCGCTTTGGCTTATAGGGGGATTGAGGAGTTTGGCCAATGCTTCTTGCGATAGGCCGCGCTTCTTACGTGCGGCAAGTAAGCGTGCGCCAATGCTGTTTATAGGACTCGGGTTCATGGAGTTCTTCAATTGGTGGGTACGTAACAAGTAAGTATTTTGTAAGTATATATATACTTATAGAGCATTGCTTATCTATTGGCAATTATGGAGATCACTAATGGATAAGTAATTGTAGTGGGCCATTGTGGCATTTAATGAGACGGTGTGAGAAACAAATATTGTCAAGAATATGACTTTTCGATCATTAGATGCCAGGTGCTGACCTTTTGTTTGTAATCATAGTGGTGTGCGTAACAGTACGTCAGCGCGCTATTTGACTGCCCGGCCTTCCGCTTATTGTCTTGAGCAGAAAATTCACATATAGTTGTTAGTACCAATTATATGTGAGAGCACCATGTCGAATCAGGATTTACTAACACGCGATGCGGAGAGCTTATATGAGGCACTCAATGATCTCGTGCGTGTTTATCAATTTCGAGATCGCGGCCATATTTGCTGCTACGACGTCTCGGTGACCCAATGCTATGCGTTGGAAATGCTCGTCAAGCAAGGTTCATTGCGGCTTCAATCACTGGCTGAAGGGATGTATCTGGATAAGAGCACAGCAAGCCGAGTCGTTAACGCCTTAGAGCGTAAGGGGTATGTCATTCGCATCGAGGATGAGGACGACCGCAGGGCGATCCGGATCCAGGCGACTGTAGCAGGGCAAGAGTTATATAAAACGATCCGCTCAGACTTGATCGCAGAGGAGCGAGCGATGATTGAAAGCCTGTCTCCAGAAGTGCGTCAGGCCTCGCTTGCGCTGTTAAGGCGGCTTACGCGGGCAGCCGAGGCGCGATATGGCGAGCGAACCCATAGTGCGCTTGAAACAGCCACGGAACTAGCATGACGAACTGCCGTCTTTTTTGACGCACGCAATCAAGTTTTTTTGTCTTATATGTTGTTACTACCAACTTAAATGTGAAGCCAGCATATTGATAGAAGGGCTTTGCTATCAACGTAAGGAGTGTTCATGGATAAGATCAAACATCCTATCGCCATTATTGGTGCAGGTCCTGTTGGACTTGCTGCTGCAGCGCATTTGCTAAGCAGAGGCCTTACCGCATTGATCTTGGAAGCAGGTAAGCAGGCCGGAGCCAGTATCAATGAGTGGGGGCACGTCAAGATGTTCTCTCCCTGGCGCTTTAATATCGACAAGGAGGCAGAGCGCTTATTGATAACCAGTGGTTGGACGACACCGCAACCGGATGTCTACCCAACTGGCCAAGAATTACTGGGTCAGTATATTCAGCCGTTGTCTAAGCTACCGGAAATCGAACCACACTTACACTTGAACAGTCGTGTCTTGGCAGTAAGCCGGGTAGAGCGCGACGTCATGAAAACCCAAGGCCGTAACTCGACTCCCTTTTTATTGCGCGTTGCCGGCCCCGAT
Source organism: Eoetvoesiella caeni (assembly GCF_003315175.1). GTDB lineage: Bacteria > Pseudomonadota > Gammaproteobacteria > Burkholderiales > Burkholderiaceae_B > Eoetvoesia > Eoetvoesia caeni. The sequence continues at coordinate 335,050 of NZ_QNRQ01000004.1, read as the reverse complement.
GGCGAGCGTGACGTGTTGGCCAGCGCGGTGATCGACGCCTCCGGGACCTACGCAACACCTAACTGGATGGGAGCACATGGTATTCCAGCATTAGGCGAGAAAGAAAATAGTGCACACATTGCCTACGGCATTCCCGATGTTTTGGGTAGTGCACGTCATCGCTATAGCGATAGGCACGTCTTGGTGGTGGGCGCTGGGCACTCTGCGTTTAACGCCCTTCAGGATTTGGTTGCGCTTGCGCGTATTGCGCCAGGCACCCGCGTGTTGTGGGCCATCCGCGGTACTTCATTAGAACGTATCTTGGGCGGAGGCAAGAACGATCAACTGGAACAGCGCGGCAAGCTCGGCTTGAAAATACGCCAGCTTTTGGACGAGGGTGCTATTGAGCTTCATCAAGGCATCAGGATCCATAAGATTACGTCCTCACCAAAGGGGATCATCGTACACAGTATGGAGCAGGCTTTGCCTCCAGTGGATGAAATTGTCGTGGCCACGGGCTTTCGACCAAACCTTGAGCTAATGGCCGAGTTACGTCTGGCGCTCGATCCGGCGACAGGCAGCCCCGTTAAGCTAGCGCCTTTGATCGATCCTAATGAACATAGTTGCGGCACTGTGCGCCCTCATGGCGTTCAAGAGTTGGCACATCCTGATGAGGGAGTGTTCATTACCGGCATGAAAAGCTATGGCAGGGCACCGACGTTTCTGATGCTGACCGGCTACGAGCAGATGCGTTCGATAGCGGCGGCTTTGGCAGGCGATTGGGATTCTGCACGAAGATCCGAACTGGTTCTGCCCGAAACAGGCGTGTGCAGTACCCAATTTCTCGATGTGATCGAACAGCCCACGGGCTGCCGATCAACCACTGCTTGCAGCTCTGCGAGTGCACAAGAGGCATAAGGTAAAACAGTTATGGCAGAACAAGGACAGCATTTGTGCTCGAAAAGCATATCAGCCGGTACAAGCGGGCAAACATTCGATGTCGTGATTGTTGGCGGCGGCCAGTCTGCCCTGGCTATCGCGTATTTTCTAAGGCGCACTTCTTTAAGCTTTGTAATACTGGATAATGGGCACGTACCGGGTGGCGCATGGGTCCACGGCTGGGAATCCTTGCATCTGTTTTCTCCTGCGCAGTGGAGTTCCTTGCCCGGTTGGAGTATGCCGGCTGTGTCTGGCTATCCAGAGCGCGATGACGTCGTGAAGTATTTAGCGCAGTATGAAAAACGGTACGATTTCTCGATAGAGAGGCCGGTATCGGTGACGGACGTTCTACGAGGCGAAGATGGCTTTGTAGTGCATACAGATCGCGGCGTATGGCATGCCCGCGCAGTCATCAGCGCGACGGGAACCTGGAGCCATCCCTTTATCCCGGCCTATCCCAATCATCTCTCTTATACCGGGCTGCAAATACATTCAGCACGCTATCGCAACGCGGCGCCATTTGCCGACAAGACGGTGCTCGTAGTAGGAGGCGGAAATTCCGGTGCTCAGATTCTGGCCGAGGTATCGCGTGTGGCCAAGACAACATGGGTAACACAAACGGAACCAATTTTCCTGCCGGACGATGTGGATGGCCGTGTCCTGTTCGAACGGGCAACCGCCAAATGGAAGGCGCAGCAAGAAGGGCGCATATTACAAGATCCGCCTGGTGGCTTAGGCGACGTGGTCATGGTGGAGTCAGTCAAAGCTGCGCGCGACCGTGGTGCTTTGCATTCAGTACGTCCATTTCGTGAGTTCACGGACAGGGGCGTGATCTGGCAAGATGGGTCGCACACGGTAGCCGATGCAGTCATTTGGTGCACCGGGTTTCGGCCGGCATTGGAACACCTGAAATCGCTGGGCGCTGTTGGCGTTGATGGAAAAATAGCCCTGTCCGGAACTCAGTCTGTAGACGTGCCTGGTTTATGGTTGGTAGGTTATGGCGAATGGACTGGTTTCGCTTCGGCAACACTGGTCGGCGTAATGCGTTATGCCAAAGCCACGGCTCTTGAAGTGGCCCAGGTGCTGGAAACCCAAGCGTTTATACAATCCTAGAACAAACGCGATCATGTCCAATACTGATGTAGAGATGCAGGATTTGTCCAGGCCGTCAGGCTCAACGCAGAGTCCGTACGCACTGATCACGGCGCTGGGGATCGGACAAATCTGCGCATGGGGGTCGTTGTACTACAGCTTCCCCTTGATTGCTGAGGCCATGATGGCCGAGCTGGGCTGGTCCAAGACAGACGTGTATGGTGCCGCAACGATAGGACTGGTGATCGCCGGATTTCTCGCCTACCCAGTCGGTGTTGCCGTCGATAAAGGCCACGGCAGGATGCTGATGGGCGGTGCATCGCTCATGGCGGCGGTGCTGTTGGCCCTTTGGTCGCAGGTCGATAGTCTGATCGGGTTTTATTTGCTTATTGCCGGTATCGGTGGCTTGCAGGCAGCGGCGTTATACGAACCCGCTTTTGCCGTAATTGCCCGACGCGTCGGAGCGGGCAGGGCTCGAGCAGGCATTACGGCCATAACATTGTGGGGTGGTTTTGCCAGCACTGTATTTATACCCCTAGTGCAGTTCTTGTTGGACCATTGGGGCTGGCGTGAGGCCCTGCTGGTGTTAGCCCTTATCAATGGGCTGGTTTGCGCGGTGGCACATTTTGGATTTATTCGGTCCGAAAAAGATGCTGTGCACTTTAATCAATCCCACCATGAGAGCCCGCTTGCCACCGATAAGCAAGCAGTCAGGGCAGCGTTTCATACGCCGGTTTTTTGGCTGTTGATGCTGGCACTTACCGCTTACGCCGGCGCGTTCACAGCGTTCACCTTTCACATGTATCCGCTGCTGCTTGAAGGGGGGCTGTCGACCAGCAATGTGGTCTGGGCCATTGCCACCATAGGGCCGGCCCAAGTGGCGGGCCGGGTCCTGATCAGCATCTTTGGCTCCGGAACATCCATGCGGCGTATCGGAACCTTTGTCGTTGCGGTATTCCCCTTGGTGTTTATCGTTTTAGCGATTGGGCCTTCAAGCATGTGGGTTATTACCGCGGCATGCGTTGTATACGGCGCCAGCAACGGTATTTTTACCATTGTGCGGGGCTTGGTAGTGCCTGAAATGCTCAGCCGCAGGGCCTATGGCGCAATTAATGGCCTATTGACCTTTCCCAGCACGCTGGCCAGAGCCGTAGCGCCCCTAGTGGCCGCATGGCTTTGGTCGAGGACAATGTCCTATGACGTCGTAGTGTGGTCTATTGCCGCCTGCGCCGCACTCCTTACCTTGAGTTTTTGGCTGGCGGCATGGGCCAGTCGTGTCAAATTGCCGCATTCCCCATAACTCAATAAAGCCACGCGTATCTGCTCCGGCCGCAATCTCGGTTATGTAGTCATTAGTCACACGCCTGAAACAAACCATTCATATAGTGTCGGCATTGCAAACGGAGATAACCATGAATGCCGCCCTTAAATTGAAGCCCGCCGCTTCACATACAAGTTCCTTTGTGCCACACAAGTTGTTTACCGCTATCGCCCTGGCGGCTGCGGCATTGCTAGGCAGTGCCGCGCATGCGATGGACGCTCGCTACCAGGACAAAGATGGCGATCTGGTCGCTGATGCACCTACCGATTCCAAAGAGTGGGTGGATCCCAGCACATTAGTGTTTGCTTACACCCCCGTGGAAGATCCGGCGGTTTATGCCAAGGTGTGGGACGGTTTTATCCAGCATATGTCCAAGGTCACCGGCAAGAAAGTTCAGTTTTTCCCGGTTCAGAGCAACGCGGCTCAACTGGAAGCCATGCGCGCCGGCCGTCTGCATGTAGCCGGCTTCAATACAGGCTCCAACCCGCTGGCGGTGAATTGTGCAGGTTTCGTTCCTTTTACGATGATGGTGTCCAAGGATGATAAGTTCGGCTACGAAATGGAAATCATCACCCATCCCGGCAGCGGCATCGAGAAGGTCGAAGATATCCGGGGAAAGCGCATGGCTTTCACATCGGAAACATCCAACTCCGGCTACAAGGCGCCTTCGGCCCTGCTGCGCGACCAATTCAAAATGGAAGCGGACAAAGACTACACGCCGATGTTCTCGGGCAAGCATGACAACTCCATCCTAGGTGTTGCCAACAAGGATTATCCGGCCGCCGCAGTGGCCAATTCGGTCAAGCAACGCATGGAAGCGCGCGGTACCGTCAAGCCTGAACAGTTCAATATTATCTACAAGTCGCAAACCTTCCCAACAACCGGATATGGTTATGCACACAACCTGAAGCCGGAACTGGCGGAAAAAGTCAAAGAAGCCTTTTTTACATTTGAATGGGAAGGGTCGGACCTGGCCAAGGAGTTCAACACTGCCCAGCCGCCACAAGAAAAATTCATGCCTATCACCTACAAAGAATACTGGCAGGTGGTGCGCGATATCGATCGTGCGATGGGCGTGGCCTATACCTGCAAGTAAAGCGCCGATACCGTGCTGGAAATCAAAGAACTACACAAGCGCTATCCAACCGGCGACCCCGCTTTGCGTGGGGTCAGCCTGTCGGTTCCCGCAGGGCAAGTGCTGGGCTTGATCGGCCCTTCAGGGGCGGGTAAATCTACACTAATACGCTGTATAAACAGATTGGTTGAGCCGACACAAGGCCAGGTGTTATTGGATGGCCAGGATCTGGCTCATGCCGGACGGCAGGGTCTGCGAATGGCCCGGCGTCAAATCGGCATGATCTTTCAGGAATATGCGCTGGTAGAACGCTTGACGGTCATGGAAAACCTGCTGTCGGGGCGATTGGGGTACACCCGATTCTGGCCAAGTTGGTTCAGGCGATTTCCCTCGAAAGATATCCAGCTGGCTTATTCTCTGCTTGAACGTGTAGGTCTTGCCGGCATGGAAAACAAGCGTGCCGACGCGCTCTCTGGCGGGCAGCGCCAGCGCGTCGGCATTGCCAGGGCTTTGATGCAGCGGCCCGCCTTCTTGTTGATCGACGAGCCCACGGCCAGCCTGGATCCGAAAACATCCCGGCAGATTATGCGGTTGATCTTGACATTGTGCGCCGAGCATAAGCTTGCTGCCATTATCAACATACACGATGTCGTGCTGGCCACGGAGTTCCTGCCCAGAATAGTTGGCTTGCGGCAGGGCATGATGGTCTATGACGGTCCTGCCACGCAGGTGGATCACAAGGTGTTGACCGACATCTACGGGGACGAAGACTGGTCCAGCATCACGGATCGTCTGGCTGGCAACACCAGCACCATCGCCAACGATTTTGACGATCAAATGGCGTCGCTGGCCGCTGTCGGCTAGACGTTTACATTATGTCTACCTTGAGCTCATCAACATTGCCGGACACCTGGCGCAAGCCGCCATTCATCGCCCGCGCCTGGCTGCGCCATAGCTTACTGCTGGGCGTCATGTTTTATTTGACCCTGGCCATACTTTCATTGGACGTCAATTGGGCGCGGGTTTCGGAAGGGTTGGTGCGTGGCGGGAAATTTATCGCCGCCTTTGTACAGCCCGACTTTGTGTCGCGATACTCGGACATTCTGCTGGGCTTTCGGGAAAGCCTGACCATGGCGATCACTGCAACGGCGCTGGGGATTGTACTGTCCATACCGTTTGCCCTAGGCGCTGCCCGCAATGTGGCGCCCGCCGGGATATACCTGTTCTGCAGAGGATTCATTGCGGTTTCCCGGACGCTGAACGAGATCATTGTGGCCATACTGCTGGTCGCCATGTTCGGTTTCGGCCCTTTCGCGGGCTTTCTGACACTCACGTTCGCCACCATCGGTTTTCTCGCCAAGTTGCTGGCCGAAGACATCGAGGAAGTGCAGGGGGCTCAGTTGGAGGCTCTGCGCGCAACCGGTGCGTCAACCGCGCAAGTGCTGGATTTTGCCGTGCTGTCGCAGATTATGCCGCGCTTGGTGGGCTTGTCGCTTTATCGCCTGGATATCAACTTTCGCGAGTCGTCAGTCATTGGCATTGTTGGGGCCGGAGGTATAGGCGCCACGCTCAATACCGCCATGGATCGCTACGAGTTCGATACCGCCGCCGCTATTCTTATCGTCATTATCGCCATTGTCATGCTCGCTGAGTACGGATCGGGATGGATACGCAAAAAAATACTCTAACGTGGCGCGTGCGCAGCCCGAGGCAAGATCTGCTCGTGTTTGCCGCCTGGGTCCTGGGACTGGCCTTGGTATCGTGGGCCTTTCAAGTCATGACCCAAGACACCATCTGGTCCTTTGTGGCTGACGCGCCCAAGCAGGCCGCCGATATTGGCGCCAGGATGCTCCCTCCGGATTGGCGCTACACCCGGGAACTGCTGTGGCCGCTGTGGGAAACATTAAATATTGCCACGTTAGGCACCTTGCTGGGTACGCTCATCGCCGTACCTATTGCCTTTCTAGCGGCGCGAAATACCACACCCAGCACGGCCTGGATCAGGCCCTTTGCCTTGCTGGCTATTGTTGCGTCGCGCTCGATCAACTCCTTGATCTGGGCCTTGCTATTGGTGGCTATTCTGGGGCCGGGCGTATTGGCCGGGGTGGTCGCCATTGCCCTGCGTTCCATCGGCTTCATCGGTAAACTGCTTTACGAGGCGATAGAAGAGATCGATACCCAGCAAGTGGAAGCCATTACCGCCACAGGAGCAGGTTCTGCACAGGTCATGGCCTGGGGTGTCTTTCCGCAAATTGCGCCAACCCTGGCAGGGGTGACCGTATTTCGTTGGGATATCAACATACGGGAATCCACCGTGCTGGGGCTGGTCGGCGCCGGCGGCATAGGAGTCAAGCTGGAATCGGCTCTAGGCACATTGGCCTGGCCGAAAGTATTCATGTTGCTGATCGTGATCTTCGCCACCGTTGTGGTCAGCGAATGGGTCACCGCAAAAGTACGCCAGCGGCTTATTTGAGCACCAGGCTAGCTGTTCACTGCAGGCGCCTGGCTCCGATGGGCTATCCGGAACCTTATAGAACCACGCTTAGCAACCAGCCCGCGACACCACTGCCGATCACAAGCAACCATGGGGGCAGCTTCCAGAACATGAGTGCGACCAGCGCCACAAGGGCCAAGCCAAAGTCTTGCGGCGCATGAATCGCGCTCGTCCATACAGGCTGATAAAGGGCAGCCAGCAGTAGACCAACCACGGCAGCATTAACGCCTAAAAGCGCAGCCTGCGTGCGGACGTTACGGCGAATGTGCTCCCAGAACGGCAATGCCCCCACCACGAGCAGAAAGGATGGTGCGAAGATCGCCAACAGGCAAATCAGACCGCCCAACCAGCCGGAAGGCGTGCTGCTCATCGAGGCGCCGAGAAAAGCCGCGAATGTGAACAAAGGGCCGGGGACTGCCTGCGCGGCGCCGTAGCCCGCCAAAAAAGATTCATTGCCAACCCAGCCGACGGGCACGACTTCGGCTTGCAATAGCGGCAATACAACATGCCCGCCGCCAAATACCAGTGACCCCGCGCGGTAGAAAGCATCCACCATCGACAGCGCCTGGCTCGATGATACGGCCGACAGCAACGGCAATCCTATCAACAGCGCAAAAAACAATGCCAGCCATAGCAGCCCAGTTCGGCGCTTGATTAAAATCGGCAGAGGGTCGTGCTCTGAACCTTGCTGAGGTTTGAAAAACAGAAGGCCGATGATCGCAGCAATGATGATGACGCCCACTTGAGCCCATGCGGACGGCACCAGAAGAACAAGGCAGGCCGCGAGCGCCATGATGGTAACGCGCGATGCATCAGGACAAAGCTTGCGGGCCATCCCCCATACCGCTTGAGCCACCACAGCCACAGCCACCACCTTAAGCCCGTGCAGCACACCGGGCGGCATGGCGTCCCCGTAACTGGCCATGCCCAGCGCAAACAGGATCAGGGCAATCGCTGAAGGTAAAGTGAAGCCCGCCCACGCGGCCAACGCTCCGGCATAGCCGGAGCGGGACAGCCCCACTGCGATCCCGACCTGGCTGCTGGCCGGCCCCGGCAGAAATTGGCAGAGCGCCACTAAATCCGCATAGCTGCGCTCGCTCAACCACTGCCGTCGCGTCACGAACTCATCGTGGAAGTAACCCAAATGTGCAACCGGGCCACCGAAAGAGGTAAGACCCAGTCGAAGAAAGATCAGAAAGACAGCCCAAGGGCTACGGTTAGTTCCTGCGGTATCGGGCATGATCGCTCTTAATATGCAGACATCAGTCAAGGAGCGACTTTATAACGCACCCAGGCGTACAGCAAGTGCTGCCAGGGTAACGAACAACACCGGCAAGGTCAGCACAATACCCACTTTGAAGTAATAAGCCCAGGTGATCACCATGCCCTTGCGTGCCAGGACGTGCAGCCACAGGAGTGTGGCCAGGCTGCCTATGGGGGTGATTTTGGGGCCAAGATCGCTGCCAATGACATTGGCATAGATCATGGCTTCTTTGACTACGCCTGTGGCCTGGCTGGCGTCGATAGATAGCGCGCCGACCAAAACGGTTGGCATGTTATTCATAATGGACGATAGCAGGGCGGTCAGCACGCCCGTGCCCAGCGTAGCCGCCCACAAGCCATGACTGGCGAAATAATCCAGTAAGCTGGCGATCATGTCCGTCAGCCCGGCATTGCGCAAACCATAAACGACCAAGTACATGCCCAGCGAGAAAATCACGATAGGCCAAGGCGCCTCACGCACGACTTTGAGGGTGCTGATTTTATGCCCGCGTCCGGCAACGATAAGCAGTGCCAGCGCTCCCAGGGCCGCAATGGCGCTGACAGGCACACCGAAGCCTTCAAGGGTGAAAAAGCTGACCAGCAACAACCCTAGCACCACCCAACCGGCGCGAAAGGTCGCCAGATCGCGAATCACCTCTTTCGGTTCCTTGAGCTGACTATCGTCGTAGCGAACCGGAATGCTGCGGTGAAAATACAGCAACAAAACCAGCAGGGTGGCGACAACGGAAACAACATTGACCGGAGCCATGACTGCGGCGTATCGCGCAAAGCTGATATTGAAGAAATCCGCCGAAACGATATTGACCAGGTTGGACACGATGAGCGGCAGGCTGGCCGTATCGGCAATAAAGCCTGCCGCCATGACGAAAGCCAGCGTTGCGGCGGGCGTGAAACCTAAAGCCAACAGCATGGCCATGACGATGGGCGTCAGGATCAAGGCTGCACCGTCATTGGCAAAGAACGCGGATACCGCAGCCCCCAGCAAGACGATCAGCGCGAACAAGAGACGGCCACGCCCGCCCCCCCATCTGGCGACGTGCAATGCAGTCCATTCAAAAAAGCCGGCTTCATCCAGCAGAAGGCTGATGATAATGATGGCCACAAATGTGCCGGTCGCGTTCCATACGATCTGCCAGACGACGGGAATATCGCTCAAGCTGACCACGCCGAAAACCAGCGCGAGCAAGGCGCCGATTGAAGCGCTCCAGCCTATGTTCAAGCCGCGTGGCTGCCAGATGACCAGGACGATGGTGACAATAAAAATCAATAGCGCAGCAAGCACGTGGAGTCTCTCTTTACGGCAAAAGGGAAGGCGCCCCGGGGAGGGACATTGAGAATCAAAGCGTCAATTCGCAAACGCTCGCGGCGATGCATTAAGATTAAGGAAGAAGCTCGCCGATGCGATCCAATTCGGTTTTCAAGCGTACCGGGTCACTTTTCAAATCTGTAAGTGGCAAAGCCAGGAATGCTTCAATACGGCAGCGCAAAATGCGATACGCCGTATTGAACGCCGCGTCGATTTCTGCGTCGGTACCGGTGGCGTAGGCAGGGTCTTCGACGCCCCAATGAGTACGTATGACCGGTCCCAGATACGCAGGGCAGGTTTCGCCTGCTGCACTGGCACAGACGGTGACGACCACGTCGGGCGTCAGCGGCAGATTATCCCAAGACTTGCTGAAATAGCCGTCTGTTGAAATACCTTCGCGCGCAAGCAACGCCAAAGACCTAGGGTGTACTTGGCCTGTGGGCTGGCTACCAGCACTCATGGCCTTCCAGCCAGCGGGGGCAAGATGATTGAAAGTGGCTTCGGCCAGGATAGAGCGGCACGAATTACCCGTGCATAGGAAAAGGACGTTCATATGTGCAGTACAAAAGAGGTGGGGAAGGTGTTTCTGACAAGAGACTCAGGCCCGCCGCTAAAGGGCGGTCACGTTGAAGGGCCCTTTTCACGCGCATAGAGTCATTAAGGAGCGATGGTGCTTGTTTGCGTTACCCGATCGCCCAGTGCGTCGAGCTCGCGCTTAATCGCCACACGATCCAGCTTTGTCAATGGCAAGCTATTGAAAATCTTGATGCGATTTGCAATTTGACGAAAGATTTTGTCGAAGAATTCACGCTTTTCTTGGGCTGTTCCTTCAAAAGCCGATGGGTCTTCAAACCCCCAATGCGCGGTAATCGGTTGGCCCGGCCACACAGGGCATACTTCTCCGGCTGCACTATCACAAAGGGTGATAACAAAGTCCAATTGAGGCGCCCCTGGTCGAGCAAACTCGTCCCAACTTTTACTGCATAAGCCTTCTACTTGCAGACGAGTCGACTGAAGGACTTCAAGAGTAAGGGGATTCACCTGGGCGCCGGGGTGGCTGCCAGCGCTGTACGCCCTAAAACGATCCCGGCCTAGATGATTAAGCAACACTTCTGCCATGATGCTGCGCGCTGAGTTGCCTGTGCAAAGGAAGAGGGTGTTATAGATTTTGTCCGACATAATAATACTTCCACGACTAGATTAACTGGACCGTTGACTTTGTGGAACCAGCGGTGATGTTTATTGCGTTGCGTCTTGGGTATTGGCGCACATGTCGTTTCGGACGGACGTACACGGGTTGCCACCACAGCAGTTTTCGGTTAGGTACGCCAACAGACTTGTCATCGAGTTGTACTTAACTGAATAAAAAACGAATCGTCCCTCTTGGCGCGAGGTTAAAAGATCGGCATTAACGAGTTCTTTCAGGTGAAAGGACAACGAAGAGGGTGCAATCCCCATCATCTCAGCCAATTGACCAGCCGGCAGTCCCTCTGGGCCGGCCTGCATGAGGGTGCGGTAGGCGGCCAAGCGGGATTCGTGCGCGATGGCGGCAAGCGCTTTAACAGCGAATTTAGTTTCCATGAAACTATATTAATTGAATTGTCGAAATAACACCAGCCAAGCAACCCGAGAGCGAGAGGAGGCAAACCCAAGTATGCATTAGGGATCCGTTGGAGCGTGGTGCTTCACATGCTCCGGTAAAGCACCTGTCAATGCCAAATATCGGGTTTGAGCGATGTGAGAAATATGATCACCGATTCGGTCCATGTTCTTAAGGCAAAAAAGTAGGTGCGTCAAGTCGCCCGTTCGATCGGGATGATTTGCCAGCCCAATGATAATGATGTCCAATATTTGTGCGTACGCGTCATCGACTAGCCTGTCCACCTGACATAGCTCTTTCAGCTCTGGAATGTCCTTTGATGCATAGGCAAGGGACACTCTTGAGAGGAAATCCGATAGCATCATGGACAAGGTTTCAAGGCCTTGATGAAGATTGTCGGCAGGAGTGGGGCTGTGCAATTGGGTTGAACGCTCTGCAATATTTCGCGCTAAATCGCCGATGTGCGAAAACTCGTTTGCACTGCGCATGGCCGCCAATATTTCCTGCAAATCTTGACTCATCGGCTGGCGCTTTGTCATGAGCAACAAAATATCCTTATCCGCCTGAGCGCATAGCTCATCTATTTGGCCGTCGATTTGGATCGCCTCTTGCGCAGCAAGTACATCTTTGTGCAATAACGCTTTGGAAGCCGCCGTGAATGCATCGACGACGAAATGGCCGACTTGCATCAAGATTTCGCTTAGTGCAGCGAGCTCTTGATCATAGGCACGTACCGTATGCGGATTACTCACTGTGTGAACTCCTTATATACAAGCTGAATTACCCAAAGCGACCCGTAATGTACTGTTCCGTTCGCAGATGGGATGGATTAACAAAGAAATCGTCTGTCGCCTGGAATTCGACCATTCGACCCAAGTGCATAAACGCCGTATAGTCGGAGATACGTGCTGCTTGTTGCATATTGTGGGTCACGATGACAATTGTGTAGTCGGAGCGTAGGTCGTGAAACAGATCCTCAATCTTGGCGGTAGCAATGGGGTCTAACGCTGAGGTGGGTTCGTCAAACAAAATGATTTCAGGATTAGGAGCAAGTGTTCTTGCAATGCAAAGCCGTTGTTGTTGTCCACCCGATAATCCTAGTGCAGATTGGTGAAGCCGATCTTTTACTTCGTCCCATAATGCCGCCTGGCGTAACGAGGACTCCACTCGTTCATCCAGCGCAGCCCGTTGAGTAATCCCCCGCACTCGTAATCCTGACGCTACATTTTCATAGATCGACTTTGGAAACGGATTTGGCTTTTGGAACACCATGCCGATACGTAGCCGAACCATAATCGGGTCTATTTTTACACTCACAATATTCTTTTCTTCGGGTAGCAGCATGATGTCGCCATCGTACCGAGTGCCCGGGTATAGATCATGCATGCGGTTGAAACAGCGCAACAAGGTGCTTTTGCCGCATCCCGAAGCTCCGATGAGTGCGGTCACCCCATTATTTACCACGGGAAGATTGACGGCATGTAGGGCTTGAAAATCTCCGTACCAAAACGATAGCTTGCGGACATCAGCCCGCAACTCACGTTTAGGGTGCACCAGCACAGGAGGGGCCGTTAGTCCTTGTTCCTTTTCATCCTCATCAATGTTTGAGGCAGGTGCTCGAGACAACGAAGGGCGGTGCTTTTCAATAGGAGGTGTGGGGAGTGCGAGTTCGCTCATGGGATACCTTAGAGAGATGTCAACGTGCGTTCTATGCGACGTTTTGTCGGCGTAGCCGATAACGGATAACGATGGCAATGAGATTCATCAAAAGCGTCATGATGATCAACACAAGGCCCGTTGCCGCGGCATTAATATGAAAATCGGTCTGTGGGCGCGATAACCAATTGAACATTTGTATCGGCATGACGGTAAACGCCGAGTTAAGCCAGTCAAAATTAAGGAATGGAAATTCTGACTGAAGAGGCGAATTAGGCAAAAATGCGATGTAGGTTAGGGCCCCAATGGTGATGACCGGAGCCGTTTCACCTACCGCTCGTGATAACCCTACGATCGCGCCCGTCAGTATGCCTGGACGCGCTGCCGGTAGGATGTAATGAGCAACGGTTTGCCATTTGTCCGCGCCAATACCGTAGGCGCCTTCTTTCGTAATTTGTGGAATGCTTCTTACCGCTTCACGAGTGGATACGATTACGACTGGGAGTATGAGCAGCGCCAAAACCATGCCCGCCACCAATACCGTTGAACCCATGTCAAACATATAGACGAACAGGCCTAGCGCCAATAAGCCATAAATGATGGAGGGTACGCCCGCGAGATTACTGATGTTGATGTCAATAAGTGTCGTAACCCAGTTTTTTGGAGCGTATTCCTCAAGGTATATTCCTGCCATTACCCCGAGCGGTACTGAAAGAATTGCAGTGACAATCATGACCAGCGTGGTTCCCACCCAAGCGGAAAGGATGCCTGCATCTTCGGCACGGCGAGAGGGGAAACTGGTTAGAAATTCAAAATCGATTCGACTGGCACCACTGAAACCAAGATCAAACAAGAGGGCTAGCAACAGGCCCATTGAAAGAAAGAGAACAATGAGCCCTCCGGCCGCAAAAAACCAGTCGGATCGTCGTGATTTGCGCGCAATGATACGATCGCGTTCCTGTTCATTCTCAGGCGCTGCTGCTTGCATCGGCGTTAGTTCAGTTTGAATTTGCGTCGTCATTTAGTACACCTCGCGATAGCGTTTACGCAAGTAATAGCCAATTACGTTGAAGAGCAACGTGATCAAGAACAGCACCAAGCCAACGGCAAAAATACTTTGATACGCCAATGATCCATGGGGCAAATCGCCCAAGCTCATTTGAACAATATAAGCAGTGATCGTCGCGGCGCCTTCGCGCGGGTCTAACGTGAGATTCGGTCCTTGGCCGGCAGCAACTGCGAGTACCATGGTTTCCCCAACAGCCCTGGACATTCCCAAGACGTACGCGGCGGTAATGCCAGAGAATGCACCGGGAACAATAACCCGGAGTCCTGTCTGCAAGCGTGACATGCCTAGTGCGTAGGCGCCTTCGCGTAAGGAGCCTGGAACGGCGCGCATTGCATCTTCACTTACTGAAACGACATACGGCAAAATCATAATGCCCAAGACAATTCCCGGCACCAAGAGGTTGAAGCCACCAAGTCCCGGGATGAACTTCTGAAAAAAGGGCGTAAGGACCAAGAGTGCGAAATACCCATATACAATCGTGGGCACGGCTTCGAGCATCTCCAAGCACGGTTTTACCGTCTCCCTGACCGAGGGGCGCGCGAACTCACTGAGGTAAATGGCTAATACGGTACCGAGGGGGATGGCAATCAGTAAAGCAATGCCGGCAGCCCACAGCGTGGCCGTTAATAAAGGCCAAATACCGAATCGGGGATTGGCAAAGACAGGCGTCCATTGCGTATCGGTAAGAAAGTCCAGCAGCGGCACTGTGGTGAAAAAGCCCCAAGACTCTGATACCAGAACGTAGACGATGCCAGTGGTGATCAATACCGAAAGCGCCGCCGCACAAAACATGGCAATGCGGCTGATCCGATCCATGGCAAGGCGGCGCGCGCGATACGCCGGCGTTGGCATAAAACGGTGGATGGGGGGACGAGCAATGGCGTCATCCATGCGGATACTCCACGTTGCATAAAATTAAGATGGCCGACCTTGGAGGCGTAGTGCTGAGCCCCAAGGACGGCCAAGGTTTCAGGCTTGCTTGATTATTTAACCAAGTCTTCCATTTTTACGCCGACCTTGGAGCCACCACCGAAATGGGTGCCGGTGGTACGCATATCAAACTTCTTGGTTGCGGCCACTGCGATGTTTTCAGGCAATGAAACATAGCCTACTTCATTGACAAGCGCTTGCTGGTTTTTGGGATTGAAAGCGAAGTGGATATAGTCAGCAACATGCTTTTGGTCGGCTTTCGATTTATCGACATAGTAGAAAATCGGGCGAGTTAGAGGCTGATAGGTGCCGTCAACTGCCGTTTCGACCGAAGGCAACACGCATGAGCCGTCAGCTTGACGAATCGCGACGCGCTTGATCTTGTCTTTATTGTGGTCGTAATACGCCAGGCCCAGGAAGCCCAGAGCATTCTGGTCACGCGAAACGCCTTGTACGGTGACGTTATCGTCTTCGGTAGCGGTGAAATCGCCGCGGCTGGAGTGTTCTTTGCCGACGATGGCGAACGTGTAGTAATCATACGTTCCGGAGTCCGTGCCTGCCCCGAACAAAACCAATGGCGCATCGGGAAACTTCGGGTTAATCTGGTTCCAGTTTGTGATTTTGCCTTGAGCTTCGGGCGCCCACATGGTCTTTAACTCATCAACTGACAGGCATTCGGCAAACTTGTTGTCAGGGTGAATAATGGTGGCCAAGGCGTCGATGGCGATCGGCATTTCAATATACTCGACGTTGTTCTGCGCGCACAGTTCCATTTCGCTTTTCTTGATGGGGCGCGAAGCTCCAGTGATGTCAAGCTCTCCACGGCAAAACTTCTTGAATCCGCCACCCGTTCCTGAAACGCCGACTGTTACGCGGGTTTTTCCTTTTTGGTCTTTCTGGAATTCTTCGGCAACTGCTTCGGAGATGGGAAACACAGTGCTGGAGCCGTCGATTAGAACTGTGGGAACATTCTGAGCGTAAGCAACCGATGTGGTACCGGTAAGAGCAAGAGCGGCTGCACCGACGAATACGTTAAATTTCATTAAAAACTCCTGGCTTTGATAAAGAATCCAACGCCGACACATATGTCGCCACTGGCTTGCATGGATATCTATCCATCGACAAATTATGAAACATCAAAATGACATGATTATGACAATCCGTCACATTTAGTCATGGCGCCGTGCGCCTGGGGCAAACTGCCAGTGCGTCTTAATACCCAGGACGTAGCACAACAAGTCCTCCACTGCTTGGGGGTTCGAGCGGTAGACAACATCATGTTCTTGGCGCTGACCGACGATTAGTCCAGCGCGCGAGAGAACAGCCAAGTGCAGTGAAATGTTGCTTAAAGGACCTGAAAATCGGCTTGCAATAACGTCCGCACACTCTCCATCGGCAGAGCTGTGCACCATGCGAAAGATCTCCATTCTTGTGGGTTGAGTCAAGGCTTTAAGGGCCATAAAAGGATGGCATCTATCGTTTTTATCGGGCGGAGGGCAATCTTTTTGCCGAAAGTTTGGTGCCTCTTGGTCGCATTGCATCGTCATAGTCATCCAACCGTTCGAGAATTGATGAAATAATGAACCGTATATATGACAATAGTGTGACAACTGCGTTTTGGTGCTCAGATCGATTTAATTGTTTCCATATTTCAACTATTCAATGATTATTGTATAATTGCGGGTATGATCAATATGCACGCTGCCATCGCCGTCTTTGAATGCCTGTCTTCTGGCGTGCGCTTGGATGTATATAAACTGTTGGTTCGCAACGCGCCGCACGGATGTGTGGCCGGCGAGATTGCCACACAGCTTCGTATCACCGCAACAAGTCTGTCATTCCACTTAAAAGCGATGACACAAGCCAATTTGTTGATGGCAACTCATGAGGGTAGGTACATACGTTATCAGGCCAATCTGCCGCTGATGTTGAAGGTCATCAATTTTCTTACCTTGGAGTGTTGTGCCGGTACGGTTGATAACAAAGCTGACAGTGCGTCGAATACGACCGCCATTGAACAAGATGGTGGGGCGAAATCACGGCGATAGCACTTACATGCATAGTGACTGAAGCGCTCAATGTGATAAAGCAAGCGTTTCAGCTGTTAAAAAAGGACTCCCATGAACACCATCACGATTTATCACAATCCCGACTGCGGAACCTCACGCAACACGCTGGGCTTGATCCGTAATGCCGGTATAGAGCCCACCGTCATCGAATACCTGAAAACGCCGCCATCCCGCGAAACGCTTGTTGATCTAATTCAACGGGCCGGGTTAACGGTGCGTCAGGTGCTACGTGAGAAGGGAACACCCTACGCAGAGTTGAGCCTGGATAATATGGCACTCACGGATTCGCAATTGCTCGATGCGATACAAGCGCACCCTATCCTGATGAACCGTCCTTTTGTTGTTACGCCATTGGGGGTACGGTTGTGCCGGCCTTCGGAGATGGTGTTGGATATTCTTCTAGAAGCCCAACAAGGGCCCTTCACCAAAGAGGACGGGGAAGTTGTCATCGATGAGCGCGGCCAACGCGTGCGTTAACGATACTGCTCCTCCCAACGTTACTCAGCATGTTCTTTCTTCTGTTAGTTTGAGAGTATTGATGACCAGCTATTCTTCACCCGCCGATTTGACCTTGCCAATAGTCGACGAGACCCTATTGGATACGCCCACTCATGACAAGCTTTCCCTGTCGAGTGGGGCAACGCATTCGCCCCGCATTCTTTTACTCTACGGTTCGTTGCGCGAACGCTCGTATAGCCGACTGCTTACTGAAGAAGCCGCACGCATCCTGACCTGCTTTGGCGCCGAAACAAGAATTTTTGATCCACAGGGTCTGCCGCTGCCCGACAGCGTTCCTGCCGATCATCCTAAAGTCCTTGAGCTGCGGGAACTGTCGAATTGGTCGGAAGGGCAGGTGTGGTGCAGCCCCGAACGTCATGGCACCTTAACAGGCGTGTTCAAGAGCCAAATCGATTGGCTGCCTTTGGAGGTGGGAAGCGTGCGTCCGACGCAAGGCCGCACCCTGGCTGTGATGCAGGTCAGCGGCGGCTCCCAGTCCTTTAACGCGGTCAATGCGCTGCGCGTGCTTGGCCGTTGGATGCGCATGGTGACGATTCCGAACCAGTCATCGGTGGCGAAGGCCTACCAGGAGTTCGACGAGGACGGACGGATGAAACCTTCGCCGTACTACGACCGCGTCGTGGATGTCATGGAAGAGCTGATGAAATTTACCTTGCTGGTTCGAGACCGCAGCGATTATTTGACTGATCGGTATAGCGAACGCAAGGGCGTGGCTGCCGAGGTCGCCCGCTTGGCGCAGCGCGCCATGGAGCAAGAAACGCAAACCATGAGCAGCTAAAGGACAACGGTGCTCGGCTGTGGCGGACCGCGCTTTGGATGTTGACGTCTGGGGCGAGTAGGCCATGTTTGGATGGTTGTCCCCGACCGGATTCAGAGTAACGCTATTATGGCGTTACGTATTGACGTTCCGTCATCCAAGTAATATGCACGTAATTTGGTATGGCGGAGCGAAACAGGGATATGCACATCAAGAGAGAGTTACTCGAAAAGCACCAAGTCGGCATCTATTTTGGCTCAGTTGCCTTAGCTGTGTTGGTCGTGTTGTTAGTGCCTGGTACCACAGCACTTGAGTCTGGCATCAATCCCGCGCTCGCTGTTATGTTGTTTGTAACATTCCTGCAAGTGCCTTTAGCCGACCTTCGCCGAGCAATCACTCGCGGTCGGTTTCTGGCTGCATTACTCACCACGAATTTTGTGGCCGTTCCGCTTTTGGTTGCTGTAGTGGTGCAATTCCTGCCACCCGATCCCTTGGTGCGACTAGGGGTTTTATTGGTGTTGCTGACGCCGTGCATCGACTACGTAGTAACGTTCTCGCACTTGGGGCGAGCCGATGCTCGCCTGCTATTGGCGGCAACTCCCACGCTCTTAATTGTGCAGATGCTGCTGCTACCAGTCTATCTGGGACTGTTCCTCGGGCACGATGCCGTAGCCCTCGTTCAGCCCGGTCCCTTCGTCCATGCCTTTGTCTGGTTAATTGCGGCTCCGCTCGCCATGGCGGGTGCCATGCAGCTATGGGCGGCTCGAAGCCTCCGTGGTAAAAATGCATCCGAGGCACTTGGGTGTTTGCCCGTACCAGCGACCGCCGTCGTCTTGTTCATTGTCGTGTTGGCTGTCCTGCCGCAGATCGGGCCAGCCACCGATGCAGCCTTGGGCGTGATCCCGTTTTATATCCTCTTTGCCATGACTGCTCCACCCATCGGATGGAGTGTTGGCCGATTATTCCACCTTGATCCCGCCGCCGGACGAGCCGTTGCTTTCAGTGCCGGAACGCGTAATTCTCTGGTCGTATTGCCGCTTGCTCTCGCTGTTCCGGGGGCCATCCCCGTCTTGCCGGCAATCATCGTCACACAAACCCTGGTCGAGTTAATTAGTGAACTCATCTATGTACGTTTGATTGCAAAACTGGGCGGTGCCGCTCATGCTGCGCCGCAAGCTTCCAAGTAAACACAAAAAGGCCGGAAATCATTAGACCCCATCAGGAGGCTCTAATTCACCGCTCCCTCAGCAGAGCCTAACCACGTTGTGCGCTTTGTTTTGTCGCCGTCGCCAGGCGTACGAACTCAATGTTATGCCGCTTCATTTTTTCCCATAAGTTTTTTCTCGAAATCTTAAGCGCCTTGGCTGTTTCGGTGATACGGCCCTCATAACGTAGCAACATTTCTTCAATATATAGCCGTTCGCAAGCATTTTGATAAATATTTAGGGCAGTACCCTCACCGGGGAAGGGTATCTGCTGGGGCACGGTTCGTTGCCAATCAGAGGCGAAAATATCGTTAGGAAGTAGAACTGCGTTCGGGCTGACCAAACAGGCGTGCTCGATTCTGTTGTGCAACTCGCGGATGTTGCCTGGCCACGAATATTCTTGTAGCCGCAATTGCGTGAGCGGATGCAAGGACTTGGGAGACTCGTTCAGACGCTGCGCCATAGCGCTGATAAAGCGCAGTGCCAGCCAATAAACGTCTTCAGGGCGCTCCCTAAGGGGTTTGACATGCAAAGTGACAACATTGATTCGGTAGTACAAATCTTCTCGGAATAAACGTTCCTTGACCATACTTTCCAGATCACGGTTCGTTGCACACACCAGGTCGAATTGCGTTGCAATATCTTGCTCGGCGCCAAGACGCCGGATGCGTTTTTCTTGTATGGATCTCAGTAATGTGGCTTGTAAGGGAAGGGAGAGTTCACCCACTTCATCCAGGAACAGTGTTCCACCGTTGGCCTGCTCAAGATAACCGCGCTTTTGCTTATCGGCACCCGTGAAAGCGCCACGTTCAAAGCCAAAAAACTCCGCTTCAGCCAGCGTGGGGGCTACCGCCCCACAGTTAACCGCTACAAACGGACGTTCGATGCTGGTTGAGTCGGCTTTGCGATGAATAAGCCGGGCAAGAACCTCCTTGCCAACCCCTGACTCTCCTGTAATAAGTACCGACGACGCTCGCCCGGCAATTCTAGGTACAAGCTGGGCTAATTCTTGGGCGGCAGCGGAAACCCCCAGAATATTCTCGTCCGGCATGTGTGTATTTACGTCATGGTTGACGGTTAGTTCTCGAATAGTTTGCACTAAGCGGGGCAGGTCGAAGGGCTTCGTTACGTAATCCCGCACCCCCAGCTTGAGCATGTCTACGGCGCGCTCAACAGTGGCATATGCCGTCATAAGAATGAAGGGTGGAAGGCTATGGCCGTCCTCAAGCATCTGCCGATACAGCGCGTCACCATCCAAATCAGCAAGCCGCACATCGCTGAGGACCACTGCGTAGTCATTCGCAAGTATGGCGGCTCGTGCCGCATAAGCGCCAAGATGCCAATCCACCCTGAAGCCTTCCAATTGAAAGCGTTCAACCAGAGACTCGCCCATGATGGGATCATCTTCGATCAGGCAAATATGAGGACCAGTCATGTTTGAGCTTCCAAAGACGGTGCATTTAAAGGAAGGGTAACCGTAAAGCGGGTGAACCCCGGCTCACTGCTTACTTCAATCGTACCGCGTAACTGCGTAATGATCTGATATGTCACCCACAAACCGAGGCCATGTGAATTACGGTTCAGTGTTGGCTCTACGGGATATGGCTCGAAAAGATGAGGTAGAGCAGCTTCGGGAATATGCTGTCCTGAATTGGATATCTCGATAGTGAGCGATTCGGTAGTACGCTGAACCAAGCAACTCACACTGCCTTCTGGCTCGACAGCATTTTTCGCGTTAAGAAGCAGGTTAAGCGTCAGTTGCCGTACTGAGTGGGCGGGCAAGTCAACGGCAAGATTGGGTTGAACATCCCATAGCAATCTGGCGTGCCGCGCCTTGAGCTCAGGCTCAATGAGCGTACGTAGATCCTCCCAATCGGCCGGCAACATTCGCGAGGCATCGAGTCGTGCCTCCACAAGTAATGCCCCCACCGTATGACGGATCTGGCTCAACCCGCGACGCACCAATTCAACGGTCTTGGTGGTCAGTTTGTCAGGCGTTCCGTGCGTCTGGAGCGTGTCAAGCGCATTAATCATCCCGCCAAGTGGATTATTAATTTCATGCGCAACGCCAGTGGCGACCCGGCCTACCGCCGCCAGCCGTTCGGCGGCCACCATCTCGCGCTCAAGCGCTTCTTTGGCTTCAAGCTCGTTCAGCATGCCTGAAAACTGCTGGCCCAGCACGCCTATCTCATCGGTGCCTGTCGTATCCAAGGAATGCCGAATGCGGGTCAGTGGCTCGCGGCCTACGCGTTTCATTGCTTTTGCCAGTGAAAGCAATGGCTGGGCGACTTGATTGCCCCAAACCCATCCTATTAGCAGCAACAGAAGAATCCCGGGAATACTGATCCAAAATACACGAACGAGAAGGTCTGAAACACGCTGCCGCCAAGCGCTTACATCGTATGAAACCAACACGTATCCGGCGATGCCTGCGTCGTCGGACCGAACGGCGGTTCCCGCAACCCCTGGGACTTGAGAAAAGTAACCCGAATATCGAAAATAAAACGACTGCGACGGATCGCGAAGTGCGGCGACTGCGTGCGTCAGCTCATCAGGTAGCGCAGCGAGCGATGTCGAGATCGGGTAGTGTTTAGGGTCGGATGCTGCGTATACGTTGAAATCTTGATCCAGAACGATGATCGCTTGCACGCCCGAGACGGGGCCTGTTGCATCGACCGGAATTCGAATGGCTTCATACGCACGCCAAAGATCATCGCGTCTAAGTGGTTCGCGCACTGATAAGGCCAGCATGCGAGTAAGGGCTTGTGCCCCTTGGCGCATATCCTGGCGCATTGCCGAATACGACGTCTGTACGAAGGTTGCTGTCACCACGAGCTCTGTGGCCAGAATGGCTGCGGCCAATGCTAAGGGAGCCTTGTATCGATAGCTCATGTGGCGAAATGGACGACGCCAACTGAAGGAGCTCATTTCGCACTCATCGAGTCGGCCTCCACGGCCAACGTACTCGCTCCAGCGGTCTGGTTCAGCTTTCTGATGCCATCATACAAAGAATCCGTGCCGTTCACGAATCGATCAAGAGCGAGTCGGCCAAGTATCATTCTCCCATCGTTGCGTTCATGCATTTGCAAAAGCGCGGCATTCAATGCGTCGAAGGTTGATGCAGGCATTTCTTTACGTGCCACCAGAGGTGGGAAGCCATATTCGGGAGATTGCCATACCTTGCGCGCGCCAGAGGCCCAGGCTGGAAACTGGGCAATAATCGTATCCCACACATAGCTGTCTACGGCACCACCATCTGCCAGCCCGGCAGCGACCGCTTGCACCACTTTGCGATGAGCAAAAGTAAAGAATGACTTGCGAAAGAAAGTTGACGGATCTTCATGGCGAGCCAATAGCTCCGTGCGGGGAATGAGAAACCCTGAATTAGATAAGGGATCGCTATAGGCGAAAACTTTATCCTCTAGTCGCGTAATGGCTTTCGTTTTTTGATCGCTATCCGGAACGATTAAGTAAGAACAATACAAGGGTGCTCCCTTGTATTGGGGTACAGCCACCAAGCGCAACTGATTTGAATTAAGCACGTAGGGATAACCGCAAATCCAGGCGGCATCAATGTGACCACGTAGCAAAAGCTCAACAATCTCTCGATAGCTTCGTCGCTGTACGAATTGCACTGCTTGGCCCAGCGTTGCTTGCAGATCAGCGCGCCAAATGTCCAATAGCTGGAGCTGATTGTCGAGAAAAACGGCCGTGGTGCCAATTCGTAGGGTGGCCTGATCAGCTTCCCGGCTCCATGCAGGAGCCACGCGTGCACCCACTGCGGCAACGCCAGCAGTAAGCAGACGACGACGGACGTTACCGTTCGGTAACGACAGGTTCTGATCGCCACTCAGAACGTTACCGTTTGGTCTCCGAAATCCCACCATTCTTGTCTTCTCCGAGCGTACCTGACGTGAGTTGATAGTTGGCACGCGTATTGCGTAATCAATATACAGGTTACCGACCACCGTTCATTGTTTCAATAGGAATTGCCCCCATGTCCGACTCTACGACTATCAATCGACGCGGTTTTCTTAAGCTCAGTGGAGGCAGCGGTGTCGCAGCGGCCGCTACCTTGGTGCCATTCACGAGTGCCAATGCTCAGGCATCGCCGGCCGACCCCTCCAAAACTACGTTGGATTATCCGAGCAAAGCCGTCACGGCTGCCCAAAAGCTGACGGTTGAGGCTCCGCTCTCATTCAGTTATCCCGACGAACGCTCACCATGTACCGCGATCAAACTGGGATCCCCTGTCCCAGGAGGAGTCGGCCCTGATCGCGATATTGTCGCGTATAGCACCCTGTGCACCCATATGGGCTGCCCGACAATCTATGACAACAACACTAAAACGTTCAAGTGCCCATGTCATTTCAGCGAGTTCGACGCAGAGAAGGCAGGCCAGATGATTTGCGGACAGGCAACAGAGAATCTCCCGCGCGTTCTATTGCGGTATGACGAAGCCACTGACACCGTTTCAGCCGTTGGGGTCGATGGGCTGATCTATGGACGTCAAGCCAACATAATTTAATTCGGAGATAAATGTCATGCCAGCCAAAAAAGATCGCATCACCTTGCCGCCAGTAAACGCCCAGCGTACAAATATGACCTGTCATTTCTGTATCGTCGGCTGCGGCTATCACGTGTATAAGTGGCCCGAACAGAAAGAGGGCGGTCGAGCGCCCCAAGACAACGCCTTGGGCCTAGATTTTCGTCAGCAGCTGCCGCCATATGCCACCACGCTGACCCCAGCCATGACCAACGTCATTACCGAGCACGATGGCAGTCGCCACAACATCATGATCCTGCCGGATAAGGAGTGTGTCGTGAATGGCGGGCTAAGCTCGACCCGCGGTGGCCGGATGGCAACGTATATGTACACCCCTGAAGGCGATGGCAAGGATCGGCTCAAGCAGCCGCGTCTATATGCTGCCGATCAGTGGGTGGATACCTCTTGGGATCAAGCCATGGCGCTCTACGCCGGGTTGCTCAAAAAAACGCTGGATAAGGATGGACCGGAAGGCATTGTGTTTTCCTGTTTTGATCACGGTGGGGCTGGCGGCGGGTTTGAGAATACATGGGGTACTGGCAAGCTGATGTTCTCGGCATTGCAAACCCCCATGGTTCGCATCCACAATCGCCCCGCGTATAACTCTGAGTGTCACGCCACCCGTGACATGGGCATCGGCGAGCTAAATAATGCTTACGAAGACGCGGAGTTCGCGGACGTGCTTTGGTCCATAGGCAATAATCCTTACGAGTCGCAAACCAATTACTTCCTTCAACATTGGGTGCCAAACCTCTATGGTCAAACCAGTGGCAAGAAGAAAGAACGGTTTCCCGATGAGGAGTTGCCCCCGACACGGATCATATTTGTAGACCCCCGCGAAACGCCGTCCATCGCCATTGCGCGCCAGGTTGCAGGCAAGGAGCGTGTGCTGCATTTGGCGATTGAACCGGGCACGGACACGGCTCTGTTTAATGGCCTTTTTACCTATGTGGTGGAGCAGGGCTGGATAGACAAACCATTCATTGAACAGCATACATCTGGATTCGATTCGGCCGTACAGACCAACCGCCTATCACTTGAGGAGTGCAGCAAGATTACTGGCGTGCCCCTCGAGGATCTCAAAATGGCGGCGGAATGGTCGTATAAGCCTAAGAAGACAGGCCAGATGCCGCGCAGTATGCACGCCTATGAAAAAGGCATCATTTGGGGCAATGACAATTACGTCATTCAGTCGGCACTGCTCAGCCTGGTTATAGCGACCCATAACGTTGGCCGTCGCGGTACAGGATGCGTACGCATGGGTGGTCACCAAGAAGGCTACACTCGGCCGCCCTACCCAGGCGACACAAAGATTTATATCGACCAAGAGCTGATCCAGGGCAAAGGTCGCATGATGACCTGGTGGGGCTGCAATAACTTTCAGACCAGCAATAATGCGCAAGCGTTGCGAGAAGCGGTACTAAAGCGATCAGCCATTGTCAAAGAGGCGATGCAAAAGGCGCGAGGGGCCAGCACCGAAGAGATGGTTGATATCATTTATCAGGCAACAGAGAAGGGCGGGTTATTTGTCGCAAGCATCAATCTTTACCCGACCAAGCTTGCCGAAGCCGCCCATCTATTGCTGCCGGCAGCACATCCTGGAGAGATCAACCTGACGTCGATGAATGGAGAGCGGCGTATTCGTTTATCCGAGAAGTTTATGGATGCTCCAGGTTCTGCGATGGCCGATTGCCTCATTGCGGCAAAGATCGCCAATACAGTACGCGCACTTTACGAGAAAGAAGGCAACTCGGCGATGACCGAGCGCTTCAATGGTTTTGACTGGAAGACGGAAGAAGATGCCTTCAATGATGGATTCCGTCAAGCGGGTCAGCCAGGAGCGCCGAAGATCGATAGCCAAGGCGGCGACTCTGGCCATCTGGTTACCTATGAACGTCTGCGGGCCACCGGCAATAACGGCGTACAGCTTCCCGTCAAGTCTTATACCGATGGAAAGTTTGTAGGCACAGAGATGCTCTATACCGACTCAAAGTTCGACACAGAGGACGGGAAAGCGCATTTTCTGCCCGCACCATGGAATGGTTTGCCTGAAACCGTTGCGGCTCAAAAGAAAAAATATAAGTTCTGGCTCAACAATGGGCGAAACAATGAGATATGGCAAACCGCTTATCACGATCAATACAATAGCTTCGCCCAAGAGCGCTATCCCATGGCCTACATCGAGATTAATCCCGATGATTGCCAGGAGCTCGGTGTAGCGGCCAGCGACATCGTGGAAGTCTATAACGACTTCGGTTCCACGTATGCCATGGTGTATCCAGTCGCACAGATCAAGCGCGGCCAGACGTTCATGCTGTTCGGTTACGTAAACGGCATTCAAGGCGACGTAACCACGGATTGGACTGATCGAAACATAATCCCTTATTACAAGGGCACATGGGGCAACATTCGTAAGGCCGGCACCGTCGAAGAGTTCAAACGAACGGTCAGCTTTAAAGACCGTCGATTTGCGATGCCCAAGCCGGCATAAAAAGGAGTACTTCGATTAGTCGTATGCCGCCCTGCTTTATGAAAACTTAAAGCGGGGTTTTTTGAAAAAACGATAAAGCCAAGCATGAACGAACACTTATTGCATGACCATCGCCCAATACGTATACCGGCAGTAGTCAAAGGCGATGTGGCCCCAAGCGAGCCTATCTTACTGGACCAACATGCGAGGCCATTACGAGACCTGCGTATCTCCGTCACCGATCGATGTAATTTTCGATGTACCTACTGTATGCCACGGTCGGTGTTCGGGAAAGATTTTCAGTTTCTTCCGCGCAGTGAGCTATTGACTCACGAAGAGATCGAGCGGGCTGCCAAAGTATTCGTGAGTTTAGGAGTAGAAAAAATCCGTATCACAGGTGGCGAACCACTACTGCGCAAAGACGTGGACATGTTGGCCTCAAGGCTTGTGGCGCTCACAACAACCGAGGGGCGCCCTGTTGATATTTCATTGACCACAAATGGGGCCTTGCTAGCGCGTAAGGCACAAAGCCTTGCGCAAGCAGGTGTCAAGCGCTTGAATGTAAGTCTGGATGCGATAGATAACGCGGTATTCCAGAGAATGACGGACGCTGACTGGACCGTCGATGACGTGCTGCAGGGTATTGAGGTTGCAAGATCTGCAGGTATTGCTCCCATAAAAATCAATATGGTGGTCAAGCGCGGCGTCAACGATGACCAAGTTCTCCCCATGGCCAAGTATTTTCGTGGCACCGGCCACATCTTGCGCTTCATCGAATTTATGGACGTGGGAAATACCAATCAATGGAACAGAAGTGCGGTATATCCGTCGTCAGAGCTCATAGCTCTGTTGCATCGGTACTTTCCGTTGGAGCCCGTGTCACCTTCTGCTAAGGGAGAGGTGGCTAAGCGTTGGCGATACGTAGATGGCCAGGGGGAAATCGGAGTGATTTCTAGTGTGACCCAGCCATTCTGTGGGGATTGCACTCGAGCCCGGTTAGCATCGAACGGCAGGCTTTATCTCTGCCTATTCGGCCAGCAGAGTGTGGACTTGCGAGCCTTGTTACGTGAGTCGGACGACGATGATGCCTTACGTGAAAAAGTCGCATCCGTATGGATCCAAAGGACAGATAGGTATTCAGAAGCGCGGGGATTTAGTCCTGTTACATATTCGCCACGAGTCGAAATGAGCCATATTGGTGGATAGGTATACCCGTTTTCGGTGTCCTGGACACCGTTGCGTTCGAGCATGCGAACGACACTTTGCATGCTCGAACTAGGGGTGCGTTTCCTGAGTTTCCGGCCAGTGGTGAAAAGCGGCTATCCCTTCGAAGGCTGCCGCGCTGATGTAGCTGATGTTGAGCATACGTCGTAGCCGAACTCTGACGTATGCTCAACATTTCGTTGCTGGTGACAATATCTCGAATGTTGTCGCCTCAGCAGTCGAGCGTGCACTAATCTTTCCCCCATGTGCTTCCACAATCGATTTAACAATCGCTAAGCCAAGGCCTGCGCCTTCACCAGTACGCTGTCGCGATGCGTCAGGTCTATAAAAACGCTCAAAAATGTGTGTGATGTGTTCGGGAGGTATGACGGGACCGGGGTTCTGAACACAAAGCCTGATATTCGTAGATTCGACTTCGAAGATTGCTGTAACGGTGCCTCCTGCAGGCGTGTATCGAATCGCGTTCGATAACAGGTTGCTCAATGCCCGGCGTATCATCAGCCGATCTCCGATGATGCAACCCCGTGGCCCCACAAGCTTTAAGCCCACCTCGCGCTCTTCGGCCCAGGCGCCAAAGTAGTCGAAAAGGATCCGCATCTCGGCCTGAAGGTCGATTTCAACGAGTTCGGGTTTGAGTAGATTGTTATCCGCTTGCGCCAAAAACAGCATATCACCAAGCATTTTCGCCATGCGCTCGTACTCTTCTAAGTTCGAATACAGGATCTCCCGGTACTGTTCGACGCTGCGGGACTGAGAAAGCGCGACCTCAGTTTGGGTTTTGAGGTTCGTGATGGGGGTTCGAAGCTCGTGCGCGATGTCACCTGAAAAATCGGAGAGACGGCGGAAGACGTCCTCAAGCCGCTCAAGCATTCCGTTGAAAGACATTGCAAGCCCGACCAGTTCAGTAGGAACGGCGTGTGGTTCGAGTCGTATATGCAGCTGATCCGACCTGATTTTTCCGATTTCGCGGCTGATGCGCCGTATCGGTGCATGGCCTTGGTGCACGGCGAGCCATGTGGCCAAAATCGCAATGAGACAGGCCGCCACCGTGATGATTCGGAGGTAGTCCCGAAAGCTGTCCAGATAGTGCAGATGGAAATTGATGCCCGTGGCCACGGCGATGGTTAAGGTGCTCCGCGCAGGGAAACTGTCTGTTCCGGTCCGTAGTACAGCTCCTCGAAACGTCTCGCCGTGATCTTGCCATATGCCAACCGTGTCAATAGTGATTTTCTCTACAGGCTGGGCGATTTGAGCAAACCTGTCCAAATTGGATCCCGGCGTAGCATAGATCAGCGCACCGGAGTCCGAGGAGATACGATATTGAGCGTTATGGTGGCCGGACACGGCATTGGCAAGCCGCTGATTCAACTCGGCACGTGCTATATCAGTCGGTAGCGTGGCTAGCGTGTGCTTTAAGGCCTGAACGACCGCATTCAGTTCATCAACATCTTGCTGAATAAAATGGTTGTTGATTGACCGCTCTACGATCCAGCCGAATGTGAGTAGTACGACTGTTATGACCGCCCCAATAGAAACGGTAAGCCGTACAGCTAGGGATGCCGGCCGTCTTTTCATCAACTATTCGGGGAGCGTCACGTCGAGCATGTAACCCATGCCACGTACCGTGTGGATAAGCTTAGGATCAAAATCGTCATCGATTTTGGCGCGTAGGCGTCGGATCGCGACATCAATGACATTGGTGTCGCTGTCAAAGTTCATGTCCCACACCTGGGAAGCAATCAACGAGCGAGGCAGTACTTCGCCTTGCCGGCGCACCAAGAGTTCCAACAAGGCAAACTCTTTGTTCGTAAGATTAATACGCACGCTTTTGCGCTGAGCCCGGCGTCGAGGAATATCGAGAACGAGATCAGCGATCTGTAACTGATCCTGGAAGGCAGGAGCGGCGCCCCGCCTTAATAACGTACGTACACGCGCTAGAAGCTCTGAAAAAGCGAACGGTTTTACCAAGTAATCGTCTGCGCCCAGCTCCAGCCCTTTGACGCGATCTTCCACACTATCCCGGGCAGTCAGGAACAATACCGGCGTCGACGATTTCGCATCACGTAGAGCCTGGACGATACGCCAACCGTCCACATCGGGCAGCATAACGTCCAAGATAATCAAGTCATAAGAGCCAGTCAGGGCCAAATGATGCCCATCCAAGCCAGTGCGCACAAGGTCCACAACGAAGCCAGACTCTACTAATCCTTGGCGTACGTAATTACCGGTTTTGGTCTCGTCTTCGACCAGCAGCAACTTCATGGGTTCGATCCTGTAGGTCCATCGGTTATCGCGAAAGGAAGAGCGTTCTGCCGTCCATTGTCAGACTTTAGTGCGATGGCGCTGACGGCAACATGACGCCGACATTACAAAATTGTAATGCTACGGTAGAAGCCGTCATGGGCACGGCTGAGTTTGAACGAAAATGCTAGCATTTATAAGCAAATTGCTGCCGGTAAGGCATCCAAGTTGCTGCATGAGGGAAGTGGCCCGCATGACGGTGCCACATGATGATCAAACCTCAACCTTGTTGGAGATCGATATGCCTCATGAAAAGTTTCAATCCTGCATAGACGCTTGTTATGCCTGCGCGACTGAGTGCGACCACTGCGCAGCCTCATGCCTGGGGGAACAAGATGTCAAAGCCATGGCGCGGTGCATAAAGCTCGATATGGATTGCGCACAAATTTGCCGCCTGGCCGCCAGCTATATGGCCAGGGGCAGTGAATTCGCCCAAGCACTTTGCCGTCTGTGCGCGGATGTCTGCCAAGCTTGCGGTGATGAATGCGCAAAACACCAAATGGATCACTGCCAGCGCTGCGCTGAGGCTTGCCGCAGATGTGCTGAAGAGTGCAGGCGGATGGCGCAGATGGCCTGAGGGGCCTAGCAAGCAGGATCGCTGCCCTCACCAGCGGTGCGGGCCAACGAAAAAAATTGAGGCCGGGGCGCATCATTGCACCTTGGCCTTTTAAGCTTTACGCGACGGGCTGTACCCTGCCTCGCGAATGGCTTGTTCTACTACGTCCGCGTCGGGAACCCCCTCCACGCGTACGGCGCGCTCGGCCAGGTCAACCGAAATGACAGCCTCGGGTGCAACGTCTTTGACAGCGGCCGTAACGGCGCCCACGCAGTGCCCACAGGTCATGTCGTTCACTTCAAACTGAATCATTTTTTCCCTCTATTGGTAATTCATCCAACCGAATAAACTACAGGATAAACATTCCCATAGTGGCAATGTCAACGGTTATGGTGTTTTTTGCCGCCTCTTGCAAATAGAACGGACTTTGCCTCGGACAGGGTGAAGTGATGTGGTGATTTATACATATCGCAACAAATCCATTGCCTCCGTCGCGTTCTTTTTATAGATGACAAAGATGTAATGCCCGCGCAACCTTTCTGACAGCGCCGGACCGTTACAGTAGGCTCGTTCCTAGACTGAATTCCAGTGGCGCAAGTAAAAGGAGAGCCGACAATGAAATGCGATGTGAAGACGATGTTGAAAGGCGGTCTTGGGCTGGCCGCGCTGATTGCGGTGGCGTATGCGGCCCTGCCTGTCGCGCGGGAGTGGATCGCTACGGTGAGCCCATTCTTATTCTTTCTGATTTGTCCGTTGATGATGCTTTTCATGATGAAAGGCATGCAGTCGTGCCACAGCGACAACGCTTCAAAGAACGGCGGACCCACTCAAGCACAAATACCGGAAGGGACTAATGCTGGCGGGCACTCACGTCCGCCAGCTCCAGCGAACCGCTTTGATGCTTGAGCAGACCATGAGAACCAGACTCACGCGAATAGTCATCCTAGTACTAGCGGCAATTGGGTTGGTCGCTATTTTGGCTTTCGTTTTCATGGGCATCATGATGTTCTGGATGATGAGTGGTTGAAGTGAATTTTATTCGTTTGTTGACAGCCCTGCTCGTACTGGCACTGGCGTGGCTACCTGGAATTAGTACGGCGAAAGTCTCGGCAGTAGCTGCCAGCCCCACGAGTATTACCGCCTCAAGCTCCGCCTCCCCGACTCAGGGGATCTTCGATTCTTTTCGCGGTTGGTTTGGTGACGAGGGTGCTGACCAAGAGCTGCTGCCGCCAGACGAAGCGTTCAAAGTATCGGTAAGGGCCAGCAAGGCCGATACGCTAGTCGCTACGCTCACTGCAGCAGACGGCTATTATCTTTACCGGGACAGGATCGCGTTTGATCTTCAGGAGTCGTCCGCCGCAGCGATCAAGAACGTCGTGCTACCTGAAGGTAAGGTCAAGGATGATCCCACCTTCGGTCAGGTCCAGGTGTACTACGGGTCCGTCCAGATCCCGATTACGTTGAATCGCCCAGCCGGCTCCATTTTCGAGGCGCTGATTCTGCAAGCGTCCTATCAAGGCTGTAACGATCCCACCGGCGTCTGCTATCCACCGATAGAGAAGACGCTGTCTGTACCACTCGTATCGCGCTAAACAGAGTCCGCAAATGAAATCCGCCGCGAATTGTAGATTACAGAAAAGTAATGGAGCCGTCATTCGTGTGACAGCCGTACTTGATTAAAGTTAGGAATAGCAATTTGTCGGTTCGCCCAGAATGCGGCAGACGAAGCTCCGATCAACGATTCATTA
This sequence comes from Eoetvoesiella caeni, assembly GCF_003315175.1. Lineage (GTDB taxonomy): Bacteria > Pseudomonadota > Gammaproteobacteria > Burkholderiales > Burkholderiaceae_B > Eoetvoesia > Eoetvoesia caeni. The sequence continues at coordinate 302,910 of NZ_QNRQ01000004.1, read as the reverse complement.
CAGGATTTCCCCGCGTGAAACGCTCAACTACGCTAGCGGTTCCCCTCCCGGCCATACCTCGTCGCCGTTTTGTGCAAGGCCTTGTGGCCGGCGGCGTGTTGCTGGGCTTGTCGCCATTTGCCCGTGCCGCTGGAATGCAATCGGGCCGAACTAGTACGGGTTCTGCGGCGATACTGACTGGGACCGAATTTAATCTGGAGATCGATGAATCACCTGTGAATTTCACTGGTACGCCGCGTATGGCGACGACGGTCAATGGCTCGCTCCCGGCGCCCACGTTGCGTTGGCGCGAAGGCGATACCGTCACTATTCGCGTCAAGAACCGCCTGAACGAAACCACCTCAATCCATTGGCACGGCATCATCCTGCCGTTTCAGATGGACGGAGTGCCCGGGATTAGTTTCGCGGGAATTCCGCCGGGCGAAACGTTCACGTATCAATTCAAAGTACAGCAAAGCGGCACGTATTGGTATCACTCGCACTCGGGCATGCAGGAGGCCACCGGGGTCTATGGGGCGATCATTATCGACCCGGCACAGATTAACTCCATACGGGCTGATCGAGAGTATGTCGTCCAACTCTCTGACTGGACCGACGAGGATCCGATGCGGGTTCTGGCCAAGCTCAAGATGCAGGGCGACTACTACAACTACAACCAGCCCACGGCGGTCGATTTCTTTCAAGACGCCTCCCAGATGGGTTTGAAAGCGGCTATCGACAAGCGCAAGATGTGGAACGAGATGCGCATGAGCCCCACGGATTTGGCCGATCTGTCCGCGAACGTGCTGACCTACCTGATGAATGGTACGACGCCGGCGGGCAACTGGACGGGGCTATTCCGGCCTGGAGAGCGGGTGCGGCTGCGCTTTATCAATGGCGCGGCTAATACTTTCTACGATGTACGCATCCCAGGCCTTCAGTTGACTGTCGTTCAAACCGACGGGGTCAATGTGGAGCCCGTTACGGTAGACGAGTTCCGATTCGGGCCCGGGGAAACCTACGATGTAGTGGTACAACCGAAGGACGACGCTTACACCGTTTATGCGCAAGCAATGGACCGGACAGGGTACGCGCGCGGTACGCTAGCCACGCATGCTGGTCTCGAAGCGCCAGTGCCGGCGCTTGACCCCGTGGAATGGTTGACCATGGCGGACATGATGGGCGCTATGGGCGGGGGCATGGCAGGAATGAGCCATGGCGCGGCTAGCCAATCGTCCGGTGGCATGAGCCATGGAGGCATGACCGGAATGGGCCACGGCAATATGGCTGGGATGAATCACGGCAGCATGCAAAGTATGAATCACGCAGGTATGTCAGGCATGGACCATGGCGCTATGTCTGCTGCCGGCGCCAGCACCCAAGTACGCCACGCCAGGACCGAGTATGGGCCCAGCATTGATATGCGGGTCGATATGCCGCGCACCAACCTGGACGATCCCGGCATTGGGCTGCGTAATAACGGCCGACGCGTGCTAACGCTGTCCGATTTGCACACCGTGGGTGGCCCAATGGATCCGCGCGGCGCAGAACGTGAAATCGAGCTGCACCTAACCGGAAATATGGAGCGCTACACCTGGTCGTTCGATGGCGTGGAGTTCGGAAAATCAACCCCGGTTCATTTCCGTTACGGCGAACGCGTCAGGGTCATCTTGCATAACGACACCATGATGACGCACCCCATGCATTTGCACGGCATGTGGAGTGAACTGGAAACGCCGGACGGCCAATTTCAGGCCCGGCGCCACACCATCCCGGTGCAGCCTGCGCAGCGTATCAGCTTTCTAGTGACCGCCGATGCGCTCGGACGCTGGGCATGGCACTGCCATCTGATGCTGCACATGGATGCAGGGATGTTTCGCGAAGTGGTGGTGGCATGAAGACAATGAACGACACGTTAGGCATCCTGGTCATGAACAATCAATTGAAGAAGAAGTTTCTTGCGGCGACCATCGCTACAGTGGGAGTAATGCCCGTGCTTGCCTATGCGCAGACGCACGCCGGTCATGCCGGCCATACCGCGGCACCGCCCGCGACAAGCTCGCCGGCGACGGCTTCGGGCATGAATCATGGCTCTATGAACATGTCCGATAAGGATCATGGCTCCACGGGTATGCCGAGTATGGATCACGGTTCGATGGACATGCCCGGTATGGACCATGGCGCGGGGAAAGCGCCAGCTCAGGATCATGACGACATGAAAATGCCCATGAAGCAGGCTGACCCGCTCAAGAACACTTCCGCCATGCCGGGAATGTCGCACGGTCAGTCCGACTCTAATGCGCCAATCCCTGCACACAATATGGGTGCCATGGACCGTGGCGGTGGCGAAATGGATCATGGCGATATGCAGATGCAGGGCGGCTCGCCGCCGCCGGACGCTCGCGATCCGGACGCCTACTCCGATGGCTACGTCCGCAATGCCGGCAAGTATGCGTTGCCGCCGTCAGATGCGCTAATCATGTCCGACATGCACAACTTCGGCTCCGTCAATTTTGACCGGTTGGAGTACGTCAGGGCACGCGGCGAGGAATGGGCGGCCTATGAGGGCGAGGCCTGGTACGGCAGTACCTACAACCGCGCCGTGATCAAGGCCGAAGGCGAAGTGGCGAGCGGTAAGCTGCAAGAATCTGAGACGCAGCTTTTGTGGCGCCATGCAGTTTCTACGTTTTGGGATACGGAGCTGGGCTTTCGTTTCGATCATGGCCAAGGCGTGCCGAACCGGGAATGGTTGGCATTTGGCTTCAAAGGGTTAGCGCCTTACTGGTTTGAAGTCGATGCCACCGCCTATGTTGGCTCGAGCGGCCGCACCGCTTTGGAGCTGAAGGCCGAGTACGACATCCTGCTGACTCAGAAGCTGTATCTGCAACCCAGCGTCGAAGTGAATTTCTATGGCAAGGACGATGAACGCTGGGGCATTGGCAGCGGCTTGACAGACGGCACGGCGGGCTTGCGCCTCAAGTATGAAGTCACGCGTCAGTTCGTCCCGTACGTGGGCGTCGAATGGTCCAGCAAGTTTGGAAAAACGGCGGATTACGCACGGGCAGCGGGCGACTCCAAGCAGGAAACTCGCTTTGTGGCCGGTTTGAGCTTTCGCTTCTGAAGTCGCCTTTCACCTTTTCACATGGGCGGCTTGAAAAGGCCGCCTGCTAAAACAAATCTCAAGAGAGTATTGATATGAAGAAGACCCTTTCTATTCTGGCTTTGAGCGTACTGCCGACCCTCGCATTGGCTGCCGGCAACCATGGCGGGGGGCATGGCGCACCGGCGCATGGCATGCCCGGTCACGATATGTCTACCATGTCGAATGCACCTTCGCCAACTGGTCAGCCGGGCGATCCGGCTAAAGTTACGCGCACGATTGAACTGACGATGGACGACACCATGCGGTTTACGCCTGGTGACATCCAGGTCCGCACTGGCGAGACAGTTCGTTTCTTTATCAAGAATACGGGGAAAATCCCTCATGAAATGGTGATCGGGTCCATTGCCGATTTGAAGGCCCATGCGGCCGAGATGCAGAAGATGCCGGGGATGCAGCATTCGGAACCGAATATGATTACATTGGATCCGGGTAAGATTGGCGGCTTGGTGTGGCAGTTCGACCAGGCGGGCACTGTCGATTTCGCTTGCCTGATTCCGGGCCACATGGAGGCTGGAATGGTCGGCAAGGTAAAAGTCAGCTGATCTAGCGCATTCAAATGACACGGAGAAAATTCGTCTTTGGAGTGGTTGGCGTCGTCATAATCGGCGCCGCCGCCGTCCTTTACAGCACGATTCGGCCATCTGGCCCGGCATTCATCGACCCTGCGGACCAATCCCTTGTGATGCAGGGCAAGGCGATCTATGTGAACAATTGCGCAGCCTGCCATGGCGAGGCCCTGCAAGGCCAGCCGAACTGGCGTGAACGCATGTCCAATGGCAGGCTGCCTGCACCGCCGCATGACAAGAGCGGCCATACCTGGCACCATCCCGATGCGATGTTGGTCGATATGGTGAAAAACGGCCTGGTCCCTGGGAAGACAGCACCTCCAGGCTATGTAAGTGACATGCCCGCGTATCGCGACATCCTCAGCGACCAAGAGATCATTGCGGTACTGACTTATATCAAGAGCACTTGGCCTCCTAAAGTTCTAGAGGCGCAGAAGGAAGTTACTTTGCAACGGCAGAACTAAGCTGCTTGGTTGTGGTCTTTATCTATACTATGAATCATTCAAGATCTACATTTTTGCTGGAGCAGGTTTCATGAAACTATGGCTAACAGCGGCTGCCTTATCTGTCGCGACATCCTTTGCACAGGCTGCCGGCACGGCCATTACCGTATATCAGGATCCCAATTGCGGCTGCTGCACCGGATGGGTCGAGCATATGCGGGATGCTGGCTTTGATGTTACGGCGATCAAAACAGCCGACATGGCTTCAGTCAAGCAAAAACTCGGTGTGCCACCAAAGCTTGGATCGTGCCATACAGGCGTGGTAAACGCCACCGGCCAGATCATAGAAGGGCATGTGCCCGCCAATGCAGTCAACAAGTTGCTCGCTGACTCGTCGGTGAAGGGCGTGTCGGCGCCTGGCATGCCGTTGAATGCGCCGGGCATGGGGGAGCTGGACGGCAATTTAGTTACTGTCGACTTTAACGGTAAACCATTTTCTAAGGACTAAAATCTACAGACGAGCAACGATATAGCCGGGTACGTCACGATTGGTACGCATTTGCTGCTCTGACGCTGGAAGACACTACACCTCCACACCTACATCTCTCTTGCGCCACAAGTTCAAGCCGGTTCGTGAAAAGTCAATTTTCTGAATTTAGGAGATCAAAATGAATATGAAAGCACTATTTATTGCGCCCGTTACGGCGCTCTTGTTGGGCGTAAGCGGTGCAGGAGTAGCAGCGACTCCCAGCGGCGATGGCACATCCACGGGCATGAAAGCTGAACCAGGCATGATGCATAATGGTGACGCGAGCCAGATGGGCCAGATGAAGCCAGGTAGGATGAAAGATCACGGCATGATGGGCGGCGGCATGATGGGGATGATGGGCAGTTGCCCTATGATGGGTGCCGCCAGCGGCGCCAATAGCAAAGTGATGATGCAGATGCATGGCGAGATGATGCGTGCCATGGGCGACATCATGATTAAGTATGCCGATAAACTTGAAGTGCCATCCTCGCCTCAATAACGAGATCTAAGTTCGAACCAAAGAGCTGTCAAGAAAGCTATTTCGATGGCTTTGGATGCGCTGCGAGCCGTTCATGGGGCGTCGGCTACCAAATGCCGGCGCTAACCGAAGACCGCCTCCCGCATCGTCCTTGTAAACGATGGAGCGATCGCTTGAGCAAGCCATTTACCTTCGGCACCCTGCGTACTTCGCTTTGCATTGATGAGCAGTGGGTGATCACAGTCGCCAATGCGATTGCCAGAGCGCTTGAGACCAGCACGACGCTGGAGACCTGGGTCAGCGCATCGTCGGCTGATGCAGAGTTTCCGGCATTCAATCCTGTGCAGTTACCCAGGCAGTCAATGAGTATTGTTGCTTAGAACCTTTCCTGTGACTTCGTTCAGGCTCACTTGCGGCTCAGATGCGGATTTATTTCTCGAGATCCTTGATAAGCGCTTTCATTTCTTCGATTTCCCTGCGCTGTGACTCGATGATTTGACCGGCCAGTTCACGAACGCGAGGATCAGAGAGGGTCGCCCGTTCGCTGGTCAAGATCGCGATGGAGTGATGCGGAATCATCGCCTTCATCCAGGAAACATCCTCAATGGTTGACTGACTTCGCACAAGCCAGAGAGCAAGCGCAAATACTATCGCGCTGGCGACAAAAATCGCACTGTTCATGCGACGACTTCGGTGCATATGGAGCATGAAGGCCAACATGATGATTGCCATCGCGGCGCCCATCATGAATGCCATATACACGCGCGTTTCACTGAAAAAGACGTCGGCCAGCTCATACGTATTTAGATACATAAGGCCGAACATCACGATCGTTGAAGTAGCGATCATGGCGGCAAACCGAAGGTATTGGCGCATGGCTGATCTCCTGTTTTACGTAAAGATTTGCTATTTCTCCAAACACGTCAGCTTTGGCTACTTGCTAAGTTCAAGTGCCACTGACTCACGCGACGCGTTGCACTTCAGGTAGACTTTCGAAGCCTAAGGGCATTGAAAACGACCGAGGCTGAACTCAGACTCATCGCCAATGCCGCGAACATGGGTGAAAGCAACAGCCCGACAAACGGGTACAAGACCCCAGCGGCCAAGGGCACCCCAAGAGCGTTGTAAATGAATGCGAAGCCGAGATTTTGCTTCATATTGGCGATTGTTTTGTCCGAGAGGTGGCGCGCAATCGAGATGCCGCGCAAGTCTCCCTTGACCAGCGTGACCTGCGCGCTGTTCATCGCCACGTCGGTTCCGGTACCCATCGCAATCCCGACATCCGCTTTGGCTAGGGCAGGTGCGTCATTAATGCCGTCGCCGGCCATCGCAACAACTCGGCCTTCTGCTTGAAGTTTGCTGACCAAATCCAGCTTGTCGGTCGGCTTTACTTCACCGTGAACCTCGTCAATTCCTAATTGCTGTGCCACAGCTTTAGCCGTCGAAATGCCGTCGCCTGTTGCCATGATGACGCGGATCCCAGCCGCCTTGAGACCCTTCACGGCTTCCGGTGTGCTTTTCTTGACTGGATCAGAGACGGCCAGCAAGCCTATTAATTGACCGTCTGTTGACAAATACATGACGCTTGCACCCTTGGTGCGCAACGATTCGGCGGTACTGGCCATGATCGTAACGCTAACGTTTTCTTGATCCATGAGAGCGGTGTTGCCGAGGGCGAGGTGCTTACCGTCGACCTGGCCCCGCACCCCAATACCGCTACCCGATTCGAACTCGTTGACGGCACTGAGGCTTAAGCCTTGCTCACGCGCTGCGCTAACAATGGCGTCTGCTAGCGGATGTTCACTGCCCTGATCAAGGCTAGCCGCCAGACGCAGCACTTCGGCAGCCTCTGTGTCGCCTGCCGGAATGGCCTGCTCGAACACAGGGCGGCCTTCCGTCAAGGTGCCGGTCTTATCGACGATAAGGACATCGACTTTACGTAGGTTCTCGATGGCTGCTGCATCGCGAAACAGCACGCCCTGGGTGGCGCCACGGCCGGTTGCCACCATAATGGACATGGGCGTGGCCAAGCCCAGGGCACATGGGCAGGCGATGATCAGTACAGCTACGGCGTTAATCAAGCCATATACCCAGCTCGGTTGCGGCCCAAAAGTACCCCAAACAAAAAACGTGATTATGGCGATGACGACGACTGCCATCACAAAATAACCAGCCACTTGATCTGCCATGCGTTGCATCGGTGCGCGGGAGCGCTGCGCTTGTGCGACGAGCTGCACGATCTGCGAAAGCACGGTCGCTGAGCCGACCTTTTCAGCTCTAATTATTAGCGAGCCGGATGTGTTCATCGTCGCGCCGATCACTTTGTCACCAGCGCGCTTGCTCACCGGCAGAGGTTCGCCCGTGAGCATGGATTCATCCAGCGAACTCGCACCATCTTCGACGACGCCATCAACGGGGACCTTCTCCCCGGGACGCACGCGCAAGCGATCGCCTTCATGCACGTGCGTCAGGGGTACATCTTCTTCTGATCCATCCGCGTTGATCCGGCGGGCTGTTTTGGGTGCGAGTCCCAGCAGTGATTTGATGGCAGCTGACGTCTGCGAACGCGCCCGCAGCTCCAGGATCTGGCCAAACAGAGTCAAGGAAATGATGACCACTGCGGCTTCAAAGTAAACAGCCACACGCCCCATGGATATGAACGTTTCGGGGAAAACGCCCGGTGCGACTGTCGCCACGACGCTATAGACGAACGCGGCGCCTGTACCAAGACCGATGAGCGTCCACATGTTGGGACTGCGGTTGACAACGGATTGCCAGCCGCGCACGAAGAAGGGCTGCCCAGCCCATAGCACCACGGGTATTGACAACACGAGTTCGATCCACGTTTGCGCCCTCATGCTGAACCAGCCAAGTTGCGGACCAAACATGGCCAGCACGGTGACAATGACCGTAAGGGGCAGCGTCCACCAGAATCGCCGAGAGAAGTCTTTCAGCTCAGGATTATCGTCCTCCAGGCTGGGCATGAGCGGCTCAAGCGCCATGCCGCACTTTGGGCAGCTTCCCGGATGATCCTGTCGAATCTCGGGGTGCATTGGACAGGTATAAATGGTGCCTGCAGCTGCTTGCTCGAAAGCCGCTTCGGTTGCGTTTTTTGGCGCAATGAACTTCTCAGGATCGCGCTTGAACGTTTCCAAGCACTTCGCGCTGCAAAAAAAGAAAGGCTTGCCTTGACGCTCAACGTGATGTGGCGAGTCTTGTGTCACCTGCATACCGCACACAGGATCAGTGAGTTGAGAGGCGGAAGCCTGCTGCTTCATGTTGTGATCATGAGTGTATCCAGAACTGTTCTGCGCCATGGCGATAAAAACCTTCTAAAGGTCTGGGCGCAAGGTCGTTGCATACTGCATGCACGGCTAAATGCTCTTAGCGCCCCAGGGACATTTGGGCCAAATTTCATCATGCCACATATGCACACGTTTCAAGTCGTTAATTCAGGGCCTGCCACATTACATTTTTGTCATGTATCCGGACCCGTAATGTTTATGCACTGGAGTGGAGGTTTGTGTTCGTGCTAGCGGACCTAGCCAAAAGCACGTCAAATTAGATCGACCATGGGCCGATGATGGCGCTCGCCGCGCGGCCAGCATCCGCAATCAGTGCATATCGGGCCGTCAGTTCCCGTTGCCCTAAGTGCGCCGCCCAAAACGCCGACTGTACCGCCATCCGTGTCCGCTGCCCTGGCTTTCGCGGCATAAACGGCTTCCACCCCGCCAGGCGGGTCCCCTCCATATATTCCACGGTCCTGTTCATCAGCCCCGGCCAGCAGTTCAGCACGGCAAGGCGACGAACTCACGGCAACGGCGGCAACCCCGCAGGAACCGTATTACTGCGAACGCCGAAAACCTACGATCAGGCTCGGAATCTTCGGCCCCGGTCAGCAGGAAAACCAACTGGCTTTTGAAGGGATAGGACTATGGAACACGTTAACCACAATGCAGCTTTGGGCTATGACAACATGAACGCAGGGCAGACGCTTTTTGTGCGCAGCCCATCAGGCCGGTATCGTGCCGCGACTGACTCGCACGTACTGGCCGCCGCGCGGATCGCTGCGGAAAGCTTGATCGGCGATCGGGCTGATATGGGAAACCCAAACGCCGTAAAGCAGTACTTTCAGGCCAAGTTGTCGGGCATGGGGCATGAAGTTGCCGCTGTGCTGTACCTGAACAGCCAGTTTAAGGTGATCCGTTACATGGAAATGAGCCATGGCACGTTGACGCAGGCCAGCGTATACCCGCGCGAAATCGTTAAAACGGCGCTTCGTCTGGATGCGGCCGCAATCATCATGTCGCATAACCACCCCAGCGGCATACCTGAGCCCAGCGAGGCCGATCTGGCATTGACGCGGCATTTAAAACATGCTTTGGCGCTGGTTGATGTTCGTTTGCTGGATCACATCATCGTGACCGGGCAGAACACGACTTCGTTAGCGGAACGAGGTCAGGTGTAAACCTGGAGCAGGGCGGGTGTGAGCCCGCCTGTACAGGTAGACGCCGCGTGCTGCGGCGCAGATTGGACTTGTGCTGTCGCCCAAGGAGTTTTCCTCTTTCTTCCTTCTAAACAAAAGTAGCCCGTCCCGGTGTGCCGGGATGGGCGTAGCGGCTTGCTGGCGCAAGCTGGATACAGCTGCGTAACGGCCTTCAATTTAGATCACCGCCTCGGTGATGGTGGCGCTCGCCGCGCGGGCTGCTGCCAGGTGGTGCGTGGTGACACCGCAAGCCTGGTCCTGATAGTTCCATCGCCCTAAAACGCCGACTGTATCACTACGTTCCGGCGCTTCAAGGGGGTGTTCATAAAAGCAGCTACGCGATTTTTACAAACCTTCCCCCTTTCCACTAGTCATTGCGTGATTCAGCACGGCAAGGGCGATGGAACTCACAGGACTGGCGGCAAAACGCGATGGGGCCAGCACACAACCCGGCAGCAAAAACCTACAAACGGGCTCAAGAATCTTCAGGCCCGGTCAGCAATGAAATCACTACCGCGCCACCGCGCATTTTTTGAAGGAAAGCGACATGAACCACTACGAAGCAAAGCAGGCAGACCGTAAGGTCAGGCTAGAGGCCAGGGCAGTGCAGGCCGAGGCACAGGCTGCAACTACCTACGACCGGGCAAAGCAAATGGGTGAAGCGATTCCATTCGGACAGCCGATTCTAGTTGGCCACCACAGCGAAGGCCGGGACCGAAACTACCGGCAGCGGATACATGACACGTTTGGCAAGGCTTTTGATCTGCAAAAGAAGGCTGACCATTATGTGAAGAAGGCGGCTGCTGTAGGCGATGGGGGAGTATCCAGCGATGACCCGGATGCAATAGCAAAACTCATGCGCCAGGTAGAACAACTGACAGCGAATCAGGAGCGTATGAAGAAGATCAATCAGGTGATCCGTAAGCATAAGGGAGATGCAGAGGGCCAACGGCGTGCTTTTCTTGAGCTTGGGCACTCGGAAGAAAGTGCACAGCAGTTGGTCACGCCTGACTATGCCGGACGTGTTGGATTCCCGTCTTATGCCTTGACCAACAATAACGCAAACATTCGCCGTATTCAGCAACGGATCAAACAATTACAGGCCAACCAGGAGCGTGAGCCGGTCAGCATACAGGGGAAGGGGTATGCATACGCCGAGGACGTGGAAGAGAATCGTGTGATGTTTATGTTCGAAGGTAAACCGGAAAGAGCCACCCGCGAGATTCTAAAACGCCATGGTTTTCGGTGGAGCCCAACCCGTGGCGCGTGGGTGCGTCAACTGAACAACGCCGCCATATGGCAGGCAAAAGCCGTCATGCAGCTTTTGAACGGCTCGACCGATAACTAAACCGAACCCCCAGGCCGCTTTATCGGTCTGGGAAATTTGTCGGCGAGATTACGCCGAACCACTACCAGGAGCAACAACATGGCATCAGTCAACAAAGTCATTATTATCGGTAACTTGGGCCGCGATTCAGAGATCCGCTATAGCGCGGATGGAGCCGGGATCTGCACCATTTCCGTTGCCACATCAACAAGCTGGAAAGACAAGGCGACAGGCGAGAAGCGAGAAGAAACCGAATGGCATCGGATTGTGTTCTACAACCGCTTGGCAGAAATCGCCGGCGAGTACCTGCGCCAGGGAAGTGCGGTCTATGTAGAAGGGCGCTTGAAGACTAGAAAATGGCAGGATAAAGAAACGGGTGCTGACCGTTACAGCACCGAGATCGTCGCAGAGCAGATGCAGATGCTCGGGGGCCGTGGTGCAGATGGCCAGGTGTCGTCAGCTAAGCCAACAGCACGTAAGGCCGCTGTTGCTCCCGTCCCTACGAATGGCGGTGCTGTCGTGGCGGATGATATACCGTTCAATCTGACAGGTGCGGGACGCAGCTGGCTGTGCATGTAAGAAGGCCTGCCCCGGCTGTAGCTGGGGCATCAATCAAGACGGGAAAACAGAATGCCATCCGAACCACGAAACGATTGGGAAAGCGCTGTATATGACGCGCTGAGTGAGCAAGGCGACATGACATGGTCAGATGCTCAGGCGATGATAGAAGCACAGGAAGTACAGGGTAATGACGTGTTGGCGTCTGCCTGGGCAGACGGACTGACATTGTCTCAGACGGTAAAGCTATTGTTAAAAATGTCAGAGTAGCTACCACAGAGCCTGTTGGGTGATGGCGTTGGCACCGCCCAGCGAAGGCACCTCGAAGGGCTTGGCATCGAAAATATCTTCCGGTGCCAAGCGCAAGAGGTTGCTAGCCTCCTCGACTGAGCTTGTCAGCCAACAATCGACATCACGAACTTCGATTGGAATGACTGAGCGCTTGTCTTGGGCAGTGGCTGGCTTCTTCGGGTCACGCTTGTGCATCCGACGCATCAAGGGATGTTCATCGGCGTTGATTGTGAGCATCGTGTAGCTTTCCAGAACTTCGCCCGTTGCCGAATCGGTCCAGGTATTCCACAGACCGGCCAGGCCCCAAGGGGTACCGTCTGACCGCTGGAATTGCCACCACACATTGCGGCCGGTTTCCCAGCAAGGCTCGTCGAAAGACATCGCCGGGATAATACAGCGCTGGCCGCGCTGCCAGGGTTCGCGATAGCTTGCCTTGCTGGCCAACTCTTCGGAACGAGCGTTATTCGTCTGATATGTCAGCTTCGCTGACTTGGCAAAGTGTGGGATAAGCGCCCACTGGCCGACTACCAGTTCACGCTCGGTATTGTGTGCCCGGACAAATGGGCCGGCAGCGCGAGGGTGAACGGTGGCCTCCCACCATCGAGGTTGGTTCCGGTTTCCAATATGCCAAAACCTCTCAATTTCGGCCTGGCTCGGTGTCACATAGCGATTGCACATGCTTTATTGTGACAGAACCCATGTCTCGGATATCAACTGAGCAAGTTTGGTGTCCCATCTTCGATGGGTCCCTGACTGGTGACGTTGCCAGGTCTTCGATCTGGCTGGCAATTATAAATCCCCAAATTCGCTGTCGCTCATTTGTGGCCTTAAAAGTGCCACACAAGACGCACCCTTGGCAGGGTAGGAAAAACGATTGTTTTTCAAGGGGTTGGGAGCAAACCGTGGTCAGCCGCGCTGTAGGACATAAAGGGCGAAAAAACAGTGTAAGAGCTTGATTTATCGAACGGATATCCGGCTACAGTTGTAGCCTCGTTTCTGGTAGACGGCGCGGACACCTGCCGCCGGCAACGTACCGACTACACGCTGACTGCTTTCCATCTACACTTTGAATGCAGGGCGACAGCATGGGCGCTGCGTGATGATTACCTATGGGCGGCAGGGGCTTTACAGTGTTGTGGCATCAAGCATACGGGGAAATGTCAGAGGTGCTGATTCATATTTGAGCAGACGGGTATTGTCAGATCTGTAAGGCAGGAAACGACCCAAAGCAGAAGTTCGACTTTCAGGGTTTGAACCTGTGTAGTGCGCGGTCCCTAGATTTAGCCAGGACGTCGGCCACCTCGCTTTCTGAACTTCACAGTCATGTATAATTTCGCGTTACAGCACCTGCAATGGATGCTGCGTCGCTACGACAGCGACTTAAGTGGACTCGGCAGCGCCGGGTGGCTCGGCCGGGCGCCTATCCCTCGGAAACTCCAAGCGAATAATGGCTCGCTCCGAGACCAACTCTTAGCCACATCCCTCGGCACGTTCGCCACGCTTGCTAACTTCAGGTTAGTCAAAATTCATGTCTTTTCTTTCCACGTTTCGCCGCGAATGGATGTCCAATCCCCGCGCCGATATTCTCGCGGGCATCGTCGTCGCCCTTGCTCTTATCCCAGAAGCTATTGGCTTTTCCATCATTGCAGGTATTGACCCTCGCGTAGGCCTTTATGCCTCTTTTTCCATTGCGGTAATCATCGCTTTCGTCGGCGGTCGGCCGGGGATGATTTCAGCAGCAACCGCTGCTATAGCAGTATTGGTCGTACCCCTGGTCAAGGAGCATGGGGTGGAGTACCTCTTCGCTGCTACGATTCTTATGGGTGTTTTCCAAGTATTGGCAGGCTTTCTCCGGCTCGATTTACTGATGCAGTATGTCTCGCGGTCGGTGGTTACGGGCTTTGTGAATGCGCTGGCGATTCTGATCTTCCTTGCGCAGTTGCCCCAGCTCACTAACGTCACCTGGATGACGTACGTCATGGTTGGCGCCGGCTTGGCAATCATCTATCTCTTTCCCCGCCTGACGAAGGCTGTGCCGTCGCCCCTGGTTGCGATCGTGGTACTGACCATCATCTCGATCTATGGCGAATTGCCCGTCAACACCGTTGGCGACATGGGAAAGCTACCCTCGTCGTTACCGGAATTCCTGATTCCCAACGTGCCTTTCAGCCTGGAAACGCTACGCATCATCTTTCCCTATTCCCTGACCATGGCCGCCGTGGGATTGCTTGAGTCGATGATGACAGCGCAAATCGTTGATGACCTGACCGACACGCCAAGCGATAAGCGCCGGGAATGCAAAGGCCAGGGGATCGCCAACTTTGTGACGGGATTCTTTGGCGGAATGGGCGGCTGCGCCATGATTGGCCAATCCGTGATCAACGTGAAGTCAGGAGGATCCACACGCCTTTCGACTCTCGTGGCGGGCGCTTTTCTCCTCTTCTTGATTGTGGTGCTTGGTCCGCTCGTCGCACAGATTCCGATGCCTGCGCTGGTCGCCGTCATGATTATGGTGTCGATCGGCACTTTCAGCTGGAGCTCGATCCGAAACTTACGTTCACATCCTTGGCAATCATCCGTGGTGATGATTGCCACCGTTGTCGTTGTGGTCTGGACGCACGATTTGGCACAAGGGGTGTTGGCCGGTGTAATCCTTAGCGGGTTGTTCTTCGCAGGAAAAGTAAAGCGACTACTCACAGTCAAATCGGCACTATCCCAAGATGGGAGCACGCGCACGTATGCTTACTCGGGCCAAGTGTTTTTTGCTTCTACCGAGCGCTTTTCTGAAGCCATCGACTTCAAGGAGGTGGTGGACAAGGTTTTGCTCGACGTTTCAGCCGCACATTTCTGGGATATTTCCGCTGTGGGCGCCTTGGATAAGGTGGTAATTAAGCTTAGGCGGGAAGGCACTTCAGTGGAGGTCGCCGGTTTAAATGAAGCCAGCGCAACCATTATCGGACGATATGCCACGCATGATAAACCCGGTGCAGACGCTCAGTCTGTCGGCCATTAGGAGAAGAAATATGTCAAAGATCCTCGCATGTGTTGATGCGTCCCCGTATGCAATGTCCGTGTGTGACCTCACGGCTTGGTTGGCGTCGCGGTCTAAGTCCGATATAGAACTACTACATGTCGTGCAACGCAAAAGCGCCGTTGCCACCCGCCATGACTACAGCGGGGCGATTGGCCTGGGTGTAAAAAGTGAGCTTCTGGAAGAGTTGACCCGCATCGAAGAGGCCCAGGGAAAACTTGCCGTCCAAAGTGGTCGTGCGCTGCTGAATGCTGCCCAAACTAGAATCGAGCTGAATACCGGCGGGAAGATCGAACAAGTTCATTTGCATGGCGGCATCATCGAGACGATACTCGAGCGCGAAGCCGAAGCTGAACTCGTCGTCATGGGCAAACGCGGTGCATCCAGTGAGTTCGCGACCGCCCATATCGGGTCAAAAATTGAACGCGTTCTGAGAGCCAGTAAAAAGCCTCTCGTTGTCGCCCCGCAGCAATTTTTACAACCAGAAGAGGTCGTGATCGCCTATGACGGCGGCAAATCGATATTGCGTGCGTTGGAGTATGTGGCTAGTTCACCCATTCTCAACGGAATGCCCGTTCACCTAATAATGGCTGGCGAGGAGTCTGAGAGTCGTCGCGGCGATTTGGAACGTGTTGTGTTGACCATAAGCGCAAATGGAGGCAACGCAGACTGGTCACTTCTTCCCGGTGCGCCGGATAAAGTCATCGCGGACTACATGGCGGATCGACCCAGTTCAATGCTCATTATGGGCGCTCACGGCCATTCGCCCCTTCGGACTCTGATCGTGGGGAGCACTACGACGGCAGTAATTCGAGCAATCCATGCGCCCATACTGCTTATTCGCTAGCCAAGAATCTTTGGTGATGACCGCCGTGCATTTCAGTCGTCTGCTTTTGGCCGATATCTGCCGGGCATGACAACAGATCCACTTTGACGCAGCTGCAGTTGCTTGTTAGGTTAACCAGACTGTATGTGGAATAGAGAACAAGGGGCGGCTAGTTATCCTATCTCCAGCTCTGATTCCGCCCGTGGCGTGCCGACGTCCTGGCCATGCTGAACCAGGATTGGGTCTTTGGCCGCCACCGGCTGCAGGTCATGTGCCAGCCCCTTGTACGTCAGCCGATCCACCCGCTCAGGCAGTTTTTTCGCATCGTCTGTGAATACAACGACCTCGTGTCGTTCGCGCGAGATGCTGACATAGTAGGTGTCCTGGGCGGTTGTGCGGCTGAAGCTTTCGGCGTTGTAAAGAACTCGGTCGCAGGTCAGCCCTTGGGCACTATGCGCGGTGGTAGTGTAGGCATAGTCCATGTTTAGCGGTCGATCTGTAGGCAACTGCAAGTGGCGACCGTTGGTTTCGATGGTGACGCTGGTTGCATCAATTGCCGTGACCTTCGCCGGTTGGCCGTTGACCAGGTCATTATGGGCATCGTTGCGTGTGATGCGTACATGGTCACCCACAGATAGCTCTGCCCGGCTCAGGTGGTAGACCGATAGCTTGCTCATGGTTTTCGGGATGATTTCCATGGGTTGAGGATGCGACGGGCCGGATTGGATCGGTTCGACGGTGATGCGGTCATGACGTGTACTGCCGGTCACGCGGTACTGTTCGCCACGTTTCAGGCCGCATTGGTAGTCCCGTTCAGGAACGACAATGTCGCCCACGGTGTAATACCGCGCTACGCTGCGTTCTGCACGGGTGGTGTCATGGCGAGCTAGCAGTTGGCATTGATGTCCTTTGCCTTCCAAGCCGCGCAGGGCGTGGATCCGTTCATTGATGGCTACACGCGAAGCGTTGGTGCCGGTGACCACGATGGTGCCAGCTTGGTCTGTCGCTGAGAGCCGCGTATAGGTTTGGGCGATGCCCTCATATCGGGCGGAACTGTCGCGGCTTTTGTGGCCATGCTCGTCGGCATTGAACTGATCTGGGATGGTGAGCACCTGATCCAGTAGCGGCAGGGATCGGCTGGCTTGGCCTTCTGCGGCCAACAGCACCGCCTGGCGCAGCCGTTCAGAGCGTTGGCGCTGGATGTTTGCCATCAATACGGTTTTCATGCCGTTTTCCTGCAGCATGGCAAACGCGCGGCCAGCCTCGATGGCCTTGGTTTGCGCGGTGTCGCCCAGCAGGACCACTTTGGCACCTGTTGGCTGAATGAGGGCCAGCAGCTTGTCCATCTGCCGCACGGGCACGACTCCGGCTTCGTCAATCACTACGACGGTTTTCGGCCCCAGGGTGTTGAGAAAGGGGCGTTTGTCGGAAGCTGCAAGCACTGATGCAATCGTGTTGGCCGGTATCCCATCTTTACGCAGGTTGCGAACCATTCCGCCGTAAGGGGCCAGCGCCGCCATGGTGTGCCCCTGCTGTTGCAGGATGGCTTGGGCGTTTTGCAGAGCGAAAGATTTGCCGGTGCCAGCCAGACCCTGGATACCGGCGATCTGATCGGAGCCGGTTGCGGTCAACATGACGGCCTCGCGCTGACCCGGTGTTAGGCGTGTGTCCACGCTGCTTTCGGCACTGGTGTCGGAAATTGTGGATTGCCAGGCACTGCGGCCAGCTTGTTCGGCGGCCAGTACTCTGGACTCGGCCTCAAAGGCCTTCCGGGTCGCATAGCGTGGGCTCTCCATCAACAGGCGTCCTTCGGCGATGGCCTGGTCAACCAGTTGTTGGGCTGTGCCCTGAGGCAGGCCGCGCAGGCGTATGACCTCTGTGGCCCAGCTTTCGCGCGTCATGGGAAGGGCCAGCCTGTCCTGGGTGCTGCGGTAGTGCGGTGCTTCTCGGATCAGTGCGCCGGACTCCACACGGCTCTGGATCGCCGCTTGAATGGCTGTGATGTCCGTATGGCCACCGGCATGGCGCACGGAGTTTTGCAGTAAATCCGCTAGAGGCATGACGGACTCCCTTTCAGCCAGATGTTGAATCGCCCAGTTCAGTGAGGCTTGAGCCACCAGGTCTGATGGCTGTCCTAATATCTGTGTCGGTTGGATGCCTGCTTGCTCCCTTGCCTGATCAAACTGCATCCCGATGGCGGTAGCGGCGTCACGCCATTGTCGATGCAGCTCTGTGCGGCTGAGGTCCTGAGTCTTCGCCTGGCGGTGGGCCAGGGTGATGCCTTGGCGCAGGGCGTGAGGAGCTTCTTCACGACTGGTGCCGCGTGCAGATAGTTCAGCAGTAATGCCAGCGCTGCGTTTACTGAAAAATTCAATCTGCTCGCGACTGATATGGGCCAGTTCGATATGGTTCTTTTCATGGCGAACCGCATACCCCAGCGCCCGGACATTGCGTTCCAGCTCGGCCTGGTAGATCGAATCCGTCACGCGTAGCAGCTTGAAGATCTCTTCATTGGATAAGGCCACCCAACTGCCGTCGGCCCGCTGGGTCAGGTTCATCAGTAGGGCGTGGACGTGTAAGTGTGGGTCGGGGGCAGCGCCTTCGGTAGGGCGTGCTGTTTCGTGGCGGAATTTGGCAATGATGAGATTGCCCGTGTGTTCTACCCGTGACTTGCCGTTTTCTTTGTGACGGCCCATGGTCAGATGCTGCTCGACGTAATGAAGGGCAGCCGCGACCGCTTTATCATTGGCGTGAATCAGGCGTTCGTCGCCACCGATCAATGCCTGCAGGGTGATGCTTTTGGGCGCACCGAAGGTCAGATCAAGGGCGGCACGAGCCTTCGCATCCTTGCGGATTGACCGGCCTGCTGTGATGCCACGACCAAAGTCGCCTTGAAGCATGGCTTTGAAGCGTGCCGGGTCGATTTCACCGACAGCGCCGAGACGCCGTGCACCTTCGCCCTGCCAGGTGGCGGCACCGCCGTCCCGGCTGTAGTAATCATCGGCTTGGTCAGCGTAGTAATGGGTTGCGAGGGCCGCACGGGCGCGGTAGATCTGGCTGTGCGAGATCATGGGGACTCCGGGAGATGGGATGGCGAGAGATTAGCCAGCGAGCGCTTGGGCGCGTCAATGCTAGCGTTTGAAGGGATAAGTCGTGGATTTACACACGTTTATCCACAGTTTCTGTGGATGATTGCGTGGCGGATAACGGCCCAAAACGCGCATTCCAGGTGGGTTCGAAGATCTACACTCGCCCGATATATGTTACACCTTGCAAACATTCGTCGGTTCAGCAGTTACTAATGCGACCGGAACTCGATTTCACGTACAACCCTCAAGGGAGAACCATGTCTTTATCGGATAACATCGACGCTCAGTCGGCCGGAGCGATGTTCTACCGCGCTGATCTGCATATTCATTCCTACGGCGGATCGCATGACGTGAAAGATGTCACGATGACCCCAGAAAACATTGTGGCGACCGCAGTCAACGAGAGCATCTTCCTCATCTCGATAGCGGATCACAATGACATTTCCAACGTCAAGCAGGCCATCGATATCGGGCAAAGGAGCGATGTGATTGTGATTCCTGGTGTTGAGCTTTCCACGGCTCAAGGCCACCTTCTTTGCTATCTCCCCGACTACCCTAGATTGATGAAGTTTTTCGCCGGTCTCGATATCGTAGATGTGGGCTTGCCGACATCTCGATGCCAGCAGTCAATTCTTGAGTGTTTGGCCGCAGTCAACGCTCAGGGCGGCTTCGGCATCCTTGCTCACGTCGATGTGGCTTCAGGGTTCGAACATGACAATCCCGGCGGATCGCCGCACAAGGTGGATGTCATTTGCCATCCGGCCTTGGTGGGCATCGAACTCAAGCATGCCACATCGGATATTCACTACTCGCCAGCTGACAACCAGGCCGAACGCGTTCAGATGGGGCGACAGAGAATCGAGCGCCTTGGCCTTGGTTCGAGGCAGTACCTCGCTAGGGTCATGAACTCGGACTCCCACGCTCTGACCTCGCTCGGCCGTAATGCTTCCAATGACAAGCGAGTCACCCGCTACAAAATGGACAAACCCAGCTTTGCGGCACTGAAGATTGCGCTGGAAGATGCAGACGCTCGTGTACGTATCGAGGATCTCATCCCAAAAGCAGTGCCCCATGTTGTTGGCATCGCCATGGAAGGTGGCTTCCTCGACAAACAAGTGATCCAGTTCAGTCGAAACTTGAATTGCATCATCGGCGGTCGTGGGACCGGCAAGTCAACTACTTTCGAGGGTGTGCGCTGCTTGATAGGCACCGATGAGGAGTCGGGCAAAGTTGTCGATTCGGAGGTTTGGCCAGACGTTGTCCATTTCATTTGGCAGGACAAGGCCGGGCAGCGCCATCTACTGGCGCGCCATAAGGACCAGTCACTTGAGAATCTCGACGACGTAGACGGCGGCCCTTGTTCCTTCGAGATTGACTGTTTCGGACAAGGAGACGCAGCGCGCATTAGTATCGAAGCTCAAAAGAATCCGCTGGCGCTGCTCAATTATCTCGACAAGTTTGTTGATTTCGGAACCTACTTGGAAGAAGAGGAGTCGGCGCGGGACGAACTGCTGGAGTTACAGACCGCCATCGAGAAGGCTGAGCAACAAGTCGCGCTCATCCCACAGTACCAGCGACAACTGCAAACGACGCAGAGTGCTCTTGCGGCGATGCAGAAGCCCGAGGTCAAAACGCTGATTGAGCTGCAGCGGCACCTCGCGACAGAGCGTGAGCTACGGACCCAGATTGTCGCAAAACTCAAACATCTCAAAAACAGCGCCGACATTACGACTCAGGCTAGCGCGGCTGATGAGATTACCGGGCTCGCTAATCCGAGCTCGCTGACCTTGGGTCGCAAAGAGTTTGAGGTGATCGTGACCGAGGTCAATGTATTTAAGACGCTTGTGGTCGGCGCAAAGCAGAAGATTGCTACCGGCGCATCGAATTTGGAGGCGGTTGTCGCTGGCCAGACAGCCGCGTGGAAGGCAAAAGACAGCGAAGCTCAAGGCAGGATCGACATCAAAAAGAGGGAGCTTGAGGCGCTAAGGATCACGTTCGATATGTCGTACATCACAAAACTGGCCAACGACGAGGCCAGTCACAAGGCGACGCTTAAGAACCTAGAAGCATGGAGGGCCGACTTGACGGAATCACAGCGCAAGAGGCAGGCCGCGCTGGCCCGACGTCGGAGTGCCCGTGACCGCATCGCCATGCTGCGTGGTTCCTTTGGGCGCATAGCTTCAACCACTTTGAGAGAGGCCCTGTCTGATCTTCAAGTCAGTTTGAAGTACGTGGACAACGCATACTCTCCGGAGGCATCAGAACAGATCGTTGCCGCGATGGGGTGGCGCACCAATCAGCAGGTTCGGGCAAGTTACCTTGTCGAGGACCTGACGGTTCCGAGCCTGTTAGAAGCGATCCAGAACGATGACATAGGTCCATTGACCGCCTTGATGACCAAGGATGGCACACAAGCATTCGATTCCGCGGAGGCGAGGGTCGTGCTCGAGCGCCTGTCGGCTCCTACAGTACGTTTTGGGCTCGAACGCGTTGCCCTGTACGACGTCCCAAAGCTCCAAGTCAGCAAGCAAGTCGCAGATGGCGCTGGCGGCAGGCGGACCGTCCGACGGGAGTTCTATAAGCTTTCACTGGGTCAACAGCAATCCATCCTGCTCGCACTGATGCTTTCGGCCAATAGCGACAAGCCGCTCATTATTGATCAGCCCGAAGACAATCTGGATGGCGAGTTCATCTACTCCACGCTGGTTCCCGTGCTGCGCCGCGCTAAGGAGCGGCGGCAGGTCATCATCGTCACACACAATGCCAATGTCGCTGTCCTGGGAGATGCGGAACAGATTATCGTGCTGAAGGCCAACAACGATCGCGCAGAGATTGTTTCGCGCGGATCTATCGATCGCTCTGAAACTAGGGATGCGGCATGCGCTATCCTTGAAGGAGCGAAGGAGGCATTTATGCGTCGGGCAAAGATGTACGGATTCGAGGTGTAATGGTTGCAAATAAACGGACACATAGAGGCAATCGAAGCCATCACTAGCTTGAACCCCAACGGGCGACAAATCGACTTTGAGCCTGCGATCAAAGGCACTACAGAGGCTTCCTACAAGGACTATGTAATCACGCGGCTTAGCACGGGTGCTATCAAGCTAGAGCGTGATGGCCTCCCCATAGAACCTGTCTCGCCCGAACTCCGACGCCTGGCAGGCGAGCTTAACGTCCCCACGGCAAACAAGCAGGGCAATCCGCACAACACCCAAGTTTTGGGCAGAGAGCTAATCAAAGCTATCAATGCGCTTTAGTGATGCGATCTAAGGGAGCTAGTCAATGGGCCATCTGAATATTCTATTGGTCAGATAGTGTCATCGTGGCTTCAGCTGTATTAAGCGCTTTCCTGAAATGCCGCCGTAGACACAGCGAACTCCCTAAGCGGCAAGCTCACTCTCGCAATCGGAAAATCCCCCGCCAGGGCTACATACCCGCCCAGTGCAGGCAACGACTGTATCTGCGCAGCCGTCACCACGTCTTCCGTCGTCCGATCCGTGTTGTCCGACGTATTCCGGTGATCCACACTGCGGCTGATGCTGTACTTGGGCCGTTCAACCTCATGCTTGCCCAAACTTTCACTCATGTCCTTTGCCGTTTGCGGGTCGGTGCGGGAGCCGCCCAGGACAGCCAGGTTGCGAAAACTCGCACGAATAGTAGTGGCCATGGTGCGCCCGTAGATGTGTTCCAGCTGGGATGTGCTCTGCAATCCCGCCACGATGCGCAGACCATTTTTCCGGCCCTTGGTTAGGCCGGCCTCCAGTGACGGCAGGGCTTCCAGGCTAGCCAACTCATCAATGAACAACCACCAGCGTCGGTGGGTGCCTTCAGGCATGGATAAGATGGACGTGATGAATACGTCGGCCCATGACGACACTAGCGGCTTCATGGAGCTCATCATGTCTTCGCGCCAGTTGATGTATAGGTTGCCACCGTTCGGCTTGCTCAGCCAGTCCCGGATGGAGAACCGCCCGGGTTTCATGCCGGTGTGCTCGGACAGTTTGTTCGACAGCACGAAGCGGGCGGAAGACAGCGCCTTGCTGGCTTCGCTAGAGCCAACAAAAAGGGATTCGGCCAGGGTGCCTTCCAGGAATTGCTTCAAGACCTTGGGGTCTTCGATGGTGCATAGACGAAACAAGTCCATGACGCTGGCTTCCTCGCCCTGCAACTGGTGCAGTTTCTTGGCAGTCTCGCGCAGCAGCAGGCGACCGAAGTCGTTCCATTCTTCAGCGTTCTTATCCTGGCTCATGGGAACCATAGAGTGGGCCAGCCGCTTCCAGTCGTAGTCGGCGCGAACTTCATTGAAGAATGCCCAACCCTGGCTGCGGGCATCATAGGGGTTCAGGATTACGTTGCCCGGTTGCCAGAATTTGCTGAGTAGGTCTCCATTGGGGTCAATCACGATCATCCGGTCGTTGCGCTCCGGCGTTTGGCCGGGCAAAAGGTTGTTCATGTCGTGCTGTGAACGCTTGAGTACGGAAGCGGCCATGTTGCGCAACAACACCGATTTACCGGAACCCGTAGCACCACTGATGAGCAAATGCAGGTTCTCGTTGGCGGTCGGCATGGGGATGCCTCCTACGTCGATTTGCTGCTTGCCACTTTCTTGGCACTGGCGAGCCAGGCTTTTTGCCGAGGTGGTGCGTGTGCCACGTACAAAGCGTTTGTAGGCAGCACCCTCAAACCCTTCGGTTCTAGCGGTGCGCCCGATAAGCAGGATAAGCACCAAGGCGAGGACCAGACCTATGCCCAGTGCGCCGTAGAGCACTGGGTACTGCGGCGTTAGCATCACAAAATGCCAGAACGTTTTGGCGTTCCAGTCTCGCCAGTGCATATGGCTGCCCCAGGTGGCGGCAGCCATCCACGCACCAGTCGGCAAGAGCGCCAAAGAAAAGGCGGCAATGCGACGCCGGGTAATGGGTGAAATCAAGGTGGACATAAGTGCCGGTCCTCAAGAGATCAGGATCTGACCCAGGGCCAGGCCTGCCAGCAAGCCGCCCAGAATGCCTGCTATACCGCCTACGACCAAGGCGATGATTGCCATACGTCGTGCGGATTGGTGGGCGATGCTGGTGTACTGGGCGGCATTACGAGACAACTGATTCAGCTGGTTGCTGGTGCCATCCAGCATGGTCTGGATGGCGTGTTGAGCCTGCTGATTGATGGGTTTGGCTGCCGCTTCCATCGTGGCGATCAGATGGCGGCTGAGTTGTTCAGGCAGGACTTGCTGCGCTTCGCCCATGGATTGCATCTGCTTTTGCACTGCGTCCAGGCTTTGGGTAGTGCTTTCCAGTCTGTCCACGAGGCCAGCGACTTCACCCAGTACCTCGTGGTACAGCAAATCCAGCTTGGTACGAGCGCCACTGGAATTCGAGTGTGATTCCATGGCGACCAACTCAGGAGAACAGCGCGGTGAAAGCCGCATTCATTTGTCTGTCCACCGGCTTGGCCAGGGCGCGTAGGGCGTGCCGGTTGCTTAGCTGTGAAATTCGGAAGTGGTCATCAGGTTCGGCAGCGCGAAGTAGGGCGCGGTAGTCGGTCTGATCAGCCAGCACATCGGCAATTGTGGTGCGTTGGTCGGCCAGCAGTTCGAACACTTCGTTTTCGTAAATGGCAGCCTGGGGGTTGGCCTGCACTTCGCCTGTTTTGGCAGCATAGGCCAGGATCGAGGGAAACTCGTCGTGCACGCTGCTATCGACACGGTTGAAAAGGATCCGTACCCGTTCTGGGTCAACACCCAGTTCTGCCAGGGCAGCCACCGTCTTGATGGTTTCGCGCTGGGCCTTGCCGGTATTGATCACAGGCAGGACGAAATAATTCATTTCCTCGTGTGCGCCTTCGTAGCGCATCATGTGCGTCAGAAAATCCTCGATGTTGCTGGCACCCACATCGACAATCGCATCTTCGCGGGTGAGCAGTTCGCGGAATAAGCGGCCAAAGTGTTCGCCGCGTAGCTGATCGACATTCAAGCCCAGGTCAGCGCCCGTTTCGTTGGTGGATTCCACTGCAAAAATCTGGGCACTATTCATGCGCGGTGCCAGCAGGTGAGAGGCAGCGACTGTCTTGCCAACAGAGCCGGTGTAGTTCAGGACGGCGACTTTCATGATTCATTCCTTTTGGTGGGGTTGTTGTCAGCTGATTGAGCGCGATTGGCCAGGCCTTCGCGGCGCAAGGCTTCCAGGTCTACTCGCATGTCGCGAATCTTGCGTAGATCGCCAGGTGTCTGGATGCTGCGTGGTCGGCCTTGAATGGCATCGGGTGCGGGAGGTTGTGGATGGGGGTTGCTCGCATGGGTTGACTGTCTGGGTATGTCACCGGCAGAAGCTGCTGCATTCAGGCATTTTCTGGCTGCGGATCGTTGGGCTTTGCGCCATCGGTACAGCGTGATGGCGAAGGTGCTGCGTTGTACCGTCAGGCCTGCGGAAGCCAGATCGTCCAGCACGGCGGCATGTGGAACACCAGCAGCCATTTCAACCTCGATCAGGGGAAACAGCGCTCGTAGCTGGGCTGAGAGGCTGATGCGAGGGTCCAGGGCCGCAAGGACAGTGCGGTAGCGTGTTACAGGTGCAGATTCACTCATAGGTTTCCTGAAGTTGGAGTAATCACGGTCTCGTTCAGTGCGATAGGGCTGGAAAGGCCTCGGTCTGTTTGCCTGCCAGCCAGGCGCAGCCTGCGGCCAGTGCTTCGTCGTAAGCAGATTGCTCGTCAGTGAAGCGGACTGACTTGCCTCGTGCAGAGAATTGCCCACCGCCGACCTCCTGACCGTCATCCAGCAGGCGCAGGGTGTAGCCGCCAGCGTCGGATGGGTAAGGGATGATTTCGAAGGAGTATCGAAGTCGGGTCTGAGTCGCTTCGGTGTGAAATTGCCGGGCCACTGTGCAGAGGCGAGCGGCCCAGTGCGGGCCGATGCGATCCAGGGCTTCGGCGATGCTGTAGCCGCGATCATGCAGCCAGTCGCTGCGATCCAGCACCAGAGCTGCAGTCAGGGCTTCGCCCAGACTCATGGTGCCAATACCGTAGTGAGCGGCTTGTTGAACGATGTCGAGCATGCGGGTGTCGATGGTTGCGTGCATAGGATCTCCTTTGCCTTGCGGTGTGAAGGGACGTGATGGGGATGAGAGAAGGAGGTGCCCGGAAGGGCGGGTGTGGTTTGCTGCAGACCGATGCAGCCGCTGCGCGGCTGCTCAGCGTGACAATGCAAGACAGCCTGACTTATCCACAGGCCTTGCTGGTAGTAATAAGGTAGAAATAAGGTAGAAGGCGCTGCGATGGCTGGAATGACCCTGTTCATGCGGGTTTCCAGAAATAGTGCGCGATGCTATTACGATAAAGCGCGATGCTATTACGATAATCCGCGATGTTATTACGACGAAGGCGCGATGCTATTACGATGGATAAAACGAGTTATCCACAGCCTAAAATACCGTTCGATTGCTGCTTTATTTATCGACTTAAACGTAGCCAGACTGCCTGTAGTTGGTTTTTTCTGCTGATCTCTATGCGAGGTTTGGCGATAATTTCCAACCGCTCAAGCTCCAGAAGTGAGCGTTCCAAAGAGGGTCTGAAATCTCGTACACGTCCGGTGTATTGCGCTCTTTCTTTCAGAATATCCAAGCTGTATTTTTGAATCTCATCGGCCGAGGTTCCAACAAGCCGTTGCAGGCTTTTGGACAAATCGTGCCGCATTTTCAGACGCTTTTCCCAGTCCACTAATGCATACTCGCGATTGCTGAAAATCTGTGCCCAGCGTGGGTCTATGTGTAGCGTGTAGATGCCAGTGGGTTCGTCATAATCAAAGCCTCCTATCATTGGCAGCACTCGAGTTGAAGGGTGATTGCCATAGCTGTACTTGACGGTGCCGTTCCGTTTTTTTGCTTCGATGCATATTACGAACCTGGCGAGGTCTTTCATGCCTTGGTGCAGCCATTCGTAACTGGCTCCGCTGGTATTCCTACCCATTCCGCGTAAGAAATCTGCACGATTGATGACAGGTTGATCGCCTGGCAGAGCCGTGGTTTGTAGGTATATGGCATGCATCCAGATGTCGGCGTGGTCTTCGCTCAACTGTTTGCCGGATCCTTTGAGTAGGATGTTGCTGCCCTCCAGAAATACGGTGTCGTCATGCAGTGTGCGCCAGCCCCGGCGAACCGGTGCGAAGATGGCACTACGGGCGATGTAATTCGGAATGGCGCGTGCTGTTTCATTGATACCGGGCAGTATGAATGGTGTAGGAGTTGAGGCCTGCTTTTGTGCTGCGGCGGCCAGCGCCTGGGTGGCTTTTTGCTGAGCACGTTGCATGGCTGCTGACAGGCGCAGAAGGTTCTTATCCTTGTGAAAGGGCATACGGGTGGATGAGGTCATGGGTAAAGCTCCAGGCGAGCCCATGCAAGGCCTGCCCGGAACGTGTGCAGTGCCTCACACGGGTTCAGGGGTAGGTGCGGGCAGGCAGCGATGCCAGTCCGCAAGGATGGAAATGGATGCCCGTCAGGGCGTGGGTGACTCAGGTGTTGATCTGCCGCCTGGGCTCAAACCAGAGCTCTTTCAGCCGAAACCGCTCGAAATGCAGCACGATGTCTATGGTCTGGCGCAGGAAGGCCTGAATGGTTGGCAGATCGAGATTGCCGCCCGTGGGTGATTGCTTGATGAGCATCGCCAGGCGGTCAAAGGCATCGGCGGCCCCGTTGGAGTGGGTGGTGGTGACGGATCCTGGATGGCCCGTATTCAAGGCCGCCAGGTAATCCCAGGTTTCAGGGCCGCGCAGTTCGGCAAGGAATATCCGGTCTGGCGATAAGCGCATGCAGGCGGCCAAGCTTTCGGTGGCCGAAACCCGACCGCGTGTGCCGCCATACATCAGATGAATGCGGTTTCTGTGCCGGGGCAGAATGAGCTCATGCACGTCTTCGATGGTGACCAGGCGTTCATCGACGGGAACCCGGTCGATCAGCGATCTTGCAAAGGTGGTTTTGCCCGAACCTGTCGCACCGGAAATGACCAGGTTCTTGCGGGCCTGAATGGCAGCGAGCAGGAATCCGGGAATGTCACCAGCATCCTTCAGGGCCATCAGTTCCAGATCGGCTTTCGATAGGCCGCCCGAAGTATATTGGGCGGCGGCGTCGTGGGTGGTCTCAAACGCGCCTTCCGCGTGCAGTTCCTCCAGGGAGAACGCCACTTGGGCGTGCTTGCGGATATTGATGGCCAAAGTGCCGTCAATGCAGGCCGGAGGCAGCACGATTTGGCCGCGCTCGCCATCGGGCAGGACGACAGATTGAATGGGGCTGCGTGCCATGTGGTTGTACGCGGCCAGCGCCGTGGCCAGGGCCTCCAGGTGGGGGTAGGAAAGCTTGGGGCACTCGTGAAGCTGCCAGGCACCGCGTGTGCGGGTGTACAGCTCACCGGCTCGCACGATGGCGATTTCAGTGACATTGGGATCCTCCTGATGTTTGGACAAAGGCCGCAGAAAGGTGCGAACCGCAATGGATCGATCAAAGGGGATCGCTTCAGTGGATGGGTTCAAGCTCATAGACGTGACTGAAATCCAGATCACGGGCGACCATGATGCCGATACGCTCGCCCTGGTTCTTGTAAAGGGTGGGAGGAATGTTCAGGGACTTTTCCAGAATCTTTGCAACCGCTTCTTGTCCGCCTTCGGCGGTGTTGTCAAAGCGGATGTTGTTGCTGCCCGATTGCCCTTGATTGGATGCCCAGTTACCGAAGTCGCCCACCAGAGAAAGCAGAATGGCGTTGCCAAAGCGTTCCCAGAAGTGGTTGTCGATATGTCCGCCCAATCCCGCTTCGCCCAGCGGGCCGGTGCCGGGGGAACTTAGATTCACGATGACGCCGGTAGGCGTTTCCAGTCGGTTCCAGGTCACAAAGGCCCGGGCCTGGCCCTGCTGTATGCCTCCAGACTGATAACCCGTGAATTTGGTGCCGGCATCAATGAGCTTGACCTTGCCGTTGGCGCTCATGACATCGTGCGTGGCCAGACACGTCAGAAGCCCGGACTGGGTGCTGACCAGTTTGGTCTGCAGGGTGCAGTCGATCACGGTGCCTTGCGTGAGCAGGAAGTTGCGGTCACCCAGTTGCCCGGCGACCGATGGGGCCAGCTCCAGCGGTCGCAGCTTGTCGGCCAGGGGACCCGCATCGCTATAAGGCCCTTGGGGGGCATTTGACTGGCTTGGGGTCGTGCCGCTTGCGTCTGCACCACCGGCCTGTAGTGGACTGGTCAGCCGACGCTGGGTAAGTTCATCGACGGGAGGTGGAGCTGCGGGTATGGGTGCGGGAACGCTGTAGCTGGGCGCCATCGTTGGCTCAGGATTCGGAGGCGGCGGTGCGGGAGGTGGTGTGGGGCGTTCTACCTTGGGGGCTTTGAGGCGATTGGTAATACCGCTTTGATCGGCTTCCAGACCGCTATCGGCTTTTGCTGCTGGTTCGCGGCTCCAGACCTTCATGAGCACGCCGGCAGCCACTGCCACAGCGATCAGAATGGTGAGCCACAGAAATGCGCGGGCACCGCGTGGGGCGCTGCGCCCGGTTGCCTCCAGATTCAGTGTTTCCCGCTCCAGATTAGCGTCTTTAGGGTTCCCCTCTTGCGAGGCTTGCTCTTGTGCCTGATCTTGTTCCTTTTCCGTCATGGGGAATTCCTTTCTTGCGTGGCTTCGCGTATGCGGATGGTGGGCACAGGTGCCGCAGTGGGCGATTGCGGGCTCGCACTACCCTTGATGCTGCGTCTGACTGCGGGTGATGCCGTCCCGGTATGTGCTGGTACGGGTGTGGTGCCGTAGGCGCCGTTGTGAATCGCCAGCACTTGGTCGCCCAGGCGCAGATGCCATAAGGCAGACGTGCGATGAAGCACCATCGTCCGTTCATCTGCCATGTGGTGATTGGTGATGACTTCTTGTCCGTCAGGCGTGACGCGGTACACGGTCGGGATGTCGGCTTGCGGTGCAAACTGCAGCCAAGTCTGACGACCATCGTCCCAGGCGTGTACCGGTGCGATGGCCGCATCGCCGCTGCGGGTGTAGGTCTGCCAGTTCATGTCAGCGCTGACGGCTTGTAAGGATCGCTCAATCGCAGCCTTTTGTGCGGCCTGGGTTCGTTGCCTGGCTTGAACCTCTGGATAACGGACCACGAGTTTGTACAAGGCGGCTGAATTGCGGTTGTCGCTGTACGAGAGCCTGAAGCTGTAATCGCGCCTGTCAGTAACGACGATAAGGTTGGTGTTGGCGTCTTCTGCCGTGGGTTTGAAGAACAGATGATTGTTCTTGTAGGTAAACGCATAGGCTTGGCTATCGCCAAAGACGTGGTAGACGTATTTTTCGCCGGGCTCCAGCACGATATGGGTGGCCACGCCGATCACGGCATTGAGCTGGATGACATTGGCGTCGTTGTAATTGACATAGCGCACGCGGTGGTCGAGTCGCGAGGAACGAGGGGTCTCCAGCGCCAGCGCGCTGGCAGGGATGGCCAGGCAAAGAAACAACGCCAGCGCCTGCCGACTGGGGAAATGTTTAAACATAAGAATTCCTTCAGATCCTTGTCGGTATCAGCGCGACAAGTCGGCAGCCAAGTCATAGCGCATGACCTGAAAGCCCAGCGGGTTCAGGCGGGCGACCTCTTCGGTGAGCGGCACGTCGGTGTATTGGTAAGCCATGGTGGCAATCAGGTGCTGAGCCTTGGTGATGTTGCCCGTGGTGACTTCCCGCTCCGTCTTGGTAAAGCGCACGATAGCGGCCTGGTTGGCACCCAAGGTGATCGAATGAATCTGCACATCGACTGTGCCCTGAGTACCGAGGCGTGTCGTGACGGCGTCCTGCCCTTCGAATCGTTTGCCATACTGCGTCTGGATGGGTGCAGAGGACAGCAGGGCGCACGTGTCGAATTGCTCCTGTATCGTCTGCCAGCTGTAGCCCTCGCAGTTCAGCACGTAAGTGTTCAGAAAATACTTGGCGATGCGCTGGCCGTAGTCTTCGAGCGGCTGGCCCAGGCTACTGACATGTTCGATGGAGCCGGTGGCGCTATCGACGCGGACCACATACATTTCAGGCGGCTGCTTCAAAGGGGTAAGGCCCGCAACAGCAGCAATGGAGGCCAGGGCGATCAGGCCAGCACCGATGGCCACCTGCCAGGCGCGTTTACGGCTGCTGACGAGCTCGCCAAGGTGATCGCGTTCCAGGCCGCGCGACTGCTCCAGGTAAGCGGCAACGTCTTCGGATTTGAGAGATGCGGACACGAGTCAAACTCCTTTGAAAAGAGGCGGCGTGGCATTGACTGGCACGCGTGGCGTATCGGCCGGTTGCGGCGGCTGGGGCGCATGAAAGGCACAGCCAGCCAGCAGCCCGGCCAGCGCGAGGGCGGCAAAGAGGTTTTTCATGGAATGGTTCCTATCCTGCCGGATTGGCAGAAGGACGGGGATGGAAAATAGGTTGATTGGCCCGGCATGGGCCGACAAGCAGAACGCCTATTTGGCGCGCAGGCGCAGCATGCTACGCAGTCGTAGCATTGAGAATGCTCCTTTGGCCGCGGTACCCACACCGAGCTGAGCGCCAAAGCCGTTGGAGAGACCGGCTGCGAGGCCTGGAATCATGACCATGATGACAAGGCTGGCGATGCCGACCAATGTTTGGGCTCCAAAGAGAGACATAATGTCCTGATCACCAGCGTTGATTTGGTCTGCAACCATGCGAATAAGCTGAATGTTCATCTGTAGCAGCAACCCAAAGATGAGTCCTGCTAGCAGCGCCAGAAACACGAAGTTAAGGGCTTGTGAGACCCAACTGTTAAACAGCGGCTTGGTGGGTTCAAACAGAGTAGCTGCTATAAAAATCGGTCCGGCAGCGACGATGAGTGCTATCCCCACCTTGCAGACCACGATGATTACCATGATGATGCTGCCCAGGATGGCAGCATTGATGCGTACCAGTGTGGCCAAGATGCTGACGAGCACTTCCCAGGTTGAGGGAAGAAATCCAAGCATGGAGTCACCCCCGTCAGCACCTAGCATAGTGTTGGACGTTTCGCTGGCTTCGTGCTGCAGTTTGTCGACTTCTTGAGCTACGTTGCCAGTACCTAGTGCTAGCTCAGTCACATCATCTGGCAGGCTAATCATAGCCTTCGCGATGTCATTCTGATACAGGCCGCCTACTCCGAAAATCATCGAAATGATGGCCACTAGAATGGCTTTGCGAAAGAACTCAGTGACCGTCATATTGCTCTGTCCGTGCATAAGGGCAAACGCATACACGACAAATTGAAGTGTGAGGCCAACTACGATGACTGGCATCAAGGCCTCGAATAGAGCCTGCATGGGTCCATTCACAGCGTCATCCAGGACATTCTCTGTTTGGGTCATAACCCATTGGGCAATATCGCTGGGTGCTGACGGCGGGGTGACAGGAGGAGTCAGATTAGACATGATGCCGCCTCACTTTTCAGGATTGGTGGCATCGCTGGCATTAGTGGTGCTACCAAACCAACCCCTATACACTTGCTGTGCTCGCGCCTGCAATAGATTGCGCTCGGCATCCAGTTGTTGGGATGCTAGCTGAATCCGTGTCTGCTCCGCTTGAATGTTGGCTTGCTCTATCTGAATGCGAGCCTGTAGTTCCGCGATTTCCTTCGGGTTTGTTGTCTGATTGATCTTGTTCTGTAAAGCATCTACGTTGGCTAGGCGTCGAGTCATGGAGTCATAGGCCCGTTCGCTCATGGCCTTGGATGTGGCCTCAATATTCAGAGAGCGCCTGGACAGGCTCTGGCGATCCTTCTGAAAATTCACGGGAGCCATCACCTCGTCTGTGATGCGGCCTACATCGCCATCCAGGCTCGACCCTCCCGAGCGGTTCAGTAGGCTCTGAGCATTGGATGGCAGGGCAGCGCGCAGTTGGTTCCGAATATCGGCGTTGCCGACAACGTTACCGTAACCGCTGGACTGTGTGAAAGCAGCCAGCTGACTTTTGGCTGTAGCTAGCTGATCGGTTAGATTCTTCAATTGGTCGCGGGCGGTCAGCAGTTGCTCCTGCAATTGGGCGATCGTTGCCGCATCGACGGTGGGGATGCCGCTGGCATGGGCAGAATTTAGAAAGGCAGCGGACAGGATTATGCCCGCCGCAAACGACTTGCAGCGTGTCATGTGAAACTCCAGGATGTCCACAAGGTCCGACGAATGCCGACCTGTGGATTTGTTAGAAAAGGGCTACGTCTTGTTGGTAGCGCTTTCGTATTGTGCTTCGGTGATGCGGTGGGCCTTCATGCGATCGGAGACGATCGCATCTTCCTTTTCGTCGTAGGCCAAATGAACAGTATCGGCTACGACCAGTACATTGTCGGCCGCCTTAATGACTGCTGGTACGGTGCGGGTTCGATACCCGACCTTCCCGACGATACTCCATGCTGTCTCGTGAAAGAGGAAGCTCTCCCCGTTACGCTCGATACGGACCAGCACCGGGTGATTTCCTTTGTCCGACTTCCAATACCCCACGAACTTCTCTCCATCTGGTTCAGTCTTGCATCCGGCTACGATGGTCAGCAGCGCAGCGGCGCTAACAGTAGTGATGAAATGTCGTCGATTCATTGGGTTTCCTATGGTGAACGGTTGTTGGGGTGGGTCGGACTGCGTTTGAATGCTGCCCAGGCGTCGGTCACGCTGCAAACGTGTCCGGTCTTTGTAAGCCAGTAGGACCTTTGTTTATGTTTCAGGATGTTCCGGCAGATCGTGTCCATGGTGTCATCGAAAGTAGGGTCGCGGTGCGGGCTGGATGGGATCATAGGCATAGATCTGGACCCTCCTGCCCATGCTCCTGTTCATGCCGTTCCGGGCGGTGATCGAAACGTACGCCGATCAGGTCAGCTACCTGTTCATAATCGGCGGGAGTAGGAGGGCGACCATTCATTTCGTGAATAAGCAGGCTGTAATATTTGTGTACCCCTTGTTCAAAATAGGCACGATCTTCGGGTGGAAAAGTGGAGCGGAAGCAGGCTTGTGGTGACATGTCGGGATGGCTGCAGGGTGCCTCGGAGATCCCGTATTGCTCAACATGCTGCGCCAGGGCGTCGGCATCGACAGTGATATGGTCCAGCTCGGTTTCGTACGTACTGGCTTGACCAACTTCCCGATCTTGATGCGTCCAATGGTCGCAGTAGACAGAAATGACATAAGCATCATCCGGGGTGTCCGCTTGCGCTTCCGGGCCGGAAAGCCCCAGGCGGGCATAGAAGTCCTGATCTTTCGTTGCTTGCAAATCGTCGCGGGCCTGTGCTTGGCGCTGGTTGTGTTCAAGCGCTGCTAGCTGCTTTTCCCGATCATGAGTGTCTGGTTTCATAGGCTACCTTCTTATGAAATGGCGGTTATCTGGCGGCTTTGTTTGACGGTGTCCAGGTACACAGGTAGCCAGGCGGCCGGATCATGCCCGGCCTGGGCCACTGCCTGTTCGGCTATCTCAGCCATGTCGGGGCTGCCAGAGAACACCAATAGTTCGTCTTCGCAGCCGGACAAGTCCAGTTGCGCGACCGTGACACTTGAACCTTGCTTGACGAGAAATTTACGGCTGGCCTCGCCCAAAGACTTCAATAACTCGAACTCAGTGGGTGACAGGCCGAAGCCCTCGATGTAGTCGCGGGCCTTGGCTCTGGGGTTAGGCAGCAGAATTAAGGTGGCTGTCTGCTGAACCAGAGAGGGGCCGACTGGGTTTTCCGTGATGGCGCCCGGCTCCTGGGTAGCGAAGGCCAGCACGCCGTTTTTCTTGCGGATGGTGCGGCTGGCATCTTGCATGTCTTCCTGAAAATGCCTGTCCTTCAACGGGTGCTGGCACTCGTCGTACAGATTGATGATGCGCCGGCCATCGTGCAGGGCATCAACGCGGTGCTTCAGATACATCGTGGCGGCGCCTCGTACTGCGTCATCATCGAGTAGTTCGGTCAGATCAAATCCGAAGATGGCGGGTTGGCCTGTGTCGGTGGCTAGACTCAGTTCATCGGCAGGGTTATCGAACACCCAGCCATATTCACCGCCCTGGCACCAAGGGGCCAGGCGAGCATGGATGGTGCTCGTGGTGTCATCCTCACTGTAAGGATTGGGCAGCAAGGTATTTAAAGTCGATAGCGTGCGAGCCTCTCGATCGATCAGCGTGGTTAGCTGCTGCACGGCCTGGGTAATATCTGCCTGCTGCCGTGTGGTGACTGCTTCGCCCCGGCGCTCGGCCAGAAATACGACCAGGCGCACCATGAAGGCGACGTTGCCTTTGGTGGGCTCCATCTGAAACGGATTCCAGCCAGTTGCCTCACCCAGGCGGATGTTGAAGTAGCGGCCCCCCAGCGCCATGATGAGCACCTGCATGCCCTGATCCTTGTCCCAGACAACACACGTTGCACCAAATTTCTGCGCCTGGGTAAGCAGCATTCCCTGCAATACAGTCTTACCCGTGCCGGTCATCCCAATGATCATGGTGTTGCCCGGACGACGCTTTCCGGTTTCGTCCAAGTCCTCAGTAGAGGCATGGAAGTTGAAGAAGAACGGGCTACCTGTCTGGGTTTTGAGCAGCGTGACCGCTGGCCCCCAGGGGTTGCCGACCGGTTTGCCGGTCAGTTGGTTATGCAGGCTGGAAAAACACAGGAAGTTGAGCGATGTGATGGGCACCGGGCGTGGCCGCCAGTGCCAATTACCGGGCAGTTGAGCCCAAAACCCGGCTTCTAGCGCCCGGTCCAGTGGCCGGAAGCCGATTGCCTCTTCGGCCAGCGCCGTGGCGGTCTGGGCCAAGGCCTGGCGCACCCCTTCAGCCGTGTCACCATAAATCAGCATCGTGGCGTGATGATCGCCCAGGCCCAGGCGAGCTGATGTCAGATCGTCCATGGCCTCAGTCAGTTGGGTGACCTGGCTGATCGAATCATCGCCCGAATCGACCAGCAGCTTGTGATGTTTCTTGACCAGCTTTTTGGCTGCCGCTCCGGTATGGCTGCCCCACGATTGAGTGAGCACGAATTCGTGCGGCAGTCCCAGCAGCCGATCCAGGTGTCCCGGTTTTGTGGCTTCCGGGTAGTCGCGTAGCTCCATCATGCCGAAGATGCGGGAGCTGGCGACGGTACGCAGTTCGCCCAATTCTCCATGGCGGCCAAAGATCGGTCTGGCGTAGGGCAGGGTGTCACGCAAGCGTTCTCGGTTGATTGGTACGGGCCGGTGCGTACCGGAAAGCAGAAATCCCAGGAACTCGGCGGCTTCGCTAAAAGCAAAGCCCTTGCGATCTACGATGCCCAGGGTTTGTGGATCGTAGCGGTACAGGCCAGCGCTCAAGGCACGTATGATGCCGTTCAGGCGTTCGATGGACTCGGCTTGCCAGTGCGCAATGCGTTGTGCGTCGGCTTTTTCCAAACTGGCGAATGTGCCCAGTATCGGATCCTGTACTGGATGAATAAGCACTGTCAGGTATAGATCGTTGATCATCAGGCCCGAGGCATTGAACGTGGCACGGTAGGCGGCATCGAAACTGGAAGCAAAGGGCTGGTTGAAAGCGCTGTCGGGGTATTCCGTGACGCGACGGCGCACGATGTGGGAGTACAGGCCAAGCGATCCCATGGGTAAGCCGCGTAGCACGTTATGCAGCGCTTCGATCCAATCTTTCAGCTCATCTTGTGCATAGGCATCCGGCGCACGGCCCGTTATCTTTATGACCGCCAGGTATTCATGGTTGTCGCAGGCAATGATCTGGTCGGTGACATGGTGGGAATAGGGCAGATAGCGCGAGACGCGCCGTTCGTCCACGGCCAGGGTGGTAGCAGCAGTCATGGAAACATCCTTTACTTGATGAGTGCGCGCCAGGGCCGACGCCGGTGGTAGCCTTGCAGGGCGTAACTTGAGCCCTGCCAGAAGCGTTGATTGCGATTGCGCCGTCGCGTTTTCAATTCGAGCCACAGCACATCCAGCGCTTTATCGTCATCGCGGGTGAGAATGGCAAGCGTGGGTATGACGAGGAAAAGCAAGCCCCACCAGGCTAGGCCTGCCGTCATGGCGACTATGGCTACGCAGGTAAAGGCGCCCAGTAATAGCTTGGTGGGAACGCCCATGAAGGTGGCCTTGCGGCCCAGTCCTCTAAAGACCGGATAAGTGTTGGTTGCCATGGCTTACCTCCAAAGCAACACAACCAGTTCGGCAACGGATCCGGCCAGCAGCACGCCAATGCCCCAACGGATGGCATCGTCTTTACGCATGACCTCTGCCGAATACAGTACAAAAATGATGACGCCGATGATGATGGCTGCAATGGGCAGGATGACATCCAGATTGTCTCTGAGAGTCTGCAATGTGGTTTGCGCTCGGGAAAGTCCGCCGATGGATTGTGCAAATGCAGCCTGATGGATACCGAGCAGTAGTGCGGCTGTAGTCGGTTTACTGATGATCCGTAGGAAGGACATAGCGTTCTTGAAGTGTTTCAGTAGAGACATGCGAAGACTCCTGCCCCTGGAAGCCAAGGGGCGCAGTGGTGGTGGGTAAGAATAGGAATGAGTGTGGCTAGGTCGGCCAGGGGTGCGTCAGGCGTCGGTGTCCGAGTTGGTCTCTGGTTTGCCGTCACGCGTTTGTGAAAAACCGTCGGTTGCCGGGTTGGCGCTGAAACCGTCCGGTGCACCTTCTGGTTGAGCCGGTGGTCCTTGATCGGGTTTCTGCGCTGGCTCTGCCGGCGTGGCCTTTGTCGCAGGCCCTGTCGTTTCGTTTTTCAGCGGTGCCAAGGCCGGAACCTTGATCTTCGCTTGGGCCAGCACTTTGCCGACATAGCCATTGGTGAAACCGCGCTTGAAATTGCCAGTGTTGTAGCAGGACAGTGCGGCGCGTAAGGCGCGCTGCGGATCTGTCTGTCGGGGCAACGCTCTGGCATAGCACTCTGCCAGTACCGTCTGGGCGGCGGCCAAGTTGCGGCACGGATCAAAGACAGTCTTGCTATCCAGCTTCAACCACGCCCAGTTGCGAACATTGATCTGCCCCAGCCCGGCATCGAAGTCGATACCCTGGTCAATGAGGCGGTCAGCAGCTGCGCTCGCTTCGACCAAGGTTTGAGGTTGCCGTCGAAGGTGCTGGCCCTTGCGGTTGACGCCGATGGCGTACTGCTGGACTCGGGATTCATGACGAATCAGTGCATGCAGCGTGACTGGGTGGATGTTGGGCGCGCAGGTGAGGACCAAGGCTGCTATTTCTGCGATCATGCTTGGCTCCTTCAGCGTCCACGCCGGTGCCTGGGGTCCGTCAGGGAAAAATTCCAGCCTTTCGCCCATAACCCGCTATGGTCGGCATCCCATTTGGCTTGTGCTGCGTCGTACTCTTCGGCTTTGACCCAGTGCCCGCCCATGGTTGGCCTGCCGACGTAGCGTACAGACAGCTCATACGTCCAGGCGTGATCGTTGTAAACGACACAATAGGTGGGTAGCTGGTCGAGTGTGACTGTAGGTAGCGGATGGACTTCGTAGACGGTTTGCCCGCTGTCACCGCCGTATTCACGCTTGCGCCATTTGTACGCCGTATCGGCATAGGTTTGGTTCAAGAATTCCGCGTCGCATTTGCCAGCACCGCGTGATATGGCATCAATGCGCTCTGACATGCCTGAGTCGCCGGACGCTGGGCACTGCGATAGAAAGGAACGTCTCGCTGAGACGGTTGCTGACCAGTCCAGGCCGTGTTTGTTGTACTTCCTGATGCCGAAGTAGTGGTCCAGGGATGGACTGCACTGGCCAGGTCGCAGGCTGGATGACAGGCAAAGCGTTGCTTCGCAGGCTAGACGTGGGATGCCAGTGAGTAGGTCAGCCGTGCCGGCGGCATGAGCGACAGGAGCCAGGACGCAGGCGAGCGCCAGCGCCCCAGCCCGCAGGGCGGGAAGGGTTTGCATGAAGATGTCTCCGGGAATGGGTACGGCAGATGGCCTTGGAACAGGCCGAGGACGAATCAGCGTTGACGCTGCAGATTCTGTTAAGCGAGGCCGATCTGTTCAGGCTTGGCCATGGCCCGCAGCCTGTACGGCTATAGTCTTAGGCATGGGTCAGCATCAGATGGCCGACTGTCTCCGGTGTTTTACGCAGGCGAATTTCTATGTCATAGCCCAGGCGGTTCAGGCAGTCCATCAGCTTGCGCTCGGAGAGGTTTGAGAACTCACCGCGCAGCAGACTTGATACTTTGGGTTGTGTCAGACCCATGCGCTGTGCCGCTTCGACTTGGGTAAGTCCACGCTCCCGAATGGCTTTGGCGATTTCGGTAGCCAGCCCCGATTTGATCTGTAGCTTCTCGGCATCGGGTAGGCCGAGGTCTGCGAATACATTGCCCGAGCTGGCCTCGATTTCAACTCCTGCAACAATGCGTTTAGTCATTTTTTCAACTCCTGAGCAACGATGGCGGCAGCTTTGAGGCGCTGGCGAATGATGTCCATATCTGGCTTGGGCGTTTCAATACCGCGCTTGCTCTTCTTTTGAAAGACATGCAGCACAAAGACGGCCTCAGAGAACCGCACGGTGTAGACGGTTCGGTATGTGCTGCCGGAGTCGTCTTCGATGATCTCCAGTACACCTGCGCTGCCGAAGCCACTCAGCACCTTTACTGCTTCGTGCTGTTCACCTCGTTGGGCGGTATCAAGAACATGGCCAAAGAATTTCCGTACTGGCACAGGTAACGCCAGCAGATCTTTCTTGCTGCTACCAAGCCAAAAAAGCGGTTTTATAGGGGCAGGCTTCACGTTAATATACCATTTCAGGAATATTTTGACTACGTCCAGTAAGAATCAGCGTTGATGCTGCAGTGTTTGTTGCGCGATGGCAATGTGTTCAGGCTTGGCCATGGCGCGCAGCAGATGGGCGGTTTCGATGGCGGCCAGACGGGTATCGCGCAGATGACCCAGGTCTGCCACGATCTGACGCAACAGCGTCAATTCTTCCTGCAGCATGTCATCGGCGGACAGTCGGCGCCTCATGTAATCCGAGAGGGACAGCCCTGAGAGAGCTGCCGCCTCGCCCAGACGAGCGGCATGGGAGGGAGTCACTCGGATGCGGATGACTTCAGAAAGGGACTCATTCATGGGTAGGTTCCTTGGGAGATACAGTCAGTCGTCACTTGAGCATTGCCACCAGATAGCAATGCCCTAAGTTTCGTCATGTCCCGACCCGTAGCGCAGGCCGTGGCCGATGACGGATGAATTGCAGTATGTTGTCCTCGGGCATAGGCATCTGCCCAACTTCCAGTTCATCCAGAAAGTCGGCCCATTGCTGCACCATCGTTTTGCGCTGGGCAATGAAGGCTGCGCGGTCATAACTGCTGCCGAGCTCTTCGTCTGAAGTGTGGGCCAGATGGCGTTCGATGACGTCGGGCTCCCAGCCCAGATGTTCGCGGATCATCGTCCGTGCTGTGGCGCGAAAGCCGTGACCGGTGATTTCTTCCTTCGTGTCATAGCCCATGGTGCGCAGCGCCGCGTTAATCGTGTTATCGCTGATGTAGCGGCTTTTCTCCGAACGTCGTGACATGCTACGGAACACGGGGCCGGTGGGGCCAGTCAATGGATATAGTTCCCGCAGAACTTCTAAGGCCTGGCGAGGTAGCGGTACGATGTGTGCCGGCGTACGGCTATCCCGTTTTTGCCACTCACGCATCTTCATTTTCTCGGGCGGGCAGCGCCATAGTTCAACTTCAAAGTTGATGTCCTCCCAGTCAGCGAGCCGGATCTGGCCCGGCCGCTGAAACATCATGGGCGCAAGCCTCAATGCACATCGCGTGATGAAATGGCCGTGATAGCTGCGAATATCGCGGAGCAGTTGCCCAAGTTGGGCAGGTTCGGTAATCGCTGCGAAATGCCGACTGCGTGGCGGTGGCAGGCCGCCGGTGTTCTTGTTGACGAAATTCTTGCTCGGCTCCAGCGCTCCCACGTCTACAGCGTATTGGTAGACGTGCTGAACGGCCTCGCGCACACGCTGGGCAGTTTCCAGATTGCCGCGATCCTTCGGACGATGCAGGCACCGGACAATTTCTGTGGGCAGAATCACCTCAATTGGTTTGTGTCCTACCCATGGGAAGATGTGGATTTCCAAATGTCGGATGACTTTCTGGGCGTAGTCCTCCGACCATTCCCGGTCTTTCTTGGCACTGGTGTGCCAGGCGCGGGCTAGTAACTCGAAGGTATGCAGACGAGCGATTCGCGCCAGCTCTTCCTGGTGCTCACGGACTTCTTTCGGGTCCAGGCCATTGGCTCGTTGACTGTTGGCTTCGTATGCCTTGGCTCGTGCCTGCGCGAGGGAAACTTCCGGGTATGGCCCCATCCCAAGTTTGATGGGCTTGCTATCCTTCATGTAACGGTAAATCCAGGCCTTACCCGTGGTTCGCACACGCAGGTACAGATTGTCCCCGTCATTCAGTAGGTATTCCTTCTGGCCAGGCTTGGCCGCTTTGATCTGTGTTTCGCTTAGTAAGCCCAAGACTTGTACCCCCAAAGGCTGTTTTTCACGAAACCATTGTGGGGTACAAACTGGGGTACAGACAAATGCGGGATATAGCGACGCGCAGTGAGACGTCCTGGGCGATGACTGTCGCCTAAGATATTGATATTTCTGCGTTTTGGGATGTTTTGAAGCGTGCTGGAACAGCAAGATGGTGGCCTGGGGCGGAATCGAACCACCGACACAAGGATTTTCAATCCTCTGCTCTACCGACTGAGCTACCAGGCCAACCGTGAAAGGCAAAACTATACACGAAAATTTAAATGCGTGCTGGCGGCAAGAAGGCTGAATTGCGGCTTTTCAGGCCTGCGCTGACCGGTACGCCGAGTGTACAGGAGCGCCTGGTGTTGCGCACTGTGTGGCCGCTGCATGTTCGGCACGGCGCTAATAGCTTGAAAACAAGACGCATTCCATAATGGATTACCCCCAATTTTGCGCAGGCGTTTATAATCTACGCCTATCTGCAGGTATTTTCTGAGGTTTTTGCGCTTTCCATGTCCGTCGACGTCTTAACTTTCGGTCTGAACCACGTTTCTGCCCCGGTTGCGGTGCGGGAGCGCGTGGCGTTTCCGATCGATGTGCTTCGGCCTGCGCTGGACGGTTTGCGTTCGGCGTTTGGGGCGTCGGTCAAAGAAGCGGCCATTCTTTCCACCTGTAATCGCACCGAAATCTACTGTGCGGCCGAACCCCATGTGCGCGAGCAGCTGCCGGTGTGGATGGCCGATTTCAATCGGTTGGAGTCGGTCAATCTCAAACCTCATTTGTACGAGTATCAGCAAAACGAGGCGGTGCGCCACGCCTTTCGTGTGGCCAGCGGGCTTGATTCCATGGTGCTGGGCGAACCGCAAATCCTGGGGCAAATGAAAGACGCCGTGCGCGCCGCCAACGAGGCGGGCGCGCTGGGCACTTTGCTGCACCAGTTGTTTCAGCGTACGTTCTCAGTAGCCAAAGAGGTGCGGTCGCAAACGGCCATCGGCGCGCATTCGGTGTCCATGGCGGCGGCCGCGGTGCGGCTGGCAGAGCGGGTGTTTGGCGACTTGTCGCAAACCAGTGTGCTGTTCATTGGCGCGGGCGAAATGATCGAGCTATGCGCCACGCACTTTGCCGCGCTGGCTCCCAAGCATATCGTGGTGGCCAACCGCACGCTGGAGCGCGCGGAACTGCTGGCTTCGCGCTTTACGGCAAAGACCATGCGCTTGTCCGAGCTGCCTGAAAAGCTCGCCAATTTCGATGTCATTGTTTCCTGTACGGCAAGCTCCTTGCCCATCCTTGGCTTGGGGATGGTGGAAAGAGCCACGCGTTCGCGCCGCCACCGGCCCATGGTGATGGTCGACCTTGCCGTGCCGCGCGACATCGAAACCGAAGTCGGGCGACTGGACGATGTGTATTTGTATTCGGTGGACGACCTTGGCCGCATGGTGCAAAGCGGCACCGACGCGCGCCGTGCGGCGGTGGTGCAGGCAGAGGCCATTATCGAGACGCGGGTGCAAAATTTCATGCACTGGCTGCAAAATCGCGAAATAGTGCCCACTATTGTGGAAATTCACCAGGCTGCCGACAAGGTACGCCAGGCCGAACTGGAAAAGGCGCGCCGCATGCTGGCCAGGGGCGATGCGCCCGACGCGGTGCTTGAATTGCTGGCGCACGGCCTCACGCAAAAGTACATCCACGGGCCTTTGGCGGCGCTTAATCAAAGCGAAGAGGCCGAGCGCGAGCAACTCATTTCCTTGTTGCCGCGTCTGCTGCCCACGGTGGAACGGCGTCGTTAGCTGGGAATACTCCTTCGCTTGCGTCGCTGCGCGTATCCTTTACGCGACATGTTTTAACCCACCTTATCCTCCCCAATATTTATGAAAAATTCGATGCGCAATCGGCTGGAGCATTTGTCTCGCCGGTTAGTAGAAATTGACGCCATGCTGGCCGAGCCGGAAATCACCGGCAATATGGACCGCTTTCGCAAGATGTCGCGCGAGCGCGCCGAGCTGGAACCGGTGGTCGAGGTGTTTGCCGCGTATACCGCCACAGAAGGGGACATTCAGGCGGCCCAGGAAATGATGGGCGATCCCGAGATGAAGGCAATGGCCGAAGAAGAGTACAAGCTGGGCAAGGACCGGCTTGAGCAAC
Source organism: Eoetvoesiella caeni (assembly GCF_003315175.1). Classification (GTDB taxonomy): domain Bacteria; phylum Pseudomonadota; class Gammaproteobacteria; order Burkholderiales; family Burkholderiaceae_B; genus Eoetvoesia; species Eoetvoesia caeni. The sequence goes on along the minus strand of NZ_QNRQ01000004.1, from coordinate 259,580 downwards.
TGGCCGCCGACTTGCAGATTTTGCTGTTGCCGCGCGACCCGGATGACGGGCGCAGCGTATTCCTGGAAATCCGGGCAGGCACGGGGGGCGACGAAAGCGCCTTGTTTGCGGGCGACTTGCTGCGCATGTACAGCCGTTATGCGGAAAACCGCGGCTGGCGCGTCGAGTTGATGTCGGCGAGCGAGTCCGAAGTCGGCGGCTACAAGGAAGTCATCGCGCGCATTGGCGGCGACAGCGTGTATGGCCGGTTGAAGTTCGAGTCGGGCGCGCATCGGGTGCAGCGCGTGCCGGAAACCGAAACGCAAGGAAGGATCCATACCTCTGCTTGCACGGTGGCCATTTTGCCCGAAGCCGATGCCTTGAGCGAGATTGTCATCAACCCGTCCGAGCTGCGTATCGATACGTTCCGTGCCAGCGGGGCGGGCGGCCAGCACATCAATAAAACCGATTCAGCGGTGCGTATTACACATTTGCCCACAGGATTGGTGGTGGAATGCCAGGACGACCGCTCCCAGCATCGCAACAAGGACAAGGCCATGCAGGTGCTGGCGGCCAGGCTTAAGGACAAGCAGCAGCAAGAGCAGCATAATAAAGAAGCCGCCCAGCGCAAAAGCCTGGTGGGTTCGGGCGACCGCTCAGAGCGCATTCGCACCTATAACTACCCGCAGGGCCGGGTAACGGACCACCGCATCAATCTTACGTTGTATAAATTGCAGGCCATTATGGAAGGCGACCTGGACGAGCTGACCGGCGCTTTGCTGGCCGAACACCAGGCCGAGCAGTTGGCCGCCATGGGCGAAGAGTAGGGCGGGCATGGCCGATACCGTGCGCCGTCTGCTGGCGTCTTGCCGCTTGCCCCGGCTGGAAACGCAAATGCTGTTGCAGCATGTGTTGCAAGTGCCCAGGTCGTGGCTTATTGCGCACGATACCGACGTGCTCGAGCCGGGCACGGTGCAGCGGTTCCAGGCCTTGGCCGATTCGCGGCTGGCGGGGCAGCCCATGGCATATTTGCTGGGCGAGCGCGAGTTCATGGGGCATGCATTCAGCGTGGCTCCGGGAGTGCTGATTCCCCGTCCTGAAACCGAACTGCTGGTGGAAACCGCGGTACAGCATATCAATCAGTCGGGCCTGGCTGCGCCCCGCGTACTGGACCTGGGCACGGGCAGCGGCGCTGTCGCCATATCGATTGCGCTGGCATGTCCGCAGGCGCAGGTCTTTGCCACCGACATCAGCCCCCAGGCGCTGGCGGTAGCGGATGGCAATGCCGGCAAGCTTGGGGCCCGAGTCGAGTTTTCTTGTGGAAATTGGTACGATGCAATCGTGGGCCAGCCGGCCTTCGACATTATCGTGTCGAACCCGCCTTATATTTCCGCAGACGATGCGCACCTGGGCCAGGGCGATTTGCGCTTTGAACCCATAGGCGCCCTGACCGATGGCGCCAATGGCCTGCATGCCCTTGAAACGATTGTGGCGGGCGCGCCTGCGCGATTGGCGTCAGGTGGCGTATTATGGATGGAGCACGGATGGGATCAGGCATCCGCCGTGCGCAAAATGTTGCAAGATACCGGCTTTTGCCGGGTGAGCAGCCTGCAGGATCTGGCTGGCATCGAAAGAATTACCGGCGGGTTTTTATAATTGTCTAATTGTTTACTTATTGTCCTGGAAATTAAAGCACCATGAGCGAAGTTCAAGATTTTATTCGGGAAACCGTCACGAGCCATCCCGTTGTGTTGTTCATGAAGGGAACAGCCCAGTTTCCGCAATGCGGCTTTTCCGGCAAGGCCATCCAAATTCTGAAGGCATCGGGCGTGACCAAGCTGGTTACTGTCAACGTGCTTGAAGACGAGGAAGTGCGCCAGGGCGTAAAAGAATATGCCAACTGGCCCACGATTCCCCAGCTGTATGTGGCTGGCGAATTTCTTGGCGGTTCGGACATTATTTCCGAGATGCACGAAAGCGGCGAATTGCTGACCATGCTGAAAGAGGCCGGCGCGCTTGAGTGATGCGAAAGTACGCCGCCTGGTCGTCGGCGTAACAGGAGCCACCGGAGCCACATATGCGGTGCATTTGCTGCGGGCCTTGCAGGGCGTGCCCGATGTCGAGTCGCACCTGGTGGTTTCGCCGGCGGGCGTGCTGAACATCAAGTACGAGCTTGGCCTGACCCGCCAAGAGGTCCATGCGCTGGCCGACAAGGTCTATAGCTTTCGCGATGTCGGCGCAACCCTGGCCAGCGGCGGGTTTGCCACCATGGGCATGGTCGTTGTGCCGTGTTCCATGCGCACGTTGGCGGCCGTGGCGCACGGTTTGTCCGACAACCTGGTAACGCGTGCAGCCGACGTGACTCTTAAAGAGCGCCGGCGCCTGGTCATGCTGGTGCGCGAAACGCCCTTCAATCTTGCGCACCTGCGCAACATGACGGCGGTCACCGAAATGGGCGGCATCATTTTCCCGCCCCTGCCGGCTTTCTATCATCATCCCGCCACTATCGACGAAATGGTCCAGCACACGGTGGCTCGTGTCCTGGAACTGTTCGATATTACGGTTCCCGGACCGCATTGGGAAGGCACGGCAAGCGCGGGACGATAACGCCACGCTTGAATCCTTCGTCATGCCCGTCGCGAAGCCGCCCCAAAAGCTTGGAGCGGCTTCTTGCTTTTGGGCTGCGGCTTGCCTGGCGGGGTTTTGCCGCTCAGTTTGCAGAGGGCTTGGTAGCTGTAAATTCGCGCAGCGAATCGACTGCGCGCACATCCACTGGAGACGCATAGCCGGACTTGTCGCGGCCGAAATGCAGCACCGATTGTGGATACGGCAGCTCGATGCCGGCTTGATCGAAGCGCTGCTTGAGCAATCTGTTGTAGCCGCGCTGAACGGCCCATTGGTTGCCTGGCGTTGTCTTGATCAGTACGCGAATGCTGAAACCGCGCTCGTTCAATGCGGTAACGCCGGGGATGGAGATTTCTTCCAGCACTTCGGGAGCAAGCTCGGCATCCTGCATCAGGTCCTTGTAGGCCAGATTCATCTGAGCAATGGCTTCGTCCACGTTCTCGCGGTGCGCTATATAGTATTCAGCATAGTGGTAGCCATAATCGCGGGTGTGATTGCTGAGCTTGTCGATGCTGGAAAACGGGATCAGATGGTAGCCGCCGTCCAGCGTGCGTATGACGACCGAGCGGATGGTTATTTTTTCTACAGTGCCGAACAGGCCGACGACCTCGACGATATCGTTTTGGTTCATGCCGTTTTCCAGCTGTATGAACAAGCCGGTGATGACATCCTGAACCAGCTTTTGGGCACCGAAGCCGATGGCCAGCCCGGCCACGCCGGCGCCTGCTATCAGGGGGCCTATGTTTATCCCGATTTGCGATAGAACGACCAGCACCGTCATGGTGGCAATGACCACGGCCGCCGCGTTGCGAAACAGCATGAGCAGGGTTTTTTCGCGCTCGGTAGGGCGGTGATGGGCGCTTGCGGCGCCAAGCCGGTGTTCGATGACGCTGGCCAGTATGGTCCAGCTTAGCGCTGCGATCGCCAGGATGAATCCTACGCGCAGCAAGACCGTAATGACGGTCAGGCCGCTATCCGAGGTCAGCCAGGCTCCAAGGTCGAAGGCGTGCCAGGCGTCCAGCACTACCAGGGCGACAAGAATCAGTATCAGCAGCCGCAGGCCTTTCAGGGCGGCAGGAACATACGAATTGATGCGGACCTCGAGTAATGGAAGGGCTTTGCCCCAGTGTTCGGGCACGGCGATGTGGCGCGTCAGCAGCGCCGTCAAGGCGGCGGCCGCCAGTGCCCCGAGCACAATGGCAATGGCCGATTGCACAGTGGCGCCAACCATGAAAGACAAGGCCTGCTGTTGGTCCGCCTGGCTGGCGACTAGCAGCACCGTAAGATAGGCCATGGCCAGCAGATGCCACAGCCGGGCAAATATGCGGATAAGCGTGCCGAATACTGCGGCGCTGGAATTCCGGGCCCATTCGATAAGTCCGGCCCTGACTGTGTTGCGGTTGCTCCAGACCACCCGCACGCCGTAGATGTACACACCCAGCATAATGACCAGGCCCAGCAGGCGGCCAAGCGATGGCAGCAAGACAGCCTGGGTGATAGGCACGACGACCAGCAGGCAATAGCCTGTCAGGCTGATCAGCAGGCTTAGCCAGCGGTTCCAGTAGTGGGCGGTTTCGCGGCTTAAGGGTAGAAGGCGCAAGTGCTCGTAACGGGTGGCGAACACGCCTCGGGACAAAGCCTTGGCGACTTCGATCATGACGAAGGCTGTCAGGAATTGAAAGGCGAACGACGTGGCATTTGCGGTTTGATCAGCGCTGATGGCTGCCGCCACATAGCCGGCCAGCGCGGCCAGCAGGGTGGCTGCCAGGTCGACGACCAGGGCAGCGCTGACGCCCAGCAGTTTCCGGTTCAAGGCAAGATGTCTTTTGCCGTGGCGGGGGCTTGCCGCCCCGGCGTCATGGGCAGCGCCGGCCTGCGGCCGGGCTTGCGCTGTCCAGCGGCTCAGGCGCGCGAAGATCCGGGCGGCCGCCAGGCGCAGCGCAAGGTAGGCGATCAGCACGGTCAGCAAGACTATGAACAGGACCTTAAGCTGGCGGTCGACGCCCTGCATCCTGCTTTCAGGCGGAAGCTCTCCTTGCGCCAGGGATTTGATTGCGGCCGCAGCGCTGGACAGGTCGCTGGTCAGGCGATGGCTGGCGTTCTGCAGCGAAGCGGCCAGCCGTTGGGGGGTGGATGCGTCCTCGGAGGCCTGGCTGGCCGCGGCCGGAGCCGGGGTATTTTCGGCTGGCCCGGCCGGTGCCATGGTGCGCAGCTCATTGATGAGCTGCTCGCGGCTTTGGGGGTCTTCCAGGATGTTGGCAAGGGTTTCGTACGGCGTCTCTTTGCTGTGCGCCGGTTGCAGTGCTGTCAAACCCAGCAGCAGTACGGCCGCGATCAACAAGGATTTAAAGACGCTCCAGGCGCGTCCGTTCGGCTGCGGCGTTTCGCTGGCGGGCGTTCTGCCGCGTTGGTGCTGGAATTCGATGTTCAAAGTGCTGCTGGCCGAATCGGAAAGCATGCGGCTGACTCCCTTTGATTTGGGCGATGGACAAATAAAAAAAGCACGTCAGGCGCGTGCTTATATAAAGGGTAACACTGGTACGCCGGCTTGTCAGGCCGAGCGGGCGCGGGTTATGAAGGCAGGCCGCGCAAGTCGGTCATGAATACAGTCTTGTGCCGAGGGCTGTCCGGGGCTTGGTCTTGCGCATCGATTGGTGTGTTGGGATCCGCAAAGAGAGGCTCGGCGAAGTCTTCCGTATCGAAGGCGGTGTCGCCGTTTTCATCCATGGTGCCGGTGGGTTTCAGGCCGGCGAAATCGAACAGCCCGGTGTCCATCAAATGCGTAGGCACGACGCGCGACAAGGCGCCGAATACATTCCAGGAACGGCCGGGCATTTTCTTGTCCCATTCGGCGATCATCCGTCCGACTTCCTGGCGCTTGAGGTTTTCTTGCGAGCCGCACAGATTGCATGGGATGATGGGGAACTGTTTCAGGGCAGCGTAGGCTACCAGGTCCTTTTCCATCACATAGGCCAGCGGCCGAATCACAATATGCTTGCCGTCGTCCGACATGAGCTTGGGCGGCATGGCTTTCATGCGGCCGCCATAGAACAGGTTCAGGAAGAAGGTGGCCAGGATGTCGTCGCGATGGTGGCCCAGCGCTATTTTTGTTGCGCCCAGCTCGTCGGCCACGCGGTACAGAATGCCGCGGCGCATGCGCGAGCACAGCGAACACATGGTCTTGCCTTCAGGAATGACGCGGGTCACGACAGAGTAGGTGTCTTGCGTTTCGATGTGAAACGGAATGCCCAGTTCTTTCAGGTATTCAGGCAGGATATGGTCGGGGAAACCGGGCTGCTTCTGGTCCAGGTTCACGGCAACGATGTCGAACTTTATCGGAGCGCGCGCCTGGTGCGTCAGCAGGATGTCAAGCATGCTGTACGAGTCTTTGCCGCCCGACAGGCACACCATGACTTTGTCGCCGTCCTCTATCATGTTGAAGTCGGCAATGGCCCGGCCGGTTTCGCGCATCAGCCGTTTGGCAAGCTTGTTGTCATCGACGCGCTGTTTATGGGCGCGCTTGCGTGCGGCCTGGGCGTCGGGTTGGATGTCGGGTGCGTCCGCTACCTGGCTGGAGGCGGGCGGCGAGACTGAAGGTTCGGGTTGCATGGCTGTAAACCGGCGGTTGCCCACGGGTTGCACGAAAGAAGAATATTAGCGGCTGCGTTGCAGTTCTATGCCAACGGCGGCGCAGTCTGAAAAGGCATTGGGTTTGCTGATACGGATTTTAACCCGGCTGATTTCGGCGAATTCGGCAAGCAGCCGGTCGACCACTTGTTCGATCAACGTTTCAAGCAGGTTGACGTGCGCCTGGGTGCATTCTTGCACGATGGCGTTGCGCAGCAGCCGGTAGTCCAGGACGGTCTGGATGTTTTGGTCGTGCACTTGCTGGGTGACGTCGACGTCGATTTCCGCATCGATATGCAGGGGCTGCGTTGCGCGCAACTCATGCTCGAGAATCCCGATGCGGGCGTCAAGCGCTAGTTGCGAGAAGAAAATGCGGCGTGTGGACATATTGCGTAGGCCTTAACAGGATGGCGCAATTGTAGTTCGATTACGTGATGCCGCAAGAATTTGGTAAGGTAGGCAGTCTAGCAGGCAGAAGGCTGCCAAGCGGTAAGGAAGGGACGGAGCGCAATGCAGGCAAAAAAATACGATGCAATGATTATTGGCGGTGGACCTGCGGGGGTGTCCTGCGCGGTGTGGCTGGCGCGCCTGGGCTTGGCGCCGGTTTTGCTTGAAGCGGGCAGCCGGATCGGAGGGCTGTGCCGGATCAATCCGTTTCAGGACGACTGGAACGCATCGCTGCCTGGCATGACGGGAATGCAGGTTGCCGATAATCTGGAGTTAAGCCTGAAGCAAGCCGGCGTGCCGGCCTTGCTGTCGCATGCGGTCGAGCGCGTCGAACATGAGGACGACTGCTTTGCTGCAACGAAAGCGGGCGAACCGGGCGACGTCGTGCGCGCTACGCATCTGGTGTTGGCTACCGGTGTCACGGCCCGCCGTCTGCCGGAAATGGCCGCTACGCCGGTCATGCGCTTCGAAGAAAGATCCACGCTGGGCAGCGCGGCTGATGCGGCGCCGGGCGTGCTTGTCGGGCCAGGCGTGCATATCGTGGCCCAGGATTTCAAGCAAAAGCGGGTTGCCGTGCTGGGCGGAGGCGATAACGCATTCGAGAATGCCTTGTACGCCATGCAGCATGGGGCGGCCTGCGTGGATGTATATGCACGCAGCGTGCGCGCGCAGCAGCAATTTGTACGCCAGGTTCCCGCCGAAAGAGTGCGCGAGGGCGCATACCGCATCGACGCCCAGGCCCGTACGGTCGATGGGCAGCATTACGATTTGATCATGGTGTTCTACGGCTGGGAACCCAGTACGCATTTTGCCGACAGCCTGAATCTGCGCCGTACCGCGCAAGGCTATATTGAAACCGACAGCGTCATGGCCCAGACCAGTTGCCCCAGGGTATATGCCATTGGCGAGGTCACTCAGCGCCAGCATCCATGCGTGGTTACGGCCCTGGCCGACGGCATCACCGCCGCCAAGGCTATTCAGGCCAGCATCGAGCGAAGCGCGGCCTGATAGCCGCCAGCACGTTCGGAACAGGCCCGTCAGTGTAAAGCGACGATGCCATCAACGCTTGATTACCGATGACATGCGCAGCCGCTGCGACCGGCTTGTCCCTTGGCGATCAAGCCATAACCGGCGCCAGCGTGCATTCGGTCTTCTCGGGCTCGGCCAAGATTGCTTCAAAAGCCCGCAGCTCATCGCGCCTGAACACGTGAATGGTTATCGTGTCTCCGGGCCGGTATGCCTGCAACAGGCGGTCGAGCCCGTTCTCGGGCACGCGCAGGCCGTTGACCGCAACCACGATGTCTCCGGCGCAAAGGCCGGCGCGGTGCGCGGCCCCGCCTTCGAAGACCGTAGCCAATTGCGTTTCGCCGTGCGCGCTGCGCGTGCGCACATCCAGCGAGGGCAGCTTTGATGCGGCCTGCCATTCAAGTTTGATGCCTTGTTGCGCCAGCATGGCTTGCAGCGGTATGTCTTCGCGCCCTTCTGCGTAGCGGGCGATGAAATCGGAAGCGTCGACGCCGGTGGCTTCGCGTATCAGCCTGGGCATGGCTTTTTCGGGCACGCCCGTGCCGCCGCCCTGATAGAAGCCGCGTCCGTAGCGGTCCCACAACAGGCGCATGACATCGTCCAGCGAGCGGCTGCCGCCCGATTCGCGGCGGATAAGCAAGTCCAGCCCCAGCGCCACCAAAGATCCCTTGGTGTAGTAGCTGACCAACGCATTGGGCGAGTTTTCATCCTGCTTGTAATAGCGCGTCCAGGCGTCGAACGAACTTTCCGCCACCGACTGCTTGTGGCGTCCCGGCGAGCGCCGCACGCCGCTGATGGTTTTGGCAATAAGGCGCAGGTAGTCGGCCCGGCCGATAGCGCCCGAACGCAACAGCATCAGGTCGTCGTAGTAAGACGTGAAGCCCTCGAAAACCCAGAGCAGGCGTGTGTGATTTTCGTGGCTTAAATCGTAGGGCGCGAATGCCGCGGGCTTGATGCGCTTGACGTTCCAGGTGTGGAAGTATTCGTGGCTGACCAGCCCCAGGAAGGCCTGGTAGCCTTCGCCGGCGTCGCCGCAGCCCAGCGTGGGCAGATCCTTGCGCGCGGCCATCAAGGCCGTCGAGGCGCGGTGTTCCAGCCCGCCATAGCCGTCGGCCGTGACCATGGTCATGAAAACATAGCGGTCGGACGAGTCCAGGAAGGGCGCTTGTTTGCTGTCGGGTTCGAACAAGGCTATCTGGGCTGCACAGATTTTTTGAACGTCCGCGGCGATGCGCTTGAGGTCGAGGTTGGGCACCACGCCGGTGAACACCATTTCGTGTTCGGCGCCATGAGCCCGAAAGCGCACGACTTGCGGCGTGCCCATTTCGACCGGATGGTCGATAAGCGCATCATAGTCCGGAGCCGTATAGCGTCCGAAGCCATGGCGGTGCGCGCTGCCCGGATGCCCGGCGGCCTCGGGCAGGCTGGTGTGGACCTTCCAGTTGCGCGCGTGCGGCGGAGGCAGCAGCTCTAGATTGCAGGGCTGGTCTTCATGCCCGGCCGGACATAGGAATACACTGGCCCCATTGAAGAAAGCATGGGTCTGGTCGAAGTGCGCACCGCGTACCGAAAGATCCCAGGCGTAGACGGTATATTCAATATGCAGCGGCCCATTGCACGGCGCGCATCGCCATGTGTGGTTGCCGGTTTTGATTATGCTTACCGCCTTGCCTCGGCTGGCGGCCTTGATGCTGAGGATCTGGCGCGAGAAATCGCGTATCAAGTAGCTGCCCGGAATCCAGGCGGGAAGCGAGAGCTCCTGGCCTTTTGGGGCGGGGGTTCGAATGGACAGTTCGACCTTGAAGCGGTGGCTCGCGGGGTCGAATGGCGTTAGGCGGTAAAGTAACGGTTTTTTGTTCATCCCTTTATAGTACTGTGCAAGGAGTCAATATGACCGCAGCGTTGGTAAAAACTGAAATTCGCGGCCGCGTGGGGCTGGCGACTCTGGACCGGCCGAAGGCATTGAATGCATTAAGCAATGAGGTGATCGGCGAGCTGGCCAAGGCCTTGCGCGAGTTCGACGCCGACGAGGCGGTCGGGGCCATTGTGCTGACCGGCAGCGAAAAGGCATTTGCGGCCGGCGCGGATATTGCCGCCATGCAGCCCTGGTCGTATGCCGACGTGTATTCGCAGGATTATCTGGGGCACGACTGGGAGTCGCTGCGCCGCATCCGCAAGCCCATTATTGCCGCGGTGTCGGGCTATGCATTGGGCGGCGGTTGCGAACTGGCCATGCTGTGCGACTTCATTATTGCGGCCGAAAATGCCCGTTTCGGCCAGCCCGAAATCAACCTTGGCATTATCCCGGGATTTGGCGGAACGCAGCGCCTGGTGCGGGCCATAGGCAAGGCCAAGGCCATGGACATGATACTTACCGGCCGGATGATTACCGCCGCCGAAGCCGAGCTTGCGGGCCTGGTGTCGCGGGTCGTGCCCGTGGACCGCTTGCTGGATGATGCGCTTGAAACGGCGGCGCTTATCGCCTCTAAGTCCTTGCCGTCGGTGATGATGGCCAAAGAGTGCATCAATCGCGCCTTCGAGACGCCATTGGACGAAGGTCTGCTGTTCGAACGCCGCAACTTTCATGCATTGTTTGCCACGGAAGATCAAAAGGAAGGCATGGCCGCCTTTCTTGGCAAGCGTAGTCCTGAATTTAAAAATCGCTAGTCTGCGAAGGGCAGGCACCGCCGTTTTTGTTGCGCGGCAAGGTGTGCGGGACGAATGTTCCGCCGATGCAACAAAACGGCGACCTTACGATTTGCTTACTATCAAAAAATAAAGTTATACTCCATGGGTTTGACGCAGCACCAACGGAGAGGGCAGTGGATTCCAGGCTGGTACTTAGCGAAGCCGATCGCGCTACCTTGAAGTTCAAGGCGGGTCGCGGTCTGATCCGGGTCTTGGCGGCCCAGGCGGTCATGGGGCTTGCCGCTGCGCTAATTTCCTGGGTAATCGCGGGTTTGGATGCCGGTGCCTCGGCCCTTATTGGGGCGGGCGCCTATTTTGTGCCCAACGCGCTTTTTGCAATGCGCCTGCTGCTTGGGTTGCTTGCATCCAAACCGGCAAGTCCGGTCGCCTTTTTTATGGGCGAAATCATCAAGCTTGGTTCCGCCGTTGTGCTGCTGGCTTTGGCAGTGCATTTTTGGCAAAGCTGGCTGGTGTGGCCAGCCCTGTTGTTCGGGCTGGTTTGCGTACTGAAGGGCTACGTGCTGCTTATGCTGTTTCATAAGTTGCCGTAAGCAGGTTACACAATTTCATGGGCATGATGCACGTTCTGGCGTCATGCTCTCGTTTTAAGTTAACAGGTAAGGGTTCCGATGGCTGCTAGTGATATTTCGCCTCAGTCTGAGTATATTCAGCATCATTTGGTCCATTTGAACAATCTCGGCGAAAAGCAATCGGCTATCGCGGACTTCAGCGTCATCAACTACGACTCGCTGTTCTGGTCGTTGCTGATGGGGCTTATCGTTGTCTTCTTCCTGTGGCGCGCCGCCAAGGCCGCAACCACCGGCGTTCCGGGCCGCTTCCAGGTTGCCGTCGAAATGCTCGTGGGCATGGTCGAAGATGAAGCCAAAAGCATAGTTCCCAATGCCAAGTCGCGTGCGTTCGTTGCGCCGCTGTGCCTGACGATTTTCCTGTGGATCATCCTGATGAACACGCTCGACCTGGTTCCGGTCGACCTGTTCGGCTGGGTTACCCAGTTGCTTGGCCTGGCCAATCATCATAACGATCCCCTGTACTACCACCGTATTTTGCCGACGGCCGACTTGAACGTGCCCATGGGCATGTCGCTGGGCGTGTTGCTGCTGACCATTTACTACGGCATCAAAATCAAGAGCCCGGGCGGTTTCGTCAAAGAACTGTTTACGGCGCCTTTTCATGGCCATGGTGTTGTAGGTTTGCTGCTTGTTCCATTCAACCTTTTGTTGAACCTCATGGAGTACGCCGCAAAGACTGTGTCGCTTGGGATGCGGTTGTTCGGCAACATGTTTGCCGGCGAATTGCTTTTCTTGCTTATCGCCTTGCTGGGCGGGGCATGGACCGGGTTCGATGGCACAAGCATCGGCTTGGGCATAGGCCAGGTTGTGGCAGGGTCGATATGGGCTATTTTCCATATCCTGATCGTTCTGCTGCAGGCTTATATCTTCATGATGCTGGCCCTGGTGTATGTGGGTCTGGCTCACGAAGGCCATTAACGAATTTCCGTTTCGGACCGGCATGGCCGGCCCGGGGCGGGGCGCAAGATCCTCTTGCACAGAAGTTTCATATTGAAGTTTTCTTTTTGACTTTTTGATTACACGGTTTTTAACCAAGGAGTTGTTATGACCAACGTTGCTCTCGTTGCTCTGGCTTGCGGTATTATTGTTGGATTGGGTGCATTCGGCGCCAGTATCGGTATTGCCCTGATGGGCGGTAAATATCTGGAAGCCTCGGCTCGCCAGCCCGAGTTGATGAACGCTTTGCAGACCAAGATGTTCCTGTTGGCCGGCCTGATCGACGCAGCCTTCCTGATCGGCGTTGGTATCGCCATGTTGTTTGCTTTCGCCAATCCGTTCGTCGGCTAAGCGAAATGGCCCGCATTTCTGCGGGTAAAGCAGTCGTTTGCGGTGCCCGGTATGGGTGCCGCGGCGATTTGGACATTCGGCATCGCGCAATATGGCACGATGCCCGTGGTATTAAAGGGAAACGACCGTGAATTTAAACGCGACTCTCTTTTTTCAGATGATCGTGTTTTTCGTTCTGGGCTGGTTTACGATGAAATTCGTATGGCCTCCCATGACGAAAGCCATGGACGATCGCCGTCAAAAAATTGCCGATGGCCTCGCGGCCGCCGACAAGGGCAAGGCCGATCTGGCCCAGGCCCAGGCGCGCATCAGTCTGATAGAAGCTTCCGCTAAAACCGATAATCATGCCCGCATTCTCGAAGCCGAGAAGCAGTCGGCCAGCATCATCGACGAAGCTCGTCGTGAGGCCGAAGCGGAAAAGGCTCGAATCATTGCCCAGGCCAAGCTTGATGCTGCCCAGGAAGTTCAGCGTGCGCGCGATGCGTTGCGTGCCGACGTAGCCACTTTGGCTGTCCAGGGCGCCGAGCAGATTCTCAAACGAGAAGTCAATGCACAGGCACACGCCGAGCTGTTGAATCAGCTCAAGGCACAACTCTAATCAGGGCGGGCCATGGCTGAATTATCTACTATTGCCAGACCTTACGCCGAAGCGCTGTTCGCTACGGCTAAGGAAGACCAGCAAGGCTTGGCCTCCTGGTCGGAACTGGTCAACCAGCTTGCCGCTGTTGCAAGCCTGGAAGATGTGCGCGAAGCATTGACAGACCCGCGCTTGAATAACGCGCAACGCACCGAACTGTTTTGCGGACTCATCAAGTTGGCGCTTTCCGAAAAAGCACGCAGCTTTATCGGCTTGTTGGTCAACAACGACCGTATTTTGTTGCTGCCGCAAATCGCAGAGCAATTCGATGCGCTCAAGAACCAGCTCGAAGGCTCCGCCCTTGCTGAAATCACCAGCGCGTTTGCGCTGGACGAGGCGCAAGTTCAAGAGCTCGTAACGGGTCTTGAAAAGAAGTTTGGCCTTAAACTCAAGCCGGCCGTCACGGTCGACCCTGCCCTGATCGGCGGCGTCCGCGTGGTAGTCGGTGATCAAGTACTCGATACTTCCGTGCAGGCCCAATTGGCCCGCATGCGCGATACGCTGGCCGCTTGAAGCGGGCCGGATAACAGGATTCCAGGAGTCTGAACATGCAACTTAACCCGTCAGAGATCAGCGAGCTGCTCAAAAGCCGTATCGAAGGCTTGGGCGCGTCGACCGACGTACGTACGCAAGGCACGGTTGTTTCCGTGACCGACGGTATTACCCGTATCCACGGCTTGTCCGATGTGATGCAGGGCGAAATGCTTGAGTTCCCCAATAACGTGTTCGGCCTTGCGCTGAACCTAGAGCGCGACTCCGTCGGCGCCGTTATTCTGGGCGACTACACCGGCGTCTCCGAAGGCGACCCGGTCAAAACCACCGGCCGCATTCTTGAAGTGCCGGTCGGTCCCGAACTGCGCGGCCGTGTTGTCGACGCATTGGGCAACCCCATCGACGGCAAAGGTCCGATCAACGCCAAGGCTACCGATATCATCGAAAAAGTAGCCCCCGGCGTTATCGCCCGCCAGTCGGTCGACCAGCCTTTGCAAACCGGCATCAAGGCTATCGACTCCATGGTGCCTATCGGCCGCGGCCAGCGCGAGCTGATCATCGGCGACCGTCAAACGGGTAAAACCGCGGTTGCCATCGACACCATCATCAGCCAGAAGGGCAAGAACGTTACCTGCGTGTACGTTGCCATCGGCCAGAAGGCGTCCACCATCAACAACGTCGTGCGCAAGCTCGAAGAGTTCGGTGCGCTGGAATACACCATAGTCGTGGCCGCCGCCGCTTCCGATTCAGCCGCCATGCAGTACTTGTCCGCCTATGCGGGCTGCACCATGGGCGAATACTTCCGCGACCGCGGCGAAGACGCGCTTATCGTGTATGACGACTTGACCAAGCAGGCTTGGGCCTATCGCCAGGTTTCGTTGTTGCTGCGCCGTCCTCCAGGGCGCGAAGCCTACCCTGGCGACGTGTTCTATCTGCACTCCCGCCTGCTCGAGCGCGCAGCCCGCGTCAATGCCGACTACGTCGAAAACTTCACCAAGGGCGAAGTCAAAGGCAAGACCGGTTCATTGACCGCACTGCCCATCATCGAGACGCAAGCCGGCGACGTATCCGCTTTCGTGCCGACCAACGTAATTTCGATTACCGATGGCCAGATCTTCCTTGAAACCGACTTGTTCAACGCCGGTGTGCGTCCTCCCATCAACGCCGGTATTTCCGTGTCGCGAGTCGGTGGCGCCGCCCAGACCAAGGTCATCAAGAAGCTTGCCGGCGGTATTCGTACCGACTTGGCCCAGTACCGTGAATTGGCCGCATTCGCCCAGTTTGCCTCCGACCTCGACGAAGCTACCCGCCGTCAGCTGGAGCGCGGCAAGCGCGTGGTCGAGCTGCTGAAGCAGCCGCAGTATCAGCCTTTGCAGGTTTGGGAACTGGCCGTTACGTTGTACACCGTCACCAAGGGCTACCTTGACGACATCGACGTTGCGCAGATCCTGCCCTTCGAAAAGGCGCTTAAAGACAGCCTCAAGTCCAAGCATGAAGCCCTGGTTCAGCGTATCGAAGACAAGAAAGAATTGTCCAAAGAAGATGACGCCGAATTGGCCGCTGCCGTGGAAGAGTTCAAAAAGCACGGTGCTTATTAAGTTTGATTGGCGGGGGCAGCGGGGTTGAAACCCTGTTTGCCCGAACGTAAGGTGGGGCTGGCGCAAGCCGCCCCGCAGCAACGCCCTGACAGGAAGTGCGATGGCCGGAATTAAGGAAATTCGAACAAAGATCAAGAGCGTGCAAAACACGAGCAAGATCACTAAAGCCATGGAGATGGTGGCTGCATCCAAAATGCGCAAGGCGCAGGACCGGATGCGGGCCGGCCGTCCCTATGCGACCAAGGTACGAGAAATCGCCGCCAACCTGATGCAAGCGCATCCCGACTATCACCATGCCTACATGGATGATCGCGGCAAGGCTTCGGCGGTGGGTATCGTGCTGGTCAGTACCGACAAGGGCTTGTGCGGTGGTCTTAACACCAACATTACCCGCCTGGTGCTGAACCGCATCAAAGAGTTCAAGGAAGATGGCGTCAAGGTCCAGGCTACGGCCTTGGGCAACAAGGGTCTTAGCTTTCTGACTCGTATCGGCGTTGACCTGGTCTCGCAAGAAGTGCAATTGGGCGATACGCCCAACCTTGAACGCCTTATCGGCGCCATCAAGGTGCAGCTTGACGATTTTGTCGATGGCAAAATCGATGCGGTGTACATTGCGACCAACCGTTTCGTCAATACGATGAAGCAGGATCCCAGCTTCATCCGTTTGCTGCCTTTGCCCAGCGGCCTGGCCGATCCCTTCCAGGCTGGCGAGTTCGGCCAGGAACAGCAAGCGGACACCAAGTCGCAATACGGCTGGGACTACATCTACGAGCCCGACTCGAAAACCGTCATCGACGATTTGCTTATGCGATATGTCGAAGGTTTGGTGTACCAGGCCGTCGCGGAAAACATGGCTTCCGAGCAGTCCGCTCGCATGGTGGCCATGAAGGCTGCATCCGATAACGCCAAGAAAATCATCGGCGATCTGCAACTGGTTTACAACAAAACCCGTCAGGCCGCCATTACGAAAGAAATTTCAGAAATCGTCGGGGGCGCTGCCGCTGTTTAATACAGAAGGGCATCCCGTCAAAGATATTTAGCAAGGACTAAACATGAGCAACGGTACCATCGTTCAGTGCATCGGCGCCGTGGTGGATATTCAGTTCCCCCGCGACAGCATTCCAAAAATTTACGACGCGCTCAAGCTCGTCGATACCAGCTCCGAGTTCGCCGAAGCCGGTCTTACCTTTGAAGTCCAGCAGCAGCTGGGCGACGGCGTGGTTCGCACCATCGCCATGGGCTCGTCCGACGGCCTGCGCCGCGGTATGGACGTTGCCAACTCCGGCGCGCCGATTTCGGTGCCGGTCGGCATGGGCACCCTGGGTCGCATCATGGATGTGCTGGGCCGTCCTATCGACGAGCGCGGTCCCATCCAAAGCGAAGAGTTGCGCTCCATTCACCAGGACGCGCCCAAGTTCGACGAACTGTCGCCTTCAGTAGAATTGCTTGAAACCGGCATCAAGGTTATTGACCTGGTCTGCCCGTTTGCCAAGGGCGGCAAGGTCGGCCTGTTCGGCGGCGCCGGCGTGGGCAAGACCGTTAACATGCTTGAGCTCATCAACAATATCGCCAAGGCGCACAGCGGCTTGTCGGTGTTTGCCGGTGTGGGTGAACGTACCCGCGAAGGTAACGACTTCTACCACGAAATGGCCGAAGCGGGCGTTATCAAGCTGGACAACTTGTCCGAATCGAAAGTGGCCATGGTGTTCGGCCAGATGAACGAGCCTCCCGGCAACCGTCTGCGCGTTGCGCTCTCGGGCCTGACCATGGCCGAGAAGTTCCGCGACGAAGGCCGCGACATCCTTTTCTTCGTCGACAACATCTATCGCTACACCCTGGCCGGTACCGAAGTTTCGGCACTGCTGGGCCGTATGCCTTCGGCCGTGGGTTACCAGCCTACGCTGGCCGAAGAAATGGGCAAGCTGCAAGAACGTATTACCTCGACGAAAACCGGCTCCATTACATCGATTCAGGCCGTTTACGTGCCCGCCGATGACTTGACCGACCCGTCGCCCGCCACGACGTTCCAGCACTTGGACTCCACCGTTGTGTTGTCGCGCGATATCGCCGCGCTGGGTATCTACCCGGCCGTCGATCCTCTTGACTCCAGCAGCCGCCAGCTTGACCCGCAAGTTGTGGGCGAAGAGCACTACGGCGTTGCGCGCGGTGTTCAGCAGATTCTGCAGCGCTACAAAGAATTGCGCGACATTATCGCCATTCTGGGCATGGACGAGCTGTCGCCGGAAGACAAGCAGGCCGTTGCGCGCGCCCGCAAGATCCAGCGCTTCCTGTCGCAGCCTTTCCACGTTGCTGAAGTGTTTACCGGCTCTCCCGGAAAATACGTTCCGCTGGCTGAAACCCTGCGTGGCTTCAAGATGATTGTCGACGGCGAATGCGATGCGTTGCCCGAGCAGGCGTTCTACATGGTCGGCTCCATCGACGAAGCTTTCGAGAAAGCCAAGACACTGTAATCTAAGGGACTTTATATGGCCACCTTGCATATTGACGTAGTCAGCGCAGAAGAATCGATTTTCTCCGGCGAGGCGAAATTCGTGGTTCTGCCTGGCGAGTCGGGTGAGCTGGGCATCATGCCCGGCCATACGCCGCTTATTTCGCGGATTCGCCCCGGCACGGTCAAGATCGTGCTGGCCGACGGCAGCGGCGAAGAAAGCATCTTCGTTGCCGGCGGTATTCTTGAAGTTCAGCCCGGTGGCGTCACGGTCTTGTCCGATACGGCCATCCGCGCCGCCGACCTGGACGAAGCCAAGGCTTTGGCTGCGCGCGAACAAGCAGAAGAGGCCTTGCGCAACGCCAAAGACAAGGCCGATATCGCTGTTGTCGAGGCCGAGCTTGCCATGCTGGCGGCGCAAGCCGCGGCTGCGCGCCGTCTTAGCCAGACGCGCAGGCATTAATCGTCGCCCGTTCAAAAAAACGACCTTCGGGTCGTTTTTTTTATGCATTGCGGCCTGGCGCCTAGGGCTTGTCCCCTACGTACTTTCCGATTTAAGAGTTTTCCGTATTGCTGGTTCTTGGTTCGGTGCCTATTCTTGTTCCACAAAAGGTTTCGACTCAACCGGACAACAGGAGGGGACTTCCATGAGAGAGCGTTTAGATTGCGCAGTGTTCAGCACTTCATGCAATGACGAATGGGCACAGGGCTGGCTAGGCGTCCATGCCGGGGGCCGCTTGCATATCAGAATCGCCGCATCCGGCATCGACATACATCACCCCAACGCCAATGCCTTGCTGGGCCAGTCCGAAATGCTGCTGCGTCGTTTCGACGTCTGCCTGGTGCCTGTCTGCGCGCAGAACCTGTCCTGGCTGCGCACCAGCCTGCAGGCTGCTTATCCGCTGCAAACGCCCGTGCTGGCGCTGGTGCGCGATTTAAAGGCGGCGGCGCTGGACGATCTCTACAATCTTGGGCTGGCCGATTTCGTAAAGGGCCCGCTATGCCCCGAAGAGCTGCGTGTCCGGATCGAGCGCCTGCTTACCATGCGCCGCTACCGCGCCGCCGTTCCGGGCATGCAGGCCGGGCAGGGCGTCAGCGAATGCCCGCCCGCGCGGCCCGATGCTCCCATACCCGAGGCAGGCTGCACCGAAGAAGAGCTCTGTTCGACTATACTAGAGCGCACCGGCCTTGAGCTTGATGCTTTTGCCGTTGCGTCGGCTTCTCGCAGCACCTCTTCGCGCGAGTCTTTTCGCGTCGCAAAAAACAAAGTCATCGAACGATTTGAACGTGCGTACATCAATGCCGCGCTGGGCCGGCATTCGGGCAATATTGCCATGGCTGCGCGTGCTGCCCAAAAACACCGAAGAGCCTTCTGGGCGCTGATGCGCAAGTATCAAATCGATGCTGCGTCTTATCGCCCCGAGGCCGCAACTAAAGTATTACCAGGCGGGTAAAATGCCCCCAGTCTATCTACAAGGATTGTCGTGCCATTTCCAACTTTGCAAAACGATGTATTTCTGCGCGCCCTGATGCGCGAGCCGGTTCCGTATACTCCGCTATGGCTAATGCGCCAAGCGGGGCGCTATCTTCCCGAATACAACGAAACCCGCGCCAAAGCCGGGTCGTTTCTTGGGCTGGCACAGAACCCGGAATATGCTTGCGAGGTCACGTTGCAGCCATTGCGGCGCTTCGAGCTGGATGCGGCCATTCTGTTTTCCGACATCCTGACCATTCCTCACGCCATGGGCCTGGGGCTGGACTTTCTTGCTGGCGAAGGCCCGAAGTTCAGCAAGCCGCTGCGCACCGAAGCCGATGTGGCCAAGCTGGCCGTACCCGACATGTCGGCGTTGCAGTATGTATTCGACGCCGTCACGCTTATCCGCAAAGAGTTGCACGGCAAGGTGCCCCTTATTGGTTTCGCGGGCAGTCCCTGGACTGTAGGCTGCTACATGGTCGAAGGCCAGGGCTCCAGCGACTATCGCCTTATCAAGACCATGCTGTACCAGCGTCCCGACCTTCTGCACCGTATCCTGGAAGTCAACGCCCAGGCTACAGTGCAGTACCTGAACGCCCAGATCGAAGCCGGTGCACAAGCGGTCATGATCTTCGACAGTTGGGGCGGCGTATTGGCCGATGGCCAGTTCCAGGAATTCTCGCTGGCCTATACGCGCAAGGTGGTGCAGTCTCTTACCCGGCATAGCGACGGCCGGGCGGTGCCCGTTATCGTCTTTACCAAGGGCGGCGGCCTCTGGCTGGAAGAAATCGCCGCCGTGGGGGCCGACGCGATGGGGCTGGATTGGACGGTCAATTTAGCGCAAGCGCGCCAGCGGGTGGGCGATTCGGTGGCCTTGCAGGGCAATCTGGACCCCATGGCCTTGTTCGGCGGCGAAGAAGCCATAAGGACTCAGGCGCGCCGCGTCATCGACGATTTCGGGGCCGTGGGCAAAGGCGGCCACGTCTTCAATCTGGGGCATGGGATTTCACGTTTTACACCGCCCGAAGCGGTTGCAATACTTACCGACGAGGTGCACAAGCATAGTCGCGGCAAGCACTGATTATTGCAAAGCCAAAGCCACTAAGCGCTTGTTTTTAAAAGGGTGTGGCGGTAAGTTGTACACAAGTTTTGCCGCTACGCACAAATTTTTCCAACAGCTTAGATACAATCTCTTTGTGTGCTGCAACACATTGATTCTACGGCGTTAAAAATTCAATTTCGATTATTTCAATTAAAATTCAGTAGTTGTAGTAATTGACATTAGCTAAGTTGTTAATTTGTTTTTCCCCAAAGTTATCCACAGGCTGGAGTGGCATGGTGGGTCTACATGCCGCCGCCGGCATTTAACGTCGTTTTCCAGAAATTACTTTAAGTATTAATGATCGATACTCTCAATTCAGATCCGCCGTCAAGCGAGCCCCAGGCCTCGTCCGACGACTGTTTTTGGTTGAGGGTGGCTATCGACGTGCCGCTGGCGGGTTTGTTCGACTATCGTTGCGCCCATGCGGTTGCGCCGGGTTGCCGGGTCATTGTGCCGTTCGGGCGGCGCAAGCTGATGGGCATTGTGGTCGAAACTCCCGACACGCCCTCGTTCGAGGCCAAGCAGGTGCGCGAGGTCGACGAGGTGCTCGACGACTTACCGCCTTTTCCGTCCGACTGGATGCGCATGGCGGCTTTTGCGGCGCAATACTATCAACGTCCCTTGGGCGAGGTCATGCTGCCCACTTTGCCGGCTGGCTTGCGCAAGGTAACCGCGTACCAGGGCAAGCGTTCGGCCGGAGGGCCGGTACGCCGCCTTGACAAGCGCGCCTCCAAGAGCAGCCCCAAGCCGATTCAGGCCAAAGAGGCACCTGCGCTCAACGAAGAACAAATCCAGGCGGTGCAGGCCATCGACGCCATAACAGGCTATAAGGCGGTGCTGCTGCATGGCGTAACAGGCAGCGGCAAGACCGAAGTATATCTGCGCGCCGCGCAAACCGTGCTCGCCCGAGGCCGCCAGGTATTGTTCATGGTGCCCGAAATCAATCTGACT
Source organism: Eoetvoesiella caeni (assembly GCF_003315175.1). Lineage (GTDB taxonomy): Bacteria > Pseudomonadota > Gammaproteobacteria > Burkholderiales > Burkholderiaceae_B > Eoetvoesia > Eoetvoesia caeni. The sequence continues at coordinate 238,608 of NZ_QNRQ01000004.1, read as the reverse complement.
CCTCAACTGGAGCAGTCCCTGCGTTCCAGCCTGGCCGTAGCGGCCGGGCCCGACAGCCTGGCGGTGCTGCACAGCGGGCTGTCCGATGGCGAGCGCTTGCGCGCATGGTTGCGCGTGCAGCGCGGCGAAGCGCGCATCTTGCTCGGAACGCGCCTGTCTATTTTTACGCCCATGCCCGACTTGGGGCTGATCATCGTCGATGAAGAGCACGATACCTCTTACAAGCAGCAAGAAGGCTTGCGTTATTCGGCGCGCGACCTGGCGGTCTGGCGCGCCCATGATCGCGACATCCCGGTCGTGCTTGGGTCGGCTACTCCATCGCTGGAATCCTGGGCGCATGCGCAGCGCGGCAACTACTTGAAGCTGTCCCTGGAGCATCGGGCTCGCGACGTCGAACTGCCGGTGGTGCAGTTGGTGGACACCCGCCGCCTTGCGATGCAGCAGGGGTTTTCCCCGCAGCTCATCGAAGCCATTCAAGGGCGGCTGGAACACGGCGAGCAGTCGCTGGTGTTCCTGAACCGGCGCGGTTATGCGCCGGTGCTGAATTGCGGGTCTTGCGGTTGGGTCAGCCAATGCCCGCGTTGCACGGCCTATACGGTGCTGCACCGCGCGGGCGCCAGACGCAATTATTTGCAGTGCCACCATTGCGGCTATCAGGCGCGGGTGCCGGCGTCCTGTCCCGATTGCGGCGACCAGGACCTGCATCCCATGGGGCGCGGTACCCAGCGTGTCGAAGAATATTTGGCCGAGCTGTTCCCCGAGGCGCGCATCGCGCGTATCGACGCCGACAGCACCCGCCTGAAGGGCAGCGCCGAGGCACTGTTTGCCAAGGTGCACGCCGGTGAAATAGACATCCTGGTGGGTACGCAAATGGTGGCGAAAGGCCACGATTTTGCCAATCTTGGCCTGGTGGGGGTATTGAACGCCGACGGCATGCTGTTTGCGCAAGACTTCCGGGCGCCCGAGCGTTTGTTTGCGCAGTTGATGCAGGTGGCCGGCCGTGCCGGCCGCCACGTGCGGGGCGGCAAGGTAATCATTCAAACCGACTACCCGGAACAGCCTGTTTACCAGGCATTGGTCAAGCACGACTATGTGGGCTTTGCCCGCTACGGCCTGGAAGAGCGCGAGGCTATCGGCTTGCCTCCGTATGCCTTCCAGGCGCTATTGACGGCCGAGGCGCGCGAACTGGCAACCGCCATCGAGTTCCTCACGCAGGCAAGGGCTTTGCCCGAACAGTCGCCCGACGCGTACTACATGGCTTCGGCAATTACCTTGTACGACCCGGTGCCGTTAAGAGTGCTGCGCGTGGCCAACATCGAGCGTGCGCAATTGTTGATTGAAAGCGCGCAGCGGCCGGCTCTGCAGGCGTTTCTGGCGCAATGGTCCGTGTCGTTGCCTGAACTGGCCGGCGGCCATCGGGTGCGCTGGCAACTAGAAGTGGATCCTCTGGAAATCTGACATGAGTGTTTCGGTTTCGCCCGTAGGGCATACCTTGCCATCGAACTTGAACGCGGTGCAACGCGAGGCGGTACTGTATTTAAGCGGACCTTGCCTGGTGCTGGCCGGCGCGGGCAGCGGCAAAACGCGGGTCATCACCCAGAAAATGGCTTACCTGCTGCGCGAGTGCGGCTACATGGGCCGCCAGATCGTTGCGCTGACCTTTACCAACAAGGCCGCCCGCGAAATGGGCGAGCGCGTGAAAACACTGGTCGACGCCAAGCTGGCCAAAGGCCTGATCATCAGCACCTTCCATTCTTTGGGGGTGCGTTTCCTGCGTGAAGAAGCGGCTCACGTCGGGCTCAAGCCGCAGTTTTCCATCCTGGATTCCACCGACGCCCTGGCGATTATCCAGGAAATGCTGGCAACCACCGACAAGGCGCGTTTGCGCGCGGTCCAGCAGACGATATCGCTGTGGAAGAACGCGCTCATGGACCCCGACGCCGCCGACCGCGCCGCCGCCACGCCCAGCGAGGCCGAAGCCGCCAAGATATACCGCAATTACAACGCCACCCTGGAAGCCTACCAGTCGGTCGATTTCGACGACCTGATCCGTTTGCCGGCATTGCTGCTGCAAAGCAATCAGGCGGTGCGCGAGCGCTGGCAGGCCAGGGTGCAGTATCTGTTGGTGGACGAGTACCAGGACACCAACGAATGCCAGTATCGTTTGGTGCAAATGTTGACCGGCAGCCGGGCCATGTTCACCGCGGTGGGCGACGACGACCAGGCCATTTACGCCTGGCGCGGCGCGACGGTAGAAAATCTGGCCAAACTAACCACCGATTACGAGAACCTCAAGATCGTCAAGCTAGAGCAAAACTATCGCTCTGTGCAGCGCATTCTTTCGGCGGCCAATGCGGTAATCAGCAAGAACCCCAATCTTTTCGGCAAGAAGCTGTGGTCCGACCTGGGCGTGGGCGAGCCCATCCAGGTCAGCGCCATGGACACCGACGAGGTCGAGGCCGAGTCCATTGCCATCCGCATTTCGGCCGAGCGCTTCGAGCGCAAGGCGCAATGGAAGGACTTTGCCGTGCTGTACCGCAGCAACCAGCAGGCGCGCGTCATGGAACAGGCACTGCGCAATTTGCGCATCCCCTATACGATTTCAGGCGGGCAAAGCTTTTTCGACAAAGCCGAAATCCGCGACGTGCTGGCCTATTTGCGGCTTATCTCCAACGACGACGACGACCCGGCGTTCATCCGCGCGGTCACGACTCCGCGGCGCGGCATCGGCCAGGTTACCTTGCAAACACTGGGGCAGTTTGCCGCGGAACGGCAGTTGTCCTTGTTTGCCGCTTTATTCGAAATAGGACAAACTGAACGTCTGCCGGCCAAGCAACTGGAACCGTTGAAAGTATTCGGGGCCTTCATCCAACGCATCCAGGAACGCGCAGGGCGGCGCCACTCGCAACAGGTTGCCGCCTCGGCCGAACCGGCCGGCGCCATTCTCGACGACTTGCTCGGCGCGATCCAGTACGAGCGCTATCTTTATGACACGCTGGAAGAGCGCGCAGCGCAGTCGCGCTGGCAGAACGTGCTGGAATTGCTGGGGTGGCTTAAGCGCAAGGCCGATGAAGACGAACTGAATTTGTTCGAGCTAGTCCAGCACGTGGCGCTGGTCACCATGCTCGAGCGCGGCGACGACGATGAACCCGATGCGGTCAAGCTGTCGACGCTGCACGCCTCGAAGGGGCTGGAATACCCGCATGTGTTCCTGATTGGCGTCGAAGAAGGGCTGTTGCCCCACATGGGGCGCGACGAAGAGGACGGCGACCCCGCCAAGGCGGCCGAGTCGCTGGCGGCGCGCATCCAGGAAGAACGGCGCCTGATGTACGTGGGCATTACGCGGGCGCAGCGTACCTTGCATCTTACCTGGTGCAAGAAACGGCGCCGAGCCCGCGAGGACATAGTGCGCGAGCCTTCGCGCTTTATCGACGAGATGGGCCTGTCGGCCATCAAGATGCAGGAAGATCCCGAACTTCAGTCCCTTAGCCCGAAGCAGCGGCTGGGCATGCTGAAGGCCTTGTTGAACAAAGGTGCTACATAACAAAACGCCCGAAACCGGTTACGGAATCGGGCGTGGTGCATCCGGCGGATCGGTCCGGCCGGTCAGGCGTATTTGGATGCGGTGATCTGTGCGTTGTGGGCGCGCGCCTGGGCCAAAGCCTTGCCTGCCGCGCGGCAATACGAAGCCAGCTTCAAAAACACCTTTTCCAGGCCCAGCACAACATTGCGTGCCGATTCGCGCAAGGACACTGGGCTGCCCTGGTTCAAGGCGCGGCGTACAAGCATGCGCTCTTGCGCATCGCTCATGTAGGTGTAGGTCGTATAAGTGGTGTAGTTAAGCAGGCTCATGATCTCTCTCTTTGTTATCGTGTTCCATCGTTAGTTCTATATTAGGGTAAACCCTAGATTTAAGCAAGGAAAAACCTAGGGTTTACCCTAGATTCACATTAAAGGGCCGATTAGCGTTGTTATTTAGGGCAAATGCGGTTTGCAAAACGTTGGAAGCAGTGGGTTTTTTGTGGCCACGTGCAACCGGTCGCCGCATGTTTAGTCTTGGGGCAGCGTCCCGGGCGGAATCCGATTATCATTTAGGGCTGGTCTGCGGCGTGTGTTGTGCGGCGGGCCGCATATAGTGTCAAGAGCGGTTTCAAGGGCTGTCGCTGCGCTGTGCAGCGCCCGAAGCTTGACCCCATTGGCGGGAATGATTGGAGCAGGAAGGGATGAACGAGATTAAAACAATAGGCATAGTTGGCGCTGGCGCCATGGGGCGCGGTATTGCGCAAATTGCGGCGCAGGCCGGACTGGAAGTTCTGCTGTTCGACGTGAACGCGCAGGCCGTGGCCGCGGCGCGCGAAAACTTGCAGCAGATGTGGTCGAAGCTGGCCGGCAAGGGCAAGATTTCCGACGAACTGGCGGCGGCTTCGCTGGAGCGGGTTACGCCTTGTTCCCAGCTGCAGGACATGAGCCGGGCCGACCTGGTGGTCGAGGCTATCGTCGAGCGCCTGGATGTCAAGCGCGAACTGTTTCAGCAACTGGAAGCCATCGTAGCGCCAAGCTGCATCCTGGCTTCCAATACATCGTCCTTGTCTATTACCGCCATTGCGGCGGGCTGCAAGCAGCCGGGCCGAGTGGCCGGCTACCATTTCTTCAATCCCGTGCCGCTGATGAAAGTCGTCGAGATCATCGACGGTCTGCGTACCGAGCCCGAAGTGGGCGACGCCTTGATGACACTGGCGCGCCGCATGGGGCATACGCCTGTGCGGGCCAAGGACATGCCGGGGTTTATCGTCAATCATGCGGGCCGCGGCATGAATATCGAAGGACTGCGCCTGGCCCAGGAAGCCGTTGCGCCCTTTTATCAAGTGGACGCCATCATGCGCGAGCAGGCCGGCTTTCGCATGGGGCCGTTCGAGCTGCTGGACCTTACCGCGCTGGACGTCTCGCATCCCGTCATGGAGTCCATTTATCATCAGTTCTACGACGAGCCGCGCTTTCGGCCTTCGCCGATAACCGCCGTGCGCTTTGCCGGCGGCTTGCTGGGCCGCAAGACGGGTGAAGGCTTTTATCGCTATCCGGAAGGCAAGCAGCAGGTGCCGCAGGCGCCCGCCGTGCCCGAGTTGGCGCCGGGACTGCGGGTTTGGGTTGCGCCTTATCATTCGGTCGGCCACAAGCGGGCGTCGGCCCTGCTGCGCGATCTGGGTGTGGGCGTCATTGCAACCGACACGCCGCCGTCGGATGCGCTGATTGTGGTTACGCCTTACGGCGAAGATACATCCAGCGTGGTGGGCAAGCACCAGCTTGACGGCGAACGCACAGTCGCGCTGGATACCTTCTTTGGTCTTGAAAAGGGCAAGCGCCGCGTTGTGATGTGTTCGCCGGCAACATTGCCGCAATGGCGCGATGCCGCACACGCTTTGTTTGCGTCCGACGGCACGGCGGTTTCGGTTATCGACGACTCGGCCGGCTTTGTCGGCCAGCGCATGGTGGCCAGCATAGTCAATGTGGCGTGCGATATTGCGCAGCAAACCATTGCCTCGCCCGAAGACATCGGTTTGGCGGTGTCGCTCGGCCTGGGCTATCCCATGGGCGGGCCCTTGAGCATGGGCGACACGCTTGGTGCCGCGCATGTGCTGGAAATCCTGCGCGCCATGTACAAGGTAACCGGCGACTCCCGTTATCGCGCCAGCCTGTGGCTGCAGCGCCGAGTGCAGCTTGGCCTGCCGCTAAGCGCCAGCCCAGCGTGCGTCGCCCGCTAGAAGGGGATTGAAGCCGGCCATGCCTGGCCGCTGAGTGGCCAGGCGCAGCGCCTTCGAATTCGCATTTGAACGCTGCCGCTCGCCGGAGGCAAAAAAAAGGAGCCCAAGGCTCCTTTTGTGTTTGGGCGGTTGCTTCGCCGCCCAGGCCATAACCAGACGGCCGGCCGGCTTATTTCGCTGCCTGCACCATGTATTCGACTGCGGCATGTACTTCGGCGTCGGTGGCTTGCGAGCCGCCGCGCGGAGGCATTGCGCCTTTGCCGTGGATGGCGATTTCAACCATGTGGTCTATGCCGGTAGCGATCAGCGGAGCCCAGGCGGCTTTGTCGCCGAACTTGGGTGCGCCGGCTACACCGGCGGCGTGGCAGGCAAAGCAAACGGACTTGTATAGTTTTTCGCCAGCGGGATCGATGGTGGCCGATGCTGCAGCGGCGGGTGCTGCTGCAGGTGCCGCGGCGGCAGGCTTGGCTGCTTCGGCCTTGGGCGCCGCCGGAGCAGGCGCAGCCGCTGCGGGCGCGGGCGTAGCGGCCGGGGCAGCTGCTTTGGCGGCGGGCTGGGCGGCTTTTTCCTGGGCGGGTTCGGCGGGTTCTTTGAACGAAGCGCCCGATTTGTTGGCCATGTACACGACGGCGCGTTCGACTTCAAAGTCGCTTAGGGAGGGATTGCCACCCTTGGGAGGCATGGCGCCTTTGCCGTGCAAGGCGATTTTTACCATGGCGTCGTAGCCGGTTTTGATCAGCGGAGCCCAGGCCGAGCTGTCGCCGATTTTAGGCGCGCCCGCGACGCCGGCCGTATGGCAAGCGGTACAGGTGGACTCGAAGACCTGCTGGCCAGTCTTGAATACCTTGGGCGCATTGGCGTCGACCAGGCTGAACCCGGCTACCGGCTTGATGCGCGATGCAATGGCTTCGCTGCTTTGCGCATTGGAACCCGACCCGGTGATGTCTCCGGCCGCAACCAGGTTGACGAGCATGACAATAATGATAATAGGGACGAGGAAAGCCAAGATGACAGTGACAATCAGTTGTTTTGGCGTCTTGATGAGGCCTTCATGCCCCCCTTCCAGGGTTGCTTCGATGCGGTCTTCCGTATTATTCATGTCGAGTCCTGCGCGTTCACGACCTGAGGCTTCTTTTGCCAGAGATCCAAGGCGGTTAATTACTGAGGTGCATGCACACAAGGCGCATTGCTGCGAATTTTAAAGCGAATCAAGGTAGCGATTATACCGGGACTGTTGCGTAAATGCAGGCATGCCCATTCGCGAAATGCAATTATTCGAATTGAAAAGCCCCGCGCCGCGAGGTGAAGCAACATAAAACACGCTACAATGCTGTCCTTTGGCGCCCGTAGTTCAATGGATAGAATGAGAGTTTCCGAAGCTCTTGATACAGGTTCGATTCCTGTCGGGCGCGCCACTATCAAATTGCCCCCTTTAAAGTGATCTAAAGTCTTGAAAGGTAAGGAGAAACTGGGGGTTCTAAACCCTTCGTTTCTTGTATAGGCCAGCCGCTCGGTGAAGGCCAGTTTGAGGACGGTCCGCTTGTCCTCTAGTCGCTCAGAAGTCCATAGATTCCAAGGACTTGCGAGGAAATCAAAGGCGGTTCTAAGTGTTTCATCAAAGCTGCGTATGGGACGCCCGCAATTGGCGATGTTTTCGGCTAGAACAATCTTCCGGTCTTCCAGTGTTTTGATGCGGGTTTCGTAGGCGGCGATTACCGATGGCACAGAAGCATCAGCGATCCGGTCAAGGAATTGTTCGACCTGTTCACTGACTTTCGCCATTTCAGCCTTGAGTGTCTTGGTCCGGGTTGCACCCGTAGCGAGACGGTGATCCCAAAGGTCTTTGAACATGGCGTGTGCTGCCTTAAAGAGATTGGCAGTCGGCTGCATCTTTCTTAGCAACTCCTCAAAATCCCCTTCAATTACGCTGCGGCGGATGGATTTCCCGTAACTATCGCAGCCGCGCAAGCGGCAGAGATAATAGGGGTGATACGCCGTATTGCCCTTGGACCAGCACGCCGTTAGCGGCGTGCCGCAATCTCCACAGATCACAGCCCCGCGTAATGGGAAATCAGCGTTCAGGTCCTTGCGGCTTGGCGCTCTGGCTTTCCCGTTGATACGGTCCTGAATCTTCATCAGGGTTTCATAGCTGATAAGGGCTTCGTGATAGCCCTTGCGCGAGGATATGTCCCACTTGGGCGCGGCCACGTACCCGGCATAGATTGGGCGCGTCAGAATATCGGTCACTTGCTGGCTGCGGACATTCCCTTTGCGGTCACGCGGGAATTCCGGGAAGGATTCCAGAAAGCGTCCGACTTCGGCTTGAATCTGGAAGCGGCCAGAGGCAAAGCCTTCGAGGGCTCCTTGAATAATGGATGCTAATGGTTCGTTGCGTGTCAGAACATTGCCATGACCGGGAACCCGCTGATAGCGGTAACCGACCGGGCAAGCAAACGGCCAGTAGCCGTTCATGACACGCGCCCGCATACGATTTTTGGTTTGCTCCGCATTTTTGCGGCGCTGGTGCTGCGCCACGGTTGCAAGGATGTATTCCTGTAATTCACTGTCGGCGTCATCGCCGAATTCGATGCTGGGCGATTCCAGCGTTCCACCCGCAAGGCTAATGGCGGCGCGTAATTCGATATGGGCCTTCATGCCACGAGCCAGCCGGGAAATATCGTCAATCAGGACGGCAAGCCCTGCTTGGCGGTGCTTTTTGAGAAAGGCCAACATGGATTTCATGCCGGGGCGCTCAGTCAGGCTGCCAGAGGCATCGTCCATAAAGGTTTCGATGACTTTGTAGCCCCTTGCGTTGGCGTATTCGATACAGCGCGTCTTTTGTGAGCCAAGGCCATCGCCGCGCTTGGTCTGCGCCGCGCTGGATACCCGGCAATAGATGACGGCGCATTGTTGCTCTATGGTCATGTTATCTCCTCATCATCCTCCACCGTATCATCGGCGGAGATATTGAACTCATGCGTTGGGATAGCCTGTTCTAGCGCATTCCCGCCGTTTTCTGAAGCCTTTTGAAAGAGGATAGGCAGTGTATATTCGACATCGAATCCTAATCGGACAAAGGTTGCCATGATGTTCCAAAGCGTATGAAGGAACTCAGCTTTTTGGGGTTCGGTCAGATCGCAGTCTTCGATATGTTCGAGGTACTTGTCGGCGTCGAAGCCGAGGACATTGCTGGCCTGTGACGGCTCGGGATTGATGGGGGGCAGTTTGTTGTTGCTCATCTCAGTTCACCTTGCGTAGTACAACTGGCGGTTGACCACATTTCCATATTGCTCTCAGCCCGCTTAACAACTCGTAAAAACAGGCGCGGATTCTGTTGTGCTTTGCAGTACCAAAGGTTAGGGCGGCCTGTAGCCCTCGGGATAGGCCCACTCGCCGAACTGATACTGCGGCCAGTGCGCGAGACGCGCAGGCACAGGTTCACGGATAACCCGTACCCACCTTTGACCGCGAGGCCCGGAAACGGGCACGCGGTCATGCGGCGGATGAAATGGGTTGGGTAGATACCCGCCCGCCATTTCAGGGCGGGTGAAGTAGGGATGTTTGTTGGCCCGGACCGGGGCCAGGCCGAGGCCCGAAATGAACAGGATTTGTTCGTCCTCGGGCATGCCAAGCAACTCGTCCGGCATCATGAGCGCACGCGACTGCTTGGCGCGGTGCTGCGCCGCATACGTGGAATGCGCCAGGCCTATACCGGCGGCGAGAGGGTCGCCGCCAGCCAGCAGGCCATGCAGGATGCGGGCGGTCTCCGTCCGCGCCGCGTGCTGCTGGAGCTTGTCGTCGAATTCGAGGGTCTGTTGCCCGAGCATTTGCGAGGCCAGACGCGCGGTGTCGAGGTCGCGCACGCCGAAGAACTGACGGCATTGGCTGGAGCCGACGAAGCCGGACAGAGCGGTATGGCCGTAGTTACGGGTGATCTGGCCGGGGTCCTGCCAGAACGACCAGGTGCGCAGGCCCATCCCCCGGCCATAGCTATAGGCGCGTAGTAACGCTTCGAAATTCCCGAGCTGTGCCGCCTCATCCACCACGAGGAGGACGCCCGGCGCGGCTGGGTTGCGGTTTTTGTAGAGGATGGCGGTGCCGAAAATGGCCCGCTGCACCGGGGCCAGCAGCCCGAGGTATTCGGCGGGGATGACGAGATAGACGTTGCAATCCTGCTGGCACAGGACCTCTAGCGAGAAATCCGATCCGCTCAAGGTTTCCCGGATGGCGGGGATGCTCAGGGCCTGAACGGCTTCATAGAGGCTGCCGACGATTCCGCTGTACTCTTTGGGCGCTTCCTTGCGCTTGCTGTCCATTTCCTCCGCCACGCGGCGGATGTCGCTGTCCGGCATGGACGCCATGCTTTGCATCAAGGCGTCCCAGCCGGACTGGATCGCCATCATGTTGACGAGATCGTAGAAGACCGCGAGGCTGATCGCATCGCGGGTCCGGCTGTCCGCTATTCCCATGACATGGCTTTTGACCAGCGTTTCGGCCAGCTCGCGGGCGCGTCGCCCGAAATAGTCATCCCCCTGCACGGGCAGCGGGATCAGATCGGCCACCAGCAGCTTCACGTCCGCATGCAGGGTCGGCGAGTCGTGGCGCAGGATGTTCCACGGGTTGACGCGGTGGCGCGGCAGGCCGTGCAGCCCGAAGGGATTGATGCAGTACGCGGCCTTGTCCAGGCGAATCTGGTTGCCGATGGATATGGCCGCCAGTTCGCCGCGCGGGTCGTTGATAATCATGCGGCGCGGGGCGTGCCAGACGCCTTGACCGTCGCGAACGCCGCACAAGTTGTAGGCCAGCACATCGCGAAGCTTGCCCGAGCCCGCACCGCCGAAGGTGATGATGGGGGCGTCGCCAGCGAGGCGCAGCGGGCGGTCGCCCAGATATCCCAGGAACGGGCCGGACTGCCCATGCAGTCCCGCGTGGGCCGCCTCGTCCGGCAACGCCCAATGGGCGCTGCCGAAGCGGAATTCTTCGTGGAAGGCAGTCATGATCAGTCCTTGAAGCGGCGCATGGCCAGCTGAGTGACGATCCAGACCATGCCCGCCGTTAGGAGGAACGACGTGGCCATGAAGATGAGGCAGGCTTCGACCGCCCCCATTACCCAGACGAGCGATTCAGCGAGATCGCGGCTCCAGAATTTGAGAAAATAGGAGAATAGTGGACGGTACGTCATTTCGAAAACAATGGGTGTTCCCATTAACATGACCGCGAAGGCAATGACGCCCGCGAGTGTGGAAATGCTTTGGTACAGTCCCGAAGGGCCTTGTTCCTGATTCATGGTTCATTCTCCTTTGGAGTGTGGAAAGAATAGAAATCAGCTTACCGATGGTCGTTGGAATCGGTTGGAATCCGAGCATCAGGGCGAAGGACCAAGGCGAGCGCAACCGGGAGGCTGCACATGGATAGAAATCAGACCAACTGGATTGACCCGGCTACCGCAAGGCGGCTGCTCCTTGAGTACAGGCAGGCGCTGGCGGTCAAAGGCGCTTCAGAGATTGAGCGGCAAATCGACCGGCACACCCGGCTCGGGATCAGCCGCAAGACCATCGAGAACTGGCTGCACGACGCGGACAGCACACCCAGCCCCCAGACACTCAAGATCGTGCTGCGGTTTTTGCAGACCGAGCATTTTCAAAAAATGGTGCCGCGTACGCGGGACTACCTTGAAGCTGACGCACGCCTGTATCGGCGCGGTGCGGCCTTGTTTGATTTACATGGCGCTCAGGACCTGGACGCAAATGAATATGCCCGCTTGAACTCTCTCATTGATGGGTGGTGGAGCGGACCGGTTTCCCAGCGGGATATGGGCACCCATGAGACCAGCTATCTGCACACCGATTTGGTCCCCGGCCAGCCCTTTTCGAGGATGTTCTTGTGCATGAGGGCCGAACATTTGTTGATGGGGTCCGGCATCGTTTTTCCCCTAAAAGGTTCGGAAGAGGCCGACCGGTTCGAGGCTCGCATTTGGTCTCGAAGTACCCTTCAGGAAAACGTGATGACGATCATGAGCGCGATGAGTTCTCCCAGGAACGGAGGTCTCATGCTGGTCTATCAGGATCACGATCAGCCGCATCGAATCTTGCACGAAACATTTTTTCCTGCCGATGAGAACCTGGTTCCCGAAGAGGTCAGGTCCACGTTCGAGAGTTGGAGGGGCGATGCGATTCCCCACGATCCGACAGGCCGCATTGAGGCTTGACGAAAGCATCGGAGCGCAGTGACAGGGACGCAGCCAAGGCGACCGGACGAGCGTGCCGACGTAGTACAGGCATGCTTGGCAGGGAGACTTGGCGCGGACCGCAAGATGTGTTCTGTACTACGTCCAGAACCATCTTGCCAAAGGGAGGCGTGCCGCCCCCTGTTGGATACCCCCTGCTGATGGCGCAACCCGGCATCGAGCCGGGCCGCACCATTGCAACGCTTGGCCGTTGCATCACCAGCCTGCCTGCATTGGCATGAAGCGCCAATGCAGGCAGGTCGGGCGGAGCGTTCCATCTCCCCCGACACCCCCATGACCAAGGGCGATTTCCGCTCTCCCTTGGAACCCATCAGGCAAGAGGGTGACTTCGCTCTCCCCCTTGCATCCCCCATCGGCCAACCCTGCGCGGATTGGATGCGCGTGCGGCAGCACAAGTCGCCCGGCTCAGGGCCGGGGGGCTTGGCTGGCAAGACTGCGCTGGATGTTTTCCAGCGTTTTGCGTGCGGCGGCTTGCTGGCAGACTGGGCATTGTGTGGATGCGGCTACGCAGGCGACGCGGCGGAACATCGCGCGTAGTTCACTTTCGCTCTGGCGTTTCAGTTCGTGGATAGTCGGGATATACGTGGTCATCGTTGCCTCCTTGGCTCGGAGGCCGCGCCTGTCGCGGCCTTTGTGGAGGCCGGGAAGGGCGCAGGGATCACTGGCTGCGGACACCCGAAAGGGCTGCAACACCGTGGAGGAACCGGAAGAGTCCGGTTTGTCGCTGTCATGGGCCTGTGCCAGAAACGGCGGGAAAAAGGCCGTGCAGGCGGGCGTCAGGCTGGAGGAGGCGCTGGAGCGACGTTTATCTTGACATGTACGGACGAATGACGTACATTGGAATGTAGAACGTGAACCCATCCCCGCGAGGTCAACCATGCTGCATTCACCTGAAACCCACGACAAGCCGCGCAATGCGCGTCTGGAGGCGCGCGTGTCCAGCGACCAGAAGGACTTGTTTCAGCGCGCAGCGAACCTGACCGGGCGCACCCTGAGCGAGCTTGTCATCGACAGCACGCAGGAAGCCGCCACGAAGATCGTGCAGGAGCACGAGGTCATCCGCCTGAGCCGTGAGGAGCAGGTGGCTTTCGTGACTGCGCTGCTGAATCCGTCCGAGCCGGGGCCGCGCCTTCAAAGAGCAGTACAGAAATACCGTCAACAGGCGGGACTGTGATTGGCACTCGATTTTGCCCCTGAGCATATCGGCCCACTTGAAAAGACGCATGAGCGCAAGTCATTCGATTGCGGCCATGAAGACCTTAATCGTTACCTGCGCGAACAGGCGCGGCAGGACGCTGAAAAGCGGGTGGCCGCGCCTTTTGTGTTCACGCAACCGGGCGATCCCAAGGTGCTCGGGTTCTACACCCTTTCATCCTCCATCATTTCCGCTGACGAACTTCCGGTGGAGCTGATGAAGCGGCTGCCGCGCTACGGCCAGTTGCCCGTCACGCTGCTGGGGCGGCTGGCGGTGGATCGTTCAGCCGGAGGTCAGGGCGTTGGGGAATTCTTGCTGGTCGATGCCCTGCGTCGCAGCCTGGAGACCGCGCAGCAGATCGCGGCCATGGCGGTGATCGTGGATGCGAAAAACGAGCGGGCTGAAAGCTTCTACCGGCATTTTGATTTTCAGCCGTTCCAGCAAACGCCGCTCCGGCTGTTCCTGTCGATGGCGCAAATTGCGAAATTGTTTGAATAGAGCGTCCTTGCCATAACCTTTGCGGGCTTCGTGGGTGTTACCCTCATTTACGATTGACGCCGTAATCAAGGGCCGCGTAGGCTGGCCCATGCGGCGACCGGCAGCGTCCGAGCACGAAGGTCGTCGATATATCCTAAAAGGTACTTAATTGAACGCGGTAGAAATTGAACAGGCAATCACGGATTTGGCAGAACAGCCGTTCGACGGCGCGGCTTTTCCGTATGCGTTTCTTGAGGCTTTCGGTAACAAGGCGACGACGATCCAGCGTCTGCGCAGCGGTGCGACGAACAAGTCCGACCTCGGCGGCGTTCTTCAAACGAACAATATCCATATCGCTGTCTGCGGCAACGGACAGGCCACGACGACGCTCACGGCCCTGAAAGATAGCCCGGCCACGCTCCGGGCAAAGGCGAAATTCGTCCTTGCCACCGATGGCGCGGACTTCGAGGCCGAGGATTTGACGAGCGGCGAGACTGTCGCCTGCGCCTTTACGGACTTCCCGGATCATTTCGGCTTCTTTCTGCCGCTGGCGGGCATCAGTACTGTCCGGCAGATCAGCGAGAACGCCTTCGACATTCGAGCGACCAGTCGCCTTAATCGTCTTTACGTCGAACTGCTGAAAGATAACCCTGAATGGGGCACGGCGGAGCGCCGCCACGACATGAATCACCTCATGGCGCGGCTCATCTTCTGTTTCTTCGCCGAAGACACGGACATTTTCGTCGGCAGGGGTAAATTTACCGAGATCATTGCGCAGATGAGTTCAAAAGACTCATCAAACACCCATGAGGTGATGAGCACGCTGTTCCGTGCGATGAACACTAAGAAAGAAGATCGCGCTGCCGCCAAGATTCCTCGCTGGGCGGACGACTTCCCTTATGTGAACGGTGGCTTGTTTTCCGGTAGCATGGATGTGCCGAAATTCAGCAGAATCGCGCGTTCGTATCTCCTGCACGTGGGTGGACTTGACTGGACGAAAATCAACCCGGACATTTTCGGGTCGATGATTCAGGCCGTCGCCGACGACAAGGAGCGCGGCGAACTGGGCATGCATTACACCAGCGTGCCCAACATCCTGAAAGTCTTGAATCCGCTATTCCTCGACGATTTGCGCGCGCGACTTGAGGAAGCGGGCGACAACCCGCGCACCTTGCTCAACCTGCGCAAGCGCATGGCGAAGATAAGGGTCTTCGATCCCGCCTGCGGCTCTGGCAACTTCCTTGTCATCGCCTACAAGGAGATGCGCGCGATAGAGGCCCAGATCAACGAACGGCGCGGAGAACGGGATCACCACTCGGAAATTCCGCTCACGAATTTTCGCGGGATCGAGCTGCGCGACTTCCCGGCGGAGATCGCACGCCTTGCACTGGTCATTGCGGAGTATCAGTGTGATGTCTTGTACCGGGGGCAGAGGTTGGCATTGGCTGAGTTCCTGCCCCTGCGCAACGAAAATTGGATCACCTGCGGAAATGCGCTGCGGCTGGATTGGTTGAGCATTTGTCCATCGACGGGCACGGGCGTGAAGGTGCAGGCTGATGACCTGTTCGAGATACCACTCGATCAGGCGGAGATCGACTTTGAGAACGAGGGGGGAGAGACATATATCTGTGGGAATCCACCTTATCAAGGTGCGCGAGGGCAGTTCCGGGAGCAGAAGGAAGACTTGAAGCGCGTTTTTGACGGCCATACGAATGCGTGGAAGTCAATCGACTACGTGGCTGGGTGGTTCATGAAAGCCGCTGACTATGGGGCGCGAGCCAATGCTGCCAGTGCCTTTGTCGCTACCAACTCCATTTGTCAGGGGCAGCATGTACCGATCCTCTGGCCCCTGATTCTCGCGTCGGGACACGAGATTAGCTTCGCTCATACAAGCTTCAAATGGACCAACCTGGCAAGTCACAACGCAGGTGTGACTGTTGCGGTCATCGGCATATCGAATCGGCCACCAAAGACTCGCCGATTGTTCTCCATCTCGGAAAGCGGAAATGCAATCTTGCAGGAGTCTGCAAACATTAACCCGTATCTCGTTGCCGCCCCGAACGTAATTGTCTCGAAGCTCTCCAGCCCCATTTCAGACTTGTCAGAGATGAGCTATGGCAACTATCCGGGCGACGGTAACTTTCTGACCCTTACCGCGCTTGAGGCGCAAGAATTGTGCGCCAGGCGGCCCGACTTGAAGACGATTGTCAGACCGCTCTATGGTGCTCAGGAGTTCATCAAAGGTCTAAGTCGGTTCTGCCTTTGGATAGACGACCAGATGCTCGACTTGGCATCAAGTGATCCCATGATCGCCAATCGAATTGAGTCAGTGCGTGCCACCCGGTTGGCAAGCCGGGATGCGTCTTTGAATAAACTGGCCACGCGTTCTCACCAGTACAGGGACCGCAATGTTGCTCAATCTCAGCTCGTCTTGGTACCCACTGTATCCTCAGAGCGACGTCAATACATACCGACGGAGCTGAAGGGCGCAAGCTCCGTTACTACCAATCAGGCGTTCGCGCTCTATGACGCTCCACTGTGGAATATGGCGCTCGTCGCCAGCCGCCTGCATCTCGTCTGGATCGCAACTGTGTGCGGTCAGTTGGAGACGCGATACCGCTACTCCAACACTCTCGGCTGGAACACCTTCCCGGTTCCTACCCTTACCGAAAAGAATAAGGCCGACCTGACTCGCTGCGCAGAGGACATCCTGCTGGCGCGCGAGCATCACTTTCCGGCCACCATCGCTGACCTCTATGACCCTGACGACATGCCCGATGATCTGCGGGCAGCGCACGAGCGCAATGACGAAGTGCTGGAGCGCATTTATATTGGTCGCCGCTTCAAGAACGATACCGAGCGGTTGGAAAAGCTGTTTGACCTCTATACCAAGATGGCTGCGGCGGCTGCACCAGCCAAGAAGCGAAAGGCCGGAGCAAGGGCATGAGTGACCATGTGTTGCTTCAGATGTGGGGACCGTTTCGGGAATCGCTCATAAAGGGGCATTTGTTCTATATCGAGCAGGCGCAGAAGCGTTTGCTCTCGCAGTTCGACGATATTGAAGCCGAAGCCGACCGTGCCGCCGAGGAGTGGCTGGAAAAAAGTGGCCCGCGTTTTGATCCGGATCGACACGATCCCGGCGATTTCTACGAAGCTGCCAATGATGCCGGTATTGAATTCTATGGACTCTTAAGCGAAATGCGCGAGCAAACCCGTTTGAGCGTCGTTGCAGGGATGTTCCACGAATGGGATAAGCAACTGCGCAATTGGCTGGTGCGCGAAATTCAGCACTGGCATCGTGGCGAGAATGTTAGCTTGCAGGTCTGGTCAGTCAATTTCGGGCAGATAACGGATTTGTTGGGAAATCTCGGCTGGGATGTCCGCAGCGAAGAATATTTCCGCGCGCTTGATGCGTGTCGCTTGGTTGTCAATGTTCATAAACACGGCGATGGAAAATCCTTGGATGATCTGAAGAATAGTTATCCGGAATACCTTGATGATCCTTTAGCAGGCTTCGGAGAGGGGCTTTCCGACCTGAAATATCGGGATCACACGCACCTCAAAGTGAGCGATGAACAGTTTCAAGTGTTCTCAAATGCGATTTTGAGTTTTTGGCGGGACGTTCCGGAGAATGTTTTCGAAAGCCAAGTAACTGACATACCTCAGTGGTTTGATAATGCCATGAAAAAAGACCGCGCCAACTCGCAACAGACGAACAAAAAATGATCAATCAAGCCAATAAATCCGTCCCTTCCGTATCCGTCACCTACGCCCGCAACGGTACATCGACCAAGGCCAATGCTCTGGGGATGCGGCCCATGCAGGAGCGCGTGTACGAAAAGCGCGGGGAACAATTCCTGCTCATCAAGTCGCCGCCCGCCTCGGGCAAGAGCCGCGCCTTGATGTTCGTTGCCCTCGACAAGCTCCAGAATCAGGGCTTGAAGCAGGTCATCATCGTCGTGCCGGAGAAGTCCATTGGCGCGAGCTTTAACGACGAGCCATTGTCGAAGTTCGGCTTCTGGGCCGACTGGCACGTTGAGCCCCGGTGGAATCTGTGCAACGCGCCCGGCAACGACAACGGCGGTAAGGTGAAGTCGGTCAGTGCTTTCCTTGAGAGCGATGACAAGGTGCTGGTCTGCACCCATGCCACATTTCGTTTCGCAGTCGATGCGTATGGCGTGGAGGCGTTTGACGACAGACTGATCGCCGTTGATGAATTCCACCATGTGTCAGCCAGTCCGGACAACAAGCTTGGTCTGCATCTAGGGGAGTTCATCGCACGGGGGCGCATTCACATCGTCGCCATGACGGGCTCTTACTTCCGGGGCGATGCCGAAGCTGTTCTTGCGCCGCAGGATGAATCCAAGTTCGACGCCGTGACCTACACCTATTACGAGCAGCTCAATGGGTACGAGTACCTGAAGCAGCTCGACATCGGCTATTTTTTCTACAGCGGGCCTTATGTCGATGACATCCTCAATGTTCTCGATGCTGACGAGAAGACCATCCTCCACATCCCAAATGTCAATTCGCGCGAAAGCACCAAAGACAAGATTCGGGAGGTCGAGCACATCATCGAGGCTTTGGGCGTGTGGCAAGGTATCGAAGCGGCGACGGGTTTTCAGCTTGTCAAGCGACCTGATGGTCGCGTACTCCGGATTGCCGATCTTGTGGACGACGATGGCACGAAGCGCGACCGTGTATCCGCCGCGCTGAAAGACCCGACGCAGAAGAACAACCGGGAGCATGTGGACATCATCATTGCCCTTGGCATGGCGAAAGAGGGCTTCGACTGGATTTGGTGCGAACACGCGCTCACCGTCGGCTACCGGGCCAGTCTGACCGAGATCGTGCAGATCATCGGGCGCGCGACCCGCGACGCGCCCGGCAAGACCCGCGCGCGTTTCACAAACCTGATCGCCGAGCCGGACGCCTCCGAGGAGGCTGTCGCCGAGGCCGTCAACGACACCCTGAAGGCTATTGCTGCGAGCCTGTTGATGGAGCAGGTTCTCGCGCCGCGCTTCGAGTTCAAGCCGAAGAATGCCGATAGCGGGCCTACTCCGGGCTTTGACTACGGCGAGGGCGGCTACGACCCCGACAAGTGCAACATCGGCGTCAATGAGCAGACCGGACAGTACCAGATCGAGATCAAGGGCCTTGTCGAACCCAAGAGCAAAGAAGCCGCACGCATCTGTCAAGAAGATTTGAATGAGGTGATCGCCAGCTTCATTCAGGACAAGACCGCCATTGAGCGCGGCTTGTTCGACGAGGAACTTGTGCCCGAGGAACTGACCCAGGTCCGCATGGGCAAGATCATCAAGGACAAGTACCCCGAACTTGACGCTGAGGACCAGGAGGCCGTGCGCCAGCACGCCATCGCCGCCCTCAATCTGACCCAGCAGGCAAAGCAGCTTGCCACGGGCGGCGACATTGCCGAGCCGTCGGCCAACACCGCGCTGATCGACGGCGTGCGCAAGTTTGCGATGGATGTGCGCGAGCTGGACATCGACCTGATCGACCGCATCAACCCCTTTGGTGAAGCCTACGCCATCCTTGCCAAAACCATGAGCGAGGAAAGTTTGAAGCAGGTCGCGGCGGCTATTTCCGCCAAGCGCACGACTCTGACACCCGATGAGGCCAAGGAGTTGGCGGTGCGCGCCGTGCAGTTCAAGAAGGAGCGGGGCCGCATGCCCGCGCTGGACGCGCAGGATGCGTGGGAACGCCGCATGGCCGAAGGTGCCGCGACATTCATGCGCTTCAAGAAGGAAGGACGCTATGAGTAAGACCGACCTCGACGAACTGGCCTCAGAACTTGCTGAGTTCGCAGCGCCCGAGAAAAAGGGCGGACGCTCGCCACAGGAGGAGCGCGTCATTGCCGGGTTTGAGGAAATTCAACGGTTCTACGAAAAACACAATCGCGCCCCGCAGCACGGCGAAGATCGTGACATTTTCGAGCGGCTCTATGCTGTTCGCCTCGACCGTCTGCGCGCACTTCCCGATTGCCGCGCTGTCCTTGAGCCGTTTGACCATCAGGGTTTGCTTGCGGGTTCGCCGGGTGCTGCGGTGGCGACGGAGTCTATTGACCTGGACGAGTTGGCTGCCGAGTTGGTGGGGGCGGCAGACGCTGACGACATAACTGTCCTGCGTCATGTTCGCCAGAGCGCCGAGAAGCGCGCCGCCGATGAGATCGCACAGCGCAAGCCATGTGAGAATTTTGACACGTTCAAACCGTTGTTCGAGGCCGTGCAGCGTGAACTGAAGGATGGCATCCGTGAAGCGCTTGCCGTCCACAAGCTGGACGAACTCAGGCTTAATGAGATTCAGCAGGGTGAGTTCTTCATCGTTGAGGGTCAGTTGGCCTATATCGCCGATGTCGGGGAGGAAATCAGGACGAAGTACGAACGCCGAGACAGTCGCCTGCGCGTCATTTATAACAACGGCACAGAAAGCGACGTGCTGCAACGTTCGTTCCAGCGCGCGCTCCATCGCGACGAGGCGGCACGACTTGTCACCAATCCATCCGCAGGGCCGCTGTTCGACGATGAAGCGTCAGGCGGTGATCAGGAAAGCGGCACGATCTACGTTCTGCGCAGTAAGTCCGACAATCCCGTTG
The DNA here is from genome assembly GCF_003315175.1 of Eoetvoesiella caeni. Classification (GTDB taxonomy): domain Bacteria; phylum Pseudomonadota; class Gammaproteobacteria; order Burkholderiales; family Burkholderiaceae_B; genus Eoetvoesia; species Eoetvoesia caeni. The sequence goes on along the minus strand of NZ_QNRQ01000004.1, from coordinate 218,317 downwards.
TCGCGGCCCACCGCGACGTACTGCACAAGATCGGGGTGACGGGGCAAAGCAACATTGCGACCCGCTTTGCCAATGCTAGGAACGATGCCACCTTTTTGCTGGCCGATGTGGAGATTGTCGCCACTTACGACCTCTATAACATTAACCGGGTCAAACTTGAAAACCTGATCCACCGCGTATTTGATCCGGCGCGCCTCGATATTGAGATCAAGGATCGCTTCGGCAAGCCCGTTGTCCCGCGTGAGTGGTTTCTTGTGCCGGTGTTCGTCGTCGATGAAGCCGTAGCGCGCATTAAAGACGGGTCGATCACGCGATACATCTATGATCCGGGCTCGGCGCGCTTGGTTATCTCTGAACGTCACAGCTAGGGTAGGACAATGACCTTCTCTGGAGCACCGCAGGTCGGCATAGGGACGCTTCCTCGCCTGAAGAACGCAGAATGAGCCGGTCTTAATGATCAAGAGACGACATTAAGACGAATGTCTCGACACAGGGTCCCAAATACGGAGGAGAAAAGGTGATTGTTCAGGTGAAGATTGAGGGGTATCGCATCCACAAGAGTCTTGTCGTCGTCCCCAATAGAAGGTTTAACCTTCTCGTCGGGGCGAATGAGTCGGGAAAATCAACGCTCATGGAAGCGGTGGCGCTTGCACTAACAGGACGAATCAATGGTCGCAGCGCATCCGAAGAACTCAACCCTCATTGGTTCAATACCGATCTCGTTGATGACTTCATTCGGAAGCGAAAGGCGGGGACGCCCGCAGCCTTTCCAGAAATACTGATTGAACTATCGTTCGAGGACATTCCTGAACTGCAAAGCCTGTGCGGGGCAGTCAACACGTACGTCCCCACGCGCGCATGTCCCGGCGTCACGATGAAAGTCTCGATTAACTCCGAGTACGCCGACGAATTAGAAGCCTGGGCCAGGGACCCTACGCCCTTGCTCCCGGTGGAATACTACAAATGCGAGTGGCGAACTTTCGCGGACAAGGAAATCACAAGTAGGCCGAAGGCGCTGGCGACGGCCATCATTGACTCACGGACGGTTCGCGCCACTTCCGGAATCGACTACCACTTGCGCCAGATTCTCGGCGATCATCTTCAGCCAGCGGAGCGGGCAGCGATCTCTCTTGAGTACCGGAAGGTGAAGGCATCTATGTCGCAGACCGCGCTGAGTTCGGTGAATACAAGAATGAAGTCGGTGCATGCGACGTTGCATGATCAGCCGATTGAACTCGCAATGGATCAGAGCGCAAGAACATCATGGGAAGGAGTGGTCACGCCACACGTCGAAAGTGTTCCGTTTTCGATGTCCGGCCAGGGCCAGCAATCGGCCATTAAGATTTCGCTTGCCATGAACCGCAACGCGGAGCGTGCGCAGTTCGTGATGGTTGAGGAGCCAGAGAACCATCTGACGCACACTAGCCTTGTGACGTTGCTTGGCCGCATGGAGAGTCTGGCGGGCGAGCAGCAGCAGCTCTTTATCACGACGCACAGTTCGTTTGTGCTCAATCGCCTGGGGCTGGACGCATTGATCCTTATGGGCAAAGACACGGCGGCAAAACTGACGGAACTCGATCCGGAAACTGTCGCGTACTTCAAGAAGCTGCCGGGTTACGACACGCTCCGTATCGTCCTCGCTAAGAAAATAGTGCTGGTTGAAGGTCCTTCGGACGAAATTGTCTTTGAGCGTGTCTTCAGAGATGTCCATGGAAAGCCGCCGATGCAGTGTGGAATCGACGTTCTCAGCATGCGCGGGCTTTCGCTTGCACGAGGGCTGGAACTTTGCGCTGCACTCAACAAGTCGGTCTCAACGCTTCGGGACAATGATGGTATTGAGCCTGCTGATCTTCGGAGTCCGGTCGAAAAATGGCTGAAGGCTGGAGCGCGTGAACTGTTCATCGGCGAGGTGGCCGACGGTAAGACGCTCGAACCGCAGTTGATAAAGCACTGCGGTGAACCGCTACTGCGGGAGATTCTCGGTATCACACCAGCAGCCGACCTTCTCACATGGATGACACGGGAAAAAACGGAAGCGGCGCTCCGTATAAGCGAAACCACCAAGAAAATTGTCCCGCCGCCGTACATCCTCGATGCGGTCAAGTTCGCTCATGGGTAGCAACCGGCTGACGTTGGCTGTCGCTGGATCACGAAAGACGCAGGGCGTTGTCGAGCACTGCGCCTCATCGCACTCGGAACGGCGCATTCTCGTCCTGACCTATACACAGGCAAATCAAGCGGAGCTTTGTGAGCGTCTGAACCACTATGCGGGCGACCGCCATGGCGTCGAAGTGATGGGATGGTTTTCCTTCCTGCTGACGCACTTCGCAAGACCGTTTCTACCGTTTAAGTTTCCGGGCAAACGCGTCCTTGGTTTTAACTTTGAGGGTCGGCCCCATATCAAGGCCAAGGGCGAGAGCCGCTTCCTGGATAAGAAGGGGGCTGTCTACGCAAGCGAACTCGGACGCCTCGCACACGAACTGGTGGCTCAAAGCAAAGGGGCGTTACTGCGGCGGCTGGAATGCATCTACGATGAAATCCTGATCGATGAGGTACAGGACCTCAGCTCCCATGACTGGGAGATTTTTGATGTTCTCCTTCGGTCATCCATCGACATTCGTATGGTCGGCGACATCCGGCAATCGGTTTTGGCGACCAATCCACGAAGCAAGAAGAACTCCAAGTACTCCTACGCCAACTCAATCATGTGGTTTCGTGAACGGGAGACGGAGGGCCTGCTGAAGGTCGAGGAAAGTCGGACCACCTGGCGCTGCCACCCGTCCATTGCGTCCTTTTCCGACACCATATTTGATCCGTCCTGGAGTTTCCCCGCGACGGAGTCGAAGAATGAGACTGTCACCGGGCACGACGGCGTTCATCTCCTGGCGACCAAGCACGTCGAGGCTTACGTTGCCCGGTATCAACCGCAATGTCTGCGGCACAGCGTCGCCTCAGCCAAGGGCTTCGACTACGCGTTCATGAACTTCAAGGTCTCAAAAGGGATGACCTTCGAGAGGGTCTTGATCTTCCCGACGGCTCCGATCACCAAGTTCATAACCGGTGGCACTTTTCTGGAAGCAACCCCTGCATCCAGTTTCTACGTGGCAGTCACAAGGGCCAAGCAAAGCGTCGCCATCGTTCTGGACGATGCAGGTAGATCGACGCTGCCATTCTGGCGGTCCGACGAGTCCGGGGAAGATTGAACGGAGCGCGAGTTCAATGAGCCTCGCACAATCTTCGTGTGAAGCGGTCAAGCCCGACGATACGCTCTGGGTTACGGGCCTGAATACTATGGACAGTTCGGGGACGGTACGGTGGGAGGCGAAGAGTATGTTTTCTTCAAAACCGCTAGTGTTGCCGACTCCGGCTGCTCTAGCCCGGCTTGCGTCGCCAGTGATCTGCTCTTCAACAGCGCTTATGCCGTAATGCAGTATTGCAATGGCGCTGCGTGGATCGGGATCGGAAAATAGCTGATACCGGTTGTCTCCCATCGGATTGCCAGGTCAAAAATAACTGGCAAGGGCCCATCCTGGAGCCTCTACGGCGTCATCGATCAGATCGCTTCGCACCTGCTGAATCTTCACCCGGCACACCCATGCGATGGCCTGCCGCGCGGGCATGCGGCAGGCCAGCACCATAAAGGCGATGGCGTCGTCCGTCGCATAGACACCATCGCCCTTGAACCTCTCAGGATATGCAGCACGCTCTTCGCCGCGGAACGACATGAATTCGGTGTCAGTGATGCCGATCATGTCTTCATAGCGCATGTGCGCATAGACCAGCGCGTTGAGCAGACGCGGGTCGATCCCGAAGACGTCCGCCTCGCAGGCGGTAATCCGGTCCCATGTCGATTCGGCGTCGGTGAGGTCGTAGTCGCGCACGACCGCCACTGGCTCGCGATTGGCCGCTTCCACTAGCTCTCGGTAGCAGGTGAACGCGCATGGCGAGCGTTCCTCGAAAAGAATGTCAGCGCAATTCGGGTTCATGGTTCATTCTCCTTGGTGATTCAGTCAGTGACGATCCCGCGACGGACCGCGATCCGGCTGGCGGGATTTTTCAACCTGCACCGGTTTGGATGCGGGGCTGGCCGCTTCGCGGAAATGCTCCTTCAGGTTCGGACGCTCCGCCGGGTCGCGCTGCTGGTAGGCGGCGATGTCTCGGTGAAGCTGTTCAACGTCCTTGGCATGGGCTTGCTTCTGCTGGCGAGCCAGCATGTGCAGAGTTTCGCGTGCTTGCAGATGGTGCTCGATCAGACCATCTTTCTCGCGGCGGTCGCGGTGAAGGGCGGCCAGCGCCTGCTGCTCGTTCTGCTTTGTCTGCTGGGCGTGGCGACCCGTCAGGCGGTCCCACAGGCCGCGTATTCCTTTGTTCAGGCGGGCGGCACGCTCGGCGCTTTCCTGCGCCCAGCGTTTTTCTTGTGCGGCGGCAAGGTCGGTTCGTTCCTTGCGCTGTTTTTCCACGATTTGTGTCCGCTGCATGGCAAGTGTCGCGGCCAGTTTTTGGCGGGCGGTTTCGGCTTCGGCGACGAAACCGCGCAGGGCTTCCGTCATGCGGGCGGCATTCGCCGCCGTGGCCTGCTCGACGCTGGGCAGGTCCTTGAGCTGGTCCAGCTTGGCCCAGACTTCCTTGGTACGCAGGCCGGTCCATTTGGAAACGGCGTAGACCTGACCCCGGAAATCGATGGCGACGACCGCCCGCCGGTCCCCGGCGGCCAGCGTGTAGCCACGCTCCGCCAACGCCGCCTTGTAAGCTTGGCCGGAATCAGACGCCGCCCAGCATTGCTGGAACATGGCTTTCAGCGCTTTTGGGTCCTGTTTAGAGCTCTTGGCTTGCTCCCATTCGCTGCGCGTGAAATTGCGGGGATCGCGCTCCCGGCTGGCGATCAGGCCACGCGGCATGGTCCAGCCGTGCTCGCGGTACAGCTCCCGCGACACTTCCTGCAAGCGGTGCTTGAAGTGTGGCAGGTTGATGGCCTTCATCTGCTCCACGTTGATCCGCGACCACACCACATGGGCGTGGCGGCGGCCTTCTTTCTCATGAAACACGATGGCGCGGGGCTGGCCGTCGAGGCCGAGCTTGCGTTCGGCGGCGTCAACCGCCCGCTCGAATTGCTCCACCGTCACCCGTTCCCGAGGCGGCGGGTTGAGGCTCAGGGAAAACAGGAACTGTTTCGCCCGCGTCCCCCGGCTGACCGCCTCGGCTTCCCGGAGTGCGGACACCAGATCGTCAGACGCAAAGCCGCGAAGCTCATGGACTTCGACATGCTCGTTGTCACGCTCATTGAGCAAGTGGACGGCCAGTTGGCGCGCGCCGCTGCGTTGGCTTCCTTTGAGGATCATGGCTCACCACCGTAGCCCAAGTGCGACCATCAGGGTTTCGCGCATGCGGCGGATCTCCTGGCAGGCTTCGACAATGGCCTGCTCAGTCTCAGGACCGACGGACAGGGAGCCGAGATTGGCGGCCTTTGCTAACTGGTTCAGGTTGTTCGCAAGCTTGGCCTTGCCAAGTTCGCCCAGGACTCTTGCAAGGGCCTGTTCATCCTTGACGGGCTGTCTATGGGCGCGGCGCGGACTCTCCGCACCGTCCAGCAGGCAGGACCGAATATAGGCTCCGAGGGGGCGGCTTCCGGCCCGGCGCAGGAGTTCGGCCCTCTCCGCCGCGCTCAGTCGCAGGGAGAAGGGAGGTGCAGATTTGCCGGAAGTTGCGGCGCGGGACGGGCTGTGCTCGGCGGCGTTGCGGAACTCTTCGGCGATAGGTGGACGGTCGAGGCTCATGGCTTTGCCTCCTCGATCTTCCGCAGCGCGGGGGAATTTAGGCGAGTAAGCTCGGTATCCCAGTCCGTCAGCTCTTGAAATAAGGCATCATGAGGGTTCGAGATTCCTCCCTCAGGGTGCGCCAGTCACATATAAATATAAGCCTGGGCACTTTTTCCCGTACAAATCCGGCAATTCCAGGCAGCGGGCGAACAAAAGCCTGCGCGGTGGCAGGCTTCTGGGGCGCAATCGCTTGCACCGATGGTTAGTGCAACTTCACCCTGAATCCGTACTGCCCCTTGTCTCCATTGACGACGATGGCGTCGTCCCCAATCGTAAAGCGCATCAGGTCCTCGCCGACCACCACCGGCCCGTCGTAGGTTTTGCCTACTTGCTCGAGGATGACGCCCGCTGCGGGCAAATCCAGTTGTTCGCCGGCAAGGCGCACGACAAGGTGAGTAAATGCGGCAAGCGCGGGTTTTGCTTCGCTGAAGATCCTGCCTGCTTCTTCGGGGCTGGTGTGATGCGCTGCCACCGCTTTGTAGATAGGCTGCTTCTCCATCAACTGGGGCGTGATGTAGGCGACTTCGTGCAATAGCAAGTCGGCCCCTTTGGCGGCCTTGGCTACTCTTTCGTCGTAGGTGGTGTCGCCGCTGATGACCGCCTTTTTACCGTCGTACTCGATGATGTAGCCAAAATTGGGCTTGATAAGGTCGCCATGGAGTGTATCGAAAGCCGTGATCTTGACGCCGTCATGTTCGTAGGTGAATCCGCCCTGGATGTCATGAGCGTCGATCTCGATGCCCGAAAGCGGCTCTTTTTCATCCGCGTGGCGGATGCGCGTGTTTTCCGAAAACGCCATTTCAAGATGCTTGGCCATGTTTTCAGTGCCTTTTGGGCCGTACAGGACCATGGGATTGGTACGGCCGCCATAGCCCGTGCCGATCCATCCCGTCATCCAGAAGTCGGCCAGGCCGTTCAGGTGGTCGGAATGAGAGTGGGTAATGAAGCTGGCCGTGATCTTGCCCATGGGGATTCCCAACTGGGCCAGGCGGATGGTAACGCCGCGCCCCAGGTCGATCAGGTACTTGCCGGATCCCGCCTCGACCAGGATCGACTGGCTGAATCGTGTGGCGTTGGGCGCCGGGCTGCCGGTGCCCAGCAGGGTAATGGTAAGAGGCTTGGCCTGAGCCATAAACGGTGCGGCGGCGAGCGCCAGAACCGCCAGGGCGGCAAAGATCATCTTGCGCGCGGTGACGAGAAACAGGTTTGGATAAGGTGTTGACATTCTTGCTTCCTCCTGGTGTGTTTGCTTCGACTTGAATCTTATTCCGCCATTGGCGTCAAACAGGATTTTTGCCGCCGGGCCGCCCCAAGGCAAAAAGCGCCCCCCTGGGGGGCAGCAAGCCGCGTAGCGGTGCAGCGTGGGGGCATATTTTGCCGCCGGGCCGCCCCAAGGCAAAAAGCGCCCCCTGGGGGGCAGCAAGCCGCGTCAGCGGTGCAGCGTGGGGGCATCTTTTGCCGCCGGGCCGCCCCAAGGCAAAAAGCGCCCCCCTGGGGGGCAGCAAGCCGCGTCAGCGGTGCAGCGTGGGGGCATCTTTTGCCGCCGGGCCGCCCCAAGGCAAAAAGCGCCCCCCTGGGGGGCAGCAAGCCGCGTCAGCGGTGCAGCGTGGGGGCATCTTTTGCCGCCGGGCCGCCCCAAGGCAAAAAGCGCCCCCCTGGGGGGCAGCAAGCCGCGTAGCGGTGCAGCGTGGGGGCATTATTTTCTAGCGCGGACCGTTCAGCAGCAGGTTGGCGTGGCGGTTCACGTCCTTGTACAGCAGGTAGCGGAAACGGCCGGGGCCGCCGGCGTAGCAGGCTTGCGGGCAGAACGCGCGCAGCCACATGAAGTCGCCCGCTTCCACTTCGACCCAGTCCTGGTTCAGGCGATAGACCGCCTTGCCTTCCAGTACGTACAGGCCGTGTTCCATAACGTGGGTTTCAGCGAACGGAATGACGCCGCCCGGTTCGAAGGTAACGATATTGACATGCATATCGTGGCGCATGTCGCTCATGTCGACAAAGCGCGTGGTAGCCCAGCGGCCTTCGGTGTCGGGCATGACGATAGGTGCGATGTCCTGCTCGTTGGCGACGAAAGCTTCCGGGTAGGGGACGCCCTCTACTTTCTGGTAGTGCTTGCGTATCCAATGGAAGCGCGCCGCCTCGCCAGCGCCGTTGCGCACAGTCCAGTCGCATCCGGGCGGTATGAAGGCATAGCCGCCGGGTTTCAATGTGTGCTTGGCGCCCTGCAGTGACAGGTTGATTTCGCCTTCCACGACAAAGATCACGGCTTCGGCGTTAGGGTCTTGCTCGGGCTTGTCGCTGCCGCCGTCAGGGGCGACTTCGACTATATATTGCGAGAAGGTTTCCGCGAAGCCCGACAGCGGGCGCGCCAGCACCCACATGCGGGAATTTTCCCAGAAGGGCAGGTAGCTGGTGACGATGTCGCGCAGCACGCCTTTTGGAATGACCGCATAGGCCTCGGTAAACATGGCGCGGTCTGTCAGCAGCTCGGTTTGAGCCGGGTGTCCTCCGTGAGGAGCATAGTAAGTAGTCTTTCGCATAAGGTCCTGTTATTGATTCCGTTGGCTTCATGTTTTTATAGAGACGCTCTCCGGTGTTCGCGGCTGTGTCAGGCCGATGCTCTGGGCATCGACAGTGCGGAACCCGGAACAATAGTCTAGCAGGATGGCGCTTTAAAGCACGCCTTTGTTGCTCTTTGAGCGTGGCCCAGGGCCGCAGCCCCCGCCAAGGGCCGGTGAACTGGAGTACCATTCAAGGCAGGGCAAATCACCGCTCTGAATATTACTGCCCGCCAGGAGTTCCGCATGGATTTGACAGCACTGTTATTGGCCCGGCTTCAGTTCGCTTTTACGATTTCATTTCATATTATTTTTCCGGCCATCACAATAGGCCTGGCCAGCTACCTGGCCGTGCTTGAGGGCTATTGGCTCAAGACCGGAAATACAGTCTATCGCGACCTTTACCATTTTTGGATCCGGATTTTCGCGGTCAATTTCGGCATGGGCGTTGTCTCGGGCTTGGTCATGGCCTACGAGTTCGGCACCAACTGGAGCGGGTTTTCGGAGTTTGCCGGGGGCATTACCGGGCCGCTTCTGGCTTACGAAGTGCTTACCGCCTTTTTCCTCGAGGCAGGTTTTCTGGGTGTCATGTTGTTCGGCTGGACGCGCGTGGGTCCGGGTCTGCATTTTTTCTCTACCTTGATGGTGGCGGCGGGTACGCTGATATCGGCCACATGGATCTTGGCCTCCAACAGCTGGATGCAAACTCCCGCAGGCTACGAAATTCTTGACGGCCGCGTCGTGCCCGTGGATTGGCTGGCCGTCATTTTCAATCCTTCATTTCCATACCGCCTGGTGCATATGGGCATCGCCGCTTTTCTGGCCACGGCGCTGATGGTGGCCGCGTCGGCCGGCTGGCACTTGCTGCGCGGCAACGATAATCCGGCAATCCGCAAAATGCTGTCCATGGCGATGTGGATGCTGCTTATCGTCGCGCCTATCCAGGCGGTAGTCGGCGACTTCCATGGCTTGAATACTCTTAAGCACCAGCCGGCCAAGATTGCCGCGATTGAAGGGCACTGGGAAAACATCCCGGGCAAGGGAGTGCCGCTGACTCTGTTCGGATGGCCCGATATGGAAGAGGAAACCAACCACTTTGCCGTGGAAGTGCCGCATTTGGGCAGCCTTATCCTGACGCACAGCTGGGACGGCCAATTCCAGGCGCTTAAAGAGTTTCCCAGGCAGGACCGGCCCAATGTCGCGATCGTGTTCTGGTCGTTCCGTATCATGGTCGGGCTGGGGCTGCTGATGATTGCCATGGGTGTGTGGGCCGCCTGGCAGCGCTGGCGCGGCCGCCTGTATGAAACCCGGCCGTTGTTGCGATTTGCCTTGTACATGGGGCCGGCCGGCCTGGTGGCTATCCTGGCAGGGTGGATAACCACCGAGGTAGGGCGCCAGCCGTGGCTGGTGTACGGCGTCATGCGTACGGCCGACGGCGTGACGCCGCACGGCGCGCTGGAAGTGGGCATTACCCTGGCGCTGTTTGTCGTGGTGTACTTTGTGTTGTTCGGCGCCGGCATAGCCTATATTTTAAGGCTGATACGCCAGGGGCCGGTGCCCGACGAGGGCAGTGCCGCCATGGACGGCGGGCCGGGCGAGCACCGAACCCCAAGCCGGCCGATATCGGCCGCGACCGAGAATCCCGGCGCCAACGGCGTTCACACAGGAGCATGAGATGGGAATAGATCTAGCTTTGCTGTGGGCAATCATTATTTTGTTCGGCATCCTGATGTACGTCATCATGGACGGCTTCGACCTGGGCATAGGCATTCTGTATCCGTTCTTTAAAGACGAACATGATCGCGACGTCATGATGAACACGGTCGCGCCGGTCTGGGACGGCAACGAGACCTGGCTGGTGTTGGGGGGCGCCGGGCTGCTTGCCGCCTTTCCCCTGGCATACGCGCTTATTTTGCATGCGTTTATGCTGCCGCTGATCTTCATGCTGCTGGGGCTTATCTTTCGCGGGGTGGCCTTTGAATTCCGCTTCAAGGCCAGGCCTCATGGCAAGCATTTATGGGACAAGGCATTCATCGGCGGGTCATTGTTGGCGACATTTTGCCAGGGCGCGGTGCTGGGCGCGTATATCAATGGCCTGAATGTGGTCGACCGCGTATACATGGGCGGCCCGCTTGACTGGCTGAGCCCGTTTTCGGTCTTTACCGGCCTGGGCTTGATCGTAGCCTATGCCCTGTTGGGTAGCGGCTGGCTGATATACAAGACCGAAGGCGAGCTGCAGCGGCGCATGCGCCGCTTGGCGCGTCCGCTGACCTTTACCCTGTTGGGCGTGATTCTGATCATCAGCATCTGGACGCCGCTGGTTCATGCCGAAATCGCGCAGCGCTGGTTCAGCCTGCCCAATTTGTTCTTGTTTGCACCGGTACCCGTGCTGGTTCTGGTCGTGACATGGCTGCTGTTGCGTTCTTTGCAAAACGATCCGCATGCCGGCCCGTTCGTGCTTGCGCTGGTATTGATCTTCCTGGGTTATAGCGGCCTGGGCATAAGCGTGTGGCCCTATATCGTGCCGCCAAATATTACTATCTGGGATGCATCCGGCCCCCCGCAAAGCCAGGGCTTTACCTTGGTGGGCGCATTGCTGATCATACCCATGATCCTGATGTACACGGCCTGGTCCTATTACGTCTTTCGCGGCAAGACCCGGCACGGGGAGGGCTATCATTGAGCCCGAAGTGGGGGCGACGGTTTGCCTGGCTCGTCGGCATATGGCTGGCCAGCGTCGGCGCGCTGGCCGTGGCCGCCTGGCTTTTGCGCTTGTTCATGCACTGGGCGGGGATGCGGTCGGGGTAGGCCGGGCTATGGCAATGCCCGCGGCCGGCCAAGCCGCCGCGTCCACAAGCGCTAGGCCGCAACCGGCTTCTTGAGGGCCGCGTGGTAACGGGCCACATATTCCGTAAAGCTTTCCGTGTCGCTTTGTTCGATGTCTGTCTGGGCCTGCAAAGAGCTGGCTACCCCGGCCAGAAATTGCTGCTGGATGGCGTTGTCCAGCGGCTGGGCGCGCAGGGCTTCGTGGTGCGCGCGGCTTTGGCGCAGTGTGTAGTCGTGAAAGCTGAGGCGCTCGTCGCGCAGATGCCGCAAGGCCTGGGCCGATGGCGTATTTTCGGGGTCTGCCACCTTGGGGCTTTGCGCGAGCACGGCCTGGACATGGTTTTGCCCGCCATAGGCGGCATCGAGCAGGTCGGCGTAGGGAAGCACGCGTTCCAGGATTTCCCGGCCCCAATCGGCCAGAGCGATCGGCTTGTTGCTGTTGACCAGCGCCAGGCCCGGCTGACGCCCGCTTTTCGAAACCAGGGCAAAGTTGTCCTGGCTGTCGCGGCAAAACCCATTGTTTGGAAAGTATGGGCTGTCTTCCACTGCGCAAAACAGCAGGAACGCGTCCATGAAGTAGCTGGTTTGCGCCGAGATTCCGACCGGCGCCGTGGGGTCGATGTCCAGGCAGCGCACTTCTATATATTGCACGCCGCGCGCGGCCAATGCGGTAGCGGGGCGTTCGCAGCGTTCGACTGTGCGTTTGGGCCGGATGCTGGAATAGTATTCGTTTTCGATTTGAAGCAGGTTGGTGTTCAGCTGTATCCATTCGCCGTCGCGATGGGTGCCCATGGCCTCGTAGGGCGGCCATGGGGTGCTTACGGCATCGTAGACCCGCTTGAGAAAGGTCTCGATATCGTTGTAGCAGAGCTGAAGGTCAGACTGCGCCTTGTTGTTATAGCCCAGGTCGCTCATGCGCAGGCTGGTGGCATGGGGCAGGTACAGCGTGTCGTCGTCTAGCGCCAGCAGGTTGTGGGCCGTTCCTTCCAGGAAGCGGGCCGAGACGGCGGGCGAGCTTCCGAACAGATACATCAGCAGCCACGAATAGCGGGTGAAGTTGCGGATAAGCGCGAGGTAGCCCTTGGACCGCTTTTCTTCGGGCGTGGCGCCTTCGGTACCAAGGATTTCCCAGAAGTTGTCGGGGACGGAAAAATTGTAATGCACGCCGGCAATGCATTGCATGGCTTTGCCATAGCGCACGGCCAGGCCGCGCCGATAGACATGCTTGAGCATGCCGGTATTCGAGGTGCCGTACCACGCAATGGGGATGTCGGCTTCAGGCGGCAAGTGCGCCGGCATGGACTGGTTCCAGATGAGCTCGTTGTTGAGCTTGCCGGCGACGAACCGGTGCACGTTTTCGAGCTCGGCCAGCAGCGCAGGGACCGAAGTGTGCGTGCCAGTAATCAGTTCAAGCAGAGCCTCGGAATAATCGGTCGTGATTTGAGGATTGGTAAGGGCGCTGCCCAGCGCAACCGGGTGCTTTGTTGCAGCCAGCATGCCGTGGCCGTCTACACGTAGCCCTTCTTTTTCGATGCCCCGCATTATGCCGGCCAGCACTGGAAGATGCGAGCGCAAGATAGAGTGGCGTTGGGTACGTTGTGTCATGCTGGTGTCTTTTTAATTAGCTGTCGCTGCGAATTTTACCCGACCACTTAAAATACGCGGACAATTTGTTGGCCATGAGCAATTTATGCTCGGCAAGGCCGCCGTGGCGGCGGTTTCGCGCAAGGTCATTTAGTAAGGGGGCTGTAAGCTGTGTTTACTCATAAGGGGCGGGCAATGCGCGCCGGTATGCTTATTTTAATGCTGGGATTGCTGCTGGGATGTTCGCCCGAATACAACTGGCGCGAGCTTGCGGTGGCCGACGGCATGGTCCGGGCCATTTTCCCGGACAAGCCCGAAACGCAGAAGCGGACATTGAACTTTGCGGGCAGCGATATCGAGTTTTCGCTGACGGCCGCGACGGTGAAAGGCGCGGTATTTGCCGTTGGCTACGCGCCCTTGCCCGAAGCCTTGAAGAACGACGAGGCCGCCCGCTTGAACATGGGCCGAACGGTAGTTGCGTCTTTCTACCAGAACCTGGGCGTGGAGCCGCCTTCCGAGCTGCCGGCTTTCGGCCAACCGTTCGAGATAACGGGGCAGGATACGGGCAAGGGGGCTACGCGCCTGCGCGCTATTGCTTGGGTATTGCCGCACGCGCTGGTTGAAGGCATAGTGACGGCTCGTTCAGACGCGTTTCCCGATTCGCAGGCAACCGAGTTCCTGAAAGGGCTGGCGGTGGGGCAACGTTAGGCACGGGCAGCAGGCCCGCTTGCAGGGCCGCGGTAATAGCCGCCTGCCGGCTATGGACGTGCAGCTTTTTACAGGCATTATGAATGTGGAAGTTGACAGTGCGTTCGGTCAATCCAAGTATGACGCCCATTTCCCAACTGGTTTTTCCAATAGAGGCCCAGCCTAGACATGTCAACTCTCTGGCGGTTAAGGGCTTCATGGCGGCGTCTCCTGTTGATACTTTATATGTTTAAATATAAGTGAATGTATCAATTATTATTGGTTTGGTAAACCCGGCCGGGACAATTCCACCCAAGGCCCCGTGCCGGCGCTTGTCCTATAGCGCGGCGGGAAGGTGATAAAATGCCTTGAATTCCTAAGCGCCGATTTGCTTGATCTGCTTGCGGGCGCCTCATAAATCCAGCTAAAGAGGTCCTTATGGCCCAATTACAATCAGTCAGTCCTTCCGTGTCCTTGCAGGCCGCCTCCACGCCGCCCCTTACCAGCCAGAATATTGAAGTCCCCGCCGGCTCGGTTGGTGTCGTTTCCCCGCAGTTCATTACATTCGACGAGCCCTTGTCCCTGGCCAGCGGCCAAGTTCTGCCCGGCTACGAAATAGCGGTTGAAACCTACGGTACCCTTAACGCCGACTGCAGCAACGCGGTGCTGGTGTGCCACGCCCTGAATGCGTCGCATCATGTGGCCGGCATTTCGGCTTCGAACCCCAAGGATATCGGCTGGTGGGACAACATGGTGGGCCCGGGCAAGGCGGTCGACACCGAGCGTTTCTTTGTGATCGGGGTCAACAATATCGGCTCTTGCTTCGGCTCGACCGGGCCCGCCAGCATCAACCCCGCTACGGGCAAGCCCTGGGGCGCTGCGTTTCCCATGCTTACGGTAAAAGATTGGGTCGAGGCGCAGGTGCGCCTGGCCGATCATTTCGGCATACAAAGGTTTGCGGCCGTGATGGGCGGCTCGTTGGGCGGCATGCAGGCGCTGGGCTGGGCCATTACCTGCCCTGAACGCGTCGCGCATTGCATAGTCATAGCCAGCACCCCGCGCCTGACCGCGCAAAACATTGCGTTCAACGAGGTGGCGCGGCGTTCGATCATTTCCGATCCCGATTTCCATGGCGGCGACTACTACGCATACGACACCGTGCCCAAGCGCGGCTTGTCGGTGGCGCGCATGCTGGGCCATATCACCTATTTGTCCGATGACGATATGGACGAAAAATTCGGCCGCAATTTGCGCGCGCCGGCCGAGAATGGCGGATACCATTACGGCTACGATGTGGAATTCGAAGTCGAATCTTATTTGCGCTATCAGGGCGAAAAATTTTCAAGCTATTTCGACGCCAATACATATTTGCTGATTACGCGCGCGCTCGACTATTTCGACCCCTCGCAGCATTGCAATGGCGACCTGGCCCAGGCGCTAAGCGTGACGCAGGCCGACTTTCTTTTGGTCTCGTTCAGTACCGATTGGCGTTTTCCGCCGGCGCGTTCGCGCGAAATCGTCCGGGCGCTGCTCAAGAATCAACGGCCGGTCACCTATGCCGAAATCGACGCGCGCCACGGCCACGATGCTTTCCTGCAGGACGACGCCAGGTACCACGCCGTGGTGCAGGGCTATTACGATCAAATCGCCGCCAAGCTCGGGCTGGGCGAGCGGCAAACCACCGCTGGAGTCCTGGCATGAGCCAAGCTACCGATACGGGCTCGCGGGACGGCATTCGCCAGGACCTGGTGCGCATAGCAAGCTGGATCGAACCTAATACCCGTGTGCTCGACCTGGGTTGCGGCGACGGCACCTTGCTGGCTTACCTGCGCGACAAAAAAAATGTGGACGGCGCCGGCGTCGAGCTGGACGACCAGCGCGTGATCGCCTCGGTGCGACGCGGCGTGCGTGTCATTCAGCAAAACCTGGAAGAAGGCCTTGCCCTGTTCGACGGCATGCAGTTCGATTCGGTCGTGCTGTCGCAAACGCTGCAGTCCATGCACCATACCGAACACATCCTGCGCGAAATGGCCAGGGTCGCGCGTTTTGGCATTGTGTCGTTTCCCAACTTCGGGTTCTGGCCGCACGGCTGGTCGATCCTGCGCGGCCGCATGCCGGTAACAGGCGCAATGCCGTATCAATGGTATAACACGCCCAATATTCACTTATGCACGCTGAAAGATTTCCAGGACCTGGCCGAATCGCTCGACTTGCGAATTACGCACAGGGCGGCGTTTCATAACGACCGCGAAATCAAAAGCCTGCAGGGTTGGCGCAGCACCCTGGCCGTATACCGGTTCGAGTCGCCCAACTGGGCCCAACACAACAAGGGGTAGTCATCGTTTCGAAGACCAATGTTTATGCCAGCCCGCGTGTTTTTCCCTTGTTGGCCTTGGGTTTCGCCAGCGGCCTCCCGCTGGCCCTTACCACCGGAACCCTACAGGCCTGGGCCACGGTTTCCAATGTTTCGCTGCAAAGCATAGGCTTCCTGACCCTGGTGGGCACGGCGTACACGCTTAAGTTCCTCTGGGCGCCGCTGGTCGACCGTTACGCACCGCCTTTGCTTGGGCGGCGCCGAGGCTGGGTTTTCCTGTGCCAGATATTGCTGGCAATATCGATCAGCGCCATGGGTTTTTTTTCGCCTTCCACCGAGTTGGCGTGGTTGGCCTTGCTGGCGGTGATCGTGGCTTTCCTGTCCGCAACCCAGGACATTGCCTTCGACGCCTACAGCACCGACGTGCTGCATGACAGCGAAAGGGCGGCGGGCGCGGCGCTCAAGGTCATGGGTTATCGGGTTGCCATGATTGTGTCGGGCGGGCTGGCACTGGTCTTGGCCGGAACCTGGCTGGACTGGCGCTATACCTATGTGCTGATGGGCGTGCTGATGCTGCTTTGCACGCTGGCCACCATGCTGGCGCCCGAGCCCGAAGTCGTTGCCAAGGCGCCGCGTACGCTGGCCCTGGCGGTCATCGAGCCTTTGTCGGAGTTCTTTAGTCGGCGCGGTGCGGTGATGATTTTGCTGCTGATCGTGCTGTACAAGCTGGGCGACGCCTTTGCCGGTGCATTATCCACAACATTCTTGCTGCGCGGCGTCGGCTTCAGCCCTGAAGAGGTCGGCACCGTCAACAAGATATTCGGCTTGATCGCCACCATCGTGGGCGCCTTGGCCGGCGGCTCCCTCATGGCGCGTATGGGCTTGTATCGCTCGCTGATGGTGTTCGGTATTTTGCAGGCCGTCTCCAATCTTGGGTATTGGATCCTGGCGGTTACGCCGCAGCATATCTGGTCGATGGGGCTGGTCGTGGCTTTGGAAAACATTTGCGGCGGGCTGGGCACGGCGGCATTTGTGGCCTTGCTGATGGCGCTGTGCAAGCAAGAGTTTTCGGCCACGCAATTTGCCCTGTTGTCGGCCTTGTCGGCCGTGGGCCGCACGTATCTGGCCGGGCCGTTTACGCCGCCCCTGGTTGAAAGCATGGGCTGGCCGTCGTTTTTCGTGATTACCGTTTTTATCGGCATGCCTGGGCTGTTGCTGTTGTGGTGGAAGCGGCATGAAATACGCGCGCTGGATCGGGATGAGCTTGCGCCCGATGCCAATGAGTCGCAGGACGAACCCCAGACAGCGGCATCGAGCTGACCAAGGTTCCTTGCCTTGCCAGCGCGTGGCGGTTAATGTCCGACCGTTTTCGAGAACACCTGAATGACCACCACGCCCAGCACGATAAGCGCCATGCCCAGGATGGCCGCTGTGTCCAGGTGTTGTTTGAAGAACAGGGCGCCGATGACCGAGATAAGCACAATCCCTACGCCGGACCACACCGCATAGGCCACGCCCACCGGAATCGAGCGCAAAGTCAGCGACAGAAAATAAAAGGCGGCCGCATAGCCCACCACGACCACGGCCGAAGGAGCCAGGCGGGTAAAGCCTAAAGACGCCTTAAGGGCCGATGTGGCGACAACCTCGGCACAGATGGCAATTGCCAGATAGATCCAGTTCATCTCAGCACGTCCTGCCTTTACAGTGTCATTTCATAGTCGATCGTCAAGGGCGCGTGGTCGCTGAACCAGGCCTCCTTATAGATGGAGGCCGCCGTGGCCGACGCTGCGATTTCTTTGGTGGCGATCTGGTAGTCGATGCGCCATCCGACGTTGTTTGCGCGAGCCTGGCCGCGGTTGCTCCACCAGGTGTAGGCCTCGCCGGTGGAGTCTGGGTGTAGTTGCCTGTACACATCGGCCCAACCCAGCTCGTCGAAAACTTTGGTGAGCCAGGCGCGTTCTTCGGGCAGGAAGCCGCTGTTTTTCTGGTTGCCTTTCCAGTTCTTCAGGTCTATTTCTTTGTGCGCGATATTCCAGTCGCCGCACAGAATGACTTGCCGGCCGCATTGGACCAGTTGGGCCAGGTGCTTGAAAAAATGCTCCATGAACACGTATTTGGCCGCCTGGCGGTGGTCGCCGCTGGAGCCCGATGGCAGGTAGACCGAGATGATGGACAGCTTGTCGTATACCAATTCCAGGTAGCGGCCTTCGGCATCGATTTCCGGCACGCCCAGTCCTTCGATAACCTGAAGAGGCTGATGGCGGGCATAAATGCCTACGCCGCTATAGCCCTTTTTCTCGGCATAGTGGAAGTAGCCCTGGTAGCCCGCCGGATTGAGCATGGCCTCGGTCATATTGTCGGCCTGTGCCTTGAGCTCTTGCAGGCACACGAAGTCGGCGTTTTGTTTAGGCATCCATTCCAGGAAACCCTTGTTGACGGCGGAGCGGATGCCGTTGAGATTGGCGGAAATTACCTTGAGCATGCTTGTCCTTATTCGAAAAAAGCGGCTCTCGCGGGCGCGAGCCTAAGTTGCCATAGTGTAATGGCTATGCCGGCGGCTTCGGTCATTCTTGATCTCTTTTCATTTCTTTGAAATTATCGTAAGATATATCGTAAGATATATTGGTTAATGCAGGAGGCAGCGATCATGCAAAATCATTTTGGCGGGCGTGGCGTACCGGAATGGAATCCTTTATTGCCGCGGCGGGCAGCGGCGGGGCGTGGCCGCCGGCCCGGCGCAGGCGCTCCGCTGGGCGACTGGGACGGGATGGGCGGCGATGGCGCAAGAATGACGCGCGGCCGCAAATTCGGCGCCGACGAGCTGCAATTAATGCTCCTGGCGTTGTTGCACGAACGTCCCGGCCACGGCTATGAATTTATCAAAGAGCTGGAGGCCCGTTCCAATGGCTTTTACAGTCCCAGCCCCGGCATGGTGTACCCGGCCCTTACCTATCTTGAAGAGCTGGGCTACGCTACGGTCGAGGTACACGGCAATCGCAAGCTCTATCATCTGGCGGAACCGGGCCGTCTTTACCTGGAAGCCAATCGGGACCGCGCGGATCTTCTGTTTGCCAGCCTCAAGCATGCGGCACGCAAGATCGCATGGATGAAGCAGGCCTGGAATAATGATACGGACCCGGGAACCATAGGTGTCGGCGGCTGGCTGCCCGAATTTGTGGAAGCACGGCGCGCAATGAAGACCGCCTTGTTGCGGCGCACCGATGCCACGCCCGACGAACAACGCCGGATCGCCGCAATCCTGAAGCGCGCGACATCCGAAATACTGAACGAGGGCGCCACGCCTTCGACGCAAGCCTAGGAGGGCTGCATGACTATATTGAAAACCGCCCCGGCACTGACCCCCACCAAAGTTCGCCATCCGCTGAAGGCGCGCCTATTGAAGGTATTGCGTACCGCCCGGATCACCCCCAGCCTTGTACGGGTCACCCTGACCGGAGACGATTTGGACGATTTCGTGTCCGACTCTTTCGACGACCACATCAAGATCTATTTGCCGCCCGTACCGGGCGAAAAGCCGTTGATGCCCCAGATCGGGCCCCAGGGCTCGGTGTTTCCGGAAGGACAAGAGCGGCCCATAATGCGTGACTACACGCCGCGCCGCTACGACCCGTCGACGCGCGAGCTGGATATTGAATTTGTCCTGCACGGACATGGCGTGGCCGCGGCATGGGCGGCGCAGGCTACCGCGGGCCAGTACCTGGGCATCGGCGGGCCGCGCGGCTCGTTCGTCATTCCGCAAGACTACGACTGGCATCTGCTGATTGGCGACGAAACCGCCATCCCCGCCATAGGCCGAAGGCTTGCCGAACTGCCCAAGGGCAAGCGTGTTCTGGCTGTCATCGAGACCGAACTGCCCCGCGCCCAGCTCAAGTTTGAAACCCAGGCCGACCTGGACATTCAGTGGGTGCGTTGCTCGGTCGATCAGGCCGACGGCACCAGCGCGCTGGAACGCGTGGTAAGCCGGCTTCAGTTGCCCGATGGCGAGGGCTTTGTATGGGCGGCCGGCGAATACTCGGCGATCCAGGGCATACGCCGATATCTGGTCGACGAGCGCGGCATCGATAAGTCGCATATTCGCGCCGCCAGCTACTGGCGGCGGGGCGCCGCCGCCTCGCACGAGGTGTTCGACGGATAAATGCCTCCTAAGCCGCAAGAGCGGCTTCGATGCTGTCTGTAGCGGGTCCGGCCGGGCGGCCTGCAGTTCTTGCGGGCCGCGCCAATTGCCGGTATTGCCCCATTTGGCGGCAATACAACATATTGCTTGCATAAAAAGGTTCCACAGGGATATTGCCTGTGGAATTGAGCAGGCGAATTGTATATATATGCTATAAATTACATTAATTTTATTTAATATGTAACTTATTGTTCCGATCGTTTGTGATAAGCAGTTGAAAGCATTCAGGACAGCTCGATTTGAGGTTAGGGGGCGTGGGTAATGCTTGTTAGCAGTTATAACAGTCTGCTTGTTCTATTTTCTTTGCTGGTTGCGATTCTGGCATCGTATACCGCATTGGACATGGCCGGGCGTGTCGCCACCGTACAGGGCCGCACATGCTATTGGTGGCTGGCCGGCGGCGCATGCGCCATGGGCGTCGGCATTTGGTCCATGCATTTCATAGGCATGCTGGCTTTCAGCTTGCCGATTCCTCTGGGCTACGATCCTGCACTTACTGTGCTGTCATTGACGGTGGCCATTGTGTCGTCGGCGTATGCCTTGTGGCTGGTAAGCCAGAAGACGCTGCCTTGGCGGCGCTTGGGCGCCGGCGCGCTGCTGCTGGGTACCGGTATTTCCGCTATGCACTATATGGGCATGGCTGCCATGCAGATGGTGCCCGGTATTCAGTACGACCCCATGTTATTCGGGCTGTCCGTCGTCATTGCAATAGCCGCCGGCGGAGCCGCGCTATGGATTGCGTTTCGTTTGCGTCGCCATACTCATTGGGTGCGCCCTTTGCGCGCGGGTGCGGCCGTTGTCATGGGGTGCAGCATCGTCGGCATGCACTATACCGGGATGGCGGCGGCGCAATTTCCCGTGGGCAGCGTTTGCGGCGCGGCCTACGCTGGGATTAGCGCCGGGTGGCTGGCCTTGGTCATTATCATTGTGACGCTGACGATATTGACCATGGCGTTGATTGTTTCTGTGCTCGACTTGCGCATGGAGCAGCGTACATCCTTGCTGACCAGCTCTTTGGCCGAGGCCAATCAAGAGCTTACTTATCTTGCGTTGCACGATAACCTGACCAAATTGCCCAATCGCATTTTGCTGGAAGACAGGCTGGCGCAGGCCATTCAGGCGGCGGACGGCGGCAAGGGCGGCTTTGCCTTGATGTTCATGGACCTGGATGGATTCAAGACGGTGAACGATGCGTTCGGCCATCACATCGGCGACTTGCTGCTGGTCGAGGTGGCGCGGCGCCTGGAGGTGGCCGCTACGCCCAACGCCACATTGGCGCGCGTGGGCGGAGACGAGTTCGTCATGCTTATGAATATTGCCGAGCCGGCCGATGCCGCTACTGTGGCCGAGAGCACGCTTGCCGCTGTACGCGAACCCTTCGATGTCAAAGGGCACGAGCTGCGCCTGTCCACCAGCATCGGTATTGCCACATACCCGGGCGATGGCGCCAATCAGCACGAACTCTTGACCAATGCCGACGCGGCCATGTATCACAGCAAGGCTTTGGGCCGCAATGTGTACTGTTTTTTCGAGATGTCGATGAACTCCAATGTGCACGAGCAACTGCAGCTTGTGCACGACCTGAGCATGGCGCTGGAGCGCAACGAACTGATATTGCAGTACCAGCCCAAGTTCGTCGCGCCCAGCGGACCCGTGGTCGGCGTAGAAGCGCTTTTGCGCTGGCAGCACCCAGTGCGAGGCCTTATTCCGCCCGATGCATTCATTCCTCTTGCGGAAAAAACCGGCCTGATCGTGCCTATTGGCGACTGGGTGCTGGACACGGCCTGCGGGCAACTTAAACAATGGCACGACGCCGGTCGCGAGACCTGGGGCATGGCGGTCAACCTGTCGGCATTGCAGTTTACGCATGAACGCCTGGTGCACACTGTGCAAGAAACTTTGGCCCGCCACGACTTGGCGCCGCAAAAACTAACGCTGGAGATCACCGAGTCGACTGCAATGCGAAACGTGGAGGAAAGCCTGCGTATCTTGCAGCAGCTCAATAACATGGGCGTGCGAATTTCGATCGACGATTTCGGTACGGGTTATTCAAGCCTGCTGTATTTGAAAAGGCTGCCGGCCAACGAGCTGAAGATCGACCGCGGTTTTGTTTGCGAGCTGGCGCAAGACAGCGAAGATGCGGCAATTGTTTCGGCAATCGTGGCATTGGGAAAGACGCTGGACTTGAGCATTGTTGCCGAAGGGGTGGAGACGGCCGCGCAGCAAGAGTTTTTGACGAGCCTGGGTTGCGGTTCGTTGCAGGGCTTTTTATTGGGCCGTCCGGTATTTGCCGAACAGCTGATAGAGGCCCTTGCCGAACGTGACGCATCAAGCCTTATGGTATGACGGGCGTGCGCTGAGCCGCCTCTTCAAAGAACTGAAACTGGTTTTTCCCTTGCCGCTTGGCGGTGTACATGGCTATGTCAGCCTGGGAAAGCAACTGGGAGCTGCTTGTTGCCGCGTCATTGTGCAGCACGATGCCGATCGATACGCTTAGCGTGAAGAGATTGCCGTCGATTTCGAACGGCTGTTGAATGGCTCGCAGATACTCTTGCGCGGCCTGGGCTGCTTCGCGGCGGGCATCGGTCAGTTGGGTCAACAGAATAACGAATTCGTCGCCGCCCAGCCGCGTGACGGTATCGGTGGGCTTGCGCCCCTGCTGAAAGCGCGCCGCCAGCTTGACGAGCACGGCGTCGCCTGTTTTATGGCCATGGGCGTCGTTGATTCTTTTGAATCCATCCAGGTCGCAAAACAGCAGTGCAAAAGGTATGCGTGAGGACTGGGCGCTGTCTACGGCTTGCTGCAGCCGGTGCTCGAGCATGTTGCGGTTGCTCAGCCCGGTAAGCGAGTCATGGTGCGCCAGGAAGGACAGGCGCACTTCGGTGTCTTTAAGCGCCCCTTCTTTTTCGCGCAAGCGCTGCACCAAGTAATTGAATCCCAGCACCAGGCTGCCTATCTCGTCGTTGCGCTGAACTGGTAAAGGCAGCAGCTCTTGCTTGCCGTCGGCGATGGCCCGCATGGCCTGGGCGGTGTTGGTCAAGGGCCGCAGCAGGCGCGGGACCACGAAAAACACCAACACCACAATAGTGGCCAAAGCCAATAATGTGCCTTTGAGGGCAACGTTGATCAGGCCGTAGACGGGTTGAAACGCTTCGGACACAGGCATGCGGGCAACCACGAACCAATCGGTTTTCGGGACGCTGGCAATGGCCGACAGCTCTTCGACGCCGTCTATGTTGACAGTGATGCCGGTGCCGCGATAGCCGCTCATGGCTTTATCGTGCAGTTTGTTCAGGCCAGGCGGGGGCGTGGGTGCAAGGATTTTTGCCGGGTTGCTGGCGCCTACGAAGAGCTCGTCGCTGCTGGAGATCAGCAGCAAGTCGCCGGTTCGGCCGATAGGGTTGTCTTGCATGCCCTGCAACAGGCCGGATGCCCCCAGGGAAAACATTCCAGCCAGGACGGCCATGACGTTTTGGTCTGCGTCATGCACGGCGCTGGCGATAAGCATTACCGGAGAGCCATGGACCGGCTCGCGCTGAGGCCTGCCCAGCACCGGATTGTTTGAGTGGATGGCATCCTGAAACCACGGCTCGGTGGTGATGGGCGGCGCGACGCTTGTTTGCGGTTCGGGGGCGCTGTCCTGGATGATCTTGCCATCCAGGTCGATCACGAGGATTCTACTTGCGAATTGCGGACTTGCATTGCGCCGCTCGGTCATCCATGCGCTGAACCGGTCTTGCTGCAGAACGGAGGGCAATTCCTCGGCCAGGCGCCCGATAAGCGAGCGGCGCAGTTCGATGCGCTGCCCGATATCCCGGGCCACATACGAGGCAAGCACCATTTGCTGGTTGGCGACGAGATCGTGGACCTGCTGCTTTGTATATGGGACTGCAATGCCAAACCGGAACGTAATGCCCATAATCAGTAAAAAGAGGCTTACGGCAATGAAGCGGAATTTCAATGTTTGGCAGTTCATCATCGGCAGCGACGCAGGCTCTTACAGCAATGGTTTTATCTGAATTTTTTGGAATGGCCGGTAAAAGAAAGCGCATTTCTTATGCATGATGAGAATGTGAATAGACTGTATCAGATGTGGCTGCTTTGAGAAACGTTTTGTTGCCTGATGTTGGATAAATATCTATCTAGTATTATGGTTGGACAATAAACAACGGCATTTCAGGAGCTGCGCATGTCCGACCCAACCTTGAGCCCTACGGTGCTGATCGACAGCGATCACCCCGCAGTTATTGCGTTCGCACAAAAGTACGCGGTTGGCGCGACGGACCGCGAGCGTGCGGTGGCGCTTTATTATGCTGTGCGCGATGAGTTCCGCTACGACCCTTATCACATCGATTTTTCCGTTCATGGCATGACAGCCAGTACCGTCATTGCCAAAAAGTACGGCTGGTGCGTGCCTAAAGCCGCGCTGTTGGCGGCCGCCTGCCGGGTGGCCGGCATTCCCGCAAAAGTGGGCTATGCCGATGTGCGCAATCACATGAGTACCGAACGCATGCGCCAAATGATGAATACCGATGTATACATGTGGCATGGCTACACGGATATCCTGCTGGAGGGCGTGTGGCGCAAGGCCACGCCGGCGTTCAATATCGAACTATGCGAGCGTTTTGGCTTGTTGCCGCTTGAGTTCGACGGGCTTGCCGATTCCATCTACCATCCTTACGACAAGGCAGGCAACCGGCACATGGAGTACGTGCGCCAGCGCGGCAGTTTCAACGATGTGCCGCTGGAAGCCATGGTCGCCGATTTCAAAAAATACTATCCGTTCTGGGTGGACCAGTCGTCGGCCATACATGCCGCCGACTTCATGAAGGACGTGGAAACGGAAAATCCCGCGGCAGGCGCATAGCGCCTGTTCCGATAGCCGTTCAGCCGAAGCGGAAGCTCGATGCCGTGATGTTGGCGAATGTGCTGGTGTCGTGGTAGATGCAGGTGGCGGGGTCGTCTTCGGCTGCGCCAGCGGCAACCATCAGTGGAATAAGGTGGTCTTCGCGAGGGTGGGCGCGCCGAGCGGAAGGCGCGGCTTCCCAGTTTTCAAGTTGTTCCAGGCGCTGGTCGACAGGGCCTTGTACGACGGCCTGCTGCAGCCAGGCGTCGAATTGCGCCGAGGGCTCGGCGCCGACGCTGCGGATTTCCCGCAGGTTGTGATAGCTAAGCCCGCTGCCGACAATCAGGATGTCTTCGTTGCGCAAGGGCGACAGGGCGCGCCCCAGTTCTATATGCAGCTTGGGATTGAAATGGGTTTCGATGGAAAGCTGTACAAGCGGGACGTCGGCCTGGGGGTACATAAGGCACATGGGCACAAAAGCGCCGTGGTCGAATCCGCGGGCGGGGTCCATGGCGTGGGGCAGGCCTGCGGTTTCAAGTAGTTGCGCGGTGCGTTGAACCAATGCCGCGGAGCCCGGCGCAGGGTATTGGATTTGGTAGGTGTGCTCGGGAAAGCCGTAGTAGTCGTACAGCATGGGAGGCTTGGGGTTGGACATAAGCAGGAACCCGCCGTCGGCTTCCCAGTGGGCCGAAACCATGAGTATGGCGGCGGGTTTGCGGCCGATCTGGCGCGGAATGTCTTGCAGGGAGCGGGTTAGCGAGGCGTAGCTTTGCTGGGCCTCGGGCATGTAGGGCCAGGGCCCGCCGCCATGGGAAATAAAATAGACGGGCATTTTCATGGCGGCTCCTTGGCGCGAACGAATCTGGCGCGGCTACGCCTGTTTTTTTCGCAAGTTATCCAGGCTGCATACGCCGGGGCCCGCAAAAACAATATAAAACATGACGAAGCAAAGCAGGAACGGGGTTTCGCCGCGATTCAACATGGGCAGGAAGAAGATACCGGTCGCGGCGACGTGGCCTATGAAATAGGCGGCAGCGGCGAAGCCCGAGCCGATGAACGCGGCTGGACGGGTAAATAGGCCGACAATAAGCAGTGCGCCGACGACAAGTTCGATGATGCCGGCGACGCCAAGCAGCGAAAATAGCTGCAGGTTGTCGAACATGGCCACGTGGGGAACATGAAAGAGCTTGGCCAAGCCATGCCAGATAAGTAGATAGCCGGTGGCGATACGAAGTAAGGCAAGTACGCGGGGAGTCCAGGTTGTGCAAGCGTTGTTCATGTCTCGTCCTTGTGTAAGTGGCAAGTGGCACGGCTGGTGGCAAATTGCCTGGTTATTATATGGCTGGTTTGGCCGCCGATGGCGGCCAAGGCCCATTATGTCCGATAATATTGCTTTTCACCCCGATTCACTGAGTATATCTATGGCCGCATCCACTACTACCCGCACCGATTTCGTTCGTTTCGCACTCGAGCAAGGCGTTTTGCGTTTTGGTCAATTCAAGGTGAAGTCGGGGCGCATCAGCCCGTATTTTTTTAATGCGGGTTTGTTCAATAAGGGGGTGTCGGTAGGGCGGTTGGCCAAGTTCTATGCGCAGGCGCTGGTCGATTCGGGTATCGAGTTCGATATGCTGTTCGGGCCGGCGTACAAGGGGATTCCTTTGGCGACGGCAACTGCTGTGGCGCTGGCGGACGAGAAGGCGATGGACGGGCGCGACATTCCGTTTGCGTTCAATCGCAAAGAAGCCAAGGACCATGGCGAAGGCGGGGTGCTGGTTGGCGCGCCGCTGGAAGGACGGGTGGTGATTATCGACGACGTGATTACTGCGGGGACTTCGGTGCGCGAGTCGGTGGAGATTATTCGCCATTCGAAGGCGAAGCCGGCCGCGGTGCTGATAGCGCTGGACCGTATGGAACGGGCGGGCGCGGACGATGCGCTGTCGGTTCATTCGGCGGTGCAGGATGTGGCTGTGACGTACGGGATTCCTGTAGTCAGTATTGCTTCGCTGGGCGATATTATGGCTTTGCTTGAGGACGATGAGCAGTTGGCGGAGCATCGGGATGCGGTGGCGGCTTATCGTGAGAAGTATGGGGTTTCTGAGGATTGATCCTCGTTCTTTAGACGGCAGTTAAGGATTTGTTGCGCTGGCTTCGGGTTCACTTTCGAGTTCTTAAACGGCTGTTTTGTTATGCGGCGGTTGTGGGTGGGTTCTTGAGCGGCCGGTCCGCCCTGCTGATTTTGCTCAGGTCGCTGCGGCCCCGTCTGCGCCGGGGCTGCCCGCGCCGACGCTTGTTTTTGGGCGTTCGCAGAACTCGCGCGAACGGCCAGCCCCCGGCTGCCCGTAAACGCCGCGCTCGAACAGCTGCTCACTTGCACCCCAAAAACAAGCGCCAGCGCGGCTTGCTCCAACTTCGCAAAATCAGCAGGGCGGACCGGCCTGGTGGTTGCGATGGCGATGGCGATGGCGATCGTGATCGTGATCGCGATGGGGCCGGCCTTCGGAAGCTTGCGGCGGGGCTTTTGGCTGCGTGTAAATCACCAAAAACAATGCCCCTCATCCGCACTTGGCGGATGAGGGGCATTGCCGCTTGTTATTGCTGGCCGGGCTCGCCTAGTTTTTCTTTCAGCAAGTCGTTGACTTGTTGGGGGTTGGCTTTGCCTTTGGCGGCTTTCATGACCTGGCCGACCAGGGAGTTGAAGGCTTTTTGTTTGCCGGCGTGGTATTCGGCCACGATGGCGGGGTTGGCGGCCAGGACGGTGTCTATCATGGCGGCGATGGCGCCGGTGTCGCTGATTTGCTTCAGGCCGCGGGCTTCGATGATGGCGTCGGGGTCGCCGCCGTTTTCGTTGGCCCACATGGCGGCGAAGACGTCGCGGGCGATTTTGTTGGAGATGGTGCCGTCGATGATGCGTTTGATCAGCGCTGCCAGGCGCTGGGGGGCGACGGGGCTTTGGGCGATGGGGGTTTCATCGCGGTTCAGGGCGGCGGAGAGTTCGCCCAGGACCCAGTTGGCGGCAAGCTTGGCCTGGTCTTGGGGCAGTTCTTGGGCGGTTTTTTCGAAGTAGGCCGAATAGGCGCGGTCCATGGTCAGTTGGGCGGCATCGTAGCCGGTCAGGCCCAATTCGGTTTCAAAGCGGGCGCGCTTGGTGGCGGGCAGTTCGGGCATGCCGGCTTTGACGCGTTCGATCCAGTCGGGCGCGATGAGCAGGGGGGGCAGGTCCGGGTCGGGAAAGTAGCGGTAGTCGTCGGCGTCTTCTTTGGTGCGCATGCTGCGCGTTTCGTCGCGGTCGGCATCGTACAGCCGCGTTTCTTGCACGACTTTGCCGCCGTCTTCGATCAGTTCGATCTGGCGCCGCACTTCGTACTGGATGGCGCGCTCGAGAAAGCGGAAGGAGTTCAGGTTTTTGACTTCGCAGCGGGTGCCGAATTCGGCCTGCCCCTTGGGGCGCACGGAAACGTTGGCGTCGCAGCGGAACGAGCCTTCTTGCATGTTGCCGTCGCAGATGCCCAGCCAGACGACGAGGCTGTGCAGGGTGCGGGCGTAGGCTACGGCTTCGGCGGCGGAGCGCATCTCTGGTTCGGAGACGATTTCCAGCAGCGGTGTTCCGGCGCGGTTCAGGTCGATGCCTGTGGACGATTCGCCGTGTGGTCCGGTGAAGTTTTCGTGCAGGGATTTGCCTGCGTCTTCTTCCAGGTGGGCACGCGTGAGGTTGACGGTTTTTTCTTGGTCGCCGACGAAGAAGCGAATTGAGCCGCCCTGGACTACGGGGACTTCGAATTGGCTGATCTGGTAGTTTTTAGGCAGGTCGGGATAAAAGTAGTTTTTGCGGGCGAAGATGGAGCGCGGCGAAATATGGCCGCCAACGGCCAGGCCCAGCTGGATGGCGCGCTCGACGGCGCCGCGGTTCAGGACGGGCAGGCTGCCGGGCAAAGCCAGGTCGACTTCGTTGGCCTGGGTGTTGGGCTGCGCGCCGAACTGTGTGCTGCTGTTTGAAAAGATCTTTGATTTGGTCGAGAGCTGGGTGTGCGTTTCCAGCCCGATCACGATTTCCCATTCCATTATTTTTGTTCCGGTGTACGTTGATGCCAATCGGTGGCTTGCTGGAAGCTGTCGGCGACGGCCAGCAATTGGCCTTCGCGAAAGTAGTTGCCGACGATTTGCAGCCCGATCGGCAGGGGGGAGGGGCCGGCGCTGAAGCCGCAGGGAATGGACATGGCGGGCAAGCCGGCCAGGCTGATGCCCAGCGTGTAGATGTCGGCCAGCCAGTCGGCGGTGGGGTCTTCGCGGTTGTCGCCTATGTGCTTGGCGACAGTCGGCGTGACAGGCCCCATGATGACGTCGCACTGCTGCGCGAAGGCCTGCTGGAAGTCGTTGGCTATCATGCGGCGCACGCGCTGGGCTTGCAGATAATAGGCATCGTAATAGCCGTGGCACAGCACGTAGGTGCCGACCAGGATGCGGCGTATGACTTCAGGGCCGAACCCTTCGGCGCGCGAACGGCTGGTCATGTCGGCCAGGTCGGAGTACGACGCGGCCCGGTGCCCATAGCGTACGCCGTCGTAGCGGGACAGGTTGCTGGAAGCTTCGGCCGGGGCAATGACGTAATACGCGGGAATCGACAGCTTGGTGCGCGGCAATGAAATGCCGACGCGCTTGGCGCCCAGGGATTCGTAGGTTTGCAAGGCGCTTTCGATCGCCTGGGCGACATTGTCGGCCAGGCCTTCGTTGAAGAACTCCTGGGGTACGCCGATGCGCAGGCCTTCCAGGGGCCGGGCGCCAGCCGCCTTGTATTGTTCGCGGGCCGCGTTGAATTCGGCGCGGATGCGGCCTGCCTTGTTGGCAGTGCCGTCGCAGGATTCCAGGCTGGTCGAATCGCGTTCATCGAAGCCGCTCATGGTATCGAGCAGTTCGACCAGGTCTTGGGCGTGGCGCGCAATGGGGCCCGCCTGGTCCAGGCTGGAACCAAAGGCCACCATGCCGTAGCGCGAGACGGTGCCGTACGTGGGCTTGATGCCGCTGACGCCGCAAAGGGCGGCGGGCTGGCGCACCGAGCCGCCGGTGTCGGTGCCGGTGGCGGCCATGACAAGGCCCGCGGCCACGGCGGCGGCCGAGCCGCCCGAAGAGCCGCCCGGCACCGCGTCGCGGTTCCAGGGGTTGCGGGCCGGGCCGAAGGCCGAGTTCTCGTTGCCCGAGCCCATGGCGAATTCGTCGCAGTTGAGCTTGCCCAGCGAAACCGCGCCCGCTTGCTGCAGCAGGCCGACTACGGTGGCGTCGAATGGGCTGGTGTAGTTCTGCAGCATTTTGCTGGCCGCGGTGGTGCGCCATCCGCGCGTAACGAAGACGTCTTTATGAGCGATGGGGATGCCGGCCAGTTCAGGGGCCTGGCCGGACGCCAGCAAAAGGTCGGCGGCTTTGGCCTGTTCGCGGCTTAATTGCGGGTCGACATGCAAGAAGGCGTTCAGGCCGGCGTGGGCCTCGATGGCTTGCAGGGCGCTGTCGGCGACCTCCAGGGCGCTGACCTTGCGTGCGCGCAGGGCGCCGCGCAGTGCGTCGATGCTGTTGAATTCGGTATGTATGGGCATGTTGGGCATGGCTTTATTCGATGACTGTCGGAACCAGGAACAAGCCTTGTTCGGTGCCGGCGGGGGAGTTGCCCATTAAAACCTGGCGCTGCTCCAGCGTATGGGTGGCGGCTGCTTCGTCGTCGCGCAGGCGCAGGGCGATTTCCTGGTGGGCCGAGAGCGGATGGGCCATGGGCTCGACACCGGTGGTGTCGACGGCCTGCAGTTGTTCAATAAGGCCCAGGATGCCATTGAGTTCGTCGCGGGCGCGGGCGCTGCCTTCGGGAGTAAGCGCGATGCAGGCAAGCTTCGCCACACGGGCGACATCAGTGTCGGTAATAGCCATGGATAATTAAGCCGTTAAAAAATTCTGGGTGAGGGCGGTCAATGTAGGCCTTGACTGCTTTTGAAATTCTAGGGTATACCCGTTACCAAAGTTAACGTGCCTATAAAAGGCGCGGGTTTGGGTAAATTATAAGTTATCATTTAAGGCTTAACCGTTAATTGCTACTCGTGTTCAAATTGCGCCCGAAAATAGCCATGCTAATTAACGGGCTTTTTATTATTCGATTTTACTGAGCACACTACATGTTCGGATTCCTCCGCAGCTACTTCTCCACCGACATGGCGATCGACCTTGGAACCGCCAACACTCTCATTTACGTTCGTGGCAAAGGCATTGTGCTCGACGAGCCTTCAGTCGTCGCCATCCGCCATGACGGCAGCCATAACGGTAAAAAGATTATTCAGGCGGTGGGGCGCGAGGCCAAGCAGATGCTGGGCCGGGTTCCGGGCAATATCGAAGCCATCCGTCCCATGAAAGACGGCGTCATCGCCGACTTTACAGTTACCGAGCAAATGCTCAAGCAGTTTATCCGCATGGTGCATCCGCGCAGCATGTTTGCCCCCAGCCCGCGTATTATCGTGTGCGTTCCCTGCGGTTCTACCCAGGTCGAGCGGCGCGCCATCCGCGAGTCGGCCCTGGGCGCCGGCGCAAGCCAGGTATTCCTTATTGAAGAACCCATGGCCGCGGCCATCGGGGCCGGCCTGGCGGTTTCCGATGCCAGCGGCTCGATGGTTGTCGATATCGGCGGCGGCACAACCGAAGTGGCCGTCATTTCGCTGGGTGGCATGGTATACAAAGGTTCGGTGCGGGTGGGCGGCGACAAGTTCGACGAAGCCATCATCAATTACATTCGCCGCAATTACGGCATGCTTATTGGCGAACCCACCGCCGAGCTCATCAAGAAAGAAATCGGCTCGGCATTCCCGGGCGCCGAAATCCGCGAAATCGAAGTCAAGGGCCGCAATCTGTCCGAAGGCGTGCCGCGCAGCTTTACGGTCTCGTCCAACGAAATCCTGGAATCGCTTACCGACCCGTTGAACCAGATCGTCTCCGCGGTCAAGACGGCGCTGGAGCAAACTCCTCCCGAATTGGGTGCCGACATTACCGACAAGGGCATTGCCCTGACCGGCGGCGGAGCGTTGTTGCGCGACCTGGATCGCCTGTTGCAGGAAGAAACCGGCCTGCCCGTGCTGGTTGCCGAAGATCCTCTTACTTGCGTAGTACGCGGTTGCGGCGAAGCGCTCGAGCACCTGGAACGGCTGGGCACAGTCTTCATCTATGATTAATTCAATATGCCTGGCGGCGCGTATGGCGCGCGGGCATATTTCAGGCAAGACGTAGTTTGCAATGCAAGGACAAGGCACGATCAGGCTGTTCAAACGGGGACCGACAGCCGAGTTTCGTCTGTTCGTCTTTGTTGTCCTGGCCCTGTTCCTGCTGGTTGTCGATTCCCGCTGGCGGGTCCTGGACCCGGCGCGGCAGGTTGTAGCGGTAGCCCTGTATCCTTTTCAGCGGCTGGTGCTGGCGCCCCGCGATGCCATCGAAAGCGTCAATGGGTGGCTGGACGCGGCCTCTTTGGCCCGCACCGAAAAAGAAGCGCTGCAGCAGCAGCGCATAGAGCTGGCCCAGATTGCCACGCACGCGGCCCAGCTGGCCGCCGAAAACCGCCTGCTGCGCCGCCTTCTCAGTGTCACTGAAACAGTGTCGCAATCTTCGGTGGCGGTCGAGGTTCTTTACGAACCCCCCAACGCTTTTTCCCATCATCTGGTCTTCAATAAAGGCACGAACAACGGCATCCAGCCTGGCATGCCGGTGATCGACGAAGGCGGCGTGGTGGGGCAGGTAATGCGCGTTACGCCCTTTACCTCCGAGGCAGCCTTGCTGACCGACGAGAAAATTTCCATTCCCGCCCAGGTATTGCGCAATGGCTTGCGTGTTATTGTGTTTGGCGGCAGTTCATCGGGCAAGGTCGAGGTGCGCTACCTGACCGGCGAGTCCGACATCGTGCCCGGCGACACACTCATCACCAGCGGTGTGGGCGGCTTGTTCCCGGCCGGGCTGCTTGTCGCCAAAGTCGACCAGATAGTGCGCGACGCGGCCAGCGGCTTTGCCGTGGCGATAGCTTCGCCCCTGTCCCATCCCGAACGTTATCGCCATTTTCTGGTGCTGCGGGTAGATACCGCCAATCCCGAATCGAATCAGGAGGCCCGGCAAGATGGTGCATCGTCCGATAAACAGTAAGCCTCTTGCCGCGGGCCATCGAAAGTCTTCGCTCAGCTCTCTTGAACCCATCGACTCGACGCCGTTTCGTCGGCCTTCCAGCGCCTTGTTCGTCTGGGGCTCGTTGCTGCTGATCTGGCTTTTTTCATTGCTGCCATGGCGGTTATGGCAGCCTACGCCCGACCTGTTGCTGCTGGCCCTGGCGTTCTGGTGCCTGAACGAGCCGCGCCGTGTCACCATGTTGACGGCATTTGTGTTCGGCTTGCTGATGGATGTGCACGATGCCGGGCTGCTGGGCGAGCATGCGCTGGTGTATACCTTGGTGGCCTACGGCGCAATTTCGCTTACACGACGCCTGCAGCACTTCAATGCGGTGGTGCAGGCCTTGCATATGCTGCCTATTGTGGTGCTGGCCGAAGGTCTGGGCAGCCTGGTCCATGCCTGGCTGGTTGGCGAGTGGGGCGGCTGGGGCTGGCTGTGGTCGGCTTTATTCACGGTAGCCTTGTGGCCGCTGGCCGATATCCTTCTGCATTTGCCGCAGCGGCGCCAGGAAGAGATCGACTCGGGCGCAGCCTGAGACCGGCCGGGACCGCCCCATGTTCGAGTTCAAGAAGACCACTCTGCACCAGAAGCGGCAAGTCATGCTGCGAGTCATTGTGGCTGCCGCTTTCGCGCTGGTGTGCTTTGGCCTGCTGATAGGGCGGTTGTGGTATTTGCAGGTGGTGCGCTACGAAGGCCTGGCCGCGCGCGCCGACCAGAACCGCATTGCGGTCGTGCCCATTCCGCCGCGCCGCGGCGAGATCCTGGACCGCAACGGCGTGGTGCTGGCGAGAAATTATCGCGACTATACGCTTGAGGTCGTTCCGGCCAATGTCGAAAATATGGACCAGATGCTGGACGCCCTGGACAAGATCGTGTCCATCAGCCCATACAACCGCAAGCGGTTCCGCCAGAATTTAAGCCAGTCGGGACGCTATGCGCGCGTGCTGTTGCGCAATAACCTGGATGAAACGGAAGCCGCATGGTTTGCCGCCCATGCCTATAAATTTCCGGGGGTGGAGCTGCGGGCGCGCTGGGTGCGCGAATATCCCCAGGGCGCTTCCGCCGGGCATGTGCTGGGCTATGTGGGGCGCATATCCGAGGCGGACCAGAATGCGCTGGAAGAAGAAGGGCGCACAGGCAACTACCGGGGTACCAACAGCATAGGCAAGAAAGGCATAGAAAAGACCTGGGAAGAGGCCTTGCATGGCCGCACGGGGGTCGAGGAAGTAGAAGTGACCGCCACGGGCCGGCCTGTGCGCACATTGAATCGTACCGATCCCGTGCCTGGTTCGGACCTGACGCTGTCCATTGATATCGGCTTGCAGAAACTGGCTGAAGAGCAGTTTGTCGGCAAGCGCGGCGCACTGGTCGCCATCGAACCAAAAACCGGCGAGGTCCTGGCCATGGTGTCGGCGCCGTCTTTCGACCCCAATTTATTTGTGGACGGCATCGACGTGGACAGCTGGCGCGAACTGAACGAGTCGCCGGACCATCCGTTGATCAACCGGCCGATATCGGGCGCCTACCCCATAGGCTCCACCTACAAGCCTTTTGTCGGGCTGGCGGCGCTGGAACTGGGCAAGCGTACGGCCACCCAGCGTATTCCCGACCCGGGCTATTTCGAATTCGGCGGCCAGCGCTTCCGCAACGCGGGCGGCGCGGTATACGGTCCAACCGACATGCACAGGGCCATTGTGGTGTCGTCCGACACCTACTTTTTTTCCCTGGGCCCGGAGATCGGCGTCAATGCTTTGCATGACTTCAGCAAGCAGTTCGGTTTCGGCCAGATAACAGGCATAGACCTGGACGGCGAGAAACGCGGGGTTTTGCCTTCGACCGAATGGAAGCGCAAGGCCTATAAAAAACCCGAACAGCAGCGCTGGTATGCCGGCGAGTCGGTATCGGTCACGGTGGGCCAAGGCTACAACGCCTTTACCCTGTTGCAACTGGCCCAGGCGACCTCTGTGTTGTCGAACGAGGGCGTCTACATGAAGCCGCACCTGGTGGCTCAACTGCGCAATCCGCTGACCGGCGACTTGACTCCGACAGTGACCAAGCCTTCGTACACCATAAAGCTCAAGCCCGAGAACCTGAAGGTGATCCGGGACGCGATGGCCGACGTGATCCGCTCGGGCACGGCGCGGCGCGCTTTTGCCGGCGCGCCGTACCAGGCCGCGGGCAAAACAGGCACCGCCCAGGTCTACAGTTTGCGCGGCGCCAAATACCATGCCGGTTCTGTGGACGAGCGCCTGCGCGACCATGCCTTGTTCATGGCCTACGCACCGGTGGACAACCCCAAGATTGCGCTGGCCTTGATTGTCGAGAACGGCGGCTGGGGCGCTTCCGTGGCCGCGCCTATCGCCCGCAAGGTATTCGACTACTGGCTCTCGCCCGACCGGGCGGCGGCCAGAAAGATCAACACGGCCGCGCCTGCCGAAGCCGCACACGAGGAAGGCGTAGGCGAGTCTCCGGACGCGGTGGTCAAGCCCGAGGACCTGCCGGAAGAGCCCGACGAGGACAGCACGAAACCGGCCATCCCCAATCCGCGCAGCCGCCTTAATGCAACCAGCGGGGAAGAGCCATGAAGCGCCTGTTATTTTTGGTAGTCAAGGCTTTCCAGGCCTTCGACTGGCCTTTGCTTGTCATCCTGATGTTGATGGCCGTGCTGGGCATGACCGTCATGCATTCGGCCGTGGGCGATACCGATTGGCGCTTTGCCGATCAGCTGCGCAATTTCGGCCTGGCTTTTTTTGCCATGTGGGTCGTGGCCCTGATACCGCCTCCGAAGCTGATGCGTCTTGCGCCCCTGGTCTATGCGGTGGGGGTTGCGCTTTTGCTGGGCGTCGAATTTTTTGGCGAAACCAGCAAAGGCGCAACACGCTGGCTGAACCTGGGGATCGGGCGCATACAGCCTTCGGAGATGCTGAAGATCGGGGTGCCGCTGATGCTGGCCTGGTATTTTCACCGCCACCAGGGCAAGATCGGCTTTCTTGATTTCGTCGTAGCCGGCGTGCTGTTGTTGATTCCGTTCGCGCTGATAGTCAAGCAGCCGGACCTTGGTACCGCATTGCTGGTGTTCGGAGCCGGATTCTGCGTGATTTACTTTGGCGGGCTGTCGTTCAAGCTGCTGGCGCCGGCGGTCATTGCGCTGGTGCTGGCGGTAGGTACGCTGGTGTACTACGAAGACCAGATATGCATGCCCGACGTCGATTGGGTGGTGCTGCACGACTACCAGAAACACCGGGTTTGTACTTTGCTCAATCCCAGCTCGGACCCCCTTGGCAAAGGCTTCCATACCATCCAGTCCATGATAGCGATAGGGTCGGGCGGAGTCTACGGCAAGGGCTATATGCAAGGCACGCAGTCGCACCTGGACTTCATTCCCGAGCGCACGACTGATTTCATTTTTGCCGTCTATGCCGAAGAGTTCGGCCTGTACGGGGGAATC
Organism: Eoetvoesiella caeni; assembly: GCF_003315175.1. GTDB lineage: Bacteria > Pseudomonadota > Gammaproteobacteria > Burkholderiales > Burkholderiaceae_B > Eoetvoesia > Eoetvoesia caeni. Next base: position 181,874 of record NZ_QNRQ01000004.1, on the reverse strand, counting down.
CTGATTCTCATTCTGTATGCCTTGCTCATCCTGCGGGGGCTGACCATTGCCGTACGGGCACATACGCAGTTCGGCCGTTTGCTGGCCGGCTCAATGGCCATGATGTTCTTCGTCTACGTGTTCGTGAACATCGGCATGGTGACCGGGATTCTGCCCGTCGTGGGCGTGCCGCTGCCATTCATGAGCTATGGCGGCACGGCCTTGCTGACCCTGGGCGTTGCCTGCGGCATGTTGATGAGCATCAGCCGCTATCGGCCCGGGCGGCGTTGAGCCGGCCTTTATATCGGATCTGCGCCTTTTCTTTTCCGGTGTAGCGGCCCGCAAGCTTTTCGCATCCGGCTTGACACGGACCTGCGGTCAGGCCAGGAAGAGGCCATCCAGAATTTTTTTCACCGGTGCGGGCAGGGCGGTGGCGGGCAGATCGTTCAGGCTAACCCATGCCTGGTTGGGGCGCGGCTCGGTGGTTTCGATTTGGTCCGAGACGATATGCCAGGGTTCGATATGCAGCTTGAAATGCGAAAACACATGCTGCAGCCCTGCCATTTTCCTTTCAGTCGCGACCTCTACGCCCATGTTGCCGCAGGCGATGCGCAGGGATTCGGCGTCGTCGAACTGAGGCAGGCTCCAAAGGCCGCCCCAGATGCCGGGCGAGGGCCGCTGCTCCAGCAAAATAGTGTTTTCTTTTTGAAGAATCAGCATGGCGCATTGGCGCTGTCCGCTTTGTTTTTTCTTCTTCGGCGTAGGCAGTTCCGCTTGCCGGGACTCCAGGCGTGCATAGCAGTGGGTTGCCAGCGGGCACGCGGCGCAATCGGGCCGCCCGCGCGCGCAGTGGCTGGAGCCCAGGTCCATCAGGCCTTGCGTGTAGGCCGTCATGTCCAGGTCGGGCGGGGCGGCGTCGACCACGGCCTGCGCCGTTTCCCAAAGGCATTTTTCAGTTGCGCGTACGGACGGATCGCCGAAAATGCCAAAGTAGCGCGTAAACACGCGCTTAACGTTGCCGTCCATGATGGGGCTGCGCTGGCCGTAGGCAAAGGCGGCAATGGCCGCCGCGGTAGAGCGGCCGATGCCAGGCAACTGCATGATTTCATCCGCGCTGGGCGGGAAGCTGCCGTTCCAGTTCTGGCAGATTTCCTGCGCGCAGCGGTGCAGATTGCGTGCGCGGGCGTAATAGCCCAGGCCCGCCCAATAGGGCATGACTTCGTCCTGGGTGGCCGCGGCCAAGTCCTGCACGGTGGGGAAGCGGGCCAGAAAGCGCTCGTAGTAGCCCATGACAGTGCCGACCTGGGTTTGCTGCAGCATGATTTCTGAAAGCCAGATGCGGTATGGGTCGCGGGTATGCTGCCAGGGCAGGCCGCGCCGGCCGGCGCGAAGCTGCCATTGGACGACGGTGGCCGCGAAAGCGGCTATGGCGGGTTGCGCGTTGCCAAGCATCAGAAGCGGGTATTGCGCGTTACCGACCAGCGTGCCGACAATGCGCCCAGGATGGCAACGACGACGACCGCAAGCGCCAGGCTCAATGCGTCCGGCAATTGCAGGGCCAGGCGTGTGCCGTAACTGCTGGCCAGCCGCGCCAGCGCGGCATTAAGCGGTGTAAGGGCCAATACCGCCAGTGCGATAGAGGCAAGGCCCGAAATCAGTCCGGTCAATGCGCCCAAATATAAAAACGGCAGGCGCACGAAGGATTCAGTGGCGCCCACCAGGCGGGCCACCGCGATTTCCTCGCGCTGGGTCAAGGCTTGCAAGCGCACTGTATTGAAGACCGTGGCCAGCACCACCAGCGCCACGCCCGCGGCCAGCAGCCCCAGGCCGATGCGCACGAAGCTCAGGATGGCTTCCAGCCGCTGGACCCAGGCGCTGTCATGCTGCACCAGGTCGACTTCGTCCCATTTTTTCCATTCTTGAACCAGCGTGGCAGCGTGCTGGGCAATGTTGGCGTGTTCTTTAAGCGTGATGACGATAGCATCGGGCAAGGGATTGCCCGGCAGCGCCGCCAGCGCATCCGCCCAATTGGGATCGCGCTTGAGGTCGCTGTAGGCCTGCGAGCGGGGCACGATGCGGACCGAGTCGATTTCAGTGGCGTATTCGTTCTTGACGCGTTCGGCTACTTGCTGGGTGCTGCCGGCGGCCGCATCGGGCTTGAGGAACAGCGTTACTTCCGGTGAAACCGCAACCTGCCTTGCCACGGGCTGCGCCGAAAGCAATATGGAAGCGGCCAAAATAGGGATGGCCAGCGTCAGTGCGATGACCAGCATATTGGACAAAGAGGAGAACGGTTGGCTTAACAGGCGGCGCAGGGCCACCAGGAAAGCATAACGATGGTGCCTTAGCCAGCGTCTCATGCGGGTACTCCTTTCACGTCGGCAAAGCGGCCTGCTTCGATAAGCAGGGTGCGCGACGCGTAGGAAGCCATAAGGCCGCGGTCGTGGGAAGCTATCAGGGTGGTTACGCCGACCCGGTTGAAGTCGCGGAATACTTCCATGATGCGGCGGGCGGTTTCGTCGTCCAGGTTGGCGGTGGGTTCGTCGACTATCAGGATGGCGGGCCGGTTGACGATGGCCCGCGCTATGGCCAGGCGCTGTTGTTCGCCGCCCGAGAGCTCAATGGGCTTCATGTCTTCTTTGCCGGACAGCCCCACTTTTTCAAGCGCTGCGCGCGAGCGGGTAATGGCCACGCTGTTTTCCAGGCCTATGACCGTAAGCGGCAGCATGACGTTTTGCATGGCGTTGCGGTCGTACAAAAGGTGGGTGTCCTGCAAAATGACGCCGACGGCCCTGCGCAGATAGGGGCGCGCGCGGGGCGGCATTTTGTCGATGCGGTGGCCATTGACGGAAATCGAGCCGCGGCTGGCAGGTTCCAGGCCGCCGATCAGCTTGAGCAAAGTGGATTTACCCGCGCCCGACGGGCCGGACACGAAGACGAATTCGCCGGGCTCTATGCGAAAGTTGATGTCGGCCAGAATATTCCTGCCGCGCCCGTAGGATTTGAATACGTGCTGAAATTCGATCATGTTGGCAAGCGTTAACAGGCCTAATAGAGATAAGCAGTGAGTATAACTGTCCGCTAGTATGATAACGTGCGCCAGAGCCGTTTTGAGCCGGCCCTTTCGCAGATTCGCACTCATGGCGAAACATATCGGGATTCATGACGCAGATGCATCGGCATTTATGACAACGAAAGCACCTTCATCCTCGCCGCGGCGCGCGGGCCAGCGCCTGTCCTGGCGCAACCCCAGTGTGCGCTCCGCGGTTTACCAGGGGTTGCTGCTGGCGCTGGTCGCAGCGGCGGCGTGGTACCTGCTGTCCAATACGCTGGCCAATCTGGCGCAGCGCAATATCTCGTCGGGTTTCGGTTTTCTGGGGCGCGAGGCCGGCTTTGCTATCGGCGAAACGCCCATCGCCTATACGCCGGCCGACACATACGGGCGCGCCATCCTGGTGGGCCTGCTCAATACCTTGCGCGTCTCCGTGGTTTGCATCGTGGTGGCAACGCTATTGGGCACTTTGCTGGGCATGGCCCGTCTTTCCCATAACTGGCTGATAGCACGCCTGGCCGGTGTCTATATTGAATTTGTGCGCAATGTCCCTTTGTTGCTGCAATTGTTTTTTTGGTATGCAATTATTACTGAGAGTACGCCGGGCCCGCGCCAGGCCCTTAACCCATTGCCGGGGGTATTTCTGTCCAATCGCGGCCTGAAGCTGCCCGGCTTGCAAGGCGATGCACTGGACTGGATAGCGGGTGGCTTGGCGCTGGCTGTTTTATTGTCGGTATTGCTTTGGCATGGGGCGCGCAAAATGCGTTTGCGCAGCGGCAAGCCGCTGCCGGTGCTACGCATTGCCGCAACGCTGCTGCTGGCTTTGCCCCTGGCCGGGTGGTGGTTCAGCGGCGCGGCGCTGGCGCTGGACATGCCGCATTTGCGCGGCTTCAACTTCCAGGGCGGCATAAGCCTTAGCCCTGAATTCGCCGCACTGACCATGGGCCTGGTCGTTTATACCTCGGCCTTCATCGCCGAAGTCGTGCGCTCGGGGGTGCAGTCGGTAAGCCGCGGGCAGTGGGAAGCGGCCCAGGCGCTGGGCCTGTCGAGGGGCCGTACATTGCGGCTGGTGATTCTGCCGCAGGCCTTGCGCGTTATCGTGCCGCCCATGACCAGCCAATTTCTCAATGTCACCAAGAACAGTTCTCTGGCTGTTGCCATCGGCTATCCGGATATTGTTTCGGTGGTCAACACCACACTGAACCAGACAGGCCAGGCGGTAGAAGGCATCATGATCATCATGGCGGCATACTTGGCTGTGAGCCTGGCGATCGCCTTGTTGATGAACTGGTATAACCGGCGCATTGCGCTGGTGGAGCGCTAAGATGGACCCGCACAGCGCTGCTGCGTTTTCGCAAGCCCCGTCCGCCCGCACCGGGCCGCTTGCCTGGTGCCAGTCCAGGCTGTTTTCTTCGCCTTTGAACAGCTTGCTGACCGTGCTGGCGGTATGGGCGCTGCTTATGGTGCTGCCGGCCCTGGCCGAGTGGCTGTTCATTGCGCCTGATTTCAGCGCGACGACGCCCGCCCAGTGCCAGGCCTCGGGCGGCGCCTGCCAGGCCTCGGGCGGCGCCTGCTGGGCCTTCATCGCGGCCAAGCATCGCCTTATTCTGTTCGGCATTTATCCCTACGACGAGCAATGGCGGCCTTTGCTGGCCACCGGCATACTCATTGCCGTTATTGCTTGCAGCGGCATACGGCGGTTCTGGCGGATAGAACTGCTGTGGTTCTGGATAGCGGCCCTGGCTTGCGTGGCCGTGCTGATGTGGGGCGGCATCTTCGGCCTTGAATATGTCGACAACAGCCTGTGGGGCGGCCTGCCGCTTACGCTGATTCTGGCGACTTTCGGCATTGCTTTCGCATTCCCCCTGGGGATTTTGCTGGCGCTGGGCCGGCGTTCGCACATGCCGGTCATCAAGGCGCTTTGCGTCGTATATATAGAGCTTATTCGCGGTGTGCCGCTGATCAGCCTGCTGTTCATGTCCTCGGTCATGCTGCCGCTGTTCCTGCCCGAAGGCATGTCCATCGACAAGCTGCTGCGCGCCCAGATTGCCATCATCATGTTTGCCGCGGCCTATATTGCTGAAACGGTGCGCGGCGGCTTGCAGGCCATCCCCAAAGGTCAGTACGAAGGCGCCGATTCTTTGGGCTTGAGCTACTGGCAGCAAACAAGAAAAGTCATTCTGCCCCAGGCTCTGGCGGTAGTGATGGCGCCATTGGCCAGCATTTTCATTTCCCTGTTCAAAGATACGTCTTTGGTGGTCGTGATCGGCATTTTCGACTTGACGCAAGCGGCCAAGGCGGCGGTGGCCGATGCGCAGTGGCATGGCTTCAGCGTTGAAGCCTATTTGTTTATCGCCTGTATATATTTTGTGTTTTGTTATGCAATATCCCGCTATAGCCTAAGGTTGGAGCGGCAGTTGCAGCAAGGCCGGGAGCGCTGAATGGGCATGTCCGCAAAACAATCCGATACGGTTCGCCAAGGAAGCGCGCAGCCTTTGATCCTGATGGAAGGCGTCAGCAAATGGTTCGGGCAGTTCCAGGTGCTGCGCGATATTGACCTGCAGGTGGACCAAGGAGAGCGCATTGTCATCTGCGGGCCGTCCGGCTCGGGCAAGTCCACGCTGATACGCTGCATCAACCGGCTCGAAGAGCACCAGCAGGGACGGGTGGTGGTCGATGGCATTGAGCTGACCAACGACCTCAAGCATATTGAGGCCATACGCCGCGACGTAGGCATGGTGTTTCAGCACTTCAATCTTTTTCCGCATCTTACCGTGCTTGAGAACCTGACCCTTGGGCCGGTGTGGGTGCTGGGCCAGTCCAAGGCCCGTGCGCAAGAAAACGCCATGCACTACCTGGAACGAGTCCAGATCGCCGAGCAGGCGCACAAGTATCCCGGGCAACTGTCCGGCGGGCAGCAACAGCGGGTCGCCATAGCGCGGTCTTTGTGCATGAACCCGAAAATCATGTTGTTCGACGAGCCGACTTCGGCCCTGGACCCCGAAATGGTCACCGAAGTGCTGGACGTCATGGTCGGCCTGGCCAAGGACAGCGGCATGACCATGCTGTGCGTAACCCATGAAATGGGCTTTGCGCGCCAGGTGGCCGACCGCGTTATTTTCATGGATCAGGGGCGGATCGTCGAGCAAAATACCCCTGACAAGTTCTTCGATGCGCCCCAGCATGAGCGCACCAGATTGTTCCTGAGCCGGATATTGCACTGAGGGGAAGGCCGTTCCGGCGGTTTGGGCGCCACGGCGTTCGAATCACAATGTAACAAATACACGGGCCGGCTCTTGCTAGGATAGTGCCACGCGGGCGGCAGCCCGCCAACAAGACACAAGGAGAATTAAAAATGAATCTGTCGACAATGCGTATGAGCAAGCTCGTGGCCTGCCTTAGCGTGGTAGCCATGGTTTCGGGTTGTGCCAGTATCCAGGACAGTATGGGGGGAATGAGCAAGGGCGGCGGCACCGCGGTTGGCGCGGGCGCTGGCGCGGCTCTGGGTGCGGGCCTGGGCGCCATTATCGGCGACAGCAGCTCGGCGGCGTTGATCGGTGCGGGTATCGGTGCAGTCGCGGGCGGTATCGCGGGCTACAACTGGTCCGGTGTCAAGAAAGACGTGCAGCAGTCGGGGGCTTCAAGCCTGGGTATCGACGTCATCGAAATGCCCGATGGCACCCTGAAAGTAAACATCCCCAGCAATGTCTCGTTCGATACGGGCAAGTATGCCCTCAAGCCGGCGCTGCTGCCTGTGCTGGACAGCGTCGCGCGCGCGTTGGCGCAGCATCCTGAATTGCGTGCCAAGGCCATCGGCTATACCGACAGCACGGGTTCTGCCGCCCTTAACCAAACCTTATCCGTCAATCGGGCCAACAGCGTTACCGGCTACCTGGCCCAGCATGGCGTGGCTTCGTCCCGCCTTACGAGCGAAGGCCGTGGCCCCAGCAATCCTATTGCCGACAATGGCACGGCGCAGGGCCGCGCCATGAACCGGCGCGTCGAGCTGTTCTTGTACGCCGTCAAGCAGTAGTCCCGCCTTGGGGCTGAACGCCCCGTCGGCATAAAAAAGCTCCGGTCCGACGACCGGAGCTTTTCCATTTCGGCTACGGCCGGGCCTCAAGTGCGATGGTAGAGCCTCGCGCCTTTCCCGACAAACTCCACCGCTTTTTCCCGCATGCCTTCTTGCAGCGCCTGATGGCCCTCCAGGCCTTGCCGGTGCGCATAGTCGCGCACGTCCTGGGTGATCTTCATGCTGCAAAAATGGGGGCCGCACATCGAGCAGAAATGGGCCACCTTCATGGAGTCCTTGGGCAAGGTTTCGTCGTGGAAGCTGCGGGCAGTGTCCGGGTCCAGTCCCAGGTTGAACTGGTCTTCCCAACGAAACTCGAAGCGGGCCTTGGACAGCACGTTGTCGCGGATGGCGGCCCCCGGATGGCCCTTGGCCAGATCGGCGGCGTGTGCGGCTATCTTGTAGGTGATGATGCCGTCCTTGACGTCTTTTTTGTTGGGCAGGCCAAGGTGTTCTTTTGGCGTCACATAGCACAGCATGGCAGTGCCGTACCAGCCTATCAGCGCCGCTCCGATGCCCGAGGTAATGTGATCGTAGCCGGGGGCGATGTCGGTGGTCAGCGGCCCCAGCGTGTAGAAGGGCGCTTCGTGGCATTGCTCCAGCTGCAGCTCCATGTTTTCGCGGATCAGATGCATGGGAACATGGCCCGGGCCTTCTATCATTACCTGTACGTCGTGCTTCCATGCCACCTGGGTCAGTTCGCCCAGGGTGCGAAGCTCGGCCAACTGGGCCTCGTCGTTGGCGTCGTAGCCCGATCCGGGGCGCAGGCCGTCGCCCAGCGAAAAACTGACATCGTAGGCCTTCATGATTTCGCAGATATCCTCGAAGCGCTCGTACAGGAAGCTTTCCTTGTGGTGGGCCAGGCACCACTTGGCCATGATGGATCCTCCGCGCGAAACAATGCCCGTCATGCGGTCGGCCGTCATGGGGATGAAGGGCAGGCGCACACCGGCGTGGATGGTGAAATAGTCCACGCCCTGTTCGGCCTGCTCTATGAGCGTGTCGCGAAAAATGTCCCAGGTCAGCTCCTCGGCCTTGCCGTCGACTTTTTCCAGGGCCTGGTAGATAGGCACGGTGCCGATGGGAACGGGCGAGTTGCGAACAATCCACTCGCGAGTTTCGTGGATATTCTTGCCGGTGGAAAGGTCCATGACGGTATCGCCGCCCCAGCGTATGGCCCACGTCATTTTTTCGACTTCTTCGCTGATGCTCGAGCCAAGCGCCGAGTTGCCGATATTGGCGTTGATCTTGACCAGGAAATTACGGCCTATGGCCATGGGCTCGATTTCCGGGTGGTTGATGTTGGCGGGGATGATGGCGCGGCCGCGGGCGATTTCGTCCCGTACGAATTCGGGCGTGATCTGCGCGGGTATGGAGGCGCCGAAGGACTGGCCAGGATGCTGGCGCAGCAGGCGCCGGGCGATTTTTTCGCCGTCCGGGCCGCTGCCGCGCAGCGCCACCAGATATTCGTCACGGCGCAGGTTTTCGCGGATGGCAACGAATTCCATCTCGGGCGTGACGATGCCGCGGCGCGCGTAATGCATCTGCGAGACGTTGGCGCCGCTCTTGGCGCGCAGCACCGGGCGTTGCAGTTCGAAGCGCAGTGCTTGCAGCGCGGGGTCGTCCCGGCGCTGCTGCCCATGCCGGCTGCTGGGGCCGGACAATTGCTCGGTGTCGCCGCGCTCTTGTATCCAGCCGGCGCGCAGGGCCGGCAAACCTTTGCGTATATCGATGGCGGCGCCGGGGTCGGTATAGGGGCCGCTGGTGTCGTAGACGGTAAGCGGCGGGTTGGATTCGCCGCCGAACAGGGTGGGTGTGTCGCTTTGGGTGATTTCCCGAAAAGGTACGCGCAAATCGGGGCGGGAACCCTGCTGATAGACTTTGCGTGAATTGGGCAAAGGCGCAACGGCCGCCGCGTCGACCAGGGCGGTCGCGGCAAGGAATTGGGAGGTGGTGGTCAAGGTGTGCTCCAAATAAATATATCAATGGAGCCGAATCGGGAATGCTCGGGGCAAGGACACCCCTTTGGCGAGCTGCTCCCAGCATCGGCATTATCCGTACTGGTACGAAGGGTTTTTCTCAACCCGCCGCATATTGCGGCGAGTACCCCTGCATAGGTTTTTCCGTGCCCGGATCAAGAGTGCATTGTGTCGGCGTAGCAGCCGCGCTAGTAATGTCTGCGCTTCGCTTTCGCGTTCACGCTTGATCTGAACGTGGAATCGATAAGTATACGTGTTTGGAAAAAGGCTGTCTGCCAGGCGCCATTATTTTGCGCTGACATCAAGCTGCGGTTCGCCGCCGCCGGCAGCCGTGGCCGCGTTGACCGAGGTCGGACGCCGGATGAACACCATATTGTCGCGGTGCATGAGTTCTTGGTCCGACATGCTGCCCAGGATTTGCGCGATCTGGCTGCTGGGCTGGCGCATGATGCGCCGGGTGTCGCTGGAAGAGTAATTGATCAGGCCGCGGCAGCACTCGATGCCCGCGTGGTTGACGCAAGCCACCACGTCTCCGCGTTCGAATTCGCCTTCCACGGCGATAACGCCGATGGCCAGCAGGCTTTTGTGGCCCTGCGTCAATGCGCGGATGGCGCCTTCGTCCAGCGTAACGCGGCCGCGCAAGCGCAAATGATTGGCCAGCCAGCGCTTGCGGGCGGACCGCACGGGCAGCAGCGCCCGCAGTTCGGTGCCGATGCGTTCGCCATTGGCCAGGCGCAGCAACACGTTGGGTTCGCGCCCGGAGGCGATTACGGTGTCGCCGCCGCTGTTGGCAGCACGGCGTGCCGCTAGTACTTTGGTCAGCATGCCGCCCGTGCCTATGCCGCTGCCGGCTCCGCCGGCCATGGCCTCTAGTGCCGGGTCGCCGGCCTGGGCCACCGAAATGAATTCGGCTGTGGGATTTTTGCGCGGGTCGGCACTGTATAGCCCGGCCTGGTCGGTAAGAATGATGAGGGCGTCGGCTTCTATCAGGTTGGTGACCAGCGCGCCCAGGGTGTCGTTGTCGCCCAGCCGTATTTCGTCGGTAACGACGGTGTCGTTTTCATTGACGATGGGCACAACGCCCAGCGAGAGCAGGGTATAGAGCGTGGTGCGCGCGTTAAGGTAGCGTTTGCGGTCGGCCAGGTCTTCGTGGGTAAGCAGGATTTGCGCCGTGCGTATGCCATGCCGCGCGAAAGCGACTTCATAGGCCTGGACCAGCCCCATTTGGCCCACTGCCGCGGCGGCCTGCAGTTCGTGCATGGTGTGGGGGCGTGCGGCCCATCCCAGGCGGGCCATGCCTTCGGCAATGGCGCCGCTGGAAACCAGCACGACTTGCCGGCCTTGCGCATGCAGCGCGGCAATCTGCTCGGCCCATTGCTCGACAGCGGCCAAGTCTATGCCCCGGCCTTCGTTGGTGACGAGCGAAGAGCCCACTTTTGCGACCAGGCGTTTGGCGTTGGCAATAACCGATTTTGCTGTGGTATCGGAAGACATCGTTGTAGTCTGCAAGAAATAGGGCGCGTTGGCCAGGGGTTTACCGGTGAGGGATGATTTTACCCGGGCGCGCGAGAGCAAGCTGAAATATCGGCGCCGTGGCGAAGAGGCCACGGCAAACAGGCGCAAAAGCTTCTAGGCGTCGTTCCGGGTGGCATCGAAACGCGGATCGTCGGCGACATAGCTGCCGTCGGCCTGGTCTTGTGCAAGATGGCTTTTGCGGTTTTCGGCGTCGAGCCAATCCTGCAATTGCCAGATCAGTTCTTGCGTGCCTTCGCCGTTCAGGGCGGAGATGCCGAATACAGGGCCGGTCCAGCCCAGGGCTTCGCAAAAGCGCCGTTTCAGGTCTTCCGGATCGGGAACCATGTCGAACTTGTTAAGCACCAGCCAGCGCGGCTTTTCGTAGAGCTCGGTGTCGTACAGGCGCAGTTCTTCGACAATGGCGCGGGCATCGGCCACAGCCTGCTCGACAGGATCGAGATCGGGGTCGGGCGAGGCTACGTCGACCAGATGCAGCAGGACCCGGGTGCGCGAGAGATGGCGCAGGAACAGGTGGCCCAGCCCGGCGCCTTCGGACGCGCCTTCGATCAGGCCGGGGATGTCGGCCACGACAAAACTGCGCGATTCCGACGTGCGCACAACTCCCAGGTTGGGATGCAGCGTGGTGAACGGGTAATCCGCGATCTTGGGGCGGGCGTTCGAGATTTTGCTGATGAGGGTGGATTTGCCGGCATTGGGCATGCCCAGCAGACCGACGTCGGCCAGGACCTTGAGCTCGAGCCGCAGCTTGCGCTGTTCGCCCTCGGTACCGGGTGTCCACTGGCGCGGTGCCCGGTTGGTGCTGGACTTGAAGTGCAGGTTGCCCAGCCCGCCCGAGCCGCCCGCGGCCAGCGTGACTTTTTCCTGGTGCTTGTCCAGGTCGTATAGCTGTTCGCCGGTTTCGGCGTCGAACACGATGGTGCCCACGGGCACGCGCAAGGTGATGTCGGGTGCTGCGGCGCCGTACTGGTCGGAGCCGCGGCCGTTTTCGCCGTTCTTGGCCCGGTGCATGCGCGCATAGCGATAGTCGACCAGGGTATTGATGTTGCGGTCGGCGATGGCATAAATGGTGCCCCCGCGCCCGCCGTCGCCGCCGTCGGGGCCGCCTTTGGGAATGAATTTTTCGCGGCGAAAGCTCGACGCACCGTTACCCCCCTTGCCGGCGATTACTTCGATGGTGGCTTCGTCTACGAATTTCATGGTTTTTTATCAGTAAAAACAAGGTGGTGCGATGGCGTGAGAGACCTTCGCAAGGCTGTATTCATTCTAAAACAAAAAGCCCTGCCAGTTATGGCAGGGCTTTGGCAAGACAACAGGCCGGGAATTACTCGGCTGCGATCACGGAAACGGTGCGTTTGTTAAGTGCGCCCTTGATGGCGAATTTAACCGTGCCGTTGACCAACGAAAACAACGTGTGGTCTTTGCCGATGCCGACATTGGTGCCGGGGTGGAATTGTGTGCCGCGCTGACGAACGATGATGGAACCTGCATTGATGGCCTGGCCACCGTAGATCTTCACACCAAGCCGTTTCGATTCTGAGTCGCGGCCGTTACGCGTAGAGCCGCCGCCTTTTTTCTGTGCCATGTTTAGCTCCTGCTATGCAAACAGTTGATTGACAATTAAGCCGTGACAGCTTCGATGCGAAGCTCGGTGTAGTTCTGGCGATGGCCTTGGCGCTTTTGATAATGCTTGCGACGACGCATCTTGAAGATCTTGACCTTGTCATGCCGGCCTTGTGCAAGAACTGTTGCCTTGACCACGGCGCCAGCGACCAAAGGTGTACCAATTTTTAATTGGTCACCTTCGCCAACCGACAAAACCTGGTCTAGCGTGATTTCTTGCCCAATGTCTGCCGGTATCTGTTCTACCTTAAGTTTTTGTCCTGCAGCAACACGATACTGTTTGCCGCCGGTTTTTATGACCGCGTACATGTGGGTAACCTCTAAATTTTTAACTTGGCAAAGTGCCAAGCCGCACATAATAACTGTTTTTTGTGTGGTAAGTCAAGGGCTTGCGGGCTGGTGCAGCCGGGCAACGGCAGGCCGGACCGCGCAGGCCGCGCCGCTTTACGAGCGGTAGTCGGCGTTGATGCTGACGTACTCGTGCGAAAAGTCGCAGGTATAGACGGTTTCGGCGATGGTGCCGCGCCCCAGGCCGATGCGCACAGTGATTTCGGGTTGCTGCATGACGCGCTGGCCGTCCGCTTCCTGGTAGCCCGGGTGGCGCTGGCCGTTGCTGGCCACCAACACATCGCCCAGCCAAAGATTTACCGCCGAGACATCCAGGTCGATGATGCCGGCATAGCCGATGGCGGCCAGGATGCGGCCCAGATTGGGGTCGGAGGCATAAAACGCGGTTTTGACCAGCGGCGACTGCGCCACCGCATAGGCCACTTTAAGCGCTTCATTGGTGTCTTTGGCCTGCTCGACCTGGATGGTCATGAACTTCGTGGCGCCTTCTGCGTCGCGCACGATTTTCTGGGCCAGTTCGGTGGCGGCTTCCGCCAGCGCATCGAACAGGGCGGCAAAGTGCGGGCTGTTGCTGCTGTCGATATGCAGGCCGCTTTGCCCCGTGGCCATGATCATGAAGGAGTCGTTGGTGGAGGTGTCGCCGTCGACGGTAATGCGGTTGAACGAGCGGTTGGCGATGGCGCCGGCCATTTCCTTGAGCAGGGCGGGGGCGATGCCCGCGTCGGTGCCCAGATAGCCCAGCATGGTGGCCATGTTGGGCCGTATCATGCCCGCGCCTTTGCTGATGCCGGTAATGGTGACGGTCTTGTCGCCCAGGACAACGCGGCGCGATACGATCTTGGGCTGGGTGTCGGTGGTCATGATGCCGTGCGCGGCGTCGAACCAGTTATTCGGCCCCAGGTTGGCGATGGCCTTGGGCAAGCCGGCGACCAGCCGGTCGACGGGCAGCGGTTCCAGGATGACACCGGTGGAAAAGGGCAGTATCTGCTGCGAATTGAGATTCAGCAGCGAAGCCAGGGCCTTGCATGTATCTTGCGAGGCCTGCAGCCCGCTGTCCCCCGTGCCGGCATTGGCGTTGCCCGTGTTGATGACCAGGGCGCGGATTTGCGGTTCGGCGATGAGGTGGCTTTCGCACACTTGCACCGGCGCGGCGCGAAAACGGTTTTGCGTGAATACACCCGCCACCGAGGTCCCGGGCGCCAACAGGAAAACGGTAAGGTCCTTGCGGCCGGCCTTGCGTATGCCTGCTTCGGCAATGCCGATTTCAATGCCAGGCACGGCGTGGATCTCGGACAAGGAAGGAATGTGCAGGTTGACGGCCATGGATGAATTACCAGCAAAAAAAAGATCGCCCATTTTACCCTAAGCAGGGTGTGGGTTGAGCCGCATGGGCCTGAGAGGCGGGGCTTTGATATTCAGTGGCGGGCCGCCAGTTTCGTCTGGGTAATGAGCTTGAGCTCGCCCAAGGATTCGAACAGCGTCCTTTTGCTTTTTTCAGGCATGCTGAACAGCATGTTTTGTATCCATGCTTCGTGCGATTCCGCCATTTTCTTGAACTCGCGTTTGCCTTTTACCGTCAGTTTTATGATGGAACTGCGGCGGTCGGTGGCGACCTTGATGCGTTCGACCATGCCTTCTTTTTCGAGCTGGTCGGTGATGCCGGTGATATTGCCGTTGGTGACCATCATGTGCCGGGACAGCTCGCTCATTTTCATGCCTTGAGGCACGCGCTGCAATTGCGCCATGAGGTCGAAGCGCGGCAATGTGGTCTGGTATTCGGTGCGCAGGCGGCTGCGCAAATCGTTTTCAAGCAGATTGCAGCACGTCAGCAGGCGCAGCCAAAGCCGCAGGTCGGTGTGATCCTCGGGTCCGGTTCTGGACTCCAGGTCTGGGGATGCGGCGTTAACGTGCTGGTCATTCATTGTTTTGCTTCGGTGGATTCGTGTCGTTCCTGAATCTAAACAGCCTAAACTATTACTGTCAAGAAGGTTTAACCTTCAATATATAAAAAAAGACCAGTGCATTGAAAAACCGCTTGCCATGCTTGTTCTTTGGCTATATAGTTTAAGCCTAAAGTATATTTGAATTTCCACTTGCCGCAGGACTCCACCGTTTTTACGCTGTGCGGGCCGCTGGAAGGCGGGGGCAGTTCGGATCTTGAACGTAAATGACCTTGTTGGAACGCACCCGGAGAAGACGCATGAACATAGTATGTATTGGTGGGGGCCCCGCTGGCTTGTATTTCGGCCTGCTGATGAAGCTTAGCGACCCCTCGCACGAAGTAACCATCGTCGAGCGCAATCGCCCGTACGACACGTTTGGCTGGGGCGTGGTGTTTTCGGACGCAACCCTTGAAAACCTGAAAGAAGCCGATCCGGTTTCCGCTGAAAGCATCAGCCAGGCTTTCAACCATTGGGACGACATCGAAATCAACTACAAGGGCCGCAGCATTCGCAGCAGCGGCCACGGCTTTATCGGCATCGGCCGCAAAAAGCTGCTTAACGTTTTGCAGGCCCGCTGCGAAGAGCTGGACGTGAAGCTGGTCTTCGAAACCGACGTTACCGACGACCAGGCCATCGCCGATCAATACAAGGCCGATATCGTCATCGCTTCCGACGGCCTGAACAGCCGTATCCGTACACGCTACGAAGATACCTTCAAGCCGGACATCGATACCCGCAACTGCCGTTTCGTGTGGCTGGGCACCGAGAAAACCTTCGACGCGTTTACCTTTGCCTTTGTGGAAACCGAACACGGCTGGTTCCAGGCCCATGCCTATCAGTTCGAATCGGGCATGTCGACGTTCATTGTCGAAACCCTGGACAGCACCTGGCATGCAGCCGGTCTTGACACCATGAGCCAGGAAGAGGGCATTGCTTATTGCGAAAAACTTTTCGCTCCCTGGCTGGACGGCAAGCCGCTCATTAGCAACGCAACCCATCTGCGCGGCTCGGCAATCTGGATTCGTTTTCCGCGCGTTATCTGCGAAAACTGGGTCAAGCAGCAAAAGCTGCCCAGCGGCCGCAGCGTACCTATCGTGCTTATGGGCGATGCCGCGCACACGGCGCACTTTTCCATTGGTTCGGGCACCAAGCTGGCGTTGGAAGACGCCATCGAACTGCGCCGCTCCATCCTGGCCCAGGGCAACGACCTGACCGCCGGCCTGAAGCATTATCAGGAAGTGCGCAGCGTCGAAGTCCTCAAAATCCAGAATGCCGCGCGCAACTCCACAGAATGGTTTGAGAACATCGAGCGCTATGCCACATTCGAACCCGAACAGTTTGCCTATTCGCTGTTGACACGTTCGCAGCGCATTTCGCACGAAAACCTGCGCGTGCGCGATCCCAAATGGCTGGAAGGCTACGAGCGCTGGCTGTCTGGCATTCACGGCGCACAGGCCGCCAGCGAACGGCCCATCCCCCCCATGCATACGCCTTTCAAGGCCCGCAGCATTGCCTTGAAGAACCGCATTGTGGTTTCGCCTATGGCAATGTATTCCTGCGTAGACGGCGTGCCGGGCGACTTTCACCTGGTGCACCTGGGCGCGCGCGCCATGGGTGGAGCAGGCCTGGTCATGGTCGAAATGACTTGCGTCTCGCCCGAGGCTCGCATTACCCCGGGGTGCCCGGGCTTGTGGAACGACGAACAGGCGGTGGGGTTCAAGCGCATTGTCGACTTCGTGCACGCCAATACCGATGCCAAGATCGGCCTGCAACTGGGCCATGCCGGGCGCAAGGCGTCCACCCGCGTAAGTTGGGAAGGTACCGATCTGCCTTTGCTTGAAGGCAACTGGCCGCTGGTGTCCGCATCGGCCCTGCCGTACATAGAAGGCGTGTCGCAAGTGCCGCAGGCCATGACTCGCCAGCAAATGACCGAAGTCCGCGACGAATTCGTCGCCGCCACGCGGCGCGCCATGGCCGCCGGCTTTGACTGGCTTGAATTGCACTGCGCGCACGGCTACTTGCTGTCGGCGTTCATTTCGCCCCTGACCAACCACCGCAACGACGAGTACGGCGGTTCGCTCGACAATCGCCTGCGCTATCCGCTTGAAGTATTCGACGCCGTGCGCGCCGTATGGCCTGCGCATCTGCCCATGTCGGTGCGGATTTCCGCGCACGACTGGGTCGAAGGCGGCATTACGCCCGACGACGCGGTCGAGATCGCCCGCCGCTTCAAGGCAGCGGGCGTGGATATGGTCGATTGCTCGTCGGGCCAGGTCAGCAAGGCCGAACAACCCGTGTATGGCCGTATGTACCAAACGCCGTTCTCGGACCGGGTGCGCAACGAAGCCGGCGTCTCGACCATTGCGGTGGGCGCCATTTTCGAGGCCGACCACGTCAACAGCATTATCGCTTCGGGCCGTGCCGACCTCTGCGCCCTGGCCCGTCCGCATTTGGCGGATGCCGCCTGGACGCTGCGCGAATCGGCCCACATCGGCTATACCGACATTACCTGGCCCAAGCAGTACTTCCCGGCCAAGCGCCAGCTTGAAACCAACTTCGAACGGGCCGCTGCGTATGCGCAGCCAGTAGGCAAATGAGCGCGGCCGGCACGCAAGTGCAGCGCCATGCACTGGTGACAGGGGCTTCGCGCGGCATAGGCTATGTCATTGCGCAGCGCTTGCTGGAACAGGGCGTGCGCGTGACCATACTGGGGCGCGGCACGCAATCGTTGCAGCAAGCGGTCGAAAAGCTGGCCCAGTTCGGCGAAGTGGGGTTCGTCAGCGCCAATATCACCGAGCAGGCCGACGTGCGCAAGGCGTTTGCCCTGGCGGTCGAGCGCTTCGGCGTCATCGACATCCTGGTCAATAACGCGGGGCAGGCGGTCAGTGAACGCTTCGACCGGCTCGACGAAGCCGCCTGGAACAAAATGATTGCAGTCAATCTGACCGGCACATTCCATTGCATCCAGGCCGCCTTGCCGGGCATGCTGGCCCAGAAGTGGGGGCGTATCGTCAACGTGGCTAGCACCGCCGGCCTGGTCGGCTACGCTTATGTCAGCGCCTATTGCGCCGCCAAGCATGGCGTTATCGGCCTGACCCGTTCTTTGGCGCTGGAAACCGCCAAGAAAGGCGTGACCGTCAACGCGGTGTGCCCGGGCTATACCGAAACCGACCTGGTGCAAGAAGCGCTGGACAACATCATGAAGAAAACCGGCATGACCAACGATCAGGCCAAAAGCAAGCTTGCCGAAGGCAATCCGCAAGGACGCCTGGTGCAACCCGCCGAAGTGGCCGATGCCGTGGTCTGGCTGTGCCAGCCCGGCGCCTCGGCCGTAAACGGTCAATCAATTCCCGTCGACGGGGGCGAGGTCATGGCGGGCTAGGGCCCGGCACGACCCTTAAGGAGAAACACATGACTCAAATCGAACACACCATGGCCCATCACAGGCAGCCTTTGGCGGGCTACCAGCCGCGCAACTTCCTGTGGACTGTGTCCGACGATGCCAAGGTGGCAACCATTACCCTGAATCGTCCCGACCGCAAGAACCCTCTGACCTTCGAATCGTATGCCGAATTGCGCGACCTGTTCCGCAGCCTGGTTTACGCCAGCGACATCAAGACCGTGGTCATTACCGGTGCCGGCGGCAATTTTTGCTCGGGTGGCGACGTGCATGAAATCATCGGGCCGCTGACCAAGATGACCATGCCGCAAATGCTGGAGTTCACGCGCATGACGGGCGACCTGGTCAAGGCCATGCGCGCCTGCCCCCAGCCTATAGTTGCAGCGGTCGACGGCATCTGCGCCGGCGCTGGCGCCATTCTGGCGCTGGCCTCCGACCTGCGCCTGGGCACGGCCAACACGCGCACCGCCTTCCTGTTTACCCGCGTGGGCCTGGCCGGCGCCGACATGGGCGCCTGCACCATGCTGCCGCGCATGATCGGGCAGGGGCGGGCTTCCGAACTCTTGTATACGGGTCGCTCCATGAGCGCCGAAGAAGGCCAGGCCTGGGGCTTTTTCAATGGCCTGCATTCGTCCGAAGACCTGCTGGCAGCGGCGCAGAAACTTGCACGGCAACTGGCCGACGGCCCGACCTTCGCCCACAGCGTCACCAAGAAAATGCTGCATCAAGAATGGAATATGGGCGTCGACGAAGCCATCGAGGCCGAGGCGCAAGCCCAGGCCATCTGCATGCAGACGCAAGATTTCCGCCGCGCATTCGATGCGTTCGTCGCCAAGCAAAAGCCTGTTTTCCAAGGAGATTGAATGAGCAATCCTGACTGGACCGAATGGCCGTTCTTCGACGAGCGGCACCAGGAACTGGCCCTCGAGCTGGACGCATGGTGCTCCAGCACTTTGCACGGCATCGATCATTCCGACACCGACGCGGCTTGCCAGCAATTGGTTCAAGCGCTGGGTTCGGCAGAATGGCTGCGCATTGCCGTGCCGCAGGGGCCGGACGGCTCGTGGGGCGGACGCTGGCCCGAGATCGACTCGCGCGCGGTGTGCATCATGCGTGAAACCCTGGCGCGCTACGACGGCCTGGCCGATTTTGCGTTTGCCATGCAGGGCCTGGGCAGCGGCGCCATTTCCATTGCCGGCAGCGACGCATTGCGCCAACGCTATTTGCCGCGCGTTGCCAAGGGCGAAGCGATCGCGGCGTTTGCACTGTCCGAACCGGATGCCGGTTCCGACGTCGCCGCCATGTCGTGCGAAGCCACGCTCGATGGCGACTCATACGTCATTAATGGCGAAAAAACCTGGATATCCAACGGCGGCATCGCCGACTTCTATTGCGTTTTCGTGCGCACTGGCGAGGCGCCCGGAGCCCGCGGCATCAGCGCGTTTGTGGTCGATGCCGACACCCCGGGGCTGACCATAGCCGAACGCATTGAAGTCATTGCGCCGCATCCGCTTGCGCGCCTGCGTTTCGACAACTGCCGTATTCCTGTATCGCAGCGCCTGGGCGATGCGGGCCAGGGCTTCAAGATTGCCATGATGACGCTGGATATCTTCCGCGCCTCGGTGGCGGCCGCGGCCTTGGGCTTTGCGCGGCGAGCCTTGGCCGAAGGGCTGGCGCGCGCCAAGTCCCGCAAAATGTTCGGTCAGACCCTGGGCGACTTGCAATTGACGCAGGCGGCATTGGGCGAGATGGCGACTGAAATCGACGCCGCCGCTTTGCTGACCTACCGGGCGGCCTGGCTGCGCGACGTCAAGGGCGTGCGCACGACGCGCGAAGCGGCCATGGCCAAGATGGCGGCCACCGAGTCGGCGCAGCGCATTATCGACCGGGCCTTGCAGATGTTCGGCGGCGAAGGCGTGGTTTCAGGCAGGCCCGTCGAAAAACTTTATCGCGAAATTCGCGCCTTGCGCATCTATGAAGGCGCCACCGAAGTGCAAAAGCTGATCATTGCACGGGAATTGATGAAAGAGTAGTCAAGAAGGAAGCCGGCGCCGCCAAGGTCATGTACCGCGGGGCGCCTGGGCTTTCAGCCTCAGGAGCAGGAGAGATAAAAATGGAAAAATCTGGACATATCGACACGTTTGCGCGGGATCATCTGCCGCCTTTATCCGAGTGGCCCGAGTTGCTGCTTGAAGGCAATCCGGACGTCGATTACCCCAAGCGCTTGAATTGCGCCGTCGAGCTGGTCGACGCGCATGTCAAGCAGGGCAACGGCGACCATATCGCCATTCTTTGGCGTGGGGAAGACGGCAAAAAAAATAGCCTGACCTACCGCCAGCTTATGGAGCTGACCAACCGGATCGCGCACGTCCTGACCGAAGACATGCAGCTCAAGCCGGGCAACCGCGTGCTTTTGCGCGGCCCGAACAATGCCATGATGGCCGCTTCGTGGCTGGCTGCGATCAAGGCGGGGCTGGTCACCGTGCCCACCATGCCTTTGCTGCGCGCCAAAGAGCTCAAGCCCGTCATCGAGAAGGCCGAAATTTCCGCCGTCTTGTGCGACAAGCGGCTGGCGGCCGATGTGCAGGCCTGCATGGACCCCAATAATACGGCGGCGTATTGCCCGCAACTGAAGCAGGTGCGTTACTTTCACGATGATGGTCCCGATTCGCTCGATACGCTGGCAAAGTCCAAGCCGGCCGATTACCAGGTTTGCGATACCGCCATCGACGATGTCTGCCTTATTGCGTTTACCAGCGGCACCACGGGCCGCCCCAAGGGCTGCATGCATTTTCATCAAGACGTGCTGGCCATGTGCGATACGTTTTCAAAGCATGTGCTGCGCACAGAACCCTCCGACGTCATATGCGGCACGCCGCCGCTGGCGTTTACGTTCGGGCTGGGCGGCTTGCTGTGCTTTCCCTTGCGTGCCGGCGCCGCCACGGTGCTAGTCGAAAAAAGTACACCCGACGAACTGCTGGCTACGGTTGATGATTTCGGCGTCACCATGGTGTTTACCGCGCCGACCTTCTACCGGCAGATGGCCGCTCTGGTGGGCAAGCACGACTTGTCCAGCCTCAAGAAAACAGTCTCGGCCGGCGAAGCCCTGCCGGACGCTACGCGCCAACTCTGGAAAGAAGCCAGCGGCATCGAGATGATCGACGGCATTGGCGGCACCGAGATGATTCACGTCTATGTCTCCAGTGCTCCCGAACAAGTACGCCGCGGCGCCATCGGCACAGTCGTTCCCGGCTACGTCGCCCAGGTTGTCGACGAAAACCTCCAGCCCGTGCCTTACGGCACTGTTGGCCGCCTGGCGGTCAAAGGCCCCACGGGCTGCCGCTATCTGGACGACGAGCGTCAGCGGGTCTTCGTGCAGCAAGGATGGAATTTTCCGGGCGACACCTTCGCCATGGACGAGGACGGCTACCTGTATTACCAGGCGCGCAACGACGACATGATTATCTCGGCCGGCTACAACATTGCCGGACCTGAAGTCGAAGGCGCGCTGCTTTTGCACAAGGCGGTGGCCGAATGCGGTGTGGTTGGCGAGCCCGATGAAGATCGCGGCAATATCGTCAAGGCCTTTGTCGTCCTGAAACCGGGCTTCAACGGCGACGCCGCCATGGTCAAAGAGCTGCAAGACCACGTCAAGGCTGTCGTTGCGCCTTATAAGTATCCGCGCGCGGTCGAATTCGTGGACGCCTTGCCGCGTACCGAGACCGGCAAGCTGCAGCGTTTTGTGCTGCGTACAAAACATTGATGCATACAGCGGCCGCGCCGTGGCCGCTGCCCTACGTTTAGCGCCCTGAAAGGCCCGCCTTTCAGGTTTGATGATTGCGACAGGCCCCAAAGGGCGCATCGCTCGATTTATACGAGGTACAAATGAAAATTCTACAACCACCAAACTGGTCCGAGCCGCGCGGTTACGCCAACGGTACTATGGCCGAGCTGACCGTCGGCAGCCGTATTGTGTTTGTTGGCGGCCAGGTTGGCTGGAATGCCCAGCAGCAGTTCGAGACCGACGATCTGGCCGAACAGGTCGGCCAGACGCTGCGCAATATCGTGGCTGTCCTGAAAGAAGGCGGCGCCGGCCCCGAGCACATGGCCCGCATGACCTGGTATGTGCGCGACAAGCAAGAGTATGTCGGCGCGCTGCGCGAGATCGGCAAGCATTACCGCGAGATCCTCGGCAAGAATTTTCCTGCCATGACCGCGGTTGAAGTGGCCGACCTCATCGAAGACCGAGCCAAGGTGGAAATCGAAGTTACCGCGGTTGTGCCGGCTGCAGCCTAATCGGCTGTTGCTGATTGGCGGGGCAGTATTAAGCAAAAGGCCGGATTCGCTGTGTGGCGAGTCCGGCCCTTTTTATATCCATTTTCAGATCATGTGCGTACTTGGTTGGCGCAGTGGCCGCAAACCAGTACTGTCCCAGCTTCAATTTCGCGGTCGCGCTTGAACCGGCAAGCGAGTTACAGCTTGGCGAAAACCTGCTCCGCGATATCCAGCGTAGCTTGAATCACTTGGTCGTCGTGGGCTGCCGAAACGAAGCCCGCTTCAAAAGCCGACGGCGCAAAGTACACGCCCTTGATCAGCATGGCATGGAAAAACCTCTTGAATAGCTCGGTGTCGCTGGTGGATACCTCGGCGAAAGAGGTGGGTACTTTTTCGTTGAAGTAAATGCCGAACATGCCGCCCACGTGGTCGGCGCTGAAGGCAACGCCCGCTGCCGCGGCCCTTTCGGACAGGCCGGTAGCCAGTTTCTTGGCTTGTGCCGCCAGGTTCTCGTAGAAGCCCGGCTCGGACAGCAATTTAAGGGTGACCAGGCCGGCAGCTACGGCCACGGGGTTGCCCGACAGCGTGCCCGCCTGGTAAACAGGCCCCAGCGGCGCGATATGTTCCATGATGTCGGCCCGCCCGCCAAAGGCCCCCACAGGCATGCCCCCGCCTATGACCTTGGCCAGGGTGGTGATGTCCGGCGTAACGCCGGCCAGGCCTTGCACCCCCTGCGGCCCAACGCGAAAGCCCGTCATGACTTCGTCGAATATGAGTAGCGCGCCATGCTGGGTGCAGAGCTCGCGCAGGCCTTCCAGGAAGCCTGGCGCGGGCTTGATGAGGTTCATGTTGCCGGCTATGGGCTCGACGATGATGCAGGCGATCTCATCGCCGAACTGCTTGAACGCTGCCTTGACGTCGTCCAGCTTGTTGTAGTCCAGCACAATGGTGTGCTGGATGAATTCCTGCGGTACGCCGGCCGAGGTCGGGTTGCCGAAAGTCAGCATGCCCGAGCCGGCCTTGACCAGCAGGCTGTCCGCGTGGCCGTGGTAGCAGCCTTCGAACTTGATGATCTTCGAACGGCCGGTGTAGCCTCGGGCCAGGCGGATGGCCGTCATCGTGGCTTCTGTGCCCGAGCTGACCAGGCGCACTTTTTCGATGGATGGAATGCGCGCGGCGATGGCTTCGGCGATTTCGATTTCGCCTTCGGTGGGTGCACCGAACGAAAGTCCATTGACGGCGGCTTCTTGTACCGTGCGGATGACTTCGGGATGGGCGTGGCCCAGAATGGCCGGCCCCCAGGAACCTACGTAGTCAATATACCGGGTGCCGTCCGCGTCCCACATATAAGGGCCTTGGGCCCGCGTAATGAAGCGCGGCGAGCCGCCGACGGAGCGAAATGCCCGCACGGGTGAGTTGACCCCGCCAGGGATGGTCTGGCAGGCGCGTTCAAACAGGGCGGTATTACGGGACATGGCGAAACTCTATAGACAATGAAAATAAATGGCCTCGCGCGCATGCGCGGGGCGCGGGGTCAGGCGCGGAACAAGTCCCGGCAGCGGGCGGCGCTGGCCTGGATGTCCGGCGCTTCGAAAAGGCCGCTGATAAGGGCGATGCTGTCGGCGCCGGCTTGTATGAGCGGCGCCGCATTGTCGGCCGTAATGCCGCCAATGGCAACGACGGCTGCCCGAGGTGTGTGCCCCTGGCCTTCTGCCAGCCTGCGGCCTTCGCGCAGATTATCCAGCGTTGCCATGGTGGTGTCGGGCTTGACGCGGGAAGGGTACATGGCGCCAAAGGCAATGTAGTCGACGTCCTGGCTTAGCGCCAGGCTGGCAAGTTCGGGCTCGTTATAGCATGAACAGCCAACGATCTTGGACGGGCCCAGAGCCCGGCGAGCCTCGGCCAGGCTGCCGTCGTCCCGGCCCAGGTGGACGCCATCGGCGTCAATGGCCAGCGCAAGCTGCAGGTTGTCGTTGACGATGAACAGGATGCCATGCTGCTTGCAGCACTCGGCCAAAGCCAGCGCCTGGGCCATTTGCTCGCTGCGCAAGCCAGTTTTTCTGCGCCATTGCAAGGCGACCATGCCGCCTTGCGCGGCTTCGGCAACGGCGATGATCAGTTGTTCTGTATTGCTCCATTCGGGCGTAATGCCGTACAGGCCCCGCGGGAATCTTAATGAGGTGCTCATGATATGGCCCGGTTGATTAAACGGTAGCCCATGCCAGGCTGGAAAGTATTTGCGGCCAGCGGCCCGGCCAGAGCCAAGGCGACTTCGACGGCCTTGGGGACGTCGGCGCCTTTGCCCATTTCAATGGCCAGCGCACAGCCCAGCGGACCGTTGGTGTTGTTCAGGCGTGCCGGCGGCGTTTGCCCTTTCCAGTTGAATGTGGCTTGTTCGGGGCCATGCAATAGATAGGCGTATTGGCCGGGCCGCATGGGCGAACCGGCAGCCAGCACCCACTGTGCGCCGAAATTTTGCAAGGCCTTGACCGGAGTTTCGGTCTCGGCGCCAGGCAGCAGCCCGTCTGTTTTCCAGTGCGCGATCAGGTTGTGTTCGACCAGGACCAGATTGGTTTGCGGCAGCAGCAATTCGAGGATGGCCGACAGGATGTCTTCAGGGTCTTCGTCGTCGAGAAAACTGTGGTCCGGCAGGGTGTCCAGATGCAAAACCAAGGGTAGATGCGAATAGTCGGCCGCTATCTGCGCCAGGACCTGGACCGACTCGACGCTGTAGAGAGCGCCGACTTTTATGGCCTGTATATGCATGTCTTCCAGCACGCAGCGTGCCTGATCGTCCAGGAATTCGGGCGTCATGACCTGGATGTCTTCGGTCGAGACTGTATCTTGCACATGAATGGCGCTAAGAGCGCTTGCCGCATGGCCACCCAGGCCGGCGCAAGTGATGGCGTCGGCCGGTAAATTGCCCGAGCCGCTTGGGTCGAAGGGGCCGACAACGAGGATCAGGGTGGGATTGGAATTTGACACGGAAACGGGCTATCGTAAAGGTATTTGCAATATCTTTGGCCATTGTCAAAGATATAGTCATTGAGTTTAGTAATATTGACCCCATTCTAATGGAAGCGCCCGGAATTGGCTGGGATTAGCATTTGAAATTTTCAGAGAGTAACAAACATGCGTACCTGGATGTGCCTGATCTGCGGTTGGATCTACGATGAAGAGACGGGCGTGCCCGAAGAAGGCATACCAGCCGGAACGCGTTGGGAAGATGTGCCTCCTAACTGGGTGTGTCCCGAATGCGGCGCCCGCAAAGAAGACTTCGAACTGATCGAAGTCTAGGCCGGGCGGGCTTGCCGCCGTATTCAAAAATCAACTCAGGCAGGCAAGTCCCGGATACAATAGGCTTGTAGTAGCGACCAAGGAGGGCAAGTCATGGATCGGATCAATAAATCGCGTGCTGGCTCAAGCGCCGACTTGTCCAAGCAGTTTTTACTTGCCATGCCCGGCATGGTGGCCGGCAATCTGGCCAACACAGTCATTTATCTGTGCGAACACAACGAACACGGTGCGCTGGGGCTGGTCATCAACCGTCCTACCGACCTGACTGTTGGCAACCTTCTCGAACGAATCGACGTGGACCTGTCGCTCGAAATCGGCCCGGTGCAAGAGACCCCAGTATTTTTCGGCGGGCCGGTGCAGACCGACCGCGGCTTTGTCCTGCACGCTCCCGTGGGCGACTACAGTTCAAGCATCCGCCTGGGCGAACTGGCTCTTACGACCTCGCGCGATGTCTTGCAAGAACTTGCGCAAGGGCGTGGCCCGGCGCAAATCCTGATCACCCTTGGCTATGCCGGCTGGGGCGCAGGCCAGCTAGAAAGCGAAATGGCCCAGAATGCCTGGCTCAATCTGTCGGCCTCCAACGAAATACTATTCAACATACCGCCCGAGCAGCGCTACGAAGCCACTTTGGCGCAGTTGGGCATCAATTCTGCGATGCTGGCGGGCGAAGCGGGCCATGCCTGAAGAGACCCTGCTGGCTCTGGACTACGGCACAAAGAAAATCGGCGTTGCCATCGGCAATACGCTTACGCGCCAGGCCCGCCCGCTTACCATTCTTGTTTCGGACACGCGCGACCAGCGCTTTGCCGCCCTTGCCGATTTGCTGGGGCAATGGCAGCCCGACCGCATCGTGGTGGGCCTGCCCTTGACTCTCGACGGCGGCGAACAATACGCCTCCACGCGCTGCCGGCGCTTTGCCAATCAGCTCAAGGGGCGTTTCGGCGCTGTGGTCGAGCTGGTCGACGAGCGCGGCTCCAGCCTGGAAGCGCAAGAACTGCTCGGCACCAACGAGGCCGACGATGCGGCCGCCGCAGCGGTAATCCTGCAGCGTTATTTCGATACCCTACCTCTTTGAAATTCCAGCACAGCATTGGCGTTTGCGCCACCGGCCAGCAGCCGGTCATGGCTATGGCCTTGGTGTGCCGGCGTTTCGACGCCGGGCGCTTTTCCCGTTTTGATCGCAAAGGGTAATATTACGGGCAACGCAATTGTCGAGAACTCCTGGAGAAATGTTTGGGTCCACTGCTATTTTTGTTTCGTGCGCCGTTGGTCATTATCTGGATAGCATCCAGCCTGCTTTCGGTAGCGGTCGTGTACCCTTTTCTGCCTTTGTCGGGGCGCAATGCAATGAACAAAAGCTGGTCGCTGGCACTGATGAAGATTTGCGGCGTCCAGGTGCGAGTGCACGGACAGCCCATGATGAGCGGCGCCGCCCTGTGGGTCTCCAACCACATATCGTGGATCGATATCTTCATATTAAGCAGCATACGCTGCGTGGCTTTTGTAGCCAAAAGCGAAATCCGGCAGTGGCCGATCATCGGCTGGCTGGTGGCCAAGGCCGGCACCGTGTTCTTGAACCGGCGCGAGCGCCAGGCAATTAAAACCGTCAGCCAGCAGATGGAGCATCGCTTCACGCGCGGCGAGGTGCTGGGCCTGTTTGCCGAAGGCACGACATCCACCGGCTTCGATGTGCTGCCTTTCCGCTCCAGCTTATTTGAGCCCGCCATTCATGGCGGGGTCAGCGTCCAGCCGATTGCCTTGCGTTTTTACCACCGTGGCGTGCGCAGCGATTACGCGGCGTTTGTGGGCGAGCAGAACCTGGTGCAGAACCTTTGCGTTCTGATAAGCACAACGGGGATTATGGTCGAGGTCGACTTTTTACCCGTGATGTCGGCCGAGCAGTGCCAGGAGATGGGGCGCACGAAGGTGTCGGCACACGCGCATGAGCTCATCAGCAAGGCCGTGCGCATGAAGCAGCCCCCCGGTCCCGGTTAAAGCTCGAAGGGCTTTTGCTGCTGCTCGCAATTCACCTGCACCAGTTTGTGGTCGCGCAGGCGCATGGCGGTCAATTGCCCGCCCCAGATACAGCCGGTATCCAGGCAGACGGCATCGGGCCTTACAAGCAGGCCCAGCGTGGACCAATGGCCAAAAATTATGGTGACGTCGTCGTTCAGGATGACGCGGCCCGGAACATCGAACCACGGCATGAGGCGTTCGTCGGCAACCGGGGCATGCTTGTAGGTAAAGTCCATATGGCCATGAACATTGCACATGCGCATGCGCGTCAAGGCGTTGATGATGACCCGAAAACGTTTGTTCCGGCTGAAATCGTCGCTCCAATGGGCGGGATCGTTGCCGTACATTTTTTTCAGGTTGGCTTTCCAATTGGGCGAGCGCAGGGCTGTTTCGATTTCGGCCGCCAGGGACAACGTCTTGTCGACATCCCATTTGGGCAGCACGCCGGCATGCACCATAAGATGGCCTTGCGCATAGTGGGCCAGCGGGCGGTACCGCAGCCAGTCGATCAGTTCGTCGGCATTGGGGGCGTTCAGGATATCGGTGAATGTGTCGGACTTGCCGGGTTTTTTGATGCCTGCTGCAACTCCCAGCAGATGCAAGTCATGGTTGCCCAGTATGGCCGTGCAGCGTTCGCCCAGCGCGATGACGCGGTTCAGGGTTGCCAGCGAATCGGGTCCGCGGTTGACCAGGTCGCCGGCAAACCAGAAGTGGGCTTGCGGGTCGCCGGCAATCTCGGGCTGCGCCAGCAGGTCATTCAAGGATTGGCAGCAGCCCTGGACGTCGCCTATGGCCCAGATGTTTGCGGTGCTGCTCATATTGCCGGTTTGCGTCCGAAGCTATGGGCGCGGGTAATGCGCCGCACATTATGCTGGTTCTCCATAAGCAGCATGGCCGCCAGGGCCAGCCCAAGGGCGCCAAGATTCGGTACCAGCGCTGTAACCCAGGGCGACCACTTGGTAAGCATACCGACGTTCAGCGCCAATTGGTTGATCATGAAAAAGCCGACCCCCAGCAAAATGCCGATAAACACCTTGCCGCCGACTCCCCCACGCCGTGTCTGCATAAAGCCTATGGGCGCGGCAATGGTCATCATGACCAGCAAGGTAAAGGGGTAGGCCGCCTTGCGCCACAACGCCACGACCTGGCGTTCGGTTTGCAGGTGGTTGCTTTCCAGGTAGCCGATATAGTCCAGCAGCACAAAGATGGACATGCGTTCGGGCTCCAGAATACGGGCGATCAGCCTTTCGGGAGTCAGTGTGGTCGACAAGGTGCGCGAGGGCAGGTGGACGATGGCGGTAGTGGGGGTGTCGGGCACCTTGGCATTGGCCAGCGCGGCCACCGCATTGGCGTCGATCCGTGTTTCGGTGACGTCGTCGAGCACCAGTGTGCCGTTGCCGAAATAGCCCGATTTGGCCTGCGACAACGTAGACAGCTCTTGTCCCTTGCTGAATTCATAGAGCGTTATATGGGAGACGCCGCCGTTGGCCTGCAATTCGCCGATATTGATAATGCGCATGCTGTTGTTGGCGCTCTCTTCCTTGAACCAATAACCGCTGTTCAGGCGTCCTCCGCCGGCCCGGCCCAGCAGTGTCAGGGTAGCTTCGCTGGATTTGATTTCCGCCGCCGGCGTGATGACTTCGGACAACAGAAACGCACCCACCACCCAGGGAATGGTAATAACCCAGAGCATGGTCAAAAGCTTCATGCCGCTGACGCCCGAAACTCGCAGAATGACGAGCTCATTGCGTTGCGCCAGGCTGGCCAGTGCAAGAATGGCGCCTATCAGCAGCCCGATGGGAAGCAAGTCGTACAGGCGGGTGGGCAATTGCAGGGCCTGCAAGTAAAACAGATTCAGCAAGGTAAAGTTGGGGCCCACGTTGTCCAGGTCTTCGATAAGGGCGAAAAACGTGAACAGGCCAACCAGCGCCATGAGTACGACGGCGGCGGAGCGGTAGATTTCTGAAGCTAGGTAACGGCGGGCGGTGCGCATTGCTGTGTGTGAAAAATAATTCGATTCCCGTATGTTACTCGCTACTTGTCCCGAGCGAGATCAGGCCGGGTCCGGGGCTATCTTGAAGCCGGTTTCGGCGGGTGCTGCCCGCCTGTCACGGAGCGTCGACCTGGCGCATGCGTTTTACGATGGTTGCAGTGCGCGAACGCAAATACGTGGTGTTGCGGTGGCGGTCGTAATAGTCCGGGTTGGGCAGCATGGCGGCCAACTGCGCCGCCTGGTAGCTGTTCAGCCGCGCGGCGTCGGTCTTGTAATAGTGCCGGGCGGCCGCCTGGGCGCCGAATGTGTTCGTGCCCCACTGGGCCAGGTTCAGATACAGCTCCAGAATGCGCTGCTTGCTCATGACGGCCTCGATCATGTAGGCAAGTATCAACTCCTGGCCTTTGCGCAAATAGGTGCGCGCACCCGAAAGAAACAGGTTCTTGGCCAATTGCTGGGTAATGGTCGACCCCCCTCGCATCTTGCTTTTGCCCCGCTCGGCCTGGCGCAGATTGTATTTCCAGGCCTTGCGGATGGCGTCCCACTCTACGCCTTCATGGTCGGTGAAGTTGGCGTCCTCCGAGGCAATGACGGCGCGTTTCAGGTTGGTGCTGATTTGCCCATAGTCCACCCATTTATATTCAAGCCGGGCGCTTGGGTCGGTGGCTTGCAATTCGGACAGAGTGGCTTTCATGAAAGCGCTGCTGCTGGGGTTGTTGATGGAAAGCCAGATCACCATGACGAACAGGCCGAATTGGTAGAGCAGCACGGCAAACACGCCCAGCAGGCATGTGGCGCCGAGAATTTTTAGAGGAGACGTTTTGCGTGTCGCGGACGAGGCCATTGGCTTCAGGCGGCGTCAAGCTGGCGTCGCAACATGGCCAGTACAGGGTTGATGTCGGGAGCGCGGCCATGCCAGATAAAAAAGCTTGCGGCAGCCTGGGCGACCAGCATACCCAGGCCGTCTGCGGCATATTGCGCGCCGGCGGCTTTGGCCTGCTGCATGAAGGCGGTCGGCTGCGCGGCATAAACCATGTCGTAGGCCAATGCGCCCGAAGCATACGCCACGCCCGGCAAGCTGGGAGCCTGGCTGCTCAAGCTGCTGGAAGTAGCGTTAATTACGATGTCCCATTGGCCTTGGCCTTCGTCCAGGCCACCGGCCGAAAGCCGCTGTGCGAACTGCGGCAGCAGGCCCGCGGCATGCGCATGCAATTCATGGGCGCGCGCGGCGTTGCGGTTGACGATGCGCAGCGCCGCGCATTGCGCTTGCAGCAATGGGTAGACCACTCCTTTGGCGGCGCCGCCCGCGCCGACCAGCAGTACGCGCTTGCCGGCAATCGAGACGCCAAGGCGCTGTATGTCGTCAAGCAGGCCTACGCCGTCGGTATTGCAGCCGTGCAGGCGCCCCTCCTGCATCCACAAAGTATTGACCGCGCCGGCCAGGCGCGCCCGGTCGCTAAGGTCTGCGCTGGCCAGCGAGCAGGCTTCTTCCTTGAACGGGAGGGTTATGTTCAGGCCCGATCCGCCCTCGCCAAAGAAGGCGGCGACCGTCGCCGCAAATCCCTCAACGGGGGCCAGCAAGGTTTCGTAGCTTAGGGCAATGCCCAGCTGCCGGCCGAATTCTTGATGGATGGCCGGAGAGCGGCTGTGCGCTATGGGGTTGCCGACGACGGCAAAACGGGGAAGTGAGGGGGTCACGGCGTTTCAGTATTAAGTTGATTGTTGATGAAGTGCCAACTGCGGGTAATGGCAAGGACGTCGGTGGTCTTGGCGACCTCGGGCGGCAGCGGCGCGAACGGCGCCGCCAGTTGGACTATGCGTTGCGCGGCCAGGTTCAACACAGCATGCTCGGAAGGCTTGTTGATTTCCATGCGGATCAAGTCTCCGTTCTTGGCTATATATACCGTCAATTGCAATGTGCCATAGACTTTGCCGCGGGCTTCGTCGGGGTAGTGCTCGGTGCCGAGAAATTCTATTTTTTTGCGCCACGCCTCGACATATTGGGCATAGCCGACAGCCTTGGTCGAAGGGCCGACAAATTGCTGGCGGGGCCGGGCGTTGTAGAGTTCTATGCGTTCCTTTATGGCGCTGATCTGGGCGTTCAGCACCAGGCTTTCCTGGTTAAGGTTGTCCTCGCCGGCATCGGGCGACTGCTGCAGCATATCGGGCGACTTGCGGGCCGGCGGTGTTTTTTGCAGCGACTGCAACTGGGTATAAAGCCGTTGCTGTTGATTCTCGAGCTCTTGCTGGCGCTTGCGCAAGGCGGCCAACACGATCTGATCGGGTGAAGACTCGGCTGTGCGCGGTAGCGGCGAAGCCGTCGTACCCGTGGCGGCGTTGCCGCCGGCATTGATCTGGTTCTGCGCCAGCAGCGCCGGTGCGACGGGCGCGGTTTCTGTGCGGGCATTGACCAGGGCCACCTCCAGAATGTCGTCTTTGACGGCTGCGGGAGGCTGCGGGGCGATGAACCGAATGGCCAGCACTGCCGCATGCACGCATAGCGACAAGGCTATGGCTATATACAAGCGGCGGCGCTGGGCCTGTTGCGGCCCGGTCGGCGGCCATGCGTTGATGTCGGCGGAGTTCACCAACCTGGGGCTCCTGTTGTCTGGCAGTGTCCGATGCTATGTTGCGATAGTATCCAGGTAGCGGCATTCCAGCTCGATAGCCAGTTCATCGTAGCCCAGAATTTGCAGTCTAACCATCTGGCCGCGTTCCAGTTCCGGCATGCCGGCAACGCGGGCCACCAGGGGTACGCCCGACAGCCGCACGAGATCGTCGCGCAAGACGCTGGCTTCAATAGTGCTTACCTGGTGCTGCTGCAGCCAGCGCAGGCACCAGTAGCGCTCCATGGCCGTCTGGAATTCGTTCCATGCCGCGTATTGCGAATCGAAGGCGCCGATGATCGCGAACAGGTCCGCGTCCTTGGGCTTGAAGGGCGCCACCAGCCGGGCCGATACGCCATGTTCGATGGCGGCCAGGATCTGCCATTGGTTGATCAGGTCGACATAACGGCGCAGCGGCGAAGTGGACCAGGCGTACTGGGGTACGCCTATAGCTTCATGCGGCAGCGCCTGGGTAGACATGCGCACGCGTCCGGCCTGTTGCGAGCGGTAAATGCCGGGCACGCCATGCTGGGCCATCAGCCCGCCCCACAGGTTATTTGCCAGGATCATGTACTCGGCCACGAGCTTGTCCAGCGGCGCATTGCGCTGGCGCGGGACGAGCCGCACCGGGCTGTCGGGATCGTCGGCCGGGCCGTCGAGGTAAAAAGAGTACTCCACGCGGTTGTTGTTTTCGGTTTTGCCGCGCACCAGGTCGCGCTGGGCGCCCAGATGCTTGGCAAATTGCCACAAGGGCCGCAGCCAATGGCCGTAAGGCAACTCAGCCGCGGGGTCGTCCAGGGCTTCCGCTGTAACGGCGGCGTCCAGAATGTTATGGCGCAGATTTTCGCGTACGTTAAGCCGTTCGACCCGGGTTTCGGTGCCCAGAATCTCGCCGCTGCTCAGGTCGGTGTCGACATACAGCGACAGCACGGGTTTCAACTGGCCGGCATCCAGCGAAAAGGCCTGGATCAGTTCATCGGGCAACATCGGTATTTTTTCGCCGGGCATGTATACCGTAGACATGCGGGCACGCGCCAGATCGTCGAAGCCGCTGCCGCGCGTGACCAACAGGCCCGGTGCCGCTATATGTATGCCGATACGGGTTTTGCCGTAGGGCAGGGATGTTACGGAAAGCGCATCGTCCACTTCGGTGGTGGTCGTGTCGTCGACCGAGTAGGCTTCGACCTCGGCAACCGGCAACTCTTCGCCGACAGCCTGTACGGCTTGCTGCGGATGCGCAACACCCTTGGGAAAGTTAAGCGCCAGAAAGCGGTGCCGATGCAAGGCCAGAGGATGGGGCCAGGCGCCGAGCTTGAGCAGCAGCTTTTCGGGGGTGGTTCCCAATTGCACCACGGCGGCCTCGAAGGCCTTCCACTGCTGCGAATTCTTGTCCGGCCGGGTCAGCAGCGTGCCGGCCACCTGGGCAATTGCCTCGGGCAGTTGGCCCGCCACCATTTGATCTACCCATTCTTGCTGCTGGGCCGCTTGTTGCTGCTTTTTCTGGATGGCGGCCAGGGCGGCTTGCAGTATATCGGGAGGGGCCGGGCGGTAGCGGCCCTTGCCGCGGCGATGAAAGTAGGCCGGCGCCGCGTTCAGCGCAAAAATGGCGGCGGCCTTTTCGACAGCGCTGGGCGGATGGCCGAAGTAGTCTTCAGCGAAGGCGGCCGCCTCGAACTCTTCTTGCGGAGCGCATTCCCAAAGAAAGTCGATTTCCAGAGTATCCGCCAGGGCGCGCGCCTGCGCCAGCAGGGTCGCCGGGTCAGGTTGTTCGAAGCTGAAAAGCACCGTGGCGCTTTTGATCTTGCTGCGTTTGCCTGATTCGGACTCTACCTGCATGGTCGAGTCGCTTTGCGAAAAAATCTTTTCCGCTTTGAAGTTGCCGCTGTCTTCGTAAAGAACGTACATAAATTTGAGTAGTCAGGCTCGCGTCCGTTATGGCGCATTGAGGTTGGAAAATGGATGGTGCAAGGCAAAGGCCATGACTTCGGGCAGCCATTGCTCGAAGTCCGAAATACCATGGTCGCTGCCGTTGATTATCCTGCTTGGGCAGCCTGCATACCACTGCGCCATTTCACGCCAGTCCAGTACTTCATCGCCGCTTGCCGCCAGCAGGAAATGGTTTTCCGGGCGGCTGGGGCGGTCGAAGGCCAATTCGGCCAGCTCGTCGATATATTCAGGCAAAAATACAAAGGGCTCGGGTGAGTGGAACTGCGTATGCGTGCCAACCTGGGTAGCCAGGTCGCGGACCGCATGGATTACGGGGTTGAGCAGGACGGCGCGGCAATTCCAGAGGCTGGCCAGGTAAGCGGCATAGTAGCCGCCCAGGGAAGAGCCGATCACTGTCACGCTGCGCTGGATCTGCAGGCCATTGCAGCGGTTTTCTATTAGACCACGGGCAAGCGCGATGGCCCGGGCCGGACTGGCCGGCAACTGCGGG
The DNA here is from genome assembly GCF_003315175.1 of Eoetvoesiella caeni. Classification (GTDB taxonomy): domain Bacteria; phylum Pseudomonadota; class Gammaproteobacteria; order Burkholderiales; family Burkholderiaceae_B; genus Eoetvoesia; species Eoetvoesia caeni. The sequence goes on along the minus strand of NZ_QNRQ01000004.1, from coordinate 147,321 downwards.
CACAGCCAGTCATGTTCAAGGCCGCGCTCGCGCATGGCCCGGGCCAACTGCCGTGCCTTGGCCGATTGCGGCGAAGAGCGAAAGCCGTGCAGGTAAAGAATCATGGGCAGTGCCGGGCCGTTTAAAGACGGTCCAGGAGTTTCTGGTGGATGCCGCCGAATCCGCCGTTGCTCATGACAAGTATGGTGTCGCCGGCGCGGGCGGCGCGGCGGATGGCCTCTATCATCTCGTCCAGATCGTCGTGCGACGAGGCACGCTCGCCCAGAGGGGCGAACACTTCGGCGGGGTTCCAGCCAAGGGCGTGCTTGCCGCTATGGGCGCCGAAACAGAACACGCGGTCTGCCTGCTTTAGCGCTGCCGGCAGCCTGGCCGCCATCGTGCCCAGCTTCATGGTATTCGAGCGCGGTTCGATGACCGCCAGGATGCGTCCGCTGCCCACTTGGCGCCGCAGCCCTTCAAGGGTGGTGGCGATGGCGGTGGGGTGGTGCGCGAAGTCGTCATACACCTGGATTTGCCGGACTGTGCCGCGCAACTCCAGCCTGCGCTTGACGCCCTGGAAGCGGGACAGGGCCTCGATGGCCTGCTCGGGCGCGACGCCGGCATGCCGGGCGGCGGCCAAGGCGGCCAACGCGTTCATCCGGTTGTGTTCGCCGCTAAGCTGCCAGTCCACCGTTCCGGCGCGCACGCCGTCAAGCACGACATCGAAGCGGCAAGCGTCGTTGTCCTGCGCTGTGTGCTGCCAGTGTCCGCCGCTTCCGATGGACTCCACCTGCGACCAGCATCCGCGTGCCAATACGCGATCAAGAGCGGGGTCGGGCTGGGGCCGGACAATAAGGCCGCTGGAGGGAATAGTGCGCACTAAATGGTGGAACTGGGTTTCGATCGCAGTCAGGTCCGGGAAGATGTCGGCGTGGTCGTATTCGAGATTGTTCAGTATGGCGGTACGGGGGCGATAATGAACGAACTTGGAACGCTTGTCGAAGAACGCGGTGTCGTATTCGTCGGCTTCGATTACAAACAGGGATTGGCCGGGCTGATAGCGGGCCGAGACCTTCAGGTCGGCCGCAATGCCGCCAATCAGAAAGTTCGGTTGGCGCCCCGCGTATTCCAGTATCCAGGCCAGCATTGAACTGGTGGTGGTTTTACCATGGGTGCCGGCCACGGCCAGCACATGCTGCTGGCGCAACACTTGTTCGCCCAGCCATTGCGGGCCCGACGTATATGGCAGGCCCTGGTCGAGAATGGCTTCCATCAGCGGATTGCCGCGAGTCACCACATTGCCGATGACGAACAGGTCGGGCTTGAGTTCAAGCTGTTCGGCGCCGAAGCCTTCGACCAGCCGGATGCCTTGTTCTTCGAGCTGCGTGCTCATGGGTGGATAGACGCCGGCGTCGCAGCCGGTCACGGTGTGTCCGGACGCCCGCGCAATCAGCGCCAGGCCGCCCATGAACGTGCCGCAAATCCCCAGAATGTGTAGATGCATAAAATCCTCCAGCGGCTATTGTAGTGAAGAACTCCAGCGCGACACCGCTGCGGCTTGTATAGCGCATTGCCTGGGACATATCGCCGGTTTCCGGTTACAGGCGCTGACTGGCGCCGATGTTAAACTTCAAGCTGGCGGCCAAAGTGCGGTCTCGCAGCGCCGGCCGGGTCGGCCAAGGGCGGGCAGGTTTCGCAGGTTGTCGGTTAGGACGGGGCGGCCGCGTGGATAGCGGCCGGGCTTGAGTTTGGTTACGACGAGTTGATATCGAATGAAACGACGTGATTTTTTGCTGGGGACTGGGGCGCTTGCCGCTGCGGGCATCGCCGCAGCTGGCGTTTCGCATCTGGTGCTTGCGGCCAAGCCTGCGCCCGATCCTTTGTTCGAACAAAGCTTTCCAGACCTGGATGGCAAGGCCAGCCCCATGAGCCAGTGGCTGGGCAAGCCGGTTGTCGCCAACTTCTGGGCCACGTGGTGCCCGCCGTGCGTGAAAGAAATGCCCGACCTTGAAGCCATGCACGCCAAATACAAGCAGGTCCAGTTTTTGGGCCTTGCCGTGGATGTGCCCGCCAACGTGCGCGCTTTCTCTGAGAAAGTGCATGTTTCTTATCCCCTGCTCATGCTCGGGCATGGAGGCATTTCCTTGATGCGTCCGTTGGGCAATACCGCGGGCGGCCTGCCGTTTACCGTCGTGTTCGATGCCCAGGGCAAGGTGGCTCACAAGGTTCTGGGCCAGATCAAGCCCAAAGAGCTGGAGCAAGTGCTCGACGCGATGTTGGCCTGACGGCTGTATGGGCTGCCGCAGTATTTTTGGTATTACTTTGTTTCAAAAAGGGCTTCTGCAGCCGCGGCGCTCTGTAATTTATATGTTTTTGTTCGACAAACACCGCTTTTTAGCGTAAAAAGACGGTCTATCAGTAAATAAATTACCCAATGGCGCAACACATACTCGTTTTGCACGGCCCCAATCTTAATTTGCTCGGCACCCGCGAGCCGGAAATCTACGGTCGGCAGACTTTGGCCGATATTAATGCGCGCTTGCAGCAGTTGGCTGCAGAACGCGCTGCTTCATGTGCGGCATTTCAAAGCAATAGCGAAGGCGCCCTCGTCGACCGTATTCATGCGGCCCGCGAGCAGGCCGTCGACTACATCATCATCAACGCGGGCGCTTATACCCATACCAGTGTTGCCATCCGAGACGCGCTGGCCGGCGTTGCCATTCCATTCATTGAAGTGCATTTATCCAACGTACACAAGCGCGAGTCCTTTCGCCACCATTCCTATTTGTCCGATCTGGCTCAAGGAGTGGTCGTGGGGCTGGGCGCCTTGGGGTACGAAGCGGCTTTGCATTACGCCCTTGCCAATTAGCGCGGGGCGACTGGTCTTTTTTATTTTTATCACTATTTTTATTCACCGAGCGCATCAGGCGTCGTGAATTAACGGGAAGTTTGTATGGATCTGAGAAAACTGAAAACCTTGATTGACCTGGTCGCCGAATCCGGCATCGCCGAACTGGAGATCACCGAAGGCGAAGGCAAGGTACGCATCGTCAAATTCTCCCAGCAGCAGCCCGTCATGGCTTATGCCCCCGAGCCCGTTGCCGCGGCAGCGGCTTCAGCCCCTGCGGCGGCTCCGGCGGCGCCCGCTGCGCCAGCGGCACCGCAGGGTCACGCTGTAAAAGCGCCCATGGTCGGAACGTTCTATCGCGCGCCCAATCCCGGTGCATCGCCTTTCGTCGAGGTCGGCCAGTCGGTCAAAGAAGGCGAGCCGGTGTGCATCATCGAAGCGATGAAGCTGCTTAATGAAATCGAAGCCGACAAAACGGGCGTGATCAAGGAAATTCTGGTTGAAAACGGCGAACCCGTGGAATACGGTCAACCCCTATTTGTAATTGGTTAACGCGATGTTTGAAAAAATACTGATCGCCAATCGCGGCGAAATTGCGCTGCGTATCCAGCGCGCCTGCCGCGAACTGGGCATCAAGACTGTAGTCGTGCACTCGGAAGTCGACCGCAATGCAAAGTATGTACGCCTGGCCGACGAGTCGGTGTGTATCGGGCCCGCTCCGGCGCGCGACAGTTATCTGAATATGCCCGCCATTATTTCGGCCGCCGAGGTAACCGACGCTGAAGCCATACACCCGGGTTACGGGTTTTTGGCCGAAAACGCCGACTTTGCCGACCGGGTCGAGAAAAGCGGCTTCGTGTTCATCGGCCCGCGCCCTGAAACCATCCGTCTCATGGGCGACAAGGTTTGCGCCAAGAAAGCCATGATCGAAGCGGGCGTTCCGGTGGTTCCCGGTTCGCCCAGCTCTTTGCCTGATGACGACCCCGCCGAAATCATTCGCATGGCTCAGGAAGTGGGCTACCCCGTCATGATCAAGGCGGCGGGCGGCGGCGGTGGCCGCGGCATGCGGGTGGTCTATACCGAGGCGGCGCTGTTGACGGCCGTAGCGACGACCCGCACCGAGGCGGGACAGGCATTCAATAATCCTGATGTCTACATGGAGAAGTACCTCGAGAATCCGCGCCACATCGAGATTCAGGTCATGGCCGACGGCGGACGCAACGCGGTCTGGCTGGGCGAGCGCGACTGCTCTATGCAGCGTCGCAACCAGAAAGTCATCGAAGAAGCTCCTGCGCCGCACATTCCGCGCCGTCTCATAGAGCGCATCGGCGAACGTTGCGCCGAGGCCTGCCGTAAAATGGGCTATCGTGGTGCCGGTACGTTCGAGTTCCTGTACGAAAACGGCGAGTTCTTCTTTATTGAAATGAATACGCGTATTCAGGTCGAGCACACGATTACCGAGATGGTGACGGGTCTGGACCTTGTCGTGCAGCAGATACGCATCGCCGCGGGCGAGAAATTCACCCTGCGCCAGCGCGACGTCCAGTTTCGAGGCCACGCCATCGAATGCCGCATCAATGCCGAGGACCCATTCAAGTTTGTGCCCAGTCCCGGCCTGATCACCAACTGGCATGCGCCGGGCGGCCCAGGCGTGCGCATGGATTCGCACGTGTTCAGCGGCTACGTTGTGCCGCCCAACTACGACTCCATGATAGCCAAAGTCATTACATACGGCGACAACCGCGAGCAAGCCATTGCGCGCATGGAAATCGCCTTGTCGGAAATGGCGGTGGAAGGAATCAAGACCAATATTCCTTTGCACCGGGAATTGATGCAGGATGCGCGCTTCGTCGAAGGCGGTACCAGCATTCATTATCTTGAACAAAAGTTGGCGCAGCGTCCATAGCTGCACGATTGTTTGGGCGCCAGGGGCCTGACCCTTGCGCGCCCGATTGGAAAAATTATGCGTGAACTTGTGCTCCATTGCCTGGAGGCGCAGGCCGAGGCGCTCTCGGATGCTTTGCTTGAAGCGGGGGTGCTTTCGGTTTCCGTGGAAGATGCCGACAGCGACACCGAGGCCGAACAACCGCTGTTCGGTGAACCGGGCACCGAGCCCGAAGTTCAGGCATGGCATCGCAATCGTGTTGTGGCCCTGCTGCCCGACGGCGCCGACCCCGAGCAAATACTCGAACAGGTCCGTGTCGTGGGCGGTGCCGACTATCTGACCACAGGCTGGTTTACCCGGGACGTTCCGGATGCCGACTGGGTGCGTTTGACGCAGGCGCAGTTCAGGCCTATTCAGGTCGGCAAGCGGGTCTGGATAGTTCCAAGCTGGCATCGCGACGATCCCGAGGTTCCCGACCTGGCCGCGCAGGCCGAACCGGGCGGACCCATTCATTTGCAACTGGATCCGGGACTTGCGTTCGGCACTGGCAGCCATCCTACGACGCACTTGTGCCTGGAATGGCTGGAAGCCAATCTGCAGCCTGGCGAAAGCCTGCTCGACTACGGCTGCGGCTCGGGCATTCTGGCGATCGCCGCCAAGATGCTGGGCGCAGGCCCTACATTGGCCGTCGATATCGACGAGCAAGCGGTGGTGTCCACGAGGTATAACGCCCAGATCAACCATGTCGAGCTGCAAGCTTTGTTGCCCGATGCCTTGCCAGCGGGGCAGTTGCAGCTTGTGGTGGCCAACATCTTGTCCAACCCTTTGAAAGTCCTGGCACCCATGCTGGCTGGGCGGGTGCAGCCCGGAGGGCGCCTGGTGCTGTCCGGCGTGCTGGAGCGGCAGGCCGATGAGGTCGCACAGGCCTATGCGCCCTGGCTGTCCATGAGTGTGTGGCGTGCTCGTGAAGGCTGGGTTTGCCTGCATGGGCAGCGCAGTTAATCGCTGCCGGTGGTGACGGCCATGGACTTGATGACGAAGTGTCCGCAATGCGGGACCGTTTTTTCGGCCAGCACAGACCAGTTGCAGTTGCGCAAAGGGTATATCCGTTGCGTCAATTGCGCGCATATCTTCGATGGTTACGAAGCTGTGGTGCCCCAGGGTCCGAACGCGACGCCAGCCGCGGCGCCGGCAAGTGCGCAAGTGCCGGAGCCACCCACGGCGCAGAAGGCCTTGCCCCAGGTCGTGCGCCAGCGGGCGCCCGTTGTGCCGGTGGACGCGCCTATTGCGCCGACCCGAAGCGCAGCCGAACCTTGGATAGGATCCAGGCATAGCGCCCAGGGACCAATAGCCGCCGAACCCACTATAGATTTCGGCGCCGATCACATCGAAGATACCGAGCCCACGCTGGGGCGCGCCATGAACTTTGCCGCGAACCGTCCCGAGCCGGGCCTGTATTCGCATGCCGAGGCGCTCGAGGATACCGTGCGACCCGCTTCCGGCGTTTATGCCGAGCCGCAAGAGAGGGACGAATTTCATATCGAAGGCGGCGACCGAAGGGTGCATGCGGCCGATGCGCTGCCGGAGTTTTTGCATAATCGGCGCCGGCCTCGCAGCGCCTTTGCGCGTTTGCTCTGGAGCGTGCTTATCTTGGTGGGCCTGGTGCTCCTTGCCCTGCAGTTGGCCTATGTGTACCGCATGCAGATCGCCAGCAATGTACCCTTGCTGCGCCCTGTGCTTGAACGGGCGTGCGAGCCGCTGCAATGCAAAGTAGGGTATCCGCGCCGCATCGAACGTATTGCCATTATGGACTCGTCCTTGCAGGCGGCTGCGCCCGCCGGCGCAGCCAAGCCTGACGAAAGTACCTTGCTATTGCGCGTGGTATTGCGCAATAACTACGACAAGCCGCAGACTTGGCCGGCGCTGACACTGGACCTGGTCGACTTTTCCGGGTCGATCGTAGCCCGGCGCAAGCTTGAGCCAAGTGCCTACCTGCCCGTGCAGGCCCAGGGCGGACCGTTTCCCGCTGTAAGCGAAATACATATTGCCGTACCGGTAACGGTCTCCGGCGTGAAGATCAATGGTTATCAATTGGGTAAGTTTTACCCCCCTGAAGGATAGAGATGTCTGAAAAAGTACTCGTTTGCGGTTCCGTGGCGTTCGACACGATCGCGGTTTTTGAAGGCCATTTCAAAGACCACATACTGGCCGACAGCATACAGTCGCTGAGTGTCTCCTTTTTTGTGCCGACGATGCGCAAAGAGTACGGCGGCTGCGCCGGCAATATTGCGTACAACCTGAATTTGCTGGGCGGCAATCCGGTACCCGTGGGTACTGTCGGAGCCGACGCGTCCGACTATCTGGCCTATTTCAAGGGCCGGGGTATCGACACCAGCATGATCCGCGTCATCGCCGATATGTTTACCCCGCAGTGCTTTATTACGACCGACCTGGACAGTAACCAGATAGCTTCGTTTCACCCGGGCGCCATGCTGCGGTCCGCGGAAAACGACCTGAGCGGAGTGGCCGCCGCCTGGGCCATTGTGGCTCCGGATGCCAAGGACGGCATGTTCGCGCATGCCCGCCGCCTGAAGCAGCAAGGCATTCCTTTTATTTTCGACCTGGGCCAGGCCATGCCGCTATTCACTGGCGAAGACCTTAATGAGATGCTGGCCCTGGCCGACATCTTTACCGCCAATGATTACGAAGCCACTGTGGTCGAACAGCGTACGGGACGCAGCATGCACCAGATCGCCGACTCGATGAAAGCGGTGGTGGTTACGCGCGGCGCCGAAGGCGCAACGCTGTACGAGCCAGGCACGCATACGCTTATTGCCCCGGTAAAGGCGTCGTCGGTGGTCGACCCCACAGGCTGCGGCGATGCGCACCGTGCCGGGCTTTTATACGGCCTTACCCAGAATATGGGGTTGGAACACGCTTGCCAGTTGGCGAATGTGATGGGTGCCTTTAAAATTGCTTCAAAGGGCCCGCAGAATCATCAGCCTACGCGCGCCGAGATTGGCGCAACACTTAAACAGCATTATGGTATCGACCTGCCGGCCTGAACCTGCTTATCGTCAAGGAGTCTTTATGAATATTATTATTGCGGCGCGAACAGGCGTACGCCTTGGCCGAGTATTAGCCGTGGCCGCCGCCGCGGGCACGTTGGCCGTTGTGGCTGGTTGCGCAAACCCATCGGCGTCCAGTTCTGTCTATTCATACGGGCAGGCGCAACAAGAACAAATCGTCCGCACGGGCACGGTCGTGTCGGTGCGTCCGGTCGTCATCCAGAACGACCGTTCAAGCGGTGCCGGCATGCTGGCCGGCGGTGCCTTGGGTGGCGTGGCGGGCAACGCCATTGGCGGCGGTTCGGGCAAGGTTATAACGACAGTGGGCGGTGCAATCCTGGGCGGTCTGCTGGGCAATACCGTCGAGAACCAGGTCGGTAAAACCCAAGGCCTTGAAGTTACCGTACGGCTCGACAACGGCGAAACCCGCGTCGTGGCGCAAGCCGCCGACGTCTCGTTCCAGTCCGGTCAGCGCGTTCGCCTGATCAGCGGGGGCGGGCCTACTCGTGTAGTGCCCATGTAAAACGGGCGGCCGCCGAAATGGCGGCCTATAAAAAAACCTGCGATGATATTTCGCAGGTTTTTTTTTGGCCCAAGCCGGGGGCGTTGTCGGGGTTATTCTATTTTCGGAAGTGGAGCTAGGCGCCGAAGACCGAATAGCTTAGGCTGCCGAAAATGCCAACCAGAATCTGAGCGACTATAAGCAGCACCAGCGGCGAAAAGTCCAGGCCGCCCAGATTGGGCAGCACTTTGCGGATAGGATCCAGCAAAGGGGCGGTAAGCGTGTGAAGCACGGGCATGATCGGCGCCAGGGGATTGACCCACGACAGCACGGCCTGGATCAGCGTTACCCAAAGAATAAGGTTGAACAGCCATTTCAGCATGGTAAGAAGGCTGGCGGCCACTGCGGGAAGCAGGCTGGCCAGCGGCAACAATACGCCGGTGCTGGTTACCCAGATGAGCAGCAGGTAGATGAAGGCAATAAGCCAGCAGGCCAGCAGGCTGGGGTAGTCGATGCGGTTGCCTGTCGGGACCAGTCTTTTAAGAGGCTGCACCAGCCAGTCCGTGCTGCGTATTACGGCTTGCGAATACGGGTTGAATGGGTGCAGGCGGATGGCGTAGGCCCAGGCACGCAGTATCAGCATGATGCCGAACAGGGAAAAGACAATATCGATAATAAGGCGCAAGGTATCGCTAAGCATATTCGTTCATGGTGGATAAGCAGGCTTCATTGTCGCATGGCTGAAAATTCCGTGCGAAGAAAGATACGTCCCACGCTTCACCGCTGTGCGGTTCGCTGCCCCCCGAGGGGGCCGTTTTTATCTTGGGGCGGCCCGGCGATAAAGGATGCCCCCACGCTTCACCGCGTTGCGGTTCGCTGCCCCCGAGGGGGGCGCTTTTTATCTTGGGGCGGCCCGGCGATAGAAGATGCCCCCACGCTTCACCGCTTTGCGGTTCGCTGCCCCCCGAGGGGGGCGCTTTTTATCTTGGGGCGGCCCGGCGATAAAAGATACCCCCACGCTTCACCGCTGTGCGGTTCGCTGCCCCCCGAGGGGGCCGTTTTTATCTTGGGGCGGCCCGGCGATAAAAAAACTGCCCGGCGTGGCCGGGCAGTTGGATGGTGTTGCGCAGCTCGCAGGCTGTTATGGACGGCCGCCCGTGGGGAAGGGCCACGAGGCTGCAGGGTTGACCGCGGTTTTTGCTGCTGGAGCAGGAGCGCTGGCCTTGCTTGCTTTGGCGGCTTTCTTGGCGCTGGGCTTTTTAGGCGCGGCAGTCTTGGCTACGGCCTTTTTGGCAGGCGCCTTTTTAGCGACGGCTTTCGTTGCTGCGGCCTTTTTGGCGGGTGCTTTCTTGGCAACGGCTTTCTTAGCCACTGCCTTCTTTGCAGGCGCTTTTTTGGCTACGGCTTTCTTTGCCGCTGCTTTTTTGGCAGGCGCTTTTTTAGCTACGGCCTTCTTTGCCACGGCCTTTTTGGCGGGCGCTTTCTTGGCGACGGTTTTTTTAGCGACGGCTTTCTTGGCTACGACTTTCTTTGCCGCGGTTTTCTTGGCGGGCGCTTTTTTGGCGACAGCTTTTTTAGCGACGGCTTTCTTGGCTACGACTTTCTTTGCTGCTGCTTTTTTGGCAGGCGCTTTCTTTACTGCTGCTTTCTTGGCGGGTGCTTTTTTAGCGACTGCTTTCTTGGCCGGTGCAGCTTTTTTGGCAACTACTTTTTTAGCGGGTGCTGCTTTCTTTACTGCGGTCGCTTTTTTAGCGGCCGCTTTCTTTGCGGTTTTCTTGGCTGTGGCCATCGTAATGCTCCTTGAGAATGAATCGTAGAGAACGTCCATCCATTTGATATGGCCCCCACGAAAAGGGTGCGACCCATCTCAAATGGCAAAAGCGTGCAAGATGTATTACACCTTGCACGCCTAGAGTCTAACTTAAGGAGTTACAACAGCAAAGCATTATTCCCAGCTTAATGCTCCGCCGGTCTGATATTCGATAACGCGAGTCTCGAAAAAGTTGCGTTCTTTTTTCAAGTCGATCATCTCGGCCATCCATGGAAATGGATTTTCTTCTTGCGCAAATTGTGGTTCTATGCCGATTTGTTGGCAGCGGCGATTGGCAATGAAGCGCAAATATGACTTGAACATCGATGCGTTCAAACCGAGTACGCCGCGCGGCATAGTGTCCTCAGCGTAAGCATATTCAAGGTCTACAGCCTTTTTGAAGAGTTCTTGAATTTCTTCGCGGAAGCTTGGAGTCCAAAGATGCGGGTTCTCGAGTTTGATCGTGTTGATGAGATCGATGCCGAAATTGCAGTGCATGGATTCGTCGCGAAGAATGTACATGTACTGCTCGGCAGCACCCGTCATTTTGTTCTGACGACCTAAAGCAAGAATTTGCGTAAAACCAACATAAAAGAATAAACCTTCCATCAGGCACGCAAAAACGATGAGCGATTTAAGCAGGGTTTGATCGTCTTCGGGTGTGCCGGTTTTGAAATTAGGATCGGCGATTGCGTTGATGAATGGAATGAGGAATTCGTCTTTGGCGCGGATCGAGGGCACCTCGTTGTACGCGTTGAAAATTTCCGATTCGTCCAGATCGAGGCTTTCGACGATGTACTGATAGGCATGCGTGTGGATGGCTTCTTCAAATGCCTGGCGCAATAAAAACTGGCGGCACTCGGGCGCCGTGATGTGGCGGTAAGTGCCCAGCACGATGTTGTTGGCGGCCAGCGAATCGGCCGTCACGAAGAAACCCAGGTTGCGCTTGATGATGCGGCGCTCGTCGTCGGTCAGCCCGTTGGGGTTTTTCCAGAGGGCAATGTCGCGCGACATATTGATTTCTTGCGGCATCCAGTGGTTGGCGCAACCGGCCAGGTATTTTTCCCAGGCCCATTTGTACTTGAACGGCACCAACTGGTTGACGTCGGTCTGGCCGTTGATGATGCGCTTGTCGGCGGCGCGGACGCGCGAATTCGAGGGCGCAACGGCGGGCGATTGCGCCTGCGATGGCGCAAGGGCGGTATCGTCCTGTAGGTTGCCCGAGTGGCGGGGTGCCGCCGTACCGGTGGCAGGTTGAAGGGAGTCTTCCCAATTAAGCATGATGTAGACCTTTTAATAGTTATGGATTACTGGCAGGCTTCGCATTCTTCGAAGCCTTCGTCGCCGGGGCGCATGGTGCACACTGCGCCGACCACTTCCGCTTCGGGCAGGGCGGCCGCCTGGACTGCCGAGACTTCCGGGCCTGCGGATGACACGGCGACGGAGTTCAGTTCGCCGCCGCGGCCGGTGGATTTCTCGGCGTTGGTGGCACCGCTGGAGCGCAGGTAGTAGGTGGTTTTAAGGCCGCGCTGCCAGGCAAGCTTGTAGGTGTCGTCGAGCTTCTTGCCGGAAACGCCGGCCATGAAGATATTGAGCGACTGAGCCTGGTCTATCCATTTCTGGCGGCGCGCCGCACATTCGACGACCCAGCTTGGGTCGACTTCGAAGGCGGTGGCGTAAAGCTCGCGCAGGTCGGCCGGGATGCGGTCGATGCGGGCCAGGCTGCCGTCGAAGTACTTCAAGTCGGCGACCATGACTTCATCCCATAGCCCGCGTTCTTTGAGGTCGCGGACCAGATGGTCGTTGACCACGGTGAACTCGCCCGACAGGTTGGACTTGACGTACAGGTTGCGGTAAGTGGGTTCGATGCAGGGCGAGACGCCAATAATGTTGGAGATGGTTGCGGTAGGCGCAATGGCAACGCAGTTGGAGTTGCGCATGCCGTGCTCGCGGATATGGGTGCGCAGGGCGTCCCAGTCCATGGTGCTGCTTTCATCGATGTCGACGTAGCCGCCGCGCTCTTCGCGCAGCATGGCCAGGGTGTCTTGCGGCAGGATGCCGCGGTCCCACAGCGAGCCCTTGAAGCTTTCGTACGAGCCGCGTTCGGCTGCCAGCTTGCTGGATGCCAGGTAGGCGTAGTAGCAGACAGCTTCCATGGAGGTGTCGGAGAACGTGATGGCGTCTTGCGAAGCAAACGGTACGCGCATCATGTGCAGGCAGTCCTGGAATCCCATGACACCCATGCCGACCGGACGGTGGCGGACGTTGGAGTTGCGTGCCTTGGGAACAGCGTAATAGTTGATGTCGATGACGTTGTCCAGCATGCGCATGGCGATCGAAACCGTGCGCTGCAGTTTGTCGTGGTCGAGCACGTACTGGCCGTTGCTGTCTTGCTTGAGGTGGGCGGCCATGTTGACCGAACCTAGGTTGCAGACGGCAATTTCGGTGTCGCTGGTGTTAAGCGTGATTTCAGTGCACAGGTTGGAGCTGTGGACCACGCCGACGTGCTGCTGGGGCGAACGGATATTGCAAGGATCCTTGAAGGTCAGCCAAGGGTGGCCGGTTTCAAATAGCATGGACAGCATCTTGCGCCACAGCGAGTTTGCCGGAATGGTCTTGAACAGGGGCAGTTCGCCGGTAAGCGTCTTGGCTTCGTAGGCGATATAGGCTTTTTCGAATTCCTTGCCGTACTTGTCGTGCAGGTCGGGCGTGTCGGACGGGGAGAACAGAGTCCAGTCGCCGTTTTCCATGACGCGCTTCATGAAGAGGTCGGGAATCCAGTTGGCGGTATTCATGTCGTGCGTGCGGCGGCGCTCGTCGCCGGTGTTCTTGCGCAGCTCGAGGAACTCTTCGATGTCCAGGTGCCAGGTTTCCAGGTAGGCGCATACCGCGCCCTTGCGCTTGCCGCCCTGGTTGACCGCTACGGCGGTGTCGTTGACGACCTTGAGGAAAGGCACGACGCCCTGGCTTTCGCCGTTCGTACCCTTGATGTGGCTGCGCAGGGCGCGCACGGGCGTCCAGTCGTTGCCCAGGCCGCCGGCGTACTTGGCCAGCAGTGCGTTTTCTTTGATGGCGTCGTAGATGCCGACCAAATCGTCGGAGACGGTGGTGAGGTAGCAGGACGACAACTGCGAATGCAAGGTGCCGGCATTGAATAGCGTTGGGGTGGAGCTCATGAAGTCGAACGACGACAGGATTTCGTAGAACTCGATGGCGCGTTCTTCACGATTGATTTCGTTCAGGGCCAGGCCCATGGCGACACGCATGAAGAAAACCTGAGGCAGTTCGATGCGGCGGCCGCGTACGTGCAGGAAGTAGCGGTCGTATAGCGTTTGCAGGCCCAGGTAATTGAATTGCTGGTCGCGGCTGGCTTTAAGGGCATGGCCCAGCTTTTCCAGGTCGAACTGGCCCAGCTTGCTGTCGAGCAGGCTGCTTTCGATGCCCAGCTTGATGAAGCGCGGGAAGTACTCTGCGTAGCCGGCGTCCATGGCCGACTGGGCCACTTCTTCGCCCAGGACTTCTTTACGGATGGTGTGCAGCAACAGGCCTGCCGTAACCTGGCTATAGGCCGGGTCGGTTTCAACCAGGGCGCGCGCCGAAAGAATGGCCGATTTGTAGACTTCGTCGACCGGAATGCCGTCGTACAGGTTCTTGACGGTTGCCTTGAGAATGGCATCGACGTCAATGGTGATGGGCAGATTCAGGCCGGCTTCTGTGATGGTAGTGCGCAGGCGGGCCAGGTCGAGCGGGCGCTGGACGCCGTTGTCGGTGACATTGATGCTGCTTTTCTCAACGGGAGCTTGTTCTTTCGTGCTGCGCGCGCGCTCTTGCGAACGCTTTTCGCGGTAAAGCACATAGGCGCGTGCAACGTCGTGTTCGCCCGAGCGCATAAGAGCCAGTTCGACTTGGTCCTGGATGTCTTCGATATGGAAGGTGCCGCCGCCGGGCCGGTTGCGCACCAGCGCGTTGACGACCTGGGAGGTCAGGCCTTCGACCAGTTCGCGCACGCGAGCCGATGCCGCGCCCTGGCCGCCGTTGACGGCCAGAAAGGCCTTGGTCATGGCGATGGCGATTTTGCCGGGCTCGAAGCCGACCACTGCGCCGTTGCGGCGTATGGTGCTGAAGTTCTGCCATTGGCTGCTGGCGGGTGCATTGGCCTTGGAGGCCGAAGCTGGATTGGCTTGGGCGGCTTGGGGCCGGGACTCAGCGGTTTGTGTGGTCTGCATGAATGCTCCTGAATGAGAATGGCATGCTTCTTGTGTAATCGGCATGCCGTCTGGCGTATGAGGATGGTGGCAATAAAAAGGCGGCCCGGAGGGCGGTTTTATTTAGTGGCGCTCTTTTTGTAAAACCACTATATGTTGTGGTTATTTCTTGTTTGAGCACTAATTGTAGTGATTCGCCGCCGCCTAGGCAAGCCGAAAATGGGCTTGATTTTTTTTGTTTTTGTGCTTTGTTTTAGGCACTCCAGACCTTTTGCGGCCTTAGTGCAGGTAAAACATGGCTTTAGCTAAAAATACGATGACCAGCATGTGCAGGAAAACACTTAAATGAATATATTTGAAGTGTTTGGCCGTCAGGCGATGGGTGGCGCTTAGCCGAATCGCCGTAACAAAATGTACTAGAACGCTAAGTGCCAATACAATTTTCAGCCACAGCATGATAGTGAACGTGCTGCTGAAGGGGCTGGCCAGCACCGCGCGGTATTGCCATGCCATGGTTATGCCCGCGCCATACAGCACGATGATAACAAAAGGCATAAACTTGCGAGCCCTCTGGCCGATGGCGACTTCGACCGACCGCATGGATTCGCGCGGAACACGCTGGCGTATGCCTTCAAGCATCAGGACTTCAAAGAAAACCGTGCCCACGAAAATGAATGCGGCAAACAAATGAAGCAAAAGCAGGGTCAGATGGTTCATTGTGATGCAGGCTCCTGATAGACGCTGCGCCGCTTAGGCGGCTGGCGCAGGGCGCGGGGCCATTCAAGTAAAATGCTTGCGATGGGCGCGCAAAAGGCAGAACAGGCTTGCCTTGGCGCAAAGCGGGTTCAAGCTTATTGTAGGTCGCATGGGCGCGGGCGCCTGGCGTAGCCTCATTTGGAATGTGGTTTTGGCATACCGGCCTCAAGGCCGAGGATCATACATATGAATCAGGTTTTATTTCGTACCAGCCGGGCCGTGGTCTATTTGGCGTTGGGCGTGGCCGCGGCGGGATGCGCCGTCAAAAGCAATAAGCCGGCGCCCGGTGCGGCCGGCGCGCCGGCCCAGGTGCAATGCCAGGCAGCCAAGGCTGGCGACACCGCGGTAGGCAATTGGTATGGCGTGCGTACCCAGCGTGGGGTCGCCGGCCAACTGCATGTGCTTATCCGCCTGAAGGCCGACGGCACCATGAGCTACGAAGAACAGCTCAAGCGCGGCAAGAAGCCAAGCCAGAACTTAAGCGAAACCGGCTGCTGGCAGCACGAACAGCAAACCCTGGTGCTGCGCACGCTGAAGTCCAACGGCGAAAAGGTCGAATCCGACGACCCTATATATAGCAACCGCTATACGATCGGCTCGCAAACCCAGACGGCCATGGTGCTGGACGGCCCTCAGGGCCAGTTGCGCGCCCGGCGCATGCCGGATGGCTATAGATTGCCTTTTTGATTCCCACAAGTTGAATGTGAAAAGGGCCACGTAACCGCTGCTGCGATTTTGTGGCCCTGTCGTCGCGTGGGGTTAAAGCGCTGCCAGGCGCTCCAGCACCAATTCGCGGCCCAGTATGGTCAGGACGGCGTCGATGGCGGGGGTTTGCTTTTGGCCGGTTACGGCCAGCCGCAGCGGGATGCCCAGCTTGGCCATTTTCAGGTTGTGCCTGGCCAGCGTGTCCTTGATCAGTGCGGACAGCGCTTCGGTGGTCCATTCCGGCAGGGCCTGGGCGTGCGCTGCGAAATCGGCCAGGACGGCTTTGGTTTCCGGCGTCAGGTGTTCGGCGGCCAGTTCGTCGCTGGCGCGAGCATAGGCGCCGCAAAACAGCATGGCGCCTTCGGCCAGTTGATTCAGGGTTTCGGCGCGGTCCTTGAGTAGACCCATGACGTCGTCCAACTGGATGGCTGCGGGGTTGCCGCCCAGCTTTTCGATGCGCGGGGCCACCAGCGCGCTTAACACGCTGTTGGCGCTTTGCTTGATGTAGTGGGCGTTTACCCAGTTTAATTTCTTGGGGTCCCACTGCGCGGCCGATTTGGTCAGGTTGCGCGTGTCGAACCATTCGACGAGTTGCTCGCGCGAGAAGATTTCGTCGTTGCCGTGGCTCCAGCCCAGGCGGGCCAGGTAGTTGATCATGGCTTCGGGCAGGTAGCCCTCTTTGTCGTAGTCCATGACGCTGACCGCGCCATGGCGCTTCGAGAGCTTTTCGCCGTCTGGTCCCAGAATCATGGGCAGGTGGCCGTATTGCGGCAGGGTAGCGCCCAGGGCGCGCAATATATTGATTTGCCGCGGTGTGTTGTTGACGTGATCGTCGCCGCGCAGGACATGGGTGATGTTCATATCCCAGTCGTCCACCACCACACAGAAATTATAGGTGGGGGTGCCGTCGGGCCGGGCGATAATCAAGTCGTCCAGCTCGGTGTTGTCGATACTGATCGGGCCTTTGATCAGGTCGTCCCAGCCAGTGGCGCCATCTTGCGGGTTTTTAAAGCGCACGACGGGTTTGCGCCCTTCCGGAATGGGCGGCAGCGTTTTGCCGGGCGCGGGGCGCCATGTGCCGTCGTAGCGCGGCTTCAGGCCCTGGCTGCGGGCCTTTTCGCGCATGGCTTCGACTTCTTGGGGCGAGCTATAGCAATAATAGGCCGTGCCCTTGGCCAGCATGCCGGCCAGGACCTCGCGGTAACGGTCCATGCGCTGCATTTGGTAAAAGGGGCCTTCGTCGGGCTGCATATCAAGCCACGCCATGCCGTCCAGAATGGCTTGCACGGCTTCGGGCGTGGAGCGTTCAAGGTCGGTGTCTTCGATACGCAGGACGAAGACGCCTTTATGATGGCGTGCAAAGGCCCACGAGAAAAGGGCGGTGCGTGCGCCGCCCAGGTGCAGATAACCGGTGGGCGAGGGGGCAAAACGTGTACGAACTACAGCAGAGGTGGAAGATGTCATGTTTCTTGTTCAGGCGGTGCATGGGCGGGCATGCCCGCATTGCACGAAGTTGTGGCAATTGATGTATTTTAGAGCACTGACTTAAACTTGTTGAAATTGGGCTGTGTATGTTGCGTCATCGTCTTGCTGCGTTGTTTGAACCTAGGTCGTTGCTGGTGCTGGCCAGCCGGCCGGTGCCGGTCGTCTTGCATCCGCCGCGCATATTGCAAAATGCCATTACCGTGGTGGATGTCCAGGCCGGTACGCCTATGGCCCTGCCGGAGCGGCTCAACGGCCTTGAAGCGGACGAGCGGCCCGACCTGGCATTGCTGTGCCTGCCCTCTGCGCGTTTGCCCGAAGCCCTCAAGGCCATGCAGGCGTACCGGCCCAGGGCATTGCTTTTGCTGACGTCGGACGTTCCGCCGGCCGATCCCGCCGCCGATCTCGTGCTGTGCCAGAATTGGGCGCGCCAGAACGGTTGCCTGCTGGTGGGGCCGCGGGCTTTCGGCGTACAGCGGCCGGGCATGGGCCTGAACCTGACGCATATGCCCGAACTTGCCCAGGCGGGGCGCGTGGCCCTGGTGTCGCAATCGGGGTCGATCGCGGCGGCGGTTCTGGACTGGGCCGCCGATATAGGGCTGGGCTTTTCCGCCGTGATCTCGCCCGGCGACGATGCGGACGCGCGCCTGGCCGATATTCTGGACTATCTGGCAACCGACCCGGCTACCGACAGCATTGTCCTGCACCTGGAAAACGCAGCCTCGCCGCGCGAACTGACCAGTGCCTTGCGCGCCGCCGCCGGCGTCAAGCCCGTGGTGGTGCTCAAGTCGGGGCGGGCGCAGCAGGGGCCCGACTCCTCCCAGGACGCCATATTCAACGCGCTTATGCGCCGTGTCGGCGCGGTGCGGGTACCGTATTTCGTGCAGCTTTTTTCCGCCATCAAGGTGCTGGGCTATCCGCATCGCCCGCGCGGGCGGCGGATTGCGCTGGTTTCCAATGGCGCGGGCACTTCGCAATTGGCATTGGACGTCATGGGCGCCAATAGCGCGGTCTTTCGCGCTGATCTCTCCCGGATGTCGATACTTGAACTGACCAAGCTGCTTGAGCCGGGCGCTGAAGTGAACAATCCGGTAATCACGCGCGCTCCGCTAAGCGCAGAGACCCTGCGCAAGCTGATCAATATCGTGGCTGTCGATCGGGGGGTGGACGGCGTGCTGGTGTTGCTGACCCCCGATCCGCTTACCGATATGCCCGCCTTGGTGCAACAGCTTGCGCAGGCTGCGTCCAGCACGCGCAAGCCGGTCATCAGTTGTTTCATGGGCGACGCCACCATGCGCCCCTTGCGTCATCTGCTGGACAACGTGGGCACGCCGGCGTTCCGCACGCCCGAGTCGGCCGCAAACGCCTTTGGCGTGCTGGCCTCGTATCATTACAACCAGACACTATCGCAGCAAATGCTGCCGCCCGAACCCCTGGGCAAGCCGCCCCGGCTTAAAGAGGCGCGGCTGCTGCTGCGGTCCGCCCGAATGCAGGGGCGCCAGTCGCTGCTGCCCGAAGAAATTGCGCGTCTGTTTTCCTGCTTCCATATTCCAATCGACGCCTTCTCCAAGGTCAAGCTGGACGGGCAGGGAACGGAAGCCATCGCCATGGCAATCCGCGTTCACCGCGACCCGGAACTGGGCTCGTATATTAATTTCGGCTCGGGCGGGCGCCAGGCTATCTCGGCCAATGATCGCGCGGTAGAGCTGCCGCCGCTCAATGGCTTTCTGGCGCGTCAGTTGGTCGAGCGCAGCGCGGTCTGGCGAAAAATCCTGTCGCGCCAGATGAGCGTGGTGGTCAGCGACAGCTTGCAGGAAGCGCTTGAAAGAGTCTCGGACCTGGTTTGCGAATTGCCCGAGGTCGAAAGCCTGGTGATCGATCCCCTGCATGCCACCGACACGCAGCTTCTGGCGCGCTCGGTCCAGGTCGTCCTTTCGTCCTCCGAGTCGTCGGAATTGCCCGAAGCGTCCGGCTACCGGCATTTGGCCATTCATCCTTATCCGCATAATCTGGTGCAGACCAAGACCTTCCAGGACGGCACCTCATGGATGATGCGGCCCATACGTCCGGAAGACGCCGAGGCCCTGCAGGACTTTGTGCGCGATCTATCCGACGAAACGCGCTACATGCGTTTTGTCTCGATGCTGCGCGAACTGACTCCGCGGATGTTGGCCCGCTATACACGCATCGACTACGACCGCGAGCTGGCTTTGGTGGCGACGGTGCAAGTTCCCAATCCCGCACATCGCGGATATATGCACGAGCAGATCATCGGCTTTGCGCATTACCTGCGCAACGCCGATGGGCGCGGAGCGGAGTACGCGCTGGTCATCAGCGACCAATGGCAGCGCCGCAAGCTGGGCCAGCAATTGATGAAAGGCTTGATCGAAGCGGCGCAATCGCAGGGGCTAAGCTATATCGACGGCGTGGTGCTGTCGACCAACCGCGCCATGCTGGCACTGATGGCGCACCTGGGGTTTCAAAACGACGCCGACCAGGACGACCCTGCTTTGCGGCGTGTTTGGCTGGACTTGGGCGAACCGCCCGCCGCGGGCAAACGCTGATGCCGGGCGCGCGAAATACTACAGCAGCACTTTACGCAAGAAATCCGCAATATCGCTGATTTCCGGCAGGCACACCGAATGCGGCATGGTGTAGGTTTTGAACGTTACCTGATAGCCCAGCTTTTGCAGCAGTTCGCAAGAAGCTTGGGCGCGATCCAGGGTGACGACCGGGTCCTGGGTGCCGTGCGCCATGAAAATCGGAGTGTCCTGGTTGGCGCTGTGCCGCTGCGCGGCGAATAGATCAGCCAGCGGCAAGTAGCCGGACAGTCCGACCAGGCCGGCCAGCTTTTGCCCCAAGCGCGTGCCCGTGTGCAAGGTCATGGCGCAGCCTTGCGAAAACCCCGCCAGCACTATTTTTTCGGTAGGAATGCCGCGGTCGTTTTCGCGCTTGATCAAGGCCTGGATCAGGCGCTCGGAGTCGAGTATCCCTTGTTCGTCTTCGCGCCTGACCAGATCGGCGTTCAGGATGTCGTACCAGGCCCGCATAGGCATGCCGCCATTGATGGTCACCGGCTGGACAGGGGCATTGGGGAATACAAACCGAATCGGGGGGTGATTTTTAAGGCCCAGTTCCGGCACGAGCGGCACGAAGTCGTTGGCATCGGCGCCCAGCCCGTGCAACCAAATGACGGCATGGCCGGGATTGGGTGAGGTTTCTATTTCGATAGCGTCGAACTGCGGCTGATTCATTCGTGTTCCGTTGAGTCGTTAAGAGCTTTGAGCGCCTGGAACAGGGCTCGAAAATGCTTGCGCTGGGGGTCCTGGCCCGGCTGCAGCCCCAGGTTGTGCTGGATTTCCTTGCGGCCGGCGCGTATCAAGGTGCGCAGGTGCTGGCTGTCGGCGTTGGGGTATTCGGCCAGCAGCTTGGTCAGGGCCTCGTCGTCGGCCAGCAGGCGGTCGCGCTGGATTTCCAGGCGATGCAGTGCCTGGGTTTCTTCGCGCGAACCATTAAGCCAGATATCCATCTGCGACCGGATTGCGTCCGCGTCGGCGTGGCGCATGAGTTTGCCGACGTAATGCACCTGGCGGCGCAGGCCTTCGCGGCTGGTAGTGCGCTGGGCCAGCCGGATGGCCTCATACAGATTTTCGGACAACGGCAGTTGCTTGAGCTTTTCGTTGGGTAATTCGACCAATTGCTTGCCTAAGTCCAGCAAAGCATGCATTTCGCGCTTGACCTGCGATTTGCTGGGGCCATCGTATTCGTCGTCGCTGGTTTCGGTGGTGTCGGTATTCATATGAAAGACAGAAAAAAATTCTCGATTAGCGATATGATAACCGTCTAACCAATACGAGTAGCAATGAGTCAACAATCCTCCCTTCGCCTGCCTATCGCCCAGAACCAAATCCAGTTTCGCGAACTGGTTCAAGACGCCCTGAAATACGCCAAATCGCTGGGCGCCAGCGATGCCGCCGCCGAGGTCTCCGAAAGCGCCGGGTTGTCGGTTTCGGTGCGCAACCAGGACATTGAAACGGTCGAGCAAACGCACGACCGTTCGCTGGACGTTACCGTTTTTGCGGGGCAAAAGCGCGGCTCGGCCTCCACGTCCGATTTTTCCGCACAGGCCCTGCGCGAAACCGTCGATGCCGCATGGCATATCGCGCGCTATACCGCGGCCGATCCAGCCGCCGGTTTGCCCGAACCAGAACTGCTGGCTCGCGAATTTCCCGACCTGCAACTGCATTCCCCCTGGGATATCGACGCCGAGGCGGCCGCCGCCATCGCCCTAGAGGCAGAACGCGCCGCCCGCGCCGTCAGCCCGCTCATCACCAATACCGACGGCGCGTCTGTCGGTACCTTCGAAGGCCATTTCGTGCTGGGCAACAGCCGGGGCTTCCTGGCCGGCTACCCCTATTCGCGCCACTCCTTGTCGGTGGCGCCAATTGCCGGCCGCGGCGCCGCCATGCAGCGCGACTACTGGTACAGCGCCGACCGCCAGGCCTCCCGCCTGGCTGACGCAGCCGCGGTGGGGCGCTATGCGGCCGAGCGCACTTTGTCCCGAATGTCCGCGCGCCGGATCAAGACCGGACGCTTTCCCGTTCTATTCGAAGCCCCCCTGGCCCTGGGCTTGTTGGGTGCTCTTGTACAGGCCACCAGCGGCGGCGCGCTGTACCGCAAAGCAAGCTTCCTTGTCGATTCTCTGGGCAAGCCTGTGTTGGCCGACCATCTTCAGGTTGCCGAAGACCCATTTATCCCCGGCGCCATGGGAAGTTCGGCGTTCGACGACGAAGGCGTGCGCACCAGCGCGCGCGACGTAGTCGTGGACGGCGTTCTGCAAGGCTATTTTCTGTCCAGCTACACCGCCAGGAAGCTCAATATGCAAACCACCGGCAATGCCGGCGGCTCGCACAACTTAAGCCTGGTCTCGCGCCTTACGAATCCCGACGACGATTTTCGCGCCATGCTGCGCAAAATGGGCACCGGCTTTCTTGTCACCGAACTGATCGGGCAGGGCGTCAATTACGTAACCGGCGACTATTCGCGCGGCGCGTTCGGCTATTGGGTGGAAAACGGCGAAATCCGCCACGCCGTCCAGGAAGTCACCATTGCCGGCAACCTGGCCGACATGTTCAGGCAAATCGTCGCGGTCGGCGCCGACACCATTACCCGCGGCTCCAAGTCGTCTGGTTCTATATTGATCGAGCAAATGGCTATTGCGGGGCAGTGACGCTACTGTCTGTTTCGTCCGGGTGTAAGATGCTGTCGTATCGTGCCTGCGGCAGCAATCAGCCCGCTGCACTTGTTGTGTAACTTTCGCAAGGAGACGCTTGATGCAGCGCCGTTCATTCCTGAAAAAAGCCGGCCTTGGCGCCGTGGCGGGCACGGCTGCCGTTGCCGCGCCTGTGTTCGCCCAGGCCAATCCCAAGATCAGTTGGAAAATGACGTCGACCTACGGGCCGTCGTTGCCGCCGTTGTTCGGGGCCGCCCAGACATTCTGCAAAATGATCGAAGAGGCCTCCGATGGCCAGTTTTCCATCCGCCTGTATCCGGCCGGCGAAATTGTGCCCGGTTACGGCGTGATGGACGCGGTCAGCAACAATACGGTGGAGTGCGGGCAGACCGCCTCTTATTATTACTACGGTAAAGATCCCACCTTTTGTTTCGATACCGCCGTGCCCTTTGGCCTGAATACACGCCAGATGACCGCCTGGATGGAGCAGGGCGACGGCCTGAAGCTCATGCGTGAATTGTTTGCGCCGCGCCATATCGTCAATTTCCCGATGGGCAATACCGGTACCCAAATGGGCGGGTGGTATCGCAAGCCCATCAATACCTTGGCTGACTTGAAGGGCCTGACAATGCGCACCGCGGGGTTTGCCGGCGAAGTGCTGTCGCGCATGGGCGTCGTGCCGCAGCAGATTCCGCCGGGCGATATCTACCCCTCGCTGGAAAAAGGCACGCTGGACGCCGTCGAATTCGTCGGTCCGGTCGACGACGAGAAGCTGGGCTTGTTCAAGGTAGCCAAGTACTACTATTACCCGGGCTGGTGGGAGGGCTCTGCGCAGGTGTCGTTGTATGTCAACGATGGCGTCTACGAAAAGCTGCCCAAGCATTACCAGTCGCTGATCTCCCTGGCCAGCAGCTATGCCGGCATGCAAATGACGGCCAATTACGATGCGCACAACTCCGAAGCGCTGCGCCGCCTGATCGCCAACGGCACCACGCTCAAGGCGTTTCCGCGCGATGTCATGGACGCGGCGTTTGCGGCGTCCAATGTGCTTTACAAAGAGTTTTGCGACAAAGACGCGGGCTTCAAGAAGGTCTTCGAGAACTACATGGCATTTCGCGATGGCACCGTGCCCTGGTTCCGCATTGCCGAAGGCTCTTACGACAACTACCTGGGCATTGCGCTGGCCAACGCCAAAAAATAATTGGCGGCAAGGGTTTTGCACTATGGCAAAAAAGCTGCAATTGGCAGCTTTTTTGCATTGCGGGGCGGCCGGCACTGCCTGTTTGCATAGACAACCCTTGGAAAAACAACAAGATATGCTACTATAACGGGCTTACCTATTTATTCTTGTCAAAGGCACGGGCGAAGTTACAACGCTTAGGCCAGGCAGGGTTTTGGGTTAAGCGTGCCTAGAAACGTTTTTTTGGGCGCGAAACTAATTTTAGGATGAACACCATCATGAAGACCTTTGTGGCCAAGCCGCATGAAGTCAAACGTGACTGGTTCGTGATTGACGCCAAGGGCAAAGTCCTCGGTCGTGTGGCCAGCGAAGTCGCACGCCGTTTGCGTGGCAAGCACAAGCCAGAATTCACGCCTCACGTTGACACCGGCGATTACATCGTCATTATTAACGCCGCTGAAATTGTCGTTACCGGCAACAAGGCGCAAGACAAGCGTTACTACCGTCACTCGGGTTATCCCGGCGGCATTACCGAAACCACATTCGAGAAAATGCAACAGCGTTTTCCCGGCCGTGCTCTGCAGAAAGCCGTCAAGGGCATGCTGCCCAAGGGTCCGCTGGGTTATGCCATGGCCAAGAAACTTAAGGTTTATGCTGGCGCCGAGCATCCTCATTCAGCTCAACAGCCTAAACCGCTGGAATTCTAAGGACAGGTCATGATCGGTAATTGGAACTATGGAACAGGCCGCCGCAAAACCTCGGTGGCTCGCGTGTTCTTGAAAAAAGGTTCGGGCAAAATCGTGGTCAACGGCAAGCCTGTCGATGAATACTTTGCTCGTGAAACCGGACGCATGGTCGTTCGTCAGCCCCTAGAGCTGACTGGCCACCTCGAGTCCTTCGACTTTCATATCAATGTGCATGGCGGCGGCGAAAGCGGCCAGGCCGGCGCAGTGCGTCACGGCATTACCCGCGCGCTCATCGACTACGATGAAACGCTCAAGCCTTCGCTCAAGCAGGCTGGCCTGGTAACTCGCGATGCCCGTGAAGTCGAACGTAAAAAAGTCGGTTTCCACAAAGCACGTCGTCGCAAGCAGTTCAGCAAGCGTTAATTCTGCTGTACCGGGGCTTTGCGCCCTGTGCGACTCAAAAGCCCCCTTTCGGGGGCTTTTTTTATCGCCGGGCCATTCAAGGATTTACCTTACTGGTAAACTTGGCCTATTGCATAATTAATTCCATGGCCCGGAAATTTCACCCGGCCATTCAGTCTTTCAGGACATCATCATGGCGGCATCAGGATCTCGGGTAAAAGTAGGCATTGTCGGTGGCACAGGTTATACCGGTGTCGAGTTATTGCGCCTGCTGGCCTTGCATCCCAATGTCGACCTTACGGCAATTACTTCGCGCAAAGAAGACGGCATGCCGGTGGCCGATATGTTCCCGAACTTGCGCGGCTATGTGGACCTATGCTTTTCCACCCCTGAAAAAGCGGCGCTGGACCAATGCGACGTCGTGTTTTTTGCTACACCCCATGGCGTTGCCATGAACCAGGCCAAAGAGCTGCTGGACAAGGGCGTGCGTATTATCGACCTGGCGGCCGATTTCCGCCTGCAGGACACCCAGGTGTTCGAAAGCTGGTACAAAATGCCGCATGCCTGCCCGGAAGTCCTGGCGCAGTCCGTGTACGGCCTGGTTGAACTCAATCGCGCCAAAATCGCCAAGGCCCGGGTCGTCGGCAACCCCGGCTGCTATCCGACTACGGTAATTCTGGGCTTGCTGCCTTTGCTCGAGGGCGGGCGCAAGCTCGTCGATACCGCACATATCATTGCCGACTCCAAGTCCGGAGTTTCGGGCGCGGGGCGCAAGGCCGAGGTCGCCACGCTGTTTTCCGAGGCCAGCGATAACTTCAAGGCCTATGGGGTTGCGGGGCATCGCCATCGCCCCGAGGTGTGCGAACAGCTTGAGACCATTGCGGGCGGGCCCGTGGGTCTTACTTTTGTGCCGCACCTGGTTCCCATGATCCGCGGCATGTTTTCAACAATCTATGCCCGTATCCTGCCCGAGGCGATGGATACCGATTTTCAGGCATTGTTCGAACAGCGCTACGCCAACGAGGCTTTCGTTGACGTCATGCCGGCGGGCAGCCAGCCTGAAACCCGTTCTGTCCGGGGCTCCAACCAATTGCGTATTGCTGTGCACCGTCCGGGCGGCGGCGACCAACTCATTCTTCTGGTTGTGCAGGACAATCTGGTCAAGGGCGCAGCCGGCCAAGCCGTGCAAAACATGAACCTAATGTTCGGCCTGCCCGAAGACGCCGGTTTGCGGCATATTGCGGTCCTGCCATAACATTCATTTACACAGTTCTTTCGAACTTCCCGTGCACTGAAGGGGTCTGTCAGTAATGGGTAAAGAAGACGATGCGGTAGAGCAAATGCCACCGGGCCCAAGCCCGGCGCCGGCACGATCGCCGGGCGCATTGTCCCGCGGCCGCTGGTATATAGGCTTGGCGGTGGCGCTGCTGCTTGGCTTGGCGCTGGGGTATGGCGGTTCGCGCTACATGCTTGACAGCGGCCAGCGGCAGTACGAAGACCTTAAAAAGCAGCTCGACGTAACGGCCGCTCAGCATTTATACGATCTTAACGCGGCAATGATGCGTGCCGACGCCTTTGAAGGCCGGCTGGCCGTGGAAGAAAGCACGCGTAAAAGCCTTGAGGCCACATTGCAGGCCACTCAGCAGGATCTTGGCCGGGCGCGCGACCAATTGGCTTTTTTCAACCAGTTGCTGCCTCCCGGTCCAAACGGCTCAATCAGTATCCGGGCCCTTGATATCCAGCGTCAAGGCTCCATCTTAAGCTATAAGACATTGCTGATGCGCAATGCGCCCGGCGAGACCGCCTTCAATGGCCTTATGGAATTTGTGGCTAACGGAACTGAAAAGGGGAAAGCGGTTAAAATAACGCTAGAACCTGCTCAAGCTGCGGATATGCGTGCAAGCACCAATGCGGCCGCGCAGGTGGATGCTGCTTCGGCGGGTAGCAAGGCCGAACCCCAAAAGCTGGAATTAAGCTTCGACCAGTTTCAGCGCAGCGAAGGGCTACTGAGCATTCCCGCGGGTTTTGTACCTAAAACGGTTACGCTCAATATCCTGGAAGGTAAAACAGTACGTGTATCTCGCACGGTATCGTTGCCTTCCGCGCCCTGACTGACAGCGCGGCATTGGCCCGCCATTGATTTTTTATTGTGCAATTCATTTATTGCCAGGAGTACCAAATGACTACCTTGACTGAATCCGTCAACCTGCAAGCCCCGCCGCCTCCCGCCCTGGTGTTTACCGATGCCGCCGCGGCCAAGGTCAAGGACCTGTTGGCTGAAGAAGGCAACCCCGAACTCAAACTGCGTGTTTTTGTACAGGGCGGCGGTTGCTCGGGCTTTCAGTACGGTTTTACGTTCGATGAAGTCATCAACGACGACGACACCACCATCGACAAAGAAGGCGTCCAGCTTCTGGTCGACCCCATGAGCTTCCAGTATCTGTTCGGCGCCGAAATCGACTACAAAGACGACATCGAAGGTTCGCAGTTCGTTATCCGCAATCCCAACGCTACGTCCACCTGCGGTTGCGGCTCATCGTTCACGGCCTGAACCCTGAACAAGCGATCCGGGATTCGCGCATATAGCGCGCATCCCGCGGCGGTTCGATTGCCGCCGGACATCCGTACCGGCTGCTCTGCCTCGATACCCGCCTGTTTTTGACTGCACCCCAAAAGTTGAACACTGATTCAAGCTTTGGGGTGTTTTTTATGGCGAAGTACGATCGGAATCTGAAACCGTTCGTAGCGCGACGATAAAATCAGGCGGGGTATTTGCATCCCAGCACGTTGGCGTGGCGCGCCCCTGTTACGGCGGGAAGGCCTGCCGGGCGGCCATGCTCGTAAGCCCAGGCCAGCCAGGCAAAGGCAAGCGCCTCTACCATTTGCGGCGGGACGCCCAGCTCCGAGGTAGGCCGCACGGCGCGTTGCGTAACGTGCTCCAGTTCGTGCATAAGGCCCGCGTTTTGCGCTCCGCCTCCGCACACCAGGATCTCTTGCGTTGCAGGGGCGCAGGCCTTGATGGCATTGGCAACCGTATGGACGGTAAGGCTTTGCAGGCTTGCCTGCACATCATTGGGGGCCAGGCTTTGATGCTGGATAGAGGCCAGCCGTTGATCCAGCCATCTTGCATTGAACAGGTCCCGGCCTGTTGATTTGGGCGGTGGCAGGGCAAACCAGGGTTCGTCCCGGATAAGGGTTTCAAGCAATTCCGGAATGGCCGTGCCGCTGGCCGCCCAAAGGCCCTGGTCGTCATAGGCCGCGCCCGTATGCCGCTGGCACCACAGATCCAGCAGAACATTGGCTGGGCCGGTATCGAAGCCGCGCACGGCCTGGCCCGGCTGCAGCACGGTGATATTGCCGATGCCGCCCAGGTTCAGTACCACTCTGGGATGTTCGCAATTGAAAATGGCTTCATGAAAGCCAGGCACCAGCGGGGCGCCCTGGCCGCCAGCCGCAACATCACGTGCGCGAAAATCGGCAATGACGGCAATGCCGGTCAGTTCGGCCAGCAGGGCGGGGCTGTTGATTTGCAGCGTGTAGCCGCTTTCGGGAGCGTGGCGCACCGTTTGGCCGTGAGCGCCAATAGCCGCAACGTCATGGGCCGATAGGCCGGCCTGCGCCAGCACCTGCTTGCTGACGCCTGCATACAGCTTGGCCAGTTCATTGCCGGCTAGGGCGGCTCGTGCCAGTTCATTGTGGCCGGGCAAGTTCAAGGCCAGAAATTCAGTGCGCAAGGTTTGCGGCATGGGCAGCGAGGCTTGGGCTGCAATGCGCGGCGTTTTGCCGGAGAAATCGGCAAGTACGGCATCGACCCCGTCGGTGCTGGTGCCCGACATCAGGCCGATAAAAAACTCTGGGCTGGCCATAAGCGTGCTGGCCCGGCCCTAGCGGCTGGCCAATTGGATGTTTTCGCTTTGCAGGCTGGCCAGCATTTCAATATTCTGTTTATAACTTGCGACAACCTGGGTAAACGCCTTGCGGTCGGCGCCTTCCAGTGCCTGGGCTACCGGCAGGTCGACAGAGAGCGGATTGACCGGTTTGTTGTCGATGCGGAATTCGTAATGCAGGTGCGGACCGGTGGCCCAGCCTGTAGACCCCACATAGCCGACCAGCTGGCCTTGTTCGACTGAGTCGCCTTTTTTCAGATTGGGGGCAAAGCGGCTTTGATGCGCGTACAGCGTGGTGATCTTGTTGTAGTGCTTTAGAACAATGACGTTGCCGTAGCCGTTTTGCTGGCCAATGAATTCCACTGTGCCGTTTGCCGTGGCGTGAATGGGGGTGCCGGTGGTGGCGGCGTAGTCGACGCCCTGGTGGCCTATCCATTTGCCGCGTATGGGATGCTTGCGCATGCCGAAAGTAGAACTGATGCGCGAAAATTCAAGCGCGGTGCGCAGGAAGGCGCCTTTAAGATTGCTGCCGTTGAAGTCGTAATAGCCGCCGGGCCCTTGGGAAGGGGTAAACCAGGCGGCATCGTAGGTTTTGTCCTGGTTGATGAATTCCAGGGCCAGGACGCGTCCCGAGCCTACGCCTTTGCCGTCGTGCGAGTGCGCTTCGTAGACGACGCGGAAGCGGTCGCCCTTGCGCAAGTCCTGCATGAAGTCGATCTTGCTGCCCAGGATATCGGCCATTTGCAGCGTTATGGCGTCGGGGATGCCGGCCGCGTCGGTTGCGCCGAACAGCGAACTGTTGATCTCGCCTTCCGCCATGCGGACCTGGGTGTCTGTGCCCTGGCTTTGTTCAGTAGCCGTATAGCCACCGTTGTCCGCGGGTTTGATCTCTAGCCATTTAGAGACGAAACCGCTTTTGTCGTTGGTGCCCGGGGTGTGGTAGTAGCGCAGCCAGACCAGGTCGCCTTCGGCGTTCAGTGCGGCCTGGACACTGCGGCCCGGGTACAGCTTATAGATGGATCTGGCGCTTTTGTCCTGAACCAGGAACGGCAGCAGCTTGTCGTCGTCTACATTCAGGCGCTGCAACACCGCGGCCAGCGTGTCGCCGGGACGGATTTGCGTTTCGTCGATGAACGGTGCCGAGAAGCTGGGACTAGCCCCGGGAAGCACCGCAGGCAAGGCCAAGGCTTGGTGCGCTTGGTATACTGGCGGAGGCTTGATGGGGGTATTGGGTTGCACTACGGCCAAGGCGGCGGCGGTGGCAAAAAGACCGGTGGCGGCAAATACTACGCCATTCGTAAAATAGTGGTGCTTGGGTGGGCGGGCTTGCAGGCCTGCCAGGGAAGTTGCCGTTGATATCCCTTTTTTGAACATAAATCTAAAGCCTGTGGGTCGTCTTTCTGTTAAAGGACTCGGCCCGAGCACAGCGCGGGACGACAGAAGGTTGCCCGACCCAGACACTCTGATAATATTGTGTTGCGCCAAGCATGAAGCGTTGATGTTATTTACAGGTTTGTAACAAATTTCGCGGCTTTAACGCAACATCTTAGTGGAAAAATCACTCGATTTCGAGTCTTTTTTCTTTTTTTTACTAATTGATTAACTAATCGTTGAGCGGTTCTCATATTATGTCGTCCCCCGAAGCTCCTATTACGCCCGAAGTCGAAGCCGATCTGCGTGTTGCCAAACGGGGGTGCGACGAACTGCTGGTAGAGTCCGAGTTCGCCCGCAAACTGGCGCGCAGCCGGGCTACCGGCCAGCCCTTGCGTATCAAGCTGGGCCTGGATCCCACTGCACCCGACATTCATTTGGGTCACACGGTGGTTCTCAATAAAATGCGGCAATTGCAGGATCTCGGGCATACCGTCATTTTCCTTATCGGCGACTTCACCTCCATGATCGGCGACCCCAGCGGGCGCAATGCAACCCGCCCGCCGCTTACCGCCGAACAAATCCAGGAAAACGCCAAGACGTATTACGCGCAGGCCAGCCTGGTGCTGGACCCCGACAAGACGGAAATCCGCTATAACTCCGAATGGTGCGACCCTCTGGGCGCGCGCGGGCTTATTCAATTGGCGTCGCGCTATACCGTCGCGCGCATGATGGAACGCGAAGACTTCACTCGCCGCTTCAAGGGCGGCATCCCCATCTCGGTGCACGAGTTTCTATATCCGCTGATGCAGGGCTATGATTCGGTCGCCCTGAAGGCCGACCTGGAACTTGGCGGTACCGACCAGAAGTTCAATCTTCTTGTGGGCCGCGAACTGCAGAAGGAATACGGCCAGGAACCCCAGTGCATCTTGACCATGCCCTTGCTCGAGGGAACCGACGGCGTCGACAAGATGTCCAAGTCCAAAGGCAATTACATCGGTATCACCGAGGCTCCCGACTCCATGTTCGGCAAGCTGATGTCGATTTCCGATACCCTGATGTGGAAATACTACGAGCTGCTTTCGTTCCGTTCCATGGACGAGATCGAGCTACTGAAAAAACAGGTCGCCGACGGCGCCAATCCGCGCGACACAAAGGTGCTGCTCGGGCAGGAAATCGTGGCGCGCTTTCACTCGCAGCAAGCGGCGCACGATGCGCTGGCGCGCTTCGAGGCGCGCTTTCGCGATGGGGTCATTCCCGACGACATGCCCGAGATCCAGATTGGCGGCGCGCCGCTGGGCATACTCAAGGTCTTGCGCGAAGCGGGCTTGGTCGCATCGGCCTCTGAAGCGCAACGCAATATCGAACAGCGCGGCGTGCGTATTGACGGCGACCGCATCGACGACAAAGGGCTGCAACTGGTTGCCGGCACTTATGTGGTCCAGGTGGGCAAACGCAAGTTCGCCCGCGTAACGCTTAACGGCTAGCTTAGGAGGTCCCATGAAACTTTCCAGCACTTCATTTCACGATCAGGATCGCATTCCCGAAAGAAATGCGTTCGGGAAAGTCGATCCCGCCCTGCATATCGCCTTGGCGGGCAATGCCAATCCCCAACTGGCCTGGGTCGGCGCTCCGCGCGGCACGCAGTCGTTTGTTCTGATCTGCCACGATCCCGACGTCCCCAGCCGTCCGGACGACGTCAATGTCGAGGGCCGCGAAGTTCCCGCCGATTTGCCACGCGTGGATTTCTACCATTGGGTGCTGGTCGACATCGCGCCCGACACCACGGTAATCGCCGAGGGCAGCTACTCGAACGACATAACGCCGCGCGGCAAGCCCGGCCCCATGGCCATCAACGGCACGCGCCAGGGGCTTAACAGCTTTACCGGCTGGTTTTCGGGCGACCACGACATGAAGGGCGACTATTTCGGCTACGACGGCCCTTGCCCGCCCTGGAACGATGCCATTCAGCATCGCTATATTTTTACGCTGTATGCGCTTGATGTCGCGCAGCTTGCAGTTGAAGGTTCGTTCAATGGCGACGACGTGCTCAAAGCCATGCAGGGCCATGTGCTGGACCAGGCTTCCATCATGGGCTGGTACACCCTGAATCCGCGTTTGCTGCAGGCGTAAACCCAGGCTGAAAATCAAGCCCCGCTCTTCGAGGCGCGGGCCGGCACCCAGGCTGGGGCGCTCTGCGGCTCAACATGAGTTTCATGCATACTAACTTGAGGCAGCTTCGCGAACACGCCTTTTTGGCGTGAAATCGGGCGGATTAGCCGGCAATGTTGGCCTGATGGCCGAGGCTGCGCGTCATTCGCGGTAAAATGCCTTCCATCTTATCCGCCGTACCAATCTCTAGGAAGCCTCATGTTTGACCGTTCACTCACACTTGACCAAGCCGATCCCGAAGTATGGGCCGCGATCCAGAAGGAAGACGTCCGTCAGGAACAGCATATCGAGCTAATCGCCTCGGAAAACTACGCCAGCCCCGCTGTCATGCAGGCCCAGGGCACCCAGCTCACCAACAAGTACGCTGAAGGCTATCCCGGCAAGCGCTATTACGGCGGCTGCGAGTACGTCGATGTCGTCGAGCAACTGGCCATCGATCGCCTGAAAGAGATATTCGGCGCCGAGGCGGCCAATGTCCAGCCCAATTCGGGTTCGCAGGCCAATCAGGGCGTGTACATGGCGGTGCTCAAGCCGGGCGATTCAGTGCTCGGCATGAGCCTGGCCGAAGGCGGCCACCTTACTCATGGTTCGCCGGTCAATGCGTCCGGCAAACTGTACAACTTCCATTCGTACGGCCTGAATGCCCAAGAAGAAATCGACTACGACCAACTAGAGCGCCTGACCAAAGAACACAAGCCCAAGCTGGTCGTGGGCGGTGCCTCGGCCTATGCCCTGCGCATCGACTTCGAACGCATGGCCCGCATTGCGCACGACAACGGCGCCTTGTTCATGGTGGATATCGCCCACTATGCCGGCCTGGTCGCCGGCGGCGCGTACCCCAACCCATTTCCTCATGCCGACTTCGTTACCTCCACCACGCACAAGTCGCTGCGCGGTCCGCGCGGCGGCGTCATCATGATGAAGGCGGAATTCGAAAAGGCCGTCAACTCGGCCATTTTCCCGGGTATACAGGGCGGGCCGCTTATGCATGTCATTGCGGCCAAGGCCGTGGCCTTCAAAGAGGCGCTTAGCCCCGAGTTCAAGCAGTACGCGGCCCAGGTCGTCAAGAATGCCGATGTGCTGGCCCGCACTCTGGTCGAGCGCGGTCTGCGCATTGTTTCGGGCCGCACCGAAAGCCATGTCATGCTGGTCGATTTGCGCCCCAAGGGTCTGACCGGCAAAGTGGCTGAGGCCGCGCTGGGCCAGGCCCATATCACGGTCAATAAAAACGCCATCCCCAACGACCCCGAAAAACCGTTCGTAACCAGCGGCATTCGTTTGGGCACTCCAGCCATGACAACGCGCGGCTTTACTGAAGACGATGCCCGGCTTACCGGTCATCTTATTGCCGATGTGCTGGACAACCACAGCAGCGAAACCGCTATTGCCGACGTGCGCGCTCGTGTCAACGAGCTTACCGCGCGTTTGCCGGTTTATCGCTGAAACAGGCAGCCCGCAGCCCACATGAAATGCCCGTTCTGCAACAACGTCGACACGCAAGTCATCGACTCGCGAGTTTCTGAAGAGGGCGACGCCATTCGCCGGCGCAGGCGCTGTACTGCCTGCGACCGGCGTTTTACCACGTACGAACGGGCAGAGCTGTCCATGCCGGCAGTGGTCAAGCGCAACGGGACGCGCGCCGAATTCGACGAAGCCAAGCTGCGCGGCAGCCTGAACCTGGCGCTGCGCAAACGCCCGGTGGGCACCGAACATGTCGACGCCGCCGTGGCGCGCATTGAAGAAAAGCTGCTTATCAGCGGTTTGCGGGAAGTGCCCTCGGGCTATCTTGGCGAATTGGTCATGGGCGAGCTGCGCAAGCTGGACCAAGTGGCTTACGTGCGTTTTGCTTCGGTCTACAAAAGCTTTGAGGATATCGGCGAATTCGTCAAGGCCATCGACGAAATCAATGTGCCGGCGGCCTCCAAGCCCAAGCGCGGCTGAACCATGAACGAGGCGGGCTCCTCCATTTCCGTTGCGGCAGCCGACGATGAACGCTGGATGATGCAGGCCATAGAGCTAAGCCACCAGTCGCTTTACATTACCGCGCCCAATCCGCGCGTTGCTTGCCTCATCGTCAAAGAGGGCCAGTTGCTGGCCTCGGGGGTAACGCAGCAGGCCGGCGGGCCTCACGCCGAAGTCATGGCGCTGCGCCAGGCGCAAGAGCGCGGGCTCGATGTCAAAGGCGCAACTTTTTATGTCACGCTGGAACCATGCAGCCATCATGGCCGCACGCCGCCTTGTGCGGACGCCCTGGTCAAAGCCGCGCCGGCACGTGTGGTCGTCGCCATGGCTGACCCCAACCCGTTGGTGGCAGGACAGGGCATCGCGCGGCTGCGGGCGGCCGGTATTCAGGTGGCAACTTCGGTGTGCACCGAGCAGGCGCTTGCGGTAAATCCCGGCTTTGTTGCGCGCATGACGCGCGGTACGCCGTGGCTTTGGCTGAAATCCGCCGCGTCGCTCGATGGCCAAACGGCTTTGCGCAATGGCGTCTCGCAATGGATTACCGGCCCGCAGGCGCGGGCCGACGGCCATCATTGGCGTGCGCGCAGTTGCGTAGTGTTAAGTGGCCTGGGTACCGTGCGTGCCGACAACCCCCAATTAAGCGTGCGGGATGTTGCCACTACGCGCCAGCCCATCAAAGCAATTATCGATACCCGGCTGGAAATCGATGAAAAAGCGCGCTTGCTCGACGGCTCCAAGACCTGGATATTCACCTGCAACGACAACCCGGAAAAATCCGCGCGCTTGGCCCAGCTCAATGCACAGGTGGTCGTGATGCCCGGACGCAATGGCGGCGTCGATTTGCCGGCCGTCATGCGCTGGCTGGGCCAGCACGAGGTCAATGAAGTCCATGTCGAAGGCGGGGCACGGCTTAACGGCGCTTTGCTTCAGTCCGGTTGCGTCGACGAGTTGCTGGTGTATCTTGCACCTATTGTGCTGGGTCAGGGGCTGGGCATGTACCAGTTGCAAGCCATGGAAACGCTAGACCAAGCCTTGCGCTTCGAGTTCTTCGAAACCTTGGCCATGGGAGCTGATGTGCGTTTGCGGGCGCGGCTTGGCTCGCGCTGGCAGGAGTTGCTGAAGGCAGTTGGCGGCCCTTGATCACAGGCCGCACACACGCCGGCCATCAGCGCTTCAGGTTCTACACTGCTGTCAGGCTTTGCCTGAAATGCGTAACTTATTGATGGCAGGCGATGTTTGTTGTCTGCCATAGTTAAAAGGAAAGTGAATAATGTTTACTGGGATTGTTGCCGCCGTTGGAAAGGTCGTTGATGTTTCGCCATTGCAGGGCGGCAGCGATGAGGCCGGCGTGCGCCTTACCATCCAGGCGCCGGGCTTTTCATTGGCCGCCACCCGGCTGGGCGACTCAATCGCCATCCAGGGCGCTTGTATGACTGTGGTCGAATTCTCGGGCAACACCTTCAAGGTCGACGTCTCGCGCGAAAGCCTGAACCTCACCACCGGCCTGGATACCGCTGGCGAAGTCAATCTCGAGCACGCCCTGAAACTGGGCGACTCGCTGGATGGCCACCTGGTGTCCGGCCACGTCGACGGCCTGGGCAAGGTCACGCACTTCGAACCCGTTGGCGAATCATGGGACCTGCGTATCCATGTGCCGGCCAAACTGGCCAAGTACCTGGCCTACAAAGGTTCCATTACCGTCAATGGCGTAAGCCTTACCGTCAATCAGGTCGACGACCAGGCTGACGGCTGCGAGATCCGCATCAACCTGATTCCGCATACCGTACAGGTAACCACCTTGAAAAACCTGCGTGCCGGCACACCGGTCAACCTGGAAATAGACATGATCGCCCGCTATGTCGAGCGCATGATGGGCGCACAGCTTCTGCGCGGAAAGTAGCCGCCAAAAACCAAAGCCAGCCAATTCTGTTAGAATGGCGGACTTCGCTTTGCACAAAAGCGAAAAGGACAGGTGGCCGAGCGGTTGAAGGCGCACGCCTGGAAAGCGTGTATACGTGAATAGCGTATCGGGGGTTCGAATCCCCCTCTGTCCGCCAAGAATACATCCAGGAAACCAAAAAACCCGCACAGCTAAATGCTCTGCGGGTTTTTGTTGTCTTGCGGGCCTCAGCGGCCAGTCAGCAGCTTGAACCACGCGGGCGAATGAAACACGCTCATCAGCAGGTACATCGCCAGCATTCCGTTTGGCAGCGGACCGGAGCCGCCGGAGCAGATCTGGCTTAAGGGGTCGTTGCTCAGGCCCGTGAGTACCGCCATCAGCGCGAAGGTCGGTGTGGCGGCCAAATATAGTGCACTGGCGAGGCGGGGGGCGACTGCGCGGGCGCCCCGGCTATCGCCGGGCTGTTGGCGCGGTGCGCTGTCGCAGGTCTGGCTCACGATGCCGGTCATGATGCGGCGTCCGCTTTCTTGTTGCGGAAAGCAGCTTCGCCGGCTTCAGACACCGCGTCCCATTTTGGGTCGACCGGAGCACCCGGTACGTAGCTGTCATTCCAGTTCCACCATTTGTACAGCGGGCTTTGCGGATAGCCCTCCGGCGAATCCTCCCATAGCTCCTGGCGCCCAAGCGCGGTCATGTCGAGATAGCTCCAGACGGTGCCCATTGCCTCGTCACCGCGGCCATTAATAAAGTATGTACGGAATACTTGCTTGCCGTCGCGGATGAAGGCGTTGTGGCCATGCCACTCGTCGATGCCGAAGTCTTTGTCGAAGCTGTCCGTGATCGTATACCAGGGAATATGCTGCCATCCCATTCGCGCCTTCAGGCGAGCGATGTCGGCCTGTGGGGCACGGGAGGCATACACCAGCGTTGTGTCGCGCGCATGCAGGTGGGCAAGGTTCGAGACTTGGTCGGCGCCCAGCGAGCAGCCGATGCACGCATGCTCGGGCCAGCCGTGCACGCCGGGCTCGAAGAAGGCGCGATACACGACCAACTGTCGTCGGCCTTCGAACAGGTCGAGCAAGCTGACCTTGCCCTCGGGCCCTATGAATTCATATGCCTTGTCGGCAGCCATCCACGGCATCCGTCGCCGTTCGGCGACCAGGGCGTCGCGGGCGCGCGTCATGGCCTTTTCCTTCACCAGCATCTGGCTGTGCGCCGCCCGCCACCCCTCGGGCGATACCACGGGCGGCGTGTTCATCGTGAGTTGCTTGTCTGTATTGAGATCGTTCATGGTTGCGCTCCTTCAGTTGGCATGTCCGGTGTATTCCGCCGCTAAACCTTCTTTCGCTGGTTGTGCCTTGCGAAATTCCCTTGCTTCATCGTCGTACACATGTTTTAGCGCCAAATCCCCAAACCCTGGGAGTGACAATTGTGTCGCGATTGAACGTTGCGCCGCTTGTGGAAGGCTTTATGGCCCTTAGCCGCGCTGCGCTGCCTCGATCGCAGCGACGTCGATTTTCTTCATCTGCATCATGGCGTCGAACGCGCGTTTGGCCGCGGCGCGATCTGCGCCAGTGAAGGCCTCGGTCAAAACCCTTGGCGTGATCTGCCACGAAAGTCCCCATTTGTCCTTGCACCAGCCGCAGTCGCTCTCCTGGCCGCCGTTGCCGACTATCGCATTCCAATAGCGATCGGTTTCCTCCTGGTCCTCCGTGCAGACCTGGAACGAGAAGGCTTCGCTGTGCTTGAAGGCGGGGCCGCCGTTGAGTCCCAGGCATGGGATTCCCAGCACCGTGAATTCAACCGTCAGGACGTCGCCTTGCTTGCCTGACGGATAGTCTCCCGGCGCGCGGTGTACCGCGTCGATGGACGAATCGGGAAATGTCTTGGCATAAAAGCGGGCGGCGTCTTCGGCGGTCCCGTCATACCAAAGGCAAATCGTGTTTTTTGCTGGCTTCATCATTTCATTCCTCCATGGCCCCTGCGGGTGAAATCGAGCGCAAATACCGCTGTGCTGCGGTGTGCGTGTGTGAAATTATGGAAGGCTGAGTGTACGGTGTACACATAAAATTTGTTTCAATCTGTCAATGAGAACTGGCTAACGTAAGTCGCGGTAATGGCGGGGATTGCGGCCACATGGATTTGCAGGTTCTACGGCTCGATGGGTTGTTTGCCGCTGCGTTCTTCGATTCTTGCGCGATTCATTTGCAGCGCTTGTGCGGTCGGGCGCCACTCATTCCAATACTCATCGGGAATGCAAGGGAAATCCGTGCGCTGAACGCCCTGGTAGGTTGGTTTGTATCCGCGCCGCTTCATTTCGTGCACCAATTCAACATGCCGGCGGGCAAGATAGCCCAGCCGCGTATAGAAGAACAAAAGATGGCCTTTCCCAAGGGTATACGCGGGCGGCTGCCGGATGTTTCCCCTTTGCGCAGCCTTCTGCGCCAGCGCGAAAACGCGGGGCAGTTCGCGGTACTCGGCGATAAGATGCGGTCCGCTAAGTTCCTGGACCGGTACACAATTTATGCGTGTCATGCTGTGATTCCAAGTAAGCCGCCTTTATACCAGGATGTCCTTGCGTCGGTTCAGGCATGGGCTGGAGAAAGCCGGGCGAATGTTTTGCTGCGATCATTGCGCCGTTGGCGAAGGCGTGACCGAATTGCGTGATCGTGTTCAGTAGGTGGTGACCAGGACGGTAGAGTTAATTGCCACCGCGGCCAGTGCAGCGGCTATCCGCAGGCGGGCACCAGCAGCACAGCCAGGGACTCCCAGACGATGGCGACGGCAGAGAGCAGATTGAGCGCGCCGGCAAGCCACGGAATGAAGCGTGCAGTCGCGACGCGCGGCATATGCTTGTGCAGGCGCAGATAGACGGCCGCCATCGTTGCCAGTGCCAGCAGGCCGGCAACAAGAATAACCAACGGCGCCGGTATTCCGGCCCAGGCGCCATGCCAAGCCGGCCGGGCGCAGACTGTTCCGTGTACCGAGTAGATGAACAAGAGGTGCGCCGCCCAAATAAGCGGGCCGGCCAGCATAAACAAGAAAGTGCGCGAGAAGCCGGTTCGCATGCGATCACCCGGCTAGACGGGCAAAACCGTGCAATAGTCCAAGCGCGACCAGGCCTTGGGCTACCGTGTAGTGCCAGAGTATCGCCGTGCTGTCGTAGCAGGCGCGCCGCACGGCGCTCAGCCTTCCGCACAGCGAGCGCGCAATCGTAAACATCCCCATATAGACAAGGACGGCGGTCAATACGCACTGCAGCCCCACCACGGCATAGACGCCTGCCGCGTATGCACTGTCTTGCGGCCGCAGGCCGGTCTGCCACTGGCCATAGGCTTCCAGGCCAATGCCGGCCGCCAGCATCAGCATGGAAATTGCCAGGCCCACACGCAGGAGGCTTTGGCCCGGCCGACGTAAACGACTCCCGATCCACGCCAATATGGCACTACTGCAGGCAAACAGGAACGCCGAGATAATCGGCAATGCAGCAGTGGGGAGCCGGGCGGCTTCGGGCCATACTTGCGGCGAGGTGATCCACAGAAACAAGTATGCGAATGTCATTGCGCCGAAGATGCTGGCGCACACCATGACAAGAATGATCATGGCCCACCACGAGTGAGACGCGCTGCCTCTGCAAGATACCGGTACATATATGCCGCCGCCGATATTGACATGCGGGCGCTCCGGCCTGGCATCGGCATCCCACAGCCAGCGCCATATCATCGCCAGCGCCAGCAGGCCGCAGGCGGCTGCCAAGGCATGCATCTTGAAGGTCAACAGCAGGAAGAAACCAGCTGTGCCTAGCGCTGCAACAAAAGGCGGCCACCCTGGCCCGGGAAGCTCCAGCAGATATTCCGGCCGAGCTTCGATGGCGCTGGTAATAAGCGAAGAGCGTTGGCCGGTAGGTGCGTTGGGCAGGTAATAGCGCCCCGCTTTTACGTCCTCGGCCAAATTGGCTTGATCCCAAAGAGGTTCGCGACTGGTCACGAGCGGCACGCTGCGAGGGCCGAAGTTACAGCTTGGCAGCCATTCAAGAGTGCCGGCTTGCCAGACATTACCGGCATTTTTATTATTGTCCGGACGCAGGTTGCGCGCCAGATCGAACAGAAATACCAGCACACCGGCGGCGATCATGTATGCGCCTACCGTAGAGATCATGTTGAACGCTCCCCATCCACTGCTGTCCGCATAGGTATATACCCGCCTGGGCATTCCGGCCAATCCGGTGAAATGCATGGGAAAGAAGCTGATATTAAAGCCAAGAAACATCAACCAGAACGTCCAGCGCCCAAGGCGGTCGGACAACACGCGCGAGCTTACGAACGGTGCCCAGTAATAAAAGGCCGCGAACAGCGGAAACACCATGCCGCCGAACAGCACATAGTGCAAATGGGCCACGATGAAATAGGTGTCATGGGCCTGAAGGTCGAACGGAATCACCGCCACCATAACGCCGGTGAGCCCGCCCAGGACAAAGATGAAGAAAAACCCCAGAATAAACAGCATAGGGGTTTTCAGGGGCCGAAGCCGCCTGGCCGACGCGATGGTTGCAAGCCAGGCAAAGACCTGTATTCCTGTCGGAACGGACACCGCCATGCTTGCCGCCGACGCAAAGCTGAGCGACAGCCGCGGAATGCCGGTGGCGAACATATGGTGCACCCAAAGGCCAAAGCTCAGGAATCCGGTTGCAACGACTGCCAGCACAATCAGGCGATAGCCCACCAGTCGTTGGCCGGTCATGGCGGGAATGATCATCGACACCATGCCGGCACCCGGCAAGAAAATAATATAGACCTCGGGATGGCCGAAAAACCAGAATAGGTGCTGCCATAGCAATGGGTCGCCGCCTTTTTCCGCAATAAAGAACGGCATGCCGAAGGCACGCTCCAGTTCCAACAGCGCGGTGGCGACGATGACGGCCGGGAAGGCAACAATCACCATGCCCGAGAACACCAGCATTACCCACGCAAATATCGGCATTCTGTCCAGCGTCATGCCGGGCGCACGGGTGCGCAGGATGCCTGTCGCCAGCTCGATGGC
Source organism: Eoetvoesiella caeni (assembly GCF_003315175.1). GTDB lineage: Bacteria > Pseudomonadota > Gammaproteobacteria > Burkholderiales > Burkholderiaceae_B > Eoetvoesia > Eoetvoesia caeni. The sequence goes on along the minus strand of NZ_QNRQ01000004.1, from coordinate 106,248 downwards.
GCCCGCTATCGCGGATATTTCTATGAAGCCAATACCCAGAAGCCAGAGGTCCGCATTGAGCGCCGGCGAATAGGCGGAGCTGGTCAGCGGTGGGTACATGAACCAGCCCCCATCGGGCGCCAGCCCGGCGAAGATGCTGCAAAAGAAAACGATGCCGCCCACCGCGTAGGCCCAGTAGGAATAGGCGGAGAGGCGGGGAAAGGGCAAGTCCCGCGCACCCAGCATGTTGGGCAGGATAAGCATTGCTACTGCTTCAACGGCCGGCACAGCAAAAAGAAACATCATTACTGTGCCATGCATGGTGAACAGCTGGTTGTAAAGCTCATGGCCGATCAGGCCGTTGTCCGGGACGGCCAGTTGAGTCCGCATCAGCAGCGCCAGCACACCGGCAAGCAAAAAGAACAGCATTGCGGTTCCAACGTACAGCAGGCCAACGTGGGTGTTGTTGACTACCGTGACGGCGCGCCAGCCGCGTGGGCGGCGCCAGACGCGCCGCAGTTGTTCTTCTTCGCCTTCGGGCCGGGGCAGCGGATTGGGCAGCGCCTGTCCGTGCGCGGCCATGGCGTTGTTTGGCTTCACTTTAGGCTTTCCAGGTAGTGCGCGGCCAGCCGCAGGTCGGGCCCTGACCACTGATCAAAAGAGGGCATAAGGTTGCCCGGTTTGATATGCTGGTTGTCGGCGAGCCAGCCGGCCAGGGTGCCGACGTTGTTCGGCAGTAGGCCCGCGCCCAGTGAAGAGCGCCCGCCTACATGCGTCAGGTCAGGCCCCAGCGTGCCGGATGCCGCGGTGCCCCGCACGGTATGGCATTGCGCGCAGGCCTGCATGACGATTTTCTTGCCTGCTTCAAGCCTGGCGTCGGCCGGCTCATTTGCCGGCTGGCGTTGCGCCGTCGTCCAAGCCAGGAAATCGTCGACAGGCAATGCATGCACGTCGAACAGCATCTTGGCGTGCTGGGCTCCGCAGAATTCCGCGCACTGGCCGCGGAACAGGCCAGGTTCATTCGCCTGCACGCGCAAACGGTTCACGTGCTTGGGCACCATGTCGAGCTTGCCCGCCAGGTTGGGTACCCAGAAGCTATGGATGACATTGTCGGATTTAAGAACAAACTCTACGGGGACTCCAGCCGGGATGCGGATGTCGTTTGCCGTTTCGAATAAAGTCCGTCCCTGCTGGTCCAGGTACTTGACGCGCCACCACCACATTTCGCCTGTGATCTCGATACGGGCGGCCGGCTCCGTGTCGCGCCAAAGACCGGATGAACCCGCTCTTAAGGTATAGAAGAGCAGTGCGCTCAGCAGCAAGACAGGAAAAATAGCGCCCGCTCCGACAATCAGGCCGCGCCGGCTCAGCCTTGCACGCAGCCGTGGCGGCCCATGCAAGGCCAGAGCCAGTACCGCAAGCACCAAGGCAAAGATCAGCGCGGCGCTTATGGTCATTACGCGGCCGATTTCGGCTATCTGCTCCGCCTCCACGCTGCGGGGAGCAAGAACCGATTGCACATCCGCGTTTGCGGCTAGAGGCAGCGAGGCGAGAAATGCAGCATGGATCGATAGAGGCATATGGGGCCGTACGGGAGAGGATAGGAGGCATTATTGCGCTGCCGCAGCGTTGCGGTGGATGCGAAGCACATTGCATACCGCGGTACTGCTTCCCAGGGGGGAAGCAGTCAAAACTTCTGGCTGGTGGGCGTTGCTGGCCGATATGTGTGTCCGATTCTGCACAATTTACACGGAGCGCCCTGGGGCTCCGCCCGCCGAACGACGCCTTCGTTCAAGGCTTGGGCAAAGAATTTGCTGGAAGCATCCAATTACAGGGAAAGCCAATTGCGAAAATATGCATGCCGGATAAGGTGGCCGTTACATTCGCGCGGGGGCGGCGCCATGCGCGATGCCGCCGCGTCCAGGCGCGTCCGGGCGTTGCTTGGAATAGGCATGTGCTTTTTGCTGGCCGCCTGCGGCCCGGAAGCGCCTTCGCTGGCGCCGCTTGGCAGCCCTGCGGACCTTGCCGGCGCCGACCCTGGGCGCGGCCGCAGGCTGATCGGCGACTACGGCTGCGTTGCGTGCCACACTGTGCCGGGGGTAAGCGGGCCCGGCTCCGCGGTGGGCCCGCCGCTGAAGAACATGGCGTTGCGAGCCTATATAGGCGGTGTCCTGCCCAACACGCCGGCCAACCTGGTGCGCTGGCTGCTCGATCCCGCGGCAGTTGATCCGCTTACCGCTATGCCCGACATGGGAATGAGTGATGAAGAGGCAAAGAACATTGCGGCGTATCTCCTTACTTTGCGATGAAAGCCGAGGCCGCTGGCGGTGGAAACGCATAGCGGGCGCGACTGTGGCGGCGTGCGTGGCGGTCGCGGCCGCGGGAGGGGCGCTGGTAGTCTACACCGGGGTGTATGACGTTGGCGCGACGACCCAGCACACAGCTTTTGTGTTTCAACTGCTGGAAACCTCGTTGCGGCGCTCGGTCAAGTTACGCACCGCCGACGTCCCGGAGCCTGGCTTGGATGACGCCAATCGCGTCGAAAGCGGATTCAGGATTTTTCGCGAGCACTGCGTGCAGTGCCACGGCGCGCCGGGTATTGCTCCGCAGCCGTTTGCGCTTGGCCTGACGCCGACACCGGCATCGCTGGTTGCCTCGGCGCAGGAATGGAGCCCGGCGGAGATCCATTGGATTATCCGGAACGGGATCAAGATGAGCGGTATGCCGGCCTGGCAATATCGCATGGACGACAAGGAAATATGGGACGTTGTGGCATTCATGAAGGTACTGCCCACGCTCACGCCCGCCGATTACAAGCAATGGGATCGTCAACATGTACCTGCGCCGGCACAGCCCGCAGGCGAATCGGGGCCCGCGTCCGACAGCGGCATTCGCCTTGGCGATGCCGGAGCCGGCCGCAAGGCCTTGCAGCAGTATCTCTGCGTGACATGCCATGTAATCCCGGGCGTAGTTGGCGCCAATTACCATGTGGGGCCATCGCTGGCCGGTATCGCAGACCGGAAGTACATTGCCGGAGTATTGCCGAATTCTCCCCAGAACATGCTGCGCTGGCTGCGCCAGCCAGCGGAAGTCGATCCGTTGACCGCCATGCCGGACCTTGGCATCAGCGACCAGGACGCGCGCGACATTGCCGCGTTCCTGTATACGCTGCACAACTGAAATGGCGGGGAGCGCGCAAATCGGGCAGGGGCGGTTCAGCGCGACGCCTTGCGCAGCCCGGCGTGGGAATGGGGAAGGCGGCATAAGACTTGCTGTCCAAAGGTTCTCGACCTGACCGTGCCGCTTGATTGCAAGCAACGGGTGAAGATCATGTCTTTGACTTCCAGACAGTTCTTTCAACTGGCCAAGTGTTCGTTCCTGGCCTGGAGCGAGGACGATGCTTCAAGCATGGGCGCGGCAATTGCGTTCTACACCCTGTTTTCCATCGCGCCTTTGCTCATCATTATTATTGCCGCGGTGGGTTTCATCTGGGGCGAGGACGCTGTGCGCGGCGAGGTCATTCGCCAGTTGGGCGGGCTTGTGGGCTCGCAAGGGGCGGAAAGCGTGCAACAACTTATCCGTAGTGCCGACAGGCCGATGCAGGGTGTGACGGCAACCATCGTAAGCGCGTTCATTCTGCTTGTTGGCGCAACACGCGTTTTTGCGGAATTGCAAAGCGCGCTGGATCGCATCTGGAAGGTGCCGGCCCTTGAACACACAGCCGGATGGTGGCGCATGCTGCGCGCGCGGCTGCTGTCGCTTGGTCTGGTACTGGGCATGAGCTTCCTGCTTTTGGTGTCGCTGGCGATAGGAGCCGCCCTTGCCGCGTTCGGCGCATGGATCTCCGGGCTGTTTCCGGGTTGGGAGGTGCTTTTGCAGGCCTTGAATACATTGGCTTCGCTCGCGATATCGACAACGCTGTTCGCCGTGATTTTCAAGTACATGCCCCAGGCTTCGATTGCGTGGCGCGACGTGTGGGTTGGCGCCATTGTCACCGGCGTCTTGTTCGAGATCGGGAAATTGCTTATTGGTTTGTACGTCGGCAAAAGCTCTACGGTCTCTTCATTGACGGCCGCCGGATCGCTCGTCATCGTGCTTATCTGGGTGTACTACGCGGCCCAGGTGTTCTTGCTGGGGGCGGAATTCACCTGGTTTTATGCAAATCACCATGGAACGCGGGCGGGCATGAAACCTGCTGTGGGTTCTCCATCGAAGCAATAACCGGAGACCAAAAATGCAAAAAATAGCAATTGTCAGCGAGCACGCATCCCCGCTGGCCCAATTGGGCGGCGTGGACAGCGGAGGGCAAAACGTCTATGTGGCCAATGTCGCGCGCGAGCTGGCGCGCCAGGGCCATTGCGTCGACGTTTTTACGCGGTTGGACAACCCTTACATGCCCGGCCAGATCGATTGGGAAAATAACGTCCGCATTGTCCATGTGCCTGCCGGTCCTGCCACCCACTTGCCCAAGGAGAGCCTACTGCCCTATATGGATGAGTTCGGCGACTACATGCGTTCCTATGTATGCGAACATGCGCTGCAATACGATGTGATTCACGCCAATTTTTTCATGTCGGCCATGGCGGCGTTGCCTTTGGCCAAACAGACGGGCACGCCGCTGGCGATAACCTTTCACGCGCTGGGTAAAGTTCGACGCCTTCATCAAGCGCAGAACGACCATTTTTCTGATCGCCGCTTTTCCATTGAAGAAAGCATCGTGCGCGATGCCGATTGTATTGTCGCCGAGTGTCCGCAAGACAAGCTGGACTTGATAGAGTTGTACGACGCGGACCCCGGCCGCATCAGCATGGTTCCTTGCGGCTACGATCCAGACGAACTCGTCCCGCTGGAAACGAAGGAGGCGCGGGAAATGCTCGGCTGGAATCCTGATACTTTCTATCTTCTTCAACTAGGCCGCATGGTGCCTCGCAAAGGCATAGACAATGTCATACGCGCCTTGGCACGCCTGCGTCGCAACTACGGTACGGACGCCCGGCTGTGCGTCGTGGGCGGCAATTTTTCAGACCTCAACTCGGACGACGCGGCCGAATTCGAGCGCCTGCGACAAATTGCGAAAGAAGAAAAGGTCGCGGACTTTGTCGAGTTTACCGGGAGCCGCGGCCGCAATGTATTAAGCCGCTATTACAGCGCCGCGGACGTGTTCGTGACAACGCCGTGGTATGAGCCTTTCGGCATTACACCGGTCGAGGCCATGGCTTGCCGCCGGCCGGTTATCGGCGCCGACACGGGCGGCATCAAGTACACGGTCGTGGACGGCAAGACCGGGTATCTGGTCCCGCCGAAAGATCCCCATGCGTTGGCGGCGAAGCTCGCCATCCTTGCCAAGGACCGTCTGCTGGCAGCGCAAATGGGGCGTGCCGGCGCCCTGCGCGCTCGAGGCCTGTTCACCTGGAAACGAGTGGCCTCGGAGCTTGCCGACATATTCGGCGGTCTGGAATGCCATAGCCCGGCAGCATGGCGAATGCATGCGGCCGAGCCTTTGCCCATTGTCACATAGCACAGTGGCCGACCACTAAATCTCCCTGCATAGGGGCTGCGATATACCACTGAGATGGAGCGAGAATGGATGCGTACGATTACGAGAGCCTTGCCGACCGTGTGATTTTGGTGACTGGCGGAGGCAGGGGATTGGGTGCCGCGATTTGCAAACTGTTGGCCCAGGAGGGAGCGCAAGTGGCGGTCGTCGACGTCAACCGGATTTCATCAAGCAAAGTTGCCGATGAAATCAACCAGACAGGCGGTGCTGCGCATGCTTTCACAATGGACGTCACGGACGAGCAGGCCATTATCGAGGTCCTGCAACGCACGGTGGATCAATGTGGCCGGCTCGATGCTATTGTGAATAACGCGGGCGTGGATGTGACGATAGGCATACGCGAAATGGAAACATCGGATTGGCACCGCGTACTGGCCACCAATCTTACTGGCCCATTCTTGCTTGCCAAGCATGGGCTGGCGCACATGTCGTCCGGCGGGCATATCGTCAATATTGCCTCAACAGCTGCGCGCCGCGCCTGGCCGAATGCCAGCGCCTACCACGCCAGCAAATGGGGATTGATGGGACTTACCCATGCCTTGCACGCCGAGCTGCGCGTGATGGGCATCAAGGTGTCGGCGGTGATAGCCGGCGGCATGCGCACGCCATTCCTGCTCGACCGGTTTCCCGATATCGACGTTGATCTCCTGCAGGACCCGGACAATGTCGCACGAGCGGTCAAGTTCGTGCTGACGCAGCCCGCGCAGACGGTGATACCCGAAGTGATGGTGCTGCCCATGAAGGAAACATCATGGCCCTGACGCCGGCCATTTTTCTGGACAAGGATGGAACGGTGCTGCGGGACGTTCCATACAATGTGGACCCAGAGAAAATGATATTCGCGCCCGGCGCCGAACAGGGTCTTGCACGGCTGGCGCAATTGCGGCTGCCGCTTATCGTCATAACGAATCAGCCCGGCATCGCGCTTGGAAAATTCGGCTTCGATGAACTCTATGGAATGCGGACGCGGCTAAGCCGTATGTTCGAAACAGTGGGCGCCACCTTAAGCGGCTTCTACTTTTGTCCGCACCACCCGGATGGGACTCTGCTGGCCTACGCGCATTCCTGCGCGTGTCGAAAGCCTGCGCCAGGCCTATTGATTACTGCCGCTGAAAGGCACCAACTTGATCTGCATCGCTCCTGGCTTATCGGTGACATTGTCAATGATATCGAGGCGGGGCGCCGCGCGGGATGCCGCACCGTACTGGTCGACAACGGCAATGAAACAGAGTGGCTTATGAATGAATGGCGTGTGTCTGATTATTGTGTGCCGGACCTGAACGCCGCAAGCAAGCTTGTGGCGCGCCAGTTCATGCCCGAAACAGTCCTGCCATGAACCGATCATAGGATGGAACTTACATGCTGACCCTGGGTATCAATGCGACATTTCACGACTGCTCCGCATCCATTGTGCGTGACGGCGTAGTGCTGGCGGCTGTAGAAGAGGAGCGCTACACGCGGGTAAAGCATGGCAAGCGCCCAGTCCCTTTTTCCACTTGGCAATTGCCTTACTACGCCGTGGACTATTGCCTTGCGGAAGCGGGATGCGATCTGGCGGATGTGGACCATATCGTCTATGCCTTCGATCCGGCGCTGCTTAAGGACGATATAGCGCCAGAAGGCCGCATTGAATTGCCGTTGGAGCCGTCGGCGCAGTGGCAGGGCCGCGGGTCCCCGTGGGACGGGCTGTTTCTTTCCAGCATTGTGAATGCGCCGCGCCAGCTTATCGACGGAGTGCCGCTGCATCTGCAAAAGCGATTCCGGTCCGATACGCTGGCGCACGTCATGGAGCGCTGGAAGTTTCTTGAACATCATCTATGCCACGAAGCCAGCGCCTTTTTGGCCGCGCCCTACAAAGAGTCGGCAGTTCTGACGATGGACGGTCGCGGCGAACACACGACCACGAGCTATGGGCACTATGCGGACGGGCGCTATGACCGCCTCCGGCAGGTCTGCCTGCCGCATTCGCTGGGACTGCTGTATGAAGACGTGACGCGCTATCTTGGCTTCTTGCATTCGTCCGATGAATATAAAGTCATGGCGCTGGCCTCCTACGGCAAGCCGGCGTACTTGAATGAATTTCGGCAGATACTGCAATACGACGGCGACGGAGGCTACACGCTGCATCCCTGCCGATGGGAAGAAACATTCGGACCTGCCCGGGTACGCGGCACGGAGTTCTTGCCGCGGCATAGCGATATTGCCCATTCCTTGCAAAAAGTCCTCGAGGAGACTGTGCTGGAAATGGCCAACTGGCTGTACCGGCAAACGCGGTCGCGGAACCTGTGCATGGCGGGCGGTGTAGCGCTGAACTGTGTACTCAATTCCCATCTCGCCAAGCACGGTCCTTTCGAGAGTATCTGGGTGCAGCCCGCGGCGGGCGACGCAGGCACGTCGCTGGGTGCCGCGCTATGGCTGGACCGGCTGCAGCGCGAAGACGGCAGTTCCCGATGGGCCATGGACAACGCTTATCTGGGGCCGCGCTATGACGACGGTGAGATCGGCGCATTCTTGGCGCGCTCGGGCGTAAAGCACCGCAAGCTGACCAATGTGGCCGAAACCGCCGCCGAGTTGCTGGCAGAAGAGAAGGTCATCGCCTGGTTTCAAGGGCGTATGGAATTCGGCCCCAGGGCATTGGGCGCGCGCTCCATCCTGGCTTCTCCCCGAGACAGCGCCATGCAGGCGCGCCTTAACGAACTCAAGGACCGGGAAGACTTCAGGCCGGTGGCGCCGGTCGTGCTCGAAGAACGTGCGCATCAATGGTTCGACAGCCGCGGTAAGCCCAGGATCGACGCACCCTTCATGCTGTTTGTGTTTGATGTACTGCCTGAAAAGGCCGATCTCATTCCGGCCGTGCGCCATACGGATGGCACAGCCCGTGTGCAAACTGTCAACGCACAGCAAAATCCTTTGCTGCATGATTTGCTGACGGAATTTGAAGCAAGGACCGGCGTGCCGGTGCTGGTGAATACTTCCTTCAATACACGGGGCGAGCCGGTTGTATGCAGCCCGCGGGATGCTCTGGAATCGTTCTGGACTTCGCCGCTCGACGCCTTGCTGATAGGAAGCTATCTGGTCGAGAAAACATAGATGTGTTTCCAGGAATTGAGCTAGGAATAGGGCTTTTCACCGCCATGGGCCTGTGCTTGTGCCGTTTCCGGGCGCACTGGCGAGGTTCTTCCGCTTAAGCCGGCGTTGTCGCCTTTCGGTCGCGCACACCGGGCAAGCGCAAAATGCTGCAGACCGTATTGGCGCAACATCGAGCCCTGGTAAAGATTGCGTGCATCGAAGACCATGGAACCCTGCATACACATGGCCAGGGCCTTGAAGTCGGGAGCTTTGAATTCGTCCCATTCCGTCATCAATACCAATGCGTCGGCACCCTCGCACACGCTCATGGCCGAGGCTCCGAAAACGACCGGCGTTGCGCCCAATGCAAGGCTGGCGGCCTTCATGGCAACGGGATCGTAGGCCGACACCAAGGCGCCCTCGTTCAGCAGTCCGCGGATAAGCGCCAGGCTCGGTGCGGCGCGCACGTCATCGGTGGCGGGCTTGAAAGAAAGGCCCCATATGGCAATTCGCTTCCCGCGAAGCTCGCCCCGGAAATATTCGCGTATGAACTCCAGCAGGCGGCGGCCCTGACGATTATTGACGCGCTGCGTGCTGCAGAGCATATCGGCGGGCTCGCCTATGGTTTTGGCGCAAGTGATAAGAGCGCTAAGGTCCTTGGGCAGACAGGACCCTCCATAGCCCACGCCCGGATGCAGGTAGCTGCCGCCAATGCGGGGATCGCCTTTAAGGACGCCGCAGACAGCCTCTATGTCGGCGCCAAAGCCGCTGGCCAATCCGGCCAGCTCATTGATCATTGAAATGCGCGCTGCCAGCATGGCGTTGCAGGCGTATTTGGCAAATTCGGCACTGCGGCGGTCCATGAACATCAGGCGCATTCCGTCCACGTCGAAAGGCGCGTACAGCTGTGCCAGCGCCGCGGCCGAGCCGGCATCGTTGGCCCCGATAACGATCCGGTCGGGATGCCGGAAGTCCTGCACGGCCCGGCCTTCGGCGAGAAACTCCGGATTGGAGACAACCCGTATCCGGGGATGGCCGGAATGCTGGTCCCGATTTTCGTTCAAAAGCGCCTCCAGACGGTCGCCAGTGCCGACGGGTACAGTGGACTTTACAACGACCATGCAATCACTGAAAGCCGTGGCGGCCAGTTCATTGGCGCAACGCAGAAGATTCTCGAGATTGGCGCTGCCGTCGGTTTGCGAAGGCGTGCCAACTGCAAGAAACACGAGATCCGCGTTTGGCATGGCGCGCGCGACGCTGTCTTCGAATAGCAGCCGGCCGCTGGCCAGCTGCTCGCCAAGTATCGTTACCAGTTCCGGCTCATGGAAGGGCAGGCGCCCGGATCTCAGCCCGGCCAATTTCTCGGCGTCGTGGTCGACGCACACCACCCGGTGTCCGGCCTCTGCCAGACAGCAGCCGGTTACCAGACCGACGTAGCCCGCCCCAATGATAACGACATTCATGATGGTGTCTCTCGCTAAAGGAAGTACACGGCAAGGTGGGTAGCGCGTTTTACCGCGATCGCGCTGTCCAGCTTTTCGAAGCAAACCGCATGCCCGCGCCGTCCCGTCATGCCGATCACTTCGCTGGACTACAGGAGATCCATGCTGCAATGCAGCCGCCAGTATTGTTCAGCTTGGCGCAGTACTGGCCGGCCGTCGTCGTAGCCCAAGCCGCGAAACTGGCTTTGATAAGCTTCGACCGCCTTCGCCTTGTACTCGGGCATGCCTTTGACATGGATAGGGGTGGGGCCGACGCCCGATTCGACCAGCTTCGAGAGCCGCTGCACGACTCTTTGCGATTGCTGGCGGTAGGGAATGTCTTCATAGACGAACCAATGGATGATGGGGAAGCGATGGCAGATGGTTATCAATACGTCTGATACATTGATGTGGTCTTCATGGAACAGCCCCAACGGGAAAAACACCGCTGCGGGTTGTATTTGTGTAATGGTGGAGGCCAGTGTGTCGCTCAGCAGGTCCGCGCCGTTCTCGCGGCGCCGCGCATACTGGCTGTCCAGGAACTCAAGATCGATACCCGCGGCATGTAAAAGGCCAAGGGCCTTGCGGTTTTCCAGCGCACGGGCCTGCATTGCATCGCGCGCGCTCGAGAACCCGCAGCGCCGGTCCCAGTCGGTAAGAATGTCGGCCTTTTCCGGGAGGCCTGTGTAGACGGTCACCACCGTACTGCCCGGCGCAAGCGCCAGCAAGTTGCCGCAACTGAATACGGCGTCGTCATAGTGGGGCGACACCACAACTAGCGGGTCCATCGTGGATGCGAGGTCCCGCGTTATGCTGTGACTGGGCATGGTCCGCTACCCGCCTCTTCCCGCGCTATTGCGCTTGCCTTCTTCGACCGCCTGTTGCAAGGCCTCATCCGTCAGCAAGCGGGTGTCCGGATCGGCGGCCGCGCCTTGAGCTGGCATAAAGTGCAGTTTTTCCATGTATGGCGTAGGCTGCTTGCGGCGGGCATTCAAGAACTCCAGGGCATAGTATTCGCGCGCCTGCTGTATGTTCTTGGCGTTTGTCGCGATATCGTGCATAAGGTTCAATGCCAGAAAATTGGCCTGTTCGTCATGGCAACGGGCGGAGACCTCTCCTTCGGTACGGTTGATCACCACGCTTCCGTCGAATAAGAAAACGTCCCTGGCCTTATCGTCGGGGAAGCGATAGTCGATCACCGATTCCACGGAATCCAGATGGGGAGCCGGAAAATTGTGTTCATGTACCTGCCTGGACGCGACGATGCGTTTCCAGGGGCCCGGTTTGTGCCAGACAACGAAGCTGGCGGTTACTTCGTCGGGCTCGCCATATTGGTCGACCACCAGTTGTGCTGCTTCTCTGGCGTCTTCGGGCCACTGGGCGATTGCGGATGAGGATTCCTTTTCCATATTTACCTCCATAAAGTTTGTGCCGACTTGGGTTCAAGTCTGCGTGGGCGGTTCTGACGGGCTGGGTGAGGAGACGGCCGCTGTGCCTCGTGTCAATGCAAGAATCGTCGCCACCAGTTCGCGCGGGTCCACCGGTTTGGCCATATAAACCTGGAAGCCGGCCAGCAGCGCGTAAAGCCTGTCCTCCGCAGCGGAGTGTCCAGACAGGGCAATGGCGGGCAGTCGACGTCCCAGCGACACATTGCGCTGCGCCTCCATCTGGCGTATCTTGGCCAGCACTTGGTATCCGTCGGTATCGCCCAACGAGATGTCGGACACAAGCACGTCCGGCCATTGGTCTTGCGGGCGCTCGGTCAAGGCTGCGAGCACTGTATCTCCGGATGGGAACAGGTGGGTATGGGCGCCATAGTCCTGCAGCGATTCTCCGAGCAGTTCGCGGGCTTCGTGCTGGTCGTCGACGATATATATTTCCAGGTTCTTCAGCGGATCGGGCGTTGCAGCTTGAAGCGCGGGCTGCGCCGGCGCCGCCATTTCGGCGACGGCGCGCATCGGCATGCGCATGACAAAAGACAGCCCCGACTCGTCCTCGGCGATATGCATCTCGAAACGCCCGCCCATTTGTTCCATCAATGCGTTGGCCTGGGGCGGATCCAGCAGCGGGACATCGGCCAAAGCCGCCTCAATGGCGTCAGGCTCATCGTCCGCGTCATTCGCCGCGGCTGGTATGCGGTTCGTCAAACGGCTGTCGGTGACCGTGACTGCGACTTCAGTGTCGACCCGCTCCAGGCTTATCTCGATACGCCCGTCAGGGGGCGTGAAGTGGATGGCGCTCTTGAGCATGTCTCCCAAGAGCTTTTGCAGTGCTGCGGGATCGCCTGTTACGCGGGCAACGTCGGCCCTGATCAGGGTATATAGCGCGATGCCCCGCGCATCGATGGGGGCTCGTAGCGCATCCAGTACGCCGGCCACCAGCGCTACCAGGTTCACCGGCTGAGTGGTCAGCCGCGTTTCCTGCTCGTTCAGCGCTTGTTGCTGAAGCTGCAGCTTCCACATCTGGGCATATTGGCCTTGAAGGCCGAGCAACTCTTGGTGCGTGCCGCGCTCGACGATACGCCCATGGTCCATGACGAGGATAAGATCGGCATCGACTATCGTCGATAGCCGATGCGCGATGCTGAGCGTGGTGCGCCCGCGCGAGAGACTCTTCAACCCGTTCTGGATCGCCCGTTCGGTGCGGGTGTCAAGGGCAGAGGTGGCTTCATCCAGAACCAGTATGGGAGGATTCTTGAGAAACGCGCGCGCTATGGCGATACGCTGGCGTTCTCCGCCAGACAGCTTGATGCCGCGTTCGCCCACGGGTGTGTCGTACTGGTCGGGCAGGCTTTCTATCAGCTCGTGAATATAGGCGGCCTTGGCCGCCTCGATGACTTGTGCCATGGTCGCATGTGGCTTGCCGTAGGCGATGTTATACAGGATCGTATTGTTGAACAGCAGCGATTCCTGTGGCACGACGCCAATATTGGCTCGCAGGCTTGCCTGGGTGACCGACCGCACATCCTGGCCGTCGATCGTCACGCTGCCCGCGTCGACGTCGTACAGGCGCAATAGCAGGCGCGCCAGCGTGGACTTGCCCGATCCGCTTCCGCCTACCACCGCCACATGCTGGGCGGGCCCGATGCGAAAGCTGATGTCATGCAGTATTGGCCTTGCGGGGTCATAGGAAAAATCGACTTTGTCGAAGCTGACGGCTCCGCCCTGAACCTTCAAGGCGGGCAAGTCCTTCTTGTGGTCGACCTCGGTGGGCAGGCGCAGCAATGCCGACATGCGCTCTGCATTGATCAGGGCTTCGCGTGTCTGGCGAAAGATCAGCCCCAGGGTGTTCAGCGGCAGGCACACCTGTATGACATATGCATTGATCAGTACCAGATCGCCCACGGTAAGTCTTGCGTTGACCACATCCTGCCCGGCCATCAGCATAACCATGGCCACGCCAAACGCGATAATCGCACTTTGCCCGACGTGAAGGATGGACAAGGCCTTCTGGTTGTCCAGGCCCACCCCTATCCACCGGTTCATTATTCCACCGAGCCGTTGGGATTCGGCGCGCTCGCTGGTGTAGAGCTTGACGGTTTCGTAGTTCATCAAGCTGTCTACCAAGTGACCGCTGGCGGCAGAGTCCAGCTCGTTCAGCGCACGCTGGTAAAAAATGCGTTTCTCGGTGAAAACTATGGTGTAGACGGCGTAGGCGATGAACGTGACTGCAAGCACTCCGGCAAATCCGGCTCGATACGCAGTCAGCAGGATGACGATGACAGAAACAATCTCGATCACCGTGGGCAGCACGGTAAACAGGGCTGTGCCTAATAAAAAGCCTATGCCCGCCGTACCGCGCGAAACGTCGCGTGCAAATACGCCCGTCTGCTGCCCGCCATGAAAGCGCGCGCCAAGCCGGTGAAGATGGTCGAAAACCCGCACGGTAAAGTCCGCCACTGCTGTGGCGGTCACTTTGGCAAATGCCATATCGCGCAATTCGGTGAACAGCCCCGATAGAAACCGCAACAGTGCATAGCCCAGCAGCAGGAATACGGGCAAGGCCAGCGCCGCCTGGCCGCTTTCCAGCGTATCGACGATCTGCTTTAACGCCACTGGAACCAGCAGGGAGAAAACCTTGGCTCCAATCAACAAAGCCAGTGCCGCCGCCGTACGGCGCCGGAATCGCCAGACGGCCTGCCATATGGTCGTCAGGATTTCCTGCTGACCGGTCCAGCCGAACTTTGGAGGACGAATGGCTTGAGCAAATTTATTCACGTTCAAGGCTCAAGTCGATGCAAGCGGTTTCGCGCCGCCCTGATCATGCCTGCCAAGCTCCAGGCTTTCTTGCAGCGCCAAGGCCCGCTGCTTGGCGATGGCCCGCAACAGTCCCGCAACGCTTGTTCCTATGGCCTCGTCGAACCATGGGTCCGCCCCGCTGACACCTACGGCGATCCCGTCGTGCCAGACTCCTCCCCAGACCCCGGTGTCGGTGGCGCGAAGCAAATGTGGCGCAATATAGCGAAGCTCGTGTCCGCTGCGCCGCCCGCGCCAGCATACGCGCGCCTTCTCGCGCGCATAGAGTGCATAGTCGGCATCCCAGGCACTGCGGTCGCCGACAGAGTGTTCATACAGTATGGCGCTTTCAAAGCTGCAGGCCTCCGGCCCAAGCGCGGGATCCATAATGACGATATACAGAAAGCCGCTTTCGCCGATGCTGCGGGAAGCCATTCCGCTTTCAATCATCGGCAAGGCCAGCTCTACCGCGTGCCGGGCCGCGGACTGGTCGGCCAATGCGCTGCCCAACGCTGTCGACGCGTTACTCATCCTTTGACCTCTCTAGATAGACGGGTGGAAAGCCGCTCATTGCAGATGAGCCGCATGGTTCTTGAAAACCAGCAATCGGTATGCCCGCTGGCATGGGGTACAGCGAAGGCGCAAGCGGGCCTAGGCTTGCCGAACACGGTCTCCGGCATGCGGGGCGGCGTTGCGTTGGGCTGGGAAGAGCGTTGTACCGCCTATCGGACGGGACCGCTGGCTGCGGCGATGAGGCGGGCATGCAACCGTACCAGCCGTGCCAGCGCATAGTCCGCGCTGGCGGCGCGGACTTCGTTTCGCTCTCCGTCGAACTTGCGTGTCTCCGAAAACACCTGCGCCGTGGCGTGCGGCAAGCTGAAAACCCAGGCAAAACACTGGGTGCCTTCGGGAGGACCCTTTGGCATGGGTTCGGTTACGCCGGTATTGGCAATGGCGACGTTGGCCTTGCTTCTGGCAAGCGCCCCGTGCGCCATTTCAATCGATACTTGTTCGCTCGTCAGTCCGTAAGCCTTGATGGTGGCCTCGTTCACGTCCAGACAACGCTGCTTTGCGGCGGGCGAATACGTTACGAAGGCGCAGTCCAGTATTTCGCCGGCTCCACGGCTGTCCACCAGCCTTGCGGCAATCAGCCCTGCTGTGCAGGATTCCGCGGTCACAAGAAGAAGGCGATGCTCCTGCATATAGTCTGACACAGCGTCAATGTTGTTCACGTCGATGACCCAAAATCATTTGTCGGATGCGGTCACTATGACGGCCGCCGCAACGGCGCAGCAAACGCCATACCCGTTGGTTTTTGGTAAGGGCGCTCCATCCCTGCGTGCGGGTATGGCGTTTGCTTGGAGTCGCCATGGCGGCCTTTCGCTATAACCCACAGGAGAAGACTCATGTCTATGAATAAAAGCCACATTCCTTCGGCTCAGAAAAAAGTAATTACGATGCTGATCGACGATCATCGCGAAGCGCAGAAACTCTTCAAGGAATTCAAGTCGGCGAAAGACAACAACAGGAAGGCCGAGATCGTGCGGCAAGCCTGTGCCGCGCTTACCGCGCATACAGGGGTGGAAGAAAAGCACTTTTATCCGTTTCTGCGCGGCGCGGACCCCAAGACATTCGGCAGCTTGCTGGACGAAGCCAAGGTCGAACACGCCAGCGCCAAGGAACTGATTGCGCAGCTTGAGGAAATGCAGCCTAATGAGAACCTGTACGATGCGTATTTCACCGTGCTGGGCGAGTACACCAACCATCACATCACGGAAGAGGAAGACGAACTCTTTCCCAAAGTGATCGAGAAAGATTTGGACCTGCGCGAACTGGAGAAGCCCATGCAGGAAACCAAGGAAGAACTGATGGCTCAAAAGGCCTGACCGGCTTGCTTTGTGGGCCTCGGCACTATGATTCCATATGCGCGCGGCCATGCCCCCCGAGCGAACTTCAGGACATGGCCACGGCTTCGGTGGCGCTTCTTTTGGCGCCCGCCGGGCCGTTAATGCATGGTGTGTGAAATCAGGCGCTTGTAGCGGGGGCCGTATTTGTGCAGATCCTTGCGGGTTTCGGCGACCTGGTCGGCGCTGACCGCGGGCGCCTGGTTGCCCCAGGCATTGCGTACATAGGTCAGGACATCGGCAATTTGCTGGTCGTTCAGTTTCCAGTCGAAAGCAGGCATGGCCAGGCCGGTAGGAAGCGAAGGCGGGTCCGCCATATAGTCTCCGGCCAGCACCACCTGGATCAGCGTCTGCGGCTGCGCGGCTTGAATCGGGGGGCTGTTGGCCAGGGGAGGGAAGGCGTTTTTCTGGCCTTTGCCATCGGCCATATGGCAGCCCAGGCACTGGTCCATGTAGATGCCCTTGCCCTGCGCCATGGTGCTGTCGGCGATGGCGGTGTCCGTCTTGGCCGCCTCGTGCGCGGGGATGTCTTTCAAGTAGGTGGCGATGGCTTCAAGGTCTTCATCGCTTAGGTGCTGGGTGGAGTTCATGACCACCTCGGTCATGGGGCCGGTACTGGCCGTGTCTTTATTGGCGCCGGTCTTCAGGTAATCCATAATGTCCCGGACGGACCAGCTTCCCAGGCCGTCGCGCTTGTGGCCGGTAAGACTGGGGGCGTACCAGCCTTCGCCGGCGTCGCCGCCCTGCATGGCTTTATCGCTTATCGAAGCGCCCAGCATGTTCTTGGGGGTATGGCAGGCGGCGCAGTGCCCCAGGCCTTTGGTCAGGTAGGCACCCCGATTCCAAAGGTCCGACTTGTCGTCGTTCTTGACATACTCGCCTTCATCGAAGAACAGCAGGTTCCATCCCGCAACCAGTTGCCGCCAGCCCAGGGGCCAGATCAGTTCATTGTCCGGCGGGAGGGCGCGCACCGGTTCCAGGGTGTTCAGATAATCCTTGAGGGCGTCGACATCTTCGCGTGTCATTTTGGTAAACCAGGGGTAAGGACAGGCGGGATAAAGATACTGGCCGTCCTTGCGCCTGCCCTCGTGCATGGCCCGGTAAAAGTCCTTTTCGGTCCAGTTTCCTATGCCGGTTTCCAGGTCCGGCGTGATATTGCTGGAATAGATGGTGCCGAAGGGAGTTTGCATGGGATAGCCGCCGGCAAAGGGCTTGCCGCCTTTTACGGTGTGGCAGGAAATGCAGTCCCCGGCTTGCGCCAGGTACCGGCCGCGCTGGATATTGGTGAAGTCTGTGCCCTGGGCACAGGCGCCCTCGGCCAGCATGCCGGCGCAAATTGCCAGCACCAGACCCATCGATTTGTGTTTGAACGCGTGCATGGCGCCTCCTGCGTCAGGCCTGGACCAGCGGCCCAGGATTCTTCAGATACATCGAACGTATGGCGTCGGCGGCCCAATAGGCCAGGGCCCCCACCGTGCCGGTGGGGTTATAGCCGGCGTTCTGGGGGAAGTTGCATGCGCCTACGACGAAAACATTGTGCACGTCCCAGCTTTGCAGGTAGCGGTTGACCACGCTGGTGCGCGGATCGTCGCCCATGACCGCACCGCCGGTATTGTGTGTGGTCTGGTACGGAATAATGGAATAGGGGCCTTTGCGTTTCTTCACATCGATGGAGCGCGGTTTCATCGCCTTGGCGATGCCTTCGGCCTTGTCCGTCAGGAATGCCGACATCTTGTAGTCGTTGGCATGGAAATCGAAGGTCAGGCGCAGCATGGGGTTGCCGTAGATATCTTTGTAGTTGGGGTCGAGGTCCAGGTAGGCGCCGCGCTGGCTGACCACGCTGCCGTGGGTGGAGATGGCCACGCTCTTCAAGTAGTTTTCCGCCATGGCCTTCTTCCAGCCGGCGCCCCATTTGGGCGCGTCCTTGGGCAGATGGTGCTGAAGAATAGGGCGGCCGCCGGTCGTCCACAGGGCGATATAGCCGCCGCCGATGAAGCCTTCAGGGCCGTGGTCGAAATTGTCGCCGTTGAATTCGTCTATGGCCTGGCCCAGCGCGCCGGCGCCCATGTACGGATTGATCAGTTCATCAACGAAAGCCTCTACCGACGAGGTGATCTGGTAGGCATAATTGCGGCCCGTGACGCCGGTGTTCGTGAAGGGGTTGTACGGTTCGCCTATTCCAGAGAGCAGCAGTAAATGCACATTATGCTGGGCAAAGGCGCACAGGATGACCAGTTGCGCGGGCTGCTCGTATTCGCGGCCCTCCAGGTCGCGGTAGATAACGCTTTTGGCCTTTTTACCCGTATTGTCCAGCAGCACTTTGGTAACATCGCAGCCGGTCCGGTACGAGAAATTGTCCTTCTTCAGCAGCACGGGCAGTATGGTCGATTGCGGCGAGGCCTTGGAATAATTGCCGCAACCGAACCACTCGCAGAAGCCGCAGTATGTACATTGGCCCATCTGGACTCCCAGGGGGTTCAGGTAGGGCCGGGAAGTATTGGCCGCCGGAGCGGCGAAAGGCTGGTAGCCCATCTCCTTGGCCGCCTTGTCGAACATCAGCGAACCCACGCTGCGCTCCAGCGGCGGCAGTGGGTATTCACGCTTGCGCGCGCCCTCGAATGGATTGCCTTCCGACTGCTTGCTGCCTTGCAGATTGCCGGCCTTGCCGGAAACACCGCACAAATACTCGAAGCGGTCGTAATAAGGCTCCAGATCGTCATAGGTGACGCCCCAGTCCTGAATGGTCAGATCCGCCGGTATGAAGCCCGCGCCATAGCGCTCTTCAGTGTGCGAACGCCATATGAAGTCGTCGGGCAGAAAGCGCCATGTCTGGCCGTTCCAGTGCACGCCCGCGCCGCCCACACCGGCGCCTGGCCGGAAAGAGCCCAGATGGCGCATGGGCAAGGCCACCTGGTCGCGCGTATTGCGAAAGGTCAGGGTCTCGCGCATGGGCGCCTGGAACAGGCCGTTGCGTACCGCGTATTTCAGTTCGTCCTGTATGTGGGTAGTGGCGAAGTCCGGGACGGTGGCGCGATCCACCCCGCGCTCCAGCGCCAGCACCTGCACTCCTTCCTCGGTCAGTTCCTGGGCGATGATGGACGCGGTCCAGCCGAACCCCACCAGCACGACATCGACAGGTTTCAGTCTCGTTGCCATTCTTGCTCCTTCATAGATTCAGGACCGAACCATCCCGGCCCATCAGGCCGACGGGCGGCAAGGCATAAGGCTTGCCGTACTTTGTGATCTCGTCGACGTAGTTGTAGCGGGGGCCGGGGAACCCGATCAGTTTCCAGCCCGCGAAATTGCGATTGCCGCCGTACATCGGGTCGGAAAGAAAGCCTTCCTGGGTGTTCTGCCAAAGAATCGCGAAGAAGGCCTGGGCCGGGAAGTCTTTGAGCTTGATCTTGTTGTCGTCCATGTCGTGCAGCACCTGGTCTTGTTGCTGCTCGCTCAGGTCGGCGTATACCTTGCCGTATTGGCTGCGGCAGTGATCGTTGATTGCGGCAATGGCCTTGCGATATAGCTGCGCGGGAGTTTCCTTTAATTGATAGCCCTGCTGCTCTGTGCCGTCGGCCCATGGACCTTCCATATACCAGCGATCGGCCCGCCCATAAGGACCGGCAAGCTGCATATCGATAAAAAACGGCACATCGGCTTGCAAGGCCCCCGGATCGTCGGCCGTGCCGGGTATCAAGCGCGCTGTGGCGGCCTTGACGAATTTGTATTCGTCGGCTGAAAAAAATATGCGCCCCACCTGGACCGGCTTGGTCTTTTCACTGCAAGCCGCAAGCGCGCTGACGACCGGCAGGGCCAAGGCCGCCTGCACGAAGCGCCTTCGACTCAATCCGCTGGCGCCATGAGGTTCGTTGCGTGAGCGCTGATTGGAAACTTCGCTTCCCGCCATCGAAAGGCACGCAAATACATGTTCATACTTTGCTCGTGTATTCATATTTGTCTCACGGAATCGTCGTTTCCGCTGGTTTAGCAAAGTACATGCCCGCAGCAAGCCCTTGCATCGCCTTTTGCAGGCTTGGCGCCCTTTACAAATACATGCAAAATTTACGTATTAAGCGTAATGTCAGTTTACGGCTCCATCGTTCCGTGGAGTATGTACGCGCGGTCGGGCCGCGAGGCGGTCCGAGCCTGCCGCCGGTTGCTGGGGCCATGTTTGGTCTTTTGACATAAGTGGGCCATACTCTGAAGGTCTTTATCCTCTGGAGCGTGTTCTCATGTTGCGTTCATGACGATGCCCGGCTATCGAACCAAGCTGGAAAGTATCGCCATAGCGGGCGTTGGTAATCTTTTTATTCGCTCTTTGCTGGACCGCCAGCAATACTACGACCCTGACGGCGCAGCCGAGCGTCTTGGCATCGGCCCCGCCGTCTGGCCGCTGTTCGGCCTGTTATGGCCGTCGGCTCTTCATCTGGCGGCGCAATTGGCCTTGCGGCCGGTTTGCGCCGACGAAAAAATACTCGAAATAGGCTGCGGCCTTGGCCTGGCCAGCTTGGTGGGCCATCGCCGCGGCGCGCGCATTACCGCCAGCGACTGCCATCCCCTGGCGGGGGACTTCTTGCGGGAAAACCTGCTGCTGAATGACTTGTGCGCTTCATTGAGATACAAACATGGCCAATGGGGCGAGGCGCGTCCCGCGTCCATATTGGATGCCGGGCGCATACAGCTGTCGAGCCGGTACGATCTTATAATCGGCAGCGACTTGCTATACGACAGAGACATGCCGGCCGAACTCGCGGCATTCATCGACCAGCATGCAGTGGACGATGCCGAGGTCTGGATCGTCGATCCCAACCGCGGGCACCGCCCGGCATTCAACCGCAATATGGCCGCGCTTGGCTTTGCGCTGCAACAGGACATGCAATTAAGCAGTCTGCCGCCGCAAGCCGACAGTCCGGCTGCCCCCTACAAGGGCCGGATGCTGGTATACCGGCGTTGATGCGGAACTTGGCCGACTATTCAGTTGCCGAGCGGCGGCTTTTACGCTGGCATCACGGTCGCCAGGCCGCAACGGCGGCAAGCTGACGCCGCATGGCCTGTCGCCAGTATAAAATGGCTAACACTATTAACCGCTTGCCGGGGTTCCCGGCGTACAGGAAGAATCTTGTTCAGCACGTTATCGGCCTACGCAGGCGACCCCATACTGACTTTGCAGCTGGCTTATCGCGACGACCCTCGCCCTGAAAAAATCAACCTCAGCATTGGCTTGTACTACGACAACGAGGGCAACATCCCTCGGCTTGAATCGGTGCAGCGGGCGCAAAAAGTAGTCAACGCATCGACCGCGCCGTGCACCTACTTGCCCATGAGCGGCAGCCCGGCCTATTGCAAGGCGGTGCAGGGCATTGTGTTCGGAGAGCACTCCGAGGCGGTCGGGTCGGGGCGTGTGGCTACCATCCAGACAGTGGGCGGGTCGGGGGCGCTTAAGGTTGGCAGCGACCTATTGCGCAAGTTCTTTCCGAATTCGTCCGCGCGCATCAGCAGTCCCACATGGGACAACCATCGCGCCATTTTTGAAGGCGCGGGGTTTTCCGTCGAGACTTATCCGTACTTCGACCCGGTTACGCAAAGGCTGGATTTTGCCGCCATGTCGGCCTATTTCCGTACCCTTGCCGCAGAAACAATCGTGCTTTTGCACCCTTGCTGCCATAACCCGACCGGGGCTGATCTAAGCCATGCCCAGTGGGACGAGATTGTGCAAATCGTGGCAGAGCGCAAGCTGCTGCCGTTCCTGGATATGGCCTACCAGGGCCTGGGGGAAGGGTTCGATCAGGACGCTTATCTTGTGCGGGCCTTGGTGCGGGCGGGCCAGTCGTTTTTGGTGGCCAATTCGTTTTCCAAGATTTTCTCGCTGTACGGCGAGCGCTGCGGCGGCTTGAGCATGGTGTGCGCCGACGCCGACGAGGCCTCGCGTGCGCTGGGGCAGATGCAGCAGGCCGTGCGCCGCAATTATTCCAGTCCCCCGGCATACGGCGGCCATGTGGTGGAAACGGTTCTGCTCGACCCGCAACTGCGCCCTATGTGGGAAGCCGAAGTCAACGCCATGCGCGAGCGCATCCAGGCCATGCGAACTCAGTTGCACCGGGGCTTGGTGCAGCACCATCCGGCCTACGATTGGGATTTCCTGATGGCGCAAAGCGGCATGTTCAGCTATGCCCCGGCATTGGCGCCGCATATGCACGAGCTGATCGAGCGCTTCGGCGTCTACATTATCGAATCCGGCCGCATTTGCGTGGCGGGGCTCAACACCAGCAATGTCGACCGCGTGGCCCAGGCTTTTGCAGCGGTGCTTAAATAAGCCGCCGCAAAGTAAGGCTGTCTTAGTATTCGGACGGCCCTGTTGAGTTTCGTCATTTATGCGTGGGCATGGCAAATTCCGCGCCCTTGGCGGTGCTTTCGGGCCACCGCTGCATAATGCTTTTTTGCTTGGTGTAGAAGCGTACGCCTTCTTCGCCATAGGCATGGGTGTCGCCGAATAGCGACTTGTTCCAGCCGCCGAAGCCATGCCAGGCCATCGGGACCGGAATGGGCACATTGATGCCAACCATGCCGACCTGGATACGCCGGCCGAATTCGCGGGCGATGTGGCCGTCGCGTGTATAGCACGAGACGCCATTGCCGAATTCATGCGAATTGATGAGATCGACGGCTGTGGCGAAATCGTTCACCCGTATGCAGGCCAGCACCGGGCCGAAAATTTCTTCTTTGTAGATGCGCATCTGCGGGGTGACATGGTCGAATAGAGTGCCGCCGGTGAAAAAGCCGTTTTCGTGGCCCGGCACCTTGATGCCGCGTCCGTCCACAACCAGCTCGGCGCCTTCTTGTACGCCCAGCGCGATATAGCCTTCGATGCGCTCCAGAGCCTGGCGGCTGATCACCGGGCCCATTTCCGCATCGGCTTCCATGCCATTTTTAATGATCAGGTCTTTGGCGCGTTGCGCCAGCCGGGGCATGATCTTGTCGGCAACGTCGCCCACCAGCACCGCGACCGAGATGGCCATGCAACGCTCGCCGGCCGAACCGTAGGCCGCTCCCGTCAAGGCATCGACGACTTGATCCAGGTCGGCATCGGGCATGACGACCAGATGGTTTTTGGCGCCTCCCAGTGCCTGTACCCGTTTGCCGAAATGCGCGCCTTGCTGGTATATGTAATGCGCGATTGGGGTGGATCCTACAAAACTGACGGCCTTGACGCCGGGGTGGGCAAGCAGGGCGTCGACGGCGACTTTGTCGCCCTGTACGACATTGAAGACCCCGTCGGGCAGGCCGGCTTGCTTGAGCAACTGGGCCATGTACAGCGCGGCCGAGGGGTCGCGCTCGCTGGGTTTAAGCACAAAGCAGTTGCCCGCCGCGATGGCTACCGGGAACATCCAGCAGGGAACCATGCAAGGAAAGTTGAAAGGCGTTACGCCGGCCACGACGCCCAGCGGCTGGCGCAGGCTCCAGTTGTCGATGCCGTGGGAGACCTGCTCGGTAAAGTCGCCCTTGAGCAATTGCGGAATGCCGCAAGCAAATTCGATGACGTCGATGCCGCGCGAGACTTCGCCCTGGGCATCGCTAAAGACCTTGCCATGTTCGGCGGTGATGATGGCGGCCAGGGCGTCGCGGTGCTGGTTCATCAGCTCAAGAAACTTGAATAGAATTCGTGCACGGCGCAGCGGCGGCGTGTCGGCCCACGCCGGGAAAGCCTGTTCGGCGCTGGCGACGGCCGCGTCGACATCGGCCGTTTCGGCCAGCACGACTTGGCGCGCAACGCTGCCCAGGGCGGGGTTGTAGACGTCCTGGCGCCGTGTGCCGGCTCCTTTGCTTGCCTGCCCATTGATGAAGTGGCTGACATCGGCGCTGTCGGTAAAGGGTGTCATGGTTATGTTCTCGTTTCAGAATAGACGGGCAATGATTTTTGCCGCTCGTGCTGCTGGACTTCGGGATTGAGCAGGCTTACGGGCTCGCCGGCGGCGTAGCGCGCGATATTGTCAAAAGCGGCGCCGTAAGCGGATTCGTAATTGTCTTGTTCAACAAAGCCGATATGCGGAGTACACAGGGCGTTGGGCAGCTGTAGAAGAGGGTGGCGGGCTCCGAGCACGGGCTCTTCTTCGTAGACATCGACGGCGGCGAACCCGGGCCGGCCCTGGCGCAGCGCGCGTTCCAGCGCGTGGGGCGCAAGCAGCTCGGCGCGGCTGGTGTTTACAAGCAGCCCCGTAGGCTTCATTAGCGAAAGGTCGGCCAGTGTAATAATGCCGCGCGTTTCAGGAACAAGGCGCAAATGCAGGCTTACAACGTCGCTGTCGATAAAAAAGGCCTCGCGCGAGGGCGCCACGGCGTATCCGTCGGCGCGCGCGCTGGCTGTAGAGCCTGGGCCGCCCCATACCCAGACCTCCATGCCGAACGCTTTGCCGTAGGCGGCGACCTGCCGGCCTATGCGGCCATAGCTCCAGATGCCCAGGCGCCGGCCTTTTAGTTGGCGGCCCAGATGGCCTTGCCAGAGGCCGTCGCGCAGGCGGTTGGCTTCGGCAAGCAGGTGGCGCCGGCTGGCCAGTACCAAGGCCCAGGCCAGTTCGGCGGTAGAGCTGCTTACCCCGCTTCCGCGCCCATCGGCCACGGCTATGCCCCTGGCGGTGCAGGCGTCCAGGTCGACATGAGGGCCGATGCTTCCTGTCTGGCTGATAAAGCGCAGCCTGGGCAGGCGGTCGAGCAGGGCGGCTGAAACCGCAGTGCGTTCGCGGGTAAGCACGATGGCGTCTGCCGTGACCAGGCGTGCCGCCAGGTCGGCCAAGTTTTTGGTGCTGTCGTTGAATACCTGCACACCGTGGCGCGCAAGCTTCTCGAAGCAATGCAGATAACGGACGCAATCCTGATAGTCATCGGGAATAGTGACGTTCATAAGCGGCGCCATAATAGTCGAGGTGGCACGGATATAGCGGCATCACGCATTGGTAATTTCCCCAACTGTCATCAATTTGTCGGCAAACTGGTGTTATCTTACGGCCTGAGCTACAGTGTTACAACAACTTGAACATCGGCCGCAAGGCTGCTTCATGATTACTTTACTCTATATAGTGAGGTTTTTTGATGTTGGTTAAACCGCGTACCCCTACTCAGTTCCGCCCCTTGCGCAGCACCGTCCAGCAAGACATCAATAATGCAAGGGCCAAGCAGGTATCGGCCAAGCGCATCATCAGCATGGGCGGTGTAGGTAACGAACGCTACGACCGTCGGCGCGACAAATAATTCCATTGTTGCTTGCGGCCTATCAAGGCCGGCTTTGCGCGTACGGGTAAAATAGCCGTTTTACCCATTTGTCGAAGGTTCCGCATGCGCCTGGGCTGCGCCAGGCAGGCGGGTCTTTGCCTCATCAATACGCCATGGCTCATTTTCTGGTTGCTGCACTTTACAAATTCGTCCATTTGCCCGACTATCGCGCGCTGCGCGAGCCGTTGTTCGATTTTTGCGAGCGCCACGAGGTTAAAGGCACGTTGCTGCTGGCCGAAGAAGGCATAAACGGCACGATCGCCGGGCCGTCCGAAGGGGTTCAGGCGGTATTGGCCTATTTGCGCGCCGATCCGCGCATGGCCGCGCTAAGCCACAAAGAATCCTGGGCGCAGGAAATGCCGTTTTACCGGCTCAAGGTCAAGCTCAAGCGTGAAATCGTCACGATGGGCATCCCTAATGTGCAGGCTCAGTCCATGGCCGGAACCTACGTCAAGCCAGACGAATGGAACGCCCTGATCGACGATCCGGATGTCGTCGTGGTCGACGTGCGCAACGACTACGAAGTATCCATCGGCTCGTTTGCCGGCGCCGTCAATCCGCACACCGAAAGCTTTACCGAGTTCCCGCAGTGGGTGCAAGAGCAATCGGGCGAGGGCGGGCTTCTGAAC
Source organism: Eoetvoesiella caeni (assembly GCF_003315175.1). Lineage (GTDB taxonomy): Bacteria > Pseudomonadota > Gammaproteobacteria > Burkholderiales > Burkholderiaceae_B > Eoetvoesia > Eoetvoesia caeni. Next base: position 80,133 of record NZ_QNRQ01000004.1, on the reverse strand, counting down.
AAGAAAACCCGGGTCGCCATGTTCTGCACAGGCGGCATACGCTGCGAAAAATCCACCGCGTACTTGCGCTCGCAGGGTTTCGAACAGGTTTATCATCTGGAGGGCGGTATCCTGAAGTACCTGGAAACCGTACCGTCCGAGCAAAGCCGCTGGGATGGCGAGTGCTTCGTATTCGATGAACGCGTGTCGGTGGTTCACGGGCTGGATCAGGGCCACTATGAGTTGTGCCGCGCCTGCCGTCAGCCGCTTGGGGCGGCCGACAGGGCTTCAGACTTGTTTGTCGAAGGCATTAGTTGCCCGCATTGCTACGGCAAGCACTCGGAAGAGCAGATGCAGCGGTTTCGCGAACGCCAGAAGCAGGTCGAACTGGCCCGCAGCCGCCGCCAGCGCCATATAGGCGTACGAATGGACAAACAGCCTGCCGGTTCGGTCGAACAGCCAGGCAAACATAGCGATACCGCCGAATAAACAAGCAACTTGCGGCGGCTCGATCAGGAGAGGCGTCATGATAGTTACGGCTTTGACCGAAATGTTCGGTCTGGATCACCCCATTGTGCTTGGACCCATGGGAGGCGTTGCGGGCGGCCGTTTGGCGGCCGCGGTGTCCAACGCCGGAGGACTGGGCATGGTCGGGGGCGGCTATGGCGACCCTGCCTGGCTGAAGACCGAATTGGCGCTGGCCCAGGCTCAGGCCAGCCGACCCTGGGGTGCCGGGTTGATCACGTGGGCGATAGGCGACGGCATACTGGAGCTGGTGCTGCAATTTCAGCCGCATGCCGTCATGTTGTCTTTCGGCGACCCCGCCCCTTATGCCGCCCGCATCAAAGCGGCGGGGTGCAAGCTGATCTGCCAGGTACAGGATGTTGCCGGTGCCGTGCAGGCCCGCGAGGCCGGCGCCGACCTGATCGTGGCGCAGGGTACTGAAGGCGGCGGACATGGCGGCGCGCGCGCGACCCTGCCTTTGGTTCCGGCAGTGGTCGACGCTGTCGGCTCCGTCCCGGTCGTGGCCGCGGGCGGGATAGCCGACGGCCGCGGCATTGCCGCAGCCTTGATGCTGGGCGCGCAGGGCGCTTTGCTGGGGACGCGGTTTTATGCAACCAGCGAAGCCCTGGGACATGACCAGGCCAAGCAGCGCATTGTGGGCGCCCAAGGAAACCAAACGCAGCGTACGCGTGTCTTCGACATCGTCAGGGGCTACGACTGGCCAAACGGCTATACCGGCCGCGCTTTGCATAATGAGTTCATGGCGCGCTGGAGCGGCCGCGAAGAAAGCCTGGCGCAGGCTGCCGACGTGGAAACCCCCGCTTTCTGGGCCGCCGCCGGCGACGGTGACTACGACACAGCCATGGTCTGGGCCGGCGAAGTGGTCGACCTGATACATGAAGTGGAAGACGCCGGCAGCCTGGTCAAGCGCATGGGCGCACAGGCGGAAGCGCAATTGGCGATTGGCTCGGGCTTGTTGCGCAAGCCATGACAGTAGCGCAGCGCCCCATACTGTATTCCTTTCGCCGCTGTCCCTACGCGATGCGGGCACGGCTGGCGCTGGCCAGCAGCGGTGTGTCTTGCGAACTGCGCGAAGTAGTATTGCGCGACAAGCCGCAGGCTTTGCGCGATGCTTCTCCCAAGGCCACGGTGCCGGTTCTGGTTTTGCCTGATGGCCGGGTGCTGGAGCAAAGCCTGGACATCATGTTGTGGGCGCTGGGCCGCCACGACCCGCAGTATTGGCTTTCGCCGCCGCAGGGCGGCCTGGACGCCATGTTGGCGTTGATCGCTGAATGCGACGGCGTTTTCAAGAACCATCTGGACCGATACAAGTACCCGCAGCGCTATGGCGACACCGACGGTTCGGCGCACAGGCAGCAGGGCGCCCAATGGCTGGACTCTCTAGAGCAGAGGCTTGGCGATGGCGAGTTTTTATTCGGACGGCGGCCGGCATTGGCCGATATGGCTATTGCACCTTTCGTGCGCCAGTTCGCTCATGTCGACATGGACTGGTTTATGGCGCAGCCGTGGCCGCATACCCAGGCCTGGCTTTCGACGTGGATGACGTCTGCGTTGTTCGAGCGTGTGATGCACAAGTACGCCGCCTGGCATGCGGAAGACCAGGGCGCCAGTTTCCCCCCGGAATGAAATACGGCCCGCAGTGCGCAAGCATGCGGGCCGTTTCTATTGCGGCGCTATTTGTCAGGACATGCCGGGCACAACAGTAGAGAAGCCGGCGTCTACATGAGTGATTTCGCCGGTTACGCCTGCGGCAAGGTCGGACAGCATGAAAGCGGCGACATTGCCCACGTCTTCGATGGTGACATTGCGGCGCAGCGGGGCATGGGCTTCGACAAACTTCAGAATGGAACCGAAGTCCTTGATGCCGCTGGCGGCCAGCGTCTTGATCGGGCCGGCCGAAATGGCATTGGCGCGTATGCCCATGGGGCCCAGCGCGTTGGCCAGATACCGAACGCTGGCTTCCAGCGAGGCCTTGGCCAGGCCCATGGTGTTGTAATTGGGTACGACTTTTTCCGCGCCCAGGTAGGTCAGCGTCAGCACGGAGCTTTTGCGGTCTTTCAGCAAAGGCAGGGCGGCCTTGGCAAGCGCCGGGAAGCTGTAGGCCGAAATGTCGTGCGCAATCCGGAACCCTTCGCGCGACAAGCCGTCGAGGAAGTCGCCCGCAATGGCTTCGCGCGGTGCAAACCCAATGGAATGCACCAGCCCGTCCAGGCCGTCCCAGTGCGTTTTGAGCTCTTCCATGGCCGCGTCGATCTGCGCGTCTTCGGAGACGTCGCAGGGCAGGACGATATTGCTGCCCAGTTCGGCGGCGAATTCAGTGACGCGTTCTTTGAAGCGTTCGCCCACGTAGGTCAGTGCCAGCTCGGCTCCTTGCCGGTGGCAGGCCTGTGCAATGCCAAAGGCAATAGAACGGTTGGAAAGGACGCCGGTAATTAAAATGCGCTTACCGCTTAAAAAACCCATTTTGTGTTCCTGTTTGATTGACGTGGCCTTAGCCGCGAATATTGGTGCCCGGCACCCGCAATTGCTTGCCTTTTGCCAGACTATTGTTTTTAAGATTATTCAGCTTGCGCAATTCGTCCACCGAGGTGTTGTAGCGCTTGGCCAGCGAGAACAAGGTCTCGCCCGACTTGACGGTGTGCGTGCGCGCATTGACGCGGCGCTTTACGACGATATCCTTGCCGCGCTGTTGTACCGTGGCCTTTTTGAGCGAAGGCCGGGCCTTGGATTCGGAGTCCGGGGCCGAAGCGTCGTTGGAAGGATAGTTCAGCGACGCCAGTTGAATGCCGCCGGTGCCGCCCATTTCGGCCGGCACCAGCAAGGTCTGGGCCACGGCCTTGCTGGACTTGCCGGGCAGGCCATTGATAGCGCGCAACTGGCCCAGGCTGATTCCATATTTTTTTGCAATAGAGGCATACGATTCGCCGCGCTGAGACTGGTAGGTTTGCCAAGAGCTTAGTTTGCCCTGGTAGGCCTCCAGGTTGGCCTTGAATATATCGGCGCGGTCGGTGGGCAAGAGCAGGGTAGGCTGGTGTTCGGCCAGCATGACCGGCGTATTGAACGAAGCATTGAGCGCTTTGAAGTCTTCGACCGACATTTCGGCCAAGCGCGCGGCAACGGCTACGTCGATGGTTGGCGTTTTCTGGATGGTGGTGAAATACGGTGTGTTGCTGACTTCGGGCAAGTTGATGCCGTATTTCTTGGGATTGGCGACGATGTTTTTTATGGCCTGCAATTTGGGCACGTAGTTGCGGGTTTCATCGGGCATGTTGATGGATGCATAGTCGGCAGGCTGGCCGGCATTGGCGTTTTTGTCCAGGGCGCGCTTGACGGAGCCCTCGCCCCAATTATAGGAAGCCAGCGCCAGATACCAGTCGCCCTGGAAATCGTATAGGTAGCTTAGATAGTCCAGGGCGGCATGGGTAGAAGCGATGGGGTCGCGGCGCTGGTCGCGCCACGAGTCCTGCTTCAGGTTGTAATGCAAGCCTGTGCTGGGAATGAACTGCCACAGGCCCGAGGCTTTGGCCCTGGAGTAGGCGGTGGGGTTATAGGCGCTTTCGACGAACGGCAGCAGTGCAAGCTCGGTGGGCAGGCCGCGGCGCTCTAGTTCGTCGACGATGAAGTACAGGTATTTACCGGCGCGCTGGCTCATGAGGTAGACCGATTCGGGGTGCGAAGCGTAGTAGTTGGTCCACTGCTCGGTCAGGTCGTCGTTGAGATTGGGAATGGCGAAACCGCGCCGGATGCGGTCCCACATGTCGCGGGGGGGATGGGTCAGGTCTATAGTGCGGGAAGTTTCGGCTGCGCTATAGGTTTTATGGCCCGCGGGCTGGTTGCTATGGTTGCTGGCACAACCCGCCAGAACTGCTACGATGAGCAGAATAAATAGTCGTAGGCAGTTCATTGGTTAGTTATTGGTCAAAAGTTGTTCTTCCATTCACGCAAACTGGCAAAAACGGCTACAGCCGAGGTTAGCGGCACGCCTGCATACGCGGCGGCGGCATCCGAGACACTTTCTTGCAGCGGACGACAAAACGGATTGGTTTCAAGCTCGAGCCCGATCGTTGAAGGCAGCGTTGGCCGGCCTTCAGAGCGCAATTGCTGGGCGCTTTTCCATCGTTGTTGCAATGCTGGGTTGCCGGGTTCCACCTGCAAGGCCCAACGTAAATTGGCCAAAGTGTACTCATGGGCGCAGCACACAAGGGTATCCAACGGTAAAACTTTAAGTTTACCCAAAGAATTGAGCATTTGCGCAGGAGTTCCTTCAAATAACCGGCCGCATCCCGCGGCAAACAGTGTATCACCACAGAAAACCACGGGCTTGCCGCTGTCCAGGTAGCCGAAATAGGCAATATGCCCGGCAGTGTGCCCTGGAATGTCCAGGATGGACAATTCCAGGTTGAAGTTGTCGAGTGTGATATTGTCGTCTTCTTTAAGGCGGATATCGCACGCGGGCAAGGTTTCACCAAGTGGCCCGTACACTGTGGCGTTGGTTGCGGCCTTCAGGGCTTTTACTCCGCCGACGTGGTCGGGATGGTGGTGAGTCAGTAAAATGGCATCCAGGGTTAGCTTATGCTGGGCCAGCAGCTTTTCAATTGGTGCGGCTTCGCCGGGGTCGACCACGACAGCGTGCCCATCTTTGCAAAGCAGCCAGATATAGTTGTCGGAAAACGCCGGCACGGGAATAAGCTGGGTGCCGCTGCCACTGTCTCGATTAATCATGTTTATGAACCATTAAAAAGCAAGGAACTGATGTGTCTGCATTGTTGGGCCAGCCGCTGATAGTTGATCTTGCCCAGTGGCTGAGCACGCCCGCTGGTCAGTATGTACAGCAATGGGAACAGGAAAAAATCAGCAGCATGGTGGCCAATGTGTTTGGCTTTCATGCTGTGCAAATAGGGCTTCCAGCCTGGGACTTGCTGGAGGCCAACCGCATTCCGTACAAAGGCCGTTCTCATTCATATAGTGAGGCAGGTGTCTTGCACCCCGCGGCCGCGCTTTACGCCGACCCCGAAAACCTTCCTTTCGACAGCCAAAGCATCGATCTTTTGATATTACCCCATGTTCTGGAGTGTTCCAATAGTCCGCATCAGGTTTTGCGCGAGGCCGAGCGCGTGCTGGTGCCCGAAGGCAAGGTGGTCATTTCGGGCTTTAATCCCTGGAGCCTATGGGGGCTGCATGAACGTATTCCGGGGCTGGATCCCATCATGCCCGTCCCGGCGCACATGCAGGTGTCGCTGGCGCGCCTGAAGGATTGGTTTAAATTACTGTCGTTCGAGCTGGACCGGGGCAATTTCGGCTGTTATGCGCCGCCTTGCGAAACGGAGCGCTGGCTGCGCCGGTGGTCCTTCATGGAAGCGGCGGGCGATCGCTGGTGGCCGATTTGCGGGTCGCTGTATGTTGTGTCCGCGGTCAAGCGCGTGGCTTGCCTGCGCCTGGTCGGTCCGGAATGGAAACGCAAGACTAAACACGTCCATGGCCATACGGTGGTTACCGGCAGGCATTCGGGCGTTTGATCATTAAGGAAAACATGAGCGGTACACAGGTGGACATTTGGACGGACGGAGCTTGCAAGGGCAATCCGGGGTGGGGCGGATGGGGCGCATTGCTGCGCCAGGGAGCGCACGAAAAAGCGCTATATGGGGGCGAGCCCGATACGACGAACAACCGCATGGAACTCATGGCGGTGATCCAGGCGCTCAAGACCTTGAAGCGCCCTTGTAAGGTGATTATTCACACTGACTCCCAGTACGTGCAAAAAGGCATGACGGAATGGATAGCTAACTGGAAACGGCGCGATTGGCGCACTGCCGATAAAAAGCCCGTAAAAAATGCCGATCTGTGGCGCATGCTGGACGAGCAGGTCGCGCTGCACGACTTAAGCTGGAAGTGGGTAAGAGGCCATGCGGGCGACCCGGGCAACGAGCGTGCCGACGAATTGGCCAATCTTGGGGCGGAGCAAGCGCGCAGCCTGGGGCGCAGCGCCTGACTGGCGTCGACAGCCGGTGTTCTCCAACTGGGGGGCGGATTTGCTTGGGGACTGCTGGCGTTGCGGCCTGGCGAAAAATGCTGCTGGCGCGTGCCGGGGCGCGGCAATTGTTTCAGAACAGGATAAACCTTTTGTTAAAGGCCTGCCGCAGATGGGTCCGGTGCGCTACTATTTGCCATTTGCGGAAACAGTTGGTTTCGACAGGCTGGGGTCGAAGCATGCGCAGACTTGTATACAACCATATAAATAATTGATTCCATGAAAGTAAATGCAGCGGGTTTGGCAGCAATCTTGGTGATTGGGGCAGCATTGGGTGTGGTTGGCACGCGTTGGGTTGGGGGCGGCAGCAAAACTGCGCCCGCGGCCAAGTCCGCCGCGCCGGCGCCGGCAGGCGCCCCGGCGGCGGTCAACGTTGAAGTCGCTCCAGTCGAATCCGTGCTGTTGCCGCGCGGGGTGTCGGCCGTGGGCACGCTTCGTTCCGAAAATTCGGTGGTTCTACGCCCTGAAATAACCGGCCGCATCAGCGAAATCAATGTCAAGGAAGGCGGCAAGGTTGCCAAGGGTCAGATGCTGGTGCGCCTGGACGACAGCGTGGTCAAGGCGCAACTGCAACAGGCCCAGGCCAATCTAAGCCTGGCCCAAAGCCAGAACCGGCGCGCACAAGAGTTAAGCAGTCAGGGCTTTATCAGCAAGCAGGCGCGCGACGAGGCCGCCAGCCAGCTTAGGGTGCAGCAGGCGGCTGTGGCCCTGGCCAGCGCGCAGTTGGGTAAAACCGTTATTTTGGCGCCCTTCGACGGGCTGATCGGCCTGCGCCAGGTGTCGGTAGGCGACTACGTCAGCCCCGGCGCCGACTTGGTGCCGATCGAATCCATTGACCCGCTGCAGGTGGACTTTCGCGTACCGGAGCACTATTTGGCGCAAATCCGGGTAGGTCAGCCATTGGCATTGCGCCTGGACGCCATGCCCGGCCTGGTGCGCGAAGGCCGGGTTGGAGCCATCAACCCGCTGGTCGATGTGGGTGGACGTTCCATCTTGCTGCGCGCCGACGTGCCAAATCCCGACGGCTTGCTGCGGCCCGGCATGTTCTCGCGGGTGCAACTGCAGTTTGCCGACGACAAGGCGTTGATGGTGCCCGAAGCGGCGCTGGTGCCTTCCGAAGAGGCCCGCTATGTCTTCCGTATTGCGGGGGACCGGGTCGAGCGCCGACAGGTGCATATTGGCCTGCGCCGCAGCGGCAAGGTCGAGGTTCTGGACGGATTGGCCGACGGCGACCAGGTTGTGGTGGCCGGGCTGCAGAAAATCAGCGACGGCGCGCTGGTGCGCATTGTGCCCAGCGCCGCGGCCAAAGCGGCTGCGGCGGCTAATGGTTCCTGAGTCCGAGGCCGTCCATGAAAATTTCCGAAGTCTGCATTAAACGCCCGGTTTTTGCCTCGGTATTGGCCCTGCTGATCGTGCTGGTCGGCCTTATTTCGTACCAAAGGCTTACAGTGCGCGAGTATCCGGCTATCGACGAGCCGGTGGTTTCAGTAGTAACCACTTATAAGGGCGCCTCGCCCGAAGTGGTCGAGTCCCAGGTAACCAAGCCGCTGGAAGACCAACTGGCCGGAATCGAGGGAGTCGACGTAATGACTTCCGCCAGCCGTTCCGAGCGCAGCTCCATTTCAATCAAGTTCAATCTGTCGCGGAACCCGGATTCGGCAGCGGCTGATGTGCGCGACAAGGTATCGCGGGCCCGGCGGTATTTGCCCGACGAAATCGACGAACCCATTATCAGCAAGGTCGAAGCCGACTCCACACCTGTCATTTTCATGGCGGTCGACGCCGGCAGCTATTCAACGCTGGAGCTTTCCGACTATATCAATCGCTATGTGAAGACGCGGTTGTCGGTGCTGCCGGGGGCGGCCGAGGTGCGCATATACGGCGAGCGCCAGCCTTCGATGCGCATATACATCGACCGCAGCAAGTTGGCCGCGTATGGGCTTACGGTGCAAGAGGTCGAAACCGCGCTGAGCCAGCAAAACGTGCTGATACCGGCGGGCCGCATTGAATCTTCGGACCGCGAGTTTTCGGTGGTGTCGTCCACCGACCTGCAAACCGTCGACCAGTTCCGCAATGTCATCGTGGCCAATGTAAAGGGCTATTCGGTGCGCCTGAGCGACGTCGCCGACGTTCAAATAGGGCCGGCCGAAGAGCGCATGCTGTCGCGTTTCAATGGCAGGGAAGGTCTGAACATCGGCATTACCAAGCAGTCCACGGCCAACCCGCTGGACTTGTCCAAGGCGGCCTACGCCGAAGTGGCGCTCATCAATGAAACCCTGCCCACCGGCATGAAGCTGAGCATCGCCTACGATAGCTCCGTGTTCATTCTGGAATCGATCAAATCGGTGTACCACACCATAGGCGAAGCCATAATCCTGGTGGTCCTGGTCATTTTCTTTTTCTTGCGCAATATGCGCGCCAGCCTGATTCCCATCGTAACGATACCCGTCTCGCTGATCGGCGCTTGCGGCATCATGTATTTTTTCGGGTTCTCGGTCAACACGCTGACGCTGCTGGCCATGGTGCTGGCCATCGGCCTGGTGGTGGACGACGCCATCGTCGTGCTTGAGAATATTTTCCGGCATATTGAAGAAGGCAAGACGCGGCTGGAGGCTGCTTTCCTGGGCGCCAAGGAAATCGGTTTCGCCGTCGTTGCCATGACGCTGACCCTCGTGGCCGTATATGCGCCGCTGGCGTTTGCAACCGGCCGCACAGGGCGCTTGTTCATCGAGTTCGCCCTGACCCTGGCTTCGACGGTTCTGGTGTCGGGTTTCATTGCGCTGACGCTTACCCCCATGATGTGCGCCACGCTGCTGCGGCACCAAGTCGGCCACGGCCGGGTCTATCTTGCCATCGAGCGCCTGCTTGAAGGCCTGACGAACGCCTATCGCGCCAGCCTGCTTTGGGCTTTGGGCAAGCGCACCCTGGTATTGGGCCTGGGTCTGATTGTGGCCCTGGGCAGTGCCGTGTTGTTCAAGACAGTCAAAAGCGAATTGGCCCCGCTGGAGGACCGCGGCGTGGTGTTCGGGGTGGTCAGTGCCCCCGATGGCGCAACGCTGGACTATACCGCGCGCAGCATCAAGGCCATCGAATCCTACTACAACGCCATTCCCGAAGCCTCCGGCAGCCAGTCCATTATTGGGTTTCCTACCGTGACCGAAGGTTTTGCCATTTTGCGCCTCAAGCCCTGGGACGAGCGTGATCGTTCGCAGCAAAGCATAGCGCGCGAACTGCAGCCCAAGTTTTCCGCACTGCCGGGAGTCCGGGCGTTTCCGACGAACCCTCCGTCGCTGGGCCAGCGGGCTACTTCCAAGCCGATAGAGTTCGTCATCATGAGCCAGGCCTCATATCCCGAGATCGCCAAATTGGTCGACGGCTTCCTGGACAAGCTCAAGGACTATCCCGGCTTGCAGAACGTGGACACCGACTTGCGGCTGAATACACCTGAGCTGACTGTCGAGGTCAACCGCGACAAGCTGGCCGATGTCGGGGTGGACGTCGGCACGGTGGGCCGTACGCTGGAGTCCATGCTGGGCGGGCGCCAGGTAACGCGTTTTCGCGATAGCGGCGAGCAGTACGACGTTATCGTGCAGGTGAAAAAGAGCGACCGATCCGACCCGACCGACATCAGCGATATTTACATACGTACCAAAACCGGCGGGATGGTGCAGCTTTCCAATTTCCTGCAGGTAAAAGAAAGCGTGTCGCCCCAGTCGCTGAACCACTTCAACCGCCTGCGGGCGGTCAAGGTCCGGGCCGCGATTGCACCAGGCTACGCATTGGGCGAGGTGCTGCAGCACATGGATACCGTGGCCCGCGAAACGCTGCCGCACACCGTGCAAACCGACCTGGACGGCCAGTCGCGCGAATTCCGTGATTCGTCGGGCAGCATTTACCTGGTCTTTGTAATGGCGCTGGCCTTTATTTACCTGGTGCTGGCCGCGCAGTTCGAAAGCTGGCGCAACCCGTTGATTATTATGCTGTCCGTGCCCTTGTCCATGACCGGCGCCTTGCTTGCCTTGTGGCTGTCCGGCGGAACGCTTTCTATTTATAGCCAGATCGGGCTGATCACGCTGGTAGGGCTGATTACCAAGCACGGCATTTTGATCGTCGAATTCGCCACCCAGTTGCGCTCCGAAGGCGAAGAACTGCACAAGGCGGTGGTGCAGGCCTGCGTCATGCGTTTGCGGCCGATTCTAATGACTACCGGCGCCATGGTGCTGGGTACATTGCCTTTGGCGTTTGCCGTTGGCGCCGGCGCCGAATCGCGCCAGCAAATTGGCTGGGTCTTGGTGGGCGGGCTAAGCTTTGGTACGCTGTTGACCCTCTTCGTGGTGCCGGTGGCTTATACTTTGATTGCAGGAAAGGCCCGGCCCAAGTCACTGGAGTAGCCCGCGGCAAACCCTGCACTTAATATAGGCGTTGCGTAGGCCTTGCACATATCCCGCGTTGCATCTTGCTGCCGCGCGGGACGCGGCTTCTCATGGCCTTGCGGGTTGCAGCCTTGCGCCATTGTTCAACAGGAAATACATGCGTCAAATTATTCTCGATACAGAAACCACCGGCCTGGATCCCTCGCAGGGGCATCGCATGGTTGAAGTGGCCTGCGTTGAAATGCTCAACCGGGGTCTGACCGGGCGGCATCTGCATATGTACTTGAACCCCGATCGCGACAGCGACCCCGAAGCCTTGGCGATTCACGGCCTGACGACCAAGTTTCTTTCGGAGCATCCGCGCTTTGAAGATGTGGCCGACGAGTTCATCGACTACGTCAAGGGCGCCGAAGTCATCATCCATAACGCGGCATTTGATAAAAAATTCCTGAACGCCGAGCTTAAGCGCGCCGGTAAACCGTCATTCGACAGCCTGTGCGGCAAGATTACCGACTCGCTGCTTTTCGCGCGCGAATTGCATCCCGGCAAGCGCAATTCGCTGGACGCCCTATGCGAGCGCTACGGCATCTCGAACGCGCACCGCACGTTGCACGGCGCCTTGCTCGACTCGGAATTATTGGCCGAGGTGTGGCTTGCCATGACGCGCGGGCAAGACGCCTTGATCATGGACTTCGAAGAAGGCGGCGCATCTTCGGGCCTTAACGGACTGGGAAGCCAGGCTTTCGACGCCACGCGCTTGCGCGTACTGCTTGCCACAGCCGAAGAGCTTCAGGCCCACGAGGAATATCTCGACGGCCTGGACAAGGCAGCGGGCCAGCCGTGTTTGTGGCGGGCCCAGGCCGCGGCTGATGCTTAAATAAAGTGGTAGAATAACGATCTTTCAAAATCCGATGCGCCCATAACGCGCATCCGGCACCAAGCCCGCCTTTGCGCAGCGCTTGGGCGGTTAGCTCAGTGGTAGAGCACTGCCTTCACACGGCAGGGGTCACTGGTTCGAACCCAGTACCGCCCACCAGAATTGCAGTAACGTATTGATTTTTGAAGGAAATTACGCGCCTCGCAGCGGGTTTTAACAACATTCCACGGCAGTGGACTGACTGGAAAACCAAATGCGTAAATCCTTCAATATGTCCTCGGCGATGGCACAAATCGTCGATCAGCCGGCACAAGAACTGACTTTTGCCGAGCTCATTCAAGCCTATTGTGCCGTCCGGTGCGATGACACCGATGTGCGTACAAAAAAATGGGTTGAAGCCTTTGGCCCTCGTTCCGCTTGGGAAATTTCTTCAGAAGAATTGACTCGTGCTCATCAAGCTATGGTTGAGCATGGTTACTCAACAGCGGCGGCAAACCGTGATGTTTCGGCAATTGGCAGCGTATATCGCTGGGCGATTGAGCGGAGGATTTCACCAGTAGGATTCAAATCACCTACGGTAGGGGTTCGCCGTGCGCCGGAACCGATCAGGGTGGTTTTCGTTAAAGACGAGAAAATTACGGCGTTGCGTGCACGAGCTTTGGCATTCCCTGACCGGCGCTTCGGTTTGTTCGTTTCACTCTTGGTTGACACCGGTGCGCGTAAGTCGGAGCTTCTTGATCGGACGTGGTCTGACGTGGATCTCGACAGGGAACAGATCGTTCTGCCGACAAGCAAGAACGGCAGGCCGAGAACGCTTTTCTTCACGAGTCAAACAGCGGCTCTTATCAAGCGCGTCGCGCTTACCAGGCCACCGGAATCCTTGGTTTTTGAAGGTCGTGTGCTTGGTCGACCCATCGACTTCCGAAAGTCATGGGCTCAATTGATTGAAGACGTAGACCTACCGGATTTTCATATGCATGACGTCAGGCATTACAAAGCAGCACAGCTGTTACGTTCAGGGGTTACTATCGCTGTCGCTGCCCAGATTATGGGGCACTCTGCGGCGGTGCTGGAGAGACGCTATGGACATCTAGAGACAGAGAGCCTACAGAAAGCGCAGGAAAAAGCCTGGGCACTGCGCTGGGTATGAATATTGTTAAGAGGAGGCGCTGAGGATTATGAGGTTAATTACCATTGCAGAGCTATTGGCCAACGATGCCGCGGATATTCCGACCCTAACTACGGTTATCGAACTCGCAGTAGCGGAAGGGGCCACCTCATTCCCGGTATCCGACACTTGAACAAAATCCGCAATAGATTGGCTCACAATCTCGAAGCAACAGTGAACGAAGAAGACGCTACTGTGCTCTTGCAGGGAATGTTCAAGGCCTTTCGTGAGGCAGGAGCTAGTGGAACGGAGAAACAGATCAGCACCAACCCGATTGATGTTCTTGAGGAGTTCGCAGAGTTTGCTAGCTCGATGTTGCACGCCCCGTCAGGGCAGCACAGCAAGGCCTTTAGTCTGGCTTTGAATGAGCTGAGCGGTAGGGCTGATTGACGCCGTGAGAAAAACTACTGATTTTTACGCCGGCTTCACCAACCTGAAGCTCCTAACAGAGTGGGAAGAGTTCGAACTAGGTGAGGGCTTGGTCTTTCGGCCTACGTTCGCCCACCTGATGAGTTCTCACACAATGGCTTTCAAACCGCCAGAGGCGCCGGGGAAGCACCATCCTGCGCCGTGGAAAGCCACATCTCAGTTTGAGTCGTTTGACGTCCACACCGAGTTGCTCATCCCAGCGAGCTACAATCCGCCGAAAGACCTGTCGCATTACGACGTGGCACGTACCATAACAATCATGATGCGTCTCTTCTGTGACCCAAAGATCCGCTTCTTAGTAAAGTCCACACATTCTCTGTCAGTTATTTCAACAGTGCCCGACAAGGAAATGACGATTGTCCCTATTGAGGTGTCTCGACAGTTTATTGAGTTAGAGTTAGCTAAGCAGGACACCGTGTCAAGCGCTGATCGGCTGTACTGGGTACGCAACAAATGGCAAAATGCGGTTGACTTGATGGCCTCTCATGCCGATTTTAGGCTGGCGATGGAGGCGTTTGAAATGTCAACGTTCATCCCACATCACACTCTCACGCTAGTGTCCTTATGGGGAGCGCTTGAGGCGCTATTCTCGCCATCCACATCTGAGCTGCGGTTCCGCGTATCCATTCTCATAGCGTCATATATATATCCACCTGGGCAGCAGCGTGCCGATATGCAGAAGGAGATATTCGGACTGTATGACAAGCGGTCGGCGGCAGCACATGGCAAGCCAAAACACAACACCGATCACCTGATGCAGACTTTTAACATCCTTCAGCACGTGCTTATGCGGATGATTGATGAGAAAGAAGTACCTAGCAAGATGGCGCTCAACAACATGCTGCTTGGGATTGACTAGGCTCTCTAAGCGTATTTCCTAAATACGCTTAACGGCACGACGCTTGGCATGCAGCTGGTAGTGGCGGTCATCCAGGCGCATGTCTTCGATCCTGACGTGGGGACAATGGCGTTGCAGCAGCGCGACAACCGTTTCGGTATCTTCAAACCGGATGCGCGCCCCGAGGCAAACAACTCGAATCGCCTTAGGATCGAACTCATACTGCCCGCTGCCGCCCTGGGACGCCAGCAGTTGCGCGACGGAGTCTGAGTGGCCCGGATCTTCGGCAATCAGCGACTTGTAGAACTGCTTCTCGTCATCAGAGACCGGGCGCTTGATCACGCGCCACTCATTTTCATGGCTCCAGTGCGACGATTTCGTCAGCAGTGCGGCCTGTAAGAGGTCGCCAGAATCGTACCTGCTATCCGGAGAAAGTGAGGGGCGACGTTCCGAATATTGAACTGGCTTTGCATCCCTGAATGGTTCGTAGTCGGAATCGAAGCCAATACAAATACCCGAATGGTTGTTTGCGTAGTGTGCCCACATCAGCAGATCGTGTTTCTCTGTCGTCAAGCATAGAACGCCCAGTGAGTCGATCCACTCTCTGATAAGTGCCGGCAAAGCGGTGGCCTGGAAGGTTTCTAAATAACGCCGACGGACTGTTCCCCGTTGCGATAGGGAGCCCGGCAGGCAGCCCGATGCGGCCAACCTAGCTTCGAACTCCGGGTTCTCCATTGGGGCTGCGAGGGCGCTCATTTCGAAAGGGTCGTTGAAGTAGGCAGGAGATGAAAAATAAATCTGCCCCGTTAGAATTCGTTGGAGTCGGCTAACGTGGTCGTCTGTATTGAGCGGTAGAAATTTGTAGAGACTTTGCTTCATCGGGTTGAGTCGGAAACGGGGCCTATGAGAAACGTCAACCTTAGCGCGTAGACTAACCCTGCGGATGCGTATTGCCGATCTAATTCACAGTTGTTGAGCGATTGGGACCAGATGAGCCATTTTTGGATCATAGACGACCTCGGTAATAGTTCCATCCTGGATCCGTTGGACTGCGTCGTCGATTGCCTCCAGCGGCACGAGAAACCATTCGCGTGGTCGTACAGGGTGTCCAAAGCGATCATGAATAGTGAGTTCTAACTGTGCTGGCCCAAATATACGGTGAAACAGGCGCTCTAGCTTTGTACGGTTGATCTCAGCCAGCTTATAGGTTGCGATGACTTCAACATCGGCTAACAGGTAAGTCGCATCATGCGCTGCATTGGCAATACGCGTTTCCACTTTTCCCCCGGTCACTCCGATTTTATGAATGAGTTCACGGTGCTCTGCTACGAAAGGATGGTCGGATAAGCTGCGCAGAACATAAATTGTGCCACTTTCAATGTCATCTTCTTCCCAGCTATCGCTGAATAAGGGGCCAGCATTTGGATCGGTCAAGCGGCGTCCAGCGTCGTCTTTATATAGCGCTCGCTGAAGTGATCTGCGTAGCAGGTTGCTTTCTGTACCGTTTGAGTAAATGACCCTAAGCCGCGCATCACTTTCACCATTTGGTGCTTTGATGGTTTCACCCGTCTCGGCCACATAAACGAGCTGCCCGCCAAGAATAAAAAAGCCACCATCCACAATACTGGTATCCCGGCCAAATCGACGTGTTTGGCGGCGCCCAGCATCAAGCTCGGCCTGGGCTGCTTCAAGTAAAGGTTTAAATTGCTCAAAATCTTGGCATGGAGTGCGATTTGCGACTTCCTCGGCAGCTTGCCGCTCCTCGTGCGAACTGACGTGCTTGAGCACGGTAATATCGTCTTCGGCAACCGCCTTGACCCCAAGCTCTTCCAACAGGCTTTCATCATCAAGCGTGTCGATCGCGGATAGTTCAGTTCCGGTTGAGTTCGTAAGCAGGCCGTCAGCATCTATTGCTGCCAGGAGGTCTCGTGCCTCAGGCAGGGCCCGCAAGCGGTCCAGGCGCACGGCATAAAGGCGCTCAAAGATGTCGCGGTCATCCCCATGGCGTGGGGCGTGCCCATTAGCCGTAAAGAACCGCTGTATATCTTCAAAGCCCGCAATGATCCGTTCTTCACGCGGCGTGTGCATGGCTGTTTTTTGAGGTGTGGTATCGACGCCCAGAGCGTCTAATAACTCATCATCTGACAGTGTTGTAGGCATTGCTATCCTATTGTTCCTTTGCCGTTTGCTGGGCACGGTAACGTGCGAAGGCTGCTATCCCTTCCGCCATGCGCTTCTCCCATGCGTCGGGGGAATTGATGTCTGGCAAACGGCCTCGCTCTTGCTTGAACTGCAAGGCACGCTGTGCCAGCTCACGCGCCTCGTCATAAGGGATGCTGACACGCTTAGCGGCAACGCTGGCTTGTACCTGGCGCAGCGTCTTTTCATCCATCGCCTTAGCTAGAATGGCGTAGGCGGCCTCGAAAGGGTTAATACGGTCGATAAGGTCAATGTCCAGGTCGCGTACGTTTACAAACTTGCGTACGCCTTGAATCAGCGCCAGGCCGCCTTTACTATCTTCTGGGGCGGTTTGATTGCCATCAATCATCTGCTGCTTGGCTTGTTGAGTAATCGTTAACGCGGCAATGGCGTGTTGCCGAATCGCTTCCTGATCCGTATTGCTGAGTTCGGGATAGCGGTCACGCACAATTTTACCCATACGCAACTGTGTCAGCTCTTCGGGGAGGGTGTTTTCACGATCGAACAGACCACGCTCTAAAGCGGACTTATCTTGTACAAACGCGGTAATGACCTCGTTTAAGTCTTCCTGGCAGACCCGGCTTGCTTCGGCGCTTTGCGGCATAGCAAGCCCACTGATCTCAACGTGATATTGGCCTGTCGTCTCATTAACGCCGACATTGGTGCCGCCATCAACATAGCCGTCTGGGCCATAGTCAAACCCGTTTTGAACCCCCGCATTCTTTGGCGTGAATTCGAACCGTGGGGCCAGTACTTGCTCCATAAGTAGGCTGGCTGCAATGGCCTTTAAGGTGTCGTTCACCGCGTCCGCAACGGCGGCCTCCGTTGCATCAGGTTCTGCAATCAGATTAGTGAAGCGTGCTTTTTCTTTACCTGGCGCATCCCGTGTCGCACGTCCTATGATCTGGACGATTTCAGTCAGGCTGCTGCGATAGCCAATGGTTAAGGCGTGTTCACACCAAATCCAGTCAAACCCTTCCTTCGCCATACCAAGGGCAATGATGATGTCGATATAATCACGATTTTGGCGCTGCGTCGGCTCTTTTAGAGCGTTCAGCACATTGGAGCGCTTGGCCGCGTCACCGTCATCGACCAGGTCGGCTACTTTTATGACACGTCCGCCCTTGTCGGCTGGCAGCTTGATCAGATGAAACCCTGTGGCCGGATCGACGCCTTGCCATTGGCCCAGCGAGTCCATGATCTCTTCAACTTCCTTGTGCTTGTCCTTCAGGCTTTCGCGGGAGTTTACGTTCGGAATATGCACGATGGTTTTGAGTGCGGGGTCCAGCACCTTCATGATCGCATCCAGATAGCGGCCTGTGTAGAAGAAATAGCCTATATCCAGTGATTTCAGGTACTCATAGCCGTTGAGCTGTTCGTAGTAGGTGTAGGTCACGGTTTCAAAACGGGCTTCATCCTGAGGCCCAAGTACTGCTTCGGCATCCCCACGAAAATAAGAACCCGTCATAGCGACAATGTGTGCCTTGTCATTCTCGACGAACTGCCCGAGCTGGCTGCCTAAGCGGTTGTCTGGGTTGCTGCTGACATGGTGGAACTCATCAATCGCAATCAAGCGGTTATCAAAAGCTGCTACGCCTAGGTCGTCCACAGCGAAACGAAAAGTCGCATGCGTGCAGATGAGTATTTGATCGTCACTGGCAAGAAACTCGCCTACGGCTTTCACTTTAGACTTGGCGACCCGTGGCTCGTCTGCACCGGGTGCATTGCACAAATTCCATTGCGGTTTAACGATCCAGTCAGCCCAGAAACCAAATTTCTTTAATGGTTCATCGGCGAAGCTGCCGCCAATCGAGCGTTCCGGAACAACAATAATGGCTTGTTTAAGGCCCTGGTTGTGTAGCTTGTCAAGCGCGATGAACATGAGTGCACGTGATTTGCCTGAAGCGGGTGGTGATTTAATCAGCAGGTATTGTTCGCCACGCTTGGCGTACGCACGCTCCTGCATAGGGCGCATACCCAGGGCATTAGCGTTGCTTGATGCTCCAGTATGGGCTGTCGTAATGGAGACGGCGGGAATGGTTCTTTTGTTTGTCGGGTTCTCGGCCGTGGTCATTGCGCTGTTTTCCTTGCGTTGCGGGTCGGTGACGGTGCAGCCGTCATCTTGGTATAAAGGTCAAATAATTTTTCCAGCCGTTCGGTATCGTTGCGGAAACGACGACCAATGTAAATGCGTTCCAGCACTTCGTCGTTTTGTTCATGGGCGCGGCGTAGGTTCTCAGGCATGCTGTCGGCGACATATAAGTCAGCAATGGTCGCCGGGAAATGGGCTTCCCGTGCAAGCAGTATGTTTTCTGCACACTGCGTCAGGTCGATCTTGTTTTGTTCGGTTAGCAACGGAACGGGGAAGGTGTTCCAGCCGAGCGTATTTGAGTAACGAAAATCAGTTTTCATCTTCCCACACACTGTGGCGATCCAGACCAGATGGATACGCGAGGCAATGATAGCCATGTTCCAGAGCGGGGCATCAAAAAGTGCGAAGGCTTCGCTTGTCACTGTAGATCGGCTGTCAATTAAACCACTCGGTAGGAACGGACGGCTTTCAGACGAGGTTCTGGGGACAGTAACTGTCCATTTTTGAGCAATATTCATTTCTCGCATTTGGTGGGCCCGCGCCGCCATTTCATTGGCACTTTTGTCGCGGCTGGCCAAGCGCATAGTGCGAACGCCTTCAATCCGCTGACGAATTGGCCCAATGCTTAGGGCTTCGTCAAGATTCGCATCTTCGATCCACAAACAATACCGTTCTAAACCCCGTATAAATTCGGCGGACCCGTAAATGCGGCGAAGAAAACGTATCCGTTGTTGAGGCGAAAGCATAAGTTTGTTCGCATCGTCTTTTGACAGCAAAAGGTGGCCGCCGTCTACTGGCTTATTCCCAAAGCTCATCTCTGATAATTCACTAATCGGCCTGGAGGCTCTTTCAATAATGACATTTGGCCCCGACACCAGGTACGCATTTACGTTATCCGCCTCCTTGATCTGTAACCTTCCGTCATCTTGATCGTTGGGCTCTGAATATAGCCGACGTGTTGTTCCGGGGTTTCTTGACATGCCAACAATCGCAACCGTCACTCCCGCGTTATGACTGGCTAGATTCGCCCATCTGAACGAGGTATGTGCAAAAGTAATCTCATGGCCAGTATCAAATATCAAGGGCCACAGGATTGGTACCTGCTGGCCCTGGCAGATGGAGTTGGTCGATACAAAGGCAGAGGCTGCATCAGTTTTGGTACCGTAGTCAGCCGCCTTCATAAACCAACCTGCTACGTAGTCCAGCGATTTCCAGCTTTTAGTGTGTCCAGCAAAAACCGATTCCAGATCTGCCTTTTGTTCGGCGCTTTGCCACGTCGAGCCAAGATAGGGTGGATTGCCGCAAATGTAGGTTTCGCCACCTTCGTTTTCAAAGTCAATTTCAGGCTGATCTAGCAGTGTGTGGAATAAGTCATTAGCAACCATCTTTACCTGGTTGCCCGTTGGAGGGCACAGGCTTAACCAGTCCAGACGTAAAGCATTGCCGCAAGTAATCCAATTCATGGCATTCAATGGCAAGAACTCTGCCAAAGCCTGCCGCTGACCACGATACTGCACATCACATTGGTATTCGGCAATAATCAATGCAAGCCGGGCAATCTCGGCAGGGAAACTGAGTAATTCGATGCCGCGAAAATTAGTTAGTGGGATTTCGGTTTTTTGCCCTGGCTCGCCGCGTCGTTGATTGATTGTGGCCTCAATCTCACGCATCTGTTTATAGGCAATTACCAGGAAATTGCCCGACCCGCAGGCTGGATCAAAAACGCGAATTTTGGCCATGCGTCTACGCAGGTTAAGGAGCATGCGGGAATTATTACCTGCTGTATTTAGCTGTTCGCGTAACTCATCCAGAAACAGGGGGTTTAGTACCTTTAGAATATTCGGCACACTGGTGTAGTGCATGCCCAAAGCGCCGCGCTCGCCTTCGTCAGCCACGGCCTGAATCATAGACCCAAAAATATCGGGATTAATCTGACGCCAGTTCAGTTGACCCGAGTGCAGAAAGAAGGTGCGTGCCATGCGGGAAAAATGAGGCACGTCGGTACTACCGGAAAACAGGCCGCCATTAACATAGGGGAAAGCATCTGCCCAGGCGGGTGGCTTGTCCGCGTTACGCTGGGCGGTACTAAGATTCATTGCATGAAATATCTTCCCAATGACCTCGTGCGTGTTTGAAGCATCACGCTCGCTCATTTGGTCAACGGTACGGGTAAACAATCCCGTCTCTTTGAAGATTCCAGTATCTTCGGCAAAGAAACAAAAAATCAACCGTGCCATGAAGTGGTTCATGTCATGGCGGCGCTCTTCGGACGCCCAGTCAGGATTGTCTTTTAGCAGTTCAACGTAAAGCTTGTTAAGACGACCCGTGGCCCTCACGTCTATCGGGTTGTCTTTGATTTCTTTGATTGTGGAGATGCCCGCCAAAGGCAGAAAGAAGCCAAAATGGTCTGCGAAATCAGGATAATCGGGTGCAATTGTCTCACCAGATACCAGATCTTCGGCTTCCAATGTTTGCCCATCGGTTGCAAGAATGAACTTTGCTTTTGCTAATACGGTTTTTGGGCTGGCGCGTAGGGCTTTCAGTGTTTCGCTGACAGTACCGGGTAGGCATGTAGCAATGTGGATGTTGTTGCGTTGAAGTACGCCATTAAGCACATCGGATGAGTTGGTATTACCTTTGCGTAGGCGATCTATTGTTGTTTTTTTATTGCCAAAGGCCGCCAGAAAGGCGAAAGGGAACTCTTCACCATCAAAGGCTTGGGACGCCAGATCCGATACGGCTGCCTCAATCTCTACTGCATTCATGTCTTATTTGTACCTGATGGATATGTGCATCCATATTCTAGGGGTTGTGTCTTGGCCAGTGGATTAGCTAGTCTTCGTCAAAATAATCAGTATCAATTTTTGGAATCATCAAAGAGCGAGACGTTACACCGACCTCATAATCCATCATCAAATTGACCAAACGTAAGCCGTCCACTAAAACGATACCCTCAACGGACCTGCCGAAGTCGATGGCTTGAGCCGAGAAGCCTGATGTAGTAATAAATACGCCGCGTTTCGCTTTTTGGCCAGCTAATGCGCCATAAAAGGCTTGGAGATCAGGACGTCCGACAGTGCCTTGCCAGCGTTTGGCTTGTACATAGACTTTCTCTAAGCCGAGTTTGTCTAATGAAATTACCCCGTCGATCCCGCCGTCACCAGAACCGCCTACCTGCTGTAAATCGTTGCGATTTGCGCCATAGCCAAGTCGATGGAGTACATCAAGCACAATAACTTCAAAACGTGTTGGTGATACCTGTGAAAGACTCTCTAAAAGATCGGCGGCTGTGGCTTCGCGTAATTCCTTCCATGCTTGATCAAGGAGATCGTCTGGACTGATTGTGCTTGTTTGAACAGTGATAGCTGTTTGTGCTTCCGTTGCTAGTGGGGTGCCATCGTCAATCGCTCGTAGCCTGACATCTTTGAAGCCAAGGGCAAGGTGCTCAACTTGTTCGGCTGACAGTGGAGCCGGATGTGCCTGGACATACTGGATGCCGTTGTCATTTAATTTCCAGTGGCCGCGTTTCACGTCA
The DNA here is from genome assembly GCF_003315175.1 of Eoetvoesiella caeni. Lineage (GTDB taxonomy): Bacteria > Pseudomonadota > Gammaproteobacteria > Burkholderiales > Burkholderiaceae_B > Eoetvoesia > Eoetvoesia caeni. Next base: position 58,090 of record NZ_QNRQ01000004.1, on the reverse strand, counting down.
TCAGAAAACCCTGCTCGCTTTAATCGATCATAGGCCCAGCCAGCTCGATTCTTGTAAACAGCTTGCCCGCTATTCAGGGCAATTTGTCGTTGTTCTGAGGTTAAGCCGAGCGTATCTGCGGCAGCTTCATGTACCACCCGTGCGGGCGCACCGGCAGTGTTGACTGCCAGGTATCGAAAAATTGGCTCTATGAACTGATCGTAGGTCGGTACAGGCATTGATTTTCACTGTTTTTTTATGTTGGTTGGCCTATATGCATCCGTAACAATAATGATGCGTACTTCTATAGTGGCTTATACGCTCATAGTAAGGCCGTTCAGAGCATATGGTCGTTGCCGGTTAGATTGTATCCCGATGGCCATCTGCAGCCAGGGTTGGATCCGAGAACCTTCGGGCTGCAGTTTTGTGGTCGCTGACAAGCAAACTTCTCAAGTACAGACCGCCCATCGGGCGGTAGGAGCGCTGGCCCGCGCGGGCTAGTATTCGCCATCAGTGCATATCGGGCCGTCGTTTCCGTTGCCATGAGTGCGTCGCCCAAAACGGCCGACTGTACCGCTATCCGTTGCCGCTGCCCTGGCTTTCGCGGCATAAACGGCTTCCTCCCCGTAAGGCGGGTCCCCTTCATATATTCCACGGTCCTGTTCATCAGCCCCGGCTAGCAGTTCAGCAAGGCAACGGCGGCAACACCGCAGAAGCCGTATTGCTGCGAACGCCGAAAACCTACGACTAGGCTCGGAATCTTCGGCCCCTATTCAACGACTATTAACTTGTCCGGCCAAGGTAGTTGACGTTGAATAGGCCCCGGTCAGCAGGAAAACCAACCGGCTTTTGAAGGATAGGACAATGGAAAACGTTAACCACAATGCAGCTTTGGGTTACGACAACATGAATGCGGGCCAGACGCTATACTCGGTTCGATCGCCTTGAGATTGCCTGTGAGGTAATTTCACATTTTAGGGGAACGGCAGTCGTTAGCAGCGTCTGCGCGCAACGGCTTACCGTTACGGCACTATTGACGAGAGACCCAATGGGACGAGTACCTGTTCGATTAGGTAGTACATCCAATCATGAGTACTGGATGTTGATTGTTCGAAGCGACGTAATATATTATTTAATCGTTGACCCTATCAATGACCAAATTAGCTTGACCATTGATTCATTTAGCGCTTCCAGGTTTCATCCGTCGAAAGATGTTGGCGGTAGCTTAGCGAGAAAGCGGGTCGAGTTTCGTGCAAAGCAGCAAGGGGTACTGCTTGAAGACGAAAAGCTGTTAATGAAATCGGTAAGCATTGGGTAGCCTTGTAATCTACACAGGCAGTCTGATGGAGGAGGTAGTGCCGCTTATCTGAAAAAGTTGTTTGCGGCATTGGTGTGACTTGTGCTGCTGGTTTGACGGGGCTTTGGAAACTAACCGAAGTCCCCAGTCATTTTGTTCCCCATCAGGCAGCACCGTCCGTCCCTGAGTCAGACGCTTATAGGCTCGCCAATAGTCCTTTGGAACGGCTGACCCGTAATATAGCTTGACCACAATTCATCTAGTCTGTTTTTGCTAATCGGGGCTACATCTACACGGCGACGAGGCAGCTTCTGGAACCCCTGATCTAGCTGTAGCCCTCCACGCCGCGTCAATAAGTAGCGTCCGTGCATTTTGAAATCTTCTCGTTCATCACGTGCCAGGCAAAATTGTGTGGTCTTGCCTTGAATTTTTGCTCCCCGGTTTAACTTTAGGAGCTTTTCTCGTATAGCCTCGCGGGTTACATCAGCAGGTTCATTTCCTATCACGTTGGACTCTCGTGCGATAAAGCAAATTTTGCTGCATCTTCTATTTTCCGCAATAAGGGTCAGATAGGCCAGCATCGTTTCGTAATAGCTATCCTTCAACGGATTGATATACGGATCGATAAAGTAGATTTCAGGGCTGGTCAGTAGTAGCGTTCGAGAGACTCGGACATACTCCTCTTTTGTGCCCAATATTCTCTCTTCCGCAGGACCCCATTCTGCAACGTCACCGACGTGATATATGGAGGCCGTTTCGTCCGTCTCCAAATTGAAGGTTACAAGGCCGTTGGTAGCCTTGTTGCGAACGGTCTGGATGGCATTGTCATACCATGTCGCCGAGTCCTTCCAACTCAGATTTTTCAAAAGTTGGAAAACGTTAGCTTCGTCAGCTGATCGCAGGATGCTGCTCATACGTTTGAGCTGCAGCTCACTCAGTCCATCCATGCTCTTTTTAATATGCTCCCGGATTGCATGAGGATAGCGAGCTAGATAACGGCCACTATAGGACCCAAAACGGCCGAGCACCATCTTCAGCTCAAGCTCAGTGCTAAATCCTTTTGGCTCCAGCACGAAAGTCTCATTCATCAAAAAGCTCCTGATCTCGTTCAGGGAAAAAGCCGTGTGGCCAGCGATCTAGAAAATCACCTTCGGCACTAACCCGGATCTGATGAATGCTTGTTTCGCCATTGAGGTGGGGATTGAAATAAAGGATGCACAGATCGTTTGGAGTGAGTTTCTGCTCGCCTTCCATGGGTAGCCCAGAGGATGTTTGACGTATTCTTTTAAGTAGCCGCAGCAATAGATGTTCGCTGTGTGTTTCGATGATGAGTTGAGTCGGAGAAATCATGCTGAAGGACTGAAATTCCAGTTCGACTGAGGGCGTAACGGCGTGAAAGTCGGCATAATTACTATAAGAATCCATCCGGTGTAGGCTTTGGATGATCGCATCGGCCAGATTCGCTTGAAGGGCGGGGTGTAGATGGAGCTCCGGCTGCTGGATAAAGGCATTTCCATCTCTGGCCAAGGCATAGGCAACAGGTATTACATAGCTAATACCACTGCCAACCTGATCGAATCGAAGTTTTCTGTTGTCGGCATCCGCAAGAAATATCTTGATGAAGACTGGCTGATCATCGCTCAAGCCTACGTAAATCTGATTACCTGATAGTTCGTCATCAATGTGATTCTGGCTCAAAAGAACAGCATACTCGTAAGCTAGGCGATAGCCCTTTTCGATGAACAGATGGTTGCTGAGTATGGCGTTCATATCATCCAGCAGATTGTCATCGTTGCGTTTTGCTTCGCCCGTTATCTTGTACCTGGCCGAGTAGGCGATCGATTCATAAGGAAAGTTGCTATTTTTACTGATGATGTTAGAAAATATATTTTCTGTGAAATTTCCCTCTGTGTATATAGTGAGCTCGTCCTCTGTAGGTACTGTTCTAGAGGCTGATATTTTCTGAAAATCCAGATTGATCAACAGAATTAATGTTCGGAATATGAACGAAATTTGATTAAAAAAAGACTCGATAGATCGAACCGGAACATGTGGAAGAACATTGTAATTTTCATCCAAAAGATCATTGCCACGGATAAAAGAATCGGCATCAATGTTGAAGTTTGGCTTGAGAAAAAACCATCCTTTCATGTTTACATATAGAAATCCATCATTTAATTCGCCTAGCTTTCCATCTGAAGTAGTGATGAAACTGTTGAAAGCATCATCTGACTTTATTCTAATTCTCGGATGGTTTAGATTGATTCTCACATATCTGGTGTCTTTAATATCCAGCAGGAGTATCTGATCGATCGTGACTGTGAATTGAGACTTTACGCAGTTGTGAGAAGCGTCATCGGTCGCGGGCTCGACCAGATAACCACTTGATCGTGGCCAAGCATAAGATGCCTCATTCTCTCGATCCCACAGATCGAAGTTGCCAGTTATTTCGATGTCCAGCAACTTGTCTGGCTCAATTATGATTTCTGATGCCAGAAAATTATCATCAGCGGTAGCAACCCAATTGAGCAAATAATGAACCCCTAATTTCATCTGCTGGCTTTCATTGTTCGTGCTGCCGTTGGGTCGATGCCAAGCATCTTGCAGTACATCAAAACTGGATTTATATAGGAGGCTGTCCTTCCCGGCTTCTTTGCAAGCCTCATTGAATATTTGTTTTAAACATTCAATTGCTTCTTCCAGCGAGCTTTTACCCGCAGAGTTTGGGCCAAAAAGTAAAGTCAATTTGCTAATCGGCAGGGTGTGCGTTTGCCTGATAGCTTTGAAGCCACCTAGGGTGATGCTTTGAAGTTGAGTACGAGGAGTCATAACGCTTAATGTTTGATTAGTTCGGGTATTTCGACAGACTCAAGCTTGGGCTCGGTAGGCTGGGTTTTTTGTTACGTTATACCCCATCCTATCGATCGGACGTTTGTTCAGAGCTAAATTCTTATCTAAACCAATTCCAGTCAGACCGCCTATAGGCGGTAGGGGCGCTCGCCACGCGGGCCAGCATTCGCAATCAGTGCATATCGGGCCGTCGTTCCCGTTGTCATGAGTGCGCCGCCCAAAACGCCGACTGTACCGCCATCCGTGTCCGCTGCCCTGGCTTTCGCGGCATAAACGGCTTCCTCCCCGCCAGGCGGGTCCCCTCCATATATTCCACGGTCCTGTTCATCAGCCTCGGCCAGCAGTTCAGCACGGCAAGGCGACGAACTCACGGCAACGGCGGCAACACCGCAGGAGCCGTATTACTGCGAACGCCGAAAACCTACGATCAGGCTCGGAATCTTCGGCCCCGGTCAGCAGGAAAACAAACTGGCTTTTGAAGGATAGGACAATGGAACAACAACTTAACCACAATGCAGCTTTGGGCTATGACAACATGAACGAAGGGCAGGCGCTTTATGTGCGCAGCCCATCGGGTCGGTATCGTGCCGCGACGGATTCGCACGTGCTGGCCGCCGCGCGGATCGCCGCCGAAAGCCTAATTAGTGATCGGGCCGCAATGGGAAACCCGGACACCGTCAAACGGTATTTTCAGTCGAAACTGTCAGGTATGGGGCACGAGGTCGCTGCCGTGCTGTACCTGAACAGCCAGTTTAAGGTCATCCGTTACATGGAAATGAGCCATGGAACGCTGACACAGGCCAGCGTATACCCGCGCGAAATCGTTAAAACCGCGCTACGCCTGGATGCGGCTGCAATCATCATGTCACATAACCATCCTAGCGGCGTACCCGAAGCTAGCGAAGCCGATCTTGCTTTGACGCGACATCTAAAACATGCCTTGGCGCTGATCGATGTTCGCTTGCTGGATCACATCATTGTGACGGGGCAGGGTGCCAATTCGTTAGCCGAAAGAGGCCAACTGTAAGATTGATCCGGGCGGGTTGCAGCCCACCTGGTCTTCTATGCGCTGCCCCGTGCGGCCACAGATTGGATTTGTGCTATCGCACAAGTGGTCATTCGCTTTCTTCCTTTCCAACATAAGCCCCGCCCTGGTGTGCCAGGACGGGCAAATGGCGGCTTGCCTGAGCAAGCCGATGACAAGGTCATATCCCACATTTACGTTGAATCACCATTGGGTACCCATGCTAGCGGTTAGTTTTGGCATCGTTTTAAATGACGAACCCTTTCAAATGAATATCGTGATCGGCACGGCGTTGGTGATCGTAGGGCTGGGGCTTTATTTTTTCCGAACACGAGCCTGACCTTCATTGCGTTTTCTCAATTTTCACATTGTCTACTCATGCGCATTAGTCCCTTTTTGAGTCGATCACTCATCAAGGCATCCAGCCTATCGCCCAGCAGAGGTCGAATTGATTCATAGTGGTGTTCGACTCGGGCAAGCAGCACGTCAAGCACTTCGACCGCTTCATCTTGGCTCTCGAATCCAAATGCGGCCGAATCGGCCAGTGCATTTTGTCGGCTGATCTTCCGATCGCCCTGGGAAAGGGCCATCGCCAGATAGTCAGGCGTGAAGTCGGGATTGGGCACGACATCGAAGGCCGGCGCCAAGCGCCACCTGCGCTCCCCGTGCTGATAGACAACTGCATGATTACGCGGGTGATCATCATCATTACCAACCACCGCATTGAATACCATTCGGCAGAACAGCTCGGTGGCATCTTCGCGTGGCGCCCCAATAAGCGTCAGCACCCGCGCTAGGAGCGGATAGCTCCATAATGCAGTGTCCGCGCCCCCCGGGTATTGGGTCTGGAGCAACGAGGCTGCGCTCAACGTCATTGCCCGTCTACCATTTGGCCTGTCAAATCTCAGTGATCGCATCACACTCAGCGGTGAATCGCCTCCGGCTTGCTGGTACGCCGTTTGTGCGAATCTCATGCCGCACGCCTGACCCCATTCCCGGATAGCATGCTCCAGTCGAGGAATGTCTTCCGTATCCGAGGGCAATACAGGCTTAACTAGCCAATAATCCTGCCCGTCGTGTACGGTCGCCTTGGGGCGGGCCCCGCCCATGCTGGGAGTCGCCATCAAACGCTTGCGCAGCGCCTTATTTACCGGCGCCCTACGCTCTTGCATCGCAAGCAGCTCTAGCGACAACTCATCCAAACTCGAGACTGGGGGCACGGAGAGCTCAGGGACAGACGGTTTTCGGACAGTGCCCACCGCTAAGGCACCCCAGCGATCTGCATTGCCCGCGCGCAAAAGGTACGCATGGTGGGGCGACAAATCCGTAAAGCCATGCTCACGTTGAATAAGCATGCGGCCCCATGAATCGGGGCAAGCATCGCGCAATGCGTCATGCAATCCCCCATACCTTTCGCTCACGAATGGGCCGGGTGCAGAAATCGGCAAGTTGATGGGGTCAATGCTCCAGGGATGGCCAGCATCGATATAGCTGGGCGCATAGGAGAATCGACCTATGGCAGCCGAAGGGTCGTGGCTGTACTTTCCGACAGTTAGCCACTGGCCCGTATCGGGGCGCTGCAGGTAAACGTATAACGGCTTAAAAGTACTCATCGTCCTTATCCGGCCGCGCTCTGGCATTAGGGTTAAGCTGCGTCGAATGCTCGGGCAGAGGAATGATGCGATCAAGCGATCCAACCGCGACTAACGCCGTCAGGTAGGTTCCCGCAGCTACCGCTGGATCTCCGCGTTCAACCCGACGCAGCGTGCTTTCTGAAATCCTCAGTCGCTCGCACAAGTTCCTGGCGGTAATTTTTTGCATTACACGGCCAGAGCGAATATTCCGGCCCCAAGCCAAGGTGCGGGCTTGGACCGTAGGCAAATAATACGGAGCAACGTCTAGTTTCTTTGGCATAACGAGCGACTTTTTTCGTTTATAGATAATCGTTTATACACTATAAACGGTTGTCTATGAACGTATCTTTGGCAAGCGTACCCGCTTCATTGGCGCTCTACTTCATAGTTAGGCGGACTGGGCCACTTTATGCTTTATTTCCGGCCAAGTAACGCTTTACGGCACACCGGGGATGGGTGCGGAATACATCTTTTACTCCTCCAAGAGTCATTTTCTCTTCTAGAGGCATAGACATATAGAAGATCTATTTTCATGCGTAAAAATAAAAAATATACATGAAATAACGACGAAGCACATTCAGTATTAATCCTTCAGTAGAGCCACAAGAATAAACGTAAAATAAGCAGCTCCTGTTTTTGCAAAAACGCATGCCGAGTGAGCCGAGTCGGTGTTTATCGGGTCATTCGCGTGCCTGAATAAGGAACTGCCATGCCATTTGAAGGAAGCTGCCATTGCGGTACGGTCCGCTTTGAAGTCGATGCTCAACCTCCCACAAAGGCGGTCAGTTGCAATTGTTCGCACTGCCGGCGCAAAGGCTTTTTGCTGTCCTTCTTTCCGGCAGAACAATTTACCCTGTTGCAGGGCCAGGAATCGCTTGGCTCTTACAAGTTCAACACGCATAAAATCGACCACCGCTTTTGTCGGGAATGCGGTACCGAACCTTTCGCCCAAGGGGCGAACCCGGACGGCACCGCCGTTTGCGCGATAAACTTGCGCTGCGTGCCGTCGATCGATTTGGATACGTTAGAACTTCAGCGTTTTGATGGGGCTAAAGCGTAGGGCTCTGGCGCAACGGCGCGCCATAAGATAAAAGGAAATGAAAATGTCTAAAAATAAATTAAGCGTTGTCACTTTTGTTGCTGCAGGACTTCTTGCTTTGTCCCTGTCCGCATGCCAAAAACAGGAAGGTCCGGCAGAGAAAGCCGGCAAGGAAATCGACAAGGCGGTAAGCCAAGCCGGTCAGCAAATTCAAAAAGCGGGCGACAGCATCAAAGAGACTGCAAAATAGGGCCATGATTGCACCCATGGCCGCCGTTGCCTGCGCATCACGCGCTGCCTGAACCCGTGTAAAATTCCCGCTACGCTTGGTTGGCCGCCAGGCTGGGCGAACTCCGTCAAGGAAATCGCACAAGACGTATTGTTTTGGCTCGCGGAGGCGTGGTGATAGGGGTTTTTGATTCTGGCAGCGGTGGGCTCACGGTCCTTAAGGAGTTTTGCGCGACTTTGCCGGAGCAGCGCTTCGTTTATTACGGCGACCACAGCAACGCCCCTTACGGCAATCGCGATGCGGACTCCATCTATGAACTTACCCTGTTGTCGCTAACACGGCTTTTCGATTTGGGTTGTTCCTTGGTCGTGGTTGCGTGCAATACGGCGGCGGCGACAGGGCTGCGCCGGCTGCAGCAAACCTGGCTGCCGATTCATTTTCCCGACAAGCGCGTGATTGGCGTCATCGTTCCAATGGTGGAGGCTATCACCGGCGTTCCATGGATCGCGGAGCGCGCCGAAGGTCAGCGCAGTTGCGCACCGAAGACCGTCGCGGTCTTTGCCACCCGATACACGGTGGACAGCCAGATATTTGTAGAAGAAACGCAAAGGCGTGCTCCTGAAATCCAGGTCGTCCAACAAGCCTGTCCGGGTTTGGTCAAGCTTATCGAAGAGGCCGCTCCATTGCCGGATTTGCGGCGCGCCGTTCAGCGCTATGTCGCTCTTTTGCTGAGGCGGCTGGACGGCCAGCACCTTGGCGCGGCTTTGTTGGGTTGCACGCATTATCCATTGATCGAGGACCTTTTCATCGAGGCCTTGCCAAGCGACGTCGAGGTGTTCTCGCAGCCCAAAATAGCCGCTGCCAGCCTTGTCGCCTACCTAGCTCGTCATCCGGAGTTCATGGACGAACGAGATCCAGGAGTTTCTTTTTATACCTCGGCACCGTCGGAAAATATAACGAAGCTCGCAAAACGCTATTTCGGCGATGAGCAGATTCGGTTTCAGACGCTGGCCACGAACGCCATGGATTCGAACCGACCCGGGTCCGGCGGCGAACAGGCCGCCCTAGGGTTGTAATCGGTCCATCTGGGGCGCAAACATATTGCCGGCGGTAGTTGGCACCATTCGGCGCAGAGCGCAAGGCCGCTGCTAGCTGCGCGTTCGTTTCTGTTTGGCCCAGTAGCCGTGTTCCTCGGCATAGCAGGAAATCTCCATTTCCGATGTTTTTTCCTGCATATAGTCCTGGGCATCCTGTATTGCCTTGTTATAAATGCCGGGGCCGATTTCTTCGATAATGAACTTCAGAAACATCCGAGCGCGAAGCTCGCCAAGGTCTTCGCCTTCTTCTTGCTTCCAGTAGCGGCGCAAAGGGCCGATCAATTGTTCTTCTACTTCAGGTTTGAGTTTAATAGCCATTTTCTTCAGTTCTTTGATAAGTCGCCCGCAAACAGCGTTGCGACGACATGGTCGATACCTGCATAAATATGCCGCATGACAGGGCGCTTGCCGGTAAGTAAAGCGTCAATGAAAACTTTGCCGATGGTTGCGCCGAACAGCATGTCGGCCCAGATGTCGCTGTTCAGATTCGAAATACGCCTGGACGGTTCGACCTGGTCCACCGCCGCTATCAGCGACTGGCGGCTGGCCTGGATTCCCATGCGGTAGAAGGTGTCGGCCAGGCCTGCGATGCCAATGCCTTCGCCGATGGCCAGGCGGCACAACTTTAGATGACGCTCGGAAAGCACATGGTCGGCAATTGTTTTAAGCCGGGTCTTCAGCCCGTCGACGGGCTCGGCCAATTGGCTGTCAAGGGGATTTGAGGGCCAGCTATAAGAAGACGCGACAAGAGACTTCAACAGCGCTTCTTTGTCGGCAAAGTGCACATACAAAGTCTTCTTCGACATGCCGGCTTGCGCAGCTATTTCGGCCATGGTCACTTTTTCATAGCCGCGATCGCCAAACAACTGCTCGGCGGCGTTATGGATTTCGTTTTTTCTGTCTTCGGTCGACATGGCCAAAGGACGTCCGGTGCGTGTCATTTTATTCTCTTGACTTAGGAAACCAATTGGTTTCATAATACACGACCTTCTCCATATTTTCAATTTAAACAAGCTATTTTATGACTACGAATCAAAGCGTCGGACTTACCGCGGAACCTGGCATTCGCCCGACTATCGGGGACAAGGCTGGGGCGATGGAGCCCGGCTCAATCGCGTCCAGAAAGCAAGGTTCAATGGCGCTTGTGTTGGCTGCGCTTTGCGCCATTGGGCCGCTGGGCATCGACATGTACTTGCCCAGCATTCCCGATATGGCGGTTTCCTTCGGGGCAGCCGAAGGGGCCGTGCAGTTCAGCCTGATGACTTTTTTTGTGGGGCTGATGCTGGGCCAGTTGGCGTATGGCCCGCTTTCCGACAAGTTCGGCCGCAAGCCGATGATCTATCTGGGAATCGCCGTCTTCATGGCCGGTTCAATCGGTTGCGCGCTGGCTCAAAGCGTCCAACAGCTGCAAGCGCTGCGCTTCGTGCAAGGCTTGGGAGGGTCTATTGGCATGGTAATAGCCTTTGCCGTGGTTAAAGACGTCTTTTCGGGGGCGGCCATGGGCAGGATGATGTCCTTGATTCTTGCCGTGCTGGGCTTGTCTCCGGTGGTCGCGCCAATGGTAGGCAACGTTCTGCAGGGTCTGGGTTCATGGCGCGCCATTTTCTGGGCGTTGACGGTGTACGGGGCGTTGACGGCGCTGGCCATCGCACTTTTACTGCCGGAAACCAGAAGTGCGGCAGACCGCAAGGGCTTCGCGTTAAGCCGAACTTTGCATAATTACCGCAAAATTCTGTGCGACGGAAAATTCATTCCTTTTGCGCTGGCGCTATGCATTGGCCAGGCCGGTTTCTTTGCCTATATTGCCGGGTCGGCCAGCGTGTTCATCTCGCAGTACGCGCTGACGCCCACTCAATTCAGCTTGCTTTTTGGGGTGAACGCCCTGGGCTTGATGGCAGCCGCTATTCTCAACCCCAGGCTGCACCGGCGGGTTGGCGCGCTTAAGGCCTTTCGCCTGGTCAATTCGGCCTACTTGGTAGTGCTGCTATTGCTGATGGTCTATTTGCTCGGCGGCTATTCAAATCTCTTCGTTCTCAGTGCCGGATTCTTTGCGACAGTTTCCTTGCTGGGGTTCATCATGCCCACAGGCAGCCAGTTGGCGCTGATGCAGCAGCGCGAGCATGCCGGTACAGCTTCCGCGCTGCTGGGATCGATGCAATTCGGTGCCGGCGCGATTGTCACGGGCATTTCCGGGGCCATGGCATTCTTGGGCGGGATCGGCCTGGTCCTTGTGATGCTCGCCTGTGCGGCCATTGCGGCCGTGATGTGCTGGACGGTCGTTCCCCGCAAGATGGATTTATAGACGCATGGGGGCGGATGTTGGCTACAAACTCCCTTGGTTGATTCGAGCTCCAAGGTTTGAAGGGGTCGCGACCTTTGGCTCTTTAAGTTGAGGTATTGGCACGAATATCGTGGTTTACCCTGGAAGCCGCTTTGCCGGGCTTGGAGCTTCAAGCGGGATAGAATGGGACCCAAAGTAAGGAGCGATTGTGGTTCAAGTCAAAAAGGTAGAGGTCGAGCAGGCCATAACGGTGGCGGCGTACGAACTGTTCATGGAACATGGCTATTCCGGTACAAAAATTCCTCAAATTGCTAAAAGGGCGGGGGTTTCGTCAGCCAATATCTATGTCTATTTCGGGTCGAAGCTGGATATCCTGACTTCCATCTACGAGAAGTGGTTTGCGGAACACCTTGAAGGGTTGAAGTCGTCGCTCAAGACCTGCCCTACGCCGCAAGAAAAATTGAAGAAAATATTCACAAGCATGTGGTTGGATTTTCCGGCGGCCGACAATGGGTTCTGCAATAACCTTATCGAAGCGTTGTCGGCCAAGGGTACAAAAGAAAAATACAGCTCGAACCTGCGCGTCTCGGTAGAGCAAAGCCTGGACAAAATGCTGGCAAGCTGTTTGCCCGGCTTGAAGGCAAGCCAGCACAAGGCGATAGCAACCTTCTTGCTGATGGCGTTCGATGGCTATGCGCTGAACCATCATTTGCATGATGGGAAGCAAGCTTCGCCGGAAGAGATTGATTTCCTGTGCAATATGATTTTTGCCTACGAAGGCGCCTAGTATTCTGTAGTTGTGCCATGGAGTTGGTAGATGAGGTTAATCCATAGGAATTAATCAACAACCGATTGCATCCAGTCGTTAAGGGTGTTTGGCCAGATGCCGTCCACTTCTCCGGCGGCATAGCTTGCCGTGAAGTGATTGCAGCCGGGCAATACCAAGGTTTGCACGCGTAGCCCTTTTTGTTCGAGCTTCGCGACCATGTCCTGCGCCTGGCGGACAAGGTGGGGAAAATCGCTTTCGCCATAGCTGATCAGGAATGGGCAGGCACGGTCGCCCAGTTGAAGAATCGGCGAGGCGACTACGTCGTTGCCCAGTGCCGGGTCCCCCAGAAACCGGGGGCGCACCGCCATGCCCGAGTCGTCGCCAAAGTAATAGACGCCTGAAACGGGGGCGCAGCCGCGAATCAGGGCCGGCTGACCCGGGCCGGCGTCCTTGCCTTCGTTGACGCTAAGCAGCGATGCATAGTGGCCGCCGGCGGAATGGCCGCCGACAAAAATCTGGCCCGGGTCGCCGCCGAACTGCGCAACATTGCCTGCCAGCCAGGCCAGCGCCGCCGCGCAGTCGTTCAGGCCCGCGGGAAACGGGTGCTGCGGCGCCAGCCGGTAGCCCGCGCTGGCAAAGGTGATGCCTAGCTTATTCAGTGCGGGCGCCATGAACGCCATCCACTCTTTGTAGCCGTTGGTCCAGCCGCCGCCATGAAAATACAGCAAGACCTTCCCACTGGGCTTTTCGGCTGGGAAAACGACGATGCTTTGATACGGGTCTTCGCCATACTGCGCCTCGTGGCCTTGGAGATTCTTGGCCAGTTCCATCAAATGCCGGTGGTAGCCAACCATTCCTTCGGACTTTGGTTCCTGTTCGGGATAAGCTTCGATCTTCATGTTCAGCGGGCCTCGCGCGGGACGATCATTTTCGGATCGACCAGGCGACCTTCGTCGACGACCCGGTTGCCGTCCAGGTCGATGGAGCAGTTGCGCATCGGTAGGTCGTAGTGTCCGCGGGTTGTGCGCTTGCCGCCGCCCTGGGTGTTGGGGCCGGTGGAGAACAGGAAATTGCCGGGGAAGCAGCGGGAAGCGGCGCGGCTGCGCTCGGGCGAGTCGCCATACAGGGCAATCGAGTCCCAGCGGCATTGAGGATTCAAGCCCCAGCCTAAATGAGACAGGGCATAAGGGTCTTTATCGTTCTTGTGTTCCTTGCCGTCGGCCAGCCACTCGCGCATCAGCATGGCGTCCAGGCCGCCTTCGATGGACTGGATATGGCCGTCGGCAATCTCAAGAACGATTTCGTCCTGGATGTAGCGGCAATAGGGCAGGATGACGACGTCGCCGGGACTGACCACGACCCGGCCGCTGGCGCTGCCTTCGTTGGGAAAGGTGTGGATCAGGCCCACGCCCCAATGGTCGAAGTGCCCAGGCTCGTCGGCAAAACCATACTGGCTCATTACCGGGTATTCGCCGCAAGAGTAGGTCAGGTCGGTGCCGGCCTTGCTGGTTACGTGGACTTGCTTGGTCTTTTCGTACATGCGGTGGGCATACATGACGGCGTCTTTCAGTCCGGTTGGGGCTTGCAAGGCGAAAAGGTCGTCGGGGGCATCAATGATCATCTGAACGCGTACGCCGACATTCATGACTTCTTTAAGCCAGCTGGCAAAAAGCGGCACATGGAAAATCAAGATCATGTCGCAGGCTTTGAGAGCTTCCAAAGTCCCTTTGCACTGGCCGATGGTGGGCACGCCCACGCTGGTCCAGCCAGGAATGGTGTTGACGCGCATTTCATAAATATCGGCGCCAAGCATATCGGCGGCGGCAAAGGCTGCTTCGATGTATTCGGTGCGTGTGCCCAGGTCGCTGACAATGGCAATGGTTTGCCCAGGTTTGATTTGGCACAGTTCAAATTGTTTTTTGAACAGGCCTGGCAGCAGTCCGGGGTTGGTCATGCGGACTTTGAGGTCGGCTGGAGTCATGGTGGGTAGCTCTCTAGAAGAGGGATTAAGGCAGGAGCGCGCATGGAAATATACAATAACGAACATAATTCGTTTTTATTGTGCATAATTGTCAAAGTAGCGAATATCGTGGTTTACCCTGAAGTTTGCAGTGCCGCCCCCAGGGATGTTGCAATGAGCCTATTCCTGAATCAGAAGTACTTGGCCTGGGTAGTGATCTGCGGCGCACTTGCGGCCGCTGGGCCAAGGCGCTGATATCGCCTCGGGCTGCGTGCCGGCGATACATGGTTGCATGGCCGTAGCTGACAAAATTGTCATGTTCCGGACAGCGTGATGTACGCGCCGTGGCGCTAGAGTGACGGAAACTGCCTTCAGCGGGGCGCATGCTAGGCGCGGCTGATGGCTTCCGGAACACTACAACCGATGCGCGCACGAAGGCTACGAAAACAAGCCATGGCAACTTATTCTCTTAAATGGCGTTGGGTTGCGGGTTTGCTGCTGGTGTTGGCAGCCGGTATCTGGCTGGTCCTTCGTTATGGCGACAAGGCGCCGGCAGCCGCCCGTTCAGCGCCTGTGGTGGTTACCACTACGCTGGTGCGGCAGCACGATATACCAATTTATCTGATGGGGGTCGGTACGGTCGTTGCGACTCAAAGCGTGACGGTCAAGGCTCGCATCGACGGCCAACTGGACAAGGTTGGGTTTACAGAGGGGCAGGATGTTTCGGGCGGCCAACTGCTGGCCCAGTTGGATCCGCGCGTGCAGCAGGCGCAGCTGGATCAGGCGCTGGCCCAAAAAGCCAAGGATAAATCGCAACTGGCCAACGCCCGGCTGGACCTGCATCGTTACACCGAGCTGATGAAGCAGAATGCGACAACCCGCCAGATACTCGATACGCAGCGCGCCTTGGTGGCCCAGTTGGAGGCTGCGCTGCAGTTCGACGACGCGCAGATCAGCGCGGCGCAAACTCAGCTTAGCTTTACAAGGATTACCGCGCCGATCAGGGGACGGGTGGGTGCCAGGTTGGTCGATCCCGGCAATATCGTTCACGCGGGCGATGCAAATGGCCTGGTGGTCATCAACCAGATCGACCCCATCTCTGTGGTGTTCACGTTGCCCGAGGAATCGTTCCAGGATATTAACCACGCTTTGCGCTCCAGCGCCGAGCCTTTGGCGGTAGAGGCATACCCGCGCAAAGGCACCGAAGTACTGGGCCGGGGCCGCTTGGTGCTGCTGGACAACCGGATCGACACCGACAGCGGCACAGTACAGCTTAAAGGCAGTTTCGCCAACGAGGAACATAAGCTGTGGCCTGGCCAGTATGTGCGCATCCACCTGATACTGGGCCAGCGCAAGCAGGCGCTGACCGTGCCTGCCGCCGTGGTGCAGCGAGGGCCGGATGGCATATACGCTTATGCGGTTGCCGCGGACGACACTGTTCATATACAACCGATAGAGCTTATTGGAATTCAAGACGGCCTGGCCGTGGTCGGCAAAGGATTACGCGCTGGCCAGCGCGTGGTGATTGACGGGCAGTACAAGCTTAAGCCCGGCCTGAAGGTGGTGGAGTCGCAAGCTGTGCCGGACGCTGCGGCCGCTGAAAAAGGCAAAGCCAAGTGAGTGTCTCCGCCACCTTCATCAAGCGCCCCATCGGAACTTCGCTGCTGGCCATAGCGTTGTTTTTGGTTGGCGCGGCGGTATGGCCGTTGCTGCCGGTTGCGCCTTTGCCACAGGTCGACTTTCCGACCATACAGGTGACGGCCAAATTGCCGGGCGCCAATCCGGAGATCATGGCGTCCAGCGTCGCCCAGCCCCTGGAGCGCCAGTTTCAGCTGATTTCGGGCATGACGCAGATGACCTCGGTTAGCGCGCTGGGGTCCACGCAGATTACATTGCAGTTCGACCTGAGCCGCGCCATCGATGCGGCGGCGCTTGACGTGCAGTCGGCTATCAACGCGGCAACAGGGCAACTGCCCGCCAATTTGCCCAGTCCGCCGACCTTTCGCAAAATAAATCCCGCCGACGCGTCTATTTTGCTGTTGTCCGTGCAGTCGGATGCGCTGCCTTTGATCGAGGTCAACGACTACACCGACAATTTCCTGGCTCAACAAATTTCGCAGATCGAAGGCGTGGGCCTGGTAAACATTTTTGGGCAGCAAAAGCCGGCGGTCCGTATACAGGTGGATCCGGACAAGCTGGCGTCGATGGGCCTGAGTCTGGAAGACATACGCGGTGTTATCGCAAGCACTACGGTAAACCAGCCCAAGGGCACGATAGACGGCGGCAGGCAAAGCTTTGCCGTGTATACCAACGACCAGGTGCTTGGCGCCGATGCCTGGAACGACATGGTACTGGCCTACCGGAACGGGTCGCCGATAAGAGTGCGCGACGTAGGCGTTGCCGTGCCGGGACCCGAAGACATGAAGAAGGCGGCATGGGCTTTCGCCGGCAAGGCGGCAAAGGCGGACGACGCGGTGATCAATGGCCGCTCTTTGATCGTGGGCATTACCAAGCAGCCCGGCGCCAACGTGATCGACACGGTCGAGCGGATCAAGGCGGCGCTGCCGCAGTTGTTGACGTCTATTCCGCCTTCGGTGCATGTCAGCACGCTAAGCGACCGGACCCAGAACATCCGCGCCTCGGTCCAGGAGGTCGAGATGACGCTGTTGCTGTCCATTTGCCTGGTGGTGGGGATGATTTTCGTCTTCTTGCGCAATGTTCCAGCCACCCTGATTCCAAGCGCCACAATCCCGCTGTCTTTGCTGGGCACCGCCGCCGTCATGTATTTGGTGGGGTTCAGCCTGGACAACCTGTCGCTGATGGCGCTGACCATTGCCGTGGGCTTTGTCGTGGACGATGCCATCGTCATGCTCGAGAATATTTATCGCCACGTCGAGGACGGCATGGCGCCGATGGAGGCGGCCTATAAAGGGGCAGCTGAAATCGGACCGACCATTGTATCGATCTCGGTTTCGCTGATTGCCGTGTTTATTCCGTTGTTGCTTATGGGCGGCATAGTGGGGCGACTGTTTCGCGAGTTTGCCATTACGGTCACCTTGACCATTGTGGTTTCGGTCCTGGTATCGCTGACCCTTACCCCGATGTTGTGTTCCCGCTTTCTGAAGCCGGTCGATGCGCAGTCCCATGGCCGTGTATACCGGTTTTTCGAGCGCGGCTTCGATGCGATGCTGGGCGGCTACCGGACAGGCTTGCATTGGGTGCTGCGCCACCAGTTCATAACGTTGTGTAGTTTCTTGGCGACCTTGCTGGCGACTGTGGTGCTGTTCCTGGTTATTCCCAAGGGCTTTTTCCCGCAGCAGGATACGGGTTTCATCTTTGGCTTTGCCGAGACCGCCCAGGACTCTTCGTTTGCCGCTATGAACCAGCGCATGCGGAAGCTGGCTGATATTGTGGGCCAGGATCCCGATATTACCCAGTACGGCATGAGCAGCGGCCAGACTACCTTCAATACCGGTACGTTCTTTATCAGCCTCAAGCCCAAGGACGAAGGCCGCGTCGCCAGCGCCGACGAAATCATTGCACGCTTGCGCCCGAAGCTGGCCAAGGTGGAAGGCATCAATCTATTCCTGCAGGCGGGGCAGGACATCAACGTGGGCGGCCGGCTGGCGCGAACGCAGTATCAATACACCGTTACCGACGCGAACCTGGCCGAACTCAATACCTGGGCTCCCAGACTGCTGGAACGGTTTCGCCAACTGCCGGAACTGACCGATCTGGCTTCGGACCAGCAAAATGCGGCGGCGACGGTGCGTATAACCATCGACCGTGCCCGCGCATCCAGCTTTGGCATATCGCCGGCCTTGGTCGATGCCACGATCTACGACGCCATAGGGCAGCGCCAGGTGGCGCAGTACTTCACGCAAATCAACAGCTATAACGTTGTCCTGGAGGTTACACCGCGCCTGCAGGCTGACCCGGATCTGTTCAAGAAGCTCTACATCACTTCGCCGCTCAGCGGCAAGCAAATACCCTTGTCGACGTTTGCGTCCATCGACACCGACAAGACAGGCTATTTGTCCATAAGCCACCAAGGGCAATTTCCGGCCGTGACGATTTCATTCAACCTGGCGCCAGGAGTGGCGCTGGGCCAGGCGGTTACGGCAATCCAGCAAGCGCAAAACAGTATGGGAGTGCCGCAAGCCTTGATCGGATCGTTTCAAGGCACGGCAAAGGCGTTCGGCGAGTCGCTGGCTACGCAGCCTTATCTGATCGCCGCAGCCCTGGTTGCGGTGTATATCGTGCTGGGCCTGCTTTATGAAAGCTATATCCACCCATTGACGATACTGTCCACCTTGCCGTCGGCGGGGGTGGGGGCGCTGCTGATCCTGATGGTCAACGGCTATGACCTGAGCGTCATCGCCCTGATCGGCATTATCTTGTTGATAGGCATAGTCAAGAAGAACGGCATCATGATGATCGACTTCGCCCTGACGGCCGAGCGCCGGCAGGGGCTATCGCCGCAAGAGGCAATCTACCAGGCATGCCTGTTGCGCTTTCGGCCCATCATGATGACGACCATGTGCGCCTTGCTCAGCGGCCTGCCGCTGATGCTCAGCCATGGCGCGGGTTCCGAGCTGCGCCGGCCGTTGGGGTTTGCCATGGTGGGCGGCTTGCTTCTGTCGCAGGCGCTGACCCTGTTCACGACGCCCGTCATCTACCTGTATCTGGATCGCGCGCACTACTGGTACATGCGCCGCAAGAACATCCGCGCACGGCGCAAGGCGGGTAGGGCCGGCCGCGCCGGGCGGTCCGGCAACGGCCCCGAATCAATTAAACTATGAGGGAGACGCAACGGTGTTCCCCATGAAGATTCTGATCGTCGAAGATGAGCTTAAAACCGCGGAATACCTGCGCAAGGGGTTGACGGAACAGGGCTGTACGGTCGACCTGGCGAACGACGGCATCAATGGCCAGCACCTGGCCCTGCAGCACGACTACGACGTCATCGTGCTGGACGTCATGCTGCCGGGGCAGGATGGTTTTGCAGTGCTGCGTGCGCTGCGTACCGTGCGCCAGACGCCGGTCATCATGCTGACCGCGCGCGACTCCATCGAAGACCGGGTAAGGGGCCTGCACGAGGGTGCCGACGACTATCTGGTCAAGCCGTTTTCGTTTCTTGAGCTGCTGGCGCGCCTGCAGGCGCTGAACCGCCGTGGCCGAGTGCAGGAGTCCTTGCACTTGCGCATCGGCGACCTGCACCTAGATCTTGTCAGCCGCAAAGCTTATCGCGGCCAGGTGCGCCTGGACCTTACCGCCAAAGAATTTGCGTTGCTGGCTGTGCTAGCCCGGCGCCAGGGTGAAATCCTGACCAAGACCGCCATTGCCGAACTGGTCTGGGACATGAATTTCGACAGCAATACCAATGTGGTCGAGGTTGCCATCAAGCGTTTGCGGGCAAAGCTTGACGCCCCGTTCAGCCAACGGTTGCTGCATACCATACGGGGCATGGGCTATGTGCTGGAGTTGCGCAACGAAGATACGGGACCATGAAGCGCTCCATTACCTTGCGGCTGGTGGCGATGTTTGCGCTGGCGACGGCGATCATGTTCGGCTTGATAGGCGCGGCGCTCTACCATGTTCTAAGCGGCGAGCTGGCGCGGCATCAGCAAGAAGAATTGCAAACCATATACCAGGACATGGAATACATGATCAAGCGGGCCGGTACGGTCGAACGCTGGTCGCATGTGCAGATAAAGATGGATACGCTGCACGAAGCCAGCGACAACGTGTATTTCTGGGCGGATAGCGCTGTGCCGCAATATCGATACGGCAATGGCCTTGCCGATGTCGAAGGCCGGCTTGTACGCAATGACGGGACAGGCGTACTGGATATGCCCGGCCATGAGTATCCTTTGTTCACGCTGACCGGGACTATTCCGGCGTTTCAGGATCGGCCGGCGGTTCGGGTGACGATAGGCGTCGACTCCATGCCTTATGTGCGCACGTTGCAGACCTTCCTCACCGCTCTTATCGTGCTGTCGCTTATTGCCGTCTTGTTGGTGGTTGTGCTGGGCTATTGCATTGCCAGGCTGGGGCTGCGGCCCCTGAAAAAAATGTCCTTCGAAGCGCAAGCCCTGAACGCCAAAACGCTTTCGCAACGCTTGCACGGCCAGCTCCTGCCCGAAGAGTTGGACGATCTAGCCGTGGCATTCAATGGCGCGCTAAGCCGGCTGGAAACGGCGTACAAGCAACTGGAGGCGTTCAACGCCGATGTCGCCCACGAATTACGCACACCCTTGACCAATCTGATCGGAGAAACGCAGGTGGCATTGTCGCGCCCACGCACGGTGACGGAATTGCAGGAGGTATTGCAATCCAACCTCGAAGATCTCGAACGGCTGCGGTCCATTGTCAACGACATGCTGTTCCTTGCGCGGGCCGACCAGGGCGAGGCCGCCACAGGTCGCGTGCAAAGCTCGGTGGCCGACGAGGTCGGCAAGACAATTGAGTTCCTGGAATTCATTCTGGACGAAACCCATGAAACCATCCGCGTCGACGGCGATACGGCAGCCCAGGCCATGATAGAAACATCGCTGTTTCGCCGGGCGCTGGCCAATTTGCTGCAAAACGCAATCGAGCATTCCCGTTCGGGGGCCCAGATCAAGGTCGTCATCGAGCGCCAGCCCGAGCGGATCCGTATCGGGGTTTCCAACCCGGGCGACCCCATCGCGTCCGCGCATTTGCCGCGCCTGTTCGACCGTTTTTACCGTGTCGACGGCGCCCGCTATAACGGTCGGCGCCAGGGCCACGGCTTGGGGCTGGCCATCGTCAAGGCGGTTGCCACGATGCACGGCGGCGAGGTGTTTGCGTACAGCCAGGACGGCATGACGACAATAGGCTTCAGCGTGTTGTCGACATCCGCGGCGGACGCCGCGGCACCGGGTTAACGGTCCAGCCTGGGCTTGATGTGCCGTGCTGCCTCGTTGGCCCGTTGCAAGGCAACGTCGACATCCTTGTCGTAGGCCAGCGCCACCCCCATGCGGCGGTTGCTGAAGCTTTCGGGTTTGCCGAACAGGCGTAGTTCGGTTTGCGGCACGCGCAGCGCTTCTTCAACGCCGTCGAAAACAATGCCGCGGCCGTCGACCTGGCCGTAGATGACGGCACTTGCGCCCGGCGTGCGCAGCGCGGTGTCCACCGGCAAGCCCAGAATGGCGCGCGCATGCAGTTCGAACTCGTTCTGCCACTGGCTGATCATGGTGACCATGCCGGTGTCGTGGGGGCGCGGGCTGACTTCGCTGAACCAGACCTCATCGCCCTTGATAAACAGTTCAACCCCGAAAACGCCTTGCCCGCCCAGATTGTCGGTAATGGCCTTGGCCACTTCCTGCGCCCTTTGCAAAGCCAGGGGCGCCATGGCCTGCGGCTGCCAGCTTTCAATGTAGTCGCCGGCGCGTTGCGTATGCCCGATGGGGGCGCAAAAATGCGTTTCCACTTGGCCGTCGGTGCCCAGGGCGCGCACGGTAAGCAAGGTGATCTCGTAGTCGAAGTCGATAAAGCCTTCGACGATGATGCGATTGTGGCTGACGCGCCCACCCGCCATCGCATAGTCCCAGGCCGCCTGCACTTGGGCGGGGTCGTCGATTTTGCTTTGGCCCTTGCCCGAGCTGCTCATCACCGGCTTGATGACGCAGGGATAGCCGATGCCGCCATCAATGGCGGCCTGCAGTTCTTCCAGCGAATCGCAAAACTTGTAGGGGCTGGTGGGCTGATGCAGGGTTTCGGCCGCAAGGCGGCGAATTCCTTCTCTGTCCATGGTCAGGCGCGTTGCGCGCGCCGTAGGAATCACGCGGGTAATGCCGGCGGCTTCCAGTTCTTCCAGGGCCTGCGTGGCAATGGCCTCGATTTCCGGTACCACCAGATCGGGCTTTTCTGCGCGAATCAGCGCTTTAAGCTGCGCGGGGTCGCTCATGACAACGGTGTGCGCGTGGTGCGCGACTTGCTGTCCCGGTGCATCGGCATAACGGTCGACGGCAATGGTTTCAACGCCCAGGCGTTGCAGCGCAATGAGAACCTCCTTGCCCAGCTCGCCCGAGCCAAGCAGCATGACTCGCGTTGCGGAAGAAGAAAGAGGGGTGCCGATGGTGGTCATACGAATTTGATGCGCCGAATAAAAGCAATGGGTAATGTGTGGCGGAACCTAAGCCTTAGGCGCCGCTTCGTGGAATCGCGCTATTTTACGCTTTTGGGCTGACGGCCCGGCTGTCTGATTCTTGATGCGATCCGGACTGGCTATTTTTTATATTTTTATATATTATTCTTTGTACTAAATTTAATTCTAATGCCGATAGAGACTCAGGCTGAGGGATTATTGCTTGGTCCATGCTGCCGCCGCGTTGCCGCAATGGCCGGACCATCGCTAGACAAAGGAGACAACAAACATGAAATTGCTGCACATCGACTCCAGCATCCGGGAAGAGAATTCTGTGACTCGCAGTCTTTCCGCCGAACTGGTGGAGCAGTGGTGCAAAATTTATCCCGGTGTGGCGGTCGACCGTCTGGATCTTGCCATTGAAGCGCCCAATCATTTCAATAACGATTCGCTTGGCGTCAAATACGGTCTGCAAGATAAACCGACAGAGCGCCAGCGCGTTGAAAACGCCATTTCCGAGAAACTGTTGACCCAGTTTCTTGAGACCGACGTGATAGTCATGGGTGTCCCGCTATATAACTTTACGATTCCCACGCAGCTTAAGGCATGGATCGACCGTCTGGCCCAGCCGGGCCGTACTTTCAAATATGTCGACGGTGCCGCTGTCGGGCTGGCAGGCGGCAAGACCATCATCGCCGCGATGGCGCGCGGCAGCATTTACTCCACCACAGAAATTGGCCAAGCCAAAGAACACCAGGAAACCTATCTTAAGGTCATGTTCGGCTTTTTTGGCATCACCGACCTGCGTTTTGTTCGTGCCGAAGGCATTTCGGTAAGCCCCGATGCCATGCGGGCCGGAGTAAAAAACGGGCATGCCGAAGTGGCCGCCCTGATTGCGGAAGAAGCCAAAGTCCTCAGTTGGAAAGAGAGGGCTTTGGCTTCTTGATATCCCCGGCGCCGGCTCAAATGCGGGCCTGCTGCGGTGCGCGTCACGCCGCTGTAAACAGTGGCGTTTCTTTATTTACTCGTGATCTTCGTTCAAATAGGCGGCGCGCTTGGGCAGGCGCAGGCTTACCACGAAGGCCAGAACCATCATGCCCGTAACATACCAGTAGAACGAGTTTTCGTGTCCCAGCGACTTCAGGCCCAAAGCCACGTATTCAGCCGACCCGCCGAAAATTGCATTGGCAATGGCATAGGCCAGGCCCACACCCAGGGCCCGGACTTCAGGCGGGAACATTTCGGATTTCACGATGCCGCTGATCGAAGTGTAGAAGCTCACAATGGCCAGTGCGGCGATAATCAGCAGGAAGGCGATTATGGGGTTGGTGGTGTTATGCAGGCCCGACATGATAGGTACCGTAAAGATGGCGCCCAGACCGCCGAACAGCAGCATGCTGTTGCGGCGGCTGATGCGGTCGGACAGGGCGCCGAACAGCGGTTGCATGCACATGTATGCAAATAGGGCTACGGTCATGATGGCGCTGGCAGTCTTGATGGACATGCCGGCCGAGTTGACCAGGTATTTCTGCATATAGGTCGTGAACGTATAAAAAATCAGCGACCCGCCTGCCGTATAGCCCAAAACGGTAAAGAATGCAGCTTTGTGGTGGCGGAACAAGCCGCGGAGTGTGCCGGCTTCTTTGTTGGCGCGGGTGCTTGCGGTTGAGGTTTCTTCCAGCGTGCGGCGCAGATACAGCGCGACAATGGCGGCCAGCGCGCCGATAACGAACGGAATGCGCCAGCCCCACGACCTAAGCTCGGCATCCGAGAGCACTTGCTGCAGAATCACTACGACGAGCACGGCCAGCAGTTGCCCGCCAATAAGGGTCACATACTGGAACGAGGCAAAGAAACCGCGTTGGCCTTTCAGTGCGATTTCGCTCATGTAGGTGGCGGTGGTGCCGTATTCGCCGCCAACCGAAAGCCCTTGGAATAAACGTGCCACCAGCAGCAGGGCGGGAGCCCACGCGCCGATGCTGGCATAAGTGGGCAGGCAGGCGATGGCCAGGGAGCCCAGGCACATCATCACTACCGAGATCAGCAGCGAGTTTTTGCGTCCGTGCTTGTCGGCGATGCGGCCGAACAGCCAGCCGCCGATAGGCCGCATGAGAAAGCCCGCGGCAAAGACGCCCGCGGTATTGAGCAGTTGAGCGGTGGGGTCGGCAGAAGGAAAGAACAGGGGCGCAAAGTAAATGGCGCAAAAGGCATAGACGTAAAAGTCGAACCATTCCACCAGATTGCCCGACGAGGCCGCGACAATGGCGAAAATGCGTTTGCGCTTTTCGTGCGGGGTATAGCTTTGTGCAGTAATAGTAGTAGACATAGTCGTAATTGTTAGAATCGCGAAAGCGAGGTGGTGAACCTGGCGCTGTGGATAGCTGCGTGGGAATCCGGAAAAGGAACTGGCCAACTGACAGGGGTGCTGCGGCACAACCAGAAAGCCCTGTGGACTATGCTGCTACATAGAGCACGAATCCGGCGCAGGGCGTGCACCCCGGAATCGCTTTGAACCATGCGCGATATAAGGGAATGAGACGCGCAATTCTACTCTTTTTTATGGCGAGGCAGGAATAATCCACGCTCCCCGTATTCTTTTTAAATGTTTTGCAACAGGCGTTTACGCCGGTTTTGCGCAAAGGTTTATTCCTTTTTTAATAGAAGCCTATTCTTTGCAATACCGGCGTGCTTTGCCGCGTTTTTTAGCCAATTTGTGAGAGCCATGTCCGAGCGGTCAGCTTCGCTTTACCCGGTTGTGGAAGACGAAATAGAGTTTTCCGCCATCCGATCCCAGGGAACCGGCGGCCAGAACGTCAATAAGGTTTCCAGCGCAATCCATTTGCGCTATTCGATTCCCGCATCGTCGCTGCCCGACGAGGTTAAAGAGCGGCTGCTTGCTTTGCGCGATCAACGCATTTCCACCGACGGGGTGGTTATCATCAAGGCCCAGGGCAGCCGCAGCCAGCCTCAAAATAAAATCGAAGCCATTGAACGCCTGCAAGCCCTGATCGACATCGTTTCCCGGCCGGCCAAGCGCCGCAAGCCTACCCGCCCCACACTGGGTTCGCAACGCCGCCGCCTTGAAGGCAAGACGGTGC
This sequence comes from Eoetvoesiella caeni, assembly GCF_003315175.1. Lineage (GTDB taxonomy): Bacteria > Pseudomonadota > Gammaproteobacteria > Burkholderiales > Burkholderiaceae_B > Eoetvoesia > Eoetvoesia caeni. Next base: position 32,723 of record NZ_QNRQ01000004.1, on the reverse strand, counting down.
GTGGGGAGGTAAAGCGTTTGCGCGGCAAAGTGGTGTAGTTGTTGGGCGGATTGGTGTTTAAAGATCGCTCAGCGTCTCGAAGCCGCCGTAAATCATGCGCTTGCCGTCGAACGGCATGGTTGCCATGTCCATGAACTGTGCCATGCGCGGATCTTTCATGGCTTTGTCGTTGACTTCATCGCGATGTGCGCGCGACTTGAATAGTATCCACGAAAATATGACGGTTTCACCGTCTTCAAGATTGACGCTTTGTGGAAACGACGTAAGCTTGCCAGGCTTGACGTCGTCGGCGATGCACTCGCGAAACTCCAGGGCGCCGTGTTCACGCCAGATTTCGCTGCATTGGCGGGCCATCTTTGTATAAGCCTCTATGTTGTCCTTGGGCACGGGAATAACGAATCCGTCTACATAAGCCATGTTGGTTCTCCTTCGGGCGGTCGTAAAAAGCGGGTGGGCGCCGTACCGGTACGGGGGATGTCGTGCGGACTAGTGTGTACAGCGTCCACACCAATTTAGCACATACAATGTACGCTGTACACATGGAGAAGTAATGCGAAGTGCAACCCACAATAAGACTGTCCGTACCAGCTATCATCACGGGAATTTGCGCCAGGTTTTGCTGGATGCGGGAGTGGAGTTGGCGCGTAGGGGTGGCCCGCAGGCAGTGGTGCTGCGCGAGGTTACCCGCCAGGCGGGCGTGGTGCCCAATGCGGCGTACCGGCACTTTGCCAATCGACAGGCTTTGCTGGCGGCGGTGCGGGCGGCGGCTTTGGCCGCGCTGGCGCGCGGCATGGAAGCCGAGCTGAGCCAAGTCCATAAAGGCATGCCGATTGCCGAGTTTGCGCGGGCCAACCTCAGAGCCATCGGCAGGGGCTATATGCGTTTTGCCCAGGCCGAACCGGGCCTGTTCCATACCGCGTTTTCGTCGCAGGACAAGGTGGAAGGCGATGCCGACCCGGCCAAGGCCGGCAATAGCGGCATGAACCCATTTCAATTGCTGGGAGCCGCGCTGGACTTGCTGGTCGATTCGGGCGCATTGCCGCCGCAGCGCCGTCCCGGCGCCGAATACCTGGCATGGTCGGCGGTTCATGGGCTGGCGCTGCTGGTGGCCGAGGGGCCTTTGCATGGCGCACCGGCCGAACAGCGCGAAGCCCTTGCGCAAAGGCTGCTCGACATGGTTGAAAAGGGCCTGTAGGTGCAAGACGCAAAAAAGCGGTACAACAAAGCATGGTTCCGTTGATACCCGGACAAAGCCGCGCGCACAGATGCATGCGGTATTCAAGACGGCCTGGAGCCTTGTTTGATCTGATAATGGGAGATAAGTATGAAGCTGGAACCTCGTTTGGACGCTTTCAAAGCCGCACCGGCTCTGATGCAGGCCATGGTCGATATGGAAAAGGCTGTCGCCGGCAGTGGCCTGGAACATAGTCTTTACGAACTGGTCAAGACGCGGGCGTCGCAAATCAATGGCTGCGCGTATTGCTTGCATATGCATACGCGCGATGCTCGCGCCGCCGGAGAAACCGAAGCACGCCTGTATTTGCTTGACGCCTGGCGCGAATCGCCGCTGTACACCGAGCGTGAAAGGGCTGCATTGGCCTGGACCGAAGCATTGACGCTGGTTTCGCAAACCCATGCGCCCGACGCCGACTACGAGCTGCTGAAGTCGCAGTTCACCGACGCCGAGCAAGTGAAGCTGACTTTGCTGATCACAACCATCAACGCCTGGAACCGCATTGCGATTGGATTCCGTTCCTTGCATCCAATGGATTGAGCCTATGCATCCTGATCCAACGCAACTGTCCTCGGCAACGTCGACCACAACGCTAAGTTATTACAACCAGAATGCGGAAGCCTTCCGCCGTGGAACAGCCGACCACGATGTCAGCCAGAATATGCAGGCCTTATTGCGCCATATCCGCGGCGAGCCGCCATTCCAGATACTGGATTTCGGCTGCGGCCCGGGCCGCGACCTGAAGACATTTTCGCAGTTGGGGCATGTGGCTGTCGGGCTGGATGGATCCGAGTCGCTGGCCGCCATGGCCCGGGCTGATTCTGGTTGCGAAGTCTGGCAGCAGGATTTCCTGGCGCTGGACTTGCCGCCAGCCCGGTTTGACGGCGTCTTCGCCAATGCGTCTTTGTTCCATGTCCCTAGCGCGCAGCTGCCGCGGGTGCTTGGCCAGCTGCACGGCACCCTCAAAGAGCAGGGCGTGCTGTTCTGCTCCAATCCGCGCGGACATAATCAAGAAGGCTGGAATGGCGGGCGCTATGGCGTCTACCACGACCTGGAGTCCTGGCGCCGAATCGTGGCCGAGGCCGGGTTCACTGAATTGGAGCACTATTACCGGCCTGCCGGTTTGCCGCGCGAGCAGCAGCCCTGGCTGGCCACCGTGTGGCGCAAGTCCGGCACCGAAGCGGCGTAGGCCTGCGGGGCGGGGCGCCTTATTTCAGGGCATAGCGCCCGCCGCGCCCCGAATTGGGGCGCCCGCTACCTATTGCTTCCTGTGCGCTGGCTCCTTGAATCAACGTTTTCCAGCTTGCAAAAACTTGGCATGAGTATTGCTTTATTGAAAACGAAACAATTGATTTCCCGTTTCGTTAACTCAAGGAGCTTTTCATGTTGCGACCCGCCTATTTGAAACTCGCGTTTGCCGCGTGTCTGGCGCCCATGGCCTTCAATGCCCAGGCGCAAAGCGCCAACCCGGATGCCGCGGCATCCAGCTTCACATTCAGTGCGAACATGTCGCTGGCCAGTCAGTATCGCTATCGCGGCCTGATGCAGACGAATAACAAGCCGGCGATACAGGGCGGTTTCGATCTGGCGCATAGCAGCGGCTTCTATATTGGAAACTGGAACTCAAGCATCAGCTGGCTGAACGACTCCAGCTCCGAGGTATCTGCCCCGGTGGAAATGGATTTCTATGCGGGCTATACGAACAAGATATGGGGCGACCTAAGCGTGGATGCGGGCGTGCTGCAGTATTACTATCCAGGCAATTATCCCGACGGTTATACGCGTCCCAATACCACCGAGGGCTACCTGGGCTTTGGATATGGGCCGGTAAAGTTCAAGTATTCGCAGGCATTTACCAATTTGTTCGGCGTGCCGGACAGCAAGAACAGCCAGTACTACGACTTGTCGGGGAGCTTCCCCACCGGGGTCTGGAACTTGAATCTGGACGCCCACGTGGGTTACCAGAAAGTCCGCAATCTGGACGACGGTTCGTATACCGACTGGTCGCTGGGCCTGAGCCGGGTGTTCAATGAGAAAGTCACCGTGAAGCTGGCCTATGTGGCAACTAACGCCAAGAGAGAGGTCTACACGAATTCTCATGGCCGTTACATGGGCGGGCCGGCCGCCGTGTTGTCGGTGGCGGCCAGCTTTTAAGCCGCCCGGCCCAGGCGTCCAAACGGGGCGCTGGGGCCGCCGGGCCGGGCGGGGGCTTGCTACGCGTTGGCCTGGTTCTGTCCGGGGGCGGGGGCGCCGTTGTCGGGTGCGTCTTGCGAGTCGGCCTGCGTGATATAGCCGCCGGGAGGCACGTCGGTCGTCAGCCAGACATTGCCGCCTATGACGCAGCCGCGGCCCAGAGTTACACGGCCCAGTATGGTTGCACCGGCGTAAATGACCACATCGTCTTCGACGATAGGGTGGCGCGGCAGGCCTTTTTGCAGGCCGCCGCGGGCATCGGTTGGAAAGCGTTTGGCGCCGAGGGTAACCGCCTGGTATATGCGCACGCGCTCGCCAATGATGGCGGTTTCGCCGATGACGACGCCGGTACCGTGGTCGATGAAAAAGCTGGCGCCTATCTGCGCGCCCGGGTGGATGTCGATGCCCGTCTGGCTGTGGGCCAGTTCGGCCGCCACGCGTGCCAGCAATGGCAGTTCATGGACATACAATTCGTGCGCGATGCGGTGGTAGATCATGGCCAGCACGCCGGGATAGCACAGCAATACTTCGTCCACCGAGCTTGCGGCCGGGTCGCCGCGATAGGCCGCCACCACGTCGCTGTCGAGCAGCGCACGCAACCGGGGCAGCTTGGCCGCCAGCGCGGTAATGGCCGCCACGGCGCGCTGTTCGATTTCGGCTTCTATGCAGGGCTTATGGCGGTTCTGGTAGCGCAGCTCAAGCCGGGCCTGATCCAGCAGCCGGTGCAACGCGGACTCCAGGGTGTAGCCGACATAGAAGTCCTCGCCTTCGTGGCGCAGGTCCGTGGGGCCCAGGCGCATGGGAAACAGGGCGCTTTTCAGGTCGTCCATAATTTGCGAGACGGCATTGCGCGATGGAAATTCGCGCTCCCCGGGTTCGCGGGAACGGTTTTGCGCGTCGCGCCACTGTTGGCGAACTGCGCTAAGCGCTTGAACGACCGGGGCAATATCAAAAACGGGCATGGGCACTCTGGATCAGTATGGAGGATCCTGAAATGTTAGCACCCTATTCTGGTATCTTTACAGCTTCCGACACAAGGGGATGGAAGATTCGTCCATGAAGCCGTTGATTTTGATTTTCAGCCCGCTTACTGAGGCCCATCGGGCCCAGATTGCGGAGCAATACCAGGTCCTGTATGCGCCCAATGCCAGCAGCGTCGAGGCGCAGCTGGCGGCGGCACAGCCCGAGGTCAGGGCGGTGTTGACCAATGGCCCCATTGGTGTGCAGCCCCAAGCCATCGACGCCATGCCCAAGCTTGAACTGATCTGCACCTTGGGCGTGGGCTACGAGAAAGTGGCTATAGAATATGCGCGCTCCCGCGGTATTGCATTGGCCAACGGCGCAGGCACGAATTCGGACTGCGTGGCCGACCATGCCATGGCTATATTGTTGGCGGCTGTGCGCAATGTGGTGCAGTACGACGCGGCCGTGCGCAATGGCGTATGGCGCGATCGCATTCCCTGGTCGCCCAATGTCTCGGGGCGCCGGCTGGGGCTTCTGGGCTTGGGCGATATCGGCATGAAGATCGCGCGGCGCGCGCAGGCGTTCGATATCGAGGTGGGCTACCACAGCCGAAGCCCGCGCACCGACGTAGCTTATGGTTATTACAGCAGCGCCCAGGCGCTGGCCCACTGGTGCGATTTTCTGGTGGTGGCCACGCCGGGCGGGGCGCAAACCCGGCATATGGTCGATGCCGCCGTGCTTGATGCGCTTGGCCCGCAAGGCTTTGTCGTCAATATTTCGCGCGGCAGCGTGGTGGACACCGCGGCGCTGGGTCAGGCCCTGCTCGAAAACCGCATTGCAGGCGCCGCGCTGGATGTCTATGAAAGCGAGCCGAATCCGCCGGCCGAACTGGTGGGCCTGCCCAATGTCGTGCTGACCCCGCATATTGCTGGCTGGTCGCCCGAGGCGGTGCAGAATTCGGTCAATCAATTTTTACGCAATGCCGAAGGGCATTTTGCGGGCCGCGGCCCCGTCAGTCCTATCGTAGGCAGCGCGGCCGGCTAGGGTGCCGCCTTGCCAAACGCGTCGGCTATAGGGCGCCGAGCCCGCGCTTGGCGCCTTGTGGGATTAGAACTCTTCCCATTCTTCTTCTTTGACGACATGCAGGCGGGCCGCTTGCGAGCCGGCGGCGCTTGCGGGGCGCAGTTGCATGGAGGCGGCTGAGCTGGCATGTGCGGGCATGGATAAAGCGGGGCTGGCTTGCACGTGTTCCAATTTTTGGGCCGGGCTTGCCAGCGCTTGTCTGGTGTGCGTGTCTTCGTCTTTGGCTTGATTGATGGCGCGCCCGGCCTGTACGCCGGCATGTTCTTGCCCAAGCTTGAAGGTTCCAACGACCTTGACCAACTGTTGCGCCTGGTCGCTAAGGCTGTCGGCGGCGGCGGACGACTCTTCCACCAACGAGGCGTTTTGTTGCGTAACGTCGCTAAGCTGCGAAATGGCTTCGTTGATTTGCGCCAGTCCGGACGTTTGCTCGGTGGTTGCCGCGCTGATCTCATTGATGAGGTCGGTGACGCGCTTGACGTGCTGGACGATGCCTTGCATGGCGGTGCCGGCGGCGTCCGCCATCTTGGTGCCGGTGTCGACTTTTTGCACGCTGTCGTCGATCAAGCCCTTGATGTCCTTGGCGGCCGACGCGCTTTTTTGCGCCAGGCTGCGCACTTCGCTGGCCACCACGGCAAATCCGCGGCCTTGTTCGCCGGCGCGCGCAGCTTCGACGGCGGCGTTAAGGGCCAGGATGTTGGTCTGGAACGCAATGCTGTCGATAACGCCTATGATGTCGACGATTTTTCGGGACGAGGTATTGATGTCGCTCATGGTGGCGACCACATCGTTGACGACGGCGCCTCCCTTGACAGCGGCGTCGCTGGCCGATGTGGCCACTTGCACAGCCTGCTTGGCGACATCGGCATTATTCTTGACCGTGCTGGAAAGCTGCTCCATGGCGGCCGCGGTCTGGGTCAGGTTGGCGGCCTGCTCTTCGGTGCGTTGCGACAAGTCGGAGTTGCCCGCGGCGATCTGGTTCGAGCCGGAAGCTATGTTTTCGCTGCCGTTGCGCACGGTGGCGACAATATTGCGCAGCGATTCCTGCATGCCGCTCATGGCATGGATGACGCTGCCGTTGACGGCTTTGCCGGTGTTTACGCGCGAAGTCAGGTCGCCCTTGGCAATGGCGCTGGCGACCACGGCAACCTGGCTGGGCTCACCGCCCAGTTGCCGGGTCAGGCCACGGGTAAGCAACGAGCCCAGGATAATGGCAAGCAGCGCGCCGCCCAGGGTCAGGCCTACCATGATATTGAACGTATTGTTGTAGATGGTCTGGATTTTGTCGGCAAACAGCATGGCGTTGCCTTCGCGGCCCATGACTATCTGTTCGAGCAATTGCTCGGCGGTGTCGCCCAGCGGACGTACCTCGTTGAACAGGCGATCGATGGTGTCCATGCTTCCCAGGGTTTCGGCAGGCTGCTCTTTGATGATGCTTTTGACCGCCTTGTCGTAGGCGGCAACAGCATCAAGGGCCTGTTGGGTTTCGGCCTTGTCCTGGTCCGACGCGGCCAGCTTGAGCAGGCTTTCCAGTTCCAGCCTGACCATGTTGAAGTACTTGTCGATATTGAAGTATTCCTTGCGATAGGCGTCTTCGGTGGACGTAAGCAAGGTACTGCGCACCGCGCGGCCCGTCGCGATCAGATTCTGGTCGGCGCTGGCGGCATGGCGTATGCCCTTCAGCTCGATGTCGTACATATGGGCCGCCATAGCGTTGATTTGCTGCATCGAACGTATGCCCAGCACTCCGATGATCGCGGCAATGGCGGCAACGATCAAGAAGCCGCCGATCATTTTGGTTTTTACTTTCATGGTAGTGAGCCTGCCCATTATTTCTCCGAGATCTTGGATGCTGTTCTATCGAGGGCGGTTTGTACGAGCGCGCGCAGATAGCCCCTTGATCGTAACGGCCGGGGCGGCTTGATCTTTATGGTTTCTAGGGGTTATTACTAGGGTTATGTCGGCGGCACGCTAAGGCTTTTGATATAGAAAGCAATCGCGTGCGTGGTCGTTGACGATGCCGGTGGCTTGCATCCAGGCGTATACGATGACAGGACCAACGAACTTGAATCCCCGCTTTTTAAGCGCGCCCGAAATTTCCTGGGACAGCGGCGATTGCGTAAGCCGCGAGTCGCCGCCATTCAGGATCGGCGCATTTCCGGCCAATGCCCAAATGAACGGCGCGAATTCTTCGCCGGCCTCTTGCATCGCAAGGTAGGCCCTGGCCCCGCCGATCGTGGCCAGGATTTTTGCGCGCGAGCGCACTATGCCTGCGTTGGCAAGAAGGCGTTCGACATCGGCTTCCGTGTATTGGGCGATGATCTCGGGCTGGAAATTATCGAACGCAAGCTTGAACGCTTCGCGTTTTTGCAATATGGTGTTCCAGGACAGCCCGGCCTGAAAGCCGTCGAGCATCAGTTTTTCCCATAACGCGCGGCTGTCATGAACGGGACGTCCCCACTCGTTGTCGTGATAGTCGCGCATCAGAGCATTGCTGTCGGCCCAGCCGCAGCGGCATCGGTCTTGAGGCGGGATTGAAGGCATGGAGACGTTCCTTGGTAAATAATCTCTAGGTATTATCGCTAGATTGGCAAGAGCAGTTGCGATCTCTATAGTAAGTTTAATGTACCGTTCCCTGTCTACTCAATTATGGGAAAATGCCCTTTTGCAGTCGGGCAGGCTGTGGCTGTAAATTTTGAATCGAACACATATAAAAAATATGACTCTACGTCTCGAGCTGCAAAAGATCACCAAGAAGTATCCTTCGGTTGTTGCCAACGACGGCGTAGATCTCTCGGTTCAACCTGGCGAAATCCATGCGGTGCTGGGCGAAAATGGCGCTGGCAAATCCACCCTCATGAAGATAATCTTCGGCGCGGTCGAACCCGACGCCGGCACTGTCCTCTGGAATGGCAAGCCCGTGCGCATCGCCAATCCGGCTGCGGCGCGCCAGTTGGGCATAGCCATGGTGTTCCAGCATTTTTCGTTGTTCGACACCTTGACCGTGGCCGAAAACATAGCGCTTGGCCTGCCGTCGGATACCAAGCTTGCCGAACTTGAATTGCGTATTGCCGAAACAGCGCATCAGTATGGCCTCGAGCTCGAGCCCCAGCGCCATGTGCATACCTTGTCGGTGGGCGAATGCCAGCGTGTTGAAATTGTGCGGGCCTTGCTGGCCAAGCCGCAATTGTTGATTCTTGACGAACCCACTTCGGTGCTGACCCCCCAGGCGGTAAGCAAGTTGTTCGAGACTTTGCGCAAGTTGGCCGATGAAGGCTGCAGCATTCTGTACATCAGCCATAAGCTGGACGAAATTCGCGCCTTGTGCCATACCTGTACGGTCATGCGCGGGGGCAAGGTCACCGGGGTGTGCGACCCGCGCGAAGAAACCGACGCCAGCCTGTCGCGCCTCATGATCGGCGCCGAGCCGCCGCACTTTTCACATCGGCCTCATACCCCCGGGGCCAGCATTCTGTCGGCACATGATCTTTCGTTAAGCAAAGCCCACCCGTTTGCGGTCGAGCTCTGCGACATAAACTTTGAAGTATGCGCGGGCGAAATCCTTGGCGTGGCGGGAGTATCGGGCAATGGCCAGCAAGAGCTGCTGGCTGCGTTGTCCGGCGAAGATCCGCGCGCCCAAGCCAACGCCATCCTTCTTGAAGGCAAGCCCGTCGGAAACCGTCCCGCGGCATGGCGCCACGCGCACGGCCTGGGCTTTGTTCCCGAAGAACGGCTGGGGCGCGGCGCGGTCCCGGAAATGGGGCTGGCCGACAACATACTTTTGTCGCACCAGACCGCCTCCACCATAGAATACGGCATGATTCGCTCGGGCGGCATTGCCAATACGGCCAAGAGCATCATAGAACGGTTTCATGTCAAGGCGGGCGGCCCCAAGGCGCTGGCCACCAGCCTCTCGGGCGGCAACCTGCAAAAGTATATTGTCGGTCGCGAAGTTATCCGCAAACCCAAGGTGCTGTTGGTGGCACAGCCCACCTGGGGCGTCGATGTTGGCGCCGCGGCACAGATTCGCGGCGAACTGCTCGCCTTGCGCGACGAGGGTTGCGCGTTATTGGTCATTTCCGAAGAACTGGACGAGCTCTTCGAGATATCCGACCGCCTCATAGTCATGTCCAAGGGCCGAATGTCGCCGTCCGTCAAAACGTCGCAGGCCAGCCTCGATCTGATCGGGCGCTGGATGAGCGGCCTGTGGGACCAGCCGGCTACGATTTCCGAAGGAGAGCGCCATGATCAGGCTTGAACCGCGCGCCACGCCTTCGGTATTGATGTCCTGGTGTTCGCCGATACTGGCCGTACTGCTGACCGCCGCGTGCGGCGTGGTCTTGTTCATGGCGGTGGGTAAAGACCCGCTCACCAGCCTGGGGGTGTTTTTCTTCGAGCCCATCAAAGACCTGCGCGGCTGGACAGAGGTCGGTGTCAAAGTGGCGCCGTTGCTGCTTATATCGGTCGGCCTGGCTATTTGTTTTCGCGCCAATTTTTTCAATATCGGCGCCGAGGGGCAATTGGTCATCGGGGCTATCGCGGCGGGCAGTGTCGTCCTTTATTTCGACGATGGCGAAGGGGGCGGCTTTTGGTTGATCACCCTGGCTTTGCTTGCCGGCGCGGTAGGCGGCGCTCTGTGGGGCGGCATTACCGCCTGGCTGCGCGACCGCTTCAATGCCAACGAAATTCTCGTCTCGCTCATGCTGGTTTATGTCGCGCAGTTGCTGCTAAGTTATCTGGTCCACGGCATTTTGATCGATCCGGACGGCTTCGGCTTTCCGCAGTCGCGCCTGTTTTCCGACGGCTTCCTGCTGCCTATGGTCATTCCAGGCACACGCTTGCATCTGGGCATAGTGCTGGCCTTGGCGGCCGCACTGCTGGGCTGGCTATTCATGTCGCGCAGCTTCTCGGGCTTCAAGCTGCAGGTGGGCGGGATGGCGCCCAGGGCCGCACGTTATGCCGGTTTTTCGGCACGCAAGGCGCTATGGGTTTCCATGCTGGTTTCGGGCGGCCTGGCCGGGGTGGCGGGCGCCTGCGAAGTCATGGGGCCCATCGGCCAGCTTACGCCGTCGGTATCGCCGGGCTATGGGTTCGCGGCGATTATCGTGGCTTTCGTGGGGCGGCTGCACCCCATTGGCGTTATTTTTTCCAGCTTCATCATGGCGCTGTTGTATATCGGGGGCGAATTGTCCCAATCGCGGCTGGGCATGCCCAGCGCCATTACCGGCGTGTTTCAGGGCATTTTGCTGTTTTCGCTGCTGGCCTGCGACGTCCTTATCCACAATAAACTGCGCTGGAGAAAATAATGGATACCTTGGCACCGCTGATCGCCGCGTCGATCAATTCGGGAACGCCGCTTATGCTGGCCGCCCTGGGCCTGCTTATCAATGAAAAATCCGGCGTCATCAACCTGGGCTCCGAAGGCATGATGCTGATGGCCGCCGTGGTCGGGTTTGCGGTTACCGTCAATACGGACAGTTCCCCCCTGGGTTTTTTGGCTGGGGCTTGCGCCGGCATGGTGCTGGCCGGGTTCTTTGCCTGGCTTACCGTGTGGCTGGGCGCGAATCAGGTCGCAACGGGCTTGGCCCTTTCTTTGTTCGGTGCCGGCGCCTCGGCCTACCTGGGCATCGATTATGTCGGCAAAACCCTGAACAACCCGGCCTGGGGCATTCCATTTCTTGAAGACATTCCATTCGTCGGCACGGCTTTGTTTCGCCAGCACCCGGTGGTGTATTTGTCGCTGCTCTTGTGCTGCGCCATTATCTGGTTCTTGTATCGCACGCGTTCCGGCCTTATTTTGCGCGCGGTCGGCGAATCGCCTGTTTCAGCCCACGCCCTCGGTTATAACGTGCGCCATATCCGGCTGTATGCCTTGTTGTTCGGCGGCGCATGCTGCGGTGTGGCAGGGGCTTTCATGTCCGTGGTCTATACGCCCATGTGGGTCGAGAACATGGTCGCGGGGCGCGGCTGGATCGCACTGGCCCTGACGACCTTCGCCACATGGCGGCCGGCGCGCGTGGTGGTTGGCGCCTACCTGTTCGGCGGCATCACCATTCTTACCTATCATATGCAGGCCAGGGGCGTGCCCATTGCATCGCAGTTGCTGTCCATGCTGCCGTATCTTGCGACCGTCCTGGTTTTGGTCTTAATATCGCGCAATGCGGGATGGATCCGGCTTAATATGCCCGCATCGCTAGGAAAAAACTTTAATCCCAATACCTAGTCAACCAAACAGGACACTAGTAAAGCCTGAACGAGTTCCCGATTTTCATTCACCAGAGAGAAAAGCCATGTCGAAGAAATTCATGCGCCGTACCTTGTTGGCCTTTGCTGCGGTGCCGGTCTTGGCGCTGTCCAGCCAGGCCAATGCCGCCGATGCCCCATTGAAGGTCGGCTTCGTTTATGTCAGCCCTATCGGCGAAGCGGGCTGGACCTGGCAGCAAGACCTGGGCCGCCGCGAAATGGAAAAAAACCTTGGCGACAAGGTCAAGACGCAGTACGTCGAAGATGTGCCCGAAGGTGCTGATGCCGAGCGGGTCATTCGCGACCTGGCGCAGCAAGGCAACAAGCTTATATTTACGACTTCGTTCGGCTACATGAATCCGACCATCAAGGTTGCCAAGCAGTTCCCCGACGTCAAGTTCGTTCACTCCACCGGTTATAAAACAGCCCCCAACGTGGCCACCACCAATGCGCGCTTCTACGAGGCACGCTATCTGGCCGGCATTATTGCCGGCAAAATGACCAAGACCAATGTTGCCGGTTATGTTGGCGCTTTCCCAATTCCTGAAGTGCTTCAGGGCATGAACGCCTTTACGCGCGGCATGCGCAGCGTCAACCCCAAGGCCGAGGTGCGGGTGATCTGGGTGAATAGCTGGTTCGATCCGGGCAAAGAGCGCGACGCCGCGTTGGCGCTCATCGGCCAGGGCGCCGACGTCGTCACGCACCACACCGACTCCACCGCCACCGTGCAGGTGGCCGAAGAAAAAGGCAAGTACGCTGTTGCCTACCACTCCGACATGAGCAAATTCGGGCCGCATGCGCAGTTGGCTGCTGTAACCCACCATTGGGGCAAGTACTTCACCAAAGAAGCACAAGACGTCCTGAACGGCACCTGGAAGGCCGACAGCACCTGGGGCGGCCTGAAAGAAGGCATGGCCGCGCTCGACGCCGTCAATCCCGCCGTGCCCGACGATGTGAAAAAACTGGTCGAAGAAAAGAAGGCTGAAATCATCGCCGGCAAGCTGACACCGTTCGATGGACCTGTCGTTACCAACGAAGGCAAGACCATCCTGGCGTCGGGTTCGATGGACGATAAAGGCCTGAATCAGATGAACTACTATGTAGAAGGTATTGCAGGCAAATTGCCCTCCAAGTAATTGCAGGGCTCCAGCGGGCACACAAGCCGACAGTTTGCACTGTCGGCTTTTTTCTCCGCTGCGTAGCGGCGCAGCGTGGGGTATTTTTTGCCGCCGGGCCGCCCCAAGGCAAGAAGGCGCCCTTGCGGGGTAGCTATCCCGCCAATCGGGGTAAACTTCACTGAGTTTATTCATAAGGAGCTGAAATGAAATTGGCATTTGTTCTTGCCTCACTTGCCTTGGCAAGCAATGCGGCGCTGGCCGCTTCGCCCAGCCACGAAATGCCGGGCTCCATGCCTATGGACCACGCAAACCACCAGAATCCTGCGGCCGGAGCTGCGTTATCCAGCACGCTGTCGGTTTCCGATTGCTGGATCCGTTCATTGCCGGCGCCTGCGCCTTCCGCCGGCTATTTTGTGGTGCATAACTCGGGTAATACCGGCGCTAAGTTGAAGTCCGCATCATCCGCGGCCTACGGCTCCGTCATGCTCCACCAAACTACACATGACAATGGCATGAGCAAAATGTCCATGACGCACGAGATCGCCATTCCCGCCAACGGCAAGCTGGCGTTCAAGCCGGGCAGCTATCACGCCATGCTTGAAAAGGCCAGCAAACCTGTGGTCGTCGGCACGTCCGTACCCATGACATTTATGTTCGACTCTGGGGAAATGGCCCAGGCCATGTGCGAAGTAAAACCCGCGAATACCCTGGCGCAGTAATTCCACGCGCATGTCACCGGCATGCAGTGGCGGCGCAGCTGCCGTCTAGTATTGTGCAGCCGCCGCGGCGGTGAACCTTAGAACTCGTTCATTGAACGCCTTGGGATTGGCCAGGTTCATGCCGTGGGCAGCCAGTGGTATGGTGTCGCGTTCGGCTTGGGGAATATGCTGCATCAGGGCGTCAATAACCTGCCCATAGCGCGGCGGGCTGTTTTCGCCGCCCAGCAGCAGCACCGGGCACTTCAGGCGCGCAGCCTGGGACGGATCGAACACCAGGTCGATTTCGCGGGCTTGCGAGACCAGTGTGTAAGCATTGTCGCGCACCATGTTTTTGAACCAGCTCACCATATGGCGCCATGTGCCGGCACCATTGACCGTGTCGATGAAGCAAGCCAGCGCGGCATCCACTTCGCCGGTTTCCAGCTGGCGGGCGACTTCAGGCAAAAAGTTGTGCGTCGCGCTGTTTGGTTCAATGCGGAAGCCGGGGTCGGCCAACACCAAAGAGCGAATCAGATCCGGCGCCTTCAGGCTTGCCTCAAGCGCGACATGCGCGCCGCGCGAATGGCCCAACAAATGTAAGCGCTGCCCGCCCAACTGGCGGCGTATGAAGCCGATCAGGTCGTCGGTATGTTGCGCTACATTGAAGCTTGGCTCCCGGGTTTGCAGCGCTGCGGGCCAGTAGCCGCGCAAGCTTGGCGCAATGACGCGGTGGCGTTGGCCCAGCGCGGCAAACTGCCAGCGCCAATAGCGGTAATCGCAAAGCGAACCATGCACCAGCAACAGGATGTCGCCGGCGCCGGTTTCGGTATACGCCATTGCGTTTGCGGGGTCATCACTGAAAAACTGCGGAAAGTGTAGCTGGGATTGCATGAGTATTTTTATATGGGCAGCAGGCCATCGACCAGCACATAAGGGCGGCCCAGGCTGCAGGTTTCGATACGGGCGCGCACGCCGAACATGGCGGCCAGCGATTCGGCGGTAATGACCTTGGCCGGAGCGCCGCTGGCAAGCAGCGCGCCATCGCGCATCAGCAGGGCCTGGCCGCAATACTGCAACACACTGTTCAAGTCATGCAGCACGATCAGCGTCAGCAGTCTGCGTTCTTGGGTCAGGCGTCCCAGCAGTTGCATGACATGGTGCTGATGGTTCAGGTCCAGCGAAGCCAAGGGTTCGTCCAGAAGAAGGACTTGCGGTTCATGGCTTAGCGCTTGCGCCAGCCCCACCAATTGCTTTTGCCCTCCGGACAGCTCGTCCAGATAGCGGTTTGCCAGGTCGCTTATACCCAGCTCCGCCAAGGCGGTCTTGACGATGGGAAAAGCGTGTTGGGTGTTCAGAGCGCGGCCCGCACGCAGGGCAACCAGCAGGGACTCGGTCACGGTCAGGTGTATATCGCCGGGCAGCGACTGCGGCAAATAGCGGATATGTCCGGCGCGCGCGCTGGCACGCAACGGAGCAAGATCGCTGGCGCCAAGGCTCAGGGCGCCGAAGGATGCCGGCACTAGCCCCGCCAGGCTTTTAAGCAATGTCGATTTCCCGCTGCCGTTGGGGCCGAGGAGCGCGACCATCTGGCCGGCTCCAAGCGGCGGCAGGTTCAACGCATCCAGGATCAGCCGGCCGTTGAGCCGAACCGTAATTTCAAGGGCGCGCAGTTCGCCGTTGGCTATGTGTGGCGTCATGATTTATTGCACGGCTTGCCGGCGCATGACGGCAAACAGGAAAAAAGGTATGCCAACCAGCGTCGTCACAATGCCCACGGGAATGACCGCGTCTGAGCTGAGCAGCTTGGAAGCGACGGATGAAGCAATAAGTATGACGCTACCCACCAGCGCGCTGGCAGGCAGATACCAGCGATGGTCCTCGCCCCAAATGCCCCTGGCTATGTGGGGCGAGACCAGGCCGATAAAGCCGATGACGCCGACCAGCGAAACCGCCAGCGAAGTCAGGATGCTGATACGCAGCAGGGCGGTGCGGCGCACATGGCGCGTGTCTACCCCGAAGCTGACGGCCCGTTCTTCGCCAAAGCGCAGCGCTGTCAATTGCCAGGCGCTGCGCATCGAGAATGGCGTGACAATCAGCAGCGCTGCGAGCATGGCGGCCACGCTGGGCCAGTCCGAACGGGCCAGGCTGCCCATCATCCAGAAAACCAGGTCTTGCAGTGAAGCGGCGCTGGCGACGAATTGAATCAGCGAGAGCAGGGCGTTGAAGGTAAAAACCAGGGCGATGCCGAACAGCACGATTCCCGCGGTGCCAAGCCGCGCCTTGCGCGCGACGATATCAAGCAGCCAGGCGCAGGCCAGTGCAAAGACAAAGGCATTGGCGGCCAGCGCGTAGGCATCCGGCGCCCATGGCAGATGTACGCCCAGTACCAGGGCCAGGGCGGCTCCGAGGGCAGCGGCCGAGGAAATTCCCAAGGTGAAAGGACTGGCCAAAGGATTGTCCAGCACGGTTTGCATTTCTGCGCCGGCAAGGCCCAGCGCGGCGCCTACTGCCAGGGCCATAATGGCTTGGGGCAGGCGGATCTCCCATAAGATCAGCCCCAGCGCCGCGTCGCCCGCGCCAGTGGCGCCAAGAGCCCGGCGCAAGGCCTGCGGCCCCACGCCGGCCGGCCCGGTAAATGTGTCCAGAAGCAGCAGAGCCAGCGCAATGCCGCACAGGATAAGCAGCCCGGCGTTTTTGCGCCGCAAGAGGCGCCGATAGCCGTGGCTGGCGTCTGTTGCGGCGTCGGACATTATTGCAGCAATTTCAAGCGGCTCTTGGCGGTTTCAGCGGCCGAAGTGCTGGGGTAGTCTTTGACGATTTTCTGCAAGCTGGCCTTGGCGCCGGCCATGTTGTTCAGCTCTATCTGGCTGGCGGCCACGATCAGCAGGGCGTCGGGCGCGCGCGCATCGGTAGGGCTGGCTTGAATCATGGCTTGCAGGTTCTGGATGGCGCCTTTGTAGTCTTTGCTGGCGTACTGGCTGCTGCCCTGGTAGAACTTGGCTTCGGTGGCCAATTGGCTGCTGGGGTAGTTGCTTAGGAATGTGGCAAAGCCGGCCGCGGCTTCTTTGTATTTGCCGCTGCGGAACAGGCCCATGGGGTTATTGAACGATGCCTGCTCTTGCGGGTTGCCGACCTGGGGAGTATTGCCGCCGGACTGGTCTTCGCTGGACCGCTTGTTGACATCCAGTTCCCAGCGGATGCGTTCAAGCTGGCCGCGCATGTCGGTCAGTTCGTGCTGCATGGTTTCCATCTGGTCGGCCAGTTGCAGGCGTGCGCTTTGGTTCTGATCGGTAATTTGCTTGATCTGCTGGCGCAGCTCTAGGATCGCCCGGCGGGCATCGTCGTCGGCAAAGGCGTGCGCCGGGGCGCAGGCGATGGCCGCGATGGAAAAAGAAGTAGCCAGCAGGACAGTGCGCAAAGATAGTGAAGAGACGCTCATTTTGGTTTCCGTTCAGATAAAAAAACGCCGCGACGGGAAAGCCGCCACGGCGTTGCTGCGACTAACTGTTAGATATTAACGTTGATAAACGATATCTGCACGACGGTTTTCAGCGTAGTCGGCTTCTGTGTTGCCAAGCGCCTTCGGACGCTCTTTACCGAAACTGACGGCTTCGATCTGGTCGGCGTGTACGCCAAGCAAGGTCATCATGCGCGAAACGGCGTCGGAGCGGCGCTGGCCTAGGGCAAGGTTGTATTCCGAACTACCACGGGCGTCAGCATTGCCTTCGATGCGAATTTTTTGCTGAGCATGGCCGGTAAGGTAGGAGGAGTGCATTTCAACTAGGCTGCGGTATTGGTCCGGAACAACGTAGCTATTGAACTCGAAGTAGACCGAACGCTGTTGGGCAAGCGGGCTTTGAGGGTTGAAAGGGTCCATGATTTGCCCAGAGTTGGCGCCTTCGGAACCGGAGCCGCTAGCGGTCTGGTCGAGGGGCACAGAGCTACATGCTGCCAACGTGGCAGCCAATGCAGCAATACTTAGGCTTTTTGCAATGCGCGAGCTCATTTAAGTTCCTTTGAGAAAAGAGTCACACTAAAAATTAATTGGAAAATGGTCCCCAGGTGGGTTCGCGTACTTTTCCGTCGAGGGCCGAAAGGGTTTGGCGCACCCTTCCGTCGACCGAGACTACTGCTAAAACACTGCGACCACCTTGTACAGAACTATAAAGGATTTGCATGCCGTTTGGCGCAAAACTTGGCGACTGATCGTCGGGGCCGGCAGTCAATAATTGCTCTCCGCCAGTGCTCATGTTTTGCAGTGCGACACGGTATGCGCCATCCCTACGTGTAACGTACGCCAGGTTCTTGGCATCTGGCGAGATGGCTGGTGAAACATTGTAACTGCCGTTGAAGGTCACACGCTGCGCATCGCCGCTGCCCAAGGCAACCCGGTAGATCTGCGGCGCACCGCCGCGGTCGCTGGTAAAAACAAGCGATCCGCCGTCGGGTGTGTAGTGCGGTTCGGTATCGATAAGCGGCGAACGCATGACGCGGCGCAGGCCGGATCCGTCGGCATTGATGGTGTAGATCTGGGAGATGCTATCGCGCGAAAGCACAATGGCAAGCTGCTGTCCGTTTGGCGACCAGGCCGGGGCGCTATTGTTGCCCTTGAAGTTGGCGATAGGAAAGCGCTGGCCCGATGCGAGGGTTTGCAGATAGACCACCGGCTTGTTGGCCTCGAAGCTGACATAAGCCAATTTTTTACCGTCGGGCGACCAGGAGGGCGAAATTATCGAGTGCTTCGACCGCAGCATGACTTGTGGATTTTGCCCGTCCGCGTCTGCAATTTGTAACTCATATGTGTTGCCCTTCTGCAACACGTAGGCGATGCGGGTCGAGAACACGCCGCGGACGCCGGTGATTTTTTCGTAAATGCGATCGGCGATCTGGTGAGCAATGCGGCGCAGTTCTTTTTCGGCACCATTGAAAGCTACGCCGTCCAGTTGAACCTTGCGTACGGAGTCGCCCAGGCGGTAACTGATGGTGTATTGGCCATTGGCCTGGCTGATCGAGCCATAGGCCAGATAGTCGGCGCCGCGAGTACGCCAATCGTCGTAAGAAACCGGGGTTTCGGCGGTGAGGCTGGCGCCGGTGGCATTGACCAGGCGAAACTGCCCCGAGCGGGTCAGGTCGGCGCGGATGATTTCAGCCACGTACTGGCCTTGGGGGTCACCGGAAAAACCGGCAATGGCTATCGGATATTGGGTGGCGCCTACGCCCGACATGTCGACGCGCAACTGGGCCTGGGCTTGCGAGACAACGAAAAACGTTGCCAGCAGCATAAACAACCCGAATAGCCTGGTTCGCCACGAGCCGGCCGAGGCGGTTTTCGCGAAAGTGCCAGCGGTGAAGAGCTCCGGCCTGGGGGCTGGAATCTCTCCGTCACGATTCGGAGACGCCTTTGGCGTCGTATTGATATTGCCTCGCTTGGCTTCGCCGTAAACAGCGAAGCTTGCGCTTTGACGCGTGGTCATATCGGTAATCTCCTATTGTGCATACATTTGGTAGTTACCTTCGATGGACGAAGGATACTTGCCGTTAGGCGGTTTCGGGAATGGGTTGCACGCCTTGATGCCGGCTTCTACTGCCCGGTCGAACCCGGCAATTCCGGAAGAACGCTGGATCTCGACTTTCGTGACGTAGTGCTGGACGGGATCCAGTGTAGCTCTGTATTGTACTGTGGGGTTAGGGCCGTTACGGGGCGGAATTGGGTAAACGACCTTGGGTTCGACGCACGCGCGTACCTGTGCGGCATAGCCGCCATCGCCGCCTCCGCCGCCTTTCTGGTTGCGGTCGGCCGTGCCGCCGGCAATGCCCGCGGCGCCCAGGGCGTCGCCGCGCATGGCGGCGCGAATTGCGTCGCGCTTGGCATTCGCGGCTTTTTCCGCAGCCGCCTTGGCTGCGGCTTCTTTGGCCTTTTTATCGGCGGCCGCTTTGGCCGCGGCTTCCTTGGCGGCTTCCTCTTTGGCTTTTTGCTCGGCAGCCTTCTTGGCCGCCTCTTCTTTGGCCTTCTGGTCGGCGGCTTTCTTGGCTGCTTCTTCTTTCGCTTTCTGCTCCGCGGCTTTTTCAGCGGCCTTCTTGGCGGCTTCGTCCTTGGCTTTCTTTTCAGCCTTGGCCTCGGCTTCGGCCTTGGCTGCGGCTTCTTTAGCCTGCTTTTCAGCCAGGGCTTTTTCCGCGGCCTTTTTCTCGGCTTGGGCTTTCTCGGCCGCGAGACGCTCGGCCTGTTCCTGTTTCTCGCGCTCTTTGCGTGCTTTCTCCAGGACGATCTCGGGATCGACCTGGGGCTCAGGTTCGGGCTGGGGCGGAGCGACGGCGGGCGGCGCGGCCTTGGGCGGAGGTGTGGGCTCCGGTTCCGGTTTGGGTTCGGGCTCTGGCTCCGGTTCAGGCTTGGGTGGCGTCACCTGCGGTTTGACGGGCGTCTCGGGCTGTTCTTCCGGTTCGGCCGCTGAAGTAAGCGTGCCTTCGGCCCATAGCTCTATTTGAACGGGTTCGGGGCTTTTGGGCGGGCTGGCGAGAAAGCCGAACAACATAAGCAATAGAACCAGCGCGTGGGCGCTGGCGGCAAAGATCAGCCCGCGGCGCTCATCCTGCTGCTCGGGCGTTCTGGCGAGGGGGGCGGCTTTTTGCCTGGTCTGGGAATGCTTCATGAGTAGCTGGCGGGTATCCTGTGGCGAGCTCGGATGGATTATTTTTTCTTGCTTGTCTCGGGAGCGCTGGACTTTTGGTCGACAAGCAGGCCCAGGCGCGTAATGCCGCTGCTGCGCAATTGGTCCATCACCTTGAGCACTTCTTCGTAGGGAACCCGGCCGTCCGCGGCAATGACTACCGGCGTGTCCGCCGTCAGGCGCGATTGGATTTCACTGACCAGGTTCCGGCTGTCTATCTTCTGGAACTCGGACCCGGCCGAGCGCATGCGTACAGAAATCGATTTGTCTTCTTCGATCTGGACTTCGATGGGCGTTGCCGGTACTTCGGCCGCCTGGCCCACCGACGGCAGTTGAATCAACCCGGGGGTGATCATCGGTGCCGTGACCATGAAGATAACCAGCAGAACCAGCATGACGTCGATATAGGGAACGACGTTGATGTCGTTCATGGGGCGGCGGCTTCGGCGCCCGTTTGAGCCGCGATTCGAAGGCATTAGCGTACCTGACGTTGCAAGATATTAAGGAACTCGTCGATGAAGCTGTCGAAGCGGATGGACAGCCGTTCTATCTGGCCTGTGTAGCGGTTATAGGCAATGACCGCGGGGATGGCGGCGAACAGGCCGATAGCCGTGGCGATAAGCGCTTCGGCAATGCCGGGGGCAACCGCCGCCAGCGTGGCTTGCTGCATGGTCGAAAGGCCCAGGAAGGCGTGCATGATGCCCCAGACGGTGCCAAGCAGGCCGATGTAGGGGCTGACCGAACCGGCCGAAGCCAGAAAGTTCAAGTGGGATTCCAGGCCGTCCAGTTCGCGCTGGTATGTGGCGCGCATGGCGCGGCGGGGGCCGTCAAGCACGGTGTCGCCGGAACCATTGGCGCGGCGTGCCTTGATGAATTCGGTCATGCCCGAGTCGAATATCCGGGCCAGGGCGCCGTGTTCGTCGCGCCGGGTGGCCACCGATTGCTGCAGCATTGAAAGGTCGCCGCCGGCCCAGAAGTCGTCCTCGAAGCGGCGTGTTTGTTCGTTGGCGCGTCTAAGGGCGGCGCGCTTGCTGAAGATATAAGTCCACGATAGAACGGAGATGCCCAGCAAAATAAGCATCACGAGTTGTACCGGGATACTGGCATGTACCAATAAGGAGAGCAACGAAATGTCGCTGGAAGCTTGCATGATTAGTTTTGAACCTTTTCCAGGAGAGTTCTAAGTTCTTGGGGCAATGCGGCGGGTCGGAAGGTTTCCGTATCGACGCAACATATTTGGATAGTGCTTTCGCATAGCAGTTCCCCGCCAAGCTGGGCCGACTGCTGGAAATCGATGGAGGCGCGGCCCAGGCGCGTAATGCTGCTGCGCACCGTGACCAAATCGTCGAGCCGTGCCGGCTTGCGATAACGGATATCGGCTTCTTTGACCACGAACATGCGGTGCTCGCGCCGGGCCAGCTCGGACTGGTTGACGCCAAGCCGGCGCAGCCATTCGGTGCGGCCTCGTTCAAAGAACTTCAGGTAGTTAGCGTAAAAGACGACCCCAGCGGTATCGGTGTCTTCGTAATATACGCGAATATCCAGCGTGGAAAGCGACTCGGGTGTTTCAGGTGACATGGCATTCGTTAGTCGGTGTGACGAACCCGGCAACATCGAAGCCGGGCGTCGGGCACATGATAAACCTTTCGGGCGTCATTGGGTGCGTCAGCGCAACGATTGTAGTTGCTCCAGCGCATGCGACAGGGCTTGTTCAACCGGGATGTTGGCCGATTCCCCGGCGCGGCGCTGCTGGAATTCGATCATGCCTTCTTTCAGGCCGCGGTCGCCCACGGTGATGCGCAGCGGTACCCCGATAAGTTCCCAGTCGGCGAACATGACGCCCGGACGCGTGTCGCGGTCGTCCAGCATGACGTCCACGCCTTGCTCCTGCAGCTGGCGGTACAGGCTTTCGGCCGCGTTGCGAACTGTTTCACTTTTATAAAAGCCCATTGGGCATATGACCGCCTGGAAGGGAGCGATGGCTTTGGGCCAGATAATGCCTTTGTCGTCGTGGTTTTGTTCGATGGCGGCGGCGGCAATGCGGCTGATGCCGATGCCGTAGCAGCCCATCTGCATCAGGGCCGGCTTGCCGTCGGTTTCCAGAAATGTGGCTTGCAGGGCTTTTGAATATTTGTCGCCCAGGAAAAAGACATGGCCCACCTCGATGCCGCGCTGGATGGCCAACTGGCCGCCCTGGGGGTCGGGGTCGCCCGCAACCACGTTGCGCAAGTCGGCTACCTGGGGCTCGGGCAGATCGCGGCCCCAGTTCACCCCCGTGTAGTGAAAGCCTTCGGTGTTGGCGCCGCAGATAAAGTCGCTCATGTTGGCGACGGTGGTGTCGGCGATGATGACAATAGGCTCCAGCGGGGCTATGGGGCCCAGGTAACCGGGCACGCAGCCGAAGCCGCGCATAATTTCGTCGTCGGTAGCAAAGCGATACCCCTGGTCCAGCCCGCGCAGCTTGCCGACCTTGACTTCGTTGAGTTCGTGGTCGCCGCGCAACAGCAGCAGCCACAGAGCCGCCTGGCCGCCTTCTTCGGCTGGTTCGGTGGCCAGCACAATGGACTTGACGGTGTCGGCAAGAGGGCGCTGCAAGAGTTCAGCCACGGCTTCGCATTTTTGCGCGTCGGGCGTGGGGGTTTTGACCAGCGGCTCGGCAGGGGCGCCGCGCTGAGCGATAAGGCAGGGCGCTTGCGCCAGTTCGATGTTGGCGGCGTACTGTGAGTCGGGGTTATAGACGATAAGGTCTTCGCCGGTGTCGGCAATGACCTGGAATTCGTGGCTGCGCGACCCGCCGATCGAGCCGGTGTCGGCCGCGACGGCGCGGAACTCCAGGCCCAGGCGCTGGAAAATATTCATATAGGCCGCGAACATGGCGTCGTAGCTGGCCTGTGCGGCTTCCTCGTTGCGGTCGAACGAGTAGGCGTCCTTCATGGTGAATTCGCGCCCGCGCATCAGGCCGAAGCGCGGCCGGCGTTCGTCGCGGAACTTGGTCTGGATGTGATAGAAATTCACAGGAAGCTGGCGCCAGCTATGGATTTCGTTGCGTGCGATATCGGTGATGACCTCTTCTGAGGTGGGCTGCAGGACGAAGTCGCGCTGGTGGCGGTCCTTGATGCGCAGCAGCTCGGCGCCGTATTGTTCCCAGCGACCCGATTCCACCCAGAGCTCGGCCGGCTGGACGACCGGCATCAGCAGTTCGATGGCGCCGGCGCTATTCATTTCCTGGCGTACGATGTTTTCGATCTTGCGCAGTACTTTCAAGCCCAGGGGCATGTACGTGTAGATTCCGCCGGCCGCCTTGCGGATCATTCCTGCCCGCGTCATGAGCTGGTGGCTGGCAACTTCGGCTTCGGCGGGAGCTTCTTTGAGGGTATTAATGTGATACTTGGATGCACGCATGGTAGGGTTCTCGACAGATACGTATAATTGGCTGTAATTGTATTAAATTCGTTATAGAGGTGGCCCATGTTAGATCGCGAAGGCTACCGTCCTAATGTAGGCATTATCCTTGTAAACCAGAAAAACGAGGTTTTTTGGGGTAAGCGCATTCGAGAACATGCCTGGCAGTTCCCGCAAGGTGGCATTAAATACGGCGAAAGCCCGACTCAAGCCATGTATCGCGAGCTGCACGAAGAGGTCGGCCTGCTGCCCGAGCATGTTCGCATATTGGGACGTACGCGCGAATGGTTGCGTTACAACGTGCCGAACGATTTCATTCGGCGCGATTCGCGTGGTCTGTACAAAGGACAAAAACAAATCTGGTTCCTGTTGCGCATGGTCGGCCGCGACTCCGACGTATGCTTGCGGGCAACCCGCCATCCCGAATTCGACGCCTGGCGTTGGAATCATTATTGGGTCCCGCTGGACGCGGTCATCGAGTTCAAGCGCGAAGTCTACACCCTGGCCTTGAATGAGTTGGCCAGCGTGCTGTTCAAGCGCAGCCAGGACAGCCGTTATTTGCGCCAGCGTTCGCAGGGCCGCAACAGCCTGCCCGACAACACGGTTCAGCGGGATTAGCCGCCGCAGCACCGGTGTGCTGGCTGCCGCTGCGTCGCCGGGACCATTGGCGTGGTCCCGGCCGGCACGTGCCCGTCAGTCGATCAGGCGGGTGATCAGGCTGGAGGTATCCCACCGGTTGCCGCCCTTGTCCTGAACGTCGCCGTAAAACTGATCGACCAGCGCCGTTACCGGCAGACGCGCGCCATTGCGCCTGGCCTCTTCCAGGACCAGGCCCAGGTCCTTGCGCATCCAGTCCACGGCAAAGCCGAAGTCGAACTTGCCCTGCGCCATGGTGACGCCCCGGTTGTCCATTTGCCAGCTTTGCGCGGCCCCCTTGCCAATCACCTTGAGTACTTGCTCCATATCCAGGCCGGCGTTGCGGCCAAAGGCGATGGCTTCGGCCAGCCCTTGCAGCATTCCCGCGATGCAGGTCTGGTTGACCATTTTGCACAACTGGCCGGCGCCCGGCTCGCCAAGCAGAGTGACGGCCTGCGCATAGGCGCCCGCGACGGGTTCCATGGCGGCAAAAGCGGCCTGCTGGCCGCCGCACATGACGGTCAGGTTGCCGTTGATGGCGCCGTTCGAGCCGCCCGAGACCGGGGCGTCGACGAAATCTACTTTCAGCTCTTTGGCGGCCGCATAGAGTTCGCGCGCCACCTGAGCGGAAGCGGTGGTGTGGTCGACGAATAATGTGCCGGGCTTCATGCCGGCCAACGCGCCATGTTCGCCCAGGACGACGCTGCGCAAATCGTTGTCATTGCCCACGCAACTGAATACGATGTCTGCGTCTTGCGCGGCCTCGCGCGGGGTGGCGGCCGACTTTCCGTCAAACTCCTTGACCCAGGCTTCGGCCTTGGCGGCAGTGCGGTTGTAAACGGCGACGCGGTGGCCCGCCTTGCCAAGATGTCCGGCCATTGGGTAGCCCATGACGCCCAAGCCCAGAAAAGCAACATTCAATGGGGCAGTGGGCAAGTAGTTTTTTTGGGCGATGGACGACATGAAGCTTCTCCGGCGGGCAAGGGTAAATGTTGAAGATATAAGATTACCCGATTTGGCCTGCCGGAATGGGCGCTGCTGGATGCTGCCGGAAAACCCCGCCAGAAGCCAGGCGGCCGCGGCGGGGTTGGCTGGCTTCAGCTTTCTTCGATGAAGGTCTCTTCGCGCCGTTTCTTGATGGACGGCAGCGCGACAAGCACGATAAGGCCTACCGCAACCAGTAAAAGGGCCAAGGACAGGGGGCGAGTGACAAACGTGGTGTAGTCGCCCCGCGCCAGCAATAGGGCGCGCCGGAAATTTTCTTCCATCATCGGGCCCAGAACCAGGCCCAGCAGCAGTGGTGCCCCTTCGCATTTAAGCTTGGCCCAGACATAGCCGACCAGGCCGAACGCGGCCGTAACCCAGATGTCGAAAACGTTGTAGTTCAGCGAATAGACGCCGATAGAGCAAAACACCAGGATGGCCGGAAAGAGAATGTGATAGGGCACTTTAAGGAGCTTGATCCATAGCCCCACCAGCGGCAGGTTCAATACCACCAGCATCAGGTTGCCTATCCACATGGATGCGATCAGGCCCCAGAACAGTTCCGGGTGGCTGGTCATGACTTGCGGGCCGGGCTGGATATTGTGGATGGTCAAGGCGCCGATCATGAGGGCCGTTACCGCATTGCCGGGAATGCCCAGCGTAAGCAGCGGGATGAAAGACGTTTGCGCGGCGGCGTTATTGGCTGATTCAGGGCCGGCCAGGCCCGCCGGATGTCCTTTGCCGAAACGCTCGGGAGTGCGCGATAGTTTCTTTTCCAGGGTATACGAGGCAAATGACGAAAGCACCGCGCCGCCGCCGGGCAAAATTCCCAAGGCCGACCCCAGCGCCGTTCCGCGCACGCAGGCGGGCCAGGCCTCGGAGAACTCCTGCTTGTTGGGATACAAAGAGCCTACTTTGTCGTTGACCTCGACGCGCTGCTCTTTGAGTTCCAGGTTGGTCATGATCTCGGCAAAGCCGAAGACGCCCATGGCGACGACGGCAAAGTCGATGCCGTCCTGCAGTTCGGGAATGCCGAAATCAAAGCGGGCAACCCCGGAGTTCACGTCGGTTCCGACCATGCCCAGCAGCAAGCCCAGGAGGATCATGCCGATGGCCTTGGGCAGCGAACCCGAGGCCAGCACCACCGCACCAATAAGCCCCAGCACCATTAGCGAAAAATACTCCGCCGAGCCGAACTTGAAGGCCACTTCGGCCAGCGGCGGCGCAAAGCCGGCCAGCAGGACGGTAGCAACACAACCGGCAAAGAAGGAACCCAGTGCGGCAATCGCCAGCGCCGAGCCGGCGCGCCCGTTGCGCGCCATCTGGTGGCCGTCGAGCACCGTGACGACTGCCGAAGTCTCGCCCGGTAACGCCACCAGGATTGCGGTGGTCGACCCGCCGTATTGGGCTCCGTAGTAAATTCCCGCCAGCATGATAAGGCCGGCGACGGGCGGCAGGACATAGGTAATGGGCAACAGCATGGCGATGGTCGGCACGGGGCCTATGCCGGGCAGTACGCCGATGAGCGTGCCCAGCAGGCAGCCCAGCAGGCAGTAGATCAGGTTTTGAAACGTGAAGGCGACGGAGAAGCCCAATGCCAGGTGGTCGAGTAGTTCCATGGTCGGGTTCTTTTTAGTTGCTAAGGAAGCTGGGCCACAAAGGGAAGATCAGGCCCAGCCCTTTGATAAAGGCAAGCCAGACGAAGACGCTTAAGCAGACGCCGGTGGCGACGGCGGTTTTCAGGCTGAAAACATGGCTGGCGACGCTGCTTAAAACAACTAAAATAAACACACTGATGTAAATGCCCAGGATATTCAGCAAAGCCCCGGCCAGTGCAACCGAGCCAATCACGATGGTGACGATTTTCCAGTCGAATTTTTCAAGCGCGGTTTTTTCGGCCTTGACGGAAAATGCCGATATCGCAATGCCAGCGCCCAGCAGGCTCATGCATATGCCCAGCCAGAAAGGAAAATACCCCGGCCCCATGCGTTCTGCTGTGCCCATCGAATACTGGGTGGCGCCAACGGCTGCGCCGACCCCTATACACATGAACATGACTCCAGACCAGAAATCCTGTTTGTTTTTTAATTGCATGATCTCGACGTCTCCATACAGGGTTGGGCAGTTGGTGAGAAATGGTACTGGAGCCGCGGTGGCCCGAGTACCCATACTTTCCCGAGGTAATCCAGGGATTACTCCTTAGTGCCGCGAATTTCAGTTATGCTTGCACTCCTCTGATTCAAATTGAAGCGCCTCTTCTCTTCCCATGTGGACGAGGGATGGTTTACGATAACGCCCATGTTGCAAGATCTCGATACCCTCGCCGCCCGCATCGGGCAATTGGTGCAGTTGGTTCGCCAGCTTCAGGCGGAACGCACTGCCATGCAGTCGCAGCTTGTCCGTATGGAACAAGAGCGCAATGCCTTGCGCGACCTGCAGGCGCGCCAGCAAGCCGAGCACGCGGCCGCCACTCAGCGCCTTGCCGAACACAGCAGCGAAGTCGACACTGTGCGCGCGCAAGCCGACGCGTCGCTTGAAGCTTTGCGCGCCCAGGCCGAGTCGGCACAACTGGAATTGCGCCTTGAAGTCTCGCGCTACCGGGCCGATTACGAAAAGGCCGAGCAAAGCCTGCAAACCAGCGCGACCGAGTCTGCCCGTCTGCGCGCCGTTGCGGTTGCCGCCAAAGAGCGTCTCGATGCCTTGCTAGAGCGCCTGCCCGGCGCGCCACAGGAGTAACGCATGGAACGCGTCGATGTATCTATATTGGGGCGGGACTATTCGCTTGCCTGCTCCCCATCCGAGAAAGAAGCCCTGCTTGCCGCGGTGCGGCTTGTCGACCAGCGCATGCTGGGCGTGAAGGGCTCTGGTAAAATTGCCAGCAACGAACGCATTGCAGTAATGGCCGCCATACAAATCGCCGCCGAACTGCTTACCATGCGTGCGCCCGACGGGCCATTAAGCAACAACGCGGTGGGCGATTTCAAGCGACGCATCGACGACATGAATGGTATGATCAATGAAGTAGTTGCAGCGTCCGGCGTTGCTAAATAAGGACCTCGGATCTTTTGTAAATAAACATGTAGTAGTCTCAATTTCGGTTGCGTCGATTTTAAGGTCGGCGTAGCCTAACAGTTAGTCCCTGCCGTGTTCGTGACACGACCATACATTCCTTGAACCAATGCTTATGGCATGCAGGTTGCCGGATTGACAAACAGGCGTGAACACCTTTATTTGGTGATCCCAGCGTTTGACTGAAGGCGACCAACCTTGAACCCTCGGTTCCAGGATGCCGGTCTAGACGGCACAGGTGGGGCATTTTCTGAAAAGCTCGCTCTTTATGGCGGGCTTTTCTTTTTTGCCGCCGGGCCGCCCCAAGGCAAAAAGCGGCCCCCTCGGGGGGCAGCAAGCCGCGGTAGCGGCGCAGCGTGGGGGTATTGATTTGGCCGCCGGGCCGCCCCAAGGCAAAAGCGGCCCCCTCGGGGGGCAGCAAGCCGCGGTAGCGGCGCAGCGTGGGGGTATTGATTTGGCCGCCGGGCCGCCCCAAGGCAAAAAGCGGCCCCCTCGGGGGGCAGCAAGCCGCGGTAGCGGCGCAGCGTGGGGGCACTTTTTTAGGAGAAGCGAATGTATCTTTTTCAAGCGAATCGTAAATGGCTGTCTAGTATTGCCGCATTGGCGTTGGCAGCAGCGTTCAGCGTGCCGGTGCAGGCCGCAACTGATGCCGAAGCGCCTATCGTCAAAGAATCCAAGTGGCCGCAAGCTACGCTCAACGCAGAAGCTTCGGCCACCGTGGCGCAAGACACGGTCAAGATTACGCTTGCGACTGAATTGACCGATGCATCGCAGACCAAGGTCACGGCAGCCTTGGGCAAAACCTTAAGCAGCGTTATGGAACAAGCGAAGGCCGACCCCAAGGTCAAGGCGCGCAACGGCAGCTATAACTTATATCCATTCACCGACAAGAGCGGCAAGATTACGTCGTGGCGCGGGCGTGGTGAAATCATTCTCGAGTCCACCGACTTCGACGCGGCATCTCAGCTGGCCAACAAGTTAAGCGACCGCATGCCGATCGCGGGCTTGGCATTTTCAGTGTCCGCCGATGCCCGGGCCAAGGCCGAGCAGGCGCTGTTGTCCGAAGCGGTCAAGGCTTTCCAGGTGCGGGCGCAAGCTTTGACGGACGCCTTTGACTTTGCTTCGTATGCCGTGCGTAGTGTCGAACTGGGCGGTTCGGGCGCCCAGCCTTATCAGCCCGCGCCGCGCATGATGGCCATGGCTGCCGATAAAGCCGCGGCAGTGCCGCTTGAAGGCGGCACTGAGCGAATTACGCTATCGGTGCATGGTTCGATTTTCTTGCACGGAAAAAAATAATCGCGCCAATAATGATCATGGGCAGCGAAAGCAGCTGTCCCATCGAAAGCCCCCCCGTAAGCAGTCCAAGAAAGGCGTCGGGGGCGCGCGTAAATTCAACCAGAAACCTGAATATTCCATAGCCCATCAGGAATACGGCACTTACTTGCCCTAATGGCCGCGGCTTGCGGGCGAACCACCACAAGATCGCAAACAGCGCCAGGCCTTCAAGGCCCATTTCGTATAGCTGCGAAGGATGGCGCGCAATGCCGTCGCCGGTTTGCGGGAAAACCATGCCCCAAGGCAAGGTAGTGGGACGGCCCCACAATTCGCCATTGATGAAATTGCCCAGCCGCCCGGCTGCCAGGCCCAACGGAATCAGCGGAGCGATGAAGTCTCCGATCTCCAGCAGATGACGTTTTTTCTTGCGGGCAAACAGCAACAGCACCAATACGACCCCGATAAGGCCGCCATGGAAGGACATGCCGCCTTGCCATAGATAAAACACTTCTATCGGGTGGGCCAGGTATTGCGAAGGCTGGTAGAAAATCACGTAGCCCAGCCGCCCGCCGATGACCACGCCAAGCACACAATAAAAAATAAGATCCTCAAGATCTTGAAAGCTCAGGTCGGACAGACCCTGCTTGATGCGCCATCGACCCAATACCCAGACCAGGGCAAAGCCGATCAGGTACATCAAGCCGTACCAATGAACGGCGACAGGGCCGATTTGTATGGCTATGGGATCAAATTGAGGGTATTGAAGCATGAGAGAGTCTGTTGTGGTTTGTTGATGTGTACGCGGGCTATCTTAATGGTTTCTTGCCAAGTGATGAAGCTTAATGCAAACCGGCCGGCTTCCGTAGCCTAATAAACAAGTGGCGGTGGGGCCATCGGCAAGGCAGCCATATTCAAGGGCAGTTGGACGATAATACCGGTATGGTATTAAATATGTGCCGATGGTCGATGGGCCTTGCCGGCATGGCTTTAAACATCTTATATGAGTGAAATTATTTTGTTATCCGTATTCAATTCCGTGCCGGGGCGCTTCGGCCGATGGCTTCTTGTGCCGTCGGCGTTCATTTTGTCGATGGCCATGTTTGGCGCGTCGCCCGCAAATGCTCAGGCTATAGGCCTGGGTCTTGCG
This sequence comes from Eoetvoesiella caeni, assembly GCF_003315175.1. Taxonomy (GTDB): domain Bacteria; phylum Pseudomonadota; class Gammaproteobacteria; order Burkholderiales; family Burkholderiaceae_B; genus Eoetvoesia; species Eoetvoesia caeni. The sequence goes on along the minus strand of NZ_QNRQ01000004.1, from coordinate 2,016 downwards.
CAGGCCAATAGTTGTGTGGCCTGTCATACGATAGAGAAAAAGCGTGTGGGTCCCGCCTTCAAGGCCATTGCCGACCGTTTTGCCGGCAAGCCGGGAGCGCAGGACTATCTTGCACAAAGCATCCGCAGCGGCGGCGGCAATCGCTGGGGCGCTGTGCCCATGCCCGCCCAGCCGCAGGTCACCGAAGAAGAGGCTCAGGCACTGGCTGCCTGGATTTTGTCTTTGGCGGATAATGAGTCCAAGCCGTCCAGCCCTTAGCCGCGCCAGAAGTACAGAAGTACAGCAGGATAAAGGGCGCAGCGCCGCGGCGGGCGCAAAATATTTGGGAGTCAGGTATGGATACGAATGCAAAAACCGACAGCATAATTTTGGGCGGCGGCTGTTTCTGGTGCACGGAATCGGTTTTCCTTGCGGTGCCGGGCGTATTGGACGTAATGCCGGGCTACTGCGGCGGTCATGTCGATAACCCAAGCTATGAACAGGTTTGCAGCGAAAACACCGGCCACGTAGAGGTAGTGCGCGTCACTTACGACCCCGGCATTATCGGCCTGGAGGCCTTGCTGCAAATATTCTTCGCAACGCACGATCCAACCACGCTGAATCGGCAGGGCGGCGATGCGGGACCGCAGTACGCTTCGGTCGTCTTTTATGAAAACGAACAGCAAAAGGCAGTGGCGCGCCAGGTCACGGCTGAAGTCCAAGAGCTGCTGGGTCGCGCGGTGGTGACGCGCATAGAGGAGGCCGGGCATTTCTGGCCGGCGGAAGACTACCATCGCAATTATTACGCCAAGCATCCCTCGCAAGGCTACTGCCAAATGGTGATCTCGCCAAAAATGGCCAAGTTCCGCCACCAGTTTGCTTCGTTGCTGCAGGGTTAGCTGTTGGGTCTTGTTAATGGCGGCTTGAGTTCGACTAGTTTTGATCGAGTCGCAGGGGCCTTCGGGATGCCGAGGTTGGTCATGCCCTCCACCATTGTCCGGGCGTTCACAAAACACATGCGAACGAAAGCCAGCAATACCTACGGGGCCGCCGCTTGTATCTTGGTGGGCTTTTGGATTTTTGAGCGATGGGGCGCCGCGCCGGCCCTTAAGGGGACGGGAAGTCTGTGTCGATGGATCCAAGCTGCCTTACGCTGTTCTACATAAGGGTAAGGTTCAAGGGTTTTATGCCAAAGGCTCGCATCGAGACTATCTCTATATAAGAGACCATTTATTGAGGTCGTTATAAGAGGTCTCTATATAAGTGGTCTCCATAAAGGGCGGCCAGACCGCTTTGGCGAAGGGCTTTTGCATCTTCAAGAACGATATCTGCTTCGGTCCGCTAAAAATGCTACGTTTTATGCTCGGTTTAATGGGGGCGATGTAGGTCGTTTTTTAGCCAATTCATCCCGATTTTCCCGTTGTCACACTGATTTCATGGAAGCGTCGAATTATTTTCATATTTCGGTCAAAATAATTTCCTGATTTGGGTCAAGGGCTTAGGCTAAAAGTGGTCAAATGCTAGCCAACTTCGCGGGGTTTTTGGGCTGCGTTGAGTTGCACGGGTGAAAAAGGCTTGCTATAGTTACGTTCTTTCGCAGCACACACATCAGGGTTTTCCCGGATGGCGGCGAAAGACGCAGAAACCGGTTGCCGGGATTGCGAATAGGGCCTGAAGCAGTTTTTGCTCGGTCCGGTTCACAAGCACAGCAGCCAGGATCGTGCGGCGGTTCGGGTCAAGTTACCCGGGCGGGATTGGAAGTAGTTTTAGGCTGAGAGGCCAAACGAAAGAACCCCACCCTGACTTGACAAACGAAAAGAACTGCTTCATAATCTCGTTTCTCTGCTGGTGACACAGCAAGCTTCCAAGAGAAGCGGTTGGGTCAGCAGGCAAGAATTTAGTAAGGCTGTACGCAGCCGGTAGTATCGATGTAAAGCGTTATTGTTTTATGTCATTGCTCTTTAACAACGAAACAACCGATAAGTGTGGGCGCTTGGAATGCGTGAAGCCACCCTTCTCACGAAGGGGTGCTAAATA
>NZ_QNRQ01000003.1 GCF_003315175.1 Eoetvoesiella caeni | reverse complement strand
ACACCGCGCATCCTCCGATTTGCAGTGTCGAACCCTATCAGATCAACCGGCCAAGATAGTTGTCGCTGACCGGTCAAGTTAATTGTCGCTGAACAGCGGGCCACTTGGCGAAAGCAAAGACCCACAATGCAATCAAGTTTACGATCGGGATGAACGCCAGGATCACCCAGGCACGGCTGTAGCCGGCCTTTCCTATAACAACAGCCGCGGGTATGCCGATAACCACAAGGTAGGCCAATACCGGGAAAATCATCCCGAAGCCGTTCATTCCCATATGCATGATCTTTCCTTTGCAAGTTAAGGCTCGGATTGAACGCGCATGCGCCGCAGCAAGCCTGTTTGCAACTATAGCGCCAATCTCCAGCTTAAAAGCCGCAGGCGCCTGCGATGCCATGCGCTCCGTTAGAATAAGCCCATGAAAATTGCAATCATACTGCTCAGCATTCTTGGCGCCGCAGGCGTTTGGTGGCACGCCACGCGGGATAGTCGCCGCGGCGCCGTGCTGTCCCTTCCGCAAAAGCTGCGTATTGTGGCTAAAAGCGTGGTGGCGGGCGTGGTCTTGTATTTCGGGCTGCTGATTGTTGCTCTTCTGTATATGATGGCGACGGCTTCTTGAGCGACGGCAGCATGTTTTTCGGTCGTTGTCGTGTTTCAAGCGTCGCTCTTTTGCGAGGCCCGCATGAACCGGACCCTCACCATCAAGCTGACTTGCCCGCAAACTTAAAATACTATGTAATAAGCCTTACAAAACGTGGCAATCCTCTGTCATGGGCGTTACACCGATGATCGTGTGTGAGCGCCTGGCGGGGTTGCTGGTTCACGCTTGCTTCGTATTGCAACCCTCAGGCATTATGCGTCGGCTACTTTTCGCTTCATTCTCGTTGCTTTCCATGGTCATGGTTTCGGGGTCCAGTGTTATGGCCCAGTCGCAAACTTGGCCGCCGCTGCCTTCAAGACTTGATTTCGCGACGCCTTACGGGAAGTTGGGGATCAAGTCGTACGAATATGTGTACGAATCACGCTTGCAGATCGACGATGTCGAAATCCGCCCTCCGATAGAAGGCCTGCTCAATATTACTTACGCGTTCGACCTGCCCGATGCCGAGGCCGCGCTGGTTTCCGTCAGCGACGGCGACCTGCAGTGCCCGTTCAAGTATCGCTGGGTCGTTTTGCATCGCAAGGGTTATAGCGTTTCGCCGCCTATCGGCGCGTGTTCCGAGAAAATCAAAGTTTCTGTCAAAGGACGGCGGTTTTTTCTGGAAACACCCAATAATCAAAAGGCAGATAAAATAGATACTTATATTTACGATGGCAAGGCGTTGACGCGACGATCCCGCAAGTTCGTCCAGGCGCCGCAGCCCTGAACAGGCGCCATCCGCAACCATGCTCTGGGCAACGCCGCGATGCGCGGCGACACTTGCCTATCCATTATTATCAAATCCGGAAAGCACCATTTTGAATCCGACACCGAATGAATCCTGGGGGTTTCTACACCCCGAATGCCATGGCTATAACGCCATCTTATTTTTCAGTTGGGATTTGGCCAAGACCATAGAGCAGCAGTTCAAGCTGCACGCCAACTCGCCGTTGTCCATGCAACTATTCGAAGCGCAGAAGGCCGTGGATCGTTTGTTGAACCAGTATGTGCAGATACAGGCCAACCCAAAGGCGTTCGAAGGCCAAAGCATTACACTGAAGCTTGAAAGCGACGGCACCGACGAGGACGGCCGGCCTGTGCTGGCTTTGCAAACCTCGTCCGAACTCGAAGGCTTGATCCTTGAAATGCAATCGCAGTTGCAGTCGACACAAACCATCAATTAGTCGGGCATTTTCCTGGGCTATGGCAGTGCTTTTCTGGAGGCGATTTAATGACAGCTAGCACATGGGGCTATGAGCTCAAGGAATGCCGGGGCGACTACGCGCTTAGTTTGTTTCTGGACGACATTGATCGCGTAGTAACGCACTATTCGGCGCAAGAGGGCCAGATCGAGGCCAACCTGTTTCGCGCGCAGGCCGCTGCCAACAAGCTGCTGCAAGCGTACGATAAAAACGCCAAGGGAACGCAGGCGTTCAAAAACCAGTCCATTCAGATCAAGTCGGTCGTCGATGAAAACAATCTACTGCAATTCGTGCCGATTTTTTCTTCGGGCCTGAAAGACAGTTTGATTAAATTACTAAAACGTTCGAACCAGACTCAGGTCCATTAAAGGGCCGCTGCGTCGGTAGTACTTCAGGCACACGCCGTCCCAACAATTAAAAACGCCAAGCCTTGATGGGCTTGGCGTAGCGAATCGCATATGCGGCGCCAGAAAGCCGGTTCCCGGTCATGCATGGGGCGGCAACGGACGGGCTTATTAGTAGATTGGTGTGCGATTAATGGAGATCAGCAGCTCGTTTAATGCCTGGCGGGTGTGTTCGCTGGTATTGTCGTCGCCAATCGCTTGTTGCAGCTTGGCCTCTAGAGCCGTTCCTTGTGCCGTACGCAATGCTTCCGGCAGCTCGTTAAGTTGCTCTGTGAAGGACGCGGAATATTCGTCGCTTAGACCAGTCAGATCGGCGAAATCGATTTCGCCAGTCTCGTGCTGGCGTGCGATCTTCAATGCCCGGGCCCAGTATTGCTCAACCAGTGCGTTCATGATGAGTCTCCTGTAGTAAGAGCTGATGATGGCATCGCTCGGTGCGAAGCCAGAGTAATCCATTTGTCGAGTTTTGCGTTTGTTTTGTTTTGCCCTGTTTTAGGTTGTGCTTTAAATAACATCTTTAGTCATTTGATTTATAAGTAGTTACGCTGCCATTTATTTTGGTTAGCGAATTGTGACAAAAGCTTCTATTCGTATATCTCGGTCTGGCGGCGCCATATTCTGGCGTGCAAGATTGTTTCCGTGCAGATCTGTCGAGATCGGTTTCGCAAGGGGAATACGAATCATGCTTGCAAAGTATGCCGCGGCGCTGGCCGTGCTTCTGCTGGGTGGGTGCGCCGGCTTGCCGGATTGGAAGCTATTTGCAGGTCCCAAGAATCATACGTCTGTCGCGGGTTCCGGCGAATTCGATTTCTCCTGGCGCTTGTCCGGCGAGCCTTCCGTGGCGCCCTTGCAGGTCTTCGACAACGGGCGCCGGATGTGGCTGCAATTTGCGCCTGAACAGCCCATACCCGCTGTGTTCGCCCGTACAGCCGAAGGCGACCGCTTGCTCGAGTATCGGCGCGAAGGTCCTTATGTAGTGCTTGACCATGTATGGCCGCACCTGCTGTTGCGCGGCGGGATGCAAAGCAGCCGCATCGACCGAATCGTGCCTGGCTCCAGTGTATATTCGAATCCAGAGGCCGGACCAGAGCCCATGGCGCCTGACGTTGCGGCGCCGGTGGCATCAGTCGGAGCCGCTGAACCTGCTGGCCGGCCGGTTGCAGCGGAGTTAGCTGTCGCGGGCGAACTGGCGGCAACGCCGGCGGACTCGGTTCGCGCCACGCCGCTTGCTTTATCGCGGGCCGGTTCACTTTCGTTGGCCTATTCCGTTCCAAGCGTTACGGCAATCGACGTTGCCGACGCGGCAGACACCGCGTCCACAAGTGTGCCCGATATATCTTCGCACATGGCGGGCGCAGCCTACGACGTCAGTCCGAAAGACCAGAACATGCGCCTTGCGCTGGTACGTTGGGCCGGTCTGGCAGGGTGGACGTTCGACGCCGAGCATTGGTCGGTGGACGCCGACATTCCTATTGCGGGCTCGGCCCGGTTTCAGTTGGACTTCAAGCAGGCGGTGCAGGCCTTGATGGCGGCAACCGAACTGGCCGACCGCCCGCTGCAACCTTGTTTTTACTCCAACAAAGTATTGCGCATTGTTCCCTATGCCCAGCCATGTAATCGAGTGGCCTCATTGTCGGGGAACTCATGAGCACCGTATGGCGTCTGTGTCTGGTTGCGCTTTGCTGCGCCATTATGTCGGCATGCGCCTTGGGCGAAAAGGTCAGGCAAATTACTTTGTCGGCCATGCGCGCTCAAGACGATGTGCAAGATCGTCACCGCGAATTTGCGCTTGCCGCCTCCGACGACGGCGCGCGGCGGGCCGCGCAAGAAGTCGGGCAGCCGTGGCTTGCCGGCCGTGCCCAACCGCTGGCGCGTGAAGCGACCATGCCTGTGGCTCTGCGCGCCAATGTCAATACGACGCTGTTGTTCAACGGCGCCGCCTTTGACCTGGCGCAACTTGCGCCACGCATTACGGCGGCAACCGGTATTCCCGTTTATGTACGTCCCGATGCCATGTTGCCGCTTGACGTTTTTGCGCCGCGCCTGGCATCGTCGGCCATGCTCAAAACGCAGGCTCCGGCCAGCGCACCCGCCATAAATCCGTCCAGCGGTCCAGAGCCGCTCTCTGGAATATTGGACCGTATCGGCGCTCGGTTAGGCGTCATGTGGCGCTACCAGAACGGACGCATCGAGTTCTATCGTACTGAAACGCGCGTATTCAACGTCCGCGCCCTGACGCTCAATGCCAATGCCGAGGCAACTTTGGGATCAAGCCGTGCCACCAAGGCCGAAGGCTTCGCCAGCACATCCAAGACGACGCTGTCGGCCGGCAAACATGACCTGCTTGAGGTGGTGCGCCTGCGCATAGAACCCTTTCTTTCTCAGGCGGGGATATTGGTGGCGGAACCCGGTGCCAGCTCCTCCATTGTCGTTACCGACATCCCCGAGGTCCTGCAGCGCATTGCCCTGTATCTCGAGCAAGAAAACCGTGCACTCACACGTCGTGTACGGCTGATTTTCGATGAGGTTACGTTGATCAAGCGCGATTCTGCCGAAGCGGGCTTCGATTGGAACCTGGTTTTTTCCAGCGCCAAGGTCGTGGCGGCGGCATCAATGCCAAGCGCCAGCGCCGCCGAGGTGGCCAGCGCAGGCATAGGGCTGGCGGAGGGCCAGTTCAAAGGCTCCGAGGCCGTGGTCAAAGCCTTGAGCCAAGTAGGACAGGTAGTGCGGCGCAGCAGCCTGCCCGTGCTTACCTTGAACAGGCGGCCCGTCTCGCACGCGGTTCGAACGACGTTTTCATACATCGACAGGGTCGAAACAGCGGCATTGCCTTCGGGTGCCGGTACGGTGCTCCCCACTGTTTCGGTAAGCCAGAAAGAAGAAACAGTCGGTTCATTGCTTACCTTGGTTCCCGATGCGCAAGAAGATGGCCAGATCCTGCTCTCGGTGGCTTACGACAATACTGTGGCTCAGCCGCTTAAGTCAGTGACCTTCGGCGACAAGTCCAACCCGCTGCAACTGCAGCAGGTCACCATCGACGGCAATGGAACCGTGCAGCAAGTAGCTTTGCGTCCCGGCCAGCCGTTGGTGATTTCGGGCTTCGACCGCACGCAGGAAGAAACCGAAGGGCGTAGGTTGAATCCCGGCATGCCCATGGCGCTGGGCGGCAGCGATCGCGCTTCGTCGCAGCGATTGGCAACTGTCGTAGTGGTGACGGCGCAAGTGGAAGAAGGTTTTTAAGCGGGCACGCCATGGACGACGCATTGATTCTTCCGGTTTCTTCCCGTTCATTGGTCTTCGGCCTGGACTGGTTGCCTTTGCTTAGCGGACGCGCGGCGCGTACGGCGTATCGCATGGCGCGGCAGAGACGTGCAACGCATGTGGTTGTGGCCGGCGAAACCGCCGGTGCCGTCGGGCTTGCCAGCATACAAGCACGGCATCGCGGCAGCCAGGCCATACTGCATTCGGCAGCGCAAAGTCTTGCGCGCCTTTATGGATCGGGAACCGTTGCGTTATTGCTGGAATTGTCCGAGGGGCATCATTGGCTGGTTGCCATCCACGAAGGCGCGGTCGTCGCCCGGACAGACAGGATCTTTCGTTCACCGGGACAGGCCGGACAAGGCTTGGGCGAACTCAAGCAAGCTTTTCCGCAGTTGACCATATTGGGTGAAGAGCAGTCGCCTGCGGCGCCTTCCTTGGCTGCGCTGGCCGCCGCCAGCGATGGGCATTCGCGCTTGCTGCCGGTTGCACGCTACGGAAGATTGCCCCAGCCCGCGCAACGGTTGTTGCTGGCAACCCTTGTGGCGTTCTTGCTATGGCGGGCATGGGCTATGCTGCGGCCCGCCGTACCGGCTGCGTCGCCCATGCCGGCGGTCGATGCCGGCCAAGCCTGGCGCCAAGCGACAGAGCAGGCGGGCCGGGCCATTGCCGTGCACGGCGTGCAGGGTACCCAGACGGTACTTCACAGCTTGTACCAGCTTCCTGTGCGCATTGCGGGATGGTCGTTGGTCAGCGCCGATTGTGTGCCCGAAGCGGCTGGCGATTGGCATTGCCGCGCGCGCTACCTGCGTGATGAGCCGCTGGCCAGCAATGAAACACTGCTTGAAAAAGCACCGTCTGCCTGGTCGATTGAATTTTTATCCATCGACCAGGCGCAGCCTGCGTGGCGCTTGCGAACAACCGCGCAGTCCTTGACTCGAGCCCGAATTCGCAGCGCCCCGCATAACGAACGTCATTTATGGAGTTCCTTGCAAGCAATACAACCGGCGTTCTCGAGCTTGCAGTTGGGCCGCCCCATGCCCTTGGCTGTGATCGCTCCGCGCGATGCGCAGGGCAAGCCGGTGCCGCGCCCGCAGAACCTGCAAACCTATATTACGCGACCCGTTCGCTTCGATGGTCCATTGCGTTCGGCCAGTGTGCTGCTGCCTTATACCGAGTCCATCAGTTGGAAAAGAATAACGCTGTCGCTGCGCGATGCGCGAGCGGTGGATGTGCGAACAAGTCGCTTGCATGCGTCTTTTCAAGGAGACCTTTATGAAACCCAGGCCGAACCCGAAAGCCGACCCAAGCCGCTTGATGCCGCGCATAATACGGCGGTGGCTCAGTTGCCGGGCGCCGTTGCGGCTGCGTCATCGCCGTGATGCCTTGCTGTTTTGCATGCTGTGCGCGTTGCTCGCGGCCATGGCTGGCCGGGCGCGCGCCACGCCGTCGCAGGCGCCGACTCTTGAGTTCGACCAGATGTCGGTGCGCGAATTGATGCGGCTTGATTCGGCCTTGGCCTTAAGCCAAACCAAAGCCAAGCTGCAGGGTCAAAAAGACACGCAGGGCAGTGTTGTGCTGGGTAGCGAAGCAAAACCGCGGTTGCAGGCCATCTACGGGGTGGGCAAGAAGCTGGCCGCTGAAGTGCGTGTCGGTTCGGCAACCTATGTATATATGCGCGGCCAGCCCTTTCCAGTGGGCCAGCGCCATGCCGACGAGTCGCTTTTTGTCTTGCGCGATATAAGCCCCAGTTGCGTGCGTCTTGAACGCCAGGCGCAAAAATTGAATCTCTGCCTGGCCGCGCATTCGTCCTCAGGAAGGTGATAGCCATGCGTATTTCATGGGGCGGGCCAGCAAAGCCGCGTATTCCGGACAGCGCTTTGCCAGGATCGCGTTTCGATGCCTCCACTGCTGTGCCCATTTCCAGCCTTGAAGAGTTGCTGGCGCTCGAACCGGGCTTGCTGCGGTCTTTAAGCGCCGAGCTGGGCGTGGAAGAAATCACGGCAAGACTGTGCCCCGCGCTGTTGTCGGATAACTCCGTTGCCATACTGTCGCTTGCGGAGCATGTAGGCAGCGATCAGGCCGATGAGCTGGCGCGGCACATACAGCGCTGCGGCTACAGCATGGCAACGCCATCGCGCTATGTACTGGCCGCACCGCTGCTGTTGGCGATCGCGCGCGATCAAGTAGGTCCGCGCACGCCGGGACGGCCGAATCCTTCGGTGCGCCAGCATTCGCGTACGGCTTTGGCACAGGCCTTTCACGACATGGTCGAGTGGGGAGTGCGGCACGGCGCCAGCGACCTGCATATTAATATCAGGCAAGGCGAAGCCGACTCCGAGGTCAAGTACACGATATCGGGTCGCTATATCGCACCTCAGCGGTTTTGCCGCATGCCGACCAGCATGCTGGTCGATATGCTTTCGGTTGCATGGATGGATATCCGCGGCGGCAACGGTGCGGTGTTCGATCCGGGGGCAGAGCAGCAAGGCAGCTTGCTGAAAGAAGTCGACGGGCGCCCGGTATTGCTGCGCTGGGCTTCACTTTCTGCCGACCCGGGGCCCAGCGTGTGCATCAGGCTGCTGGAACGCGAGGCGGGCTCAATAGGATTGACTCTGGAGCAACTGGGCTATCTGCCGCGGCAAGTGCAGGCTATCGATCAAGCCATGCAAACCGAGGGCGGAGCCATTGTGTTCGCCGGCGCGGTAGGGTCGGGTAAGTCCACGACGCTTGCTTCCCTGATCGCTCGTCTTGCCGAAGACCGCAAGGTGGTGACGCTGGAGGACCCGGTCGAATACCTTATTCCCCGGGCTATCCAAAATACTGTTGTGCGCGACTTTTCCGCTCATCAGTATGACGCCTTCGGAATCAAGCTGCGGGCTCTGAAACGTTCGGCCATGAACGATGTCTTGCTTGGTGAAATACGCGACAAGGAAACTGGCGCCGCCTTCATGGATTTGGCGGGTTCCGGGGTCAATGTTTATACGACCACGCACGCACTGTCGGCCGCGCTGATCACAGATCGCCTGGCGTCGGACTTTATTGGAATGTCGCGTGACTTCCTTGCCACGCCGGGGGTACTCAAGCTTCTGGTTTATCAGGTGCTGCTGCCCAAGCTGTGTCCCGCTTGTTCCGTGCCGGCGTCAGCGCTATGGGAGGGCAAGCCGGTACCGGCAATGCGGGGGCGCACGGCCAGCCAGTGGAAGTACTGGGCGCAACGAACCGCACAGCGGTTCGGCGGCGACCCGGCTGCTTTGCGCGTGCGCAATCGCTTGGGCTGCCCCCAATGCCACACCGGCCAGCTTGCCGCGCTGGCCGGCTATAAAGGCCGTACGGTAGTGGCCGAATATATCGAACCGCCTTCCAGCCCGGGCTTTCTTGAAAGCGTTCGCAGCAACGATAGCCTTGCCTATTGGCGGGCCATGGCCCAAGACCGTTCCGGCGCGGGCATGACGTCCGCTTTCGCTTGCGCAATGCAAAAGGCCTGGCGCGGCGAGGTCGATCCGCACGATATTGAGCAACGTTTCGGTTGTTTCGAAAAGCACGACAGCGCAGCCGGTCTGCATGCCGCTCTTGTCGGCCGGGTATCGGCATGAGAAGGCCTGCGCTGGCGCGGGCGTTCGATGCGTGGGTTCAGGGCACGGTTCTGCTTTTTGACCGATGGGGATTCGCCGGCCAAAGGGCCGACTACTTTGAATATTTGTCGGTTCTTATTGCCGCAACGCAAGGCCGTTTAACCGTCAAGAACATTTTCGAACAGGATGCCCGGCGCTACGGTGCACATACTGCAAGAGGCCGCTTGTCGCGACGCTGGGCGCAGGCTTATCAGGTTACCGGGGGCGACCTTTATGCAACATGGTTCGGATGCATGCCGCAGGCCGAACTCGGCCTGATACGCATAGCGCAATTTTCGGGCGGCAGGGTGTTTACGCATGCCCTTGGCAACCTGGCCGAGGCCGTGCAGCTGGAGCTGCGGGCCAGGCGCATTGTGTCGTCGACTTTATGGTCGGCCCTTCTGTCCTTGGCTGTTTTGCTGGCCATGGTGCTGGCGATTCCCTGGTATACGGTGCCTCAGTTGCAGCAAGTATTCGGCGCCGTGCCGCCCGAGTACTACGCGGGATCGACACGTTTCTTGTTCAGGTTCTCTACGTTCGTCCACGAGGCTTGGGCACTTGTTGTCATTTCAAGTTTCGCAGGTTTTGCCGCGCTGCTCTGGTCGCTGCCCAATTTCACAGGTCCGCTACGCGAAACCCTGGATCAGTGTTTTGTGTGGCGCATTTATCGCAACGTTCACGCCGTGCATTGCCTGGCGCTTATCACCATCGCCTTGGCGCGCAACGATACGGCCTCGACCCAGTTGCGCACGGCCTTGCTGATGCAAAGAGTCGGCGCTTCGCCCTGGCTGGGCTGGCATCTTGATGCCATGCTAGCCCGTGTGGACGCGGGCTTGACCGGTGCTGCAACTTTCGACACGGGCTTGCTCGACCGCGACCTGTACTGGTTTTTCAGCGACATGGCCCAGGCCCATGGCCTGGCCCAAGGGCTGGTGCTGTTGCGCCAGCGCCTGAAAGACCGGGTTCTGGACAAGGTGGCCGCGCAGGCCAAGGCGCTGCGCTGGGCGGTGCTGCTAAGTTGTTTGACCGGTCTAATAGCCATGGCGCTTTGGCACTACGCTGTCATCGACGAGTTGCGCCGGTCTTTGATGTTTTTTTATGCCAGCCAATAAGGCCGGCCTTACTCAAGGAGTCGATATGTCTGCAATACCTACTATGGTTACATACCGCCATGCCGCATGTCAGCGGGGCTTTTCATTGATTGAAGTATCCATTGTGACGGCTATCGTGCTGTTGCTGGCAATCATCAGCATTCCGGCCATTGGCGGATATGTCATCGAGAACAAAGTCCCCAAGGTAGGCGAGGAACTGGCGCGTTTCATTCTGCAAACCAAGGTCAATGCTCCCAATGGCTCCGCAACGCCTTATGCCGACATAGACACCCGGCATTTTGCCAAGCTTGTACGCGATTCCAGCATCTTCTCGGTGTCGGGCACCGATACGGCTACCCGGGTGCTGCATGGCCTTGGCGGCAATGGCGAAGTGCTTGTGGCGCCGGCCGAGTCAGGCACGGCATTCTCCATTACGCTGTCCGGGGTGAACAACGTGGCATGTCCTTCCATTGCGTCCATCATGCAGCGCGTGTCCGAGTCCATCACAATTGCGGCCGAAGGACAGGCGGCGGCGGTGGTCAAGGACCCCGCGACGCCATATAGTGCGCTGACCGCCGAGGCGCAATGCGCGCAAGGCGACGTCAATACGTTTGTGTTTCAAAGCAGCTAGGCGGCGGCATGCGCAGGCAACGCGGATTCGCCATGCTTGAACTGACAGCCGCTTTGCTGATAACTGTCCTGCTTGCGGTTTGGGGCGCCAGCCAGTTGGTCAATCGCATCAATGACGGAGCGACGCAGGCGGCGGCTGTCTGGATGTCGTCGGTCAGGATGGCGGCCCATGCCTATCTCGATCGGAACAAAACCGTCTTGCAAGAGGCTGTTGCTAAAACCGAATTGGCGCAATTGGGCTATGCGGACTGGTCTCGCCCCAGCCTTGCTGAACTCAAGAACGCGGGTCTGTTGTCGGCGGGCTTTCCCGAGTATGGCCTGCGCGGCATGCAAGCCGTGCTGCGGGTAATGCGTAGCGGGCCGTGTCCCGGCAGCAATTGCCGCCTTGAAGCCTTGGTCTATGGCAGCATTCCTCTCTCTGTCGCGGTGCCTTCGGGCCCGCACGAACAAATGCTTGCGCAATGGCTGCTGGCGGCGCAAGGGCAGGGCGGGGCGGTTACCGAAGTCCGGCCGAATGTCGTCGGCGGAAGCGCTTTCGAGTTTCCAAATCCGCCGCTTGCGGACAACGAAACTTTGCCGGTCGGGACGGTCGCGATGGCGGTCACAGCCGAACAGCTGGCGGCATCGGACTATTTGCGCGTGCGGGATTCGCGCGACCCCCAATTCCAGAACAGTCTTACGGTCTCCGGCGACATACACGCGCAGGCATCGATTGCGGTGCATGACCATCTTTCGATCGGCGCTCAAGCGCTGGAGCGCTCGTTCTGTGCAAAAGAAGGCCTGATCGCAAGGGCACAGTTTGGCGGCTTGCTGGTATGCCAGGCGCAAATGTGGGCCTCCGCAGGAGGCAGGGGCGGCGGAGGTTATTCCACCAATAGCAAAACAGGCTGCGGGGCCGGGGCTTATAACCCAATCACTGGATCATGTTCTTGCCCGCCTGGTTACGGAGCTGTACGCATTGCCGAGAGTGGCTCAATAACCGCCGCCGAAGGGCTGACACGCGGCTACCTGTGCGTAAGTTGAACCGTGCCTAAGCGTTTGCCGCTACGGGCTGTTATATCGTGTGCGGAAATCAAGCGGCATCAAGCTGCGTGCGCAGCAATTCGACAGAGCTGTCGACAGTAGTCAGCACAGGAACAGGAACTCGCTGCGCAACCAGCGGGGCCGCCCGCGCAAGGCTGAACTGGGCCAGCGCGATTACGTCGCAGCCGCGGGCGTGTAGACGCTTGGCGGCTGCGGCCGCCAGTTCATCGTGCCCAGCAGCATCGCCCGCATTAAGGGCGGCCAGTGCGCCTTCCGCCAACTCGGTGTCGACCTGAACGCTTCCGGGAAACTCGGCGGGCATCGAAGCCAGTGTCGGCGCGAACGTAGCCACCAGGCCTATCCGTTTTCCGGCTTTGGCCGCCAGGCCGATCATGGCTTCATTTGGTTTAAGCACCGGAATAGTCGAATGTTTGCGGGCCACGGCTTCGATGCATGGCCCGAAGGCCGAACAAGTAAACAATATGGCCTGTGCCCCGCAGCCAACGGCGTAATCGCTTAGGGTAAGAAAACGTTCGTTCATGCGCTCGTCCAGCGAACCCTTGCTTAAGTCGGCCGACAAACTGTCGTCAAGCAAATTCATCAGGACGGCTTGAGGCCACAATCGCGAAAACGCTTGATTGATCGGTGCAACCGATTGGGCCAGGGCGTGGATGAGGGCTATGCGGGTCATGAGGATTTGGTCCAAGAATATATGCGTCGCGCGATACTGATCAGCGACTTATTTGCCCGGCCAGGCGGCAATGAGCGCGCGTTCTTCGTCGGTCATTTTCGTCATGTTGCCCAGGGGCATGTATTTGCTGGCTATGACCTGCTTGATCAGTGCCGGGTGTGCCAGCACTTCTTGTTCGGTTTCCAGAAGGATGCCGGCCGGCGCCGAGGCGAAGCCGGGCTGGCTGGGCTTGGCGGCATGGCACTGCACGCAACGGGCATGCATGATGTCCACTGCCTGCTTGGTGCTGGTAACGGCTGCGACAGTTGTTGCAGTACCGCCAGCCGATTGGCTTGCGATTGCCGGGGCCTTCGGCGCGGCAGGCGCCGCCAGCCAGGCAATGACAACCAGCAGCAGTACGCCCACAATGGGATAGACGAGTTTGTTCTGACCCATATGGCGCAGCACAAAATACTGCCGTATGGCCGCGCCCGAGAAGATGAACAGGCTCATGACGATCCAGGCATGCGGGCCCGAGAACGTGAACGAGTAATGATTGCTTAGCATCAGGAAGACGACGGGCAGGGTGAAGTAAGTGTTGTGCACCGAGCGTTGCTTGCCGCGCTTGCCGTCCAGGGGATTGGGTTTTTCGCCGGCCTTCAAGGCATTGACCATGCGGCGCTGGCCGGGAATGATCCAGAAGAAAACATTGGCCGACATGCTGGTGGCCATGACGGCCCCGGTAATGAGGAAGGCGGCGCGACCCTGGAAGATTTGCGTGCTCAGGTAAGCCACGACAACCATCATGACGGCTACCGCAATGCTCAGGACGCCGTCGTTTTCCATATTGGGACTGATGCGCTGGCATAGCTGGTCGTAGACAAACCAGCCCAGCACCAGAAACAGCACGGCAATAAGGCTGACCTGCCAGCCTGTCAACGCCGCGGCCCAGGCCCATTCGCTGCCGGGATTGGCCAGGTAGAACGAGGGTTTGACCAGATAAAGCACGGCAAACAGCGCAAAGCCCGACAGCCAGGTCGTGTAGGCCTTCCAGAACGACCAGTGCAGGTCGTCGGGCAGTTCGGCGGGGTTGGTCAGGTACTTTTGGTTATGGTAGAAGCCCCCGCCATGCACGGCCCACATTTCGCCGAAGACGCCGCGCTTTTTGCTTTCTGCGCCGCGAGGCGGATGCAGGCTGTTGTCCAGCATGACGAAATAAATGGATTCGCCAATCCAGGCGATGGCCGCAATGACATGCAGCCATCGTAATAGCAAATTGCCGAACTCCATTAAATATGCATCCATCTCTTTCTTCCGTTGTCGTGATCGTAAGGTCGCTATTGACGCGGCGGTTTATTCGGCAAGAGAGCCTGTTGGGTTCTTTCTAGCTGCCGCGATAGGTTGAGTAGGTCCAGGGGGTTACAACCAGCGGCACATGGTAGTTTTCGGTCGGATCGGCAATGCCGAAGCGCAGCACCACTTGATCCAGAAAACGGGGTTTCGGCATTTTTACACCCTTCTGGGCGAAGTAATCGCCCGCGCCGAATACCAGCTCGTAGACGCCGGCTTTCATGCCTTCGCCCTGCAACAGGGGCTCGTCGCAGCGCCCATCGCTGTTGGTGGTGGCTTCTTTAAGCAAGTGCCGTGTTTCGCCGCGTATGGCGTAAAGCTTGATGCCGACGTTTTGGGCGGGTTTGCCGTGCATGGTGTCCAGCACGTGGGTGGAAAGCTTTCCCATAGATATCTCCGGTTTCTACCTTGAGGCCAAGCATACCGCCGGCTGACAAGAGCTTATTTTGGCATTGTTTGCGATGTGTTTCGAAAATCGTTAACAATTTATGTTGACGATTCTGTTTTAGGTGTCAATAATTGTCAATAGTGAATTTCCATATCGAGACATCAAAAGGGCTTAGTCATGCTTTATCTGGATGAGCGTCAGGATCGGGTCGCCGATAGCGCCGCGCCCAGGGCTTCGTCTCTGCTTGAAGGCAGTGCGCCCGGCTCGGATGTCGACCGCATTTATGCCGAAATTTTCGATGCGGTCATGGACAGGCGCCTGCTTCCCGGTGCAAAACTGACCGAGTCCGCGCTGTGCCAGATATTCGATTGTTCGCGCGCCACGGTACGCGGCGCACTGGCGCAATTGGCGTACGACAAGCTTGTTGTGCAACTGCCCAACCGGGGCGCCTTTGTCTGGCAGCCCGGAGCCAAAGAAACTCAAGACGTGTTCGATGCACGGCGCGCCCTTGAATGCCTGCTTATCGACAAGCTGGTTGCATTGGACGATCTACCCCAGCGGCTGGCGCCTTTGCGTGAAATGGTCGAGCAAGAGCGCCGTGCGTTCGAGCAGGGCGACCGCATAAGCTGGTTGCGCCTGTCCAATGCATTTCACGTAAAAATGGCCAGCCTGGCCGGCAACGATGTCTTGACCGAAATGATGCATGGCCTGTGTTCACGTACCACGCTGATCATCGCGTTCTACGACACGCCCAGCTCCAGCACGTGTTCGTATGTCGAACATGAACAGATCCTGGACTTGCTGGCCCAGCGCAATGCGGAAGGCGCCAAGCAGGCCATGGCCCATCACTTGCAGGACTGCGAGCACCGCATGCACGAACCTACAACCTTCCAGGCGGACCCCTGGGCGGCTTTCAGCATAAAGCGTTAATCCGGCGGAGTTATTTCCCATGAATAAAGACTATCCTCGCGACCTGATCGGCTACGGCCGCAATCCTCCGCAGGCTGCATGGCCGGGCAAGGCACGCATAGCGCTGCAGTTTGTCATGAATTACGAAGAGGGCGGCGAAAACTGCGTGTTGCATGGCGATGCGGGTTCCGAGCAATTCCTGTCCGAAATCGTGGGGGCCGAGTCCTACTCCCAACGGCATCTGTCCATGGAGTCCATTTACGAATACGGTTCGCGCGCCGGCGTCTGGCGTATTTTGCGCGAGTTCGAGCGGCGCGGCCTGCCGCTGACTGTCTTTGGCATTGGCATGGCGCTGGAACGCAATCCCGACGCCGCGCGGGCCTTCGTCGAGCTTGGCCATGAAATCGCCGGCCACGGCTACCGCTGGATCCACTATCAGTCGGTGCCCGAAGAGGTCGAGCGCGAGCATATGCAGCGCTGCATCGAGATCATCAAAGGCATTACCGGAGAACATCCCCAGGGCTGGTATACCGGCCGCGACAGTCCCAATACGCGTCGCCTGGTGGCGGACGATGGCGGGTTCCTGTACGACTCGGATTATTACGGCGACGACTTGCCGTTTTGGATGGAGGTGACCAAGTCCGATGGCAGTATCAGCCCTCAACTTATCGTGCCGTATACCCTGGACACCAACGATATGCGTTTTGCGACGCCGCAGGGGTTCAACACCGGCGAGCAATATTTCACCTTCCTGAAAGACGCCTTCGACGTTCTGTACGCCGAAGGCGAGACAACACCGAAAATGCTGTCGGTCGGCATGCACTGCCGGCTGGTCGGGCGGCCTTCGCGCTTTGCGGGTTTGCAGCGCTTTCTTGACTACGTGCAAAAGCACGACAACGTATGGATCTGCCGCCGCGCTGACATTGCGCGGCACTGGGCCGATCACCATCCTTATCGAGCCGAGGCAAAATAATGAGCGAAACCATCAGCATGAACGAGCTCAACAACCTTTCGGCCGAAGATTTCGTGCGAGTCCTGGGCGGCATTTTCGAGCACTCGCCCTGGGTGGCCCAAGGGGTCGAAAAACAGCGTCCATTCGCCGGCGTGGCGGACTTGCACCAAGCCATGATCCAGTGCATAGAGCAGGCCGGGCAAGACGCCCAATTGCGCCTGATCCTTGCTCACCCGGAACTGGCGGGCAAGGCGGCGGTGCGCGGAGAACTTACCGCCGAGTCCAGTTCGGAACAAGCGGGGGCGGGGCTGGACAACTGTTCCGCAGAAGAGTTCGCTACGCTGACCGCGTTGAATCAAGCCTATCGCGAGAAATTCGGTTTTCCGTTCATCCTGGCCGTGCGCGGTTATGACCGGGCCGGCATCATCGAGCAATTCCAGCGGCGCCTGGGCCTGGCGCCCGAGGCCGAAATGGCCGAAAGCCTGGCCCAGATCTACAAGATCGGCCGCTTGCGCCTCGACGGCCTTATTCCGGGCTAGGGCGGTGTAGTGTGATCTTCGCTGAACAAAAAGGATATTCAGGCGCTGCCCGCGGCGCCCGCACAAGTAGAACGCTTGCGGCATGACCCGCGGGCTTAGGAGACAAAAAGTGCCCATATTGAAGTTGGAAAGACTCACCCAGTCGGCATTTGCCGGGTTTGGCGATGTCATTGAAATGAATGACCGCGACTGGTTTCATATAAATAACGGCAGTACGCGGCGCTACCATAACCAGTCCACCGTGCAGGTGACCGGAGCCGACGGCCAGGCCGGCATCAGCCTGGCGCGCGGCGATGCGTTCAAATTGCCGCAAACCGTCACCATGCTGGAACGCCACCCCTTGGGCAGCCAGTCGTGGATCCCCATGGACGGGGCTCCATTTCTTATTGTCGTTGCGCCCAATGGTGTCGACGGCCTTCCCGACGAAGCCGGCATACGGGCGTTTTACGCCGATGGCGGCCAGGGAGTGAATTATTTCCAGGGCACATGGCACCATCCGCTCATGACCTTGGGCCGGCAAGGCAGTTTTGTCGTGATCGACCGTATCGGCAGCGTTCCCAATTGCGACGAACGCGATTTGGCGCAACACTATACGATAGACGGAGCATTCAAGGACAAGGCGGTCCCGCCGCTGGTTTCGATGTAACACCTGGGCACGGGCACTTTATTGCCGTTTGAATGTCTGTACATATAGGCGCTGTCGTTTTGCAGTTTCAGCTTCGGCTGGCGCAGGCGAACAGGCCGGGAGAGAAAAGATCATGAGTCAAAGGCAGGTTGTCAGCTTTTACCTGAATGGGCAGTTGCAGCATGTGGCGCCCGCCACACCCACACAAACGGTTTTGCAATATCTGCGCGAGCAGGCCGGCCTGACAGGAACCAAAGAAGGTTGCGCCGAAGGCGACTGCGGAGCTTGCACGGTTACCGAGGCAAGCCTGAACGCCGCCGGGCAGGTCGAGTTCCGGTCCGTCAACGCCTGTATCCGGTTCTTGCCCACGCTGGACGGCCGCGCCATCTTCACCGTCGAAGCTGTGGCGGGCGAGGGCGGCCGCTTGCATCCGGTGCAGCAGGCCATGGTCGACCACCATGGTTCCCAGTGCGGCTTTTGCACGCCCGGTTTTGTCATGTCCATGTACACCATGTATCAAAACGGCCTGACCCGGCCCGTGCGCGAAGAGGTTCTTGATAACCTTTCGGGAAATCTATGCCGTTGCACAGGCTACCGGCCCATCATCGACGCTGCGCTCAATATGGGCAACTACCCCAAAGCGCGGCTCGATGTGGACCGCATTGCACAGCAACTCACCCAACTGCAGGCCGACTGCAAAGAGTCGCTGCGCCTGGAGGGCGCAGGCCAGCAGTATTTTGCGCCGGCAACGCTGGACGAGTTGGCCAATCTTTACGAAAGCCATCCCCAAGCCATGCTGTTGGCCGGGGGAACCGACGTCGGCCTTATGGTTACCAAGCAGTTGCGCAGCTTCGACCACATTATTTATTTGGGCAGCGTGCCCGAACTCAACCAGATCGAACGCGAACAGGACCGCCTGCGCATTGGCGCCACCGTGCTGCTGAACGAAGGCTATGAGGCCATTACCGGCGAATACCCCGAGGTCCTCGAAATGTGGAAGCGCTTCGCTTCCATGCCTATCCGAAATTCCGGCACACTGGTTGGCAATGTGGCCAACGGTTCGCCCATTGGCGACAGCGCCCCGTTCCTGATCGCCATACAGGCCAAGGTCGTGTTGCGCAAAGGCAAGCGCCGGCGTGAACTGGCGCTTGAAGACCTGTACCTGGACTACCGCAAGCAAGCCCGCGAACCAGGCGAGTTCGTCGAAGCGCTGCTGGTGCCGTTTCGCGCGGCCGACATCCACGTTGCCACGTACAAGCTTTCCAAACGCGTCGACCAGGACATTTCGGCAGTATGCAGCGCCTACGCGCTGAAGGTTGACCAGGGCAAGGTGGCTTCGGTGCGCATTGCCCATGGCGGCATGGCGGCCACGTCGCGCCGCGCGCCTCATGCCGAAAAGGCGCTGGGGGGGCAAGACTGGGACGAGGGCTCGGTGGCCAAGGCCATGCAAGCGCTTGAGCAGGATTACCAGCCCATGACCGATATGCGTGCAACCAGCGCTTACCGCCTGAAGGCTGCGCAAAATCTTCTATATCGTTTTTATCTCGAGAGCACCGGCATAACCGATACTCGCATTTAGTCAGGGGGGTCTTATGTCTGTAAAAGCTTATCAAACCGTAGGAAAGTCGCTGCCGCACGAAAGCGCGCATCTGCATGTCATGGGTTCGGCGCAATACACCGACGATATCCCGGAGTTCGCATCCACCTTGCATGCGGCCATAGGAATGTCGGCCAGGGCTCATGCGCGCATTGTCTCCATGGACCTGTCCGCAGTGGCATCTGCGCCCGGGGTCGTGGCGGTTGTCACGCTGGACGACGTTCCCGGTGAAAAATATCACGGCCCTTACCAGGACGACGAACCGGTCTTTGCCGACGGCAAGGTCGAATACCTTGGGCAGCCGATGTTTGCGGTTGCCGCCACTTCGCACGATCTGGCGCGCCGCGCGGTGTCGCTGGCAAAGATTGAATACGAAGACCTCGATCCTGTTTTGACGGTCGAAGAGGGCGCTGCCCGCAAGTCTTATGTCTTGCCGCCGGTGCATATTTCCAAGGGCAATGTTCCCAGCCTGCTTGAGCAGGGGCCGAATCGCCACCAGGGCGAACTGCACTGCGGCGGCCAAGAGCAGTTCTACCTTGAAGGCCAGGTGGCCTACGCCATGCTGGGCGAAAACAACGAGATCCAGCTGTATAGCTCAACCCAGCATCCGTCCGAAATGCAGGCCATGGTGGCCCACATACTGGGTCAGGCGGCGCATACCGTCAAGGTTCAGTGCCGGCGCATGGGCGGCGGCTTCGGCGGCAAGGAAAGCCAGTCCTGGCCGTTCGCGGCGGCCGCGGCCCTGCTGGCCAAGCGAACCGGCCGGCCCGTGAAGGTGCGTGCCGACCGCGACGACGACTTCATGATTACTGGCAAGCGCCACGATTTTCGCGTGCTTTACGATGTGGCGTATACCGACGACGGCCTGATCAAGGCGGTGGCGTTCGAGCAGCAATTGCGCTGCGGCTTTTCCGCCGACTTGTCGGGCGCGGTGGCCGACCGCCAGGTGTTTCACAGCGACAACGCCTATTACCTTGAAGCCTTCGACATCCTGTCCTTGCGCATCAAGACCAACTCGCAGTCCAATACGGCGTTTCGCGGTTTTGGCGGTCCGCAAGGCATACTGTGCATCGAATACGTCATTGACGACATCGCGCGCCGCCTGGGCAAGGACCCGCTGGATGTGCGCAAGCTCAATTTCTACGGACGCACCGAGCGCAATGTCACCCCCTATCAAATGGTGGTCGAAGACAACGTGGTGCACGAACTGGTCGATCAGCTCGAGGCCAGCAGCAAATATCGCGAACGCCGCAAGCAGGTGGATCAGTTCAATGCGCAAAACCGTATTCTGAAAAAAGGCCTGGCGCTGGTGCCGGTCAAGTTCGGCATCTCTTTCACGGCCACTTTCCTGAACCAGGCCGGCGCCTTGCTGCACGTCTATACCGACGGCTCCGCACTGATCAACCACGGCGGCACAGAAATGGGGCAGGGCCTGAACACCAAGGTGGCGCAGGTGGTTGCAGAAGAGCTGGGCATCGACATGGAGCGCGTGCGGGTGTCGTCCACCGACACATCCAAAGTGCCCAATACTTCGGCCACGGCCGCTTCCACTGGTACCGACCTCAACGGCAAGGCGGCGCAGGACGCCGCGCGCAAGATAAAGGCGGCGCTGGTAGAGTTTGCCGCCGACCATTACGGCTGCGACGCCCACGACATCGTATTCCGCTCCAATCAGGTGGTCTGCGGCGACCGCGTTACGCTTTCGTTTGCCGACTTTGTACAGAAGGCCTACATGGCCCGTGTGCCGCTATGGTCTTCGGGCTTTTATAAAACTCCCAAGATCCACTACGACTTGAAGACGCTGACCGGGCGGCCTTTCTATTACTTCGTTTATGCCGCGGCGTGCGCCGAAGTCATCATCGATACGCTGACCGGCGAAAACCGACTTGTGCGGGCCGACATTCTGTACGACGCCGGCCGCTCCATCAACCCTGCTGTCGACTTGGGCCAGGTCGAGGGCGGCTTTATCCAGGGCGTGGGCTGGCTGACTACTGAAGAGTTGTGGTGGGACGCCAAAGGCAAGCTCATGACGCATGCTCCGTCGACCTACAAGATTCCGTCGGTTTCCGATTGCCCCGAGGCGCTGCATGTCGAGTTCTTCGAAAACGGCAATACCGAGAACAATATCTTCCAGTCCAAGGCCATGGGCGAACCGCCTTTGCCGACTGCCATTTCGGTGTTCCTGGCCATTCGCGACGCCATCGCTTCCACGGCGGCGCCGGGCGTCACTGTGCCGCTGGATGCACCGGCAACCGCCGAGCGGGTATTGTGGGCGCTCGACAAAGTTAAGGAAGGCTCCGAGCTTTGCGCGGACATGGCTGCCTTTGATGCGGATGCCAACGTTCCCGCTGCGCTGGAGCCCGTCATGAGCATGCCGGGGCCTGGTGCCGGAAATGTCTGAAACCGCCGTACTGCGCCGGCCGGCCTTCAAGCCGGACTGGCTGCAGGCTCTGCGTAGCGGACTGGAGCAACGTCAGCCGCAGGTGCTCGTGACCGTGGCCCAGGTCAAGGGCTCCGCCCCACGCGATGCCGGAGCCCGGATGTGGGTCAATGCCTCGGGCGCGCACGACACCATAGGCGGCGGCCATCTCGAGCAGCAGGCTATCGAGCAAGCCGCCCGTATTCTGCAACAGGGCCAGCCCCGGCGCGAGATGGTCCGCTTTCCTTTGGGGCCGCGCCTGGGCCAGTGTTGCGGCGGGGTCGTGTGGTTATCGTTCGAGTACCTGGACCACCGCGACCTGGGCTGGTGCGATGCGCTGGCATCGGCGTTGGAAAGCGGTTGTTCCGCCTGGCGCGAGCTGGTGGTCCCCATTGAAGGCGCGCTTGGCGCCCAGGACGGACCGGTGCGTATTGTCATTCCCCGCGGCGACGAACCGCTGGCCGCAAGCGTCGGCGTGCTCGACCGGCACGATAGCGCCGTTACCGTGTCGCCGCGCAGCACTGCGCCGGCTGCCTCCTGGGAAGAGGCCACCGGCATGCTGATCGACACCATATCGCGGCCGCGACTCGACGTCGTCGTGTGCGGTGCCGGCCATGTGGGACGCGCCATTGTGCACTTGCTGGGCGACCTGCCGGTGCGCGTCGTGTGGCTCGACCCGCGCGAGGACTGGTGGCCGCAGACCATACCCGACAATGTCGTCTGCCTGCAGGGCGACGCCGACGACGTCCCGGACTGCCCCGACGACGCTTATTGGCTGATCCTGACCCACAGCCATGCCCTGGACCTGGAAATCATCGAACAGGTATTCCGCCACAAATCCTTCCGCTTTCTAGGGCTGATAGGCTCGGCAAGCAAAAAGGCGCGCTTTCTTTCGCAATTGCGCCAGCGCTTTGATGCCGACCTGGTGGCGCGGGTGCAATGTCCAATTGGACTGGTGGCAACTTCCAGCAAGCTGCCCAGCGTCATTGCCGTTTCGGTGGTGGCGCAACTGCTGCCTTTGCTGGAAGAGTGAAGTAATCCTCTATAATCAGCGGTTACCTGCCATTTAGCATTTTCGTCTAATGAAAACATCTGAAATTCGCCAGAAGTTCCTCTCCTTTTTCGAGTCCAAGGGACACCATGTGGTGTCCTCGTCGTCGCTGGTGCCCGGCAACGACCCGACCCTGTTGTTTACCAACGCGGGGATGGTGCAATTCAAAGACGTATTCACGGGCAAGGAAACGCGGCCCTATAACCGGGCAACCAGTTCGCAGCGTTGCGTGCGGGCCGGCGGCAAGCATAACGACCTGGAAAACGTCGGCTATACGGCCCGGCACCATACCTTCTTCGAAATGCTGGGCAATTTCAGTTTCGGCGATTATTTCAAGCGCGAAGCCATTCACTACGCCTGGGAGCTGCTCACGCAGGTGTACAAGCTGCCTACTGAAAAACTGTGGGTAACGGTCTACCAGGAAGACGACGAAGCCTATGCTATCTGGGCCGACGAAATCAAGGTTCCCGCCGAGCGCATAGTGCGTATTGGCGACAACAAGGGCGCGCGCTATGCGTCCGACAACTTCTGGCAAATGGCCGATACCGGCCCCTGCGGCCCCTGTTCGGAAATTTTCTACGACCACGGCCCGGAAATCTGGGGCGGCCCCCCCGGCTCGCCCGAAGAAGACGGCGACCGCTATATCGAGGTCTGGAACCTTGTGTTCATGCAGTTCGAGCGCGACGCTTCCGGCCACATGGAACCTTTGCCCAAGCCTTGCGTGGATACCGGCATGGGCCTGGAGCGCATTGCCGCGGTATTGCAGCATGTGCATTCCAATTACGAAATCGATCTGTTCCAGGCGCTTATCAAGGCTGCCGCGCGCGAAACCGGCACGGCCGATCTAAGCAATAATTCGCTCAAGGTCATTGCCGACCATATCCGCGCCTGCAGCTTCCTGATCGTCGATGGCGTCATTCCCAGCAACGAAGGCCGTGGCTATGTGTTGCGCCGCATTGTGCGCCGGGCCTTGCGCCACGGCCACAAGCTGGGGCAGTCGGGATTGTTCTTTTATAAGCTGGTGGCTGACCTCGTTGCCGAAATGGGCCAGGCTTACCCCGAACTGGCCCGCAATCAGTCCCGGGTCGAGCAGGTTATCAAGCAAGAAGAAGAGCGTTTCAGCGAAACCCTCGAAAACGGCATGCGCATTCTCGACGCGGCGCTGGCGTCCGTCCCTGAAAACGGTGTGCTTGATGGCCAGACGCTTTTCACCTTGTATGACACCTACGGCTTTCCGGTCGACCTTACGGCCGACATCTGCCGCGAGCGTTCCGTCGAGGTCGACCAAGCCGGCTTCGAAGCCGCCATGGCCCGCCAGCGCGACCAGGCCCGGGCGGCCGGCAAGTTCAAGGCCGTGGAAGGCCTGAACTACCGCGGCGCCGAAACCCGCTTCGACGGCTACGAGCATTTGCAGGGCAAAGGCAAGATTACGGCATTGTATGTGGATGGCACGGCGGTCGATTCGGTTGCCGCCGGGCAGGATGCCATTGTGGTGCTGGACGCCACGCCGTTTTATGCCGAATCGGGCGGCCAGGTGGGCGATACCGGCGTGCTTGGCCTGGGCAGCGCGCGTTTCCAGGTGCTGGACACGCAAAAAATACAAAGCAATGTCTTTGGCCACCACGGCACATTGCTTGAGGGCCGCTTGAGCCTTGGCGACGAAGTCGATGCGCAGGTCGACGGCCAGCGCCGCGCCCGCACGATCCGCAACCATTCGGCCACCCATCTTATGCACAAGGCCTTGCGCCAGGTGCTTGGCGAGCACGTGCAGCAGCGCGGCTCTTTGGTCGACCCTGATAAAACCCGCTTCGACTTTGCCCACGACGCGCCGGTCTCGGCCGCGCAAATCGCCCAGGTAGAACAGATCGTCAACGAGCAGGTCCTGGCCAACCAGGCCGTTGCCGCCCAGCTCATGGGCTACGATGAAGCCGTGCAGGGCGGCGCCGTGGCCTTGTTCGGCGAAAAATACGGCGACACCGTCCGTGTGCTCGACATCGGCTTTTCGCGCGAGCTTTGCGGCGGTACGCACGTCCAGCGCACCGGCGACATTGGCCTGTTCAAAATAGTTTCCGAAGGCGGCGTGGCCGCGGGTGTGCGCCGCATCGAAGCGCTGACCGGTGACAACGCATTGGCGTGGGTGCAGCAAACCAGCGGCACATTGCAGCATGCCGCGGCCTTGCTCAAAACCCAGCCGGCCGATCTGTCTGATCGCATCGTGCAAATGCAGGCGCAGCTCAAGTCGCTGGAGCGCGACCTGGACCAGGCCAAAAGCAAGCTGGCTTCGGCAGCAGGCAGCGACCTGGCCGACAAGGCGGCCGAACTTTCCGGCGGGGTCAGGCTGCTGGCCTCCAGCATTGCGGGCGCCGACCCCAAGGCCTTGCGCAGCATGGTCGACCAACTGAAAGACCGCCTGAAATCGGCTGTTGTGCTGCTGGCAACCAGCAGCGACGGCAAAATCAGCCTGGCCGCCGGCGTTACGCCGGACCTGGTCGGCAAGGTCAAGGCCGGCGACCTGGTGGGCATGGTAGCCGCCCAAGTGGGCGGCAAGGGCGGCGGGCGTCCCGACATGGCCATGGGCGGCGGCACCGACGAAGCCGCCTTGCCGGGCGTGCTGGCGCAGGTACACGACTGGGTTCAGCAACGCCTCGAGGCCTGATGGCATGACCGATACACTTGATTCACCCGATTTCGACCTGGAGATCGACGCTTCCGGGTTAAAATGCCCTTTGCCTATTCTGCGGGCCAAGAAAGCCTTGGCTCAGTTGCAAAGCGGGCAGGTGCTGAAGGTCATTACAACCGACGCGCATGCCGTTCGCGATTTTCAGGCTTTTGCCAAGCAAACCGGCAATGTCTTGCAAGCGCAACACCAAGCCGGCGCCAGCGCCGTGCATTTTTTGGTGCGTCGCTAGCCAAGGAATTTTTCCTGCAAGCCGTCCCGGATGCGATGCTTTTTGCGTCGCCTGTTTGTGGCTTTTTTTGATGGTATCTAGCGGATTTTGGTGCTTTGGTTTGCCTAGGGCGGCCATTAAGTGCTAGAATCTTTTGTTTTTCACAACATTTTCAAAGGATTACCTATGGTGGTGATTCGTCTGGCCCGTGGTGGCTCGAAGAAACGTCCGTTTTACAACGTTGTAGCAGCCGATTCGCGTAACCGTCGCGATGGTCGTTTTGTTGAGCGCTTGGGTTTTTACAACCCTGTAGCCAACGAAGGCCAGGAAAATTTGCGTTTGGCGCTTGACCGCGTTAAATACTGGACTGATAACGGCGCGCAAATGTCGCCCGCCGTTACCCGTTTGGTTAAAGAATTCTCCGCCAAAGCGGCTGCTTAAGCAGCGCGCCGGCATCTATCCGGTATTAGCGCCATGTCTAATTTCCAAGACGCTGGGGTACCAGACGATCTTGTAGAGCTGGGGTGGATAGTGTCGGCTTACGGCGTAAAAGGCTGGGTCAAGATCCAGCCGCACTCGGCTCAGTCCGAGGCATTGGTCAGCGCCGGCAAATGGTGGTTGAAAGCGTCCGCGACGCCTTTAGGGAAAGCGGGCGCTTTGTTGCGTCCGTTCCCTGCAAAAGTCATTGCGGCGCGCCATCATGGCGCAAGCGTCGTGGCCCAGCTCGATATCTCTCCCGGCCGGGACCAGGCCGAGAAGCTCAAGGGGCACAGCGTTTGGGTGCCGCGCGCAAGCTTTCCCGCCGCGGACGAGGACGAATACTATTGGGTCGACCTTATCGGCTGCCGGCTGTACGGCGAACAAGACGGCCTGCCTGTGCTTATTGGGCAGGTTGCCGAAGTCATCGACAATGGCGCGCATGCGGTGTTGCGTGTTGCGCAAGGCCGGCTCAACGAACAGGGCGAACTGGACTTGCTGCGCGATGCCAAAGGGCGCACCATCGACGTGCTTGTGCCGTTTGTAAATGCCCACGTTCATACCGTGGACATTGCCAATAAGCGGCTGGATAGCAATTGGCCGGTCGAGTTCTAGTTCCGGCCCATGTCGCGCAGGCTGCGCGCATCGCTTTCATTCACCTATAGCGGCTGGGCGCACTCATGCGTTTCGATGTCATTACCTTGTTTCCCGAAATGTTCGCCGCCCTGAGCGGTCCGGGTATTACGGGGCGTGCCTTCAAGCAGCAGCTTTGGGAACTGGGCTTGTGGAATCCGCGCGACTTTACCCACGACGTGCACCGCACGGTCGACGACCGCCCCTACGGCGGCGGTCCGGGCATGGTAATGCTGGCCGACCCGCTGGAACAGGCTGTCGAGGCGGCCCGGGCACAGCGCCCGCAGTCAGCGCCTGTCATGCTGATGAGCCCCACTGGAAAACGTTTTGACCAGGCCATGGCCGAGCGCCTGCTGCACGGCGGCGGAGCCATACTGGTTTGCGGCCGCTACGAAGGGGTGGATCAGCGCTTTATCGAGCGTTGCGTAAGCGACGAAGTCTCGATGGGCGACTTCGTGCTGTCGGGCGGCGAGATTCCCGCCATGGCCATAATGGACAGCGTTATCCGTTTGCTGCCGGGGGCGCTTAACGATGCCGACTCGGCCAAGCAGGACTCGTTCAATGAGTCGCTGACGGGTTTGTTGGATAGCCCGCATTACACCCGTCCCGAAAACTACAAAGAACAGATGGTGCCATCCGAGTTGTTGTCAGGACACCACGCGAAGATAGCCGTCTGGCGCCGCCAACAGTCCCTGGCGCTGACCTGGCGCCGCCGGCCCGACCTGCTGCGCCGCGCGCGCGAAGCGGGCCTGCTTTCCAAAGCCGACGAAAAATTCCTGGCCACGCTGGGCGCTACGCCCGATTAGAGCTAAAAAAAAAGCCGCTCAATCGCTGAGCGGCTTCGGTTTTCGCTTGTGGCTATTTGATTTTAGCCAGCTGTTCGCGCACCTTGGTCAGTGTTTCGCCGAACTGGGCGACGCGGATTTTTTCCTGCTCGACAACGGCCGCGGGGGCGCGTTCGACGAAGCTGGCGTTGGACAACTTGCCATTGGCCTTGGCTATTTCGTTTTCCAGGCGTTCTATTTCCTTGCCCAGCCGCGCGCGTTCCGCATCGACGTCGATTTCAACGTGCAGCATCAGTTCGGTGGTGTCCACCACCTGTACCGGCGCGCCCACGTCGGGCAGTTGCTCGACGATCTGAACTTCGCTCAGCTTTGCCAAGGCGGCCAGGTAGGCGCTGTTGCGTTGCAGGCTGGCCGAGTCGCCGCGGGCGATCAGGGGCACGCGCAACGCCGGCGACAGGTTCATTTCGCCGCGCAAGGCGCGCACGGCCTCGACCTGGGCCTTGAGTTCGGCAACATAGGCTTCGGCTTGCGTGTCGATAAGCTGCTCGTTGAAAACAGGGTAGGGCTGCACGCACACGCTGGTCTGTTCGTCAGTGCCGCGCTTGCCGGCTTCCAGGGCCACTTTCTGCCAAAGCTCTTCGGTAATGAACGGCATGATGGGGTGGGCCAGGCGCAGCAAGGTTTCCAGCACCCGGATCAGAGTGCGGCGCGTGCCCAGTTGCTGGGCAGCGCTGCCTTGCTGGATTTGCACTTTGGCCAGTTCCAGGTACCAGTCACAGTACTCGTCCCAGATAAAGCGGTATAGCGCATTGGCGATATTGTCGAAACGATAGTCGCCAAAGCCTTGCTCCACATCTTTTTCAAGGCGCTGCAATTGGCTGATGATCCAGCGGTCGGCAAAAGAAAGTTCGCCTTTGTCTTCGCCTGTCAGGACATGCCCTTCGGTGTTCATCAGCACAAAGCGGGTGGCGTTCCAGAGCTTGTTGCAGAAGTTGCGGTAGCCTTCGCAGCGCTTGAGGTCGAAATTGATATTGCGGCCCAGGGTGGCGTAGGCCGCCATGGTAAAGCGCAGCGCATCGGTGCCGTAGGCGGGAAAGCCGTCGGGGTAGTCCTTGCGGGTTTTCTTTTCGATGCTGGTGGCCTGCTTGGGATTCATCAGGCCGGTGGTGCGCTTGGCAATCAGGGCGTCCAGGCTGATGCCGTCGATCAGGTCGACCGGGTCCAGGGTATTACCCTTGGACTTGCTCATCTTCTTGCCTTCCATGTCGCAGATCAGGCCGTGGACGTAAACCGTCTTGAACGGCACTTGGCCGGTCATGTGCATGCTCATCATGACCATGCGCGCAACCCAGAAGAAGATGATGTCGAAACCGGTAACCAGAATGCTCGAGGGCAGATAGCGTGCCAGGTCGGGCGTTTTCTCGGGCCAGCCCAGATCGGTAAAGGGCACCAGTGCGGAGGAAAACCAGGTATCCAGCACATCGGGGTCGCGGGTCAGCGGGCCGCTTGCTCCGGCCGCATCCGCTTTCTTGCGGGCGTCGTCTTCGTTGTGAGCCACGAAGATGCGTCCGTCTTCTGCATACCAGGCCGGAATCTGGTGGCCCCACCATAACTGGCGTGAAATGCACCAATCCTGGATTTTTTCCAGCCACTGGTTGTAGGTGGTGGTCCAGTTTTCCGGGCAGAAGGCGACACGACCGTCGGCAACGACCTCCAGGGCAACATCGGTAATGCTTTTGCCGGGATTGTTCGAACCTGCGGGAGCCGGCTTGCTCATGGCGACAAACCACTGGTCGGTCAGCATGGGCTCGATGACCGTGTTGGTCCTGTCGCCGCGCGGCACCATCAGCTTGTGCGGCTTGACGTTTACCAGCAGGTTTTGCTCTTTCAGGTCGGCGACGATTTTCTTGCGTGCTTCGAAGCGGTCCATGCCGCGGTAGGCGGCAGGGCAGTCGTCGGTGATTTTAGCGTCCAGGGTCAGGATGCTGATTTGCGCCAGATTATGGCGTTGCCCCACCGCGTAGTCGTTGAAGTCGTGGGCGGGGGTGACCTTGACCACGCCGGTGCCGAATTCGCGGTCGACATAATCGTCGGCAATGACCGGGATTTCACGGTCGGTCAGCGGCAGGCGCACTTTATGGCCGATTAAATGGGCATAGCGCTCGTCTTCGGGGTGCACCATGACGGCCACGTCGCCCAGCATGGTTTCGGGGCGTGTGGTGGCCACCACCAGATGGGTTAGCGAACCGGACGGCTCCACCAGCGGGTAGCTGATTTCCCACATGAAGCCGTCTTCTTCTTCGCTGACGACCTCAAGGTCGGAGACGGCCGTACCCAGCACCGGATCCCAGTTGACCAGGCGTTTGCCGCGGTAGATCAAACCCTGCTCGTGAAGGCGGACAAAGGTTTCGACCACGCCACGCGACAAATTGTCGTCCATGGTGAAGTATTCGCGCTCCCAGTCGGCCGAAGATCCCAGGCGGCGGAACTGCTCGGTAATGGCGCTGCCCGATTTCTCTTTCCATTCCCAGACCTTTTCCAGGAAGTTTGCGCGGCCCAGGTCGTGGCGCGAGATTTTCTGGGCGTCCAGCTGGCGTTCGACCACGATCTGGGTCGCAATGCCGGCGTGGTCCGTACCGGGAATGAAAACAGTGTCGTCGCCGCGCATGCGGTGATAGCGCACCAGGCCGTCCATGACGGTCTGGTTGAAGGCGTGCCCCATATGCAGGGTGCCCGTTACATTGGGGGGAGGGAACTGGACGGCGAAAGGAACGCTGCTTCGGCCCGGGGCCGGTTCCACATGCTGTCCGCCCTTGAAGTAGCCCCTGCTCTCCCATTCGGCGTACCAGCGCGATTCGATTTCTTGCGGTTCGAAGCTTTTGGAGAGTTGGGTGGGGTCGTTCAAGGCGTGATTCGTGGTCATGGTTGGGAAGGTAGACAAGGGCTTATGCGCCCTATAGTGTAAACAAATGCGGGGTGTGCCGTCGCGGGCCGCATGGGCCTTGCTCTTTGCGGCATATTGGCCGCGGGCGTGGTCTTGGAGTCGCCACTGCGGAGCCACTATTTTAAGATGAGGCGCTGCCGCCGCGGCATGTTAAAATGCGAGGTTAACAAAAACTATGTCAAAGTTGTTGTTTTTATTGAAGATATATTGAAAACCCATTGAAAACCCGTTGAAAACACGTGTTTTCAACACCAAACTATCGTTTTACTCTTTGGATCTTTTATGGCTATTGAACGCACTCTTTCCATTATTAAACCCGATGCAGTCGCCAAGAATGTAATCGGCCAGATTATCGCCCGTTTTGAACAGGCCGGCCTGAAGGTTGTGGCTGCCCGCCTGCAACAACTGTCGCGCGCCGATGCCGAGCGTTTCTATGCTGTGCACAAAGAGCGTCCTTTCTTCAAGGACTTGGTCGACTTCATGGTTTCGGGCCCCGTTTTTGTACAGGCCCTGGAAGGCGAAAACGCCATCCAGAAAAACCGCGACCTGATGGGCGCAACCGACCCTAAAAAGGCCGACGCTGGCACGATTCGCGCCGACTTCGCCGACAGCATCGACGCCAATGCCGTGCATGGTTCCGACGCCGCCGAAACCGCCGCAGTTGAAATCGCTTTCTTCTTCCCCGAAAGCAACGTCTACAGCCGTTAATCTTTTCCAGCGCCAGGCGCTGGCCTTTTTCGCATACAAGCTATTTTATGTCATCCGTTTTAGTCGAACCTATCAACCTGCTGGGCCTGGGCTCCGCCGAACTGACCGATCTTGTCGGGCAGTGGGGGGGCAAGCCGTTTCGAGCCAAGCAATTGCAGCGTTGGGTGCACCAGCGCAGCGAGGATTCGTTCGACAACATGACCGATCTGGCGCGCGAATTTCGCCAGCAGTTGGCGCAGCATTGCACCGTGCATGCACCTGCGGTGGCTACCCAGCAGCGTTCATCGGACGGCACGCGCAAGTGGCTGTTCGATGTGGGCAAGAACAATGCGGTCGAGGCCGTCTTCATCCCCGAAGACGACCGCGGCACGCTTTGCATTTCAAGCCAGGCCGGCTGCACGGTTGCCTGCCCATTCTGTTCTACGGGTTACCAGGGCTTTAACCGCAACCTGACCACGGCCGAAATCATCGGCCAGCTTTGGTACGCCAAGCGCGTCCTCGAAGCAGATATCCAAAGTGCGCGCCTGGGTGCCGGGGAAACCGCTGCCGAACCCGCGCGGGTCATCAGCAATGTGGTCATGATGGGCATGGGCGAACCCTTGCTCAATTACGACCAGGTGCTGGGGGCGTTGCGCCTTATGCTGGACGACAACGCCTATGGCCTGTCGCGCCGGCGGGTTACCGTCTCCACTTCCGGTGTGGTCCCCATGATGGACCGCCTGGGCCGAGATTGCCCTGTTGCATTGGCTGTATCGCTGCATGCGCCCAACGACGCCCTGCGCGACAAGCTGGTCCCCTTGAATCGCAAGCATCCCCTGGCGGAGCTGCTGGCGGCCTGCAATCGCTATCTCGAGCATGCGCCGCGCGACTTCATCACATTCGAATACATTATGCTCGACGGCGTCAACGACGCCGACGAACACGCGCGCGAACTGATCGCTATTGCAAAACAGGTGCGTTGCAAGTTTAATTTGATACCGTTCAATCCGTTTCCGCAATCCGGGCTCAAGCGCTCGCCCGCGGCACGGGTCAGGCTGTTCGCGCAACGCCTGATGGATGCGGGCGTGGTCACGACCGTGCGTAAAACGCGCGGCGACGACATCGCCGCGGCGTGCGGGCAATTGGCCGGCGACGTCAAAGACCGCACGCGCATCAAAGAACGACTGCCCGACCGGGCAACCATAGTCATCAAACAGGAGCGTGAATGAATCAAGCCTTGCTCAAAGATACCGAAGATGCGCACGCCGCGCCAGGCCCCCACGGGCTGGGCGCCACGCTCAAGGCGCTGCGCGAGGCAAGGCGGCTATCTTTGGCCGAGGTCTCCGGGCGCCTGAAGTATTCCGCCCGCCAACTCGAGGCCCTGGAAGGCGAACGCTGGGACGTACTCCCTTCGGGCGTGTCGCTGCGCGGCCTGGTAAAGAATTACGGACGCCTGCTCGAAGCGGATGTCGACGCGCTGGTGTCCATGCTGGAAAACGAAGTGGGCACCCTGGAAGCAAAGCCCGTAGTCCTGACCGCGGCTTCTTTGTCTTCTTCCGACTTGAACATGCAGTCCGAAGGCGGCTCCCGCTCGTCATGGGGCTGGCTTATCGTTATTCTGGTTTTATTGATCGTTGCCGGTTTCTACGCCATCGAACGCGGCTGGGTGCCCGATGCATGGCTGGTATTCGACTGGCTCAAACAGCTTAAGCAATGACCCAAGTTCCCAACATCGCCAAAGCCAGTTCGGTTGCTCTGCCTGTCGGGGCCGCCGCCCGCCGCGACACCCGCCCGGTGCTGGTGCGTTGGGGCGCCCGTTCGGTACAGGTTGGGGGCGGCGCGCCGGTGGCGGTGCAGTCCATGACCAACACCGACACCGCCGATGCCGTGGCAACCGCTATCCAGGTCAAAGAGCTGGCCCAGGCTGGCTCCGAGCTGGTGCGCATTACCGTCAATACCCCAGAGGCCGCACGCGAAGTGCCGGCCATACGCGAACACCTCGACCGCATGGGCGTGGCGGTTCCGCTGGTGGGCGACTTCCATTACAACGGCCATAAGCTGCTTACCCAGTTTCCCGAGTGCGCCCAGGCCTTGTCCAAATACCGCATCAATCCCGGCAATATGGGCGGCGGAAAAAAGCGCGACGACAATTTCGCGCAAATGATAGAAATCGCCTGCCGCTACGAAAAACCGGTGCGCATAGGGGTCAACTGGGGCAGCCTGGACCACGAACTCATGGCGCGCATGATGGACGAAAACAGCCTGCGCACCGAACCCTGGACAGCCCAGGCGGTCATGCGCGACGCCCTGGTGGTTTCCGCCATCAGCAACGCCGTGCGCGCTGAAGAGCTTGGGCTTTCGCCCAACGCCATCGTGCTTTCGTGCAAGGTCAGCCATGTGCAGGACCTCATTACCGTTTACCAGGACCTCTCTTCGCGCTGCAACTATCCATTGCACCTGGGGCTTACCGAAGCGGGCATGGGCAGCAAGGGCATTGTCGCCTCCACTGCCGCGCTGGCGGTTCTGCTGCAACAGGGCATCGGCGACACCATCCGTATTTCGCTGACACCCGAACCGGGCGGCGATCGCACGCGCGAAGTCGTCGTGGCGCAGGAAATACTGCAAACCATGGGCTTGCGGGCGTTTACGCCGATGGTCGTGGCGTGCCCCGGTTGCGGGCGTACCAGCAGCACGGTGTTCCAAGAGCTGGCCGACAGCATCCAAACCTATTTGCGCAAGCAGATGCCGGTCTGGAAAGAAAGCTATCCGGGCGTAGAGCACATGAACGTTGCGGTGATGGGCTGCGTGGTCAACGGCCCGGGTGAAAGCCGCCATGCCGACATCGGCATCAGCCTGCCCGGCACTGGCGAAGTGCCGTCCGCGCCGGTCTACGTCGACGGCGAGCGCACCGTCACCCTTAAAGGCGACACCATAGCCACCGAATTCCAGGCCATAGTCGAGAACTATGTCAAGCAGCGCTACGGGACTTCGGGTTCGCGCTAAACCTTGCGCCAGCAACAAAACCGATCTTAAAAAAACAGAGTATCTATGACGCAGTCGTTTAAAAAGGTGCATGCCATCACCGGCATGAAAGATGTCTTACCCGATAGCAGCGCGCAATGGCAGCAATTGGAGCACACCGTGCGCCAGTGGCTGGCCTCGTACGGCTATCGCAACATGCGCACGCCTATACTCGAACATACCCGGCTGTTTACACGCGGCATCGGCGAAGTAACCGATATCGTCGAAAAAGAAATGTACTCGTTCACCGATGCGCTGAACAACGAACACCTCACGATGCGGCCCGAATTCACCGCCGGCATCGTCAGGGCGGCCATCGAGAACAATATTTTGTACGATCGCCCGCAGCGCGTTTATTCCCTTGGCCCTGTGTTCCGCCACGAAAAACCGCAGCGCGGACGCTACCGCCAATTTCACCAGATCGACGTGGAGGCCCTGGGCTTTGCCGGCCCCGACGTCGATGCCGAGCTTATCCTGATGCTGGCCCGCCTATGGAAAATCCTGGGCCTGAAGGATATTCGCCTGGAGCTCAATTCCCTGGGGCAGGCCGCCGAGCGGGCCGCCCATCGCGACGCGCTTATCGCTTATCTGGAGCAGCACAGGGACGTGCTCGACGAAGAAGCCCTTCGCCGCATGTACACCAACCCTTTGCGGGTGCTGGACACCAAGAATCCCGCCATGCAGGAGATGGCCAATAATGCGCCGCGCCTGTTCGACTTCCTGGGCGAAGAGTCCCTGGCGCATTTCGACGGCGTGCGCAGGCGTCTTGATGATGCGGGCATACAGTACACACTGAATCCGCGCCTGGTGCGCGGGCTGGACTACTATAATCTGACCGTGTTCGAATGGGTGACCGACCAGCTTGGCGCCCAGGGAACCGTTTGCGGCGGCGGCCGTTACGATGGGCTCATCGAATTGCTGGGCGGCAAGTCCGCGCCGGCCGTGGGGTTTGCCATTGGCGTCGAACGGCTGCTGGACCTGTGTTCGCAGTCGGGGCCGTCTGTTGCCGCCGCAGAATGCCAGGTATACATGATCCATCAGTCCGACGAAGCGCAGCGTGCGGCCGTTGGTCTGGCAGAGCAATTGCGCGATGCCGGCCTGGCGGTTATCGTGCATGCCGGTTCGTCCGGCTTTAAGTCGCAGTTCAAGCGGGCGGACGCCAGTGGCGCGGCCGTCGCGGTTATCCTGGGCGGCGACGAATTGGCAGCGGGTACTGCAAGCATCAAATGGTTAAGGGCCGATGCGCTGGAAGGGCAGGCACAACAAGAAGCGATCCCTCAGGATCGTCTGGTTACTGAATTGAAACAAAGGGTTTGACGCATGGCATACGATTTAGAGTCGCAGGAAAAGCTGGACGCGCTGAAAGCGTGGTGGGACCGCTACGGCACGATGCTGGCCATTATCGTATTCGTGGTCGTTGCGGTCGTGGCCGGCTGGCGGGGCTGGCAGTGGTATCAGGGCCACCAGGCAACGCAAGCCATGGGCTACTTCGAGGCGCTTGAAACCGCCACGGGGCAGCAGGGCGAGGACTCGGTTGCCCGCATCAAGGCAGCCAGCGCGACCTTGCGCAGTGACTTCCCCAAGTCGGGCTATACTTCGCGCGGGCTGCTGGTGGCCGCCGAGGCGCTGCGCGCGCGCAACGACCTGGACGCCGCCCGCGAACAGCTTGAATGGCTGGTGGCGCACGGCGCCGATGCCGCGCTGCTGCCTTTGGCCAAGCTGCGGCTGGCCGGTATTTTGCTGGACCAGAAACAGTATGATCAGGCTTTGGCGCAACTGAATAACGCGCCCCAGGCGTTCGCGGGCTTGTATGCCGATCGCCGCGGCGACATTTTGGCCGCCCAGGATAAAAAAGCCGAAGCCAAGGCCGCCTGGGCAGAGGCTGTCAAGCTGCTGGGAACCGATCCCATTACGCAAATCATTCAATTGAAAATCGACGCTTTAGGTGGAGCTTAATTCATGCAGATTTCCATTACTCGCCGTGTTCTTTGCAGTTCCATGATGGTGCTTGGCGCGGCGGTTCTGGCCGGCTGCTCAATGTTTTCCAGCCCCAACCCGCGCTTCGACCCTGCGCCGCTTACCGAATATGCGCCGGGCGTTTCCGCAAGCGTAAGCTGGTCGGCAAACATAGGCAGCGGCGGCGGTTCGGGCTTTGCTCCGCAAGTGGTGGGCGAATCCGTCTATGCCGCAACGCCTAACGGTTCTGTGACCAAAGTGGACCTTGCCACGGGCGCAATCCGCTGGCAGGCCAGCGCGGGCACGGCCTTGTCGGCCGGCGTTGGCTCCGACGGGCAGATTACGGCGGTGGCGGCGCCAGACGGCACCGTCATTGCGTTCGATGACCAGGGCGCCGAAAAATGGCGTGCCAAGGCTTCCAGCGAAGTCAATATTCCCCCCGCCGTAGGCAGCGGCGTTGTCGTGGTGCGTAGCAGCGACTATCGCATCCAGGCCCTGGACGCCAATACAGGCGAAGTGCTTTGGAACGTGCAGCGTCCGGGCCCTGCGCTGGCCTTGAAAGCCAATATGCGCATGATATTGATCGAAGGCCTGCTTATTTCCGGCCTGCCTAATGGCAAGTTCATTGCCATCGACGCGCGCAGCGGCTCGGTTCAGTGGGAAGGAACTATTTCCGTTTCCAAGGGTGCTACCGACCTTGAACGCATCAGCGACGTCGTTGGCCAGCCCCAGACCCAGGGCGCTTTGCTGTGCGGCGTGTCCTATCAGGGCAGGATGGCCTGCTTTGACGTCTCGCAGGGCGGTCGCCTGCTTTGGCAGCAGCCGTTTTCCAGCACAACAGGCATGACCACCGACAGCCAGCAAGCTTATGCCTCCAACCAGCGCAGCGTCGTTTACGCTTTTGCGCTGGGTGATGGGCATGAACTCTGGAAGCAGGACGCGCTGCGCAATCGCGCGCTGTCCGGTCCGGCAGTGGTGCCGCAAGGGCTGGCTGTAGGCGACCTCGAAGGCTATGTGCACTTCCTGTCGCGTACCGACGGCCATCTATTGGGACGCGTGCAGGTCGGCGGCGGAGCGATAGTCTCGCCTCTTACCGCCACGACCCGCGGCGTTCTTGTTCAAACCGGCAACGGTAGTCTCGTTCTTATTGGTGTCAATTGAGTAAA
The DNA here is from genome assembly GCF_003315175.1 of Eoetvoesiella caeni. GTDB lineage: Bacteria > Pseudomonadota > Gammaproteobacteria > Burkholderiales > Burkholderiaceae_B > Eoetvoesia > Eoetvoesia caeni. The sequence goes on along the minus strand of NZ_QNRQ01000003.1, from coordinate 440,748 downwards.
GTCACGTTTAAACCGGTAGTTGCCCTGGTAGGCCGCGCCAACGTCGGAAAATCCACGTTGTTCAATCGGCTTACCCGTTCGCGGGCGGCGCTGGTGGCCGACTTTTCCGGCTTGACGCGCGACCGCCACTACGGCGAAGGCCGGATGGGCGATCGTCCATTCCTTGCTGTCGATACCGGCGGGTTCGAGCCGGTGGCCAAAAGCGGCATCGTCCGTGAAATGGCGCGCCAGACGGCGCAAGCCATTGCCGAGTCCGATGTCGTCATTTTTCTGGTGGACGCGCGTGCCGGTGTCAACGCGCACGACCACGAAATCGCCGCGCTGCTGCGCCGTTCGGGCCAGCGCGTGATTCTAGCCGTCAACAAGGCCGAGGGCATGCGCTATGACGCGGCCATTTCCGAGTTCCACGAACTTGGGCTGGGCCGGCCGTTTGCCATTTCCTCGTCGCATGGCGACGGCGTTGCCGATCTCATCGAGCACGCCCTGTCTTTTCTGGACGATGCTGGGCAAGACGAAAGCGAAGCCCAACACGAAGGCGCGGCCGATCCCCGGCTCGAACCTGGCGACGAGGAGCCTGCCCAAGGCAACGAGGGCGAAGACGAGATCCAGCATCGCATCAAGCTTGCCATTGTCGGGCGCCCCAACGTGGGCAAGTCCACGCTTATCAACAACCTGCTGGGCGAAGAGCGCGTCATTGCATTCGATATGCCGGGCACGACGCGCGATGCCATTGAGATCGAATTCGAGCGCGGCAGCCACAGCTATACCTTGATAGATACAGCCGGTTTGCGCCGTCGCGGCAAAGTATTCGAAGCCGTCGAAAAATTCTCGGTCATCAAAACCTTGCAGGCTATCGAGGCTTGCAACGTCGTGGTGCTGATGCTGGATGCGCAACTGGAAATTTCCGACCAGGACGCGCACATTGCCGGCTTCGTTCTGGAAACCGGACGGGCGCTGGTCGTGGCCATCAATAAATGGGACGGCCTGGACAGCGAACAACGCGAACGCATACAGCGCGAGTTCGACCGCAAGCTGCGCTTTTTGTCGTTTGCAAAAATGCATACCATTTCGGCGCTGAACGGGCAGGGCGTCAATGCCTTGCTCAAGTCGGTCAACGCCGCGCATGCCGCCGCATTTGCCAAGCTGTCCACGCCCAAGCTCACGCGGGTGCTGCTGGCTGCGGTCGAGCAACAGCCGCCGCCGCGCAAGGGGATCTTCCGGCCCAAAATGCGCTATGCTCATCAAGGCGGCCAGAACCCGCCGCTTATTGTCATACATGGCAATGCGCTTGATGCCATCTCCGATTCCTACCGGCGCTATCTTGAAACGCGTTTTCGCGTCGAGTTCAAGCTTGACGGCACACCGCTGCGCATCGAATTCAAATCCTCTCATAACCCATATATACAGAAGGGGGCTTAAGTGAGCCGTTTCTGGAGCGATCAGGTGGCCGGGCTGGTGCCTTATACGCCGGGCGAGCAACCCAAGATCGCCGACCTGCTGAAGCTGAACACCAACGAGAATCCCTACGGCCCATCGCCCAAAGCCCTTGAGGCCATCCGTGCGGCCGCCGGCGACAGTTTGCGCTTGTATCCCGACCCGGAGTCCACGGCGCTGCGCCAGGGCATTGCGCGCCGGTACGGCGTCAAGCCCGAGCAGGTTTTTGTGGGCAACGGCTCGGATGAAATCCTGGCCCATGTGTTTCACGGCTTGTTCCTGCACAGCGGCCGGCCATTGCTGATGCCCGACATCAGCTACAGTTTTTATCGCACGTATTGCCGGCTGTATCAGGTGCCTTACGAAATTGTCCCCCTGGCCAACGACTTCTCTATCCGGGTCTCCGATTACACGGCGCCGCGCGCCGTCGCCCCGGCGGGTATTATTTTCGCTAACCCCAATGCGCCCACCGGCATGGGCCTGCCGCTGACCGATATCGAAGCCATTGCCCGCGCAAATCCAGACACGCCCGTCGTGATCGACGAGGCTTATATCGATTTCGGTGGCGAATCGGCCGTTTCGCTGCTACAGCGCAATGACAATCTGGCCGTGATCCATACATTTTCCAAGTCGCGCGCGCTGGCCGGTATGCGGGTGGGTTTCGCCATGGCCGCACCCGAAATGATCGAAGGCTTGGTGCGCATCAAGGATAGTTTCAACTCGTATCCGCTAGACCGCCTGGCCCAGGCCGCGGCGTTGGCCGCTATCGAGGACGATGCCTATTTCGACGCCACTTGTGCTGCCGTCGTGCGTTCGCGCGAACACTTGGTCCAGCGTTTGAATGACCTGGGGTTCGAGGTCTTGCCCAGCCAGGCAAATTTCATTTTTGCCCGGTATCCGGGTATGGAAGGCGCCGACCTTGCCGCGGCCTTGCGCGCGCGGCATATTCTGGTGCGCCATTTCGCCTTGCCCCGCATAAATCAATTTTTACGCATAACCGTGGGAACTGAAAGCGATTGTGAGCGTCTATACACCCAGTTGGTGCAGATAATCGGTGCGCAATAGCCGCGCCGCACGTTCGGCATACGCGCCGCAGGCAATGCAGGCGGTGCGCAAACCCGGCTGAAGATGTTTTTCAGTAACGCCGCGTAAAAACTGCGGTGTAAAAATATACATCAAATCAAGCCCCTTTCGTAGCACAACACGGGAAAACCCTGTAAAGTATGCGTTTGAGGTGTGTCATCTTAAATAACAACACAATTGGAGCTAAGCCAATGAGCAATAAAGGGCAAACATTACAAGATCCGTTCCTGAATGCGCTGCGCAAGGATCACGTGCCCGTATCCATCTACCTTGTCAACGGAATCAAGCTGCAAGGGCAGGTCGAATCCTTCGACCAATACGTCGTCCTGTTGCGCAATACCGTTACGCAAATGGTATACAAACATGCCATTTCAACCGTTGTGCCGGCCCGTCCGGTTAATTTCCAGACGGATGAGCAAGCTGCTGAATAACTCAACAATTCTGCCGCGCCGTCATACACCCGCTGTGCGCCATGCGCCAGCGGGTATTTCGTTTGTGGGTAGCCCATGAAGGCGCTGATAGTAAGCGTCGACCTGGGCAAGCCGGATTTCCAGGCGCATGCCGACGAATTCGCCATGCTGGCCAAGGGCGCGGGCGCCGAGATCGTCGGGACGCTGGTCGCCCGCCGGTCGCGGCCCGATGCCGCATACTTTATCGGTACGGGCAAGCTTGAAGAAGGCGTGCTGATGGCCGACGAGGGCGAAGCCGACATCATTCTGTTCGACCAGGCGCTTAGCCCGGCCCAGCAGCGCAACCTGGAACGCGGCTTCAATCGCCGGGTCGTTGACCGCGTAGCCCTCATCCTGGACATATTCGCGCTGCGGGCTAAAAGCCACGAAGGCAAGCTGCAGGTTGAATTGGCCCAATTGCAGCATTTATCCACCCGCCTTACGCGCATGTGGTCTCACCTGGAGCGCCAGCGCGGCGGGATAGGCATGCGCGGCCCGGGCGAGGCCCAGCTTGAAATGGATCGCCGCATGATAGGCGACAAGGTACGTCTGCTAAAAGAGCGTCTGGCCCGCGTTCAGCGTCAGCGTTCGACCCAAAGGCGCTCGCGCCAGCGCGGCGGCATTTTGTCGGTGTCGTTGGTGGGATACACCAACGCCGGAAAATCCACGCTGTTCAACGCCTTGACCCGCGCCGACGCTTATGCGGCCGATCAACTGTTCGCCACGCTGGACACCACTACCCGCCGTCTCTGGATCGAGGGCGCCGGCCAAGTGGTCATTTCGGATACGGTGGGATTCATCCGCGACTTGCCTCCAACCCTGATCGCCGCGTTCCGGGCCACCCTGGAAGAAACCGTGCAGGCCGATCTATTGCTGCATGTGGTCGACGCGTCCAGTGCGCAGCGCGACGAGCAGATCGCCGAGGTGGACAAGGTTCTGTCGGATATCGGTGCGGACGAAGTGCCGCGCATACTGGTCTATAACAAGATAGACGAAGCCGGATACGAGCCTCGGGTTGAGCGGGATGAACATGGTACCATTGCACGAGTATTTGTAAGCGCTCTAAGGCGCGCCGGCTTAGACGGTTTGCGTGGGGCAATTGTTGAATCCGGCAAGATCTCGGGAAATAATGAGTCGAATATCCAAAATCTTCAATCTGAATGACCCCGGTTGGGGGCGTGGCAATAACGACGGCAAGAACGAGCCGCCTCGCAGGCCGGGCCAGGGCAATGGCCCTCCCGACCTCGACGAGGTCTGGCGCGACTTCAACAATCGCCTCGGTTCCCTGTTCGGGCGCAAGAAGCGCGGCGGCGGTGGCCAGGGCGGCGGTAATGGCGGCGGGCCGGTGCTGCCGTCCATGCCCAAAGGTTCGCCCAAGCTGTTTACCATTGGTGCCATTGTCGTTGTCGGCCTATGGCTGGCAAGCGGCTTCATGATTGTGCAAGAAGGGCAGGTTGCCGTCATTACCAAGTTCGGCAAATACACCAAGACTCTTGGGCCGGGCCTGCAATGGCGTTTGCCGTATCCCATCGAAAACGACCAAACCGTCAATATTTCACAGTTGCGTACTTTCGAAGTCGGCTTCCGCGGCGCGGCGCGCAACAAGGTTCTGCCTGAATCGCTCATGCTGACCACCGACGAAAACATCGTCGACCTGCAGTTTGTGGTGCAGTACCGCTTGAGTCCAGACGGTGCGCCCGACTACCTGTTCAAAACCAGCAACCCCGACGAATCCGTCCGCCAGGCTGCCGAGACCGCCATGCGCGAAGTCGTCGGCCAGCAGCCCATGGACTCCGTACTGTATTCGGGCCGTACTGAAATTGCGACCCAGGTGCAAAAGCTGGCCCAGAGAATCCTCGATGTCTATCAAACCGGCGTGCAGCTAAGCACTGTTGCAATCCAGAACGTGCAGCCGCCCGAGCAGGTGCAGGCGGCTTTCGACGATGCCGTCAAGGCAGGCCAGGACCGCGAACGCCAGATCAACGAGGGCAATGCCTACGCCAGCAAGATCTTGCCCGAAGCGCAAGGCCAGGTTGCGCGCATGGTCCAAGAGGCCGAAGGCTATCGCGCCAGGGTCACGGGCGACGCACAGGGCGACACAGCCCGCTTTGCCAGTATCGAGTCCGAGTTCGCGAAAGCGCCGGCCATTACGCGCGAGCGCATGTATTTGTCCACGATGCAGACCATACTTGAAAACAGCAGCAAGATCATGATCGATTCGCAAGCCAACAACAATATGTTGTACTTGCCGCTGGATAAAATCATCCAGCAGGTATCGCGCAGTAATCACGATGCCAACGCTCCGGTGGCGGCTGCCGCCAGCACGACAGCCACCGGCAGCAGCACGCCGCCTGCGGCGCCGGCCAAGAAAGGGGTGGCCAACAGCTCGGCCGGGGGCTTCCCCAACCCGTACGATTCCGGCGCAGGCGCGTCGTCCACCAATCGTTACTCGCGCTAACCGGAGGCCAGCATGCAACGTTCATTCCCCTATCTGGTCGGCCTGGTCATCATCCTGGCTATATTGTCGTCCTGCGTATTCATCGTTCGCGAGCGCGATTCCGCGCTGCTTTTCGCCCTGGGCGAAGTGCGCGAAACCATCACCAAGCCCGGGCTGTATTTCAAGCTGCCGCCGCCGTTCCAGAACGTCGTGTTCCTGGACAAGCGCCTGCAGACCATTGAAAGCAAAGATCCGGAGCGTATCCAGACCGCCGAAAAGAAAAACCTTCTTATCGACTCGTTCGTCAAATGGCGCATTGTCGATCCGCGCCAGTTCTACGTGACCTTCGGTTCCAACACCCGGGCCGCCGAAGAACGCCTGTCGGCGCAGATCCGCGACGCCCTCAATGCCTCGGTCAACGTGCGCACGGTCAAAGAAGTGGTCTCCAACGAGCGTGGAACCATCATGAAGGAAATGCTCCAGAACGTCGATGCGCGAGCCAAGCCATTGGGCGTGGATGTCGTCGACGTGCGTCTGCGCCGCATCGACTTCGCCCCGGAAATTTCCGAGTCGGTCTACCGGCGCATGGAAGCCGAGCGTAAAGAAGAAGCCAACCGTTTGCGCGCCACCGGCGCCGCCGACAGTGAAAAAATCCGCGCCCAGGCCGACCGCCAGCGTGCGGAGCTTTTGGCCAAGGCCTACGCACAGGCTCAAGACATCAAAGGTCAGGGCGATGCCGCGGCTTCGTCCATCTACAATGCCGCCTACGGCAAGAACCCGCAGTTCTACAGCTTCTACAAAAGCCTGGAAAGCTACACCACAGCGTTCTCCGCGGCCAAAGACGTTTTGGTGCTAAGCCCCAAATCGGATTTTTTCAAATTCTGGGGCTCGGCTGACGGGACTGCTCCCAAGACCCCCTAATTAATTTCTTGGCGGATCCGCCACAAAATCGGATCCGCCATTTGGGGTTGAAGCGACAACACGGTACAATACGCCGTAAGTTTGAATACATCCGCAAGCGACTTGGCGGGCTTACGCCCCAAGTCGCTTTTTGTTTGGCTGCTGCATTGGCGGGGTTTTTTTCCAGCATGATGTCCAATTGGTTACTGCCAGAAAGTCTGGCCGATATTCTTCCCGCAGAAGCGCGCCGCATCGAAGAACTGCGCCGCAATTTGCTGGACTTGTATCGCACATACGGGTTCGAACTGGTGGCTCCGCCGCTGGTCGAATACATCGACTCCTTGCTTTCGGGCACGGGGGGCGACCTGAACTTGCGCACATGCAAGCTGGTCGATCAATTATCGGGCCGCACGCTGGGCGTGCGCGCCGACATGACGCCGCAAGTTTCGCGCATCGACGCCCACCTGCTTAATCGCGAAGGCGTGACGCGCCTGTGCTATTGCGGCTCGGTTCTGCATGCGCGTCCGGCGGGTTTGCTGTCCGACCGCGAATTGCTGCAAATCGGCGCTGAATTATTCGGCCATGCCGGCGTCGAGGCCGACATTGAAATTATTCACCTGGCCCTGGAAAGCGTACGGCGCGCCGGCGTAAAAAACGCCCGAGTCGACCTGAACCATCCGGGTGTGCTGCGCAGTATCGTCAACGAAGACCCCGCCCTGGCGGCGGTGGCCGACGAAGTCTGCGATCTGCTCAGTACAAAAGACGTTCCCGGCTTGGTCGAGCTGGGCAAGCGGCTGCCTGAAGTGCGCGAATCCAGCCTGAAGGCGCTGCGCGATCTTACCTCGCTGTATGGCGGTACCGAAGTCATATCGCGTGCTTTGCATGTCTTGCCGTCGCTGCCCGCGGTGCAATCGGCCATGGCCGATTTGCAGGCGCTTATCGACGCGTTGCCCGAGTTCGACTTCAGCATCGACCTGGCCGACATGGGCAGCGGGTACGGCTACCATTCGGGCGTGGTCTTTTCCATTTATGCCGAAGGCTGGCACGACGCGCTGGTCAAGGGCGGCCGCTACGACGGCATAGGCAAGGCTTTCGGGCGCTCGCGGCCTGCCACCGGCTTCAGCCTCGACCTGCGCAAGCTGTCGTCGGGCTTGCCCGCGGCTCCGTTGGCCCGGGCCATTCGCGCGCCGTGGGGTACCGACCCGGCGCTGGTCCAGGCATTGCAGGCCCTGCGCAGCGCAGGGGAAATCGTTGTTCAGGCATTGCCTGGCCAGGTTCACGATGTCGACGAGTTCACCCTCGACAGAGAATTGGTCCTTGAAAACGGGACGTGGCAAACAAGAGCGGTCAAATAGGCCTGTCGGCCCTTTACCGTATGGTTTAAACCTATTTGGCCTGCCTGGCAGGCTCAAATTTTTTTGATACGTAACATGAGCAAGAATATTGTGGTTATCGGCACCCAATGGGGTGACGAAGGCAAAGGAAAAATCGTCGACTGGCTAGCCGAGTCGGCCCAGGGCGTAGTGCGTTTCCAGGGCGGCCATAATGCCGGCCATACTTTGTGGATCAATGGCAAAAAAACCATATTGCGCCTGATTCCCTCGGGCATCATGCACGACACCGTCACCTGCTATATCGGCAACGGCGTTGTGCTGTCTCTCGAGGCATTGCTGAAAGAAATCGGTGAACTGGAAGCCGCCGGGCTGAACGTGCGTTCGCGCCTGCAAATTTCGCCCGCCTGCCCGTTGATATTGCCTTACCATATCGCCATCGACCAGGCCCGCGAAGTCCGCAAGGGCAACGACAAGATCGGCACGACAGGGCGCGGCATCGGGCCGGCCTACGAAGACAAAGTCGCCCGCCGCGCTTTACGCGTGCAAGACCTTTACGATCCAACCGTGTTCGACGCCAAGCTGACTGAAGCGCTGGATTACCATAACTTCGTGCTTACCAACTATTTGGGCGCCGAGGCGGTCGATTTCCAGGCCGTGCGCGACGAAGCCATGGCATTGGCCAAAGAGATCCAGCCCATGGTGGCCGACGTTTCCAATAATTTGTATATTGCCCAGAAAACCGGCCACAGCCTGTTGTTCGAGGGCGCGCAGGGCGCTTTGCTGGACATCGACCACGGCACTTATCCGTTCGTCACCAGCAGCAATTGCGTCTCCGGCGCAGCGGCAGCCGGTGCGGGCGTTGGTCCTCAGTCGCTCAGCTACGTCCTGGGTATTGCCAAGGCCTACACGACGCGCGTCGGCTCCGGGCCTTTCCCTACCGAGCTCCTGGATGACATCGGCCAGCACCTTGCCAAGGTGGGCAAAGAATTCGGTTCGGTAACCGGGCGTCCCCGCCGCTGCGGCTGGTTCGATGGCGCCGCCATGAAGCGTTCGGTCATGATCAACGGTATTTCGGGCCTGTGCATTACCAAGCTCGACGTCCTGGACGGCGTTGAAGAACTCAAGATCGGCGTAGGCTACCGTTATCGCGGCGAATTCCTGGACGTGCTGCCCTCGGGCGCGCAGGCCGCCGCCGAAGCCGAGCCCGTGCTCGAAGAAATGGCAGGCTGGACCGAGTCCACCATCGGCATTACCGACTACGACAAACTGCCCGTCAATGCGCGCCGCTACCTGGAGCGCATCGCCGAAGTATGCGATGTGCCTATCGACATGGTATCGACCGGGCCAGACCGCCTGGAAACCATCGTTCTGCGCCATCCTTTCAAAGGCTGAAGCTTAGGATGGGGCCGGGCCTGCGCTTTCTGGCGCGGCCCCGGCGCGCCAGGATTCGCGCATGGCAACGCTCTGCCAGCCTCTCGAACGGCGCACCTGCACCGCTTTGCACACGCCTCTGATTGCGCGATCTGCCGCGAACCCGGTATTATTACGCCTTCTTATATCTAATCGTCGACCAGGAGAATTTACCCATGCCCCTTCCACCAAGCACGGAGCGAGATCTTTGGGTAAGCTGGGATGATTACAACGCGCTTATCGAGCGCCTGGCGCTGAATATCCACGAATCAGGCTGGAAATTCGAAAAAATCGTCTGCCTGGCCCGCGGCGGCGTACGGGTTGGCGACGTGCTGTCGCGCATTTACGACGTACCTTTGGGCATCCTGGCCACCAGCAGCTACCGCGAAGCCGCAGGCACCCAGCAGGGCAGCCTGGACATTGCCCAGTTCATTACGATTACCCGCGGCACGCTTGACGGCAAAGTGCTGCTTGTCGACGATATGGTCGACACCGGACTTACCTTCAACCGCGTAGGCGAACACTTGCGCAAGCAGTTTCCCGCCATTACCGAAATGAAAAGCGCGGTTCTGTGGTGGAAGGGCCATGCCAAGGCCACGCCCGACTACTATGTCGACAAATTGCCTACCAATCCCTGGATCCACCAGCCATTCGAAGACTACGACAGCCTGCGCCCGCATCAGCTCGAGGCATGGGTAAGAAAAGGCCGCCGATCTTAAATATTTCGTGGTAGAATGTTGGGCTAAGATTTGATTTTTGTTCGCTTGGTTGTAAAGAAGCGGACTTTATTTGTTTGCCCTGAATATTGACCCAAGGTGGTGATTAGCAGTTGCGGGCCCATGATTATCGGGTGTGGGTCCAAAAAGCAGGCCTAATGGGGCAGGCCAGAATTCCTTAAGGGCGGTTGCATCGGTTTCGATTGCAAGCCCTTCGTAGCTGTACTATGTATAACAGCTTTGTTTTTAACAGATTTTTAATTTAACTATATAAGGCTTAAGACTACATGCCTATCGTTCGTCTTAAAGAAAACGAGCCCTTTGAAGCCGCACTGCGCCGCTTCAAGCGCACTATCGAAAAAATCGGCCTGTTGACCGAACTGCGTTCGCGCGAGTTTTACGAAAAACCCACCGCCGAGCGCAAGCGCAAGCACGCCGCGGCCGTCAAACGCCACTACAAGCGCATCCGCAGCCAACAACTGCCTCCGCGCATGTATTGATTGATTCCTGATTCATTTGTCCAGGAATTACTCGCCCGAGTAGATGTTGTCGATGTCGTCGGGCGATACGTACAGTTGCGCAAAGGCGGGGCCAATTTACTTGGCCTTTGTCCTTTCCACAACGAAAAAAGTCCCTCTTTTACCGTAAGCCCCACCAAACAGTTTTATCACTGCTTTGGCTGCGGAGCGCATGGTAGCGCCATTTCGTTTTTAATCGAGCATACCGGGGCCAGTTTCCCGGAGGCCGTGCGCAATCTTGCGGCTTCGGCCGGCATGACGGTGCCCGAAGAAAACCGCAGCCCCAAGCAAAGCGCCCAGGCCAGGCAGCGCAAAGAAGAAGTCTCGCGCCAGCAGCAAATCCTGGATGCGGCGCAAGCCCATTATGTGCAGGAACTCAAGGCCAGCCCACAAGCCATCCGCTATCTGAAGCAGCGCGGGCTTAGCGGCGAAATCGCCGCTCGTTTCGGCCTGGGGTGGTCGGGCACCAACCGCCAGGGCTTGAAGACAGTCTTTCCGCACTACGAAGATGCTTTGCTGGTCGAGTCCGGCCTGGTGATCGAAGCCGATGACGGCCGGCGTTACGATCGTTTCCGCGAACGAGTCATGTTTCCGATTCGCAATGTGCGCGGCAATATCATCGGTTTTGGCGGGCGTATTATCGGCAAGGGCGAGCCCAAGTACCTGAATTCTCCCGAAACGCCCTTGTTCTCTAAAGGGCACGAGCTATACGGCCTGTGGGAAGGGCGTGCCGCCATCCGCTCCGAAGGCTGCGTGCTGGTGGTCGAAGGCTATATGGATGTGGTTGGCCTGGCCCAGCAAGGCGTGGGCAACGCCGTGGCAACCTTGGGTACCGCCACTACGCCGCAGCATATTCAAAAACTGTTGCGTGCCAGCGACAAAGTGGTGTTCAGTTTTGACGGCGATAAAGCGGGCCGGCGTGCGGCCTGGCGGGCTTTGCAGGTGGCGCTGCCTTTATTGCGCGACGATATTTCCATCCGGTTTTTGTTTTTGCCGGCCGAGCACGACCCCGACTCTTACATCCGCGAATACGGAGCAGAAGCTTTTCGCGCCGTGCTGGCCGAAGCCATGCCGTTATCCCGCTTCATGCTTGACGAATTGGCGTCGCATCACCCCATGAACGAAGCGGAAGGGCGTGCGGCTTGCGTGCACGAGGCCAAGCCTTTGCTGGCGCTGATACCCGAGGGCACGTTGCGCGTCCAGATCGAGCGCGAATTTGCCCGTCTGGTGCAACTGACGCCGGACGAATTGAGCCAAGTGCTGGCGTCCGCGCCCGAGCCTTCTCCCGAGCGCGTCCAGCACGCGCCCGCACCGTCGCCGCAATCCTCGGCGTACGACGAGCCGCCGGGCTTCATGGACGATGCGCCGACCGGGTTCGAGCATGCGGTGCCGCACGAGTACGAGCAGCACGAACCGCCCGCTTTTTCCGGTTCGCGCGCGCCCAGGCAGGGGCGGGCCGACACCCGGCAATCCAGGTCGGTTACACCTATGGCCAAGCGTTTGCTGCGCCTGTTGCTGGCCCACCCCGAGCTGGTTTCGGGCATGGGAGACCAGCAGCTTGAAATTCTCGAGCAAAGCCCCCATCTGGTACTTGTGCGGGACCTGATTGCATTGGCCAGTACCAGCGGGGCGCGGCATGTGGGTGCATTACTGCAAGCCGCAGAACCTGGTTCAGACCTGGAGCTTTTGCTTGGCTCCTTGAGTACCGAAATTTTAAGCCAGGAAGATTTGCCCGATCCTCTGGCCGAATGGAATGACGCCTTGCACCGTATCGAGCTCGATACGATCAAGGCGGAACAGTCGGCTTTGATTCAATCGGGCTTGCTGGACGAGGCCTCGCGCCAACGCTATCAAAGGTTGACACGGCGTCTGGCGTTACTAAATAATGCCTAGTAGCGCCAACTGCTGTAAAATGGAATGTTTCGCATAGAATCAATGTATTAGTCAGCTTGCAACAGAAGCTGCGCGCCGCGCCTTTAGGGTGTGGACGTGCAGCTTTGGATTGCCGGCACGGCATAACAATGGCGCCAGCGTGCCAAGCCCCTCATGGCCTTGCAATATAGACAAGGATTTACTAATTCATGGGCTTGCACCGGGTTTCAGAGTCTTGCGCTAAGCATTGATTTATTGTGACAAGTTAGTTTTGCCCTGCAACACTCGTTAGCGTTATAACTAACTGAGTGCTTTTGCGCCTACGGAAGCGACTATGACCAAAGTTATTGGTAAAACCTCCTTAGCAGCTGAGAATGAAGCTGCAAAAAAACCTGTAACCAAGACCAGCATTGCGGCAAGCAAAAGCGTTGCCAAGAAGGCGGTCAAGGTTGCCGGGGGCGCCAAGGCCGAAGCGGCCTCCGCTGCCAAGCCTGTAGCTAAAAAGGCTGCGGTAAAGAAAGCCGCCGCAAAAAAGGCGCCGGCCAAGACCGCCGCAGCTCCGGCCGCGCCTAAAAAGGCCAAGGCCGTGCCCAGCGGGCGCCGTCCGGGCCGCCCGGCCAAGTCGGCCAATAACGATGCGCCCAACTTCAACGACGACGATAGCGATATCGAAGTCGAAGTCATCCCCGACCTCAAGCCGCTGCCCAAGCGCGGCGGCAAGCGCGGCAAGGGCGACAAAGACGTCCCGGCACGCAGCCAGATGACCCCTGAAGAACAGGAAGCGCGCCGCAACCGGCTCAAGGTGCTTATCAAGCTGGGCAAAGAGCGTGGCTACCTTACCTACGGCGAAATCAACGATCACCTGCCCGACGACCTGGTCGACGCGGAAGCCATCGACGGCATCATCAGCACGTTCAGCGACATGGGCATCTCGGTCTACGACCAGGCCCCCGACGCCGAATCCCTGCTGCTTAACGATAATGCACCTGTCGCTTCCAGCGACGACGACGTCGAGGACGAAGCCGAGGCTGCGCTGACCACCGTCGATTCCGACTTCGGCCGCACCACCGACCCCGTGCGCATGTATATGCGCGAAATGGGCACGGTCGAGCTGCTTACGCGCGAAGGCGAAATCGAAATCGCCAAGCGCATCGAAGACGGCCTCAAGCACATGGTCATGGCTATTGCCGCCTGCCCAACCACGGTCAACGAAATTCTGGCCCACGTTCAGCACGTGCGTGAAGGTCACGCGCAAATCGACGAAGTCGTAGACGGCCTTATCGACGACGAAGGCGAAGAATACGCCGGCGCCGGCGTGCCCATCGACAGCGACGAAAACGAAGACGGCCCGGCCGGCGGCATGAGCAGCAAGCAGCTGGAGCACTTGCGCACCAAGTCCCTGAAGAAGTTCGAAATTGTCGCGCACTGGTTTGCCCGGATGCGCAAGGCGTTCGAATCGCAAGGCTACGAAGCGCCCGAGTACGCCGAGGCCCAGGCCACCATTCTGGCCGAGCTGATGGGCATACGCTTTACCGCCAAAATGGTCGAAAAGCTGGCCGATACGCTGCGCAACCAGGTGGCCGAAGTACGCAAGCTCGAACGCGAAATACTGCGTATTTGCGTCGACCGCGCCGACATGCCGCGCGCCTATTTCATCAAGGCGTTCCCCGGCAACGAAACAAATCTGGACTGGGTGCTGGGCGAAGTCTCCGGCAAACATCCTTATTCCGAAACGCTCGAGCGCCATGTGCCCGCCGTCCAAGAGCTTCAGCAAAAGCTTATCGACCTGCAAACCAGCGTCGTGCTGCCCTTGAAAGACCTCAAAGACGTCAACAAACGCATGGCAACCGGCGAAGCCAAGGCGCGCAAGGCCAAGCGCGAAATGACCGAAGCCAACTTGCGCCTGGTTATTTCCATTGCCAAGAAGTACACGAACCGTGGCTTGCAGTTCCTGGACCTCATCCAAGAGGGCAATATCGGCCTGATGAAAGCGGTCGACAAGTTCGAATATCGTCGCGGCTACAAGTTTTCCACCTACGCAACATGGTGGATACGCCAGGCCATTACGCGTTCCATTGCCGACCAGGCGCGCACCATCCGTATTCCGGTGCACATGATCGAAACCATCAACAAGATGAATCGCATCAATCGCCAGATTCTGCAAGAAACCGGCACCGAGCCCGATCCCGCAACGCTTGCGCAAAAAATGGACATGCCCGAGGACAAGGTTCGCAAGATCCTTAAAATCGCGAAAGAACCCATTTCCATGGAAACGCCCATCGGCGACGATGACGATTCCCACTTGGGCGATTTCATCGAAGACACGGGCACCTTGTCGCCGTCCGAATGGGCCTTGCACGGCTCCATGCGCGATGTCGTCAAGGAAGTGCTCGACTCGCTGACTCCGCGCGAAGCCAAAGTGCTGCGCATGCGTTTCGGTATTGAAATGAGCACCGACCAGACGCTGGAAGAAGTAGGCAAGCAGTTTGACGTAACGCGCGAACGCATCCGCCAGATCGAAGCCAAGGCCTTGCGCAAGCTGCGTCACCCCAGCCGTGCCGACAAGCTCAAGAGCTTTCTTGAAGGCCAGTAAGCCTTAGCCGTACTTTCAAAACCGCTGGCCTTGTAGTTCAGGGCGGCGGTCTGGAACAGAACCTCAAAGGTTGGATACACGTCCAACTTTTGAGGTTTTTTTTATGTCTTCAAGACTTGGGTTTACGCAAAGGATCCAGCAGCGGCCTTAGCCCGTTGTGATCCAGCTCTTGCATAAGCTGCAGCAAGCGGCCGATTTCCCCTTTGGGAAATCCATCGCGTGCAAACCAGTTCAGATAATGGCCGGGCAGGTCGGCGATGAGGCGCCCTTTGTATTTGCCAAAGGGCATGGCCATGGTGACCAGCCGTTCGAGGTCTTCGGGGCCACTGTGTTACCCGAAAATATTGCCGGCCATCTTCTTCAACAGCAAAAGCAGGGTTTCGTGCTCTTGCTCGTCGAAGTTTGTCAGGGCTTTGTCGATAAGCAGGTGGGCGGGGGGCCAGGCCTCTTTGTAGCGCGCTTTGCCTTTGGGCGTCAGATAGACCCTCATTGCCCTGCTGTCATTGGGGTCGGGCCGGCGCTTGACCAGCGCGCGCTCTTCCATTTGGTCTACCACGCGGCTAAGCACGGGCTGGCGCACCACAATGGCCGTGGCGATGTCGCCGATCTTCTGTCCGTTTTCTTCGTATAGATATTGCAGCACCCGAAAGTGCACGTATGTCAGGTCCAGCTTGCGCAAAATGCTGTCGCGCAGATCCAGGTCGAGTCGGTAAATAATCGACGCCATCTGGAACGCGATATTGCGGTCCAGCTGCGTGTCGGGCATGGCAGTGGTTTTAATGGACATGCATGCTTATCTGGAGATTGAGAAATGGGCTGCCGCCCGGATGCCCGCGGCTTTTCAGCAGTTGGGGTCCCCATAGCGGCCAGCGTTGAAAGTATAGAACAGTTCGGGTGCCGGCCTAGTCCTTGAACAAGCCCGAGATAAGTTCGTAGGAGCGCAGCCGCTGATGATGATTGAACACGTCGGAAACTATCATCAGTTCGTCGGCCCCGGTGCGGGCCAGCAGCTGGTCCACACCGGCGCGCACCGTGCTGGGCGAGCCGATTATGGAGCACGCCAGCTTATGCGTGGCATGGTATTTTTCTTCGGGCGTCCAATAGTCTTCGATGTTGTCGATAGGAGGACGGCTAAGCCCGCGTGCGCCCCGGACGGCGTCCGTGGCGGACATCTGCTGGGTGGTTGCCAGCCGGCGCGCTTCTTCGTCGCTGTCGGCCGCGATGATGTTGACGCCCACCATGGCGTAGGGCGCGTTTTGCTGCTCTGAGGGTTTGAAGCGGGCGCGGTAAACCTGCAGGGCCATGTCCAGCGCTTCGGGGGCGAAGTGCGAGGCAAAGGCGTAGGGCAGGCCAAACTCGGCCGCCAGCGCCGCTCCGAAGGTGCTGGATCCCAATATCCATAGCGGAACCTGGCTGTCGGCGCCCGGCACGGCGCGTATGCGCTGGCCTGGCTGTACCGGCCCCAGGTAGGCCTGAAGTTCAAGTACGTCTTGCGGAAATGTATCGGCGCTGGATGGATTGCGGCGCAAGGCGCGCAAGGTAAGCTGATCGGTGCCGGGGGCGCGGCCAAGGCCCAGGTCGATACGGCCCGGAAACAGGGCGTCCAGCGTGCCGAATTGTTCGGCAATGACCAGAGGAGAGTGGTTGGGCAGCATGATTCCGCCAGCGCCTACGCGCAGGGTAGAGGTACCCGCCGCGACGTGGGCAATGGCAACCGACGTGGCCGCACTGGCAATGCCCTGCATATTGTGATGTTCCGCCATCCAGAAACGGCGGTAGCCCCAGCCTTCAGCGTGGTGCGCCAGGTCGCGCGCATTGTCCAGCGCTTCGCGGGCGTTGCTGCCTTCGCGGATGCGTACCAGGTCTAATATGGAAATTTGCGTCATGAATCTATATGGAATTAAAGGCTCAAAGGATCGAATCGGCTGCGTCAGCCACCACATAGGTTAACAGTTTCCCGTCAAGAACAAAGCGCGGCCATCTTGGGCGAGCGGACAGGGTGCAGTCGTATCCAGCGTATACTTTTGGGCTTGCCATCAAGAGTATCCAGGATTAATGACTACCGCTGCAAACTCCTACTTGTCGCTTTCCGCGCGCCGGCGCCTGGCCGCCCAGATTACCCTGGCCGTGGGCGGCTTCGGTATCGGTACCGGCGAATTCGCCATCATGGGGTTGTTGCCCGACATTGGCAATGATCTGACTTTAAGCGCGCCGCAGGTAGGCCATTTGATCAGCGCTTACGCGCTTGGCGTGGTGCTTGGCGCGCCCTTGATCGCGGTGCTTGCGGCGCAATTGCCGCGCCGCCTGCTGCTTATCTTGCTGATGGCCGCTTTTGCGGCTGGAAACTTCGCCAGTGCGCTGGCGCCATCCTACGGTTCGGTCATGCTGTTCCGCTTTTTAAGCGGCCTGCCGCATGGCGCCTATTTTGGGGTGGCGGCGCTGGTGGCCGCCTCCATGGTCGAGCCTGCTCGCCGCGGCCAAGCAGTTGGCCGTGTGATGCTGGGGCTGACCGTGGCGGTATTGATAGGCAATCCTGTGGCGACTTGGCTGGGGCAAGTGTCCAGCTGGCGCATGGCCTTTGTCTTCGTGGGCCTGATCGGCTTGCTGACGATGGCCTTGCTGCGCTTTACCTTGCCGCACGTTCCGGCCTCGAGGCTTAACAGCCCCATGCGCGAGTTGGGCGCCTTGAAGCTGGAACAGGTTTGGCTGACCCTGGGCATAGGCGCCATCGGCTTTGGCGGTCTGTTCAGCGTGGTCAGCTATATTGCGCCAACCTTGATAGAAGTGTCGGGCGTCTCGGCGGCCTGGATTCCTTTTGCCTTGTCCTTTCTGGGGGCGGGCATGGTAGTCGGCAATATCGCCGGCGGTTGGCTGGCCGATAGAAACCTGATGCGCTCCATAGGCATATTGCTGTTCTGGAACATGCTGATGCTGGCCTTGTTCCCGTTTGCCGCGGGCAATCCAGTTACCGCCTTGATCAGCGTATTTTTGATCGGCACCGGCGTTTCCATTGGAGTGCCGCTGCAAATTCGCCTGATGGATGTGGCGCCGCATGCGCAGACCCTGGCGGCGTCGTTGAATCATTCCGCCTTCAACATGGCCAATGCCCTGGGTGCCTGGCTGGGCGGTATCGCTATCGCCGGCGGCTACGGCTGGACTTCCACTGGCTGGGTCGGCATGGCCCTGGCCCTTGGCGGGCTGCTGATCTTCGGTGTAGCGGTGCAGCGCGCGCCGCGCGCGGCGGTGCAGGGTTGATTATTGCCAAGCCTGCACATTAATTAACCGTCTTTGTTGTTGCGGCGGTTGCTCTTGGCGTTTTCGTAGTACTGCCGTTTATTCTGGTACATGTTCAAGTCCGCCGTGCGCAAGGCATCGTCCAGCTTGCCCGGTGTGGTGCACGTAGCCCAGCCTATCGACAGGTTAAGCGGGGGGCCGTTGTAGAATTGGTTGTTCAGTTCGATCAGCTCGTGAATGCTGTTGATCAAGGCCTCGCAACCATCGGCGTCCACGCCCGGCAGCAAAATAGCGAACTCATCGCCGCCTATGCGTGCCGGCTGGAATGGCTTGTCGACGGCCTGCGTCAGGATCTCGCCCGTGCGCTGCAGCAGCCCGTCGCCTATGGCGTGCCCAAGGCTGTCGTTGGTTTCCTTAAGGTGGTTCAGGTCGATAATAACGACCGAAACAGGCCGCACATTCTTGCGCTCCAGGCGATTGAGCTCATCGACATAGAACGAACGATTCTTCAGCTTGGTCAGTACGTCGTGCTTGCCCAGGTATTCCAGGTACGCCTCGGCCTTCTTGCGCGCCGTAATATCGGTAAGCGCCAACAACACCAGGTCCCATTTTTCTTCGTGTCCAGAAAACACCGAGAATTGCAGATGGATATTGACGACACTTCCGTCCAGCGCATAGTTCAGCACCTCCCGGTGCTGCAGCAGGCGTCCTTCCCATAAATCGATAAGCTGCTCGCGAAAGTACGGCCGCATCTCCTCGCGAAAGACCTCGGGCAGGCGGGATAGCAGGTCGGCCTGACTTGAGGCCTTGAACATGGCCAGCGTGTACTCGTTGACATCAAGCACCCGGATCTCCGACATGCAGCGCTCGACAAATTCCGGATGGACATCGGTAAACGTCCGAAAGTCGGTGATGCCCTGCAGCCGCAATTCGTCCAGCAAATCCTTGATGGCGCTGAAGTCTTCCACCCACAGCGACACCGGCGCGTACTGGAACAGGCCCGCGGCATACTCCCTGCTGATTTGCAGGCGCCGGCGCGCATCTTCCAGTTCGGTAATATCGTCCATGACGACCAGTACCCGTTTCCAGTCCTGCTCATGGCCTGGCAGGACCACGCCCTTCAGCAAAATGTCGATACGCCGCCCATTCAGGGCATAGTTGACGCTGGTGCTTTCGAAGGCGTTCCTGCCTTCCCAAAGCTGCACCATTTCAGTGACGTGGGCTTCATACATGTCGTCGCGGAACACTTTGTCCAGCTTGCTTGTCAGGTCTTCAAAAGAGCTTGCCGCATACATATCCAATGCACGCTGGTTTACCCGCACAACCTTGATATTGGCAGAGCATTGGCCGATGCGGCTAAGGTCGGCCAGCAAATGGCTGCGCAAATCAGTAACCCCCGCAGCACGCCATTCGTTGAACAGTTCGCGCAAGCCACTGTAGTCTTCCAGCCACATCGAGGTAGGAGAAACTTCAAACAGGTCGGCAGTGCCCGGGCCTTTATTGTGCGTGTTGTTCTTTTCTGCGGGGCTGGACTGCATGGTATCGACACCTGTACTGGTTGCTGAATGAAGCGGAACTGAGAGTGAGCAAACTAGCCGCAAGCCAACAAGCGCTATTTCACACCCTTTGCAGGCAGCAAGCCCTTCAAATACTACAGTATGGGCAAGTTGGCCGCAGAAAGACCATTTTAGATAAATGGTTACTGGATGGCTTGCGTTGCATCAAGAGTTTCTGAATCTGCTGCAGCGCCAACATACCCGTAAGTTCGGTCCCCGACCCGACGCAGTCCAGCAACGTCTAAAAGCCGCACGGCTGCCATGGAGTAATGCCGCTTTCATCGCTAGCCGTTGAAGGACTATCGTGTCATGAGCCACGTATTTGGCTCAAGTGAAGAGGCAAATGTATAGTGTCCGCTTCATTTTTGGCTACGTTAAAGCATGCATTTATCCATTGGGAATTTCACATGCTTTCGTAGCCTTTTAACGGCTTCGTTTTTGTGTATGAACGTACTGGCTAAGCACGTCATCCATGCGCGCTTGCCATCCTTCGCCGCCGGCTTTAAAAAACTCGATAACGTCGGCGGAGTAGCGTATAGAGACTTGAGTTTTTGGACGTGCTATGGGCGGGCGCCCGCGACGCGGCCGTAAGGAGGCCAGCTCGGCATCGCTAAAAGGAGGGTTATCAGGGTCCTTGAGGGCGGCGGCCGTGATTGCCGCATCTTCGGTATTACTTGGGCGTATCAGTTTGCGAAGCATAGTAGTCAAACTCCCGCTGATTGGCTTTGCGCAGGCTAATCAGGCGTATGGTTTCTGCGCGTTTGCTATACACCATGACATGCAGCCGTTGACCAATGGGCCCGAAGGCTATCCAGCGCGTTTCGCCATAGTCTTGCCGAAAATCGACTTCGATCAACGCCATTGCCCACACAAACGCTGGAGCATCAGAAAAATCTACTCCGTGTTTGGCTATGTTGGATTGACGCTTTAATTCATCCCATTCATAACAAATTTTCATATTTATTGTAGCTGCAATAAATGGACGCGGCAATAGCAGGACGAAACTATCTGGTCGAACTGAAGGAGGAGGACCTTCTGGATACTATAGGCGGCAGCTACAGACTGCTGAAGAGGCAATGACCGTCTTTGTCATGGCGGGAAAATACGTGCACAGCTTATTCGCCGGTTGCGAATGAACAGATGGAGCCTCAGAAGGCCTACTGCATTAACGCCATATGTGCGATATACCCCGAACGGCTTTCGCCCGCCTGGCGGGCCCGGGCATCAATGCGGGCCAGAATGCGGCGCGGCAGCGTAATGTTGATTCGTTCAATGGTGTCGTCGATCAAGGCCGGATCCACTTCGACAATGGCCCATATCCAGCCCTTGTACGTCGGATCGCTTTGCAAGACGGTAATGCTGCTGGGGCCTGGAATGGTTTGGCCTTCGTCAATGGCAGTCTCGATCCACAGCGTGATGGCTTCTTTGGCATTGTCGATGGCCGCGTCAATCCCTTCGTCTGCGGCCGAAAAACACCCGGGCAGATCAGGCACGACAACGCCCCATGCTTGCGTATCGCTGCCTGGCTCAATCGCGATAGGATACTTCATTGTGTTCGGTTCCTTATTTCAGTCCAGCCTGCCTAAGCAATTTAGCGACTAGCCCGGCACCAAGGTCCTTCTTGGGATGGGGCACGCTGATGTGGCCCGGCAATATGCGGTGGGTGTAAACATGGTGCGAGCCCTTCACGTTGCGAAGCACCCAGCCATTTTGTTCCAGTTGTCTAATGACGTCTTTGCTTTTCATGTGTATTATACACACCATTGACGATGCCCGCTCTATGCGAAGTTGGCGGTCGTATATCGGGATTTGGGTGGCGCTGGCCTTAGTTTGTCAGGAGCAGTAGACGTATCTGCCAATAGTGAACGAAATCGACATAGTGAGAAGTACTCGGCTACGAGCAATGTCAGACTGGTTAACCCATCGCTGCGAACCCTTCTTCTCATACCAAAATCTTGGCTTATTCTTTCAATTAACCGCGATAGTCTGCTGTTACGCTGGGGTTCATTCTATTTGCCCTCTCAGGAGCCCGGCTTGAACTCCCCCGACACCGCCAATCAGTTGATTGCCGAGCATTACGACCGCACTCAATACACATCTAATGCTTTCTTTTATTCCTCGCCCGGCCATTTGCGCGCAACCGCGCATTTGTATGGGGTGGAAACTGTCCCGATAGAGAAAGCGCGGGTATTGGAGCTGGGCTGCGCGGCAGGGGGCAATTTGCTGCCGTTTGCGCTGGCTTACCCAGACGCTCATGCTGTAGGGGTGGATTTGTCGCCGCTGCAAATTCAGCAGGGCCAGAAAGTCGTGCAGGATTTAGGTATAAAGAACCTGGACCTGCGGGCAATGAGCCTGACAGATATAGATAACGATTTCGGTGAATTCGACTACATCATCGTGCACGGCGTATTCAGTTGGGTGCCGCCCGAGGTGCGCCAGGCCATCTTGCGTATTTGTCGCGAGAACCTGTCGCCGCAGGGCATTGCTTATGTCAGCTACAACACTTACCCCGGCTGGAAGGCCGGCGATATTGTACGCGATGCGATGTTATTGCACAGCCATTCCGCCACTTCGGATGAAGAAAAATTGTCCAGTGCCAAAGCCATGCTGACTCTGCTGTCCGACGGCTTGGCCGCCAGCAATCCTCTCGCGCCATCGTTGCGCGCTGCGGTGGCGCAGTTGCAAAAGCAGTCCGACTATTACGTGGCGCACGAATATCTGGAGACCTTCAACGCTCCGTGCTACTTCCTGGAGTTCGCCGACGCGGCGCAGCAGGCGGGGTTGGCTTATTTGGGCGATGCAGAAGCGCATTGCGAGCTTTCTGCTACTTACGGTCAAAACGTGCAGCTCAATCACAGTTTGATTGCCTTGGGGCAACCCAAGGTGCTGCGCCAGCAGTATCTGGACCTTGCTGTTGGCCGTAATTTCCGCAAGAGCATGCTGGTGCATCAAGAGCGTGAAGCTGACGTTGCTGTCAGTCCCAATCTCGATTTGTTGCGAGATTTGCGTTGGGCGGGGCACTTTACCAAGGCCGACACGCCGGCGAATGCGCCGGTCGGCAGCCAGGCTTTTACCAACCATAAAGGCGGGCCGCTGCATACATCGGAAGCCAAAGTACTGGCCGTCATCAAGGTTTTGTCCGATGCCTGGCCGGCTACTATTTCCTTTAGCGACTTAGTGTTGCAAGTGCAAGCATCGACTCTTGTCGAGGGCAACTCCGGCACAGCGGAACAGTCAGTACAAGAGGCGCTGGAAATCCTGTTCAAATTGAACCAGTTGCGTTTCAGCCTGGAGGCTGGGCCGTACGATGACAAACGTCATGATATCCCCACGCTTATTCCCGGCTTTGCTTACATGCAAGTGGCCAGTAAAGATGCTGCTTTCGGCGTGGGGTGTTTCAGTTTTTGGCACGACGTTGTGAATGTGCAATTGAAGGATGCGGAAGCTTTTATCCTGCCGTATATGAATGGCACTAATAGCGCTGCGCAGCTCAGAACCCGTCTGTGCGATGCCTTGCGGCAAGGCAAGGTGGCGGGCACCGACGGAAACATGCTGACTGGCCAGCGTAATCTTGACGCCAAAGTGCAGGAAATGCTGGATAAGCTGATGGCCTTGTTAAAGGCTAAAGGATTGTTGCTAGCTTGATTAGGCCATAAAGCCATCAAGCTCGTCGCGAGCTTGATGGCTCTGGTGAACGCAGATACTCGCAATTAGATGCTCGAGCGCTGACTCTGTCAAGCCATGACACAGCCAACGTAAGCTCGGTGAGAGGCTTATGCGGCGGTTGATGGAGCACAGACGCCATATTCATTGACCTCGCTCTTCGAGTCGGAGGCCCACCAAATAATAAGCAAGATGCAGCCAATGCCGGTAAGCATAAGCAACTGCCACCAGCCACTTCGACCGATATCATGCAAACGGCGGCTGCCTGCCGCTACTATTGGAATAAGAAAAGCCAATGTAACAAGGCTGCTTAAAAGGCTTCCGTCTTCACCAAGAACGATGACGCCCACGACGCTTAGACCCCAACTGAGCAAGACTGTGAATAAGTAGAACCACCAAAATTCGCTTCGCGTTGCTCGGCCTTTGAATGTGGCGTATTTTGATAAACAAGTTGAGATGGCTGTGCTGAAGTTCATTGGTTTTTAACCCCAAAATTATCGTCTTAGCTAAAAAAAGCCGCCACCCTAAAAAGGCTGGCGGCTCGTATGCTTTTACCGAAGCGGTTGCCCACCTCGGCTAGTTAAGCAAGCCCGTATTAACGCAACAGCGACAATACAGTTTGTGGAACTTGGTTGGCTTGAGCCAAGACCGACGTACCAGCTTGCTGCAGAATCTGAGCACGAGTCATGTTCGACACTTCAACTGCGTAGTCAGCGTCTTCGATGCGCGAACGTGCGGAGGACAGGTTGGTTACGGTGTTATTCAGGTTGGCGATGGTGGATTCGAAACGGTTTTGTACTGCACCAAGTTCTCCGCGGAGCTCGTCGACCTTTGCAATGGCGGCATCGATCTTTGCCAATGGATTGTCGCTCTTAGTGGCATTGCTAACTGAGTCGAAAGTCAGTGTTCCGCCGCTTGTGACGAAAACTTCATTGGCAGCGCCGTCGGTGATTTTGCCGTTTGAATTGGCATAAACAGTGGTGTCTGCACTTGCTGTGAACGTTTTGTTGTCAAAACCAGATACGAACGCGTCAGCGCTATCTTTAGTGATTTTGGTTGTTGCTGTGGTGTCAGCGATGACGAACTTGTCATTTGTTGTGCCAGTGTCGCCATCCAGATCCACGGTGAACGTAGTGGTTGCTGCTGCTGCTGCTTTGGTATCGCTAACGGTCTTTGCTAGCGCAGCTTTGGTGATGGTGTCGCCAGTCACCGTAAACGTGTCATCGGCGGTAACAGTGTAAGTTGTGCCACCGGACTTGATCGAAGCTCCCAAAGCCACAGAGCCATTGGCGGTGTCATCAGCTATGAAAGTGGCGACTTCAGTTATTGTGGCCTGGGCAAGAGCGCCGCCGCCGTTGGTTTCGCTAAGGTCGCTGCCATTGAGATACAGGGCGGCGCCAGAAGTTGCGTCGGTCAGTTTACCGTCGCTACCGATCTTGACTTCTTGTTTTTCACCACCCAAGGTAATCGTGGCGGTTTTTGTCTCGCCCGCAGCTGGGGTAAGTGCTGTTGCTAGACCTGTACCGCCAGCATATGTCCGGCCCGTTTCATCGAAGGTGAAGGATGCGGTGTCTGCATCAAACGTATAGGTGGTTGTGCCGTCGCTTACGGTTGCACCGCTTTTGGTGACATTTGAAAAGACGTCGGCAACAGTAGAGTCTCTGTTGAAATTAGTTGCAGTGAATTGACCCGCGGTCGTGGTGCTTTCAATAAAGCCGGCAGCTTTGATGTCTTTAGCCGTTGCAGCAGTATTTGCTGTGCCTGTGCCATTAACATTAAAACCATTCAATTTCAGTGTGCTGGAGCTGATTTCACGCAAATTAATTTCAATTGTTTGGCCGTCCTTCGCACCAACTTGCACCTTTAATGTGTTTGCCGTTGCGCCAAGAACCTGTACTCCGTTGAATTGGGTTTGGTCCGACACCCGATTAATTTCGTCAAGTCGCTGATTGATTTCGGCTTGAATTGAATCTAGATCGGTATCCGAGTTCGAGCCGGTAGCGGCTTGTACCGACAGTTCGCGAATGCGTTGTAAGTTATTATTGATTTCGTTTAACGAGCCTTCGGTCGTTTGTGCGATCGAGATACCGTCGTTGGCGTTACGAGTGGCTTGTGTTAAGCCTTTGATGTTGGCCGTAAAACGGTTAGCGATGGCCTGTCCTGCGGCGTCGTCTTTAGCGCTGTTGATGCGCATGCCGGACGACAGGCGCTCGATGGCGGTGCCCAGAGCCGATTGGGATTTGTTCAAGTTGCCTTGAGCAATCAGGGAAAGCGAGTTGGTGTTAATAACAGCCATGGATAACTCCTAGGGAATGAATACGGCGAAACACTGCTTCGCCTCTGGTTGCCAAGAAGATTAGAGCTTGATACTGCATCCCCCGCCTACTGCGGTATTAAGCTGAAATCAAACTTTTATTCTTCCTGTTCACTGGCATTAACGGCCTAGGGGAAAATTACTTTAGGGGAAGAGGGGAGTGCTTTAGCCAACAATTTGTGTCAGCTTGCCGCTGTGCACGCGGCGCCGGTGTTTATCTGCACTCTTATTTGGAGGTGGCCGTGCTCTCGCACATGTCGGAATGCTTGCGGCGGAAGCGAATATGGACCTTGTGGAATAGGCCCCGAGATTATTGGGCAAACGGCAAAGCAAAATCTTAGTAGGCACTCGCCGACTTCGACCCAGTCAACCCAAAAGAAGGCCAGGGCGGCAAAAGCGGACACCGTTAGAAAACCTCAGCCTCCATCGCGTAAGGATGTTTTTTTGAACTAGCCGGGGCTGGCGGTCCGCATCGCCACAAGCTGATTGAGTTTTGTTAAACGGCCTGGATTTCTGTAGCGTGCACTTCCAGGCCGACTCCCAGCTGTTGGCGGATGGCGCAGAAAATCGCAGCCAAGTTGTCCATATTCGGGTTGCCTTTTGGGGAAAGCATGCGGTGCAGGCTTTTGCTGGGCTTGGCAGTGACGGCAGCGAGTTGTTCGAAACCTAGCGTTGCGTTGACCAAATCTCGCAGAATGACCCGTGCAGTCTCTGTTTCGCCGTTCAGAAAAAGTGTAGCTGCTTCGTCCAGAAGCGCTTTGGCAAAGGCCGGGTCGCGTTCGACGCGTTCGACGACAGTGTGTTTGAAATGCCGGGTAAGGGGCATGGTTTACCTCTTAGCTTTGCCGTAGTTATTTTGGCGGCCGTATGGGCATCAAGCGTATCAAACCAAGTCTTATACGGGCTAGATCCGTCGTCGTAGAGATACTCTACGATTGTAATGATCATGGCTTATGGTAACTTAAACGTTACTTTGTGGCAAGGTAAGCTAATCATGGGCGGATCCATTGAGGAAGACGGCTTACGATAGTTCAGTAGAACCGGTATGTGATGTCGTCGTGAACGGAAATGGCAGTGGGGAGATATACGTAAGGACCGCCTCCCCGCCACAGCACCCGCCATTTTGGTATAGCTGATAGTGCGAACCATGCGTTGTTCGTCTATATGTTCACTGTTAGCATGAATTTCAGTTGCACTTAGAGCACGAGCACTGCGCTGGCCGCGGCCGATTTGTCTTTTGTCGACCTTGAAACTTGCATGCGCTGGCGGCAGCGGGGCAGTGTCTATAAATTCATAACGGAGACAAAGATGAGACTCATGAGATCGTTGCGCGCAACGGCAGTGTTCGGGGCTGTGGCGCTGGCAGGGTTTTCCATGCAGGCGCAGGCGCAAGAAACTGTCAAGATCGGCCTGATTGCGCCGTTTACCGGAGCGTTTGCGCTGTACGGCAAGCAGATGGAAGCCGGGATGAGGGCCTATATGAAGGTGCATGGCGATACGGTTGCCGGCAAAAAGGTTGAAATCATCAAGCGGGATACCACCGGGCCCTTGCCCGACGTGTCCAAGCGGCTGGCGCAAGAGCTGGTGGTGCGCGATAAGGTGGATTTCTTGGCGGGGTTTGCCTTTACGCCGGAAGTGGGGGCGGTGGCGCCCATCGCCGACAAGGCCAAGGTGCCGATGGTCATCATGAACGCGGCAGGCGGCGGCATTACGCTGAAGTCGGACTACGCGATGCGGGTCTCCATGTCTTTGCCGCAGATTGCGGCGCCGATGGCGACTTGGGCGGTAAAGAACAAAATCAAGAATGTTGTGATGCTGATTTCGGACTATTCGCCGGGTATTGATTCTGAAAAGGCGTTCAAGAAGGAGTTTGTCGCAGGCGGCGGCAAGATTCTTGATTCACTTCATGTGCCGGTCAATAGCCCCGATTTTGCTCCTTTTATCCAGCGTATCAAGGACTTGAAGCCCGACGCGATGTTTGTTTTTGTGCCGGGCGGCGAACAGGGCATAGCCTTGATGAAAGCTTATCGCGAGCGCGGGCTGGAAGAGGCGGGCATCAAGGTGATAGGCGTGGGCAATATGACCGACGACCATACGCTGCCGGCCATGGGCGATGTGGCTTTGGACGCGATTACGGCGTTTCACTACTCTATTGCGCATAAATCGCCCGAAAACACGGCGTTCCTGAAGGCTTATGCCGACGTCAACCCAGAAGGCGGCCGTCCCGACTATTTGGCTCTGGGCGGTTTTGACGGCATGGCGGCCATGTACCAGGTTATTGAAAAGCTGGGCGGCAAGATGGACGGTGAGAGCGCCATGGGTGTGATCCGGGGCATGAAGATCGACAGCCCGCGCGGGCTGGTTACTATCGACCCCAAAACGCGAGACATTGTTCAGACCATTTATATTCGACGCGTGGAAAAGGTTGGCGGCCAGCTTTACAACGTGGAATTCGACCAATTCGCCAATGTGCATTAAGAACTAAGCCTTGGCCGCAAGCCAAGCAAGAAGCCCACCGAGGTGGGCTTCTTCTATGCTGCGCGGCCGGGATTTCTTTTACTTCACAACATTACCGTGCGCGGGTCGCGCTCGCTGTCCTGCACTTCGCTGTTTTCCAGTGGCAGGCCGACGAAGTTTTCGGCGAAAGTAGTGCCGCTGGCCTTGGAGCTGGTCAGGTAGTCCAGGGTTGCGCTGCGCATGCGCCGGTCGAACCGGCTTTCTTCGGGAAAGTTGTGGGTCATGGACGTAACCGACCAGGAAAAGCGTTCTACCTTCCAGACCCGGCGCAGGCAGGTGTCGGAATAGGCGTCAAGCAGCCGGGTGGCGCCTGTCTTGAAATAGTCGATCATGGCCGGAGCCAGGACACGGATGTCGGCCATGGCCAGGTTCATGCCTTTGGCGCCAGTGGGGGGAACGATATGGGCCGAGTCGCCGGCAAGGAACAGGCGGCGGTAGCTCATGGGTTCGGCCACGAAGCTGCGCATGGGGGTGATGCCTTTGTTAAGTATGGGTCCGCGCACAAGCGTGCACTTTTCGGTGCCCTCCAGACGGCGTTCCAGTTCGTCCCAAATGCGTTCGTCTGGCCAGTCTTCCAGTTTTTCGTTCGGGTCGCACTGCATGTATAGGCGGCTAAGGGTGCGCGAGCGCATGCTTAGCAGCGCAAACCCGCGTTCTTCGTGGTAGACGTTGGTAACGCAGTTGAAGATGGGCGGCGCTTCGGCCAGTATTCCCAGCCACGCGAACGGATAGACGCGTTCGAAGGTTTTTAAAATGCTGGAAGGAATGGTTTCCCTCGAAATCCCATGGAATCCGTCGCAGCCCGCGACCAGCTCGCAACTGATTTCCTGCTGTTCGCCGTTTTTTGTGACAATTCGGACTCTTGGGTTGGTGGTCTCGATACCCAGGATTTCTTCGGCCTTGGTCTCAAAAAGAATTTTTCCTTGTGCCGCCATGCGTGCGGCAATGATGTCCTTGACAACCTTTTGTTGGCCATAGACGGTTACGTACCTGCCGCCCGATAAATCGTCCAGGTCCAGGGTGTGGTTTCTGCCGCCAAAGCGGAAATTGATTTCCTTGTGCCGCAGGCCTTCGCGCAGCAGGCTTTCGCCCAAACCGGCTTCTACCAAGGCGTCGACGGTGCCTTTTTCGAGTACGCCGGCACGAAGCCGGCCTTCGACATAGTCGCGGCTGCGGGATTCGATTACGATCGAATCGATACCCTGAAGGTGCAGCAGATGGGAAAGAAATAGCCCGGCGGGGCCAGCCCCCAGGATGGCTACTTGAGTTTGCATTGGGTGTCTCCTTGGATTTTTCAAGATCTATGGTATGTTCATCATCTGTCAATTGAAGGGTGGTGCGAAGGGACAAAAGGGACCATAAATGGCAGTTTTCGGCCACGTCGGCCAAAACACCGGGTCCGTCGGTTTTTTACGCGCCGTATGCCATGCCGCAGCCACGCCAGCCTGAAAAGGCCGCCAAGCTTTTGATTCCCTCTTATTCGCTGTATGGGCAAATAGACCATGCGGCCGAATTGCGTTTTCTGCATGTCGAAACGCTTTCTTCCAGAAACAAGCTCAATAACTGGGACATTCGGCCGCACCGGCATCACGACCTGCATCAAATCGTCTGGGTCGAGCGCGGGGGCGGCAAAGTAACGCTGGACGACAGCCTGCTGAATCTGGATGCGCCCGTGTTGATCAGCATTCCGCCTTCGGTGGTGCATGGATTTCAATGGCGGCCGGGTTCGGAAGGGCTGGTCTTGACGGTTGCCGAAAGCTTCAAGTCGGAGCTGACCACGCTGGTTGGCGATGCGGCCATTGCCGAGCCGTTTCAGGCTCCGTTTGTTGTCAACACGCACGAAGAGCGGTTCGACGATATGAAGCTGGCCGCCGCGCTAAGAACGATAGCCGACGAGTTTGTGTACGAGCGGGTTGGCCGCATCACGACGATCGCCGGGTGTTTGCTGATTGTGTTTGCCGAGGCTGCCAGGCTGAAGCGGGTGCATTCGCAGAACGTGCTGGCTATCAATGTGAAGGGGGCGGATCAATACAGCCGCTTTCGCCAGTTGGTGGAAGAGCGCTTCCGGGAACATTGGCCGGTTTCGGCCTATGCGCATGCCCTGGCAATGACGGAACGCAGCCTGCGCCGGCTTAGCATGCGCTTTGCCGAGCAGTCGCCCGTGCGCATCATCAACCGCCGCATGGTGCTGGAGGCCAAGCGCAACCTGCTGTATACCGAACTGTCGATCGCCGAGGTCGGCTATATATTGGGTTTTGAAGACCCTTCGTATTTCACCCGCTTCTTTATCAATTATGCCAATGAAGCCCCGCTGGAGTTTCGGCGCCGGCATTTGCCAGGGTCTCGTCAGTTGGCCGCCGGCGGCGGCAAGGGCTGACCTTCGGTCATGTGCCTTAGCCCGGCCGAAGCGCGGCAGGGCAGGCAGCAGACCCGCCAGGCGTTGTGGGCAAGGCATAGGGCAATGCCATTGTTTGCGCTTTTTTTTATACGTGCGCGGGCTGCAAGGGCTGCAAATGCGTTTGCGCCAGCTCGCGCAGCAAGTCTTCTATTTGATGCGACAAGGGTGTCAGCAAACGCCGCGACGATGTAGCCAGCGCCAGCACGCTGGCCAGCTTGGGCGTGCCGATGGGGCGTGCGAAAAAGCTGTCGGTCGAAGCGTGGCCGCGAATGGCCATAAGGGGCAGTATGGCGTAGCCGAAGTGTTGCTGCACAAGATCCAGAATGGACGGGATGCCGTCGACTTCCCATGCCACGTTCATTTTCAGGCCGGCGTGGGCCATTTGGGTTTCAACATGCATGCGCACGGCGTGGGGGCGGCTGGGTATTATCAAGGGGTAGTCAGGCAGTTCGGCCAGCGAGACTTCGGCATGCGTTTCGTTCGCATCCCCTCCCGGGGGCCGCGGTCCGATCAAGTACAACTGGTCTTGCACCAAAGACGACATATCGATTTCGGGATTGGGAATGGGGTCGTAGATAAGACCCATGTCCAGCCGGCCGGTGGAGAGCCATTCCACAATATGGGCGGACATGCCTTCTATGATGCGCAAGCTGGCTTTGGGAAAGCGCTGGCGGAACTGCGTGACCAGCGGTACGGTAAGCAGGCGTCCAACACTGGGCGGGATGCCTACGGAAATACTGCCGACAGGTTCGCCTTTGGTTTCAGCCAGTTCTTGCTTGGCGCGTTCGACCTGCTGAAGTATGCCCAGGCTATGCGCCAGCAGCCGCTTGCCGGCGTCGGTTACGGCAACGCCGCGCCCGTTGCGCACCAGCAGGGTTTGCCGCAGTTCCACCTCCAGTTGCCGTACTTCGCGGCTGAGGGTGGGTTGGGCCACCAGCAATACCGCCGCGGCGCGGGTAAAGCTGCCCAGCTCGGCCACGTGGGAAAAATACTTGAGCTGTTTTAAATCCATGCCAGCATCCTTTAACGTGCCGCCTGGTAAATAGCTGGCACGCCATTCTGCAATTTATACATATCTGTTAGTGGGCTTATAGTCTTGAACACATATCGGCGAACAGACATAATTTGTTCATTGATACAGTAGCGCATAGTCGCACGCATGTCGATTGTGGGGCAAGAAGGTTTTCGGGTGGGCTGCCTACCGTAAAGCCAGCATGGACTGCCACAGAACATAAGTACATTGGAGACACGAATGAATGCCAAGACGCCTCCCGACTGGGGCATACCGGGAACCTACGTTTTCGACGCCAAGCGTTCAAGACTGGGGTACCGCCTGAACAAGATGTGCATGTCCTTGACCAAGCCCGAAAACCGCGCGGCATTCAAGGCAGACCCAGAAAGCTATATGCAGCAGTATGCCGTACCCGAAGAACAGCGCCAGGCCGTGCGCGATCGCGACTGGCTGCGCCTTATCAAGCTGGGCGCAAACATTTACCTCTTGATCAAGATAGCCGAAGTCTTCGGCGTGGGCCTATATGGCATGGGCGCCCAGCAGCGGGGCGAAACCATGGAACAATTTCTTCAGACGCGCAGCGGAAAAGGGGCAACCTGAGATGGCAAAGATTGTTGCAGGTATAGGAAGTTCGCATGTTCCCTCAATAGGTCGCGCGTACGACAACAAAGTCCAGGAAGAGGCTGTCTGGAAGCCCTTGTTCGACGGTTATAAGCCGGTAAAGAAATGGCTCAAGGAAGAGGTCAAGCCTGATGTAGCCATCGTGGTCTACAACGATCACGGCACGGACTTCTTCTTTGACAAATATCCGACTTTTGCAATTGGCGTTGCCGACGAATACGGCATTGGCGACGAAGGGTTCGGCCCGCGCACGCTGCCGGCGGTACCCGGCGAGGCCGATTTTTCATGGCATGTGGCCGAGTCCCTGATCAAAAGCGACTTCGACATGACGGTTTGCCAGGAAATGCAGGTCGACCACGGTTTGCTGGTGCCGCTGCCTTTGCTGTGGTCGCACGAAAAGGAATGGGACATCAAGGTCGTGCCGCTGGTCGTCAACGTCATTCAACACCCTTTGCCCAGCGCCATGCGCTGCTTCCGGCTGGGCCAGGCGCTACGCAAAGCCGTAGAGTCCTACCCCGAGGACTTGCGCGTGGTCGTTATCGGAACCGGCGGCATGTCGCACCAACTGCACGGCGAGCGCATGGGCCACATGAATGCCAAATGGGACAACGACTTCATGGACAAGCTGGAGTTCGACCCGGCGCAACTGGCGGAATTAAGCCATACGACCATCATGGAGCAAGCCGGTGCCGAGGCCGTGGAACTGATCATGTGGCTGACCATGCGCGGTGCCATGTCGCCCGAAGTTACCCGGATTCATCGCAACTATTATGCGCCGATGACCAGCGGTATGGGGCTGGTGACCTTTACCGACAAGGCTTAGATAGCGGTCGGCCGGACGCTGCGTCTTGGAGTCTGCGGCGCAGCGAGCTTTTAACGATGAAAGCGCAAGCAACGAAGTGTGATGTGTACTGGAAGGTGAGGAATGTCGATTTACATCAAGAATGCGTGGTACGTTGCAGCCTGGGCCAATGAGGTCAATCGGGATCTTTTGAAGCGCCGTATCCTGGGCGAACCCATTGTGCTGTATCGCAAGAACGACGGCACGCCCGTGGCGCTGATCGACCGTTGCGCCCACAAGCTGTTGCCGCTTTCCATGGGGCATCTGGCGGGCGATAACCTTCAGTGCGGCTACCATGGCCTGGAGTACGACTGCAGCGGTGCATGCGTGCGTGTACCGGGACAAGACCGCATTCCGGCAACGGCCAAGGTGCGCAGCTTTCCGCTGGTGGAACGCTACAACGCCATCTGGATCTGGATGGGCGACCCCGCCATGGCCGATCCTTCAAAGATCCATACGGTACGAAAAATTGGCGAGCCCGGATGGTCGGTGGTCGACGGCGGCTATCAACTGCATGGCGGCGACTTTCTGAATATCGCCGAAAACTTGCAAGACCCGGCACATACCACTTACGTGCATGTGCGCACCATCGGCAATCCCGCTACCAGCGAGGTCCCGGTCAAGGTCGAGCAGGGCGACGATTATGTGGTGGCCTACCGTTGGTCAAACAACGTCCCGCCGCCGCCCATCGACAAGAAGAATGGCAACTTCAAGGGCTTGGTCGACCGTTGTCAGTATTACAACTATTTCGCGCCCTGTGTTTCACGAGTGGATGTCGTCACGATGGACGCGGGCCAAGAGCACACCGAGGAAAACATGGACAAAGGTTTGCGCGTGTATAGCTATAAATTCCTCACGCCCGAAACGGAATCGACGACGCATTTCTTCTGGATGCAGGTGCGCAACTTTGGCGCGGGCGATGCCAAGGTGCAGGCTGAGTTGTTTGCCGGCCTGAACCAGACCTTCGCCGAAGACAATGTCATTGTCACTGCCGTGCAGCGCGAACAGGCGGCAACCGGCGTACGCCAGCAGACATGGCTGTCTATCGATGCGGGTCCGTCGCGCGTCCGGAAAATGCTGGAAGACATGGCGGCGGCCGAACAGGCCTGAACAAGCTTATTGGCGGGCGCGCCCCGCGCTACTTCTCAAAGCTGGAAAGAATAGAGTGCGGCATCGTTTCCGATGTGCGCAATGGGTAGTTGTTGTCTGAAACTTTCGAATTGAACAATCATGAAATCATGCCTGCCTCCTGATGCGAATCCGATAAAGCCCATCAACAAGCTGCCGCCTGGCGCTTGCGATGCGCATTGCCATGTGTTTGGCCCCGCGTCGAAATTTCCCTATGCGGCCGACCGCAGCTACACGCCGCCTGACGCGGGCTTTGAAGAACTGGTGCGCCTGCACGACTTTCTCGGCCTGTCGCGCGGAGTGATTGTTCAGGCAAGTTGCCATGGCACCGACAATACCGCCATGGTCGACGCGCTACAGCGCGGCAACGGACGCTATCGCGGCGTAGCGATCGTCGATGGCGCGGTCACCGACGAGCAGTTGGCCGACATGAATCAACAAGGGGTGCGCGGCGTGCGATTCAATTTCGTTGCACATCTGGGCGGCGCGCCCGATCTGGACGTGTTCGACCGCGTGCTGGGCCGCATTCACGAACTGGGCTGGCATGTGGTCCTGCATCTGGATGCGCAGGATATCCTTGCCTATAGCGACCGCATCAATCGCATTCAAGTGCCGTTTGTCATTGATCACATGGGCCGCGTTCGCGCCGAAGGCGGACTTGAGCAAAAGCCTTTCCAGGAACTGCTTGAGCTGATGCACAACCCCTTGGCATGGGTCAAGGTTTGCGGCTCTGAACGCGTATCGGTGGGGCGCCGGCCGTTCGACGACGCGATCCCTTTTGCACAGGCTTTAATCGAGGCCGCTCCAGACCGCGTCTTGTGGGGTACGGACTGGCCGCATCCGAACATATCCAAAGACATGCCCAACGACGGCGAACTGGTTGATTTGATGTTTCGCTTTTGCAAGGACCCCGAACATCGCAGGCTGCTGGTGGACAACCCGGCGCGTCTTTACGGCTTTCCTTAATGGAGTTTGGGCTGAGCGCTACCAAGGGCTCTCTTTGTTCTTTCGCGTGCGAGGTTCGGGCGCGGGGGATGAAGAGGTCTTGGCATGGGCGGTCAGCCAGTTCTTGATATTGGTTTCGTCGCTGGCATACCAGTCGCTTCCGATCTCGATGACGATGGCATCCTTGATGTCGGTGAAGTCGCCGCTTACACCGTGAAAAGCCGCGGCGCGAATCTCGGACGCGGCCATGCCGGTCGTGATGAACACGCCAATGCCGCGTGAATCTATCCACAGTGGCTGCGCATTCTTGTCGACGGCTTTTTTCAGATTGTCCAAGGCTTTCTGAACGGCCGCCATATTGTCTTTTTTGACCGAAACCAGCATCAGATAGTTGCGTCCGATGGTTCGCGTGTCCGGTTCGCCGAACGGGTTATCAGTCATGGTTGTTCCTTTTGTCTAAAACCATAAGAAATATTGCAGGGATATATCTTCGATTCTACGGGTTTATCGCCGCTAGTAGGTAAGCCTTGTGTTGGGTTGCGGCCATTGTTTCGAGTTGATGGTTGTGTCTTGCAGGCCGGCAGCTTGTTCGCCATTTGGGATCGTCTCTTGCTATGCTGGTACAGACTTGGCGATTTTGTGCAACGGAACGAGGCGAGCCACACCATGAGAATGAAAAACTTGATTTCCCGAATCGCCCGCGCTTTAGCGCTGGTGGGCGCGGCTTTGTTTGTTGCTGCTCCCGTATCAGTGCATGCGGCCTCTGAAAACGCGGGCATGAACCGGCCCAGCCCCAACCAACCCTTTGCATTGTCCAGCGTTGCCACGTTCGAGTATCCGTGGGCGATTGCGTTTCTTCCCGACGGCCGCCTGCTGGTCACTGAAAAGCCGGGAAAGCTGTTCATAGCGACGCAGAGCGGTGAAAAGACGGAAGTGCCCGGCATGCCCAAAGTTTATTACCATGGGCAAAACGGGCTGCTTGACGTGGCGGTGTCGCCGGGCTTTGCCCACGACCACACGATCTACTTCACCTTCGTCGAGCCCCAGCGCGGCGGCGGTGTGCTTGCGCTTGCCCGCGCACAGTTGGAAGAATCCGGCGGGGCGGCCCGGCTTGCGGATCTTGCCATCATCTGGCGCCAGGGCCAGGCCAGCACCGGCGGTCAGCCCGGCGGCATTATTGCTTTCTCGCCCGATGGCCGATACTTGTTCCTTACGGTGGGCGACCGCCAAGAGCCCAAGACAGCGCAGGATCCTGACGCGGCCAGGGGCAAAGTGCTGCGCCTGAACCTGGACGGATCCACGCCGAAAGATAACCCCATGGCCGCGCAAGGCGGTGTCAAGGCCCAGACCTGGACCACCGGCCACCGCAACCCTTATGGCCTGGCGTTTGCGCCGGACGGACGCCTTTGGCTGAATGAAATGGGCCCGCGCGGCGGCGACGAGCTCAACCTTGTTCAGGTTGGCCGAAACTACGGCTGGCCGATCGTATCCAACGGCGACAATTACAGCGGCATACCCATTCCTCGCCACAGCACCCGCCCCGAATTCGAAGCCCCCGTCGTGTATTGGACGCCGGTCATCGCGCCCGCCGGCCTGTCCTTCTGCAACGGCGCCATGTTCCCGTCCTGGCGCGGCTCTGCCTTTATCGGCGGCCTGGTTGAGAAAGGACTGGTGCGCATCAGCTTCGACGGCCATGGCGGCGCCCACGAAGCCGAACGCTGGGATCTCGGACACCGTATACGCGACGTTGCCGTAGCCCGCGACGGCGCTGTTTGGCTGATTGAAGACGAAAGCGAAGGAAAGCTGCTAAGGCTTGTGCCGAAGCGCTGAGCGTTTACCGGCAGTCGGATAGAGCATCGGCAAATCGTGCATTGCCCGGCATGGGCTTGTTTCTTCAAGCCTGGTATCGCTTAAAAAAACACCCGATGCACGCGTATGAAAAACGCATGCATCGGGCGGATTAGACAGTAGGTCGCGAAGACTCAAAGAGTCGGCAAGACGGCCCTACTTGTACGCTTCGATTACCGGAGCGTATGTACGAGTCTGCTCCAGCTTGTCAATGGTCAGGATGCCGTAGCCGCCCTTGGCATCATTGTTGTAGTACTCGTAATCCCCTTGCACCGTTGTAATCTGCTTCAGAATGGCGCCATGGTGATACATGCCGAACGCGCCTTCAGTATCCGAGTCGTCAGGCGTTTGCTTCCAGACCTTGTCGTCGAACTGAAAGTGCATGGCTCCGAGCACTTGTTGCGGATTGGCTTTTTGGTATTCAAGCACGCCTTGTAGCTGGTCTTGCACGAACTGTGGGGTGTAATCGGGTTTTGCCCGGCTATAGCCGATTTCTGTGAATAGGATGGGGACTCCGAATTTCTTGTAAGTCAGCGGAACCCAGCCCTCGCCGGTACCTTCGGCGTTGGTGAAGAGATAGTCTTTGCTGTTGTATGTATTGGGGCACAGCATAAGCCTGTCTTTGTACTGAGCGGTTCTAGGGTCGGTCAGCAAGCGGTTGAACTGGCTCCAGGCCGGCATGTTCTGCCCGCCCGGCGCCAGCGGTGCGCCTTGGGGAACAAAGGTCACCGGCACGCCCACCGGAACGGTCTTGTTGAATCCCTTCTTGTCGGCTTCCTGGATGAAGCGTGCGACCAGGCCGATTACGTTGTCGTAATATTGGCCGCCATTCGCATCCAGCTCGTTGGATATGATTACGC
This sequence comes from Eoetvoesiella caeni, assembly GCF_003315175.1. Classification (GTDB taxonomy): domain Bacteria; phylum Pseudomonadota; class Gammaproteobacteria; order Burkholderiales; family Burkholderiaceae_B; genus Eoetvoesia; species Eoetvoesia caeni. Next base: position 403,065 of record NZ_QNRQ01000003.1, on the reverse strand, counting down.
CAGCTATAGCCGGGTGCCAGTCGGTTCCTGCCTTGTTGCCGAAATTGCGGCTGCTGAAATAGCCTGGGACCTGTTCGTCCCAGACGTTGGAGCCTTGCGTCGGCAGCCAATTGCTGATGGGCACTACTACTTTGATATTGAGGCTATTGGCGTAATCCAGGAACTGGCTGTGGTCGTTGCGGGGATCCCAATCGTAGAGCCGGATCAAATTGATGCCGTCGTCTTTCATTATCTTGAGGTCGTTGCGGCAATTCGGTTCGCAGCTTTGCGAGAGGTAGGACTGGGTTCCCCAGAGCGATCCCACCTGCTTGCGGGCGATGTCGCTGCCGAAATAAATATAGGTGTCGTTGGCGGAAGATGGGTCGTAGCCCTGGCCGAAGGCCTGGTAGCCCGTGCCTTTTCCGGGTAGCGGGAAGCGGGAAAACACGCCCGAGTCGATGCTTAGTACGGGATCGTTAAGCATTTCCAGCGCTCCGGAGGTTTGCCCTAAAAGCGTAGCGGTATAACTGACCCGTCCCGAGGGTTGATCGTATTCCGGATCGGTCAGAGTCACGAAATACAGCTTCAGGCTGCCGCTTGGCGTGGTTCCGACCAGGGCCGCATTGGGCGGCGAGTCTTTGAAAACATAAGGCCATTGCGGGAAAAAATATGACATTGGCCGACTGTCCGAGTACTGTCCGGGCGCATTGTCCACCCATATCATTTCCGGGCCGGCATTGCTTAATACCAGCTTGTACTGATTGACCACCGCCGTGGGCTGGAAGACAGCCTGATCGGCATATTGCATATACGACGATACTGGCTTGTCGTCGGTGGCGTTGTTCAGCACGTTCAGTGTTGCGTTGGTAAAGGCTACTGTGGCGGGGGCTGCCTGGTTGATATCGCCATTCAGGAACTTTGCCTGGAACGTGATCGTATTGGATTGTTGGTTGTAGGAAGGCGTGGATAGCGATAGGTACACCGCGTTAAGGTCGGTGGTGCCGGTCGGTTGGAAAAGCACTGTCGCGTTGGGATTGACGCTGCCATAAGCGCTGCGCCAGAAGGTGGCGTCCGCGTAGTCTTTAAGCGGCATGGCGCCAACGTCCCGGTTTGGCCGGTCGGTGTACCAGAGTGCGGAAGGTTCGGGATTATTAAGGGTAAGCGTCCAGGAGGAATTTGCTGCGTTGCCGGGCTCGGCTGGCGTGAGACTGCCGCTTGCCGAAGCAAGCACATGGACACGTGTAGAGAAATTTTCGCCGGTGTTGCTGGCATCGACGCCATCGTCGCCGCCGCAACTGCTTAGCATTACGCACGAGGCCAATGCAATGAACCACATCGCAAACCGATTGATTTTCAAGATGTTGCTCCAAGATTGTTCTAGTTAATTAACTACAGAATAGACATCAAAATCGTCAGCAACACCGAGGCCGCGCCAGTGCCGTCTTCAAGGGAAACACGGGCTTGTGTGGCTCGGTAATAAGCAGGTTGCTGGAGTACTGACTGGTGTTGCGGTTTGGTGAGCTGCGGCTTGGAGCGACTGGAGCTGTCGCTTTCTCGTGTGGGCGATATGTTTGTTCTATTTCTTTGTTACGTCGTGCGTCTGAGGTAACTTATTTTATAGCACTTGTTGGTAGAAACTACGGGTCTACGCCAAACGGATCGTAATTATTTTGGATGTTGCCTGTATGGCGGAGCTGTGGTCGGAATGGGCATGGCGCATCTTGGCCATACAGGCCATCGCTACGAGCGTAGCGATGGTGATCGGGATCGGGATTGCCGCCCGGCAATAGACGATGCCTATCGTGATGGTAAAGAGAAACAACTGCTAATGAGATCTATTCGCATTAAAATGGGGTGTTGATTTCAGGAGTTGATTATGCGAATTGTTGCCTATAAGACCAGCCAGGTATGCCTTCATATGAGCGTTGCGTTTGCCGTGACTTACACGATCACGGGCTCGCTGGCGGTAGGAGGCGTGGCCGCGGTAATAGAGCCCATCTGCAATGTTCTCTTGATGCCGCTGCACGACAAGCTTTGGGCGCGTATATCCAATTTCACCGGCGAGGGCGGTTCTTTGGGCGGCACTTCTATGTCGTCTTGATCGGGCAGCGATAAATCGTCCGGGTCGGGCCCGGGCGGATGCGGCTCGGGCGGCTCGTTGGGATGGCCGTTCATGTGAAACTCCCGCTTGACGCTTGCGTGTCGGAACGAAAATTCAATTATGCGCCAATGGGCCCGGCCAGCCAACAACCCGTTTCATAACGAATATATCGATAATTCGTTGCGCTTTTGGGCGAGTATCGGCGCCTTCGTGAGTCGAACATTGCATCAATCAGGGAGGCGTGTCCGTTGCCTTGCCAAAACGCTCTTGGCGAGCGAACGTTCAGCAAGGAAATGCGCGGCATATGCAATCACACGGTGTTGCGGGCGTTCAGGTTCGACACTAGGATGGACATGACTATCCACCTTAAAAATGAAAGATGCCGGTGGGCTTATACAATGCCCTGGACCAGAAAAGCGAAAGTTACGTTCTTCCGCAGCGATGTAGCTCAGCACTACCAAACATAGCAAAAAAGAGATAAAATGATGGTGTGATGTGTCAAGCTGTTGCCTATCGCCGAAGATGAGTTGATGGCTATACCGGCCGACATGCGGGCGCGATTCCTGCATATAGCCGAGCTGCTTGAAGGGTTGGGGCCTCAGAACGTGGGAATGCCTCATATTCGGCATTTAGAAGAGAAGCTATGGGAAATGCGCATGACCGGGCGCGACGGCATTGCCCGTGCGGTGTATGTGGCGCGCACAGGCAAGCTGCTAATGGTGCTGCATGTGTTCATCAAGAAAACGCAGAAGACGCCGCGCAGGAACATCGAAATTGCCTACGAGCGATTACGGAGCCTTGATGATGACTGACCTATCCAAACTGAAAACCCGCCTGCTGGCTGACCCTGAGACGAAGGCCGAATACGAGGCCCAAACGCCTGAATTTGCAATTGCTCGCGAACTGATTGCGGCGCGTGTCCGCGCCGGCCTGACGCAAGACGAAATCGCAAAGCGTATGCATACAACTCAGTCCACCGTTGCCCGATTGGAAAGCGGTCGTACTATGCCCTCGATGCGTACACTCACGCGCTACGCTGAAGCGACGGGCAGCCGTACCGTTATCAAGCTGGAAGCGGAGCCGGCCTGATTTTTTGAGGCGGCGACAAGAAAAAAAGCTAACCCGAAGAGTTGGCCTAAGCGCTTGATATGATCGGTGCCCCCCCGTAAGTCGAACACGGCACCAACGGATTATGAGTCCGCATCGATATGTTCGAAATACTTTGATCAAATCAACGTATCGAAGGTTTTTATGACAATAGCCTCCCCGAGCGGTAACTTTTAAGTGTGAGGGACGGGGCGGATGAGGCTTTCGGCAGGAATGCCAAGCTGTTGATGCAGCTTCCAAATCATTGGTAGCGTCAGGGCGCGTTTACGGTTCAATATCTCGTAAACACGGTTACGCTGACCAATCATTGGCTCCAAGTCTTTGGCTGTCAGGCCTGCCTGTTCCATCCGAAACTTAATTGCTTCAATGGGGTCAGGTAGGTCAATAGGATAGTGTTTTGCTTCGTAAGCCTGTACTAAGGTGGCAAGCACATCCAGGTGGTCGCCTTCGGGAGTGCCTAATTCTGGGTCGCTCTCCATAAGGCGGGAGACTGCTTTTAAGGTGGCCTTGTAATCGGCCTCGGTACGGATAGGGCGAATTTGCATGAGTTACTCCATTTCTACAGTCTCGGCGTCGATCTTGTCGTATTCGGCATGAGTGCCGATAAATTTCACGTAGACGATGCCGAGGCGGTACGCAATAGCGACGATTAAGCGGTAGTCATTGCTCTTGATGTTAAATACGACGCGCCGGTTTTTTAAGATGCTGGCGCTGCGGTATTGGGTTTTGATCTCGGCTGGTTGGGCCCATGCGGCTTGGGTGGCTTCATCATGCCAAGCCTTCAGGGGTTGCTCAGAGTCTGAGTGCTTTTCCCAGAATTGACGTAGGGTGCTGACGGCTATTACTCGCATGGATCAACTATAGTCCCAAATTGGGACCAAGGCAAGCATATACTTATTTCGCCCCGCGCTTTGAATCCCAAAAGTTGGACTCCAATCCAACCTTGGGGTGCAGTTCGGCCCACGGGAAAGAACCGACCTGTTTCATAAACCACCACATATAAAAAGAAAAGCGGATTTCCAATTTCTTGGAAACCCGCACAAGTATTGGTGCCCCCCCCGTGAGTCGAACACGGCACCAACGGATTATGAGTTATCAGGGGTGGCATTATACCTGCTTTTGCCTGCTTATATGTAACTATACGACCGTAGGCAAATCAACGACTTAGCGGCGATTTTCGTTATATGTGCTATTGCTAACTTCTACGTGCATTCGTTACACTGGGCTTACACGGGAAAAAGTAAGACCGTGGAACGAGTGAGGCCGGCGACTGCGCCAACAGTCCCGACCTCTGGTCAGCATCGCAACGTCTAAGAGGAAATGCCAACATGACAAGAATAACCGGAACCGACCCAGAAATAGCAGCCCCCACACTCTCCGCGCTGGTGCAGGAGGGCAACTGACATGGCGACCATCAAGAAGCTCACCAAGCTGGCAGTTGAGAACCTGCCCGTCCCGTCAGCAACGAAAGGGCAAGAGTTCTATTGGGAGGAAGGTGCGACAAAGGGCTTCGGCGTCCGCGTCACCTCCAACGGGGTGCGGAGCTACATCGTTCAGCGCCCTGTGAATGGCAAGACGCGCCGTTTCACGCTCGGCCAGCATCCCATGCTTTCCTGCGACGAAGCGCGAAAGCGTGCCTTGAAGATGCTGCTGGATATGGGCGACGGCATCAACCCACAGGACGAGAAGCGCAAGAAGGTCGCGCAGACCGAAACCCTCCGCGAAGTGATGGAGGACTACATCGAGCACAAGCGCACCAAGCATGGCCCGCTGCGCCCGACCAGCAAGGCAGACCTTCGGAAATGTGTGGTCGTCACCTTCGCAGAGTGGGCCGACAAGCCCGTTGCCGAGATTAACCGCGAGGCGTGCATTAAGCGGTTCCGCGAGCTGTCCAAGACGGCACCAGTGCAGACTAATCAGGCGTTCCGTAACCTGCGGGCGCTGCTCAACTGGGCGCGGGAGAAGAACGCCACCAGTGACGGCACTTACCCGATTCTGCCGGTCAATCCGGTGTCGCAGATGTTCAAGCAAGGGGGCATGGCGAAGTGGAACCCGGAGAAGGCACGCGACGGGCGCATCCCGAAGGACAAGCTAGGCGAGACATGGCTGCTGCTCCAGCAGTACGCAGACCCGGAGCGCAACCGGCGCAGCACCAGCGTCGCGGCAGACCTCGTGATGTTTCTCATTCTTACGGGGTGTCGAATCGGGGAAGCATCAAGCCTGACATGGGACAGGGTGAAACTCGACGGCGACCTGCCCACCTTCCATATCCCCGGCGACATTGCGAAGAACCATAACGCGATGACATTTCCTATCACCAAGGCGCTGCACCAGATTCTGACGCGCCGTTATGCCGAGCGCACGACGAAGGGTAAGGAGTACGTCTTTCCGGCAGTGCGCGGCGACAGCGGCCACATGAAAGACCCGCGTGCGATGTGGGAGAAGGTCAGCGAGGTTGCGGGACTCCACCTGTCCAATCACGACATGCGCCGCACCTTTGAGGACGTTGCCAAGATCGTGGGCATTGACGGCGACACCAGCCGCCAGCTAGAGAATCACAAGGCTTCGGACGTGCATGGTAAGCACTACGCGAACAACCCCGACCCGGCATCGCTGCTGCCCGCGCTGGAAGCGATCAGCGCATGGATAGTGCGTCAGGGCGAGATTGCCAAGGCTGCGGCCAGCGGTGAGAACGTCATAGCCCTGCGGGCTTGATGAGACCCAAGACTTAGACGGAAAACACAATATAAGATTGCACACGATGGCCCACTTTGCTACATTACGGCCATCACCCACTTGCTGAACCCGTAGCGCAATGCTTCGGGAGGCCGTCCGAAAGGACACGACCCGAAAGGGTCAAACGAAAAGTCTGCTAAGGCGGACAGGGGGTCAGTGGCACTGGTAATGCGGTGCAGTTGGCCCACTGTCCGCCTTTTCTATTGCTGGTGGCGGTGGCCGTAGATGGAGTCACCGCCATGACCACGACCACGCAAGTGCAGCCCGTAGTTCGCCAGCTTTTCGATACCCCACAAGCATCCGCCTACTTGGGCGGCACACCCTCACCCAACACCCTCGCGCAATGGCGCTCACAGGGCGGGCGCGGCCCAGAGTTCGTCAAGCTGGGCAAGCTGGTTCGGTACGAACGAGCCACGCTGGACGCTTGGCTTGCCGCGAATACGCATACCGGCACAGGTAACACCGGCGCCCAATCCTACTGAACAAAGTATTCACAGGACATGAGCCAATCCATCAATTCGCAAAGCGTTTCAAGCGGTTCCGTCCGCTCCGGCCTAGTGCTGTAACTCATGCGTAACAGCTAGGGAAGAAACATGAGCTTCGATCAAGAAAAACCGGAGTCGGGCCGCAACCCGCTCCGGTCTAAGGAAACCAGCCCCCTGAATGAGCCTGTCCAAAGCATAGGACACCTCGCGCCGACAGGCTTTGACAATTTGCCCGCACAGCACGCCGCACAGTGTGGCCCATACCAACACGGCGGCAACCCTGTGATCGCGGCCCCTGCCGCCCCGCAGCCCGACCGCTGGGCCTGCATCCCGCAAGAGTTGCGGGAGCGTTCGCAATGGTGCGTCGCTGGCGAGGACAAAGCACCCCGAATCGCTACCCAAGGCCTACCCCATGCGCGAGTCAATGACTCTTCGACGTGGCGCACCTTTGATGAAGCCAGCGCGTTCGCTGCTCATCACGGTCTGCATATCGGGTACATGCTGCATGAGTCCGACCCCTTCACCTGCATTGACTTGGACGTGAAGGACGACACGACGCCCGAACAGTTGGGGCGCTTCCAAAAGATCGTTGATGCTGCTGACAGCTACACCGAGCATTCGCGCAGTGGGCGCGGCTTGCATGTGTGGGTCACGGGCAAGGTGGCCAAGGGCATGAGGCGCGACGGGGTGGAGGTTTATTCGCACGAGCGATTCATGATCTGCACAGGCAACCCCCTGCACCAGAAGCCTATCGCACCCCGCCCCGAACTGCTGGACATGCTGGCTGCTGACATGGGGCGCACCGAGACAGCGCAACCGCTGGCCGATGGGCCAGAAGTGGAAGCAGACGAGGCCATTCTGCAACGCGCCACCAGCGCGGCGAACGGTGCCAAGTTTCAAGCCCTGTTCAGCGGCGACTGGCAAGCCATTGGGCATACAGACCACAGCAAGGCCGACGCCCAACTGGTGCAGATGCTGGCCGAGTACAGCGCGAACAATGAGCAGGTGAAGCGCCTGTTCCTGCAATCGGTACTCGGGCAGCGTGACAAGGCCACCAAGCGCAAAGACTATCTCGACCGGACGCTGGCACAAGCACGAGCGCACCAAGCCAACGAACCGAATGCGAAGCATGGGGAACTGATCGCCCTTCAACTGCTGGCCGGGGAACTGGTCAAGCGCATGGCACCGAAACGCCCGACGCGGGTAACTCCTGCCGGTGGGCTTCGGCTTGTTGCAGCGAATGAGATTGCATCCCGCCCGCCGATGAAATGGCTGGTGCGCGGCGTGCTACCTGAAAAGGGTATCGGCGCAATCTTCGGCCAGCCGGGGTCGGGTAAGTCCTTCCTCGTGCTTGACCTGCTGGCAGCAGTTGCCGGGGGCTTCCACTGGTTCGGGATTCCGACGAAGGCTGCACCTGTGGTCTATATCACGCTGGAAGGCCAAGCCGGTATGCCGCAGCGAATTCACGCCTACCGCACCAAGAAGGGGACGCTAGACCGCATCGCGTTCATTGAGCAGCCCATTGACCTGCGCGAACCCGACACCCTCAAAGAGCTTGTCAGCCTGATACTAGATGCAGGTTTGGGCGGGGGTGTCGTGTGCATCGACACGCTGGCAGCAAGTGCGCCGGGGATGGACGAGAACACCAGCGCCGACATGGGCCAACTGATTGCCAACCTCCAAGACCTGCAAACCGAGCTAGGCGGGTTCGTGCTGGTCGTGCATCACAGCGGCAAGGACGAGACGCGAGGCCTGCGCGGCTGGTCGGGGCTGAATGGTGCGCTGGATTGCGCGATCGCTGTCTCCCGCGTGTCAGAGGACAAACAGAACACGAGCCGCCGTTGGGAAGTGAGCAAGTCCAAGGACGGCAGCGACGGCATGAAAAACGACTTTGCACTTGAGCAGGTGTTTCTCGACTACGACGAGGACGGCCAGCCCATCACATCGTGCGTCATTTCCCACACCATGCAAGAGCATGTCAGCGCATCCGAGACCGACGCGGACGATGACGAATTCATCTGGCAATGGGTGCATCAGCAGGTTGTGGCGGGCAAATACCCGAGCAAGAACTCCCTGAAGGCCCAGCTCTCCGAAATGAAACCACACCGGGGGATCACCCAACAGCGCGTCCTTGCTTCCATTGAACGACTGATGGCAGCGAGCAGGCTGGCGAAGGAGAAAAATTCCCCGTCTGGTAACGACTGGTTGAGAGCGATGGAATGTGCAGGGTGAGGGTATGAGCTGCCGGGTTCGCTTGGGGAGCCCCCGGGTTCGCTAGGGGTTCGCTAGCCCCCACTTAGCGAACCCCGACAGCCCCTGGCACCCCCTAGCGAATCGGGTTCGCTAGTGGGGGTGTAGCCCTATAGGGAAAACAACCCACCCCCCCGGCACCCTGCAAGGCAGTTTTGGCGGTGCAAATTGCAAGCCGGGTTCGCTAGCCGGAAAGATGGAAATGCAGACGGTCGTTAGACCAATTCAGGCCGTCCAACACATAGGGAACCAACCCCATGCGAACCGCAGGGCACCACCTTGCAAGCAAGTGCCACCAGTGGGCACCAGCGGGCCGCACAGGCCGTGCGCCGCATGTGGCCAGCACCTGCGCCCGGGCCGCCGCGCGCCGCCGCCTACAGCGCCCTGCCCTCGTTCGGCTGAACCTGCTCGACCGACGTACTAGCAAAACCAAGTTCTAGCCCCGTAATGGATTGACCTGCTTCCGCTTTTTCGTTCCTGCGAACTATCGAGTAATGGCTATGTACCTCAACCGCGAAAAACCGAGAGCGCCGCGCCACCTGATGCCACTCGCTGCAATGTGGCCGCAGACCACTACCCCTAGTAGTTTGATGATGGACTTCGACTATATGTAGTGGCTTCCGTCAAGCTATTACCGGTAATTTGCCATAAGCTGCACTCACTACAACAAACCAGCCGAGAGGCCAGCTTTGCCAACCGATAACGCCAGGAACCAGCAAGCATTCCGCGACCGATTGAAAAACGACGGCGGCGCTCGCGTGGAATTCACCCTGAACAAAGACCTTCTCCAAGCGGTGGAGCAGGTCAGACAGAGTCTTGGGGCGGGGGCTTCCCGCCAAGACGCATTAACCCACCTTCTCAACCAAGGAGCATCGACAGTGAAGACTAATCAGTATCGTGAAGACCAAACCAGCGGGCAACCGTCCCGCCCGTCTCAATTGACGGTGGCAGAGCATCAGGAGCTTGAGAAATTCAAGGATGCACTGCCGAACTTGATGGTTAGCGCCGAACTTGACCAGAAGGCGCACGCCTTCAACGGGGGCGACAGTGGCGCTCGGCGCAAAGCCGCATTCGAGGCTCAACTCAACGCCACCAACCATCATCGCAAGTAATCAACCACAAAGGAACGACCATGAGCCACCCTGAAAAACTCCGCGAAACCCTTGCTGACGTAATCGCCAAACACAACGAAGCCAGCGCGAGCCATGCGCTGCTGCACTCGCAGTGGCACGACGCCGCTGCCAAGGGCGAGGACGCAAAGGCCGACAAGCTGGAAATCGAAATCGAGAAGGCACGTCGCTTGATGCTTCGCCTTGAACTGCGCCGCACTGCACTTGAGACGGACATTAACAGCGCCGAAGAATTGGAACGCGCCCAACTTGGTGCAAAGCTGAAGGCCACTGCTGATTCGATTCTCGGTCGTGCTGTTAAGCGAATTTCTGACATTGAGCCTCTGGCCGGGACGCTTGCAGAACTGGTGCGTGCGCTGGAAACCGACCTCCATGATTGGAAGGAAGCACGCTACTTCGCGCAGCAGTCCGGCGCGACCCCGGAAGGCTTCGCCACGCAAGAGAACGATGCTCGCGTCAGCCGCATTGTTGAATCGCTTGGCATGTCCAAGACCCGCACCGCGAACATCAGCAAGGAACTGAGTCGCATCAGCGTTTTCATGTAACTGAACAGAACGGCGTAACCTGCGGCAGCGCAACGCTCCCGTATAAGTGCCTGTCCATCGGAGTACCGAATGATTAAGACAGGCAAAGGCCCGAAGGCCATCACCAGCGCCAAGAGCATCCGCGAAGCAGAACGCCGCGCTGAGATGCTTTCCCTTCGCTTGGAGGGAAAAACCCTCGAACAAATCGGCGCACAAATGAACGTCGGCGCAGACACGGTGCATCGTGTTATCAGCCGGGCGCTCACCTCCGTAACGAAAGAACCAGCCGAAGAACTGCTCACCCTCGAGTTGGGGCGCTGTGACGTTCTGCTGACCGAGGCCATGCAGACGGTCAAGGCGTTCCATCCCCTTGTGAGCGCGGGCCGTGTGGTAAGCGCACCCATGCTGGACAACACCGGCCAGCCTGTACGCAACCCCGAAACGGGCGACGTGCTGACGCGGGTGCTTGAGGACAAAGCTCCAAAGCTGGCAGCGATACACACGGCAGTCAAAGTCATGGAACGCCGCGCCAAGCTGCTCGGCCTCGATGCTGCAACCAAGCTCCAGCAGGAAGTGACCGTCACAACTGACGAGCAATCGGGCTACGACCTCCAGAAGCTGGACATGGACGAAATGCACCTCTACGGCTACCTGCTGGAGAAGATGCACAACCCCGCCAGCCCCGACCGCGACGAGCGCCCCAAGTTGCGCGACGAAATGCGGGCCAAGCTGACCCCTGCCGAGATTGGCACCCTGCAAGAGATTTTCAAGAAGCTGGACGTGCAGTACATCGCAGCCGACACCGTGAGCGGCTTGTATGGCATCCCGCCAGCATTACCCGCACCAAAGGAGAACGAACAGTGATAACGACCTACACCGACCACGACAAGCGCCTGCATGTGGTCTTTGACGATGAACGGACAGCACCAGTTGAGAACTACACCATCTGCCTAGTCGGCATGAACCGGGCTATCGCCGCGCAGCCCTGGGAGTCGGCAGGCGCAACGTGGCAGCGCGTGCTCGATACCGTTGCCGGGATGCGTATGACCCTGCCACTTAGCGGCCCACAGTTCTACTTCGCCACAGTCTTTGCAGACGTGCAGCCCAACGAGCAACGGATGCAGGCAGTCACCAAAGACCGAATCAGCTCCCGCCTGTATGAGCTGGCCGACCCGAAGCGGAACAAGAATGCAGATGCGCGGGTGAAGGCACTTGCCGCGCTGGCGGAACTGTACGACCTGCATCCGCCCTTGAGTTTCACCCTGCCCACGCTGGAACAAATCGAAGCCGAGATTGCCCGCCGTCAGGTGCAGTAATGAGCGAGGGACGCGACATTATCGAACCGCCGCAATGGCACCAGCGCGACGACAGGCGGGAGCCAGTGCTAGACCGGAATTACAACCCGCCCCGCGTTGTGCGATATGTCGGCTGGCGTCCCTGCATACGGTGTGGCCGTAAGTTCTTCTCGCGTGACGTTGCAGGGGTTCGCATGTGCCTACCCTGCAAGGATGGCCGGAAGGTTGAAGAATGGTAGTCCCTCAGTAACCACAACTCTCAGTGAGGCCGAGGTCAAGCACACCGACCCTCGTTAAACGATCGGATGCAGCCGCAGGGCGGTTCCTCCTCGCCTGATGCGGCACTCAAGCCCGCCCTAGTCGCATGACTTCGGCGGGTTTGTTTTTGGCATGACAAATCATCGGCAGCAATCAGGCTATAGGCCAAGGTATTAGACGATCAGAACGATCAATAGCGGTACGATGAGGACTAATCGAACGCGGCCTGTACGGCCTCGGCGAACTGGGCAGCGTAGCGGGCGGCACAGGCGGCGATCACCGCAAGGGTGCCGCACTGGTATTGGCTCGGGTGCTGCGCGGCCTGTAGCTGGCGCAGTGTGGCCGGTAGCCGTGGGTGTTGCGGGATGCAGTAACGAAAAACCCCAGCCGGTGAGGGCTGGGGCTTCGTTTTGGTGGGCCGCCTGTGAGTCGAACACAGCACCAACAGATTATGAGTCTGCTGCTCTAACCAAGCATGAGCTAGCGGCCCGAAACTTTGCTTCTGTTACTTACCCGTTACATGGTGGCTTTGCGTGGTGTGCTGCCAACCATGTAACGCGTTGATTCTATTACGTTTTTACTGCTTTTACAACATCTTGCGCCATGTATTATGAGTCCGCTGCTCTAACCAAGCATGAGCTAGAGGGGCAACAAGCCCGAAATTATCGCATACTCCGATGCGGCTTGCCAGTTGACGATATTTTTCTACTTTTGGACGGGCCATTGAGTAAACTGCACGGCTAAGAACATACAAGACGGGAAGGGAGTTGCCATGGTTCGCCGCGCTGCATTGGGCTGGATTCTGTTTTTGTCGCTTTGCGGTGCGCAGGCGGCTCAGATAACGCAATTCTCGCCCCAGGGCCGCGTGGCGGTAGTCGAAAGCATCAAGGTCATGTTCGATGCGCCAGTCATTGTTTTTGGCGACGACCAAGCCAAGGCGCCGCTGACAGTCAGTTGCAATGACGCCAGCGTGACGGGGCAGGGACGCTGGCTTGATGCACGGCGCTGGACTTACGTATTCGAGCAGCGGCCGGGGCCTGGGGTGCAATGCCAGGCCAAGGCCGATCCGGGTTTTCGTGCGCTTAATGGCGAAGCCTTGCGCGGCAAGACCCAATTCACGTTTGCGACCGGCGGGCCGCAGGTTATTGAAACCTTTCCGCGCAGCGATATGGTCGACGAGGACCAGGTGTTCGTGCTGCGATTCAACGGCAAGGTCAAGCCGGAAACCGTTGCGGCCCATGTCATGTGCGTGGCGCAAGGGCTGGGCGAAGAAATTCCTGTACGTTTGATAGGCGAGCCCGAGCGCAAGGCTATTCTAGAGGCCGCGTACATACCGGAGTCGCAGCGCGACGACAGCGTGCAACTAGTGCAGTGTAAGCGCCGGCTGTCTGCCGACGGAAAAGTGCAGCTGATTATAGGACGTGGGGTGGCGACGCCTTCCGGTGTCGCGTCCGACAAGGCGCAGGCGTTCGATTACACGGTGCGCGAACCTTTCAAGGCCTCGTTCAGTTGCCAGCGCGAAAACGCCAACGCGGCTTGCACGCCTGTGTCGCCGATAGTGCTTAATTTCAATGCGCCCGTGTCCAGCGAACAGGCGGCCAAGATACGCCTTAGAACGCCGAACGGCGAGGTCGGCCCGCAAAACCGGGATGACTCCTACCGCGGCAGCGTCGACTACGTGCGGTTTGCGGGGCCGTTTCCCGAGCGCGCCGAACTGAAGCTTGAACTGCCCGATAATATTCGGGACGACGCGGGTCGCGCGTTGAGCAACGCGGACCAGTTTCCTTTGTCGATTCCGATGGCGCCGTTCCCGCCGCTGGTAAAGTTTGCCGCGGCGCCCTTTGGAGTGATCGAACGCTTTGCCTATGCGCCGGCGCAGGCCGACAGCGCGGAGCCACCGACAGTGCCGCTGTCTGTACGTAATGTCGAAGGACAGTTGCGCGGCAAAGAACTGGCTGTGTCGGCAGGCAAGGTCCGCGACCGCGTTACTCAGGACGATGTGGATGTGCTGCATTGGTATGCGCGCCTGCAGCGGCTGGACGACGGCATGTTGACCGAGCTTCAGTTGAAAAAAATCATGGCCGACCGTGCGCCGGCGCACGATAAGGGGCCGGCTGTTGATGTGCGCGGGTTTTCGGCATTGGCGGGACAGGCCGATGTGCGCGAAATGACCTTGCCGGCCTTGATGGAAGAAGGCGCTGATGTGCCGCTGGAGGTCATAGGCATACCCGTCGGCGAGCCCGGATTTCATGTGCTGGAAGTCGAGTCGGCCCGGTTGGGGGCTGCGTTGCTGCAATCGGCCAAACCCATGTATGTGCGCAGCTCGGCGCTGGTGACCAACTTGGGCGTGCACATGAAGCAGGGGCGCGACGACGTCCTGGTCTGGGTGACTACCCTGGACCAGGGCAAGGTGGTGGCGGGCGCGCAGATCAATGTGCTGGACTGCGAGGGCAGGGCTTTGGCATCGGGCACGACGGACGCGCAAGGCGTTTGGCACGGCACGCAGGCGCTTGCCGCGCCCAGCTACTGCGAGAGCACGGGGTTAAGCGGTGTTTATGTTTCGGCCCGTATTCCGGCCGATCATCCGCAAGCTTATGGCAAGGCGGACTTTTCTTTTGTTTTGTCCGGCTGGAACCGGGGCATAGAATCCTGGCGTTTCAATGTGCCCACCAATACCGAGCCGACGCCCACCAAGGTAACGCATACGGTGTTCGACCGCAGCTTGTTGCGGGCCGGCGAAACCATTTCCATGAAGCATTACATCCGCGTTCAGACGCGCGATGGCCTGGCCGTGCCGGGCAAAGATCAGGTCCTTCCCGATACGGTGGTGATCGAGCATCAGGGTTCGGGTGAAAACTTTGAGCTGCCGCTGGTCTGGAAACCGACGCCCTCGGGCGGCCTGAGCGCGGTCAGCAGCTATGCCGTTCCCAAGACAGCCAAGCTGGGTGTGTATGCCGTGACTTTGACGGGCACGAACTACCGCTATGCCCAGCCGGACGGCGAGTTTCGTATTGAGGAGTTCAAGTTGCCGGTGTTGACTGGCGGCTTGAAAATCAGCGCGGCCGATGGCTCGCCCTTGTTGATTGCACCGAAATCGCTGAATGCCGACGTGCAAATATCCTATGTGTCGGGCGGCCCGGCCAGCCAATTGCACACCAGCATGTCCGCCATGGTGCGGGACAAGGCACTTAGCTTCGATGGCTATGACGACTATTCGTTCGGTGCCTACAACTATGAGGAAGACGGCAACGAGGCCGATGCAGGGGCCGAGGCGCAGTCTCTGTTCCTCGACAAAAAACCTGTCGTCCTGGATGCGCATGGCGGAGCTCGTACCGAGATCGCTACATTGCCCAAGCTTGGCAGCCAGCCTCGCGATTTGCTGTTCGAGGCGACGTTTGCCGATCCTAACGGCGAAATCCAGACCTTGAGCCAGACCGCGACGGTATGGCCGGCCGGCGTGGTGGCTGGAATACGCGCCGGCAGCTGGGTGGCGCAAGGCCAGGACATTGCGGTGACGGGGCTGGCCTTGTCGCCGGCCGGCAAGCCGCAGGCGGATGTCAGCATGTCGGTCAGCGCGATCAGCCGCAATAGGTATTCAACCCGCAAACGTATGGTGGGCGGATTTTATAGCTACGACAGCCATGTCGAAACACGCGACCTGGGGGTGGTTTGCGAAGGCAAGACCAACGACCAGGGCCAGTTGCCATGCAAAGGAAGCGTGAAGGAGTCCGGTGAAATCGTGCTGGTCGCAACGGCGCGCGATGCCCAGGGCCGTGTCTCCAAGGCAACGTCGTCTGTATGGGTGGTGGGTGGCGATGAACTGTGGTTTGGCGGCGCCAATGACGATCGCATCGACATCATCCCGGAGAAGAAGGTGTATGCCCCTGGCGAGATCGCTGAATTCCAGGTGCGGATGCCGTTTCGCGAAGCAACGGCGCTGGTTGCGGTCGAACGCGAAGGGGTGCTGTCGACCCAGGTCGTCGAGCTTTCGGGAACCGACCCGCGCGTGCGCCTGACAGTCGACCCGAAATGGGGTCCCAATGTTTATGTGTCGGTCCTGGCTTTACGCGGGCGCCTGCACGAGGTGCCCTGGTATTCCTTCTTTACATGGGGATGGAAGCAGCCGGGCGCATGGTTCCAGGCATACGGCGGGACGGGCGGCAAATATACGGCGCCGACCGGCCTGGTGGATTTATCCAAGCCGGCATTCCGCTTTGGCCTGGCCGAAATACGCGTAGCCGGCAAGCAGGACCAGCTTGTGGTCAAGGTCAGCGCAGACAAGCCGCGCTATCAGGTCCGGGACAAAGCCGAAGTAAGTATCCAGGTGTCGCTGCCTGACGGTTCGCCGGCAGCCAATGGACAAGTGGCGTTTGCGGCGGTCGATGAAGCCTTGCTTGCATTGGCGCCCAATGCAAGCTGGGACCTGCTGGACGCCATGCGCCAGCGCCGCGGTTACGGCGTGGAGACCGCGACGGCGCAAATGCAGATAGTGGGAAGGCGCCATTACGGACGCAAGGCCCTGCCTGCGGGCGGGGGAGGCGGCAAGAGCCCCACGCGCGAACTGCTGGACACCTTGCTGTTGTGGAAGGCGAACGTACCGTTGGATGAACACGGGTCGGCACGGCTTACCGTACCCCTGAACGATTCCATTACCTCATTCCGCCTGGTGGCCGTGGCAGACTACGGCACCCAGCGCTTCGGCACGGGCAGTGCGGCCATTGCCGCAACTCAGGATGTGCAGCTGATTTCGGGCTTGCCGGCCTTGGTGCGCGAGGGCGACGCATATCAGGCCGCTGTTACCGTGCGCAATACGACGCAGCGCGATATGCGCATTCAGGTCGATGCGGGCTACGCCGGCCCGGGTTTGCCTGCCGAAACGCTGGCGACGCAATTGATACAGGTGCCGGCTGGCGCAGCGCAGGCGGTGAACTGGAAAGTGCAGGCGCCCGAAGGCAATGCGCCGGACAGTTCAACGGTGCTGAACTGGATACTGCAGGCGCGCGAGGTGGCGCAAGGACAGGCGCCGCTTCCCGTACCGGCGCCTGGCGCGCTCGCGGCGGCGAAGGAGGCCAAGGAGATGAAAGAGGCGGCGGCGCTTGCGGGCGACAGGCTGGCGTTCAAGCAAACCTTGTTGCCCAGCGTACCAATCACCGCCAAGCAAAGCGTCTTGACTGCCGTTGAAACCAGCCGCCCCGTGCACCTGGCTGTGCAGGCCCCGCAAGGTAGCCTGCAAGATGGCAAAGGGCAGCCGCGCGGCGGCCTGGAAATTTATTTGCAGCCCTCGCTGGCCGGCGGCCTTCCGGGCGTTCGCAAATGGTTCGAAGCCTATCCATATACCTGCCTGGAGCAGCTAAGCTCGAAGGCCTTGGGCTTGCGCAGCGGCGAACAATGGTCGAATCTTATGGCGCAGTTGCCCGACTATCTGGACGATGACGGCCTGGCCCGCTATTTTCCCGGCATGTCGCGCGGCAGCGAAGTGCTTACTGCTTACTTGCTGGCGGCCAGCAACGAAGCCCAGGCGCTGGGCTTGCCGTTTGCCATTCCCGAACCAAGCCGCGAAAAAATGAAGAACGGCTTGCTGGCCTTCATAAGCGGCAAAATCGTGCGCAATCGGTGGGCGCCGCAAAACGACCTGGACGTGCGCAAGCTATTGGTGCTTGAAGCCTTGTCGCGCGAGGGCGCGGCCAATGCGCGCATGCTGGGCAGCATACGCATTGCACCCGATACCTGGCCTACTTCGGCGGTGATCGACTGGCTGGCTATCGTGTCGCGCGTTCCTGGCATACCGAATGCCGCGGCCTTGAAGGAGCAGGCCGGCCAAATTATCCAGGCCCGCATGCTAAGCCGTGGAACTGAACTGGTATTTGCCGACGATGCCCAGAATAACTGGTGGTGGCTTATGGGAAGTCCCGAGGTCAATGCCGCCAAGTTGATCTTGACGGTGATAGGGCAGCCGGCCTGGGACGAAGACATGCCGCGCCTTGTTCAGGGTTTGATGGCGCGTCAGCAAAATGGCGCATGGCGTACCACCACTTCCAACCTGATGGCCAGCCTGGCCATGGAGAAGTTCGCGCGCCATTTCGAACATGACGCTGTTTCGGGGCAGGTGCGCATGCAATTGGTGCCGGGCGGGAAGACCCTTACCTACAATTGGCCCGCAGCCGGGCAGCCGAATCCTGGTTCGGCGCAGGCGCGCAATGCCCTGAAGGTGAAGGCGCCGACGGACGTGCCGGTGCAGCGCTACTTCCAGCCATGGAGCACCGCCGCCAAACAGGTTCTTGACATAGAGCAGCAAGGACCGGGCGTGGCATGGGCTTCAGTACGTTCTTTGGCGGCTGTGCCTGTCGTCAAGCCCATTGCGGCCGGCTACGATGTGCAAAGAAAAATCGTGCCTGTTGCGCAGGCGCTGCCGGGGCGGTGGTCGCGCGGCGACGTATACCGCGTGCAGCTTCGTATTACCGCCAAGACCGCAACCGTGTGGGCCGTGCTTAGCGATCCGGTGCCGGCCGGCGCCACCATCCTGGGCAGCGGCCTGGGGCGGGACTCGGCCATTGCCTCGACTGCCGCTACGCCTGCTGATGTAGAGCGGGACGGGCGGTTCGACAGGCAGCCCAGCTTTGTCGAGCGGTCGTTTGAAGGCGTGCGTGCTTATTACGAATATCTGCCGCAAGGCACTACCACCCTTGAGTACACGGTACGGCTTAATACCGTTGGCAGCTTCCTGTTGCCGCCCACTCGTATCGAGGCGCTGTATCAGCCCGACGTATACGGTGTGCGCCCCAACGGCGGCGGTTTGTCGGTGCAGGATGCGACCGCTGGAACAGACGCGGCGGCCCGTTAGGAGAACGGTACGATGAGTCAATGGGCAGTATGCGGCATTGTGCTCGCGGGGCGGCAAGCTGCAACGCGGCGGCTGACGGCGCGGCTTTGGCGGCAATTCCTGCTTGCCTGTATTTTTCTCGCTTCGTTTCAAGCTGGTCCTGCGGCAGCCGCGCCAGCTTATGAGCAGGTTCGTGAACAGTATCGCGCGTCAGACATCGTCTTGCTTGATCGTGGCGGCCATCCCTTGCAGCGGATGCGCACGGATTACCAGGGCAGGCGCGGCGACTGGCTGGCATTGAATGATGTTTCCCCGGCCTTGCTGGCGGCCGTGATCCAGTCGGAGGACAAAAGGTTTTATTCACATTCGGGCGTCGATTGGCGCGCTATTGCGGCGGCGGCATGGGGGATGGCGTTCGGGCAAGGGCGCCGTGGCGCTTCGACGCTGACTATGCAATTAAGCAGTCTGTTAAGCGGTGAACGCGAACAACGGGGCGCCCGGCGGCGCAGCATCGCGCAGAAGATCGACCAGATCGAAGCGGCGCGCGAGCTTGAACGGCACTGGAGCAAACAGCAGATAGTCGAGGCGTATTTGAATCTTGCGCCGTTTCGCGGCGAGATCGTGGGCGTGGACGCCCTGGCGCGGGTGTTGTTTCAAAAACATGCCAGCGGGCTGAACACGCGCGAATCGGCGCTGGCGGCCGCAATGCTGCGTGCGCCCAATGCTTCGGCCAGGACTCTGGCGCAGCGCGCCTGCGCTTTGCTCAAGGAAATGGGGCAAGAGAGCGAATGCGAGGACCTGGACCTTTTTGTGCGCTCCAGCCTGCAGCACGGTTCGGCGGTTCGCGTTGATAGCGACGGGCTGGCCCCGCATTTTGCGCAATGGGTCATAGAACAAAGCCAGCCCGGCGCGGGCGCGCATGTGCTGACCAGCATCGACGCGGATCTGCAGCGTTTCGTCATTCAGACGGTGATGCGCCGGCTGCGTGAATTAAGTTCCAGCCACGTCAGCGATGCAGCCGTTGTCGTGCTGGACAATGAAACCGGCCAGGTGTTGGCATACGTGGGTTCGTCGGGCGAGCTGTCGCGGGCGGCCCGGGTGGATCACGCGCGGTCGCTGCGCCAGGCGGGTTCGACGCTGAAACCTTTCTTGTATGCCCAGGCCATAGAGCAAGAGCGTTTGACGGCGGCATCCTTGCTGGATGATAGTCCGCTGGGGCTGCCCACGGGCAATGGCTTGTATATACCGCAGAACTACGACAAGCAGTTTTCGGGCTGGGTCAGCATGCGCATTGCCTTGGCGTCGTCGTTGAATATTCCCGCCGTGCGTACTTTGGTGATGGTGACGCCCGACGCTTTCCAGCAGCGTCTGCTGCGCCTGGGCTTGCCGCTGGACCAGACCGGCGATTTCTATGGTTTCAGCCTGGCGCTGGGCAGCGCCGACGTGTCGCTCTTGAGCTTAAGCAACGCTTACCGCAGCCTGGCAACGCAAGGCCTGTACGGACCTTTGCAGTTTGTGCCGGCAAAGGGTGGGCCTGCGCCGCGCCAGAAGGTGTTTGCGCCGGCGGCGGCCTGGATTATTGGCGATGTGCTGTCCGACCGGCATGCGCGTGCGCGCACTTTTGGGCTGGACAGCCCGTTGGCTACGCCATTCTGGACCGCGGTGAAAACCGGAACCAGTAAAGATATGCGCGATAACTGGTGCCTGGGCTGGTCACAGCGCTATACCGTTGGCGTTTGGGCCGGCAACAGCAGTGGCGCCAGCATGCGCGATGTTTCGGGGGTTTCGGGCGCCGGGCCGATCTGGCATGACATCATGAATTATTTGCATCGCGGCGGCGACAGCATGCAACCGCCGCCGCCATCGGGCGTAGTGCGCCGCGCGGTTGTGTTCGAAGGTGGCCTGGAGCCTGCGCGCGACGATTATTTCGTGGGCGACACGGCTGTCAGTCGTGTGCGTCTGCGCGGTACTGAAAAGGCAGGCGATGCGCTGTTGCGCATAATCAGCCCGGCACCGGGTACGATAGTGGCGCTGGACCCGGACATACCGCCGGACAAGCAGAAATTATTATTGTTGGCGTCCGGAACCGGCCACGATGCGCGCGGCGCCATGTGGCATGTGGACGGAAAGCCGGCGGGCGAGGGGCTGCGCGGGTGGTGGGCGCCATGGCCCGGCAAGCATCGAATAGAACTATTGGGCGCCGACGGGAAATTGCGCGACCACGCAACGTTTGAAGTGCGTGGCGCAACGCAACGGGCCGCGATTATTTCGCCTGGTTGACGACTTGCTGGCTGTGGCTGATGCCATTCTGGCCATGATGGATTACAAAGCCGAATATCACCAAAAAGACGATGGTGACAACAGCGGTAATAAGGCCGGGCGAAAATTTTGGTTTGTTATCAGCCATGACGGCCTCCGAAAAAGAATTTACCGATAAGCGGCAAAAGATCAATCAGCCATAATATCTTGACCGCGCCCCCTAGCGCAAGCCGCAGGTGTGCAGGGCATGGGCCGCTACGCTAATGTCTTGTCATGTTTAACCCACAATTCTGACAATATGCAGATTTTCTCTATGTGGCTTCCTGTTAGAATTTAGTACACGTACAACTAGAGAGGGGCTATATCATGAACATCATGCGCGTAATGGCACGTATTCTCGCACCGGTCAGCCTGGCGCTGTTGGCTGCTTGCCAAACCATGCCAGGAAAAGAAAAAGCCGCCGCTCAGCCCGAAACCACATTGCAGGCATCCAAAACGGGCGCGCCAGTGGCGGTATTTTTGGCCGACACTCAAAACCAGAAGGGCTGGACAGCGGTGCAGATTCAATCGGGTACGCTATACGTAAATCCCCAGCCAGTGGTCACCCGCGACGACCTGGTGGGCATTCGCGCCGGTACGAACAAAGAGGGCGAAGGCCTGTTGGCACTGGCCTTGAACGAAGGCGGCCAGAAAAAAGTAGCGTCTGTTACGCGGCAGAATCCGAATAAGCGCCTGGCTCTTGTGGTTGGCCGCACCATGTTGGCCGCGCCCGGCTACACCACGCAGGTCACTTCCGACCAGCTTGTGTTTGCAGTGGGATCGGAACAAAACGCCACGGCTGCGGCACGCGCCATTGCAGGGGTCGACACCCCGCCCACCGAGGGCACCGCCAAGCCATAACAATATATAGCGCGCCGGCCGGGCGCGTTTTGTTTTTCACCGATCAAGTCTTTATGAATCTATCCGAGCGCAATGCTATGTTCCGGCCCCTGTCGTCCATGTTGATGCTGGGGTTCAAGTATCTGGCATGGCTGAATGGGCTGGGCTTGTTGCTGGTTTTGTTGTGTGCGCTGGGGCTGATAGCAACGGATTTTTCGCCCGAGTGGCTGCGCTTTCCGCTATTGGCCTTCAGCAGCGGCGTTTTACTGTGCGGCCTTAGTCTGTTGTGGGCCTATTTGGCGCAGGTCAGCCTGTTCACGCAGTTCCTCGCAGGCTATGCCAGGCGTACCCACTGGGTGCCCCTGACCTGCATGATAGTTGCGTATTGCCTTAGCCTTGTGGCATTTCTTGTCGGTTGCTGGCTGATAGTGTATTTGGCTGGGGCAAGCTACCAGGCATCCGACGACGCCGCCGGCCCCAGCAGCGAAGCCATGCCTTATTCGCAGTCGGGCGATGCCAATAATAATTTCATCTATGTAGGAAAAGAGCGCACAGTGCAGTTCCTGGCGATCCGGTAGGCGTTGTTCGGCGCCGGTCCAAGATGCCTGGACCTGTGCGACTGCGTTGTTTTTTTCCCATAGCAACATAATTACTGGCGGTTTTCTTCGAAGTTGCTCGTAATTTTCGTGCGTCCTTAATAAACTATGCGCATTGCGTATATTTTCAAGGATTGCCATGTCCGTCTCCCAGCAAGTGTTTCTTCGCGACGCCATGCGCCGCCTAAACCTGACTCGTGATGTCTTTGCCGCGCGCATAGGCGTGAAACGGCGGGCATTGGACACCTGGCTTTTGCCCGAGGGATCGCAAGAAGCGCGGTCCATGCCGGAAGTCGTAACGCGTTTCGTCACCGAAATCGTTGATAACGAAGCTTTGCTGAAGAAGTATGCGCAAAGCGCACAGTCCGGGCCCTTGCGCGACCGAATTGCCGCGGACGGCAAGCATCAGCTATTGTCGGTCGATCAGTTTTCGCGTGAATCGGTTGAAGAGCTATTCCGCATTGCGGACTTGATGCAGCCTATTGCACGACGCCAAAAGGTCTCGAGGGTGCTTGAGGGCGCGGTCCTGGGCAACCTGTTTTTCGAAGCCAGCACGCGCACTAGGGTAAGCTTCGGCGCCGCGTTCTGCCGGCTGGGCGGCTCGGTTTGCGACACCACGGGCTTTACGTTTTCGTCCATGGCCAAGGGCGAATCCATTTACGACACCAGCCGCGTCATGAGCGGCTATGTCGACGCCATGGTGATACGCCACCCCGAACAGGGCTCGGTGGCCGAATTTGCCCGCGCCACCAATATACCGGTGGTGAACGGCGGCGATGGGCCCGGCGAACACCCCAGCCAGGCATTGCTGGACTTATACACCATACTTACCGAGTTTTCACGGCTTGGAAAATTGCTGGATGGCGCGCACGTGGCCATGGTGGGCGACCTGAAATACGGCCGTACCGTTCATTCGCTGATCAAGCTGCTGGCCTTGTATCGAGGCCTGAAGTTCACCCTGATTGCGCCGCGCGGCCTGGAAATGCCCGACTATATTATCGAGCAGGCCAGCAAGTACGGCCATGTTATCGAACAGACCAGCTCGCTTGAGCAGGGCTTGGTGGGCGCGGATGTCATTTATGCCACCCGCGTTCAAAAAGAGCGCTTTGCCGATGAAGACCTGGAAGGCTATACCGCCGATTTTCAGGTAAACAAGGCCATCGTGGACAAGTGCTGCGGGCCGGACGTAATTGTTATGCACCCTTTGCCGCGCGATAGCCGCGAAGGGGCACATGATTTAAGTGTCGACCTGAACGATGATCCGCGCCTGGCGATTTTCCGCCAGGCCGACAACGGCATCCCGGTGCGTATGGCGATTTTTGCGGTGCTGCTGGGCGTGGAGGGCCTGGTGCAGCATTCGCTGCGCGACGTTACCTGGAGCCCGCCTTCGCACATCGGTCCGGACGACAGCGTTTTCCACGGCATGGATTGAAGCGCTGCGGCGCCAGTGTTTACCGCTGCCCGCGTTAGGCGGGCAGCGGATGGACGGATAGGCGCACAGACGGCGCAATATTGCTTTGCTGACGTCGTTGCGTCCGCTTTTGGCTGCGATCAGCCGACTTTTTTCTCGCCGCCAAGGGCTTCGACCAGGCCTTCGATCAGCTTGGTCAATTCCCCCGTCATGAGCGCCATGTCCGAGTCGAATTGTTCGACTTCGTTTTGCGCGCTGCTGTCCTGGTTTTCCTTGAGGACGTCCAGCGGGGTAACGCGCTTGATGTCCAGGCCTTCGGTCAGCACGAACGAGACCCGGTCGGCCCAAGTTAGGGCCAGGCGGGTGCATTGCTTGCCGGCCTGTACATGTTTGCGCACATCGTCGATTTCGATGCTTTGGCGAACGTAACGCACGGCGGCGCGGCTTTCGCTGGTGGAGCGCAGCTCGGTATCCTGGTCTACGCTGAAGCCGGCGGGCGGCTCGTCGCTGATCAGCCAGTCGGTCATGGCCGAGGCGGGCGAGGTTTCCACGTGCAATTGCAAAACTGGGAAAGGCTCGATGGCCTTGGCTAGCATGCCCAGGACCTCGTCGCTTTTGGCAGCCGCCGCGGCGTCGATAACCAGCCAGTGTTGACGGGTGTCTATCCAGACGCGCGTGTCGCGATAAATGCTGAAGGCTTTGGGCAGGAGTTCTTCGGTGACCTGCTCTTTTATTTCCTTCATTTGCTTGCGGCCCGGCTTGTAGCCTTGCTGCTCTTCCATGTCCTGGGCTTTGGCGCGCGCCACTTGGTTGATGACGGTAGTCGGCAACAGTTTCTTTTCGGCGCGCAGGCTTAGCAATAGCTGGCCATTGACGGCGTGCACCAGGCCTCCGCCTTCGCGCGGGGGCACCCAGCCCAGGCTTTGCATTTCCTGGCTGCCGCCAGGCTGGAAAGCTTGCTTTTCAAGTGCGGCTTCAAGGGCGTCGACGCTGGTCGACCAGGAGGGGGCTAAACGGAAAACTCTTAGATTCTTAAACCACATGGATAGATTTGCTTCGCAGATATCGTGAGTGCATTGCGCCTTGGCAAGGCGCAAGCCGGAAAAACAGTGACCGTCGATTGTAAGCCTATTTGGACAAGAGGCGCCTTTGCCTTGGTGCCCAAAAAAATTGGCCCGGCATGCCGAGGCAGCGGGCCAAATAAGGGGACACACCGTGCTGCGCTATAAAGTTCGCGGGGAACGCAGCACAAGTGAGACAGGGATATGCGGGGCGTAAGCGTTGCTCAATGGGGATTGAGTTCTCAGCGATTGCAACCCTGCTTCTTCCTATGGTTGGTATTCTAAAGAGGGCATGCTGAAAGCTAGCTGAAACCCGTAGAGACTTTGTGAAAATAGTCTTTTCTGGAAGTGACTGCCTCTCGCAACGGCCTGCTATTGGCATGACGTGTGTGATAAAAAAACCGCTTCGGGAAGGACCGGAAGCGGCTGGAGGGTGGGTTTGCCGGCATTTGAAGAAGGCCTGCAAACCCGGGCATGACCGTTTTACGCGTTGATGTCGACGTCTTTGGTTTCTTTGATGAACAGCGTGCCGATGACCAGGGTCATGGCGGCGACAATGACGGGGTACCAAAGTCCGTCATAGATGCTGCCGGTGGCGGCCACGATGGCAAAGGCCACAGGAGGCAGGAAGCCGCCGAACCAGCCGTTGCCTATGTGGTACGGCAAGCTCATTGATGTGTAGCGAATGCGGGTGGGGAACATTTCCACCAGCATGGCGGCGATAGGTCCATAGACCATGGTGACCAGGATCACCAGGAAGGTCAGCAGCACCACGACCATGACATAGTTGATTTGCGAGGGGTCCGCCTTGGCTGGATAGCCGTGGCTGCGAATGGCCTCGGTCATGGATTTTTTCAGCTCTGCCGACTTGGCTGTGAAGTCCGCCTTGTTCAGGCCCTTGCCTTCGAACGAGGCGAATACATCGTTGCCTATTTTTGCCGAAGCAATGGTACCTGCAGGTGCCGCCTGGTTTGAATAGTTGACGGAGTTGCTGGCCATGAAGGCCTTCAGGATGTCGCAGGAGCTGGTAAAGGACGAAGTGCCCACAGGGTTGAACTGGAACGAGCAGGTGCTGGGATCGGCAACAATGGTGACCGGAGCCGTGGACTGGGCATGTTCGAGGGCGGGGTTGGCAAAGTGTGTGATGCCCATGAACGTCGGGAAGTACGTCAACGCCGCGATAAGGCAGCCGGCCATGATGATGGGCTTGCGGCCGATGCGGTCTGAAAGCGCGCCAAAGACCACGAAGAACGGCGTGCCTATCAGCAGCGCCAGCGCAATCATGATGTTGGCCGTATTGGCTTCTATGCCCAGCGTTTTGGTCAGGAAGAACAGCGCATAGAATTGACCGGTATACCAGACCACGGCTTGGCCGGCGGTAAGGCCCAGCAAGGCCAGGATCACTATTTTCAGGTTGCTCCATTTTCCGAAGGAATCCCTGAGCGGAGCTTTGGACTGCTTGCCTTCTTCTTTCATCCTGACGAAAGCCGGGGACTCATTCAAGCGCATGCGGATCCACACTGAAATGGCCAGCAGGATGGAAGAAACCAGGAACGGAATGCGCCAGCCCCACTCAAGGAACGCCTGTTCGCCCATGACGCTGCGGATGCCCAGGATAAGCAACAAGGAAAGAAACAATCCCATGGTGGCCGTTGTCTGGATCCAGCTTGTGTAGAAGCCGCGCCGGTTTTGCGGGGCATGTTCGGCCACATAGGTGGCCGCACCGCCGTATTCGCCGCCCAGTGCCAGGCCTTGCAACAGGCGCAGCACAATCAGGATGACCGGCGCGGCCATGCCGATGGAAGCATACGAGGGCAGGACGCCAACCAGAAAGGTTGATAGCCCCATGATAAGAATTGTGATCAAGAACGTGTATTTGCGCCCGACCATGTCGCCCAGGCGGCCGAAGACCAGAGCGCCGAAAGGACGCACCGCGAAGCCGGCGGCAAATGCCAGCAAGGCGAAAATAAAGCCTGCCGTAGGATTTACGCCTGAGAAGAAGTGGGCGGCAATAATCGTGGCCAGCGAGCCGTAAAGATAAAAGTCGTACCATTCGAAAACAGTACCCAGCGACGAAGCGAAGATGACGCGCTTTTCCTCGGGCGTCATGGGGCGGTTGTTGGCGGCGGGTGCGCCGTCGCTTAGTTTTCGCGGCGGCGTGATTGTGGATGTGGGCGTACTCATAATGTCTCCTCTAAGGGGTAAGGCCGATAGAATGGGTTTGTTCTTTTATTTTGTCGATCACCCGCGTCTGGGGCGGATAGCCACACAGTAGAAAACCTGGCTGACCTCAAACTGACGACTTCGGACTTGATGTTTGAATTTTTGTAATAAAAAGTAATCAGGTGCTTTGCCTTGCCGGGGGCAAGGGGAAGCTGATGCGCAGGCAAGTACTGCCGGCCTGGCCCGCACGGCTGCCGGGAGCCATGAAGGTGATGACCGCGCCGTGCTGGTCGGCGATTTCCTTGACGATGGCCAGGCCCAGGCCGCTGCCATCGGCCGCCGTACCCAGGATGCGGTAAAAGCGGTCGAATATCCTGTCGCGATGTTCTTCGGGAATGCCCTGGCCCGAATCCTCCACTTCGATGTGCGGCGAAGGCGAATCGCCCACGCGTATCGTTGCCCAGCCATGTTCCGGGGTGTAGAGCAAGGCGTTGTCGATCAGATTATTGAGCAGCTCGGCCAGCATTGTGGCCTGTCCTTCAACAAGAACCGGCGTCGATGCCGGCTCGAAGCCCAGGTCGATTTGCTTTTGCAGGGCGCGTTCCACCCATTCCAGCGTTTGTTGCTCGGCCAGAGCATTCAGGTCGATAAGGTTCGAGTCGGAATGAGAAGGGGTGTCGGAACTCTCGGCGCGGGTCAGGGCAAGCAGTTGCTTGACCAGGCGGGTGGCGCGTTCCGACCCTTTGACCAATTGCCGCAGGCTGGCATCGAGCTTCTCGGGGCTGCGTTCGCGCAGGGCCAGTTCCGCTTGTGTGCGCATTCCCGCCAGCGGCGTTTTCAATTGATGCGCTGTATTGGCTACGAAGCGGCGCTGGATGGCCGTGCTGGCGGCAAGCTGGCCGAGCAGGTCGTTCATGGCGGTAAGCAGCGGCGTTATTTCGGCCGGCGCGAGGTCTTCGTCGATGGGCGAAAGATCGTTGGGGCGCCGCGCCCGGATTCGATCTTGCAGCAGCGTCAGCGGCTCCAGGCCCTGCGTCAGGCCCAGTCCCACAAGCAGGGCGGCCAGCGGCAGCACAATGAGCTGCGGCGTAAGCATGCCGGTCAGGATTTCCTGCTGCAAGGTGGCCCGTCTTTCATTGGTTTCGGCAACCACGGTTAAAAACGGCGTGCCGTCCAGGTCTTGTCCGCCCCAGGTATAGGCGACGCGTATGCTTTGGTTGTCCAGGGTGTCGTTGACGAACCGGATCTTGTCGGTCTCGTAGGCCCAGTTGTCAGGTAGCGGAATGGTTGCATTGCCGGCAATGGAGCGGCCGTTTGCATTGCGTATTTCCCAACGCGTCGATTGTTCGTCTTCGGACTGGAAGATAGTAAGTATGGTCGGGGAAAGTGCAACGCCATGGCTGATGCGCTGCTGCTCCATTTCGTGCTGAAGCACGCGCAGGTGATCGCTTAAGGTCCTGTCGTAGGGCGCATTGGCGATGTTCTGGGCAATGAAATAGGTAATGACGATGCCGATGGTCCAGAGCAGCAGCAGCGGGCCGAACATCCAGATCAGGATTTTGCCCAGCAAGGTCGGTTTATGGGATTCAGGTGCGCCGCCCTTGTGTTGCGGGCGACGTCCCGTGCGGGGCGCCGGCTGTTCAGGCATGGGGGGCGGATGTGGCTGGTTCTGCGTGATGGTCGGGTTCCAGGCAATAACCCAGCCCGCGCACCGTAATAATCCTGGCGCCGCTGGGTTCCAGCTTTTTGCGCAGGCGGTAAATATAGACTTCAATGGCGTTGGTGGTGACTTCTTCGCCCCATTCGCACAGCAGGTCGACAAGCTGGTTCTTGCTGATCATGCGGCCGGCCCGCGACAGGAAAATTTCCAGCAGGCTGGTTTCGCGGGCCGAGAGCTCCAGCGGCAGGCCGTCGATTTGGGCCGTGCGCCCATTCAGGTCGAAACTTAGGCGCTTGTGCCACAGTACTGTCGTGCTGTTGCCGGCGCTGCGGCGTGTGAGGGCGCGCACCCGCGCTTCGAGTTCGGACAGGGCAAAGGGCTTGGCCATGTAGTCGTCGGCCCCAAGATCCAGGCCCTTAACCCGCTGTTCGACTGTGTCGGAAGCGGTAAGGATAAGCACCGGCAGGGCGCTTTTGCGCTGGCGCAGCTGGCGCAGTACCGACAGCCCGCTAAGCTGGGGAAGGTCCAGGTCCAGGATAAGCAGATCGAAGGTTTGCAGTTGCAGCGCCGAATCGGCGCTGGAGCCGTCGTTTACCACGTCGACGGCATAGCCGTCGTAGCGCAGTGAACGAGATAGTCCATCCGCAAGAATACTGTCGTCCTCGGCAATTAATATACGCATGTCTTGCTGGTTTGCTTTATGTTGTGCCACGGTAAGTATTCTTGCATGCGGGTTTGCGGGCGGTCTAGTGGGGGAATACGAGAGAACCTGTCCGGCGGCCAATTCTGGCGATTTGCTCAATTGCTGGTTATCTGTTTATTTATACAGTATAATTTGATGCAATAATTAGGCGTAGAGAAGTGGGGTTACACGCTGCCGGGTTTGCCGGCTTCCGCTACCCAGTGCTTGATTTCACCATTACATTATTAGCCAAGGATTCCCTAAATGGACGACAAAACTAGCAAAGCCGCCGCTGCCGAGCGTGCCAAGGCGCTTGCTGCCGCCTTATCCCAGATCGAAAAGCAGTTCGGCAAAGGCTCGGTAATGCGCTATGGCGACAATCAAATCGAACACGACATCAAAGTCGTGTCCACGGGGTCGCTGGGTCTGGATATCGCGCTGGGCGTCGGCGGCTTGCCGCGCGGCCGCGTCATCGAAGTCTACGGCCCTGAATCTTCGGGTAAAACCACGCTTACGCTGCAAGTCATCGCCGAAATGCAAAAAATCGGCGGCACCTGCGCATTTGTCGACGCCGAACACGCGCTCGATGTGCAATACGCATCCAGGCTGGGCGTCAACCTTACCGACTTGCTCATTTCCCAGCCCGACACCGGCGAACAGGCACTTGAAATCACCGACGCCCTGGTACGCTCGGGCTCCATCGACCTTATCGTCATCGACTCCGTGGCCGCACTGGTACCCCGCGCCGAAATCGAAGGCGACATGGGCGACTCGCTGCCCGGTTTGCAGGCCCGCCTCATGAGCCAGGCGCTACGCAAGCTTACCGCCAGCATCAAGCGCGCCAATTGCATGGTTATCTTCATTAACCAAATCCGCATGAAAATCGGCGTCATGTTCGGCAACCCCGAAACCACCACGGGCGGCAACGCTCTCAAGTTCTATGCGTCTGTTCGGCTTGATATCCGCCGTATCGGCTCCATCAAAAAGGGCGACGAAGTCGTGGGCAACGAAACCCGCGTCAAGGTGGTCAAGAACAAGGTGGCCTCGCCATTCAAGCAGGCCGAATTCGACATCATGTACGGCGCCGGCATCTCGCGCGAGGGCGAAATCATCGACCTTGGCGTGCAGGCCAATATCGTCGACAAGGCCGGTTCCTGGTTCAGCTATAGCGGTACCCGCATTGGCCAGGGCAAGGACAATGCGCGCGAATACCTTAAAGAACACCCCGAAATGGCGGTTGAAATCGAAAACCGCATCCGTGAATCAACAGGTGTCATCGCCCGTGCCATGATGGTCGCGCCCGACGCCGACGATACCGTCGACGAAGGCGAAACCGCTGAATAAATTCATGCGTCTGGTATAGCTTTTCGTTTGGTTCATTGCCCGGTTCGCCATGCACGATAAAGACGATTCCGACGACTTCGAACAGATGTCGTCGGCTCCAGCCCGTAAAAAAGGCCCGTCGTTAAAAATGCGGGCCGTGGGCCTGCTTTCGCGGCGCGAACATTCGCGCATAGAACTGGCGCGCAAGCTGGCGCCTCATACCGACCCCGACAACCCCGCCGAACTTGAAAGCGTGCTCGACGCACTCGAGCGCGAAAATTGGCTTTCCAACGAACGGTTCGCGCAAAGCCTGGTACATCGGCGCGCGCCTCGCAAAGGGGCTGCGCTGGTCGTGCAGGAATTACGCCAGCATGGCCTGCCCGACGAGCAAGTCGCGCAAATATCCGAACAACTGAAAGAAACCGAAGTGCAGCGCGCGCGCAGCGTCTGGCAACGCAAATTCAATCGGCCGCCCGCCGACCGGGCCGACTACGCGCGCCAGTTCCGTTTCCTGGCCTCGCGCGGCTTTTCGCCCGATTGCCTGCGCCGCATTCTGGGCGAACTGGACGATGCTCTGTGAGCTGTTTCAGGTGGGTTTAGTGGCCCGCGCCGGCGTTCCATCTTCTGTGTTTGATTAGAGCTGCAGGCTCATAATCCCTTGGTGCCGTGTTCGTTTGCGGGCAGCAGGCTGCGAAGAGCTGCCGGAACGCTTATTCTTTTAACGCACTTTTAACGCACCGCCTTGATGCCGCTTAGCGTCTTGAAACTGATGTCGCGTGCCTTGGCCATGAAGGCCTGCAAATAAGGGGCATCGACATCTTCCAGGCGCACCGCCGCGTAAAGCGTACGCCAGACTCCGTGTTCACCCAGGTGGCATATGCGCAGCCAGCCTTGGTTCAGGTATTCAGTCAAGGCCCAGTTGGGCAGCGCCGCGACGCCGCGCTGGCTGGCCACCAGTTGCGCAATGACCGGCGTAAGTTCCGCCTTGCGTATGCCCGCTGGTTCTATGCCGGCCGGGTCCAGAAAGGCGGTATAGACATCCAGGCGCTGCTTCTCCACCGGATACGTAATGAGAACCTGGTCTTCCAGTTGTTCGGGCTCGATGAACTTATATTGAGCCAGCGGATTAGAGGCGGCCACGGCCAGCACAAGCTCATAACGGAACAGGGGCAAATACTTCACGGCATCCAGAGCCTGGGGGTCCGAGGTGATGACTACGTCCAGGTCGCCGCGAATCAGCGCGGGCAGGGGGGCAAAAGAAAAGGCCGCCGAAAGATCCAGGGCGACATCGGGCCAGTCCTGGCGAAACGCATCCAGTGCCGGCATAAGCCACTGAAAGCACGAGTGGCATTCGATAGCCAAGTGCAGGCGTCCTGTACGGCCGGCCGAAAGGCGCTGCAATTCCCGTTCTGTGGCTTTGAGCTTGGGCAGAATGTCGTCGGCCAGTATCAATATGCGCAAAGCGGCTGTGGTCAGGCGGGCAGGCCGGGTGCGGCGGTTCAGCAACGGCGTTTTCAGGCGCACTTCCAGGTCGCGCAACTGGTGCGACAAAGCCGATTGCGTAACGTGCAGGCGTTCAGCCGCTTCTTGCAGACTGCCTGCTTCGCGTATGGCTGTCAGGGTTTCAAGATGGCGGATTTCAAGCATAGCGAAGTGATGGGATTTGAAGGTGAGCGGGCGTGGCGGCGGCCAGATTTTATATGAGCATAACTCATTTTATCAATGTTTGATTTGATTTTGATTCATTCTTTGGGTGACGCACAATGAAGCACATTAAATAATTTCAATCAATGGTGATTTACAGTGAGTATTTTTCATAGTTTGGGTTTTCCGCGTATCGGCGCTCAGCGCGAATTGAAATGGGCGCTTGAAGACTATTGGGCCGGAAAGAAGTCGCAGGCGGAGCTGGAGTCGGTAGGCCGCGAACTCAGGGCGCGCCATTGGGCGGTTCAGGCGCGGGCCGGGTCGGCCTTCGTGCCGGTGGGCGATTTTGCCTGGTACGACCAGATTCTGCAGTGGTCTACGCTGATAGGCGCCGTGCCGCCCCGTTTTGCCCAAAGCGATAAGCAGCCCGTCGGCCTGGATACCTTGTTCCGGATGGCGCGCGGCCGTGCGCCCACGGGTACGCCCGCGGCGGCCTGCGAAATGACTAAGTGGTTCGACACCAACTACCACTATATAGTGCCCGAGCTGGCGCCGGGACAAACCTACCGCGTTGCGCGCGAAGATTTGTTCGAGCAAATCCGCGAAGCGGCGAATCTGGGCTATCGAGCCAAGCCGGTGATTCCAGGGCCGCTTACCTGGCTATGGCTGGGTAAAGGCGACGCGTTTGGCGGCGGTGCGCAGGACGAAGGCAAGCTGGAATTGCTGGATGCGCTTTTGCCTGTGTATGCCGAGGTGCTGAAACGTATTGCCGGCTTGAATGTCGAGTGGGTGCAGATCGACGAGCCGATTCTGGCACTGGACCTGCCACCGGCCTGGCGCGCAGCATTCGCGCGAGTCTACGAACATTTGGCCAATACAGGGGTCAAGCTGCTGTTGGCGACCTACTTCGACGATCTTGACGACAATCTTGCTCTGGCGGCGGGCTTGCCTGTACAAGGCCTGCATCTTGATCTGGTGCGTGCGCCGGGTCAGTTGTTGCCGGCGGTGGCTCTGTTGCGCGAAGACCAGGTCTTGTCGGCGGGCGTGGTCAGCGGGCGGAATATATGGCGTACCGATCTGGACAAGCTTGGCGCGGTATTGGCGCCCATCCAGAAAAAACTGGGCGACCGCCTGTGGCTGGCTCCATCTTGCTCTTTGCTGCATGTGCCGGTGGACCTTGCCGCCGAGGCCGAGCTGGACCCTGAATTGCTAAGCTGGCTGTCGTTTGCCACGCAAAAGCTGGATGAACTGCGTTGGTTGTCCTTGTCTTTAAGCGGCGAACCCAGTGCCCAAGCCAGGGATGCCTTGCAAACCCAGCGTCGGGCTTTGCAGGCGCGCGCGCAGTCCAGGCGTATCCATAGTCCCGTCGTGCAGCAGCGCTTGCGCGAATCGGCGCATGTCCCGCATAGCCGTGAGCCGTTCGAGCAGCGCATTGCACGGCAGCAAAAGCAACTGAAACTGCCGGCTTATCCGACGACGACTATCGGCTCGTTTCCGCAAACCGCCCAGATCCGTTCCTTGAGGCGCAACTGGCGCAGTGGGCAACTGAGCGACGCGGCCTACGAAAAGGACATCCGTGCCGAAATCGAACGGGTCGTGCGTTTCCAGGAAGAAATCGGCCTGGACGTGCTGGTGCATGGCGAACCCGAGCGCAACGATATGGTGGAGTATTTCGGTGAATTGCTGGCAGGCTTTGCCTTTACGCAAAACGGCTGGGTGCAGAGCTACGGCTCGCGCTGCGTCAAGCCGCCCCTTATCTTCGGCGACGTCTCAAGGCCGGCGCCCATGACGCAAGCCTGGTCGATGTATGCCCAGTCCCTTACCGACAAGCCGGTCAAGGGCATGTTGACCGGCCCGGTTACCTTGCTGCAGTGGTCGTTCGTCAGGGACGACCAGCCGCGCGAACTGACTTGCCGCCAGCTGGCCCTGGCGCTGCGCGACGAGGTCAACGATCTTGAAGCCGGCGGGATCGGCGTCATCCAGATCGATGAACCCGCTTTCCGCGAGGGTTTGCCTTTGCGGCGCCGCGCATGGCAGGCGTACTTGGACTGGGCGGCCGAAAGTTTCCGCCTGGCAACTTCGGGCGTGGGTCCGCAAACCCAGATCCACACGCATATGTGCTATTCCGAGTTCAATGACATTATGCCGGCCATTGCGGCCATGGACGCCGACGTCATCACTATCGAGACTTCGCGTTCCAATATGGAGCTGCTAAGCGCCTTCGAAGCCTTCGAGTATCCCAACGACATTGGGCCCGGCGTCTACGACATCCATTCGCCCAATGTGCCCGACGTAGGGTGGATGGTGGACTTGATGAAGCGCGCCGGGTCCCGGCTGCCGCGCGAGCGCCTGTGGGTGAACCCTGACTGCGGCCTCAAGACGCGGGCCTGGCCCGAAACCGAAGCCGCGCTCGTCGCCATGGTCGCCGCAGCCCGAACCTTGCGTGAAACCGCGTAAGCCGGTTCCGCGCTTGTGGTTCTTGAGCGAAACCGCGTAAGCCGGTTCCGCGCTTGTGGTTCTTGAGCGAAACCGCGTAAGCCGGTTCCGCGTCTGTGGTTCTTGAGCGAAACCGCCTTGCCCCTCACCCTTTGTCGCCGGCTACGAAATGAGGCAAGGGGGGACGCGGTTCGGGAAGCACCTGTTTCAAGAGAGGGTATTGTGCGGCTGCGTTATACTTGCAAGGTTTTATTGCCCAAGTTATAGCTTTTATGTCCTTGCCACCGCCAGATATCGCCCGCAAACACATGCATACGCGCACAGTGCGCGTAGAGGCGTTCGAGCGGGAAGACGGCCAATGGGATCTTGAAGCCGAATTGGTCGACGTCAAATCCTATGACTTCTCCAAGCATAGCGGCGACCTGCACCCGGCCGGTTCACCCGTGCATCTTATGCAGTTGCGGGTCACCATCGACGACGAATTCACGATCACGGCCGCGGTTGCCGCCTACGATGTCGCGCCATACAAGCAGCATTGCGCCGCCATCGCACCCGACTACCAGGAATTGGTCGGCATGAATTTGCTGCGCGGTTTTCGCAATGCGGTCAAAGAAAGGTTCGGCCGCACAGCGGGCTGTACCCATATGACCGAGTTGTCGTCTTTATTGCCGACCGTGGCGATTCAGTCGCGTGCGGGCAGGGCGCGCAAGCAGCGCGACGAAGGGCTGGAGAACAAGCGTCCATTCCAGCTTGAAGGCTGCCACGCTTTGCGTCTGGACGGCGAAGTGGCAAAAGAGTTCTATCCAAAATGGTATACGGGCCGAAGTTGACCAAGCCTTGCGTGGGCTTTGCAGGGGCCGGCTCTGTTATTCACCAAATCATATTTTTATCATCCTTTACGTTCTGACAGGTAACAAATGAAAATTCACGAGTATCAAGGCAAGGAACTGCTGAAGCAATTTGGCGTTACGGTGCCCCGCGGAATTCCTGCTTTTTCCGTAGACGAGGCTGTTGCCGCGGCTGAAAAGCTGGGTGGCCCCGTTTGGGTTGTCAAGGCTCAGATCCATGCCGGCGGCCGTGGCAAGGGCGGCGGCGTCAAGCTGGCCCGTTCGTTGGATGAGGTTCGCCAGTTATCGTCCGAGATCCTGGGCATGCAACTGGTTACGCACCAAACCGGTCCGGCCGGGCAAAAAGTGCGCCGCCTGTATATCGAAGACGGTGCCGACATCCAGAAGGAATACTATGTGTCGCTGGTCACTGATCGCGCCACTCAGAAAATCGCCCTGATCGCATCGAGCGAAGGCGGCATGGACATCGAGGAAGTGGCTCACTCCTCGCCCGAGAAGATCATTACCGAATACATCGACCCGCTGGTTGGCCTGACCGCCGAGCAAGGCAAGAAGGTGGCCGACGCCATCGGCATGCCCGCCGACTCAACAGCCCAGACCGTGGATATATTCCAGAAGCTGTACAACTGCTACATGGAAACCGATGCATCGCTGGTCGAAATCAACCCGCTGAACCGCGACAGCAAGGGCAACGTCATTGCCCTGGACGCCAAGTTCAACTTCGACACCAACGCTTTGTTCCGCCACCCCAAGATCTTGGAATACCGCGACCTGGACGAAGAAGATCCCGCTGAAGTCGAAGCCAGCAAGTTCGATCTGGCCTACATCCAGCTTGACGGCAATATCGGTTGCCTGGTCAATGGCGCCGGCCTGGCCATGGCCACCATGGACACCATCAAGCTGTTCGGCGGCGAGCCGGCCAACTTCCTGGACGTTGGCGGCGGCGCTACTGCCGAGAAAGTCACCGAAGCGTTCAAGATCATGCTCAAGAACGAAGGCGTCAAGGCCATCCTGGTCAATATCTTCGGCGGCATCATGCGCTGCGATGTTATTGCCGAAGGCGTTATCGCCGCATGCAAGGCCGTTAACCTTAGCGTGCCGCTGGTCGTGCGCATGAAAGGCACCAACGAAGAGCTGGGCAAGAAATTGCTGGCCGAGTCGGGCCTGCCCATCATCAGCGCTGACACCATGGCCGAAGCCGCGACTAAAGTCGTAGCCGCCGCGAAATAAGAATATTGCCGAGGATTTGTAAATGTCGATTCTGATCAACAAAGACACTAAAGTCATTACCCAGGGAATTACCGGCAAGACCGGTCAGTTCCATACACATATGTGCCGCGAATACGGGAACGGCAAGAATGCGTTCGTCGCAGGCGTGCATCCCAAGAAAGCCGGCGAAAACTTCGAAGGCGTGCCTATTTTCGGCAGCGTCAAAGACGCCAAGGCCCAGACCGGCGCCACCGTTTCGGTCATCTACGTTCCGCCAGCAGGCGCGGCGGCTGCCATCTGGGAAGCGGTCGAGGCCGACCTGGACCTGGTTATCTGCATTACCGAAGGCATTCCTGTGCGCGACATGCTGGAAGTGCGCAACCGCATGCGCGACCAAAACAAGAAAACCTTGCTGCTGGGCCCCAACTGCCCCGGTTTGATTACGCCTGATGAACTGAAAATCGGCATCATGCCCGGCCATATTTCCCGCAAGGGCCGTATTGGCGTGGTCAGCCGTTCGGGCACGCTTACCTACGAAGCGGTCGCACAACTTACCGAACTCGGCCTGGGCCAGTCCAGCGCCGTGGGTATCGGCGGCGATCCCCTCAACGGCCTCAAGCACATCGACGTGCTCAAGCTGTTCAACGACGATCCTGAAACCGATGCCGTCGTCATGATCGGTGAAATCGGCGGCCCTGACGAAGTCAATGCGGCCGAGTGGGCGAAAGACAACATGAAGAAGCCCGTTGTCGGCTTCATCGCCGGCGTAACCGCTCCGGCCGGCAAGCGCATGGGCCATGCCGGTGCGCTTATCTCCGGCGGCGCCGATACGGCTGACGCCAAGCTTGAAGTCATGGAAGCTTGCGGAATCCGCACCACACGCGATCCTTCGGAAATGGGCAAACTGCTCAAGTCTGTTCTGTAAATACGTGTGAAGATGTAAAAAAAGCCCGAGCAATCGGGCTTTTTTTTTATCGCCGGGCCGCCCCAAGATAAAAAGCGCCCCCTCGGGGGGCAGCGAACCGCGCAGCGGTGAAGCGTGGGGGCTCTTTTTTATCGCCGGGCCGCCCCAAGATAAAAAGCGCCCCCTCGGGGGGCAGCGAACCGCGCAGCGGTGAAGCGTGGGGGCTCTTTTTTATCGCCGGGCCGCCCCAAGATAAAAAGCGCCCCTCGGGGGGCAGCGAACCGCGCAGCGGTGAAGCGTGGGGGCTTTTTTTTATCGCCGGGCCGCCCCAAGATAAAAAGCGCCCCCTCGGGGGGCAGCGAACCGCGCAGCGGTGAAGCGTGGGGGCTTTTTTTTTAAGCATGGCTGATTGCGGCGAAGGGATTCACTATAATTACTGATCCGGCTTTGAGCAGGGCGCTTGGGACCGGCAAAGTGGCGAAGGCAATGCCACGTATGGTGCCCAAGATTCATCCGGAACATGCTGCCCGCGGGGGCGGCCATTTTCTGTACACAACAGTCCGGCTTGGCTTGTTTGGATGTGGGGTCCAAATCTGTCTGGCAGGCGTCATAACAAAGGCTATGGGAACATAGATGCTAGAGTTTATTGAAACGCTTCATTGGGGCGCGCTATTCCAGATCATCATGATCGACATTCTATTGGGCGGCGACAATGCCGTGGTGATTGCCCTGGCTTGCCGCAACCTGGAACACAAGCAGCGCATGCAGGGCATACTCTGGGGTACGGCCGGGGCCATTTTCCTGCGCGTGATTCTTATCGCTTTCGCGCTGACTTTGCTGGCAATTCCGTTCTTGAAGGTCGTGGGCGCACTGCTGCTGCTCTGGATAGGCGTGAAGCTGCTTATGCCGGACGACGATCATCACGACAATATCAAAGGCGCCGGCTCTATTTGGGCGGCCGTCAAGACCATACTCATTGCCGATTTTGTGATGAGCCTGGATAACGTCATAGCCATTGCAGGGGCTGCGCAAAACACAATTGCCGATCACCAGATGGGCTATGTCATATTCGGCCTGCTGCTTAGCGTCCCCATTATTATCTGGGGCAGCACCGTAGTCTTGAAGCTTATCGACCGCTTTCCGATTGTGGTCACTCTTGGCGCGGCTTTACTGGGCTGGATCGCCGGCGGCATGCTGGTTACCGATGTTGTTGTCGTGAATCAACTCGGCGAAGTATCGCAACCGGTTAAACTGGCGGTTGAAGCGATAGGAGCCATACTTGTTGTTGTACTGGGCAAGTGGTTTGCCGCTCGCAAAATAGCCAGCAAAAGGGCCGTCAATGAGTCTGTTTAAATCTTCCGATCCCGAGAAACACGGGGACAAGGGCATGTCTTTGCTTAAAGGCCTGTTCATCCTGGCCATGCTGGGCATTATTGCCGCAGTCGTTCTTAATCAGTTCATCGGATAAGAAGTATGTCTACTGTACCAACCAGGCTGGTTATCGCTACGCGTGCCAGCCGGCTGGCTTTGTGGCAAGCCGAACATGTGCGCGATCGCCTCAAGGCCTTGTTCCCGGCCTGCGATGTCAGCCTGCTGACCATGACGACGCGCGGCGATCAGATCCTGGATCGCAGCCTGTCCAAAGTGGGCGGCAAAGGCCTGTTCGTCAAAGAACTTGAAACCGCGCTGCTCGATGGCCGGGCCGACCTTGCCGTGCATTCGCTTAAAGATGTGCCCGTCGACTTGCAGGACCCTTTTTCGCTGGCTGTGATCCTGGAACGCGAAGATCCCCGCGACGCTTTTGTGTCCAACGACTTCGACTCGCTTGAACAATTGCCCGCCGGTGCGGTGGTGGGTACTTCCAGCTTGCGCCGCGAAGCGCAGATTCGAACGCTTTATCCACAATTGCAGGTCGAGCCGCTGCGCGGCAATCTGGATACGCGGCTGGCCAAGCTCGACCGCAAAGAGTATGCCGCCATTATCCTGGCTGCCGCAGGCCTTGGCCGCCTGGGTCTGTCCGAACGTATCCGCGCTTATATCCCCGTCGAACAAAGCCTGCCGGCGGCGGGACAGGGCGCATTGGGCATTGAGGTGCTGCTTACGCGCAGCGACATGCACGAATGGCTGGCGCCCTTGGGCAATGCCGACGCTGCCGCGTGCACCTTGGCCGAACGCGCCGTCTCGCGTGTCCTGGGCGGATCGTGTCAGGTCCCGCTGGCGGCTTACGCGACGATAAGCGGTTCCGAACTGCAGATTCGCGCCCTGGTGGCCGAGCCAGATGGGTCCTTGATTTTGCGGGCCCAAGCTTCGGGTCCTGTTTCCGCCGCCCGCCAATTGGGCGAAGGCGTAGCCAAAGAGTTGCTCGATAACGGGGCCACCGCCATTTTGGCCAAGCTCGGCGCGGCAAATACCCCTGAATCTTAGGCTGACATGCCTGAGCCAGCCATGAGCCCTTTGGTCGTGTTGACCCGACCGCGTGGCCGCAATGAATCCTTGGCGGCTTGCTTGCGCGGTCGCGGCATGCCGGTGCTTGAACTGCCCGCCCTGGAAATACAGTCATTGCCCGTCGACGCGGCGCAGTTCCCGATGCCGCAAGACTATGACCTGGTGGTTTT
Source organism: Eoetvoesiella caeni (assembly GCF_003315175.1). Lineage (GTDB taxonomy): Bacteria > Pseudomonadota > Gammaproteobacteria > Burkholderiales > Burkholderiaceae_B > Eoetvoesia > Eoetvoesia caeni. The sequence goes on along the minus strand of NZ_QNRQ01000003.1, from coordinate 362,690 downwards.
CGTCAGTGCGAACGCCGCTGCGCTTTATCTTCAACAGCTAAGCCGGTTTGCCGCGGCATCGTGGCCGCCCGAGGTATTGGCCGCCACGGTGGGGCAGGCCAGCGCGAAGCCCTTGCTCGATGCCGGTATATTGCGCGAGGACGGTTTGGTGCATCCGCCGCTGCAGGCGCCGCAGGACTCTGAAACACTGTGGTCCATGCTGCGGGCCGCCGGCAGGCGGTTTGACAAGGTGCTGATTGTCCGGGGCGAAAGCGGTCGCGAATGGCTGGGCGAACAATTCGAACGGACCGGGGCCGTGGTGCGCCGCTATGCCGTCTACAGCCGGCGCCCGGCCATGTGGCCGTCGGGTCAGCAGGCCGCTTTGCTGGCAGCCCTGGAAAGCGGCCGCCCCATGATCGGCCTTTTTACCAGCTCGGAAGGCATCGAGGCTTTCAACGAGAATCTCGCCAGCCTGGGCGGCCTGGAGTTTTGGCGGAACGCACGCTTCGTTGTCATTCACGAGCGTATCGCCAGCCGTTTACAATCTTTGCTCGGCACCGTTTTGGACGCGAAGTCCCGTCCAATGGTAAAAGTATGCTTGCCCGAAGACAAAGCCATTTTTCAGGCTCTTATCGCGCTTGCTTCCCTATAGAAAGGCGCCAAGGATTACAATCTCGCCATGACAGAATCTAAAATCGAGACCCAGCCGGCCGACAACAAGCCGGCTGCCGCAAACAAGCAGGCCTCCGCTGCCAAGCCAAGCTCTTCGTCAACGGCCGTCAAGGCCAAGCGCCGCCCCATACTGGGCATTGCTTTTGTCGTGCTGCTATTGATTGCGGCAGCCTTGGCCGCGGCGGTGTGGTATCAACAAAAAACTTTCAAGCAGGCGCAGACTGCTTTGCTGGAACAAGCGCAAAGCAGCGCAGCCACGGCCCGCCAGGCCGCAAGCACCGCACAGCAGGCCCTGGAACTGGCGCAAAGCCAAAGCGCGCGCGTCGACACCCTGAAGTCTTCGCAAAGCGATGCGCAAGCTCAAGTCGACAGCCTTGAACAAGCCTTCCAGATGCTTACCGACAAGGGCTCGGACCTGGTACTCATCAACGACATCGACCATCTGGTTCAGATCGCGAATCAGCAATTGACGCTAAGTGGCAACGCGGGCAACGCCATTGTGGCGCTTGAAACCGCGCAGGCACAGTTGGCACGCGCCAATCGCCCAAGCCTGGCCGCCTTGCAGCAGGCCATCAATGGCGACGTCGACCGTCTGCGGGCCGTGTCCACCATTGATGTTGCCCAACTGTCGGCACGGCTGGACGAACTTGGCGCGCTGGTCGGCAGCGCGCCGCTGTTGATTCCCGACGACGCGGCTCCTGGCGTCGATACTTCCGAGCGCGACGCCGCCTTGATGGCGCAAGGCTCGACTGTTGCAACACCGGCGGATCCCAACGCAAGCTGGTGGCGCCGAAGCCTGGATGCTTCGCGCCAGTGGGTCGCCGAAGGCTGGAGCATGGTTCGCCACGACCTTGGAAGCCTGCTTAGCGTACGCCGTGTGCAGGATTCATCGGCTTTGCTGCTGTCGCCCGATCAGGCCGGGCAACTGCGCGAAAACCTGCGCTTGCGCGTCATGACGGCGCAGTTGGCGCTTATGATGCGCCAGCCTTCCGTCTGGAATTCTGAAATGCAGGTGCTGGTCAAGGCCTTGGCTTCGCATTTCGACACCAAGGCAGTCCAGACCCAACAAGCCCAGAAACTGGCTGCGCAACTGGCCGCAACCTCCATTGCGGTAAAGCTGCCCACAGTCAATAACAGCATGCAGGCCCTGGACGCTGTGCGCGAAGCCAATACCAAAGCCGGCGATCAAGCCGGCAGTCCTTCGTCGCTGGACGTCGCGCCCCAGGAAAATGGCGCGCCTGGGTCCGAAGATCCGCAGGCACGGGAAGGCGGTGCCGCCCACGCCGACGGCTCTGTCTCGTTGCCCCAGGCTGCGCCTGGGCAAACGCTTAACGGCCAGACGGCCCCCACACAGGAATAAGCAATGAGGACATGGTTCTGGACCTTGTTTGTCTTGGCATTGGCGGTAGGCCTGGCCGTGGTGTTGCGTGAACATAGCGGCAATGTGCTCATTATTGCGCAGCCCTGGCGTATCGAGCTGTCTCTTGCCTTCGCGGTGCTGCTGGTGCTGGCGGCCTTCGTCGCGCTGTATGCCGTGCTGCGCATCATTGCCTGGATTGTTTCGGGCCCCGAGCGCTTCCGTTCCTGGCGCGGCTTGCGTGCCCAGAAGCGCGACCACGAGCTGCTTGAAACCGGCTGGATCAACGTGCTTGAAGGCCGCTACACCGAAGCCGAACAAGATTTGGCCAAACTGCTGGACCGGACCCGCATCACCAATACCAAGGTATTGGCCGGCTTGGCCAGGGCCAGGGCGGCGCATCATCTGGGCGAATACGACCGGCGCGACGAAGCCCTTGCCGTGGCGCGCAACACCGCCGGCAACGAGCCGCGCCTTAAAGAAGCCGCCGCCACCGTGGCGGCTGAAATGTATCTCGACCAGAACCGTCCGCAAGACGCCCTGGCCTTGCTGCAACCTTTGCATACGGTCAGCTCGCGCCATCTGAACGCCACGCGCCTGTTGCTGCGCGCATATCGGCAGTTGCACGACTACGACCGCGTATACGAATTGACGCGTTTGCTGTTGCGCCGCGGCGCCATCGACAAGGCCGAAGCCGTCCAGTTGGTTGAAGTCTCGGTTGCGGCACGTTTGCGCGCTGCGGGCCTGGACGGATTCAAGATCATCTGGAACGATTTGCGTGCCGATGAAAAAACCTTGCCCGATATCGCCCTGGCCGCCGCGCAATTGCACGACGATGCGGGGCGGCACGAAGAGGCCGGCCGACTTCTCGAGGCGGCGCTCAATGTCAAGCCCGACACCCGCTTGCTCAATGCTTATTCGCAGTGTCCGCCCGACCAGGTGGCGCGCAGGTTGAACAAGGCCGAAACCTGGCTTAAGTCGCATCCCGATAATTCCGCCTTGCTGGCAGCCTTGGGTAATTTGTGCCTTACAGGCCAGCTGTGGGGACCGGGCGAACGTTATTTGCTGCGCAGCATGAAGATTCGCAGCGATGTGCGTATTCACGCTTTGCTGGGCAACCTGTACGACCGCCTGGGCCGTAAAGAAGACGCAATGAAGCACTGGCGACTGGCCTCCAGCGTGGCCGGCGTGCTGCCTGTGCTGCAAACCAGTAATCTGCTGCCCGCCGCCGATACCCGTGGCGACCCCACCCTTATCGATGTGGAGACCATGGCAGAAGCCCAACCTATCGAAAGAACGGCTCCCATGGCCGCCAGCGCCGCCGACTATTTCGATAGCGAGGCCGACGCCAATCAGCAAGCCTTCCCGGGAATGGAGCCTGTGGCTTCCCCGCGCAGCGATGCCGAATTTGACGAATACTTCGATAGCGCGCCCATTCCCGGCGTCGATTTGTCCCAAACCTCCGATCGGCCCCACGGGCGCGACCGGGACTAATTCAATTCATTAACTTTCCTCAAGGTTGTCACGATGAGCTTAGACCGAGTGCCTGCCGGCGCCAAATTGCCGGACGAATTCAATGTGGTCATTGAAATCCCCATGAACTCCGACCCCGTAAAGTACGAAGTCGATAAAGAGTCGGGCGCTGTGTTCGTAGACCGCTTCATGCTGACCGCCATGCATTACCCGGCCAACTACGGCTATATTCCCCAAACCATTTCCGACGACGGCGACCCCGTCGACGTACTGGTTGCTGCGCCGTTCCCCATTCAAGTTGGCGCCGTCATTCGCTGTCGCGCCGTTGGCGTGCTGCAAATGGACGATGAAGCCGGCGGCGATGCCAAGTTGCTGGCCGTGCCGGTAGATAAACTCTACCCTCCGTACCGCCACATTAAATCGCACGAAGATTTCCCGGCTGAAGAGCTGGCCCGCATCCAGCACTTTTTCGAACACTATAAAGACCTGGAAAAGGGCAAATGGGTAAAAGTAAAAGGCTGGGACGGCGTTGAAGCCGCACGCCAGGAAATCGTCTCCAGCGCCGAGCGTTACGCAAACAGCAATAAATGATGTAGGCGGCTTTTGCGCGGCGCATGGTAATGCGTACGTCGCAAGAGCAGGCGCTTTATCGGTTCCGCGCTAGCTTGGCGATCTATCTTTGCGGTAAATTATGCAGTACTGAATCGTAGTAAAAATGGGGCTTTGCGGCCCCGGTTTTCAAGTTCAAATGTGCGGTATCAATCAATATTACATAAAGTACAAAGGAGCTCGTATGCGGATTAAAGTCTTGATGATGTTGGCGGTGGCGGGTTGTATTGCGTTGGCCGGCTGCGCCAATACGGTGGCTGGTGCGGGCGAAGACATTTCCAACGCTGGTAACGCTATCAGTAAATCGGCCAAGTAAACACAAGAGTGCGCCGCAGCGGCGCGGCCTTGTGTTCCAAGACACCCCAAAGCTTGAACATCTTTTCGAGCCTTGGGGTGTTTTACTTATACGCTGTTCCGGTCATTGCCGCATCCCGATCGCCAAACGATTGAATGCGCTCATCAAGGCAATGGCAAAGCATAGATCTGAAATTTCAACGTCGCTGAAGTGTATCTTGAGCGGCTCGAATTCTTCGTCGGGCGCATGGGTTTGATCCACATGTGTCAGGGATTCCGTCCAGGCCAAGGCGGCACATTCGCGCGGCGTGAAATGGCTGCTTACGCGCCATCCTGCCACGCCGTCCAGTTGGGCATCCGGCATGCCTCCTTCGCGCAGCGCCTTCGTATGCATTTCCAGGCAGAAAGCGCAGCCGTTGATCTGTGACATCCGCAGCCAAACCAGATCGATCAACTGCTTGCCAAGGCTGCTTTTTTCGACGGCCTTTTTGGTGGCGATGAAGCCTTGATAGGCCTCGGGCGAGAGTGTCCAGTAGGATAAACGCAGGGTACTCATGAAGTTGTCCTGTCTGTAATAGTGGATAGAAGAGTTGATGAATACAGCCATGGTGGTCGCTTGGGGGCTATAGCGACTGGCTGAAATGCATGGCCGTGGCCAACAGGCCTTGCCGGAAATAAAAGCGTTGCCCCAGGGCATTCCCCAGGCCAGTGTCCAGAACCAGGCATGTACAGCCTTGCCGCTGCGCTTGCTCGCGCATGGCGTCGATCAGCTTGCCGCCCAGTCCCTGACGGCGAGCGTCGGCCTCCGCCACCAGGTCATCGACGTAGAGGAAGCGTCCATACACCAAGTTCTCCTGGACGCGATAGCCTGCCAGACCCTTGATCTGTTCGTCCTGCCAAGCGGCCAGCAGGCGGTATCCTTGTGCGGCCTGACGGCGCACTTGTGCGGTGAACGCATCGGCATCCGCCAGATGAGGGCGCAGTTCGCGCATGACAGTGAAGCAGGCCCGGCAGTCCTGCTCGCTGTCGACCGGGCGCAATTGAAAAGTGCTCATATGGATGTCCTTGTTGCATAGCCGTTACTGTAGGAGAATAATGTCCTAGCTGATAGGTGCAAGAACTGCATAAATGAATGGGACATGTTTTATGGATCTGAAGCAGTTGAAACCGAGCCGAAAGCTGGATGCACCGATCTATCTTCAACTGTATCGCCGCTACCGGGAGGCCATTACAAGCGGCAAGCTTCGTCCGGGGGATCGGGTGCCGTCCGTGCGCAGTCTGGCCAGCGAACTAGGTCTGGCGCGCGGCACAATCGAAGTCGCATACCAAATGCTGGCAGGCGAAGGCTATTTCACGGCACGTGGCGCTGCCGGAACCATCGTGTCCCCCGGGGTGGGAAGCCTTGCCGAACCAAGTCCCGTCCGGCTTGCCGTGCCTGCGGTCCATTCTTCGTCGCGTCCGCAAATCGTGGCTGGTGCAGCGTTGCCGTTTCAGCTTGGCTTGCCAGCGCTGGATGCGTTCCCGCGTAAGACCTGGGCGCGGCTGGCGGTAAGGAGCTTGCGCAGCTTGGAAGCCGCTGCCATGAATTATCCCGATCCGGCAGGCTACGAGCCCTTGCGACGCGCCATTGCCTCCTATCTGGGCGTTTCGCGCGGCATTGTCTGTTCCCCGGACCAGGTGTTCGTGACGGCCGGCTATACGGGCGCGCTGGAGCTTGTGTACCGTACGTTGCTGCAAAAGGGCGACCAGGGCTGGTACGAGGATCCCGGCTACATCTTTGCCCGCCAGTTCCTGCAGCGCGCGGGGATGCGCCTGGAACCGGTGCCGGTGGACGAAGAAGGCCTGGATGTCGGTATCGGCCGGCAACGCGCCGCCCGTGCGCGTTTTGTTGTGGTGACTCCCACGCACCAAAGCCCGACAGGAGCGGCATTATCATTGCAGCGGCGGCTGGAATTGCTTGAGTGGGCCCGCCTTGGCGGGGCCTGGATCGTGGAGGACGACTACGACAGCGAATTCCGCTACCAAGGCAGGCCCTTGCCGGCATTGAAGAGCCTGGACCGTGATGAACGCGTGCTCTACACCGGTACCTTCAGCAAGGTGCTGTTCCCGGGTTTGCGGCTGGCCTATTTGGTTGTGCCCACGGCGCAAGTCGGCAAGTTCAGGGATACGGTAAACCACCTGTCCGGGGCTGGTTCCATAATGCCTCAAGCTGCCGTGGCTAGTTTCATGGAGCAGGGCCACTTTGCCCGGCATTTGCGCAAGATGCGAACCTTGTATAAGACGCGGCACGGCTATCTGGTCGACGCACTGGCGCAGACGGTAGGGAAGCGCTTGCAGGTCCAGCCTCAGGCTGGCGGCATCCACGTGTTGGCTACGATGAAGGGCGGTCAAAAGGACAAAGCGGTGGCCGCCGCCGCCCAGGCTCAGGGGCTAGCCGTCCAGGCTTTGAGCGACTGGCGGCTGGGCAAGTCGTCGCAGGGCGGCTTGTTGATGGGGTTCGCCAACTTCGCAACAGCTGAAGAAGCCATGGCATCGGTTCGGCGCCTGGAAGCGGTGCTGGCCAAGCATTAGGGCAAGGCTGTTGCCGCCATGCACATGAAAGTCAATGCGAATACATCTTGGGCCGTCGCCAATAATCGTTGATCTGGGCGCCAATATTCGGGCGCAAATTCGCCCAGCTCGGCATTTGCGAATTGTTGGGCGGTCGAGCCAGGTTCACACTGCAAGCCTCGTGCCATGAAAATTATTTCAGGAGGCGGTGGTGAACAAGGCTTGTATAAAACAGCGCGGTCAAGGGATGACCGAGTACATAATTATCGTGGCGTTGGTGGCTGTTGCCGCCATTGCCGTGTACCAGACCTTCGGCCAGGTCATTCGCTCGCAAACGGCCGCCATGGCCAAAGAGCTGGCTGGCGAAGACGGTTCCGAGCAGTCGCGCATGGCACAGACCGCAGCCGAGGCGGCGGCCGGCCAGGCCGCGGCCAAAAGCCTTAAATCGTTCACCGGCAATGCGGGGGGCGGGCAATGATGCCCTATGCGCCGCATGCGGGTCTGGCATCCCGGCAACAGGGCCAGGCCTTGGCGTTGGGCATGATTCTGGCGGGCCTGGCGGCAATTGCCTTGATACGCTATTTTGCCGTCGGGCAGGTGGTGGCTGCCAAGGCGCGGCAATTGCATGCGCTGGACGCGGCAGCGTACAGCGGGGCGCTGGTGCAGGCGCGCGCGCTGAATATGCTGTCCTACCTTAATCGCGCCCAGGTTGGGCACCAGGTAGCCATGGCCCATCTGGTTACGCTAGGTTCATGGGCAGCCTTGGGCGGCCACGAGGCGCGCCAGGTTGCGGCTGGTAATCCGCCCGCATATCTTATTTCCATGCTGTTTGGGCCTGAGCACGGTGCGGCCTATTTGGCTGCGCGTTCGGCTGCGGGGTTTGAAGCACTGGCTGCAACGCATGGCAGCCTGGCCAACGCCTATGCCGCGCATGACCGTGTGGTACACGAGGTATTCGGCGCGGTTCAGGACGAGATCGTCGACGGCCTTCCCAAGGCCAGGATGGCCGCGGTGCGGGCGGTGCTGCAGCAGAATTATCCTGAATCCGCGAAGTTCGACCTTGCGGTCCTGGACGACAACTGGGAAGGCTATCTGCGGCGCTACCTGGCCCAGCAATGGCTGCGGCCTTTCATCCAGCAGTCCGTGCAGATGTACGAATTTCTGCTGCCGCGCAAGGGCACGCAAAGCAATCCCTGGGTAGTGCACGCGGAATGTCCGTGGATGCGCCACGAACTGCGCCGGCGGGGCGCTACCGAACTGGATGCGTCGGGGCGCTGGCAATCCCTGGATACGCAGTCTTTTCACGCTTTGAGGTCCAACCGCTGGATAGGCTGCTATTACCGAGAGTACCCAATGGGCTGGGGCTGGATTCCTCCCGATCGCCAGTCTTCGGCGGGTGTGCCGCACGTAGACAATCCGCCGGACGACTTTTCTGCTCAGGATTTTTGGCGCTGGGTCCAGGATGCAACGCAATGGGACATTATTTCAGGCGACGCGAATCCGTTGGCAAACTCGCGTGCCGTTGCCAGCCGCCCTTACTGGGCGGGACAAGGGCTGCCCGCTTATTTCGACATTGCCGGCGATGCCGGCACGCAGGCCAATACGTCGTTGCGTTTCTCGTTGGAGCTGAAGCACCCCGGGCCCGAGGGGCTGACTGTCGTTACGCGCAGCTCGGCCGCCACGTTTTTTGAACGTCCTGAAAGCAGGCTTGACCAACGCACTGAACTGGCCAATTTGTTTCACCCGTATTGGCAGGCGCGGCTGGATTCCGCTTCCATTGCGGGTGGCCGCCACGGCCCGGTGCAGGCGGGCGCGGCGGCGGGCAACATGACAGGCGCGCGGCCATGATGAACTTAAAAATCCCGCGATGGGCTTCCGTGTCCCGGTCCTCCTGCTGGGCCGGCACCACAGTGGTCGAGACATTGCGGCGTGGCAGCGCGGCCTGGTGTCGCGCAGGCATGGCGGCCAGGCGGCGCCAGGGTGGGCAGGCTTTGCTTGAGGGCCTGGTCGCCATGTTGATTTTGCTTATGCTTTGGGTGGGGATCACGTGGCTGGCGCGCTTTCAAGATATGGCGCTGCAGACTTCCCACGCCAGCCGGTTCGCGGCATTTTCCCTGGCTCGCGATCGGGGCTATGCGTCCATCGGGGCAATAAGACAGTCTTACTTTTCCGGCCCCGGCCATCAATGGAAAGATCGGCGCGGAAGGGACATTCTTGCCGCGGAACGCAACGAGGTGGCGCTTGATATTACGCGCGATGCGCGCCTGCCATCGGGAGCCCAGCCCGGTGGGTCCCATGCCGCTGCAACGACGCTACGGCAGGAATGGCGGCTTGAAGATGCAGGCATCGCATCCGCCGTTGTCAGCGTGAATGCGCGGCGGCCCGCTGTTTCCAGCCATGCTGCATTGAATGAACCTGGGGCGGGGCTCTCAGGGGGGCTGGAGTTGGCTCAGTTCGACTCGTACCCCTTACCTTTGGTTCGGCATACGGCAATTTTGCTGGATGCCGGCCACGCTTCCAGCGATGTCGGGACTCAAGTTCGAGTGGCGCAGTCCGACCTGGCCTGGGCGGCCGCGGCCAACGTGTCGTACGGCCTGGGTGCAAAGATTTCTTCAGCCATGAACGCGGTGGACGGCGCATGGCGGCGGCCGCAGCCGGTGTTCGATTGGCTTGGTCCATGGCACGAGATTATTCCCGAGCATCATCTTCGTTAGCAAAGGAGTGTTGCAATGTATCGATTATCGGCTTTGTTCTCATGGCTGACTGGCAAGCGCCCATCAGGCTATAAGTTTGCGCCTTTGGTGTGGGCGGCCTTCCTCACTATCTTGTCGATGCCCGCGCCGGCTTGCGCCGGCATCGAGGCCATGAACGATTTTTCCAAGATGGATACATCGCGTTTTCGCTGGCTGGAAACGCAAGAGGTACATTTGCGCGGCATTCCAGCGTACTGGCGCGAGTTCTCTTCGCAAGCTCCGGCTATTCAGGCGGCCCAATCCCTGGCGCAGTATGCCGACCGATTTCAACGGGTCATCGCGTTCAAAGACAGCGTGCTGCTTTCGGGAGTTCAAGCCCAGTGGCATTGGGTCGCGCAAGTCCAGTCTGCGCCCGGCGGATCGCGGGGCCGGGTGTCCATGCTGCAAATCGAAGGGCGGCAAGGGTTGCCGCAAAATCCGGACACCATGCACTTTCCTTGGCTGGCCCACAACGCACGGTTGGATTTCAGCCAGGAGTCGGTGGTGGGCGGGCGCCGCATGGTTCAACAGATATACGGCGCCTCGTGGCCCATCGATCAGATTACCGCTTATGTTCAGCAGAACCTGCGCAACAGCGGATGGCGCATTGAACCGCAGATTGCCAATGCCGCCGGGCCCGATGTGTGGCGCCGCAAGGCGTCGCGCCTGCTTGTGGTGTCCTTGCCGCTGGGGCCCGGCAGCGCCGTTTTCTTGAATCACGTCGAATAATTTATTCTGATAAAGGTGCAGCCATGCGCTTGCCTGCCTTAAGCCGTTCTATCGTCATGCTGCTTATCGCGCTGGCCGCAGGCCTGCTTGCGGCCTGGGCGGCGCAACAACATATACAGGGCCGCATCCGGCAGTTGGAGCAGGAGGCAAAAGTACCTATGGCGCAGCGCGTGGTGGCGGCGTTCGATCTTCCTGTCGGAACTCAGTTGGCCGCCGAACATATTGCGGTGCGCCAGATGCCGGCTGCCCTGGTGCCCAGCGACAGCATTGCTCCCGAGCGCTTTGCCAGCCTTGTCGGACACACTCTTGTAGGGCCATTGCGCGCCGGCGATCCCATATTGCCGGTACATACCGCGCAAGCGCGCGCCTCGCCGTTCTCGGATCAACTGGGCAGCGGGCGAAGGGCTATCACCATGCCGGTGGACGTCATCAATTCGGTATCGGGCCTGCTTGAACCAGGAGATCTGATCGATCTTTATGTGTCTTTCGAATATCAGCGCCGGCGCATGACAGCGCCTTTGCTGCAAGGCGTGCTGGTGCTGGCAACGGGCACCCAGACGCGGTCGGGCGCGTCATCGTCCGGCGCTCGTGCGCAAGCGTACTCTACCGTTACTTTGGATACATCGCCCGAAGATGCCATCAAGCTGGTTGCGGCAAGGCAAAGCGGCACAATAACGGCATTGCTGCGGCGCCCCGACGACAATCGGCCCAACCAGAAAGCGGTGCGCGGCGATCTGGCCAGCCTGCTTGGGGTGAATGCCGGCTTGCCAGCCGCAGCGGCAAAACCAAACAATGCACCGGTCATTTACGGCAACCAGGCGGCACGGCGCTTGCCTGCCTTGCGCCCCGACGCCGATAGGCCCGCGCCGCGCAATGGGGTCTTCGACCTTCCTTACCGGCCTGAGTTGACGAGCGCCTGGCTGCATGCGCAGCGGCAGGCGTCCGTCGTGCAAGATGACAGCGGCGGCCACGACATTACTGAAATGGCGGGCGGTGCGCCAGAACTAGCCAACATTGTGTTTCGTGGCGTGTCCGGCAACTCGGCCGCGGAGCGTTGAAGCATGTATATCTTGCGTTATGCCGCGGCTCTGTGCGTTTTGCTTGGACTGGCCAGCCTTCCGGCGCAGGCGCGCCAAGAGGTGCTTGTCAAAATGCAGGTGGGCGAGGTCAAGGTGTTGGCCATACCCGATGTGGCGCGTGTTGCCGTGGGCGACGGCCATGTGCTCAATGCCGTGACCACAGAAGAGAAAGAAGTCATAGTGTTTGCCCGCCATGAAGGCGCCAGCGCCGTTCAAGTGTGGTCGGCCAATGGCCAAAGGCATCTCTACCAGATCGAGGTGGCGCCGGAAGGCACCAGGCAGATACAACAAGAGTTGCGCCACGTGCTCGAGCGGATACCCAATGCCAAGGTCTCGGTAGTGGGCGACAAACTGCTGGTGGAGGGCGACGACTTGTCGGACAGCGACCGCGACCGGGTGGCAGCACTCAGCAAGCGCTACCCGCAGTTGCTGGATTTCACCAGTCAAGTAGGCTGGGACAGCATGGTGCTTCTGGACGTTCAGGTCATGGAGGTGCCGCGTTCCCAGTTGCAAGAGTGGGGCGTGCGCTGGGGCGGCGAAACCCTTGGCGGCCTGAATGCTGGGCTGGCATGGGATGGCGGCAGCAAACGATTGTCCGACAGGCCCGGCGAAGCGGTTGTGCCGCTATCGTATCCCGCGGCAACGGCGGCCGGTTATTTCGGCGTGAATGCTTTATTGTCGGCACGCATCGACGCTCTGGCGCAAACCGGGTCGGCCGTTGTCCTGGCCCAGCCGCAGTTGCTTGCGCGCAGCGGAGCCACGGCTGAATTCCTGGCTGGCGGCGAAGTACCGTATTCAACCACCGACGCCAACGGCAAGACAAACACTGTGTTCAAGCCATACGGGGTGTCGTTGCGGATTACGCCGCAGATAGAACGCAATGGGGCGGTACGGTCCCGCATCGAGGTCGAGGTCAGCGCCATAGACAGCGCTTTATCCGTCGCCAACGGACCCTCGCTCAAGACGCGCCGGGCTTCGACCGAATTCAATGTCCGTTCCGGGCAAACACTGGTGCTGGCGGGGTTCTTGTCGCGCGAAGAGTCGCGCAATGTCAATAAAGTGCCCGCTCTTGGCGACATACCGATTCTAGGCCAGCTATTCAAGTCCACTCGGTTCCAGCACAACGAGACTGAACTGGCTATTTTCGTGACGCCGGTCGTTGTGGCCCCCGATCATCCCGATCTGATGCAGCGTGTCAGGCAAGGCAATGAAATCCTGCGTACGACATTCAAGGCGGACGACCTCATCAATGTTCCGGTGCGTCCGCGCGCCGCATTGCCGCCACCGATCGAATCCGCGCCGGCCTTGGGGTGGAACGCGTACCGGGGCCTGGGCTCTCAATGGCATGGCCCCGAGCCAGGCGCACAGCAAACCGTCGGCAAGAAGGCCAGCGAATAATCAAGGAGGACGAACCGTGTTGGAACTTGAATTGCGTTTTGAGGGCGGCGCGACGCGCATACAAGCTGTTCCGCTGCCTTGCGATATTGGGCGCGGCGAACATAGCGGCTTGCGGCTATCGGGCTGGCGCGTGGCCAGGCGCCATGCTCGCCTGGAGCAATGCGAAGACGGCCCCTACATCGAGGACTTTGGATCGCTTGCCGGTACCTGGGTCAACGGCCGGCGCGTAACCCGCCACGGGCCTTTGTCGGCCGGCGACGAGATCGTCATTGGCCCTTGTCTTATTCTTTTGCGACCGACTCCCGTCTTGTCCGGCGCTGCCGTTGCCTTGGGACCAGCCTCCAGCACTGCGCAGTCCCATGATGACATTGAATCGAAGCGCGAACAGTGCCTTGTGCCTACGTTTGTATCCAGTCCGCGATCCGTGCCGCAGCAGGAACATGGCTCGGCGGAAAACACCCCGTCGATCGAGCCGGCTCATTTGACCAGTTTGCTTCTGTTGCCGCACAGGCGCCGCCTGCATGCGGCATTGCTGGATGCGCTGGATTTGCGCCGCCGGGATATCGCCAGCATGAGCGACACGGCCTTGCGTGCGCAGGCCACGGCCGTGCTGTCCGACATCATCGAGTTGGACCGAGATATTCCAGAAAACGTCGACAGGCGCGGTTTGCTGCGAGACGTCGTCAACGAGGCCGTGGGCCTCGGGCCGCTGGAGCCCTTGCTGGAAGATGCGCAAATCAGCGAGATCATGGTCAATCGCCATGACGAAATCTACATCGAGTCGGCCGGGCTGTTGCGGCGCCATAATGCCGCTTTTAGCAGCGAGCAGGCCGTATTGGGCGTCATTGAACGTATAGTTTCGCCATTGGGCCGCCGCATCGACGAAAGTTCTCCCATGGTGGATGCGCGCTTGCGCGACGGGTCACGCGTCAATGCCATCATTCCGCCCATTGCATTGCGCGGCGCAAGCCTGACTATTCGCAAGTTCTCGCAGCGCCGGCTGCAAATGGCGGACTTGCTCGAGGTCGGCGCATTAAGCGCACCCATGAGCGACTTTCTGCGGGCCTGCGTCGTGGGACGCAAGAACATGATAGTTTCGGGCGGCACCGGATCCGGCAAGACAACCTTGTTGAATATTCTTTCCAACTGCATTCCGGCGGGCGAGCGTGTCGTTACCATCGAGGACGCGGCTGAACTCAGACTGAGCCACCACAACCTTGTGACCCTGGAGGCGCGGCCGCCGAACCTTGAAGGCCGCGGACGCATCGATATCCGCGACTTGGTGCGCAACGCCTTGCGCATGCGGCCCGACCGCATCGTCATCGGCGAATGCCGGGGCGCGGAAACTTTCGACATGCTTGGCGCAATGAACACGGGGCACGAAGGCTCCTTGACGACACTGCATGCCAATAGCCCGCGCGATGCCCTGTCCAGGCTTGAAACTCTGATATTGATGGCCGGCATGGACTTGCCATTGGCGGCGGTACGCGAACATATTGCGGCCAGTATTCAAATCCTGGTGCAGCAGGCCCGCTTAAGCGACGGCCGGCGTCTGATTACATCCATTGTCGAAGTCACTGGCATGGAAAGCGGCCGCATCCAGACTCAGGAGCTGTTTCGCTTTCAGCCGGGCCAAGCAGGCCAGCCGGGCACCTTTATCGGCTGCGGCATTGTGCCCGAATGTTTTTCTCAGGCCAGCCTGGATCATGCTGGGCTGAACAGCGAGCTGTTTTTCGCCAACCATGCGCCGTGCCATGCCGCGGCGGCTTTCAGCATGGCCTCTGCGGCAGAAGGGGCGTGAATGATCTGGCTCGTTCTTGTCTCCCTTGCCGTGGCGATTTGCGCGCTGGCCTGGCTGGCGCAAGGCTGGCTGGTGCGCGCCTTTCGCTCGTATCGGTCAAGCTTTCAGCAGCAGGCCCGGGATCGTCTGGAAGAGTTCTTTCTGTTTCTGGATCCTGGCCAGCTCTGGGCGGCCAACTTGGTGTCATGCGGCGGGTCGGTCGCAGCGCTTTACGTCTTGACCGGCAACGTCTGGCTTGTACTGTTGGTGGGTGTTGCCATGCTGTGTGCGCCGCGATTGATACTTCGGCGTTTGCGCCGTAAGCGCCTGGCGCGCTTTGACGAGCAGTTGCCCGATCTGCTGCTCTCTCTGGCGGGCGCGCTGCGCGCAGGCTCCGGCATCCAGTCGGGACTGCGTCATTTGGTCGTCCAATCGCCGGCGCCGCTGGCGCAAGAGTTCGGCCTGATGTTGCGCGAACAGCGCATGGGTGTTCCTTTCGAGCAGGCTTTGGCACAACTGTATCGGCGCATGCCCAGCGAAGGGATGGGCTTGTTGGCCTCTGCCTTGAATATTGCGCTTCAAAGCGGCGGCAATTTGGCTGAAACGCTGGAGCGCATTGCCACGACCTTGCGGGCGCGCTTGCACTTGCTGGGCCGCGTGCACGCCTTGACGTCCCAGGGCCGGCTGCAGGCCTGGATCATGGCGGCTTTGCCGTTTTTCCTGGCCTTGGCTCTGGAGTGGCTGGACCCCAGTTCCATGGCGCTGTTATGGCATACGCCTGCGGGCTGGGGCGTGCTGGCTACCGTGGCGGGCCTGGAATTGATAGGCGTTTTTCTTATTCGCCGCATCGTCAATATTCAAGTTTGAATGCTGGAGGAGGGGGCCGTGCTGTTCTGGATAAGTTGCGCGTTGGCGGGGGTTTCGCTGTGCTTGACCATGCAGGTCCTGACGCGTCCGGTGGCCGCGCCTTTGCCCGAGTCTCAGCGCTTGTCCGGCCCTGGCTCGGGCCGGTGGCTGCTCAAGCTGGTGTGGCCATGGGTCAGTGCATTGGCCCAGGCCTGCGGGCCGTTCTTGTCGTGGCGCTTGCGCCAGTCCTTGGCAAGGCGCATACAAATCGCTGGCCTGGACATGCTGTGCAAACCCGAGCATATTTTTGCCATACAGTGGCTTGTTTTCCTGGCGCTCGTGGCAGGATCGGGCTTGATTGCATGGCTGTATTTTTCCGTAACCCCGTTTGCCGCCTTGCTTTATGCTTTGCCTTTGGGGCCGGTAGGGCTGTGGTGGCCGGCGCGCTGGCTGCACGAGCGGGGTATGGTGCGCCAACGCCAGATGCTCAAAGAGTTTCCATTCCTGCTGGATATGACCACACTGTGCGTAGAGGCGGGGTTGAATCTGCAAGGGGCTTTGCAGCAGGCCGCGCAGCATGGCCCTGAAGGGCCGCTGCGCCACGAACTGCGGCACGCCCTGGCCGATATGCGGGCGGGTATGCCTCGCCTGGATGCTCTGCGTCAGATGGCGCAGCGTACCGGCTTGCCGGCCATGCAGCAACTGGCCACAGCATTGGGCCAGGCCGATCAGTTGGGCATGAGCCTTGGCCCGTTGCTGCGAGCCCAGTCCGAACAGCGCCGCAGCGAACGCTTCCTGCGGGCCGAAAAACTCGCGCTCGAAGCCCCCGTGAAAATGCTGTTTCCCATGGTCGTTTGCATATTTCCCTGCACGTTCCTGGTCATCGGGTTTCCGTTGGCGGTCAAGCTCTTGGGCGCACAATGGTAGGCGTGGCGCTTGCGCCGCTGCGCCTGCATAGAGCCTTGAGCTTCAAGGCGCGTTTGCTCGGCCTGCATGCCAGGCCGCGGCTCTCGCCGGAACAAGGGCTGTGGTTGTATCCTTGCCGCGCCGTGCATACCTTTGGGCTTGCCTATGACATCGACGTCGTATTCCTGGACGCGGGACTGCGCGTGTTGAAAGTTCATGCAAGCCTGGGGCCTGGACGAATGGCTTTCTGCCTGCGCGCAAGTTCGGTGGTCGAACTGCACGGCGGCTATTGCATGGGCAATCCATATTATTCAAACGCTATCCGCCAGGCTTTAGTAGAATGAATTCAAAGACGCCGCATTAGCCGCTGTTGCCTCAAATTTATTGGCCCGGCCTGCTGTGCGCAGTGCGTCACCATCCTTATCAACTATCCATGCATTCGACTGCTATTGCAGTAATTCGGCATTATGAATAAAGCATTTGTAAAAGAGTCGGACGAAGACGGCGATGACGACCTGGCGCCTGAGAACGTGCGCTTGCCGCCCGGCACCAAGAACTACATCACAACCGAAGGCTATAACAAGCTGCGGGCGGAGTTCACGCGCCTGATGAATGAAGAGCGCCCCGAGGTGGTACAGATTGTCTCGTGGGCGGCTTCCAACGGCGACCGTTCCGAAAACGGCGACTACCTGTATGGCAAGAAGCGCTTGCGCGAAATCGACCGGCGCATGCGGTTTTTGACCAAGCGGCTGGAAATTGCCGAGGTGGTCGACCCTTCCACCCAGCCCAATAAAGACCAAGTGTTCTTTGGCGCAACCGTGGTTTATTCGGACAAGGCCGGCGAGGAGTTCCGGGTGACGATAGTTGGCGTCGACGAAGCCGAGCCGCTGTTGGGCAAAATCAGCTGGATTTCGCCGGTTGCCAGGGCGCTGACCAAGGCGCGCGAAGGCGATACGGTCGTGCTTCGCACGCCGGCCGGCATGGACGAATTGGATATTCTCGAAATCAGCTACCCCGAGCCTTCCCGCGAACAAAAATAAGGCTGCTTTTCGGCGCCTGCGGTTCTGCAAGCGCATTCCGCTGCTCCCATCCCCGCTTTTGCCTGCGTATCCGCTCGTCTTCGAGCGCACGGCGGCGCCGGAATGCTGCAGGAGCCGGCAAGCCAAGCGGACCCCGGGTTAACCCGCTAAAATGGGGGCCTTCTTCTTTTCACTCTCCTGCGCCATATCGTGACCTCTATTCAGCACTTCCTCGGTTCCTGTGTCTTGTCGACGTTTCGCCGCGAGCGGTTGCTGAAGCGCTTTGCGCAATTGAATTTGCCGGTGGGCGATATTCAGGGACGCTACGAACATTTTGTGTGGCTAGAATCGGAACTGGACGCCAGCCAGCAAAAACGTTTGCTGTCCTTGCTGACATACGGCGAAGGGCTGGGTTCGCCTACCGAGGACAAGCACACGCTGGTTTTGCGCGTCGTGCCCCGTTTCGGCACGGTGTCGCCCTGGGCCAGCAAGGCTACCGATATTGCCCATAACTGCGGCTTTGCGGGCGTGCGGCGCATCGAGCGCGGTATTCGCTATGCTGTCCAGCCTGTGCGCGGCCTGCTCGGTACGCAAAGCATCAAGCCCGAGCAACTGGCGCAGATCGCCGCCTGCCTGCATGACCGCATGACGGAAACCGTGGTCGATGCGGCGTTTGACGGCGTGCCATTGTTTGCCTCGCTGCCGGGCAAAGCTATACAGACCGTGGACGTGCTGGGCCGGGGCCAGGAAGCCTTGCTTGAAGCCAATCAGGCGCTGGGCCTGGCCTTGTCGGAAGACGAAATCGAATACCTGTGCGCGGCATTTACACAACTAAAGCGCAACCCCACCGATGTCGAACTGATGATGTTCGCGCAAGCCAATAGCGAACATTGCCGCCACAAAATATTCAACGCGCAATGGGTGATCGACGGCGCGGCGCAGCCTGCAACGCTGTTCGGCATGATACGCGCCACCCATGCGGCCCAGCCGCAGGGCACGGTAGTGGCGTATTCCGATAACGCCGCGGTCATGCAAGGCGGGCCGGCCACGCTGTTTTACGCGGGTCAGCCGCAAGAAGGCGCCGGCGCCGATGCCGGCTCCACGGCCTATGGACATCATGCGGCCCAGGTTCATACCCTGATGAAAGTGGAAACGCATAATCACCCGACCGCCATTGCTCCGTTCCCGGGCGCCGCCACCGGCGCGGGCGGCGAGATTCGCGACGAGGGCGCGACCGGCCGGGGTTCCAAGCCCAAGGCGGGTCTGACCGGCTTTACGGTTTCCAATTTGCGTTTCGACGATGCGCTGGAGCCCTGGGAAAGCGACGCGCATGGTATGCCGGACCGCATTGCCAGCCCCCTGGACATCATGATCGAAGGTCCGATCGGCGGCGCGGCGTTCAATAATGAATTCGGCCGGCCCAATTTGCTGGGTTACTTCCGTACCTTCGAACAGACCGCGGGCGACCAGCGCTGGGGTTATCACAAGCCCATCATGATAGCCGGCGGCCTGGGCAGCATTGACGACCGCTTGACGCATAAAGACCCCATTCCTCCCGGGGCCTTGCTGGTTCAATTGGGCGGCCCCGGCATGCGTATCGGCATGGGTGGCGGCGCGGCTTCAAGCATGAGCGTAGGCGCCAACAGCGCCGAGCTGGATTTTGATTCAGTGCAGCGCGGCAATCCCGAGATCGAGCGTCGGGCGCAAGAGGTCATCGACCGTTGCTGGCAGCAGGGTACGGACAACCCCATTATTGCCATTCACGATGTGGGCGCGGGCGGTTTGTCCAACGCCTTCCCCGAGCTGGTCAACGATGCCGGCCGCGGCGCCATTTTCGAATTGCAGCAAGTGCATCTTGAAGAATCGGGCTTGTCGGCCGCCGAAATCTGGAGCAACGAGGCGCAAGAGCGCTACGTCCTGGCTATATTGCCGCGGGATCTGCCGCGTTTCGAGGCTATTGCCAAGCGCGAACGCTGTCCCTATGCCGTGGTCGGTGTGGCCACCGAAGAGCGCCAGTTGCGTGTAACCCTGGGCGAAGGCTTGCCTGGCATGGCCGAAGCGCCCGCCGCACAGCCGGCACAGGATATTCGTCCTGTGGACGTGCCTATTGACGTCATTCTGGGCAAACCGCCCAAGATGACGCGGGATGTGCAGCGTCTTCCGGGCGTATCGCAGGCGCAGGACTTGACTGTCGTTGCACTGGAAGAGGCTATCGAGCGGGTATTGCGCCATCCCACCGTTGCCAACAAGAATTTCCTGATTACGATTGGCGACCGCTCGGTCGGCGGCTTGAGCAGCCGGGATCAAATGGTTGGCCCCTGGCAGGTGCCTGTAGCCGATTGCGCGGTTACCTTGGCCGACTTCGAAAGCGTGCGCGGCGAGGCCATGGCCATGGGCGAGCGTACGCCTATTGCCATGATCAATGCACCTGCCTCGGGACGTATGGCGGTGGCCGAGGCGCTGACCAATCTGGCGGCCAGCGATGTGCAGTCGCTTAAAGACATCAAGCTTTCTGCCAATTGGATGGCGGCCTGCGGGGTACCGGGCCAGGATGCGGCGCTTTACGATACCGTCGCCGCCGTCAGTGAATTCTGCCAGCAATTGGATCTTTCCATCCCGGTGGGCAAAGACTCCTTGTCGATGCGCACCGCCTGGGATGCCGTCGACGGCCGGCGCGAGGTAATTTCGCCGGTCTCGCTGGTGGTTACTGCCTTTGCGCCGGTGGCCGATGTGCGCCAAACCCTGACCCCGCAGTTGCGCACCGACGCGGGCGATACCGTGTTGATACTTATCGATCTGGGCCAGGGCAAAAAACGCCTGGGCGGCTCCATCTTGAGCCAGGTTTTCAATCAGGTGGGCGAGTCCGCGCCAGATATCGACGATGCAAAGTCCCTGGGGGCATTCTTCACGGCGATCCGCGCACTGAACAGCGCCGGCCATTTGCTGGCTTATCACGACCGCTCTGACGGCGGCCTGTTGGCTACCGTATGCGAAATGGCGTTTGCCGGGCGTGTCGGCGTGTCGGTCAATCTGGATATGCTGACTATCGACCCCAATGTCGCCGATTGGGGCGACTACAAGATACGTGCCGAACAGGTGGCGGTGCAGCGCGACGAAATCACGCTGCAAGCTTTGTTCGCTGAAGAGGCGGGTGCGGTCATCCAGGTGCCCGCCGGGCAGCGCGACACTGTATTGCAGCAACTGCGCGCAGCCGGGCTGTCGGCGCATTCGCATGTGCTGGGCGGCTTGAATACCCGCGACGAAATCCAGTTCTATCGCGACGGCAAGTGTATTTACCAGAAAGGCCGCATTGAATTGGCCCAGCACTGGAGCGAAGTCAGCCGCCGCATCATGGAGCGGCGCGACAATCCCGCCTGCGCCCAGGCCGAGTTCGACGTCTGGAAGGACGCGGGCAATCCCGGTCTGGTTCCCATGGTCAATTTCGATCCCCAGGAAGACATAGCGGCGCCGTTTATCGCGACAGGCAAGCGGCCCAAGGTTGCGATCTTGCGTGAACAGGGCTGCAACAGCCAGGTCGAAATGGCCTGGGCCTTCGACAAGGCCGGCTTCGAGTCCCTGGATGTGCACATGACCGATCTTTTGTCCGGCCGTGTGCGGCTGGACGAGGTGCAGGGCCTGGTTGCCGTGGGCGGTTTCAGCTATGGCGACGTATTGGGCGCCGGTGAAGGCTGGGCTCGCACCATTCGCTTCAACGAACAGCTGTTCGATCAGTTTTCCGCCTATTTCGCGCGGCCCGATACCTTTGCGTTGGGCGTATGCAACGGCTGCCAGATGATGGCGGCGTTGTCCAGCATGATACCGGGCGCCGAGCACTGGCCGCGCTTTACCCGCAACGTGTCGGAAAAATACGAAGCGCGTCTGTCGATGGTCGAGGTGGCCGATTCGCCTTCGCTGTTCTTCAAGGGAATGGCTGGCACTCGTATTCCGGTGGCTGTGGCGCACGGCGAAGGCTTTGCCAATTTCGGCTTGCAGGGCAATATCGGGCGTGTGGCCAAAGTGCTGAACTTTACCGATCACGGCGGTCAGGCAACCGAATCCTATCCTTATAACCCCAACGGCAGTCCGCAAGGACTGACGGGTGTAACCACCGCCGACGGCCGCTTCACCGTGATGATGCCGCACCCCGAGCGGGTAACGCGCAATGTGATGATGTCGTGGTCGCCGGACCGCTGGGGCAGCCAGGACAGCGGCGGCGATGCCAGCCCATGGCTGCGTATCTTCCGCAATGCGCGGGTTTGGCTGGGGTAGAAAGCCCCCACGCTTCGCCGCTATGCGCCTTGCTGCCCCCCGAGGGGGCGTTTTTTGCCTTGGGGCGGCCCGGCGGCAAAACTTAGCCCCCACGCTTCGCCGCTATGCGTCTCGCAGCCCCCCGAGGGGGGCGCTTTTTGCCTTGGGGCGGCCCGGCGGCAAAACTTAGCCCCCACGCTTCGCCGCTATGCGTCTCGCTGCCCCCCGAGGGGGGCGCTTTTTGCCTTGGGGCGGCCCGGCGGCAAAAAAGCCCGCTGCCGGTTCGCCGGCGGCAGGCTGGCACGTACCTCGTTCATTAGAATACGTGCCAGGATAAGCGTATAATCTTGCTTTGCGTACGGAGCTATCTAATGCGTCTCATCAAAAAAGCGCTCACCTTCGACGATGTGTTGTTGGTCCCCGCCTATTCCGAGGTCCTGCCTCGCGACACCTCCCTGCTTACTCAATTCACCCGGTCCATTACCCTGAATATCCCGCTGGTTTCCGCCGCGATGGATACGGTAACCGAGTCGCGCCTGGCGATTGCCATGGCGCAAGAGGGCGGTATCGGCATTATCCATAAAAACCTGACTGCCGATGAGCAGGCGCGCGAAGTGGCGCGGGTCAAGCGCCATGAATTCGGCATTGTGATCGACCCGGTTACGGTAACCCCGGCCATGAAGGTGCGCGACGCCATTGCCTTGCAGCGCCAACACGGCTTTTCGGGCCTGCCTGTGGTCGAAGGCGGCAAGCTGGTCGGCATCGTCACCAATCGGGACCTGCGTTTCGAAGACCGGCTTGACGTCCCGTTGCGCGACATCATGACGCCGCAAGACCGACTTATCACCATGCCCGAGGGCGCTACGCTGGACCAAGCCCAGGCCCTGATGCACAAGCATCGCCTGGAGCGCGTGCTTATCGTCAACGACAAGTTCGAGCTGCGCGGCTTGGCTACCGTCAAGGATATTGTCAAGAACACTGAACACCCCTACGCCTCGAAAGACGGCCAAGGCCAGTTGCGCGTTGGCGCGGCCGTGGGCGTGGGCGAGGGCACTGAAGAGCGCGTCGAAAAATTGGCCAATGCCGGCGTCGACGTCATTGTGGTCGATACCGCGCACGGGCATTCGGCCGGCGTCATCGAACGCGTGCGCTGGGTCAAGAAAAATTATCCGCGCGTGCAGGTCATCGGCGGCAATATCGCCACAGCCGCCGCCGCTCTGGCGTTGGTCGAAGCGGGCGCAGACTGCGTCAAAGTGGGTATAGGCCCGGGCTCCATTTGCACGACCCGTATTGTGGCCGGTGTTGGCGTGCCGCAAATTACCGCCATTGCCGACGTGTCCAAGGCCCTTGAAGGCACGGGCGTTCCGCTTATTGCCGACGGCGGCATCCGTTATTCGGGCGATGTTGCCAAGGCCCTGGCCGCCGGCGCATCCACCTGCATGATGGGCGGTATGTTCGCGGGCACCGAAGAGGCACCTGGCGAAGTCGTGCTGTTCCAGGGACGCTCGTATAAATCGTATCGCGGCATGGGCAGCCTGGGCGCCATGAGCGACGGCTCGGCCGATCGCTACTTCCAGGACCCTGCCAACAACGTAGACAAACTCGTGCCTGAAGGCATCGAAGGCCGCGTGCCGTACAAAGGTAGCGTCATTGCCATTATCTATCAGTTGATTGGCGGCATTCGCGCCTCTATGGGGTATTGCGGCTGCGCTTCCATCCAGCAGATGCGCACTCAGGCCGAATTCGTGGAAATCACATCGGCGGGCGTGCGCGAGTCGCACGTGCACGACGTGCAAATCACCAAGGAAGCGCCCAACTACCGCGCCGACTAAGCTTCTTCAGGCCGGCTCATTCGAGCCGGCTTTTGTTTTTGCCCAACCCTTTGACACCAAGGCCGGTTCAGCTTCATAGCGCTAGATCCGGCCTTGTCTTACAGATTATTCTTGCCATGCACCAGCGTATCCTGATTCTCGATTACGGTTCACAAGTAACCCAGCTTATTGCGCGCCGCGTGCGCGAAGCCGGTGTGTATTGCGAAATACACCCGGGCGATGTCGACAGCGCTTTCATTGAATCCCAGCAAGGGCTCAAAGGCATCATTCTTTCGGGCAGCCACGCTTCGGCATATCACGAAGACTCGCTTAAAGTGCCGGCCAAGGTATTCGAAGCGGGCGTGCCTGTGCTGGGCATTTGCTATGGCATGCAGTCCATGGCTTTGCAACTGGGCGGCAAGGTCGAATGGTCGGACCACCGCGAATTTGGCTATGCCGAGGTGCGTGCGCGCGGCCATACGCGCCTGCTTGACGGCCTGGAAGACTTTTCCACCACCGAAGGGCACGGCATGTTGAAGGTATGGATGAGCCATGGCGATAAAGTTACCCAGTTGCCGCCGGGCTTCAAGCTCATGGCTTCGACCGACTCTTGCCCCATTGCCGGCATGGCCGACGAAGAGCGCCATTTCTACGCCGTGCAATTCCATCCAGAGGTAACGCACACGACTCAAGGTCAGGCCTTGCTGTCGCGCTTTGTCAACGAGATCTGCGGCTGCGCCGGCGACTGGAATATGCCCGACTACGTGGCTGAAGCGGTCGCCAACATCCGCGCGCAGGTCGGCACCGATGAAGTCATACTGGGCCTGTCGGGCGGCGTGGACTCGTCCGTTGCGGCTGCATTGATCCATAAAGCCATCGGCGACCAGCTTACTTGCGTATTCGTTGATCACGGCCTGTTGCGCCTGAACGAAGGCGAACAGGTCATGAAGACCCTGGGCGACCATTTCGGCATGAAAATCGTCCACATCGACGCTACCGACCAGTTCATGGGCAAACTGGCCGGCGTTGCCGATCCTGAAGCCAAACGTAAAATCATCGGTCGCGAATTCGTTGAAGTATTCCAGGCCGAAGCCGGCAAGCTCAGCAATGCCCGCTGGCTTGCTCAAGGCACGATATACCCCGACGTGATCGAATCGGCCGGCGCCAAGACCGGCAAGGCCGTTGCCATCAAGTCGCACCACAACGTGGGCGGCCTGCCCGAAACACTGAATTTGAAATTGCTTGAACCCTTGCGTGAACTGTTCAAGGATGAAGTGCGCAAACTAGGCGTGGCCTTGGGCTTGCCGCCCGCCATGGTGTACCGCCACCCATTCCCGGGCCCAGGCCTGGGCGTGCGCATATTGGGCGAAGTCAAGAAAGAATACGCCGACCTGCTGCGCCGCGCCGACGCCATCTTCATCGAAGAACTACGCAAAACCGAGGACCCCATCAGCGGCAAGAACTGGTACGACCTCACCGCCCAGGCCTTTGCCGTGTTCCTGCCGGTCAAATCGGTAGGCGTCATGGGCGACGGCCGCACCTACGACTACGTCGTGGCCCTGCGTGCCGTACAAACCACCGACTTCATGACCGCCGACTGGGCGGAGCTGCCGTATGCGCTGTTGAAGAAAGTATCCGGCCGCATTATCAATGAGGTGCGCGGTATTAATCGGGTTACTTACGACGTATCCAGCAAGCCGCCCGCGACGATAGAGTGGGAATGATCCCGCGTCTGGCACGGCCAGGCATCTGAAGGCATAAAAAGCCGCTAAGCCCGCGTAATTGCGGGCTTTTTTGTATTTGTGTCTGGCACGGTCTGGCAACGGGAGGAAGCGCCAAGCACCGTTTGAGCATGGCATTAAAGCTGGTACTATCCGTTGATGATGCCATGATTGATGCCGATACCATGCTGAATTTTCTTATGTGTTCATGGTATAGAATCTTGATAGGTTGTTGTTTTATATAGAAAAAAACGATGAAATTTTGGCGTTTTTTTGGCATGGTATCGAAAATGAAGAGGGACACGCTACATGCTGACCGATACCAAGCTGCGAAATCTCAAGCCCAGGGACAAGCTCTACAAGGTGAATGACCGAGAAGGTCTCTATGTGGCCGTGACTCCAGCCGGCTCCATCTCGTTCCGTTACAACTACTCAATCAACGGGCGGCAGGAGACCATCACCTTTGGTCGCTATGGTGTCGGTGGCATCACCTTGGCTGAAGCCCGTGAGCAGTTGAATGACGCCAAGAAGATGGTTGCGGCTGGCAAGTCGCCGGCCAAGGAGAAGGCCCGCGACAAGGCGCGAGTGAAAGATGCGGAGACGTTCGGTGCCTGGGCGGAGAAGTGGCTGCGCGGTTACCAGATGGCCGACTCCACCCGCGATATGCGCCGTTCGGTCTATGAGCGCGAGCTGAAGCCGAAATTCAGCAATCAGAAGCTGGTGGAGATCACCCATGAGGACTTGCGAGCGCTGACCGATGCCATCGTCGAGCGAGGCGCACCGGCCACCGCCGTTCATGTGCGTGAAATCGTTATGCAAGTGTTTCGCTGGGCAACCGAGCGTGGGCAGAAGGTCGAAAACCCGGCGGAGCTGGTGCGGCCAACTAGCATCGCCCGATTCGAGCCACGCGACCGAGCGTTGATGCCAGAAGAAATCGGGCTGATGTATCAGTACATGGAGCGGGTGGGTACAAGCCCAACAAATCGTGCGGCGGCCAAGCTGCTTTTGCTGACCATGGTGCGCAAAAGCGAGCTGACCAATGCGACCTGGAGCGAGATCAATTTCAGCGAAGCGCTGTGGACGATTCCCAAGGAGCGGATGAAGCGCCGTAACCCGCACCTGGTATTCCTGTCCCAGCAGGCTCTGGATATTTTCATTGCCCTGAAAACCTTTGCCGGTGGTTCTGACTTCGTTTTGCCATCACGGTACGACTCGGATGCGCCGATGAGCGCTGCCACGCTCAATCAGGTGCTGACCCTGACTTACAAAGCGGCGCAGAAAGACGGGAAGTCGCTGGCCAAGTTCGGGCCGCATGACTTGCGGCGCACAGCCAGCACGCTGTTGCATGAGGCTGGCTACAACACCGACTGGATTGAGAAGTGCCTGGCGCACGAGCAGAAGGGCGTGAGGGCGGTCTACAACAAGGCTGAGTACCGCGAACAGCGGGCGGCGATGTTGCAGGATTGGGCGAATATGATTGATGAGTGGACTGTTTGATGGAAAGCCGGACAATAATTTCCATGATGTTATTTTTATAAAAAGGAGAACAAATGAGCGCAACATGGAATAGTCGTTTTGCGACATGGGCACAAGCCCCGAGCCAAACAGAGAGCGATAAAATAGACAATGCAATCACTGCGATTAGAAAGGCATTGGCTGCTGACGTGAAAATGGCGTCGGTGACGAAGGTTTTTATACAAGGTTCCTATCGAAACCGTGTAAATGTCAGGCAAGACAGCGATGTGGATATCGGTGTTCTCTACACGGGTAACCTATTCGGGACCGATTATCCGTCCGGGAAAATCGACGCTGATTTTAATGTGATTAGCGTTGATTACGGGTACGCCCATTTTAAAAACGATATTGGAAAGGCTCTAATAAGCTACTTTGGAGCGCAGCATGTTACGCGTGGTGATAAGGCATTTGATATTCATGAGAACACCTACCGAGTTGATGCGGACGTAGTACCTCTCATGGTGCATCGTCGTTACTCGGCTGATGGTACATATATTTGTGGAACCGAGTTGCGGCCTGATAGCGG
The DNA here is from genome assembly GCF_003315175.1 of Eoetvoesiella caeni. Lineage (GTDB taxonomy): Bacteria > Pseudomonadota > Gammaproteobacteria > Burkholderiales > Burkholderiaceae_B > Eoetvoesia > Eoetvoesia caeni. The sequence continues at coordinate 335,446 of NZ_QNRQ01000003.1, read as the reverse complement.
CGGTAGAATCATCAACTGGCCGGAACGCCTCTACGACACTCACGAATGGCCGCGCCAACATTACGAGAACGGCAATGGTAAAAATAACGACACTCGTCGAGCGTATCGTGGTGTTGTTCGTATTGTAAAGAAGTTGCGCAATATCATGGAAGAGGACGGCATTGCAGAAGCTAAGCTGATTAAGGGTTTTAACGTTGAGTGCCTTGTATGGAACGCTCCTAATAGCTGTTTTGCGCACGAGACTTGGTACGATGATGTTTGTTCCGTACTAAATCACCTGTCCCTCTACTTGTCGAGTATGTCGCTATGCGGCGAGTGGGGCGAGGTGAGTGAACTAAAATATCTGCTAAAAAATGACGATGCGAAGCGCAAGCGGTTTGAAGAATTTATAGACAGCACTCGCCGTTACATCGGAATAGCTTAAGTATGTTCACACGCCTTCAAATCACGGCTGCGCTCGCTGTCGCCACCATCGCATGGGGCGCGGTGCTTTGGCTGCAAGGAACACCCATTTCCTGGGATCACCTTGCGCCCTTCACAACAGTGGTTGGTGTACTTGTGGCCGTCACTCTGGCGATGGAACATCTGCTATGGCGATTACATATTTTTCAGGGCTGGCTGTTCGACCGGCCAGACCTCCGTGGTACCTGGAAGGTGACGATTCATCCGGAGTGGATCAACCCAGAAACCGGCGAGAAAGTTCCGCCGATTACCGCATACGCTGGCATAGTTCAGACGTTTAGTAAGCTGCAAATTCAGCTTATGACACCAGAGTCCGAATCCTGTCTGCTCGCCCACGCAATCCAGCCGACGCTATGCGGCAACCGCTTCAACGTGTCGGTCGTTTATGCCAACACGCCCGGCGTAGAACTTCGAGGTGTTCGCAGTGAGCGGCATGTTGGCGCGGCGACGATTTCTACGCATGGGCCGAAGTACAAACCAGACTCGCTGACAGCTGAGTATTGGACTGACAGAAAGACTGTCGGGCGTATGGCTTTTGAAGGACGCTCGGATAAGGTTTACTCACGCTTTGAAGACGCCAAGAAAAATCTCGGCTAGCGGTGAGATTTTCATCGGTTGTGACTTCAGCTCGGCGATGTCACGGAGATTGTTACTCCAATGTTCGGTCCGGACTTTTCCTGTCATGCAGGTCGAACGGAACATGTCTGCTCGGGTTTGAATCAGTACAGATGAGTCAGGGACTTTAGCCGCTAAAATTTTCGGTGTCGTTTTACTCCTTCAATTGGAGCATTCGGGGCGTCGAGGCCAACGACTTCAACGCTTTCGATACCGCCTGACGTTCGATGCCCAGTTTTCGCGCTATCTCCGACTGGTTGAGTCCATCCCACTGGAGTATCAATATTTTCTTTTTGCGGTCTGATAGCTTCGAGTCCACCATCAAGCGCGCCTGGTTGCGCAGCTCTCCTTTGTCGGCTGACTGTACGGTCTGGCTCAACATGAGGTGGTAGAAGTAGCGATCTACCAGCGAGTCGCCAGAGGCGGCTTGCGGCGTGGCACGCTTCGCGCATTGACGGTTGAGCCGGTCAAGTTCGAGGTTGAATTGCGCGAGGGATCGCTTTGCTTGCCTATAAGCGGGGTTCCGGCTGCCATTCGCCAAGATGGGCCTATGTCTGGCGCAGTACTGGTGGCTGAGTTCGAGCTTCTTACGGTCTTGTAGCTCTACATCATTGACTTGCTCGTCAGCGACCGTTGCCATGAAGTCGGCGAACTCGGTCAGCTCTCCGCATAGTTCGCAAAAGCCATGTTTACGTTGCGCGTTTAGATTGACGCCAGTTGTGGTGGTCGTTTTTTTCGGGCGCTTGCACGCGCAATCCCAAGCCAAACTGGTTAGAGATTCGATGGTTGCAACAAATCGCTGATCCCTTGAATCCTGCTTGTCCTCCGTCTTAATGAAATGACGCAGTAACTGTCGTTGCAGACGAACTATCGTATCAAATCCGACCAGTCGAATGGTCTCGCTGAAGTTCATTCCCGCCCCGAAACCGGATACGAAGCCCGAATAACGTGCGGGGAGGGATTTCATATAAGTGGCTACGGCTGGATCAATGACTTCCTGTATCAATCGCCTGATGGGGTAGCGCCGCGAAGCGGTGGAGTAAGGACGCCAGCGATCTTGAAAGCGTTCGATGGCTTTCGATATGCCAGGATCGCATCCTTCCCAGATGGTTATGGTCTGTTCTTTTTTCATGACGTCAACCTATTTGGGTAATTATAAGGCTGTCGCAGTATGAATTGCTAGGCACCATAAGGCACTCGTTAGCAATTGGAGGCCGGGCCATGCAGGCTGCAACCAGCAAAATACTCATCAACAGAAAAAAGCTCCTGGAGATCATTCCGCTCTCGACGCGAACCATCTACAACTTGGAGCAGCGAGGGGAGTTTCCACGCCGTATTGCTCTCACATGCAGGAATGTCGCATGGGATTTATCGGAAGTCGAAGAATGGATCGAAGCGCGTAAGTCGTCGGGTATTCAGGCTGATCGGCCCGGCGACGTGAGGGGTTGATATGGCCCTTGACCTGATGGTGGCGTTCAGTGAAGCGCCTTCACCAATAGATTACGTATTACCAAATATGGTTGCCGGCACGGTGGGCGCACTGGTGTCACCTGGCGGGGCAGGCAAGTCCATGCTGATCCTGCAATTGGCTGCGCAGATTGCCGGCGGCCCTGATTTGCTGGAAGTAGGCGAGCTGCCCACCGGCGCGGTGGTGTACCTGCCGGCCGAAGATCCACCTGTCGCGATCCATCACCGCTTGCACGCTCTTGGCGCACACTTTACCGCTGCGCAGCGGCAAGCCGTGGCAGATGGCTTGCTAATTGAGCCGCTGATTGGCAAATGCCCCAATATCATGGCCCGAGATTGGTTCGATGGCCTCAAACGGGCCGCCGAGGGTCATCGTCTTATGGTTCTGGATACCCTGCGTCGGTTCCATATTGAGGAGGAGAACGCCAGCGGGCCTATGGCGCAGGTCATTGGTCGAATGGAGGCCATAGCCGCCGAGACCGGCTGTTCCATTGTGTTTCTGCACCACGCCAACAAGGGCGCGGCGATGGCGGGCGCTGGCGATCAACAGCAGGCCAGTCGTGGATCATCGGTGCTGGTCGATAACATCCGCTGGCAGTCGTATCTGTCCGGCATGACGCAGGCTGAGGCCGAGGAATGGGGTGTTGATGAAGGGCAGCGAGGATACTTTGTCCGCTATGGTGTCAGCAAAGCAAACTACGGCGCACCCTTTCTGGAATGTTGGTTCCGGCGGCATGAGGGTGGCGTGCTCAAGCCGGCTGTACTTGAGCGGCAGAAACGCCAGTCACCCACAAAGCTGAAATCTGTAGCGAGGGGCGGCAGTGACAACTGGTAATCAGGTCGCCCCGACCAGCACGGCATTGCAGGCGCGAGTGATGATCTATCAGCCCAGCCAGCGCCCACGGGAACGCGCCGGGCAGTGGATAGAAACCGGTTTCGGTCGATGCCGCGTAACCGGCAGGCTGGGTCAGCGTCATGCCGATATTGTGGAATCCATGTTGTATGTGGCGGAACGCCGCCGCGAAATATCAGACGGCGGCATCGAGCTGCTGATTGACCCGGCGGCGCTGCGTCGGATGCTATCCGATCATCAGTACAGCCACGGTCGCATCAAAAAGCTGCTGACCGATCTGCGGGCCGCCACGGTAGAAATCGTGACACCGGAAATGGAGAGCAGTGGTGACAGCATCATTGGCGGCCTGATTGACCACGTTATCCCGTCACCTATGACCCGCCGTGATCCGCTCACCGGCGGGGAGCGCCATTTGTGGCGCGTCCGGCTGGGCGTTGCCCTGGTGATGCTGCTGGAGAGGGATTTGTCTTTGTACTACCCGCCTGCCCCCATTGCCCGGTTGCAACATGGGATCAGTCAGGCGCTTGCGCGGCATGTGCTCACCCACAGATACGATCCGGCAGGAGGCTGGCACCTGGACACCTTGATTCGTGCTGTAGGAGGCGAGGCGGTCAACAGCATGACGCTGCGTAATTATCGGCGACGCTTGAAGGATGATGCCGTCGGGTTGATCGAAATCGGTATCGAAATAGATGCCACAGACAGGGTAAAGCGTGTCGCAGCGGCCCGATAGCGTGCCACACCGGCCCGAAGGCGTGTCACAGCGGCCCGGAAGCGTGCCACAGCGGCCCGATTTTTTGCTGTTTTGGCAGGATGTTCAGGATATTTCAGGATATCCAGGCGGTGTAACCGCCCGCTTGAGGCGGTCGCTTGCACCTTGTCGATCAAGTCCTGACGGACTTGCTCAATCGGCCAGAGGCCGATGGTTGAACGCCAGGAGGGGAAGGGAGGCAGCTACGAGTCATCGAGCTTTACCGACTACGGCCAGGCCGCCCCTCAAGTGTCAACATCAACGGAGTGCGGCGGCCACAAGATCACCGGCCCGCGCTACCAGAAGCGCATCGTGCCCCATTGAAGGGTCGGCTGGAAGTCACTTACTACTGAATGCCGGCGGCATCGAGGATGCTTTGTTGACACTTGAGGGGCGGTGGCATGGCTTTTCCCTTGGCGTTCAACTCGGCTTTTTTCGAGTGCGAGGAAAGAGCAAGGAAAGTGTTGGTTTCGCACGCTGGGAAGCGGTAGGAAATCGGTTGGAGATTCCGTTTTTATCGCGATTCTATGCCGATTTTTCACGATTACGGCGCGATTCTGCCGATTGTGCAGCGATTGCGGAGCAATCGCAGATCAATAGCGACGTAATAGCGACATATTCCAACCTGCATACGTGCAGAAAACGCGGTTGTGACGCGGGCAGGATGGGTGAAGTAGGCCCACCCGCAAGCGGATTGTCCTTCTTCACTGTCTCTTATTCGCGCCGGGGGCACTCAACGAGAATCCTGCTCTGCGAGGCAGCCGACTACCGCCGGCAAGAAACAAAATGCGAGGTTGACGATGGAGGAAAACAAGCGAATCACGCGTAAGGGCAGCACGCCGATCAAGGTCTATTGCTTGCCCGAAGAACGTGAGCTTATAGAACAGAACGCGGCGGCGGCAGGATTGAGCCTGTCCGCATTTCTGCTGGCCGTTGGCCAAGGCTACGAGGTTAAGGGCATCACCGACTATGAGCGCGTGCGCGAGCTGGCCCGAATCAATGGCGACCTTGGTCGCCTGGGTGGCTTGCTGAAACTCTGGCTTACCGATGACGAGCGCACAGCTAGGTTCGGCCATGCAACCATCTTGGCGCTGCTGGGCAGGATCGAGGCCACGCAGGACGAAATGGGGCGCGTTATGAAAGCCGTGGTGAGGCCAAGGGCCGAGCCTTGAAATTTTAGCCGCTAAAAATTCGGAGGCCGGCTGATGATCGCCAATGATGTACCTCTGCGTCGCTGGGCAAGTCCGACTTTGCCGTCCTGGTGCACTACGTCGCCGACGAGCAAACCACGGACCATCGGCTGGGTCAGGTGCAGATCACCAACTGCGATGCTGTGTCGGGGTGGGACGCCATCATCGAAAGAAAGACAGGCCGAACCGGCGCAAGGGGCGGGGTCAGTAGTCCTTGAACTACTTGAATGCAGTTTGTATAATTGATTTCACAGCAATCAAAAAAGGAGTGCGGACATGAGGGCAGTAACGATCAGGAATGTGCCGGAAGAGGTGCATCGTGCCATCCGGGTTAGGGCAGCGCAGAACGGCCGTACATTACAAGCCGAGATGTGCGAAATATTGGCTACCGCTGTGAAACCGGAAGGCCGGGTAAAGCTGGGCGACCTGCTGGCAGACATCGGGCGCAAGGTGAAATTGACCGACGAAGAAATGGTGGTTTTTGACCGAGACCATTCACCCGCCCGTGCAGCGAGTTTTGAATGATTCTGCTAGATACAAACGTTATATCGGAGCAGTTTCGAGCCGTACCCGACGAAACGGTGATTGACTGGTTGAATCGTCAGCCACTGGAAACGCTTTATCTGGCATCCATGACCGTGGCCGAACTGCGGGCTGGTGTTGCCCTGATGCCCGCAGGTAAGCGCCGGACAGTGCTCAGTGACAGCATAGAACACCAGGTGTTGCCGGTATTTGTGGGCCGGGTGCTGTCGTTTGATATGGCTTGCACGCGCGCCTATGCCGATGTACTGGCAGCCGCTCGCAAGGCCGGCAGCGGCATCGAGGCGGCTGATGCCGTCATCGCGGCGATTGCTCTGGATAGCGGTTTCAGCGTGGCTACGAGAGATGTGAGCCCGTTCCTGGCTGCCGGCGTGAAAGTCATCAATCCTTGGGAAGATCAAGAGTAAAGCAGTAATCGTGCAGGTTTGCACGACACACACCGCCCCTCAATAAAAACGTAAGCCCGGCGTGACGGTGTCGCAAGGGCGGGTACCTTGGCAGATTTTGGCGAACTGCCACGTGATGGCCCAACCCCACAGAAACACGTGGGGCAGATTAGCCGCAATAGCTAACTCATCACATCGAGAGGTACTCGGCCATGAAACGTGTCCGTTTTTTAGCGGCTAAAACCGCGCTTGCCGCCGTCCTGGCTGGCAGCATTATCACATCCACGCACGCCGGCATACCCGTCATCGACGGCGGCAACCTGACGCAAAACGTCATGACGGCCATCGAGTCGGTGGCGCAGACGCTCAAGCAGATCGAGCAATACCAGACCCAGCTTCAGCAGTACGAAAACCAGCTGCAGAATACGGCTGCGCCAGCGGCCTATATCTGGGATCAGGCGCAGTCCACCATCAATGGGCTGATGAACGCCGTCAACACGCTGGACTACTACAGGAACCAGCTTGGTAGTGTCGATGCGTACCTGGGCAAGTTCCAGGACGTAGCCTATTACCGTGGTTCGCCATGCTTCTCGGCCGCTGGCTGCTCGGATGCCGAACGCACCGCCATGGAGCAAAACCGCAGACTGGCAAGTGAAAGCCAGAAGAAAGCGAATGACGCGCTTTTCAAGGGCCTTGAGCAACAGCAGCGCAACCTGACCGCTGACGCTCGCCAGCTCGAACGGCTTCAGTCGGCCGCGCAGGGTGCGACCGGCCAGATGCAGGCAGTCGGTTTCGCCAATCAGCTTTCCGCCAACCAGGCGAACCAGCTTCTGCAAATCCGTGGTCTTCTGATTGCGCAGCAGAGCGCCGCGACCGCCCGGATGCAGGCGCAGGCCGACCTTGAGGCGCAACAGCAGGCCGCCGGTTCGACTTCCAGGGAATCCAGGATCGAGCGCACGACCAGTCCAAAAAACTGGCTCGAACTGACCCGCTGACGGAGGCCCCGCACCATGAAGAAAACTATGCTGCTTGCCGGCCTCGTGGCGGTGCTGGTAGCTGGCTGCGACAACAAGCCGGCCATCCCGCCCATGCCCGAGGTCAATGACACCAATTGCCGGATCGAGGCGATCAAGAAGATTGAGGACAGGGCCACACGTGAGAAATTCGCCGGGCAGTGCTCGCGCTGGTCGCCAGCCGCCGGCGGCATTGCGCCGACCGAAAAGCCCATGAACTGGCTCGAACTGGCCGACCCGAAAGACCAGAAGGAGGCGAAGCCATGAAAGTACTGCACAAGGCGGCGCTGATCGGTGTCGTTCTCGCGCTTTACTCCACCGCTGCATCGGCCCAGCTCACCAACCACGGGATGCTTGACCAGGTGGTGACAGAGTTCGCTACGCGGGCCACGTCCTGGCAGACGGTGGTGATGAATGCCGCGATGTTCCTGTTCTGGACGCTGGGCACGATCTCGCTGGTTTTCACGTTTGGCTTCATGACACTGCGCAAGGCCGACATTGGCGAGTTCTTCGCCGAGTTCATCCGTTTCATCCTGTTCTTCGGTTTCTTCCTCTGGCTGTTACGCAACGGCCCGGCCTTCGCTAATTCGATCATCCAGTCGCTGGCCAGGATCGGCGAACAGGCATCCGGGGTGGCATCGGTGACACCCTCGGGCATCGTGGATATCGGTTTCATGATCCTGAAGCAGGCTCTTGAAAACTCGTCGGTTTGGTCACCCGTGGATAGCTTCATTGGTGTGGCGCTGAGCGTCGGCATTCTTGTCCTGCTGGCCGTCATCGCCGTGAATATGCTGCTATTGCTCGTGTCGGCCTGGCTGCTGATGTACGCCGGCATCTTCTTCCTCGGCTTCGGCGGGTCGCGTTGGACTTCCGATATGGCGATCAACTACTACAAAACCGTGCTGGGGGTGGCCGTGCAGATCATGACGATGGTGCTGTTGGTCGGTATCGGCAACGATTTGCTGTCCAGCTTTTACGCCAGGATGAACACCGGCACGCTGAACTTTGAAGAGCTGGGCGTGATGCTGGTTTTCTGCGTCGCGTTGCTGATGCTGGTCAATCGCGTTCCCCCTCTGGTCGCCGGCATCATTACCGGATCGGGCGTCGGTGGTGCGGGCGGCATTGGCAACTTTGGGGCGGGCGCGGCGATGGGCGCAGCGATGGCAGCAGCGGGTATGGCCACAGGTGGTGTGGCGATGGCTGGTAAGGCTATGCTCAGCGGCGCAGCAGGCGCCACGGGCGGCGCATCGGCCATTCAGGCAGCGTTTCAGAAAGCGTCGGCCAGCATGAGCACCGGCGGGGATATGCCCAGCATGGGATCGGTCATGGGCGGCAACTCGGGTGGCGGCGGCGGTGGTGGTGCAGCTGGCACGACTGGTGGTTCGCCGTTTGCACAGGCCGCCGGCTTTGGCGGAAGCGATTCTGGCTCAAGTCATGGCGGTTTCGCCAGGGCCGCGAAACTGGCCACAGGCACAGCATTGGAGTTGGCCAAAGGTGTCGGCTCCCAAATGAAGCAAGGATTTCAGGAGCGCGTGAATGAAACGGCGGGCGGGAAAGTGGCCGCCTCGATCCGTGAAAGCATGGAGTCGAAAGAAACGGGCCAGTTCAAAGGCAACAGCCTGGGCGGCACCCAAGGCAATGACGAAACGGCCTCATTCGTGAGCCGTGACACCGATAACAACGAAGGCAGGAGCTAATCCCATGACAACACCCTATATGGCCGCATTGACGGCCTTGGATGAACGCCAAGAGGAAGTTCAGGTATTTGTTTCCCCGCTGGGCGATCAATCGACTGAGATTGATGCAGCAGCAGAAACAGCGGTTTTTGTGGCGCGGCCAGACTATGCACGAGGGATCGAACCTAAGTCGGTCAGCATCGAGGTAAAGGGCGGCAGTAATCAGCGGTCAGCATTCGCCGAGGCGGCGGGGCTGTACCTGTAGGCGCACCGGGCGGGCCGGTAACCCGCCCGGCACTTTCAATCAACACCTGTCTGAGAGGTGAATCATGACAACACAGCATCTTATCGAACCGGGTCAGGTCGTGCAGCAGGCGGCCGCTATTCTTGCTTCCTTGGAGTACATCGACCAGAGTGCGGCGCAGCGCCTGGGGCCGCTGGCCGAGGCCGTGGCGAACACTTTCATGGTGGTGTACTACTAGGCCGAAACAGGCCGTGCGACACGGAACGACTTCTGCGAAGCCCTGGAGGCGATTCGCCGATCTCTTCCCCAAGCGTAGCCCGGCGGGGCAGGTAAGAATAATAAGAAGATTATTATTCTTACCGTCTTACCCAGCCCGGCAGTAACTACGAGAGCGGCCAGGTGGCCGCTTTCTGCTATTCAATCCCGTATCTGATCTTCGCCTGGGCAGCGATTTTGCGGGCGTGCTCAATATAGGCCACGTCACCAGTGGCCTCAGCGTGGGCCAGATACGCATGTATGGCTTCCGCGCTTTGCAAGTCCTCGACCAACAGTTCGCGGCCAACTGCCGAGGCATCAACCCATTCGCGTTCCTCAGGCGGCAGCGGGTAAGCCCCGGAGGCTTCCGCATCGGCCAGCAACTCGGTCAGTGTGTAGCGCGCCCGCTTAGCCGTGACGGCACGACTACCTGCAATCGCTTCTTCGGTTTTCTTCCTGCTCATCATATTCCTCACGCGAATATTGCCCAGCCGTTTTATTCAGATGAAGCCACAAAGAGGGTGGCTATAAAGGTCGAAGGGTACTACGCCGCGCGCTATACCGGAAAAAGACACGCCCACCACCTTTTTGGCGTAATCCATCCAGGACTTGACCGATCGACGGGGGGGGCGTCGAGATTCGGCGTTCATTTGTATGTTCCAGATGGTAAACTTGGCCAAACTTTGGAAGACTTCGCCATGCGAAACCAAGCGAGCCCCTTGTTATGAACCAATCCGATAGTGAAATTCTCACGCTGGACGAAGTGGCGGTCTACCTCAAGGCTGGGAAGAAGACAGTGTATCGGCTGGCCCAGCAGGGGGAGATACCGGGATTCAAGCTAGGTGGCACCTGGCGGTTTCGTCGCAGCGAGTTGGATCGCTGGATTGCCGCACAGATAGCCGAGAAAACGCAGGACAAGACATGAGCGCCCCACTCAACGATAGCAGCCAGGCGGCCACGCCCCGCGGGGAGGCTGCAAACCGATGAATGCCGTAGAAATTGAACAAGCCATCACAGACCTTGCGGAGCAGCCCTTTGACCCCGCAGAGTTTCCCTATGCCTTTCTTGAGGCGTTCGGTAACAAGGCGACGACCCTCAAGCGCCTGCGCGCGGGAGCGTCGAACAAGTCCGACCTCGGCGGTGTTCTTCAAACCAGCAACATCCACATCCTGACCTGCGATACCGGGCAGGTGACGCAGACACTGGCTGCGCTGAAGACCAGCCCAGCCACGGCTAAGGCCAAGGCGAAGTTCATCCTTGCCACCGACGGTGCGGACTTCGAGGCCGAAGACCTGACCAGCGGCGAGACCGTCGCCTGCGCCTTCAAGGACTTCCCGGATCACTTCGGCTTCTTCCTGCCGCTGGCGGGCATCAGCACCGTTCGCCAGATCAGCGAAAACGCCTTCGACATCCGGGCCACCAGCCGCCTCAACCGCCTGTACGTAGAGCTGCTGAAAGACAACCCCGAATGGGGCACGGCGGAGCGCCGCCACGACATGAACAAACTCATGGCGCGGCTAATCTTCTGCTTCTTCGCCGAAGACACCGACATCTTTATCGGCAAGGGGCGCTTCACCGACACCATCGCGCAGATGAGTGAGCGCGATGCTTCCAATACGCATGAGGTGATCGCCACGCTGTTTCGCGCCATGAACACTGGGCATGAAGCGCGGGCCGCCGCCGGTATTCCGCGCTGGGCGGCAGAGTTTCCTTACGTCAACGGCGCTTTGTTCTCTGGCAGTGACGAGGTGCCGCGCTTCAGCCGTATCGCCCGCTCCTACCTGCTGCACGTCGGCGGGCTGGAGTGGACCAAGATCAATCCGGACATCTTTGGCTCGATGATTCAGGCCATTGCCGAAGACGAAGAGCGCGGCGAGCTGGGCATGCATTACACCAGCGTGCCCAATATCCTGAAGGTGCTGAACCCGCTGTTTCTCGACGATTTGCGTGCGAAGCTGGAAGAGGCAGGCGATAACCCGCGTACCCTGCTGAACCTGCGCAAGCGCATCGCCAGGATCAGGGTCTTCGACCCGGCCTGCGGTTCGGGCAACTTCCTGGTCATCGCCTACAAGGAAATGCGCGCGATCGAGGCTGAGATCAACAAGCGACGAGGCGAGACAGATCGTGCGTCCGATATTCCTGTCACCAATTTTCGCGGAATCGAACTACGTGACTTCCCGGCGGAGATTGCGCGGCTGGCACTGGTCATCACCGAATATCAGTGTGATGTGCTGCATCGGGGACAGCGGCTGGCCCTGGCCGAGTTTCTTCCTCTGCGCAACGAGAACTGGATCACCTGCGGCAACGCGCTGCGACTGGACTGGTTGAGCATCTGCCCGCCGACTGGAACCGGCGTGAAGGTAAAGGCCGATGACTTGTTCGGTTCTCCTCTCGATCAGGCAGAGATCGACTTCGAGAACGAAGGCGGCGAGACATACATCTGCGGAAATCCACCGTATTTGGGCAGCAAATGGCAGAGTGCTGCGCAGAAAGCCGATCTTGGTGCCTTGTTCGATGGGCGCGTGAAAAACTGGAAGTCACTCGACTATGTGGCCGGTTGGTTCTTGAAGGCGGCAGATTACGGCACCCACACGTCTTCATCTGCTGCGTTCGTTGCGACCAACTCCATTTGCCAAGGCCAACAGGTGCCGACGCTTTGGCCGGAGATCTTCGGTACAGGCAATACCATCGTCTTTGCGCACACCTCGTTCAAATGGGCCAATCTGGCCAGCCACAATGCCGGTGTGACCGTGGTCATCGTTGGCATTTCCACCATGCCCGGCCTCACGCGCCGTTTGTATTCCATTCGGGACGGTAGCCACGAATCGGTCGAGTGCAAGCACGTGGACAACATCAATGCCTACCTCGTGGCCGCGCTGAACATCGAAGTGCAGCCCGCTGCCAGGCCGCAGAACGGTTTGACGCCGATGCAGTTCGGCAATCATCCCTACTACGGGGCGGCGCTGATTTTCTCGAACGACGAGGCACGGAGTATTGTCGCCGGTTCGCCGGAAGCCGCCCGCTTCGTCCGGCCTTTCTACGGCTCAAAGGAGTTTATCGACGCCGCGCCCCGCGCCTGCCTCTGGATCGCGGATCAGGAGGCCGAGGCAGCCCTTGCCATTCCGGTCATAGCCCGTCGTGTGGAGGACGTAGCCCGCGCAAGAAGAGCCGCGACCAAGGACGCCAGCGCACGAAAACTGGCCGACACCCCGTGGCGATTTCGGGAGCAGACGATGGGGAAGCGTCATGCCTTAATTGTCCCGCGCGTAAGTTCCGAGAATCGACCCTATCTTCCTATTGGCCTGCTGGAGCCACATTGCGTGGTGCAGGAGAAGGCGTTCGCTCTCTATGACGCCCCGCTGTGGAACCTTGCGCTGATCGCCTCACGGCTGCATTGGGTCTGGATCGGGACGGTCTGCGTTCGGATGCGAACCGACTTTTCGTACTCCAACACCCTCGGTTGGAACACGTTCCCGGTGCCGACACTGACCGAGAAAAACAAGGCCGATCTCACCCGCTGCGCGGAGGACATCCTGCTGGCGCGGGAGCATCACTTCCCGGCCACCATCGCCGACCTCTACAGCCCCGACAACATGCCCGCCGACCTGCGCGCTGCGCATGACCGCAACGACGAAGTGCTGGAGCGCATCTACATCGGCCGCCGTTTCAAGAACGACACCGAGCGGCTTGAGAAACTGTTTGACCTTTATACGAAGATGACTGCTTCGGCCACACCGGCCAAAGGCAAGAAGCGCAAAGCGGGAGGCAAGGCATGAGCGGATATGCACTATTCCAGATGTGGGAGCCGTTTCGCCAAACCTTAATCAAAAGTCATTCGTTCTATGTTGAACAAGCCCGAAAACGCTTGCTTTCGCAGTTCGAGAATATTGAGGCTGAAGCCGATCATGCAGCTAAGGAGTGGCTAGATCAAAGTGGTGAATACTTTGACCCAGACCGACATGATCCTGGGGCCTTCTATGAGAAGGCCCACGATGTTGGTATTGAGTTTTATGAGCTTTTGAACGACATGCGCGAACAAACGCGCTTGAGCGTTGTCGCTGGGATGTTCCACGAATGGGACAAGCAGCTGCGTGACTGGTTGGCACGGGAGATTCAGCACTGGCATCGTGGTGACAACGTCACCTCGAAAATTTGGTCGGCCGACTTCGGTCAGATCGCCGATCTGCTGGAAAGCTTTGGTTGGAAAATCCGCACCGCGGACTATTTCCGCATGCTTGATGCGTGTCGCCTTGTGGTCAATGTGTACAAACATGGAGAAGGAAAATCTTTCGACGATCTGAGGAATAGCTTTCCTGAATATCTCGATGATCCGTTCAAGGACTTCGGGGGTATGTTGTCGGACACAAGGCATCGTGATCACACGCACCTCAAGATAAGCGACGATCAGTTTCAGGCATTCTCGGACGCGATCTTGGCGTTCTGGCACAACGTTCCAGGAAATGTGCTTGAGTCCCAACTCACCGACGTGCCGGACTGGTTCGATAAGGCCATCCTAAAGGATCGCGCTGAAAGGATTGATTCGCGTGCGAGGAGGCAGGCATGAGCGACAAACCCGTCAAACTGACACCAGTGCCCGAAGGCTACGTCGATTGGCTGGCCGAGCTGAAAACCCGCATCCACACAGCCCAGCAACGCGCTGCGCTGGCGGTCAACCGTGAACTGGTGCTGCTCTACTGGCAGATTGGTCAGGACATCCTGGCACGGCAGGCCGCGCAGGGCTGGGGCGCGAAAGTCATCGAACGGCTGTCTCAGGACTTGCGTTCGGCCTTCCCGGAGATGAAAGGCTTTTCCCGCGCCAACCTGATGTACATGCGGGCGTTCGCGGCGGCTTGGCCCGACGAGCAAATTGTCCAACAGGCTGTTGGACAATTGCCCTGGGGTCACAACCTCGTGCTGCTGTCGCAGTTAAAAGACCCGGTACAGCGGTTGGCCTACGCTGAAAGCGCCATCCAGCACGGCTGGTCGCGCAACGTGCTGAACATCCACATCGAAACCCGTTTGCTCGAGCGTAGCGGCACAGCGGTAACCAATTTTTCAGCCACCTTGCCGGCGCCGCAGTCGGACTTGGCGCGTGAATCCCTGAAAGATCCATATCGCTTCGACTTTCTTGGCTTGAGTCGCGAAGCGGGCGAGCGTGCCATCGAGAATGCACTGGTCAAACACGTCACCGAATTCCTACTGGAGCTGGGCGCTGGCTTTGCCTTTGTCGGGCGGCAGGTGCTGCTGGATGTGGGCGGCGATGAGTTTTTCATCGATCTGCTGTTCTACCACCTCAAGCTGCGTTGCTATGTAGTGATCGAACTGAAGGGCGGCAAGTTCAAGCCCGAGCATCTGGGCCAATTGAGCTTTTACCTGACGGCGGTGGATGCGCAGATCAAACACCCACAAGACAACCCAACCATCGGCCTGTTGCTGTGCAAGAGCAAGAATAAGGTCGTGGCCGAATACGCGCTGCGCCAGAATAATCAACCACTGGGCGTGGCGGAATACAAGTTGATTGAATCCCTGCCGCCAGAACTGGCGACAGATTTGCCAAGCATCGAACAGATCGAACAAGAGCTGATGGGTGATGCAGATACAGCCAATGCGGACGATGAATCATGACCCTCGACAACACCATCAAACAACGCGCTGTTCCCTCCGTTTCCGTCACCTATGCCCGCAATGGTGTCTCGACCAAGGCGAATGCCTTCGGGATGCGGCCCATGCAAGAGCGCGCCTTTGAAAAGCGCGGCGAGCAATATCTGCTGATCAAGTCGCCACCGGCATCTGGCAAGAGTCGTGCGTTGATGTTCGTGGCACTGGATAAGCTTGAAAATCAGGGCATCAAGCAGGCGATTATCGTGGTGCCGGAAAAATCCATCGGGGCCAGCTTCAACGACGAACCGCTGTCGAAATATGGCTTCTGGGCTGACTGGCACGTCGAACCCAAATGGAATCTGTGCAACGCGCCGGGCAACGACAACGGCGGCAAGGTCAAGTCGCTGGGCACATTCCTCGAAAGTGACGACAAGGTGCTGGTTTGCACCCACGCGACCTTCCGCTTCGCGGTCGATAACTATGGCGTAGAGGCGTTCGACGACCGGCTGATTGCGGTCGATGAGTTCCACCACGTTTCAAGTAACCCGGACAACAAGCTTGGCTTGCACCTGGGGCAGTTCTTCGAGCGGGGCAAAACGCACATTGTCGCCATGACGGGTTCCTATTTCCGGGGCGACGCTGAGGCCGTGCTTGCGCCGCAGGATGAGTCGAAGTTCGATGTCGTCACCTACACCTACTACGAGCAGCTCAACGGCTACGAGTACCTCAAGCAACTCGATATCGGTTACTTCTTCTACAGTGGGCCTTATGTCGATGACATTCTCAATGTCCTTGATCCTGCCGAGAAGACCATCATCCACATCCCCAACGTCAATTCGCGTGAAAGCACGAAGGACAAGATCAAGGAGGTGGAGCACATTCTCGGCGAGCTTGGCGATTGGCAAGGAGCAGACCCCGCGACAGGTTTCCAGCTAGTCAAACGTCCCGATGGCCGAGTGCTGCGTATCGCTGACCTGGTGGACCCAGCCAGTCAGGCCAAGGTACAGGAAAGCCTTCGTGCGGCAGAAATGAAGATGGATCGCGACTATGTGGACATCATCATCGCGCTGGGCATGGCGAAAGAGGGTTTCGACTGGATTTGGTGCGAACACGCGCTAACTGTGGGCTACCGCGCCAGCCTGACCGAGGTCGTGCAGATCATTGGCCGTGCCACCAGAGATGCACCGGGCAAGGCCAGAGCACGGTTCACCAACCTGATCGCTGCGGTAGATGCGACCGAGGAGGCGGTCACCGAGGCCGTCAACGATACCTTGAAGGCCATCGCAGCGAGCCTGCTGATGGAGCAGGTATTGGCCCCGCGCTTCGAGTTCAAGCCCAAGAACTCCGACAGCGGCCCGACGCCGGGATTTGACTATGGCGATGGGGGCTATGACCCGGATCGCTGCAATTTTGGTGTCAACGAGCAGACCGGGGCCTACCAGATCGAGATCAAGGGCCTGGCTGAGCCCAAAAGCCAAGAGGCTGCGCGTATCTGCCAAGAAGACTTGAACGAAGTTATTGCAGCTTTTGTGCAGGACAAGCCCACCATCGAGCGCGGCCTGTTCGATGAGGAGTTGGTGCCCGAAGAGCTGACGCAGGTTCGCATGGGCAAGATCATCAAGGACAAATACCCCGAGCTTGACGCCGAAGACCAGGAGGCGGTGCGCCAGCACGCCATCGCCGCCCTCAACCTTACGCAGCAGGCCAAGCGGCTTGTTACTGACGGCGAAAGTGATGGGTCGCCCAATACGGCCTTGCTCGACGGCGTGCGCCGCTTCGCGATGGACGTGCGTGAACTGGATATTGACCTGATCGACCGCATCAATCCCTTCGGCGAAGCCTATGCCATCCTCGCCAAGACCATGAGCGAAGACAGCTTGAAGCAGGTCGCAGCGGCCATCTCGGCCAAGCGCACCACAATCACGCCTGACGATGCCAAAGTGATCGCCAAGCGCGCGGCTGAGTTCAAGCGCGAACGCGGGCGGCTTCCATCGGCAACCTCGCAAGATGCCTGGGAAAAGCACCTTGCCGAAGGCGCAGCCGCATTCATGCGCTTTAGGGCGGAGGGGCGCTATGAGTAACTTCGATCTTGATGACCTGGCAGCAGAACTGGCCGAGTTCGCGCCGCCTGAGAAGAAAAAAGCACGCTCCGCCAGCGAGGAGCGTGTCATCGCCGGCTTCGAGGAAATTCAACGCTTTACCGAGCAGCATGGGCGTGCGCCGCAGCATGGCGAAGACCGCGATATATTCGAACGTCTGTATGCCGTGCGGCTCGACCGTCTACGCGCACTCCCGGACTGCCGTGCCTTGCTGGAGCCGCTGGACCATCAGAGCTTGCTTGCTGAGGCACAGACCGATGCCGCTTCAGCAGATGACGCCATCGACATCGATGACCTGGCTGCCGAGCTGGCGGGTGTTGCCGACGCGGATGACATAACGGTCTTGCGTCATGTCCGAACCAGCGCCGAAAAGCGGGCCGCCGAGGAGATTGCGGATCGCAAGCCGTGCGAAGACTTTGATGGGTTCAAAGAGCTGTTTGATCAGGCGCGCAGTGATCTGAGTTCAGGTTTAAGAGTGACTCGGCCTTTCGGGCAATACGCAACGATTGAAGTGGGTCATTGGTTCATCCTGGACGGACAAATGGCGTATGTGGCTGAGGAAGGTGAAGAGTTCGACTCGCCACAAGGCAAGAAGGATGCTCGGCTGCGTGTCATTTTCTCGAACGGTACAGAAAGTAACCTGCTGCGCCTGTCCCTAGCCCGTGCTTTGTACAAAGACGAAACAGCACGTCGAATTACTGATCCAGATATGGGGCCTTTGTTTAGCGACTCCCTGGAAGAGGGTGATCTGGAGAGTGGCACTATTTATGTGTTGCGCTCGCTGTCTGAGAACCCCTATGTGGCCGAGCATCGCGATGTCATCCACAAGATTGGTGTGACCGGCGGCAAGGTAGAGACACGCATCGCCAATGCCGAACATGACTCCACCTACCTGTTGGCGAAGGTTGAAGTGATAGCGACCTACAAGCTCGCAGGCATCAACCGCAGCCGGATGGAAAACCTGTTCCACCGGCTGTTCGCACCCGCACGGCTGAACATCACCATAAACGACCGTTTTGGCCATCCGGTCCAGCCGGAGGAGTGGTTCTTGGTGCCGCTCCATGTGATCGACGAGGCGGTTCAGCGCATTCGAGATGGTTCCATTACGGAAATGATCTATGAGCCGCAGACTGCTCGCTTGATTAGCCGGTAGCTAAAAGTAGTCCATACATCGGCAACAACATTTAGAGGGGACTATGACGAGCTATTCGACACAAAGCGAGATTGCAATCACCGATGTTCGGGTGAGTAACTTTCGCTCGCTTGCCAATATCGAGGTCGAGCTCGGCGATCTCACGGTACTTATCGGAGCCAACAACGCCGGAAAAACCAGCTTCCTAGACGCTATATTCTCGGCCATCGGGTCGGGGCGAAAATTTCTTGGTCAGGACGATGTGCGGCTCGCCCACGGCGAGGCGCTCGCGCCCAAAGAGCGCAAGGTGATCATTGATCTTCGCATTAGGCCGATAGGTGCAGATGGCATAGTGACAGACAAGTTTCCAGAGGGTAGTTTCTGGACAGCCTTGTGGGGCAACGGGATCGCGCTCGATCCAGTGGAGTTCTATGAGTTTGCCCCCATTCGGACAGGTCTCTCGTGGAGCGGTGCGAAGGCAGAGTATGTCGTTGAGCGCAGCTTCCTCAAGGAGTGGCGCGAGTTTAAGGACTGGATCGATACGCCAGTCCAGGCCACACCGGTTCGTGCGGCCCAGATTGAACCAATTGCCTTGCATTTCATCGATGCAAAGCGCGATCTCGACGACGACCTTCGCAAGCAGGGTTCGTTTTGGCGGCGGTTGACAGACGATCTTGGTTTGTCGGCAGCAGATGTGGCCGACCTCGAAACGGCCCTCTCAGGTATCAACCAAACAATTGTAGAAAAAAGCGAAATCCTTCAGCACTTGAAAACAAATCTGGCGGACTTGCAGAAGGTGGTTTCGGCCGATAGCGCGGGGATCGACATTGCACCGGTCGCCCGCAAGTTGCGCGATTTATCCAAGGGTGTGGACGTTTCTTTCTCGACATCCGGCGCTCAGTCGTTTCCGCTTGCGCGTCACGGCATGGGCACTCGCAGCCTCGCTTCGCTTCTGGTCTTTCGTGCGTTCGTCTCGTGGCGGCATGCCCACGCTACCAGTGGCGGCGATAAGGTGCATTCAATCCTTGCCCTAGAAGAGCCTGAGTCGCACTTGCATCCTCAAGCGCAACGCTCGCTGTTCGGTCACATTAAAGCCATAGCGGGGCAGCGTGTAGTCAGCACCCATTCGCCCTATTTCGCAGGTCAGGCGCAATTGGAGGATCTTCGGCTGTTCATCAAGAAGGGCGGCGACACAGTGGTGTCGAAACTCGACGTGTCAAAGCTGGCCAGGGCAGATGACAAACGCAAGGTTCAAGACTCAGTCATCGATTCTCGCGGGGATATTCTCTTCGCTCGGGCGTTGGTGCTCTTCGAGGGACAAACCGAGGAACAGGCTTTGCCGATTTGGGCTCAGGCGTACTGGGGTGCGTCCATCCACGAGCTGGGGTTCAGTTTCGCCAGGGCAAACGGCACGAACTACTACCCGTTCATATGGCTCGCGAATAGCCTGGATATTCCTTGGTATTTGATTGCTGATGGCGAAGCTCAGCCGCTGAAGAACCTCGAAGACGAGTTGAAGAGAGCCAACCTGCCAGAGTCGGCCAAATTGCCGAACATTGTAGTGCTTCCAGGTGGACACAATTTTGAGACTCAGCTCCTTGCTGAAGGCTATCTAGCTGAAATTGAGGCCGCGCTTAATACTGCATCAGACGATGCGGCATTTTTGGATGGGTTCATCGCAAAAAATCACGGGCTTAGCTATGGCAAGTTCAAAGACGGCACTGATAAGGGAAGCCGAGATTACAAGAGTGACGGCGGTCGTGAACGCGCAGCTGCCGATGCTATGAAGGGTCAGAAGACTAGGCTTGCGAAGCCATTGGCGCATCAGATCGTGGGACTTGCTGATCCATTGAGGAGGTTCCCTTCTACGATCGACAGCTTGTTCAAAATAATAGGAGCGGCTCATGGGTTGCCCAAAGAAGGAGGTGCGGAATCATGACAACGGAACGCGAGATTCGCTTATCTAGCCAGCAGGCTGCCGTAGTTGATCACGTCGATGGGCCATTGTTGGTTGTTGCTGGCCCTGGTTCGGGAAAGACGCGAGTTCTCACCGAGCGCATTCGGTATCTCCTATCCAACGTCCCGGGTCATTTCCGCGTGCTGGCCTTAACCTTCACCAACAAAGCTGCCGACGAGATGCGGGAGCGGTTGGCTGACTTGGGCGATGCCCGGCAGCGTGCGTTCATAGGTACGCTTCACAGCTTCTGCCTGGACTTGCTCACGGAGCGGGGAAAGCTTGTTGGCGTCGAAGGCATGCCCAATATCTTCGAGCAGTTCAAGGACCGTAAGGAAATCCTGCTCAACGCGATCAAGGACGACCCAGCCCTTGAGGCTGAGCTTGATCAGGAAGGCGACGCCAAGGCGCGTGGAAAGCGGGTCGATGCATGGCTTCAAGGCATCTCGTGGGTCAAGGCTCACCCCATTACCTGCGCGGTGATTGACGACGATCTGGAGCGCCGCGTGCTAGAGGCCTATGACAACGGACTGAGAGCGAGCAACGCCTATGACTTCGATGACTTGCTTTTGCTGGCGTACCGCTTGCTGAGCGGCAATCCCAAGCTCGCCGAGTTCTATCAACGGCTCTACAAGTTTGTCTGCATCGATGAAGCGCAGGACCTTAACGAAGCCCAATATGCGGTGATCTGCGCGTTGTGCGGGGAGTCGTTCAAAAACGTGATGATGGTTGGTGACCCCAAACAGTCTATTTATGGGTTCAATACGTCGAGCCCGGAATACATGGACCGTTTCAAAGCCGAGTTCAGTGCTCAGCTTGTTGGCCTGACCGAAAACTTTCGCTCGTCGAAATCTGTCGTTGATGTGGCTCGTTCACTGGATTCGAACTACCTTGTCGCAGCACAATTACCCATCCAAGGGTTGGTCAAGTTGATTGTGGGCGACGATGAGGAGGATGAGGCGAAACGCATCGTTGACCAGATTCAGGTTCTCTTTGACAGTGGCCATCCTGATGTGGAAGGGGGCATTGATCCCTCGAAGTGCGCGATCCTTGGGCGCACGCGCTTCGCCTTGCTTGCCATCGAGAAAGAGCTGCGCGAACGGTCTATTCCCTTCTACAAGCGTCTGACTGCCAACCATGAGAACGAGTCGGAGGTGGTCGATGACTTCCAGCTTGCATTGCGCGTGGTTGCTAACCCAAGGGACCGCTTGCATTTCGCAGCACTGGCGAAGAAGTGGAAGGTTTCCGAGCCTGACGCGACCAACGACGCAGCCAAAGCTCTTGCTTCCATGGCATCCGCGGCAGGCAGCGTCAGTGGTAGGGCCGCCGCTGTTGTTGCGGCTGTTGCCAGTGTTTTGCGTAATACGGCACGTCTAGACTTGATGCCAGCTTTTGCCGTTCTAACAAGCTATGCCGACAAGTTGGATGAGGACGAGAAGCTTCCGATCTATGAAGACGTCGAGGTTTTCAGGCAGGAGTGGGATCAATATCTCCGCTCGGATTCCTCAACCCAGACTATCGCCGGCTTCATGAGCAGCAAGGCTCTCGGAGCAACGCAGAAGGCTAGTCGGGAAGGCGTGGCTTTGTTGACGGTACATTCGTCAAAGGGATTGGAGTTCGACGTGGTTTTCATTGCGGGAATGGCTGAGGGTTCATTCCCTGACTACCGCTCCTCGGCGGGCCGCGAACTTCTCGAAGAGCGCCGCAACGCGTTTGTCGCGGTGACTCGGTCGAAGAGGCTCCTGTATCTATCCTATCCGCTGACGAGGATGATGCCGTGGGGTGATCGGCGAAGGCAATCGCCTTCGCGGTTTATTCAAGAAGCAGGACTGAGTCAATAGTTATTCATCGACCGTGCCCGATCCCGAAGCATGAAGCTTCGCGATCGTTGTTAGCCGCTGTCGGTTGTGGGTAGGTGTGCACAGGAGCTGACGACGAGGTCGATTTTTGCTCGCTACCATGAGCCTGTTTAATAGTTGGACCCGCAGTCCTGCGAGCATCCCGAATTGTGACAGCGGTCGGCAATGCCTGCCGAGCCGTGAGCTAGGAGGAAAGAGCATCATGCAGCCGCACCAAGACAGCCAAGCCACACCCTTTTTCCTCACCGAGGAAGTGAAGGCCGAGATGATCGCGGCCGGGTATGTATTCGAGCCGCCGCCCATTGCTTGCACGCTGCGTCTGCGTGACGTGCTGGAGGGTATGAGCGATGCCGAGCTAGCATTGCAGCCGGGCGAGATCGCCGACCAGGAGCGTGAACGCCGGCAGGGCAAGCAGTTTTCAGTCGGATAAACAGAGCATGGTATTTTTTGTGGTATTGGTGCTTTCTTTTATTGCAAGTTACTGTAAAAAAATAGGTTTTTTCTCTTGTTTACAATAGAGTGGGAATGATTTGCCGCTTGACAGCATAGTGCGGTAATAGGCATTGAACCAACTCGTGGCAGCCGCTCTCAGCTAGAGCCGGCGAGTATCTTGCTTACTTCTTCGTCACTGGTTTGCGGAAACGCTGCATACCACTTTCCGACTGCCTGAAACAGGTCCGGGGTAAACAGGCAGATGATTTCATCGACTTGCCGCCCGAGTGTTTCGCAAGCTTCGGCAGAGGAGACAGGCACGGCAATCACCACCGCCGCCGCGTCCAAACGGCGCACTGCTGCCACGGCCGCCCGCATCGTCGAACCGGTAGCAAGGCCGTCGTCAACCAGGATGGCCGTCTTGCCTGCGAGTTCAAGGGGAGGGCGGCCGCGGCGGTAGCGCTCTTGCCGACGTTCGAGCTCAGCCTGTTCCGCATCCCGGACCCTGTCAATGGCCTCAGGCGTCACGCCCATGTTTCTGACCACCCAGTCATCCAGAATCGTAATGCCGCCTGGCGCGATAGCACCCATGGCGTATTCCTGATGGCCGGGGAGGCCCAGCTTGCGCACAACAAGAACATCCAGCGGGGCATCTAGCGCCTTCACCACCTCCCGGGCAACGGGAACGCCGCCTCGTGGCAGGCCCAGGACGATCACATCCTCGCGGCCGCGATAGTGAACAGGCATGGCGGCGCCCAATTGCCGTCCGGCATCTTCACGATCGCTAAAAAAAGGTGACATGTTGCACGGCTCCGGCTTGGTCGGCAAATTAAGCGAGCAGCAAATTCGGTGCCTACAAGCCTGTGCTACGGGGTCCTCCGACACATCGGATTTAACCGATCTTCTGGATTGTTCAATGGCATTGGCGATTTCATCACGCTGGTGTGTGGACAACCAAAGGGCTTATGTCGTCAACGCTGCCATTGGATCATCCCGACCTCCTCCAGGAAGCTAAGCAGTGTGTGGCACACCTCGTCCGGCTGCTCCTCAGGCGCGAAGTGCCCGCAATCGTCGATGATTGCGCTGCGGACAGCCTGAATTCCAGCGCTGCGAAATCCCGCTACATACTTGTTGATATCGCCGGCTTCGTGACGACCTCTGATGTAGAGCAGCGGCGTAGTGATGGAGCCATTGCTGTTTACCGCAGCCTTGTTGTCGGCGGCGTCCTTGGCAAAGGCGCGATACCAGTCAAAGCCGGTTGCCAGGGCCTGGGGGCTGGCGTAGGCGGCAGCATAAGCTGTGCGGGCTTGCGGTAAAATGCGGTCCGGATGCCGCGCCAGCGCGTCATAGAAAAAATTGAAGTATGCACGCTGTTTGCCGTCAACAAGCAGTTCTGGAAGTTCTGGAATGGCGTGGAAGGAAAAATGCCAGATTGCGGGGTTGCGAAGCACGTCTTCCCACGGAGGAACTCCAGGTATGACGACGTCCATGATAGCCGCCGCCCGAAGCGAGGCTGCGTGCCGGCCAAGATAGGCGTAAGCGACCTGGCCGCCGATATCGTGCCCCACGATAGCAAGGTTTTTGAGCGCCAAAGTGGCAGCAATGCTGTTCAACATATCGGCGATATCGCGCGTTGTGACGGGCGGATTGCGCATTACGGAACCGCCGATGCCGGGCAAGTCGACGGCCAGCGCGTGCACGTGCCGGCCGGCAAGCTCCATGACCCGCCTCCATGCCGACCAGTCCTGCGGCCAGCCATGCAGGAACAGCACGCAAGCCTGGTGGCCCAGGCCTGTCTCTGCAAGATGGATGCTGCCGCCCTTTACTGGAATTTGCGAATGTTTCAAAAGAAGCTCCTTTGACGCGCTTTCTCCAACGGCATCGGAAGCTACAGGCCAATTGGCGGCTGCGCGTGATGGATCTTGGACTCCCGGAACGTGCGTCCTGGCTTGGATGGAGGCGTGAAGGGGGGCCTCCTCTCTCCTTAAGGGGCGGGACTGCTGCCTTGTTCGGTCTGCGGACGTGCTTCTTCGAGCGCGGCGCGCCCGCCGGCATCGATGTCGGCCCGCAGCCGCGGCAGGGCGCCGGGGTAGTTGGTGGCGATATAGGCGATCAGGTTCTCGCGCAGGAAACAGCGCAGGTCGAACGCCTTGCCGGAGTCGCCGGCGCTGACGAGGAATCGCACCTGCATGGCGCGGTCCGAAGTGTCGGTCACCTGGACTACTTTCACTCGGCCATCCCAAACGTCGGACGATTTGCACAGCCGGTCGAACTCCTGGCGGATAGGCTCCAGCGGCACTGAGAAATCAAGCCATAGAAAGACTGTGCCCAAGAGAGAAGCCGAGCTGTGCGTCCAATTCTGGAAGGGGTTTTCGATGAACCATTGCAGCGGCACGATAAGGCGGCGCTCGTCCCAGACGCGTACGACGACGAAGGCGCCGGTGATTTCCTCCACGCGTCCCCATTCGCCTTCCACGATCAGCACATCGTCGATGCGGATGGGCTGGGTGAAGGCGATTTGCAGGCCGGCGATGAAGTTGCCCAGAACCGGGCGGGCGGCAATACCGGCGACCAGGCCTGCGACACCGGCCGACGCCAGCAAACTGGCCCCAATTTGGCGCGCTCCGGGCAGGCTCAGCAGCACGAACGAAAGTCCTATCAGCGCGACGATGGCATGGGCGCTGCGGGTCAGCACCCGGGTCTGGGTTAGAAGGCGCCGAGCGCGCAGGTTGTCGGCGATGTCATAGGGGTTGAGCCGGACCGTGGTCTCGCTGACGGCGTAGATGCATCGGTGGGCCAGCCAGGTCAGCGCGATGATGAGCAGGATGGTGGCAATGTACGACACTCCCGCAATATGCGGTGTATTGTCGGGTGCGCCGCTCAACACCACACGAACCGCGAAAAGGACGGCGACGCTTCGGCTTGCGCGGTAGGTGGCCGACGTGATGCCCTGCAGGTAGGGGTGGCGGGCCAATACGCGGCGCAGCACGGCGATGCCTGCGTGATGCAGGACGAGCGCGATGACGATAGCCACCAGCATTGTAAGGACAAGAACCAGCCAGGGTTTGATGGCATCGGGAACCGAATCGAGGAAGGCTGGGAACTGCATTCGGACTGACCTCCGCAGTAAGTGAACCATGCTCTATGGCGGCGGCTGGCTGTTGCGCATGTGGTCGCGTCACCTCAGATCCAGGACTTGGTGCAACTTCGCCAGGGCGTGCCGGGACGGTGCAGCAAGTACCGCACCTGGGCGGCATGCAGGTCTTGCGGCAGTGACCGACGCGCCCCCTCGACGGTTGTACGTTGGGCGGTGTAGCGTTCCAGCTCCGGCCGAGCGTATGATCTACGTTGCCGCACAGTATTCCTGCGGCGGGCTGCCCGGGCTGCAAGCCATGCTGACTGCGGCGTCGGTGTGGCTGTGCGCAGATCAGCAAAAGGCGTAGGCCATGCTAGTGCCTTTCATCCAAGGAGAACGTTCATGATCAAGCTGATCGGCATTGCCGGAAGTCTGCGACGCCATTCCTATAATCGAGGACTGCTTCGGACAGCGGTCGAGCTGGCGCCTGCCGGCGCAACCCTTCAGGCCGTATCCATTGACGATATTCCACTGTACAACGGCGACATCGAAGAGCAGGGCATACCGGCGGCGGTAGCGCGGCTGAAGGACGAAATCGAGGCCGCCGACGGGTTATTGTTGGTGACACCCGAATACAACAATGGCGTTCCTGGCGTCTTCAAGAACGCTATTGACTGGGCCTCGCGTCCGCCCGCCGATGGGCAGCGCATTTTCACGGGCAAGCCGGTGGCATTGATCGGCGCTTCCCCGGGCGGCTTTGGAACCGTGCTGTCGCAAAGCGGCTGGCTGCCGGTCCTGCGTGCGCTGGGCACCCAGCCTTGGTTCGAGCAACGCCTGCTTGTTTCGCGTGCCGGCGAACGGTTCGATCGCGATGGCAACCTTGTCGATGCCGGCGTGCGCCAGCAGTTGGGCTTGTTCGTGGCAGGCTTTGGCCAATACGTGCAGCGCTGCCTGGAGGCCAGGCCGAAGTAGACGAATCGGTCGCTCGACGCGGCCCTGACGCATGTCTTCGGTTATGTGCGAAGGGGCCGCGGGCCACGCGGCATGCCGTTACTGGTAAACCGGCAGCTCGCCTTCGGGGCGGCGCTTGAAACGGCGATGCACCCAGTAATATTGCTCTGGAATGTCTTGTATCTGGCTTTCCAGGAATTGATTGGTCAGCAAGGCGTCGGCCTTGACGTCGCCGCATGGGTAGTTTTGCAGCGGTTCGAAAATCCTTAGCTTGTAGCCTTGGTAGTCGGGCAGCACCTCGGTCAGGAAGGGCACCACCCGCGCTCCGCTGATCTTGGCCAGGCGGGATACTGCAGTAAGGGTACAAGCCTGGACTCCGAAAAACGGCACGAACACCGAGTCGCGCAAGCCGAAATCCATGTCCGCTGCAAGCATGATGGGCTTGCCCGACTTCAGGATATTAAGGGTTTGGCGCGCGCTGCTGCCGCGTGGAACCATTTCGATGCCGAACCTGGAGCGCTGGACACGGGATATATTCTCTACTGCCTGATTGGACATTGGCGTATACAGCGAGGCAAGCGCATGGTGTATGGAATAGTAAACGCATCCCGCTTCGATGCCGGCAAAATGAAATCCCAGAAAGATGGTGGGCTGCTCGTACGTGTCGGCCAGCTCTATGGCGCTGTGCAGTTCGGTCAAGCGGGTCAGGGTCTTGGCGCTGCCATACCACTGCACGCCGCGCTCGAAGTAGCTGCGAACGACATGCTGGAATGTCGATGATGCCAGGCTGTTGCGCTGCGCTTTGGTTTTTTCCGGAAAACAAAGCCGCAGATTTGTATGCAGAATGCGTTTGCGCTTGCTTGGAAGCCGATACAGTAATTGGCCGAGTGTTTCGCCGGCCCGCGCGACCAGCCCATAGGGCAGGACGGCAAGCATGCGCAATAGACCCGAGGTCAAGGCATGCTGGGTTTTTTGATTCAAATTTTCGCCTGGTAGGGCCTAGGCGCTAAACGACGGTAGCGGTATAGGCGAGAGAAGATCCTGCAGTGCGCAAGCATTGAAAAATGAATCGCACATGAAGCTGGTCTTTTGATGGTACCACCCGGCCAGCAAGATCATGCGCGGTATGTTGCAATATTAAGTAAGCGATCAAGCGCCAGGCGCAATACGTTCCTGGCTGCAAGCGTTCAAGCCAGCCGCGCCATAAGCCACTTTGCCGCGCAGGGGTTGGCAACCTTGTTGCCGCCGATCACATAAACATAGACGTCGCGCGGGCCGGAGCCCGGCAAGGTGGGTGCAAGCCTGGCCAGGCTATCCGGCGTTGCGCCTTTGGCCCAGATCTTTGCGCGCTGGCTCCATAGCTCGAGCACGGCCGCAGGGTAGCCGAGCGGTTCGCCTTGCTGCGTGCCCATCAGGCGGATATAGGCGAAAGGCGCGGCCGCGTCCGTGATTAACGGAAATTTCGAATCGGCGTCCGCCACCACCGCAACGCCATACTGCCGGGCCAGCTCAATGAATTTCGGCGTCACGAAGCTTTCATGGCGCACTTCGATAGCGTGCCGCAGGGATAAACCATTGACGGCGGGCGGAAGCAACTTCAGAAAGGCTTCGAAATCGCCGGCATCGAACGCCTTGTTGGGCATGAACTGCCAATTGATGGGGCCCAGCTTATGCTTCAGTTCGGTCAAACCGCCAGTCAGAAAACGTTCGACCGTCGGTCCCGCATCGGCCAGCACTTTGCGATGGGTCGCATAGCGCGGTGCCTTTACAGCGAAAACAAAGGTATCGGGAGTTTGCTCGTACCATTTGGCGAAGCTTTCCGGCTTGTGCGCGCCATAGTACGTACTATTGATTTCTATCGATGTTAGTTGCCGGCTGGCGTATTCAAGTTCGCGGCTGCGTGGATGTCCTTCGGGATAGAAGGTGCCTTGCCATGGTTCATAGCTCCAGCCGCCGATGCCGACCCGAATAGTGCCGCTGCCGTTTTTGCTCATGGGAACCCTCCAATTCTGCTGTCCGTCCGGCATTGTAGATGGCGGTGGT
The DNA here is from genome assembly GCF_003315175.1 of Eoetvoesiella caeni. GTDB lineage: Bacteria > Pseudomonadota > Gammaproteobacteria > Burkholderiales > Burkholderiaceae_B > Eoetvoesia > Eoetvoesia caeni. The sequence continues at coordinate 306,847 of NZ_QNRQ01000003.1, read as the reverse complement.
CCCTGGGGTTGCGAAGGGGCGGAAGGCAGTTCAGGACAGCTCGTCAGCGCGACCTTCCGCCATTGCGGACGGGGTCTGGAGGAGTATGGGCGAGTCCCGCGTTGTCGGCCGGCACGATTTTGTCGGGTTCGATGTCGTCCTCCAGGGGTGCTTCTCCTTTGTTTTCCACTTGGGGGCGTTCGCCTGTATTGTTCCGGTCGCTGTCTGTGTCCGGCATGGAAGCCGGCAGGTCGTTGCCCGAATCACTGGAGTCGCTGGGGCCAAGCGCGGGTTGCGCGGGGCCGGTCTTTACCAGACTGGCCGGTTCGTCGAACTCCTTTCCTTGCCGAGCCCGTTCCAGATCTTTATCCGTTGCCATAGTAGTCTCCCGTTGATGTTTGCGTGGGACCTGTATCGAGCGAACCCCATTGCAGCGTCGATCCCGCGGCGCATGAATCCAGCAAGGAGCGTGCCAGGCAACGTCTCGCGACCATAGCACGCAGCCATTCTGTTATCGTATCGCCGGACCACATTTTTCATCATTATGGCTACCGTTTGCGAGGACAATGCAATGGAAACAACCTCTTCCAGTTTGAACGTGTCCAGTACTTCGACGGACTGGCGCGGCGTGGCACTATCGAACTTCGCTCTTTCGCCTTTTGTTCTCGAGGACAACCTTTTTGCCTCGGTCGAGGGGTTCATTCAGGGCATCAAGTTCCCGGAAGGCGACTCGCTGCGGGCCGTGGCGTTTTGCTCGAGCGGCCAAGACGCAAAAAACCTGGCAAGCCAGGCGGATCGAAGCGCGGTGTATTGGGCTGGGGGACGCATCGCCTATGGCTGCGCCGATCATCACCGGCTTATAGGACGGGCGATAAGGGCTCGCATTGAACAATCGATCGGATTGCAGAAGGTACTGCTTTCCACGGACGGGCTCGATCTGGTGCACAACACCGGCCCGGAACCGGAGTCTCCTGCGACTTCGCTGCCGGCTGTGGTGTTTTGCGGGATTTTGACGGAACTTCGCGAGGAGTTGAAAGCACGTTAATCATCCAGCCTTATGGGGTTTAAAATTATAAATTCCATATATGAAGGAGTGAATGTGTTTCCAGAAAGACTAACCCAGGGTTATTCGTCGTTTCTCGCAGGCAGCCTCTCGCAAGAGCGTGAACGCTATCAGGACCTGGCGGAAAATGGACAGCACCCTGAAATAATGGTCATCGGCTGTGGTGATTCGCGTGTCGCGCCGGAAATAATTTTCAATGCGCGTCCAGGCGAAATGTTTGTCATCCGCAATATCGCCAACATCGTCCCGCCCAGCGAGGCCGATCCCGACACATCATTCCACGGAACAAGCGCCGCAATCGAGTTCGGCGTGAACGCGCTCAAAGTCAAGCACATTGTGGTGCTGGGCCATGCCAGTTGCGGTGGCGTCGCAGCCTTTGCCAACAATGCGGCGCCATTGACAAAGCGCGACTTCATTGGCAAGTGGATGTCGCAGATAAAGCCTGTGGCAGAGCGTGTGGGGCCGCAAGACGGCGACCGGCAAACCTGGATCCGCAATCTGGAGTGGGGCGTCATTGAATACAGCCTTGACAATCTCATGACTTTCCCCGCGGTTCGCGACGCGGTCGACAAAGGCGAGCTTATGCTGCACGGTGCTTATTTTGGCATTGCGACGGGCTTGCTTTTTATTCGCGATCCCCTCACTGGGCGGTTTCAGCCTTGCGCCCTGCCATAACGCAATTACACCGCCACGGCATCCCGCTGACGGCGCGCCTCTTCCAATAGGTAAACCTGATAGTCGTCCAGGTCGCCCGCGAAGTCGCTCAGGCCGCCGCGCGAGACCAGCCAGAATTCGTCGCAGACCGAACGCAACAGGGCGCGGTCGTGGCTTACCAGCATGACCGAGCCTTCGAATTCGTTCAGGGCAACACTTAAAGCTTCGCGGGTGGCCAGGTCCAGGTGATTGGTCGGCTCGTCCAGCAGCAGCAAATTCGGGCGTTGCCAAACTATCATGCACAGTACGAGACGGGCTTTTTCGCCGCCGCTCATACTGCCCACGGCCTGCTTGACCATATCGCCGCTGAAATTGAAGGTGCCAAGAAAATTGCGCAGCCCTTGCTCCCGGCACTCCATGGCGCTGGGCCGCACGCTGGCCGGAGTGTCGCGGGCCAGGCGTATCATGTGCTCCAGAGGAGTGTCGGCGGGGCGCAGCACGTCCAATTCCTGCTGTGAGAAGTAGCCGATGTTCAGCCCCTTGCCGGTAATGATCTCGCCTGCAATCGGCTGCAAGGCCCCGGCTATGGTCTTGACCAGCGTCGATTTACCCTGGCCGTTGGCGCCCAGTATGCCAATGCGCTGGCCGGCCAGGACAGAACGGTTGACGCGCTGGACTATGGTGGTGGGTGGTGTGCCGGCGGGCGCGTCTTCGGACGGCGGATAGCCGAAGCTGGCATCCGACATGGACAGCATGGGGTTGGGCAGGCTGAAGGGCTCTTTGAATTCGAACTGGAACTCGGCGTCGGCCAGGATGGGCGCGATTTTTTCCATGCGCTCCAGCGCCTTGACCCGGCTTTGGGCCTGCTTGGCTTTGCTGGCCTTGGCCTTGAAGCGATCGATGAATTTCTGCAGGTGGGCGGCTTTTTCCTGCTGCTTGGCTTGAGCGGCCTGGCGCAATATCAGCTGCTCGGCGCGCATGTCTTCGAACTTGCTGTAATTGCCGCCGTAGCGCACAAGCTTGGATTGGTCGATATGTATGGTGACGTTCGTGATCGAGTCCAGGAATTCGCGATCATGGCTGATGACAATGATGGTGCCCGCGTAGTGCTTCAGCCAGGCCTCCAGCCATACCAGCGCGTCCAGGTCCAGGTGGTTGGTGGGCTCGTCAAGCAGCAGCAGTTCCGACGGGCACATCAGGGCGCGCGCGAGCTGCAGACGCATGCGCCAGCCGCCCGAAAAACTGTTCACCGGACGGTCAAGTTCGGCCACGCTGAAGCCTAGCCCCAGGATCAAGCCTTGGGCCCGTGCCGGCGCATCGTGGGCGCCTGCATCGTGCAAGGCCATATAGGCGTGCGCCATGCGCATGCCGTCGTCGCTGGCTTCGGCCAGGGCGACTTCGTTCTGGGCGGCAAGCAGGCCGGTATCGCCGGCAACCACAAAATCAGTGGCGCTTTGGTCGGTTTCGGGCATATCCTGAGCCACCTGGGACATGCGCCATTGCGTTGGTATGGAGAATTCGCCGCCGTCTTCGTGCAAGCTGCCGTTGAGCACGGCAAACAAGGAAGATTTCCCTGCTCCGTTGCGTCCGACGAGACCGACGTTTTCGCCGGGATTGATCGTGACACTGGCCTGGTCCAGCAATACTTTGCTGCTGCGACGCAAGGTCACGTTCTTGAGGGTAATCATTGGGGGTCTTTGTTTTTGGCGAGGCAGTGAAACCCGCTCGCAGAGGCAAAGATTGTAGCACCCAGCGCGCTGAAGCCGGTTTCACCCTGAGCGCCCCGGAAGCTAAAAGGGATCTGCCGGGCCGGTTCCGTTCTGAAAAAGCAGCTTGGTAATCATGTCGTTGTCGATGGGTTCCCCGGCGACGGTGCGCGATAGTATTTCCGCGCCCAGAGATTGCAGGGAAAACACAATGTCGGGGCCGACCTGTTTTATCTTTTTCAGGTGGGTGGCCGTATTCGCCAGGGCCACGGTACGTGTCTGTTCGCCGCAAACCTCTTTTGCCGCCAGAATAATGAAGGCATTTTCCGGATCGTCGTCGCGCAATGCCAGCACGTACAGGGCTTGGCTGGCGCCGGCTTGCTGCAGTACCGCGGTATCGCTAGGGTCGCCGACGAGTATGTCGGCTTGATCGGGGTAGGGATGGGTAGTGTCGGGCCGCACAATAACGGTAACGGCGTGCCCGCGCTCATGCAGGGTGGTATAGACGCTTTGCGCAAGAGGGGTGGCGCCGGCAATGATGATATGGTTTTTTCTCATGGGCCTGGATAGTTTGCCTTTAACGAGACGCTGTACATTGCCGCCGATGATGGGGCCGGCAATAGCGCTGATTGACGTTGCGAAAACAGTAATGCCAAGAATAATGATGGATGCCGTGAACATGCGGGCGACATCGGTTTGCGGCGTAATGTCGCCATAGCCCACTGTGGACATCGAGACGATGGAAAAATAAAGAGCGGTCATCGTGTCGGTGATATGGGGCCGAAAATCGCCGCCAAGGTATAAAGCACCGAACACTGCATAAACCAGCAGGAATGTAATGCTAAATACGGTGAACAGGCTGCCTGCGGCCAGGCTTGACCGGTCGAAGCGGCGCCAATAGGCCAGCAGCATGACGATCAGAACGACGGTATAGATTAGCAGTTCGAAGCGCCCTTCAGGCCGCCACAGGAAGAACGTGCAGGTGCAAGCCAACAATAATAACGACACGGTCCAGGCTATTCGCGCCTTGAATATCAGGCCCAGTGCCATAAGCTGCAGGCCCGCGCCCAGCATGAGGCGGGGAATTTCGAGCAGACCGAACGAGTCCAGGAAGACGCTGACGCTGTCAGCGTTCAGCCATCCGTTCCATCCTGAAGACGGATGCATGGCATAGACGGCCATGATGCCCGGCCGCAGCAGGACAAAGCCGTTGATGGCAACCAGCACGGCCAGAAGCCAGTGCAGGGGTAGCGTTTCGTGCCAGCGTTTTAGTTTGTTGCTCAAGAGCAGCAGTTTCATAAGGCGTTAAGCTTTCCGGTTTACGTAAGGCCGGGCATCAGTTTAACGGATCGACATTCTGCTGGGCAGAGACGCGGGGCTGCCTGTTGATATACTCAATATTGCCGTGCGGCTGTCAGCGTGTTTGCCAGGCGGCTACGACAGCGTTGAGGAAGTTTGGCGTTGTATCAGGCAACCAGGAAGTCGATAACGATTTGGCCCGGCTCGCGCGAAACATAGGAAATACTGACGTGCTCGCCGTAGTGCCCTTCGATCTGCGAAAGCAGGGGTAGCGGGTCATGGTCGTTCAGGAAACGCATGGTTTCCCCCGAGCGCAATGCCGAGAGCGCGCCGAAAATGGCGGCATGGCGAAAGCGTTTGGCAACTCCTCGAGCGTCGAATGGATAGATTTCCTGTGTCGATACTGGGGTAACTGAACCTTGTGTCATGATGGGTTTCCTTGGGTTTAAATAGATTTTTACAACCAGGGGCAATGCGCTTTTTAATTATAGGTAGGACGGTGTGCGACAAGCCTTCGAACCATATTGGCATTAAGGTTTATTGAAAATATATCTTTTACAAAAAAGGCCATATCACCAGGTGTGGCTCTCGGCATTTATCGAGGTTCGGACGGTATAGTTGTTCGATCCGTCCCATCATGCCCTTGTTCAGTCATTGTCCGGAGAAACCATGAGCTACCCAGTCTTCTTCAATCAAGTCCGCAAAATAACGGTACACGACCCTTTGGCCCAGCTGCTTGGTGCCAATAGCGACGGGAATATCGAGTATTCATACACTGATGCGGTCAAACTTGCCGGACACTCTTGTCCTACGGTGGCAGGCGCTTACTTGATGACGCTCAAAGCGTTGGAATCTTTATATAAAGGCCAGACACCGCAGCGCGGGGGGGTCAAAGTGAAGTTCCGAGATGGGTTGGACGAAGGCGTGGCCGGTGTCATTGCCAACATAGTCAGTCTTCTTACCGGGTGCGCTGCCGAAGGCGGTTTCAAGGGGCTGGGCGGTAACTATGTCAGGCGCGATCTCTTGATGTTCAACGCGCCGCTCAATGACCAGGTCCTCTTTCAACGTATGGATACAGGGGCTACGGTAAGCGTTAGCTATCATCCGGAAATTGTGCCCTTGGAGCCTTCGGTGATGGGGCTTTTGCGAAAAATTCTGGCGGGCCAGGCGCAGGCTGGCGAAAAAGAAGAGTTTGCCAATGGGTGGCAAGACCGCGTCAGGAGAATCCTGGAGCAAATCGACAACCCTGAGCTTGTAGTTTGCTCGTAACGCACACGGTAAGCCCCATATCGTCATTGTGGGGTGGCGCGACTGGTTGAATACTCGCTACGCCATAATTTGCTTGCAATGCTTCAGGTATCTTCGCCTTTGCCTTGGTGTTTTTTCTCCGCTTCCGGTTCGAACAGGCTAAGTATGGTCCAACCCGCCTCGGGTACCAAAGTATGTTCGACCGTAAACGGCTCGGCATAGCCCTTGGGGTTTATCGCAAATAACGGAATGATTCCGTTGTCGTGGCTGTCCAGATACTGTTCAAAGCTGAAGTTGTCGCTTAGTGTGGTGGAGTGAATGGCGGAGCCTTGGGCCAGTAAACCTGCCAGTCGCCAGTAGTTTAGATCTTTCGCAAACAGCGTCTGTCCACCATGCGCGGATGCTATTTGATGTTTGTTGGCCGTGTCAGCTGCTTCGCCCATATTGGGTAGCGAATAGCTTGCGTTTTTGCCGAATTCGTCGCGATAGCGGGTGGCGACGAGTTCGTTGAAGTGAACGCCGGCGCCCAGCGCCAGCAGGCGCCCTATGCCTGTCAGGTCGAGGTTGCGCTTGGCGTGTTCGGAGACTGGGCTGCCGTAATAGGTGGGCAAGCCTGCCATTCGAGCCTTGGCGATATTGTCCCAGTCGCTGTCGCATAAGCGCACTGGCACGTCGGCTTTTTGAAGGGCGGCGGCGACGACCCGGGCAACAGGGTTGGCGCCCGAAATCAGGAATCCCACGGGCTCGGGCTCGACGAGACCCAGCGCCAGGGCAACGGGGCGGGCCGTGATGCTTTGCAAAATGACGGTGCCAATAATGACCACGAAGGTCAGCGGCAAAAGTTTGTCTGCATGCGGCACGTTCAGCGCTTCCAGTTTCAGGGCGAACAGCGCCGAGACGGCAGCCGCCACGATTCCGCGCGGCGCTATCCACGCCAGCAGCACGCGTTCGCGCCATGTCAACGCCGAGCCCAGGGCTGAAAACGCTACTTTCAGCGGCCGCGCTATAACGAGCATGACGGCAAGTACGGCCCCGGCTTCCCAGCCCAGGGAACTCAGGCTTTCAAAGTCCATGCGTGCGGCCAGCACGATAAACAGGACCGACAGCAGCAAAAGACTGAGCGTTTCTTTGAACTCCAGGATTTCTTCGGTGGGCACGCCTTTGCTGTTGGCCATCCAGATGCCCATGATGGTGACGCACAGCAGGCCCGATTCGTGCTGCAGCTCGTTCGACACGGCAAAGGCGCCGAACATCAAGGCCAGTACCGTTACATTGACCAGATAATCGGCCAGCCAGTTTCGGCGGGTGATTTCACTGACAATGAAACCAGCGGCAATCCCGGCCAGGACACCCACCACTACTGTTTGCCCGAATACCAGCAGGGCGTGTTCCCAGGCGTCGTTGTGAGAAAGCGCGTTGGTCAATTCGTAAGCCAGAACGGCCAACAGCGCGCCGATGGGGTCGATGATTATCCCCTCCCAGCGCAAGGTATTGGCCACTGACGCAACGGGGCGGACCGTACGCAGCAGGGGTGTAATGACTGTCGGCCCGGTGACAACGGTAATTGCCCCGAACAGCAATGCGATGTGCCACGAGAAGCCCATGATCCAGTGAGCTGCGGCCGTCGTGATTGCCCAGGTGATCAGCATGCCGGTACTGACCAGCCGGCGCACGACTTTTTCGAGCCCGCGTATTTCCCGGAACTGAAGCGTCAGGCTGCCCTCGAACAAGATGACGGCAACCGACATGGAGACAAAGGGAAACAGCAAATTCCCGAATAGGGCGTCTGGATCCAGCCAGCCCATGACCGGCCCGGCAAACAGCCCTGCAAGTAAAAGGAACAGGATGGCCGGCAGGCGCAGCTTCCAGGCAAGCCACTGGCAGGCCATGGCGGCCATGGCGATGCTCGCCAGTATCATGATGTTGTGCTCGCCCATGCTCGGCTTGTCCTGTAAAACAAAGAGGGTCAAAGAACTTTCGCTGCAGTTGCCGACTATATGGATCGCTACACGGGCTGCAGGTTCGCTGCTGCTGAACCGAAGCGCAGCAAACGGAGCTTATTCTGCGACAAGAGCAATGCGCAGTCAATTAAACTCCGTATCGTCGGCATGTTCGCCAGTCGCTCATGCAGTGGCCGTCTTTGGCGGCATCAATTCGGGTGCCCGACAATATTGGTTAAACTAATAAGTTGCCATCCACCCACATCTTCGGCTTAGCCGCAACTCATGTCATCTTCAAATGAAGTCCGTCCAGGGCAGTCCATTGAGCTATTGAAGGAACTGCACATCCTTACGCGCGACGGCAAAATGAACCAGGACAGCCGCCGCAAGCTCAAGCAGGTTTACCACCTGTTCCAGTTTATCGAGCCTTTGCTTAAAGACCTGAAGCGGGATAGCGAGGGCGTTACCCTGGTGGATCACGGTTCGGGCAAGTCGTATTTGGGATTCATTCTGTACGACCTTTTTTTCAAGCAATTGCAAGACCGCTCGCACTTGTACGGCATCGAAACACGCGAAGAGCTGGTAAAGAGCGCCACTGATCTGGCGCAGCGGCTGGGGTTTCCAGGCATGTCGTTCTTGAATCTGTCGGTGGCCGACTCGATTACATCGGACCGGTTGCCGGCCAACGTGGACATGGTGACGGCGCTGCATGCCTGCAATACCGCCACCGATGACGCCATACGGTTCGCCCTGCACAAACACGCCAAGTATATTGTTGTCGTTCCTTGCTGTCAGGCCGAGGTGGCCAGCGTATTGCGCAGCAAAAAAGCCATGTCGCTGGGAGCAGGCGCACTGGCCGAACTGTGGCGCCATCCGCTGCACACACGTGAATTCGGCAGCCAGGCAACCAATGTGCTGCGCAGCCTGCAACTGGAAGCCCATGGCTACCAAGTAACCGTGACCGAGTTGGTAGGTTGGGAGCACTCGATGAAAAATGAGCTGATCATTGCCACCTACAAGAATCTGCCGCGGCGCAAGGCTACAGAACGGCTCGACAACTTGCTAAAGATGTTGGGCCTGGAAGAAATGCGCGATCGCTTTTTTGCGCCGGAACCGGCTGCAGCCGAACGGGCGGTTTAATCTCTGGAAGCCGTCGGGTTTGAGGCCGTGGTCCAGCGCCGGCCCTTACGCCGCGCGCGACAGTCTTGAAAGCAGCTTGTCCAATTGATTGGCAAAGGCCTTTCGGTCTGCCTGGCTGAAGCTTTTTGGCCCGCCTGTGTCGACGCCGCTGCTGCGTAGCTCTTCCATCATGTCGCGGATGGCCAGTCTTTCTTTGATTGTTTCGGGGGAATACAGCTCACCGCGCGGGTTCAGGGCCAGGGCTTTTTTTTCCAGGACTTCGGCGGCCAGGGGGATGTCGGCAGTAACGACCAGATCTCCCGGACTGGCCTGTTCGACGATGTAGGCATCGGCAACGTCAAATCCCCTGGGTACCTGGCGCGCCTTGATGAACTGCGACGGTGGCGTATTGAGCATCTGGTTTGCAACCAGCGTCGTGGCTATTTTCCAGCGCTCCGCCGCCCGGTACAGAATGTCCTTGATGACCGCCGGACAGGCATCGGCGTCAACCCAGATTTGCATTGGCTTCCTGGCTTGCCAGGGCAAGTTCCAGCAGTTCGCCTATAACCTGGTCCGTGCTCTGGCCCTGTGCGCTGGCGCGGCTGCGTATGGTTTCAATTACTGTTTGCTTGATTTTTACCGGAAACGACACCAGCCCTTGGGCTTGGTCCAGCTTGCGCTGTTGGCGCCGGTCGACGGCTGGGGCGTTGGCGTCGGCGGAAAAACGCGCGGGGGTACCGCCTTGTTTCATTTTTCCAAGCAATTTAAGGGCTTTGTTCTTTTCCAGATCGGTCTTTTTCATTGGGATTTGCCCGGTTGCATGTGTGTGGGGCATTGTACGGTATGCCGGGCTCGGCGGAGCGCGGCATACCTCCTGGCGAAGTCCCGGCTTGAATTGACTGGTTTGCGCGGCAGTAGCGGCCTAAGCCGCCACCGCGGCTGGCGACTAAAGGCTGCTGGCTATGATCGCCAGGATGCCGCCGAGCACGGCGATGAGCAGCGCCTGTTTCAAGCTGACCGGACGCTGGCTGAACGGGATGGTATTGGCGGCTGATGGATAGGGCACTGATTTGCTGTTTTTATACACGGTATTCTCCGAATATAGACAGGCTACGTTGGAATCATAGGAAGTTCGGACGTCCGGGACTATTGACCGAATGTCCTGGCCACGGGTCCTACGAGGGCTCGGGCTTGAGCGAACGCAAGTAGGTGATCAGTGCGTTCATGTCCGAGTCGTTGATGTTTTTGTACCACCCGAACGCCATGATGGGCTTCAGGTGATGGCCATTTTTGTCGATGCCGGTGCGGATCGTCTGGGCAATCTGCGCGTCGGTCCAGTCTTTAAGCCCATTTTCGTGCGGGGTCAGGTTGGCACTTAGCGTTGTGCTGCCGTCTGGGCCAGGAAATACCTGGCCGCCCGCGCCCAATCGTGACGTAACCAGCATGCCCTTGTTGTCGCGCGGAGTGTGGCATTCCATGCAGTGGCCGATGTTGGCCAGATATTGGCCGTATTTCAAAGTGTCGGCCGCGTCGGGCGCCTGGACCGGCGCCAGCGGCGGGCCATAGTTGGGCGGCAGCGGGAAGTTGTAGGTGGACTTGGCCACGACATGTTTTACAGGCGGCTGCGCTTTTATGTAGGCAATGATGGCAGCCAGATCCGAGTCGGATATATTGCGGTAGAACGGAATCGGCATGGGCGGCCCGATCACGCTCCCGTCGGGGCGGATTCCTTCACGTATTGCCTTGGCAAGCTGCGCATTGGTCCATTTGCCTATTCCGGTTTCGGGGTCGGGCGTAATGTTGGGCGCGCGGGCCTTGAACGCGGCATCTTCGAACAACATGCCGCCCGACATGCCCTTGTCAAACAGGGGCTGGCCTTTGTCGCCCCGGGCTATGTGGCAATTGGCGCAGGCTACGACGCCTTCCATCAGGTATTTGCCGCGCACCATCTGGGCATCATCTTGCGCCCAGCCTGTCGCAAAGGGTGCCGCCAGCACAAGGCAGGCCGCAAGTCGTAAGGATGTCCGCATGGTTCCCTCTCTTTCTTTTTTTGGCGGCGATGCGAGCTTGTTTGCCGCGAACTTTTAATTGTGTGTGCTTTTGTATGAAAATGTTCAAGGAGAGAGATATTCTAGGCCCGCGATCGTCAGTCTTTAATAGGCCATATGGCGGATAAGGACGACCGGGCGGGCAGCTGTCTTTCCCTTGAGTTGGTTGGTATGGGAAGAAAGCGGAGTCGACTGGAGCGAGTACGGGAGACGTGCAGGCGCTTCGGGGAGAAGCGTGGCGTACACGCGGTGAAGCCGTTTACAGAACGGCAAGCAACGGTAAGAGCAGCGCTTATACCGCGGCGCACAAGAGCCTGCACTGCGCCCCTATGCGCCGCGCGCCGCGTTATTTCCCGGCGGCGCCGATGACCCCTTGGGCGAACCAGTTCATCTTTCCCAGTTCGGCATCTGGATAGACGCTGCCGTCCGCGACGCGCACTGTGCCGGCCTGGTCTTTGATAGGGCCGGCAAAGACGTTCAGCTTGCCGGAAGCGATTTCCTGTTCTTTGGCCTTGACCAAAGCGCTTATCTCGGCTGGTACGTTGGGGCCGAAAGGCGCCATCTTGACCACGCCTTCCTTGATGCCGCCGAAGTACAGATTGCCTTCCTGCGTGCCTGCCATGACGTTTTTGGCAACCTGCGTGAAGTAATCGCCCCAGTTATGGGTAATGCCGGTGACGTACTTGGTGGGTGCGTATTTCGACATATCCGAATGGAACGAGATCGCCCACACGCCTTTTTCTTCGGCCGCCTGGACCACGCTGGGCGTATCGGTGAAGTGGGTCATGAAGTCGGCGCCCAGGTTCATCAGCGTCAGGGCCGCTTCGCGTTCTTTGCCCGGGTCGTACCAGGAGTTCACGAAGATGACCTGGACCTGGGCTTTAGGATTGACGCTGCGGGCGCCCAGCAGGAATGCATTCACTGCCCACATGACGTCGGGTACCGGGTGCGGCGCGACGTAGCCAATGACGTTGGACTTGGTCATCTTGCCCGCCGCAATGCCGGCCAGGTAGCTGCCTTCCTGCCATTTGGCGTTGTAGCCGCCGAAATTCTTCATGGTGCGGTAGCCGCTGGCAACCGTGTAGAACGTGCCCGGATTCTGGCGCGCAACTTTCATGACAGGATTCATATAGCCGAACGAGGCCGCAAAAATAAGCTTGCATCCGTCCCGGGTCAGCTCGCGTGCGACCCGCTCGGCATCGGGGCCTTCGTCGATGTTGGGTACAACACGCACGCTGACCTGTTGGCCCATGTTGTGTTCCAGGCTCTTGCGCCCCAGGTCTTGTTGATAGGCGAATCCGCTGTCGCCGACTGGGCCCAGGTAGATGAACCCTACTTTCAGCGGATCGCCGGCGGCGAGCGCCGCCGACCAGGGGAGTGCCACTACGTTTGCCGCGAGCATGGCCTTCAATACGGTACGACGTTCCATCCTGTCTCCTTGGGTTTTGCTTAAAGAGCGACGGCGCGCTCTGGGGGCGCAGCCGACGTGGGAAAAATTCCTGCCATCAGGGTGAATCCCTCAAGGCGCTTGATCCTGTCGGTCCAGCGCCGCACGGCCGGGTAGTCGATGAGCGGGACATCCGCCTCGTCGGACAGCATTACATAGGGAAAGCAGGCGATGTCGGCAATGCTGGCGTGGTCTGCAGTGCATAGCCATTGCCGGCCCTGGCTTTCTTCGAACCATAAATGCTCGTCCAGGATGCGCAGCAGTTGGTGGGCGCGCTGACGGCATTGTTCGACATCGAAATCGTAGAAAAACAGGTCGTGCATGCGGGCCGAGGAAATCGAGTTCGTCAGGCTGTCGGCAAAGGCCAGCCACATGGTGATCTTGCCCAGGGTTTCGGGGCTGTCCGCAGGGTACCAATTCCGGCTGAGATCATAGCGGCTGGCCAGATACACCAGGATTGCCTGCGCGTCGCGCAGTATCAGGTCGCCGTCTTGCAACGCCGGCAATTGGCCCAGCGGGTTGACCCGCAGGAAGGCCTCGGACTTATGCTGGCGCCCGGGAAAGAATTCGACGTTTTCAGTTTCGTAGGGCAAGCCCAGTATCGACAGCATCAGCCGCACTTTATAGCAGTTGCCGGACAGTTCAAAATCGTAAAGTTTGATCATGGTGGGTGCCTTACAGGTCCAGAACCAGCGTGCCCGAGCGCGCACGCGAGACGCAGGGCATCATGCATTTGCCGGAGGCTTTTTCTGCGGCGGAAAGATACAAGTCATGGTGTTCGATGTCACCCGCGACCACATTGGTAAAGCAGGTGCCGCAAACGCCTTGTTCGCACGAAGCTTCCAGTTCGATTCCGTGCTGGTGCAAGACGTGCAGCAAGGTTTCGCCGGCATTCACCTTCAGTTCCCGTCCCGAGCGGTCCAACCGCACGGTAAACGGCGTGCCGGTTACGGCAGGTGCATCGTTCTTGAAATATTCAAAGTGAATGTCGCTGTCTTCCATGCCGCCGGCCAACGCTGTGCTCTTGACGGACTCGAGCATAGGACTGGGTCCGCAGGCGTAGACCTTGGACTGCCCCAAAGCCCGGGAGCCGAGAATTTCGTCAAGCTTTGCCGCCGTTTGAGCGGGGGCCAGGCCCATATGCAGTTGCACGGCTGGACCCAGGGCGGCAATACGGGTCTTGAACGAAACGTATTCGGGCGCCCGCACGAAATAATGCAGTTCGAAGGGCTCGTCCATGGCCTGCAGGGCTTGCGCCATCGAGAGCAATGGGGTGATGCCTATGCCGCCGGCTATCAGGATGGGCAGCTTGCCGGACGGCACCAGAGGAAAGGTATTGCGCGGCACCGAGGCTTGCAAGACAGTGCCTTCCGTGGCTGCTTCATGCATCGATCTTGACCCGCCGCGCGAATCGGGTTCCAGCTTGATTCCGATAATGATCGAGCCGCGCTCTGATGGGCCATTGACGACCGAATATTGGCGGGTCAGTCCGCTGGGAGTGGTCAGGTTCAGGTGCGCGCCTGCGGCCAGGATGGGCAGGGGCTGCGCCGGATCCGTTGCGGCAAGCTCCAGCGAGATGACGCCTTCTGATTCCACCCGGCGGCTTACGATGCGGCAATCGAATTTTTGTTTTGCGGGGGCTCGCACAGGCAGCAGTTTGTACAGCGGCACGGCCTGACCGGCGTTATCTTGCGCGGCGGGCATGGGGACGGCGCTTTCCAGCCGGGCCCGCAACGAGTTCATCAACCGTGAGTGATACTGCCTGATTCGCAGCGGTTCGCCTTCCGCGCCCGCAATGACCGCATGCACTATGGTTTTGTCGGCCGAGGCCGGCTGCAGCAGAAAATACAAGACTGCCGGCGTTGAGCCCGAAGCGGCTTGCGGCTGGGCGCTTATTTCGACAAGGTAAGGCGTAATTTCGCGTGCGGTATTGGCTGTGGCCGGTGCTTCATCGAGGCTTTGCGCATCGTACCGATAATTGGCCAGTGCTTGGCGTACACAGGCGAGGTCGCGGTTGATGGGAAGGCTGCGCAAGCCGAGCCTTGCGCCGCTTGCGGCAATGGCAAAGGCCGGCCGCGCGGCCGCGGGGTCAAGCGCCGTCCAGATGAAGCCTTCATGTTCGACACAGGCGATAGGCGGGGCATAAGCTTTGGTCGGCTCGGCCAGCGACGGATGGGCCGGTACGTGGGTACAGGCGCCTGTTTGGCTGGCATAGGTCCAGCCGTGATATTGGCAGCGCAGCTCTTTGCCGTTGTTGATGCCCAGCGACAAGCGCAGGCCGCGGTGCGGGCAGCGGTTCTCCCATACATTTAGCGCGCCATGGTCGTCGCGCCAGACGGCAAGTTCGTATCCGAATAACTGGGCCTGGTATACATGGCGCTTGGGGGCTTCTTCGCTGCGCGCTATTGGGTACCAAGTGCGGGAATCTATGACTGCCATGCTTATGCTCCGGCCGTTGCGGTTGCGGCCATTCCGGTTTGGGCTACTTCAGGTTCAGAGTACGTGCCAAAAGCAATTTTGTTTTCGCGCAGCCAGCGCCGATAAACCGACGACATGGCGTCGGCCCGCACCGGAACCTCGTGGCGAGTTTCCAGCGGCATGCGCTTGGGCACCTGGTTGATTAGTATCATCAGGTCCTGGCCAAAGACTGTTTGCTGGAATTTGCGCAGTTCTTCGTCGCTGTTGACGTCGTCGATATAAATCATGACTGTATGTGCCACACACCATTCTTCCGACAGGGGCTGTACGAACAGGCCGATCACATCCAGCCTGTCGGGTGCGGGGACACAGGTCTTGTAGAGCAGGGTGGTGTAAGGCCTGGCGACCCGGTAGATATAGCTGACGTCTATGGGCTTGTCGGCGGTCGCCGAGGCGCGCGGCTGCACGAAGCGGCAGTTGCGGGCGTAGATTTCGTTGGTGGCGGCGTCGATTTCGACGTCGTAGGGCAGAACTTCGGTATAGGGTTCGGCACCCAGATAGCCGTCGTGCACGAAAGGAAAATGCCCCATGTCCAGGAAATTTTCGACCGCGCGCAATCCCGATACATGCAGGCGGATAGAACCGGCGCCAAGCACGCGGCGATCAGGTTCGTCGAATTCGGGGATGGCGAAGAATTCCAGGGGGTCTTCGCCCAGGCATACCCATACCGTGGCATAGCGTTCCGTTATGGAGCAGGGGCCGTCGCCTTCCGCGCGGCGCGCGTGATAGCCTTGGCCGTCATGCGAGTAGACGATGGGCACGCCCAGGACGCTGGTTCTATAAGACTGGTTTGCCGCCATGTCGGCGACGATCATGACGGGATGCCAGTCGCGCCATAGCATTTCATCTTTGAGCATGATTAGCCTTTGGTATTCAAGTTGTGCAATCTGGTATACCAAAATGTACGCTAGACAGATTCGCCTTGCAAGCCTTGAAGGTAAATAATAAATCCGCATGGGGAAAAAGTCGCAGTCCGGCGCGTGCTTGTGCGACGGAACTGCTGAAGGGCGCCGGTTTCGGCAGTGCGCAGGCGTTGCAACGCTTTGCGGGGGCCAATCAGCCCACGCCGGCCGCTTCAGGCATCTACGCCAATCTGAAGCGCGGTGGCCAGGTCGACTTGGGGAGTGGAAGCAACATCGAAACGGTAGCCGCGAATTACCAGCTTGTAGTGCGAGCCCAGCATGGCTTTGACCCGGTCCCCTTGTTTGTTGCGCAGGGCGTCGATCAGGCCGACGTGTTCGTGGCGCAGCTGGCAATAGTCGAAATCCACTTTGTACAGCGACGTAATCAATGCCGCCTTGCGCTCGAGCTTTGCGTGAATTTGCGATAAGGCTTCGTTGTTGAGGAAGCCGATCAACAGCCTGTGGTATTCGCGCCCCAACTCGTCGGACTCTTCGTGCCGTCCCTGCTGGAAGGTTGCTTCTTCGCGCCGGGTGTGGGCTTCAAGGATATCCAGTTGCGCCGGCGTGATGTGTTCGATCAAGTGGTCCACGACCCCGCAGTCAATGATCAGCAAGGTCTGGTACAGGTTATAGGCGTCGTCGAACGAAGGTTGCGCCACGGTGGCGGCCCGCTTGGGCGCGATCGAGACCAGTTCGTCCTGGGCCAGGTGCGAAAGGGCTTGGCGCACAATAGTGCGGCTGACGCCGAATAGCTGGGCCAGTTCGCGTTCGTTCAGTTTGCTGCCTGGCAGCAGGCGCCGGCTTTTTATGGCGTCCGAAATGGCATTGACGATGGAAAGGGTAAGCATAGGCGGTGGGGCGGCAGAAGCGGGGCTTTTGCGGAACGGCTCTCCGTGTCGGACAACAATGGCACAAACAAAAGCTCATGCACGATTTGAATATTGGCTATCCGCAGGATAATACAGTTTGTGTGGCGTTGCGTCATCTTTGGTGCCATGGCGAAGGTATGCCTTTGCGCCGGGGTGGGACGCGGCAGGGTCGCCCATAAGTAGGCGTATGATCTGGTTTTCCGCAACGAAGACTTGGGTCGCAAGCCATGTCGATGGCAGCATCGGTGCTATCTGAAAGGGAGCAAATGGTGTGAATACACATGCGTTGTTTACGTCGCTGGACATGATCGGGACGTTTGCTTTCGCGATCAGCGGGGCGCTGGCTGCACATTAGAAGAAGTTGGATCTATTCGGGATCATCACGTTGGCCTATGTGACGGCTTGCGGCGGGGGCATCATCAGGGATCTGTGCATAGGCGCGCACCCGCCCGCGGGTTTGTCGGATTGGCGCTATCTTGCGCTGTCGGTAATCGCGGCCGGCATGGTCATTGCCATCAAGGAGGTGGTTCAGAAGCTTTCTCACCCGGTACTTCTGTTCGATGCCGTGGGATTGGGCTTTTTTGCTGTTTTCGGCGCTCATAAAACCCTGGCTTACGGCCACAGTATGGAAGCAGCCATTATTCTTGGCATGATTTCGGCCGTGGGGGGCGGAGCTTTGCGCGACCTGCTGCTGAATCGCACGCCGGTTATCTTACAGAAAGAAATCTACGCCTCGGCTGCCCTTGTCGGCGCGGTATGCCAGGCCGGCGGGGAAGTCCTGGGCTGGTCCATGGCCTGGGTTCCCTGGGCCGCGATAGTCTCGTGTTTTGGAATTCGTTGCCTGTCGCTGTACTTTCATTGGAATTTACCGCGGTTTGCCCCAGACGACGACTAAGAATGCCCAGCCGTTAATTTTGCGGTCTATAGTGCGAACAATATATTAAGCACGGTGGCTACCTGGCACGTGCATCAATGTATGCGGCAGCGGCCGCTCAAGAGGGAGTTAATCATCATGGTTCAACGAGTACTTGTCACCGCGGGTGCAAGCGGTATCGGGCTGGCGATTGCCCAGGTGTTTGCGGCAGACGGCGCGCGCGTGCACATCGCAGATATCAACGAGCAGGCTGTCAAGGATATAACTGGCAGCAACGCCCGGATCACAGGGTCGATCACGGACGTGAGCGATCCTGATGCCGTTCGTCGGCTTTTTGACGATGTTCACAAAGAACTCGGGGGGCTGGACGTTCTCGTGAACAATGCGGGTATCTCCGGCCCGACATCCCCGGTAGAGGATTACGACGTCGCTGCCTGGAATGCGGTCGTCAATGTCAATTTGAATGGCACATTCTATGTCACCCAGCGGGCGATTCCTTTGTTAAAAGAATCCAGTCAGGCCTCGATCATTATTATGTCTTCACTAGCGGGCCGCTTTGGCTATCCAAACAGGGTTGTTTATTCCACGACCAAGTGGGGCCTGGTCGGATTCGCCAAAACTCTGTCGCTGGAACTGGGCCCGCATGGCATTACCTGCAACTTGATCCACCCTGGCGCGGTGGAAGGGGCGCGCCTCAACAATGTTCTTGAAGGGCGCGCCAAGCTTTCCGGGCGCAGCGTGCAAGAAGAAAGAGAGAACGCGCTGGACAATCAGGCGATCAAGCGGTTTGTCGACACCCGCGACATCGCGGAACTAGCGAAATTTCTGGCGGGCAAGCATGCGCGATCCATTTCGGGGCAGATATTTCCCATCGATGGAGACTCCAAGGCGACGCAGTGAGTGGCGGCATCGTGCTGCGTTTCTTCCCGGCTATTTGGACTATAGACCCGCTTCCCGGAACGGACTAACGTGCTTTGCCAGGTGTCTGCAATGAACTGTCGTTGACAGCAGGGCAGCTTCAAGCCGATGGGAGAACAAGAATGAAGAATTTTCTGGTGTGGGCAACTACTTTCCTTATTTTGGCTTTTAGCGGGGTATCGCAGGCACAGGACTCGGCTCGCGGGGCGATCATGCGCGTCACGACGCGTCCGGGCGTTGTGGTTCCCCTGTATGTGGTTTGGCGCAATCAGGCCGTGGCAACAGTGGTTCTTTTTTCAGGCAGCAAGGGCGGCTTTGGCAAGCCAGGGGACGACGGCTGGCCTGACAGCGGAAACTTCCTGATAAGAACAGGGAAGATGTGGGCAAGCCAGCCTTTCAACATTGTGATGGTTGGGCGCCCTTCAGACGGAATAGATTTAGGTGATGGCGCGGTGCGGATTGGCGCGGAACATGGCGCCGACAATGTGGCCATTTATAAAGCGGTAAAAAGCAAGAGCAACGTGCCGCTGTGGGTTGTGGGAACAAGCATGGGGACTATTTCTGCGGTGGCGTCGGCCGTTCATGACACAGACGGGCTGATATCAGGGCTTGTCCTGACTTCGTCGGTGACTTCTTCCAAGCGGGCTGGAGCGGTTCCAACACAGGATTTAAGCAAAATACGGGTGCCTACTTTAGTTGTTCACCACGAAAAAGATGCCTGCAAAATATGTGTTCCTTCTGACGCGCGAACTATTGCCGGCTTATTGGTAAACGCTCCGATCAGGAAAACGGTCATGCTTAATGGAGGTTCGGGCGCGACGGGTAATCCGTGCGAAGGGCAGCATTATCATGGCTTTATCGGCATGGAGAGTGCCGTGGTTGCTATGATCAGCGCATGGATTTTGCATCCTGCCAGTTGATACGTCGTGCTGTGTTAGCGGGGACAGTCCAGCAAATACATGGCAAAAAAGACGCCACCCTCGGCTAATGACAACTCTATACGGCAGGTATCGGTAGGAGCAATATTCATACTCATAGTTCCAAGGGCCATGGCTTGTTGGGCTTGAGTAGTGATGGTGCCGCTTTGGCTTATTTCGGATCGCCCGTGGCTTCCTTCTTTGGTTGCGCGCACGCGGTATTGCAAGGTCTGTTGAACTGGGCTTCGTATGTAGGGTGTGATGATGTTGTCTTTTGCTTTGTCGGCCTCGAGCCACACCTGTATATTGCCGTCGATAAACATAGGAACTCCTTAGGCTGGATAAGACAGAAGCGCGCAGCGCGCGCTTCTGTAGTCAGCAGTCAAGCAACGTATGTTAATGCTGCCATACAACCGCAAGGTTGGATGGGCCGTTTTGCAATACGGTGGATGAATAGTCCGACGTGGACTGCGTTACGTAGGCCTGGTTGCTAGAAGAGGACTGGGTAACCGAGGATTCCAGTGCCGAGCCATTCTGGTTAACCATGGCGAGGTTGTACGAACCCGCTTGAGTTACGTTCGCGGTATTGGTACCCGAGCCCCAGCCGACCTGAGTGACATAAGCTGTATTGTGCTCGCCCGTATCGATAATATGCGAGTCGTTGTCCGCCCCCGATTGCAAGATTTGAGCTATGCCGTTGTTTGCGCCTTTTTGCTCGATTATCGCGTTCTGCGTGTTTCCGGTTTGCTCGATATAGGCCCAGTTGTTGCTGCCATGATCGCCCCAGGGATTGACTGCGTTGACTTGCGCGCTCAGGTTGTTGCCGTCATGTTGGTAAACCGCTGCCGTGTTGTTGTTGCCGTTTTGGCCGATCGAGGCGCTGGCTCCTGGGTCGCCGCTGATAGCGCCGCCGACATTGTATTGGGTGATGGCTGAATGGTTTCCGTCGCCCCAATGAATGATATGCCCTTGCGCGCCGTTGCCGCTTAGAACCTGGCTGATGTTGCTGACGCCGTAGCTGCCGGATTCATTGATCGTGGCGTTTGCATAACTGACGTTAGCGTTTTGGAAAATGCTGCTAGCGTTGTTATTGCCCGGTTGGTTGATCGTTCCCATCTGGTTTCCCGCGGTGGAGTTCAGTTGCTCGATGCTGCCGGTATTTGTTGCACCAGACTGGGTAATGTCTGCTGTGTCGGCGGCCAGCGCGGTGCCGGCTCCGAAAGCAAGGGACAGGGCTACTGTTATAGCGGATAGAGCGGTTTTCATGATGACTTCTCCTTTAGATGAAGACCAGGCACTGCTTAAACAACCCAACGGTCTTCTGGATTGGGTTATTGTTGAACAACGTGGGCGGTGCCGCCATTGCCCCACTGGAAAACAGTGGCGTAACCGCCATTCGTGTACTGCTCGATAATGGCCTGGTTGTTATTGCCGGTTTGTACTGCCCCAGCAAAATTGGCATGGCCATATTGCGTAATCAATATTTGGTCGTCATTGCCGGTTTGAATGGCAAAAGCCTGGTTGTCGCGTCCCGCCTGGCTGGCTGCAACCTGATCGCGAGTCCCGGTTTGCAGAGTCAGCGCAATATTTCCTTGGCCGGACTGAAGAAGTTGCGCCGTGCTGCTTGCGCCCGACTGCACGCTTTGCGCAATTTGCGACGGGCCTTGCTGATCGATGGACGCTTGGTTGAGCGTTCCGGTTTGATACGTATTGGCTACCGAGGTGCTTGCGCCCAGGATCAGCGTTTCGCTGGGCAGTTCATTGAACGGACTAAGGTCAAAGGCATAGGCCACCGAGCCATACAGGCACAGGCACAGGCATAAGTACAGGTACACGCGGAGCGCGAATTTTCGGGGGCGGAGCTTGAATAAAATAGTGGGGTGCATGATTAATCTCGACGTTTTGTTTAGGACGAGGCCGATGTTTCTGGCTGGCTTTCGGGTATAGGCTCTAGCCCGTTGACGTAGTTGCTTTCCTCTTGCACATAGCGCTGTACTATTGGCGAATCCCAATCTTTCGGGTCGTTCAATACCCAGCTGCGATCTTTGATGCCTTGCACGGTCAGGTGGATAACGGCTGCTTCGATGGCCTCTTTGATCGAGAGTTGCGCCGGCTCGTTGCGCGTCATTCCGGCTTCTATTTCCAGCAAATCTTTGAAATTCACGAACTTAAAAACACTGGGCCGGATTTCGTACGAGTAGATTGTTTTTGTTGTTGAAACGCTGTGAAGAATCTGGCCATTGCGGATATCGACGCTGCGCAGGCCTACTGTGACTTGGTCTATCCGGTATTGGGTCGATAAGCCAATTCCCAGGAATCGCGCCCCGGCTCCGCCGGTGCGGACATTGCTTTCATAAGCAATGATCCCGCCATCGATCAGGACGGAGGCCGGCATCAGGGCGGGGTAGGTTTGGGCGGTCTTGTTTTTTGCGCCAGTGTCGTCCAGCGCCCGGACGATCCTGCGCTCGGTGAGCAGATCCTGCAGGTTTTCCCGTTCCACTGGGGTGAACCAGCCTGAATCCTTTAGCGCCTTTACGAGCATCGATGCGGCGCCTTGTGTCACTGACGTTGAAAACGAGCTGTCCGGCGCGGACTTGTATTGGCCGGTCTGGTCACGGAATCCATATACCGCAACCACCACTTTTCCTTTCGGAGGAGGGAGTTTGAGCAGGTCGCGAGTGGCAGGCGATGGGGGAGTCAGATGGGCGGACGAGGGGCCGCTGTCCGATGGCGCATGCGGTATGGCGCACGCCGCCATCAAGACAGACACCAGTACGATGGATGAGATGGTGGTTAGACGGGCGGGCCAACGCCGCCGGTTTGCATTTATGCAGATATTTGTTTCTGCAGAAACGCAGCCGGACATGCTTTTCAGGTTCACATTCATGACGCCACCTCGAACGAGCTGCTGGTACCGTTGGATTTGTCGGTGGTGGTTATGCGCAGCATCCCTCCGCCCAGGTCGACGATATTGATGACGAAATTTCCGGTTTCAACCGTACCTGGTTGAAGGCCGGAGCCTGTACCCATGATGCTGGCCGATGCATTGGAGGCCAGACGGTTCAGGATGCTGCGTTCCAGCGTATCGTTGAATTGTTGCAGCGGGGTTTTGGCGGTTATGGCCGACCGTGCGGCCGAACCCGAGTCCAGGTCGGGGTCGGTGTATTTGTTTTGCGCTTGCGCTGAATTCAGCAGTACTGGGCCGTTGAGCGGACTACCCCCAAAGGAAGGATTCAACGGAAAGTAAACTAACTCTGATGCTGTAGCCGGGGCAAGGGCCACTTCGCAGGTGGCTGTGACACAGGCTGCAAGCAAGGTTTTTTTTAAACCGCGTATGAATGTTTCAGGTTTCATTGCAACTCCTCGCTGGCAAGATCGTGATCCTTGTAGAGCAACTGCTGCATATCCAGATCGATGACGGATTTATAGACAATCCCAACCGCTTTTTGACTAATGGCTTTTACCGCCGAGCGGGTGGGCGACAGGAAGGTACGGAAAATTCGCCTATTCCTGTACTGAACCCAGATTTCACTGCCACGAATAGCTGTGGGACGCTCGACGATAGAGATTGAATACTGTTCACTCTTTTCCCGAGTCCTCCAGGCTGAAGCAAAATATTGATAGAAGTCGAATCCCACTACCGTAATCGTTCGATTGAGGACCACCCCCGTCGATCCGTCTGCCGGTTGGCCTTGCACCGGCGGAGGCGCCACCGCCGCCAAGGCCTCCACGGCGTTCTGGGCCTGAGCGCAGGACAGTGCTCCGGCGAGAAGCAGTGCGCCTGTCGACTGCATTTCCAACCGCCGAAATAGTGCCGTCGCCATAAGGTCTCTCAAAATTAAATTGCG
Organism: Eoetvoesiella caeni; assembly: GCF_003315175.1. Classification (GTDB taxonomy): domain Bacteria; phylum Pseudomonadota; class Gammaproteobacteria; order Burkholderiales; family Burkholderiaceae_B; genus Eoetvoesia; species Eoetvoesia caeni. The sequence goes on along the minus strand of NZ_QNRQ01000003.1, from coordinate 283,538 downwards.
GTGAAATGAGTTAGCAAACATTACGAGTTGAAATAATCGTAATTGCCAAGATCTGAATGGAATAGCGGCTTGAATCCCCGGGCCGTCGTTCTGCCTGGCTGGGGCTACTGCGTTATATGGCTGGGGGTATTGAGCTGCATGGCCGGGGCTGCCAGATCGACGCGGCTGGGGCTATTGCACTGTATGGCCCGGGCTCTTTGGTGGCCCGAGCCGGAGCTATTGCCATATCCGGCCCGGGCCGTGCAGCCCGACAAGTGCCATACGGGAATTTGTCTCGGGCAGATGCTTCGATGGGGTAAGCACATATCAAGGAAGTTGCCAAGACAAGCACACAGAAATGTGATCAGGCGTAAAAGCACAGGCCTCTTAAGCAAGGATCAGATCGACGAAGCCGAGATGCGGTTGATTCCGCATGGAGCTGCCAAAAAGAGTTTTTATAGTTGTATGGATTTACTCGTTAATGGCATTGCGCTTGCTTGCGCGCAGCGGCTGCATAAATGTCGGGAACAGGCTTGTCTGCTCATTGCATGGGGCTATGGGTGCAACAGAGGACTTCGAGATGACGCTCTGAGGAGAGTTTGACATTCTTAGCTTCGCGCCCTGGGCCAGGGCGACAAAGACCGCTTCGCTTCGATTGTGCGCCCCCAGCCTTTGATAAATGGCTTCGAGGTGACCTTTTGTTGTTGCCATGGAAATGGTCAAGTGGCGGCAGATGAGCTTTACAGGATGGCCTTGGGCCAAAAGAACAAGCACTTCATATTGACGTGAGCTGAGTCCGAGCATTTTTGCTTCATTGGTGTCGAGCTCTTGTATGAGCTCTTCGTCGGAATCCCGTTCCCCGTATGAATGAGGCGCAGGATGGATCGCAGGCGATATGCTGCCATGAGCGGCATTGAGCATAGGCGGGACGGAAAGGCGGGAGCTGTTTTTATAGCTGACCACCGATCGGATGGATGACAGGATGGTTTCAGCACCGGATGCCTTGGATATATAACCTGCAACCAAGCCCGGCAAATTGATCCAGGAAGGAGGCGGAGAGCTTGTGTCGGAAAGCAGGACCACGCGTTTGGGTGCATGAGCGCGTCGAACTGCTTGTATCAAGATGTTGATGCGTTCGTCGGGGTGAGCTGCCAAAAGGGCAATATCCATACGGTTTGCGTGCGGAGGACTTTGGTATAGATCGTGATAATCCTGAGCTGTGATCCGGTCGGCCGGTGTAATACCTGTCATTAGCGTAGAGAGGCCCAGCCGAAGCAGCGGATGCGGCTCGACGATAACAATGTATACCATGAACTCGCTCCCGCAGCAGTAATCCGTAGACAGATAAATCTCTTGGCGCTTGCTCAACCAAGAAGGGGAATGTGACGATGCTTCAAGATACTTAAAGTTACCAATATGTGGCTATATGTATCTTTTTACTTATATTCTTACTTGTACCTGAAGTCAAGCAGGGAACTCCCGATGTGCGCGTTTACTAGTGAAACGCGTGCGGTGCAGTACCTGCTGCGACGGCGACCTGACACAGCGTCATTGACTGAGCTCTTTGCGGATTACCGCTTGTTCTTGCAGCCGCGTCTTATCTACCGTCGGAAACGCCATTTCAAGGCCTTTCAGGGTGTCGACGATGATGCGCGAGACGATCAGGCGCATATTGTCCTTGTCGTCGGCCGGCACGATATACCACGGCGCTTCCTGGCTGCTGGTAGCGCTTATGCACTGTTCATAGGCCTTCATGTACTCATTCCAATATGCACGTTCGGTGACATCCGTGGCGCTGAATTTCCAGTTTTTTTCGGGCGTGTCGATGCGCTCGATAAAGCGTTTGCGCTGCTCGTCTTTGGAAACATGCAGGAAAAATTTCATGATTCGCGTGCCATTGCAAAATAAATGGCGTTCATGGTCGACTATCGAGCGATAGCGTTGCGTCCAGATAGCCTCATCCTGATGCGGCGCATCAGGTATGTTCTGCGCGGCAAGAATTTCCGGATGCACGCGCACCACCAGCACTTCTTCGTAGTACGAGCGGTTGAAGATGCCGATCTGTCCTCGCTGGGGAAGCCGAAGCGTAGTGCGCCACAGGAAGTCGTGCTGCCGTTCAAGCGTGCTGGGTTGTTTGAAGCTGTGGACCTGGCAGCCTTGCGGGTTGATGCCCGACATCACGTGTTTGATGGTGCTGTCTTTGCCGGCGGCATCCATGGCCTGGAATATGAGCAGTACCGCATATTGGTTGCTGGCATACAGAAGCTCTTGTTGCTCGGTAAGTTCCTTAACTTGCTTGGCAAGCGCGTCTTCATAGTCGTTTTTGGATTTATATAAAGGTTGGCTTTGAGTCGATCGCGTATCAAGATTGACTTTAAGGCCTTTTTTTATGCGGTATTGCTCTGGGTCTATTTGCATTGAACGCCCCGGACTGATTGGATTGTGTCGATACCCTGCCTACACCGCCGTCGCGCAGTCGGCAACGCAACTGCGGAGTTTGGAGCGAGCCTTTCGAGTATATTCGCAGGGTGAATCTACATGGAAATTAAATGCGCCTGGACAAGTACCTTTGTGAAAGCACCGATCTGACACGCTCGCAGGCCCGCACCGTGCTTGCGAGCGGCGAAATTACCGTCAATGGCGAGGTGGTCAAGCGCGGCACGCATATTATGCAGGACGGCGACGACGTGCAATGGGAGGGCGAATCCCTTGCCATCATTGGCTTGCGCTACATCATGCTGAACAAGCCGGCCGGCTATGAGTGCAGCCTTCGCAACAGCCAGCACCCTTCGGTGATGAGCCTGATCGACGTGGACAAGCGCGATCGGCTGCATACGGTAGGACGGCTCGATGTTGAAACCACGGGGCTGATCTTGATTACGGACGACGGCCAATGGACGCATCGCATCATTTCGCCGCGCCACCGCTGCGATAAGGTCTACCTTGCCACGCTGGCCGAAACCCTTCCTCAGAATGCCGGAGAACTCTTCCTGGCCGGTGTGTTGCTGGAAGGGGAGGACAAGCCCACGCTGCCCGCCGTGCTCGAAAGGGTCGACGAACGCAGCGCACGCCTGACGATCCAGGAGGGCAAGTACCATCAGGTCAGGCGCATGTTCGCGTCCCTGGGCAATCTTGTGCTTGCCCTGCACCGCGAACGCATCGGCCCGGTTTCCCTGGATGCCGACCTGCAACCCGGAGAATCGCGTTATCTGACGCCGGCCGAGGTGGCCGCCCTGGCTCAGAGCAGCGACGGCGACGCGCCCGCCTGACCGCGGCATGGGGGGCGCTGCATGTCGTCTTTGCGTGCGGCTCGCGAGGTCCACGGGCTGCGGTTCAGGTGCATCTCGCCGAGCTAGCGCAGTCTGGAAGAAATGCTGTGTGCAAACCATGCACCGATAAGCGGCAAAGCAATCATGCTGGCGATAAAGGCCGCGCCAATGCCGTATTTGTCGACCAGTATGGCGACGGCGCCGATACCCAAAGACTGGCCCAGAAAAAGACTGCATGCAAACAGGGATACCGCCGTCCCGCGGGCATGAGGCGCCATTTGGGTGGCGTTGACCTGCAAGGTGTTGTGCAGCATGTAAAAGCCCAGCCCCGCGACCAGGCAGGCCGGTACGGCCCATGCCCAGTGGCTGCTGAAGGCCAGCAAGGCAAAGCCGGTTCCCATTAACGCTCCGCCGATTCGAGCCAGGCCTTTTTCACCGAAGCGGCGCAACAGGTGGCGTGCCAGGAATGTGTAAGCCAGGCCGCCTGCGCCATATAAAGCAACGATTGCGCCGGCGGCGGTAAGCGGCAGACCGAACCGGCTATGCAGATAGGTCGGGATGAACACCAGGGCGCTGAAGACGAACGCGCCTTCGATCAACGCCAAGGTCAAGATCCGCCGCGCCCACGCCACCTGCAGCACGCCGCGCATCTGGACAAGAAAGCCGGGCTGCCCAACGCTGGGGTCGGGCTTGGGGGGCAGCGCTCGCAGCAACATAAAAGCGACGCCGCCGAAAAGCGCGGTCAGCAGAACGAAAGCGGCCCGCCAGTCAAGCAGGTCGGCGAACAGCCCGCCCACCCACTGCCCGCCTATCATCCCGGTGATGGTGGCGGACAAAAACTTGGCAAGCACGCGCTGCCGGTCGGAATAGGGCACCGAGTCGCCGATATGCGCCATGCCAAGCGGAATGATGCCGGCCGTGACTGCCCCCGCTATTGCACGCATGACTGCTACTGCCGTCATTGACGAAGCAAAGACCAGGGCAAGATTGATAAACGCGCAGGCCGCCACGGCGTAGGTAATGACCCGCTGCTTGCCGTAGCGGTCGCCGAGCGGTCCGTAGACCAATTGCAGGAAGCCGTATGCAATGACGAACAAAGAGATCGAACTGGCGGCCGTGCCGGTGCTGACCTGGAAGGAGGCGGCCAGGCTGGGCAGCAAGGCATCGCAAATACGCATGCCCGCCATGCTGGCGAAGCCTGCGGCGGCAATCAGATAAAACGTTCCCTTGTGCATGGAATCTTCGTTGACGGATGTTTGCATGTTGATTGTGTTGTTATTCCATGGACGTGGCGTCTTGACGGCGTTCGGCAAGGCAGATTGCCGATGTATTCTGTATCATTTACAACAGGCTGCTCGAAGAGGCGGCTACGGGGTGGGTTATCGAGCCGGCTGTCTGGAACTTAGGTAAGGATATTTCGTGAGTCTAGCTCAGAATATTGTGGTGTTGGTGGCGCTCGTGCTGGCGGCCGGTTTCCTTTCTTTGACGGAAATCGCCCTTGCCGCGGCACGAAAAATAAAGCTCAAGCTCATGGCGGAAGCCGGCGACGACAGGGCGCTGAAGGTAATGGCCATACAGGCGCAGTCGGCCAGTTTTTTTGCCGCCTCGCAAATTGGACTGAACGCGGTGGCCATCCTGGGCGGTATTTTGGGCGAAGCGGCTTTCCGACCTTATTTTCTTGAACTGCTGAACTATGTATATACAGGAGCCTGGGCCGGGCAAATCAGCTTCGTGCTGTCGTTCGTGTTTGTCACGCTCTTGTTTGTTTTGTTCTCCGACCTTATGCCCAAGCGGCTGGCAATGATGGCTCCAGAGCGTTTTGCCGTCGCCGTGATCAATCCGATCAATTTTTTCATTCGCCTTTGCAGGCCGTTTTCATATGTCCTGAATCTGGTGGCGAATTTGTTGTTCCGCTTGTTCAATGTAAACACCGCGCGCGAAGACAATATTACCTTCGACGACATATCGGCCGTGGTCGAAGCCGGAGCGAAGGCCGGCGTCTTGCAGCAGCAAGAACAGCACTTCATTGAAAACGTTTTTGAGCTTGAGTCGCGCCTGGTGTCGTCTTGCATGACTACCCGGGACAGTGTCGTGTTTATCGACCTGAGCGAGCCCGAAGAGAGCATACGCCAGAAGATAGCCCTGCATCCTTATTCGAAATTTCCCGTCTGCGACGGTGTAATCGACCATGTGATCGGATATGTCGATACACGGGACATTTTGGCTCTTTGGTTGAGCAAGCAGTCTCCATTCCAGATCAACGAGGCCAGCCTGCGCACGGTCTTGATCATTCCCGACACCTTGAAGTTGTCCGAGCTGCTGGACAAGTTCCGCGCTTCCAAAGAAACTTTTGCTGTGGTCATCAATGAATATGCGCTGGTCATTGGGGTGATCACGCTTAGCGACATCATGGTCACCGTCATGGGAAATTGGGGCAGTCCGATGGACGAAAGCCATCAAATTCTAGAGCGTGACGATGGATCATGGCTGATCGACGGCGGTACCGCCATCGAAGAGCTTAAACGCGCCATGGGCATCGACCAATTGCCAGAGGAAGAGAACTACGAAACCGCGGCGGGCTTCATGATGTTCATGCTGCGCAAGGTTCCCAAGCCTACCGACAGCGTTGAATACGCGGGCGTGAAGTTCGAAGTGGTCGATGTGGACCACTACCGCATCGACCAACTGCTGGTAAAACGCGTTGCGCCCGACTGAATTTATCGCGATGTGGCCCTGACAGGCACAACCGGCAGGCTATACGCCAGTGGCAAGCTTTGCCATGACGACAATGATCGCCACCTGCATGACGCCCTGGCTTGCCACGACATAATAAAAGCGGCTCATCATCCGACGGATTTTTTCGCCGTCGGGCCTGGGCTTTTGCAGCTCGAGGCAAACGCGCAAGCTTGTGGGCAATAGATAGCCAAGCCCCTGGATGGTCATTAAGGTAATCAGGACCAGGGCGGCGGCGATCCAGCCGAACTGAGGCCAGGGCATCTGCATGAAGCCGAGCCGGACGGCCAGGAACCAGCCCGAAGTGCCGGTAAGGACGGACAGCGTCGGCAGAAGGAACAGCGTAACCGGCGTCAGCCGGGTGAGGACTTCTTTGCGTACGGGTACCGAAACCTTGCGCAGGATAGGGCCGATGACAAACCCCATGAACAGGTCGATGCCGGTCCAAAGCACGCCGCTCATGACGTGGACCCAGTTCAGGAACCACACGTTGCCGTAGGTGATTGCGAAACTCATCACGAGCAGGGCTGCCGCGACGTACCACAAATAATGCCATCGGATCAGGCGTATCTGCCCGCCGGGAATTTCGCTGGTCGACTCTGCCATATTGCCTCCAACTCGCTGCTGGCTTTCGTAATGACGCTGGCCGTGCTTTTGATGTTACTGCGAATTCGGCAAGCGGGTAAAACCAGCCGATCGACAATATCGGGTCAGTAAGCGACCACCTGATTGCGTCCCAGGTTTTTGGCTTGGTAAAGCGCTGCGTCGGTGTTGGAGTAGGCCAGCTCGAAGGCGGTTCCTGACACGTTCCAACTGACGCCAAAGCTGGCGGTGACTGGATGCGAGGACGGCAGGCACGAAAAAGCTGTCCCGGCGATATGTTGGCGTATTGATTCGGCGATGGAAACCGATTCTTGCAGTGCCGTGCCGGGCAAAAGTATGGTGAACTCCTCGCCGCCCACGCGGCCGATCTCGCCACGGCCAGCCAGAGTGGCGGCCAGCCGGTCGACCAGCTCGCATATGACGGCGTCGCCGGTGGGATGGCCGAATGTGTCGTTGATGCGTTTGAAGTAATCGATGTCCAGTATGATGACCGACAGCGAGGTCTCACGCAGGTGGCGTTGCGCCTGCTCGAACACCGCACCGCGGTTCAGGGTTCCGGTCAGGTTGTCGTAGCGTGCCTTGTAGTCCAGTTCAGCGCTTAATTGCCGCAGCTTGGCATTGACTGTGTTCAGCTCCGCCTCGGTGCGATCGCCATGCCGGATCAGGCGGTGGGTTTCGCGCATCAGGCGCTGGAAGTGCTGCACCAGGTCCACCAGGGCATGCCGATATTGCCCGGCGTCCAGGTTCGTCTTCGCTGCCGCTTCCTGGGCACGCATGAGAGCCGTCATTTCCACTTCAAAAAGCTCTGTGTCCACCATCAGCCTTGTACCGCGTGACCCAGGAAGGTCAGGTGGACGAAGTCTTCGCGCAGTTCCTGGCCGAATTCATAGATGGTGTCGTCTTCTTCGTCGTGGTACCAATTCAGCAGGATGGGCGTGCCGGTAGCCGCGGCCTCGTTCAGCAGGTCGAACAAGGAGAAGAGCATCTTGGTGCTTGAACTATTGAAGTAGGTCAGGGCAACGCTGACGGCTATCGGCGTTTGCGAGCTGTCCTGTTCGAGGAAGCGGCGCGCGGCACTGATGATTTCGCTCCAGAACATGGCGGCGTTCTCTGGATAGGCCTCTCCCTTGAGAGACAGCTCGCGCTCGTCGAACCGGAAGTCGACCTCGGGGGAGCTGGCACTGGCGGCGATAAATATATTGTTCATAGTCTTGTGTTCAGAAGAATGCGGTGCAGGGATCGTACATGTCGGCATTCATATAGTGGCTTGCAGGTAAAAGAGGACGTTTTCGCTGTCCTGGGTCGGTATGAACTCGAACTCCAGGGGCTCGCTGGCATCACGGGCCATGGTCAGCAGACCCAGTCCGGCCCCCTTGCTGTCCGGCAAGGTTTCAGAGCGCAAGGTTTGTTTGTATTCACGCTTGATATCGTCGATGGTCAGCGAGTGCAAGTGCTCCAGCTTTGTGCGCAGTTGTCCGGCAATGCTTGTATGTACGGGATTGACGCAATGAAGATAGTAGCGATCCGCATCCGTGGAAATGCAGATTGAACCGTGTCGCACTTCATTGTTGAAGTGAGGCGTATCGTTGCACGTATAGGCGTCGACCGAATAATGAATGATGTTCTGCGTCATTTCAATGAAGGCCGAAAACAGTTTGCGCCGGGTCATGCCGGCCGCACCGACATGTTCGATGCGCATTTTCAAGGCCTCGGCAACGGCGGCGATGATGGTCTGCGAAAAGTAGCCTTCATAGTAGAGAATCACATTGCGCTTGCCTGCCCACTGGCATAGGATGCGCCAGTGCAGGCTTTGTGTGTTGTTTGTCGAAGCTGGAGAAATCATGGTGGCTGAGTTCATTCAAGGCGCAGGTTCAAAAGGGTGACATCATCCCGGCGTGTTTGGGCGCCCTGGTATGTTTGGAATTCCTCCATCAGTAGCCGCGTAAGTTCCGGCATAGGCCGGGCGCGGTGCCGTTGCAAGGCCAGGCGCACCCGTTTTTTACCGTAGGCAATGTTTTTGCGGCCGCCGATCTGGTCGATCAGGCCGTCGGTAAAACAGCACAGGATGGTACCGTGTGCAAGCTGCGCGCTATGGTTGGTCCAGACCGCGTCGGCGGGAGTGTCCGCATAGCCCAATCCAAGGCGTTCGCCGTCAAGGGATTGCACATTTTCCTGGTCGGGCGCCAGCATGAACAGCGGCATTTTTGCGTGTGCGCTGGTCAGGGTCATGCTGGCGTCGTCGAACCAGAAAAAGGCGGCGTCCATGCCGTCGTTCGAGTGGGCGTGCTGGGTGGCGGAGTGCTGTCCAAGCGCCAGCTTCACGCCTCGGTTGACCGTGGCCATCAGCAGCGCGGGATCGCGCGCCCCATACTGGCTCAAGGCATGGGTCAACGAAGACGATGCAATCAGTGTCAGGAAAGCGCCGGGCACGCCATGGCCGGTACAGTCGGCGATGGCGGCGAACCAGCCGTCTTCGTAGCGCTGGAAGTGGTAGAAATCGCCGCCGATGATGTCGCGGGGTTCCCATACGATGTCGACGTCGCGCAAAGTGGCATGGATGGCATTCAGTGATTCGCTGAGCATGGCGCGTTGGATCACGCTGGCGTAGTCTATGCTTTGCATGACCTGGCGGTTTTTTTCTTTCTGCAGTTCGACAAGGGCATGCATCAGATCCAGGCCCGCGCCAACGCCGATGAATTTATCGTTCTCCAGAATCAGAAAGCCGTCGGCGAGCGTCTTGTCGCCGAACTCGACAGCACGGGCGGCCAGTGCTTCGATAGGGGTATTGACGTCGACCATCAGCGGCGACTTGTCCATGAAAGCGATGCAAGTTTTCTTTTCATATAGCTCGCGATAATAGGGCCGGGACATTTGCGACATGAAAATGTTGCGACTGATCAGCCCGATAGGCCGATCGTCATCCAGAACGGGCAAGCTCACCAGGTCGCGGTTTTCGCCGAAAATCTGCAATACCTGGGCGTTGGTTTCGTCGGAATTGATAGTCGGAACCTTGATCACCAGCGATTGGGTGGCTGGGTGTTGCAAGGCGGCCATGTGCGCTGGCGATGCGCTGAATTTTTGGGTCACAATAAGTCTCGGCACGCAAATACATGAAAACACAAACCCTTCGTGTATGGCCCGTTTTCGATGAGTGGCTGAATGATAGTCATATCTTGTTACCATCGTGTGACACTAGCCTTGCGGCAATCCGCCAGATGATCACGCTGCGCTTGCATTGCCTGTCCGGATCCGAGCCGGTACCGAACGCTCCGGCAAAAAAATCCCGACACTGGAGGTCGGGATTGTCGGGCTATTTTGGCCTTGGCCAGCTAGTCCATCTATTTGTTGGCCATTGATTGAAGCCGCTGCAGCAGCTTGGGGTCTTGCTGGGCAGCCTGGTTCAGGCCATTGAACTGATCCACCGTCATGCCTTCTTCATGTATTGCCTGGACCATTTTGTCGTCGGCTTCCTTGATGACCTTCGTCTTGGAAGCCTCGTCGTTCGTCGTTTCCAGCTTCGGGGTGTATTCCTGCGAAATTACGGCCACTTTTCGAGAAGCACTGATGAACTTGTTCAGCTGTGCATCGGTGTAGTTTGCGGCGGGCGCGGCCATAGAGTTTGGGGGGCTTGCTTGCTGCGCCATCACCGTGCCGCTTGATAGGCCAAAAGCTAGTAAGCCGGTCGAGAAAATGATGGAAAGCCTTTTATGCATGCGTTCTCCTTGCGTGCCATGAATGAGCCTTCATCATGACAACGATTGACCAGACTACAAGTGTTTTCTGTACACAGAGTTGACGAGGGGAAACGCGGGGTAACGGCAAAGCACGGTTCGCCCCGGAACCGTGAGTATTTGGCGAATTTTTTACGTTTTGACAACAGTGTGCGGCCGCATTGAAGGCTTGTTTATCGGCGCAAGCACCAGAAGCTGTGGCTGTATCGGTCGGGGCTCAGACCAGGCTTTAGCCTCGCCTCGCGTAGAATGAAGGTCAACTTCCCACCTTGCCGCCCGTAAACCTTCGTATGACCCACACCGTTGGGACGCCAGTGCGTCGAAATACTGTCTTTGCCATTATTGCGATGGCGCTTCTCATGATGTCGATCGACTTGACCATCGTGGCCACAGCGCTGCATGCCATCCAGCAAGGGTTGGACACTTCCATCAGCCTGGCGGGCTGGACCATCACCGCCTATTCCTTCGGCTTTGTGTTGATGCTTCCCATCAGCGGCAAGCTTGCCGAGCGCTTTGGCCGGCGCCGGGTTTTCATGGCCTCTTCGTTGGTATTCGCACTGGCCTCGCTTGGCTGCGGGATGGCAGGCAATATCTATGCGCTGATTTTTCTGCGGACGCTGCAGGCCGCGGGAGGCGCCGGTTTTACGCCGACGGCCACCGGCATCATTGTGGATCACTTCGGCGCGGCACGCGACCGCTATGTGAGTTTTTTCGGCAGCATTTTTCCGGTGGGCGCCATGATAGGCCCTATCTTCGGCGGATATTTTGTTGCCTACGCATCCTGGCGCGATGTGTTTTACGTGAATGTGCCCATCGGCTTGGCGATTTTCCTGCTTGCGTGGCGCTTCATACCGCATGATCACCCCACAGGCGATGCTCCAGCCAAAGACATGGACATTGCGGGAATCGCCTTGCTCGGCTGTGGACTTCTGGCAGGGATGCTTGCAGTGACCGTACTGGGCGAGAAGCAGGGGATGGGTAATCTGGCAATGTTCATCGTTCTGCTGCTTCTGGCCGGCCTTATCCTCGTGTTCTTCTTCCGGCATGTGCGGCGCAGTCAGGCGCCTTTTATCCATCCGCGCTTCATTTACGGCCCGAATTTCGGCGCGGTGAATCTGGTCAACATGATCTTCAGCGGCTTTGTCATTGGAGGCATGGCATTGGTCCCGCTGTATGCCGTCAACCGCTACCATATCAGCGCGGTCGGGTCGGGCACCTTGCTTACCGCCCAAGGGATTGCGGCGATGGTTTGCTCGCTGGCGGCCGTCATGGCGCTGCGTCGCACGGGTTATCGCCTGCCGCTGTATGTGGGCAGTGCAATGACCATTGCCGGCTTGATCTTGCTTGCCCTGCCGCCCATTGCCGGCATCTCGCCTTATACCTGGCTTGCCTTTGCGGCGTTTTTGGTCGGCGCCGGAAATGGCGCCATCAATCCAGCCATGCGCAATGCCGGGCTGCAACTTGCCCCGGAGTCGTCTTCCATGTTGGCGGCGCTGCGCACGTTGGCGTTGCAGATCGGCTCGATTGTCACGGTATCGGTGGTGGCGGCCGTCCTGGCTCACCAAAGCAATATGGGCGAGACTCTAGCTTGGGTTTATGCCGTGCTTGCCGCGATCAGGCTGCTGGCGCTAGTGTTGGTGCCGTACATCCCCGAGCAGCGCGGCGCCTGGTAGCGCCCTGACCAGCCGCCACTTAGCCAGGCCCAGGCCGGTCCGGTTTCATGCCTGAAGCTGGTATGCTGGCAGCTGAATTTGCTGGAGCGTATTTGCCGACACCATGACCCTACATACTATTTTGAAAATGGGCGATCCGCGCCTGCTGCGTGTGTCTCGGCCTGTCACGGTGTTCGACACTGATGACTTGCACCGCCTGGTGGGCGATCTGCAAGACACAATGCGGGCGGCCAATGGCGCGGGTCTGGCCGCACCGCAGATTGGGGTGGACCTGCAATTGGTAATTTTCGGCTCGCACGAGAGCAATCCCCGCTACCCCGATCGTGCTCCAGTGCCGCCCACCGTGCTGCTCAATCCGGTGATCACCCCGCTGGGAAGCGAAGAGGAAGAAGACTGGGAAGGCTGTCTGTCGGTGCCCGGGCTGCGCGGAAAGGTGCCGCGCTGGAAGAGCATCCGCTACCAAGGTTTTGACGTTTACGGCAATCCGATCGATCGCATGGCCGAGGGCTTTCATGCGCGCGTAGTGCAGCACGAATGCGACCATTTGTGGGGCAAACTCTATCCGATGCGCATGCGCGATTTTTCGCAGTTCGGTTACACCGAGGTGCTGTTTCCCGAAATTGACGCCGCCGAAGACGACTGAAGGCAAGCCGTCTTGGCGCTGCGTCTTGAGGCTATACTTTCTTCCATGAAGCGGAACCTTTGCTTTTCCTTGCAGCTGCAGGCCGCCGGTTCCAAACACAACCTTCCACGGAGCAACACATATGGTTTCGCTGCAAGAGCAGCTTTTGAAAGCGGGTCTGGTCGACAAAAACAAAGCCAAGCGGGCCAACCAGGATAAAAGCAAGCAGAAGAAGGTCGAACGCCGAACCGGCACGCAAAGTGTCGACGAGGCAAGGCTGGCCGCGCTTGATGCGCAGCAAAAGAATCTAGAGCGAACCCGCGAACTCAATGCCCAGCGCGTTGCAGCGGCCAACCAAAAATCGATTGCGGCGCAAATTGCGCAGATGGTGCAGCAAAGCCGCCAGAGCAAGGGCGCAGGCGAAATTGCTTACAACTTCACCCACGGCAAGACGATTGAACGGCTGTATGTGTCGGCCGCGGTTCGGGCGCATTTGATAGCCGGGCGCCTGGTGATTATCCGCCTGGGCGATGCGACCGAGCTGGTGCCCAGAGTAGTGGCGGACAAAATAGCGGAGCGCGATCCTTCGCTGGTTGTGCGGGTGAACAAGGCCAGCACCGAGATCGACGAGGACGATCCGTATGCCGCCTTTCAGATACCCGACGACCTGATGTGGTAGCGTAAAAAAATCCCTACCGCTAGCGGCAGGGATTTGAATTTTGGTGGAGACGAGGAGGATCGAACTCCCGACCTTCGCATTGCGAACGCGACGCTCTCCCAGCTGAGCTACGTCCCCAGAGCGCTTATTCTACAACTTTTTTTGCGCGGTGCTGAGCCTTCCATTAGGGGCGGCGCCGGTGCATTGACTACCTCCATTCTGTCCATGCCGGCTGTTTTTGGACTTGGGGCTAATTTTTACGCATCTGCTGCCGTTAATGCTTTGTAGGCTTTCGCTCCACAAAGAATATGAAATCGGACGGTAGACAAATGAAGGTAAGCGGCTCTCGCAGATACGGATGGTTGGCCCGGCAAAGCATGTCCTTGCGCGTGATTTTGGCGGCATTGGTGGTGACAGTGCTTGTCATGGGGACCATCGCCGCGGTGTTGGCGCGCCAAAGCCAGGTCAAGGGCGAACAAACGGTGGACCGCGAGATGCGCGCCGCGTTGGCGGCGGTGGACCAGTCCTTGCAACTGGTGTTCAGTTCGGCCAGCCAGCGCGGGCGTGAACTGATGCCTGCTTTCCTTGATATTCTGGGCGGGGAACCGACCGCCGACGGCTCGCTCTACCCTACGGGCGAAGCCGGGGAAGTTCCGGGCCTGTTGGTGAATGGCTTCGTGGTCAATGGCGACACCTCGCCGCTGGCCCGTTTTCAGAAATATACGGGGGCCGATCCGGCCATTATCGTCCGGGGAAAAGACGGATGGGTGCGTGCCGCCACGCTGCTTGAAGACGACAAGGGCAACAAGCGCATAGGCAGCAAGATTCCGGCCGACGACTTCCTGGCCCGCACCCTGGACAAAGGGCAAGACTATACCGGCCTGGTGCAGCGCCGCGGCAAGTGGTATGCAATGAGCGTGCGCGTGCTTTACGACGCCAATGCCAAGCCGATTGGCGGCTTGACCATACGGGTGGATGTGGACGGCGATGTGCAGCGTTTGCTGAACTGGGTCACCATGATCAAGGTCGGCGAGTATGGTTCGCTGGCCATTCTGCAAAAGGCCGCCGACGGCAAAGGCTGGGCGTTTGTGGCTGGCGGCGGGGCAATGATGGGTACGCCGCTGGCGGCGCGCTACGATGCCGCCGACAGTGCAAAATTGGCTACCCTGTTCAAGGACACAACGGGCTTTGCCCGCGCTGACTTGAAAGAGACGGGGGATACGTTCGTGGCCTGGAAGCAGGTGGAAAACTGGGACTGGCTGCTGGTCAGCACGGGGCCGCGCGACGAATTCTTGGCGGCCAGCAGGCAAGATCTGAAGATCCAGATGCTCGTGATGCTTGTGGGGGTCTTGTTGATTGCAGGCCTGGTCGGTTGGCTGTCGTCGGCAACTTTGCGTCCTGTGCGCGACATGATCACGGCCATGGTCCGGGTGGGCCAGGGCGACTTGTCGGTCGACCTGCCCCAGGTGCCCGCCCGTTCGCGCAACGAGGTTCATATATTGTTCGGCAGCTTGCGCCATATGCAGGAAAGCCTCAGCGGCACAGTAACGGCGGTACGCCGCAGCGTCGAAGAGATCAGCGTCGGCTCGAACGAGATTGCGGCGGGCAATACCGATTTAAGCAGCCGCACCGAAGAGCAGGCCGCATCGCTGCAGGAAACGGCGGCCAGCATGGAGCAACTGGCGGCCACCGTCAAGCAAAACGCCGAGAGCTCGGCACTGGCCAACCAATTGGTCGGCAGCGCCTCCGAAATAGCCGAGCGCGGCGGCGCGGCCGTCGGGCATGTGGTTACCGCGATGGACGACATTTCCCAGAGCTCGCATAAGATCGCCGATATTGTCAGCGTTATCGAAGGCATAGCCTTTCAGACCAATATTCTGGCCTTGAATGCCGCGGTCGAAGCCGCACGCGCGGGCGAAGAGGGCAGGGGGTTTGCCGTGGTGGCTGGCGAAGTGCGCAGCCTGGCCTTGCGCAGCGCCGACGCAGCCAAAGAAATCAAGCATCTGATCGGCGATTCGGTCAGCAAGGTCACGGAAGGCACGCAATATGTCGAACGCGCGGGCGCCACGATGCGCGAGCTTCTGACCTCGGTCAACCAGGTCACCAACATCATGAGCGAGATTTCGGCCGCTTCGACCGAGCAGTCCACGGGCATCGACCAGGTCAATATGGCGGTCATCCAAATGGACCAGGTGACCCAGCAGAACGCGGCTTTGGTCGAAGAGGCCGCCGCCGCCGCGGGTTCGCTGCAAGATCAGGTCAAGCATCTGTCCGAGGCGGTAGCTGTGTTCAAGCTCAAGGCGACCGAAATCATCGACGCTCCGTCCGAAGTCCTGGCTCTTACTTGATCGCTCCCACGGTAAAGCCGGCGACAAAGCGGTCGACGAAAAAGTTGTAAAGAATTGCGATGGGCACGCTGACGATCAGGCAGGCGCCCATCAGCGATCCCCAGAAATATACGTCGCCGCGCACCAGGAAGGTCGGCACGCCTACGCTGACCGTGTATTGCGATGAACTCGTAATGAAGGTCAGGGCGTAGATGAACTCTTGCATGACCAAGGTCAAGGTAAAAATGACGACCGTCAGGATGCCGGCGGACGACAGCGGCACCACAACCTTCAGGAAGGCGCCGAACCGGCTCAGGCCGTCCATCATGGCGGCCTCTTCAATATCGTGTGGAACTGCTTTGAAGAATCCCATCATCAGCCAGGTGCAGAACGGTACGGTGAAACTGGGATACACCAGCACCAGCGACCAGAGCGAGTCTTGCAGGCCGAGTTCGCCGACGATGCGCGAGAACGGAATGAAAAGAATGGTGGGCGGTATCAAGTACGTCAGGAAGATGCCGATGGCCAGTTGCCGGCCCCAGCGCCCGGACAGGCGGGCCAGGCTATAGCCCGCGGGCACCGCCAGCAACAGCGTAATAGCCACCACGATCACCCCGACCAGCAAGGTATTCCAGACCCATTGCAGGTATTGCGTCTGGAAGAACAGTACTTGCAGGTTTTCCAGAGTGGGCGGGGCGTTGAAAAGAAAAGGATTGTTTTTGGTGTTGACCAGGTCCAGCGTGCTTTTGAATGTGGTGATCAGCATCCAGTAGAACGGGAAAGCGGTAAATGCAACGAACGCCGCCAGAATCAGGAAGTGGCCTATCCGCGTGCCCCAGCGTTTTGCGGGTGTTGTGGCGTAGCGCATGTCAGGTTACCTCCGTGCGGCGTGCAATGGTCAGCAAAAGTATGACAACCGCCACCAACAAGGGGAACAGGAACAAGGAGATTGCCGCCCCTTCGGCCAAGTCGCCGCCAGGGACTCCGGTAAAGAAGGCCAGGCTGGCCAGCACCTGGGTGGTGTCGAAGGGGCCGCCGCGAGTCAGGACATAGACGATGATCATGTCGGTAAACGTAAATACAATCCCGAACAACAACGCAATCAGCATTATCGGCAAGACCAGTGGAATATTGATGCGGAACAGATGGCGCCAGAAGCCGGCTCCATCCATATAGGCGGCGTCATGGATGTCTTGAGGAATGCTGGATAGCCCGGCCAGAATAATCACGGTGGCCAGCGGCAGCAGGCGCCATACGTCCACCATGACAATCGAGATCATCGCCAGGTCGGGTTGTCCCAGCCAGATCGGCCAGACGTTGGGGCCCAACAGGCCCAGCGCGCGCAGCGTCCAGTTGATGATGCTGTAGACCGGATCGAAAATCCATAGCCAGCCTATGGTGCCCAGGGAGATGGGCGCAACCCATGGCAACAGAATAAGCAGCCGCACCAGCCACTTGCCGCGAAAATCGTTGTACAGCGCCATCGCCAGAACCTTGGCCAGTATCACTACCACTACTTGCGAGACAATAGTGAAGACGAAGGTGTTCAGCATCGAACGCCAGAAAGTGCCGCTTTGGACAATGCGGTGGAAGTTGTCCAGGCCCACGAAGCTCAGTGTGGTGTTGCCGACGGTTGCGTTCGAAACGCTGTAGTACATGGAAAGCAAAAACGGAAACCCGACGAGCAGGGCTATGTAGACCACGGCTGGAGCCAGCATCCAGCGTCCCAGCCGGGCATCGTGCCCGCTTTGGCCTGGTGGCGGGGGGAGGGGCGTTGGCACTGCGGGGGCGGTGCTCATGGCGTGGCCTCGATGCGCAAG
Organism: Eoetvoesiella caeni; assembly: GCF_003315175.1. Lineage (GTDB taxonomy): Bacteria > Pseudomonadota > Gammaproteobacteria > Burkholderiales > Burkholderiaceae_B > Eoetvoesia > Eoetvoesia caeni. Next base: position 266,123 of record NZ_QNRQ01000003.1, on the reverse strand, counting down.
CCGGTGTTGGCGTCGAAGTAGCGCAGATCGCGCCGCCGTACGGCAAAATGGTAGTGTTCGCCAGCGGCAAGCGGCGTTTCGACGGTGCATGGAATACGCGAGATGACTTTGACTTGCGGCATGGGTGATTCCAGCGTGCCGTACAACAGCCTGTCGGATCCCAGGTTTTCGATGCGCGTAACGTGAAAGGGAAAGAGCTGCAGCGCATCGTTCTGCGCGGGATAGGCTTCTTGGGGCAAAAAGTGTTCAGGGCGAAACCCCATGGTGGGCCTGCCCTCTTGCTCTATCAGGTTCATGGGCGGGGCGCCGATGAAGGTGGCTACAAAGGTGTCGGCAGGCTCCTCGTACACTTGTTTGGGCGTGCCCAGTTGGTGAACGACGCCATGGTCCAGAATGGCAATGCGGTCGCCCAGCCCAAGCGCTTCGACCTGGTCGTGGGTGACATAAATGGTGGTGGTGGCCAGGCGCCGCTGAAATTGCTGCAATTCTTCGCGCGCGGCGATCCGCAGTTTGGCGTCCAGGTTGGACAAGGGTTCGTCCAATAAAAAGGCAGCTGGTTCACGCACCACGGCCCGTGCCAACGCGACGCGCTGGCGTTCACCGCCCGATAACTGGCGCGGCTTGCGTTGCAGCAGATGTCCTATCCCGAACATCTTGGCCGCCCAGTCCACTTTCTTGGCGATCTCGGCGCGGTTCATGCGCTGGGTCTGAAGCGGGAACGCGATATTGCGAGACACGCTTAAATGAGGGTAGAGGGCGTAGCTTTGGAACACCATGGCCATATTGCGGGCGCGTGGCGGCAGGTTTACCACGGACTGGCCGTCCAGCAGGATATCGCCCGATGTGGGCTGCTCCAGCCCGGCTATCATGCGCAGCAAGGTGGTTTTGCCAGAGCCCGAAGACCCCAGCAAAACCAGGAATTCCGCTTCATGCACCGATAAATCGATGCGGTCGACGGCATTGGTGCCGTCGAAGCGTTTGGTCAAAGCCCGGGTTTCCACAGTAGCCATTTTTCTTGTCCTTTAAATGCATGCCGGCTTTATGCGGGCTTGCCGAAAGGTCAAAGCGCGCCTTTCTGGCGCCATTTTTCAAAAATCCGCTTGCAAGTGGCGTGCGCGTCCTTGATAGCGTCTTCCGGGCTGATGTTGCCGGTGGCCGCTTTGGCGAACATGGTATTGAGCACCCAGGTATTGAAGATTTCGTCGGTGGCGGCGTTGGCGTATCCGGGATAGCCGACATTGGTGGCCTGGTTCATAAGCTGCCCGAGGACTTTGTATTTGTCATGCGGCTGGCCGTTGGGGTCGTCGGCAATGAGTTTTTCCAGGTCGGGCACGGTGCCCGGGAAGCTGGGGAAGTTATAGAATTGGCTGCTGAGAAAGCCCTGTCGGAAATTGTCGATGTAATCCACCAGGAATTTCTTGGCTCCGCTTATGTTCTTGGCAAATTTCCAGATTACATAGCAGTCCATCACGTGTTCCATGCCAATGCGCCGGGCCGGCCCTTTAAGCGCCTGGGTCAATTGAATATTGGGTGTGATCGGGATATGTTTGTTTTCACCTTCCCGAGTGATGGAGATGGCGTTCAGGCACAGCGAGACTTGGCCGGCCAGCATGGCACGGTTGTTGGACGACGCGTCCCAGGCCAGGACCTGTGGCGTCATGGTGTTTTCGTACAGCGACTTGACGAACTTGACGGCGTCCAGCGTTTGCTTGGAGTCCAGCACGACCTGGCTGTGTTCATCTTGCACCGAGCCGCCAAAGGCATACAGAATCGTGCGCATGGCCATGGCCGTGTCCAGTTCGGCCGAGAGGCCTATGCCTACGCCAAGATGGTGCTGCTGCTTGATTTTGGTGCCTGCCGCCAGCACATCGTCCCAGGTGTCGGGTGCGGCCATGCCCACGCTGTCCCAAAGATCTTTGCGGTAGTTGACCGGGTCGGGCACGAAGCTGTCCGAAAAGGCGTAGTACTTCTTGGTTTTGGGGTTGTAGGAACTATGCAGGGCCAAGGGAACGGGCTTGCCGTGTTTTCGCTCGCACTCTTCGTAGATTTCGCGGTGGTCGATAACCTGGTCTTCGTATGCAGGAGGTGGTGACAGGAACATGAACAGGTCGTGTCCCTGCTGGGCCGAGACTTCAGCCGCGGCGCGGGTGGCCAAGGCGGGAATGCCGACATGGTCGACAACGACATCAGTATCGTTTTTTTGGCCCCATTCCTTGACGTAGGTATGATCGAACCACTGGTCGTACGCGGGCACGAAGTGGTTCCACTGCAGTATTTTGAGGGTGTTCTTGGCTGCGTAGGCGTTGCGGATGAAGACAGGCCCGGCAATACTGGCCAGGCCGGCGGCGCCGACCGCTTTCAGGACGCGGCGTCTTTGAGTATCAGGGGGAGAGGCTGGCTGGACAATTTGTGTTGTACAGTCGGTTCGTATGGAGTCGTCTGCCATGGTTGTCTCCTTGTTTGAGAGAAGCAGGCATTCGTCCTGATCCGAGCAGCGAGTGCCCATACAGGAAATAATAATCTTCAGTGGGCACAAGATACAGAAATGCAAAGAACTTTTTCAAATATTACCGATGGGGGTTTTATGTCGTCCCAGAACACCGGGGTGACCGCCATTGTGCTGGCGGGAGGATTGGGCCGGCGCATGGGCGGGCCCAATAAGTTGCTGCTGCCCTTGCAAGGACAGACCGTGGTAAGGCGCACGGTGCGTCAAGCGCTGGCGTCGCGCTGTGCGCGGGTGCTTGTAGTGCTGGGCTTCGAGGCCGAGCGGGTGCGCCGCGAACTTGAAGGCTTGCCGGTCCAGTTCGTCCTGAACGAAGACTTCCAGGAGGGCATGGGGTCTTCGGTGCGCGCGGGTGCGGCGGCGGTGCCGGACGACAGCGCCGTGGTCGTGTGCTTGGCCGATATGCCGTTGGCCGGGGCGGACGTCATCGACGCCTTGATCGACGCCTATGAGACGGGCGGGGATATTCAGGCTTGCCAGCCGGTATATGAAGGCAAGCGCGGTAATCCGGTCTTGTGGGGCCCAGCCAGCTTGCCGGCCTTGCGCCAACTGCGCGGCGATGAGGGGGCCCGGCGGTTGTTGGGCGGATTGGGCCAAGGGCTGGCGCTGGTCGAGGTGGGTTCGGACGGCGTCCTGCTGGACGCCGATACGCCCGAAGACCTGCGGCATCTGGATAATCGGGCCGGCCTGGGGCGCGCCTGAGCGCCGCCGCAAGATTACTTGGCGCTTACGTAGTAGAATTTCAGCTTTAAGTTTTTGGCTTTTACGCAATGACAACCATACTCGAGAACGTTCCGGTCGGCCAAAAGGTCGGCATCGCTTTTTCCGGCGGACTGGATACCAGCGCGGCTTTGCTCTGGATGAAGCATAAAGGCGCCTTGCCTTACGCTTACACCGCAAACCTGGGCCAGCCCGACGAGTCCGACTACGATGCCATTCCCCGCCATGCGCTCGAGTACGGCGCCACCAAGGCGCGGCTGGTAGACTGCCGTGCTCAGTTGGTTGCCGAAGGCATTGCCGCCTTGCAGTGCGGTGCTTTCCACATCAGCACAGCCGGCGTTACGTACTTCAACACCACGCCTATCGGGCGCGCTGTCACAGGCACCATGCTGGTGGCGGCCATGAAGGAAGACGACGTCAATATCTGGGGCGACGGCAGCACATACAAGGGCAACGATATCGAACGTTTTTATCGCTATGGCCTGCTCACCAATCCGCAGCTTAAAATCTACAAGCCCTGGCTGGATCAAACCTTTATCGACGAACTCGGCGGCCGGGCCGAAATGTCCGAATACATGCGCGAGGCGGGTTTCGACTACAAAATGTCGGCCGAGAAAGCCTATTCAACCGATTCGAACATGCTGGGCGCCACCCACGAAGCCAAAGACCTCGAGCACCTGAGCTCGGGCATGCGCATCGTCAAGCCCATCATGGGCGTGGCTTTCTGGCGTGACGACGTTCAGGTCAAGGCCGAAGAAGTCACTGTTCGATTCGAAGAGGGTCGGCCGGTTGCACTGAACGGCGTCGAATATGCCGACAGCGTCGAACTTCTGCTTGAGGCCAACCGTATTGGCGGTCGCCACGGCCTGGGCATGAGCGACCAGATCGAAAACCGCATCATCGAAGCCAAGAGCCGCGGCATCTACGAAGCTCCGGGCCTTGCGCTGCTGCATATCGCCTACGAGCGCCTGGTCACAGGCATCCATAACGAAGACACCATCGAACAGTATCGCGTCAATGGCCTGAAGCTAGGCCGCTTGTTGTACCAGGGCCGCTGGTTCGACCCGCAAGCCATCATGCTGCGCGAATCGGCGCAGCGTTGGGTGGCGGGCGCCATCACCGGCGAAGTCACGCTGGAACTGCGCCGCGGCAACGACTACACGCTGCTGAACACCGAGTCGGCCAATCTTACCTATCAGCCCGAAAGGCTGACTATGGAAAAGGGCGCGTCCATGTTTTCGCCGCGCGACCGCATCGGCCAGCTTACGATGCGCAACCTGGATATTGTCGACACGCGCGAAAAACTGTTTACCTACGTGAAAGCCGGTTTGCTGGCGCCTTCGGGCGGCACGTCGCTGCCCCAGTTGAAAGACGCCAAAGAGCAGGGCAAAGACAAAAAATAATCGCAGTACCTGTCTGCGCTGTTTGCCGCTATTGGCATGAAAAAGGCCGGCATCCTTGTTTAGGGTTGCCGGCCTTTTTGTCGCCTGCGTGGGGCATCTTTTGCCGCCGGGCCGCCCCAAGGCAAAAAACGCCCCCTTGGGGGGCAGCAAGCCGCGTAAGTGGCGCAGCGTGGGGGCATTCTAGCTTTCAGTCGACCTGCCCAAGCAGCAGGAACTCCATCAGCGCTTTTTGAACATGCAGACGGTTTTCGGCTTCGTCCCAGACGACGCTTTGGGGGCCGTCGATGACGTCGCCGGTTACTTCTTCGCCACGGTGGGCGGGCAGACAATGCATGAAGACGGCCTTGCGGTCGGCCACGGCCATCATCTCGGCGTCAACGCACCAATCGTTGAAGGCGCGGCGACGATCGTCGTTTTCGGCCTCGTAGCCCATGCTGGTCCAGACGTCGGTAGTGACCAGGTGGGCGCCCTGGCAAGCCTCGAGCGGGTCGGAGAATTGCTGCAGTACGCCCGACGGCGGATTGCCAACGCGCCGGGCATCCAGCTCGTAGCCCTCAGGCGCGGAAACATGCAGGCGAAAGTCCAGCATCTCGGCGGCCTGCAGCCAGGTATAGGCCATGTTGTTGGCATCGCCTATCCAGGCAACGGTTTTACCCTTGATAGGGCCCAGGTGCTCGATAAAGGTGAATATGTCGGCCAGTATCTGGCAGGGGTGGAATTCGTTGGTCAGGCCGTTGATGACCGGCACGCGCGAATGCGCGGCAAAACGCTCGATACGCGTTTGTTCGAAGGTACGGATCATCACCAGGTCGACCATGCGCGAAATGACCCTGGCGGTGTCTTCGATAGGCTCGGAGCGGCCCAGTTGCGAATCTCCTGTGGTCAGGTGGATGACCGACCCGCCCAACTGATACATGCCGGCCTCGAACGAGACGCGGGTGCGCGTGCTGGCTTTTTCAAACACCATGGCCAGGTTGCGGTCGTGCAGGGTGTGGTGCGGCTGATAGCGTTTGAACTTGTCTTTGATGAGGTGGGCGCGCGCAAATACGTAGTTGATTTCATCGGTGGTCAAGTCGCTGAACTGCAGGAAATGACGCAGCGGGCCGGTTTGCGAAGTAGCGTGAGACATGTTGAGCCTTGATTCAAGGGTAGATACGTGTAGCAAGAGGCTATCATATACAATTGCGGCGCGCGGCGACAAACGCGGCGCGCTCAAAACAGTACGGGCAAAACAGTACAATAGGCACGTAGTTTCTGTAGGGTTCTATGTCAGTCTTAGTGCAGCAGTTCATCATTTTCGGCGTAACCAACGAAGGTAAACCGTTTCGTCCCAGCGATTGGGCCGAACGCCTTGCGGGCGTCATGTCCAGCTTCCGTCCTCCCGGTTCCACCGGCGGGCATCTTACTTATTCGCCTTATGTCGTTCCCATGGTCATCGACGGCATCCGCTGCGTGGTGGTCGACCATCGCCTGCGCGAGCTTGAACCCCTGGCCTGGAACTTCGTCTACGAATTCGCGCAGGACAACCATCTGAAAACGGCCGAAAAACAAATACAAGACCGAAGCCGCCCAGTTACCTGACTGGGCTTTTTTTATTTGGGCAGAGACGCGCAGCGGTGAAGCGTAGGGGCTTCTTCTTTTGCCGCCGGGCCGCCCCAAGGCAAAAGGCGCCCCCTTGGGGGGCAGCGAGACGCGCAGCGGTGAAGCGTGGGGGCTTCTTTTGCCGCCGGGCCGCCCCAAGGCAAAAGGCGCCCCCTTGGGGGGCAGCGAGACGCGCAGCGACGAAGCGTGGGGGCTTTCGTCCCTCTTTTGCTTTTCTACGGGTAAAACCATGATTGCGGAAAGCCGGCTATCCCGCTATTGTGTTCTAACCCTATATCCAGTGTACTGAATCTGCTTGGGCGCGGGGTTCCGATTTCATATTAAAAAGATGGAGGCTTAGGCAAAATGGTCAATTTCACTCTAAACGGCGAGGCGGTATCCGTGGATGTCGCCGACGATACGCCATTATTATGGGTCCTGCGCGAAAACCTCGAGCTTACCGGTACCAAGTTCGGTTGCGGCATTGCGCAATGCGGTGCCTGTACGGTGCACCTGGAGGGCCAGCCTACACGCTCTTGCGTGCTGCCCGTGGCGGCGGTCAAAGGCAAGAACATCACCACAATCGAAGGTCTCATGAAGACCGCGCCGGGCAAGGCGCTTGAAACGGCTTGGGTAGCAGAACAGGTCGCGCAATGCGGTTATTGCCAGTCGGGCCAGCTCATGACAGCCGCGGGCGTACTCAAAAACGCCAAGGGCCCTTTAAGCCGCGAAGAAGTCCTGGACCAGATGTCCGGCAATCTTTGCCGCTGCGGAACGTACAACCATATTGCGGCCGCCGTCGTCAATGCTCAGAAAGCCATCGCTTAAGGGGGGAATCATGGAACTTGAATCTACTTCGCGCCGCTCCTTCCTCGTTGGCAGCGGGTCTGTGGTCGTTGGCGTCATGGTGGGCGGCGCCGGTTTCGGCAGCCTGGTCCAGGCGGCCGAAACAGCCGCAAAAGGCAAGGGGGGCTATAGTCCCGTGGCGTGGGTCAGCATCGGCGCCGACAACAATACTATTATTTATTCGCCGGGATCCGAGATGGGACAGGGCACAATGACGTCCGTGCCTTCCATCCTGGCCGACGACATGGAACTGGATTGGGCCACGGTCACGGTCCAGAAGTCGCCCAGTAACGCTAAACTGTTCGGCAATCCCAAGTTCGGCGGCGGCATGGTTACCGGGTCGTCGCGTACGGTTGTCGGCTATTACGAAGTCATGCGCCTGGCCGGCCTGCAGGCCAAGCTGGTGCTGACAGGCGCCGCCGCACAGGCATGGGGCGTACCGGCTGGTGAAATCACGGCTGAAAAAAGCGTCTTGAAGCACGCCGCCAGCAAGCGTCAAATGACCTACGGCGAAGCGGCCGCGCAAATCAAGGCGCCGGTCGAACCGCCCAAAGTCGACAAGAGCATGCTTAAACCCATGTCCCGATTCAACATTATTGGCAAGGACATTACTCGTGTCGACGTAGCATCAAAGTCCAATGGCACGGCGCAGTTCGGTATCGATTTTCGCTTGCCCGACATGGTGTGGGCCGCCGTCATGCATACCCCGGTACAAGGCGAAAAACCCGTCACCGTGGACGATGCCGCGGCGCTGGCTGTCAAGGGCGTCAAGAAAATCGTCAAGTTGCCCAATGGGGTTGCCGTGGTGGCCAGCTCGTTTGCCATAGCGCGCAAAGCCCGCGATCTGCTTAAAGTGACATGGACGGACACCGCCAAGGCCCGCAGCTACAACAGCGAGGAAGCGCTTAAAGAATATGTGGCGCGTTCTGAAAAACTGGACGATGCCGGCGACGTCTGGGACAAGCGCGGCGACGCCGTTGCCGCTCTTAAAGGCGCGGCACGCAGCTTCCAGGCCACTTATACCAGCGATCACGTCGCGCAGTGCACCATGGAACCCATGAACTGTACCGCGCGCATCGATGGCGACAAGGCCGAGTTCTGGCTGCCGTCGCAATCGGCCAGCATTGTCGTCGGCACTGCGGCGGCGGTGGGCGGTTTCAAGCCGGAAAACATCACCGTAAATATCACGTTACTGGGCGGCGGCTACGGCCGCCGGGTCGAGGCCGACTATGCCGTGGATGCCATTTTCCTGGCCAAGGCCATGCCAGGGGTTCCCGTCCATGTAATCTGGACGCGCGAAGACGACTTCCAGCGCTCCCGGCCCAGGCCCATGACCGCCCAGCATTTGGTGGCCGGGGTCGACGACAAAGGCAAACTGGTCGGCTGGCGGCATCGCCTGGTGTCCGAAGGGATTTATTCCCGGGTCAGCGCCAAGGCCTACAAGGACGCCGGCAATAAGGACGCTCCCGTCATGGAAGGCGCCGATGGCGTGTACGAGGTGCCCGATCTGCTGATCGAGCATGGCCTTGAAACGCGAGGCGTGGACGTTTCATTCTGGCGCGGGGTAGGCGCAGGCTATACCAAGTTCGCCATTGAAACCTTCATCGACGAGATAGCGCAGGGGTTAGGCAAAGATCCACTGCAATTGCGGCTGGATTTAACTAGCAAGACGCCGCGTGCGCAAGCTGTGCTGCGTGAGGTCGCCAATATGGCGGGCTGGGACAAGCCTCGGCCCGATGGCAGGGCGCTGGGCCTGGCATTTTCGGACACCTGGACGACGTTCATTGCCATGGTTGCCGAAGTCTCGATCAAAGACGGGCGCCCATTGGTGCATCAAGTGTGGGCGGCGGTCGATTGCGGCCATGCCATTGCGCCCATCAACATTAGGGCGCAGGTCGAAGGGGCGGCTATTTTCGGCTTGTCGGCGCTGCTGAACGAAAGACTGGTCTACAAAGGCGGCGAAGCGCAATCGCACAACTTCAACCAATACACCTTGTTGCGCGCCAACCAGGCCCCACCAATCGAAGTCAAGGTCATGCCGACCGACAACCATCCGGGCGGCATGGGCGAGGTAGGCCTGCCGCCTATGGCGCCGGCAGTTGCCAATGCGGTGGCCAAGCTTACCGGCAAGCGCATCCGTTCACTGCCTTTTCCTAAAATCGTTTAGGCCGATAGCCTGAGCATCAGCGCAAAGGGGGAACAAGGTTAATGACCTTCCCCGTTTGCGCAAAAGCTATTGCGTTGTCGACAAGCAGGTTAAACATGTCGCGCCGGGTTTCGACGGTAGCGCTGGCCACATGCGGCTGCAAGAGCACATTGTCCAGGCTTTTAAGGGCATCCGGTACATGGGGCTCGGCTTCGAAGACATCCAGGCCTGCGGCGCCCAGCCTGCCTTCCTGCAAGGCCAGGGCCAATGCCGCTTCGTCAACGACCGACCCGCGCGCAATGTTCACCAATATGCCTTGCGGGCCCAGGGCGTCCAGCACGGGACGGTCGACCAGGTGGCGGGTGGCGGCGCCGCCGACCGTTGCCAGCACCAGAATGTCGGCCCACGAGGCCAGTTCAAGCAACGAGCCGGCATACTCCCACGGTACATCGCCGCGCGCCTTGCGGTTGTGATAGCGCAGTTGCATCTTGAAGCCCGCGGCGCGCTCGGCAATGGCTTGCCCTACACGGCCAAGGCCTACGATACCCAGTTTTTTCCCGGTGACCTTGTTGCTTAACGGGAACATGTTTTGCATGCTCCATTGGCTGGACCTTACATAGCGGTCGGCGGGCGCGATGTTGCGTGCCGTCCCCAGGATAAGAGCCCAGGCCATATCGGCTACGCAATCATTCAGGACGTCCGGCGTGTTGCTGACTTGTATGCCTTTGCCTTGCGCATGCAATACGTCTATGGAGTCGTAGCCAACGCCTACGCTGCAAATGGCACGCAAGTTGGGCAAACGGTCGATAAGCTCGGCCGGTGTAGAGGTAAGCGCGCTGCTCAGCAATACCGTAATGCTGTCCCGGTGCTGCTGGATGGCTGCGTCCGCGTCGGCGGCTTCCCATGGGCGGATGATGGTGAATGCCTGCTCCAGGCGAGCCTGTCCTTGCTCCGGCAAGGGGAAGTTGAACTGTTGCAGCAAGGTAGGCTTGGGCTGTGCCATGGCAGCTCTCCTTTTTATACTGGCTTGCGCCTGCCGCCTGCCGCCTGCCGCCTGCCGGGGAACGGCGGACAGTCGGGAGCGCGATGCGATCAATCGATCAAATAGCACACAGTTTATCCCGGGCGACCGCCAATAAAAAAACAGGACGCTCATGCGTCCTGTTCGTTGCGGGCGTTGGGCCTGCGGTTTTGCCAATTAAGCAGTGTACTTATCAGGCCAACGCTTTGACAGCAGCGGCAAGGCGGCTTTTATGACGGGCAGCCTTGTTTTTATGAATGATGTTTTTGTCGGCGATGCGGTCGATGACGCTGCTGGCTTTCTGGAAAACCTCGGTGGCAGCGGCTTTGTCGCCGGCTTCGATGGCCTGGCGAACGCGCTTGATGGACGTGCGCAGCATCGAGCGCAGGCTGGAATTATGTTTGTTAAGCGCTACGGATTGACGTGCGCGTTTGCGGGCTTGTGCTGTATTGGCCATAAATGTGTGCTTCTAACTTTTAAAGGTTGTCCAAGTTGCTACGTAGCGGTGCTTGTTTATATAGCGTGCCAGGTACCACACTGGGCCCTTAAGGCTGTTGCTGCGGCTATTGCCTTGCTGCATCAGCGCCTGCTGCTAAAAACTGCCTACCGCCAAATAGCTGCTCTTAAAGTAACTTAGATTAATTGGCAAAGAGGGTAAGTATATATTAGCGGGCACGCCTTGTAAAGTCTCTTGGGCGAAAGCCGCACAAGAACAACACCGCGAAATACACCAGTCCTGCCGCGGCCAGTACGCCGCCCAGCCATAATGCGCGCATTCCGGCGTGATTGCCCAGAGCCAACCAGTCCAGCCGTTGTTGGGCGGCAAACAGAACAGCGCTGAATACGGCGATTGCGGGCAGCAGGCGCAAAAAGAAGCGCCCCCATCCTGACCCTGGCCGGTATATTTTGCGCTTATACAGCATGAACAGCAGGAACAAGGCATTGACGGTGGCGCCCAGCCCAATGGACAGCGCCAGGCCGGCGTGCGCCAGCCATGGTACAAAAATGAGGTTGAACACCTGCGTCAGGATCAGCACGAATACTGCAATCTTCACCGGGGTGCGGATGTTTTGCTTGGCATAAAAGCCGGGAGCCAGGATTTTGACGGCCAGCAAGCCCAGCAGACCCACCGAGTAGGCCATGACGGCCAATTTCGTTTGGCCCACGTCATAGGCGCTGAACGCCCCGTAGTTGAACAAGGTGGCGACCAGCCCGTCGGCCAGCAGCGCCATGCCCAGTGCGGCCGGCAGGCCCAGCAGCACGATAAGGCGCAGTCCCCAGTTGAGCAGGGCGTTGTAGCCTTCAGCGTCGTCGCGCGCATGGGCCGCCGAGAGGCTGGGCAGCAGCACCGTCCCCAGGGCAATGCCCAGCAGCGCGGTGGGAAACTCCATCAGGCGGTCGGCGAACGACAGCCATGTGACGCTGCCGCTGGCCAGCCAGGTGGCAATATTGGTGTTGATCAGCAAGGAGATTTGCGCCACCGACACCCCCAGAATGGCCGGCAGCATTTGGCGCATGATGCGCTTGACAGTGGGGTCGGCCCACGCTTGGCGCAGCCTGAGCGAATAGCGCGGCAGCAGCCCCAGGCGCGCCAGCGCCATCCACTGTATAAGCAACTGGGCAATGCCGCCCAGCATGACGCCGATGGCTAGGGCGTAGATGGGGGTGTCGAACCAGGCAGTGATGAAAAGGCAACTGCCTATCATTGCCAGGTTCAGCAGCACCGGCGTAAACGCCGGCACGGCAAAGCGGCTCCAGGTATTGAGTACGCCCGATGCAAAAGCAACCAGCGACATGCAGACAATGTAGGGAAACATCATGCGCGTCATGTCGACGGCGGCGGAAAATTCATTTTGCTTGGAAGCGGCCAGCATGCCGCTGGCCATGGCGCTGACGACCCACGGCGCGGCCAGGATGCCCAATAGCGTGACCAGCATGAGGGCCGCGGTCAGCAGCAGGGCAACCTTGTCCAGCAGGGTGCGCACGTCTTCCGGCGATCCCTGGGTGCGCACCTGCCCGAGTATCGGAACGAAGGCCTGCGAGAAAGCGCCTTCTGCAAACAGGCGGCGAAGCAGGTTGGGAATGCGGAAGGCAACCCAGAACGCATCAGTAAGTGGCCCGGCGCCGAACGAACTGGCGATCAGTATGTCGCGGATCAATCCTGTGATCCGGGACAGCATGGTCAGGCCGCTGATCGTCGCGGCCGAGCGTAGCAGGCTCATGGCGATATGTCGGCGGCTTTGATGCGGGTAGTGGCCAAGGCCGGCTTACTTTGGCGCCATGCGGATGGCGCCGTCCAGCCTGATGGTTTCGCCATTGAGCATTTCGTTGCCGATGATGCTGTTGACCAGCTTGGCGTAGTCTTCCGGACGGCCCAGGCGCGAAGGGAACGGGATGCTGGCGGCCAGCGAATCTTGCACTTCCTGGGGCATGCCGAAAACCATGGGTGTGCCGAAAATGCCGGGGGCGATAGTAACGCAACGGATGCCCAGCTTGGACAAGTCGCGCGCGATGGGCAGGGTCATGCCAGCAACGCCGGCCTTGGAGGCGGCATAGGCGGCCTGCCCGATTTGCCCGTCATAAGCCGCTACCGACGCGGTGTTGATCAGCACTCCGCGCTCGCCGGTGGGCTCGGGCGTGTTTTCCGCCATGGCGGCGGCGGCCAGGCGCGACATATTGAAGGTGCCTACCAGGTTGATCATGATGACCTTCTGGAATAGGTCCAGGGGGTGCGGTCCGTTCTTGCCTACGGTGCGCGAAGCCGGCGCCACGCCGGCGCAGCTGACCAGCCCGAACAGGCTGCCCAATTTAAGGGCAGCCGCAATCACGGCCTGGCCATCGGCTTCCTGGGTAACGTCGCAATGTACGTAAGTCTGGCCCAGTTCGGCGGCCAGCTTCTGGCCGGCCTCGTCCTGGACGTCGGCCAGCACCACTTTGGCGCCTTCGGCAACCAGCATGCGGGCAGTGCCTGCGCCCAAACCCGAAGCGCCGCCGGTAACGATAAACACTTTGTTCTTGATTTCCATAGTCTCGTGTATGTTGATCTAGTTAATTTGGAGACGCGCAGGTAAGGGATGAACCCGCTTGCGCGTTGCTGTGCACATTCAGGCCTGCAAGGCCTGGGCAATACGGGCCTGGATTTCGTCCACCGAGCCCACGCCCGACACTTGCCGGAATGCCGGGGCCTGGCTGGCGCCCGAATTGGCCCAACTCGAGTAGTACTCGACCAGCGGGCGGGTTTGTTCCTGGTAGACGGCCAGCCGATGACGCACGGTTTCTTCGCGGTCATCGTCGCGCTGCACCAGAGCTTCGCCGGTTACGTCGTCGATACCCGCCGTTTTGGGCGGGTTGAACGTAACATGGTAGCTGCGGCCGCTAGCCGGGTGCACGCGCCGCCCGCTCATGCGCTCGATGATGTTTTCTTCGGGCACGACGATTTCAACTACATAGTCCAGCGCGATATTGGCTTCTTTAAGCGCATCGGCTTGCGGAATAGTGCGTGGAAAACCGTCGAAAAGGTAGCCGTGCTCGCAGTCGGGCTGTTTCAGGCGGTCGCGTACCAGGCCGATGATAAGATCGTCGGACACCAGTCCGCCCGCGTCCATGACTTTTTTGGCTTCCAGGCCCAGCGGCGTTTGCGCCTTGACAGCGGCGCGCAACATATCGCCCGTGGAAATTTGGGGTATTCCGAATTTCTGGGTGATGAACGCAGCTTGGGTGCCTTTGCCGGCGCCGGGGGGACCGAGCAGAATCAGTCGCATGAATACCTCCTGAGGAATGCTTATTTTTAATTTTTCCGATTATGCCGCAACGCAACAATTTATGCACGATCTTGGCGGCCGGAATGGTTTAAAGACAGCTTGAACAAGTCTGGACAAATGGCGCCGGCTTTGGGGGCGGAGCCGTTTGGCACGAACGAACGCGCTGCGAGATTTTTTCAGGCTGTCCTTAATTCGAAGACGATTTATAACCGATTTGCAAAGATGTTGCGTACTCTTTCCAGATCTTCCTGCGTATCGACGCCCGCGGCGGGATGTTCGCGAGCAGTGAGGACGGCAATAGCGTAGCCATTTTCGAGCGCCCGTAATTGTTCAAGCGACTCGAAGTGCTCCAGCGGACCGACAGGCAGGGCGGGAAATATTTTGAGAAAGCTGGCGCGGTATGCGTACAAGCCGATATGGTGCAGTGCGGGAAGCTTGGGTGCCAGGCGCTGCTGCCCGTCGGCCAGCTCGTCCCGGGCCCAGGGTATGGGCGCACGCGAAAAATACAAAGCTCGTTGCCGCGCGTCGCACACTACTTTAACGGCGTTGGGGTTGAACAGGGTTTGCGTGTTGCCGATGGGGGCCGCACATGTGGCAATGGCCGCGTCGGGATCCTGCGCAAGCAATTGAGCAACCGCGTTGATTTGCGCCGGGTCGATCAGCGGCTCGTCGCCCTGGACATTGACGACTATGGTGTCGCCGCTCCAGCCCATCTGCTGGGCGACCTCGGCCAGGCGGTCGGTTCCGGTAGCGTGATCGGCGCGAGTCAGCGCGGCATCGAAACCGTGCGCCATGGCGGCCGCCTGGATGGCGGGGTCGTCGGTGGCGATGATGACGCGCGCGGCCTGTGATCTGGCTGCCTGCTCGGCTGTGCGCACCACCATGGGTTTGCCGGCGATGTCCAGCAGCGGCTTGCCGGGCAGCCTGGTCGAGGCGGCGCGAGCGGGAATGACTGCAACGAAGCTCACGCGGCGTCCGGGGACGGCGCAGGTTGCAAGGAACGCGCTTCGCTTTCCAGCATGACCGGTATGCCGTCCCGGACGGGAAAGGCAAGCCGGTCCGCAGCGCAAATCAGTTCGTGGTTTTCGCGGTCGTGGCTTAAGGGGCCTTTGCACAGCGGACAAACCAGGATTTCGAGCAAGTGAGAGTCCACAAGCGGCTCCAAGTAAACGTCAAACCAAGAGTTTAATGCCGCCGGCCTTTTTTTTCTCGGTTATGGCATGCAATTTTTCATTTAGTCCGTCCAGCCAGCCAATATCTGAAAACTGCGGGGCGACGTTGACCACCCAAATACGGGGATCATTAAAGCGCGCGCATTTCACTGCGTCCTTGGCCGTGATCAAAATCACGTCGGCGTTCAGCGCGGTGAACGGCGAGCTGCTGTAGGGATCGTGGTCGGGCAAGGCTATTGCGGCGTCCAGACGCAGGCCGTGGCCGCGCAGCATGGAAAAGAAGCGGTCGGGCTGGCCTATGGCCGCAACGGCGGCAATCGTGCCCGCCGCGTGGCGCGCCAACCATTCTGGCCAGGTGGCGCTTAGGTCCGAGGCCAGATGTTCGACGCGTTCGGGTTGCAGCCTCATGCAAAGTTGCAGCGCACCGACGGGCAAAGGAGGCGGAGCCGGCTGGCTGGCGGCCACGTTGGTAATCAGGTAGTCAACCTGGGCCAGTTTGGCGGCCGGTTCGCGCAACGGGCCGGCGGGCAGCATGCGCCCATTGCCCAGGCCGCGCGCATCTTGCACGACAATTTCCACATCGCGTTGCAAAGCCAGGTGCTGCAGTCCATCGTCCGAGATAATCACGTCCACCTCGGGGTGGGCGCGCACCAGCGCCTGAACCGCCAGGACGCGCGATGGATGAACCGCCAGCGGAGCTCCGGTGCTGCGTGCAATCAGGGCCGGTTCGTCGCCGAAGCCGGCCGCATCAAGCCGGCCTTGCCCGACCTTGGCCCGAGCTTCGAGCTTGACGCCGTAGCCTCGGCTGACAATGCCGGGGTGCCAGCCCTTGGCCCGGAGCGCCTGGGTCAGGGCAATGACGACTGGCGTTTTTCCGGTGCCGCCGACGAGGATATTGCCCACCACCACGATCGGCCGCGGACCTGCAGGCCAGTAGCTGGCTTGCTTGCGATAGCGCTTCTGCTTATATAGAACCGCCAGATGCGCCAGCCATGACAAAGGCAGCAGCAAAGTGCTGGCCAAGCCTTTGGTTTGCCACATGCGGTGTATGCCGTCCACAAGGCGTGCCGTTGCTTTCAAGGCGTGCTCTGGGTGGCGAAGTTGACGCGATGAATGCCGGCCTGGCGCGCGGCTTCCATCACCCGCACTACCGATTCGTGCGAGCTTAGCGCGTCGGCGTTGATGATTAGCGTGGCGTCTTCTGTCTTCTTGGCGTCATTTTGCAGGGCGGCGGCAATGTCGGCGGTTTCGCGCCCTGAAATCAATTGACCGTCCAGCGCGTACAGCCCATCCTGGCTGACCGCGATATTGATGGCCTGCTTGTCGCTGGAGGCGTCGGCGCTGGCTTCTGGCAGGGCGATCTTCAACTGGCTGATGCGGGTGAACGACGTGGTCGCCGCAAGAAAAATAAGAATGACGAGCAGCACGTCGATCAGCGGGATCAGGTTGATGTCCAGGTCGTCCTGGTTGCGGTGTCTGCGGCGAAAATTCATGTGGCGGCTCCGGCCGAAGGCCTGGGGATTTTCATGGCGGCTAGCCTTGCCGGCGAGGCGGCTCTTTGCCCAGCATACGATTCAGCGCGCTGGCCTGGCGTTCCATCTGGTGCAGAAAGTGTTCGACCCGGGAACGGAAGTAGCGGTGGAATATCAAGGCTGGAATAGCGATAAGTATGCCGAAGCCGGTGTTGTACAGCGCAATGGAAATGCCGCGCGCCAGTTGCGAGGGATCCGCGCCGCTGGGCGAATAGGCGCCGAAAATCTCTATCATGCCGACGACCGTGCCAAATAGCCCCAGCAACGGCGACACGACGGCCACGGTACCCAGGGCCGGCAGGTAGCGGTTTAGGCGGTGCGAGACGTCGGCGCCCGCATCCTCAATGGCGGTTTGGCGCAGGTGCTGGGGTTCGGCGTTGACTGCGACGACTTCGGCCAAGATGCGGCCCAGGGCGGAATCGGCCGCCAGCAAGCGCAGGGCTTCCGGGGTGTCTTTGCCCTGGCGGACCATGTCCATGACCTGGGACAGCAGGTCGGGCGGCAATATCAGCTTTTTCCGCAGAGAGAGAAAGCGCTCGATGATAAGGGCCAGCCCGAATACCGACGTAAACAGCAGCAGCCAAATGGGCCACCCGGCATCATGCATGATCTCAAGCAAGGTTGTTCTCCGCCGTGCAACGGCTGTTAGTGTAATGGGAATTGCATAATTCTAATGGTAGTTTAGCTCTTGCAGACAAAGCCTTATCCGCAAAATGGCGTAGTACTTGCGTCGCGAGAAATCGACTGCCCATAAAGTCCGTATAGCGCCAAAAAAGAAGCTAAAGTCGCATGCCGCAATGCTCTTGGGCGTCTATCCACAGAAACTGTGGATAATTATGTGCATAAGTGGGCGGATAGGCTTGCTTTGATTGGCCTGGAGGTTCGGTGGCTAATTTAAGTCCACTGATCATTTTTTACAAAAAACATTTAATATCAAATGGTTAGAGTTTTTATTTAATACTTTTTTTAGATTTGGCCTAGATTGGCATGATATTTCACTAAGATGACGATCTCTTGTTTCCTGTGGACAGAGTTTCAGGACTCTATTTAAATAATCAAGCCGGCAGGGGGGGGGTCGGGGTTCCCCCCCGGTTCTTTACCGGCTTGCCTGCGTGCTCCGGCACTGCCATCCATCGCCGGCCTACGGTATTATCCAGGGATTCATTTCATGGTTGCCTTCTCCGCCTTTTGCCGGATAGGCGCCGCGTTCATTTCCAGGATATTTGCGTGCTGAAAAACGAAATCGTCTTGTCCGTCGGGCAGCTTAACCGGCAGGTCGGCCAACTGCTGGAAGGGCATTTTTCACAGATATGGGTAAAAGGCGAGGTCTCGAATTTCACTCAGGCCGCCTCGGGGCATTGGTACTTCACCATAAAGGACGAACGTGCCTCGGTGCGGGCCGTCATGTTCCGCGGCCGTGCTTCGGCGGTGGGGTTCGTGCCCAAGGCAGGCGAACGCTTCGAGTTCCGGGCCTCGGTCACTTTGTACGAAGCCCGCGGCGACTATCAACTGCAGGTCGAAACCCTGAGACGGGCGGGGCTGGGCGATTTGCACGAAGCTTTTCTGCAATTAAAGGAAAAGCTGGCCGCCGAAGGCCTCTTCGACACCGACCGCAAGCGGCCGATCCCCGCCATACCCAGAACCGTCGGCGTCATTACGTCGCTGGCTGCCGCGGCGTTGCGCGATGTGCTGTCGGCGCTGGAGCGCCGCGCCCCGCAAGTGCATATCATTATTTATCCTGCGCCGGTACAAGGCGCAGCCGCGGCGGGGCAATTGGCCGAGGCGTTGAATGCGGCAATACAGCGCAACGAGGTCGATACGCTTTTGCTGGTACGCGGTGGGGGCAGCCTGGAAGATCTCTGGAGCTTTAACGACGAGACCTTGGCGCGCGCCATCGCGGCCAGCCCCATTCCGATAATTTGCGGGGTAGGGCACGAGACGGACTTCACCATTGCCGATTTTGTCGCCGACATTCGCGCTCCGACCCCAACTGCGGCCGCCGAGCTTTGCTGTCCGCCCCGCCAGACGCTGCTGACGCATGTCGCCGCGGCGGTTGGCTCCTTGACCGCACAACAGTTGCGCTTGATCGAGCGCGCATCCCTCAGGCTTGACCGGGCTTTGGCCATGCTGGTTTCTCCGCAACAGCGCCTTGCGCAGCAAAGCGAGCGTTTGCAGGTCTTGAAGAACAGGCTGGCGCGTGCGGCGGGGGCGCCCTACGAAAGGCGTGCGGCAAGCCTGGACGCGCTGCAATCGCGCTTAATGCGTGCCGCGCCGCAATCGGCGCGCCTGCGCCGCGAATTGCAGCATAACGTTTTGCGCTTGTCCGCCGCGGCCCCGCGTCAACTGGCGCAGCAAGGTGCGCGTTTGTCGGCGGCCTTTCTGACCTTGCAGGCTTTGAGCCCCGCCAAGATTCTGGGCCGCGGCTATGCCATAGTGCGCGATGCCCAAGGAGAGGTGGTAAAAAATGCGTTAGACTTAAGTAAGGGAGACCGCCTCAATCTGGAATTGGCACAAGGCAGTACTGATGTCGAAGTGCTGCGCGCATCCAGTTTATTGTAGGACTTGGCCGTCCCGCGTCCTTGACGCCGGGCATACCAGATCGATTGCCCTCGTTATTGCGAGGTTAATCGTCGTTCGGTCACTGCTTGCCTATACAATTAAATTTTTGTTGGTCACCCGATTTTTTGTTGGTTGTCCGAGTTTTAATCGGTTAAACAAGGCTTTTTTTGAAGGATATTGAACATGGCATTTACGCTTCCACCCCTTCCTTACGCTCTTGATGCGCTGGCACCCACCATTTCCAAGGAAACCCTCGAGTTTCACTACGGAAAGCATCATCAAGCTTATGTCACCAACCTGAACAACCTGGTTGCCGGCACCGAATTCGAATCCGCTTCGCTCGAAGATATCATCAAAAAATCGTCCGGCGGCGTTTTCAACAATGCGGCTCAGGTCTGGAACCACACCTTCTACTGGAACAGCATGTCGCCCAAGGGCGGCGGCGAGCCCACCGGTAAATTGCTTGAAGCCATCAATGCCAAATGGGGCAGTGTTGCCGCATTCAAAGAAGCCTTCAACAAATCCGCAGCCGGCAATTTTGGCTCGGGCTGGACATGGCTCGTCAAAAAGGCCGATGGTTCGCTCGACATCGTCAATACCAGCAATGCAGCCACACCGCTGACTACCGCCGACGTAGCCTTGCTGACCTGTGACGTCTGGGAACATGCGTACTACATCGACTACCGCAATGCCCGTCCCAAGTACCTGGAAAGCTTCTGGAACCTGGCCAACTGGGATTTCGCGGCCAAGAATCTAGGCTGATCCATCTGCCTGGCCTTGGAGCCTTCTTCGAAGGCGCCCTGAAAACCCACTGCAAAGTGGGTTTTTCGTATGTGCGATAAGATAATGGGTAGCTGCGACGGCTGGTCCGTTATCGCCTGTGTTCCAACGGGCAGGCTTGTCGGCCCGCCCGTTGTTCCCCCTTTATTACTTGGCTGCTTCAGGTTCATACTATGACTACTCATGCTTTTATCTGCGACGCAATCCGTACTCCTTTCGGGCGCTACGGCGGTTCGCTAGCCACTGTTCGTGCCGACGATCTGGGCGCCGCCCCGATCAAGGCGCTGATGCAGCGCAATGCCAATGTCGATTGGTCGCGCCTGGACGATGTCCTGTACGGTTGCGCCAACCAAGCCGGAGAAGACAACCGCAACGTTGCCCGCATGGCGCTATTGCTGGCCGGCCTGCCGGTAGGCGTTCCGGGCGGCACGGTCAACCGCTTGTGCGGTTCGGGCCTGGACGCCATCGGCACGGCCGCCCGCGCTATTCGCTCGGGCGATGCCGGCTTCTTGCTGGCCGGCGGTGTCGAAAGCATGAGCCGTGCGCCTTTTGTCATGGGCAAGGCCGAGTCCGCGTTCTCGCGCAGCGCCGCCATCTACGACACAACCATAGGCTGGCGCTTCGTCAACAAGCTCATGAAGTCCCAGTATGGCGTCGACTCCATGCCTGAAACGGCCGAGAACGTGGCCGACCAGTTCAAGGTGTCGCGTGAAGACCAGGATATCTTTGCCTTGGCCAGTCAGGCCAAGGCTGCGGCCGCGCAGCAGGCCGGCATACTGAAAGAAGAAATCGCAGCAGTTGCCGTGCCGCAACGCAAGGGCGACCCTATCATGGTCGACACAGACGAGCATCCTCGGGAAACCACCATGGAAGCCCTGGCGCGCCTGAAGCCGATCGTGCGGCCCGATGGCACGGTTACGGCCGGCAATGCGTCTGGCGTCAACGACGGCGCCTGCGCCCTGATCCTTGCCTCCGAGTCCATCGCCAAAGAGCAAGGCCTGGTGCCGCGTGCACGCGTTGTGGCCATGGCAACCGCCGGCGTCGAGCCGCGCATCATGGGCATGGGGCCGGCTCCCGCTACGCAAAAAGTATTGGCTATCGCCGGACTTACGATAGACCAAATCGACGTTATCGAACTGAATGAAGCGTTTGCTTCCCAAGGGCTTGCCGTGATGCGGCAGTTGGGGCTGGCCGACAACGACCCGCGCGTCAACCCCAATGGCGGCGCAATCGCCCTGGGCCATCCTCTGGGCGCCAGCGGGGCCCGCCTGGCCATCGCAGCCGTCAACCAGTTGCACCGCAGCGGTGGACGCTACGCCTTGTGCACTATGTGCATCGGGGTAGGTCAGGGTATTGCCGTCATTCTCGAGCGCGTTTAATTCCCGGCCTTGGGGCCTGCACGGGGTAGCCAGCGCAGGCGGCCATAGAGGCCGCGGGCGGGGCTTATGGCTTGGGCAGGCCGGATACCTTGGCTGGTGCTTCGATTGAATGGCTCTTGAACCAGCCCTGCGCCATTTCAAGGGCGTAGCGGACGGGCCGGACCGGGCAGTGCGAAGTCTCGTCGAAGGGCTGCATATCCGCAATATTGGCTATGGTGCCGTCATCGTCGATAAAGGCGATAGAAAGCGGCAGCGGCGTGTTTTTCATCCAGAAGCAGTGCATGTCGGTGCGCTCGAAGACGAAAATCATGCCGTGGTCCGGCGGTAAAGATTTGCGGTTCATCAGGCCATGGGCACGACTTGCCTCGGTTGCCGCGATTTCGGCATTGACGGCATGTCCATCCACCGAAATGTCGACCGTGGGCAGCAGCATGGCTTGTGCACCGGCCACATGCGGAATTAAACTGACAGCCAGTACGGCGGCCAGGCCCGCGACGGCATTCAGGGCGGTTTTCAGTGCGGCGGCAGTGCTTCCCAGGCTTAAAAAAGCGCTACCGGCCGGGCTTGGAATAGCGGTTTTGGGACCGAAAAAAACGGGGCTCGCGGGCCCCGTTGCTTTAAAGAATGGTGTGGACATTTTTTATTATAGTGTTTGCGTTTAGGCAGCCGTGATGTTGAGAGCTTGTTTCCCCTTGGGGCCCTGAGCGATTTCAAAGGCTACTTTCTGGCCTTCCTTGAGGGTTTTGAAACCGTTCATTTGAATGGAAGAAAAGTGAGCGAACAGGTCTTCGCCCCCGTTATCCGGTGTAATAAAGCCAAAGCCCTTGGCGTCATTGAACCATTTAACGGTTCCTGTCAGTTTTTGACTATCTTCAGGAGTGGAGGTGGTGCTTGAATCAGACATACGTACTGCCTCTCGACTTTAGTGTAAGGTTGAAACTGGACTACAAGGGTTACTTTTAGCCTCGAAAATCCTGGTGACGCTACCAATAACTGGTAACACGCAGAACATTACGATAATGCGTAACTTACCCTGAAATAGTCAACTATGGTAATTACTTATATTTAATAATTTGTTTATGGCTATCAACACAGATACTCAACGCGATACAGTGCTCGATCGCCAGGACACCCGGCTTGCCCCGCCGCCGATGTACCAGGTGGTTCTGCTGAACGACGACTACACGCCAATGGAGTTCGTCGTAAATGTTTTGCGCCGCGTTTTTGGCAAGAACGAAGATGAGGCGGCACGTATTATGCTAAAGGTCCATCACGAGGGGCGTGGCGTCTGCGGCGTTTATCCCCGCGACATCGCGGCCACGCGGGTCGAGATGGTGCGCCAACTGGCACAGGCCAGGCAGCACCCTTTGCAATGCATCATGGAACCTGCGCCCGACGCTTAGTGTCTAATTCCACAAGCGGCGCACATGCAGGTATAGTTAGATATAAGCGTGTCATTATGTTGTTTTATGCTGGTTGGCAATCGATTTGACGTTATCTGGTAACACCCGTGTTGTTTCCAGGCAGTGCAAGCAATACGATCTGGCAATTTAGTCATAGAATGGAATTAATCGATGTTTGTCCGCTTCGTAATGCAATGGAGGAAGCGTGATCTCTGAAGAACTTGAAGTCAGTCTGCACATGGCCTTTGTCGAGGCCCGTACGGCTAGACATGAATTTATTACCGTCGAGCATTTATTGCTTTCGTTGCTGGATAATGCAGCCGCAGTGGAAGTACTAAAGGCTTGCTCCGCCAATATCGAGGGCCTGCGCCAGGATTTGCGCAAGTTCATCGCTGAAAACACCCCGGTTTTCCCCGGCGAAGAAGAAGTCGACACCCAGCCCACATTGGGTTTTCAACGAGTCATCCAGCGTGCCATCATGCACGTTTCGTCGGGCAGCTCCAATAAAAATACCGTTACCGGCGCCAATGTCCTGGTCGCCATGTATGGCGAAAAAGACTCTCATGCCGTGTACTACTTGCTTCAGCAAGGGGTAACCCGGCTGGACGTGGTCAACTTCTTGTCGCATGGCATAACCAAGACAGCCGAAGAACCCAGCGTTGAACCTGCCAAACAGGTCAACCCCGAAACGGAGCACAAGTCCGACCAGCAGAAATCGCCGCTGGAACTCTATGCCCTCGACCTGAACGCCGAGGCCCGGCAAGGGCGCATCGACCCGCTGATCGGGCGCGAGCTTGAAGTCGAACGCGTCATTCAGGTGCTGTGCCGCCGCCGCAAGAACAACCCCTTGCTGGTGGGGGAAGCAGGCGTTGGCAAAACGGCAATCGCCGAAGGCCTGGCCTGGCGCATTACGCAGGGCGACGTTCCGGAAATCCTGGCCAACGCGCAAGTGTTCGCGCTGGATATGGGCGCTTTGCTGGCGGGTACCAAGTACCGCGGCGACTTCGAACAGCGCCTCAAGGCGGTGCTCAAGTCGCTCAAGGATAACGTCAATGCCATTTTGTTCATCGACGAAATCCACACGCTGATCGGCGCCGGTTCGGCGTCGGGCGGTACGCTCGACGCGTCCAACCTGCTTAAGCCGGCGCTGTCGTCCGGTCAGCTTAAATGCCTGGGCGCCACAACCTATAACGAATATCGCGGCATCTTCGAAAAAGACCACGCGCTTTCGCGCCGCTTCCAGAAGATCGACGTGGCCGAGCCAACGGTCGAGCAGACCATACAGATTCTGCGCGGCCTGAAAGGCCACTTCGAAGCCCACCACGGTGTCCGTTATTCGGCCGCGGCCATTACGGCTGCCGCCGAGCTGGCGGCGCGCCACATCAACGACCGTTTCCTGCCGGACAAGGCCATCGACGTTATCGACGAGGCTGGGGCGGCGCAGCGGTTGTTGCCGCGTTCGCGCCAAAAGAAACTTATCGGCAAAGTCGAAATCGAAGCCACTGTTGCCAAGATTGCGCGTATCCCGCCGCAAAGCGTCTCCAGCGACGACCGCAACAAGCTGGCTACCCTCGAACGCGACCTCAAAACCGTGGTGTTCGGCCAGGACCCCGCCATCGAAGCCTTGGCCAGCTCCATCAAGATGGCCCGTTCAGGGTTGGGCAAGCCCGACCGGCCGATAGGCTCCTTCCTGTTTTCCGGGCCCACCGGCGTGGGCAAGACCGAGGTCGCTCGCCAACTGGCTTTTACGCTGGGCATCGAGCTTATCCGTTTCGATATGTCCGAATACATGGAGCGTCACGCGGTATCCCGCCTTATCGGCGCTCCTCCGGGCTATG
Source organism: Eoetvoesiella caeni (assembly GCF_003315175.1). Classification (GTDB taxonomy): domain Bacteria; phylum Pseudomonadota; class Gammaproteobacteria; order Burkholderiales; family Burkholderiaceae_B; genus Eoetvoesia; species Eoetvoesia caeni. Next base: position 241,479 of record NZ_QNRQ01000003.1, on the reverse strand, counting down.
TGGGGTTCGACCAGGGCGGCCTGCTTACCGAAGCCATCAGCAAGCAGCCTCATTGCGTGCTGCTGCTCGATGAAATCGAAAAGGCCCACCCCGACGTCTACAACATCTTGCTGCAGGTCATGGACCACGGTACATTGACCGACAACAATGGCCGCAAGGCTGACTTCCGCAACGTCATCATTGTCATGACCACCAATGCGGGGGCCGAAACGCTCAATCGCACCACCATAGGTTTTGCGGCGCCCGAAAAGACCGGCGACGAAATGGCCGACATCAAGCGGATGTTCACCCCTGAATTCCGCAACCGGCTCGACGCCATCATCGGGTTCACGCCGCTTGGGCGCGACGTCATCCTGCGCGTGGTCGACAAGTTCCTGATGCAGCTCGAAGACCAACTGCACGAAAAGCGCGTCGAGGTCGTCTTTACGCAAGCGTTGCGCGACTTCCTGGCCAAGAAGGGCTTCGACCCCCTTATGGGCGCGCGGCCCATGCAGCGTCTTATCCAGGACACCATACGTCGGGCCCTGGCCGACGAACTGCTATTCGGGCGCTTGGTGGGCGGCGGTCAAGTTACGGTCGACATCGACGAGCACGAAAAAGTCACGCTCAACATTCCGCCAGACCAAGGCAAGGATGCCAAGGCAAAACCGCATCCGCCCGTCAATTCGGAAATCGAGCTTGTCGACTAACCGGACCGGGCCCAACGGCTGACAATGGCTTTTCAGCCGCTTATTGCCTGTCCCCACTGCGCTTGCATGCATAGGCGCCTGCCCATCGAGGCAGGCGCCATCGCATTGTGCACCCGCTGCGGCTCGCCTTTGTATCGCCAAAGCGGCATTTCACTGCGGGGATGGCTGGCCCTGGTATCTGCGGCGTTGATCATTTTCATCATTGCCAACTGCTTTCCCATTGCCACCTTGGCGACTAAAGGCTTGACCGTCAATGCCACTTTGGTCGACGCCTTGGCGCTTACCTGGCGGCAGGGCCACGAGTTCGTGGCGATCATGACCGGCCTCTTTGCTTTCGGTTTTCCGTTGGGGCAAATTCTGTTTCTGTTCTGGGCTCTCCGGGCTCTGCTAAGCCGCCGCTTGCCGGACGATTTTCATTATGGATTGCGCGTTTTACGCACCATTTCGGCCTGGAGCATGATTCCGGTCCTGTTATTGGGAATATTGGTGGCCATCGTCAAGCTCTCGGGCATGGCAGCGTTGACCGTCGGGCCAGGCCTGTGGGCTTTTGGCGCGTTAAGCGTCATGATGACCATCCTGAGCCGGGTGTCGGCGCATAGGCTGTGGCGCTATGCCGAAGACGCCGGCCTGGTTCCTGCTTCCGGCGCTTTGCTGCGCAAGGGCGACACGCCCGCGGCCTGCCTGGCTTGCGGCTATGTGCAGCCGTTGGCACACAACTCCGGCAATGCTTGCATGCGTTGCCGCGCGCCGTTGCACAGGCGCAAGGTCGATCCGGACGCGCGGGTATGGGCGTTCTTGATCGCGGCCGCGATCTTGTATATTCCCGCCAACGTTCTGCCGGTAATGAATGTGCGCTTGCCTACAGGGGTGACTTCACATACTATTTTGGGCGGCGTGGTCGAGCTTTGGCGTCTGGGTTCCTGGGACCTTGCCATTATTGTTTTCGTTGCCAGTGTGGTGGTTCCCATGACGAAACTATTTGCGTTGGCGGTTCTCATGGTAAAACGCCGGTGGCAAGGTCCTTTGGTTCAACGGCAGCGTACGCGGCTGTACGAGCTGGTCGAATTCGTTGGGCAATGGTCGATGCTGGACGTTTTCGTGGTCATTTTGCTTTCTTCCATGGCCGACTTCCCGGGTGTGTCCCAGATCACCGCCGGGCCTGGCGCTGCCAGTTTTGGAGTTGTCGTGATCTTGACAATGTTTGCCGCCATGAGCTTCGACCCCCGGCTAGGCTGGGATGAGGCGGTAAAAGAAAAAGTGGACATGCGGAATATACCGGAGACAAATTTGAACGCCGAGCCAGGACACAGGGTCCCAAGGAACAATGCATGACGGACGACCCTAATAAGCCATCGCAACCGGCGGCGGGCCCGGTCCAGACAAACACCGGCAATGACGACAACACCGGCAATGGCAATGACGGCATTCCAGCTCCGCGGATAACGCCAAGACGCGCGGCCCGCATTTCGTGGATATGGCTGGTACCGCTGGTTGCCGCCCTGATCGGCGCTTCGTTGCTGGTCAAGTCGTGGCTGGAGACGGGGCCGGTGGTGACCATTCGCTTTCAATCGGCCGACGGGATTGAAGTCGGACAGACCAAATTGCGCTACAAAGATGTTGTCGTCGGTGTGGTCAAGGATATCCGCGTTTCGCGCGATCGATCCAAGGTGGTGGTGAAGGCGCAATTGAATCGTGAAGGCTCACAATACATCACGCGCAAAGACACGCGGTTCTGGGTGGTGCGCCCGCGTCTGGGCATCAGTGGCGTCTCGGGTTTGGGCACCTTGTTGTCGGGGCCATATATTGGCGTGGACACGGTTCGCGGCAGCGAAGACGGGCCGGCGGTGTACGAGTTCATTGGGCAGGAAAAGCCGCCTGAAGTTGCCAACGACCGTTCGGGGCGCAGGTTTGTGCTGCAGGCGGCTGATCTGGGCTCGCTGGAAATTGGCTCGCCTGTTTATTATCGGCGTATTCCGGTCGGACGAGTTATCGATTATCAACTGGATGAAAGCGGCCGCACAGTCAATATCCAGATTTTTGTCGATGCGCCCAACGATAAGTTCGTTACCTCAGAATCCCGTTTCTGGAATGCCAGCGGCATTGATTTTTCACTGAGCGGTTCCGGCGTGGCAATCAAAACAGGGTCGCTGGCCTCGGTGATTGCCGGTGGCATTGCTTTCGCCACGGCCGATGAAGAGCAGGCCAAGCCGGTGCCGGCGGATACGGTATTCACCCTCAGCAATAGCGAAGTCCAGGCAATGGCCGATCCCGACGGCACACCGTTTCGTGTCGACATGATCTTTCATCAGTCGGTGCGAGGCCTGAAGGTGGGCGCACCAGTCGAATTCCGCGGCCTGGCGCTGGGCAAGGTAGTGGATATCGACCTGGAGTTCAACCCCAAAGAGGTCCAGTTCTATGTACTGGTCAAGACCATGTTGTATCCGATGCGTTTTGGCGATGCCTACGACCAATTAAGCCAGTTCGAGAAAGGCGCGGATTATTCCGGCCAGTATTTGCTTGGGCCTCTGGTCCAGCAAGGTATGCGGGCCCAGATCCAGCCGTCCAATCTATTGACCGGCCAACAGTTGATTGCGCTGGACTTTTTCCCCGATGCGCCGCCCGTCAAATTCGACAGCAGCAAGATGCCCATAGTTTTGCCGACCATCGCCGGAAGCTTCGATCGTCTGCAGCAGCAAATCAGCAGCATTGTCGGCAAGATCGATGCCGTACCGTTTGCAGGCATCAGCAACGATTTGCAAAGCAGCCTGAAGTCATTGAACCAACTTTTGAAAGGGCTTAACGGCAAGGTGAGCCCGCAGGCTGCCGCTACGCTCAAGTCGGCGCAGAACGCCCTGAACAAGGTCGACAATATGCTGACCCAGGAATCTTCCACTGGCGGTAATTTGAACAATGTGTTGCGCGAGCTGACGGCGGCGGCAAAGTCCTTGCGGGCGCTGGGCGATTATCTGCAAACCGACCCGGCCGCCCTGGTGCGAGGGCGCAGCGCCGACAAACTGCCTACCGTCGACAGGAGCCGGCAATGAACATCTGTAAGTTATTTTTTGGCTTGATCGCCGTTGCGGGCCTGGCCGGCTGCGCGGCGCCGCCGGCCAGCCAGTATTACACCTTGATGCCGGCCTCCAAAGCGGCTACGCCGCAGACCCTGCATAACGGGAAGTACGCCATTCGGGTGTTGCCTGTATCGGTGCCGGAGCAGGTCGACAGGCCCCAGATCGTGCTTGGTACGCCGAACAGCGCCGAAGTAACGCTGCTTAATGGATCCCTGTGGGCGTCGCCGCTGTCGGATGAAATTCGTCAGGCCTTGTCGTCGGAGTTGTCCGCGCAATTGGGCGTATTGAGCATTCCGGCGGGCCCGGTGCCGGACAAGCTGGCGCTTTGGCGTATTGGCGTAACCGTGCAGCGTTTCGATTCCTTATACGGACGGCATGCTCTGCTGGACGCAAGCTGGCGGCTGGAGCAGCAGGGCCGTGAAGACGGTTCCTTGAAGCTTTGCCGGACTGTGCTGCAAGTGCCCGTTGCCGAAGGGGTGGTGCCCATGGTCGAAGGGCAGCGGTTGGCGGTGCAGTATCTGGCGGCCACGATCGCGGCGCAGCTGTCTGAAAAAAAGCTTGATGTTCCGGCCGGGCGCATCATAATAAATGGGTGCGCTTAAGAAGCCTTGATCCTTCCGGGGGCCTGCGCGGCGCCATTCGCGCTGCGCACCGCCTCCCTGAAACCGAATGCGTGCCTGAACTTCTACAGCGCGCGGGGCCGTCTTGCAGCCCTCCAGCCGCGCAGTTGGCGCGCCATCTTGTACAGAATTTGCGCCGCAAGCATGGCGGCGCTATCCAGGATTTGATCCACGAGTTCTCGCTCTCCAGCCAAGAGGGCGTTGCATTGATGTGCCTGGCGGAGGCTTTGCTGCGCATTCCCGACAGAGCGATGCGCAATACGCTTATTCGCGAAAAAATCGGTACTGGCGGCTGGGAGGCGCATCTTGGCGGCTCGCAATCCATCTTTGCCAATGCGGCGATCTGGGGCCTGGTGCTGACGGGCCGGTTGTTGGATCGCAGGCAGAGCGGTTCCTTGTCCCAGGCGCTGGTCCGGCTTATCGGCGCGGGCGGCGAACCCTTGATCCAAAGAGCGGTAGGCATTGCGGTTGGGCTGATGGGCGAGCAGTTCGTTGCGGGCAAGACCATACAGCAGGCCCTGGCGCGAGCCGTGGACAACGAGGCCCGAGGGTTTCGCCATTCATACGACATGCTGGGCGAGGCGGCGCTGACGGTCAAGGACGCCCAACATTATTACGATGACTACGTAGCGGCCATCCACGCCATCGGGGCAACAGTGCGGGGTCGCGGCGTGTATCAAGAGCCGGGCATATCGATCAAGCTATCGGCCCTGCATCCGCGCTATTGCCGGGCGCAGCGCGCGCGGGTGCAGGCCGAACTGCTGCCCAGGCTGGTGTCGCTGGCCGCGCTGGCGCGCCGGTATGGCATGGGCATGAATATCGACGCCGAGGAGGCCGACCGCCTGGAACTGTCGCTGGACTTGCTCGAAGCCCTGTGCATGGACGACAGCCTGGCAAACTGGGACGGGGTGGGCTTCGTCGTGCAGGCCTACCAGAAGCGCGCACCTTTCGTTGTGGACTATCTTGCGGACCTGGCCCGGCGCAGCGGCAGACGCCTGATGGTGCGCCTGGTCAAAGGCGCCTATTGGGACAACGAAATAAAGAAAGCGCAGGTGGAAGGCATGCCCGGCTATCCTGTATATACGCGCAAAATCTATACCGATGTTTGCTATATTGCCTGCGCCAGGCGCCTGCTGGCCGCCGCCGATGCGGTGTATCCGCAATTTGCCACCCATAACGCTTTGACGCTTGCGACCGTCTACTACTTGGCGGAAGACTTGGGCCGCGGGCCTGGGCAATACGAATTCCAGTGTTTGCATGGCATGGGCGAGTCGCTGTACGAGGAAGTAGTGGGCAGCGTCGCGCAAGGCAAGCTTGGGCTTCCCTGCCGAATTTACGCCCCTGTGGGGCCGCATGACCGCCTGTTGGCATACCTTGTCCGCCGCCTGCTCGAAAATGGAGCGAATAGCTCGTTCGTTCACCAGATAAGCCGAAACGACGTCGCGATCGAATCCCTATTGCGCGATCCGGCGGAGCAGGCGCTGGCTTTGCAACCTTTGGGCCGCGCGCACGACAACATAGCTTTGCCCGCGCAGTTGTATTCGCCCGAACGGCTTAATTCGCAAGGCATGGATTTGGCGGACGAGTCGTGCATTGAAGCGTTGTCGGCCGCGTTGGCGGACGGCGCGGCCGTGTCCTGGCAGGCCGGCCCCATGTTGCTGCATGGGCCGGCGTGGGATGAACGGCGGGCCTTGCCGGCGCTTAATCCGGCCGACCGCCGTGATACCGTGGGCAGCGTCGTCCAGGCCACGAAGCAAGAGGCGCAGCAAGCGGTGGCCTTGGCTCAAGAGGCGGCGCGCGGCTGGGGGGACGTGCCTGTCGAGGAGCGTGCCCGTTGCCTGTTGAATGCCGCGGACACCCTGGAAAAGGATCGGTTGCGCCTGATAAGCCTGATCGTACGGGAAGCGGGCAAAGCCTTGCCGGCGGCCGTGGCGGAAGTGCGTGAAGCTGTCGATTTCTTACGTTATTACGCAGCGCAAGCTCGTGATTTGCCCAAGCGCTCGCAACCGCTGGGACCCGTGGTTTGCATCAGCCCCTGGAATTTTCCGCTGGCCATTTTTGTTGGCCAGATTGCCGCGGCGCTGGCGGCCGGCAATACGGTATTGGCCAAACCGGCTGAGCAGACTAGCCTGATTGCAGCCCAGGCGGTGGCCGTCTTGCATGCGGCCGGCGTTCCCGCGGACGTATTGCAGCTTTTGCCGGGCGATGGCGAACGACTGGGTGCAGCGCTGGTTGCGGACGCGCGGGTGCAAGGCGTTGTTTTCACGGGCTCGGTGGCGGTTGCCAAGGAAATAGCCCGCGTTCTGGCGCAGCGCCTGAATAACGGCGGGCGTGTTGTTCCGCTCATTGCCGAAACAGGCGGCATCAACGCCATGGTGGTCGATTCTTCGGCGTTGCCCGAGCAGGCTGTAGCCGATATCCTGGTCTCGGCCTTCGATTCGGCGGGACAGCGGTGTTCGGCCTTGCGACTTTTATGCGTGCAAGAAGATGGCGCCGACAAGCTGCTTGAAATGCTGGGCGGCGCCCTGAAAGAGCTACAAGTCGGTTTGCCTTGCCGCCTGGACACCGACGTCGGGCCGCTTATCGACCAAGCCGCGTGGACAGCGGTCAACCGGCATATCGAAGGTATGCGCTTTGCGGGGTTTCGCGTTGAACAGCTTGCGCCCGGTGCAGATTGCCGCCATGGCACGTTCGCCGCGCCGACGCTGATAGAGATCAATGCCGTGGCCGACCTGGATAAAGAAGTTTTCGGGCCGGTGCTGCACATTCTGCGTTACAAGCGCGAGGAGCTGGATGACATCATCGATGCGATCAATGCCAAGGGCTACGGCCTGACTTTCGGCGTGCATACCCGCGTTAACGACGTGGGCACGGACCTGGCGGGACGCATCGCTGCGGGGAACGTCTATGTCAACCGCAACATGGTGGGGGCCGTCGTGGGCGTGCAGCCTTTCGGCGGCGAAGGCATGTCGGGTACGGGACCAAAGGCGGGCGGGCCGTTGTATTTGCCGCGTCTGGTAACACAAGCTCAGCCCGACCCGCAGGTTTGGGGCTCCGACTTTGGTCAGAAAGGCTCTGAGCTGCTGTTGCCCGGCCCGGTGGGGGAGTCCAATGTATACCGCCTTATGCCGCGCGGCACGGTGCTGTGTCTGGCCCGTACTGAACTGGGAGCGCAAGCGCAACTGGCCGCCTGCCTTGCCGCAGGCAATCGGGCATTGTTCGTGCGTAATGAGGCCAGTGCCGCCTTGGCCGCATCCACGCCGTCTGGACAGCGGGACAGCATAGAGCTGGCGCCCGAAGATGTGTTGTATCGGCCTCAGGCTTATCAGGCAGTCCTGTGTGAAGGCGACGCCGCCGCGGTGATACGTTGCCATCAGGTCGTGGCGGCGCTTGACGGGCCTATCGTGGCGTTTCAGGGCTTGAGCAGCGAAGCCTTGCAGCGGGGCGAGCGCTATGAGCCGCGGCAGTTGGCAAGAGAGCGCAGCATCAGCGTCAACACGGCTGCCGTCGGCGGCAACGCGAATCTTTTGGCGATGGACTGAGAGTCATTGCCTCTATTGAATGAATCGTTCTTGAATCGTTCGGTGTAAGAGCGGGGCGCAGGCGCGGGCATGTGAATTGCTGGAGTACGGGCTGAAACGAATAAACGGGACACTCCAATGACCGACGAACACGGCAAGTCTCGGGCCGCCGCGGCGAGCATTCCGCAGGCCGATACGAGGGGGCGAGGCAGCGCCAGGCATGGGGTCATGAGGCTCTTTGATGAGTTCGCTTCGCGCGTTACAAAATGGGCCGGATCGCCGGTGGCGTTCACATTGGCCTTTGCCTTGGTGCTGGTCTGGGCTATTACCGGACCAATATTTCACTTTTCGGAAACATGGCAATTGGTCATCAATACGGGCACGACCATCGTGACCTTCATGATGGTCTTTCTTATCCAGCAAAGCCAGAACAAGGATTGCCAGGCCGTGCACCTGAAGCTGGATGAACTGCTGCACGCAATGAAAGGCGCCCGCGATGACATGATCGACATTGAAAGCCTGACTCCTGAAGACCTGGAGCGGCTGGGGGAACAATTCAAGCGAAAGGGCAGGCCCCTGCCGTAGTTCCGTTAAGAGAGCGTCTAGAGGCCAAGAAAGGCAAGCATCAGGAATGTGGCGAAAAGCACAAAATGAGTCATGCCTTCGATGGCGTTGCTGTGGCCGTCGTTAAGATTGATGGCGGCGGCGACCAGGGTTATGGCTACCATCATCGTCTGCACCGGAGTCATGGCCATCTGAAGCGGCGTGCCGGTGAACAAGGCCAGCGCTTCCATTACCGGCACGGTAAGGATTACCGTCGAGAGGGAGGCGCCCATGGCGATATTGACCACCGATTGCATCCGGTTGGAAAGAGCGGCGCGCAGAGCGGTAAGGATCTCGGGGCACGCCGAAATGGCGGCCACCAGCAGGCCGACGATTATGGGCGGCGCGCCCAAGCCCGCCAGGCCGATGTTCAGCGACTTGGACATCACTTCGGCAAGTGCCCCGATAACCACGATTCCCAATACCAGAAGCAGGATGGAAGCCTTCAGGGAGGCGGGGTGCTGCAGATCTTCCGGGGGCCGATTGCGCTTTTGGGGATAGTTATAACTGAAGAAGTAGCTATGAGCGCCGACCTGCATGCGCAGGAACAAGCCGTAGAGCAGCAGCATGGCCGCAATGGTAAATGCCGAATAAATATGCCGGTCGGACGACGGAATGAACTCGGGCACGATCATGGATATTCCCATGGCGGTCAGTATCATGACCCCATAGGTTTTGCCGGAGTCATCGTTGTAGTCTTGTTCGCCGTGTTTCAGCCCCCCCATCAGCGCAGCCAGACCCAAAATGCCGTTGATGTCCAGCATGACGGCCGCATAAATGGTGTCGCGTACCAGAGTAGGCGATGATTCATGGCTCATCATAATGGCCAGGACCACGACCTCGACCAGCACGGCCGACAAGGTCAGAATCATGGTCCCATAGGGGTCGCCGACTTTTTCAGCCAGCACTTCGGCATGGTGGGCGACTCGCAAAGAAGCGCCAACGATGGCCAGGACAAGCGCTGCCGCGACGGCGAGCGCGGCGGCGCGGCCGGCACCGAGCAAAGCATGTTCGAACGAATATGCCAGCACGCCGGCCAATATGGCAACAGCCAGTAGCCGCTCTTGCCTTGCCGCTTGATGCACCTGTGCGAAAAGAATGGTCGTGCCTCCCATGCGTCCTGGACTCAATGGGCTACATCATAGAGCCGGCGGTGCGCAAAAGCCGCCGGCCTTGCCCGACTAGGCCCTGCCTGTGCTGCCGAATCCTCCGGCGCCGCGTGCGCTGTTTTCGAAGTCCTCGACAATATCGAATTCGACTTGCTGTATGGGTACGACTACCAGTTGGGCCAGGCGTTCCATGGGCTGCAGCAAGAATTCGGCCTGCCCCCGGTTCCAGACCGACACCATCAGCGGCCCTTGATAATCGGAGTCGATCAGCCCAACCAGATTACCCAATACGATACCGTGTTTATGGCCCAGCCCCGAGCGGGGCAGTATCATCGCCGCGTAGCCCGGGTCGGCAATATGTATCGACAAGCCGGTTGGCACTAGCGTGGTGGCGCCTGGCGCAAGGGTAATGGCTGCGTCCAGGCAAGCGCGTAAATCGAGCCCTGCCGAGCCTCCTGTGGCATAGGCGGGCAGGCAGTCGTTCATGCGGGGATCGAGGATCTTCAGGGCAATTTTTTTCACGGTGAAATTAAATTCAGTCAGTTTGAGAAGAACAGGCCCGATGCGGCCTGAAATGGGGTGGCTTCAGGCTGGCGCGTCGCGGCCGGGTATAGGCTTGCGCGGCAAGCGCGTTGCAATGGCCTGTACCAGTTGGCGCGCGGCCTGCAGCTTGGGTAATGCGGGCAAGGGGTGCGCGCCGTCGTCGTCGAAAAGAATAAAAGTGGTGTCGTCGGCGTTCATGGAGTGTTGGGCAAGGTTGCCCACCAGCAAGGGAACGCCTTTGCGCCTGCGCTTGGCTTCGGCATGCTCGTGCAGGTTTTCGGTTTCGGCGGCGAAGCCCACGCACCAGGGGCCCGACGCAAGCTGGGCGACTTCGGCCAATATGTCGGGGTTTTGCGCAAACTGTAATTCGGGTGGTTCGCCCACGGCGTTTTTCTTGAGCTTGTTGCTGCTGGCGTTGGCGATATGCCAGTCGGCTACGGCGGCAACCGAGACAAAGATATCGGCGGTGGCCGCTTGTTGCATGATGGCGCCGTGCATTTCCCTGGCGCTTTCAACGTTGATGCGCGTGACGCCGTATGGTGTTTCAAGCGCTGTCGGGCCTGACACCAGGACAACCTGGGCGCCTGCCTCGCGCAGCGCCCGTGCAATGGCGTAGCCGGTTTTGCCGGAAGAGCGGTTGGTGATGACGCGTACCGGGTCGATGGGCTCGGAGGTCGGGCCGGCGCTGACGAGCGCCGTTTTACCGGCAAGGACCTTGGGTTGGGCAAAGCCGATGATCTCGGCCAGCAGTTCGTGAGGCTCGAGCATGCGGCCGCTGCCTATTTCGCCGCAAGCCTGGTCGCCGACGCCCGGCCCCAGTATTGTGGCCCCGTCGGCCTTGATCTGGGCGACATTGCGCTGGGTAGCCGGATGCATCCACATTTCGCGATTCATGGCCGGCGCCACCAGCAAAGGGCATCCGCCCTTGGCTACGCACAAGGTGGAAAGCAGATCGTCGGCCAGCCCGTGGGCCAGCTTGGCGATGAAGTCGGTGCTGGCCGGCGCAACGACTATGGCTTCCGCGCCGCGCGTCAGGTTGATGTGGGCCATGGAGTTGGGCACGCGCGTGTCCCAGGGGTCCAGGTACACGGGCCGGCCCGACAGGGCCTGCATGGTCGTGGGCGTAATGAAGTGGGTGGCTGCCTCGGTCATGACGACGTCGACGATGGCGCCATGGTCGAGCATGCGCCGCACGAGCTCCGCTATTTTGTAGCAGGCAATGCCGCCGGTCATTCCAATAACGTATCGTTTGTTGTCAAGATCGGGCATAGAGGGCCTTGAAAATGGCTTAGGCTTGTTGCGGCCTGAGTGGGGCGCTAGGCGTGGCGTGCGGCCTTGCGGCGTTCGCGCCGCATGCGCCGGATTTCGTCCAGGATAAGCAGTGCCGCGCCCACGCTGATACCGATATCCGCAATATTAAAAGCCGGAAAATACCAACTATCCCAATAAAACAGCAAAAAATCAATAACGTGACCATGTTGCATGCGGTCGACCAGATTGCCGACCGCGCCGCCCAGGATGGCGGTAAGCGAAGTGCAAAACAGCAATTGGCGGGGATGGCGGTACAACAGGTTAAGAATAAGCCCGATGGCGCCCAGGGCAATAATGGTAAACAGCCACCGCTGCCAGCCTTGGCCGTCGGCCAGAAAGCTGAATGCAGCCCCCGGGTTGTACAACAACGTAAAGTCGAAGAAGGGCAGGATATTCCAGCGCTCTCCGTATTTCAGGCTGCCATCGAAATAGCCTTTGGTGAGTTGGTCGGCCACGACAATGGCCAGTGCGCCCAGCAGCCAGTACGTGAAGTGGCCGGGCTTGCGGGTGCGAGCAGTGCTTTGAGGTTTGTTATCAGGCATATTGGCGTAGTTCGCCCTTGCCGAACAAATTGCTGGCGCAGCGCCCGCAAATGGTCGGATGGTCGGGGTTGCTGCCGACATCGTTGCGGTGGTGCCAGCAGCGTTCGCATTTCTGCGCGGCGCAGGGGGCGACCTGGATGCGCAGGCCTTCGGGCTGCCGGTGCACCGTTGCGCGCGACACAATAAAGACAAAGCGCAAATCGTCTTCAAGCGAGGCCAGCAGGTTGTAGTCGTCTTCGCCGGCATGGATGTCCAGCTCGGCGGCCAACGACGAGCCGATTTCGCCGGTGCCGCGCACGTCTTCGATCTTGCGCATGACGTCGGCGCGGATTTCGCGCAGGCGCTGCCATTTTTCGGCAAGCACGCCGGCATCGACCTGGTCGGGCAGGGCGTGGAACAGTTCGGTGAAAATGCTGGGCGCATCGGCCGTGCCGTGCAGGTCTTTCCAGGCTTCTTCGGCGGTGAAAGAAAGGATCGGCGCCATCAGCTTCAGCAGCGTATGCGTGATGTGGTACAGGGCGGTCTGGGCCGACCGTCGCGCCACACTGTTTTGTCCGGCGGTGTATAGCCTGTCTTTAAGGACGTCAAGGTAGAAGGCGCCCAGGTCTTCAGAGCAAAAAATTTGCAGGCGCGCCACGGCGGGGTGGAATTCGTAGCGCTTGAAATTGGCCAGGGTTTCGCGCTGCATCTGCTCGGCCATGGCCAGCGCGTAGCGGTCGATCTCGAACATTTGGTCCAGCGGCACGGCATCGGCGCGGATGTCGAAATCGCTGACGTTGCCCAGCAGGAACTTGAGCGTATTGCGGATACGGCGGTAGCCCTCGACAACGCGCTTGAGGATTTCGTCCGAGATGGACAGTTCGCCGGAGTAGTCGGTGGAGGCAGTCCAGAGGCGCAGGATTTCAGCGCCCAGGGAATCGGAAACCTTTTGCGGCGCAATGACGTTGCCGACGGATTTGCTCATTTTGCGGCCGGCGCCGTCGACCACGAAACCGTGGGTCAGCAGCGCTTTGTAAGGAGGCGCGCCATATAGCATGGAGCTGGTCAGCAATGAAGAATGGAACCAGCCGCGATGCTGGTCCGAGCCTTCCAGATACAGGTCGGCCGGCCATTTCAGTTCGTCGGCGTGCGAGCCTTTGAAAGTGTGGTTTTTGCCGCCCAGCACGGTGGCGTGGGTACTGCCCGAGTCGAACCAGACGTCGAGCGTGTCGCGGTTTTTCTCGTATTGGTCGGCTTCGTCGCCCAGCAGTTCGCGCGGGTCCAGCGACTGCCATGCCTCGATGCCGCTTTTTTCGACGCGCTGCGCCACGAGTTCCAGCAGTTCGCCGGTGCGCGGATGCAATGCTCCGGTCTCTTTATGCACAAAGAAAGCCATGGGCACGCCCCATTGCCGCTGGCGCGAAAGCGTCCAGTCGGGCCGGTTGGCGATCATGGCATGAAGGCGCGCACGGCCCCATGCCGGATAGAATTCGGTCTGCTCGATGCCTGCCAGTGCTGCTTCACGCAGCGTTTTTCCTTCGGTGGGCTGGCGGTCCATGCCCGCAAACCATTGGCTGGTGGCGCGATAAATGATGGGCGTTTTGTGGCGCCAGCAATGCATGTAGCTGTGGTTCAGCGATTCATGCTTGAGCAGGCTGCCGGCATTTTCCAGCGCCTTGACGATTTCCGGGTTGGCCTTCCAGATAGTAAGCCCGCCGAACAGAGGCAGGCTTTCGACGTAATGGCCGTCACCCATGACGGGGCTGATGATCTGGTCGTCGGCCAGGCCGTGGGCCTTGCACGAAATGAAGTCGTCCACGCCGTAGGCCGGCGCGGAGTGCACAACGCCGGTACCGGCTTCCAGCGTGACGTAGTCGCCCAGGTAGATGGGCGACATGCGTTGATAGCCGGGGTCGGCGTCGTAGAGGGGGTGCTTGAATTCCAGATTGGTCAGGGCCGAGCCGGTGGTCGTGGCGATGATTTCGCCGCTGGACTGCCACTGCTCCAGGCAGGATGCGACCAGGTCGGTGGCGAGCAGCAGCAGCGGGCCGGTGGCGCGCGGCTGGGTCAGCCTGACCAGCGAGTAGTTCAGTTCGGGATGGACGTTAAGCGCCTGGTTGGCGGGCAGAGTCCATGGGGTGGTGGTCCAGATGACGGCGGCGCCGTCCTCGACCTCGGTCAGGCCGAATGCATGCGCAAGCTTGGTCTTGTCGCCGAACTGGAAGGCGACGAAGACTGCGGGGTCTTTACGGTCGGCGTATTCGACCTCGGCCTCGGCCAGGGCCGAGCCGCAGTCGAAGCACCAGTTGACAGGCTTGAGGCCGCGGAACACATAGCCTTTTTCCATGATGCGAGCCAGCACGCGAAGCTCGTCGGCTTCGTTGCTGTGGTTCATGGTCAGGTAAGGACGGTCCCAGTCGGCCAGTACGCCCAGGCGCTTGAAGTCCTGGCGCTGGCGCTCGATTTGTTCTTGGGCATAAGCGCGCGCCTTGGCCTGGACTTCGGCGACGGGCAGGTGCTTGCCGTATTTTTTTTCGATCTGGATTTCGATCGGCATGCCATGGCAATCCCAGCCGGGCACGTAGTGGGCGTCGTAGCCCGCCATGGAGCGGCTCTTGACAATAATGTCCTTGAGGATTTTATTGACGGCATGGCCGATGTGGATATCGCCGTTGGCATACGGGGGGCCGTCATGCAGGACGAACTTGGGGCGTCCCTTGCTGGCGGCGCGAATAGCCGCATAGACTTTGTTTTCTTCCCATTCGGCAACCCAGCCCGGTTCGCGCTTGGCAAGATTGCCGCGCATCGGGAAGGGAGATTCGGGCAAATTCAGTGTGTTTCTATAGTCCATGGAGGGCAAAATATTCGCGAGCGTTCTGCGCATCTTTATCGATGGCGGAAATCATGGTGGGTAGATCGGGGAATTTTTCTTCGTCCCTGAGATATTCCAGGAACTCGATACGTGCCAGTTTACCGTAAGCGTCGACGTGGCAATCGAGCAGGTGCACCTCGAGCAGGATGCGGCCGTGGTCTGAGACTGTTGGGCGCACTCCCAGGCTTGCCACCCCGTTGATGGGTTGTTCGTTGATGCCGTGGGCTCTGACGATGTATACGCCCGAGCGCGCCGCGCACAGCTGCGGCACGCGGATGTTTAGTGTCGGGTAGCCCAGCGTACGGCCCAGCTTCTGGCCATGGATAATGTGGCCGCTGACCCGATAGGTATGGCCAAGCAGGTGTTCGGCCCTGTCCAGATTGCCAACAGCCAGCGCAGTGCGCACTTCAGAGCTGGAGATGCGGTAGCCGTGCTCGTCGAGCACATCGGTAATGGTTTCGACTTCGAATCCATATTGCCGCCCCGATTGGCGCAGCAAGTCGACATCGCCCGAGCGCTTGTGCCCGAAGCGAAAGTCTTCGCCCACGAGCAGCCAGCGGGTGTTCAGCCCCTGCACCAGCAAGGTCTTGATGAAGTCCTGGGCGCTCATGTCGGACAGGGACTGGTTGAAGCGTTCCAGGATCAGCTGTTCGATGTTCAGGCGCGAGATGGCCCAGGCCTTGTCGCGCAAGCTGCTGATTTGCGTGGGGATAAGTTCGGGCCGCTGGCCGCGCATGGCGAAATAGGCGCGTGGATGCGGCTGGAACGTCATTACGGTGGAGGCCAGCCTGCGTTCGTCGGCAATTTGGCTGACGCGCGCCAAAATAGCCTGATGCCCGCGGTGGACGCCGTCGAAATTGCCGATGGTGACTGCGCTGGGGCTGTCGCTGTCATGGCGCGGAAGGGTGCGATATATTTTTAGAGCGGGTTTCACATGCAAGAGTTTACAATTTTACGTTGGCCTACTTTGGAAATTATATTTTGTTTGTTGCAAACTCTGCCGCGCGCCGCTTTGTGGTGCTGATTTCGGGACGCGGCTCTAATATGCAAGCCATAGTCCGGGCCTTGCGGGCGCAAGGGGCGTCGGCCCAAATGTGCGCCGTCATTGCCAGCTCGCCGGACGCGCCGGGGTTGGCCTGGGCGCGTGAACAAGGGATAGAGGCTACACTTGTGCCGCATCGCGATTATGCCTCACGCGAAGAGTTCGACCAGGCTCTGGCGCAAGCCATCGAAGCCTACGAACCGCATTATGTTTTGTTGGCGGGTTTCATGCGTGTCTTGACGGACGAGTTCGTCAGGCGCTTTGAAGGCCGCCTCATTAATATCCATCCGTCTTTGCTGCCTTTGTTTCCAGGCTTGAACACGCACGGCCAGGCCCTGGAGGCCGGCGTGCAGTGGCATGGCTGCACAGTACACTTCGTTACCCCGGTGCTGGACGTGGGCCCCATAATCGCTCAGGGCATAGTACCGGTGCTTGCGGGCGATACGCCCCAGACCCTGGCCGAACGCTTGTTGCATATCGAGCATCGGGTCTACGCCACCGTTGCGGGCTGGCTGGCCCAAGGACGCGTGACGCTGGATGACACGCAGCGCGTCCAGGTGCAAGGCGTCAGGACCCGCTCTTATCTATTTACGCCGGAAGGCGCGCAGGAAGAACACAGGCTATGACTACAGAAAAAAACAGGCGCGCGCCGTCCAGGCGCCCCAGCGCCAAAGCATCCGGCTTCAGCAGCCGTAGCGAAGGCCGCAGTCCGGGCCCGCGTGGTACGGATTCTCGAAGTTCCGACGGTCGGCGCCCCGAATCCTCTTCGGATCGGCCACGGGATACTGGCCGCGGCGAGCCGGCCCGGGGCACGCGCCGGCCCCCGGCTCGCGACGGCCAGGCCGCACCGGTGCGCGACAGGCCTTACGTGATGGCAGCGGCGCGCATCGAACAGGTGCGCAGCGTGCTGGGCGAAGTGCTGCAATGGGAATATCCGGCCGACGCCGTGCTGTCGCATTGGTTCCGGGCGCATCCCAAGCTGGGCTCGCGCGATCGCGGCGAAGTGGCTGACGCGGTATTCGATGTGCTGCGCAATTTGCGCCGTTATCGCCAATTTGCCGAAATCGGCATGGGCCCGGCGGCGCGCCGCCTGGCCATTCTGGGTTTGTCCAATGTATTCAGCAAAGATGTGTTGAACCAAGGCCTGGACGAAGCGGAGCAGGGCTGGCTGGAGCATGTGCTGCGCATCAATGTTGCGGCTCTTTCGCGCGCGGTGCGAGCCAGCTTGCCTGATTGGCTTGACGAGCGCCTGTCGCAGCTTGACGATGCCGACGCCTTGGTCGACGCCTTGAACTCGACCGCTCCGCTGGATATCCGGGTCAACCCGCTCAAGGTCGAGCGCGATGCCATGTTGGCAACCTTGCGCACAGGACCGGCGCTGCGATTCGATCCCGAACCCACGCCGTATTCGCCCTGGGGCATACGCCTTCAGGGCCGCCCACCCGTCAATCGCTGGCCCATGTTCGAGAACGGCGAGATCGAAGTGCAGGACGAAGGCAGCCAGATCCTGGCAGCCCTGGTAGGGGTCAAGCGCGGCGAAATGGTTATCGACTATTGCGCCGGGGCGGGCGGCAAAACGCTGCTGCTGGGCGCCTTGATGCGCTCCACCGGCCGTTTGTATGCGTTTGACGTGTCGGCCGCCAGGCTGGCGCGGGCCAAGCCCAGGTTTGCGCGCAGCGGTTTGTCCAATATCGTGCCGGTGGTGATCGCCGACGACAACGACCAGCGAGTCAAGCGCCTGCGCGGCAAGGCGCATCGCGTTCTGGTTGATGCGCCATGCAGCGGCTTGGGCACTTTGCGCCGTAATCCCGACCTGAAATGGCGCCAGCATCCCGAGTCGCTGCAGGAACTGGTGGATCTTCAGGCCCGCATCCTGCGCCAGGCTTCCCGTTGCGTTGCGCCCGGCGGCCGTCTGGTCTATGCCACCTGCAGCGTGCTGCCGGAAGAGAACGAGCGGCAGGTTGAGGCCTTTTTGGCGGAAAATCCTGAATTTACTCTGCTGGATGCGAGCAAGATCGTGCAAGATCGTTGCGAAAATCTGACACTTGAGGGGCCTTGGCTGGCCATGCGTCCGGACCGTCATGGAACAGATGGTTTTTTCGCGGCGGTTCTCGAACGAGCCAAGCCCGCGGCGCTCAAGTCCTCCACAGAGGGCGGGAGCCAGGCGCAGGACGGTTCAAGCTAAATAAGGGCCTGGGCAAAGGCGTGGCGCCATGCTGCGCCCCAGGGCCCTTATTTGGCGCAGTCGCTTGATTTCAATCAAGAACTATTTTGCAATAGCGCTGTCGTAGACAGAGCAAGTGGGCTAAACTTTCCCTGTCACTTAACGCGAGGCCTCAAAACAAGGTTTATGGACAATATTCTTACATTTCTTGCCGGCGGTTTGCTCCAGTATTCGTGGTGGCAGGTCGTTATCGTTACATTGGTGCTTACACACATCACCATTCTTGGCGTAACGCTTTTCCTGCACCGCAGTCAAACGCACCGGGGGTTGGACCTGCACCCGGCCGTCATGCATTTTTTCCGCTTTTGGCTGTGGCTTACCACGGGCATGGTTACCAAAGAATGGGTAGCCATCCACCGCAAGCATCACGCCAAATGCGAACGCGAAGGCGATCCTCACTCGCCGGTCATCTATGGCATCAACAAGGTGTTTTTCCGTGGCGCCGAGCTTTACCGCGAAGAGTCCACCAACCTTGAAACCATCAAGCGTTTCGGCCACGGCACGCCCGACGACTGGATCGAGCAAAATCTCTATTCGCGCCATAGCACCTGGGGCATTATCATCATGCTGGTTCTAGACCTGGCCCTGTTCGGGGTGCTGGGGCTAACCGTATGGGCCGTGCAAATGGCCTGGATCCCCTTCTGGGCCGCCGGCGTGGTCAATGGCATCGGTCACTGGTGGGGTTATCGCAACTATGCCAGTCCTGATACCAGCACCAACGTCATTCCCTGGGGCATTATCATTGGCGGCGAAGAACTGCACAATAACCATCACGCTTATGGCACCTCGGCCAAGTTTTCCAGCAAGTGGTGGGAGTTCGACATCGGCTGGGGTTATATCAAGATCCTCAGCGCATTCGGCCTGGCCAAAGTCCGGCGCGTCGCGCCCAAGGTCAAGCTCGAGCCCGCGACATCCGGGGTTGGCGTCAGCTTGCAAACCCTGGAAGGCGTGATCCTGCATCGCTACGAAATCCTGGCCCGCTACACTGACCTGGTCAAGAAGGCCGCCGCCGAAGAACTCGCCAAGCTCAAGCCTTTGCGTAAAAGCGACGGCGCCGATTGCCGCTGGCAGTCGCTTAGCCGGGCTCGCGACCTTATCAGCCACGCCGACGACACGCAGCTTGAACCGGCCCAGCGCGCCGAACTGGATACGGTGCTGGCCGACAGCCAATCTTTGTCCACCTTGGTCCAGATGCGCCGTGAATTGACCCGTTTGTGGGAAAGCTCCACCTCCACCAGCGAACAATTGCTCAGCGACCTGCAAGCCTGGTGCCAGCGCGCGCAGCAAAGCGGCATTGAAGGCCTAGAGCAATTCTCCTATCGGCTGCGTCGCTACGCGGCATGATCGATCAGTTAAATCCAGAACAACAAGCCGCAGTCACTCTTCCTCCCCAGCATGCCCTGGTGCTTGCCGGGGCGGGAAGCGGAAAAACCAGGGTGTTGACCACCCGCATGGCCTGGCTGATTCAAACCAGCCAGGCCAGTCCATTTGGACTGCTGGCCGTTACGTTCACCAATAAATCGGCGCGTGAAATGCTCACGCGCCTGTCCGCCTTGCTGCCCATCAATACGCGCGGCATGTGGGTGGGCACGTTTCACGGTTTGTGCAATCGCATGTTGCGCGCGCATCATCGCGATGCGGGCTTGCTGCAGACCTTTCAGATCCTCGACTCGGCAGACCAGCTTGCGGCTATCAAACGGCTGATCAAGGGCGCGGGCATCGATGACGAAAAATATCCCCCCCGCGATGTGCAGCGCTTCATCAACGGCGCCAAGGAAGAGGGCTTGCGCCCCGGCAGCGTTGACGCCTGGGATGCGCATCGGCGCCGTCTGGTCGAAATCTATCAGATGTATCAAGACCAGTGCGAACGCGAAGGCGTGGTCGACTTTGCCGAACTGCTGCTGCGCGCCTACGAGTTGCTGCAGCGCAATGCTCCTATACGCGAGCACTATCAAAGACGCTTCCAGCATATTCTGGTGGACGAGTTCCAGGACACCAATACCCTGCAGTACCAGTGGCTGAAGCTGTTGGCCGGCGAAGGCGCCAGCATTTTCGCGGTGGGCGACGACGATCAGTCCATTTATGCATTCCGGGGCGCCAACGTGGGCAATATGGCCGAGTTCGAACGCGACTACGCGCATGGCACGGTCATAAGGCTGGAACAGAATTACCGTTCATACGGCCATATATTGGATTCGGCCAATGCGCTGATTGCGCACAACACGGGGCGCCTGGGTAAAAACCTTTGGACCGAGCAGGGCGAAGGCGAGCCCGTGCGGGTTGTCGAACAGCCCTCCGACTTGCTCGAAGCGCATTGGCTGGTCGACGAAATCAAGGCGGTTATCGGCGAAGGCAGCTTGCGCAGCGAGATTGCGGTGCTGTACCGCAGCAATGCGCAGTCACGGGTCATCGAGCATGCGCTGTTTTCGTCGCGCATTCCGTACAAGGTTTATGGCGGACTGCGCTTTTTCGAGCGCCAGGAAGTCAAGCACGCGCTGGCGTATTTGCGCCTTATGGACAACCTGCACGACGACACCTCGTGGCTGCGCGTGGTCAATTTCCCCACACGGGGCATCGGTGCGCGCACGCTGGAGCAATTGTCCGATCTGGCGCGCCAGAACAATACCAGCCTGTACAAGGCCGTTCCGCTGATGTCGGGGAAGGGCGGCGGCAATCTGTTGAAGTTTACCGAGCTCATTCAGCAAATGGCCTACGAGGCGCAGATTCTAAGCCTGCCCGAACTGGTCGAGCATGTTATTCACCATAGCGGGCTTAGAACCTTTTACCAGGGCGAAAAAGAAGGCGCCGATCGGCTCGAGAACTTGCAGGAGCTGGTCAACGCGGCAACGGTATTTGCGGCTGAAGAAAACTTCGACGGCTTGCCGGCGGGCCGCATCCTGATGCCGGATGCGCCGCTTGCCGCAGAAGATCCGGCGCAGCCGCCGGCGGCAGACTCCGCGGAAGACGCAGCGACGGATGCCGATGTGTTTTCACCCGTCGTGCAGATGTCGCCGCTGGGGGCTTTCCTGTCGCATGCTTCGCTCGAAGCCGGTGACAATCAGGCCCAGGCGGGCCAGGACGCCATTCAGTTGATGACGGTGCATGCGGCCAAGGGTCTGGAGTTCGACACGGTATTCATTACCGGGGTAGAAGAGGGTCTGTTTCCGCATGAAAATAGCCTGATTGAAGCGGCTGGCCTGGAAGAAGAGCGCCGTCTAATGTATGTGGCCATTACCCGTGCGCGCCAGCGGCTTTACCTTACCTTGGCGCAAAGCCGGATGCTGCATGGCCAGACGCGCTACGCCATGCGTTCGCGTTTCCTGGACGAAATTCCCGAAGAACACCTGAAGTGGCTGACGCCGCGCGAGCGGGCGCCGGTTGTGGCCAACAGCAATTGGTCGGCGGGCGCCTATCGCCGCGGCGATGCCTATGGGCGGCCTTCGACCGGCGGGGCCGTTGCACGCCCGGCGCGCAGCCTTACGACCGGGGTGTCGGTCGGCGACAAGCATTTTCGTATCGGCCAGGGCGTTACCCATGCCAAATTCGGCGAGGGTACGATTATCGGCCTGAGCGGCGCGGGCGTGGATGCGCAGGCGCAAATACAGTTTCGCGATGTCGGCACCAAAACTTTGGCGCTAGGCATCGCCAAGCTGGAAATCGCCGGCTAAGAACCGGCTGGGGCACCTGCTTCCAATCTATTCCGTCCGACCCGGTTACGCGGCAGCTTGCCGCCGAGGCAAGATCGATTCAGCCGGCCTTCGGCCGATGGCGCCCGGGCCGGCCGAACCGAAACGCTTCGGTCTTGATCATTCGGCCCTGGACACTTCTTCCAATTGCTCGTGCAATTCCAGCCACTCGTCTTCCAGTTGGCTGGTCTGTTTACTAAGGTCGCCGTGTTCGGCCAGCGCCTTCAGCCGCTCTTCGCGCCGCTCGTCGGAATAGAAATCCGGGTCGGCTATCAGCGCGTCCAGGCTAGCCAGCCGCAGCCGGGCCTTTTCCATGGCGGTTTCGATTTTCTTTATTTTGCTTTCCAGCGGCTTGCGCACGCTTGCCAGGCGCTGCCGCTGTTCGGCTTCAAGGCGGCGCTGGGCCTTGCGGTCCGGTGCATTGCCGGCTTCCAGGCCAGGTACTTCGTTGCGTGCCTGGGCGCGCATGGTGGCGTTGCGGGTGCTTAGCCATTCGCGATAGTCTTCCAGGTCGCCATCGAACTCCAGCACCTGGCCGTCGGCCACTATCCAGAAATCGTCCACGGTAGTGCGCAGCAAGTGGCGGTCGTGCGAAACCAGCAGCACGCTGCCGGGAAACTCGGCCAGCGCCGTGGCCAGGGCTTCGCGGGTGTCGACGTCCAAGTGATTGCTGGGCTCGTCCAGCAGCAGCAAATTGGGTTTTTGCCAGACTATCAGCGACAGGGCCAGGCGGGCTTTTTCACCGCCCGACATGGGCGCGATCAGGCTGTTGACGGCATCGCCGCTGAAGCCGAACCCGCCCAGGTAGTTGCGCAGTTCCTGTTCGCGGGCCTGCGGCGCCAGGCGCGCCAAATGTTGCAAGGGCGTGGATTCCAGGTCCAGCATGTCGAGCTGGTGCTGGGCGAAGTAGCCTATTTCCAGCCCCTTCGAAGGTTTGCGCTCGCCGCTCAAGGGTTGGAGCTCGCCAGCCAATGTTTTGATCAGCGTACTCTTGCCGGCGCCATTGACGCCGAGCACGCCGATGCGGCTGCCGCCCCTGACCATCAAGGTAATGTCTTTCAGGATGGATCTGCGTTCGCCGCCGGGCAGCAAGTAGCCGGTGCTGATCGCCTCCAGGGCAATCAGGGGGTCGGGCATGCTTTCGGGTTCGGGGATGCGTATGTCGATGCCGGCTTCGGCATGTATGGGAGCCAGGGCCTCCATGCGGGCCAGCGCCTTGACGCGGCTTTGCGCCTGCTTAGCCTTGGTGGCCTTGGCCTTGAAACGGTCGATGAAGCTTTGCAGCCGGGCCGTTTCGCGCGTCTGCCGGTCCCAGGCCAGCCGGGTCTGGCGCAGGCGCTCGGCACGCTGCGTCAGGAAGTCTTCGTAGCCGCCGCGGTAGCGTACAAGCTTGCCCTGGTCGAAATGCAGGATGGCTTTGGCGACGGCGTCCAGAAACTCGGTGTCGTGCGAAATAAGCAGCACCGTTCCTTGATAGGCGCCCAGCCAGCGTTCCAGCCACAGCATGGCGTCCAGATCCAGGTGGTTGGTGGGCTCATCCAGCAGCAGCAACTCGGAGGGCGCCATGAGGGCGCGGGCCAGGGCCAGCCGCATTTGCCAGCCGCCCGAAAAGCTGTTTACCGGGTTCATCCACTGATCCGGCGCAAATCCCAGCCCCGCCAACAACTGCTCGGCCCGCGAAGGCGCACTCCAGGCGTCGGCCTCTATCAGGGCGGTTTCCAGTTCGGCTATCCGCTGCCCGTTGTTTTCGGCAACCGCGGCGCGTTCGGCCTGCAAGGCGCGCAAGTGCGTGTCGCCATCGATGACGAATTCGCGCGCAGGCAAAGCGTTGCTGCTGATTTCCTGTTCGACGCTGGCAATGCGCCAGGCCGCCGGAATAGTAAGGGTGCCTGCGTCGGCATCGAGCCGGCCTTGCAGCAAGGAGAACAGCGTTGATTTACCGGCGCCGTTCTTGCCGACTATGCCGACTCGTTCTCCCGGGTTGATGACAAAATCGGCTTCGTCGAGCAATACCTTGACGCCTCGACGCAACGTCAGACCTGTTGCACGAATCACGATGTCAGTTGGTCCTGGGTAAGAAGCAGGATCTGGTCGTCGCTGTTTTCGGTGCTAAGCCAAACCGGCTCCAGGTCTGGGAAGGCGGCGATGAAGTTTTCGTATTCGTTGCCGATTTCCAGCACCAAGATGCCGCCGGGCGCCAGGAACTCTGGAGCACGCTCCAGGATGCGCCGCACAATGTCCATGCCGTCTTCGCCGCCTGCCAGGGCCAGGGTGGGTTCGTGGCGGTATTCCGCGGGCAGCGATTCCATGGCGTGGTTGTTGACGTAAGGCGGATTGCACACAATGACGTCGTACAGGCATTGCGGCATTTGTTCGAACAGATCGCTGCGGTGGGTGGCGATACGGCCGTCCAGCCCGAACTGCTCGATGTTTTCGTTGGCAATTTCCAGGGCATGCTCGGACAAGTCGACAGCGTCGACCTGCGCATTGGGAAAGGCCAGGGCCGCCAGGACAGCCAGGCAGCCGGAACCGGTGCATAGGTCCAGCACGAATTCGACGTCGTCGGGGTCGGCCACCCAAGGCGAGAGGTCCTGCGCCAAAAGCTCGGAAATCGGCGAGCGCGGCACGATGACGCGCTGATCCACCACGAAGCGGTGTCCCTGCAGCCAAGCTTCGCCGGTAAGATAAGCGGCGGGAACGCGCTCGGTCATGCGCCGGTCGACCATGGTGAGGAAGCGCTCGCGTTCGTCGGTCAGTACACGGGCGTCCAGGAAGGGTTCCAGCGTGTCCAGCGGCAGATGCAGGGTGTGCAGCAGCAGATAGACGGCTTCGTCCCAGGCATTGTCGCTGCCGTGCCCGAACGACAGTTTGGTGGCATTGAACTGGCTGACGGCGTAGCGCAGCAGATCGCGCACGGTGAACAACTCGTGAAAGGCAGAAGGATTCATGCCAACTCCGGCAAAGAAACGGGGGTAGGCGCCTGGCTGGCGAGCGGCTCGGGCGCCCATCAAGGGGGGTGGAATAATCCTGAATACTTCAGGGAAAGTCCGATTTTAAGCGCAAATCATTGCTGGCGCGCCCGTGCGCACGGTGGATCGTCAATCCAGCAGCAGGTTTTCCAGCGTGCGGCGGTAGATGTTTTTCAAAGGCTCGAGCGAGTCGACCCGGATGTGTTCATTGACCTGATGGATGCTGGCGTTGATCGGTCCAAACTCGATGACCTGGGGGCAGATCTTGGCAATAAAGCGCCCGTCGGACGTGCCACCCGTCGTCGACAACTCGGTTGCGACGCCGGTTTCCTCGAGGATGGCTTGTTCGATTGCCGCGCTCAGTTCGCCCCTTGGAGTCAGGAACGGTTCGCCGCCCAGCGTCCAGTCTATGTGGAAATCCAGCTGATGTTCTTCAAGGACTTCAACTACGCGCGCCGTGAGCGTCTCGGGAGTGCTGGCCGTGGAGAAGCGAAAGTTGAAGTCGGCAACGGCCTCGCCGGGAATGACGTTGGTGGCGCCGGTGCCGGAATGCAGGTTCGACACCTGGAAGGTCGTGGCCGGGAAATACTCATTGCCCTGGTCCCATTCAATGCCGGTAAGCTCGGCCAGCGCAGGAGCCAGCAAATGTATGGGATTGCGCGCCAAGTGGGGATAGGCAACATGGCCTTGCTTGCCCTTTACGGTAAGCCGGCCCGAAAGCGAGCCCCGGCGGCCGTTCTTGACCGTGTCGCCCAGACGCGCCGCCGATGTGGGCTCGCCCACAATGCAGTAATCCAGCTTGTCCCCGCGCTTGACCAAGGCGTTGCATACCTTGACCGTGCCATTGACTGAAGGACCTTCTTCGTCCGAGGTAATGAGCAGGGCAATGGAGCCTTTGTGGTCGGGATGTTCCGCCACGAACTCTTCCGCGGCAACGACAAAGGCCGCGATCGAGCTTTTCATGTCGGCCGCGCCGCGTCCATACAGCAGACCTTCGCGCACGGTGGGTACGAAAGGGTCGCTGTCCCATTTGTCCAGCGGGCCGGTCGGCACGACGTCGGTGTGGCCGGCAAAAACCAGCAGGGGCCCTGTCTGGCCTCGGCGCGCCCACAAGTTGCTGACATCCTCGAAGACCAGCTTTTCGCAGGCAAACCCCACGGGACCCAGGCGTTCGCCAAGTGCTTGCTGGCAGCCTGCGTCGACTGGCGTGACAGAGGCTCGTGCGATCAGGCTTTTGGTCAGTTCCAGGACGGCAGAGTAGGACATCAGGCCCTCAGCAAATCGTTGACGCTGGTTTTGGAGCGGGTTTGCGCATCGACGCGCTTGACGATAATGGCGCAGGCCAGGCTGTACGAGCCGTCTGTCGAGGGCAGCGAACCGGGTACGACGACGGAACCAGAAGGGATGCGCCCGTAAGTGACGGTACCGGTGCTGCGGTCGTAGATCTTGGTGCTTTGGGAAAGAAACACGCCCATTGCCAGCACCGAGTTTTCTTCGACAATGACGCCTTCGACGACTTCGGACCGTGCTCCGATAAAGCAATTGTCTTCGATAATGGTGGGGTTGGCCTGCAAGGGCTCGAGCACGCCGCCTATGCCGACACCGCCCGACAGGTGCACATTCTTGCCGATTTGCGCGCAAGAACCCACCGTGGCCCAGGTATCGACCATCGTGCCTTCGTCGACGTAGGCGCCGACGTTGACGTACGAGGGCATTAGAACGACATTCTTGCCGATGAACGAGCCTTTGCGCGCAACGGCGGGCGGCACAACGCGAAAACCGGCGCCGGCGAAGTCCTGTTCGGAGTAGTCGCCGAATTTGAGCGGCACCTTATCGTAATACTGCAAGGGCGCCTGGCCCATGACCTGATTGTTCTGCAGCCGGAAAGACAGCAATACCGCTTTTTTCACCCATTGGTTCACGACCCAGTCGCCGCCGCTTTTCTGCGCCACGCGCAGTGTGCCCGCGTCCAGCGCCGCCAGGGTTTCCTGGACGGCTTCGTGCACGGAAGCGTTGGCGTTGTCCGGCGCGATGTCGGCGCGCTGCTCCCATGTTTGTTCGATGAGGGTCTGCAGGTGATCAAGTGTCATGATGGCTTATAGGTATATTAAGGGTGAATGGTAGTTGGACGGCCCGCAGGGCGAGGCTTTCCATGGGGCTCTGGCGTGGTGGGCAATGTCAGCTCAAAAAATGGGCAATGCGGTGCGCCGCCTCGACGCATTGCTCTTTAGGCGCCACCAGGGCAATGCGTACGCGATTGGCGCCAGGGTTGACGCCGTGCGCCGTGCGCGCCAGGAAACTTCCAGGCAGCACGGTAACCGCCGTCTTGGCGTACAGCTCGCGGGTAAAGTCGGTGTCCGGGCCGGGGGTTTCCAGCCACAGATAAAAACCGGCTTCGGGCCGCTGAACTTTCAGTTTCGCACTTAGCAATGGAACCACCGCATCGAACTTCTCGCGATACATGCGGCGGTTCTCTTGCACGTGCGCTTCGTCGTCCCAGGCGGCAATGCTGGCCTGCGAAACGACGGGACTGATGGCGCTGCCGTGATAGGTGCGGTAAAGCAAAAACTGCTTGATCAGAGCCGCGTCGCCCGCTACGAATCCCGAGCGCATGCCGGGCACGTTCGAGCGTTTGGAAAGGCTGGAGAAGCACATCAGCTTGCTGTAGTCGCTTCGTCCCAACAGCGCGGCCGCCTGCATGGCGCCCAGCGGCTTATCTTGCTCGTTGAAGTAGATTTCCGAATAGCATTCGTCGGCGGCGATGATGAAGTCGTGCTTGTCGGCCAGGGAGAACAAAGTCTTCCATTCGTCCAGCGTCATGACATTGCCCGCCGGATTACCGGGCGAACACACGAACACCAGGCTGGTCTTGCGCCAGACGTCGGCCGGCACGGCGGCCCAGTCATAGCCGAAGTTCAGGTCGGCCCGCGCGTTGATGAACCAGGGCTGGGCACCGGCCAGCAAGGCTGCGCCCTCGTATATCTGATAGAACGGGTTGGGGCAGACAACCAATGAACCGGCGCGGGGGTCGACAACGGTCTGGGCGAAGGCGAACAAAGCTTCGCGCGAACCCAGGGCCGGCAGAACCTGCGTTTCGGGATCGGGGCGCGCGATGCCGTAGCGGCGTGCTATCCAGTCGGCCACGGCATTGCGCAAGGGCGCATCGCCACGGGTGGGCGGGTAGATTGACAGGCCGCCCATGGCATTCTGCATGGCCTGGGTAACGACGGCGGGGGTAGCGTGTTTGGGTTCGCCTATCGACAGATTGATCGGAGGGAGTTGTGGAGGAGGTGTGCCGGCCTGTGCCAGCAATTGTCTGAGCTTTTCGAAGGGGTAGGGATGTAAAGCGCCAAGTCTGGGGTTCATTAGTGTGCTGGCCATGCCTGAAAATTAGGCAATAATTTTAACAAGCTTATAGGCTGGCTTTGTGTTGTGCAATAAAATAAATATTGCTACACTAGCGGGCTTGCCTGTACATGCGAACGTGGCGGAATTGGTAGACGCACCAGATTTAGGTTCTGGCGCCGAGAGGTGTGAGAGTTCGAGTCTCTCCGTTCGCACCAAAACAGGAAAGCGCCGGACTTGAAAAATTCAGGTTTGGGCAGCATATGGCCGGTATACAACATCAATAATTATCCGGTTGCGCATTGCTTTGCCGGTTTTGTCGGCAGCTAAAAAATTTATACGGCTGTCGCCCGTCATGGAAAGCGCGATCCGGCCGTCGCACATCGATATTATTGCATTCAGGGCGCGTTGCCCGATCCCCTGTGCGGCTGCTGTTTTGTGATCGCTGTAGAATGGGCTGAATTGGGACTTTCTTAGTTTCCGGTAAAATGCTACGTTCATCTTTTTAATTACTCTTTTTTTATATAGGTCCCTAATGCAGCCCGTGGTTGAAACTCTGTCCGGCCTGGAGCGCCGTGTTGATCTGGTCGTTTCGGTGGCCGACATCGAAAAAGAAGTCCAGTCGCAGCTAAAACGCGTCGCGCGCACCGCAAAAATTCAAGGCTTTCGTCCAGGCAAGGCTCCTTTGGCGCTGATCGAGCGCAGCCAGGGCCCCGGCATTCGCTACGACGTCATCAATTCGGAAGTCGGCCGCGCCCTGGACAAGATCATCGACGACAACAAGTTGCGTATCGCCGGCGTTCCGAATCTGGAACCCAAGACCGAAGGCGTGGATGAGGGCGCTTTGGCTTTCTCCGCCACCTTCGAGGTGTATCCAGAAGTCGCCGTGCCCGACTTGTCCGCACTGGAAGTCAAGCGCGTAGAGACCCATGTCGGCGATGCCGAAGTCCAGAAAACCATCGACATCCTGCGCAAGCAGCGCGCCACGTACGAAGCCCGCGAAGGCCGTGCCGCCCAGGACGACGACCGTGTAACGCTGGATTTCGTTGGCACCATCGACGGTGTTGAGTTCGACGGCGGCAAGGCTGAAGCCTTCCCGTTCGTTTTGGGCCAGGGCCGCATGCTGCCCGAGTTCGAAACTGCCGTGCGCGGCCTGAAGGCCGGCGAAAGCAAGACTTTCCCGCTCGAGTTCCCTGAAAACTACGGCGGCAAAGAAGTTGCCGGCAAGAAGGCTGAATTCGCCATCACGGTTACCGAAGTGGCCGAGCCCATCCTGCCCGAAGTGAACGACAGCTTTGCCAAAGAGCTGGGCCAGGAAGAAGGCAATGTCGAGAAACTGCTGGCCGACGTGCGCGCCAACATCGAGCGCGAAGCCAAGGCTCGCGCCATGGCCCGCACCAAGACCAGCGTCATGGACGCCCTGGTCGCCGCCTGCTCCTTCGACGTGCCCAAGGCTTTGGTCGACAACGACACGCAAAATCGCGTGGCCGCGGCCCGCGAAGAACTCAAGCAGCGCGGCATGCCCAACGCCGACACCATGCCTATTCCTCCCGAAGCATTCAGCGCCGAATCCGAGCGCCGCGTGCGCCTGGGTCTGCTGGTGTCCGAACTGGTCAGCAGCGCCGACCTGAAAGCCAAGCCCGAACAGGTGCGCGCGCGCATCGAAGAGCTGGCCCAAAATTACGAGCAGCCTGCACAGGTTGTTGCCTATTACCTTTCCGATCGCCAGCGCCGCTCTGAAATCGAAGCCATAGTTCTGGAAGAAAACGTGGTCGACCACGTTTTGTCCAAGGCCAAGGTCAGCGACGAAAAAGTGGCATTCGAAGAACTTATGGGGACTGCATAAATGCAGCGATTTACTGACTTCTACGCGTCAATGTATGGTGGCAACTCGGTAGCTCCTACTGGCTTGGGCTATGTGCCCATCGTGGTAGAGCAATCGGGTCGTGGCGAACGTTCTTACGACATCTATTCGCGCTTGCTGCGCGAACGGGTCATTTTCTTTGTCGGGCCGGTCAACGACCAGTCCGCCAACCTTGTGGTGGCACAGTTGCTGTTCCTCGAGTCCGAAAATCCCGACAAGGATATTTCGCTCTACATCAACTCGCCGGGTGGGTCAGTATATGCAGGGCTGGCCATCTACGACACCATGCAGTTCGTCAAGCCGGATGTCTCTACCTTGTGCACGGGCATCGCCGCCAGCATGGGTGCATTTTTGCTGGCAGCGGGCGCCAAAGGCAAGCGTTACACCTTGCCCAATTCGCGCATCATGATCCACCAGCCTTCAGGCGGTGCGCAGGGCCAGGCATCCGATATTCAGATTCAGGCAAAAGAAATCCTGCATCTGCGCGAAAGCCTCAACACGATACTGGCCAATAGCACTGGCCAGCCCGTCGAGCGCATTGCCGTCGATACCGAGCGCGACAATTTCATGTCGGCGCAAGATGCGGTATCGTATGGTTTAGTAGACAAAGTGCTGGTCTCGCGCTCTACCGAACAAGAGTAAGGCCAGCAGGTCGGCGAAGCGCAGGCGCTTCGCCGGGAATACCTGACGGGACGGGGGCTTGCATCCCGCCCGTCTTACCGGAACCATCGAAGAGTTTATGCCTGAAAAAAAAGGATCAGCAGACGAAAAGGTCTTGCGCTGCTCGTTTTGCAATAAAAGCCAGCACGAAGTCCGCAAATTGATTGCCGGGCCGGACGTGTTCATCTGCGACGAATGTATCGATCTGTGTACCGATATCATTCTCGAAGAAACACAAGAGGCGGCGCGCGATGCAATTCGCAACGAACTGCCTACGCCGCAAGAAATAAAGACCTTTCTCGACGGCTATGTCATAGGCCAGAATATTCCCAAGCGTAATCTGGCTGTGGCTGTGTACAACCATTACAAGCGCATTCGCTACGGCGAGGTCAAGGGCGACGAAGTCGAGCTGTCCAAAAGCAATATCTTGCTGATTGGACCGACCGGTTCCGGAAAAACGCTATTGGCCCAGACCCTGGCTCGCATGCTGGATGTGCCTTTCGTCATGGCCGACGCCACCACCCTGACCGAAGCCGGCTATGTGGGCGAGGACGTCGAAAACATAATCCAGAAATTGCTGCAAAACTGCAATTACGACACTGAAAAAGCGCAGCGCGCCATCGTCTACATCGACGAGATCGATAAGATTTCGCGCAAGTCCGACAATCCGTCGATCACGCGCGACGTTTCCGGCGAAGGCGTACAGCAGGCATTGCTCAAGCTTATTGAAGGCACTGTTGCGTCGGTTCCGCCGCAAGGCGGGCGCAAGCATCCCAACCAGGACTTTGTGCAGGTCGACACCACCAATATCCTGTTCATTGTCGGCGGCGCATTCGACGGCCTTGAAAAAGTCATTCGCGACCGCACCGAAAAATCCGGTATCGGGTTCTCGGCGTCGGTCAGCGGCAAGTCCGAAAAGGGCGTGGGCGAAGTCTTTTCCGAGGTCGAGCCCGAAGATCTCATCAAGTTCGGTTTGATCCCTGAATTGGTCGGACGTCTGCCCGTCGTGGCAACGCTCGAAGAACTCCAGGAGGACACGCTGGTTCGCATTCTTACCGAACCCAAGAATTCCCTGATCAAGCAATTCCAGAAACTGTTTGAAATGGAAGACGTCGAACTCGAGGTTCGCCCGGCCGCGCTTAGCGCCATTGCCCAGCGGGCCCTGAAGCGCCGTACCGGTGCTCGCGGCCTGCGTTCGATCGTCGAACAATCGCTGTTAAGCACAATGTATGAACTTCCTTCCCTAAAAAACGTCAAACAAGTGGTATTGGACGAAAACGCCGTGCTGGGCAAGGGTTCGCCTTTGCTGATATATGCCGACGACGCCAGCCAGGAGCCTGCTGCCGAAGCTGAAAAGGCCCCTGTGGCGAAGCTGAAAGGAGCGGCCTGAAAAAGATGCGCGCGCGCAACAGGTGCGTAGATGAAAACCCTTGGGGCAGCGGGTTTATCAACCCGGCGCCTTGAAATTTTCGTTATCGTCGCCAGATGGACTGTATGTAGTACTACGAAAGGGAGGCTAAAGCTTCCCTTTCGTTTCTAAAGCAGCGTTTTTTTAAGGAAATTACTATGCCTGCGAGCCCGATTCTTTCTTCAGAACCCATGGACTTGCCCCTCTTGCCTTTGCGTGACGTGGTGGTATTTCCGCACATGGTGATTCCTTTGTTCGTCGGCCGGCCTCGTTCTATCAAGGCGCTGGAAATGGCCATGGAGGCGGGCAATAACATTATGCTTGTCGCGCAGAAGTCCGCCGGCAAAGACGACCCCACACCTGAAGACCTGTACGACATTGGTTGTGCGGCCAGCATTTTGCAAATGCTTAAACTGCCCGACGGCACCGTTAAAGTGCTGGTCGAGGGTTTGCAGCGCGCCCGTGTCAATAGTGTGACCGATGCCGACACGCATTTCACCGCCAACGTCCTGCCCGTGGCGCCCGATGCAGCGCACGGCGCCGAATCCGAAGCCTTGCGCCGCGCCGTCGTGGCCCAGTTCGAGCAGTACGTCAAGCTGAACAAAAAAATTCCCCAAGAGATTCTTACGTCGCTTAGCGGCATCGACGACGCCGGCCGCCTGGCCGATACGATCTCGGCGCATCTGCCCCTGAAGCTCGAGCAGAAACAGAAAATGCTCGAGGTCACCGGCACGCCCGAACGCCTCGAGAATCTGCTGTCGCAACTGGAATCCGAAATCGACATTCTTCAGGTCGAGAAGCGCATTCGCGGGCGCGTCAAGAAGCAGATGGAAAAAAGCCAGCGCGATTACTATCTGAATGAGCAGGTCAAGGCCATCCAGAAAGAGCTCGGCGAAGGCGAAGAAGGCGCCGACATCGAAGAGCTCGAGAAAAAGATCGCTGCGGCCCAATTGCCCAAAGAGGCTCTTAAAAAGGCCGAGGCCGAGCTTAAAAAGCTCAAGCTCATGTCGCCCATGTCGGCCGAAGCCACGGTCGTGCGCAACTATATCGATACCCTGATCGGCTTGCCCTGGCGCAAGAAAAGCCGCATCAATAATTCCATAGCCAATGCCGACACGGTGCTTAATGCCGACCACTATGGCCTGGAAAAAGTCAAAGAGCGCATCATCGAATACCTGGCTGTACAGCAACGGGTCGACAAGCTCAAGGCGCCCATCCTGTGCCTGGTTGGGCCTCCGGGCGTTGGCAAGACGTCGCTGGGCCAGTCCATAGCCCGCGCCACGAACCGCAAGTTCGTGCGCATGGCTTTGGGCGGGGTGCGCGACGAAGCCGAGATTCGCGGTCACCGCCGCACGTATATCGGCTCGATGCCGGGCAAGATCTTGCAGAACATGAGCAAGGTGGCCGTGCGCAACCCGCTGTTCCTTCTCGATGAAATCGACAAGATGGGTGCGGACTTTCGCGGCGATCCTTCCTCGGCCCTGCTCGAGGTGCTCGATCCGGAACAGAACCACACTTTCCAGGACCACTACATCGAAGTCGATTTCGACTTGTCCGATGTAATGTTCGTGGCCACCAGCAACACGCTCAATATTCCTCCGGCCCTGCTGGACCGCATGGAAGTGATCCGCCTCTCGGGTTATACCGAAGACGAAAAAGTGCATATTGCGTTCGATCATCTGCTGCCCAAGCTCATGAAGAACAATGGCGTGCGCGAAGGCGAAATGCAGATCGAAGAATCGGCCATCCGCGACATCGTGCGCTACTACACTCGCGAAGCGGGCGTGCGAGCGCTGGAACGCGAAATGAGCAAGATTTGCCGCAAGGTGGTCAAGAAAACACTGGAAAGCAATCCTGGTCCTTCCGCTGCCCGCGGCCGCAAGGCTGTGCCCAACGGTACAACGCAGGCCGAGGTCGTTACCAGCGAGAATCTTGCCGACTATCTGGGCGTGCGCCGTTATAACTTCGGCATGGCCGAGAAAGAAAACAAGGTTGGCCAAGTCACCGGCCTGGCGTGGACGGAAGTGGGCGGCGACCTGCTGACCATCGAAGTGGCTGATATGCCGGGCAAGGGCGTCGTGTTGCGCACGGGCTCGCTGGGCGATGTCATGAAAGAATCGGTCGAAGCGGCACGTACGGTGGTTCGAGCCAGGGCGCAGCGTTGGGGTATTGCCAACACCGCATTCGAAAAGCGCGACCTGCACGTGCACTTTCCGGAAGGCGCCACGCCCAAGGACGGGCCGTCGGCAGGTATTGCGATTACCACGGCGATGGTTTCGGCGCTTACCAATATTCCGGTACGCTCCGATGTTGCCATGACCGGCGAAATTACCTTGCGCGGCGAAGTTCTGCCAATCGGCGGCCTAAAGGAAAAGCTGCTGGCGGCGCATCGCGGTGGCATCAAGACAGTCATGATTCCCGAGGAAAACGTCAAGGATCTGGCCGAGATTCCAGACAATGTCAAAAACCATCTGGAAATTATTCCGGTACGCTGGATCGACCGTGTGCTTGAAGTGGCTTTGCAGCATATGCCCACGCCCTTGTCCGACGAGGAAGTGGCGCGTCTTGCAGCCGAATCGGTGGCCAATGCCAAGAAGGCCGGGGACGAGTCTTCAGGCTTGATGAAGCACTAAGGCAATTGTTGTTGTCTGTGCAAAGGCGCTGCCATAGGCAGCGCCTTTCTTTTTAGCGGGATTTAAACGGCTTGCGCAGCCCACGCCATTATGATGGCGCGCGGCGGCGTAGGCGTAGCGACAGCGGCGGTAGCGCTGTGGGCTGAATTCTTAATGCAGCGGAGTCGTGCGTATGAGGCCGACAGCTATCCCTTCCAGCGAGAAATCATCGCCGGGAGCCACGATGATAGGCGCGAAGTCGGCATTTTCAGGCAGGAGCTCGATGCGGCTGCCCGTCTTTGAAAGCCGTTTGACGGTAACTTCGTCCCCGATGCGGGCGACCACGATTTGGCCGTTGCGCGCTTCGGCCGACTTTTTAACCGCCAGCAGGTCGCCGTCCAGGATGCCGGCGTCGCGCATGCTAAGGCCGCGCACCCGCAGCAGGTAGTCGGGGGTTTGAGAGAAGAGGGCAGGTTCGACGCCGACTTCGCGTTCGACGTGTTCGGCGGCAAGAATGGGACTGCCGGCGGCCACCCGCCCGACTATGGGCAGGAACAGTTGTTCCAGCAAGGAAGGCGCGGCCGCTGGTGCCGCCGGTGCCGCGCCCAGAAGCCGAATGCCGCGGGAAGCGCCCGCAGTGAGCTCGATGGCCCCTTTGCGCGCCAGCGCCTTGAGATGGTCTTCGGCGGCGTTGGCCGACTTGAAACCCAGCGCCCGTGCGATTTCAGCGCGGGTGGGCGGAAAGCCCGTACGCCGGATCTCGGTGCGAATGAGGTCCAGGATTTGCTGTTGACGCTCGGTAAGCTTGGTGGCCATGGTATTTTTTTGCGCTGTATGTTTATACAGCTGCAATTTTGGCTCAAGTGCGCACGAAAAGCAAGGGGCATGACTATTCGTCATGCCCCCGTTTGCGTTGCCGCGTTTCTTTAGCCCCGGGGTTTAGCCCAGGACCTTGGCGATGGCCTGAGCGACGTAGTCGATGTTTTTGCTGTTGAGGGCAGCGACGCATATGCGGCCGCTGCTGACCGCATAGATGCCGTGGTCCGTACGCAGCTTTTCGACTTGGTCAGCGGTGAGGCCGGAGTACGAGAACATGCCGCGTTGCGCCAGCACGAAGTCGAAGTTCTGTTTGACGCCGTTGGCTTTGAGGTTGTCGACCAATTGCTGGCGCATGGCGCGAATGCGGTTGCGCATTTCGGCGAGTTCTTCGGTCCACAGCGCGTACAGCTCCGGTGTATTCAGGACGGACGAGACCACCGTGCCGCTATGGGTCGGCGGGTTGGAGTAGTTGGTGCGGATGACGCGCTTCAGTTGGCTGAGCACGCGGCTTTTTTCGTCCTGGCTGCCGGCAATCAATGTAAGCGCGCCGACGCGTTCGCCATACAGCGAGAACGATTTGGAAAAGGACGAGCTGATCAGCATCGCTATTCCCAGATTGGCGAACAGGCGCA
This sequence comes from Eoetvoesiella caeni, assembly GCF_003315175.1. Taxonomy (GTDB): domain Bacteria; phylum Pseudomonadota; class Gammaproteobacteria; order Burkholderiales; family Burkholderiaceae_B; genus Eoetvoesia; species Eoetvoesia caeni. The sequence continues at coordinate 205,358 of NZ_QNRQ01000003.1, read as the reverse complement.
CGACAGCCGCGTCTTCGGTGAGCCCGTCGCCAAAACCCTGGTAGGCGATGTCAAGGAAGGGCACGAGGTCGGCCTGTTTGACGGCCTGGGCGATTTGCTGCCATTGCTCGATGCTGGGGTCGACGCCCGTCGGGTTGTGGCAGCAGGCATGCAGGACCACGATGGTCTTGGCAGGCAGGCTTTCAAGCGCGGCAAGCATGGCATTGAAATCCAGCCCATGTGTTGCGGCGTCGTAGTAAGGGTAGGTTTCTACCGTGAAATTGGCACGCTCGAACAGGGCGCGATGATTTTCCCAGCTTGGGTTGCTGATGACGACTTTGGACTGGGGCAGCAATTGCTTGAGGAAGTCAGCGCCGATTTTAAGCGCGCCGGTGCCGCCCAGTGCCTGCGCGGTAAGAACGCGGCCTTCGGCGATCAGCGGTGAATCGGCGCCCAACAATAATGTTTGAACCCCGTTGTTGTAGCTGGCAAGTCCTTCAATGGGCAGATAGCCGCGCGGCGCGGCGGCTTCGACGCGCGCGAGTTCGGCTTTGCGAACCGCTTTAAGAAGTGGAATGCGCCCGTCATCGTCGTAGTAGACGCCAACACCAAGATTGACTTTATGGGTGTGGGTGTCGGTGTTGTATTGCTCGTTTAGACCAAGTATGGGGTCGCGCGGGGCGAGTTCGACTGCTTCGAAAAGAGAGGTCATTGAAAGATGCCAGAGGGGGGTGGGAAAATGAATTATAAAAAAACTAGCCAATAATGTGATAATAAGGGGTTTACCCTGAGGTTGTCCACAATGACTGCTCACGTTCCAGGCATTATCGAATACCCCAATAGCCCGTTTCAATTGTATCGGCCATACCCGCCCGCGGGCGACCAGCCGCAGGCGATCGACGGGCTGGTAGAGGGCATGGACGATGGGTTGATGTACCAGACTTTGCTGGGCGTGACCGGGTCGGGCAAGACCTACACCATGGCCAACGTCATTGCCCGCACGGGCCGTCCGGCCATTGTGCTGGCGCCCAATAAAACGCTGGCCGCGCAGTTGTATGCCGAGTTTCGTGAATTTTTCCCCAACAATGCGGTCGAGTATTTCGTTTCTTATTACGATTACTACCAGCCCGAGGCCTACGTGGCAGCGCGCGACCTCTTCATCGAAAAAGATTCCTCGATCAACGAGCACATCGAGCAAATGCGCCTGTCGGCCACCAAAAGCCTGCTGGAGCGGCGCGACACCATCATTGTCGGCTCGGTGTCGTGCATCTACGGTATAGGCAACCCGGCCGACTACCACGCCATGGTGCTTACCTTGCGCGCCGGCGACCGCATTCCGCGCCAGGAGTTGCTGGCGCGGCTGGTCGCCATGCAATACGAACGCAACGATGTGGAGTTCGTGCGCGGTACCTTCCGGGCTCGCGGTGAAACCATCGACGTGTTTCCGGCCGAGCATGCCGAACTGGCGTTGCGCCTGACTCTGTTCGACGACGAAGTCGAATCGCTGGAGCTGTTCGATCCGCTGACCGGCAAAATCAAGCAGAAGATCCTGCGCTTTACGGTTTTTCCCCGCTCGCATTATGTGACGCCGCGCGAAACGGTGTTGCGCGCCATTGAAACCATCAAGGTCGAACTGCGCGAGCGCCTGGATTTTTTCGTCAAAGAAAACCATCTGGTCGAGGCCCAGCGGCTTGAGCAGCGCACGCGCTTCGACCTGGAAATGCTGCAAGAACTGGGTTTTTGCAAAGGCATCGAGAACTACTCGCGTCATCTGTCCGGCGCGGCGCCGGGCGATCCACCGCCGACGCTCATCGATTACTTGCCGGCCGACGCCCTTATGTTCATCGACGAGAGCCATGTCACCATGGGCCAGCTTGGGGCCATGTACAAGGGCGACCGTTCGCGCAAGGAAACCTTGGTTACTTTTGGATTCCGCCTACCCTCGGCCATGGACAACCGGCCTTTGAAGCTGGAGGAATTCGAGCAACGCATGCCGCAAACGGTATTCGTTTCAGCCACGCCATCCAACTACGAAAACGAACATGCCGACAATGTGGTCGAACAAGTGGTGCGCCCCACCGGGCTGGTCGACCCCGAGATCGAGGTAAGGCCCGCCATCACGCAGGTGGACGATTTGCTGGGCGAAGCCAAGCTGCGCATAGCTGTGGGAGAACGTGTGCTGGTTACGACGCTGACCAAGCGCATGGCCGAAGACTTGACGGACTACCTGACTGAAAGCGGCCTGAAGGTGCGCTATCTGCATTCGGATATCGACACGGTCGAACGGGTGGAGATCATTCGCGACCTGCGGCTTGGGGTGTTTGATGTGCTGGTGGGCATCAACCTGTTGCGCGAGGGCCTGGATATTCCCGAGGTGTCGCTGGTGGCCATCCTGGATGCCGATAAAGAGGGTTTTCTGCGTTCAGAGCGCAGCCTTATCCAGACCATAGGGCGCGCCGCGCGCAATCTTAACGGCAGGGCCATACTATATGCCGACCGCATTACCGATTCAATGCGGCGCGCCATGGACGAAACCGAGAGGCGCCGCGGCAAGCAGCAGGCATTCAATAAGCTGCACGGTATTACCGCAAAGGGAGTCAACAAGGCGGTACGCGAAATGATAGACGGTGTCATGGCCCCAACGGCCGCTGCTTCCATGGTCGATGATATTCCGTTGTCGGTGCTGGCCGACGATAAGTCGCTGGCCAAAGAAATCCGCCGCCTGGAAAAGCTGATGATGGATCACGCCAAAAACCTGGAGTTCGAGCAGGCCGCCGCAGCCAGGGATGCCTTGAACCATCTTAAGCAGCGTGCGCTGCTAACTTGAACTTTTCAAAAATTGTTGGAAATTTCCAACATAATGCACATAAAGTTTATGTATATCGGGTTTTTACACACGCCTGAAACATTGCATTACGGTACCGAAATAGTGCTGTTACGACTTGCCAGAGGCTAGGGTTATTACCTATAAATTGGCTATTTCGATATGGCCAAAAGTTTGTTGTGTTGCATGAATACTGGCTTCCCGACGGTCGCCGGCGTCAAAAATCGCAAGCCGGGTTGGACCGAATCGCGGGGCGTCCAAACCTTGCTATTTTATGTACTTATTTTTGTCAACGTGCCAGAAAAAGCCGTCTGCATTGCACAAAATCTATTGCCTTATTGCGGGTTTTCCCGCACAATTTCAATCATGATGACTAAGGTACTTTTCGTTTGCATGGGTAATATCTGCCGCTCACCCAGCGCAGAAGGTGTGTTCCGCCATCTTATTGATGAAGCGGGGCTTTCCGGCGTGGTCGAAGTGGATTCGGCCGCCACCCACAACTTCCATATTGGCGAGGCGCCCGACGCCCGCGCCCAGGCGGCTGCGCGCAAGCGTGGCTATGACATTTCCGCGTGCGTAGCGCGCCAGATCACGGCCGACGACTTCCGCGAGTTCGACTTTATTCTGGTCATGGACTGGGAAAATCTTTCGGCTCTGCAGCAGCAGTGCCCCAAGATCTACCAGCACAAGCTGATGCTGCTTATGCGCTTCGCGAACGAGTTCGAAGAGGCCACCGTGCCCGAACCCTACTATGGCGGCCCTGAAGGTTTTGCCAAGGTGCTCGACTACCTCGAAGACTCCTGCCAAGGTGTCCTGGAAGTCGTACGCAAACGGGCAACCCAGTACCAGGCAGCCTAGCCGCAGCCAACAAACACCGTTATGGTGCGGCGCAAAAAAAACCGAGCTCTTGCACGGTTTTTTTTTGAGATAGAGTCCTAGTAAATAAGTCGGGTATTTGCTATACTTGACTTAATTAGTCGAGTATAGGGCGGTTGGTGAATTTTACTCGAGTGCAGCACTTCAGTAAGGAAATCCATTATGCGTTTAACGACCAAAGGGCGCTTTGCAGTAACGGCCATGATCGACCTGGCCTTGCGCCAGCAAAGCGGCCCGGTTACATTGGCGGCCATCAGTCAGCGGCAAAATATTTCGTTGTCTTATTTGGAACAGTTGTTCGGCAAACTGCGCCGCCACGAACTGGTTGAAAGCGTGCGCGGACCCGGCGGCGGCTATTCGCTGGCGCGCCTGGCACGCAATATTACCGTAGCCGATATCATCTTCGCCGTCGACGAACCTCTCGACGCCACCAGTTGCGGGGGCAAGGAAGATTGCAACGTCGGGCGCAGCGGTACGTCGGGCAAATGCATGACGCACGAACTATGGACCACGTTAAATCATAAAATGGTGGAATACCTGGATTCAGTTTCCTTGCAAGACCTGGTCGACAAGCAGCGCATGCGCTTGCTGGCCGAATCCACGCAGGCGCAAACGGCGCGGCTTAACCCGGCCGACATCAAGATTGCATCCCAGGTGTCCGCATAGCGCATACAGTATTTAAATTATAGTTATTTGGAGTTCGGTAGATGTCTTCACGTCCTGTTTATCTAGATTATTCGGCGACCACGCCCGTGGATCCCCGTGTGGTCGACAAAATGGTACCTTGGCTATACGAGCAATTCGGCAACCCGGCATCGCGCAGCCATGCTTTCGGCTGGGAGGCCGAAGAAGCGGTCGAGCAGGCCCGGGCCGATGTCGCCGCGCTGGTCAATGCCGACCCTCGCGAAATCGTCTGGACATCCGGGGCTACCGAATCGAACAATCTTGCCCTTAAAGGGGCCGCCAATTTCTACGGCGGACGCGGCAAGCACATCATTACAGTCAAGACCGAACACAAGGCGGTGCTCGATACCTGCCGCGAACTTGAACGCCAGGGCTTCGAGCTTACCTACCTTGACGTGCAGGACAACGGCATGCTGGACCTCGAGGCCTTCAAGGCCGCCTTGCGCCCCGACACGATCCTGGCTTCGGTCATGCTCGTCAATAACGAAATCGGCGTCATTCAGGACGTTGCCGCCCTGGGCGAAATCTGCCGCGAAAAAGGCGTTATATTCCATGTTGATGCAGCGCAAGCCACAGGCAAGGTCGTTATCGACCTGCAAGCGCTCAAGGTCGACCTGATGTCGTTTTCGGCGCATAAAACCTATGGCCCCAAAGGTATCGGGGCTTTATATATTCGCCGCAAGCCGCGTATACGCCTGGAAGCGCAAATGCATGGCGGCGGTCACGAACGCGGTTTTCGCTCGGGCACGCTGGCGACGCACCAGATCGTCGGCATGGGCGAGGCCTTCCGTTTGGCAAAGCTTGAAATGGCCGCCGAAAACGAGCGTATCCGCGCCTTGCGCGACCGTCTATGGGCCGGCCTGTCGCAAATCGAAGAAGTCTACTTGAACGGCGACATCGACCAGCGCGTTCCGCATAACCTGAACGTCAGTTTCAATTATGTCGAGGGCGAATCCCTGATCATGGCCATTAAAGAACTTGCGGTCTCCAGCGGCTCGGCCTGTACCTCGGCCAGTCTTGAGCCCTCATACGTATTGCGCGCCCTGGGCCGCAACGACGAGCTGGCCCACAGTTCCATTCGTTTTACGCTCGGTCGCTTCAATACCGAACAGGAAATCGATTTCACCATTAAATTGCTTACCAGCCGCGTAGCCAAGCTGCGCGATATGTCGCCGCTCTGGGAAATGGCCCAGGAAGGCATCGACTTGAACTCGGTTCAATGGGCAGCACACTAAACAGGAGCTCAAGCAATGGCTTATAGCGATAAAGTATTGGATCACTACGAAAACCCGCGCAACGTCGGCGCTTTTGAAAAAGGCGACGACAGCGTCGGTACCGGCATGGTGGGCGCTCCCGCCTGTGGCGACGTCATGAAGCTGCAGATCAAGGTCGGCGAAAACGGTATTATCGAAGATGCACGTTTCAAGACCTACGGCTGCGGTTCGGCAATTGCTTCCAGTTCGCTGGTTACCGAGTGGGTCAAGGGTAAAACCCTGGACCAGGCGCTGGACATCCGCAATACGCATATTGCCGAAGAACTTGCCTTGCCGCCGGTAAAAATTCATTGTTCGATTTTGGCTGAAGACGCCATCAAGGCGGCAGTGCAAAATTACAAAGACAAGCATCAAAACTAGGACTAGCACCATGGAAATTACGCTCACCCAACAAGCTGCCGATCACATCAACCGTTACCTCGAAAAGCGCGGCAAGGGTCTGGGCTTGCGTCTGGGCGTTCGTACCACAGGATGCTCGGGCATGGCCTATAAGCTCGAATATGTCGACGAGCCCGAAGCCGAAGACTCGGTATTCGAACAGTTCGGCGTCAAGGTTTTCGTCGACCCCAAAAGCCTGCCGTATTTAAGTGGCGTGCAACTGGACTACACGCGCGAAGGCCTGAACGAAGGGTTCAAGTTTTCCAACCCCAACGAGAAAGCCACCTGCGGATGCGGCGAGTCCTTTACGGTGTAATGCGTGGCTAGCGAGAATCATTTTCAGCTATTCGGCCTGCCTTTACGCTACGCGGTTGACGATGCCGCGCTCGAGCAAACCTGGCGAACGCTGGCGGCACGCGTTCATCCGGATCGTTACGCGACTGCCAGCGCGGTCGAACGGCGGGTGGCGATGGAATGGGCCTCGAACATCAACGAGGCCTATCGCATTCTTAAGTCCCCTTTGAATCGCGCACGCTATTTATGCGAGCTTTCGGGCTGCGATATCCAGGCTGAAAGCAATACCAGTGTGGACAGCGAATTCCTGATGTTGCAGATCATGCTGCGCGAGCAGCTTGACGAAGCGCGCGAGCAAGGCCGCCCCGATTTGCTCGAGGCGCTGGCCGGCGAAATCGCCCAGGCGCGCGAGACCATGATGCGGGAAATGGCCCAGTTGATCGACGAACAGCACAACTTCGAGCAAGCCTCGAAAAAGGTCCGCGAGTGGATGTTTGTCGAAAAGTTGTCCCAGGAAGTGCAAGCCTCGCTTAACGATCACTTATATTGAATTTATGGCATTACTGCAAATTTCCGAGCCGGGCGAATCCCCGGTTCCGCATCAGCGCAAGCTTGCGGCGGGCATCGACCTGGGAACCACCCATTCACTGGTGGCTTCGGTGCGCAATAGCGTGCCCGAGGTGCTGGCAGACGAAGCCGGCCAGGGCCTGCTGCCTTCTGTAGTCCGCTACGCCGCTGACGGCGCTGTGCAGGTAGGCTACGAGGCGCGTCGGCATCAGGCGCAAGACTCCCTCAATACCATTGCGTCGGTCAAGCGGTTCATGGGGCGCTCGCTGGACGAGGCCCGCGCCGAGGGCGCAGTGTACGAGTTTGCGGATGATGCCCCCGTAAAGCTCAAGACGGTACAGGGCGAATTTACGCCGGTCGAGATTTCCAGCCGCATCCTGGCGGCCCTGCGCGAACGCGCCGAGGGCGCGCTTGGCGGCGAGCTGGTGGGCGTGGTGGTGACGGTGCCGGCGTATTTCGATGATGCGCAGCGCCAGGCCACGCGCGACGCCGCGCGGCTGGCGGGACTGACGGTATTGCGCCTGCTCAACGAGCCGACCGCGGCGGCCATTGCCTATGGGCTGGACCATGGGGCTGAAGGAATTTATGCCGTGTACGACCTGGGCGGCGGTACGTTCGATCTGTCCATATTGCGTTTAAGCCAAGGTGTGTTCGAAGTAGCTGCCACGGGCGGCGACACCCAGCTTGGCGGCGATGATTTCGATGCGGCGATTGTTGCGCAGATTATTCAGGCACTGAAGCTTGATGCGCTTGATAAAGGCGACCAACGTGCTTTGGCGGTGGCTGCGCGCGCCGCGCGCGAAGCTTTATCGGCCAGCGATTCGATCGTATTCGAAGCGCAATTGTCCGGCTTACGCCGGGCGGCATTGGAAATCGACCGTGCACAGTTTGAAGCCTGGGTGCAACCGCTGGTCCAGCGTACGCTGGACCGGGCTGTACGTACCCTGCGCGATGCGGGCTTGACCAAACAAGAGGTCAAGGGCGTGGTCATGGTGGGCGGCGCGACGCGCATGCCGATAATACAGCGCGAAGTAGGGCGCTTGTTCGGCACAACGCCTCTGACCGATCTGGACCCAGACCAGGTTGTTGCGCTGGGCGCGGCATTGCAGGCCAATCTGCTGGTGGGCAATCGCGCGGCCGGCGACGACTGGCTGTTGCTGGACGTCACTCCCTTGTCGCTGGGGTTGGAAACCATGGGCGGCATTGTCGAACGCGTCATTCCGCGCAACAGCACGATACCCGTTGCGCGCGCGCAAGAGTTCACCACCTTCAAGGACGGCCAGTCGGCCATGAGCATCCATGTTGTGCAGGGCGAGCGCGAACTGGTCGATGATTGCCGCTCTCTGGCGCGTTTCGAGCTGCGCGGCATTCCGCCCATGGTGGCGGGCGCGGCACGCATCCGCGTCACCTTCCAGGTGGATGCCGATGGTTTGCTGAATGTCGGCGCCCGCGAAGAAAGCACGGGCGTTGAGGCCAGCGTGGCGGTCAAGCCATCGTACGGCCTGACCGACGACGAAGTCAGCCGCATGCTGGGCGAAGGCATGGCCAATGCCGGCAGCGATGCCCAGGCGCGCGCCTTGCGCGAACAACAGGTGGAGTTGCAGCAACTGGTCGAATCGATCCGGGCAGCGATGGCCGCCGATGGCGACCTGTTGTCCGAGGACGAAAAAACCGCCATTACCCGCGGTCTGCGCAATGCGGGTGTGGCTTTGTCTTCGGACGACGCCGAGCTGGCGCGCCGCGCAGTGCAGGCGCTAAGCGCCTCGTCCGACGGCTTTGCCGCAAGGCGCATGGATCGCAGCATACGAGCGGCCCTGGCCGGCCGCAATGTCGACGAAATTGCAAGGTAGGAAGCTCATGGCTAGAATCACTGTATTGCCCCATCCCGATGTCTGTCCCGATGGCGCGGTGGTCGAGAATGCCCCGGAGGGCGTTTCGATCTGCCGTGTGCTGCTCGACAACCACATCGATATCGAACATGCCTGCGAATTGTCCTGCGCTTGCACGACTTGCCACGTAGTTATCCGGGAAGGCTTCAATTCTTTGGACGAAGCAACCGACAACGAAGAAGATTATCTGGATCGCGCCTGGGGCCTGGAACCGACTTCGCGCCTGTCGTGCCAGGCTCTTGTGGCGCAAAGCGACCTGACCATTGAAATCCCCAAGTACACGATCAACCACGCCAAGGAAGGCAGTTGATGCCTTGCCCGAATCCTGCCCGCTCGCTTCGGCTGGCGGGTTGCCTTGCGCTTGAATAGGCGCTTGCGCGCCTGTGCAAGCTAGTCTTCGGGACGCAGGTGGGGAAACAGGATGACGTCGCGAATGCTGGGGCTGTCGGTCAGCAGCATGATCAAGCGGTCGATGCCTATGCCGCAGCCTCCTGTGGGAGGCATGCCGTATTCCAAAGCGCGGATGTAGTCCGCGTCGTAATACATGGCTTCCTCGTCGCCGGCGTCCTTGGCCTGTACCTGGGCCTGGAAGCGCGCCGCCTGGTCTTCGGGATCGTTCAGCTCTGAAAAACCGTTGGCGATTTCGCGGCCCGTCATGAACAGCTCGAACCGTTCGGTGATGCCGGGCTGGGTATCGGAGGCGCGTGCCAGCGGCGATACCTCGATGGGGTAGTCAATAATGAAAGTGGGATTCCACAGCTTGGCTTCCGCCGTTTCCTCGAACAGCGCCAATTGCAGTGCGCCGATGCCGGCATGGGCGAAGACAGGGCCGTCGACGTCGACGCGATGCTTTTTCAGTTCGGCGCGCAGGAAGGCTTCGTCGCCCAACTGGGCGGCGGTGAAGCCCGGGGCGTACTTCAGGATGGCCTGGGTGATGGTCAGGCGATCGAAGGGCTGGCCCAGGTCCAGTGCTTTTTCCTGGTAGGTGAGTACGGCGCTTCCGGTGGCTGCAATGGCCGCTTGCCTGATGATGGCTTCGGTGAACTCCATCAGCCAGCGGTAATCCGTGTAGGCGGCATAGAATTCCATCATGGTGAATTCGGGATTGTGCCGCGGGCTTACGCCTTCGTTGCGAAAGTTGCGGTTCAATTCGAACACGCGCTCGAAGCCGCCCACGATCAGTCGCTTCAGATACAGCTCGGGCGCAATGCGCAAGTACATCTGCATGTCCAGCGCATTGTGATGCGTGGTAAAGGGCTTGGCCGATGCGCCGCCCGGAATCGGGTGCAGCATGGGCGTCTCGACCTCCAGGAAGCCCGCATCCAGCATGAATTGCCGGATACCGCCGATTGCCTTGCTGCGGGCCACAAACGTGCGCCGCGTTTCTTCGGTCATGATGAGGTCGACATAGCGCTGGCGATAGCGCAGCTCTTGGTCGGAAACCCCGTGGAATTTATCGGGCAAAGGGCGCAGCGATTTGGACAGCAGGCGCGCACTGGCGGCATGCACTGAGAGTTCGCCCTTGTTCGTCTTGAATACCGTGCCTTCGACGGCCACCATATCGCCGATGTCCCAGGTCTTGAAGGCGGCGTATGTGTCGTCGCCCAGCGTGCTTTTGTCCAGATAGATCTGGATGCGCCCCGTGCTGTCCTGCAGCGTGGCGAAGCTGGCCTTGCCCATGACACGCTTGAGCATCATGCGCCCGGCAACCTTGACCGGCTTGGCCAATTCGGCCAAGGCTTCTTTTTCGAGATCGCCGTAGGCCTGATGCAAGGGCGCGGCGGCACTGTCCGGCGTGAAGTCGTTGGGGTAGGCCACGCCTTGTGCGCGCAGCTTGGCCAGTTTGCCACGGCGCTCGGCGATCAGGTGGTTTTCGTCGGAAGCGGGCGTTGGGGCGGAGGGTTCGGTCATGGTCGGTAGTTCAGTGCGTGATTTTCGGGAAAGCTTGCTGGTTGGGGCCTGGCGGGGCACGCAATGCGCGCCGCCGCTGCGCCATTATGGCCGACTCAGACGCCTTGCTTCAGGCTGGCCTGGATAAAGAGGTCAAGGCCGCCATCCAGCACTTTTTGGGTGTTGGATATTTCGACGTTGGTGCGCAGATCCTTGATGCGGCTTTGGTCCAGAACATAGGAACGGATCTGATGACCCCAGCCGACGTCGGTCTTGGCGTCTTCCATTTTTTGCTGCTGGGCCATGCGCTGGCGCATCTCCAGTTCGTACAGGCGCGATTTGAGCATCTGCATGGCTTCGGCGCGGTTGCGGTGCTGCGAGCGGTCGTTCTGGCACTGGACCACAATACCGGTGGGCTCGTGGGTAATGCGTACGGCCGAGTCGGTCTTGTTGATGTGCTGGCCGCCTGCTCCGCTGGCGCGGTAGGTGTCCACACGCAGGTCCGCCGGATTGATCTCGATCTCTATCGAATCGTCCACTTCGGGGTAGACAAAAACACTGGCGAACGAAGTATGGCGCCCATTGGCCGAGTCGAAAGGACTTTTGCGCACCAGGCGGTGGACGCCGGTTTCCGTGCGCAGAAAACCGAAGGCGTAGTCACCCTCGATCTTGATGGTGGCGGACTTGATGCCAGCGACTTCACCGTCCGATTCTTCGAGGATCTCGGTCTTGAAGTCTTTTTGTTCGCAATAGCGCAGATACTGGCGCAGCAGGATGGAGGCCCAGTCCTGGGCTTCGGTGCCACCGGCGCCTGCCTGTATGTCCATAAAGCAGTTAAGCGGGTCGGCCGGGTTGTTGAACATGCGGCGAAACTCAAGCTCTTCGAGCCGTGCGCCAAGTTTTTCGCAGTCTTGTTCTATGGCCAGCAAAGTGGCATCGTCATCGTCGTCGGCGGCCAGCTCGAAGAGCTCTTGCGCTTCGCTAAGCCCCTGGCCTATCTGGCTGAGGGTCTGGACGACGTTTTCCAGGCTTTTCTTTTCGCGTCCCAGATCTTGCGCGTGCTTGGGGTCGTTCCAGACCTCGGCGCTTTCCAGTTCGGCGTTTACGACTTGCAGGCGTTCAGACTTGGCATCGAAGTCAAAGATACCCCCGTAACGCCTGCTGACGCTCTATGTAGTCGTCCAAGAGTGCGGCAAGGTGGTTTTGGCGTTCTGCTTCCATGGCGTTCCTGAGAATTCGGTTTAGTCAACGTAACGTGCCATTTTAGCGTAGTTGCATGGCGTCCCGATTCAGGCGCGTCCACGCCCGGTCCAGGCCTTCGTCATGCTGCCAGGCGTGCATGGCCGCCATTGCCTGGAATTGGGTAATCAAGGGGGTCCGGCGCCGTGTGCAACGTGAAGCGCGCCACGACCGCTTCCAGGCCGTCGGCTTGTGTGCGTTGCCACGCCGTCGTGTCGACGGATTCTTGCGCCAGCACGACGTTCTGCTGGGTAATGGCATCCATCTGGTTCAGCGCGATGCAGACCTGCTGGATGCCGCTGGCTTGTTCTTCGGAGGCCAGGGTGATGTCCTGCATGATGTCGTTGACCTTTTGCACCGACAGCATGATTTCCCGCATGGCCAGGCCGGCATTTTCGGTTTGCCGGGCTTGCGCGTCCATGTGCTTGAGCGAGTCGCCGATGAGCAGGCCGATTTCCTTGGCCGACTCGGCCGAGCGCAGGGCCAGATTGCGTACTTCGTTGGCCACCACCGCGAACCCGCGCCCGTGGGGTCCGGCCCGGGCGGCTTCGACGGCCGCATTGAGCGCCAGGATATTGGTCTGGAAGGCAATGTTGTCGATAACGCCGATGACGCCGGCCATCTTGCCCGAGCTTTGGCGCAAGTCCTGCATGGTTTGGACTGCAAGGTTCACTTCGCCGTTGCCGCGAACCGCGCAGTCCGCCGCCCGCAGGGCAAGCTTGTTCGCCTCTTGGGCATTGTCCGCATTCTGCCTGACGGTAGCGGACAATTGCTCCATGGCGGCGGCGGTTTGCTGGACATTGGCGGCTTGCGCGCTGCTGCGGCTTGAAAGGTCTGCATGGCCCCGGGATATTTCGCGGGTGCTGGCGGCAATCTGTACGCTGCGGTTCCTGACGTCCCGGACAACATCCTGCAAGCCTTGTCCGATGCCGTTCAATGCATTCAGCAAATGGCCCAGTTCGTCTTTGCGGCGAACCTGCAGCGAGGCGGCGAGGTCGCCTTCGGATAGTTTGCGGGCAAGCCGCACGCCTTCGTCCAGCGGCTTTTTGATTGATTTGAACAGGAGGAACAACGCAATTGCGCTGCAAAGAAGCAGGGCGGCCAACGAGCCTATCGCAAGGCCGTAAGCGTACCGGCTTTGTTGGCTGGCGGCCTCTACATCCGCTGCATAGCGGTTGGACAGCATGAGGGTTACATCATCGATATCCCGTTCGATTTCGGCGGTGGCATTGGTGTATTGTTGGCCGAACAGCATGACTTTGGCGAGCAGGGGTTCGGGCAGTCCTATTTTCAGGCCGCCATTGCCGTCGTCGAACAGGCCTTTCGCGGTATTCATCGCCTCGATTTCCGTCTTGGCCAAATCCTGCGTTTTGGCATAGGTGGACAGCAGCGAATTCATTTCTGCCCCGGAAAAACCGGCGCCTTCGAATTTTTTAAGCAGGGTTTGCGTCCGGTTGCTGGCGTCCAGTGCCTTGCCGTTCATGATGGCGGTGTAGCGCTTGTAGCGCTCTTCGAATTCCGGCTGCTCGGTGGCGACAAAGGCCATGGCATTGCGTGTCAGCGCCTGGGTATAGCCTTTGTATTCATGCATGAGTTGGACGGCCTGGCTGCGTTGTGTTTCGATTTGCTTGAGATGCTCGATGCTGCGCGTCAAGTTATCCAGCGCGCCCAGAACCAGAAACGAAAAGCCGGTCAGGACGGCCAGAAAGCAGGCAAAGCTTTTTTTGAGTGTGAGTGTTCGTAACATGGTTGGTATTGCTGCTTCAAGCCTGCGCTGGAGATGCGAGGACATGTGGATGAAGCGGCCGAGTATGACAGCCGTATGTTGCAGCTATAAGACGCTGTTTGAGCCTTGCCTGCACGCATTGGGATACGGCATTGGTTGGCACCTGGCCCCGTAAAGGATATATTGCAGTATTAAGCCGCTTTGAACCCTCGCTTGCGCTTTGGCCGGCTATTCCCGGCGCGCGGGCAATTCGCCGTGGCCTGAAGTCTTCGGTTCCGATCTAATTCATTCCATAGCAAAAAACTACTGCGCTGATTGGATCAATCAATTTTACAAATGATTCTGGGCAACCTATACTGGTCCCATATTCAGTTTTCAACCCACCTATCACTTACTAAGGAAGACAAAAATGTCCTTGATCAATACCGAAATCAAACCATTTAAAGCAACTGCGTATCACAATGGTAAATTCGTAGACGTCACCGAAGCGTCCCTGAAGGGTAAATGGTCGGTTCTGGTTTTCTATCCGGCTGACTTTACTTTTGTGTGCCCCACAGAACTGGAAGATTTGGCCGATCATTACGCCGAATTCCAAAAACTGGGCGTCGAAATCTACAGCGTATCCACCGACACGCATTTCTCGCACAAAGCCTGGCACGACACTTCGGATGCCATCAGCAAGGTCAACTATCCCATGCTGGCCGATCCCACCCACGTGCTGGCCAATAACTTCGGCGTGCTGATCGAAGAAGAAGGCATTGCGCTGCGCGGCACGTTCGTGATCAACCCCGAAGGCCAGATCAAAGTCCTGGAAATCCACGACAACGGCATTGGCCGCGACGCTTCCGAACTGATGCGCAAGGTCAAGGCCGCGCAGTACATCGCGGCCCACCCGGGCGAAGTTTGCCCCGCCAAGTGGGAAGAAGGCGCCAAGACGCTGACTCCTTCGCTTGACCTGGTTGGAAAGATCTAAGTAAAGCGGTAGCTGTATTTAGCAACGCCGGCCAAAAGCCGGCGGCCAAAGCCTTGTTGCCCGGGCTACAAGCCTGGGCAATACCCGCCATAACTTCATGAGAGGAAAAAAAACTATGTTAGACGCAAATCTCAAGACCCAATTGAAATCGTATCTGGAAAAGTTGGTTTACCCGATCGAGATCGTTGCCGCCTTGGACGAAGGGGACAAATCTCGTGAACTACGGGAAACCCTGCAGGAAATTGCCGAGCTGTCCGACAAGATCACGCTGAACGAAAACAGCGAAGCATCCGGCCGCAAGCCTGCATTCAGCATCAACCGTCCCGGAACCGATATCAGCGTGAAATTCGCCGGTATTCCCATGGGGCACGAATTCACATCGCTTGTACTTGCCTTGCTGCAAGTCGGCGGCCATCCCATCAAGCTGGACGACGCGGTGATCGAGCAGATCCGCAACCTTGATGGCGACTATCTGTTTGAAACTTATTTTTCGCTGTCGTGCCAGAACTGTCCCGATGTCGTGCAGGCGCTGAACACAATGTCCATCATCAACCCGCGCATCAAGCACGTGGCGATCGACGGCGCGTTGTATCAAAGCGAAGTCGACGAGCGCCAGATCATGTCCGTGCCTACGGTGTACATGAATGGCGAACTCTTCGGCCAGGGTCGTTCCGGCGTGGAAGAAATCCTCGCCAAGCTGGACACCGGCGCCAGCGCCCGCAAGGGTGAAGAGCTAAGCGCCAAAGAAGCGTTCGATGTGCTGATCGTTGGCGGCGGCCCCGCCGGCGCGGCCGCTGCCGTCTATGCGGCGCGTAAAGGTATACGCACCGGCGTCGTGGCCGAGCGTTTCGGTGGCCAGGTGCTCGACACCATGGCCATCGAGAACTTTATCTCCGTCAAGGAAACCGACGGTCCGAAGTTTGCCGTTGCGCTCGAACAGCACGTACGTGCTTACGATGTCGACATCATGAATCTGCAGCAGGCCGTAGAGCTTGTGCCTGGAAAACTCATCGAGGTGAAGCTTGCCAACGGCGGCGTGCTCAAAAGCAAAACCGTCATACTTTCGACCGGCGCACGCTGGCGCGAAATCAATGTGCCGGGCGAGCAGCAATACCGCAACAACGGCGTTGCGTACTGCCCCCACTGCGATGGCCCGTTGTTCAAGGGCAAGCGCGTAGCGGTTATCGGCGGCGGCAACTCGGGCGTTGAGGCGGCCATCGACCTGGCGGGGCTGGTGCAGCATGTCACGCTTATCGAATACGACAGCGCCTTGCGGGCCGACGAGGTCTTGCAGCGCAAATTGCGCAGCCTGGGCAATGTCAGCATTATTACCTCGGCGCAAACCACCGAGATCCATGGCGACGGCAAAAAAGTCAACGGATTGTCGTACAAGGATCGCACCACCGACGAGATCAAGCAGGTCGAACTGGAAGGTGTGTTCATCCAGATAGGGCTGGTACCCAATACGGAATGGCTCAAGGGAACGGTGGCGTTGTCGCGTTTCGGCGAGATCGAGATCGATGCCCGCGGCCAGACTTCGGTACCCGGGGTATTCGCCGCCGGCGATGCAACTACCGTGCCTTTCAAGCAGATCGTCATTGCCGCGGGTGATGGGGCCAAGGCCGCGCTAAGCGCTTTCGACCATATCATTCGCAGTCCCATCGACGAAGTGGTTGCTGCTGAAGCTGCTGTCGTGTAAGTCTTCCTGCTTGCGCCCCGCTGAAAGGCGGGGCCGGCTGGATCAAGGGCGCATCCTGTATGGATGCGCCCTTTTTTGCCGCCGGGCCGCCCCAAGGCAAAAAGCGCCCCCTTGGGGGGCAGCGAGCCGCGTAAGCGGTGAAGCGTGGGGGCCTTTTTTGCCGCCGGGCCGCCCCAAGGCAAAAAGCGCCCCCTTGGGAAAAAAAAATGGCTTTCGGCAGTATGATGTGCGCTTGGCAAGCGTCCTTTGCGCCCAATTGACGGTGTCGGCCGGCCTGGCGCTTTGGGGGTCCAATACTTTATGAGTGTTTACGATGCCGTTCTGCCGTTGCTTCAATTCCGCCCGACTGCCGCGTCTGCGCGCCGGGATCGCGCTCGTTTTCGCTCTGATGCTTTTTGCGGGACAGCTGCTTGATGCGCCTTTGGCCGCGGCGGCGCCAGACACCGCCGATGCACAACCAGCCGATATTGCGGTAAGCCTGGATGCGGCTCGGTCGCAGATCGACAAAATCCAGAAACGCCTTAACGAAAAATCCGACGTCGCGCCGACCGATGCACAGCTTGTGGAATTGCGCACGTCGGCTCAAGAGGCTCAGTCCCAGGCCGAATCCGCCGCCGCTGCCGTTGCCCCGCAATTAAGCAGTGTGCAAGCGCGGGTGGCCCAGCTTGGGGCGCCTGCGCCGGGCTCGCACGAGGCGCCCGACGTGCAGGCGCAGCGCAAGCAGCTGGCCAAGAACCAGGCCACGCTCGATTCCCAATTGAAACTGGCGCGCTTGATTGCAGTGGAAGCGGGTCAGATCATCGAGCAGGTGACCAAGCTTAGACGCCAACAGTTTCAGGCGCAGATGGGCGAACGTGCGGCCTCTGTGCTTGGCGGGCCGTTCTGGCTGGAACTGGCCGCCGAGTGGCCCCAGGACAAGCAAAGGATTACGCCCTTGCTGGACGAGCTGCGGGAGGCTTTGGTCGGGTTGCCCGGCTATACCCAGACGTTCGTCGTACTGGCCAGCCTGTTCTTGTTATGGCTAAGCGCAGCCATACGCAAAGTGCTGCTGCGCCTTACCGCCGAAAAAGTGGCGCCGGGACGTTTGCGCCGCTCGCTGTATGCCGTGACAGTTGTTTTGCTGACCATGGCAACGCCCATGCTTATTGTCCAGGTCTGGCAGTCCGGCATCGCCCGCCATATTGATACCGGCTTGTCCGAATCCATGGTGGCGATATTCGATAGTCTGATGAGCGCGGCGGCGGTCGGCGGCGTGTGCGCGGGCCTGGGCTATGCGCTGCTTGTGGCCAATCGGCCTTCCTGGCGCCTGGTGGCCATTTCCGATACCGTGGCCAGTGGCCTGCGTTGGCTGCCAGTGGGGTTTGCCGTGCCCGCGGCCTTCAGTTGGATGACGCTCAGGCTGGCTGCCCTGGCCAATGTCAGTCTTGCCGCCTCGGTGGCGCTGGACTGCCTGATGTCGTTCGTGATCGGCATAGTGATCGCCTTGGCCATGATCCACTGGAGGCATTTGCGGCGCCGCTTGAAAACGGAAGGCGAGGAAGGCTTCGTGCAACGCCCGATGCCATTCTGGGGTACGGTGCTGACGGCCCTGATCTGGGCCGCGCTGATAGCGGGCTTCGTTTGCCTGTTGCTGGGATATGTGGCGCTGGGCGGCTTCATCATCCGCCAGCTTATCTGGAGCATACTGATTCTGGCCGCGGCTTATTTGCTGTCGGCGTTGATCGACGACGGTTGCGCGGCATTGCTGCATATTATTGATCGCAACGCGGCGCAGACCGACGCGGCCAAGTCGTCGGCGCGCAGCCGCAGCCAGGCAGCCGTCCTGCTGGCGGGGTTAGGCCGCCTTGCGGTCTACGCCCTGGCCTTGATCTTGCTTATCGTGCCATTTGGCGAGGGGCCGTCTGAGTGGGCGCGCCGGGCAGGGTATCTGTACGAAGGCATTCCGGTAGGCGAGATGCACATCCGGCCCACCTCCATCATGCTGGCATTGGCCGTGCTGGTGCTGGGCCTGATTATCGTCAAGCTGCTGAAGCACTGGCTGGCCGACCGCTACCTGCCGACGACGGCGCTGGACCCGGGGATGCGGCTTTCCGCGGCAACCTTGTTCAGCTATGCGGGCTATGTCATTGTGGCGTCGCTGACCATGACCGCGGTGGGCATAGGCCTGGAGCGGGTAGCGTGGGTAGCCAGCGCCTTGTCGGTGGGCATAGGCTTCGGTTTGCAGGCAGTGGTGCAGAATTTCGTTTCCGGCCTTATTTTGTTGGCGGAGCGTCCGGTCAAGGTGGGCGACTGGGTTTCGCTGGGCGGGGTTGAAGGAGACATTCGCCGGATCAATGTGCGGGCTACTGAAATCCAGATGGGCGACCGTTCTACCTTGATTGTGCCGAATTCCGAGTTCATTACCAAGGTCGTACGCAACGTGACCCATGCCAACCCGTTTGGCCGTGTGCAGTTTGTGCTGTCCATGCCTGTATCGACAGACGTAGAGGTTGCGGGCAAGCTTATGCGGAGCGCGCTTGAGGAAAACTCCGATGTGCTGGCCGACCCCGAGCCCAGCGTGCTGTTGGACAGCGTGACTGCTACCGGCATTGTGTTCAAGCTTACCGGCTATATCAAGTCGCCGCGTTTTACCAGCGAAGTGCGCAGCGCCTTGCTGTTCGCGCTGTTGCAGCAGCTCAAGGACGCCGGGCTTCCGCTGGTCACCCCGGCGTCCATTGTCGTCACCGACGAAGCGGGGCGCATCCAGCCCGCGCTTTCCTCGGCCGCCCCGCCACCGGGCGGCGCACCGGCCTGAGCCGGGACAGATTTATCCACAATTGCTGTGCATAAATCTGCGTATAACTATTTGATAGTTTTCCGTAAGGCAGGCTGCGCGCCGGTTTGAGGTTGTTTGGTCAAAGACAGGGCAGCACGCCGGTCCAGCGCCGCCGCTACTGCCCGCTTCGCAGCGTTACGTCAATAGGTAGCTTTTTCAGCGCCGCTGAAATTTCCTTGAGGCGGGCGGGATCGCGGACTTCAACCAGGCAGCGCTGCGTTTGTTCGTCCGGAAACGAGATGCGGCACATTCCCTGTGCATCGAAGCCGCGTAGAAGGCTTTGGATTTTTTCCACGATGGCTTGGCGCCTGAGCTGGGGCTTGAAGATTTTTCCCACCGGAGTTGTCGGCATGGTCGCGACCACATAGACGGCTTTCGGCATGGCCGGAGGTTCCGAGATCAGCGGCCTTGCGGTGCCAAGCAAGCTTTCCGCACTGGCTGTTGCGCCTGGCCGCAGCGTGACAAAGACCACAGGCAGTTCCCCTGCGTACTCGTCCGGTTGCCCGACAGCGGCGCAATCGAGGACATCGGGGTTTGCGAGAAAAGCTTCTTCGATGGCTTGCGGGTCGATGTTGTGGCCGCTGCGGATAATGAGGTCTTTGGAGCGTCCTGTAATGAAGACCCGGCCTTCGGCATCCACGTATCCCAAGTCGCCCGAGATAAGCCAGCCGTTCTCGGTGAAGGTGCCGGCGTTGCGGCTTTTGTCGATATAGCCGGGACTGACATGAGGACCCTGGACGCACAGGACGCCCTCGATGCCGGCATCGCAAAACATGTTGATGGCGGATTTTTCCGATTCCGGCAAGGGCACGGCCCGAACGCGTGTATAGGGCAGCGGCAGGCCGGCCGAGCCCGGCGTCCTGGGAGCTCCGGCGGGTTCTATGGCAACGATGCCGGCGCATTCAGTCATGCCGAATATATTGCGAACGGGAATTCGGGTAAGTTGCTCGAATGAGTTTGCCAGTTCCGCAGGCAAAGTCGAGCCACCCGTCAGGGCCGCTTCGACGCCGCAGGTTCCGCGCTGGTTCGATTCCCGGTAGCTTTGAGCCAAGGATGCGAGCGTGGTCGGTACGCAGCCCAGGTGCGAAACGCCGTGCTCTTGAAATAGCGGCCAGGCTTGGCGGATAAAATCGCGGTTGCGCATGCCCAGTATGGTGGGGATATAGATAGTGCCGCGAGCGGCGAGCGCCGCCAGTCCATAGACGAATGCGCCGGCAACATGAAATAGCGGAAAGCCGTTAAGCAGGACGTCGCCTTCGTGAAAACGGTAGTAGGGCGCAGCCATGCAGCTTGTGTGCAGCTCGTTGGCGTGCGTCTGCTGCAGGATTTTGGGCAGGCCGGTTGTCCCGCCAGTGTGGAATATCGCGGCAACATCGTCAGGGCGCAATTCCTGGCTTAGATCGTCGGCAGGATCCGACGCCCGCAGCTGGTGTTGGAATGAGCCCGCCGCGGGCTGGTGTTCGTTGGCGTCTATTTCCAGCACGGGGCAGTTCAAGCCGGACTTTTCCAAGGCCTGCACAACGGTTTGCCGGATGTCCAGCTGGCTAGACTCGCCCAAGGTGACAACGGCCTTTACACTTGCGGCCGCCAACAACTTGCCGACATGTTCCGCGCCAAGCAAATAGTTGATGGGAAATGCGCAGCCAGCCAACTGCGCGGCCCATAGCGCGATATGGGTCGAGGGCATATTCGGCGCCAGTATGGCAACTGCATCGTGGCGCTGGACGCCCAGTTGCCTGAACAGATTGGCGGCCTGGATGATTTGTTCCAGCAACTGGTCGTAGGTCCAGGTCAAGACTTCCGAGCCTGGGGCGGCATCGACTTGAAAGAGCAGGGCGGTCCGATTCGGTGCGCGGGCAGCGCTGTATCGGATAAGGTCTATGGTGGAAGTAAACGGGACGGCTTGTTCAAGCGGCTGCTGCTCGATACAACGCAGGTCCTGCACTGTATTGATGTCGGGCAGACTCCAATTGCGTTGCGGCGTCAGGGAATGTATTTCCATTTGCCATCCTTGATTTCGACCATGACTTGCCCGCGCGCGTCGATACCGTTATGGTTGCCGGGGCTCATATTGAAGACGCCTTCGGGGCTGACGACTTCATGCATGTTTTCCAGTGCATCCCGCAGCGCTTGGCGAAACTCTGGCGTGTTCGGCTTGGCTTGCCTGAGAGCTACGGGAACGGTTGCTTGCAACCAATTCAGCGCGGTCCAGGCGGTCGATCCGAAAAGTGAACGGGTGCCCGGCCCGTATTGCGATTCGTACTTCTTGACGTACTCCATGCCTTGCTTCTTCGTTGAATCACTGGCTGGAAGTTGTTCCGCCACTAGGACGGGGGCGACGGCAAGGTAAGTGCCTTCTACGGACTTGCCGCCGACCCGCAGGAAGTCGGCATTGGCAATGCCATGGGTCTGATAGATTTTGCCCTTGTAGCCGCGTTTGGCGAGTTCCGCTTGCGGCAATACGGCGGGTGTGCCGAAGCTGAATATATAGACGGCATCGGGCTTGGCTGCCATGATGCGCAGAACCTGGGCCGTTACACCCAGGTCTTGCGCGCCATAGCGTTCAGTTGCCGCGATCTGCAAGTGCTTGGCGGGGGCCTGGGCATTGAAGGCTTTAAGGAAACCCTCGCCATAACTGGTGGTGACGGCGATGGCGGCAACGGTTTTGACTTTGTTTTTTACCATGTGGTCCAGCGCGCGCTCGACCGAAATGGCTTCCGGCGCAGGCATTTTGAATGCCCATTTCCGCGACCCCTCCTGGGGCTCGATAATGGCGTTGCCGCCGCCCAGGGCAATGATGGGGGTGCTGTTGCGGCCAGCGACCTCCATCGCGGCAATCGACGGCGGCGTGATCGAGGGACCGACAATCACGTCCACGGCATTTTCGGTGATCAGCTTGGCGGCTTGCCGGGCGGCCTCGGTGGGGTCGCTGTTGTCATTGACCGATATGACCTTCAGCTTTTGCCCGGCGATGCTGCCGGGCCAGAGCTTGACGGTATTTTCCGCCGGCTGGCCCAGCGAGGCTGCGGGCCCGGTAGTCGATAAAATGACGCCGACGGTAATGTCTGCGTGCGTAACGCCTGAAAGCCCCAGGCTCAGCAGGGTGGCTGCGCTCAGGCGCCGTAAATGGCGGGGCGCAATGGCCGCGGATATTTTCATTGGGAAGGTCTCCTTGTACTATATGTATTGCGTGCAGTACTGCAATATCGTTGTGTGGTGCCGCTGTTTTAATCAAGTATGACCATAAGCCCGGGGGGAGTCTGTCCACCAAAAGTACGACAAGACCTCGCCAAGACGCAGTATTCGGATTTATCCAGCAAGGAGTGCGCAATGAATGCCTGGAGTTTAAGTACCGGGACGGCCGGTGGCGCTTGCGAAAGAGATCGGCGAACAGGAGCGGGAGTGGAGCGCTTGATTTGTGCTTTGGGCCAGGCGGACTTTGGAAAAAGCCTGCTGCATGAGCTGAACGAAGTGGTTTATGTCGATTTTTTATCGGTTTACCAACTGGACAAGAAATCCTTGCCCCGCATGTTCCTGTCGTCCAGCCTGCACGGGGTCGACGTTAGCGCCGACTGCTTCAAAAGCTATCAGGCCAAGCTGCACGCGCGTGATCACACATTCGACTCCGCCATGCAATTGCTGACGCCGGGCGGGCTTGCCATGACCTATGCGCACCAAAAGCAGTTTGCTCCGGCGCACCGCGACGCAATCTATAGCCGGCACGGCATCCTGGACCGCTTGTCGATAGTCTGTGATGGCGGGCAAGACGGCTTACTGGCCGCGAATCTTTACCGATTCGAGCGCTGTCCCACCTTCGGGTCCAAGGATGTCGACGCCATTGGGCAATTTGCCGCTACCGTTGCCGCCTGCGTCACCAAGCATATTGCCATCTGCAACCAGCAATCGCAGCTTCAGGGCGTCGGGCATACCGCTTTGGCGGCGCGACTGGGCCGCGTTCATCCCGGCCTTACCAGACGCGAACTGGACGTGTGCGAAGGGCTGCTTATCGGCCGGACCTATGACGGGATTGCCGTCGACCTGGGCTTGTCTGTGGCAACCGTGAAAACCTATCGGGCCAGGGCGTTCGACAAGCTGGGCATCAATTTTAAAAGCCAGCTGTTTGCCATAGCGTCGGGATTGCTGGATTCCTAGAATTCGTAGCTTACCGGTTCGTCCTTGCCCGACAGCACCGACAGGTCCAGCGGCCTGACCGCGCCCATCCAGATGGCGTAATCGCGATGGTCGATAAGGTCGTTGCCGGTTACCGGATGTATGAAGACCACCAGCCCGGCGCGATGCATGGCCAGCCAGACGATTATCTCTTCGAACAGCCCTGCGCGAAAAGCCAACTGGCAGCTCCAGTCCGGGTGCGGGCCCACGGGCTTTTCGTGGACTCGGCCCATCTTGAGAGGGAAGCGCGCAGCGGCTTCCGAGCACAAGGCGCGCGCTTGTTCCAGGGTTTGCGCATCGAAATATACGTGGGCATGATAGCCTGCTACTTTGCGCGCGGCGCCAGGGACAGGCGGCCTTGCCGCGGGGGCCGCATTTGCGGTATTGGAAGGTTGCGTTGTCATGGTGTTGCCTATATGGTTGCCCGCCCGTATACTGGTTGCCCGCCCGTATACGCGGGCCAGTATCCTATGATGTTTAACATGGGCGCGGCGGGTTTTCAAATTATGGCCGCTGGCGCAGGAAGGCATGCGCGGCGGTGCCGATGCCGGCGAAGGTTTTTGCCGCAGCATGCGGGCTGCGGGCATGCGTCATAAAATACGCGCAAAGGTTTAAGCATCAAACAATAGGATGCATGAGGAGAAGAGCATAGTGCTGAGCAAAGATTGGTCTGTGTCCGCGGTGATGGCCGCTTTCCTGGCGGTGTTGATCGCCTACGCCGGGCCAGCCATTATTTTCTTTCAGGCGGGCGACGCGGCGGGCATCTCGCCCGAAATGATGTCGTCGTGGATCTGGGCGATTTCCATCGGCCCCGGCGTGGTGGGTATTTTCCTTAGCTGGCGCATGAAGATGCCTATTATTACGGCTTGGTCGGCGCCCGGAACGGCTCTGCTGGTAACGCTGTTTCCGGCGATCTCGGTCAATGAGGCCGTTGCGGCCTATATTACCGCCGCCGCTATTATTCTCGTCATTGGCATCTCGGGCTCGTTCGACCGCATCATGCGCAGCATTCCCAAGGGCATTGCTTCGGGCATGATGGCCGGCATTTTGTTCGAGTTCGGAGTCAACGCGTTCAGGTCGGTGGCCGCCATGCCGGTCTTGGCCTTCAGTATGGTGGTTGCCTACATTGTGTTTCGACGCCTGGTGCCGCGCTACAGCATTGTGCTGGTAATGCTGGTGGGCGTAGCCGCCGCGGTTTTGCTGGGCCAGACCCATTTGGGCGTCCTGGAGCTTAAATTGGCTACGCCCATGTTCATCAGTCCTGAATGGTCGTGGGGCAGTACGCTTAGTCTGGCATTGCCTTTGGTGCTGGTCAGCCTCACTGGGCAGTTCCTGCCGGGCATGGCTATTTTGCATGTGTCGGGCTATCCAGCGCCGGCGCGGCCCATTTTGTCGCTTACCAGCGTGGCGTCCGCCGCCATAGCCGTGTTCGGCGGTATCACGGTGGTGCTTGCGGCCATCACAGCTGCCTTGTGTACCGGCAAGGACGCTCACGAGGACGCCTCCAGGCGTTACGTGGCGGGCATCGCCAACGGTGTTTTTTTCCTGATAGGCGGGGCATTCGCGGGCACGATCGTCTTGCTCTTTACGGCCCTGCCCAAAGAGTTTGTCGCCATTTTGGCCGGGCTGGCTCTGGTGGGGGCCATTGCAACCAACGTCGTCAGCGCCATGCAGGAAGAAGCTCATCGCGAGGCGGCCATCATCACGTTTTTGGCAACGGCTTCGAACATGAGTTTTCTGGGACTGGGCTCGGCTTTCTGGGGTGTGGTGATAGGCGGTTTTGCTTATCTTGTCTTGAACAAGGCGCGCAAGAAAGCGGCATAGGTCTTTGCTTCATCCGTCGGCAAGGCGTGCGCCGCAAGCGGGCAAGCCATGCGTTTTCCGGGCTTTTGATCAATGCCATGCTTGACGCGCCGCGGGCCGTCGCAGCGGCGTTATCATAATGCCTGTTTTGTCTTGCGAGAAAATTGTGAATCATTCAGCGCTTGATGCCGATGCCGTTTGGGCCGATGTTCTTGCCGTGCGCGACCACGCGCCGCTGGTGCACAGCATCACCAATTCGGTCGTGACCAACTACAACGCCAATGCCTTGCTGGCCATGGGGGCGGCGCCCGTCATGGCGCACGCGCACGAAGAAGTGCGCGATATGGCGCGGCTTGCACAGGCGTTGGTGCTGAACATAGGTACCCTGGATCCGTATTGGGTAGCCTCCATGAAGATGGCCTTCGAGGCAGGCAAGGAACGCGGCATACCGGTGGTGCTGGACCCTGTCGGGGCGGGCGCGACGCCCTACCGCAATGCCGCATTGCGCGAGTTGCTGGCAACCGGTACGCCCACGGTCATCCGCGGCAACGCGTCCGAAATCATGAGCGTAGCGGGCTTGGCGGCGGCCACCAAAGGGGTGGAAAGCCTGGCGACGTCCGATCAAGCCGTCGACGCCGCGCGCAGCCTGGCGCACTCGGCCGGTTGCGTCGTGTGCGTGTCGGGGCTGGTTGATCATGTGCTCGATGCCAAAGGCCGCTGGCTGGCGCTGTCCAACGGGCATGAGTGGATGACGCGAGTCACAGGCATGGGTTGTTCCGCGTCGGCATTGGTGGGCGCATTTGCCGCTGTGCAGCCGGACGCGTGGCGGGCCACGGCCTCGGCCATGGCGTATTTCGGAGTGGTGGGCGAATGGGCCGCGCAGAAGGCGCAGGCGGCCGGCGCAGGAGTGGGCATGCTGCAATGGTGCATGCTGGACGGCTTGCAACTGATGACGCGCGAAGAGTTTGCCGCGCGCCTGAAGCTGGACGTGCGCCGCGCATGAGCCCGGCGCCATCCGAGCCGCGCGGCCCCGGCCGGCATCGTTTGTTTTATGCCTTGTGGCCGGACGCGTTGGTGGCGGAAAAGCTCGAAGGCCTGCAGGCGGGCGTGGCGGGTAAAAAGACGCAACGCCAGGACTTTCACTTGACGCTGGCGTTCCTTGGCGAGCAGCCGGCCCAGGCGCTGCCGGTGCTGGAGTCGGTGCTGAACCGCTTGTCGCGTCCGGACATGACATTGGTCCTGGACCGGTATGGTTGCTTCAAGCGCCTGGATTTGCTCTGGGCCGGCATGAACTCGGTGCCGCAGGCGCTATTTGACTTGCAGCTAAGCCTAAGCATGGCGCTGCGGGCAAGTGGAATCGTCTTCAAGCAGGAAACCGCATTCCGTCCGCACATTACGTTGGCACGCAAGGCCAAGACTATGCCCGAGACCGATTTTTCGCCTATAGTTTGGTCGGCATATTCGCTGGTGCTGGCACGGTCCGAAAGCATGCCCGGCGAAGGACGCTATCGTATCCTGGCGAGCCGGTAGCGACCGGATTGCCGATTTACGATTCAATGATCAATTTATAGGAAGGCAATATGACCGCAACGTTTCGCCGCCTGCTTTTGCTGCGCCATGCGCAGGCGGGCCACCCGCAGAATGTCCGGGACTACGATCGTCCTTTGTCGGCCGCGGGCGAGCACGAGGCTGGCGAAATGGGTGTTTATATTGCGCAGGAAAATTTTTTGCCCTCATTGGCGCTGGTTTCTGGAGCGCGGCGTACCAGAGAAACCTGGGTCGCCATACAGAAGGCTTTGCCGGCGGTCGTGCCCGCCATTTTCGACGATCGCATCTACGAAGCGCGTGCCGATGCATTGCTGGAGCTGCTGCGGTCGGTTTCGTCCGAGCCTGCTACCGTGCTGTTGGTGGGGCATAACCCCGGCTTACATAAGCTGGCGCTGAGTTTAGTGGGCCGGGGCGGGCGCACCGCTTACGCGCGCCTGCAACAGGAATTTGCGCCCGCCAGCCTGGCTGTGATTGATTTTGATGTGGCCGGCTGGGACAGTATTGCAGAGCAAACCGGCGCTTTGGAACGGTTTGCCGCGCCGCGCAGCTGAACGCTGCTGCAAGGCTTTAATTGTGGCGGCGGGTGGGCGTCATGGGAGGACGGCCGGCGATATGGCGGAACGTGATCCGGCCTTTGCTGAGGTCGTAGGGCGACATTTCAAGCGTAACCTTGTCGCCCGCCAGAATACGGATATGGTGCTTGCGCATCTTTCCGCCGGTGTAGGCAATGATGGGGTGGCCGTTGTCCAGCAAGACCCGGAAGCGGGAATCAGGCAGTACCTCGGTAACTGAACCTTGCATTTCCAGTAGTTCTTCTTTAGCCATAAATGGGGCTCCTTAAATAGGGTGAGGCCAAGCCCTGCACACTGTGCAAAGCCGGCTGTAAGCCGGGCGCAAACGGCGAATCGCGGTAGGCGCTAGCCATGGCAGGCCGTTGGGCATGCCGGACAGCGCACTGAAGTTTTACGCCCGCCAGGACGTAGTACGGGAAAATAAAAATAGCGGCACGCATGCTGCTTGCGCGGCCGTTGTGCTTTGCTGGCTGATGAATTAAACAGCGCCGCCACCCTGATGGGCGCAGCGCTATAAGTTCGAATAGACGCGGAACAAGCCGTGAGTATGAAGGAATTTCTCAAAAAGCCCACTGCCAATTAGAACCTGGCAAAGCAGTCAAAAGGCATATAGTTAATATATATCCAGTAAAAGATACGCTAAATGCTTGATATTGTCAAGGTTTTTTAGGCGGAAGGGGCGGCCGGGCCGCGCCGTTCGCTCATGGCGTGGCCGAGGCGTTTGAGGGCATCGTCGCCCAGAAGGCGTTGCGCCATGGGGAATAGTTCTTCGTCCTCGCGTTGCAGGTGCCGGGCGTAGCGTTCAACAAACTCTGCAACATCCTGGGCGGCAAGCTCGGCCGGGCGTTCTTCGGCAATTTCGGCGAGTGCACGGCGCAGATGGCGCCAGTCCGCTTCCAGCCGTCGATGGTCGGCGGTCAGCGTCTGAGTCAGTTCACGCAGGCACACGGCATCGGAGCCGGCCATGGAATCGAGCAGCTCGGGGAACAGGTTTTCTTCTTCATCGGCGTGATGCATGAGGGCCGCGGTATCGAAATAGCGCATGACGTTACGTGCGGCGGTAGCAGCTTGCTCGTCCGCACCGTGTTCTGCAAGATGGGGCACGAGACGGGTAAGGGTTGTGCATTGCTTTTCGATGCGGGTGTGGCAGGCGGCCAGCATGTCCAGCGGCGCATCGGTGCCGGCCATAGGGCTGGAAAATCCCGGAAAACTGGTGCTCATGGCAATACTCCTGGGTTGCGTTTCGGTGCTGCGGGCATACGTCGGCGCTTGCGCGTTGCGGCTGCGGCGCGGGCAGGCGCTTGAGCCAGTTTAGCCTTATGCGGCGGGTGTTGCCGAATACCTTTTCCGTTACGGAAAGTTTTAATGCATTGGGCTCAAGCCCAATGCGGGCGCCATTGTTGCAGTGCCGTCGCTGGCATACAATAGGACGAAAGCGGGAGGAAATAGTATGCAAGGTGCACCCATGACATCATCCGTTATGAAGCAAGGTCATACTCCTGAAACGCCGCGCTGGGGGCTTGACCGCATTCCCTATGAAACCATAGACATGGCTCGGCTCTCGGGGCGCGAAGACCTGTTGTATATGGTTGCCGGAGCTTCGTTCGTTGAAATTGCTTCCGATCTGTACACTTCGAACCTTATTGAATATTTTGAAGGCGACGCCCCGGTAGTGGAATGGCTTGGCCAGCATTGGCAGCACGAAGAGGTCCGTCACGGCCATGCGTTGAAAGGGTATGTGCAGCACGCCTGGCCGGACTTCGACTGGGAGGCCGCCTATGCGTCGTTCTTTGCTGAGTACTCAAAGCTTTGCACGGTAGACGAATTCGAGCGCACAAGAGGCCTGGAAATGGTGGCTCGATGCGTCGTTGAAACCGGTACGGCCACGTTTTATCATGCCTTGTCCGAACAGGCAGACGAACCGGTGCTGGCCGGCATAGCGGCGCGCATCAGCGCCGAAGAGGTCGGCCATTACAAGCATTTTTATCGTTATTTCCGCCAGTACCGGGAAACAGAACAGCCTGGCCGGATGCGCGTGTTCGGCGCCATCAGGCGGCGCGTGATGGAAGCGCGCAATTCCGACGCCGAATGCGCGCTATGGCATGCCTATGCCACGCAACATGGCGCGCAGGCCAGCAAAGCAGGTTTTAAAACACTGTGTAACCGGCTGGGCAAGGATCTGCGCCGCCATTATCCGATCTCGATGGCCGCAAAAATGACGCTCAAGCCATTGAATCTTCCGGCAAGCCTGTCCAATGTAATACAAGGTCCCCTGGCGCGCGCATCGGTCTGGTTGATGCGCTGACGCCGGACGCGCCGCCGCCGCGGCGCATCCTTATCCCTTCATAGCAGGCCCTGGCTGTCCAGGCCGAGCTGTATTTGCGCCAGCCGCTCGGCGGGATCTTCCTGCATCAGCATTTGCTGCTGTTGCAACGGAGAAAGCGGCAGCAACTCGCACCATCGATTCGCCACCCAGCCGCACTCGTCCAGCCGGAAGGGCGGCGCTATCGGCATGGCCGGTGCCGGCGTGCCGTCTTTTTGAAGGTCGGCAATAAGTTTTCCCAGCCGGTTGGCGCTGGGCTGCAGCGTATTCGGGATAGCCACGATTGGATCGTCCGCCATGGGCGCGACCTGGCCGCTCCATAAGCCGAACTGGCCTTGTTCGCACGACTGCACCTGGAAGCGGCTGGTGCCCACGCAGCGCAATTGAAATAGGGTAGGCGTCAGCGCAACCCATTCGTCGATCTTGGCAATAGTGCCGGCCCGGCCAAGGACTTCGCCGCCTTCGGGGCTGCGTACCTCTTTGCCCTCAAGCAAAGGGACGACGCCAAAAGGCTCGGAGGTGTCAAGGCACTTCTTGATCATGTCCAGGTAGCGCACCTCGAAGATGCGCAAATGCAGAACGCCGTCGGGGAATAGCGCTCTGCCCAGCGGAAATAAGGGTAGGGTCTTCGTTGTCATCCTGCCGGCTTTGAGTTGAATGGAACTAGGCTTTTATGAAATTGTACCGTCAGGGCGATTTCGAACTCATTCAAAGCTTCAGGCCGTCGCTGGCCGCCAGGCCATGGCGCATCATGTGGCCGGGATAGAGGGACCCCCATATAAACTATAGATTGTATTTATGAAAAATATTACGTATAGTATTTGTAAAAATGGGCTTTAAAAGATCCTTTGCATGCGTTCGGGCATAGTCCCGGCCACTCTAGAAAAACACGGAGACAGTAGTGAATTCCCCCCAAGCCGCAGTTCCGGCAATTTTTGCCGCACCCGCCGTAAACGTCACGCCCCGTCCCGACGGCTCCATCCTGGTCGAAAACCCCATGCCTCTTGAGCCCTACGCCCGTTGCATAGGCCAGTACCTCGAACATTGGGCACGCGCCGCGCCAGACCGCGACTTCCTTCAAGAGCGCAACCCCGCCACAGGAAATTGGGAAGGCGTAACGTATGCCCAGGCCCTCGAAAAGGTATACCGCATCGGTACTTGGCTGATCAAACGCGGTGTGCGCACCGACCGGCCGTTTTGCGTACTCACCGACAATAGTGTCGAGCATGCATTGATTATGTTGGCCTGCATGCATGTGGGCGTTCCGTACGCCAGCATCTCGCCGGCATATTCGCTGGTTTCAAAGGACTATGCCAAACTTAAAAACTTGATCCAGCGGCTCGACCCCGATGTCATTTATGTCGGCGGCATCGAACGTTTTCGGCCTGCGCTCAAGGCGCTTGAAGGCTTGCACCGCGCAACCCTGGTCGTGGCCCAAAGCGATCCCGCGCCGTCGGGCGAAGGCTTGGCATTTGGCGACCTGCTGAAGGACATCGACGCGCCCGCGGTGCAGCAAGCCTACGACGGCATCACACCCGACAGCGTGGCGAAAATCCTGTTTACCTCGGGATCGACCGGTTACCCCAAAGGGGTGATCAATACGCAGCGCATGCTGTGTTCCAGCCAGCAGGCCAAGTCCCAGGTCTGGCCCTTTTTAAACGAAACGCCGCCTGTGCTGCTGGACTGGCTGCCATGGAATCACACATTCGGCAGCAACCATAATTTCAATATTATCCTGGTCCACGGCGGCACTTTTTACCTTGATAGCGGCAAGCCGGTGCCTGGTCTGTTCGACGCTACGATAGCCAATCTGCGCGATGTCGCGCCGACGCTTTATATGAATGTGCCGCGTGCGTTCGATATGCTTTTGCCTGTGCTGCGCAGCGACGCGCAATTGCGCCGGCAGTTCTTTTCGCAGCTCAAGGTCATTTTCTATGCCGCCGCCGCATTGCCGCAGCATTTATGGGACGGCTTGATCGAACTGTCGCGCCAGGAGCTGGGCCATGCGATTCCCATGGTGACGGCCTGGGGGTCCACCGAGACATCGCCGCTGGCTACCGACTGCCACTTCCAGGCCGACCGCTCGGGGGTTATTGGTTTGCCCGTGCCGGGCGTGACCTTGAAGCTCGTGCCCAATAGCGGCAAGCTCGAGGTGCGCGTCAAGGGCCCCGTCATCACGCCGGGCTATTACAAGCAGCCTGAAGTAACCGCCAAGGCTTTCGACCAGGAAGGTTTTTATCTTATCGGCGATGCCGTGCGTTTTGCCGACCCCGACAAACCCGAAGCGGGGCTGATGTTCGATGGCCGGGTGTCCGAGGACTTCAAGCTGACCACCGCCACCTGGGTAAGCGTAGGGACGCTGCGGGTAAAGGGCATCGAGTGCCTGGCGCCGCTGGCGCAGGATATCGTCGTTACCGGCCATGACCGCGATTCAGTGGGCTTCCTGGTCTTCCCGAATATTGCGGCGTGCCGCCAAGTGTCCGGGCTGGACGCCCAGGCGCCGCTCGAACAGGTGCTGGCGCACCCCAGCGTGCGCCAGGGCGTGCTGGATGGCTTGCGGGCATTGCACGCGGCCAGCAGCGGCAGCTCCACCTACGCCGACCGTGCCTTGCTGCTGGCCACCGCACCGTCGGTGGACGATGGCGAAATTACCGATAAAGGCTATATCAACCAAGGGGCCGTGGTTCAAGCCCGGGCGGCCCTGGTAGAAAGCCTGTACGAAAGCCAACCCGGTCCGGACGTCATCCGTTTGTGACCGGACCGGCCCCAGCCATGATTGCGCAAAAGCCAACGCCGC
The DNA here is from genome assembly GCF_003315175.1 of Eoetvoesiella caeni. Lineage (GTDB taxonomy): Bacteria > Pseudomonadota > Gammaproteobacteria > Burkholderiales > Burkholderiaceae_B > Eoetvoesia > Eoetvoesia caeni. The sequence continues at coordinate 173,038 of NZ_QNRQ01000003.1, read as the reverse complement.
CCCGCGAGATCGCTGAAATGTCCTTGCGCCTTGGACAGCGGATTCGTTCCGCACGCGCCGCGCGGGCAATGACCATGAAGCAGCTTGCTGCCGAGTCTGATATTTCCTTGCCGTATTTGTCCAGGGTGGAGAAAGGCGACGGCAATATCTCCCTGGCCGTGTTGTATCGAATTGCCGCGGCGCTTAATTTGCCGGCCGACCACCTGCTGGCCGACGACGAACGCTACGGCTCCGATTACGCTCTCATCGCAGAACTGCTGAAGCCGCAATCGGCGGCGCAATTGCGCGATATCCGCCAATGGCTGGTCGGCCACCTTGCCGACCGGCACAGCAACGATGCGGCCACACGCCGCATTGCGCTTATCGGTTTGCGCGGCGCGGGCAAATCGACGCTGGGTCCGCTGATCGCCAGCCGGCTTGATATTCCTTTTGTAGAGCTCAATGCCGAAATCGAAAAAGAGGCGGGCCTGTCCTTGACCGAGATCTTTTCGATCTACGGCCAGGCCGGCTTCAGGCGCCTGGAGCGCCGCTGCCTCGATCGCGTCATCGGCACTTATCCCGAAGTGGTCATGGCAACAGGCGGCGGCATTGTGGTCGAACCCGGCACCTACGAACTGCTGCTGCATTCGTTTTTCAGCGTGTGGCTGCACGCCGACCCGGACGAGCATTTCCGGCGCGTCATGGCCCAGCACGATGTCCGGATTGCGACGCCGCAACTGCAAAAGGAAGCCATGAGCAATATTGTCGACGCCTTGAAGGCTCGCCAAAAGCTATACGCGCTTGCGCACGCCAGCATCGATACAACGCACAAGCCGATCGGCGAGCTGGCGCAGCGGGCGGTTTCGCTTATCCGCGAAAGCCTGCTTACCGATTTTCCGGCGCTCAGTGCGGCGTGATTTCCACTCAACATGAATAAAGGGTCGTAGATGAGCCAGAACAAAGCGGTAAAACGAGTGGCAGTGGTGGGAACCGGTGTTATTGGCGCAAGCTGGACAGCGTATTTCCTGGCTTGCGGACTGAAGGTCAATGCCACCGATCCCTCTGACGGAGCCGAACAGCGCTTGCGCGAAAGTGTCGCGCGTCTATGGCCCAGCCTTGAAACCATCGGCTTGCATAGCGAAGCCTCACAGGACAATCTGGCTTTTTATCCGGTGCTCGAGGACGCCCTGCAAGGCGCGGATTTCGTGCAGGAAAATGGCCCCGAAAACGAAGCCTTGAAGGTGGAGTTGTTCCAGCGCATGGACCGCGCCTTGCCCGAAGAGGTCATTCTTGCATCCAGCTCGTCGGGGCTGTTGATGAGCAAGGTGCAGTCGGCATGCCGCTTTCCAGGCCGGGTGGTGCTTGGCCATCCCTTCAATCCTCCGCACCTTATTCCTTTGGTGGAAGTGGTTGGCGGCGAACTCACTTCGGCGCAGGCCGTCGAGCAGGCCATGAGCTTTTATGCTGGAATCGGCAAGCGCCCCATACACCCGCGCAAGGAGGTCAAGGGCCATATCGCCAATCGCCTCCAGGCCGCATTGTGGCGCGAAGCCTTCCACCTGGTCGATCAAGGGGTCGCCAGCGTGCAGGACATCGACATAGCAATAGCTCACGGACCCGGCCTGCGCTGGGCCTTGCTGGGTCCATTCCTGAACCTGCATCTTTCGGGCGGAGCGGGCGGCATCGAGCATTTGCTGGATCACTTGGGCGGCCCCATAGAAAGCTGGTGGGACGACCTGGGGTCGCCTTCGATGACGCCGGAACTCAAGGCAAAGGTGGCGCAAGGCGTGCGCGCCTTGCTGCGGGACCTGGACGAGGGCGGCTTCGAAGCCGAGCGCGACCGCCTGCTGGTCGATCTGGTGGCGGCAAAATCCAGGGCTACGTCGCTGCCTTGACGGGCTGGCTTTCGAGGGCGGCCGCAATCGCGTCCTGGACGTTTTCCAGGAAGATGAATTCTAGCTGGCTTTGGGCTTCGGGGGGAATGTCCTCGAGGTCTTTCTTGTTGCGGACGGGCAGCAACACCGTTTTTATTCCCGCCTGCAAGGCGGCCAACACCTTTTCTTTGACGCCGCCGATAGGCAGTACCAGCCCGCGCAGGCTGATTTCGCCTGTCATGGCGCAGTCGCTGCGTACGGGAATGTCGGTCATCAGCGAAGCCAGGGCGACGAACATGGCAACGCCGGCGCTGGGGCCGTCTTTGGGAATGGCGCCGGCGGGTATATGCACATGAATGTCGCTATGGTCGAAGGCCTTTTCGTCGATGTGCAGGCGGCTGGCATGCGACTTGAGCAGGGTAAGGGCGGCCTGGGCGCTTTCTTTCATGACATCGCCCAATTGGCCAGTCAGGATGAGCTTGCCGGAGCCCGGCGCGCGGCTGGCCTCGATAAACAGTATGTCGCCTCCGACGGGCGTCCAGGCCAGGCCGGTTGCGACCCCCGGCAAGCTGGTGCGCATGGCCAGTTCGCTTTCGAATTTTTTGGGCCCCAGGATGGCGTGCAAATCTTCTTCGCCGATATGTACTTGTTCGGCAGTGCCTTCGGCAATGCGCATGGCGGCGTGCCGGAAGGCGCTGCCGATTTCCCGCTCGAGATTGCGCACGCCGGCTTCGCGCGTGTATGAATGGATGATGCTGCGGATCGCTGCTTCGCTGATGCTGCATTGTTCGGGTGTCAGGCCATTGGCTTTCAGTTGACGCGCCACCAGGTAGCGCAGTGCGATCTGGGTTTTTTCTTCTTCGGTGTAGCCCAGCAGCTGGATGATTTCCATGCGGTCGCGCAAGGGGCTGGGAATCGTATCGAGTACGTTCGCGGTGGTAATGAAAAACACCTGCGACAAGTCGAAGGGCACGGCCAGGTAGTTGTCGCGGAAAGCGTGGTTTTGTTCGGGGTCGAGTACTTCAAGCAAGGCGGCGGAAGGGTCGCCCTGGATGCCGTTGCCCAGCTTGTCGACTTCGTCGAGCATCAGGACGCAGTTGTTTGAGCCGGCCTTGTGTATGGCCTGAATGATATTGCCGGGCAGGGCGCCGATATAGGTGCGCCGGTGGCCGCGGATCTCGGCTTCGTCGTGAACGCCGCCCAGCCCCAGCCGGCCGAACTTGCGACCGGTGGCTTTGGCAATGCTTTGGCCCAGGGATGTCTTGCCTACGCCCGGAGGGCCCACGAAGCACAGGATGGGGCTTTTCCCTTGGGGATTAAGCTTGCGCACGGCCAGGTACTCCAGGATGCGCCGTTTGATTTTCTGCAGACCATAGTGGTCTTTATCGAGGATCTCGCGCGCTTGCGCGATATCGATGCGGTCGTCGCTGTGCACCGACCAGGGCAGTTCGGTGAGCCAGTCCAGGTAGGTGCGCAGCATGGAGTATTCGCCCGATGCATCGGACATATGCTGGAGCCGCCGCAATTCTTTGCGGGCCGTGGCGGCGACTTCGTCGGGCATATTGGCCTTGGCGATGTTGTTTTCGATCTCCTCGATCTCGGCGGTGTTGCCTTCGGTTTCGCCCAGTTGCTTCTGTATGGTTTTCAGTTGCTCGCGCAGCAGGACTTCGCGTTGCCGGTCTTCGAAACGCTCTTTGGTTTCCTGGTCGATGTCGTGGCTGATGCGCAGGACCTCGATGAAATGCACCAGAAAGCCCAGCACTTTATCAAGGCGTTTAAGCAGATCGAAGGTTTCGAGGATGTCTTGTTTTTCGGTCGGCTTGATGTCCATGAAGCCGGCGACAAAGTCGGCAAGGATCGATGGCGAAGTGATGTTTTGCGCCGTGCCCGCCAGTTCGGCCGGGGCTTGCGGCAGCAGTTGCAGGATGTCGCCCGTGCGCGCCTTGAGCTGCAGCATGCGGGCGTCGATTTCGGGGCTTTCGGTTTGCGGCTCGTCGAACAGCTTTACGCGGGCAACTAGGTAGGGATAGTCCTTCAGGAATTCTTCAACGCGAAACCTCTGCTCGCCCTGGCACACGACATGGTGCGCGCCATCGGCGGTAGTGACGTAGCGCAGGATGCTGGCGGCTGTGCCGACCCTGTACAAAGCGTCGCCGTCGGGGTCTTCTTTGTCTGATTCGCGTTGCAGCAGCACGCCGATCCGGCGGCCCGCCCGGGCCGCTTCTTGCGCTGCGCGCACCGAATTTTCGCGCCCGATGCTGATCGGCACGACCAGTTGCGGAAACAGCACCAGGTTGCGCACCGGAATGATAATCAAAGCATCATCGGGAAGGTCGGGCATTGCAGGAGCCTGGGCCTCGTCATGTCCCGCTTTGGCCGGTACATTGGCCGGGGCTTTGAGTGTATCGGCAGATTCAGTTTCTTTGCTTTGCATGGCAGAACCTCGTGTTGGCCAAGTGTTATGCCAGTTTGAGCAAACTGAGCACCAGGCATCCGTGCGCGAGCGTGGATTCGCGGATCTGAAATTGTCCGGCGGGAAGCTCTATGCGCCGTTCGAATCGTCCGTAGGGGATTTCAATGCGCCGGATATGGGCCATGGCGGGCGCCGGCATGGGGCGTTCGCCCACGACGCCCAGGTAGCCGTTTTCGATGACGACCTTGACTTGGTCGGGCGCAACGCCAGGCAGTGCGACCAGCACGGTAAGCTGGCTGTCTGTTTCGAAGATATCGGCGGGGGGTTCCCAGGTGGGGCCGCGCGCGGGGCCTTGGGCCAGCCGGAAGAATTGCCGGTGCAGGCGGTCGGCTTGCTCGAGCATGGTGACTGCTTCGGCCCACATGGTGCTGGCCGGCTTGCGATATGTCATGGATTGCATCCTTGTCATTGGGCGCGAGCGCGGCGGCGCGGATTGGAGGTGCCGGTGCTGCAAAAGAATGGCGGTACCGCATGCATATTGCCCGCGTCGTTTCTCGCCTTACAGGATTAATATTAGAAGCAAAAGAGATCCGTTGCAATCGAGGCGCGGCATTCGTATACTTTGCCCCGTAGGTCTTCGCGGCACAGCTTTGTGCATTGCTCCGTCCTGTTAAAGGTGTTTCATGACCGCCCAGCTAAAAATCGATTTCGTATCCGACGTTTCTTGCCCATGGTGCGCTATCGGCTTTGGCTCGCTGGAAAGCGCATTGGATCGGCTCAAGGACGAAGTGCGGGTTGATTTGCACTTCCAGCCCTTCGAACTGAATCCGCAAATGCCCTCCGAAGGTCAGGAAATCATCGAGCATCTGGCCGAGAAATACGGCTCTACCCCAGACCAGATCGCGCAAACGCAAGCAGCCATTCGCGCGCGCGGCGAGGGCGTGGGATTTAAATTCGGCGCGCGCCATCGTATTTACAATACTTTCGACGCCCACCGCCTGTTGCACTGGGCCGAGCTCGAGGGCCGCCAGGTGGAATTAAAGCGCGCTTTGCTGCAGGCCTACCATGGCAATGGCGAAGACCCCAGCTCGCACCAGGTGCTGGTGCGTCTGGCCGTCGAAGCCGGCCTGGACGCCGCGCTGGCCCAGGAAATTCTCTCGTCCGGCGCCTACGCCACCGAGGTGCGCGAGCGCGAACAGTATTATCTGAATCACGGCATCAATTCGGTGCCGGCCATCATCATCAACGGCAAGCACCTTATACAGGGCGGCCAGCCGCCCGAAGTGTTCGAGCAGGCCTTGCGCCAAATTGCCGGGCAAGGCCCTGAAGAATAAGCCTCTTGGGGGGCTGCGCCAAGCCGCGTCTTTATTGTTCGGCCTGGCCCGCGTATTCGATAATAAGCTGGGCTGAAACCCGGCCGTTCCATACATTGCGATCCAGCCGGTAAGCCGCGTCGATATATTCAGGCAGCATCTGCGCATGGTTGAACCATATAGCGTCGAAGCGCTGGTGGCCCCGCTCCAGGCTAAGCTTCAGGTGCTTGTCCTTCAGCATGCGCTGCTGGCGAACGAAAAAGGTATCGCGAAAAATCGGCGCCGGAAAGCCGGCGCCCCACACTTGCTGTTGCAGCAGTTCGGCAACTTCGGCATTGGCGTAGCCGCTTTCAAGGCCGCCGTCGGTTTCGATGACAGGGTCGAAGCTGGACTGTCCGCTTAGCTCCTGGACCGCGGCGTCGAAGCTTTCGATGAACTGCGCGTAAGCGTCTTCCCTGAGGGTAAGGCCCGCCGCCATGGCGTGGCCGCCGAACTTGAGAATAATGCCGGGATTGCGTTTGGAAACCAGATCCAGCACATCGCGCAGATGCACGTCGGGAATGGAGCGGCCCGACCCGCGCAGTTCGCCGGTAGCCGAACGGGCAAAAGCCAGGGTTGGGCGCCAGTAGGTTTCTTTCAGGCGCGAGGCGACCAGGCCCACCACGCCCTGGTGCCAGTCGGGGTGGTAGACGCACACCGAGGCCTTGATGACGGGGTCGCTTTGGTCGATGGAGGCCAGGGCTTCCTCGCGCATGGTGGTTTCAATGCCTCGGCGCTGCTGATTCATCTCGTCCAACTGGCGGGCCAGTTGCAGCGCCAGGATATCGTCGTCGGTGATCAGGCAGTTGATGCCCAGGCTCATGTCGGCCAGGCGGCCGGCCGCATTGATGCGCGGGCCCAGGGCGAAACCCAGGTCGAAGGCGCTGGCCTCGCGCGGTTCGCGCGCGGCCACCGCAAACAAGGCGCGCAGGCCCGCTTGCATCCGGCCCGAGCGCATTTTTTGCAGGCCCTGGGTAACCAGCAGACGGTTGTTGGCATCCAGCTTGACGACGTCCGCCACGGTGCCCAGCGCCACCAGGTCGGCCAGGTTGTCCAGGCGAGGTCCGCCGTCGGGTGTAAAGACGCCGCGCCGGCGCAGTTCGGCGCGCAGCGCCAGCATCAGGTAAAAGATGACGCCGACGCCAGCCAGGTTCTTGGATGGAAATCCGCAGCCGGGCTGGTTGGGATTGACGATGGCCAGCGCGGCGGGCAGGGTGTCGCCCGGCAGGTGGTGGTCGGTAACCACGACCTGCATGCCGGCGTCCATGGCAGCCTGGACGCCGTCGACGCTGGCTATTCCGTTATCGACGGTAATCAGGATGTCGGGTTTGCCGGCGGCGTGCGCCGCAGCCAGCTTGACGACCTCGGGAGACAGCCCGTAGCCCGTTTCAAAGCGATTGGGCACCAGGAAGTCGACATCGGCGCCCATGGCCCGCAGCGCCCGTATGCCGACTGCACAGGCTGTTGCACCGTCGCAATCGTAATCGGCGATGATAAGCAGGCGCTTGCGTGCGCCGATGGCGTCGGCCAGTACGGCAGCCGCCTGTTCGCCCTGGGTAAGCTGGCCGGGGGGAATCAGCGCCGACCATTTAAGCTGGGTCTCGGTGGCCTGTTTGACGCCGCGCGCAGCCCAGAGTCGCGCCAATAGCGGGTGGATGCCCGCAACTTCCAGAGCGCGGGCGGCTTCAGGGTACGAGGGACGGGTACTTAGCTTTGGGACGACCACCAGGTTCTCCATGCTTGATTGCGTTGCGGCAAAAGCCGGCTTAACAGGCTTTTCGGACGAGGCGCGATTTCGGCTTTGCGGTCGCGCCCCAGAAGGACTATTTTGGGCGCGGGAGATGTCCCGGCCAAAGGCTTGAAAACGGTTTGCTCCAGTTCGGCAAGGGCGGCTATCCAGCCGCCCCAATCCTGCGCAAGACTGGGCGCCAGCAGGTGTTCATGAATTTGCGCCGGTGCGGCGGCCGCGCTGCCCAGCTGGTCGGGACTGGCGCCGCCGAACAGCCATAGACTGTTGACCGGCACCAGTCCGGCAGCATAGCGTTCGGCGTTAACCGGATGGTCGTACCACAGCATCTGCAATTCATTAAGCAGGCGGCGCCACGGACGGGATTGCAAGTCCTGGGGCCACCATTCGTTGACCGATGTGATGCTGACCAGCGCCGGGCTGGCGCAGCGCGGCGCAAAATCGGACGGCAAATAAATGCGCCAGCGTGCCGTACTGTCGGGTTGCAACGCAAAGCCGGTGCCTTCGAATAGCGCTTGTGCCGATTCAAACAGGGCGGCGTTGTGCTGTGGGCTTATATCCAGCTCTTTGGCGGGCAGCAATACCGCGCCATCGCGCGAGGGCGAGACATGTACGAGCTCGGCCAGCCAGACGGGCCGGTCACGTTGCGTAACGTTATTTGCGTTATTTGCCCATAAGGGGCCCAAACCTGCGCTAAGATTCTGTCCATCGCGTTTGGTGTAGTCTCTGGACTGCAACAGCCATTGCTCCAGTGGCGTGCATCCCGCGGCCGCGGGATCGGCGGCATGCACGGAGGCATGGCCTTGCTGTAGCCAGCGTGCCAGTGTTGGTGCCGTTTCCAGAACATGGGGAAGTAGCGCGGATGCTGCGTTTGGGTCGGGCAGCGCGCCGGGTAGTACGATTTGCATACTTTGATTGTAGTGTTAATGTGAAACGGTGGCTTAACAATAATGTCTTATGAATTCTGGATAGGGGCGCGCTATGCGGGCCTGGCGCGCGGCCGGGGCCTACGCTTACGCCGCGACCGCTTTGTGTCGTTCATTGCGGCGACCTCCATGGCCGGCATCGCCCTGGGCGTGGCCGCGCTTATCGTGGTGCTGTCGGTCATGAACGGTTTTCAGACTCAGGTGCGCGACCGCATGCTTTCGGTGCTGCCGCATATCGAACTCTATGTACCGCGCGCTGCCCCCGAGCAAGTCTTGCAGCATTGGCAGCAATTGGCCCAGGACGCCGAAAAGAACCCCGAGGTCAAGGGCGCGGCGCCCTTTGTGGCGGCGCAGGCCATGCTGGCGCGCGGCGACGCCCTCAGCGGAGCGCAAATCCGGGGCATCGATGCAAAGCTTGAACATGCGGTTTCGGACATCAACCAGCAAATGACGGAAGGCCGGCTCGATGCCTTGACGGCCGGCGGCTTCGGCATCGTGCTGGGTAATCAACTGGCCGGCACCCTGGGCGTGAGCGTGGGCGACACGCTGATGGTACTGGCTCCGCAAGGGTCGATTTCGCCCGCCGGATTCACGCCGCGGATGCGCCAGTTCACGGTTGTCGGCATTTTTTCCTCTGGCTATTACGAATACGACGCTTCCCTGGCTTTTGTGAATTACGAGGACGCGGCCAAAGTGTTTCGCGATGGCGGCACCAGCGGGGTGCGGCTGCGTATCGCCGACATGCAAAAAGCGCCCGTCGTTGCAAGCGAACTGAGGACCACCATGCCGCCGTATGTGCGTGCCAGCGACTGGACGCAAAGCAATCGAACATGGTTTGCCGCCGTCCAGACCGAAAAGCGCATGATGTTTCTCATTCTTGCCTTGATCGTCGCGGTGGCGGCCTTCAATCTTCTGTCGTCGTTGGTCATGGCGGTCAAGGACAAGCAGTCCGACATCGCCATCTTGCGCACGCTGGGCTCGACACCCGCAGAGATAGCACGCATCTTTCTGGTGCAAGGCTCGCTGATAGGCGTGGTGGGTACTCTGCTTGGGGTGGGCCTGGGCATGCTGCTGGCCTATAACATTGATGTCATTGTGCCGTTCATCGAGCGCATGCTGGGCGTACAGTTTTTGCCCCAGCAAATCTATTTCATCAGCGAACTGCCTTCCAACCCGCAGTCGTCCGACATCATCGCTATTGCGGTGACCTCTTTGGTGTTGTCCTTGCTGGCTACGCTTTACCCCAGTTGGCGGGCTTCCCGCCTTCAACCCGCACAGGTGCTGCGCCATGACTGAAGTCGAATCCAACCATGTATTGGCTGCCAGGAACCTGGTCAAGTCCTATGACGAAGGCGGCGCGCCGATTCACGTGCTGCGCGATGTCAGCCTGCATGTCGCGCGCGGCGAGATGGTGGCCATTGTGGGGGCCTCGGGTTCGGGTAAAAGCACTTTGCTGCATACCCTGGGCCTGCTCGATGAGCCCAGCTCGGGATCGGTCTATGTCGACGGCCAGTGCGCCGCCGGGCTTTCCGAAACCGAACGCAGCCGCATGCGCAACCGCAGCCTGGGCTTTGTCTATCAGTTCCACCACCTGCTGATGGAGTTTTCGGCCCTGGACAATGTGGCCATGCCCCTGATCGTGCGCGGCGATAATCGCAAGCAGGCGCGCGAGCAGGCACGGGACGTGCTGGCTCAGGTGGGGCTGGGCGCGCGCGAGCATCATTTTCCAGGGCAGTTGTCGGGCGGGGAACGCCAACGGGTGGCCTTGGCGCGTGCGCTGGTTACGCGTCCGGCTTGCGTGCTGGCCGACGAACCCACAGGCAACCTGGACCGTTACACTGCTGAAAGCATGTTCGAACTGCTGGTACGCGTCAATAAGGAATTCGGCACGGCGTTCGCCATCGTCACGCACGATCCCGCGCTGGCCATTCTGGCGCACCGGCAATTGTTCATGGACAAAGGATGCCTGGTCGATACGGAGGTGTAGCATCAACTTATGCTGATCGATACGCATTGCCATCTGGATGCGTCCGAGTTCAATGAGGACAGGACGCAGGTCATAGCCCGTGCGCAAAGCGCGGGCGTCAGAGCCGTTGTGATCCCTTCGGTGGAGCGTGCCAATTTCGACACGGTACGCAGCCTGGCGCATTCTTTTTCGGGCGGCTTTTATGCACTGGGCATACATCCCATCTTTGTGCCGCAGGCGGACGAGTCCGATCTGCTGGTTCTTGATGCGCAGATCAAGGCTTCGCTCGGCGATCCGCGCTTTGTCGCCATAGGCGAGATAGGGCTGGATTTTTTCATACCTGCCCTGGCCGAGCCGGCCATGCGCGCCAGGCAGGAAATGTACTACACCGCACAGCTGGATCTGGCTTTGCATTACGACTTGCCGGTGTTGCTGCATGTGCGCCGCTCGCAAGACGTGCTGCTCAAGCATTTGCGCCACCGGTCGCATATAGGCGGCCTGGCGCACGCGTTCAACGGCAGTTTTCAGCAGGCGGCGCAGTTCATTGATCAGGGTTTCGCACTGGGCTTGGGCGGGGCCATGACATTCGAGCGGTCGCTGCAAATACGGCGCCTGGCAACGCGCTTGCCGCTGGAGGCGCTGGTGCTGGAAACGGACGCGCCCGATATACCGCCCGCATGGCTGGGAACGAAGCAGACGCCGTCGCGGCGCAACGAGCCGGCGCAGGTGGCAGGTATCGCCGATGTGTTGTCCGAGTTGCGCGCGCTGCCGCGCGTGCAACTGGATGATGCGCTAGCGACCAATGCGCGCCGGGTGCTGCCGCGCCTGGCCGCAGGCTTGACGGCTACTTGAGCGCCTTGGGATCGAAGCCCGCCGCACGCTTGTAGCGCAGCGAAATTTCCTGGAGCTCGCTTTCAGGGACGACATCGTGGATATGCTTGAAGCCGCCCGGTGCGCGCTCGTGCGCCAGCTGCATGACCTGCTCGGGACCATTGAGGCGGTTTTTCAAGATGATGCCTGTCGTCGTGGGCAGGCGGTCGGCCTCGTATTCCTTGAGCGCCAGCTCGATGCTTTTCTGGCCCTTGGCCTGGACTTCCTGGAGTTTGTCGGCCATGTGGCGTGCGTCCAGGATAGCCTGGGCCGAGCCGTTGGAACCGATCGGATAGAGCGGATGGGCGGCATCGCCGATAAGCGAGGCGCTGCCATGCGACCAGCGCGGCAAGGGGTCTTTGTCGACCAGCGGGAATTCGTAAATGGTCTGGGCGCCGTCGATGAGGGCGGGAATATCTATCCAGTCCCATTTCCACGACTTGAAGGCATCCGCGAAAACCGATTTGTCGACCATGCGGTTCCAGTCGGTGGCCGGCAGGTCATGGGCGTCGACCTTGAGTTCGGCAATCCAGTTGATGGGCGCCTTGCCGCCGTCGGCAGCGCTTGACGCAAGCGGGTAGGCGACGAACTTCTGGTCTTGATAGCCGGCCATGAACATGGTTTTGCCATCCAGGTATGGGTCTGCCAGGGTAATTGCGCGCCACAGGATGCGGCCCGAAAAGCGGAACTTGTCGCCTTGCGGGTAGAACATTTTGCGCACGGCGGAATGGATGCCGTCGGCACCGATAAGCACATCGGCGCGAACCTGTTCGCGACGGTCGTTGTTGCGGTCATGGAAGGTGGCAACGATACCGGCATCGTTTTGCTCCATCGTTTCAAACGACATGCCGGTATGCAAATGCTGTTGGCCAAGGCGGTCTTGCACGGCCTTGGCCAACAGCATTTGCAATTCGCCCCGGTGTATGGACAGTTGCGGCACAGGATAGCCGGCAGCCAGTCCGCGCGGCTCTTGCCAAATTGTCTGGCCGTGCTTGTTGTAATAGTGCAGGGCTGAAGTAAGCACTGCCCTGGAACTTAGCGCGTCAAGCAGGCCCAGTTGGTTCATCTCGTTGGCGGCATGCGGCAGCAGGTTGATGCCTACGCCCAGCGGCTTGATCTCGCGCACGCTTTCGTAGACGTCGCATTCGATGCCGCGTTTGTGCAGCATAAGGGCCAAGGTCAGGCCGCCGATGCCTGCGCCTACGATAATGACTTTCACGTTGTTCTCCCGTTCATGAGGCTGGTCGCTCTTCCTGGTTAGCTTTTCCAGGGCAACAGATAATAACAAACTGAACGTACAAGCCGCTGTCGCGGATTTGTCGCGCAGGGCGGTCTGCACCCGGCGGGAAACCCTATGCTGTCCTTTTTTTGGAGGGCGTAGTGACAGGGCGCGTGAGCATACTGGCATTTTTGCTTGCCTCGGGTGCCGTGCAGGGCTTGCCTTGTCTGCCGCGCACGCAAACGCTTGGGTTCGCCATGGCTGTATTGGCCGCGCTTTCGCTGGCTTCGCTGGCGGCGCCTCCGGGTCGGCGTCGCATCTTGTCCTGGCGCTGGCTGGTTCCACTATGGGCGGCCTGGTTCGGCCTGGCCTATACGGTTGCCATGGCCCAGCAGAGGTTGGCCGACGAATTGACCGAAGACAATCAAAACAAGGTCGCGCGTGTGGTGTTGCAAGTGGCCGGCCTGGTCCGCCTGGACGCCGATAGCCGTATGTTCGAAGCCGACGTCATTTCGTCCCGCCCAACTGGCGTGCCGTCGCGCATCCAAGTGTCCTGGGGTGCGCCGGGCCATTCCGGCCCCTACGGGCGCTTCAATGCCCCGGCTTTCGATTTTCCCGAGCTTGCGCCGGGGCAGGTATGGCGTATGACCTTGACCTTGAAGCGTCCGCACGGCGCCCGCAATTTGCATGGCTTCGACTACGAGGGCTATCTTTTTGCGCAAGGCATCCGGGCGACGGGCAGTGTGCGGGGCACGCCGGTGTTGCTCGAAGACCGGCCCTGGGCCAGTCTGCCCATCGCCGCCCAGCGCATGCGACACCGGGTACGGACGGCGGCAAGCCCTTTTCTGGAGGGCATGCGTTATGGTCCGGTGCTGCTGGCATTGAGCATCGGCGACCAGGCGGCGATAGACGCCGCGGACTGGCAGGTATTCAACCGTGCCGGCTTAAGCCACCTGATTGCAATCAGCGGGGGCCATATCACGATGATAGCCGCGGTCGGCGGACTGACAGCATTCTGGTTGTGGCGCCGAGCACGGTGGAACCGGCGCATGCTGGCGGAATATATACCGGCTCAAATCGTGGCGGCGCTGGCCGCGCTGGGGGTTGCCTGGCTGTATTGCCTGCTGGCGGGCTGGGGCGTGCCGGCGCGGCGCACCTTCCTGATGCTTGCGGTGTTGGCGCTGGCGCATATTTTTCGGATGAGGCTTGCGGCGTCCCGGGTGTTGTGCCCGGCAGCGCTGGCAGTGGTGCTGCTGGACCCCTGGGCGATGCTGGCCAGCGGCTTCTGGCTGTCTTTCGGCGCGGTGTGGGTATTGATGGCCAGCGGCGCATGGTGGGGGCGGCAGATGCGTAAAGCAGGGCGCTCGCGGCTGCGGGCCGCCTGGCTTTTTATTGTTTCGGCAACGGCTTTGCAACTGGCGATAACCGTGGCGCTTTTGCCTTTGCTGGCTTTGCTGTTCAACGAGGTCTCCTTGGTCTCGCCCCTGGCCAATGCGTATGCCATTCCGTTGGTGACCTTGCTGGTTACGCCTTTGTCGCTGCTGCTGGCCCTGCTTGCCTTTATTCCGGGGCTGGAATTTGCCGCCGCGTGGGCGGCCTGGCTGGGCCATGCCGTGCTCGAGGCATTGATGCATCCTACGGTATGGCTGACCCGGCTTGAATTGGCCAGCGTCAACGTTGCGGCCGCGCCTGCCTGGATGAGCCTTGCCGCCGTGCTTGGCCTGTTGGCGGCCATCCTGCCTTACGGCTTGCCGATGCGCCACGCCGCTTGGCTGTTGATGCTGCCGGCTTTGTTCTGGCGCCCCGAGCGCCCGTCGGCAGGCGGCTGGAATCTGCATGCTTTGGATGTCGGTCAGGCCGCGTCGTTTGTCGTACAAACGGCCAATCACGTCCTGGTGTTCGACACCGGGCTGCGCAGCGGTCCACAATCCGACGCCGGCGCGCGCATCGTCTGGCCCTTCTTGCGGGCTCAAGGCGAAAACAATATCGATGTGCTGGTGGTCTCGCACGCAGATATCGACCATGCGGGCGGCGTCCGCAGCCTGTTGGCCGCCGCGCCCGTGAAGCAGTCGTACAGCTCGTTCGATTTGCAGGCCTACCTGAAGCGGGAGGCCGGTTTGCTTGGACTGCCAGGGCAGCTGCCGTCTTTGCCGCTGGCCATGACGGCGTGCGAGTATGGCGCGGCCTGGCAGGTTGACGGCGTGGCGTTCGAGTTCTTGTGGCCGTTGCGAACGGAGCCGAATAAAGCGCGCAAGGGCAAGTCGCGCAAGTCCAATGATCGCAGCTGTGTACTGCGCATACGCGGGCGGCATCACTCCATTTTGCTGACCGGCGACATTGCCGCGGCGCAAGAGCGCGCCTTGCTGGATCGCGGGCTTGCCGGTGTGGATGTGGTGGCGGTGGCCCATCATGGTTCGCTGGGCTCGTCCGCCGTGCAATTCGTGAACGGCGTGCAGGCAGGCCATGCCATCGCGCAGGCGGGCGCATGGAATCGGTACGGTCATCCCCATCCCAAGGTTCAGCGGCGGTGGGAGGATGCGGGCGTGCAATTCTGGCGTACCGACCGGGATGGCGCAGTACAGGTTCAGTCGCGTAGCCAGGGCCTGGTCGCGCAAAGCGTGCGCCATATGCGCAAGCGCTATTGGCAGGGCCGCTGACCGCAAAAGGCGTAAGCCTTGCATTGGTCCGGCCCATACGGCGTTAGAATAGCAAGTACAAAGGCAGCAAAGACCAGTGCAACTTCTTACCCGGAAGGAGCAGTCATGAGCTTACAACCTCCTTTGGCCCTGTATGTGCCCGAGCCCGCCGGGCGTCCGGGCCATCCCAGCGACTTCTCGTATTTGCGGCTGGCGCCCGCCGGCCAGGCGCGCCGGCCTCCTGTCAATTCATCCGCTGCCGAACTCACCGACCTGGCCTATACGTTGATCCGCGTGCTCGACGACGAAGGTTGCGCCGTGGGGCCATGGGTGCCCGACGTGGACACCGATGTTCTGAAAACCGGCATGCGCGCCATGATGAAGACGCGCATGTTCGATGCGCGCATGCTGATAGCCCAGCGCCAGAAGAAAATGTCGTTCTACATTCAGTGCCTGGGGGAGGAAGCCGTGGGCGTCGCGCAGGCGCTGGCGCTGAACCTGGACGATATGTGTTTTTGTTCGTACCGCCAGCAAAGCATCCTGATGGCGCGCAATGCGCCGCTGGTCGACATTATCTGCCAGCTGCTGTCCAACGAAAACGACAGGCTCAAGGGCAGGCAACTGCCGGTGCTGTACTCCATGCGCGATTTCGGTTTTTTTACGCTGTCAGGCAATCTGGCGACGCAGTTCATCCAGGCGGTGGGGTGGGCCATGGCGTCGGCCATCAAGGGCGACACCCGCATTGCCTCGGCGTGGATAGGCGACGGGGCAACGGCCGAGTCCGACTTTCATTCGGCCTTGATATTCGCCCACGTGTATCGTGCGCCTGTGATTTTGAATGTGGTCAACAACCAATGGGCTATTTCGACCTTCCAGGCCATAGCCGGCGGCGAAGACACCACGTTCGCAGCGCACGGCATAGGCAGCGGCATTGCTTCCCTGCGGGTCGACGGCAATGATTTCCTGGCAGTCTATTCCGCCTCGTGCTGGGCGGCGCAGCGGGCGCGCAACAATATCGGCCCGACCTTGATCGAATGGGTCACTTACCGGGGCGGCGCGCATTCCACTTCCGACGACCCCTCGCGCTACCGGCCCGAGAACGATTGGGAAAATTTTCCGCTGGGCGACCCGATTCCGCGCCTGAGAAAACACCTTGAGCGCCTGGGAGCCTGGTCGGAACAAGAACATCAGCGTGTTGCAAAGGAACTTGAAGCTGAAATCGCCGCGGCCCAGAAAGAGGCTGAAAGCCATGGTTCGCTGGCGGCGGGGCGCACGCCCGATGTGGCCTCCATGTTCGAGGACGTCTATAAAGACATGCCCGCGCATTTGCAGCGTCAGCGCGCGCAGCTTGGAGAATAGCCATGGCGGCCCAGACAGACGACCTGAAGCAAACTGCCGCCATGACCATGGTCCAGGCTTTGCGTTCGGCCATGGACATCATGCTGACGCGCGACGAGAACGTGGTGGTGTTCGGCGAGGACGTGGGGTTTTTCGGGGGTGTGTTTCGCTGCACCGAGGGGCTGCAGGAAAAGCACGGACGCACGCGGGTGTTTGATGCACCGATATCGGAAAGCGGTATTGTCGGTGCGGCCGTCGGCATGGCGGCTTACGGCTTGCGCCCGGTGGTCGAGATCCAGTTTGCCGACTACTACTATCCGGCCATGGACCAGATCGTTTCCGAAGCCGCGCGCTTGCGCTACCGCTCGGCCGGCGAGTTCACCTCGCCCATGACCATACGCATGCCTTGCGGCGGCGGGATATTCGGCGGCCAGACCCATAGCCAGAGCCCGGAAGTCCTGTTTACGCACGTCAGCGGGCTACGCACCGTCATGCCTTCCAATCCGTTTGACGCCAAAGGCTTGTTGATAGCGGCTATCGAAAGCGACGATCCGGTTATTTTTCTTGAACCGAAACGGCTGTATAACGGGCCGTTCGACGGCGATCACGACAAGCCCGTCGTGCCCTGGTCGGGTCATCCGCTGGCCGACGTACCCCTGGGATATTACTCGGTGCCGCTGGAGTCCGCCGCGGTGTTCCGCCCAGGCCGCGCCCTGACGGTGTTGACCTACGGCACCATGGTGTTCGTGGCGCAAGCCGCGTGCGAGCTATCTGGCATCGACGCTGAAATCATCGACCTGCGCAGCCTTTGGCCGCTCGACCTGGACACACTCGTGAAGTCGGTAAAGAAGACCGGCCGTTGCGTTGTCGTGCATGAGGCGACACGCAGCAGCGGCTTTGGCGCGGAACTGGCGGCCCTGGTTCAGGAGCACTGCTTTTATCATCTTGAAGCGCCGATAGAACGGGTGGCCGGCTGGGACACGCCGTATCCGCATGCGCAGGAGTGGGCCTATTTTCCCGGACCGGCCCGCCTGGCGGCGGCATTCAAGCGCAGCATGGAGGCCGCCTGATGTCGACACATATAATCAAGGTGCCTGATATCGGCGAAGGCGTGGCCGAGGTAGAAGTCATCAAGTGGCATGTCCGCGTGGGGGACGATGTCGTCGAAGACCAGGGCCTGGCCGACATCATGACCGACAAGGCCGCGGTGGAAATACCGTCGCCGGTGCGCGGCAAGGTGGAGCAGATCAACGCCAAGGAAGGCGAGGTCGTGGCGGTCGGCTCGGATCTGCTGCGGATCGCCATATTGGACGACGCCCCGGCCCCGGCGGATGAAACAGGCAAGAAGCAGGGCAACGGTATCGCGGACAAGCCCTTGGCTTCGCCTTCTGTACGGCGGCAGGCGCGCGAGGCCGGCATTGCACTTGGCGATGTGCAGGGCAGCGGGCCGGACGGGAGGGTGCTGCACGAGGACCTGGATGCCTGGGTTCGGACCGGGCCGGATAGCGGGCCAAGCGCTGAAGGCGGCAAGGAAGCGCGGCCAGGCAAGGTGCGTGTCATGGAAGCAACAACCGGCTTGCAAAAGCCCATGCCGGGCAATGACCAGGTCAAGCCGGATGAGGGCCTGGTTACGCCGGTGACAGGGCTGCGCCGAAAAATCGCCCAGAACATGCAGCGAGCCATGCAGCATATTCCGCACTTCAGCTATGTCGAAGAAGTCGACGTCACCGAACTCGAGGCTTTGCGTGTGCGCTTGAATGGCTCCTGGGAACAAGAGCGCGGCCATTTGACGCTGCTGCCTTTCGTGCTGCGCGCCATGGCGCTGGCCGTGCGCGAATATCCGCAAGTGAATGCGCGGTACGACGATGCGGCGCAGACGCTTACGCATTACGGCACGGTACATGCCGGCGTTGCAATGCAGACCGCGGAGGGTCTGGTGGTACCGGTGCTGCGCGGTGTCGAAGGGCATGGGCTTTGGTCTTGCGCCGCCGAGATCGCACGCATGGGCGAGCTGGCGCGTACGGGCAAGATCACGCGCCAGGATCTGGGCGAAGCCACAATCAGCCTGACCAGCCTGGGCGCGCTGGGTGGCATCGTATCGACGCCCATCGTCAATTACCCTGAAGTGGCAATTGTCGGCCTGAATAAGATCGTCCAGCGCCCCATGGTTGTTTCAGGCCGTATCGCAGTGCGCAAGATCATGAATATCTCGTCTTCGTTCGATCATCGCATCATCGACGGGGCATACGCCGCGGGGTTCATCCAGGCGGTGCGCGGCTATCTGGAATGCCCGGCGACGCTGTTCCTGGAGTAAGCCGGTGCGGCCAGCTTTGGAAACGCAACAGGCCGCTACCCCTTGGCAATCTCCTCGCCGGTAGGCACGATGGGCTTAATCGGTTTACCATCGATTCTTTGCTCCCGCCAGGAATTGCCATGTCCGAACCACGTCTCAAGTATGTAATGTGCGCAAGCCCCGCCGGCACGCATCGCATGGCTTATTGGGAATGGGGCGATCCGGCCAATGGCGACGTGCTGTTGTGCGTGCATGGGCTTACCCGTACCGGCCGGGACTTCGACGACATAGCCCGGACCCTGTGCGACAGGTTCCGGGTGGTTTGCCCCGATGTGGTCGGTCGGGGCAAGTCCGATTGGCTGGTCAATCCGTCCGGCTACTCCGTGCCCCAGTATGTTTCCGACATGCTTACCCTTATCGCGCGCCTGGAGCCTTCACGGCTGGATTGGCTGGGAACCTCGATGGGTGGCTTGATCGCACTGGGACTTGCCGGCGCCTTGGCCATGTCGGCCGCCCAGCGCCCGGATCGCGGCGCGTTCGGCCTGGCGCCCGAACAGACAGTGCGTTTGAACAAGCTGATTCTGAACGATGTGGGCCCGCAACTGAGTATCGACGGCTTGAGCAGAATCGTCGAGTACGTCGGCAAAAGCCCTCAGTTCGATAGTTTTGCGCAGGCCGTGGAGTATGTGCGTTCGGTTTCCGCCGGCTTTGGCCAGCATACGCCGCAGCAATGGGAGCAACTGACCCGCCATGTGTTCAATCGCCAGGGCGACCACTGGATCAAGCACTATGATGTGCGCATGGCCGAGCCCATGGCTTTACAAAGCCCTGCCAGCATCGAGGCGGCCGAACTCGTGTTATGGGCGGCATACCAAAGCATTGCCGCGCCTATACTTATCATCCGGGGCGAACAATCCGATTTGCTCTCGCCCGGGGCCGCACAGGAAATGCTGGAGCGCAATTCAAATGCGCGCCTGGTGCAGTTTCCCGATGTGGGACATGCGCCTACCCTTCAATCACAAAGCCAGATACAGCCCATCGTGCAGTTTTTGCTGGACGACTGAACCGGCAGGAATGGCCTCGGTTACGATACGTATATGAGTCAAACAAACCAAATCAACGCAGACCTGCATTGCCACTCCCGTATTTCGGACGGTGTGCTCGAGCCCGCCGTGCTTGCGCAGCGTGCTCGCGATAACGGTGTCCAAATGTGGTCGCTTACCGACCACGACGAGCTGTCAGGCCTGGCCGAAGCGGGCAGCGCGGCTCGAGCCCTGGGGATGACATTCATTCCCGGGGTCGAGGTTTCTGCAACGTGGGCCAAACAGACGGTGCATGTGGTGGGCCTGAACATAGACCCCGACCATCCGGTTTTGAACCAGGGGCTGAACGGTATCCGGGCCGGCCGCATTGAACGGGCCCGCGAGATGGCGCAGCGCCTGGAGGCATTGGGCATCGAAAACAGCTATGAAGGAGCCCTGCGCTATGCCGGCAACCCGGGTTTACTCAGCCGCACGCATTTCGCCCGCTATCTGGTCGAGCAAGGCGCTTGCAAAACGATGCAGGATGTCTTCAATCGCTATCTGGGCGATGGCAAGCCGGGCTATGTGCGGGTGCACTGGTCCAGTCTGGCCGATGCGGTTTCGTGGATAATCCAGGCCGGCGGGCGCGCAGTTTTGGCTCATCCGGGACGTTATTTATATACGCCCGTACAGTTTGGCGCTTTGTTCGACGAGTTCAAGCAATTGGGGGGCGAGGGCATTGAAGTCGTCACCGGCAGCCATAGTCCGGATCAGTACCGCGAATACGCAGGCATCGCCAAGCGTTATGGTTTTTTGGCCTCGCGCGGTTCGGATTTCCATGCGCCGGCTGAAAGCCGCATCGACCTGGGAAGCATGCCTCCGTTGGCGGTGGACCTGAAGCCGGTATGGCACGACTGGGTATGATGGGCCAGCCGTCACCGCTTTCTTTTCAAGCGAAAGGTGTTTCGGTCGGATCCTGGGTGGGGTAGTTGACGCCGAACACGCTCATGTAGGTGGGATAAAAACTGCAGTACAGGATGGCCGCCAGAACCAGGTTGACCGGGGTCAGGATAAGCTGGACGACGCCCGTGCCAAGCCCCAGGCCGACCAGCATATTGGCCAGAAGCTGTGCAGCCAGGAAAATGGCACCCCAGCTGACGCCGTACAGCAAGAACGGCCATTTATTGCGCCAGCAGGCAACCATGGAATAAAACAAGGCCTGGATCAGCTTGATGCGATGCCAGCCTATAAGCGCCGGCGCATGCCAGAACAGGGCGGAGATCAACAAATACAGTACGCCGAAAGTAATGAACGGGCTCCGTATGGCTTGCAGCAGCGCCGTTTCGTCGATACTGCCGTCGGTGCGCACGGCGGCCACCAGTTCGTTCATGAAGGGCAAGGTGGCCAGGAAGCCGCCCAGCAGGCAGCAGATCAGATAGGCCATTCCCAGGCGCATCAGGCTGCGCCTGGCTTCGCGGTCGCGCAGCGGGGCCAGCCACATGCCGGGCATCATCTGCTTGCCCGCGATAATGTTGCGGCTGGAATTGAGGGTGATGAACGTCAGAATGGGCATGGCGGCGATCAATGCCATTTGCCCGAATAGCGGGATAAGATACGCCACGGTAATAATCAGGCCCGTCATCAGGCTCCAGAAGAGCATGGCCAGGGGCTGGCGCTTGAAGATATCAAGCCCGTCCTGTATCCATCGCCAACCGCTTGAAAACGGGAGTGTTGCTGCTTGCATACTTGATCTCTATTCCTATTTATAAGTGCCCCCACGCTTCACCGCTACGCGGTTCGCTGCCCCCTAGGGGGCGCATTTTGCCTTGGGGCGGCCCGGCGGCAAAATAAGTGCCCCCACGCTGCGCTGCTGCGCAATCGTTATGGTAATGCATGGGCCGCGTCTTGGCGGCGTTCGCGCAGGACGCGCTCGAAATGGCGGGGATCGTGCGGCTTGAGGGTTTGGGCCGGGCGGGGCAGGTGGTAGTCGAATAGCCTGGATACCCAGAAACGCAGGGCTGCCGCTTGCAGTATGGTGGGCCATGCCAGCTTTTCTTCGGCGGTAAAAGGCCGTACCGCGCTGTAGGATTGCAGCCAGGCGCGCAGTTTAGCCAGCTCGAAGGCGCCGGTGTTGCGGTCGATGCACCAGTCGTTCACGGCAACGGCGACATCGAACAACCACGTGTCCCATCCGGCAAAATAAAAATCGATGAAGCCGCCCATCTTGGGCATTTCGAACGTGCCATCGAACAGCACATTGTCTCGAAACAAGTCGCAGTGAGCCGGCCCGAAGGGCAAGGCCTTGTATATATCGCTGTCGGCGAAGCGCGTTTGTTCGTCGAGTACGGTCTGGATCAGTTCGGCCTGTTGCGCGCCCAGGAATGGCAGCACCTGGGGAATGGTTTGCTGCCACCAGCTCAAGCCGCGCAGGTTGGGCTGACGGATGCCGAATGTCCGTGCAGCCAAGTGGGCGCGGGCCAGAGTCTCGCCCGCCAGCGCGCAATGCGCAGGCCCCGGCTCGGGCTCATAGCCGCCCGATAAGCGGCTGACGATGGCGCAGGGCTTGTCGTGCAAGGTAGTCAGGCGCTTGCCGTTGACTTGTGTTTGGGGTTGCGGCACAGGAATGCCCTGATCGGCCAGATGGTGCATGAGCTCGATGTAGAACGGCAGTTGCTCGGCGGTCAGGACCTCGAACAGGGTCAGTACGTATTCGCCCTGGGTCGTCGTCAGAAAATAGTTGGTATTTTCGATGCCGGCGGTAATCCCGCGCAATGCCACCAATTCGCCCAGCGTATAGCGAGTGAGTAACTCGCGGGCATCGTCGTCGCTGACGGTAGTAAAAACGGCCATAGGCTGCAAGCTCGGTAAAATTAAATAAAGGCCCGTTGACGAGGGCCGGTTCGTTCTGCGCGAAAACCAGGCGCAGTCCGCAGGGTAAGGCGGATCCGTCCTGTGCGGGCCATCGATTTTAGACCAGGATGGGCAGGCGCGTATGCATCATAAGCCATGCGGCATCCCGTCTGCCGGGTTGCCCGGACCTATCCGGTGCTGTTTGCTCGCACAGACGTTAAAATCCGCATTGCTGCGTCATAAGTCTGCCCTGTCTTCCGGCTGTTCGGGGCGGCGGACGGTACGCCAGGCCATCCCCTGGACGGTACACCACGCTATTCTTTTATCGGTTTTTTTGTGAATATTCCTGCAACTCCCGACCTTCCGCTTATTGCGGCAAACCAGTCCGGCCCCGAACATCTTTCCGGGGCAGAACAGGACTGGCGCGTCTGCGTGGCGCCCATGATAGACGTCACGGACAAGCACTGCCGCTACTTTCATCGCCTGCTGGCGCCGAAGGCGCGCCTTTATACCGAGATGATCACGACCGGCGCCTTGCTACGCGGCAAGGTGGACCGGCATCTGTATTTCGACGAGGCGGAGCAGCCTGTAGCCCTGCAACTGGGCGGCAGCGAACCGCAAGCGCTGGCCGACTGCGCCAGACTTGGAGAGCAGTGGGGCTACGATGAAGTCAACCTTAATTGCGGCTGCCCCTCAGAACGGGTTCAAAAGGGAGCTTTTGGCGCCTGCCTGATGGCCGAGCCGGCATTGGTCGCCGACTGCATCAAGGCCATGCAGGACGCCGTGTCGGTGCCGGTTACGGTCAAGCACCGGCTGGGGCTGGACTACGACGATTCCTACGATTTTGCGCGCGACTTTGTCGGTGCACTGTATACGGTGGGGTGTCGCGTTTTTATCGTGCATGCGCGCAATGCCGTCTTGAAGGGCTTAAGCCCCAAGGACAACCGCGAGATTCCGCCTTTGCGCTACGACATGGCGGCCAGGCTCAAGGCCGACTTTCCAGATTGCCGCTTCGTGCTCAATGGCGGCATTGCGCAGCCTGCGCAGGCCTACGGCCTGCTGGAAGAATTCGACGGGGTAATGCTTGGGCGCGCCGCCTGGCACAATCCCGGCGTCCTGTCGGAGCTGTCGCGGCTATGCGACCCGGATGTCGTCATACCGGAACCTGGGCAGATCGTGCATGCCATGGCGCGGTATGCCGACAGCGAAGTCAAGAAAGGCGTGCCTTTGCGGGTTGTCGTGCGGCCCATGCTGGGCTGGATGAACGGGCGCGCAGGCTCGCGCCATTGGCGCAGAACGCTGTCCGATTCGACGCAATTGGCTGCCAACGATGGGCAATTGATAGAACGGGCCTGGGCGGCCCTGGTCATGCAATCTGAATAGAGGGGAGCCCCCACGCTGCGCTGCTGCGCAGCTTGCTGCTCCCCGAGGGGGCGCATTTTGCCTTGGGGCGGCCCGGCGGCAAAATGGGGACCCCCACGCTGCGCCGCTACAGGGCTAGCTGTGTTCGCGGGCTTCGCTGTCGGTGTGGTCGCCGGGCCAGTCGCGGATATAGGCCTTGAGCATGGTGTTTTCGAATTGCTGTGCGGCCACGATGGCTTGGGCCATGTCGTAGAAGGAGATGACTCCTTGAAGGACGGGGCCATCCATGACGGGCATATAGCGCGCGTGCTTGTCGAGCATGAGGCGCTGCACTTCGTCGGCGCCGGTGTTGGGCGTAACGCTGACGGGAGCGTCGTCCATGATGCTGCGCACGGTGTTGGGGCCGGTTACACCATGATTGTCGTGCAGGTGGCGGATGATTTCGCGAAAGGTAAGCATGCCGACCAGTTCGCCGTGTTCCATGATGACAAGGGAACCAATGTCCTGTTCGCTCATGGTTTCGAGCGCTTGGAGAATTGACGTGTCAGGGGTGGCGGTGTACAGGGTATGTCCCTTGACCCGCAGTATTTCGCTAACTTTCAACATGACTGGCCTCCTGATTCGTGTCGTGTGTTTCCTTTTGATCTATTTTGCCTCATAACGCTGCTTTGGGGTAGCGTTTCGTGGGACGGGCCGGTTTTCTTGTGTTCAGTCTCGTCGAGAATGTCGGCCAGCGCAACCGGAGGCGATTGCGCCAACGAGGCGGAGACGGCGTCGAGCAAACTCGGGTCTTCCAGCAGTCCTATCTGGCTGCGGTCGATAAGCAGCGCATCGATGATGCGTCCCAGGTCGGTTTCGCGCACATCGCAAGTCAAGGCCCACAATTCGCTGCCCTTTTCATGGGTCGGCACCACATACCCCAGCTTTTTCAGGGTTCGCAGCACCAGCAGCAATTCTTCGACCGGCAGGCGCAGGTGCGCGCTAAGAAAGCGCAGGCTGCGTCCCGGCAGCGGCGTGCTTTGCGCATTGCGCAATACGCGCATGACATTGACCGCGTCGACGAAGGCGGCGCCGGGCTGGCGGCTTTCTTCCCATCGGCGCAGGCGCAGCGAGGGCAGGGTGGCGGCCACCGTTGCACCGAACAGCACCGACAACCACGAAAGATAAATCCACAGCAGGAAAATCGGCAGCGTGGCAAAAGCGCCGTAAATAATGGTGTAGGACGGGAAGTTGGTAATGTAAAGCGAGAAGCCGGCTTTCATGACCTCCAGCACGATGGCGGTGCCGAAGCCTCCGGCCAGGGCGTCGCGCCAGTAGACCTGCCTGTTGGGCACGCAGACGAACAAGGCCGCAAAACCCAGGCCGGTAATAAGCAGCGGAATTATCGACAGAGCAAAACTGATGGCAGGGGCGATTTCCTGCACGCGTCCCAGCGACTCGCGGGCCAAGTACGAGGTGGTCCAAAGGCTGGCGCCAGCCAGAATGGGCCCCAGGGTAATGATGGCCCAGTAGACCAGCATGCGCTGGCGCATCGGGCGCTGCTGCTCGACATGCCAGATATCGTTGAAGGCTGTGTCGATGGTCATGATCAGCATAATGGACACGACGAGCAGGAATGCCGCGCCGATGGTGGTCAGGCCCGAGGCCTTGGCGGCGAATTGATTCAGGTAGTTCATGACCGTGTCCGACACGGTGGGGGGCATCAGGCTGCTGCTGAGAAAGCCTTCCAGTGCAACCTTGAAGTCAGAAAACAGCGGAAAAGCGGTGAACAGCGAAAGAACCACCGCCAGTATGGGCACGATGGCCAGCACGGTGGTGAAAGTAAGGCTGGATGCGACCTGCGTCAGTTTCTTTTCGCCGGCTCTTTGTGCGGCATAGCGCAAGACCTTGTTGGCGTCGATCAGCCAGGTCCGTGCCCGCTGGGCCAGCGTCAGGGTTTCGGGCGGGGCATCGGAGTGGTCTGTGGCGTTCATGGATCGACTTCGGTGTGACAGGCTTTGTGCATGCCCTGGTGCCGGCCGCGTGCCGCGACTCTGGATTCGAGTAATAATACCAGTATGAATACCCAACTTAATCCTGCGCTGCGTTACGGCGCGTCTTTCAGTCTTGTCGCTCTAATTGCCCTGTGCCTGGTGTGGGAGCTTGGCGTCGCGCCCTTGAAGCCCGGCGGTTCGCTTTTGGTGTTGAAGGCCCTGCCCTTGCTGCTGCCTTTGCGCGGAGTGCTCAAAGGCAGCCTCTATACGCTGCAATGGTCGTCAATGCTTATCCTGCTGTATTTCATGGAAGGTGTGGTGCGTGCCTATTCCGACCCGGCGGCGGCGTCGGTTGCCATGGCGTGGCTGGAAATTATTTTGTCGCTGACTTTTTATTTGTGTGCCGTTTTGTATCTTTATCCCGCAAAAAAGGCAGCCAAGGCAAGGCAGCAATCGTTAAAAGAGTTGCCATGAGCGCAGACAGCCTCCGCGAGTTGACGGTTTTCAATTCGTTCGCTCAGTTGCCTTCGGCCTTCTATACCAAGTTGCCGACCCAACCCTTGCAGCGGCCCAGGCTATTGCACGCCAATGCCGAAGTTGCCGCCATGCTGGGCTTGTCCAGCGCCGCGCTGTCCACGCAAGAGTTTCTTGATGTCTGCGCGGGCACGGCGCCTTTGCCCGGCGGAGTAACCCTGTCCGCCGTTTATAGCGGCCATCAGTTCGGCGTCTGGGCGGGGCAGTTGGGTGATGGGCGGGCCCACTTGCTTGGCGAGGTCCAGGCGCCCGGGGGCAGCCTGGAAATTCAGCTCAAGGGCTCGGGGCGGACCCCATATTCGCGCATGGGCGATGGGCGCGCGGTAATTCGGTCGTCGGTGCGCGAATACCTGGCCAGCGAAGCCATGGCGGGCCTGGGCATTGCCACGACACGTGCGTTGGCGCTGGTGGTCGGCGACGATCCCGTTTACCGCGAAACAGTGGAGCGCGCCGCGGTGGTTACGCGCATCTCGCCAAGCTTCATTCGTTTTGGCTCGTTCGAGCACTGGGGCTCCACCCCCGAAAACCTGCAAGTCCTGCTTGATTATGTGGTCGACAAGTTCTATCCCGAATGCCGGCAGGGCGACAATAACGAGACCGCCTTGCGCTTTTTGCGCGAAGTCATCGCCAGGTCGGCCAAAATGGTGGCCGATTGGCAAACCGTGGGGTTTTGCCACGGGGTCATGAATACCGACAATATGTCCATTCTTGGGCTGACCATGGATTACGGCCCTTACGGGTTCATGGATGGATTCCAGATCGACCACGTTTGCAACCATACCGATACCCAGGGACGCTATGCCTGGAATGCCCAGCCTTCGGTCGTGCACTGGAATCTATACCGCTTGGCCAGCAGTTTGACGGGCCTGGGCGTGGAAGCCGATGCTTTGCGCGCCGAACTGCAAGGCTATGAAGCCCGATTCATAGAGGCCTATCAAGCTAATCTGGTGCGCAAATTCGGCTGGCTGCGGTGGCTTGACGGCGACGACAAGCTGGTTGACGAATGGTGGCGCCTGCTGCATTCGCAGCGCGCCGACTTTACACTTGCATTTCGGCGCCTGGCTCACGCCTTGAGCGACCCCCAGTCGTTTCTGGAGCTGTTTTCCGAGCCGGCGGCGGCGCAGGCCTGGCTGGCTTTGTACGCGCAGCGCCTGGAACGCGAAGAGCGCCCGCTAGACGAGCGCATTGCCTCCATGCTGGCCGCCAACCCGCTGTATGTGCTCAGGAATCATTTGGCCGAACAGGCGATCCAGGCGGCGCAGGCCGACGACGCAGGCGAGATCGAAACCCTGATCAAGCTGTTGCGCACTCCCTTTACCGAGCAGCCGGGCTACGACGCCTATGCCCAGGTTGCGCCCGAGTGGGCCTGCCATCTGGAGGTCAGTTGTTCGTCCTGATGTCATAATTGAGGCTGTTTTCGTATCGGTTTTTCTTGGCGCACCGCCTTTTTCCGCCAACCGGCCGGCTTTCAAGGGCTAGCGGCTTTTCTCCACGCTTGATGGCTTTGTTCTCTCTTCTTGTATAAAAACTATGTCTGGCAATACCCTCGGTAAACTTTTCTGTGTCACCAACTTCGGCGAATCTCATGGCCCGGCCATAGGCGCGGTGGTCGACGGCTGCCCTGCGGGCCTGCCTTTGTCGGAAGCCGACATTCAGCTCGAACTGGACAGGCGCAGGCCAGGCACGTCGCGCCACGTGACTCAGCGCCAGGAAGCCGACCAAGTGGAAATCCTGTCGGGCGTATACGAAGGCGTGACTACGGGCACGCCCATCGGCCTGCTTATCCGCAACACGGACGCCCGCAGCAAGGACTACAGCAATATTGCCGATACTTTCCGGCCCGGCCATGCCGACTACACCTACTGGCGCAAGTTCGGCGAGCGCGATCCGCGCGGCGGGGGGCGTTCTTCGGCCCGCCTGACAGCTCCTTCGGTGGCCGCCGGCGCCATTGCCAAGAAATGGCTGGCTCAAACCTATGGCACAGTGGTGCGCGGCTACATGAGCCAATTGGGACCTATCGCCATTCCATTCGAGTCCTGGGACGAAGTCCCGCGCAATCCTTTTTACGCGCCTTGCGCTTCGATAGTGCCTCAGCTCGAGGCCTTCATGGATCAATTGCGCAAAGACGGAGACTCCATCGGCGCGCGCATTGAAGCCGTGGCCGAAAATCTGCCCGCGGGCTGGGGCGAACCCTTGTACGACAGGCTCGACGCCGACATTGCCCACGTGATGATGGGCTTGAACGCAGTCAAGGGCGTATCGATAGGTGCCGGCTTCGCCAGTATCGAGCAGCGCGGCTCGGAGCACGGCGACGAGATCACTCCGACGGGTTTCTTAAGCAACAATGCCGGCGGGATACTCGGAGGCATTTCATCCGGCCAGCCCATTACGGTGTCGCTGGCCATCAAGCCGACCTCCAGCATCCGGATCGAACGCCAGTCGGTGAATCGCGCCGGGGAGTCCGTCGCAGTCCAGACTTTGGGGCGTCACGATCCATGCGTCGGGATAAGGGCAACGCCTATTGTCGAGGCATTGCTGGCCATCGTGCTGATGGACCATGCTTTGCGCAACAGGGCGCAGTGCGGTGCAAGCTGAGTGTGTCCGCTTTTTTAAAAGGGAACTCCATGAAAATACTCGCAATCTTACGTCCTCGCGCCCAATTGGCCGCAGTGTGCGGCGCGGCGGTGCTGGCAGCGGGCTGCGCCGCCGTGCAGACGACGCAGTCGGGTGCGGTAGGCGTCGAGCGCAAGCAATACATGTCCAGCCTGGTTTCCGAAGCTGCGCTCGACCAGGAAGCGGCCCAGCAGTACAGCGCGCTGATGACGCAGGCCCGGGGGCAAAATGCATTGGATGTGAACAGCGCGCAGGCGGCGCGGGTCAAAGGCATCGCCCAGCGTTTGATCGCGCAGGCGGGCGTGTTTCGTCCCGACGCCTCGGGCTGGCAGTGGGAAACCCACGTCTTGAAGTCGGACGAGATCAACGCCTGGTGCATGCCGGGCGGCAAGATTGCGGTGTACAGTGGGCTGATAGACACCCTCAAGCCTACGGACGCTGAATTGGCCGCGGTGATTGGCCACGAAATAGCCCACGCCTTGCGCGAACACGCGCGCGAGCAGGTTTCGCAGCAAATGGCTGCGAATGTCGGTTTGTCGGTATTGTCGGCCATTACGGGCAGCCAGGCTTCGGCCGATCTGGGCAGTTCGTTGACCAAAGTCATGTTTACCTTGCCCAATAGCCGAACCCACGAAACCGAGGCCGACCGGATTGGCGTGGAGCTGGCGGCGCGGGCCGGGTTCGACCCTGCCGCCGCGGTGACTTTGTGGCAAAAAATGGACGCTGCCAGCAGCGGGGGCGGCCAACCGGAATTCCTTTCGACCCACCCGTCGGCGCAGACGCGGATTGCAGATTTGCAGGCCATAGCCCAGCAAATGATGCCGTTGTACCAGCAAGCCCGCAAATAGCGGTAATGCCGGTCGGCAGGCCGCAGAATAGTACTGGTAGTACTAGTATATACAGTCTTCTTGTACTAGGTTGAAAGACTGGCATAATAAGTGCGTCGGCTGCGAAAACAGCCCCATTCATCCAGATATTTCAAGAGCATAGCTATGGCCCAGACCCTGTACGATAAATTATGGAATGCGCATGTCGTGGATCAAGAGTCCGACGGCACCTGCCTGATCTACATCGACCGGCATCTTTTGCACGAAGTGACCAGTCCCCAGGCATTCGAAGGCCTGGCTCTGGCCGACCGCAAGCCCTGGCGCATCAGCGCCAACCTGGCGGTTGCCGACCACAACGTGCCCACGACAGCGCGCAGCGAAGGCATCAAAGATCCCATTTCGCGCCTGCAGGTCGATACCCTGGACGAAAACTGCGAAACCTTCGGCATTACCGAATTTCGCATGAATGATTTGCGCCAGGGCATTGTGCACGTCATCGGACCCGAGCAGGGCGCAACCTTGCCGGGCATGACGGTGGTTTGCGGCGATTCGCACACCAGCACGCATGGCGCTTTCGGCGCCCTGGCTTTCGGTATTGGTACCTCCGAGGTCGAGCATGTGCTGGCTACCCAGACCCTGCTCATGAAGAAAAATAAAAGCATGCTGGTCCGGGTCGAAGGCGACTTGCCTTTCGGCTGTACGGCCAAGGACCTGGTTTTGTATATCATCGGCCAGATCGGTACGGCCGGCGGCACGGGCTACGCCATCGAGTTCGGCGGCAAGGCGGTGCAGTCGCTGTCGGTTGAAGGCCGCATGACGGTCTGCAATATGGCCATCGAAGCCGGGGCGCGGTCGGGCATGGTGGCCGTCGACGACAAAACCATAGAATATTTCCGCGGCCGCCCTTATGCGCCCACGGGAGCAGCCTGGGACCAGGCCGTGCAATACTGGAACACCTTGCACAGCGACGAAGGCGCGCAGTTCGACCGCGTGGTCGAGATCGATGCCAGCCGGATACAGCCCCAGGTCAGTTGGGGAACATCGCCCGAAATGGTGCTGGCGGTCGACGCCAGTGTGCCGGACCCGGCACAGGAAAAGGACGAAGTGCGCCGCGGCGGCATGGAAAGAGCCTTGCAATATATGGGCCTGAAACCAAACACGCCGTTGGTCGACATTGCTATCGACCGTGTGTTCATCGGCTCTTGCACCAACTCACGCATCGAAGACTTGCGTGCGGCCGCCGCCGTGGCGCGCGGCAAGCATGTGGCCAAGAACGTGAAGCAGGCCATGGTTGTGCCGGGCTCCGGCTTGGTAAAGCAACAGGCCGAGCAAGAAGGGCTGGACAAGATATTCCTGGACGCAGGCTTTGAATGGCGCGAGCCTGGTTGTTCGATGTGCCTGGCCATGAATGCCGACCGCCTCGAACCCGGCGAGCGTTGCGCCTCGACCTCCAACCGCAATTTCGAAGGCCGCCAGGGCCAGGGCGGGCGCACGCACCTGGTCAGCCCGGCCATGGCGGCGGCCGCGGCCATAGCCGGCCACTTCGTCGATGTCAGAACTTTTCAATAGGAAGCCATAATGCAAGCGTTTACTACCCATGACGGCCTGGTGGCTCCGTTGGACCGCGAAAACGTCGACACCGACCTCATTATTCCCAAGCAATTTCTCAAGTCCATCAAGCGTACGGGTTTTGGGCCGAATCTGTTCGACGAGCTGCGCTATCTGGACCACGGCGAACCGGGCATGGACAACAGCAAACGTCCGCTCAATCCGGACTTTGTGCTGAACAAGCCGCGCTATGCGGGTGCTTCGGTGTTGCTGGCGCGCCAGAACTTCGGTTGCGGCTCCAGCCGCGAACACGCACCGTGGGCCTTGATGCAGTTCGGCTTTCGCGCGGTGATTGCGCCTTCGTATGCCGATATCTTCTTTAACAACAGCTTCAAGAACGGCTTTTTGCCTATCGTGCTGCCCGAGGCCGAAGTCGCCCGCCTGTTCGACGAAGTGCAGTCGCAAGAAGGCTATCGTTTGCGCATCGACCTGGGGCGCCAAGTGGTAATTACGCCTGAAGGCCGCGAACTGGCATTCGACGTCGAGCCGTTTCGCAAGCATTGCCTGCTGAATGGCCTGGACGACATTGCCCAGACCTTGAAAAAAAGCGACAAGATTCGGGCCTTCGAGGCCGACCGCCTGGCACGCAGTCCTTGGCTGGTAGGCAGCGCCGGTAAATAAACGGGCAGCTTGCCGAGTAGTTCTAAACAATTTATATAAACAGGGCCGGCCGGATAAGAGTTAGACAACTCGATCCGGCCTTTGAATGCCCAAGATCAATGGAAAACAAATGGCACACAAGATAGCCGTATTACCCGGTGATGGCATCGGCCCGGAAATTACCGAACAAGCCGTACGCGTATTGGGCGCGCTAGGCCTGGACCTGGAACTGCATACCGAACCCGTGGGCGGCGCCGCCTACGATGTCCATGGCCATCCCTTGCCCGCATCCACGTTGAACCTGGCCAAGGAGTCGGCCGCCATCCTGTTTGGCGCCGTGGGCGACTGGAAGTACGACTCCCTGGCCCGCGAGCTGCGTCCGGAGCAAGCCATTCTGGGCTTGCGCAAGGCGCTGGGCCTGTTTGCCAATTTGCGCCCCGCCATCCTGTACCCGCAGTTGGCCAATGCTTCTTCGCTCAAGCCTGAAGTGGTGTCCGGCCTGGACATTCTTATTGTCCGCGAGCTGACCGGCGATATCTACTTTGGCCAGCCGCGCGGCGTGCGCGAAGTCGCCGACGGCCCCTTCAAGGGAGAGCGCCAGGGCTTCGATACCATGCACTATGCCGAATCCGAAGTGCGCCGCATTGCGCATGTCGCGTTCCAGGCCGCGCAAAAGCGCAGCAAGAAGCTGTGCAGCGTCGACAAGGCCAATGTGCTGGAAACTTCGCAGTTCTGGCGCGACACCGTCATTGAGGTGGCACGCGAATACCCCGATGTGGCGCTTTCCCACATGTATGTGGACAACGCCGCCATGCAACTGGTGCGCGCTCCTAAAGAGTTCGACGTGGTCGTTACCGGCAATCTGTTCGGCGACATTCTTTCCGATGAAGCGGCCATGCTTACAGGTTCCATCGGCATGCTGCCTTCGGCTTCGCTCAACGCTTCGAACCAGGGGCTGTACGAACCCAGCCACGGCTCGGCGCCGGACATCGCGGGCAAGAATATAGCGAACCCGCTGGCCACGATTCTGTCGGCGGCCATGCTGCTGCGCTATTCCCTGAACGAGGCGGGACGAGCCGACAAAATCGAAGAAGCTGTGCAGGCCGTTTTGCAGCAAGGCTTGCGTACCGCCGACATCTTCGAGCCGGGTACAACCCGCGTTTCTACCTCGGAAATGGGCGATGCCGTGCTGAAGGCGTTAAAATAAAACAATTAATGCCTGAATTTTTATCTTTTTAAGTGACAGCAACATGAGCCAAGCAGTAGGTTTGGTCGGCTGGCGCGGCATGGTGGGCTCGGTCCTCATGCAGCGCATGCGCGACGAAAATGATTTCTCTCTATTCGAACCCGTGTTCTTTTCCACCAGCAACGCTGGCGGCAAAGCGCCGGCCTGGGCCGAAGGCGCCGCGCCTTTGCAAGACGCCTACGATATTCAGGCTCTTAAAAAGCTGCCTATCATCCTGACCGCCCAGGGCGGCGACTACACCACCCAGGTCTATCCCAAGCTGCGCGATGCCGGCTGGGACGGTATCTGGATCGATGCGGCCAGCACCTTGCGCATGGCCGACGATGCCATCATTGTGCTCGACCCGGTAAACCGCCCGGTCATCGATGCGGCCCTGGGCCGCGGCGTCAAGAATTTCGTCGGCGGCAACTGCACGGTCAGCTGCATGCTTATGGGGTTGTCGGGCCTGTTCAATAATGATCTGGTTGAATGGATGACCAGCATGACATATCAGGCGGCGTCCGGCGGCGGCGCCCAGCACATGCGCGAACTTCTGACGCAGTTCGGCTTGCTGAATGTGTCGGTCAAGCCTTTGCTTGACGATCCGGCGTCGGCCATTTTGGAAATCGACCGTGGTGTGTTGGCCACCCAACGCCTGGAAGACATGCCGCGCGACCATTTCGGCGTTCCCCTGGCGGGCAGCCTGATTCCCTGGATCGACAAAGACCTGGGCAATGGCGTGTCGCGCGAAGAATGGAAGGCCGAAGCCGAGACCAACAAGATCCTGGGCCGCGGCGAAGCCTTCGGTACAGCGCCCACACCCATCGACGGCTTGTGTGTACGCATCGGCGCCATGCGCTGCCATAGCCAGGCCCTGACCATCAAGCTCAAGCGCGACGTGCCGCTCGATGAAATCAACGACATGCTGCGCGAAGGCTCCAAATGGGCCAAAATCATTCCCAACGAACGCGATGCAACCATGAACGCATTGACGCCCGTGGCTGTGACCGGTACGCTGGACATCCCTGTGGGCCGCTTGCGCAAAATGTCCATGGGTCCGGAATACCTCAGCGCCTTCACTGTAGGCGATCAATTGCTGTGGGGCGCCGCCGAGCCGCTTCGCCGCATGCTGCGTATAACTTTGGGTGAACTCTAACAATGCAGAAGACACGTTGCGTAGTCGCGAATACATTCTTGTCTCGAACCGCTCCAATGGTTCTGGTCTTGTCCGCTGCGGCGGCCATGTGTTCAACGGCATACGCGGCGCAACTGGGCCATGCCCGCATTGTTTCCCAGCAAAATCAGCCGCTGCGGGTGGCCGTGCCGGTTACCCAGCTTACGCGGCAAGACATACAGTCTTTCGCGGTCAGCGCAGCGCCGCTGGCCGACTGGAAGCAGGCGGGGCTGGTTCCTCCGGTCGATCCTGCCACGCTGCAGTTTCAATTGGTCGATGGCGCCCGGGCCAGCGCCAAGACTATACAGGTCAGCTCCAGCCAGCCGTTCAACGGGCCGGTGGCCGATCTGCTGCTCAATGTCCAAACCGCCTCCGGGCGCCAGCAGTATCAGGTAAGCATCCTGGCACCGGTGCAGACGGGCGCCGCCGCGCAGGCGCCGGGGTCGTCTTCAAGCCAGGGTCCGGGCCAGGCCGCCGGTTCGGCAGTTGCATCGCCAGGCGCGCAGGTGCAAACCATTCGTGTGCGCCGCGGCGATACGTTGTTTTCCATAGCGCGCCGCCATGCGGTGCCGCAGGCAAGCGTTTATCAAATGATGATTGCCCTGCAACGCGCCAATCCCCAGGCGTTCATCAACGGCAATGTCAATCTGGTCAAAGCCGGCGCAACGCTGCAAATGCCCGGCATGGCTGAACTCACGGCGGTTTCCGATCGCGAGGCGCGCCGTATTTTTCAGCGCCACGCCCAAGAGTTCGAGCAATACCGCCAAGGCGTGGCGGGGCGCCAAGGGCAGGCGGTAACGGGCGGGGCGGCGACAAAAGGCGGGGTCTCCGAAGCTGGCGCCGGAAGCGCTGCGGACCAAAACTCCGCCCGGGCACAAGACAAGCTTGTCCTGTCCAGCGGATCGTCGCCGGACAAAACCGACGACGAACGCACAGCCGCGGGCAAGAATCTTGCCGAATCGCAAGAACGGGTTTCGCAGCTTGAGCAAAACGTTAAAAATTTGAATCAGGCATTGCAAGCCCAGGGACAAGCGGCCAAAGACGCGGTGGTGGACGGCGCAACTGGTCTTGGGCAGACTCTTACCGATGCGGCCAGCAGCCTGACCGATAATTCGGGTACAACCGCAGGTACGGCAGCCGCGGATACCGCCGCAGCCGCGACGGGTCCCGCGGCCGCAGGCTCCTCGCCTGCGTCTTCGTCCGCTTCCGGTTCTTCCGCACCGCCTGCGGCGGCTCAGCCGGGGCAAGCAGGGGGTCCTACGGCATCCGGCGCCGCATCGCCGTCGCAAGCCGGCGGCAATGGCGCCGCCGGGGCATCGGACTCTTCCACTAACAATACCGTTAATAACGCATCGAACAAGGCAGGTCAGTCCGTGTCGTGGTTTCAAGAACATTTATTGGGCGTCGTTACGGCCCTGTTGGCACTTGCCGTATTGATTATTGCCTGGGTCTTGCGCCGGGCCAACGCCGCGCGCGACGACGATGATCCCGCGTCGCCCGTTACCGAGGCCATGGTTCAAGAGCAGCTCGATAAAATCAATCTGGACCTGCGCGAGCCGCCTGTAACCGAGACCAAGTAGCTCCTCATGCCCCGTATGGCCCTAGGGCTTGCTTACGATGGCTCTGCCTGGCAGGGATGGCAAACTCAGCCCAACGGCCGTACCGTGCAAGACACACTCGAGGCCGCGCTGCGCCGGTTTGCCGCGGCGCCGGCCGTTCCCACAATTTGCGCCGGCCGCACCGATACCGGCGTGCATGCCTTGGCGCAAGTCGTTCATATAGACACTGCCGCGCTGCGGCGTACCGAATCCTGGGTACGTGGCTTGAATGCCTTGCTGCCCGATACGGTTGCGGTGCAATGGGCGCAGCCGGTATCCGACGAATTCCATGCGCGCTTTTCGGCCATGTCGCGTACTTATGTTTACGCGGTGCGCAACAGCCGTGTACGAACGCCGCTGCTCGATAGGCGTGTGGGCTGGGTTTATCATCCGCTGGAGCTGGCGCCCATGCGCATGGCGGCGGCCATGCTTGTGGGCGAGCACGATTTCAGTTGTTTCCGCTCGTCGCAGTGCCAGGCGGCCAGCCCTGTGCGTACCGTGCAAACGCTCGATATCCGCCAGCACGGCGAATATTTCATATTCACGTTCACGGCCAATGCCTTTTTGCATCACATGGTGCGCAATCTTATGGGGGCCTTGCTGTATATCGGCCAGGGCAGGCAGGAGCCAGGCTGGATAGAGGCCTTGCTGGCCCAGCGCGATCGGCGCCTGGCCGCGCCCACATTCGCGCCTGACGGCTTGTACCTGGCAGATGTAGAATACCCTGCTGAATTTGGTCTGCCGCGGCTTGATGCAGGTCTGGCATGTATGACACATTTGGGCTGGTCTTTCGTCCAAGAGGCATAAGCACGCCCGGATGCAGGTTCCTGGGATTTACAAACATGGCGCTATCGCGCAGCTCGTATCCTCTGCCCATTTTGGGGTTGAGCGAAGGCACTTTATGAAATTTCTTCTGACATTGTCCCGCGGCATCGACGCCTTGAACACACGCGTCGGCAAGGCAGTGACGTGGCTGACGCTGATTGTCGTGTTCATCAGTGCCGGCAATGCCGTGGTGCGCAAACTCTTCAGCGTCAGCTCCAACGCCTGGCTGGAGCTGCAATGGTATATGTTCGGGGCGATCTTTCTGTTGGCGGCGGGATATACGTTTTTACGCAACGAGCATGTTCGTGTCGACGTCCTTGCCCACCGCTTTTCCAAGCGCACGCAAATCAAGATCGAGATTTTCGGCGTGCTGTTTTTTCTGTTGCCCGCCTGCCTGTTGATCTTCTGGCTGTCCATTCCCGTTTTTTATGGGTCCTTTGTTCAGCACGAGCTTTCTTCCAATGCCGGGGGCTTGATACGCTGGCCCGCCAAGCTGCTTATTCCCGTGGGCTTTTTCCTGTTGATTCTTGCCGGAATTTCGCACCTGATCAAATGCATTGCGTTTCTTAAGGGGCAGGGCTCCGACCCTACCAATGTCACGCAAGGCAAGAGCGCCGAAGAGGCGTTGGCCGAGGATATTTTGCGCCAGGCCCAGGAAAAGCTGCCAGGCCAGGCTGACGACGTGCGTGGCAAGGGGTACTGAATATGGAGCTTCTTGTCGACAACCTGGCTCCGATCATGTTCATCAATCTGATCATTTTTTTGCTGATCGGATTTCCTGTTGCGTTTTCCTTGGCCGCCACCGGCGTTTTATACGGCTTGGTGGCGGTTGAGCTGGGCTTTATCCAGCCGGCCATTTTCCAGGCCTTGCCCCAGCGCGTATTTGCCATTGTGTCCAACGATACATTGCTGGCCGTGCCTTTTTTCACGCTGATGGGGCTGGTGCTTGAGCGATCGGGCATGGCCGAGGACCTGCTTGAAACCGTAGGCCAATTGTTCGGGTCGATACGGGGCGGCCTGGCCATTGCGGTTGTGCTTGTAGGAGCCATGCTGGCGGCCACTACGGGGGTAGTGTCGGCGTCGGTCATCTCCATGGGCCTGATCTCTTTGCCCATCATGCTGCGCTACGGCTACGACCGGCGGCTTGCCACAGGGGTCATTGCCGCTTCCGGGACGCTCTCGCAAATTATCCCGCCGTCGCTGGTGCTCATTATCCTGGCCGACCAGCTTGGACGCTCCATCGGCGACATGTATCGCGGCGCAATGCTTCCGGGCTTGCTGCTGGCGGGGGCTTATATGGCCTATGTTGTGATCGTCGCCATATTGCGGCCGGCCGCCGCGCCGGCGTTGCCGGCCGAGGCCAGGGAACATATTGAGGCCAATGGCGCACGCGGCATGCGGTCGCTTGGGGTTCTGGTGGTCGTCGCCACGGTTGTGTCATACCTGGCCGGCGAATACTATTTCAGCGGCCGTCCTGCGGCACCGCTCGACGAGCATGTGGTGGTGTCGTTGATGGCCTGGGGCATTACGGCATGGATCATCGCTACGCTGAACAAGGTGCTGGGCCTTGGCCTGCTGTCGCGCCTGGCCGAGCGCGTAACCTTCGTAATGATTCCACCGCTATTCCTTATATTCCTTGTGCTGGGCACGATTTTTATCGGTGTGGCAACGCCTACCGAGGGCGGAGCCATGGGTGCGGTGGGAGCCATTCTTATGGCCGGACTGCGTGGCCGGCTGTCATGGACCTTGCTCAAGCAAGCCATGGACACGACCACCAAACTGACCTGTTTCGTCGTGTTCATTCTGGTGGGTTCCACAGTTTTCAGCCTTAGTTTTCGCGGCATCAACGGCGACCTGTGGGTCGAGCACCTGCTCAATGGCCTGCCCGGCGGTCAGTGGGGTTTTCTTATCGTTGTCAGTCTGCTGACTTTTGTATTGGCATTTTTCCTGGATTTTTTCGAACTGGCCTTCATTATTGTGCCGTTGCTGGGTCCGGTTGCCGATAAAATGGGCATAGACTTGATCTGGTTCGGTGTACTGCTGGCGGTCAATATGCAGACCTCATTTGTACATCCGCCGTTTGGCTTTGCCTTGTTCTATTTGCGGTCGGTCGCTCCCAAAGAGGATTACCGGGACAGGATCACCGGCAAGCTCATACCCAAGGTCACGACCGAGCAAATCTATTGGGGGTCCATCCCTTTCATCATTATCCAATTGCTGATGGTGGCGGCCGTAATGCTGTTTCCGCGCATGGTTACGCACTACAAAGACGGCGCGCACAAGGTCGATGCGTCGGTCATCCACCTGGAAACAGAAAGCGCCTATGGCTCCGGCACGTACAGTTCGGGCCAGGATGAAGCCGATCCGGGCGCGGCATTCAAATAGAGGACATATGACGCAAGCACGTACTCGAGTGAAAATTTGCGGACTGACGCGTGTTGAAGATGTCCAATGCGCGGTACAGGCCGGCGCCGATGCGATCGGGCTGGTGTTTTATCCTGAAAGTTCGCGTTTTGTCTCGCTGCAGCAGGCGCGCCAGCTGCGCGAGGCGGCCTCCACGCTGGTCAATGTCGTGGCACTGTTCGTCAACGCCCAGGCCGACGACGTGCGTGCCGTCGTCGAACACGTACGGCCCGATATCCTGCAGTTTCACGGCGACGAAAGCCCCGAATACTGCGAGCAGTTCGGACAGCATTATTGGCGTGCTTTCCGGGTAGGCGGGCCAGGCCTGGAAACTCCCGAGGCGGTGCTGGCCGCGTGCCAGGCCTTTCGTGGGGCCGCAGGATGGCTGTTCGACAGCTATAGCACCGGCTACGGCGGCAGCGGCCTGAAGCTGGATCCCTCGTTGCTGAGGGCGGTGCAGGACGCGCCGGACAGCCGCCCGTTGATTCTTGCGGGGGGGTTGACGCCGCAGTGGGTGGCGGAGTCTATTTCCCGGGTAAGGCCTTATGCGGTGGATGTCAGCAGCGGAGTGGAAGTTTCGGGCGGCATCAAGTCGCCCGAAAAAATCCGGGCTTTCATGGCTGCGCTGAAAAATACGGCCTGATGGCTTTCGAAGTGGGTATCGATACCCGCCTTTTGATCTTCGGCCCCAGGCACGTGCAAGCAACGATATTTTTCGCCCGGCGTCTGCAGCAATAGGCTTACGCCGCCCGAAGCCAGCTTTCTATTCTATCAACCTGTGCGTGCTGTAGAAGCTGGTTGGCGGCTTGCGCAGGACTTTCCGGTCGCCGGGCAAAGCGGCAATATAGTCCAGCAGGGTCTGGGCGTAATCAAGTCCCACATCGATGCGCCGCGCTCCGGTAATGTCTTTGAATGCGCCGTAGTGATCCTGCCCGTCGGCTAGAAACGAAATAGTGGCGACATTCCAGGTCCTGTCCAGATCGAACGGCCTGTATTGGCCGTTCTGGCCACGTATCTCCATAGTCGACAGCCTCGAGCCCTTGGGCTGGCGAGCGTCTATTGTCCATCGCAGTCCCGCCGAGTACGGATAGGCGCCGGCGCTGGGCCGGGTTGCCAGCGCCGCATCGACGGCTTCTTCCAGGGCGGCCTTGATTTCGGCTCCCGTGGCTTTCAATTGAACCAGGGTATTCTTGAACGGCAGAACAGTGTAGACGTCCTTGACGGTAACGGGGCCGCGGCTTAGATCCATGCGTACGCCGCCGCCGTTCAGAATGGACAGCTCGGCGTTGAAGTATTTTTTGCCTTGCTGCAAGAACGCTTCGGCGACGAGTTGCTGGATATCGCCGCCGTGCGCCTGGACGTGCGGATCAAGGTCGCAGGCCGCGCCCAGGGTCGAGTGCCGTCGCGCGGCGTTCGTGCCTGGCACACGCCTCAGGCACAAGTCGTTTTGCGCAGTGGCGATGACAGCGGCCCCGAAGGCCTCCTTTTGCATCTTGTAGGGTGCCAGAAGCTCCAGTGCGGCGGCATCGGGCGTGCTGGGCAGCAGCAGCCCGCTGGAATCGCCTATGTCTTTCCGGATGGTGGCGGCTTCATCGGGCGTGAATGGCGTGCGCGACTTGTCGGCCCTGGCGTAACGGTCGCCGACCAGTACATGCGGTGTGCCGATGCAGCCCAGCACGTTTCCTTGCTTGTCGAAGTCCACGCGCAGCTCGCCCACCACATAGGCGTACTGGCCCGCCTGAACCACGCAGACGCGCTTGCCGTCCAGCCCGGAGGCCATGGTGGGGTAGGGGCCTTGCGGCGAAAGGCCAAAGCGTTTCAGGGAGTCGGGTCCAAGCAAGGTATGCGAGTCGCCGCCCACGATGACATCCACGCCGTGTAGCCTGCGCGCCAGTTTCTTGTCGGCCTTATAGCCGTAGTGCGTCTGAAGCACGATGTATTGAACGCCTTGCGCAGTCAAGCGGTCTATTTCGGCCTGGGCGGTAGCGGCCTCGTCGGTAAACAAAGTGTCTCTGTCGGGGCGGGACGAGTTTTTGGTTTTGTCGGCGGTGGTAATGCCGATAAAGCCTATTTTGCGCCCGTCGCGCTCGATAATGGTGGAAGGCTGCACCCAATGGGGCGCCTTGGCCGGGTTAAGCGCGGAGCCCGGCCCGAAATGAACATTGGCGCTCAATACCTTGGTTTTGCAGTTTCCTTGGCGCAGATAGTCCAGAAATACTTTCAGCCCGGCATCGCCATTGTCGAATTCGTGATTGCCCAGGGTAAAGGTATCGAAGCAAACAAGATTCATCAGTGCGGCATCGGCCCGCCCTTGGGTCAGGTTGTAAAACAGATCGCCCGTTATGGCGTCGCCGGCATGGATTTTGACGACATTGGGCCGCGCGGCTTCAAGGTTTTTCATGGCGCTGGCCACGCGCGCGAAGCCGCCCACCGGCAAATTGACGCGCTCGCGTATGCCTGCTGCGGTTTCCAATTGCAAAGGAAGAATGTCTTCATCCAGATGCGAATGGTGATCATTAATATGTAAAAGAGTAATGCTCAGGTCGACAGCCTGGCTACGGGCTTCTGGCGCTGCGGCCTGCTGACCGCCAGGTCCGGTGCAGGCGCCGAGCAGGGCTGCCAGAACAAGCGCGGACAGCCAAGGACGTAACGATTTTCTCATGTTTGGGACGTATTCAGGGTTGCTGGTATTGCCCGTAGTCTAAGTGCTTTCTTGTAACCCGTCACGCTGGGCCCGCTTTGCTTAAGCCCCGCGGGCTATCAGGCTCGCGTCAGCTTGAGACGCATTTTCTGGGATGTTGTTTCACCGAGTTTCATTCCAACGCATTTGGGGTGACGCGATGATTATTATGAGGACTGGTCAAAATTTTGAAGGGGTGACGATCATGGATTTTGCCGATCGGCCTTTGCGCATTATTCACTCCGAAGCCGCCGGCACATTCGGCGGGCAAGAGCACAGGGTATTCAAGGAAATGATGGCAATGCGCGAGCGTGGTCATTTCCTTGAAGCCATCTGCCAGCCCGGTTCGATGCTGGGCGAAAGGTTGATGCGCGAAGGTTTTCGTGTGCATCTGCTGAAAATGGATGGCATTGCCAATTATTTGAAAGGCATCTATAAAGTTGCGTGCATTTTGCGGGCGGGGCGCTTCGACGTGTTGAACACGCATAGTCGGCGCGATACCGTTATCGCGGCCGCGGCCGGACGGCTTGCGGGCACTCCCTTGATAGTCCGCACCCGCCATCTGGCAAAGCCGCCAGGCTCGCTTTGGACCTATACCGGTTTGCCGCACAAGGTCGTTGCTGTAAGCGACTGCGTGCGCGAGCAACTGATCAAGCGCCAAGTGGAACCCGCCGATGTCGCCACCGTGCACACCGCAATAGCCGCAATGCATAGGCTGGAGCATTCCAGCCTGCGATTGGAACTGTCCATACCGGAGAGCGATATTGTGGTTTGTTGTGTCGGACACTTGCGCGTTCAGAAAGGACAGCGGCAATTGATGGACGCCATGGCGCAAATTATGCAGGTACGGAACAACGTTCGCCTGGTTTTTGTCGGCTCCGGATCACAATGGGAGCCTTTGCAGCAGCACGCGCTTGAATTGGGCCATGCCGCAAGAATGCATTTTCTTGGGCGGCGCGACGATATTGCCAATATCTTGTCGGGCAGCAATATATTCGCTTTGGCAACGCAGTTCGAGGCCCTGGGTACAGCTTTTCTCGAGGCGGAATTCTGCGGCCTTCCTGTCGTGGGCACTCGAGTCGGCGGGGTGCCGGAGGCCGTGGTCGATGGCATAACAGGTTTTTTGGTGCCATGCGGCGATGAGCCGGCGTTGATCCATGCCTTGACTCGCCTGGTAGACGATCCGGACCTGCGCAAATCCATGGGCCAGGCCGGCGCAAGCATCCTGGGACACAGCGCGCGCTTTACCGTTCAGCGCATGGCGAAGCACATGGAACGCAGTTATCTGAAATGGCTGGCCGGCGCTCCCGCTGCCCAAAAAGAGCCCGCGTTTTGACAAGTTCAAAGTTAATAGGTTAGAATTGCGTTCTTTCAAAGCAGGCGGTTAGCTCAGTTGGTTAGAGCGCTACGTTGACATCGTAGAGGTCGCTGGTTCGAATCCAGTACTGCCTACCAAGACACTTTCAATCAGTACCCAGCATTGCCCAATTGGCCGCGCCCTTCATAGGGATAGCGGCTTTTTTGTTGCCTGCAATTTCCGATTGGTACGGGTGGTATGCGGTCAGAATTTATATTGCAGGCCGGCTACGAACAGATTGTAGTTCTGGCGGCCCAGGTTTACATGCCAGCGCTTTGTGGGAAAGTGCACCCCGGGATAGTCGGTCGATCCGAAGTTATAGCTTGTTGAATAAATGGAAAGATATCTGTATTCAGCAAACAGCGACAGATTTTTGGCTATTTCTCCTTTGATCCCGGCCTTGAACTGCAGGGCAAGGGCGGAGTCCGATGCATTGGGATCCGAATTGAAGTGGTTGATGCCGGGCTCTGAAGGATTTGCCGAGTCCGAATCTTTTATCGACACGACAGCCACCCCCGCGCCGGCGCCAATATAAGGAAAAACTTTGCTGGAATATGGCGTTTGCAAGCTGAAGACCGCGTTTGCCAGAAAAACACCGGCCGTCATGGGAATGGTCACGTACTGCGTGCCCAGGGCGCGGGGAATGACCGGCATCGTGCCCTGGGGCGAGTGCTTGCCAAGGTAAATGCCTTCAAGTTCCAAAGCGGGCTTCAGGGCCCATTTGGAATCTCCCAGGTCCAGGGCGCTCCATTCATAGCCGGCCTGGATACCTGCCAATGAAACATGAGTGCTGCCACCGGTGTTGCCGCTGGCGTTGATCGGCAGTGGTGGAAGAGGGGAAGGAAGAAGCACCGCGCCTTTTTGCTGCAAACTTGTCGAACTGGCGGCGCCATGGCCCCCGAACAAGCCAATATAGGCGCTTGGTTCGCTAAAAGCCGCAGGCCAGTAACACAAGCTTGCGGCTGACAACAACGATAGTGCAAATACAAGACCCGGCCTTTTCTTCATGCGTTGAACCCTTTCTTTTGGCAAGTAATGGTTACCGGGCATGCTAGCCGCTTCAGCGGATATATGCTATGTGGTTAACCCCAGCGCGAACCCGCT
Source organism: Eoetvoesiella caeni (assembly GCF_003315175.1). Classification (GTDB taxonomy): domain Bacteria; phylum Pseudomonadota; class Gammaproteobacteria; order Burkholderiales; family Burkholderiaceae_B; genus Eoetvoesia; species Eoetvoesia caeni. The sequence continues at coordinate 128,670 of NZ_QNRQ01000003.1, read as the reverse complement.
GGTGCCAACCAATAAGGAAACGCTTCAAGCGCCGTTGCCCTGCGCGCGGACTTTTTCGCCGCGGCGTTGCAGCAGCTCCAGCGTGCCCAGCAAGGCTATCGACATAAGGATCAGCAGGCTGGCGATGGCCAGGATGCTGGGGTTGATTTGCTCGCGCAGGCCCGAATACATCTGGCGGGGGATGGTGACTTGCTCGGGCCCGGCCAGGAACAGGACCAGCACGATCTCGTCGAACGATGTGGCAAAGGCGAAGAGGGCGCCCGAGATGACGCCGGGGCGGATCACCGGGACGACAACGCTGCTGAATACTTTCAGCGGCGAGGCGCCAAGGCTTAGCCCCGCTTGGTAAAGCGAGCGGTCGAAGCCCGACAAGGTTGCCGTAACGGTGATGATGACGAAAGGTATGCCCAGGGCCGCGTGCGCAATGATGATGCCCGTGAAAGAGCCGACCAGGTCGAAGCGGGCATAGAAAAAGAACATTCCCGCCGCCACAATGATAAGCGGCACGATCATGGGCGCCAGCAATAGGGCGGTAATGGCGCGCCGAAAAGGCATGTTGGCATTGGCCAGGCCCACTGCCGCAAGCGTGCCCAAGGTGGTGGCAATAAGTGTGGCGCACAGGCCTATGAAAAAGCTGTTGCGGATTGCCAGCAGCCATTTTGGACTGTCCAGGATGGACCTGTACCATTCAAGGGAGTAGGCATTGGGGTCCAGCTGCATCATGCCGCGCGTGAAGCTGAAAAAGGGCTCAGCATTGAACGACAGCGGGATCACGATCAGGACGGGCAGGATAAGGAAAAACAACACAGCCCAGGCCGCCAGCTTCAGCGCATATACGCCGGCCTTGTGCCGCCATGAGTAATAAGATGGACGTGTCTTCATGCCGCTTAGCCCAGTTTGATGTTGCTGGCGCCGACCAGTCGGTCGTACACCCAGTACAGCGTCAGGATGAGCACCAGCAGCAATGTGCCAAGAGCGGCCGCCAGGCCCCAGTTGTTCGAGTGCTGCATATGGAAGGCGATGATGTTGGCTATCATCTGCCCGTCGGTGCCGCCCAGCAGGGCCGGGGTAATGTAGTAGCCCACCGAAATAATGAAGACCAGCAAGCTGCCCGCGCTTAGCCCGGGCAGGCTCAGCGGCAGGAAAACCCACAGGAACGCGCGCCAGGGCCGGCTTCCCAGCGAGACGGCTGCGCGTACGTAGCCAGGGTCGATGCCGCGCATGACGCTGTACAGCGGCAGGATCATGAAGGGCAGCAGGATGTGCGTCATGGATATGACGGTGGCAAAGCGCGTGTACATCATTTCCAGCGGTGCATCGATCAGGCCCAGCGCTTCGAGTATGGAATTGAATACGCCGTTGGTTTGCAGCAGCGCGATCCACGAAGTGGTGCGCACCAGGAACGAGGTCCAGAAGGGCAGCAGCACCAGGATCATCAGGGCGCTGGCCACGCGCCGCGGTGCCTGGGACAGATAGTAGGCCAGGGGGTAGCCCAGTACTATGCACAGCAGGGTAATGGTTATGGCAATGCCCAGGGTCTTGCTATAAAGCTGCACGTAGATCCGGACGGAGTCGCGCCATTGGATCTGGCCTTGCGCGTTGCGCTCGAGATCAAGCGCGGTCAGGTAGTTGTTGTCGGTATAAGCGCGTCCCGCCTGCCGGATCGACCGCCACAGTTCGGGCTCGTTCCAGCGCGGATCGGACTGGCGCAAAGCCGCCGCTCCCTCGGCGGCCAATTGCGCTTCGGTCAGGCGGTTCATCTTGCGCGCCGTGGCATTGATCAGGCTGGAGGAACCGGGATAGCTGCGGTTCACTGCCGCGGCCAAAATACCAGCCTGGCGGCTTTCGGCCAACTGCCTGAGCTCTTGCGCCATAACGGTAAACGTGGCGGGCTGCGGCAATTCGGTGTTTTTCCATTCGGCCAGCCCGCTTATGGTACGTGGGATCAGCTCGACAACCGTAGGGTTGTACACGCTGCGGTACAACATGCTGGCAATGGGCGCAACGAATGCAAAAACTATGAACGCCAGCAAGGGTACGACCAGCAACAAAGCCGTACGCTTGCGCCGGCGCAGTTCGCGCCGTTCCGCGCGTACTTCGCCGGCGGTCAGCTCTGCCGTGATCGTCGACATTTACTTAAGCAGCCACTCGTTGAATTTTTCGCCCAGCGATTCGCCGTAGTCGGCCCAGAAAACACTGTCGACGCGTGTGCCTTCATCCAGATGCGAAGTAGGCAAAGCCTGGACGATGGCTTTGTCGACCTGGGCCATGGATGACTTGCGCGGAGGGCCGTAGGCCACGTCCTGGAATCCCGTAAGCGCCTTGGTGCTGGTGGCGAAGGCGACGAACTCCAGCGCCTGTTTCAGCTTGGGTGTGCCCTTGACGATGCTCCAGGCGCCCAGGTCGTACATATTGTTGTTCCAGACGATGGTGAAAGGCTTGCCTTCGTGCTGGATGGCGTTGAAGATGCGGCCGTTGGCCGATTGCACCATGATGGCGCCGCCGTCGTTAAGCAATTGGGGCGCCTGTGACCAACTGTCGAACCAGACCACGTCTTTCTTGATTGTGTCCAGCTTGGCGAAAGCCCTGGCTTGGCCTTCGGGCGTTGCCAGGGTCTTGTATAGCTCGGCCGGTTTCACGCCGTCGGCCAACAGGGCCCACTCCATGTTGAACTGGGCTCGCTTGCGCAAGGCGCGTTTGCCCGGAAATTTTTTAAGGTCGAACAAATCGTTCAGGGTGGTCGGCTTTTTGTCGCCTATGGTTTTGTCGTTGTAGGCGTAGATAGTGCTATAGATGATTTCGCCTACGCCGCATTCGTTTTCAAGCGCGGCCGGAAAGAAGTCTTTTTCCGCGGGGGTGCCGTCATCGCCGGGCAGCAGGATGTTGCGCGGAATGGCTTCCAGCAGCCCCTCGGAGCATGCGCGTTCGAGGTCGATGGTTTCCACGTCGACCACATCCCACTGGATTTTGCCCGAGCCCACTTGTGCCTTCAGTTCGGCGACGCCGCCGGCATAGTTCTCAAAGAGAACTTTCTTGCCAGTCTTGGCAACATAAGGATCGATTTGATGCAGCTTCTGGGTGGCGCCGTAGGCGCCGCCAAAAGAAACGACCGTCAGTTCGTCCTTGGCATGCGCCGTGGCGCCCAGGGCCAGCCCTAGAACCAGGGCAAACCCCGCAAGCTTGCCCGATCCGCCAAGCCTGGGCTTCGTGTCCGGCATCCGCCGGCCACGGGATGAACGAGTCTTGTCCTGCCTGCCCGTGTGGGGATTTTCTAGCTTCCTCATCGTTGCTTTCCTTGTGGTGTATAGGTACTGGTTTTAAATGCAAAGCAGTCTTTCGCCATCCAGCCCAGGACTGTGGACTGTCCTTCGGTAAAGTCGGGCGCCTTGGTATCGTTGAGCGTCTTGACGGCAAGATGGCTGCCGCCGGACAAGGCGAAGTAATAACGGATGAAGTCGCCCACATAGTGGCGGGCTATGAACGTGGCGAAGACCTGGTTGTCGTAGGCATGGCCTTGCGCGGCTATGGCCAGCTTTTCAGGACGGACGGATATGACGCATTCTGTGTCGGTGGAATCGCAGTCGCCGTTGCGCGCTGTAACGGCCGCGCCGCATTCAAGGCTGGCTGTAAGCCGCTCAGCGGCCAAGGCGGGCGACGATGCGGGGATCAAGTTGTTTTCGCCGATGAAGCTGGCCACAAAGGCGTTCGCCGGGCGCTCGTACAAGTCGTCGGGCGTTGCATATTGCTGCACGACGCCCTTGTTGAAGACCGCGATGCGGCTGGACATGGTCAGGGCTTCAGCCTGGTCGTGCGTTACGTAAATAACGGTGAATCCCAGTTGCTTATGCAGCCGTGTGATTTCAAACTGCATTTGCTCGCGCAGTTTTTTATCCAGGGCTCCCAGGGGTTCGTCCATGAGAACCAGGGTCGGTTCGAAAATAAGGGCGCGTGCAAGGGCAACCCGTTGCCGCTGGCCGCCCGAGAGCTGGGCGGGATACCGGTTGCCGAACTGTTCCAGCTCGATCAGTTCCAGGTATCGATCGACGCGTTGCTTGACTTGCGCCTTGGGCATGCGTCGGACCTTGAGCGGATAAGCCAGGTTTTGCGCAACCGTCATGTGCGGGAAAAGAGCATAGTGCTGGAAGACCACGCCGATATTGCGTTTGTATGGCGCTGTCTGGGTAATAGAGCGGCCTTCGACGGTAATGCTGCCGCTGGTCACGTTCTCGAAGCCCGCCAGCATCATGAGGACTGTGGTTTTGCCCGAACCCGAAGGGCCCAGCAAGGTTACGAACTCGCCCTGCTTTACATGCAGGCTGAAGTCTTTGACTACCAGGGTTTTTTGATCGTAGGTTTTCTTGACGTTGGCGAATTTAAGAAATTCGCCTGCGTTTGAGTCGTGCATCGGCGATCCTGTTGCGTCTTGAGAATATGGCAGCGTGGCCTTGGTAGGATTGTGCAGGCTAACTCAAAACCAAAGCGCAAGAATAACATTTGGAAAACTATTTGAAATTTGGGGTTAGCCCGTAGCGGCCGCTGCCGATGGCCGTCATTGCCGCGGCCGATTTGCGGCTTTCCAACTTGTTCGGGGCATGGGGCGGTGCTACACTAACAAACTGTTTATATTGCTTGCATGGTATGAAATTTATTTTTGCGCAGGCCGGAACAGTCTGAAAAGCAGCCCGGAAAGCAGGCAGGAAATTCCAAGAACGCGGCAGATGCCGCGTTTTTTCGTTTACGTAAGGTTTTGTATGGTTCAAATTACTCTGCCCGATGGTTCGAAGCGCGAGTTTCCGGGCCCGGTATCCATCAACGATATTGCGCACTCGATAGGCACGGGGCTGGGTCGCGCCGCGCTGGCCGGACGCGTCAGCACGCAGGGCAGCGAACCCAAGCTGGTCGACACCAGCTTCGTCATCGAGCAAGATGCGCACCTGGCCATAATCACGGCCAAGGATCCCGAAGGGCTGGACTTGATCCGCCATTCAACCGCGCACCTGCTGGCCTATGCGGTCAAGTCACTGTTTCCCGAGGCGCAGGTCACTATCGGTCCGGTAATCGACAACGGGTTCTACTACGACTTCGCCTACAAAAGGCCGTTCACGCCTGAAGATCTGGCCGCCATCGAAAAGAAAATGGCGGAACTGGCCAAGAAAGACGAAACCGTTACCCGCGAAGAATGGCTGCGGGACGATGCAGTCGAGTTCTTCAAGGGCATAGGCGAGACCTATAAAGCCGAGATCATCGCCTCTATCCCGTCCAACGAGGCCATCAGCCTCTATCGCGAAGGCGACTTCATCGATTTGTGCCGGGGGCCTCACGTACCGTCCACCGGCAAGCTCAAGGTATTCAAGCTGATGAAAGTGGCCGGCGCTTATTGGCGCGGCGACAGCAAGAACGAGATGCTGCAGCGTATCTACGGCACGGCCTGGGCCAGCAAAGAAGAGCAGGCGGCATACTTGACGATGCTTGAAGAGGCCGAAAAACGCGACCACCGCAAACTGGGCCGCGAACTGGACCTGTTCCATTTCCAGGACGAGGCGCCCGGGCTTATTTTCTGGCACCCGAAAGGCTGGACTTTATGGCAGCAGGTCGAGCAATACATGCGTGCCGTGTATGTCGATAACGGCTACCAAGAGGTCAAGGCGCCGCAGATTCTCGACCTGTCCCTCTGGAAGAAAACCGGGCACTGGGACAACTACGCCGAAAACATGTTCACGACCGAATCCGAGAATCGCGTTTATGGCCTCAAACCCATGAACTGTCCCGGCCATGTGCAGATCTTCAATGCCAACCTGCATTCATATCGCGAATTGCCCATTCGCTATGGCGAGTTCGGCCAGTGCCATCGCAATGAACCTTCGGGCTCGTTGCACGGCATGATGCGCGTGCGCGGTTTTACCCAGGACGATGGCCATATATTCTGTACCGAAGACCAGTTGCAGGACGAATGCTCGGCCTTCACCGCGCTATTGCAAAAGGTATATGCCGACTTCGGCTTCACCGAAATTCTGTACAAAGTGGCCACGCGGCCTGAAAAACGCATCGGGGCCGACGAAGTCTGGGACAAGGCCGAGAAAGCCCTGATGGAAAGCTTGGACCGCACCGGCTGCAAATACGAAGTCTCGCCGGGCGAAGGCGCCTTCTATGGCCCCAAAATCGAATACACCCTGAAGGATGCCATTGGGCGCCATTGGCAGTGCGGCACCATCCAGGTCGACTTCTCCATGCCGGCAAGGCTGGGTGCCGAGTATGTCGATGCCAGCGACCAGCGTAAAACCCCGGTTATGCTGCATCGGGCCATTCTGGGTTCTTTCGAGCGCTTCATTGGCATGCTCATCGAAAACCACGCCGGCGCCATGCCGCCTTGGCTCTCGCCGCAGCATGCCGTGGTCTGCTGCATCTCCGAGAACTTTGCCGCTTATGCAACGGAAATATCGCAAACTCTTGCCAAACAGGGCTTTCGGGTCAGCGCCGATTTGCGCGGGGAAAAAATCACCCGTAAAATCAGAGAGCACAGTATGCAAAAAGTGCCGTATATTCTTGTGGTTGGCGAAAAAGAGCGCGAAACCGCAACAGTGGCGGTACGCAGCCGTGGCGGCATCGACCTTGGGGTTATGCCCATAGGCCAATTCGCCGCACGCCTGCAACACGAAATCGATGCCCGCCTTGAAGTCGGGCAAGCCTGACCGGGCATTTTTTATCAATTCTAGGAGTCTTAGACATCGCAACCGAAAAAGCTCATCGCATCAATGGTGAAATCCGTGTCCCAGAGGTGCGCCTTATAGGAGTGGATGGCGAGCAACTGGGTGTTGTCAAAACCTCAGATGCCATCAATTTATCAGAAGAACACGAAGTAGACCTGGTCGAGATCGCGCCCAATGCCGAGCCGCCGGTCTGCCGCCTCATGGACTATGGGAAGTTCAAGTACCAAGAACAAAAGCGTCAGGCCGAAGCCCGCTCCAAACAAAAAGTCATCCAGGTAAAAGAAGTCAAATTCCGTCCGGGCACCGACGAGGGCGACTACCAGGTCAAGCTGCGCAACCTGAAACGCTTTATCGAAGAAGGCGACAAGGCCAAGGTGACCTTGCGTTTCCGCGGCCGCGAAATGGCGCACCAAGAGCTGGGCATGCGCGTGCTTGAACGCGTGCGCGATGATCTGCTCGACCTGTGCCAGGTCGAAGCCATGCCCAAGCTTGAAGGGCGGCAAATGGTCATGGTGCTGGCGCCGCGCAAAAAGGCGGTGTCCGGCAAATCGGGCGAATCCGCCTCATAAAATTCGCCTCTTAACTTAAGCAGGCGCTGCGCCATCCGGGCCTGAACAGCCCGATGGCTTGCGTTCGCAGGTGTCTCATGCACGTATTATTTGTTATTGACCCTTTACCCTCGCTAAAGGCGTATAAAGACTCTTCGGTAGCGATGATGCGTGCGCTCAGCAGCCGCGGTCATGCATTAAGCGTAGTGCTGCAGGGCGACCTGTATGTCGACGAGGGGGTCGTCAAGGCGGCCAGCACCGCCGTCGAACTGATCGAGGGCGCCGACCTGCACGGCCACGAGTGGTGGCGCGAGCGCGGATCTCGCACAGATACCGTTTTGACGGCTTTCGATGCCGTCATCATGCGTAAAGACCCTCCGTTCGACATGGAATACGTTTATTCGACGCATTTGCTCGAGCGTGCCGAAGCGCAGGGCGCACGGGTGTTCAATTCCGGGGCGGCAATCCGCAATCATCCCGAAAAGCTGGCGATTACCGAGTTCGCGCAATTTACCGCGCCGACGCTGGTTTCGCGCGACATGAAACGCCTGAGGGCCTTTCATGATTTGCATGGCGATGTCATCGTCAAGCCGCTGGACGGCATGGGTGGGACAGGAATCTTCAGGCTGCAAAAGACCGAGCCCAACCTTGGCGCCATACTTGAAACCCTGACCGACAACGGCGCTCGCACCATTATGGCGCAGCGGTATATCCCGGAAATCGTCAACGGCGACAAGCGCATTCTTATCATTGGCGGCCAGCCCGTGCCATATGCGCTGGCGCGTATTCCCTTGGCCGGTGAAACTCGCGGTAATTTGGCTGCCGGCGGCAGGGGCGTTGCGCGCAAATTGTCCGAGCGCGACCTTGAAATCGCCAATGCCATAGGGCCGCGCCTGGCGCAGCGTGGGCTGCTGCTGATAGGCCTGGACGTCATTGGCGACTACGTCACCGAGATCAACGTAACCAGTCCCACCTGTTTCGTCGAAATCACCGAGCAGACCGATTTCAATGTGGCGGAGTTTTTTGCCGTCGCGCTAGAAAAAGCAGTAGGTGCCTGAATGGTACGCATTGTTCTCGTCATGCACGCGCCGCTGGGCCAGGCGTTTGCGGCGTGTGCCGAGCATATCCTGGGCGCCAAGCCCTTATTGACCGTGTTCGACGTCGCGCCCGACGATCCCATCGAAGAACGGGTCCAGCAGTTGTCCGCGTTGCTGGCCGAGCCAGACGGCAAGGGCGGCGCAGACGACGGCATCCTGATCTTGTGCGATATATTCGGAGCTACACCGTTTAATATTGCCAATCGGGCTTTGAAAATTGCGCTTGAAAGCAAGGTGGCCGGACACCTGATTACAGGCACGAATCTGTGCATGGTCCTGAAGGCCTTGACAGAACAACAGGAAGCGCCCGACGAGCTTAGCGAGAAAGTTCGCCTGGGGGCACTCAAGGGCATCGTGAATGCCGATTGCAGGCAACTTTCCTGAGTTGTTTTGATTACTGAATGAATGAAAACAAGAGTCCTATGCCTACAGTAGATATCGTCATCAGCAATAAATTGGGCTTGCATGCGCGGGCAGCGGCCAAGCTCACGCAACTGGCCGGCCGCTTCGCCGGCTGCGAAATCTTCATTGCGCGCGGCGCACAGCGGGTGAATGCCAAAAGCATCATGGGCGTCATGATGCTGGCCGCCGGCCTTGGCGTTACCGTCAAGATCGATGCCAACGGCCCCGACGCCGAAGCGGCCCTGGGCGAAATACAAGCGTTATTCCATAGCAAGTTCGGCGAACAAGAGTAGGATAGCGGTGTTATCGGCACGATCCGCACCATGAATCCGGCTCCTCATCATCCGCCACCGAATACCCTGAACTCCATGCTGTGCATGCGCGGGCAGGGCGTGGTCAAAGGCTATGCCATTGGCCGCGCGGTCGTCATGGGCGCGGCCACGCTGGAAGTTGCGCATTACCGCATTCAGCCCGAGGCGGTCCAGGCTGAATGCCAGCGGCTTAAATCGGCGCTGGCGCTGGCGCGCGACGAATTGCAAGGCATGGTCGCCAACTTGCCCGACGACGCTCCGCGCGAAATGGGGGCTTTGCTGACCGTGCACAGCATGCTATTGGACGACCCGATGCTGGCCCAGCAGACATGCGAGCTCATCATCGAGCGGCATTACAACGCCGAATGGGCTCTGACCACGCAGGGGCAAATACTGGGCGAGCAGTTCGCCATCATGGAAGACGCCTATTTGCGCGAACGGGGCGCCGATATCCGCCAGGTCATCGAGCGTGTGCTGCGGGTCTTGTCGGGGTCCACGGTACTTCTGCCCCGGCTTAGCGAGGCGCCTGCCGACGAAGCCCTTATCGTTGTGGCTCGAGACATCTCGCCAGCCGACATGCTCAAACTGCGCGGCGGCCGGTTTGCGGCGTTCCTGACCGACCTGGGCGGCCCCACCTCGCACACGGCCATCGTTGCCCGCAGCATGAACGTACTGGCGGTGGTCGGCATCGGCAATGTGCGCTCTCTGGTGCGCGACGGCGATGTGCTGGTGGTCGATGGCGCAACCGGCGCTGTTCTCGTCAACCCGCCCCAGTTCGCCCTCAACGAATACCTGCGCCGCCAGGCCGCATACGCTGACGACCGGGCCGAACTAAGCCTGCTGCGCGACGCCGAAGCCATTACGCTGGACGGGGTGCGGGTCAAGCTTGAAGCCAATATCGAACTACCGGAAGAGGCTGCCATGGCGCTTGAAGCCGGCGCCGACGGCATAGGCCTGTTCCGTAGCGAATTTCTGTTCATGGGCCGCAGTGACTTGCCTGGCGAACAAGAACAATACGAAGCCTACGCCTCGGTCGTGCAGACCATGGCCGGGCGGCCGGTGACCATACGCACGCTGGATATTGGCGCGGATAAAACCCTGGATGGCGATATTGCCGTGGCTGCAAACCCGGCCCTGGGGCTGCGCGCCATACGTTATTGCCTGGCCAATCCGGAAATCTTCGGAACGCAGCTGCGCGCCTTGCTGCGCGCCTCGCTGCACGGCAAAATCCGTATCCTGATCCCCATGATTTCGCATATGCACGAAGTGCATGCTGTGCGCCAGGCGATTGCGGTGGCGGGCGCCGAGCTCGAAGCGCGGCGCATACCTTACGCCAGCAATTACGAACTTGGCGCCATGGTGGAAATCCCGGCCATTGCCATCGCCATCGAACCGTTCATCGACAGCCTGGACTTTTTGTCTATAGGTACCAACGATTTGATTCAGTACACGCTGGCAATCGACCGCGGAGACAACGACGTCGCCGAACTGTACGACCCCATGCACCCAGCGGTGCTGCGCCTGATCGCCCACACTATCAACGCCGGCGAAAGAGCCGGCAAGCCGGTTGCCGTATGCGGCGAAATGGCGGGGGATGCCAGCGTAACGCGCATGTTGCTGGGCCTGGGCCTGAAGGAATTTTCCATGCATCCGCAGCAATTGCTGGATGTTAAAAAAGAAGTGCGCCTGGCGCATTCCAACGCCCTGCGCATTAAAGTGGCATCGGCGCTGAATCGCGCCGAACGGATCGACCTGGCCTCGCTGGCCGGCTGATTTCATTCTTGAATCACGCGTGCCTTACTGGCGCGCCAGCCCATATAAAGCAATATCTGGGCTGGCTTTCGCGCTGACGTTCCGAAACAGAGTCAAGCCGGCAAGTGCTTTAGCGCTGGTACGCCGACTCACCATGCGAAGCCGTATCCAGGCCTTCGCGCTCGATTTCCTTGTTTACACGCAGGCCGCACAGCTTGTCGGCAATATAGTATGCAGCCAGGGCTACCACGCCCGACCATGCCAGGGTAATCAGTATGCCTTCCAACTGAACCCAGAGTTGGTGTGGAACGAGGCTTAGCGAATCCAGGCCGGGTCCGCCCAAGGCCTTGGCGTTGAATAGGCCGGTAAGCAGGGCGCCGGCCATGCCGCCCAGGCCATGGATGCCGAACACATCCAGTGTGTCGTCCGCGCGCAGCATGCGTTTCAGCCCATTCACGCCCCAGACGCACAGGGCGCCAACGAGTATGCCGATAAGCAGCGCACCGCCCGGGCCGACCAGCCCCGCGCCGGGGGTGATGCCGACCAGGCCGGCCACCGCGCCGGATACCGCGCCCAGCATGGAAGGCTTGCCCTTGACTGCCCATTCCACGCCCATCCAGGCCAGGATGGCGCCGGCCGTGGCAATCAGCGTATTGAAGAACGCCAGCGCGGCGATTTCATTGGCGCCCAAGGCCGAGCCCGCATTGAAGCCGAACCAGCCCACCCACAGCAGCGAGCCGCCTATCATGGTCATGGGCAAATTATGAGGCGCCATGGCTTCGCGGCCGTGGCCCAGGCGCGGTCCAATATAGTAGGCGCCCACCAGGCCGGCTATGCCGGCGTTGATGTGCACGACGGTGCCCCCCGCGAAGTCCAGCGCGCCTTGCTTGAACAGCCAGCCGTCCGGCGCCCAGACCATATGGGCTATGGGAAGATAGGCGAATGTAAGCCAGATCAGGGTAAAAACAAGGACGGCCTGGAACTTGGCGCGCTCGGCGAAGCTGCCCACAATAAGCGCGCAGGTAATGCCGGCGAAAGTAGCCTGGAACGCGGCGAACGCCAGTTCAGGCAGCGTGCCGGCCAGCGCGTATTTGCCCGTGCCGAAATCGACGATCCCCCCAAGCAGTATGCGCGAGACGCCGCCGATGAAGGCGTTGCCTTCGGTAAAGGCCAGCGAGTAGCCATAGACGAACCAAATGACGATGGCCAGCGCAAAGGTTGCAAGTACCTGGGCCAGCATCGACAAGACATTCTTGGAACGGACCAGTCCGGCATAGAACAACGCCAGTCCGGGCACAACCATAAGCAAGACCAGCAAGGTGGAAATGCCTACCCAGACGAAATCTGCCTTATCCATAGTGTTATCTCCTGAGGTTAAAGGGCGGCGTCGCCGCATTCGCCGGTGCGGATGCGGATGGCTTGTTCAACTTCCGTGACGAATATCTTGCCGTCGCCGATCTTGCCTGTATGGGCAGAGGCGCACAGATGTTCGAGCGCAAGTTCCAGCATCTGGTCGGATATGACGATCTCGATGCGCAGTTTGGGCAGGAAGTCGACGGTGTATTCAGCCCCGCGGTACAGTTCTGTATGGCCTTTTTGTCGGCCGAATCCTTTGACTTCGCTGACAGTCATGCCTTGTACGCCGACTTCGGCAAGGGCTTCACGCACTTCGTCCAGCTTGAAGGGCTTGATGATGGCGGTAATGAGTTTCACGGGCGCTCTCCTAGGTAATTACTTTCGAATTACCTAAAGCAAAGTTCATGCCAATTTTTCGCGCATGAAAGCGCAATAGGCAGCTTTGCCTGGCCGCAATTTGCTGCCAATGCGCACTCGAATCGTTCGGCAGCACCGGTTTGGTGCGCTGGGCATCCAAGCCGCACCGGCGTGGACGGCAACTGGGGTGAGGGGAAACTACGTGCGGATCTGTGGTTTTCGAGCCTGAATGTGTGACGAAAGGTTGTTCTGGCCGGTCATTTGTCACTGTATGTAGGGTAGCGTTCAGCTTCCTGATAGCCACAAGCTGTTATCCCGCAAGGGCTTTCGTGAAAAAAACGAACAGGACAATTTTTTCGTTGTCATCAGGATTTACACTAGGTTCGCATCTTCCTTCAGCGGCATGGCTAGAATTGTAACTAAGCCAGTTGTAACAAGCTCGCTGCTGAACCGTTAGTCGCACCGGGCTCAGTCTTCATCAATCGCGACTTTGGACAAGTGAGGATCATTATGCAAATCAAACGTACACAAATTGCTGTTATCGCTATGGCGGCTTCGCTAAGCCTGTTGGCGGCATGCTCCAAAGAAAACGATACGACGGCCCCCCCGGCTGATTCGACTCCTCCGGCCACATCGCCGGCCCCCTCGACGTCGCCGGCTCCGGCTCCAGCGCCCAGCAGTTCGTCCAGCTCTACGGGCGACACACTGTCTGACAAGGCCAGTGCCGCCAAAGACGGTGCGGTCGACATGGCAAACCGGGCCCGCGAATCCGTAAAAGACGGCGCGGCCAGTGCCGACAAGGCGATTCAGGACAAGCTGGGCAATGGCACCGGGACAGCCCCCGCGGCCGACGGCGCAAAATAACTTGCGCCGTTCGCAGTAACGACACCCTGGATGCCGGCATGTGCTTGCGGCCTCCAGGGTGTCGAGCCTTTTACCGGGCGTTTTTTATTACACTAGCGATATTGCTAATTAACAAGGAACGGCCATGGCTACCCGCACAGAGTGGTTCGAAGACTTTCAGAAAAACATATCAGAACTCATCGCCAAAAGCCCCGCTGCCGATATCGAGCGCAACGTCAAGGCTGTCATGGCGCAAACATTCACCAAGCTCGACCTCATTTCCCGCGACGAGTTCGACACACAAGCCGAACTTCTGGAGCGTGCGCTTGCGCGTATTGCGGTCCTTGAAGTCAAGGTTCGCGAGCTTGAAACGGCCGTCAATACTGGCCGGGCATCGGCCGAGTAATCAAACCGTCTGTCCAGTGCCTGGGTTTACCCCTGAAGGCTTTCAAGCATATTCGCAATATCGCATTTAAGCTGCTTCATGGCGGCGGCTGGTATGGCGCCGTCCGCATCCAGTGCCTGCAACCAGGCCGGTAACGCGGGCACGGGGTTGTTCTTGCGTTGTGCAATGGCGTTGCATAGCGGCTCCAGCCCTTCAGACTGATACTTGTCGGCCAGATAATCCAGCATATCGGCTTCCACCACTTTGGCATTCATAGAGAACATGCCGCCGCCGCAACAGCGGCACGACATGGCGTGCCACACGCCCGTGTTCATGGTGCTCCACCGCCTTTGGATAAGAAGGTCGACGTTGTCGGTATCGCAGTCGGTCATGGTTCCGCTTCCTGGCGTTTCAGATGGGCGGTGATCTGGTCCAATCGCTTTTGCAATTCGCGTGTCTTGCGGTCGGAGTCCGGCGTTGGGACTGCGGCGTCGAAGCCGCATTCCTTTTGCAGCACGTCGCGCGCCGCCATCAACTGCAGGCCTGTACGCTGTTGCTGGGCCTCGCTTGCGCGTCCCAGGGGAAGAATGGCAATGATCACGCACAGGGGGTCCTGGGGCTTTCTAAGGACCGGGATGACGCCGACACTGGCCGTGATGATCGCATCGCGGGTCCAGTAGATTTCGTGCTGGCGGATATCGTTGCTTATGTCGTTCAGCTCTTGTTGCGTCGGAAAGGGCACGCCGTCCGACTTGGCGGCGGCGCGCTCTTTGCGAACCAGGTGTTCGGTTTTCGAGCTGGGCATATGGGCCAGGAACACCCGGCCGGTAGCGGAGTGGACCAAGGGCAGGGCAGTGCCTATGCGCAGTATTGCGGGTGGCGGAGTCCCCAGCTCCATGCGCACAAGCGTTGGCCCCATTTCGGTCCAGACATATAGGGCCACGGTGGTTTTGGTGTTGGCGGCCAGGGCGCTGATCAGTTCCTGGGCGGTTGAAATGGCGTCGTGCCGGCTAAGGGCGGCCAGCCCGATGCGCAGGGCGGCCGAACCCAGGTCGTAGAGGCCTGTCATGGGCGATTGCTTGAGCATGTCGTGGCGTATCAGAGTGACCAGATAACGGTGCAGTTTGCTTGGTATTAGCCCCGTGCGGCGTGAAAGCTCGCTCAAGCCGATAGGAGCCCCTTCCTGGGTAATGATTTCCAGTACTTTGAGCGCGGTATCCACGGTTTGGATACCAATGGATTGTTCGCTTTTGCTTTTTGGCCGTCCGCGGGCAACTGCAGAGGTGATCATGTCTGATATATCCAGGATTGCGAACCTACTAGCTTACGGTTTATCCGACCGTATTGACAAGCTCGCCCAAGCCTCCGATCCGGATGCGCACCGTGTCTCCGCGTTTCAGGAATTCTCCCGACTCGGCGCCGGTGCCTGCCGGCGTGCCGGTCAGGATGACGTCGCCCGGATGTAGCGTCAAACGGCTGGACAGCTGCGCAATTTGTTCTGCGGCGGTGAAAATCATATTGGCGGTCGTGGAGTTTTGTTTCAGAACATCGTTGACCCATAGCGATATGGGTAGCGACTGGATGTCGTCGACATCCTCCACCGGAGTCAGCCAGGGGCCAAGAGGGCAAGAGCCGTCGAAGCTCTTCTGGCCTATCCAGTCGTATTTGAAGGGCGAGCGAAAGTCCGCCTGCTCGCGCTGCAAATAGTCCCGCGCCGAGAAGTCGTTGGCGCAGGTTACCGCAGCGATGCAGCTCAGGGCGTTGTCCAGGTTAAGGTGGCGCGCCCGTGTCCCCACCACCAGGGCCAGTTCGGCCTCCCAGTCGAGCTTTTCGGATTCCGCCGCCACCGTCGTTCCAGTTGCCGTGACGCAGGCCGACGATTTAATGAAATGCCACGGCTTGAAGCCGGTTTCGTGAGGGTCGGCTTCGCGTTCGAGCTTCAGGATCCTGGCCATGTTCTCGACATGGTCCTTGTAGTTGGCGCCGGCGCAGTAGATGGCCGGCGGGCGGGGGATGGGAGCGGCCAGCGTTATGTCTTCCAGCGGAACGCCGGTCCCGGTGGTGCTGGCTGCAAAGGCGGCCAGTCTGGGGCGGAGCGTACTCCAGTCTTCAAGAATGTGGATCATCGAATGGTAGCGTGCATCGGCCAGCGCTTCCGTTGCCGGGTAGACTAGGCCGTTCACCAGAATGCCGGCGACGATCTCGTCTCCTGCTTGATAGCTAAGTAATTTGTATGCCATGTTTTCCTCTTAATCCGGGATGAAACCGTAGTCGCGCTTGGCTGCGGCAAGACTGATGTATCCTTCCGCCACGTCGTGGGCTATTTTTTCTCGTGGGCGTTTTGCTGGGTCGCCGTAGCCGCCTCCGCCGCCGGAATGCAGCGCAACAGCGTCGCCCTTCTTCAGGCGCCGGTGGGCCAGCTTTGCATTGGGAAGCCTGGGTTCCCAGACGCCGTTCGTACGGATGCCGACCGAGTTGCCTTCAGCTTCCAGGCCGCCGTTCAGGCCCCAGGGCTTGCAGCGCGAGCGCTCTATGGATGTATTGAACGAGAAGGGGGCCAGGGCCTGCACCACCAGCGTGGCTCCCAGCCCGCCGCGATGCAGGCCGGCTCCGCCGCTGTCTTGCCTGAGTTCGTAGCGTTCGATCAATATGGGGTACTTGGCTTCGATCTGCTCTGACGGGCTGTTGTGCGTGTCGCCGTCATTGATGCAAACCGTCACTGAAACGCCGTCCTCTGTCGACTTGGCGCCCCAGCCGCCGCCCAGAGGGCCGATGCTGGCAATGAAGAAGCGTCCGTCTTTTGGCGAAAAGCCGTGCAGTGTCGCAACCACCAGGTCCGCGTGGTGGCCGGCGATGACGTGATCGGGGAGAGCCGGGGCAAGCGCCTTGAATATAGTGTCGATGACGGTCATGGGGAAGGTCATCCACCAGCGCATCGGCGCGGGGCGGGTGGCGCTGATGACGCTGCCTTCCGGCATGATGACTTTCAGGGACCGGAAGCTGCCGTCGTTGACGGGATACCATTCGGGAGTGGTCAGGCATTTATAGGCCACTTGCGCGCAGGCAATGCCGGTTGTGATGCCCGAGTTGTAAAAGCCGCCGACCTGCTTGCTGACTTCGGAGAGGTCGATGGTGACCTGGCCGCCCTTGACGATAACGCTGACGCGAATCGGGATAGGCACGCCTTCGTTGATGCCGTCGTCGTCCATGAACGATTCGGCGTTATAGACGCCGTCCGGTATTTTCTCGGCATTGGCCCGTGCCGCCGCATCGGTATGGTCCATGATGCTTGCTATGGACTCCAGCACTTCGTTCCGGCCGTAGCGTTCGATCAGTTCCAGAAAGCGCCGTTCGCCAGTGGTGACAGCCGTGATCTGGGCTCTCAGGTCGCCCATGGCCAGGTCGGGAAGCCGCACATTGATCATGATCATGTCCAGCAGGTCCTGGTTGACGATTCCCCGGCTCTGGTACTTGAGGATGGGAATCTGCAAGCCCTCGGAATAAATGTCCGTGGTGACATGGCCCATGGATCCGCCGATATCCAGCCAATGCGCCATGCAGCAGGTGAATCCGACGAGTTCATTTTTATGGAAAACCGGCAAGGTGAAAGTGACGTGGTTCAGATGGCTGCCGGTAATATAGGCATCGTTGGTTACGATGATGTCGCCCGGGTGGATGTTTTCCAGGCCGTAGTGGCGAATTTTGGCCTTGATGGTTTCGGACATTCCCCGGATGAACATCGGCAGCCCCAGGCCGATCGAAATCGTGTCGCCTTCAGCCGTGAACAAGCCTACCGTGAAATCCAGAGCCTCATAGATGATCATGTTGTAGGCAGTGCGCATGAGATTGGTTTTCATCTCTTCGGTAACCGCCAGTACACCGTTGCGAACAAGTTCCACCGTGATGGCGTCGACCTTGTGCCGGTGGCCGGCCTCAAGTGCTATTGCGTTCATATTATTCTCCGATGGTGATGTCAAGATTGCCGAAGGCATCCACCAGCAAGCTGTCGCCCGGGTATATGACCGTGGTCGATGCATGTTCTTCAACCAGGGCGGGGCCGGAAATCTGATGTCCGCTTTGCAGCAGCAGGCGGTCATATACGGGTGTGTCGATGAATCCCTTTTGATCGAAAAAGACTTTCTTCGTGCGGGCGACGGCTTGGCGAACGTTCCTGCTGGCATCCGGCGTTTGTTTCTCTTGCGGCGGCTTCGGCATACGGCCCGCCACCGAGACTCTGACGCTGACGATCTGCGCGGCTTCTTTCGGGGCGCAAGTGCCGTAGCGCTGCAAGTGCACCTGATCAAAAGCCTGCTTCACTGCGTCGACGTCGCGCCGGTCAAAATGCTGCTGGGCCAGCTCGACCGTAACGGCATGCTCTTGTCCGACATAGCGCATGTCTGCGTACCGCTTGATCTGGATAGATTGGGGCAGGATCGCCGAGTTCGAAATCGCGTTGCGCCCGGTTTGTTCCATTTCGGAGTACAGCGTTTCAATGCCGTCGAAAGCTCCCGGCGTCAGGGCTTCGAAACATGAGCGGACATAGTCGTATCGCAGATCGCTGAACAGCATGCCGTAGGCGGAAAAGTGTCCGGGAGAGAAGGGGATGATGACCCTGCGTATGCCAAGTTCGCGGGCTATGGCCGATGAGTGCAATGGGCCTGCTCCGCCGTAAACAATCATTGTGAACGCGCCGGCATCCAGCCCACGCTCGGTCGTTACGCCCTTGACGGCGTATGACATGGCTGTGACTGCGATTCGAAGGACACCGTTGGCGGCTGTCGTGGTGTCGAGGTGCAGCGGTTCGGCAAGGTGGCGGTCGACGGCATCGGCGGCCGCGCCGACATCCAGCTTCATGCTGCCGCCCAGAAACGAGTCGGGGTCCAGTCGTCCCAGCAACAGGTTGGCATCGGTTACTGTCGGCTTGTCGCCGCCGCGCCCATAGCATGCCGGACCCGGCATCGATCCGGCGCTGCGCGGCCCAACCCGCAGCGCGCCGCCTTCGTTCAATACGGCAATACTGCCGCCGCCGGTGCCCACCTCGAATATGTCGATCATGGGAATCTGGATGGGTAGCGCCTTGGCATAGCCTCCGATCAAGGCGTTGCTGGTCGTTAGCGGCGCTCCGTTGCTGATGACGCCGGCCTTGGCCGTTGTGCCGCCCATGTCGAAGGCGATTGCCTGGGTCAGGCCCAACTGGGCGCATACCGCCTGGGCGCCTATGACGCCCGCGGCGGGTCCGGACTCCAGCATCCGCACACAGTGCTGCTTGGCGTCCTCGACGGGAAAGAGGCCGCCGGTTGATTGCACGGCATAGAAGTTTCCCGGAAATCCGTTCTGCTCCAGGTGCGATTCCAGCAACTGGAGATAGTTCGCGACCTTGGGTCCTACGTAGGCATTGGCCGCTACGGTCGATGCGCGCTCAAACTCGCGGTATTCCTTGGACAGCTCGTGCGAGGCGCTGACAAAGGCCATGGGCAGTTCTTCCCGGATGATTTCCTTTACCCGTTTCTCATGGGCGTCGTTGCTATAGGAATGCAGCAAGATTATGGCAACGGCCTCTACACCCTGTTCGCGCAGCCCGGCGGCGACATCCCTGACAGCGTTCTCGTCCAGTTCCTTGTGGACGCTTCCGTCCGCCAGCAGCCGCTCGTTCACTTCAAAACGTAAAGAACGTTTTATCAACGGCTCGTGTTTGGAAAAGAACAAGTTGTAGGCATCGGGCCGGTTGATGCGGCCAATTTCATAAATGTCCCGGAAACCTTCGGTCACCAAGAGAGCGGTGTGGGCGCCGCTGCGCTCAAGCAGGGTATTGATGGCTATGGTCGACCCATGCAGGAAGAGATCGGCCTCGCTGAACTGAACGCCGGCAATGTCCAGGGTCTCTTGAATACCCGTTACAAGGTTGTCGTGGGTTGACAAGGACTTGCCGAACAGCAGCTGCTTTCCGGTTTCGTCGAATGCGGCCAAATCGGTGAAGGTTCCGCCGATGTCCACGGCCAGCCGCAAGCGGCGCTGTTTCTGAACTACTGAAGTGTTGTCGTTCATTGTGCTCATGCTGAGTATGGAATCACGCGCCAAAGGCTTCGCACGTGTTCAATGTCTGTTTCAGAGCCGAAGCAGGCTCGGGGTCGACAGGGTTCGCAGGACTATGACGCAATCTCGTCCAAGGCCTTGCCTTTTGTTTCCAGGCCCAATACAGCAACAGCCAGCAGCCCCACTACGGCGGTACCGCCAAAGAGCAGGAACACGGAGTTGATGCTGACGTTGGTAAGCAGGGCGCCGACCACCACGGGGCCGATGATCGAACCGACCCGCAGCGATGCGCTGGCCGCGCCCGCCCCGGTGGCGCGAATGCGCGTCGGATAGATTTCGGGGGCGTATACATACAGGCCGGCAAGCAGGAAAGTAATGAAGAACAGGCCGATGGACGCATAGATCATGACTTCAAACGCCGGAAGGCTTGTGCCTGCATAAGTCAGGTACAACATCGGCAACGCACTGCCCAGGAATCCCAGCATGAAGGTCATGCGGCGCCCGATATAGTCGATCAACAGAATGCCGGCGACCATGGCCGCCAAGCCCGCAATATTGCTGAACATGCCATAGCGCAGGGCGACGTCCACAGGCATGTGATATTCGGTGCGGTACAGCGTAGGCATCCACACTATCAGCCCATAGCCCGTCACCGAGGTGCAGAACGCAAGTATCCATACGCCGATGGTCCGTGGGGCCAGCCCGTCGGTAAACAAATGCTTGAAGGAAGGGCGCTTGCGCAGCGGCGGCGTGGCGACATTCAAAGGCGGCAAGGCGGCCCTGGCCTGGCTGGAAAGGTGGCTTTCCATGCCGGTGACGATTTCCTGGGCTTTGCGCAGCTGGCCATTGGTGGCCAGCCAGCGTGGCGACTCGGGGGCAAGGCGGGGAAGCAAAGCCGCAAGCACAATCGGCAAGGCGCCGATAAAGAACATGGACTGCCACCCGAAAGCCGGAATCACCCACACAGCAATGATCGAGGTCAGCAATACACCGAACGAGAAGCCGGACTGCAAGGTGAAGATGATGCGGCCTCTGTTCTTGGCGGGGCTCAATTCGTTCAAGTAAGTCGCCGCCACCGGCACTTCCCCGCCCAGTCCAATGCCCTGAATAAAACGCAGGATCAGGAAAATGGTGAATCCCCAAGCAAATGCGGACCCCAGGCTGAATACCGCAATGATGACAAGAGCGGCCCTGAAGGTCGGTATCCTGCCGTAACGTTCGGCCGCGGCTCCCATCATCAAGGCGCCGATCAACTGTCCGAAATAGCCGGCGGATATCAGCAGCCCGACCTCGCCGGGGGTCATGTGCCACTGGACGACAAGGACGGGCAGAACGAAGGCAATCGTTATGGCGTCGAAGGCGTCAAACACATGTCCGGTTGCCACGACGGCCAGCGCCTTGGCGTGCCACTTCGAAAAAGGCAGGCGCTCCAGCCGCGCCGATACTAAAGCTGCTTCCCGCCGGTCAATACCGGCACTGTCCGAGTCTGTCGCGGCAAGGCCTTCGGCCATCTCCGCAGGTATTGTATTTTCCATTGTCTCTCCAATTGGTGAAATATTTCACTTTTATGCATCTGTTCACTTTATGGTTGTTTTTGGACTACGAAGCACGCGTTTGCGTTTTTGTGAAATATTTCACTTTTATATGCAGCCTACGTCAAACGGGAACTTCTGAACTTATTAAATCAGTTTTTTTTTATGAGTGCAAGAAAATTGAACAGATTCGCTTTTCCGGTTCACGGGGGCGCCTGGAGCAGGTTCAGGCCGAAGCGCCAGGGCCAATTCTTCGCTGCGTACGTAGAACTGCCAAGGTTGTTTTTATCATTTTTCGGCGCCGGGATGCCATCCCGTGAGGCACACTTCCTCTATTGCCGTTCTGGGCTTTGTCTTGGAGGAAAGCCATGTCGCTGGCGGTGTTGGCAAGCCGGGCTTTGTGCGGCCTGGACGGCCTGGCGGTGCGGGTCGAGGTGCATGTGGGCAGCGGATTGCCGGCATTTCATTTGGTGGGGCTGCCCGACGCGGGCGTGCGCGAAAGCCGCGAGCGCGTGCGTTCGGCCGTCATCAGCAGCGGGTTTGAATTTCCCGCGGGACGCATCACGGCAAACTTGGCGCCGGCCGATCTGCCCAAAGAATCGGGGCGCTTCGATTTGCCGATAGCCTTGGGAATTCTGCTGGCTTCGGGGCAAGTCGCATTGCCCAACGGAGAAGCCGTCAGCGGGCTTGGCCAGTATGTGTTTGCGGGCGAGCTGTCCCTGACCGGCGCGCTGGCCCCGGTAGAAGCGCCTTTGGCCATCGCAATGGCGGTGCATCGCTCGCGCCCCGGATCCACCCTGGTCTTGCCGGCGTCCAGCGCCGGCATTGCCGCCAATGTCCATGGCTTGACGGTATTGGCCGCCCAAAGCCTGTGCGAAGTGGTGGCGCATTTTACGGGCTCAGTGCCTTTGCCCGTCGCCAGCGCCAGCCCGATAGCCGCCGATGGGGCGGCGGGCCTGTGCTTGTCCGAGGTGCGGGGCCAGGCCGTGGCGCGGCGGGTCCTGGAAATTGCGGCGGCGGGCGGGCATAGCCTTCTTATGGCCGGCCCGCCGGGTGCCGGCAAGAGCATGCTGGCGCATCGCTTGCCGGGCCTGCTGCCCGGCCTGGACGCCGAACAATCGCTTGAGGTCGCGGCCTTGCACAACGCGGCCGGCACAGCCCAGTGCCTGATCAGCAGTACGCCGCCATTCCGGGCGCCGCATCATTCGGCCTCCATGCCGGCGCTGGTTGGCGGGGGCATTCTTCCTCGCCCCGGAGAAATCAGCCTGGCTCATCGGGGCGTACTTTTTCTGGACGAGTTGCCTGAGTTCGGCCGCCGGGTGCTTGAATCGCTGCGCGAGCCGCTGGAAACCGGCACGGTGTCGATTGCCCGCGCTGCCCGCACAATGACGTTTCCAGCTTCGTTTCAACTTATCGCCGCAATGAATCCTTGCCCCTGCGGTTGGCTCGGCCATGCCCGGGTGGTTTGCCGCTGCACCGCCGAGCAAATAGCAAGATACCGCAATCGCTTGTCGGGGCCTTTACTGGATCGTGTGGACTTGCAGATAGCCTTGCCTTCGGCCGGCCTTGAATGGATGGACGATCCGCCCGGCGAAGCGTCGGCGCCAGTCCGGGCAAGAGTCATCCTGTGCCGCGAACTGCAGCAGGCCAGGCAAGCCTGCAGCAATGCCAGGCTAAGCGTGGCCGACCTTGAGCGCTTTTGCGTGCTGGACGGCAAGGCGAAGTCTTTGCTGCGCCAGGCCGTGCTGCGCTGGAGCTGGTCTGCGCGCGTGGTGCACCGGGTGTTGCGTGTCGCGCGCACACTGGCCGATTTATCGGCGCTAGATGCGATAGGCTCGGCGCATATAGCCGAAGCCATCCAATATCGGCAACCCTGGGGAACCCCGCCGTAAGCGCGGCGGGTGCCCAACGAATCAGGCTTGCTGCAAGGCGGCGTCTTGCGTTGTGTCGCTGCCGCGTTGCTGTTTGCGCTTGCGGGCCATCAGCGATATGGCGCCTGCCGCAATCAACGAAGGAATGCCGACGACCATGAACATGGTGGACATGCCCCAGCCCAGCGCCAGCATCCAGCCTCCGGCCAGAGAGCCCAGCACGGAGCCAATCCGGCCGATGCCCAAGGACCAGCTTACGCCCGTGGCGCGCGATGCTGTGGGGTAGAATGCGGCCGCCAGTGCGTTGGTGCCGACTTGCCCGCCCGAAACGCAGAAGCCCGCGGCAAATACGACGAATACCAGCATGGCTGTGTTGCCGGCGCTGCTTCCTATCAGGGCCGTAAAGACGGCGCCCAGCAGGTAGGTGATGGCCAGCACTCGCTGCGGCGAGTGGCGATCCATGAGGCGTCCGAGAATGATGGCGCCCAGCGTGCCGCCCACCTGGAACATGGCGGTAACCAGCGAGGCATTTTTCAGGGACATCCCGGTATTGTTGATGACAGTGGGCAGCCAGCTCGAAAGCAGATAGATGACCAGCAGCGTCATGAAGACGACGACCCATAGCGCCACGGTGCCGGCACGCAGTTTTGCGCTGAACAATTGCTTGACGGGGAATCCGGTCTGGGGCTTTTCAGCGACGGTGAATGTTGCGCTCGCCAGGTCTTCTTGCGGCGCAATGCGCTGCAATAGCTTTGTGATTCGCTGCGAGGCTCCTTGCTTGATTGCCAGGTAGCGCGCGGACTCCGGCAAGGCAAAGGCCAGGACGGGGACGAGCGCCAGCGGCAGTATGCCGCCCGCGATCAAAACGTAGTGCCAGCCCATGCTGGCCACGATATGCGCGGCGGCGATTCCGCCTAGCGCCGAGCCCAGGGTAAAGCCGCAGAACATGGTGGTGACGAGCACCGAGCGGTGCCGCGCCGGCGAGTACTCGGAGCTAAGAGTAATGGCGGTCGGCATGGCGCCGCCCAGGCCCAGGCCCGTCAGGAATCGCAGTGCGATCAACATCTCCACATTGGTGGACCACGCCGACAATAATGTCATCAGGCCAAAGAAGGCGACGCACACGATCAAGATCGGTTTGCGCCCGTAGCGGTCGGCCAGAGGGCCGAAGAGCAGGGCGCCGCCCATCAGGCCCACCAGGCCAGCACCGAAGACCGGCGCCAGGTGAACAGCGTCCAGCTGCCATTCGGCACGGATGGCGGGCGCAATGAAGCCTATTGCCGCTGTATCGAAGCCGTCGACGGCAACAATGAAGAAGCACAGTATGAGCGTGAGTATTTGAAAGCCTGACAGCTTTTTTTCATCAATAAAGTGTTGGACGTCGATAAAACGTGATGTTGGCATGATGGATAGTATTAGCGGATTTTTAAAGCGAACGATGAACTGGGACGCTATGGGAAGGTAATTTGGTCTGTCGGGCGGTGAATAGGCCCAACGGGCAGGCAAGTGCATCGCGCGGGTTATCCCCGATTGATTCAGAGTACTGATAGTTTGTATGCTTACTATAAGTATACTTCTAACAAGTCATGGCTGAATAAGGGAAAACCCTAGGATCATGGAAAATAGCAAACTGGTTTTCGAAGACGCAAATAGTCTGCCGGGCTATTACATTCGCCATCTGCAGCAGATTTCGGTTGCTATATTCCTGCGTGAAACCGAAGAGTTCGGCATTACGCCCGTGCAGTTTGCCGCACTGCGCTTCGTGGCCGCCAATCCGGATATCGACCAGCGCACATTGGCGGGTGCGGCGGGCCTGGATGCCTCGACCACGACCGGTGTCATCGACAGGCTGGAAGCGCGCAAGCTGCTCGAACGCCAGGCCTCTGCGACGGATCGCCGGGTCAAGCATGTGCGGGTGACGCCTGCTGGCGGCAAGCTGCTCGAAAGGATATTGCCCGCGGTTTCGCATGCTCAGCGTCTTATGCTTGAACCACTGCCGGAAAACGAACGCAAAGAATTCGTACGGATGCTTAGTGTGTTGGTCGAAGGCAACAACGAATTAAGCAGAGCCCCGAAAAACGAGCGCCATGCCTCCCGCTGACCAGCTTAGCCCAGGCTTTCGCCATTGCTCTTGATATAAGCATGCAGAAATTCCGCAAATGCCGCCGCGCCCGGCGACAGCGAACGGTGGCTGGGTGTGAAGATGGAAATCTTGCGCGTGATGATGGGGTCTACCAGGCGGCAGGCATGTAGATTGAAAGCGGGCAGCGAAGGGTGGTTGTTCATAGGCAGTACGCTTACACCCAGGCCGGCGCTGACCAGGCTTAATACGGTCGTGGCGAACGACACTTCATTGACAATATTCAGGTCCAGGCCATGATCGGCCAGGGCCTTGTCTATAAGCCTGCGTATGGGGCTTTTCGCAGCCAGCGCGATAAAAGGCAAGCCCTGCAAGTCGCTCCAGCTTACTTCGTCGCGCTGGGCCAGCGGATGATCATGCTGGAATAAGGCAATGAACCGGTCGTCGAAAAGCCAGTCTTCGTCCAGCCCGTGTTCAAGCTCGTTCGAGGTGCCAATGCCGAAGTCCACATTGCCCGACAGCACGGTGCGCATGATGTCTTCTTCGGCGATGTCGTGCAGGACGAACTGCATGTTGGGGTGGGCCTCTTTGAATTTCTTGAAGGTCTTGGACAGCAGGCCCGACGAAATCACCGTCGAAGCCACAATGCGCACGCGCCCGGTGCGCAAGGACGCCAGTTCGTGCATTTCCGCAATGGCGTTGTCCAGGGTGCCAAGCGTCTTGTCGGCTTCGCCGTAGAAGCGGGCTCCCGCTTCCGTCAGTTCGACCATGCGGGTGTGGCGGTCGAACAGGCGCACATTCAGGCTGTTCTCCAGCTCTTTGATCAGAGTGCTCAACGCCGACTGCGTGATGTGCATTTTCTGGGCGGCCAACGTGAACTGGCCCGTCTGAGCAACATGCAGGAAAGCGCGTAATTGGCGAACCGTTGGATCCATGATGGGTGTGCTGTTTGGTTAATTTATCGAATCATATTATGAATACATCTAAATTAACAATTTGTCTGATAAGTTGCCGTCGGATTAAATAGCAAAACAAGGCAGAATGCCGCCGACTTCTGCTACGGCATCGAATGCCTGATCAAGATATTTGCCAATAGGGGGTACGAATGAAGATGGAAAACGCGGCGCGCGATTATAGCGACCACCCACTCTACAAAACCATGCATCAGTTCTGGCATCCGGTGGCGTATTCGAGCGAGGTGGGCGAAAGCCCCATGCAAGTCGTGCTGCTCGACCAGGCCATTGTTCTTGTCCGGATCGAAGGCAAGGTCGCCGCCCTGGCCGATCGCTGTGCGCACCGCGGCGCGGCTCTGTCCAACGGCATGGTCGTGGACGGTGTGCTTGAGTGTCCTTATCATGGCTGGCGCTACGATGCCGCCGGCCGCTGCGTGAAGATTCCGGCCCGCAACGAACTCGTGGCGGCCATGAAGCCCAGCGTTCCCGCATACGCTGTGTGCGAGTCCGTAGGCATCGTATGGGTCTGCCTGGAGTCCGAGCCGAGGTTTCCCGTACCCGATTTTCCCGAGTATGACGACCCTAGCTACCGTCACATCCAGGGACCGGTTTACGACTGGGAAACCAGCGCACCGCGCCGCCTGGAGAATTTCGTAGATTTTTCGCATTTTGCCTTTGTGCACGACGGCAGCATAGGCAGCCGCTCGCGTCCCGAAGTCGACACTGTCGAGCCCTGGCGTGAAGAGCATGTGCTGCGATTCGAACGCCCCTACATTAAAGAGCCCAGCGTGGGCCAGAAACGCAAGATGCTGGGTATCGAAGGCGACCAGTGGATCGCTGTGGCCAACTCGTATCGCGTGATGCTGCCGCATGCCGTGCATTTGCGCCGTACATTCGAGAACGGCAAGCACTACGTGCTGATGATGGCGGCGTCGCCCGTGTCGGCCACCAAGACTCGCAGTTTTTGGTGGATCAGCCGTGACTTCGGTGTCGAACCCGAACACGATGGCATCTTGCTGGACTTCGAACGAGTAGTGCTGGAGCAGGACAAGCCGGTCATCGAGTCGCAGCAGCCTAAATTGGCGCCCATGGTGGGGGAGGAAGTCCGTCTGGAGCTGCCGGTCGGCGGCGCGGATGCCGTAACGCTGGCGTATCGCCGCTGGTATGTGGAATTGATCCGAGAGTATCAGGCGCGTGGCCAGGCCCAAGGCGTCAAGGCTGCGGCGGCAGTTGCATAACAGGAGCCAGGCATGGATATGAAAGCAAACAAATTGGCTGATAAACGCATCAAGCTGGGTTGCGCTGGCCGGGGGGTGCAGAACTCGGCCCCGGGCAATCCGGTGTCTTTGCAGGAACTGCCGGTCGACACCCAGTTTCGCATGGTGGTCGAGGCGGGGGTGTTCGACTTTTTCGACCGCCTGCCGCTGGCCGATAAAGTCGACGACTACATCAAGGCCGTCGAAAAATACGATTTTCCGGTTTGGGGGTCGGCCTGGACTTACCGCATCGGCGACGAGCCCTTGAAAGTCCTGGAAGGGCATTTGGTCAATTGCGCCGCGACCGGGGTGCGCTATCACAATATGATGGTGCTTACTCACCATGCCAAAGGCCATGTGGTTACCGACGAGGAACTGATCGATCTGTATTTGCGTTCATACGAACTGGGACACAAATATGGAATTGAAATCGGGTTCGAAGTGCACATCCTGATGTGGTCGGAAGATTTCAGGCGGGTGACTCCCGTGGCGAACAAGATCCGCGCCCAGGGCGTTCCGTTCAACTTTGTAATGGACTACAGCCATTGCATCTTCAAGATAGGCAATCCGTCCGAGCAGGACATTTCCGGCATACGCGAAGATGTGGCGGCTGGAAAAGTGGTGCTGGATCCGTTTGAGAAGGGCAATCTGGCCGACGAATGGCTTTCAATGAACATGGTCTGGTGGCAGCAGAACCGGCCCGCCGTGCCCAATGGGCCGGTCAATATATGGGCCAAGGGCGACGACGGTAAACCGGGCCGCGGCGTGCAGTATCCGTTTGTGCGGCCGCGGCCGGGCGAGTGGTACGACGAATGGCATGAATACTTGCTCGAGCCGAGCAAAGAGCTTATTCGCAAGACGTTGCGCTACCACCTGACGCATGACGACAGCCCATTGCAGCTTATGACTGTGGACTACATCAATCTGCCCGACTACGGTTTGGGCGTGCACTACAACACTTACGAAAGTAGCGTCGCCGTGGGCCGTTTTATTCGCGAGACGCAGGCGCAAATCGAAAAGGAACTGCAAGCCCTCAAAGAATCCCAACCGGTCGATTAAGTGGCATGATGCCGGCCGGGGGTGCACAAGAAAAAATTACGAGACAACAACGTCGGCCCGGTTCAAATAAAAGCAAGGCCGGCATGCTTCTAAGGAGTAAGCATGGAGATGGATGCAGCGATCGACGGCGCGGAGCGCGCCAGGATGTCGGCGGATAACCAGCGCGAGCAGGCCGTCGCGCCGGTGGACGAAGTCCTGCCGGCCAATAAACTGTTTTTCTTCGGCCTGCAGCATGTGCTGGTCATGTATGCCGGCGCTATTGCGGTCCCCATACTTATAGGCGGCGCGGCCAAGCTCTCGATGGAGGAAATCGGCTTTTTGATCAGCGCCGATTTGTTCGTCTGCGGCGTTGCTTCCATTATTCAGTCGGTCGGCATCTGGAAGTTCGGCATTCGCTTGCCTTTGATGATGGGCTGTACCTTTGCCGCCGTGCCGCCCATGATGGTCATGGTCAGCAACCCGGAGACCGGCCTGCTTGGCATGTTCGGGGCGATCATAGCCGCCGGCCTCATCACGATGCTGCTGGCGCCCCTGGTAGGGCGCTTGATCAAATTGTTTCCGCCGGTGGTCACGGGCACCGTCATCACGGTGACCGGCCTTAACCTGATTCCTGTCGGGGTGAATTGGGTGGCGGGCAGGGGCCAGGCTGTCGGCGACCCGGTCAATCTGCTCATCAGCCTTATTGTCTTGCTTTCCATCATCACCATAACCAAATACGCCAGCGGGTTCTTGCGCAATGTGGCCGTGCTTATCGGCATCGGCATTGGCTTCGCCGTGGCGGCGATTCTGGGCAAGGTGGACTTCTCGCGCATGAGCAACGCCCATTGGTTCGAATTCATCGCGCCCATGCACTTTGGCGTGCCGCAGTTCGACATCGGCCCTATTATTGCCTTGTCGGTCATCATGATCGTGGTGATGGTCGAGACCACCGGCATGATGCTGGCCGTCGCGGAAATGGTCGGCAAGAAAGTAAATGCCAAAGACATTACCAGGGGTCTGCGGGTCGATGGCCTGGCAACGTTCATCGGCGGTATTTTCAACACCTTTCCCTATGTCACATACTCGCAGAATGTCGGGCTGGTGGGGGTGACAGGAATCAAAAGCCGCTGGGTCTGCGCGGCGGCCGGCCTGATCATGATTGTGCTGGCGTTGCTGCCCAAGCTTTCGATTGTGTTTGCGCTGATACCCCAGTCGGTTCTGGGCGGCGCCGGCATCGTCATGTTCGGCATGGTCGTTGCCACGGGCATCAAGGTGCTGGCCGATGTGAACTATTCAAAAGAAAGCAGCCGCCATAATTTGTTCATTGTGGCGGTCAGCATGGTCATGGGCATGATTCCCATGGTCAATCCAGGAGTATTCAGCAGGCTGCCCCAGTGGCTGTCGCCGTTTACGCACAGCGGTATTGTCCTGGCGGCGCTTACCGCATTGCTGCTGAATTTATATCTGAACGGCTATGACGGTAAACTGTCGGACGACGCCATTGCGCAGCGCGTGGGGTCGTAGTTGCTGAATTTGGCACTGGACACGGACGACAAAATCGTCATATAATCAGGGGCTTTTCGTAATTTATTGATTGCGGGAAGTGTATTTTGCCTTACACATTGAAAAATGAAATGCGCCAAGGTACTTAATACATTTTGATAAGCGACGCGCTGGTTGTACAAGTATTTTCGTTGCATGAAAATCACCTGCCGTCGTATCGAACATAGCTAAAAGCAAAGTCACATCATGCCTAAGATGAAAACCAAGCGGGGCGCTGCCAAGCGCTTCCAGGTCCGTGGTAGCGGGTCGATCAAGCGGGGCCAGGCGTTCAAGCGTCACATCCTCACCAAAAAAACCACCAAGAACAAGCGCCAGCTGCGCGGTTCGGCGGCCGTCCATAAGTCGGACGTCGCTTCGGTCAAGGCCATGTTGCCTTTTGCTTGATTAACGGAGATCCACTACTATGCCACGCGTAAAACGCGGCGTTACTGCCCGTGCCCGTCACAAAAAAGTTATTAAAGCAGCAAAAGGTTATCGCGGCCGCCGCGGTAATGTATTCCGCATCGCCAAACAGGCGGTCATGCGCGCAGGGCAATACGCCTACCGCGACCGCCGCAACAAGAAGCGCACTTTCCGCGCTTTGTGGATCACTCGCATCAACGCGGCTTGCCGCGAGCTGGGCGTTTCGTACAGCGTGTTCATCGCCGGTACGAAAAAAGCCTCGATCGAGCTCGACCGCAAGGTACTGGCCGATATGGCTGTGCATGACAAGGCTGGTTTTGCAGCGGTTGTTGCACAGGCGCAAGCTGCTTTGGCAGCCTAATCGGTTATATATCGGTTGCAGTGTCCGGGGCCGGCAATGGCTCCGGTTCTGTTTTGCTACGAACGGGGCTCTTTGCGGGCTCCGTTTGCATTTGGAAAAGCGATTAATCCATGACTTCTTCGGTTGACGGCCTGATTCTCCAGGCGAAAGAACTGTTTGCCCAAGCCACCGAGGCGGCGGCGTTGGAAAACGCCAAAGCCAAGTTTCTTGGCAAGCAGGGCGCCCTGACCGCCATGCTCAAGGGCATGGCCCAGATGGACCCCGAAACCAAACGCACCGAAGGCGCACGCATTAATCAGCTCAAGCAGCAAATCGAAGGCTTGCTCAACGACCGGCGCGCCGAACTGGCCCAGGCCGAGCTGGACAAGCGTCTGGCTTCCGAGACCATCGATGTTTCCTTGCCTGGGCGCGGCCGCCGCGCCGGGGGCGTCCACCCGGTAATCCAGACTTGGCAACGGGTCGAGGCTATTTTCCAGTCTATTGGTTTCGATGTGGCCGACGGCCCCGAGATCGAGAACGACTGGACCAATTTCACCGCCTTGAACAATCCGGAAAATCATCCGGCGCGTTCCATGCAGGACACTTTTTATGTCGACATGAAGGATGCTCAGGGCTTGCCTTTGCTGCTGCGCACGCATACCAGTCCCATGCAGGTACGTTATGCGCGCATGCACAAGCCGCCCATCAAAGTCATAGCGCCAGGGCGCACCTATCGCGTCGACAGCGATGCAACGCATTCGCCCATGTTCCATCAAGTGGAAGGCCTGTGGATCGCCGAAGACATTTCTTTTGCCGACCTCAAAGGCGTGTACAGCAATTTCTTGCGGGCATTCTTTGAAACCGACGATCTGTCCGTCCGGTTTCGTCCTTCGTTTTTCCCGTTTACCGAGCCGTCGGCCGAAATCGACATGATGTTTACCTCGGGCCCCAACCAGGGCCGGTGGCTGGAAATCTCGGGGTCCGGCCAGGTGCATCCCCAGGTCGTGCGCAATTTCGGCCTGGACCCCGAGCGTTACATCGGGTTTGCGTTTGGTTCGGGGCTGGAGCGCCTGGCCATGTTGCGTTATGGCGTCAACGATTTGCGCCAGTTCTTCGAAGGCGATCTGCGCTTTTTACGCCAGTTCAATCGCTAATTCCTTTACCTGCGCAGTTAAACGGACCTGACTTATTATGCAATTCCCAGAATCCTGGCTACGTACGTTCGCCAATCCCGGCCTCAGCACCGACGAGCTGTCGCACCGCCTGACCATGGCGGGGCTGGAAGTCGAGGAGACCGCGGCGGCCGCTCCTCCTTTTACCGGCATCGTCGTGGCGCATATTGTCGAGATTGCGCCGCACCCCGATGCCGACAAGTTGCGTGTTTGCCAGGTGGACGATGGCTCCGGCTCGCTTTTGCAAATCGTTTGCGGCGCGCCCAACGCGGCCGCGGGGCTTAAAGTGCCTTTGGCGCGCATTGGCGCGCGGCTGCCCGGCGACATGAAAATAAGCAAGGCCAAGATGCGTGGAGTCGAGTCCTTCGGCATGCTGTGCTCGGCGCGCGAGCTGGGTATTTCCCAGGACCATGGCGGCTTGCTTGAACTGGCTGCCGATGCGCAAGTGGGGCTGTCCATACGCGAAGCGCTGGACCTGGACGATACGCTGTTCACGATCAAGCTGACTCCCAACCGCGCCGACTGCCTTTCTATATTGGGCGTGGCGCGCGAAGTGGCGGCGTTGACCGGCGTACCTTTGATCATGCCGGCTTTTGACGCCGTACCGGTCGAGCTCGAAGACCGCCTTGCCGTGGACGTGCAGGCGCCCGATTTATGCGGCCGCTTTGCCGGGCGCGTGGTTCGCGGGGTCAATGCGCGCGCGGCAACGCCCGCCTGGATGAAGTCGCGCCTTGAACGCGCGGGGCAGCGCTCGATCTCGGCTTTGGTCGACATTTCCAATTACGTCATGCTCGAGTTGGGCCGTCCCACCCATGTGTTCGATCTGCAGCGTGTAGACGGCGGTCTGACGGTACGCTGGGCGCGCAGCGGCGAGACGCTGGAACTGCTTAACGGCCAGACGGTGACGCTGGAACCCGATGTCGGCATTGTCGCAGCCGGCGGCATGCCCGAAAGCCTGGCCGGCATCATGGGCGGTGAAGCCAGCGCTGTAACGCTGGACACCACAGACATATACCTGGAAGCGGCTTTCTGGTGGCCCGAAGCCATCATGGGCCGCTCCAAGCGTTTCAAATTCAGCTCCGAGGCCAGCCACCGATTCGAGCGCGGCGTGGATTTCGATTCGATCCCGCAGCACCTGGAACGCATGACCCGGCTGATCATCGATATTTGCGGTGGCCAGGCCGGCCCGATCGACGACCAGATCGTCAATCTGCCGCCGCGGGCCCCGGTGGACATGCGCCTGGCGCGCTGCCATCGCATTCTGGGCGTGCCGGTCGAGCAAAGCGAAGTCGAGCGCATCTTTACCAGCCTGAACTTGCCGTTCACGCTGCAGGACGGCGTGTTCACGGTGACGCCGCCATCGTATCGCTTCGATATTTTCATTGAAGAAGACCTCATCGAAGAAGTGGCGCGTGTCTACGGCTTCGAGCGCATTCCCGACTTGCCACCGCTGGCCAGGGCCGAGATGCGCGTGGCGCCCGAAACCTTGCGCGGGCCACATGCTTTGCGCCGCATCATGGCCGGCCTGGACTACCAGGAAGTCGTCAATTTTTCCTTCGTCGAAGAGGCCTGGGAAACGGATTACGCCGGCAATAGCGACCCTATCCGCCTTTTGAATCCCATAGCCAGCCAATTGGCTGTCATGCGCTCCGGCCTGATAGGCGGCCTGGTCGCGAATATCGTCCATAACGCCAATCGCAAGCAAAGCCGGGTGCGTGTTTTCGAACTTGGGCGCGTGTTTGCGCGCGATGCCTCGGTGGGCGATACCGACTTGACCGTCGCCGGAGTGGACCAGCCGCAACGCCTTGCCGGCGCTGCCTGGGGCCCCGCGGTGGACGAACAGTGGGGTACGCCCACGCGCCATGTCGACTTCTATGATGTAAAAATGGATGTCGAAGTTTTGCTGGGCGAGCAGGCTGGGGGGTTGGTGTGCGTGGCGGCAACGCACCCGGCTTTGCATCCGGGACGCAGCGCACGCCTGGTCCTGGATGGGCGCGACATAGGCTGGCTGGGCGAGCTGCACCCGCGCTTGGCCCAGAAGGCCGAGCTCACGCACGCGCCGGTGGTGTTCGAGGTCGACGTGCAGGCTATTTCCGCCGCCAGGCTGCCGCAGCCGACGGAAGTGTCGCGCCAGCCTATCGTGGTGCGCGACCTTGCGGTATGGGTCGATGTTAAAGTTTCGTATCAGGATTTATTGGGTACGCTGTCCCAAACCATCGCGTCTAATGCTACTCTTAGCGTTATCAAGGACATAAAGCTGTTTGATGTCTGGCGTGACAAGGCAGCGGGCGATGTTTCCGAAAAAAGCATGGCTTTCCATTTTTGGTTGCAAGACCCCGAAGTAACGCTTGACGACGCCCGGGTCGAGCAGTGCATGAGTCTGTTATTACAAGCGCTAGTCAGCGCACACGGAGTGCGCTTGCGCGCATAAGGAACTTAAGCAATGAATTCAGATCCGCGTACGCTAACCAAGGCAGAACTGGCCGAGTTGCTGTTCGAGCGCGTCGGCTTGAACAAGCGCGAAGCCAAAGACATCGTCGACACGTTTTTCGAAGAGATACGTGACTCGCTGGCTCGCGGGGTCGAGGTAAAGCTTTCGGGCTTTGGTAATTTCCAGGTGCGCGACAAGCCGCCGCGTCCCGGCCGCAACCCTAAAACCGGCGAAGTCATTCCCATCGAGGCGCGCCGCGTAGTTACTTTCCATGCTAGCCAGAAGCTCAAGAGCGTGGTCGAATTGACCGGCGGGCGGCCAGCTTCGGCCGGCACAGATTAATCCGGGCGCATGGCGCTGGCATATGCGTTATTCGGCTTTATTCGAGCTGTTCATTAATCGGCCTAAAATCTGCACATGAGTCAACCCGAAACACCTGTTATTTTGCCGCCTATCCCGGCCAAACGTTATTTCACCATCGGCGAGGTCAGCGACCTATGCTGCGTCAAGCCGCATGTGCTGCGCTATTGGGAACAAGAGTTCACGCAGCTCAAGCCGGTCAAGCGCCGCGGCAACCGCCGCTACTACCAGCATCACGAAGTGCTGCTTATCCGCCGCATACGCGACTTGCTTTACGAGCAAGGATTTACGATCAGCGGTGCTCGCAATCGCCTTGGCGACGTACGCGACGCCCCACACGACCAGGATGCCGCGGTGCGCCTAAGCGGCCAGGAGTTCCAGGCCTTGCGCACCGACCTTGTCGCGGTGCGGGACATGCTTGCGCAGGCGCTGGAAGGTTCTTGATCCGCGTATTTCGGCAGTTGGGCGGTTTGACCGCATAGCCGCTTGTCGGCCGTAGCCGGCAAAGACGCTTCGATTTGAAAAACACCCCAAGAAATGGACGTTCATTCCGTTTCTGGGGTGTTTTTCATGGTGCTGTCAGGCACCGTTGCGCTTGGCGGTCAGTTCAGTGCGACCAGCCTTCCGATAAACAGGATCGGCCCCCTGGGCGCTTGCGGCGGCGTTGCTTCGCGCACTTCCTGGGTTATCTCGAAGATCTGCCCCGCCGGCAGCGGGCCTGTGGCGCTGGCCGGCACCGTTGCCGGGGTATTGGGGCTTAGGGCGGCCACCAGGCGTGGCGCTTCAGTGTCCTGTCGGGTCCATAAGTACACGGCGCTGTCCTGGGGCACTTCGATGGCGACTTTGGGCGTCAGGATCAGATTCCCGAGCCTGTCGATAGTGGCGATCCAGCCTGGAGTGGAAGACTGGCCAGGGGCTTGCAGCACGGCGGCCAACTGAGCAGGGGCTTGCGCGGGCGGCTGGGCCATGGAACTGCTTTCTTCAGGCTCGGCCGCGGAAAACGCTGTCGTAGAGTCGGATGTATGCCGTGGCGACAGCATGGCCGTCGCCAGCGCCAGCGCCAGGACAACGGCGATCGCACGCCAAAGCCATAGGCTGGACCAGAAGCCCGCGCGCGGCGCGCTTTGCGCCGGCGCCGCGGTCTTTTTGGCCGGAGCGGTTGCCTGCGGCGGCCTGGACGGCTTGGGCGCCTGCTTCAGAGGCTTCTGCAAGGAGGGCTGCGCCGGCGCGGGGCTTGCCGTTTTTACCGGCGGCACGGCGCTGGGCCGCAACGGTACCGTGGTGTCGTGTCCCAGCGCGGTCTGGATCTGCAAAAGCAGGTCGGCAGGGGGCTCTAGCGGGGGCAGTTGATCGGCCAGCGCCAGGAAGCGGTCTTCCCATTTCAGCGCGCTGATGACGGCCTGGTCGTCGGAGCCGAGCAAGGCGTGCGCCTGGGCGGTTTCGCGCAGATTCAATAAGCCCAGGGCATATTCGGCGGTCAGGAATGGGTGGTTGTTGGTGCTGCTCATGCGGTCTGGGCCTCGAGTATGGCGGCCAATGCCGCATGCACGTGGGTTCTGACCTGTTCTTGCGAAACATGCGTCAGGGCCGCGATCTGTTCGTAGTTAAGGCCGCCGTAATATGCCATGAGCACGGGCAAGCGCTGAGTTTTGTCCAGGCCTTCCAGCGCGCGCACCAGGCTGGGAGTTTTGCCCGCGGCGGGTTGCGAGGGCAGTTCCGCCTGCCAGCCGGTTTTCATTGCCGGCGTGGGGCGGCCAGCCTGGCGCAGGCGGTTCATGATGCGGTAGCGCATGATGCTGTATATCCAGGCCCGGGCGGTGCCGGCCTGCGGATCATAACTGGCGGCGTTTTTCCAGATCAGGACAAAGGAATCGCGAACTATGGCCTGGGCGGCGCTGTTGTCGGCAAGCACGCGTACAGCCAGCGCAAGCATGCAGGGTGATTCCTGATGGTACAAGTCGCGCAGTGCCGCCTGGTTGCCTCGGGCGCAGGCAGCAAGATTGGCTTCGTAATCGAAAGAGTGGGCAGGCATCGAATCTCCAGTGTTTCGGGGGAGCGGTGCATATTGTATTAGGGTTGGCGCCCGGCGTGCGGCCAAGCGCTGCGTTCCAGGCCAAGATACTATACGTGTACCGGCCCATGCGGCCGCCTTTTCAATTGAAAGCATGAAATTCAGCCATACGGGCCCGGCGCCCAAAAACCGCGACGACATCCAGACCATCAAGTCGTTGTTTCCTTATATTTGGCAGTTCAAAGAGCGAGTCTTGCTGGCCATGGGCTGCCTGATAGCCGCCAAGGTCGCCAGCGTAATGCTGCCTTTGTATCTCAAGGACATCGTCGATAAACTGGGCATGCCGCAAACCATGCTGGTATTGCCCGTGGCTGCCTTGCTGGGCTACGGTTTTGCACGCTTGTCGACCAGTGTGTTCGGCGAGCTGCGCGATGCGTTGTTCGCGCGGGTAACCCAGGGGTCGATCCGGCGCATCGCCACCCGCTTGTTCAAGCATTTGTTTGCATTGTCGATGCGCTTTCATTTACAACGCCAGACCGGAGGCCTTAGCCGCGACATCGAACGAGGCACCAAAGGCATAGGGTTCCTGCTTAACTTTACCGTATTCAATGTATTGCCGACTCTGCTAGAGATCGGCATGGTGGCCGCCGTGCTGCTGTGGCGCTATGACTTGTTGTTCGCGGTGGTGACGATAGGTACGATACTGGCCTACATTGCCTTTACGTTGCTGGTAACCGAAAAGCGCATGGTGTATCGGCGCAGCATGAACGACCTGGACAGCAAGGCCAACAGCAAGGCTATCGACGCTTTGCTCAATTACGAGACTGTCAAGTATTTTGGCAACGAGAACTACGAAATCGAGCGCTACGATCGCAACCTGGAACGCTGGGTCGACTCGGCCGTCAAGAACCAGGTCTCGCTGAATTTTCTGAATATGGGGCAGGGCCTCATCATCACCACGGGCGTGACGCTGCTGCTTTGGTTGTCGGCGGCGGGCGTGGTCGCGCAGACCATGACAGTGGGCGACGTGGTCCTCGTTTCGGCCTACCTCACTCAACTGTACGCGCCGCTTAATTTCCTGGGGTTTGTGTACCGTGAAATCAAGCATGCGCTGGCCGATATGGAGCGCATGTTCGGCTTGCTGAAAGAACACGAGGAGGTCGCCGACAAAGCCGGGGCGCCCGACCTGAAGGCAGACCAGGCCGGCATCCAGTTCGAACATGTGGAATTCGGCTACGAGCCCAACCGGCAAATCCTTTTCGATGTGAACTTCTGTATTCCTCCCGGCAAGACTTTGGCTGTGGTAGGCGCTTCCGGGGCGGGAAAGTCGACCTTGTCCCGGCTGATGTTCAGGTTCTACGATGTAAGCGAAGGCGCCATACGCATCAACGGTACCGATTTGCGCGAGGTAAGCCAAGAGAGTCTGCGGCGCCATATCGGCATCGTGCCTCAGGATACGGTGCTGTTCAATGACAGCATTCTGTACAACATTGCCTACGGCAACCCCGACGCGTCCGAAGAGGACATTATCCGGGCCGCCAAGGCGGCGCAGATCCATGATTTCGTCATGAGTTTGCCCGAAGGCTACCAAACCCAGGTTGGCGAGCGCGGCTTGAAACTTTCAGGCGGTGAAAAGCAGCGTGTGGCGATTGCCAGGACCTTGCTCAAGGATCCTCCCATTCTCATTTTCGACGAGGCCACCAGCGCCCTGGATACGCACACAGAAAGAGAAATCCAGGACGAACTGACCCAGATCGCACGAGATCGGACAACTCTGATCATCGCCCACAGACTATCTACGATAGTGGACGCCGACGAGATTCTGGTGCTGGATCACGGCCGCGTGATCGAGCAGGGCTCGCACCGCGAATTGCTGCTTCTGGGCGGCCGTTATGCGCAGATGTGGATGATGCAACAGGCCGGTCAGGACGATGAGGCCGTTGTGCAGGAATAGCCGTGTGTTTCTTGACAGATACAGTACTAAAATGGTACTGTATGGCTAAGCGCGCAAGCTTGTCTCGCGGGCAATTTTAATTGTTTTGATCAACACCAGGCATTTTACCGGCTACGGAATTTTTATGTTGCGTGTCAGCAAAATTATCGACTACGGCACTTTGGTCCTGACCCATATGGCCAGCGAGCCTTCGCGCCATTACAGCGCGGCCGACCTGGCCGGGACGCTGGGAATCGGCCAACCCACGGTCAGCAAGGTGCTTAAAGCGCTAGGGCGCCACGAATTGGTGCGCAGCATGCGCGGCGCGCGCGGCGGCTATGCGCTTAATCGCCCGGCCGCGCAGATTTCCATCGCCCAGGTGGTCGATGCGCTGGACGACCAGCCCTTCGGGCTGACCGAATGCAGCGCAACGCCCGGCGTGTGCAGTTTCGAAGCCGACTGCCGCATCCGCTCGAACTGGATGCGCATCAACAATGTCGTGCGCCGCACGCTTGAAGACATCAGTATCGCCGATATGGCGCAGCCTATATCTATGCATTTTGAACCAGAGGTTTTATCGCATGAAAACAGCGACCGAAAAAATCGACTCGTTCCTTGACAGGGAATATGCGGCCGGTTTCATTACCGACATCGAGTCCGTCACGATACCCAAGGGGCTGTCGGAAGATACCATCAGGCTTTTGTCGGCCAAGAAGGGCGAGCCCGAGTTCATGCTCGAATGGCGCTTGTCGGCTTACCGCCATTGGCTGACCATGACGCCGCCCGACTGGGCCAAGCTGGGTTTTCCCGAAATCGACTTTCAGGACATTATTTACTACTCGGCGCCCAAGTCCAAGGCCGACGGCCCCAAGTCGCTCGACGAGGTCGACCCCGAACTTCTTCGCACCTACGAAAAACTGGGCGTGCCCCTGCACGAACGTGCCCGGCTGGCCGGCGTGGCGGTGGACGCGGTGTTCGACTCGGTTTCGGTGGCAACTACTTTTCGCAAGCAACTGCATGATGTCGGTGTTATTTTCTGTTCGTTTTCCGAAGCGGTCAAAGACTATCCCGACCTGGTCCGCCAGTACCTGGGCACCGTTGTGCCCCAGGGCGATAATTTTTACGCGGCGCTGAATTCAGCCGTGTTTTCCGACGGTTCTTTTGTATACATACCGAAGGGCGTGAAATGTCCGATGGAACTATCCACCTATTTTCGCATCAATGCGCAAGATACCGGGCAGTTCGAACGCACGCTCATCATCGCGGCAGAAGGCGCCAGCGTCAGCTACCTTGAAGGCTGTACGGCGCCCATGCGCGACGAAAACCAACTGCACGCGGCTGTGGTCGAGCTGGTGGCGCTGGACGACGCCAAGATCAAGTACTCGACGGTGCAAAACTGGTATCCCGGAGACAAAGACGGCAAGGGCGGCATCTATAACTTCGTCACCAAACGAGGCGACTGCCGCGGCGCGCGTTCGCATATTTCCTGGACCCAGGTTGAAACCGGCTCGGCCATTACCTGGAAGTACCCCAGCGTGGTGCTGCGCGGCGACGATTCCATTGGCGAATTTTATTCGGTGGCGTTAAGCAATCATCGCCAGCAGGCCGATACCGGCACCAAAATGATCCACATGGGGCGCAATACCACCAGCACGATCGTCTCGAAGGGCATTTCCGCCGGCCACGGCAGCAATACCTTCCGCGGACTGGTGCGCATGACGCCCAAGGCCGAGGACGCACGCAACTACACGCAGTGCGACTCCTTGCTGATCGGCAAGAAATGCGCGGCGCACACGTTCCCCACTATTGAAGTGCAAAACCCCACGGCCCAGGTCGAGCACGAGGCCACGACCTCGCGCATAGGCGAAGACCAATTGTTCTACGCCATGCAGCGCGGTCTGTCGGCCGAAGACGCCGTGTCGATGATAGTCAACGGGTTCTGTAAAGAAGTTTTCAAAGAATTGCCCATGGAGTTTGCGGTCGAAGCACAGAATCTGCTCGGCGTAAGTCTGGAAGGCAGCGTAGGTTGATAAACGAGGTTATACATGCTTGAAATTCGCGATTTACATGCTTCCATCCATAACAAACCAATCTTGCGCGGCCTGAGCCTATCGGTCAAGGCGGGTGAAGTGCATGCCATCATGGGCCCGAACGGCTCGGGTAAAAGCACGCTGTCGCAAGTATTGGCCGGTCGCGACAGCTACCATATCGAGGGCGGCACAGTAACCTGGCAGGGGCAGGACTTGCTTGCCATGCCTGTTGAAGAGCGCGCGCGCTCGGGACTGTTCATGGCCTTCCAGTATCCCATCGAGATACCCGGCGTATCCAATGCGTACTTCCTGAAAACCGCGGTCAATGCGGTTCGCCGCCATCAAGGCTTGCCAGAACTGGACGCCATGGACTTCCTTGCCCGCGTCAAAAGCGAAATGAAAGCCGTCGGCATGAGGGAAGAATTTTTATACCGTTCGGTCAACGAAGGTTTTTCGGGCGGCGAGAAAAAGCGCAATGAAATCCTGCAAATGGCTCTGCTCGAACCGCGCCTAGCCATACTTGACGAAACCGATTCCGGTTTGGACATCGACGCCCTGAAGGTCGTTGCCGATGGCGTGAATCGCCTGCGTTCGCCCGAGCGTTCGCTTATTGTCATTACGCACTATCAGCGCTTGCTTGACTATATCGTGCCCGACTTCGTGCACGTGCTTTCGGCTGGCCGCATTGTCCGCTCCGGCGGACGCGAACTGGCGCTCGAACTCGAAGAGCGCGGCTATGGCTGGCTGGGCGAGGCGGCAAAGCCGGGCAAGCCCGGCCAAGGAGCAGCCGCATGAGTGCGCAAGAATTCTTCGCGGCCGGCTTCAAGTCGGGCTCGGGGGCTTTGGCCGGCGCCAATGTGCCGTGGCTGGCGGCACTGCGCCAGCGCGCTTTCGACCGATTCATGCAGGAAGGATGGCCGGTCAGCCGGCAAGAGAACTGGCATCACACTTCGTTGGCCGCGCTCGAGCAGCACGAGTTTGCCGCGGCGCAAGCGTCAGCCACTGTTCCCCAGGCCTTTTTGCAGACATTGCGCAACGGCGAGGCGGGACACTGGCTGGTGTTTGTCGATGGGCGTTATGCGCCGAACTTATCCGAGGTCGGCGCCTTGCCGGCGCGTGTGCGTATTGCTCTGCTTTCTGAAGCGCTGGCGGCGCATCCCGAGTATCTGCAAGAACACATGGGTACAGAAAGCGACGGCTCCAGCACGGATGCGTTGAACCTGGCCATGGCCGGCGACGGCGTTTGCCTGCACATCCCCAAGGACGTGCACGTCGATTTGCCCATACATGCGGTTTTTATCGCCGTTTCCAAGCAAGCCGCCAGCTTTTCGCGCAACGTGGTGGTCCTGGAAGAGGGCTCGCAGGCAACGCTGGTCGAACACTATCTGGGCGAGGGCGCCGGCGCATCCCTGAACAGCAACGTGTTGCGCGTGTCGCTGGCCCCCAAAGCCAAGCTTGTCCACCTTAAGTTGCAACAAGAAGACGAACAGGCTTTCCACCTGGGCGCAAGCGACGTCGCCCAGGCCCAGGGCTCTAGCTATGTTTCGCATTCGATGTCGTTCGGAGCCCGCCTGGCTCGCCACGATATTCTCACGCGCTTCAATGGCGAACACTGCGAAACCCTGCTTAACGGTCTTTATTATGTAAACGGACGCCGGCACGTCGACCATCATACGTATATCGACCATGCCAGCCCGTTCGGCGTCAGCCACGAATACTATCGCGGTATTTTGGCCGATACATCCCGGGGTGTATTTGCCGGACGCATACACGTTGCACCCGGGGCGGACGGCACCGATGCCATCCAGCGTTCGGACAGCTTGCTGCTGTCGCGC
Organism: Eoetvoesiella caeni; assembly: GCF_003315175.1. GTDB lineage: Bacteria > Pseudomonadota > Gammaproteobacteria > Burkholderiales > Burkholderiaceae_B > Eoetvoesia > Eoetvoesia caeni. The sequence continues at coordinate 86,072 of NZ_QNRQ01000003.1, read as the reverse complement.
CTGGCCCGCGCCGATACGCGCCCCGAACTGGAAATTTACGCCGACGACGTCAAGTGTGCGCATGGTGCTACCGTGGGCCAGCTCGACGAAACCAGCATGTTCTACCTGCGTTCGCGAGGGCTGGACGAGGCCCACGCCCGCGGTATCCTGATTTACGCATTCGCCGCCCAGGCCATCAACCGGATCGAAGCCGAGCCCTTGCGCAATCGGGTTACCCGCGCCATCCGAAGCCTATTGCCGGGCCACGAATTGATAGGGAGCATGACATGAACGCGCCGGCTTATTTTCACGCCGAATCGCTCGACATGGGCAACAAGGCGGACTTTCCCATATTGTCGCGCCTGGTGCACGGCAAGCGGCTGGTCTACCTGGATAACGGCGCCACTACGCAAAAGCCGCAGTCGGTCATCGAGGCCGAACGCCGCTTTTACCAAGAATCCAACGCCAATATTCATCGCGGCGTGCACTGGCTTTCGCAGCACGCAACCGACTTGTACGAGCAGGGGCGCGAACGCGTGCGGCAGCTTCTCAATGCCGCTCAGGCCAATGAAATCGTCTTCACGCGCGGTACGACCGAAGCCATTAACTTGGTTGCGCAAAGCTGGGCGTGTTCCAAGCTTTCGCCCGGCGACGAAATTATCCTCAGCGGTCTGGAGCATCATTCCAATATCGTGCCGTGGCAACTGGCGTGCGAACGCACGGGGGCCAAGACTAAAGTCATTCCCTTGAACGATCAGGGCGAACTGGACCTGCAGCAGTACAAGCAGATGCTTGGCCCGCGCGTGCGCTTGGTCGCCATTGCACATATCTCGAATGCGCTGGGCACCATCAATCCGGTTACCGAAATGACCCGGCTGGCGCACGATGCCGGCGCGCTGGTTTTGGTCGACGGGGCCCAGGCGGTGGCGCACCAGCCGGTGGATGTCCAGGAAATCGGCTGCGACTTCTATGCCTTTTCCGGCCATAAACTCTACGGGCCTACTGGTATAGGTGCGCTGTACGGGCGTTACGACCTGCTGCAGGCCATGCCGCCCTGGCAGGGCGGAGGCGACATGATCCGCACAGTCAGTTTCGAGCGCAGCACCTATGCCGACGCGCCACAACGATTCGAAGCCGGTACTCCTAATATTGCCGGCGTAGTGGGCCTGGCCGCGGCCATCGACTATGTGCTGGATATCGGGCTTGAGCGCATTGCTGCGCACGAAGGCGCTTTGCTCGACTACGGCACCAAAGCCTTGCAGGCCGTCAGCGGCGTGCGTCTTATAGGCACCGCCGCCGACAAGGCCGGCATACTTTCTTTCGTCGTCGACGGCATTCATCCGCATGACCTGGGCACCATCCTGGACACAGACGGCGTGGCAATACGCGCCGGACACCACTGCGCCATGCCGGTCATGACGCGGTTCGGCATTCCGGGCACGGCAAGGGCTTCGCTTGCCCTGTACAACAACCGGGACGATATCGATGCGCTGGTCAAAGCCATCGGCGCGGCACAGACAATGTTTGGAGTGGAGCGGTAAGCATGGCCGATATGCAGCAAGATTTACGCGAGCTTTACCAGGAAGTCATCTTCGATCACAACCGGCATCCTCGCAATTTCCATGCGATGGAAGACGCCAGCCACGCGGCCGACGGCTACAACCCCTTGTGCGGCGATCAACTTACCGTATATCTGAAGGTGCACAACGGCATAGTCGAAGAGGCCAGTTTTGTCGGGCACGGTTGTGCCATTTCAACGGCGTCGGCCTCGCTCATGACGGAAGCGGTCAAGGGCAAGCCGCTGGCCGAGGTCGAGTCATTGTTTCAGGACATGCACGCCATGTTGACGCAGGCGCACCCTGAAGGCCGCGATTTCGGCAAGCTGGAGGTGCTGTCCGGCGTACGCGAATTTCCCGCCCGGGTAAAGTGCGCCACGCTGGCCTGGCACACTTTGCACAATGCATTGGCCGGCATGCGCGATACCGCCCACACGGAATAGAAGGAAGCAAACCATGCATCACGAAAGAGAGCAAATCGAGGTTAGCCGAGACTGTCCTGCAGTCAGCGTTCCTTATGGGGCGCCGGTCACCATAGAAAAGGGCTGCATGGCCCAGATAACGCAAAAGCTGGGCGGCAGCTACACGGTTTATGTGGATGGCAACTTATACCGGGTTGAAGGCGTGGACGCCGATGCCCTGGGGTTCGAGCCCACCGAAGCCGTGAATACGCCGGTCATGCCAGAGGGCCCGCTTAGCGCGGAATCCGTTCGCGACATGGCCTGGAGTCTGCTGGCAACGTGCTTCGACCCCGAAATTCCCGTCGACATCGTCAATCTGGGGCTGGTGTACCGCTGCGAGGTAGAGACGCTGGGGCCGGACGACTACCGCATCGATGTGGACATGACCTTGACCGCCCCCGGCTGCGGCATGGGAACCATGATTGCCGACGAAGCCAGGGTCAAGCTGCTGTCCATACACGGCGTCAGCGATGTCAATGTCAATCTGGTCTGGGATCCGCCCTGGGGGCGCGAGATGATGAGCGAACTGGCGCGCCTTGAAATGGGCATGATGTAGCCGCAGCCACAGGGCGCGGCGCGGATTCGGTTTTTATTTACGCTGCTGACTTGTCTTCGTCGTTCTGGTTTAAGTCCGGGTTGCCGCCTATCGATGCCCAACCCAGCTTGGCTCCGCGCGAAATGGCCGCATATACCGCCGCATTGCGATTATGGACGTTCAGGCGCTGATACAAGGTTTCAGTGTGGGCCTTGGCCGTGGCGACCGATATGTTCAGATGCCGCCCCACCATTTTCATGGGATAGCCGCGTGCCAGCAGGACCAGGACTTCGTATTGGCGCGGTGTAAGGCCCAGCATTGCGGATTCTTCGCAAGCTTTCTTGAGCGGCCTGGGGGCGCTTTCAGCCAAAGCCCATTTGGCTTCTTCGTATTGGACCAGGTTGCGCTCGGCTTCGCTGGCGGTCCAGGAAGGCGATGGCGGAAAACAGGTGCCGCCGGCCAGAACCAGGCGGGTAGATGCTTGCAGGACCTCGGGTGCGGCGTTTTTCAGGACGTGGCCGGCCACCAGCTTGGGCAATGGCCGTATCCGCGCCTGAACGTTATTGTTTTCCGACAGCAATATTATGGAGCGCGGATCGTACCTGCGCTGTGTGGCGTCAATTAGGTCGTCGACGTCTTCGGCAACGCATACCGACAGTAAAACCAGGTCGCTTTGGCGTTGTTCGGCATGGGGCTGCGTTAGACTTGAATAATCGAACCCTTCAAGATTAATATCAGGCTCTACACTGGAGAGCAGCTGAACAATGCCCATTCTTAAAATGGCATGCGGCTCGACGACGATAATGGTTGTCATACTTCGTTCCCCTAGCACCGGCGTCATCGACGCATGCATGACAGCCGTCGGCTGGACAGGATTCTTGTACTTGATCGTTCACGGTTTGTTTTCCATATCACTGGCCGGCGCCTTCAACCCAAGCGAGTCCTCGGCGCAAAGCATGGCGCCCACCTTGCAGACACTGCTCATCTACCTGACCATTGCGGTTTTCAATGCCATGCTTTTTACCGTATGGGGTACGTACCGAAAGCGGATTTTCCCCGAATTGCATCGCGCCGTCAGCCGCGGTGTGCCCAATAATGAAATTACCGCGGCGAAGTTCGCCATCACCGACACGCAGGTACATGAGGTCCAGGACAGCCAGGTCACGGTCATCCATCACCGGGACGACGGCGAGATAGCGGCCGTGATAACCGACAAGTCGCGCATACCGCCAGTAAGCAATGCCGACTACTTCGATGCTGCGCACATTGCCTGACAGGCACCGCCACCTTCAGGATCGAACGGCCGTGTACTGCGGCCGTTTTTATTTCCAACAGAATGCAACACGGCAACAACTTGAAAAATGTCGCCGGCAATATTTATTCACATCTGGATATTAAGCGAAGAAATTTCCGTCCTATGAAACTGGGCGCAGCTCCCCACTATTTCCTAGTGCATTTGTCTTAGTCGCCGGCCACATCTCGAGATATTGACTTACAGCTTCTGTCCTATATGTAAGCACTCTCAAGATAAGTAACATTATCTCAAGCGCTAAGTCCTAGCAACGACAAAGACTCATACGGCTTACGTACTGGAGGATAAAAAGTGTTCCGATCCGGCCTTGTATCCAGCTTGATCATGCTTGCATTGGCGGGGCAGTCTGCCGATGTGCGAGCACAGGAACCTCGCCAGCAAGGTAACGGTCTCGATTCAGGTCGCATCAGTAATGAGCCTCTACGTGGACTGATCATCAACCGGACCATTACTGTCGTGGGCTGGAATTTTTACACAAGCTTTTCGAGTATCTGGCAAGCGCTATATCCCGCATCAAAAGACACGCTCGCCATTACTGAAAGACCTACGGCCAAATTCGGCAGTGAAATTTGGATCAGTTATGAAAACCAGAATGTCTATCACACCTTCCTGTCGCCAGCGCGGTCGCGGGCCAGGGACGAAAGCAAGCAAGCCATAGAGATCGTTCGCAAAAATGTAGCGGAAATCGACCTTCGTCGCAAATTATTTCAGGACGCCGACTTGGGTCCCGAGGAGATGTAAATGAATACCCAAAAAAGCAAATACGGCGTTCATAGAACGGGACTGCGGGCTTTGGCGGCGGCCCTCGCCGCACTGCCGTGGCTTGCCGCAGGCCCCGCGGCGGCGGGACAGCTGGTCTATACGCCCGTGAACCCGTCCTTCGGCGGAAATCCGCTGAATGGCTCATATCTCCTCCAAAAGGCCCAGTCCGGCAAAAGCTATCCGCTGCCCACCGACGATCTGGACTTCATGAACTCGTTGGGCATCGTCGCTCAAACCGACAATACCCTTATATTCAAAAAGGGAGACAGCTATTACTCCTACGGCATCGATACTGGGACATTGCGCCTGATCGATTTCAATAGCACCACAGGCGCGGGCCTGGAGTCTTCCGGGAGCCTGAAATGAAAGGCGCCAAACTACTTGCCCTGCCCTCCTATCTTCGGGCTCGACGCCTGTTCGTAGCTGGGCTGGCGTCTTTGACCTTGTCGGCTTGCGCCTTGCAAAAGCCCTCGAATGTCTCCGACGAGGCGCAATTGACCCCCGCGACACCCTCGACCATAGCCTTAATGAGGTTGCCGCCGCCGCAGAAAAAAATCGTAGCGGCCGTCTATGGCTTCCGGGACGAAACGGGGCAATACAAGCCCGCGCCGGACAGCTCATTCTCGACAGCGGTCACCCAAGGCGCTGCCTCGATGCTGATGAAAGCGCTGAAAGATTCCGGCTGGTACACCCCGGTGGAACGCGAAGGCTTGCAGTCGCTTTTGACAGAGCGCCGCGTGCTGCGTGCGGTTGACGAGCAGCCCCAGGGCAAAGGCACGACATCAGTTCCCAACCTGCTGCCGGCCTCCATCATTCTTGAAGGCGGAGTCATCGCATATGACAGCAATACCCGCACCGGCGGGCTGGGTGCGCAATTCCTTGGTATCGGGCTGTCGACCAAGTACAGCGTGGATCAAGTCACCATCAATCTGCGCGCGGTCGACGTCATGACAGGCGCGGTTCTGGACAGTGTCTCGACCACCAAGACCATCTACTCCTATGAGATTCACCCCAGCTATTTCCGCTTCGTCAATTACTACGACCTGCTCGAGATCGAAGGCGGCTACACCCATAACGAGCCCGCGCAGCTGGCAGTCAAAGAAGCAATAGATGCCGCCGTCATGCACCTGACCGTGCAGGGCATCAAAAACAATCTGTGGCAGTTGAGGAACTCCGCCGACTGGAATTCGCCGGCCATCCAGCGGTATCTGAAAACTGAAAACGATTATGCGGTGACGGTAACGCCTCGCCACGACAACCCCACCTCTGGAGCCTCTACCCCAGCTGTGGCCGACACTCAATCCACGTTGTAAATGTGAAGTCGATCCACACCACATTACCAGGAGTCAGCCATGTCTCAATTCAAAACAACCCAAACCCGCGGCAAAGAGCGTCGCGGGCTGGCGATGGGCGCCTTCGCCCTGCTGCTGGCCGTTCCCCTGGCCGCCTACAGCCAGAACCCGGACTTGGCTTCAATGTCCGAGCTTCCCGTCGCCGAGCTGGGCCAAACCTCTCTTAAAGCCATGGTGGTTCAAAAGGGAGAGTTGAACACCAGCCAGGTCAGTCAGAAAGGAGCTTTCGAGAATGCGTCGGTAAGCCAGACCGGCCGCGACAACAGCGTCAGCATTAATCAGGTGGGCTTCAACAACCTGGCCGTGGCGGCCCAGTACGGCATCGGCAATGGAGTCCAGGTTGCGCAATACGGCAGCAACGATACCGCAATAGCCAATCAGTATGGCATGGGCAACCAGGCAGGCGTAAGTCAGTACACGGACAATGCCAGCGCCACGCTGAACCAGATTGGCAACCTCAATCAGTTAAGCGTCATGCAAACCACTCCGGGCGTGATGGCGCCCATCTACCAGATTGGCAATCATCTGCAGCTGAAAGTCTTCAAGTAAACGAAACAGCACTCGTGACATCGATTTTTTGACAAAACCCGGTACCAAGGCCGCCGGGTGGCGTATTAAACCCTGGTCTTGTCTACTCCAAAGGAGTTTCACCATGAAAATCACTCTTTGCGCATTGGCATCCGGACTTGCCCTGGCTTTTGCCGGACCAACAGCATTTGCTGCGGGCTCGACGGGCGAAACCTACCAGAACGGTTTCAACAACGACGCGGCTATTTCGCAGTCATACAACTCGGATGCTACCGCCTATATAGGACAGGAGGGCGCTTTGAATGTAGCTTCGGCTTCACAACAGCATACCCAGCACTCCAGCATCGACGTTGGCCAGAAAGGCTTCAACAATACGGCTAACGCCAGCCAAAAAGACACGAACCATGCCACTTCCAAGGTCGAACAGAAAGGTCTTCTGAACGTGGCCAGCACTAGCCAGGAAAATGGCAATAATCAGAAAGCTGATGTCTATCAGGCCGGATTCAATAATACCGCCAGCGTGAAGCAGTCTTGGAATACCGGGGCCGACTCGAAGGTCGTCCAGGAAGGCGTCATGAACGTAGCCAATACGAATCAATCGTTCGGTGTCGACCAAAAGGCCGATGTCTATCAAATTGGCTATAGGAACACGGCCAATGCCACTCAGATGGGGAACTGGGGGGCGGATTCCAAGATCGTCCAGGAAGGCGCTCTTAACGTAGCGACGACGACCCAGAAGTATGGCATAGGCCAATCCGCCGACATCTACCAAGGCGGCTTCAACAATACCTCTACCATTACCCAGACGGGCTCCTCGCTGAAAGGTACTTCAGTCCAGCTTGGCGCCATGAACGTCAGCAACATTACCCAGGTAGGCTGGTAATACCTAAAGCCCGAGCCAGGGCCAGTTCGCGGAAGGCCTCGTACGGGGCCTGCCGCGAACCGCAAGGCGCGTACACAAGGAGACAATCATGATGGCAGCCGATTTGAATCTGCAGGTATGGCTCGAGACCGGGTCCAATACCCACCCGAACGTGATTATTCCCTATGTGCAAACCCCTGAAAGCAGGACTTTGCAATACAGCCTTCATACAGTAAAAAGCGGCAAGCAGGGACGAACCGAAATGAGGCAGGCGGGCACGGTTACCGCCCAGGCCAACGTAGCGACTCCGTTGGTGCGCATGTCAATAACAAGGCAGTCGCAAGATAGTTGTCACATAGAAATCGTAATATCGGATGGGCAAGTGCTGAAAAAAACTTACTCTTTCGAGTGCCCGGTGCCGGCCTGATGGGCTGAAATTAGGGTTTTCCAGATGTCAACGATTAAAATTTCAAAGCCATTTAAGGCCAATGTAACTAAGCCATTGATATTATGTATCTATGGGTTAAAAGATCTACACGACACCGGTTTGTACTGATATTATCGAACACCCAGCGGCAGTAATGTGCAGCAAACCACATTATTTGCCTATTTGGGTAAATTGGCCGGCATACATCCTGCCGCCTTGATGTCAATACGAGCAGCCTACAAGTACCAACTAACTAGAAACGCTCACAAACAGATTTTCGACGTAAAGTAAGCAAAAAACTGCCCTACTTTGCGTTGCATGGCACCCCTGAAAGGCCAGCTAGCGGCAAATGCAATTTACTGCCGATTGGTTCTTTATTGTGCCTGAAACTCTGAGGACAAATGGGTGGTACGGGTATATGGTGTACGAACAATTTTAATCATGGCGACTCCTTTATGCCTCGGTCCGGGCTGATCCATCTGGCGCGACGGCGCCGAGCCCTAAGCATTACTTTGGGGAAACTTGTCAAGGTTGTACATAAGCTAATGAGCCAGTAGACGAATGGATACCAGACGATCCAGTACAACGAGTTCGACAGGCCCGGCTCGTACCTGCGATCGATAAGAACGCTTACACTGAATTGCAATAGGCACATCAGCGCAAGCACCATCCCCGTGAAAGACGGAATAAGCAGCGAGGGGATATGTATGCTGGGCGGCAGCGGAACAATCATGCCAAGCAGCCAAAGCAATACCGTCAGAGCAACGCCAAAGGCCCAGACTGTCGACAAGACATACTCCAGCACCAGAAGCCACATGCGGCGCTGTTCCCAGTTGCCCAGGCAATCAAGGTTCTTGCGCAGGACCTCGGCGCCGCCTTGGGCCCAGCGTTGGCGCTGATGCCACAATCCCCTTAAGGTTTCGGGCATCAGCACGCCGCACAAGGCGCGCGGCTCGAAGAAGATCGTCCAATGCTTGCGCTGCAGTTTCCACGTGATATCGATGTCCTCGGTGATCATGTCCACGCTCCAGTAGTCGACCTCTTCGAGCGCTTCGCGCCGAAATGCCGTCACTACTCCGGAGACGCTGTATATCTGGCCGTATACGCGTTGGGCGCGTTTGGTCAGGCCGATAATGGATGAGAACTCGCCCACCTGTATGCGGCCTATCAGTGTCGAGCGCGTGCGTATGCGCGGGTTTCCCGTTACCGCGCCAACGCGCGGGTGGTTGACCAGGGGGGCCACCAGATAGCTTACGGCGCTGGGTTCCAGCATGGCGTCGCCGTCGATGCAAACCAGATAGTCGCTGCGCGAAGCCAGAGCTCCCATGCGCAGCGCCATGGCTTTACCCTGGTTGCGGGCCAGGTGTATGACGCGCAGGCGCGGGTGTTCCGCGGTGAGCCTGTCGAACAGATCCCCCGTGCCGTCGGTGGAGCCATCGTTGACGGCGACGACTTCGACATGAGGATAGTCCTGCTGCAGCGCTGCCAGTATGGTTTCTTCGGCATGCGCTTCTTCGTTGTGGCAAGGAATAATAATGCTGACCAAAGGCGAACCCTTGAGCCATGGCGTAGGCAGTCCCGGCCGCCACGGCCAGTGCCGCTCCCAGACGAACCAGAAATACAGCCCGCCCGCGATCCATATGCCGGACATGAACAAGGGATAGAAAAAGACGAAGTTCAACAGTACGTCGCTTGTCAGAGTAGCCAGCAAGCCGACAGGTGCTCCCAGTACAAGGCAAAGGACGACAAAGGCGATTAGTCTATCGATCATTTGAATGGATACCAGGAGGTTGAAATGGCGGGCCGGATAATATCGACGCGAGGTTGATTTTTGACAAAGTCGTCGGGGTAGTACCCAAAGCTGGTTGCTCCGCGTAACAGCAGGCGATTCATCCAGTGGGCAATCAGCTTTGAGTCGATGGCGCCGGCGTCGGCGTCGGCCGTATCGGCCTGGCGGTTCCAGTCGCGCGCCTGGACTTCGAAGACGGTCTTGTCCAGCGCGCCTGGCCGGGCAGCCACGGCATCGACCAGTTTGTCCAGCCATGCATCGGCGCGATTGCGCGGGACCCCTTCCATCAGCGGCATGGCCATGGGGACCGTCCAGTCGTAAGTGCTTAGGAAGTCGTCCAGGTTCTGTGCGAACCAGGCTTCGCTTTGCGGTTCGAGTATGGGCGGCGCATAGATATTGCGCGCGGTCTGGATTTGCGGCCCGCGAATATTACGAACGTGTTGTGTCAGCGTCTTGGTGAAGTCGATGAGGTATCGGCTTTTAAAACGCATCCAGCGCTGGGCAATGGCCGGGTCGGCGTTCAAGGCTGCCGGAGTATCCGGCAGGCCGGCCTGCCGGTATGCGGCCAGGGCTGGAGGGCTGGCATCCTCGAAGTCCGAGAGCAAGGCATCGTCGTGATACAAGATGCCGCCGAAGCTGCTGCTTCTGGCAAGGTCTTCGTAGATCTCCGTGATCTGCTTGCGTGCTTCGGGGTCGAACGGAGAGAGCCGCCGATACTGCTTCGGGTCAATGCCGACAGCGCCTGTCTTGGGATCCCAGCGCTCGACCCGGGCGATAGAGGGCGCAAGATCAAAACTCAGTACAGGCATCCAGGCAAATACCTGAACCGAAGCGGTACTGGAGGCGCGCGTCATCAATTGCCAGGCCACCCGGTTGAAGAGATCGGCACGCATGGGTAGGTGCCGGTTCGGAAAGTAAACCGACTTGACCAGTCCGTCGCCGTCCGGATCGGCAAAAGCTTGCAGGAACACGGTATTGATGTTCAGGTCGGCAATGCGCTGAACCAACTCGCCCACGTTGCGATCCATTTGTACCGGATCGGGATCGTAAACATAGTCCAGGTCGACATGCGCAACCCGTATGGGATTGCGGTTCTCGACAGAAATCACGGCGTTCGCGAATTCCGACAGCCGCGGATCCTCGGATACGAGCAGGCGCGGTACATTCATCAGGCTGTTCACATTGCCCAGCCTCCCTTCCTCCAGGGTAAGCGCCATTTGATAGCCGTGCTTCTTAAGTATCTGCAAGGTCTGCCCATTGGCCGCGCCATATGGCCAAACCCAGACCCGCGGCGTTTTGCCCGTGATTTCCTTGAAACGGCGGTTGACGCGCTCCACGTCTGCGGTAATGCGGCGTTCGAATGCCGCGCGGCTTTCATGTTTGCCACTCTTGGGATCATAGATATAGGTTGCCGCGGCCGGCTGCAGATTGCCCTGGGGGTTGGCCAGCACGCCGTAGTGGAGGTTGTAGGTATGGGCGCCTATCTCTATAAGCGGCGACTTGGACAGTTCGCGCAGTTGAGCCACATTAAGAAAGCGCCCTCGGGGTGTCGATACACCGGCAAAGTCGACGGGTTTGTCGGCGGGTGTATCGACCCATGTACCGACGGGCGCCAGCAAGGCAGGCCAGTTGTAGGCCTTCAGCATGGGAAAGACCCGGGTGTAGAAACTGCTGTAGCCGTCGTCGAATGAAAGCAGGATGGCTTTGGGCGGCAGCGCAGGGCCGCCATCGCGCGCGGCCAATATCTGGCTTATGGAAACAGGCTGGTAGTTGTTCTCGCGCAGCCAGGCAAACTGCCTTTGCAAATTGTCGGCGCGCACGGCTACATAGGTCTGGTCGGGATCCCGGTCTTCAATATCATGGTAGGCTAGTACGGCAAAGCTGCCCTGGGGCCAGGGCTGTTCATTCGCGGCGAAGGGGCGCTGGTCGGGCGGAACGAATGGCACTGAATTGGCGGCGCATCCGCCCAGCAGCAACAAGGTATACAAGCCAAGCAACAAGGCACGCATGCGGGAGAGGGATTCGAGCATCGCCGTTTCCTAAAAGCGGAAGTTGAGGTTGGCCATGACGTTCAGGTCGCGCTCTCGCACGCCGTCATAAGGCCGGCTGACGCCAGTGACCGAGAGGCCCACATCCACGACTTTATTGAAGCGGTAGCGCAAGCCGTATCCGAGCAGCCCGATTGCGCCCGTGCCGTAACCTTGTTGCGTGTAAGCGCCTGCGCCCAGCGTGAAGGTTTGTTCCAGTGCGGTGTCGTAATGGCGGTAGAGCGTATGGGTAAGGCTTACGGACGGCACGGCGGTGATGTCGGAGCGGGGATTGAAGTAGGGCGCATCCTCCAAAGTATTGCGCGATGCACTGAGGTCCAGATGCAGGTCGACGGCAACGCGCGGCGAACTGTAGACGCGTTCGCGGCCATTGATTTGCATTTCTAGCCGGTTGTTGCCGTCGCTGAATCGGCTGGGCGATACCGAGAAAGCCCATTCGCGCCCTTCGTTGGCCTGCCAGTGCGCGAAGATCGACAGTTTGTTGCTGTAGACATTGTTGGCCAACGCACGCAGCGGGGTTTCGCGGGAGCGAAATGCCGCCGAGGCTCCTATCTGCCACTGGTCGCTCAGGTCGTAGGCGGCCGATAGGCGCGCACCGGTCTTGGTGCCGAATCCATAGTTGTTGGCCGAGACCTCCGCTTCCGCAGTAAGGTCGCGTCCGCGCCATTCGGCGCCGCCGCGCATCCACCGGTAGATGCCGCGGCCTTCTTCAAAGTCGCCATGGGCGTAGCCGACTCCGGCGAATCCCCGCCAGTTGTAATCGATAGGAGGCGTGTATAAAACGGTGTCGACGCCAAAGTCGCCGTTGCCAGAAACCGGACTGTTGGATGCGCTGTCCAGGTAAGCAGCGACGCGCAATTCCGATTTCTGGTGTACTTCCCATTCCCGCGCCAACTGCTTGCTTGATCCGGATTCGGGATATCTTGCCAGGGCCGTGTCTTTCAACACTTCCGCTTGCCTCCAGTCCTGCAGAGTCAACGCCGTCATACCTTGCTCGATGATCAAGTTATGATTCTGCGGTTCCAGGGTTTCGGCCATCTTCAATTCCTTTTCGGCCTGGCGCGGCCAGGTTCTGTCCCTGTGGATTTGTGCCAGCGCGACGCGCAGGCTTACATCGCGCGGGGCGAGTGCCAGCATGGGTGAAAGGCTTTGGTCGGCGTCGGCCAGATCACGGGTGTATTGCTTTCCGACGGCCGCCGTCTGCGCCAGGATCAGGTGTGCATCGTTGGGGCGTCTTTGCGGAACGCCCTTGATGTAAATCCATGTGGCCTGGCCCGCCTGGGCATCGGTTATCAGCTTGTCGGCCTCATTGAAATGCCCGCTTTCTATCATTGAATAAAACAGGCTGGTTTGATCGTCTGCTTTTTCAATTTCTCCCGGCTGGGCGATTTCACTATCCAGCGCCTTCTGGAACAAGTCGCGCGACTTGTCGGGTTGGCGCAGATAAAGATAAGCGGCGGCCACCTCGTTCAATATGTAGTCGGGCGGCGTAATCCCTTCGGCGATCAGCCGTTCGTATTCATTCACGGTCTCTTGCATGCGTGCACGTGCTTCAAGCGCTTGCATGCGGTCTATCCGGGCACGCAGAACGGACCTTTGCGCATCGGAGGACTGCCATTGCTCGAGCTCGTTCTGGTAGCGCTCAAGGGCTTTGTCGGCGATGTCGTATCGCTCTTGCCGTGTGCGCGTCGGCATGGAAGCCAGATTGCTCAATTCGGCGGCGTAATCACCTTCCAGTTCGCGCATTTCTGCCGCATTGACCGCTTGTGGGTGGGCCTGAGCCGTGCGCAATGCGGCAAGAGCCAAGCGCGCTTGTTGAAGGGCCAGGATATAGCCGCGGATGACGGCTGTCTTATTGGGTGCCAGTATGCGCGCCCGGTCGGCGTGCTGCAGGGCCGCGTAGGGTTCCCGCTTGACGCGGAAGGCATAGCTCAAGGCCAAATGAGCGTCAGCGCTGCTGGGGTTGGCGCTGACGATAGCTTGCAGCCGGTTCAGCGCCTGATCGGTCTGGCCGGCATCGGCCAGGGTCATTGCCTCGTCCAGTGCAAAGGCCTGCTCCTTCGGGTAGCGCTTCTGGCCAGTGCGGTATAGAGCCAGGGCCTGATCCCAGTCTTTGGTATCCCGATATGCGCGGGCTACCGCCAACAGAACGGATGCCGGCAGTTTTTCGTGAGCCTGCCCTGACTGTTGATACAACCGCAGGACTTCATTGGACAAACCCGCCCACGACGCGATCAGCATGTGGTCATAGCGGCTGCGCATGTCTGCCTGGCCTTGTTGTTCGCGCTGCTGCAGCATTTCCAGGGCCGGCTGGTAGTCGCCATTGCGGGCTCGCTGAATCAGCATGTCGTAATCCGAAGCGGCCAACGCAAGCGCGGGCGCCGCGCTCAAGAGCAGCATCAAGGGCAGGCAAAGGGCGCGTGTCATGTCGTTCATGCCGGTTCTTTTGCAGTGCGACGCACTAAAGGTGTTGGGCTCATCGTCTTTGCTCCTTCGCTGTTGGATTCATTGGCACAGGGGCAGGGCGATCTTCGATGCCAGGATCAGGATTGAGGCGGGGACTTATGTCTCGATACAGATTTGATACGTTTGTATCTTAAGCATCCGGGTATGCAGGCGACATGCGGCAAACGACTTAGGCTGCGGCCCTCATATGTTGTAAACAGACCGGTCTAGGACATAGGCTGTAAACCATAGTGTTTAAATGGCCGAGTGCTGTTCCGTACGTATCTGCTGATAAAAATTTCCTGCCTTTGGCGCTACCCTCTTGTATAGTTACGGATTGTTGAAATCGGGCCGTCGCTTTGGCCGCCTGGAGACAACAGCGGTGTAGTCGTCGGGCAGCATGTAAAGGCCGTAACAACCACTAACGAAGGGTGTCTGCGCAGCATGAGCAACTCTGGGGATTTTTATTTAAAGAAAATTCTTGCGGCACGGCAGCTATACGCTGTCTTTCAGCCTATTGTCGGGCTGGACAAGGGCGATATCCGCGGCTACGAAGGCCTTATCCGCGGCCCGTCCGACGGACCGCTGTATTCTCCGCTCGAGCTGTTCAAGGTCGCCGGCGAAAGCGGCCTTACCCTCGAGGTCGAAAGGCTATGCTGCTCTATTATCTTGAAGCGCTTCGCCCAATTGAATCTTCCGGGCAAGCTCTTTCTTAATGTCAGCCCAGGCGCCCTGGAAACCACGCACTATAAGCCGGATGATATTTTCAGTTTTCTGGACGGCATTGGCGTAGCTTCGGACAAAGTCGTATTCGAGCTGACCGAACAGCTGCATGGCGGCGGCGACTATCAGGCGCTGCGCGAAATCGTCTCGCGTTATCGCGGCCTGAGCTTTCAGATCGCCATCGACGATCTGGGCGAAGGCTTTTCCAGCCTGAGGCGCTGGTCGGAATTGCTGCCCGAATACGTCAAGATCGACATGCATTTCATTCGGGATGTAGACAGCAATATCGTCAAGCAGCAATTTGTGCGTTCATTGAATGCCATTGCGGGCGTGGCGGGCACGACGATAATCGCCGAAGGCATCGAAACCGAAAATGAATTCCGCTTTCTAAGCGAATGCGGAGTGGCATGCGGCCAAGGATTCTATATAGCGCACCCGCGCAGCAATCCCGATGCGGTGCTGCACATAGCCAGCCGACAACCCACCGGCCCCGCGCAATCGGCTCCGCGTCATAAAAATAGGCATCCGGTCCGCCAGGGGCGCCGTGCGCAAAGGCTTCTGCGCTCTGTGCCGGTGATCGCGCCGGCACTAAGCAACAACGATGTATGCGATCTGTTTGCCATGCATCCAGAGCTGCATACGCTGCCGGTGGTCGAACACGGCAAGCCCTTGGGCGTCATCACGCGTTCGGCGCTTATCGACAGGTTTGCGCGGCCTTACCAGCGCGAACTGTACGGCAAGAAGGCTTGTTCGATGTTCATGGACGACAAGCCGCTGGTGGCCGACAAGGACACCAGCCTGCAACAGCTTAGCCATATTCTGGTCGAAGCCGACCGCCACCGCCTGGTCAGCGATTTCATCATTACCGAAAATGGCCATTATCTGGGTATAGGCACCAGCCATGACCTATTGCGCGAACTCACCGACATGCAGATCGACGCCGCACGCTACGCCAATCCGCTTACGCAGTTGCCCGGCAATGTGCCTATCAACCAGCACATCGATTATTTGCTGCAGTCCGAATGCCACTTTCGCGTTTGCTATGCCGACCTGGATAATTTCAAGCCTTTCAACGATGTCTTTGGCTACAACCGCGGCGACGATGTCATACAAATGACCGGCGACATCCTAAGCAGCTTTACCGATGCCGAACACGATTTCGTGGGGCATATCGGCGGCGACGACTTTTTGCTGGTATTTCAAACGGCAGACTGGGAACATCGCTGCCGGGAAATGCTGCGCGAGTTTTCCAACGCCATGCTCGAATATTTCGGCGCCAACCACGAGGCTGCCCCGGGCTACGTCGCCAAAAGCAGAAGCGGCAAGAAGCAGTTCTACTCTTTGCCCACGTTGTCTTTGGGCGTAATCGAAGTAGAGCCGCTGCGGTTCGAGTCCCATTACCAGATAGCCGCCGCCGCGGCCCTGGCGAAGACCCAGGCAAAGAAAACCAAGGGCAATAGTTTGTTTATCGAGCGGCGCCGCCCGCGGGCCATGCATTCTTTTTCGGGTTGACACGCGCGGCTGAACTGCACGTAATAACGAAGTAGAGGCCGCAAATGAACAAGGGCTTGCAGATAAATCTGCAAGCCCTTGGCTTTTATTGGTCGGGACGGCGGGATTCGAACTCGCGACCCCTTGCACCCCATGCAAGTGCGCTACCAGGCTGCGCTACGCCCCGAATATCCAGGGAATTCCCCGGCTTACCGAACCAAGAGTGTAGGGGTTGAACGGCCAGATCGATTAACCTGATTGGCCGGCTTTATTAAACCCTAAGCCCGGTAAAGAACGAGATTCTAGCATAGATTTTCAAGGGCGGGTTGGCGCCTTCAATGCGCAGAATTAAGCAGATTGGATACTAGCCGACCTGGATGTCGGTTTCAGCGTAGCGAATACGGCTACGGCTTTGCGTGGCCAGGCTGTACACCAAGGTCAGGGGTCCCAGGCGTCCGGCGAACATAAGAATGATCAGCAAGCTCTGGCTGGGAACAGAAAGCTTGGCGCTCAAGCCGTAAGACATGCCGGTGGTACTGAGGGCCGAGATGGTTTCGAACAAGATGTCGATAAAGGGTTCCTGGTCGAAAATAGTGATCAGGAAAACAGAGGCCACAGCCAGGCCGAGGGTTACCAGCAGCAAGGCCAGCGACTTCTGTATGGTGTCGGGCGAAACCGCGCGCTTCATCAGGACGACTTCGGGCCGCTGGAAAATATAGGAATAAGCGGCGGCCAGCAAGACAATGAACGTGCCTATCTTTATGCCGCTGGCGGTACTGAGCGAGCCTCCGCCGATGAACATGAGCACAATGGAAACCAGCTTGCTGCTGTCGCTTAGCAGGCCTACGTCGATGCTGCTGAACCCCGCCGTGCGCGATGCCACGCTTTGCAGCCAGGCCGACAGGGCCTGCTCTTGTATGGGCAGGGTGCCCAGGGTGCCGACGTTGCGAAACTCCAGCGCCCAGATCAGCGCGAAGCCAACGATATTCAGCACCAGGGTGCCAAGCAGTATGAGCTTGGTGTACGGGGTGAACCTGGACCAGCGGCGTTTGCCGCCGACTTCGCTCAATACGGAAAACCCGATACCGCCCAGGATAATGAGCAACGTGGTGGTCAGAATGGTGACGGGATCGCCGATATACAACGACAACTGCGTTGCCTGAAGTGAAAAGCCCGCATTATTGAAGGCCATGACAGTATGGAACGCGGAGCGGAAGAGGGCCGTGGGCAGGTCGGACTCTGGCCACCAGCGCAGAAAAAGAATGGCGGCTCCGGCGGCCTCGATGACTATCGTGATTTTGAAAACGGCAAAAGCGGTTTTACGTACTTTTGACACGCTGGTTTGGTTGAAGGCTTCCAAGGCCAGCGCCTGTTGCTGCAAACTGATTTTTTTACCCAGCGTCAGCGCGGCCAGCACGGCGAAGGTGACGATGCCCAGACCGCCTATCTGCACCAGCAGGGCGATGACGAACTGTCCGAAGTGCGAAAACGTCGTTCCTATGTCGACCAAGGTCAGCCCGGTGATGGTAACGGCGGAAGTGGCAGTGAACAGGGCGGCAAAATAGCTGATGGGCCTGGTGGTGGCAATGGGCAGATATAGCAGAACGGACCCAAGCACAATCAGTACAAGAACGCCCATGGCTAGCACCAAAGGAGGACTGGCATTGAATTTGCCTGTTTTGCGAAAGCGCTTGTAAAGCAGATAGGTATGGAAGGGGTCCCAATTGCGCATATCGATCAGGTCAGTTTGGGCGCGATGGCTTTCAGGGTATTTAAGTGGCCCAGCAGCACCATGATGTCTTTGGCGTTAAGTACGAAACTGTCGTCGGGATGGACAATGACTTCGGCTTTGCGCTTGATCAGCAGTACATGGAGGGCACTGGGGCTGCTGGCTACGAACGAGCCTACGCTTGCGCCATTCAGCTGTTCGCCGATGTCTATCTCTACGATGAATTCGCCATTGCCGATGGAAATGTAATCGTTGACCATAGGGTAGCTGAGCAACTGGGCTACCCGAATGCCCATCTCTTCTTCGGGATGGACAATGCGCGCCACTCCGATTTTGCTGAGTATGAGGTGCTGGGCATGGGAAGTGGCCTTGACCCAAATGTTCTTCACCCCCAGGCCCTTCAGGTGAACGACGCAAAGCAGGCTGGCTTGAAGATCGGAGCCTATGGCGACCAGCACCACGTCGTAGTTGTCCAGCCCAAGCTCTTCCAAAGCCTGCTTGTCGGTGACATCGGCAATGACGGCATGTGTCAGTTCGTCGACATGGCGATTGACTGCTTTCGAGTCAGTGTCGACGCCCAGCACCGAATGCCCCAGCTTCATGAGTTCTATCGACGCGGCCGCGCCGAATCGCCCCAGCCCGATAACGGCAAATTGTCCCATCCGGCTTCCTTATGGTTATTGAAGCTGTTTTGTAGCATGAATTGCCCGGGCAAAATACGCCGCAAAGCCTGCGGCCGTCCGTTCGCCGGCGGGCGTTTTCAGCCTTTGCCGCCCTGATTGGACGCGTGCGGCCAGGCGGGCATGTGTGCACAATTGCCGCGGATTTGTAAATGATTCATAGGTCTTAAGTGTGTATTTGGAGCAGATGTGTTAACTTTAGAGATACTAGGGTTAACCTTAATACAAGAGTTGTATTCCATATGGTGAATTTGTTTGAGCCTGTGACTTTGGGCGCAGTACAGTTGAAAAATCGCATTGTGATGGCTCCCTTGACTCGCACGCGCGCCTATCCGGGCCGTATTCCCAACGAGTTGATGCGGCAATATTATTGCCAGCGTTCACAGGCGGGTCTCATTATTTCGGAAGCTACTTCCATTACTCCGCAAGGCGTGGGCTACCCCAATACCCCCGGTATTTGGTGCAAGGCGCAGATCGAAGGCTGGAAAAAAATAACCGAGACGGTGCATGCCAAGGGCGGCAAGATGTTTTTGCAGCTGTGGCACGTGGGCCGTGTTTCGGACCCGGAATACCTTAATGGAGGCATGCCGGTGGCGCCCAGCGCCATTGCATGCGACGGGCATGTCAGCCTGCTGCGGCCCAAGCGCAATTATGTCACTCCGCGTGCATTGCATACTGAGGAAATCGCCGCTATTGTGGCCGACTTTGCCCAGGCCGCCCGCAATGCCAAAGAGGCCGGATTCGATGGCGTTGAAGTGCATGGAGCCAATGGCTATCTGATCGACCAATTTCTGCACGACGGTTCGAACAAGCGCTGCGATCAGTATGGCGGGTCGGTTGAAAACCGGGCGCGCCTGTTGCTCGAGGTCGTGGACGCCTGTATTGGGATCTGGTGCGCTGACCGCGTCGGCGTGCACTTGTCGCCGCGCGGCGACTCTCATTCGATGTCGGACTCGAATCCTGCGCTTTTGTTCAATTATGTGGCCAGCCAGCTTGGGCAGCGCAAGATTGCTTTTCTCTTTACGCGCGAATCGCCCAAGGACGATAGCCTGATGAGCGGAATCAGAAAGTCGTTTGGCGGCCCCGTTATTGCCAACGAAGGCTATGATCTGGCCTGCGCAGAGCGTATATTAAGCCTAGGCCATGCTGATGCCGTGGCATTCGGCAAGGCGTTTATTGCCAATCCGGATCTTGTTGCGCGTTTACGTGCCGGGGCTGCCTTGAACGAATGCGACTCAAGCACTTTTTACGGAGACGGCGCCAAAGGCTACACAGACTATCCTGCGCTGGCAGCATGCAGCCCTGAAGTGGCGGCTGGTTAGCTGGCGTTCCTTACGCGAGGCAGAGCGATGAAGAGTTTGATTGCAAGCTGTGGATTTGCCCTGGCCCTGGGCGGCTGCGCGGTAGGCATACATCCCGGCGACGATTCCCCCAGCGTTTCTTACACTGCAACCAATAGTTATCAAACGGTTTATTTGCGCGTCCAGAATCAGGCAGCCGAATGCTTGCGCGGCAATGGCGGTTTTGCTGTCGTTGCGAACGTGGACCCCGCCACGCAGGCCGGCGAAGTGCTTGTGAAAGAGGACATTACCGGAGCCGTCATGGCGCGCACGGTGTTAAAGGCGGTCGACGACCGGCATACTCAGGTCACGCACACTGTTTCAGGGCACCGACCGTGGGATGTCAATGCTTTGCATGCCATGCGCGAATCGGTCCTGATGGATACATCGGTCTGTTTTGCTTATAAATAAACAGAAAACCGGCAAGGAAATGCCGGCCTGAAATAAACGCCAGGACCGGTATGGCGCTAACCGGCTCTAGCTGGCGCCATGGGCCCGGGGCCGCATGATCTTGAATGTAGCGCTTGCCGTGGCCAGCAATTGGCCGTCTTCGTCCAGGGCGCGGCCTTCGCAAAACGCCAAAGATCTTCCCATGCGCAGGCATTTGGCCTCGAAAACCACCGTGCCGCGTGCGGGGGCAATGAAGTGGGTGGTCATGTCGATGGTGGCCATGCCTGTTGAAGGATCGTTGGCGCGGGCCGCTGCGCTAAGCGTGAAGTCCAAAGCCCCCATCAGCGTTCCCCCGTGGATTTCGCCCCGGCTGTTGCTGATTTCCTGACGGTAAGGCAAGCGTGTGCGGGTCAGTTCGGGTGAGAACGCTTCGGGCACGAGGCCGATGTAGGCCATGAAGGGAATGTCCACGCCAAAGTAGCCGGCGTTATTGTCCGTGGGCTTCAATTGAGGCGCGCCTTGACTTGGGCCGAGATGGCCGACATGTCGGCGCGCCCGGCTAAAGATGTTTTAAGCAAGGCCATGACTTTGCCCATGGCGGGTGCGCCGGTGACGCCTTGTGCGGTGACTTCGGCCACCGCGGCCTGGATGGCGGCATCGATTTCGGCAGGGTCGGCCTGCTGGGGCAGGAACTCTTGCAGCACCAGGAGTTCGTCTTTTTCGTGTTGGGCGGTTTCGGTGCGGCCTGCCTGCTCGAACGCGGCGATGGATTCCCGGCGTTGCTTCACTTGTTTTTCAATGATGGAGGTAACCTCGGCATCGTCCAGCTCACGGCGCTCGTCCACCTCTTTTTGCTTGACGGCGGCCTGCAGAAAACGCAGCGTGCCCAAGCGGGCGCTGTCCTTGGCGCGCATGGCGGTTTTAACGGCGTCGGCAAGACGGGGCTTGAGCAAGTTGCTCATGATGAGCTCCTGATAAGTAGCTGGCGCGGCAGACGCGTCATGGATGAAAAGATGCCGTATTTTAGCGCAGCGTCCCTTTGGGGGTAGCGAACCGCGAGAGCGGTGAAGCGTGGGGGCACCCTTTTGCCGCCGGGCCGCCCCAAGGCAAAAGCGCCCCCTCGGGGGGCAGCAAGCCGCGAGAGCGGCGTAGCGTGGGGGCATCCTTTTGCCGCCGGGGCACCATACCTTTTTTTAGTGGAAATCCCGGCTTCGGGTGGACAACTCGCCCAGCAAGGAACTTAAATCGACCAGGCGGCTGGCCAACAAATGGCATATTCCACTTTTCCGCTGCCAGACACCGTAGACGCCCAGCAGTTGGCTTTGCACCAGTTCTAGCCGTTGGCGTTCGACCAGCTCGGGGCGGACGATGACATTGACCGGCCCGGTTTCGTCTTCCAGGCTGACAAACACTATGCCCTTGGCCGTTTGCGGGCGCTGGCGCATGGTTACGATGCCGCAGGCCCTGGCCAGGCGGTTGTCGGGGTAGTCTTCTTGCAGGACGGCGGCGGGCACAAACCGGCGTGCTTCCAGGGCAGGGCGCAGCAACGCCACAGGATGGCGCCGCAAGGACAGCCCCAGTGCCCGGTAGTCGTTTGTAATATGCTCTTGCTCGGGCGGTGGCGCCAGCGTCGGCGCAGCGGTTTCAGGAATGTCGGCCGCGCGCAGCAAACCTTTGAGCGGCATATTGGCCGCTTCCCAGCGCGCTATGCGGCGATGGCCGCTTAATATCAACAAAGCATCGGCGCTGGCCAGCGCATCCATATCGTGCCGGCTTAGCTGCGCCCGTCGCGCCAGATCCTGGGTGCTTGCGAATGGACTGGCGCTGCGTGCGGCTTCAATGCGCAGCCCCGCTTCTTGCGAGAGGCCGGCCACCATGTGCAGGCCCAGGCGCACAGCGGGGCGCGCCCTTGCATCTCCATTCTCCTCTTGAGGGGCCGCGAACTGACTTTCCCAAGTACTGTGGACCACGTCGACAGGCAGAACCCGGACGTTGTGGCGCCGCGCGTCCTGAACCAATTGGCTGGCCGAATAAAAGCCCATGGGCTGTGAGTTGAGCAACGCCGCAAGAAAAGCTTCGGGCTCGTGGCGCTTGAGCCAGGCGCTAAGGTAGGCCAGTTTGGCAAAGCTGGCCGAATGGCTTTCGGGAAAACCGTACTCTCCGAAGCCTTCCAATTGCCTGTAAATAGCCTCGATAAAATCGGAGGGATAGCCGTTTTTCTTCATGCCGGCAATCAGTTTGGGCCGCAATTTGTCGATGGTGCCTTTACGTTTCCAGGCCGCCATGGAGCGCCGGAGCTCGTCGGCTTCGCCGGGGCTGAAGTCTGCGGCAACCATGGCAATTTGCATGACCTGCTCCTGGAAAATGGGTATGCCCAGCGTACGATTGAGAATATGTTCGAGTTTCGGGGACGCAGGTATGGCGGTATCGACCCCTTGGCGGCGACGCAGATAAGGGTGGACCATGTCGCCATGAATAGGGCCGGGCCGGACTATGGCGATTTGAATGACCAGATCGTAAAAGGATCGAGGCTTCAAGCGGGGCAGCATGCTCATTTGCGCACGCGACTCAATCTGAAAGACGCCGACGGTGTCGGCCTGGCAGATCATGTCGAAAGTCTCCTCGTCGTTGTCGGGAACGTTCTGCATGGTGAAGGGATGCCCCCGGCGCTGGCCGGCCAGTTCCAGGGTGCGGCGCAGGGCGGAAAGCATGCCCAGGGCAAGCACGTCGACTTTCAGCAGGCCCATGGCGTCCAGGTCGTCTTTGTCCCATTGGACGACGCTGCGATCGGGCATGGCGGCGTTTTCGATGGGAACCAGGCGGGTTAACTTGCCGCTGGAAACGACGAATCCTCCGGGATGCTGAGACAGGTGACGGGGAAAGCCCTTCAGGGTTTGAGCCAGAGCAGCCCAGGCCTGTACTGTATGCGAATTGGGTTCCAGGCCTTGTTCGGCCATCTTTTCAAGCAAGGACTGCTGGCCGTCCCAGTATTCGAACGAGCGTGCGATACGGTCGACCAGGTCAAGGCCTATTCCTAGCGCCTTGCCGGTATCGCGTACTGCGCTACGGGTGCGGTAGGTCGTGACCACGGCCGTCAGGGCGGCGCGTTGGCGCCCATATTTGTTGTAGACATATTGAATGACTTCTTCGCGCCGCTGATGTTCGAAGTCGACGTCGATGTCGGGCGGCTCGTTCCTGTCGGTGCTGATGAAACGGGCAAACAGGGTGTTGCCGTTTTCAGGGTTGACCTCGGTAATGCCCAGGCAGTAGCAAACAGCGGAATTGGCGGCCGAGCCGCGGCCCTGGCATAGAATGCCGCGCTCGCGTGCGAACATCACGAGGTCGTAGACAGTGAGGAAATACGACTCGTAGCGCAGGCCTGTAATGATGTCCAGCTCGGACTCGACCTGCTTCAGGACATTTTCAGGAATGCCTGCGGGATAACGCTGCCTTGCGCCACGCAGGGTTTCCTGGTGCAGATAGGCGCGGGGCGTCATGCCGCCCGGCCCCGCTTCGGTGGGATAGAGATAGCGGATTTCGTCGAGATTGAATGTGCACAGGCTGGCGATGCGCAGCGTTTCCAGCAAGGTTTGCCGGGGATATAGGCGCATCAGGCGCGAGCGGCTGCGCAAGTGATGTTCGGCATTGCTTTTTAGCGCATAGCCGCACTGGCCGATGGTTTCATGGAGACGGATGGCGGTCAGGGTATCGTGCATGGGCTGGCGCGAACGGCTATGCATTTCAGCCTGGCCGATTGCGGTGATGGGCAGGCCGTGGGTTTGTCCGGCTTGTTGTATGGTAGCCAGGTGCTGGGCGTCATTGTGGCGGTGCTGCAGGCCCAGACCTAGCCACAGGCGGCCGGGAAACGCCGGTTGTACAAGACCGATTTGCCGCCGCAGCATGCCGGAGCCTATGCCGTACTCCGGGACAAGAATGACTTGGCAATTGGGCAGGCCGCATAAATGCTGGTAGCCCGAACCCGGGTTGTAGAGTTGATCGGGTTCGAGCGTGTACTGGCCTTTCTGGGGGCTGCGCATGCGGACCAGCGTAATGAATTCAGACAGATTCCCATAGCCGTCAACGTTGCTGGCCAGCGCAATAATCTGCAGGGGCGGCATTTGCGGAGCCTGCAAAAAAAATCGGCTGCCGATAATCAGCTTGAAATCGGGGTAGTGTTCTTTATTGATTTGCTTGACGGCCACGTGTGCCCGGACAACGCCAGCCAAAGAGCAGTCGTCGCTTAATGCCAAGGCGGCGTAGCCCAGTTCGGCGGCCCGGTGCACCAGCTCTTCGGGCTGGGATGCGCCTTTTAAAAACGAGAAATTCGAGAGGCAGTCAAGTTCGGCGTAGCCGTCGAGGATGCTGGCTTGGGGTGGCGTGGACATGGCGTAGGCGGCTTGAAAGCGTTTTAGCCGAACAGGCCATGCAAAAACCAGCGGGCCTCGAGCGATGCGCGCTGACGGTAAATCCAATAACGCGCGAATTGAGGGTCTTGGGCAATAAAGTAATCGCGCTGTTCATTGCCGGTGCCGTCCCACCAGCCGCTTTCTATTCGTTCAGGTCCCCGAATAAGACGCAAGACGGCGTTCCGGTAAACGGGGCGGTCGTTGCTGGTATCCAGCGCGCAAGGCTGGGCCAGCAACCAAAATGGCCGGGCATGCGGGTCTAGTCTGAGAAATTCAGCGCTTTGACGACAGGCCCAAGCGCTAGTCTCGTTTGGGGTGCGGGCAAGCGTGGCTGTTTTTTTTCCGGATGTCGGGGCCATGGGAGCCCATATATTGGCCCGTTCGGGGCGGTGGTCGGCAAAGGGCTGGGGTTGGAGCAGGTTTTCGCCGCCCAGGCGTGCACGCAACAGGTCAAGCAAGCGCAGCTCGTCGGTCTGCCACTGGGCCGGCTCGGGGAACAAGCTTAGGCTGGGCTCAGGCCGCGACTGAACGGCGGGAATGGAAAGCTCCAGCGCGATGACCTGGGCGCGCAATGTGAATTGGCGCAGTTGCTCGGCCAGTACGCGCATGAAGTCTTCGGGCTGCCAGCCGGGTTGGGATAGCAATAAGAGCAGGCGGCTTGGCGGCAGGGCATGGCGGCCTTTTTCGTGGTGCAGTAAAAAAACCAGGGTGTCGGCTGCACACTGCCGGGCATGCAGCCATGTGCAGAGCTGTTCGATAAGATGCTTGGCCACAAACTGGACGGCATGAGTGTGCTCCAGATTTTCCAGCAGGTCGTGGCGCAGCGAGAAAAGTTCAGGTGGCTGAAACCAGGCAAAAGATTCAGGGCTGCGTCCATAGGCGGTGTCCAGGCCCTGGATAATGGCCGGGTCGCTGCGTTGGCGCACGCCGTTGCGGGGCAGCTGTTGCAAGTGCGCCAAGGTACGGCAGCCAAGGCCTTTGAACCAGTTCAAAAAATTTTTCTGGGAAACCAGCAGGTTGATCGGCAAAGGATCGAGCATGCGGTGCAAGGTTTTTAGTTTTACAGCGCGGCGTAAAACCGTTTGGCTTTGGCTGGCCAAGAGTTTTGCACCCTGGGCCGTGGGCGCTGTGCTGAGGCGGTAGCAAAGCGCTTGATGCCGCTGCAGCGTCGCCCGGATATCCCGGCATAAGGCGCGTATTCCTTTGAATAGCATCAGGCTGGCGCTTACCTCCAGCAACAGGCCGGAGAAAACGCCGGCTTCGCCAAGCACGATATTGGGCGTGTATTGAAGCAGGTCAAGGGCAAGGCGTTGCAGGCTTTGTTGTTCTGCCTGCGGGTTGCGATTCAGCAAGGCCGCTTCGGGAAGCAGGCTTGCGGCGGTGGCGCGGCGCATGCCCAGGCGCAGGCCTTGGGTCTGGGCGGCGGGCGTCAAGGCATGGATGCGGTCTTGTTCGAGCACGGCAGCCAAAGGAGTTTTAGTGGGCCACAGGGGAAAAAGCGTGTCCAGGCTGTGGCAAGGCAGGCAAAGCCCGATCCAAAGAGACATGGGACGAATTCCTGGGAGAAGATGCGGCAGGGTAAAGCGCGATGAAAACCGGTTGGCCGCAGCTTGGACCCTGGCGTTTGACTATGGATATTTCCAGCCCTTGCCGGCAGGGCACCAGGCTTAAGCGCAAAGGCGCTATGCTGCTTTGCTGCAAGGCGATTTGCGGGCGTAGCAGTATGAGCATGGTTTCGCTTTGCCGCGCCGCCAGGTGCAGCCGGCGCAGGCTGGCGGAGTGGACATTCGAGAGCCAGCAAAGCAAGGCGGCACAAGTGTTGTGTTTCAGGATTTGCTCGCAGGCCCATAAGGCATCGCCATTGCTGCCGGACCGCACCCAGAGCAACCGGCGCGCATCAAGCTGCCAGTTGTGCCAGCACTGCGCATAAGGCACATAAGGCGGTTGCACAAGAGCAATGCGGCGTTCAGGGGGCAGGCGGGAAAAGGCGGGCCCCAGCAGATGGATTTCGCCGATGCCGGAACGGCTTAGCGCCAGTTCGGTTAGTGCGCCCAAAGGCCAGCCCAACCCGGGAAGCTCGCGATCGAGTTGATCGAAACCTGTGGAGATGGTGGAGCAGGCGGCTTGCGCCAGTTGCGATCCGCGCCAAAGAGAGGGGTGGATATGTTCTGGATGCTGCAGTATGGAAGGCAGGGGTTTCATGGCATGCGCCGGCAAAGAAGAAAAGCAATACAGATATTCCACAAGAATTCAAGCCTGTATTTATACTGTATTAATATACAGTATTCTTGGCGTGTGGAACAAGCTGGATTACATTCGGGGCTGATACCAGGGCAAGCCGTTTGCCGCCTTAGCCTGCGAGCCCAAGAATTAGCGAGGCAGGCTGGCAGTGCGATATATTATTATTGAGGTTTGATCCGCCCACGCGTCCTGAACACCTGGCCGGTTTTCTTTTAATATCTTGCCGATTCCATGCCGCCATGACCCAGACCGCCGTGCCAAATCCTATTATTTATGTTCCGGTATCGAGCCAACCCAAGCAGTTGTTTTTGCTGCTGCATGGGGCCTCGAGCAACCCAGGCCAGCTCGAGTCCTTGACCCAGGCCATTAAACGCGCCTTCCCGCAGGCCCTGATCATCCTCCCTTATGGAACCGTCTCCGACAGCCAGGACGGATATAGCTGGTTCGACCTGTCGGGCCTGGATGAAAGCAATTACATCGAGCGGGTGCAGGCGGCATTGCCGGCGCTTATTGCATATATCCAGCAGGTACAGGCCAAATACGGTTTAACCGGCGAACATACCGCTTTGGCTGGTTTCGATCATGGCGCCACGATTGCGCTTGAAGCCAGCCTGGCCCAGCCTGACCTGGCGGGCAGGGTACTGGCCTTTTCAGGCTGCTACGCTCAGTTGCCTGGCATGGCGCCGCCGGCCACCACCTTGCATTTCCTGCATGGCACCGACGATCCGTTTATTCCGGTTGCCGATATTCGCAGCCTGCATGGGCATCTTGCCGATTTGCAGGGCGACGCAACCCTGGACATCGCTTCCGGCGTAGGCCATGAAATGCACGAGGCTCTGGTCGAGCAGGCTGTTGTACGCTTGCAGACCTGCATCCCTTTGCGTAGCTGGCAAGAAGCGTTGGGCAGCCTTAAAGAACAGGGTCCCGCGGCCGATGACGACCTTGACCTGGATTTCGACGACGAGCCGGGCAAGCCCGGGCCGACCCTGCATTAAAGATTTCCGTGAAGCTCAGGCCCGTCCCGGCTCCAGCGTGAACGGCCAGTCGTGGCGTTCGCTGACTTGGCCGTCGGGAGCATAGCTGGTTTCACTGAACAAAACCCGTCCGCTGGCGTGTATGGCGATGACGGTCGAGCAGCGTGTGCCGTAATCGGGGCTAATGATAAAAGGGCTGCTAAGCAGGCGCTCTCGTTCTAAAGACAGGCCTGTGGCGGGCAAATCGGCGTCGAGCGCTTGCGTGCCGTCTCTTAGTATCTCGAAAACCGGCGTCAGCGTGCGGCACAATTGTTCCGACGGATAGCGGTCCAGCGCATGGCGCAAGCGTTCGGCCTTGGGCCATGGGGTATCGAGCAGATGATTGGAAATGACATAGCGGCCGGCACCCAGTTCGCGCATTTGTCCGGCAGGCAGCCGATTGCTGACATAGCAAGCGCCCGCGGGGTTGCCGACAATCAAGTTAAAGCCGTTGTAGGCGGAAGCTTCGGCCATGCGCCGGCGGGCGTAGTCCTGCGGAGCTTCATATCCTTCAAGATACTGGCTGCTCAGTTCGCCGCGCGAGGGGGCGTCGGCAATGAATGCGGCGGGATCCCGATAATTGGTCAGAAAGGCGTAGCGCCCTTGGCGGGTAATCCCCAGCCAAGTGCCGTGAGCCTGGCTGTCTATGCCTGAAATTATGTCGGGCCGTTGCGGCCAGGGCGCCGCGGGCTTGGTCGGGCGATTATGGAACTCGTCGCGGTTGGCGGCAATGAAAAGCGGCCAGTCGGGATGCGTTCCGATGGCCAGATAGGCTATGCACATAGCGTTTTCAGGCTAGCGCCCCAAGCTTTAAAGCATGGCAAGCAGAGTGTTGTTTTCAACGTAGTTGCGCATGCGGACGGCATCGCCGATGCGGGAGTAGCGCCCAGTGGAGTTCAAGAACACCATGGCGACATCGCGGTTGTCGATGCGTGTAACCATGACCAGGCATTCGCCCGCTTCGTTGATGAAGCCGGTCTTGGATATTTTGATGTCCCAGTTTGAATTCTTGACCAAGCCATTGGTATTGTTATACGTAAGCTGGCGACCACCGTTTAGCGCAACCTGATAGCTTTCGTCGGTAGTGTATCGGTGGATAAGGGCTTGCTTGTTTACAGCGGCCAAAAGCTTGGCCAGATCGCGCGGGGTGGAAACGTTGTCGGTCGATAGGCCGGTGGGTTCGACAAAATGCGTATTGCGCATGCCCAGAGCGCGCGCTTTGTCGTTCATGGCCCGGACAAAGGCCGGTAAACCGCCAGGGTAATGGCGGCCCAGCGCGTGTGCGGCGCGGTTCTCGGACGACATCAAAGCCAGGTGCAGCATGTCGGCGCGGCTAAGGCGGGTGCCGACGGCAAGCCGCGAGCGCGAGTGGCGCAAACGGTCAACATCGTCTTCGCTGATGCTGAGCATTTCGTCCATGGGAAGGCGGGCTTCGGCCACAATCAATGCCGTCATCAACTTGGAGATGGAAGCAATGGGCCGAACTTCTGTGCTGTTTTTATCGTAAAGAACCGCCGAGGTTTGCAGGTCGATGACGAAAGCAGCCTCGGAGCGCAACTGGGCCGAGCTGCCGGGGGCTGAATGGCTGCTGCGAGGCGTTATATCGCCCAGGCGGCTTTCGCGCAGGGCTACTTGAACCTTGTGGCCGTTTTTGCTTGCGGCGCTTGAGCGCCCGGTTGCGGAACGCAGGCTTTGGCGTTGTGCAACTTTGCTCTTGCGGGCGGTGGTTTTGGCGGTTGGTTTTTTCTTGGCGGATTGCTGGGTGCTGGCCGTTTTTTTTGCGGAATGCGTACGGCTGGAGGGCTGCTGTGTTTGGGCCTGGGCCGAGGCATTGAGGCAAAGGCTCAGGATAAACATGAGCGTATATGCCAATACCCACAGGGGCGCTTGATTCCGGGTAGCTTGCATGGCCGTGCTTATAAATGATTAAGATTCTTGGTTGAGGCAAATCATATCAGAAAATTAAAATAATACCAATATATTAGTGGCTTACATGGTCTTCTTAAATTGATTGCTAGGATTAACCCTTAAAAACGCGGATAAAGGCGAATATATTAGCTAATTCGGCAAGGCCGGCATGGCGGCCAGGCTGCCACGCATCCGTTTGATGTCCGGCGCGACTGCAGCCATGCCACCAGTTGCGGTAGTATTGCAAACACTTACATAATTTGCCGGGGTTGACCTGATGCGTTCGGATTTTGCGCTTTTTCGCCGCTTGCCGCTGCTTCGTCTTGTGCCGTTCATTGTGCTTTTCGCTTTATGTGCGGTGCGTCCCGTGCAGGCCGCCGGCGAACTCCTCGATAATACTCCTCGTATTGCGATAGTTTCGGCTTTCGAGCCCGAATTGACGCTATTGTTCAAGCGGATGGAGCAGTCCCGCAAGTATTCGGTCAACGGCGTGGAATTTACAACCGGGGTCTTGCAGGGCAAGCCGGTAGTGCTGTTTCTAAGCGGCATCAGCATGGTCAATGCCGCCATGAATACGCAATTGGCATTGGATCGTTTTACCGTTACCCATCTTGTCTTTAGCGGAATAGCCGGCGGGGTGAATCCCCAGCTTCATATTGGCGACGTGACCGTGGTCGAGCGCTGGGGACAGTATCTGGAAGTCTTGATGGGCCGCGAGCTTGCGCCCGGGGTTTATCGCGATACGGGCGACGGCAACGACACCGGACTGCCCAGTTTCGGCATGATGCATACCCGGCCCGTTTACGTCAGATCCGCGGCCGATCCCCAACTGCGCAAGAAGTTCTGGTTCGACGTCGACCCGGCCATGCTGGCCATTGCCAAGACCTTGCAAAGCGTCGAACTGAACGGCTGCACGGCAAAGGACGACTGCCTGGCACGGCAGCCCAGGCTGGTGGTCGGCGGCAACGGCGTATCGGGCCAGGCCTTTGTCGACAACGCGGCTTTTCGCAAGTACGTGTTCCAGGCCTTCAAGGCCAATGTGCTGGACATGGAAAGCGCCGCCTGCGCCATGGTGGCCTACAGCAATAGCGTGCCGTTCATTGCGTTTCGTTCGCTTAGCGATTTGGCCGGAGGCGGCGATGGCGCCAATGAAATGCACACTTTCATGAACGTCGCCGCAGACAATTCTGCCAAGGTCCTGCTGGCTTTTTTGGCGGCGTGGAAGTGAAAGGCGGGGCTTTGCAGGTTGCAAGCCTGGTGCGGCGGTTCAATCTATCGCCGCATCCTGAAGGCGGCTATTACAGCGAAACCTATCGCGGCAAGCAACAGGTGAATCTGGCGTCGGGCCAGGAACGCAGCGCCTCGACGGCTATTTATTATTTGCTGGACAACAATGCTTTTTCGGCCTGGCATCGCATAGCGTCGGACGAAGTCTGGCATTTCTATGCCGGTAGTCCTTTGCTTGTACACGTTTTGCTTCCGGGCGGCGAACTTCTGACGCACCGCCTGGGCAGTGCGCTTGAGTCTTCAGCTTGTGTATTCCAGGCAGCGGTGCCCGCCGGCTGCTGGTTTGCGGCCGAACTGGCCGAGCCGGGCACTTTCGCTTTTGTGGGGTGCACTGTGGCTCCGGGGTTCGAGTTCAGTGAGTTCGAGCTGGCCAAGGAGGCGGACTTGCAGCCATGGAGGGCATCCGCCAAAGCGCTTGTGACCCGCTTGCTGAAGCCCGCGAGCTGACCGTGGCGGCCTAGCGCACCGGCAAGAAGTTAAAGAACAGCAAGCCTTGCATGTAGTTGATGCCTATCCTGCGCAAATTTTCATCCAGCAGGTTTGCCACCAGGTCCAGCCTGCCAATAATCTGGCCGAATTCGCGCTCGAAGCTAAGGTTGCTTTGGTCGTCCGATATTTCGTTGGCCAGCAGCAAATGTCGGCCGGAGGCATCGCGGCGGCTGGCCAGCATCCAGTCGGCCACTTCAACATTGCGGGCGGCGTTGTATATGTGCTGGGCGTTGAGGCTGTCGGACACATAGAATCGGGTCTTGCCGTTATGCGCCTGGATAATCATGTCGGCCAGCCCAAAAATAAAGGCGGCGACCCGATCCCCTTGATAGCCGGGGTCCAAAGAAACCGACAGCATCTGGATATAGCTTAGCCCGTTAAGCTGCGCTGGGCGCTCTCCCGTCTGGATGGATTTTTTGGCGCGCTGTATGGCGCTGGCCAGGTCGGGAGCTCCGGACTTGCGCCACTGTGCCGGGTTGCGGCGGTACAGCTTTTCGAGCAGGCGGTTCAGGCTTTCCAGGTTGTCGCGCATGGCTATCGTGACCGTCCGGTTGAAGTCCGTCTGCGCGAACTGGTCAATCGAAATTTCCTCGTTGTGCGGTTGTTTTCCGGGCACGGCCGACGGCGCGTCCAGTATCCCGCATCCGCTGACGGCAAGTGCCAGAGCGACGATGTTCAATACTGCGGCAATCCGTTTCATTCCGCCCCGATCCGTTGCGTCCAACAACGGTCTATTCGATGTTTTGCGCTTGTTCGCGCAACTGCTCGATAAGCAGCTTGAGGTCGATGGCGGCGCGCGTAACATTGATGCTGCCGGCTTTGGAACCCAGCGTATTGGCTTCGCGATTCATTTCCTGAAAAAGAAAGTCCAGGCGCTTGCCGGTACTGCCAGGCTTGCCTTGGGCTGCTTGCGGTTTGGACGAACCGTTGCGGGACGTTGCGGCCTGTCCTCCGGATAGCAGCAGTTGCAGTTCGCTGATGTGCGAGCGCAGGCGGGCAAGCTCTTCGGCTATATCAATGCGTAGGGAAAACAACGAGGTTTCCTGGGCAATGCGGGCCGATAGCTCCGGCCCCGTGATTTGCGTGAAGCCTGTCGGGCAGGCCGCTTCAAGAGCGTCTTTCAGTTTGGTGGCCAGCTTTTTTTGATGCTCGTCCAGCAGTTGAGGCAGGGCAAGTTCCACTTCGTCGACAATTCGGCCGATCGCTGCTGCGCTTTCCAGCATGCCTTGCGCCAGGCGTTCGCCTTCGCGTTCGCGATTGGCCTGGAATTCGCCCAGCGCCTGATCGGCAGCTTGCGCGCACATGGCCGTCCAGACTTCAACGGTAAAGCCGGGGTCGTCGGAATTGCCGGCGCCTTTGATAAGGTCGGCAAGCTGCGGGGCGGCCACGTCGGGGATTACCGCACGGGCGGCCTTGAGCTGTTCGGCGATGGCAGCCATATAGTCCGCATCCAGCGCCTGGACGATTGCGCTTTTGGTCTTTGAATAATTGATGCGAACATCGACTTTGCCGCGCGCAAGGGCCTGGCCGAGCTTTTCACGCACCGGGCCTTCCAGTATGCGCAGGTCGTCGGGAAGGCGAAAGTTAACATCCAGGAAGCGGCTGTTGACGCTGCGAAATTCTATGCTCAGGGTGCCTTCGGCGGACTCGGCGCGGGCCGCGCCGAATGCGGTCATGCTACGGATCATGGGGTGTCCTGCGTAATGTGTCTACAATCTCTATTATTGCCGATATTGAAGGCCCCGCGGCGCAAGTCGCGCAGGCGGTGCAGCGTGGGGGCCTTTTTTACCGCCGGGCCGCCCCAAGGTAAAAACGCCCCCTTGGGGGGCAGCAAGCCGCGTAAGCGGTGCAGCGTGGGGCCTTTTTACCGCCGGGCCGCCCCAAGGTAAAAACGCCCCCTTGGGGGGCAGCAAGCCGCGCAAGCGGTGCGGCGTGGGGGCCTTTTTCCTCTTCTTCTCTTTTTTGTTTTGCCAAGGAGCCGTTTTTGTCCACTTCCACCATTTCGCGCCCCTCGGGCCGAACGACAACCCAATTGCGGCCGCTTTCCATTGAAACGGGCTACACGCGCCACGCAGAAGGATCGGTGCTGATCAAGGCGGGCGACACGCACGTGTTGTGCAATGCCAGCGTGCTGGAAAAAGTGCCGCCGTTTCTGAAAGGCAAGGGACAGGGCTGGGTTACCGCCGAGTACGGCATGCTGCCGCGCTCGACCCATACACGCTCGGACCGCGAAGCGGCACGCGGCAAGCAAAGCGGACGCACACAGGAAATTCAACGCCTTATCGGCCGCAGCCTGAGGGCCGTGTTCGACATGCAAGCGCTGGGCGAGCGCACCCTGCAACTGGACTGCGATGTCTTGCAGGCCGACGGCGGCACCCGCTGCGCCAGCATTACCGGGGCCTGGATCGCGGCGGCTTTGGCCGTGCGCACGCTTACAGGGCAAGGCTTGCTCAAAGCCTCTCCGATAAAGGATCACGTAGCGGCCGTATCGGTAGGCATGGTCGACGGCCGGCCTGTGCTGGACCTGGACTACATCGAGGATTCGGGCTGCGACTCGGATATGAATATCGTCATGACCGGATCGGGCGGCTTTGTCGAAGTGCAAGGGACGGCGGAAGGGCAGACCTTTGACCGCGGCGCCCTGGACCAATTGCTGGATTTGGCGCACGCCGGCATCGGCGAGCTGATCGCGGCGCAGCGCGAAGCGCTGGCGCGCGCCGGCTAGAAGCGCGTCGGTTAAAATAAACCCACTTTCACACTGTATCTGTATGACCGCCAACAAAGTCGTCCTTGCCTCGAACAACGCAGGCAAACTCAAAGAATTTTCCGCCATCCTCCAATCCGCAGGCATCGCCATGGTGCCCCAGGGAGAACTGGGCGTGCCCGAGGCTGAAGAGCCGTTTGCCACGTTTGTCGAAAACGCACTGACCAAGGCGCGCCATGCCAGTGCATTGACCGGCTTGCCGGCGCTGGCAGACGATTCCGGCTTGTGTGTTGCCGCACTGGATGGCGCGCCCGGCGTTTATTCCGCACGCTATGCGGCGCTGAACGGCGGCGAAAAGTCGGACGCGGCCAACAACCGTTTATTGGTGGAAACGCTGGCGGGTAAAGCCAACCGCGCCGCCAGCTATATTGCAGTGCTGGTTTATGTGCGCAGCGCGACCGATCCGCGCCCGCTCATTGCCGAAGGCGTCTGGAATGGAGAAATCGTCGACGACCCGCGTGGCAGGCATGGCTTTGGCTACGATCCTCATTTCTACTTGCCGCAATTAAAGCAAACGGTGGCCGAGCTTGAGCCCTCGGTCAAGAATCGCCTTAGCCACCGTGCCCAGGCGCTGGAAAAATTGCTCGAGGCATTATTGAAAGAGGGCGGTATATAAATGGTGCGCCGGGTTTTTTCCATTGTGCCCGAAGGAAAACCTGCCCATGACGAGCCCAGGTTGCCCCCCGACAGCACAGCGGCGGGCGCGGGTGCTACAACATTAAGCAGCCTGCCGCCGCTTTCGCTGTATGTCCATGTGCCCTGGTGCGTGCGAAAATGCCCTTATTGCGATTTCAATTCGCACGAAGCCAAAGGCACGGTCCCCGAAGAGCAGTATCTGGCCGCTTTGCGAGCCGACCTCGAACAAGCATTGCCCTTGATCTGGGGCCGCCAGGTAGTGTCTATTTTCATAGGCGGAGGCACGCCCAGCTTGCTTTCTGCATCCGCTGTCGACCAAATGCTTGCCATGTTCCGCGCTTACCTGAATCTTTGGCCACAGGCCGAGATCACCATGGAAGCCAATCCCGGTACCGTAGAGGCCGCCCGTTTCAAAGAATACGCAAGCAGCGGAATCAACCGTATCTCCCTGGGAATACAAAGCTTCAACGACAGCGCCTTGCAAGCCCTGGGCCGCATTCACGATTCCAAACAGGCCTGCGCGGCCATCGACATTGCTCAGAACGCGGTGCAGAGAGTCAATCTGGACATTATGTTTGCCTTGCCCCGGCAAACCGTGGATGCATGCGCCCAGGACTTGCGTCAGGCAATGTCGTTCCAGACCGAGCATTTGTCGCTGTATCACCTGACGCTGGAGCCCAATACAGTATTTGCCAAGTTTCCGCCGCCGGTGCCCGACGACGATACCGGCGCGGCCATGCAGGAAATGATTGCCGAAGCCACCCAAGAAGCGGGCTGGGAGCGCTACGAAGTATCCGCCTATGCCAAGCCGGGAGCGCGCTGCCTCCACAACGTAAACTATTGGGAATTCGGCGACTATCTGGGCATAGGGCCGGGGGCACACGGAAAATTGTCCTTTCATGATCGCATCGTTCGGCAGGCCCGGCTTAAAAACCCACAAGCCTGGATGGACAAGGCCGTGCGCATGGATGGCAGCCATTTGGCGCAGAACAGCCAGGTCATGCCCGACGAATTGCCTTTCGAATTCATGCTCAACGCCTTGCGCCTGAAGCATGGCGTGCCGGCCAGCAGCTTTACCGAGCGTACGGGGCTTTCGCTGATGGCCATCATGCCGGCGCTGGATCGTGCAGTCGCCAAAGGCCTGTTGTCGCCCGACCCCGGCCGTTTGCAGGCCACCGAGCACGGCTGGCGGTTTCTGAACGATTTATTGTCCGAGTTTTTAGATTGACCGCGAACGGAGCACAAGCGTTGTCGCTGCGCGGGCCTGGGCTGAAAGGCCAGCGCTTTTTTTGCCCCAAAACACAGCGTGCACTAGTTTTTGCTCCATAATGGTGCAGATGCACGATTGTGGGGCGGTAACGGACGTGCACCAGTGCGGTTTTTCCGGGTATTACGCCAAATTCCCGGGGATAGCCGGAATCCACAGTATCAAAAAACTGGCATGCTTATTGCTTAAGCTTTGCTCAGGAAGTTACACCACTATTTGACCTCTCATTGTCCAGGAGTCTTTCATGTCCACCCCCGAAGAAGTTGTAAAGTTAATTGCAGAACGCGAAGTTGCATTTGTCGACTTCCGTTTCACCGACACGCTGGGCCGCGAGCACCACATGAGCGTGCCGGGCCATACCGTGGACGAAGAAAAGCTGGAGGCTGGGCAGGCTTTCGATGGCTCGTCCATTGCGGGCTGGAAGGGTATTGAAGCGTCGGACATGGTGCTTATCCCCGACTCCTCGACGGCGCACATGGATCCGTTCCGCGAAGAAGCCACGTTGATTTTGACTTGCGACGTTGTCGAACCCTCCGATTTGAAAGGCTATGATCGCGATCCGCGCTCGCTGGCCAAGCGCGCCGAAGCCTACCTCAAGTCCAGCGGCCTGGGCGATACGGCTTATTTCGGCCCCGAACCAGAATTCTTCGTGTTCGACAGCATTACCTGGAACGACGACCCGTCGGGCTGCTTCGTCAAGATCAGATCGGAAGAGGCCTCCTGGTCGCGCGGCCTTGACATGGAAGGCCGCAACCTGGGCCATCGTCCCAGCGTCAAGGGCGGCTATGTTCCCGTGCCTCCGGTCGATTCCTTCCAGGACATGCGTTCTGAAATGTGCCTGCTGCTGGAACAGCAAGGCGTGCCGGTCGAAGTGCATCACCACGAAGTCGCGGGCCCCGGCCAGCTGGAGATCGGCACCCGGTTCAGCACGCTGGTGCAGCGCGCCGACTGGAACCAGATCATGAAATACACCATCCACAACGTTGCGCACGTTTACGGCAAGACGGCAACTTTCATGCCCAAGCCGGTCGTGGGCGACAACGGCTCGGGCATGCACGTGCACCAGTCCATCTGGAAAGACGGTCAAAATCTCTTTGCGGGCAACGGCTACGCCGGCCTGTCCGAATTCGCGCTGTATTACATCGGCGGCATCATCAAGCACGCCCGCGCGCTCAACGCCATCACCAATCCGGGTACCAATTCGTACAAGCGCCTGGTGCCGCACTACGAGGCGCCGGTCAAGCTGGCCTACTCGGCCCGCAACCGCTCGGCCTCCATCCGCATCCCTTACGTGGGCAGCCCCAAGGCGCGCCGCGTCGAGGCCCGTTTCCCCGATCCGCTGGCCAACCCGTACCTGGCATTTTCAGCCTTGATGATGGCCGGTCTGGATGGCGTGCAAAACAAGATTCATCCCGGCGATCCCGCCGACAAGAATCTGTACGACCTGCCGCCGGAAGAAGACGCAAAAATCCCGACGGTATGCGCCTCGCTGGAAGAAGCGGTTATTGCCCTGGACAACGATCGCGAGTTCCTGACCCGCGGCGGCGTGTTCAGCAACGATATGCTGGACGCCTATATCGAACTCAAGATGGCCGAAATCACGCGTTTGCGCATGACCACGCACCCCGTAGAGTTCGATATGTACTACAGCCTTTAAGCGCCCTGGCGATCAACAGGTCGTGATGCCATGAGCAACCTTGAAAATTACGACCTGCTTGCAAGCGCCATTGTCCTGCTCGACGGGCAGGGCAAGGTGGTTTACGCCAATAGCGCCGCGCAAGAGCTCTTTGGCTTGTCGCAAAGGCAGTTGCTGGGCGTGGGCGCCGAGTCTTTGTTCGGTGCCGATGCCATGCTGGAACCGCGCTTTCTGGACGCCGTACACGGCAAGTACGGAGTATTGCGCCAGAACGCCGCGGCCCGGCACCTGAATACGGACATACCCGTCAGCCTGGCGATTGTGCCGCTGGAAGGCCAGCCCTGGAGCGCCTTGCTGGAAATCAGGACCCTGGACCAGCATCTGGACCGAGCCCAGCAGTTGGACAAGGAGCTTACCGTTCAGCGCGAATCCTTGCGCAACCTGGCTCACGAAATCAAAAACCCTTTAGGCGGCATACGAGGTGCGGCGCAGTTGCTGGAGGCCGAACAGCAAGCCGGGCCCTTGTGCGAATATACCGGGGTCATCATTGCCGAGGCCGACCGCCTTACCGCGCTTATCGACCGCCTTATTGCCCCGCAAAAACAGGCGCTCAGTAAATCCCTGTTCAATATCCACGAGATTTGCGAACGGGTCTACACCTTGCTGCGGGCGGAGTTCGCGGGGCAATTGGAGCTGGTGCGCGATTACGATGCTTCGGTGCCTGAACTACAAGGTGATGCCGCCCGTTTGCTGCAGGCTTTGTTGAACATTGGCCGCAATGCGGCACAGGCGTTGGCCGAGGCCGGTGCGGCAACGGTTGCGCCCAAGCTGGTGTTGCGTACCCGCATAGGCCGCCAGATGGCGTTGGCGACCGGGTCTGCGCGCATGGCGGTAGTGGTTTCTGTTATTGATAACGGCCCTGGCGTGCCCCAGGAGCTGCACGACAAAATATTCCATCCATTGGTAACGGGCAGAGCCAACGGCACGGGGCTTGGACTGAGCCTGGCGCAGGAGTTCGTGCAGCAGCATGGCGGGGTAATCGAGTTCGAGTCGCGCGCGGGGTTTACGGAGTTTCGTCTGATCTTACCTTTGGAGCTGGCATGAAACCGGTCTGGATAGTCGATGACGACCAAAGCATACGCTGGGTGCTGGAAAAAGCCGTGCAGCGGGCGCAGATGCCGGTACAAAGTTTCTCGTCCGCACAGGCAATGCTTGATGCATTGCCACAGGCCGAGCCGGCCGTGCTGGTAACCGACATTCGCATGCCCGGCCAGGACGGGCTGACTTTGCTGCAAGAGGTCAAGCGTCTGCGTCCCGCCTTGCCCGTCATCATCATGACGGCATATACCGATCTGGGCAGCACGGTCGAGGCTTTTCAAAAGGGCGCCTTCGACTATCTGGCCAAGCCGTTCGACATCAATGAAGCGGTGGCGCTGATACAAAGAGCCGCCGTTGCGGGTCAGGAGCCGCTTGCGCCGGCGCCTGCCGCCGAGCCCGGCCGCGGATCCATCATGATGACGTCCGCGTCAGTTGCCATGCAGGACGTGTTCCGCGCAATCGGCCGCTTGGCCGCCTCGCCCGCGACGGTGCTGATTACCGGTGAATCCGGCACAGGCAAGGAATTGATAGCACACGCATTGCACGAGCATAGTTCGCGCGCCTCGGGGCCGTTCATTGCGCTGAACGCGGCCGCCATTCCCCGCGATCTGCTCGAGGCGGAATTGTTCGGCCATGAGCGCGGCGCTTTTACCGGGGCCACACAACTGCGGCGTGGCCGTTTCGAAGAGGCCCACAACGGCACTTTGTTTCTCGATGAAATCGGCGATATGCCGTTTGAATTGCAGACGCGCTTGTTGCGGGTGCTGGCCGAGGGCAGCTTCTATCGGGTTGGCGGATCGCAAGCGGTTTCGGTCAATGTGCGCATTGTCGCGGCCACGCACCAGCCGCTTGAACAGCGCGTCGCGCAAGGGCAGTTTCGCGAAGATTTATTCCATCGGCTCAATGTGATCCGCTTGCGCCTGCCGCCTTTGCGAGAGCGCAAGGAAGACATCCCGGCCTTGACGGCGCTGTTTTTGCAAAACAGCGCACGCAGCCTTGGTGTGCCGGTACGGCGCCTGACGCCTGCAGCCATGCAAGTGCTGGCCGCTTTCAATTACCCCGGCAATATTCGCCAGCTCGAAAATTTTTGCCATTGGATGACGGTCATGTCGTCCAGCCAGGTCGTCGACACCAAAGATTTGCCGCCCGAGATTACTGCGGCGCAACCGCGCGAGCCCGTGCATGTGCCGCCTGATGCGCAACCGTCGCTGGCGGCTCGTGAGGCGGCCGGGCATGCGTCCGCCGAGCATGTTCGCGGGCCGGGGGATGGACTTCGCCCCGAGGTCGAAGGCGTGGCCGGAACGCAATGGACCGATACGCTTGGGCATGAAGTTCAGGCCAAACTGCATCGCAACGAGCCGGGCATCATGGCAACATTGGCGCGCGAGTTTGAAACCGTGCTGCTGAATACAGCGCTGGCCCATTGCCGCGGCCGGCGGGCCGAGGCCGCGCAACGTCTGGGCATAGGCCGCAATACACTGACCCGCAAATGCCAGGAACTGGGCATAGACTAAGTGTCGAAATCCGCCCCGATCCGGCTTGGCGGCTCCGGGCGGCCAGGCCGGCTAGCTGGCTTCGCCCCGCAAATAGGCTTGGGCGCGCTGCGCCACCAGGGCTTCGCGGCGTATGAAGTCGGCAACGAAGGTGTCGGCCGGTTTCGTATGCAACCCGTAGGGAGTATCCCATTGGACAATCGCACCCTGGCGCATGACTCCGATGCGGTCGGCAATGGCAAAGGCTTCGGCCTGATTGTGGGTAACCAGCAGGGCGGTATGTCCGGTTTGCTTGAGGATCTCCCGTACTTCGAAGGCCAGGCGCTCGCGCGTGTCGATGTCGAGGTTGGAAAAGGGTTCGTCCAGCAGCAGCAGTTCAGGCTCGGGCGCCAGCGCCCTGGCCAGCGCAACACGTTGTTGCTGTCCGCCGGACAATTCGTGCGGATAGCGTTGTGCCGTGCCTTGCAGGCCCACTAGCTCAAGCAGTTCCGATACGCGTTTTGCGCTGCGGCTTTTATCTTGGCGGCGCAGGCCGAAGGCAATGTTTTTTTCAACGGTCAGGTGCGGAAAAAGCGCGTAATCCTGGAACATCATGCCCACTTGGCGGTGCTCGGGTTCCACTTGAAAGCCCACCGACGACAACAGAGTCTCGCCCAGGCGGATTTCGCCTTTGCGCAAAGGTTCGAATCCGGCAATGGCCCGCAGCACCGTCGTCTTGCCACAGCCCGAAGCGCCCAGCAGGCATCCGATATGGCCTTTTTCCAATTCCAGCGAAAAATTGCCGACGGCTTGCTGCAAGCCTTCAGGTGTTTCATAAGCCAGGGAAATCTGGTCCAGGTGCAGTAGTACGGACATGATTCAGTGTCCCGATTTAAGTTGATGGCGGGCCAGCAAAATAACGGGCAACAGCCCGGCCAGCACAATCGCGAGCGCCGCTACGGCGCCTTCTTCGTAGGTGCCGCGCGCAGCTTCCGCATAGAGCCAGGTGGCCAGCGTTTCGAAATTGACGGGACGCAACAAAAGGGTAGCCGGCAGCTCTTTCATGGCGTCCACGAATACCAGCAGCGCCGCCGCGCCAATGGCTGGGCGCAGCAAGGGCAGGTGCACGCGGCGCAAGGTGCCCGTGGGAGTTTCGCCCAGCAAGCGGGAGGCCTGTTCCAGCGAGGGCGGAATGCGGGCCAGGCCCGATTCCAGCCCGCCAACGGCTATGGCCAGGAAGCGGATGGCATAAGCGCCTACCAATGCGGTCGACGAACCCATAAGTATCAGGCCTGGCGAAACGCCGGTGAAGAGCTCGACCACCCATGACAAGGCGTCGTCGATAAAATTCACCGGAGCAAGCAGGCCGATGGCCAGCACCGTGCCGGGCAGGGCATAGCCGATGGTGGCCACCCGGGCCGCGACTTTGCTGGCCGCATAAGGGCTGCGGCTGCGTACGCCGCGCGCCGCCCATGTCACCACGAGGCCGCCGACGATGACGACAGCCGTGGCTATCAATGCGACCCGCACGGTGTTGTAGCCGCTATGCAGCAACTGTTCCGAAACGCCGCCGGCCTGCTGCAGGTGCTTGAAGGTCTCGGCCAAGAGATAAAGCGCGGGGACGACAAAGCCCACGATAATCGGTAACCAGCCCAGTACGACGGCTATCAGGGCTGCGGTTCCTTTCAGGGGCTTGGCCTGGATGGGGCGCATGCGTTGGGTATTGGCATAGCGCTGCCGTTTGCGGCCATGGCGTTCCAGCAAAATCAGGGCGACCACCAGGGCCAGCATGGCCAGTGCGATTTGCGCGGCGCCGGCCAGGTCGGATCGAGTGATCCAGGTCGTATACACCGATACCGTCAAGGTCTGGACCCCAAGGAACTCGGAGGCCCCTATATCGTTGAGCGTTTCCAGCAAGGCCAGGCTGACGCCCACGGCTATGGCCGGCCGCGCCAGGGGCAGGGCAACGCGGAAAAACACGCCGCGGCTCGACTGCCCGAGTATCCGGCCCGCCTCCAGCAAGCTGGCCGCCTGGGTCGAGAACATAATGCGGGTGCTCAGATAAACATAGGGGTACAGGACGAAACCGAGCAGGAAAATGGCGCCAGGCAGGGAGCGCAGATCGGGCAGGCGGAACTCGCGCGGACTGCCATAGCCCAGTATGTCGCGTATTACGGTTTGAACCGGTCCGATGGGATGCAGAATGTCCAGATAAGCGAAAGCCACGATATAGGTGGGCACGGCCAGCGGCAAAAGCAAAGCCCACGACAAAACGCCGCGCGATGGAAACGAATAAGCCGTAACCAGCCAGGCCGCCCCGGTGCCCAAACAACTGACCAAGATGCCCACGCCTATGAGCAGGGCCAGGGTGTTGCCCATGGCGGTGGGCAGCACATATTGCAGCAGGTGGGTCCAATGGCCTATGGAACCGGTAGTCGCCAGCCAGCCAAGGGTAATGACGGGCGAAACGACGCACACGGCAACCAGCAGCGAACCCAGACGCCAGGCGAGCCCTGCTTCATTGAAAAAAAGACGCTGAAAAAAGCGGCGCGAAGACAAACGCAGTGATTCCTGCAAAAAATGAGACGGCGCGCCCAATCGG
The DNA here is from genome assembly GCF_003315175.1 of Eoetvoesiella caeni. GTDB lineage: Bacteria > Pseudomonadota > Gammaproteobacteria > Burkholderiales > Burkholderiaceae_B > Eoetvoesia > Eoetvoesia caeni. Next base: position 42,844 of record NZ_QNRQ01000003.1, on the reverse strand, counting down.
GGCGCGCCTGGTTGTCGCTGCTATGTGCTGTCTGGCTGTTCCGAATTCAAGAACTGGCCGGGCAGCGCCATTGGCGGCGTTTTAGTTGTCGAAACCTACCTTGTCCACGAGCTCGCTGGCTTGCTTGCGGTGCTTGGCGATTTCGGTCAAAGGCAAGGGGTCGACCGTCAGCGGGCCAAAGCTGGCCACGACGGGGTCGAGCTTGACGTCGCTTCTGACGGGGTATTCGTAATTGGCGTTGGCGTAAAGGCCCTGGGCTTTCTCGGAAACGAGATATTCCAGCAACTTGACGGCGCCGTCTTTGTTGGGAGCGTATTTTGCCACGGATGCGCCCGAAATGTTGACATGGGTGCCGCGGCTCTTGTCGTTGGCAAACGTCGGACGGATCACTTTGATGGCATCGCCCCATTTTCGCGCGTCGGTGCCCGGCTTGGAATTTTTCATGTGGCCGACGTAGTAGGCATTGGCAATGCCGACGTCGCAGATTCCGCCAAGAATGTCGCGCGCCACGTCGCGATCGCCGCCCGCAGCCTTGCGGCCCAGGTTGGCCTTCACGCCGCGCAGCCAGGTTTCGGTTGCTTGCAGGCCGTTATGCGCAATCATGGCGGAAATCATGGCCGTGTTGTAGGGGTGCTGCCCCGAGCGTATGCAAACCTTGCCTTTCCACTTCGGATCGGCCAGGGACTCATAAGTAAGCGCCGAGACGTCGACATCGTTTGCCACGTAGGCTACACGATCGCGCAAAGACAGTGCGTACCATTGGTTGTCGGCCCCGCGAAGGTTGGCGGGAATCACCTCATTGAGCGCCTTAGAGGAAACAGGCTGCGTGACGCCGCCTTGGACCAGGTCGACGAGATTGCCGATGTCGACGGTCATCAGGATGTCGGCGGGCGATTTGTCGCCCTCGGCCTTGACGCGCTCGAGCAGGCCGTCTTTGACAAATACGGTATTGACCTTGATGCCGCTGTCCTGGGTGAACTGATCCAGGATCGGCTGGATCAGCTTGGGTTCGCGCGTGGTGTAGATATTGACATCGGCAGCCGCCGCAGCGGCGGACATTGCGGCCAATCCTGCCAGGATCAAAGGACGAAGCAAGGGTAAAAGCGTTCTGGATGAGCGCATGATGAAACTATCTCCTGGATTGGGGAAGCACTGAAAGTGGCGTCTGGATACCTGAGGGGCTAGATGAAGTAGCATTCTAAATAAAAATGCTTCTCATATAGATCAGTGTGAACAATAGCAGACAATTTTAATCAAAACAACTTTACATGCGAAAAAAGAGTGTGTACACTCAATTTTAACGAGTTTTGATTTGCTTCTGTCAAAGTGGTTTTTCAAAGATCAAGGTTGATTCAGGTATCAAGTCGGATCCAGGCGGTAAAGGTATGTACCTTGGTAGCTATTTGATTTTTTTTAACAAAGGCCGGCAGTCCCGATCCCTAGCTCAAATACGCTAAAATTATCTTTACATAGCCCCGATGTTTTACTTTGGGTTGGTGCAAATTGCACGTTTGCACTCTTTTTTGATCCAGCCCGGGCTTTTGCCTCTGGCCTTGCGGCCACGACTCGAAGCTTGGGCCTTCTATAGATATAGAAAAATGGCAGCCTTTAATTCTGAGCAGGTCCTAAGCGTCCGTCACTGGAACGACACTTTGTTTTCCTTCACAACCACGCGTGATGCGGGGCTGCGGTTTCATAACGGCCACTTTGTCATGCTGGGTCTCGAGGTTGAAGGAAAGCCCCTAATGCGCGCCTATAGCATTGCCAGCGCCAACTACGAAGAAAACCTCGAATTCCTCAGCATCAAGGTTCCCAACGGGCCCCTTACTTCGCGCTTGCAACACCTTAAAGTCGGCGACTCCGTGCTGGTCAGCAGAAAGCCAGTCGGCACGCTGGTAGTCGACGATCTCAAGCCGGGGAAAAATCTTTATCTGTTCGCAACCGGTACGGGTTTGGCTCCTTTCATGAGCATCATCAAAGATCCCGACATCTACGAGCGCTTCGAAAAAGTCGTCCTGATGCACGGGGTGCGCCACATCAGCGAACTGGCATATTCCGACTACATCCAAAACGAATTGCCAGCCAACGAGTATTTCGGCGAGATGATGAAAGACAAGCTGATCTACTATCCTACCGTTACACGCGAACCTTTCCGCAATCAGGGCCGTATTACCACCGTGGTAGAAAACGGCAAGCTGTTCGAAGACATCGGCTTGCCGCCGCTCAACCCTGAAACCGACCGTGCCATGCTGTGCGGCAGCCCCATGATGCTTACCGACATCAGCCGCATGCTGGACGACCGCGGCTTTGTGGTGTCGGCAGGTGTCGGCGAGCCCGGCGATTACGTCATCGAACGCGCCTTCGCCGAAAAATAAGGTATTGCTGCCCCCAAGGGGCTTTTTGCCTTGGGGCTACTTCAAGGCAAAAATATCATCTTGAAAGCCCTCGCGTGGTTGGCGGGGGCTTTTAATTTTTGCTATAGCTGTTTAAACTTTGATAGACATTATTCTAATTATTCCAGAGAGCATTCATGGCTAAGCAAATTATTCATACCGACGCGGCCCCCGCGGCGGTTGGCCCTTATTCACAGGCAGTCATTGCAGGAGCAGGCAAAACCGTTTATTTGTCCGGGCAGATCGGCTTGGAACCTGGAACGGGCGAATTGGTTTCCGAAAATTTCGAAGGGCAGGTCAGGCAGTCCTTTGCAAACATGCAGGCTGTCATAGAGGCCGCCGGCGGCACGCTGGACAGCATCGTTAAACTTACGCTTTTCCTGACAGACCTTAGCAAGTTTGCCAGTGCTAACTCCATCATGGCCGACATCATTCCCCAGCCATTTCCGGCACGCTCGACAATTGGCGTGGCCAGCCTGCCCAAGGGCGCGCAGTTCGAAGTCGAAGCCGTAATAGTCGTTTAAGCGCGCGGCAGCAGGCCATATCGTGTCAACCGTCAGTACGCAGCGCAAGGGCAAGCCTGCGCGGGCCAAGCCGCCCGCAGAATCCGCAAGTCCACAGCAAGGGTCGCTGGTCGAGCGCAAGCTGCAGCGGCTAGGGCTTATCGAGCCCCAGGACTTTGTCGTGCACCTGCCCATCCGCTACGAAGACGAGACGCAAATCGTTCCCATTGCATCGCTGCGTCCGGGGCAGAGCGGCCAAGTTGAAGCCGAGGTTTTGCGCAGCGAAGTCTTGTTTCGTCCGCGCCGGCAATTGTCCGCGCTGGTCGCCGACGACAGCGGCGAGCTGGCCTTGCGCTGGCTGAATTTCTACTCCAGCCAGCAAAAGCAATTGGCGGTCGGCAACCGGATCCGGATTCGAGGCGAGCTGCGCAGCGGTTTTCAAGGCCCCGAAATGGTGCATCCCAGGGTGACTGTTGCCGGGACGGCCTTGCCCAGCGCCTTGACCCCTGTCTATCCAACCACCGATGGCTTGTCGCAGCCTTCATTGCGGCGTGCCATAGACAAGGCCCTCGAGACCGCCGACCTTGAAGATACGCTTGGCCCGGAAATCCTCGGCCGCTATGGCCTGATTCCGTTTGCCCAGGCCATACGAGTACTGCATCATCCGCCGCCGGATGTGTCGTATTCCGACCTTATCGAACGCGGCCATCCCGCATGGCGGCGGATCAAGTTCGACGAGCTTTTGGCGCAGCAGCTTTCCCTGGCCCTGGCACGGGCGGCCCGCCTGAAGCAAAAGGCCAGGCCGCTTGCAGCCGGAGCAGGCCTCTTGCTGGCTTTGCGCGCCAACCTGCCGTTCCGGCTCACCGCCGCGCAAGAACGCGTGGCCTGCGAGATTTCAAACGATTTGCTGCGGGCTTTTCCCATGCATCGGCTGCTGCAGGGCGATGTCGGCAGCGGCAAGACGATAGTCGCCGCCTTGGCGGCGGCCCAGGCCATCGAGGCGGGCGCACAGGTGGCCATCATGGCGCCCACCGAAATCCTTGCCGAACAGCATTACTTGAAGCTGGCCGGCTGGCTGCAGCCTTTGGGTGTGGAAATCGCGTGGCTGACGGGCAGCCTGAGCATTAAGAAGCGCCGCGAAGCCGGCGAGCGCATTGCCAGCGGCCAGGCGCAATTGGTCGTCGGCACCCAGGCGTTGATTCAGGATAAAGTCGTCTTCGCCCAACTGGGCTTGATTGTGCTGGACGAGCAGCACCGGTTCGGCGTGGGCCAGCGCCTGCAGCTAAGCCGCAAAGGCGAAGCCGTGAAGGGCGGAACGGAATTCATACCGCATCAACTGAACATGAGCGCCACGCCCATACCGCGCACCCTGGCCATGACGTTTTTTGCCGATCTGGACGTTTCGGCCATCGACGAGTTGCCGCCGGGGCGCAGCCCCGTAGTGACCAAGCTGGTGGCCGATACCCGGCGCAGCGAGGTCGTGGCTCATGTGTCTACCGAAATCCGGGCGGGGCGCCAGGCATACTGGGTTTGCCCGCTGGTCGAGGAAAGCGAGGCGCTGCAGTTGCAGACCGCCGTCGATACCCATCTTTGGCTTACCCAGGCCTTGCCCGATGTGCGCGTGGGCCTGATCCATGGCCGCCTGAAGTCGGATGAAAAAGCCGCGATCATGGCTCAGTTTCGCCAGGGCGATATCGACGTACTGGTGGCCACGACCGTGATTGAGGTGGGTGTGGATATTCCGAATGCATCGCTGATGGTCGTCGAGCACGCCGAGCGCTTCGGCCTGGCGCAGTTGCATCAATTGCGCGGGCGGGTGGGGCGGGGCGGCAATCAGTCGGTGTGTGTCCTGATGTACCAGACTCCACTTTCCCAGATTGCGCGGCAGCGTCTTCGCGCCATGTACGAAACCACCGACGGTTTTGAAATTGCCCGGCGCGACCTGGAGCAGCGCGGGCCCGGCGAGTTTCTGGGCGTGCGGCAGTCGGGACAGGCGTTATTGCGGTTTGCCGACCTCGAGACCGACGCCTTGCTGGTCGGCCAGGCTCAGGAGCTGGCTGCCGAATTGCTTAAATCCGATATCGGCATGGCCAAGCGTCATTTGAAACGTTGGATGCGCGGCAAGCAAGATTTTTTGCGTACATGAATTTTTGATTCACTGGAACTGGCATGACATTGACTGAACTGAAATATATTGTGGCCGTGGCGCGCGAACGGCATTTCGGCCGCGCTGCGGATGCCTGCTTTGTCAGCCAGCCCACATTGTCCGTTGCCATACGCAAGCTTGAAGACGAGCTTGGCGTCGTCCTGTTCGAGCGCGGCGGTACGGAGATAGGCGTCACGCCCATCGGCCTGCGCGTGGTCGACCAGGCCCAGCGGGTGCTGGAAGAAGCCACGAACCTGAAAGAGATTGCGCGCCAGGGGCACGACCCTCTTGCCGGACCCTTGCGCGTGGGCGTGATTTACACCATCGGGCCTTATTTGCTGCCGCGCCTGGTGCCGGCGCAAATCAAGGTCACGCCGCAAATGCCTTTGATCCTGCAGGAAAACTATACGACGCGCTTGCTGGAATTGCTGCGCCAGGGCGAAATCGATTGCGCCATTGTGGCCTTGCCCATTCTTGACTCGGGACTGTCGGTGCAAGCTTTGTACGACGAGCCTTTTGTGGTTGCAGTGCCTCGGCAACACCCTTGGGCGCGGCTTCGAGAGATCAGCTCGAAGGACCTTAAAAACGAAACCATGCTGCTCCTGGGCACCGGGCACTGTTTTCGCGACCAGGTCCTTGAGGTGTGCCCCGAATTGTCCCGGTTTTCAGCTTCCAGCGAAGGCATCCAGCGCACTTTTGAAGGTTCATCGCTTGAAACCATACGGCATATGGTGGCGGCGGGCATCGGCATTACGGTGCTTCCGGCCAGCTCGTTGTCGGTGCAAAACCAGCAAAGCGACCTGCTGGCTTATGTCCCGTTCAAGAAGCCCATTCCCGATAGGCGCGTGGTCCTGGTCTGGCGCAAGAGTTTTCCGCGCCCGACCGCCATTCAGGCCTTGATTTCCGCCATCCATCAAAGCCGTCTGCCCGGGGTCACTTACCTTAACGATGAGCAAGCCACAGAGTTGCAACCCGCATAAACGTGGCCGCTCATGCTATCCTGATAACGCTTATTTCTAGTTTGGATATGGCGATTTTTAAGTAAGAACTGCATTTTTATTTAAGAATATCCAGTTTTGTTCACAACACCAGGAGTACTTATGGCTAAGAGTTCTGTAAAGACAAGTAAAGGCATGATGATCGACATCGGAATTTCCGAAAAAGATCGTGCGGCGGTGGCAGCCGAACTATCGAAAATGCTGGCCGATTCATACACACTTTATTTGACTACCCATAACTTTCACTGGAACGTGACGGGGCCGTTGTTCAACACCTTGCATCTGATGTTCATGACGCAATACACCGAAGAATGGCAGGCGCTGGACAGCATCGCCGAACGCATACGCGCGCTGGGTCACTACGCACCAGGCACTTATCGCGAATACGCCCAACTGTCGTCCATCAAAGAGCCTACTTCGGTACCCAACGCCGAAGAGATGATCGCGATTCTGGTCAAAGACAACGAAGCCGTCGCCAAAACCGCGCGAGCCGCCCTGAAACGCGCCGATGCGGCCGACGACCAGCCGACTGTCGACCTTCTGACCCAGCGCCTGGATATTCACGAAAAGAACGCGTGGATGTTGCGCAGCCTGCTGCAATAGGCTTGCCCATGGCCAGACCGCTATTCAGGGCACTGGCGCTGCTTGCCGGGTGCATTCTGGCGGTTGGCGCCCGGGCCGAGCCTCTTCGCATTGCGGTGGTCGGCCCGCTTACCGGGCCGGTTACCCAATACGGCAGCATGGTCCGGCAGGGCGTCGATACGGCGATAGAGCGAATCAACGCCGCCGGCGGTGTGCTGGGCCGCCAGCTTGAGGTTGCCGCCTATGACGACGGCTGCGAGTCCAAGCAAGGCCCTATTGTCGCCAACCGGGTTGTAAACGACGGCATACAGTATGTCGTCGGACCCGTCTGCTCGGGGCCCACCATTGCCGCTGCGGCCATCTACAATACCGAAGGCGTCGTCATGGTGACCCCTTCGGCCACTGCGCCGGCCGTAACGCAAGGAAAGCATTACGAATCCGTGTTCCGCACCATAGGCCGCGACGACCAGCAGGGTCCGGCTGCCGCCGAATTCATAGCCGAATCCATAAAGCCCAAAAAAGTGGCGGTGCTGCATGACAAGCAATCCTATGGTTTCGGCATAGCCAGCGCAGTCAAAAAAGGACTGGAACAAGCCGGTATCGACGTAGCGCTCTTTGAAGGCATCAATGCGGGCGACAGCGATTATTCGGCCATCATCACGCGCATCAAAAGCAGCCAGGCCGACTTTGTGTATTTTGGCGGCTACCATCCCGAAATGGGCCTGCTGCTGCGCCAAGGGGCCGAGCAAGGGCTCAAGGTTCAGTTCATGGGACCCGAGGGTGTGGGCAACCCTGACATCAATGCCATCGCCGGCGCCGCGGCCGAAGGCATGCTCATTACATTGCCGGCCGACTTATCCAGCGACCCGGCCAATGCCGCAATTACAAAAGCATTTCGCGATAAGCAGCGCGATCCCGGCGGCGCCTTCCAGCTTCCGGCGTACGCCGCGGTCCAGGTTCTGGCCGACAGCATACGGGCTGTCGGCGCCGACGACCCCATTGCCGTAGCGGCCTGGATGCACGCGCATTCATTCAAGACGCCGCTGGGTGAAATCGCGTGGGACGAGCAGGGCGATTTGCGTCATTTCAGGTTCGATGTGTTTCGGTGGCACCAGGACGGCACGAAAACCTTGTACAAATAGCCGGCAGCCAGGCTTCGATTGAAAAATCGTACAATACTGCACCATGAACCACGAACTCAAACTTGCTTTCATCGGCGGCGGCAATATGGCTTCCGCCCTGGCATCGGGCCTTATCGGCAAACGCTGCGGCGCGGACGACGTGCATATCATCGATGTGAACGAATCCGCACTCCAGCAATGGCGCGAAAAAGGCACCAGCGTTGCCGCGGCGCCCGACGCGGTGTTATCCCGTCAGCGCGTTTGGGTTTTTGCCGTCAAGCCTCAGGTCATGCGCGAAACGGTTGCCGCATGCAAGCCGTTTTTGCAGCCCGACACCTTGGTCATCAGCATTGCCGCGGGTATTTCCAGCCAGACTCTATCCGGCTGGCTGGGCGAGCCTGGCAAGCCCTGGACCCGGCTGGTTCGTTGCATGCCCAATACGCCCGCGCTGATCGGTGCGGGGGCAGCGGGTCTTATGGCCTTGCCCGGCGTAACCGACCAGGACAAGGCCCAGGCCCAATTGCTGTTCCGGGCCGTGGGTCAAACGTGCTGGGTCGACAGCGACGAGCAGATCGACGCCGTAACCGCATTGTCGGGCAGCGGTCCGGCTTATGTGTTTCTTTTTCTTGAAGCGCTCGTCGACGGCGCGGTCAAGCTGGGCTTGTCGGCCGAGCAGGCGCGCACTTTGGCATTGGCAACTCTCAATGGCGCCACCCAATTGGCGGCGCTCTCGCCCGAAACCCCCGCAACCCTGCGCGAACGGGTGACCTCCAAAGGAGGCACCACCGCTGCGGCGCTGGATATTTTCGCTCAACACCATTTTGCCGACGTCGTGCAACATGCCATGCAAGCGGCATTCGATCGCGCGGCCCAGCTTTCACAAGAGTTTTCCAAATGAATCAGTCCCGTAATTCGCGAACCTATTTTTCCATCACGCGCCTGCAGTTCTTTATTGCCGTGTGCGCCATGTGCGCCGTCGTCGTTGGCTCCAATATCCTGGTGCAGTATCCCATCAACCAATGGCTTACCTGGGGCGCGATTTCCTATCCGGTGGCCTTTCTTGTGTCGGACTTGCTCAATCGCCGCTTCGGCCCGGGTTCGGCCAGGCGCGTGGCCATCGTCGGTTTTGTGGTTGCGGTGGTTTTCTCGGTGTGGGTGGCCACGCCGCGCATCGCCCTGGCTTCGGGACTGGCGTTTTTGCTGGCCCAATTGCTGGACATCCAGGTGTTCGACCGCCTGCGCGAACAGCGCTGGTGGCGCGCGCCGCTGCTGGCCGGCGTTGCCGGCGCCACGCTGGATACCTTCATCTTTTTCAGCGTGGCCTTCGCCGGCACCGGCATAGACTGGGTGTCTTTGCTGACGGGCGACCTGGCTGTCAAACTGGTTGTAAACGCCACTATGCTGGTGCCGTTCCGCGCCTTGATGTGGAACCTGGCGCGGCCGCCGGTACTGGATTCCGGCCTGGCCGCACCCAAGGCATTGCACCGCCTTACGCCGTAGCGCGGCAGGGCAGGCTGGCGTGGCGGAATATATCCCACTGCTCGTTCAGCAATTGTTCAATGGGCTGTCCCTGGGCGCAATTTATGCCTTGATCGCCATAGGCTACACCATGGTGTACGGCATTATCGGCATGATCAATTTCGCCCACGGCGAAATTTACATGATAGGGGCGTATGCCGGCCTGGTCGCACTGTCGGCAGTGGGCATAAACAGCGGTTTGCCGATGGCTCTGGTAATTTTGCTCATGCTGGCCGTGGCAGCCGTCGTTACGGCGGCATACGGCTACGCCATCGAGAAAATCGCCTATGCGCCGGTCAGAGGGGGGCATAGGCTGGCGCCGTTGATCACCGCCATCGGCATGTCGATTTTCCTGCAGAACTGGGTGGCGATAGGGCAGGGGGCACGCGACGTTGCCGTCCCGGCCGTACTGCCGGGCTCGGTGCAATTTACCCTGGCAGATAGCAGTTTCCTCATCACCATGCCGTATTCGCGCCTGCTGATCATTGCCGTTACGGTGGTGCTTATGGCGGCTTTATCGCTTTATATCAGCCGCTCGCGCCTGGGCCGTGCTTCGCGTGCCTGTTCGCAAGATCTGCAAATGGCAAACTTGCTGGGCATAGACACCGGCCGCATCATTTCATTCACGTTCATCGTCGGCGCGGTGCTGGCAGCCGTGGGTGGCGTTCTTATCGCGCTGGCGATAGGCAAGCTCAACCCGTTCATTGGCTTTACTGTGGGGCTCAAGGCGTTTACCGCGGCCGTGCTGGGCGGCATCGGCAGCATCCCGGGCGCCATGCTGGGCGGAGTGCTGCTTGGCGTGACAGAAACCTTGGCGGCGGCTTATTTTTCTTCCGAATACAAGGATATTGTTGCCTTTGCCTTGTTGATACTGGTCCTGCTGTTTCGTCCTACAGGCTTGCTGGGCAAGCCCGAGATAGAAAAAGTATGAGGGCGGCCGATTTGAAAAATGCGCTGGTCGCGGCCATCCTGGCCGGCATCATCATTGCGCCGATATACGGAGTGCAGATAGTCCGGGCCGGGGCCGGTACGGCCTTGCAGCCCGATTGGCCCATGATCCTGGGCGGCATGGCACTCGTGTTTCTATTCCAGCTTTTCCGCCCGCTTGCGCTCGGCCCGCTGACCCAATGGCGTCTTAAAAGGCAACAGCTGCGCAGCGGTGAAGCGTGGGGGCCTTTTTTGCCGCCGGGCCGCCCCAAGGCAAAAAGCGCCCCCTCGGGGGGCAGCGAACCGCGCAGCGATGAAGCGTGGGGGCCTTTTTTGCCGCCGGGCCGCCCCAAGGCAAAAAGCGCCCCCTTGGGGGGCAGCGAACCGCGCAGCGGTGAAGCGTGGGGGCCTTTTTTGCCGCCGGGCCGCCCCAAGGCAAAAAGCGCCCCCTCGGGGGGCAGCGAACCGCGTAGCGGTGAAGCGTGGGGGCCTTTTTTCCCCCCGTTTGTTCGCCTTCGCCTCGTCGGCTTATGCGCATTGCTGCTGGCGGTAAGCCTTCCTTTCATCGCCGACCGCGCGCAGATCGATATCGCGACGCTGGCGCTTATCTATATAGTGCTGGGTCTGGGGCTGAATATAGTCGTGGGCTTTGCCGGCCTGCTTGACCTGGGCTATGTCGGCTTTTATGCAATCGGCGCGTATGCCTATGCCTTGCTTTACCATTGGGCCGGCTGGGGCTTTTGGCAGTCATTGCCGGTTGCGGGCTTTGCCGCGGCCATGTTCGGCTTTTTGCTGGGCTTTCCCGTGCTGCGTTTGCGCGGCGATTACCTGGCCATCGTCACCTTGGGATTTGGCGAAATTACCCGGCTGGTCCTGACCAATATGCAATCCATAACCAATGGCCCGGACGGTATAGCGGGGATCGCCAAGCCAACGGTATTCGGCCTGCCCATGACGCGCCGTGCACCTGAAGGGCAAATGACCTTTCATCAGTGGGCGGGTTGGGACTTCAGCACGCAAGACATGCTGGTCTATATGTACTTTCTGGCGCTTATCCTGGCGCTTTGCACCTTGCTGGTTACTTCGCGCCTGCAACGCATGCCCATAGGGCGGGCATGGGAGGCCTTGCGCGACGACGAGATCGCCTGCCGTTCCTTGGGTTTGAACCCCGCGCGCATCAAGCTGTCCGCGTTCACCCTGGGCGCCATGTTTGCGGGACTGGGCGGCGCCGTTTTTGCCGCTCGCCAGGGCCTGGTGAATCCCGAATCGTTTACCTTTACCGAATCGGCCCTGGTGCTGGCCATTGTGGTGCTGGGCGGCATGGGTTCGCAAGCGGGAGTCATCCTGGCTGCCATTGTGCTGACGATCGTTCCTGAACTGGCGCGCGAGCTGGTTGAATACCGGATGTTGATTTTCGGCCTGGTAATGGTGCTGATGATGATGTGGCGGCCCCAAGGGCTGCTGCCGGCCAGGCGGCCGCATGTGGAGCTGGAGCCATGAGCGCAGCTTTGTTGCGGGTACAGGGCTTATGCATGCGTTTTGGCGGCTTGCTGGCCGTCGATGATATCGCCTTCGATGTTGCCGCCCATGAGGTCTTTGCCATTATTGGACCTAACGGTGCCGGCAAAACCACCGTATTCAACTGCCTTAGCGGCTTTTACAAACCTAGTCATGGCACGGTCGCGCTTGGCGGCCACGAGGTCGCCGGTTTGTCCAGCCATGTCATGGCGCAAAAAGGCGTGGTGCGCACGTTCCAGAATGCGCGCTTGTTCAAGAGACTGACGGTGCTTGAGAATCTGCTGGTGGCCCAGCACCGGCATTTGCAAACGGGATTGCTGCCTGGTCTTTTGAAGCTGCGTTCCTATCGCGCCGCCGAGCGCGATGCTCTGGTTGCGGCCGCGCAATGGCTGGATTTCATGGATTTGCGCAGCTACGCCAACCGTCCGGCGGGGCAGTTGGCATACGGCCATCAGCGCAAGCTCGAGATTGCGCGCTGCATGGTCACCCGTCCACGCTTATTGCTGCTGGACGAACCTGCCGCGGGATTGAACCCGCGCGAAAAAGACGGCCTGCGGCAATTGATCGCACAACTGCGCACCGAATTCGGCGTGGCTATACTTTTGATAGAACATGATATGAGTCTCGTCATGGGCATTTCAGACCGCATCCTTGTCATGGACCACGGCAAATCCATCGCCATGGGCGTCCCCGAGGCGATTTGCGCGAATCCTGTCGTCATCAAGGCATACCTGGGAGAAGAGTGAATGCCTGCATTCAAGGCAGCCGGCCATACAGCCATTACATCCGCGCAGCGCCGGGCTTTGCCTGGCTTGATTCTATCGGCCGACCAGGCAGGACACTGATGCTCAGGCTGGAAAACATCTGCACGCATTATGGCGGCATCCAGGCCCTGGACGGCGTCAGCGTCGAGGTGAACCGCGGCGAAATCGTGGCGCTTATCGGTGCCAACGGAGCCGGCAAAACGACGCTGCTGATGACAATATGCGGGACGCCTCAGGCCAGCGCCGGCCGCATACTGTTCCAGGGCGACGACATTACCGCGCAGACCACCGCCGGGATCATGCGCCGCGGGATAGCGCTGGTACCCGAGGGGCGGCGGGTTTTCGCAAACATGACAGTAGCGGAAAACCTCAACATAGGAGGGTATTTCCTGAATAGGACGCAATTGTCCGAAGGCCTTGCCAAGGTGCATGAACTGTTTCCGCGCCTGCTGGAGCGCGCGCGGCAGCAGGCGGGCACGCTCTCGGGCGGGGAGCAGCAAATGTTGGCTATTGGGCGGGCCTTGATGAGCCGCCCGCGCTTGTTGCTGCTGGACGAACCTACGCTGGGCCTGGCGCCGCTGGTAATCCGGCAGATTTTCGAGGCGATCGGAGCCATCCGGGATACCGGCGTGACCGTGCTTCTGGTAGAGCAGAATGCCAGCAAGGCGCTGCAGCTGGCCGACAGGGCTTATGTCCTGGAAAGCGGACGGATCGTCCTGGCCGGCAGCGGAGCCGGCTTGCTTGCTAATGAGGCGGTGAAACGTGCGTACCTGGGGGGGCAGGATCAGCCTTCAGCGCCAGCCCGGCCAGCGCAATAGCGCAAAAGACGGCGCTGGCATAAAAAGTAAACGAGGCTCCAAGGCTATCCCACAGCAAGCCGGCAAGCACGCTGGCCAGCAACATGGCCATGCCGCTTACAAGGTTGAAGAAGCCATAGGCGGTGCCCCGCAAGTCGGCCGGCGCGGCATTGGCCACCATGGTGGCCAATAAGCCCTGCGTTATGCCCATATGAACGCCCCATAGAGCCACGCCGGCCAGCACCGCGGTCCAATGGTCGTTTATCGCCAGTACCAGGTCGGCCGCAATCAAAACCGCCAGGCCAAGCGCCAACAGCGTCTTGTGGCTCATGTGATCGGAGAGCTTGCCGAAGGGGTAGGCCGAAAAGGCGTAGATGACATTCATCGCGACCATGACCAGCGGCACCAATGCCACCGGTATGCCGCTTTGTTGCGCTCGCAATACGAGGAAGGCCTCGCTGAAGCGTGCCAACGTGAAAACGGCGCCAAGGCCGACCACCCACCAGTATGCGCGGCCAAGGCGTTCAAGGTTCTTGCGTTGCAGCGGGTTGCTGCGTTCGGGCGCCTGGGCGTGCCGCGGTTCGTGCACTCCAAAGAATAATAATGCAACCGCCATCAAGCCCGGAATCACGGCAACCCAGAACACCGAGCGAAAATCATCGGTCCACAGCAGCATCAAGCCCACGCCCAACAATGGGCCCGCAAATGCGCCTACCGTATCGAGCGACTGGCGCAAGCCGAACGCGGCTCCGCGCACATGCTGCGGCGTCAGGTCCGCCACCAGGGCATCGCGCGGCGCGCCTCGGATTCCTTTGCCCAGCCGGTCGATAAAGCGCGCGCCAAACACTAGGCCTACCGTCGGCGCCAGCGCGAACAAAGGCTTGCTCAGGGCGCCCAGCGCATAGCCGAACACCGCCAAGCCTTTTCTCTTGCCCAGATAGTCGCTCAAGGTTCCGGAAAACACTTTGACGATCAAGGCCGTAGACTCGGCGATTCCTTCAATGATGCCAACCTGAAGCACGCTGGCGCCAAGAACGCCAACCATGAACATCGGCAGCAAGCTGTGGATCATTTCCGAGGAAATATCCATCAGCAGGCTTACAAAGCCCAGTACCCACACGCCTCTGGGAATTTGCCCCAAGATACTTGCTGCCCGGGTCGGCATCATGCGAGCCTCTTGAAATGAGATATTTCTTGATCGGCAAAATCGGCCGGCGTCGTGCCGGCCGCGGAGATTGCATTTATCGTTGCCCGGTAAAGCGGCGGCCTGGAGACCGCAACGCGCGGCAGCTTCAACAGAAGCCGCCACGGCATTTCATTTCAGGCCAGGCCTTGCTTTTTAAGCGCTGCCTGCACGCCGGCGTCGGCGTCCATGCGGGTATAGAAGGCGGTCAGGTTCTGCATGTCGGAAAGATCGACTTGCTTTGCCTTGGCCCAGCGCTGGATGGTGTAGAGATAGGGGTCGGCAATAGAGCGGTTTTCTCCGGCCAGATAGGGTTTATTGGCCAGATCCTGGTTGGCGACGCCGAAAAGAAACTTGACGCGCTCTGTGGACTTGTCGACAAGAACCTGCTGAATGTTGGGATCGTCCGAATAACCCTGAGCGCCGAAGATCAATGAAAAAGTGCGGTGCAGGTCGGAATTGACGAATGACAGCCAGCGGCGCACTTCGGCGCGCTGCTCGGGCGTCTTGCCGTGCAATTGTGCTTCGGGATACTTCTCATTGAGGTATTCCATGATGGCAACATTCTGCGTAAGGGTAAGGTCGCCATCCGTAAACACGGGCACGGAACCGACGGGGTTCAGGGCAAGGAATTCGGGATCTTTCAGCGCAGTGCGTTCGACAAGCTGCAAGTCGTACGGCTTGCCTATCCATTCCAGAACTATTTGCGTTGCCAATGGGCAAGCGCCGGTCATGTAATACAGTTTCATTTGTCGTCCTAGTGTTGAGTTGTTGTAGCCTGAACCGCCGGTTCCCGCCCTGTTTGCAGCGATTTGCCGCCAAGTGGGCGAAAAATAGGCCGGGGCTCTTATTCTAGTACAGCGCAAAGGCAGTATTGAAGTGTTTCTGCGTTTAACATAGACGGTGTTTAAAACAATTTGCCCAGCCCTGATAAAAATCCGCCCAAGGCCGGATGCCGGGGCGCCCTGAAAAAGCCATGACAATACAACCGGATTTCTCTTTACACGGCCGCCTGGCCTTGATCACGGGCTCGACGCAAGGCCTGGGGTTTGCCATTGCGCAAGCCTATGCCGCGGCGGGGGCCAAGGTCATTATCAATGGGCGCAACGAAACGCGCGTCCTGAATGCCGTCGAGCAACTTGCCCGGCAAGGCTTTACGGCCTACCCGCTGGTCATGGACGTGGCCGGCCTGCACGAGATGCAAGACCGCTATGCACAGGTCTGCACCCAGTGGGGCACGCCCGACATCCTGGTCAACAATGTGGGAATAAGGCTGCGTAAATCCATGGCGGACGCCACGCTGGAAGAAATCGTCGAATTGATCAATGTCGACCTGGTGGCCGCAATCCAGTTGTCTCGGCTGGCGGCGCAAGCCATGGCAGAGCAGGCGCGGCCCGGCCGAATCATCACCATGACTTCGATCGCCGGGGGGCTGGCGCGCCTTGGCGATGCCGTTTACCCCATAGCCAAACAAGGCCTGACCGGCTTGATTCGCGCGCTGGCGGTTGAATACGGGCCGAGGCAGATAACCAGCAATGGCATAGCGCCCGGCAGTTTTGCCACTGAAACGAATCGGGCGCTTGCCGAGGATCCGGTCAGGGGGCCTGTTGTCATAGGCCGCAATCCGCTGGCGCGTTGGGCTCAGCCGCACGAAATTACCGGCGCCGCCGTTTTCCTGGCCTCGCCGGCTGCGTCGTATGTCAATGGGCATGTATTGGTCGTCGATGGCGGATTTTCAATTACGTTTTGAGTATTTAAATGACCATGAATCAAAGCGCCGGTTTCTTCCTTCAGGACGAGGCTACGCAAAGCAATCTTCTTCCACAGCCGCAGGCCGCCTCGCACAGCGGGCAAGAGGCGCCAGGACTGCGGCCCGGGGCCTTTACCGCACCGGTTCGTCTGGCCATCAACGGTTATGGCCGCATCGGGCGCTGCTTTCTGCGCGCCCTGAATGAATCGCCCTTCAGGAACCGGTTTCGCATCGTTGCCATCAACGAGCCCGCGGACCTGGCCAGCATGGCGTATTTGACGCGCTTCGATTCCACCCACGGAATCTTTCATGGCACAGTCGAGCAGGGCGCCGATTGCCTGATCGTCAACGGCGAAACCATCAGCGTGACGCATGCATCCAGGCCCGAGGACGTCGACTGGCAAAGCCTGGGCATCGATATGCTTGTCGAGTGTTCGGGCCGCTACGGCTCGCGCCCCGAACTCGAGCGTTTCTTGAAGGCGGGATGCCCCCGAGTGCTGCTTTCGCACCCGGGAAATAGCGCCGCCGACATCGACTTTACCATGGTGTACGGCATCAATCATCGGCAACTGCAAGGCGGCGAGCAATTGGTCTCGAATGCGTCGTGCACGACCAACGCCATCGTTCCGGTGTTGCAGTTGCTGGACGATGCATTCGGCATCGAGCAGGCCTGCCTGACCACTTTGCATTCGGTCATGAACGACCAGCCGCTCATCGACGGCTATCACAGCTCGGACCTGCGCCGCACAAGATCGGCCATGCAGTCCATAGTCCCCGTCTCCACCGGCTTGGCCAGGGGCGTCGAACGCCTCTTGCCGCAGTTGGCCGGCAAGGTGCAGGCCAAAGCCATACGCGTACCGACGCTTAACGTTTCAGCCATCGACCTGATGGCAAACCTTACTCGCAGCGCTACGCCCGGCGCACTTAACGCCTTGATGATGGAGGCCGCCAACGCCAGACCCGGACTGGCCGGGTATTCGGACAACCCACATGCATCGGTGGACTTCAACCACAACCCTTGCTCTTTCATCGTCGACGGCAGCCAGACGCGGGTCAACGGCACCAACCTGGCCAATCTATTCGTCTGGTTCGACAACGAATGGGGCTTTGTAAACCGCATGCTGGAAGCGGCCGGGATATGGGCGGCCAAATTCAGGCATGCCTAGCGGGCTTGCTTACCTTGATGGCACGCGGGTTAATCGCTGCCGTTTGCAAGAGCCGGCGTATAGTTGTTAATGTGACTACGGGCTCAATGCAAGCCTGGTCCTTTGATTTTTAACCGTATAAGGAATGGCCATGGCATCAACTCGTACCGAAACGGATTCAATGGGCGCAATCGAGGTGCCCGCCGAACGATATTGGGGCGCGCAAACCCAGCGCTCCATCGAAAACTTTCCTATCGGTGTCGATCGCTTCAAATGGCAGCGGCCTATTATCCGCGCTTTGGGCATCTTGAAGAAGGCCGCGGCCGAAGCCAATGCGGAACTGGGCGAATTGCCGCAGGACATTGCGCGGCTGGTCGTCCAGGCGGCGGACGAAGTAGAACAGGGCAGGCTCGATGCCGAATTCCCTTTGGTGGTTTTCCAGACCGGTTCGGGCACGCAGTCGAACATGAACGCCAACGAAGTCATCGCCAATCGCGCCATCGAACTGGGCGGAGGCCAGCGCGGCAGCAAAAGCCCGGTGCACCCCAACGATCATGTAAATCGCGGCCAGTCGTCCAACGACACATTCCCCACCGCCATGCATATTGCCGTGGCCCAGCAAGCCAACGACCATTTGTTGCCTTCCGTCCAGCGCCTGCACGACGTGCTGGCTGAAAAATCGCGTGCATTCGACACCGTGGTCAAGACAGGCCGCACGCACCTTCAGGACGCCACACCCATTACGCTGGGCCAGGAAATCGGGGCCTGGGTCGCACAAATTGAATTCTCGCTGCAGGCCGTACGCGCGGCGCTGCCGGGCATATACGATCTGGCCATAGGCGGAACCGCCGTGGGCACCGGCCTGAACGCCCATCCCCGTTTCGGCGAAACCGCCGCGGGGCACATCGCCCGCATTACAGGCTTGCCGTTTCAGGCGGCACCGAACAAATTCTTTGCTTTGTCGGCCCATGATGCGCTGGTCAACTTTTCGGCGGCGCTGCGCACCCTGGCCGGCGGCCTCATGAAAATGGCCAATGACGTTCGTTGGCTGGCCAGCGGGCCGCGCTGCGGCATAGGCGAGCTGATTATTCCCGATAACGAGCCGGGCTCGTCGATCATGCCGGGCAAGGTCAATCCTACGCAATGTGAGGCCATGACCATGGTTTGCGTGCAGGTATACGGCAACGACGCCGCCACGGCCTTTGCCGGCAGCCAGGGCAATTTCCAACTGAACGTGTTCAAGCCCGTCATGGTGCATAACGTGCTTGAAAGCATAGAACTGCTGGGCGATGCTTGCGCGGCTTTCACAGACCATTGCGCGCTGGGCATCGAACCCAATCTAGAACAAATCGAGCACAACCTCGAAAAAAACCTGATGCTGGTAACGGCCTTGAATCGCCATATCGGCTACGACCGGGCGGCGGCCATTGCAAAGAAGGCCCAGAAAGAAAAGACTACGCTGCGCGCCGCCGCGCTGGAACTGGGCTTTGTTACCGACCAGCAGTACGACGAATGGATAGTGCCTATCGATATGACGCATAGCGGCTGACAAAACAGCTATGCGCCCGATGCGCCGGTTCATCAGTTAGCCGGTCCTTTCGAAATAGATGCGAGGCAGGCCATGGTTAAACATGTTCAAATCCGCAGGGCCTACGAGGCCCCTGATGCTGGCGACGGTTTTCGGGTATTTGTCGATAGGCTATGGCCGCGAGGGCTTTCCAAAGAAGACTTCAAGTTCGATCTATGGTGCAAAGATCTTGCACCCAGCCCTGCCTTGCGAACCTGGTTTGGCCACAAGGTGGAGCACTGGGAGGGCTTTCAAGAGAATTACCAGCAAGAGTTGCGTACACCCGAGCAGCGCAAGCTAATGCGCGAAGTCGCCGAACAGGCGGATGGCGCCACCATAACCTTGGTGTACGGCGCCAAGGATACCCAGCACAACCATGCCTTGATCCTGGCCGACGAAATGAACCGCGTGCTGAAGACCAAACCCCGGAAGTCCTGAAGCCTGGTGCAAGCCCGTAACCCCAACGGACTATACTGGCCTCAGAACGGTACGGCGCAAGCCGTGCCGGACAACATTAGGAGCCCCACATGCGCAGGGTACTCCCGCGACCCTCTTCACGCAGCCCCTGCATCAGCCTGATGCGGTTGTTGTCGTTCATGGCGCTTGCGCTATTCGCCGCTATAAATGCATATAAAGGGTTCGCCCAGCCCAGCACGCCTTTGGTTGTCGAGGTACGAGTCGACGGCATTATCAGCCCGGCCAGCGCCGATTTTATTGTGCGGGGCCTTGAGCAAGCGGCCAAGGACAAAGCCGAGCTATTCGTCATACAGCTTGACACGCCCGGCGGCCTGGATACCTCCATGCGCACCGTTGTCCGCCAGATCCTGGCTTCGCCCGTGCCTGTCGCCACTTTTGTCGGGCCCGCGGGCGCGCGGGCGGCCAGCGCAGGCACATTCATTCTGTATGCCAGCCATATCGCGGCCATGACGCCGGCCAGCAATCTGGGAGCGGCTTCGCCGGTCCAAATCGGCGGCTCGCCGCAGCCGGCCGTGCCGGCAACGCCTGCCACTGCGCCCAAAGCGCAACAAGGCGGCGACGAAGGCGATACTCCCGCTAAAGATGCCAAGGCCGGGACGTCGGCGGCACACGGCGACACGATGATGAACAAGGTCACCAATGACGCCGCCGCCTACATACGCAGCCTGGCGCAATTGCGTGGACGCAATATCAAGTTCGCCGAAAGCGCCGTGCGGGACGCCGCCAGCATGTCGGCCTCCGAGGCGCTGGATGCCCATGTCGTCGATTTCGTCGCCAGCGACCTGGGCGACTTGCTCAAGCAGGTTGATGGGCGGGAAGTGAAGCTGACTACGGGCACCACGGTGCTGCATACGCTTGATGCGCGCATCCAGACCATAGAGCCGGGCTGGCGTTATCAGTTGCTGGCTCTTATCGCTAACCCGCAGGTGGCGCTGGTGCTGCTGATGGTGGGCATCTATGGCTTGTTCTACGAGATGCTCAACCCGGGCCTGGCCTTGCCCGGCGTGGCGGGCTTTATATGCTTGTTGCTAGGCCTGTATGCCTTCCAGTTGCTGCCTGTCAGTTGGACTGGAGTAGGACTGCTTGCGCTTGGCATATCATTGATGGTCGCCGAGGCCTTCCTGCCCAGCTTCGGCGTTATCGGGGCCGGTGGTGTCGTGGCATTTGTTTTAGGCGGCCTGTTCCTGACCGATACGGGCATTCCGGAGTTCGATTTGTCCATACCTTTTCTGGTTGCCGTGGCTCTGTGCAGCGTGGCGTTTTTGATTATTGTGGGCGCCGTGGCCGCCCGGGCCCACAAGCATCCGGTCGTAAGCGGCCGTGAAGACATGCTGGGTCAAGAGGGAGTCGTGGCCTCGGTTGGGCGAACGGCCGTCTATGCCAGTATCCATGGCGAAAGTTGGCGGGTTCGATGCCCCGATTCACTGCAAGAGGGAGACCAAGTGCGCGTCAAGGCCCTTGACGGGCTAACCCTTCTCGTCGAGCGTATCAAGGCTGGGCCTTGATTTCATTTCAATTTTGCCGCAAGCCCTGAGGCCGGCCGCGAAAAGGAGAAATACACATGCCTTATATCTTCAGTTTTTATGGTCTGAACATCGGTTTGCTGACCATCGTGGTCATTATTCTGCTGGTGTTGTTCAATGCGCTAAAGATTCTGCGCGAATACCAGCGCGGCGTTATTTTTACACTGGGCCGCTTCACCAAGGTAAAAGGCCCGGGCCTGATTTTCATAATTCCTGGAGTGCAGCAAATGGTCCGGGTGGACTTGCGCGTGGTCACCATGGACGTGCCCAGCCAGGACGTCATTTCACGCGACAACGTTTCAGTCAAGGTGAACGCGGTACTGTATTTTCGCGTGATCTCGCCTGAGAAGGCCATTATCCAAGTCGAACGCTACCTGGAGGCCACCAGCCAGCTTGCGCAGACTACGCTGCGTGCCGTGTTGGGCAAGCACGAGCTGGACGAAATGCTCTCCGAGCGCGAAAAGCTGAATCTGGATGTACAGAAAATACTGGATGAGCAAACCGACTCATGGGGTATCAAGGTGACCAATGTGGAAATCAAGCACATCGACTTGAACGAGAACATGATACGTGCCATTGCGCGCCAGGCCGAGGCCGAGCGTGAGCGTCGCGCCAAAGTCATTCATGCCGAAGGCGAAAAGCAGGCGGCGCAGGCTCTGATGGAAGCCGCGGAAACCTTGGCGCGGCAGCCTTCGGCAATGCAATTGCGTTATTTGCAGACATTGACGCAGGTCGCTGGCGACAAGTCTTCGACGCTGATCTTCCCGGTGCCGGTCGACTTATTGTCTGGCTTGATGGAGCGCAGGGCCGCGCCCAGCACGCCGACGGTACCGCCCGCGCCGGAGACCCCGCCGCTGCAGCCCGACTTGCCCCGAAGAATCGACCCCGTTGCCTGAGGCGCCCGCATTGGCCCAGGCGGTGTCCGCACCGCCCAGAGCCGGTACTATTTGATCAAGGTAACGGGAAGATCGGTCAGGCTGAGTACCTTGGTTGTGATCGACCCCAGGACCAGCCCTTTGATATAGCCCATTCCGCGCGTGCCCATCACGATGTGATCGCATTGATGCGACTTGGCATATTCGACGACGGTCTCTGCAACAGGGCCGACCTGGACGCTGACATTTGCCGCGGCCCCGGACTTTTCAAGCATTTCGCGCGCCGACGCCAACGCCTTTTCGCCTTCTTCGTTGTAGTAATCGTCTATGGTTTCTGCCGGAACGAAACGCTTCACGTTACCCGACAGTATGGGAGGCTGTACGGAAATAACGTGCAACCGGGCCGACGTGTCGTTCTTTAGAAAATTCAACGCGGCCTGAAGCGCATTCAACGAGGATGGGGAGCCGTCGACGGGAACAAGTAATGCAGTCATGGGGAGCCTTGGTTTTCAAAAAGGAAACAATAAAATGGGTGCGGTATAAGCGCCTTGCGCCGGTTGGCAGGAATGTGCCCAAATCGCCAGCCCGCCCTCAGCGCTTTGTTTCATCTTAAAGAAATTGCGTTTTGCAGTCATGATTAATATCAAGGGCCGCCGTAAAGACCGGCATGCCGCCTTCGGGATCATGCTTTTCTGCTGGCGTTTATTTCACGTAGACTTTCTGCAACAAGGCAATAAGCTGACGCCGCTCGGCGCCGTTTAGCATTGCAGTCGCTTCGCTTTCCAGTGCCGCCGCGGTTTTTTCGGCTTCGCGGCAAAGTGGCAGGCCGTCTACGGTCAACGACAATGTTTGTACGCGTTTATCGCTAAGACTGCGCTCGCGGGCGATCAGTCCCCGCGACTCAAGCCGGTCCAGTATGGGGGCCAGGTTGGGGGCCGAAACACCTATGCCTTCCGCAACGCGTTTCTGGCTTACGTCGGGATTGGCGCGCAACAGGCTAAGTACCGCAAAGTCGCCGGGGCGCAAATGAAATGCCGCCATTCGCGGATGGGAAAACGGGTCCAGCGCCGCGGAGGCGCGGCGGCAGTGGTAGCCCACGAGGCTGGCCATCATGTTTTGATTCAACTCGGCCTCGTTCTGGTCCTCAGAGAGATCAAATTTTGCTTTCATGCCTGCTTCTGATACCGGTGTCCTGTTTGGCCGGATGGAGGGCGGCTGAATCGACAGCCGCGTCGCGCCCTCAAACCGGTTCGGCCTGCTGTCCGGCAAACCATTGGGCAAACTCAATAAAATACTGCATGCTTTGAGGGTTGGACATGGCGTCGGGACTGGCTACTTTCTCAGCGGGCGCCCCCAGCAGCAGCTTGCGTACCGGCAATTCCATTTTCTTGCCCGTCAAGGTTCGTGGAATTTCGCTTACCTGATAGATTTCGTTGGGTACATGGCGGGCCGAGGCCTTGGTACGCACCTGGTTCTTTATACGTGTCTTCAGCTCATCGCTTAATTCGACGCCTGGGGCCGTCACCACGAACAACGGCATGAAAGAAGGTCGTCCCAGGTACTCAAGGTCCACGACCAGGCTGTCCTTGACTTCGGGCAGCTCTTCCACCACGCGGTAGATTTCGGCGGTGCCCATGCGTATGCCATAGCGGTTGATGGTCGTGTCCGAACGGCCGTAAATGATCGAAGTTCCGCGCTCGGTGAAAAGAATCCAGTCGCCATGGCGCCAGACGCCGTCGAATTCTTCGAAGTAGCTTTCGCGGTAGCGTTTGCCGCCTTCGTCCGCCCAGAAATATAAAGGCATGGACGGCATGGGCTGGGTAATGACCAGCTCGCCGACTTCGTTCAGCACGGGCTTGCCGGCCTCGTTAAAGGCATAGGCGGCCACGCCAAGTTCGCGGCATTGGATTTCGCCGGCATTGACGGGCAAATTAGGTGCGCTGGCAACAAAACCCGAAGCGATATCAGTACCGCCGCTGATAGAGGCCAGCCAGAGGTCGGCCTTGACATTGGCATAGACCCATTCATAGGCGTCCAGCGGCAGCGGCGAACCGGTGGAGGTAATGGTTCGCAGCGCGTCGAAGAGGGCGTCGCGGTTAGGCACCAGGCCTTCCTTCATGTTCTGGATAAGGAACGCCGCGCCGCAGCCGAAATGTGTAATGGCCTGCTCGTCGATAAAACGCCACAACGTGGACGCATCGGGCCAGGTCGGGTTGCCGTCGTACTGGATGACGGTTGCGCCCGAAAGCAGGCCGCCGACCATCAGGTTCCAGACTATCCAGCCCGTGCTGCCCAGGAACATAAAGCGGTCGCCGGGGCGCACATCGTGCTGTAGCTGCATGGTTTTCAAGTGCGTAAGCACGATGCCGCCGTGGCCGTGCACCATGGCTTTGGGCATGCCCGTGGTGCCGGACGAATAGACTATCCAAAGAGGATGATCGAACGGCAGGCGGGTATATTCCATTTGCGCCGGCCGCGCCGTGGCGTCCTCCCAGGATACGGCTGACGGCCATGCCGGAACTTGCGGCGCTGCGCTGGGGCCGGCCACATGCACCACGGTTTCTATGGAAGGCAGCTTTTCGATCAGTTCGGTTACGACCGCGCTGCGATCATGCACTTTGCCGTTATAACTGTAGCTGTCGACGGCGAACATGACCTTGGGCGCGATTTGCTGGAAGCGGTCCACCACCACGGACACGCCCATTTCGGGCGAGCAACTGGACCAGATGGCGCCTATGCTGGCACAGGCCAGAAACGCAATAACGGTTTCGGGCAGATTGGGCATATAAGAAACCACGCGGTCGCCCGCCTGCACGCCCATTTCCCGCAGGCGCGCGGCCAGCGCGCCGGTACTTTGTTCCAGCTGCGCCCATGAAACCTCTCGTAAAGGCCGGTTTTCGTAGCGCGAGATCAGGGCGGGGCGGTCTGACGACGCATTGCGAAAAACATGTTCGGCATAATTCAGCCTGGTATCCGGAAACCATTGCGCGCCGGGCATGCTGCGCGCGGCCAGCACCCGCGAGGGATCACCGTCGGCTTGAATGCTGAAGAACTGCCAAATGGACGACCAGAAGCCGTCCAGGTCGTCGACCGACCATTGCCACAAGGATTGGTAATCATCGAGATTTCGGCCTCGCTGCGTGGCAAGCCACTGCATATAGTCCGCCAGGCGCGTTGCGCTGATTTGTTCGGAACTGGGACGCCAGAGTTCGTCGCCTTGATTGATTGCCATCGGGATTGCTTCCTGCCTAGTGGTAGTTGGTAGTTGATTATGGGATTTAATCATTATGATTCAGAACTAAATTAAACTGTAGCTAGGGATAGCGATAGTATCGGCTTAAGCCGGACCCAAAACATGTCAAGAGGGCACGGGCTGCGCTTCGCCGTCGCCTCCCGGATGTTGTCAGGCGAGATGCCCTGGCGTATAGTAGATTCACTCCAAAACGCACTCAAAGGGACGTCATGAGCACATACCAAATAGCCGTCGTGGTAGGCAGCCTTCGCAAGGATTCCAACAATCGCAAACTGGCACATGCCATCGTCAAGCTGGCGCCTGCCGAATTCTCGTTCAAGGAAGTTGAAATTGGCGACCTGCCTCTTTACAACCAGGATCAGGACGGCAATCAGGCAGACTCCGTCAAACGCCTGAAAAGCGAAATCTCGGCGTCCCAAGGCGTTTTGTTTGTCACCGCCGAATACAACCGTTCCATTCCGGGTGTGCTTAAAAACGCATTGGATAACGCATCGCGCCCCTATGGGCAAAGCGCATGGGCGGGGAAGCCGGCCGGGGTTCTTGGCTCGTCCATTGGTGCAATAGGCTCCGCCTTGGCACAGCAACACCTGCGCAATGTCCTGGCTTACCTGAACATGCCTACGCTAGGCCAGCCAGAAGCTTTCATTCACATTACCGAAGGCTTTTTCGACGCTTCCGGAAACTTCGCAAATGAAAGCACCAAGAAATTCCTGCAATCCTGGATGGACGCCTATGTAGCCTGGGTCAAGAAACACGCTTAGGCTTTATGGCCCAGGTCCGGGCCGCGTAACCCTACGGGTGCTCCGTAGCGGTGTGCCGCCGGAATTCCATCCGCCGGTACGCATCAAAAAGAACCCGCCGAGGCGGGTTCTTTTTGGTCGTCGACCTCAGTGCCGGATTTGCGGCATCAGTCGTTCTGGCGCTGGCCAGTGCAGGCGGCTGTTACTTCTTGTCGTTCAGAAGCTTCCAGTCGCCATCTTTGACTTGAACCAGCACGCGTGCGCGCGAGTCCAGCCCAAAGTGGTCGGTAGGCGTCATGTTGTATACGCCGTGCGTGGCTACGACTTCTTTGGACTTTTCAATGCCGTCGCGCAAGGCTGCCCGAAACTCGGGTGTGCCGGGCTTGGCTGCTTTCAGTGCAGCGGGTACGGCGGCCTGGAACAGCAGGAAGGCGTCATAGAACTGTGCGCCGAAGGCCGACAAGGAACCCTTGCCGTATTTTTCCTCGTAGCGCTTGGTATAGTCCTGGCCTATTTTTTTGGAGGGATGGCTGTCGGGCAATTGGTCCGCAACAATTACAGGGCCAACTGGCAAAATCGTGCCTTCGACCGCTTTACCGCCTACGCGGATGAATTCTTTCGTTGCCGTGCCATGCGTTTGATAGATTTGACCTTTGAAGCCGCGATCCTGCAGCGTTACCTGAGGCAAGACCGACGGCGTACCCGAAGCGGCAACCAGGATGGCGTCGGGTTTGGACGCCACAAGCTTTACCGCCTGCCCGGTTACGCTGGTGTCATTGCGCTGGAAGCGCTCGACGTCGCCTATCTTGATGCCGGCGGCTTCGGCAGCCTTGGTCATGTCTTTAAGCCAGCTTTCGCCATAAGCATCGGTATAGCCGATGAAGCCCAGCGTTTTCACGCCATGCGCCTTCATGTGTTCGGCCAGGGCCTCGGCCATCAGGCTGATGGGCTGCGGCGCGCGGAAGACCCATTTGTTTTTCTCGGGCGGCAATTCAACCGGTGCAACGGCGATTTGCGGCGTCTTGGATTCGTTGGCGATTTCGGCAATGGCTGCCGTGGGCGGCGTGGAGGACGAACCCAGAATCACGTCGACCTTGTCTTCGGTTACCAGCTTGCGGGCATTCTTGCCGGCCTGCGAGGCGTCTGTGCCGTCATCCAGCACTATATAGTTTATTTTCTGACCGTCGATAGTGGCCGGCAGCAAGGCCACACTGTTCTTCTCGGGGATGCCCAAGGCGGCGGCCGGACCGGTGGTGGACAAGGAAATGCCCACATTGATGTCAGCCATGGCTGGCGCGGATAAAGCTGCGAAAGATGTTGCAGCGGCAATGGCAGCCAATTTAAAGCGTGTCTTCATGCATCCTCCTGGGATTTGTTTATTTACGGCTTGGTAGCTTCGGGCAATTCTGGGTACAACTCACGCTGGACTCTACGCCGCCTAAAAAAGCGGGTCAAGAACAATAGTTACCTTTGGCTTAAATTATTTACGTGATAACAAGCACTATACTTCGCTTTTTGAGGCGCGCCATTAGGGCTTGCCATTAGAGCAGGGTCGGCGCCCTTCATTGCCAGCCGTAGCGCTTCACATAAAGCCTCTTCATGGCCTGCACCAGCGCCATGTAGCCCAGCAGCACGGCAGGCAAAAACACAAAGTACAGCGGCGGCAATGACTGCAGCTTGAAGTAGCCGGCCAACGGCCCCATCGGCAGAAATATGCCTATGGCCATTACGCAGGCTGTCATGGCAAGCAAAGGCAGCGATGCCCGGCTTTGCACAAACGGCAGCTTAGGGCTGCGTATCATGTGCACGACCAGGGTTTGGGTCAGCAGCCCCACCACAAACCAGCCGGACTGGAACCGAGTTTGTTCTTCAATGGTGTTTGCACTGAAAAAAAACCACATTGCGGCAAACGTAATGATGTCGAAAACAGAGCTTATCGGTCCAAAGAACAACATAAAGCGACGGATTTCATCGGGCCGCCAGTTTTGCGGTTTGCGCAGCAGCTCTTCATCTACGTTGTCGAACGGGATGGCGATTTGCGACACATCGTAAAGCAGATTCTGCACCAGCAACTGCAGCGGCAGCATGGGCAAAAAAGGCAGGAATACGCTGGCAATCAGTACCGAGAACACATTGCCGAAATTCGAGCTGGCCGTCATTTTTATGTACTTGAGCATGTTGGCGAAGGTCTTCCGGCCTTCGATCACGCCTTCTTCAAGCACCATCAGGTTCTTTTCCAGCAAGATGATGTCGGCCGCCTCTTTGGCGATATCCACGCCCGAGTCCACCGAAATGCCGATATCGGCGGCGCGCAGGGCAGGTGCGTCGTTGATGCCATCGCCCATGAAACCGACAATATGTCCGTTGGCGCGCAGCGCTCGCACAATACGCTCTTTGTGCTCTGGAGTCAGCCTGGCAAAGATATGGATCTGCTCTACGGCCTGGCCCAGTTGCGCATCGCTCATCGCCTCGATTTCGTTGCCTAACGCAACCGCATGAGTGGGCAAGCCCACTTCACGGCATATTTTTACAGTCACCAGCTCGTTGTCGCCGGTCAGGACTTTGACGGCTACGCCATGTTCCGTCAGCGCCGCTATAGCCGGCGCGGTTGTCTCTTTGGGAGGATCCAGGAAAGCGATATAGCCCACCAGGGTCAGGTCCGACTCATCGGCGACGCTGTAGGTGTCCCTGGACGCGGGCATGCTTTTTACCGCAACCGCCACAACCCGCAGTCCCTCCCCGTTCAATTCGGCGGTAATGGCCCGCACTTGCGCAAGGTGCTCTTGCGTCAAAGGTTCGTCGTGTTCGCCGTGGCGCACTTGGGTGCATATGCCCAGCACTTCCTCGGTTGCGCCTTTGCAAATAAGCAAATGATGCCTGTCTTGCTCGGCCACCACTACGGACATGCGTCGACGATTGAAGTCGAACGGGATCTCGTCCACCTTGCCAAAGGCCGAGGCGACGCGCAGTTCGCGATGCACTTCGGCATGGGCCAGCACGGCGACATCAAGCAGGTTTTTAAGCCCGGTCTGGTAATAGCTGTTCAGATACGCCAGCTCCAGCACCTCGTCGGACTCCTGGCCGAACGCATCGGTATGACGCTCGAGGAAAATCCTGTCCTGGGTGAGCGTGCCGGTCTTGTCGGTACACAAGACGTTCATGGCGCCGAAATTCTGAATGGCGTCCAGCCGCTTCACAATTACCTTTTTGCGCGACAGGATCACCGCGCCTTTGGCCAGTGTGGACGTGACTATCATCGGCAGCATTTCGGGGGTCAGCCCGACCGCGATGGAAAGCGCAAACAGAAACGCCTCCAGCCAGTCGCCTTTGGTGTAGCCATTGATGAGCAGGACAATAGGCGACATCACCAGCATAAAGCGGATCAACAACCAACTGACTTTATTGACGCCGGCCTGGAAAGCGGTGGGCGAGCGGTCGACGGCGCTGACGCGCTGGGCCAGCGTGCCGAAATACGTCATTCCGCCAGTGCTTATGGCAACCGCCGTGGCCGACCCGGATATGACGTTCGTTCCCATGAAAAGAATGTTTTCCAGTTCGAACACATTGCCGCCGCGCGGCTCGGCCAGAGCGGGAAATTTTTCTATTGGCAGCGATTCGCCAGTCATGGCGGACTGGCTGACGAACAAGTCCTTGGCCGCCAGGACGCGCATGTCGGCGGGTATCATGTCGCCTGCCGACAGCAGGACAATATCGCCCGGCAGCAGCTCGGTGAAAGGGATTTCCGTTTTTTGCGATTGGGGCAAGAACGGCGGCGGTGCCTCTGGTACCCCAGGCGCTATTGCAGCCTCAGCCGACGCGGTGTAGCGCATGACTGTCGCTGTATTGCTGACCATGTTCTTAAGCGCATCGGCGGCCTTGTTGGACTTACCTTCCTGCCAGAACCGCAGTACGGTCGAAAGCAGGACCATGAACGAAATGACCAAGGTGGCCTTTTCGTCTTCGGTGATGAAGGATATTGCCGCCAGCAGGGTCAACAGCAAATTGAAAGGGTTGCGATAGCAATGCCATAGGTGGACCCACCATGGCAAGGGTCTTTCGTGGCCGATCTCGTTGGGTCCGACCACCTCGCGTACAGCCAGGACTTGTTCGGGGCTCAAACCGCCCGCGCTTGTGCCAAGTTTGTCCAGCAGTGCGGCCTTGTCGGATTGCGCAGCGGCAAGCAGGGTGTGCGCCAGTGCGGGCGTAGCTTCTTGCGATACATGGGCGCGCGACCAGGCGCCCAGACTGGTAAAGCGCCGGAAATGCCGGGACATATGGCGGCTGCGGACAAATCCCGCAAACAGCTCTTTAAGGACAGCGATATCCGGATTTGGAATTTTGTTGAAACGCATAGTGTGCTCCTCGGGCGAGCGCATAAGCGCGCGCAGCCGGTCCGGCCGAAAAAAAAGGGCCGAACGAAAAAATCGAGGGGAGCAGACGAGACGATCGGAAGGATCGAATTGGCCGCTAGCCCGCCAGAATGGCAAGGCAGCGGAACGGGAATGGTTCTGTAGCTACCTTGCGGTTAAGGTGCCGATACAAGATCGACAACTGGGACAGTCCACAGAAAAATCTCCGTAATGAAATGGAACTCCAAAATTCTAATCCCGCGGCCAGCGCCACGCAATCGCCGATTCGACCAATTGGCTGTATAACAATATAGTTCGGCCGGCTTTTTGCATCGGCCATGCCACTCCAGGAGAATCCATGCCCGAAATAGTCATAGACTCAAGAATTCACGATTTAGGCGGCGGCTTTGAAGTCGGACGGGTTCTGCCGTTCAGCAAGCGGCGCATGGTCGGTCCATTCATCTTTTTCGATCGCATGGGGCCGCAGGATCTGCAGGCTCCAATCCCCCGGAAATTCGACGTCCGGCCGCACCCTCACATCGGTTTGTCCACGGTCACTTATTTATTTGATGGACAAATGACGCATCGGGACAGCCTGGGTGTAGAGCAGGCCATTCTGCCCGGCGACCTGAACTGGATGACTTCGGGCCGCGGCATCAGTCATTCCGAGCGCTTCGACGGCATGCGGGAAAAGGGCGGCGGCATGGACGGCATACAAGCCTGGGTGGCGCTGCCTGAAGGCAACGAAGAGGACGCGCCCGCGTTCGACCATTACGACGCAGCGGTGTTGCCGTCCTTTACCGGCACCGGAGTGGCGGGGCGGATTATTGCCGGCAGCGCCTACAATCTGACCAGTCCGGCGATGACGCATTCGCCTTTATTTTATGTCGACGCCAGCTTGCAGCCCGGCGCGTTCATCGAGATGCCGTCGGGCCATCCGGAACGCGCGGTCTACGTGGCCCACGGCAGCATAGAGGTCGAAGGGATTCAATACAACAAGGGCCAAATGCTGGTATTTGCAGCGGGCGCCGCTCCGGCAATCAAGGCCCTGCAGGCCAGCCGTCTGATGCTGTTGGGTGGCGAGCCCTTGGGCCCGCGCCATATTTGGTGGAATTTTGTGTCCTCGCGCAAAGAGCGCATCGAACAGGCCAAGGCCGATTGGCAGGCCGGGAAAATAATGCTGCCGCCCCTGGACAATAAAGAATTTATTACCTTGCCGGAGGTATAAGCGGGGCGCCGGCCGCCGAATGGTCTGCGCTAGCGCCAGTGGCCGCGGTGGCCGCCCCAGCGGCGTCCATGTCCATGATAATGCCCGCCCCACGAGCGGCTGTAGCCGAAATTGAAATATACAGGCGGCGGCGCCACATAGACGCGCGGCGAAGGTGCGACATAAACCGGACCCGGTTCGACATAGGCCGGCCCGGAAGGGTAATAAGCATAACCGTCGTCGGCAGGCGCGTAAACCGCACAGCCGCCAAGCACGGAAAGGGCAAAAGCCGCAATGGCTATTCGGCGCAGGGTGCCGTTCATGATTCAACTTCGCCTTAAATAAAAGTAAATTGGTCTGTATACGGATTTGACCCGCAATGCGGCGCCTCGTTCGAATATTTATTCAAATGTTACACAGTAGACATCCAGCAATACCGCCAGTCCAGAAGACTGATTTTGCGGTCGCCGCCTTCCTTGACAGGCGCAGCGATATCCCGAACCTAGGGTAAACCCTAAAGTTTGGCTGAGCAAGGCCGTTAATCAATCATGCATACCTCATAAATCTGAGCCGCCTCGAGCGGCAATGCGTTTTTTGAAGGCTTTCTCTTGTCCGGCTTACCGCTATCGCGCCAAGCCTCGTCCATTGCTTTAGGAAGATCTATGAACTGGTTTACCGACATGAAAATCGGCGTCAAGCTGATCGGCGGTTTTTTACTTGTGGCAATCATTGCCGCCATCATTGGCGTGATGGGTTTGCGCGCCGTCGATCAACTTCACAGCCTTGCCGCCAGGATGTACGACGTCGAGCTGGTTGGGCTGCGCCATGCCACAGATGCCAAGGCCGCCGTGCTGATGGCGGGGCGTACCGCGCGCAGCGCATTGCTGGCGCCGACCGCGGCAGAGCGCGATCAGCAGTTGGAAGCGCTTAAGCAGTATTTGAGCGCAGCCGATACTGAATTGAAGACCCTGGATACTTTGCTTGTCACCCAGGAAGGCAAAACCTTCGTAAGGAACACGCACGACGCCCTTCGCGCATATGAAGGGGGGATCAAGAAAATGATCGGTGTCCTGGTTGCCGAGCCTCCTGGTCAGGCAGTCAAGGCGAATGAAATACTGACTCACGAAATTCACTTGACCGGCAATAAGCTCGAGGACCTCATGGACGGACTGGTTCAAGGCAAGCAGAACAATGCCAAGCAGGCCGCCGTGCAAACGAATGGTATTTACGATTTTATTTTCGCAGTCATGATTTCATTGACCGCGGGCGGCGCTTTGCTGGCTCTGGGGCTCGGGGTGCTCATTACGCGCGGCCTGACGCGTCAGTTGGGCGGCGAACCCAAGGAAGTAGCGGGCGTGGCCCACGCCATTGCCGACGGCGACCTGACCACGGCGATAGATACCGCCAAGGCGCGCGACGGCAGTGTGATCCATGCCATGAGCCGGATGCAAGCCTCCCTGCGCCAGGTCGTTGGGTCGGTACGGGAAAGCAGTGACAGCATAGCCACAGGGTCGCATCAAATTGCCCTGGGCAATGCCGACCTGTCCCAGCGCACTGAAGAACAGGCTGCCAATATCACGGAAACGGCGGCCGCCATGGAACAATTGGCCAGCACAGTCAAAAGCAACGCCGAAGTTTCCGAGCAGGCCGTTACGCTGGCCACGACCGCCAGCACAGTGGCCAGCCAGGGCGGGCATGCGGTCAATAACGTGGTCGAAACCATGGACGGCATCGCCCAGGCTTCGCGCAAGATCGTCGACATTATTGCGGTGATCGACGGTATTGCATTCCAGACCAATATCCTGGCGCTGAATGCTTCAGTCGAAGCTGCAAGGGCAGGCGAAGAGGGGCGCGGCTTTGCCGTGGTTGCCAGCGAAGTGCGCAACCTGGCTCAAAAAAGCGCCGCGGCCGCAAAAGAAATTAAAACGCTTATCGACGATAGCGCCAGCAGAGTAGAGGCGGGCAGCCAGATGGCCGATGCCGCCGGTGCGACCATGCTGGACATCGTCAATCAGGTCAAGCGCGTTACCGACTTGATCAATGAAATCCATTCGGCGACCACCGAGCAAGCATCCGGGCTGGAACAAATCAATAACGCCGTTACGCAGCTTAGCGACGTGACCCAGCAGAACGCGGCCCTGGTCGAAGAGTCCGCCGCGGCAGCCGAAAGCCTGGACGCACAGGCGGAACAATTGGTGGCCGCCGTCGGCGCCTTCAAACTCGGCCAAAGACGTGCGGGCCGGCCGGAAAACGCCTCGGCGCTCAATGCAAATAGAGCATCGGCTCCGACTGTTCGCCAGCAGGCCTCCGGGCCTGCCATGCACCGGCTTGGTTCGGTTGCTGCCGCCAGCCGGTTGCGTTCTCCTCTTGTAGAAACGCCGCTAGCCGCGAAAAACGACGAGTGGGAATCGTTCTAGGATAATCGCTCGCAATCGGGATGATCACCGGGCCAGGCCCGGCTTTTTGCGCCGATGTCCATGCCGCGCAGGACAGCTGTTAAAGTACCGGAGTTATGAAACTTAACCATCCTGGCAAGCCTGTGCATCCGACTTTGAATGCACGGACCAACCAGACAGCACACTAGGCGCCGAATTTATGTTTTATTCATTGTTGCTGGCTACATTCGTTGTCGCAGCGCTGGTTTCACTACTGGTGGTGAAGCTGTTCGATAAGCCCATAGGCTTGATTCTCGACCGCATCATCCAGGACCGGATCAGCTCGGCGTGGCGCCGATATATTACGTTTGCGGCCTTCGTTGCCGGCATCTCGGGCGGGGTTCGCATCTACGCGCTTGAGCGCTATATCGAACCCGCGAAAGAAAACGCGGCGCCCCTGGCGCTGAATGGAGAGCGCTGGACTCTAGAAATCTACCGAACCGTCATCGAATGCCTGCAAAGCATAGCCTGGACCTATCTGGTGGTATTTGCCTTTGCCCTGGTCGCCTATGTCGTCGTAAAAAACGCCGAGCTGCGCCAACAGCGGGCCAAGGACAAAAGCGCGGCGCCAGATTGAACGGTATTTCACGTTCCCAAATATGCATGCCGGACCTTCGGGTCGTCGACAAGTTCGCGCGCCGGCCCGCTTTGCACGATACGGCCCGTTTCCATGACGTAGCCGCGGTCCGCTATGGACAAAGCCAGATGAATGTCTTGCTCCACCAGGAATACGGTTACGCCGTTGCGCCTGATGCCCACCAGGATGTCCATTAGCTGTTCCACAATGATCGGTGCCAGACCCAGGCTCATCTCGTCGACCATGATCAATATCGGTGAGGCCATCAGGGCACGGGCCAGGGCGCACAGCTGCTGTTCGCCGCCCGACATGCTGCCGGCCATTTGGCGCCTGCGCTCGGCAAGCCTGGGGAACATTTCGTATATGCGTTCCAGGTCCTGCGCTATTGCACTCTTGTCGGAACGCCGATAGGCGCCCATAAGCAGGTTGTCGTGCACGCTCATGCGCCCGAACAGCTGGCGGCCTTCAGGCACTTGCACCATGCCCAGCGCGAAAACCTGGTCGGAAGTGGCCGCGCTCAATTCACGGCCGTTCAGGACTATGCGGCCAGTGCACGGCAGGACGCGAGACAAAGCGCGCAGCAGCGTGCTTTTCCCAGCTCCGTTGCTGCCTATCAACGCGACGATCTCGGCGCGATAAATCCGCAGGTCAATATCGGTAATGGCCAGCATTTCGCCATAGCCGGCGCTAAGTTTCTCGACCAAGAGCAACGGTTCTTGCGTAGTGTCCCGACTCATGCGCGCCTCTTGCCCAGATAAGCTTGAACGACGGCGGCGTCCGACAGGACCAGCTCGGGCCTGCCATCGGCGATCTTTTCCCCATGGTGCAATACGATCAAGCGGTCCGACAAGTCCTTGATGGCTTTGAGCACATGCTCGATGACAAGCACGCTGATGCCTTGGTCCCGCACTTTTCGAATTACGTCGATCACCTCTTCGATCTCGACCAGATTCAGGCCCGACATTACTTCGTCGCACAGCAATACTTTTGGCTGCATGGCAAGCGCCTTTGCCAACTCCAGCCGTTTGCGGCTTGGGCCGCCAAGCTCGTCGGCACGTTGCCCTGCGAACTTGCCCAGGCCGACAAAGTCCAGGCATTCGCGAGCCTGCTCCCGTGCGGGGCCAAGGCCGGGCAAGCCCAAGCCGCGTCCGAATAGCGCGCCCACTGCTACATTATCCAAAACGGAAAGCCCAGGGAAGGGCTGCATGATCTGAAATGTACGGCCAATGCCCTGCCGCGCTCGTCGGTAAGGAGCCAGGCGGGTAATGTCCTTGCCTTGAAAAACAATTTCGCCGCTGTCGGGAAAAAGCGTGCCGCTGACAAGATTAATGAGCGTCGTTTTTCCCGCGCCATTGGGGCCGACCAGCCCCAGTATTTCTCCGGCGTCCAAGTGAAAGCTTACATTGTTGACGGCCAGCAGGCCGGCAAAGCGGCGTGTCACCTTGCGCGCATCGAGTATCGGAATGGAGGGCTCGCGCGCCAATTCTTCGCCTTGCGCATCGCTAGCCGAGGCGGGCATCGAACCGGAAACGGAATTTGCCATGTGGTCCACCGTCATAACCTGTGCGCCCGAATGTTTTCAATAAAGTAGCGCCATCCTGCCTTGCGTGAGCGACGCAGGACGTCGGCCAAGCCACGCGGCATGAAGACTACGGCCACCACAATGACCAGCCCAAAGAACAGGCTGGCAAGGCTGGTGATCTCGCTGGCAAGCACCTCGGAAAGCGCCGACAAAGTAAACGCGCCGACTATGGGGCCCAGCACTGTCCCAGATCCGCCCAGCACAGCCATGATGATCATCTTCACATTCAGGCTGATGTCGAAGGCGCTCTCGGGGTCCAGGAAGGTAATCCAGTAGGCGTGAATACCGCCGGCCAGGGCACTGAAAACGCCGGACAGCGCAAACGCCATCACCTTATAAAGCGTCGTGTTCACGCCCATGACGGCGGCGCCTTCCTCGTTTTCTCTTATTGCGATAAGGCCGAATCCGAAGCGGCTATGCGCAAGCCAGAACACGCATAAGGTCGTCAGTGCCAGCAAGCCCAATGACAGCTCATAGAACAAGGGGTCGTTGTTCAACGGCGGTAGGACCAGGCCGATATTTCGGCCGGCCAGTCCAATATTGCTGACGATGGCAATCATCACCTGCGCCAGCGCCAGCGTGGCAATGGCAAAGTAGTGGCCACGCAGCCTCAGCACGGGCAGGCCTAGCACCACGGCAAAGACCACGGCCATCAAGACGCCAAAGGCCAGGCCGACCGCAAATGGCTGCTGCCATTGCACCATGGCGATGCCCACGCCATAGCTGCCCAGACCATAGAACACGGAATTGCCGAACGAGGCATAGCCCGTATAGCCGCCAATAATGTTCCAGCCCTGCGCCAGGACAGCCAGTAAGAGGGCGCTGATGCCGAACTGCGTCAGCACATCGGAACCCAGCCACGGTACAGCCGCCAAGAGCAGTCCGGCAACCACTACCAAGGCGGCATACCGGGCCTTCATGCCGTTTTTCCAAGCAAGCCGCTAGGACGGACTATCAATACAAGAATCAAAATGCTGAAGCTGGCGACATCGGAGAATGTGGGTCCTATGTACAAGGCCGTCAGCGATTCAACGATGCCCAGGAACAGCCCCCCGACAAGAACGCCCAATGGGTTGTCCAGGCCGCCGATGATGGAAATAGCAAATGATTTGGCGGTAAGCGAAGCGCCTATATATGGGTTGATCTGCGACACTGTGCCGTACAGGCCGCCTGCGGCACCCGCCAGCGCCAGGCCCAGGCCGAAGGTCAGCGCATACAGATGGCGCGGTTCAACGCCGTATAAACGTGCCGCCACCAGGTTCTGGGCGGTGGCGCGGATGGCGCGCCCCAGCCGGGTGTGCAGCAAGAACAGCCACATGCCGATAGTCAAGCCCAAGGCAACGGCGAAGGCCGCCAAGCGCACCACGGGTATCGTCAGCGCGCCCAGTTGGAAGCTATTGCCGGCATACGCGGGGTTGATCGTGCGATAGTCGGCGGAAAACGCCAATTGCGCCAGGTAAGTTAGTACGACCTCCAGCCCGAATGTAAGAAGCAGGGTATTGAACATGGGCGCGCGAACAACCAGGTTCAACAGGCCTCTTTGCAGCGCATAGCCCAACGCAAACATCAATATGGCGGTAATCGGCAAACCAAGGAAGGGATCTATGCTGGCATAGACATACAAATGCCATGAAATATAGGCGCCCAGCATGATGAACGCCCCGTGCGCCAGATTGACAATATTCAACACGCCCCATACCAACGCCAGGCCCAGCGCCATGACGGCGTACAGCCCGCCAAGCAAGATGCCGTTGACCAAGACTTGTATGAGCAGATCCATGAGTTGGCAGCCTGGGGGTTACTGGCGCGCTCCCCAAGCAGGCATCGGGTATTTTGCCTGCGCTGTAAACGTTTTGCCGTTATAAACGGCCACCAGTTTGTCGCCCTGTACTTGCACCACATCCTGCGGCAAGTCGATTTGCCCGTTCGCCGCGAACGCTATCGGGCCATAAAGGCTGTCGAACTTGATCTTGGCCAATTCGTCGCGTACTTTTTTCGGGTCGGTAGACCCCGCATTTTCCATGGCCTGGACCAGGGTTTCAACATCGGCCGCTCCCGACGCCGCGTGGTAGTCCGGGTCGTAGCCGTACTTGGCGCGATACGCCTGGGCGAACTGCTGGGCGTCTCCGAACCAGCGGTCCTTCAAGTCCGCGGACGGCAGCCAGGCCGTCATGCCGAAGGCGTAGTCGGCGTCCTTGCCAAGCGCCTTGCGAAAGTCTTCGCTGGGCACGCCCACAGTAAACGAATAGAGCTTGGGCGCAACCGCCAGGCTTTTTGCCTGCCGCACGAAATTCAATATTTCGGTTTCGTGCCCCGCCACAAGTACAACGTCAACATTCTTGCTTTTGATCTGCGAGAGCAGGGTGTTGAAGTCGCTTGCGTTGGTACTGTAGCGCTCGTCCATGACAATCTGCAGGCCTGCTGATTTCAGCTTGGGGCGCGTGCCGTTGGCCACGGAAACATCGAATGAGTCATCCGCATACAGCAGGGCGGCAGTCTTGGGCGCGGGCTTGAGATGCGCAAGCATGTCGATGGTGCTGCCGAAGTAATTGCTGGCTGGCGCGAGCGTACCGAATATATATTTGAAATTGCGCGAAAAGATCTGGTCCGATGCGCCGCCGCCTTGAACCATGGGCACCCGGTATTTTTCCGACACGGCGGAGTCCGCAATAGCGAAATTGCTGGCAAAAGGTCCCAGCAGTAAATTGACCTTGTCTTGTGTTAGCAACTGCGTGTACTGGCGCACGCTTAGATTTACATCCGACTGATTATCGTAAAGCTTCAGCGCCAGCTTGTGCGCTTGGCCGCCGATCTTGACGCCGCCCGCCGCATTAATCTTGTCGACGGTAATCTGGTAAGCATCGCGATAATATCGACCTGTGTTCGCCAATGGACCTGTCAACTGAACCGAGGCACCAAGAACTATGTCTTGCGCGTGAGCCGGGCTTAAAGGCAAAGCCGCGGAAACGGCCAAACACAGGGATAGAAGAACAGAGCCGCTACTCGACATGACAATTTCTCCTGAAACATTGTGTCTACATGTTGAGGCGGCAAAGTTGACTAAATCCTGAAAAAAACGAAAGGTGTTAGCTTTGGTCACACAATAGTCACCGATGATGTTTTCTTTGCAAGCAATTGACATTCCCGCAAGCCAAGTCGCATTACAAGCAGTATCATCCCGTCATCTGGTTTTTACTTTTCGCCTCTGGTCGGCCCATTGATGCCGCAGGCGTTTTTCTGATGGATTCCCATGGTTCAAGTTCCTAATACCGCTGAAACCGCAAATAACGGTCCGCTTGCATCAAGCCTGCAATACGGCGTCGCCAGTCTATTGGCACGTGCAGAAACGGTTTCAGACGCGCTGTTCAATGCTGTTAAGAAAATAGCCGACAGCGGTGGCTGGGAGATGGGTGTTGCCTGGTTGGCGGACGAAAGCGGCAACCTCAGCTATCAAAGCGAATGGCATAAAGCCGGCTGCGATGCTGCTGGGCTTTTAGGCCAGATCCAAAACGCCGAATCTGCCCTTGTTGCCGCTTTGCCGGGTAAAGTGCTGCAGACGGGCGAATTGGCCTCAGCCAGCGACATTCGCGTCGAACCTCGGCCTGCATTGGTTGACGTGGCCGCCGGCGAGAAGCGGTATAGCGCGTTGGCGTTTCCTTTACGCTACGCGGCAAACACACTGGGAGTGGTTGCGTTGTTCTGTAGCTCCAAGTATGACCTTGACGACGGCGCACGGCGCATGTTCGAAGGGCTGGCTCAGGATATAGGCCAGTTTTTGCATGCCCGCGGCGGATACGAAAAGCGCGTGAAGCAGGCGGCATTGCACGATGAAGTTACCGGCCTGCCGGGCTGGCCTCTGTTCCTGGACCGCGGCCGCCAGATGCTGTTGCTGGCCGAACGCAACGATTCCAGCCTTGCCGTGCTGCATATCAATCTGGATTTTTCGGCGGTGGAGCAGGGCAAGGAAGGCCGTCATGCAACGACCCATGAACTGCTGGCGCGGGCGGCCGAACGCTTAAGCAGCTGCGTGCGAAGCTATGACACGGTCGCCCGTTTCGCGGACAACCAATTCACGGTTTTGCTGCCGGAAATGATCGATGCCGACGATGCATTGGTCGTAGCGCAAAAAATCATCGCCACCATGTCGCCATCCTTGGCTGTTGCCGGCTTGGAATATACCGTAAGCACCAGTGTCGGAATCGCCAGACACCCCCAGGACGGCTTCGATATGCCGACTTTGCTTGGGCAAGCCAGCCAGGCCTTGCTGCAGGCAAAGCTGCTGGGCATAAACCAGTGTGCGCTGTACGGAGAATTTGCCCGATGAAGCGCAGATATTCGGCTGCGATCAGGCCTTCTTTTCCATAGCTGTCTTATAAGTTGTTGTCGACCCGTATATACTTTCTTTGAATGCATCGCCAGGCAATTCAGGTCAACGACCGGCGCAACGTATACAACAGCCAGAACATGGATTTCTTTTTCAACTTGGTTTCGGAGCATGGCTTGTGGGCTGTGTTTGCGGGTGTTTTTATCGAACAAGTGGGCGCGCCCATTCCGGCCTTGCCGTTTTTGCTGGTCGCCGGCATGGATGCCATAGACAACAGTCTTTACGGTGTCATGGCACTGGTCGTCGCGTCGGTGGCTTCCATGCTGGCGGATCTGCTCTGGTTTCTGGCTGGGCGCCGCCATGGCCGGCGTATGTTGTCGCTGCTGTGCAAGATCGCTATCTCGCCTGATTCCTGCGTGCGGCAAAGCGAACTGAGTTTTGCCAAGCATGGGGTCGCGACTCTGGTCATATCCAAATTCGTGCCGGGG
Organism: Eoetvoesiella caeni; assembly: GCF_003315175.1. GTDB lineage: Bacteria > Pseudomonadota > Gammaproteobacteria > Burkholderiales > Burkholderiaceae_B > Eoetvoesia > Eoetvoesia caeni. Next base: position 2,102 of record NZ_QNRQ01000003.1, on the reverse strand, counting down.
ATTTCCACTCTTGCACCGCCCATGGCGGGAGCCATGGGCATGAGCACCACCTCGTTCGTGATCTTCAACCTGGCCGGCTCCGTTCTGTGGGCTGGCTGCGGTCTTATGCTGGGTATTCTGTTTCATGAGCAGATCCAGAATGTCCTGATCTATCTGGACAACCTGGGCGGCAGTGCGCTTGTCGTTATTGGCGCGCTGTTGGGACTGTATATTGGATTCCGAGTGTGGAGGCGCCTGCGTCTGTCCCGCCTGAAATCCAGGCTTTCCCTGGTGCAACCAGCCGAGTTGGCTCAAATGCTCGAAAACAATACCCCAATGTTTCTGCTTGATGTCCGGCAGGGCGGGGCGGAAGGGGGATTGGTAGACCGCATACAGGGCGCTAGGAATATCGATCTCGGCTTGCTGGCGAAGCATGCGAGCTTGCCCGAATGGAAAGACGAGACAGACGTCATTGTCTACTGTGCCTGTCCCAACGACGCCTCAGCCGTGAAAGCGGCTTACGTCTTGCGCCGGCGCGGCATCAAAGCGCGCGTGCTCAATGGCGGCATGGACGGATGGATACAGTCGGGTTTCGCGTTGGAGCACATCAAGGCAGAGCGGCTGTAGTTGCAAGCAAGGCTGCGGCGCTGACGCCACCTGGGCAAGTGCCCAACCAGCCTTGCTGCCCCTACTATAGCGGTTGTTGCGTGATCAGTTAACAGTAGGCACACTATGTGCTGGAGCAGGGGATTGATCTATGGTCGGCCAGGCCCGGCAACCAAGCCAAGGCCTTAACTTCAAGGAGTACATATATGACAAGCAAGCCAGTTTTCTTGAAATCCCGCCTGGCGGGGCTCGCAAGCAGTGCGATCATTGTTGTTCTGGCCGCAGGCTATGGCGTTGCTCAAGCGGCGCAAAGCAAGGTGACGCTTAGCGGCGCCCATGAGGTTCCCGCGGTCACCACGTCTGCGAAGGGCAACGGCACAATCACTGTTGGCGATGACAAGGCGGTCAGCGGCAGCGTTACCACCTCGGGGGTAGTCGGCACCATGGCGCACATCCATGAAGCTGCCGCAGGCAAGAACGGGCCGGTGATCATCCCCCTGGAAAAGAAAGGCGACAATCAGTGGGCAGTGCCTGCAAATGCCAAGCTGACTGATGCGCAATACAAGGCATATAAAGAGGGCAACCTCTATGTCAACGTCCATAGCGCCGAGCACAAAGGCGGCGAAATTCGCGATCAGCTCAAGCCGTAATGCAGGACCGAGCCATCACTGTGGCGCTTGCTGCGTAATTTCCTTCTGCGCAGCCAGCGCCCGTTCGGGCCAAGTGCTCTTGATATAAGCCAGCACGGCCAGAATCGGGTTGACCTTCAAGCTTGGCACCGTGGCAAGCGGCGCAGTTGTTGGCATAGACTTTTTGCCCAAGCGCCACAAGGGCTGCCATTCAACCATTCATTTTATAAAACGTGCTTGATGCCCAAGGATACAAGGATGAATCGGGCGAAGCGCTGCGCGCCGCTGAGTCGCTGGAATAACAGTGCAATCTTCCATTTCTATTATTTAACATAATACACATTATGCGTATTATGTAGGGAAAGCTGCGACCCTTTCATTGGCCTGTTTATCACCATGGATTGGAGCGCTCGGAACTAAATTACAGGACGGATGCGGAACTAAAGTTGGCCTATTGATGCTTTGCATCTACGGGACAAATTTAGTTCCGTTTTCTCAATCCACGCAGTCGGTCTTTCTTAGCAGACGTCTAAAAGACTAAAACTGTAAATACTCGGGGACTAAAACTGTACCTTTAGCAGCTATTTACCGCTCCCGAGAAGAAGCCATCTTTTATTAAATTAAACTTGTCTTCGGGCTAAAGGTTTATAGTTAAGCTAACAAGCTTGGTCCTGCGGTGATGGGACGCGGCCCAGATCGCGCCGATGGGCTGCGTGGACTATGGCGCCGAACCTGCACCCGACACCGTGCGCCTGTAATCGACCACCCTAGCGTCTATGCTGCAACATGACTCTGAATCGGCCAGACTTTTATAGACAGTTCGTTGCCTCAGAAAGGTACTGCCGTTCGTAGTTTACCGGCGAAAGGTTCGCGGCATGGCCATGCCGA
>NZ_QNRQ01000002.1:338665-623144 GCF_003315175.1 Eoetvoesiella caeni | reverse complement strand
AGAGGGCTTTAAGCACCGGAAACATCTCCAGGTACTGCATCAGGTTGCTGTATTGATCATCGGTCAGGTTCCACCTGTGCCGACGCATCAAGCTGCGGCGAGGAATCTTTATGGATCGCTCCGAGCTTGAGCGCACCACGTTGCAAGAGGCACTCGAACGTTATCAAGAAAAGGAGGCCCAGGCTTTAAAAAGTAAGGTAAGCCTGAATGCACGCATCAAGATCTGGCTTAAGCATCCCCTAACCTTCTCGGCCAGAACAATTTTGGGGAAGTTCGATAACGGACAACACCCGCCCTAACGCAACTCCTTTGTGCCAGCATAAAAATCATGAGTTCCGCAGGCTCGTCGCCTTACCTCTGTCATAAGGTTTTAAATGTTCTCGTTAGGGCCGATACAGAGCAACCGCGGGAAATAGTTGCGATACGGTTTCACATCGCGGCTAAGTACGCAAAGGTTGGAAACGGCGGCATGAGCGCCGATGTAGAAATCGGGCAGCGGCACAAGGCGCGTTCCACCACCGCGTCGGTAGCCAAGGTAAGCTTGCGCAGCAAGCGCTGCACACGCCCATGGCAGCGGGCTGCGCAGTGTGTCATAGACATCAAGCATCGCGTTCAGCGCGTCGACATCCGGGCCGGGAATCAGCAATTCAGTGTAAATCATCAGATTAATGTGCAGGGGCGCTTGCTCGCTGCAGTTCTGAAGCTGATCCACAGCCCATTCATGCCACGGGCTGTCGGCGTCCATACAATCGATCCAGATATTGGTGTCAACCAGAAAGCCGGCTGAACCGTCATATTTGGATAGATCAAGCATGGCCGTCGTCGTCAGGACGCAGGAAGGCCATGATATCTTCGCTGTCCATTTGCCTGAACGGTTCATCCAGGCTCTTGCGCACCCTGGCTGCAGCGGCACGCAATAATTTACGCCTATCGCCTGTCCCTGTGCCAGCCTTGCGAATAATTATCTTTCCTCCCTCCAGCGCAAAAGACACATAGCTTCCCGGCAGAATACCGGCAGCATCACGCAGGCGCTTGGGAATGGTGACTTGCCCTTTTTCAGTTATTTGCATAGCAGGCCTCCGAGTAAGTAGGAATTCATAGTTGGAATTCTACCCTCTGCTCCTGGACCGATGCAATACTAAGAGCAGTTCAGGCTCAGGCCGCGGCAGCAGGCTTCAATGCTCCGACAAAGGCATGTCTTTGGTGCCCGCATAAAAAACGATGAGTTCGACGGGTTGGTCGCCGGTGGTGCCGCGATGCAGTTCGTTCACCATCTCGGGCAAGACCTGGCCCGCCGACAATACTTTCTTCTGGCCGCTGTCTTTTTTCTCGACCGTGATTTCACCTGACAGCACGTATGCGGCATTGGGCATGGGGTGGGTATGCCAGGGCAAGGACGTATGCGGCGCGATGGTGATTTTCAGGACGGTCAGCTCGGGCTGGCCGGAGGGGTAGGACTTATAGGCTACGCCGTCCCATGATGAGCCGGTACGCAAGAGCGTTTCGGCCTGGACGGCAGCGGGCTGCGGCTCGCGCGCGTTGACTGTGCCTGTGATCAACAGACAGGCCAGCGCCAGCGCCAGCCGGCCTCCCTTCTGTGGCCGCATGCACCGGCGCCACGGCAAAAAGCTTACCAGCTTGGAACGATTCATGATGACTTCCTCTTTATTGTGTTTTATGTCGCCTCCGCCAAACCGTTCGGCTTGCCCGGGCCTTGCCCAAATCCATGGATGTACTGCGCTACGCAGAGCCTATGTGTTGGTTCGCTGGCGCCGAATTTAGTAGTTTGAGCTGCGCACAGTCTATGCGCATTTGTAGCGGACATATAGTGGGAATTGCATCATCCTCATGGCTGCCTTGGCCTTTATGCCTTATTCCACATACTTCCACCCCCCATCCTTAACCTGCACCATGACAGCGGCCCGCTTGTCGTAGCCGACGTGGTCCTTGGGCGACATGGTCATGACGCCTTGAGAGGTGACCAAGTCCGTGGTTTGCTCCAGCGAGTCGCGCAGGGCGCTGCGGAAGGCTTCGGTTCCAGGCTTCTGTTTTGGCAAAGTAGCCTTCAGCGCCGAGCTGAGCAAAAGATAGGTATCCCAGGCATTGGCCACGAAGACCGAAGCCGAGCCTTTGCCGTATTTGGCTTCGTACTTGTGCGTCAAGTCCAGCGCAACGGCGCGGATGGGATTGGACGCCGGCAATTGTTCGGCAACCAGCATCGGTCCCACTGAAAACAACGCTCCGTCGGCATCTTTGCCCGCCAACTGCAGGAATTTTTCGTTGGCTATGCCGTAGGTCTGGTACACAGCGCCTTTGTAGCCGCGCTCGATCAAGGTTCGTTGCGGCAAGGCGCCAGGGGTGCCGGCCGCGGCAATGAAAACTGCGTCGGGCTTGGCCTGCATGATCTTCAGGATCTGCGCGGTCACCGAAGTGTCTTTGCTGCCGTAGTGCTCAACCGCTTTCAAGGCGATGCCGCGCGGCTCCAGTTGCGTTGTCAGCTCTTGCCGCCACGACTCGCCGTAGGCGTCCGAAAAGCCGATATAGCCCACGCTCTTGATATTGCTGGCGACCATATGGTCTATGGTCACGCCCATCATCATTTGCTGGTTCTGCAGCGCTTTGAAGGTCCAGCGGCGCACTTCGTCCTGGGGCTCGACAATCCTGGAAGAAGCCGCCAGGCTAAGCAGCGGCACATGCGTTTCGGCCGCCAGGTTGACCAAGGGCATGGTTGCAGGGCTGATCGAAGACCCCAGAATGACATCGGCCTTGTATTCGTCGACCAGCTTTTTGAAATTGCGTACCGCTCCGGCCGGATCCGAGGCATCGTCCAGCACGACGTATTTGATTGCCTGGCCGTCGATCTCGCGCGGGAAAATATCGATGGCGTTCTTGGTCGGAATGGCCAGCGAAGCACCCGGCCCGGTCAACGATATGGTGACGCCCACGACAACGTCCGCGTAGCTGGGAACGGACAAGCCAACGGCGGCACAGACGACGGATGTCGCGATAAAAGCTTTGATTTTCATATTTGTCTCCTTGCGCCCCCTCATGAACGGGTTGGCTTGCAGGAAGCTTATGAGAGCCGCTACTATCACGCAATACCATGTCAGGAATGTATTTCATGAACGATGCTCATGATATAAGCCGCCTGGACCTGAACCTGCTTGTTGTATTCGACGCTTTGCTGCGCGAACGCAGCGTAACGCGAGCCGGCCAGACCCTGGGCATAACGCAAAGCGCCATGAGCCACTCTTTGGCGCGGCTGCGCGTTTTTTTCGACGACGCGCTGTTCATCAAGAGTTATCGCGGCGTCACGCCCACAGCCAAGGCCGAAGCACTGGCGCCGGACATCCTGGCGATCATCGACTCGATACGCAACCGTGTGCTGTCGCAGGCGCAATTCGACGCCAGCCAGGCGAAACGCACATTCAGCCTGTGTGTCACCGACATGGGTGAACTTGTGTTCATCCCGCCCTTGCTAAGCCGGCTTAAGGAAGTGGCCCCGCATTGTTCGATCCACACGCTGCAAGTCCCGCCGCATAATATGGAAGCCACGCTGGCTTCGGGCGAGGCCGACCTGGTGCTGGGTTCTGTGATGAACGCCCCCGAAGGCCTGTACCAGCAAGAGCTTTTCATGCACCCGTTCGTGACCATAGCCAGCGTCAAGAATAAAGAAATCGGCGACACGCTTTCGCTTGAGCAGTTCTGCAGCATGCCGCACGTGGCTGTAATGCTGGCGGGCCGCAGCTTGCGCGCCTATGACTCGGTCATCGAAGACGCCGGCATCAAGCGGCATATCGCCTTCACGACGCCGCATTTTCTTTTTGTGCCTTTGCTGCTGGACCAGCACCCGGAGTTCCTGGCTACCGTGCCGCAGTCGTTGGGCACCGTATTTGCGCGCCATAACCTGGTCAAGGTGTTTGAGCCGCCCGTGGCGCTGCCCAAATTCTCGCTACGCCAGTATTGGCATCCGCGTTTTCACCAGGACCGCGCCATTGTCTGGCTCCGCGGCCTGGTCAAGGAAACCTTTTCCGAGCTGCCGGAAGGCATGCGCTAGTGTGCTGTTGCCGAGTGCATGCCGGTGCCTGGGCTTGACAGCCAAAACGCCATCACAGGCTTCGAAACACGCGACCGGCCATTTGCACCCTCTTATATATCATGTTCACTGCTCATAATATTGATGCAAGGTATGGCATTGACGCATGAACAAGCCAGGTCTATCTTGATCCGAAGGCGCAATAGAACGCGGCCTGGATCAGGAGACGAAAATGTTCATCAAGAATTGCTGGTATGTGGCCGGATGGGCCAGTGAAGTAGGTGCCGACGACTTCATCGCGCGCACTTTTATAGGCGTACCCGTCGTCATGTGGCGCGACAGCGGCGGGCGGCCTGTTGCGTTCGAAGACCGCTGCTGCCACCGAGGCGCGCCGCTGTCCATGGGACGCCGTGAAGGCGACTTCCTGCGCTGCATGTATCACGGCCTGAAGTTCGACCGCGACGGCGCCTGTGTGGAAATTCCCGCGCAAGACCGCATCCCGGACTCGGTTCGGGTCAATACTTTTCCCATCGTGGAGCGCCACAAATGGCTGTGGATCTGGATGGGCGAAGCCGACAAGGCCGACCCGGCATTGATTCCCGACACTCCCTGGCTAAGCTCGCCCGACTGGCGGCACCTGGAGGGCTATACGCATTACGACACCAACTATTTGCTGATCGCCGACAACTTGCTGGACTTGGCCCATCTGCCTTATGTCCACCCCAATACTCTGGGTGGCCCCGCGGCTTACGCCGAGTCGCCCGCCCAAATCGAGGCACTGGACAACGGCGTACGCGTCACGCGCTGGGCCATGAATATCGATGCGCCGCCCTTCGTCCAGAAGGTCAAACACTACGACGGCAAAGTAGACCGCTGGAACAAGTACGACTTTGTCCTGCCCGGCGTGTTCCTGATGGACTCGGGCATGGCACCCACCGGAACCGGGGCGGCCGAAGGCAAACGCGACAATGCTGCGGAGTTCCGCGGCTGCCAGGCACTGACGCCCGAAACCGAAAATTCGACTCATTACTTTTTCTGCCACCCGCACAACTTTGCCATCGACCAGCCTGAGGTGACCGCATCGATACACCAAAGCGTGGTCGTCGCCTTCGAAGAAGACCGCAGGATGATCACGGCGCAATCGCGCAGCCTGGACCTGAGGCCCGACTTCAACATGATTCCCATTCGGGCAGACCGGGCATTGGGACTCTTTCGTTCGCTAGTGAAAAAGACGGTGGACGGCGAAACAGTCGCGATATCCGCCGCGCCCAGAAAGAACATCGCGATGACGGAAGCCCTTTAGAAGGCGGCATGGCCGCGGCGGCTGTCTGTCCGGCCGCGTCCCATATTGCACTGCCGACACTCACTCTTTCATATCTATTTCTATTTGTGAAAGATTGTTTTACACTTCAAGTAAAAGCACCGCCTGATTTTGGTATTGCTTGCAGCCGCCGCGTAATGCGGCGCTCTCCCAGTAGCACGCTTATACAGGCAAAGTGCGATGGATTTCAGCTTCCCGCGATTCAAAGCATCAAGAAGCCGAAAACGGAATTGAATGACTTCAATTCAACACCTGGAGAAAAACAATGGCTGAAGCAAGCAATATCGGCAACCGCATGGACGACCATGCGCTTGAGGCGGTCCCCGACGACCAACGTCAAAACTGGCTGAAAATCACCTGGAGCACTGCGGGCATCGTCACCACCCTGATCCAGCTTTTCATCGGGGCTCTGGTTACCTTTGTCGCAGGTATAAAAATCGGCATACTGGCCGGCATACTGGTCACTATCTGCGGCGCCCTCATCGGCTGGGGGGCCGGCCACATCGCCTTTCGCACCGGCCTGTCCAGCAGCGTGATGTCCCGCGCCCATGGTTTCGGCACGCGCGGCTCCGCCGTTCTGGCCCTGGTGTACGGCTTCATGATCATCGGCTTTCTGGCCGTTGAAAACGCCTTGCTTTATAAAGGCTTTCTTTTTTACTTCGGCCTGCCGGACACCATCGGCGCGCGCTTCGTCATCTACGGCATCCTGACCATAGCCTGGATCCTGCTGACCGCCTTCGGGTTCAAGATGGTCACCAAGGTGTCCTCCATTGCGCTCGTCGGCTTCCTGCTTGTGCTGCTTTACATGGTCATCGACGTCATTGCCACATCCGGGCAGTCATGGTCCAGCGTCTTCCAATTCGGCGCGCAAATGCCGCCCGAAGCGCTTAAAGCCATGGGGGCCGACACCGACGCCGGCAAGTTCGCATTCGCCGTCAACGTGCTTATCGGTTCCGCGGGCGCATTGGCCCTGGTCGACGCCGACCTGGGCCGCTACGCACGCACTTCGCGCGATATCGGGCTGGCGGCGCTGTTCGGCAATATCGCCATGGACCTGGTCATGCTGATCGTGGGCGGCGTTGTCATGTACGCCGGCATGGGCCAGATCGTCGAATATCACGTCACCGTGGGCGGGCTTACGCAACAAGCGGCCCAGGCTATGGCGCTGCAAAGCCCCGACAGCATCGCAGCAGCCTTCATTATTTTCGGCGGCATCATCGGCACCATCCTGATGATCCTGGCGCAGTCCAAGGCCCAGGTACTCAATACCTACAGCTCCTCGCTTTCGCTGACCGCTTTGTGCGACGCGCTGTTCAACTGGCGCCCAGGCCGTATCGTGTTCGTCATTGTGGCCAACCTCATTGCCTGCATCATGCTGGTGGGATCCATTCTTGACTGGTTCAATTCCTTCCTTACGGTCCTGGGCATACTGACCACCTGCTTTGCGGGCATCATGATTTCCGACTACTTCATCGTCAAGCCCATCCAGCGCTCGCGCGGCCAGCATAACCCGCCGGTACCGGACATCAACTGGTCGGGCATCGTGACCCTGGTCGTGGCTTTTGTGCTGGCGCACTATGTGCTGAACCAATATATTCATATCGAGTTCTTCACATCGCTGCCCATCAGCATCATCCTCTATCCCATACTAAGGCTGGCAACGGCAGGCAAATGAATACATCCCCCTTTTGGCTGGCCAGCGGCCACGGCGGCACTCCTCTTGTCATGCTGCACGGCCTGGGCATGAACGCGGAGATCTGGCTGCCGCAGCTCAATCATTGCGGCCGCTCGCGCCTGTCGATAGCCTGGACCCAGCCGGGAATAGCCCCTTCGCCCGCGCCCCAAGCATTAAGCTGGGAGGCGCTGGCCGACTCGCTGGACTCCATGCTGAACACTCTGAACATCGATAAAGCCCACCTGCTGGGCCATTCAATGGGCGGGATGGTTGCGCAAGAGTTTTATCACCGCTACCCGAAACGCGTGGCCAGCTTGATTCTGTATTCCAGCAGCGGCGCGTTCGGCAGCTCCGACCCGCAATGGAAGCAAGAATTTGTGCGCCAGCGCGAACAGGCCCTGGAACCGTTCAGCGATTTCATTCAGGCGGCCCCGACCCTGTTCGACGAATTGGCCGGGCCCAGAATCACACCCGTCTTGCGCGAACTGGCCATCACGTCGGCACGTGACATCACCAAAGAAAGCTACCTGGAAACCCTGCAGCTTCTTGTCACCTTCAATCGCAAGGCCGACCTGGGCTCCATTGCTGTTCCTACGCTGTTGGTCGGGGGCGAACTGGACTTGCAGTCTCCGGTCAAGGGGATAAAGCGCATGGCAGAACAAATACCCAATTCGCGGTTTTCCGAAATCATGGGTGTACAACATATGTCCAACCTGGAAGCGCCCGCCGCCTTCAATGAGATCGTCGACGATTTCCTGAGAAATCAAACTTAGTCTTCTAAGTTAAGCTAAATCGAACCAGCCGAACAGGGCACCGGCCTTTTCTGAAGGCCGGTTGCCACGGGCGCAAATGTTGCCCAGGCAACACCTGGCCGCACAACGCGAAACTGATGGCGCGGCCATAGCGCCATCGTCCTCGAAAAGCCCTTCAGCACGATCCAAATAACGCCTAATGCCGCTCTGCAACCAGCAGCGGCATTAGGCGTTTTCCTTGCCCCTGCCGCATCCGGGCCGGGATCAGCAATTACCCTTGGGATAGCAAAAAACAACTTCGATTGCTTGACGCTTAAAATTAATCTCACTATTATTCGACTCATGAGTCTATTAATTAAATATTCAGCCGCCAACGCATAAAACGACAAGGCTGGAACCTTGTCCGGCCAGGCAAACAAGCCAGGCGTACGAGACACCGGCAACGGAGAGCAAAATGAAAGTGCAGGAAAAATGGCTGCGGGCGTTTGAACAAACCTTCCGCAAGTGCAAAGTAGAACCGGGCGAGATCGTCCGCATACTTGCCGAGACGGAAAGCCGCGCCATCAACATCGAACTGGCGGAACTGGCCCTGGCACGCATGGGCGCCATTCCCGTAAAAATCGTCGTGCCGTCCTTGCCCTCCAACACGCCCGTCCCCGTGCGCTCGACCGGCGCATCGCACGTTGTGCAAAACATGCCGCCTGTGCTGCAAGCGCTTTCGGGCCCCGGCCTGGTCGTTGACCTTACCGTCGAAGGCCTGTTGCACGCGCCCGAGCTGCCCCGGATTCTTGAATCGGGCGCGCGCGTCATCATGGTCAGCAACGAGCACCCGGAGATCCTCGACCGCCTGACTACCGACCTGGACCTGACCTCGAAAGTAAAAAACGGCGTGCGGATGCTGGCCAAGGCGCAAACCATGACCGTCACCTCCGCCGCCGGCACGCACCTGGACATTACGCTGTCCGGCGCACGCGTCGGCGGAGTCTGGGGCGGGGCCGACCGGCCAGGCCTGGTGCAGCACTGGCCGGGCGGCCTGTGCCTGGCTTTCCCGAAAGCCGATGCGGTCAACGGCACCCTGGTGCTGGATATCGGCGACGTCAACCTGACCTTCAAGCGCTACTTGGAAAGCCAGATTGTCCTGCACATTGAAAATGACTACATCACGCGCATCGAAGGCAAGAGCCTGGACGCGGAACTGATGCGCAGCTATATGCAGGCCTGGGAAGACCGCAACGCATACGCGGTCAGCCATGTCGGCTGGGGCATGAATCCGCAAGCGCGCTGGGATGCCCTGCAGATGTTCGACAAGACCGAGACCAATGGCACGGAAATCCGGGCCTTTGCGGGCAACTTCCTGTACTCGACCGGCGCCAACGACATGGCGGGACGGCACACTCTGGGGCACTTCGACCTGCCCATGCGCAACTGCACCATACAACTGGACGGGCAAGCCGTTGTCGACAACGGCCAACTGTGCGAGGTTTTCGGGTGAGCGCCCTGCCCTCCTCGCTTGCCAGCGGCAGCGGCGGCGTTCCCCTTGTCATGCTGCACGGCATGGGCTCGACCGCCGAAATCTGGCTGCCCCAGCTTAACCATTTCGGCCGCTCGCGCCTGGCCCTGGCCTGGACGCAGCCCGGATTCGGGCCTTCTCCGGCGCTGGAAACACTAGGATGGGACTCATTGGCCGACTCGCTGGAGTCCCTGCTGCAAGCGCTGGACATCGGCAAAGCGCACATTTTGGGACACTCGATCGGCGGCATGGTCGCGCAAGAGTTCTATCATCGCCACCCGCAACGCGTCGCCAGCCTGGTTCTGTCGGCTACAAGCGCCGCATTCGGCAGCTCGGACCCGCAGTGGAAACAAGAATTCATCCGCCAGCGTACCGACGCCATGGCGCAATACAGCAGCTTTGCCCAGGCCGCGCCTACATTGCTCAGCGGCTTCATGAGCCCCGAGTGCACGCCCGCCCTGCGCGAAATGGCCAGCACCGCCGCGCGCGAAATAAGCACCGAACGCTACCTCGACGCCATGCGCCTGCTGGTTACATTCAACCGCAAGGCCGAGCTGGGCGCCATTGCCGTGCCGACCTTGCTGCTGGCCGGCGAACTGGACACGCAGGCGCCGCCCAAAGGCATGAAGCGCATGGCCGAGCAAATTCCCAATGCGCAGTTCCAGGAAATCCCGGCAGTGCGGCATATGGCCAATCTAGAGGCTCCGCACGCCTTCAATCAGATCATCGAAAACTTCCTGTCGGCACAGTCCCAGCCGGCACACGCATAATTACCACCAGGAACAAACATGGACAGCAGCTACCTTAAACAACATTCGCAGTCGGCCGACGCCAACACCATGTTCGACGGCGCCACCCTGACCGACTTGCAAAAGTCCCTGCTCGCCAAGGTCGATGAATACGGCATCAAGTGGGCCGAGCGGGCTTTCAAGTACGACCGTGAAGCCAGCTTTCCGACCGAGAACTACAACGACCTGAAGGAAATGGGCTTTCTGGGACTGTGCGTGCCCAAGCGCCTGGGCGGCATCGGCGCCGACTACCGCACCTACACGCTGGTGGCTACGCGCATCGCCTACTACTGCGGCTCCACGGCCAACACCTTCAATATGCACAACGCCAACTCCCTGTGGACCGCCGGCATGGTCGACGACATGGAGCTGACCGACGAGCAGCGCGCCTCGCACGAGAACAACCGCTCTATTCACTACGCCAACATGCTGGCCGGCAAAATCTATTCGCAGCCTTTTTCGGAAGGCAGCGGCGCCGCCGCCGGCAAGCATCCCTTCGGCACCATCACCACCCGCAAAGGCGACGGCTGGATCATCAATGGCAAGAAAATCTTCGCCTCGCTGTCCGGTTCGGCCGACTACTACGGCGTACTTTGCACTGAAGACGTACCCAACGCCAGCCTGGCCGACACCATGTTCATCGCCGTGCCGGCCGACGCCCCGGGCGTATCGGTCGTGGGCGATTGGGATCCGCTGGGCATGCGCGGCACGGTTTCGCGCACACTGATCTTCAAGGACGTATTCGTACCCGACACGGCTCAGCTCATGCCGCGCGGCATGTACATCAAGGCGGCTTCACAGTATCCGCACATGTTCATGACGCTTACCCCCTGCTATATGGGTGTGGCCCAGGCCGCCTACGATTTTTCCGTGGCCTACCTGCGCGGCGAAGTCGCCGGCGTCAATGTGAAGCGCCGCATGTACCCCACCAAGCAGTTCGGCATCGCCGAGATGTACATCAAGCTGCAGCAAGCCTGGGCCCTGTTCCATCGCGTAACGTCCGAGTTCAAGCGCAATCCCTCACGGGCCGAACGCATGCGCGCCTATGCCTGCCAGTACACCATCATGGAGTACTGCGCCGAAATCTGCGCTGCGGCAGTGCGCGTCTGCGGCGGCCAGGCCATGCTCAAGACCTTCCCGCTCGAGCGCATGTACCGCGACAGCCGCTGCGGTGCACTGATGCTGCCCTGGACCTCGGAAATCTGCGTCGACCGTCTTGGATACGGCCTGCTCTACAACGAAAACGAACGCGACGATTGATCCTTACGCTGTCCGGTCCGGCGAGCGACACAGCCGGACTTGAACAGTGCAACCGTTGCCTTCACCTCTTTTGAATGGTGCCTTATGATTCACGCAAGTCCGCGTAACCCAGCCGCAGCCTCGACTGCCGCCGCCACTATGCCACCCAAGCCCGATCTGCGCCACGCCTTCGGCCGCTTTCCCACGGGCATCGCCGTCGTCACCATGCTGGACGGCGAAGGCATGCCTTATGGCGCAACCATCAATTCATTCGTAAGTGTTTCCATGGCCCCGCCGATGATCAGCTGGAATGTAGTGCGCGGCTCGCTGGCCCATTCCACCGTCAGCCAGGCGCGCCGCTTCGTCATCAACGTCCTGGCAAAAGACCAGCGCAGCCTGGCGCAAAAAATGACGGGTCCCGTGGCCGAGCGCTTCACCGATGTTCAATACCGCCCATCGGAATGGGGCCTGCCGGTCATTGACGGCACGCTGGCCGCATTCGAGTGCAATGTGCATTCCATGGTAACCGCCGGCGACCACGATATCGTGCTTGGCATCATCGACCATTTCGAACACCGCGAAGGCCGGCCCCTGGTCTATTGGCAAGGAGCTTACGCAACGGCGGCCCAGTATGATACGCAGGGCTGAAATAGAATTTTTACCGCAACCCCATTGCAGTACCTCACCATAATAATCGGAGACATCAATGAAATACCGACACCTCATTTCCATTGCCTTGGCCGGCTTTGCCTTGGCCGCGACGGCGCAGGCGCAAATCAAGATCGGCGTCATTTCTTCCAACACTGGCCCCGTCGCACTGATCGGCATTCCGCAAAAGAACACAATACCGCTGCTGCCGACCAAGATCGGCGACCAAAAAGTCGAATATGTCGCCTATGACGACGGCAGCGACCCCTCGGCCACCGTCACAGTGCTGAAGAAGCTCATCACCGAAGACAAGGTCGACGCCATCATTGGACCATCAAGCTCGCCCAATGCCATGGCCTCGCTGGACTTCATCGCCCAGGCCAAAATGCCGATGCTGGCGCCGGTAGGCACCATCGCCATCGTGCTGCCCATGGACGACAAGCGCCGCTGGGTTTTCAAGACCACGCAAAACGACGGCCTGGTCGCCAGCGCCCTGATCAAGCATATGGTCAAGAACAACGTCAAAACGCTGGGCTTCATCGGCACAGGCGATACCTTCGGCGAAACCTGGCACAAGGTAATGACAGAGATGCTGGCTGACACAGGCATCAAGATCGTTGCCAACGAACGCTTCAAGCGTCCCGACACCTCGGTAACCGGCCAGGCGCTGCGTGTGCTCAGCGCCAAGCCCGACGCCGTCCTGATCGCCGCCCCCGGCGGCCCCGCCGTCCTGCCCGAAGTCACCCTGGTCGACATGAACTACAAGGGTACGATCTACCAGACCCACGGGGCCGCGCTCAACGAGTTCATCAAGCTGGGCGGCAAGAAAGTCGAAGGCACTATCCTGGGCGGTAGCGTGATGCTGGTTCCCAACGACATCCCCGACAGCAACCCGGCCAAGAAAGTCGCCCTGGAATATATCAACGCCTACAAGAAACTGAACGGCAGCGAACCAGCCACTTTCGGCGGCAATATGTACGATGCCGGCCTCTTGCTGCAACGGGCCGTGCCTGCGGCGCTTAAAACCGCCAAGCCCGGCACGGTGGAGTTCCGCGTTGCGCTGCGCGACGAACTGGAAAAAGTCAAAGACCTGGCCGGCACGCAAGGCATCTACAACATGACTCCCGAAGACCATAGCGGTTTTGACGAGCGCGGCGTAGAACTGATTACCGTCAAGAACGGCGCCTGGGCCCTGGCCAAGTAAGCTTTCCGTCTCCATAGAGTCCGATTCCGGGCTGTGGGCGCGCCTTCGCAAGGAAGCGCACCCACAGCCTGCAAAGGACGTATCCCGTACAAGAAGCACATGAAACTCGACACCACTTCCGGCAAGCCCCATTACGCGCTGGCCTGCCATGGCTTTGGCAACCCGCCTTCCATTGTTTGCGAGGCATGCCACGCCGCCGGCGAGCCCGGCACAGGCGAAGTCCTTATCGATATCCAGTACGCCGCCTTCAATTTCACCGACCACTTGCTGGTGCAAGGCCGTTACCAGGAAAAACCCGCGCTGCCCTTCGTTCCCGGCCTGGACGCCGCCGGCATCATACGCAGCGTAGGGCCCGGAGTCACCGCTTTTCGTCCCGGCGACAAGATCGTCTCGAGCGGCGTCGTAGGCGCCTGGGCCACGCAACTGCTCGCACCGGCCGACAGGCTGGTGGCCGTACCGGCCAATGTCGATCTTGCCGGTGCCGTGGCATCCATCAATTCGCACCTGACGGCCTATCACGGACTGGTGGACCGCGCCCATCTGCAACGCGGCGAACGCGTGCTGGTACTGGGCGCCAACGGTGCCGTAGGCCAGGCCTGCGTGCAAATCGCAAGCCACTACCAGGCCGATGTCTACACGGTCGAGCGCCAAAAGGACGGCACCTTCAACCTCGCCCACGCCGCCAGCAATACCTGCCACAACGTAGGCCGTGAAAATCTGAAAGACGGGCTGCGCATCTTGCTGGGAAAGCAGGGCGCCGACATCGTCGTCGACCCTGTGGGCGACCACCATACCGAAGCGGCGGTACGCAATCTGGCCTGGCGCGGCCGCCTCTTGGTCATCGGCTTTGCCGCCGGCGACATACCGCGTATCCCGACCAATCTCTTGCTGCTCAAGGGCGCGGCCGTCATCGGCGTCTATTGCGGCGGGCTGCTGATCCACGAAACCGCCGCCTTTGCCCGGCAACTGGCCGACATGTTCGACATCATGAGCCTGGGCGCGTTAAACCCCCTGCCCTGCGAAATCGTTCCGGCCGACAATTTCACGCAAGTCTGGGACCGCTATTCGACGGCGCCGCGCGGCACAAAAGTTGTGCTGAGCCTTTCCTGATTCAGCCTGCGCATTAAAGAAACTTGAGACACCCATGACAATCAGCCATCACGATCTCGCCGCCGACATCAATGCGCAGCGACCCAACGCGCCATTCCGGCCCGTGCGCTTCGCTCCGGTTGAAATAGCGCTGGAGACCCGGGACGACGGGGCTATTCTGCTGACCAACAAACAGCCGCTGCAGCCCCTGCCCGTACAGCAACTGTGCGACTACCTGCGCAAACACGCGCAGGAACGCCCGCTGCAGACTTTCCTGGCCGAGCCCGAAGGCGACGGCTGGAAACGCATCAGCTACGCCCAGGCGCGGGCCAGCGTCGACGCATTGTCCCAGTGGCTGATCGACCGGAACGTACCCGACGACCGCCCCATCTTCGTACTCAGCGAAAACGGCATCAATCATGCACTGCTGCAATTGGCCGCCATGCAAATCGGCATTCCCGTCATGCCGCTTTCGGCCGCCTACAGCCTGATGTCGGAAACCTGCGCCAAGATCCGCGATCTTACCCAGCGGTTCGAACCCGCCGTCATCTATGCCGCCGATGCCCAGCGCTTCGGCAAGGCGCTGTCGGTGGCCAAGCCGCTATGCAACGCCATTATCCTTAGCGATGCCGCCACCCATGCTTTGGTCGACGCCTGTTTCGACGAAGCGCTGGGCACGCCCCCAAGCGCCGACGTCGAACAGGCCTATGCCCGCGTAACGCCTGACGCCACGGCCAGGCTATTGCTGACTTCCGGCTCCACCGGCGTCCCCAAGGCCGTCGTCATGACACAGCGCAACATCCTGGCATCAGGGGTATTGTGGGACCAGGTATGGCCCTTCCTGGCCGACGAGCCGCTGACCATGCTCGACTGGCTGCCCTGGAACCACACCGCGGGCACCCACGGCAGCTTCAGCATGGTGCTGCGCCACGGCGGCACTCTGTATATCGACGATGGCAAGCCCGTGCCGCAGCTCATCGGCCGCAGCGTCCGCCATCTGCGCGAGATCCGCCCCAACGTCATGGTCAATGTGCCCCGCGGGCTGGACATGCTGGTGGCCTGCATGGAAGAAGATCCTTCCATTGCCGCCGAGATCTTCCCCAATCTGCAAGTCATCATCTACGGCGGCGCCGCGCTGCTTCCCACCACCTTGCTCAAACTGGAACAGCTAAGCGTCCAGGCAACCGGGCAGCGGATTCCCGTTACGTCTTCGCTGGGCTCGACCGAGACCACCATGCCCGCCACACTGGGGTGGTGGCCTTCGCAGTCGTTGGGCACCTTGGGGCTGCCCGGCCCAGGGGTCGAAGCCAAGCTCATTCCCGACGAAGATCGCTACGAAATCCGCTTTCGCGGCGACAACATCACACCAGGCTATTTCCGCGACCCCGAGGCCAATCAAGCCTCGTTCGACGAAGAAGGCTTTTTGATAACGGGCGACGCTGTCGTCTTCATCGACGATAAACAACCCGAGCACGGCTTGCTGTATGCCGGCCGCCTATCGGAGAACTTCAAGCTTTCCACCGGCACATGGGTCTCGGTGGCCAACGTGCGCGAACGCCTTCTGGAAGAGCTGCATCCTTTGGTCAGCGATGTAGTGCTGGCCGCGCCGAACCTGCACGAACTTGGCGCGCTGCTGTTCCTTAACCTTGCACAGGTACGCAAGACCTTTCCCGGGCTTGCCGAGGCAGCGCAGGCGCAAATCGCGCAGCATCCCGATGTGCTGGCGGCAATCAACAAGCGCATACAGCACTACAATGCGATTTTCCCGGCAAGCAGCACCTATATTGCCCGTGCCTTGATACTCGATAGACCGCCAAGCCTGGATGAAAGCGAAATCACCGACAAAGGGCATATCAACCAGCGCGGTGTTCTGAAGGTACGCGCCGCTGCGGTGGACCGCATGTATCGCGCCAACGGCAGCGAAGGCGATTGCCTGCTTTTCGGTGCAACCCGATAATACGGCATCAAGGCGGGCGGTTTTGCCGCTCCGGCGGCCCTGTTTTTTAACTCGAGATCCCACCATGTCTTCCAGGCTTTGCATTTTCGGTTCGCCCTTCAGCAGCTACTACAACAAAATCAAGATCGCCCTGATCGAGCTGGATCTGCCTTTTGAAGAAGTTCCCTTTATGCCTGGCGCCGGCAATTGGCCCGAGTCGGGCAGCCCCAGCGGAAAAATCCCGTTTCTTCACACTGCCGACGGCAACATCTACGAATCGCAGGCCATCGTCGAATACCTCGAGGACATCCGTCCGCAAACCAGCGCCTCGCTATTTCCTGCAAACCCTATCGAACGCGCCCATTGCCGCGAGCTGATCCAGTACATCGAGCTTTACCTGGACGCCGCCGTGCGCCCGGTCTATCCGGCCGCGTTCTGGGGCAAGACGCTGAACCAGGATGAGCTGGAGGAAGCCCTGAAAAACCTGGAAAAAGGCCTGCGCACGCTTGAGCGGCGTGCGAATCTGCAGCAATGGCTTTGCGGCGAGCGCTATACGCACGCCGACGCCGCCGCCTGGGTGCATCTAAGCACCATACGCCGCATGCTGAAGATCCTGGGCCAAGAAGAATTCCTGGGCCGGCACCTGCCTGCGCTGCCAGGCTACCTGGAGCGCCTGGCCGAACGCCCGAGTACGCGGCGTGTCGAAGCCGACCGCCACGAAGCCGGCCGCGCCCTGAAAAAACAGCAGTCTGCGTCGCAAGGCAACTAACAGTATGGCCCGCCCCCAAGCCGCCGACTACGAAGACCGCAAGAAAGACATTCTGCATGCCGCGGCCGCGCTCTTTGCCCGGCAGGGCTATAGCGAGACCCTGCTGGAAGACATCGCCGAACAATGCGGCATCAAGAAATCGTCGCTCTACCATTACCACCGCTCCAAGCATGCCATCCTGCAGGGGCTGATTGAATGGAGGATCGAGGACCTGGCCGTCAAGGTCGAGGCCGCCACCAAAGCCGCGGGCACGCCCCAAGAAAAATTCCACGCCATGACCGCCACCCTGGTCAACGAATACATCAGCACGCCCGATGAAATTGCGGTCTTGCTGAACCAGACGCGACACCTTAACAAAACCGCCATGCGCTCGGTCTCCGCCATCCAGCACCGCATCATCAACCACATGCTGGCATTGATCCGGGATTTGCGGCCCGACATCCAGATCACGCCCAAGAATGTCAGCGCCATCGCCATGCTGTACTTCGGCATGACGAACTGGATTCACGTCTGGTATAAACCGTCGGGGTCGATAAAGCCGGATGAGCTCGCAGCGCTGATAGCAAGCATGTTCCTGAACGGCCTTAACGGCTTGTAGCAAAGATTCCCGCAAGTTCCAACCGCAAACGCTCGGTGTTTGCGCCGCGATTGCCTCACACGATTGCTGCAATTAGGGGCTACACTTTACAAGCCCTTCCAGCTATGTGAAACGATCCATAAAGGCGCGTACACATGAACAAAGCCAAGCCCGTCGTAGCCCTTGCCGTTATCGCCGCTCTTGCCATCGCCGCCGCACTGGCCTGGTGGCTGCTTGCTGTCAAGCCCAATCCTAATAGCCTTATCTTGTACGGCAACGTCGACCTGCGGCAGATCTCGCTGGCTTTCAATTCCAGCGAACGGGTAGAGCAGATGCTGGCTGCCGAAGGCGACCAGATCAAGGCCAACCAGGTGCTGGCCGCGCTGGACACGACCGTACTCACGCTGCGGCTGGCGCGGGCCCAAGCGCAGGCCAACGTCCAGCAACAAGCGTTGCAAAGCCTGGAGGCCGGCAGCCGGCCCGAAGAAATTGCCCAGGCGCGAGCCGAAACCGCCGCCGCCCAGGCCCGTGCGGATCAAGCCAGGCAGCAATACCAACGTTTGCGCGATGCCACGGCACGCACAAAAGGCCAGGCCGTCAGCCGCGAACAACTGGACGCCGCCCGCGCCGACCAAGCCGTCGCACTGGCCCAGTTAAACCGAGCCAACAAGGCCCTGGAACTGGCCATCGCCGGCCCTCGCCAAGAGGCTATCGGCCAGGCCCGGGCTCAATTGGCCGCCGCGCAGGCCGACCTGGCCCTGGTCCGCCAGCAACTGGCCGACGCCAAGCTCAAGGCGCCGGCCGATGCAACAGTACGCAGCCGCCTGCTCGAGCCGGGCGACATGGCTTCGCCGCAACGCCCCGCCTATACCCTGGCATTGACCAGCCCGAAATGGGTACGCGCCTATATTCCCGAAACCGAGCTTGGCAACGTACAACCGGGGCAGGCGGCCCAGGTGCTAACCGACAGCCATCCCGAACAGGCCTTGCCGGGGCGGGTGGGCTATATCTCTTCGGTTGCCGAGTTCACCCCCAAAACGGTCCAGACCGAAGACCTGCGCACCAGCCTGGTCTACGAAATCCGCATCAATGTCGATGATCCGGATAATCGCCTGCGGCTCGGCATGCCCGTAACCGTAAGCCTGTCCATGACCGGCAAGGACGCGGATGGCGCGGCCGCGCCCTCAACGCCCGGATCGCAGCGGCCATGAACTCGCCAGCCCCGGCCCTTTCGGCGCGCGGCCTGAGCAAGCATTTTCTGGCCAAGGGCTTGCGACAAACCGCGTTGGACGATGTCTCGTTCGAGGCGCAAGCGAGCGCCCTGAGTGCGCTGGTGGGTCCCGACGCCGCCGGCAAAACCACCATGTTGCGCCTGGCGGCCGGCCTCATGCACGCCAGCCATGGCGAATTGAGCGTATTTGGGCTTGATGTGGCCGCCCACCCCCAGTCCGTACAAGACCGCATCAGCTATATGCCCCAGCGCTTTGGCCTGTACGACGACCTGAGCGTGCAAGAGAACCTCGATCTCTACGCCGACCTGCACGGCGTGCCGCGCAACGAACGAGGGCCGCGCTATGCGCGCCTGATGGAAATGACCGATCTGGGCCGTTTCACCGGACGCCTGGCGGGGAAGCTTTCGGGCGGCATGAAACAAAAGCTCGGCCTGGCGTGCACGCTGGTGCGTTCGCCCGAGCTGCTTTTGCTTGATGAGCCGACCGCCGGGGTCGACCCCTTGTCGCGGCGAGATCTGTGGGAAATCCTGGAGCACCTGGTGCAGAAGGAAGGCCTGGCCGTGCTGATCAGCACGTCGTATCTGGACGAAGCCGCGCGCTGTTCCCATGTCGTGGTGCTGCATCAGGGTCAGCTCCTGGCCCAGGGCGCGCCGCAAACCATCAGCCAAAAAGCCGGCGGTCTGTGCTTCCTGGCCACGCCCGCGCCGAACCAGCCGGCCCGCAGCCTGCAAGTCCGGCTACTGGACGCGCCAGAAACGCTGGATGCCGTCCCGCGCGCAGGTCAGGTTCATTTCATCCGCTCTGCCCGCGCCGTGCAACAGGGCGACCCCGCGCTTGCCGCCGTACTCGATCATGCCAGCCATACGAGCACCCCGCCGACACTCGAAGATGGCTTTATGGTGATGCTGCGCACACAAGGCCAGCCAGATGCACGGCCTCACGCCCCTGCCCCGGCGTCCGAACGTGCGCCAGCGGAGCACGCCGCTGGCGACACCGTCATTGAAGTCAAGAATCTGGTGCGCAAGTTCGGCGACTTCGTTGCCGTGGACAACACCACGTTCAACGTGCGGCGCGGTGAAATCTTCGGCCTGCTCGGCCCTAACGGCGCGGGCAAGACCACCACTTTCCGCATGCTTTGCGGGTTGCTTCCCGCCACCAGCGGCGAGCTCAAAGTGGCCGGCAACAACCTGCGCACGGCTGGCGCCCAGGCCCGCCTAAAAATCGGCTATGTCGCACAGCGGTTTGCCCTGTACGGCAACCTGTCGGTCCAGGAAAACCTGGTGTTCTTCGGCGGCGCATACGGCCTGTATGGCAAACGCCTGCGCGAGCGCATTGAAGCGGCCATGGATCAATTCCAGCTGCGCGAGCACAGCCGCGCCGCCGCTGGCCAATTGCCGGGAGGCTTCAAGCAGCGCCTGGCCATGGCTGCGGGTTTATTGCATGAGCCCGACATCCTGTTTCTCGACGAGCCAACCAGCGGCGCCGACCCGCTGGCACGCCGCGAATTCTGGCGGCGCATTACCGCCCTGGCCGAACAGGGCACGACCGTTGTCATCACCACGCACTTCATGGAAGAAGCGGAATACTGCGACCGCGTCGTCATTCAGGACGCCGGCCGTATTCTTGCCATGGGCACGCCGCTGGAAATCCGCCGGCAGGCCGGCAACGCCCAGGGTGCTCAGATCACGATGGAGCAGGCCTTCATAGATATCGTCGAACGCGCACGCAGGCAGGACGCCGATGAAGACGCTTCCGGTACAGCCCACCCGTCCACCGCGGCAGCGGAAGAAGGCGCATCATGACAGCTGCCAAGCGCAATGGCTTTTGGCGGCGGCTGCAGGCGTTGACGCTGAAAGAAACACGCCAGCTGCTGCGCGACCGCAGCAATCTGTTGATAGGGCTGGGCCTGCCGATCGTGCTGATACTTATTTTCGGCTATGGCCTGAGCTTCGATGTAAAAAATGCACCGGTCGCCGTCGTTATGCAAGACGACTCGCCCACGGCCCGCGATGCCGTATCGGGCTTGCTGCTGTCGCCCTATATCGCACCGCTTATAACCAAGAATATGCAGGAAGCGGAAAAGCTGATGGAACAGCGTCAGGTCGACGCCATCGTCCACCTGCCCGCGGATTTTTCGCGGCAGCTGGCATTGGGCCAGGGGCGTATCCAGCTTATCGTGCACGGCAGCGATGCCAACCGGGCCCGCACGATACAAGGCTATATCGAAGGCGCGCTGGCGCTTGAACAAGCGCGCCTGGATGATCGCCAGGGCGGCGCATCTTCACCGGCGGGCATTGCCACCATGGAAGCGCGCCTGTGGTTCAACGCCGCCAACACCAGCACCTGGTTCCTGGTGCCCGGCCTGATCGTACTGATTGCCACGCTGGTAGGCGCCTTCCTGACCGCACTGGTCATGGCGCGCGAGTGGGAACGCGGCACGCTGGAGTCGCTGTTCGTCACCCCTGTGCGCCCCATGGAAATTCTGCTTGCCAAAATCATTCCCTATTTCTGCGTCGGCATGATCGGCCTTTTCCTGTGCGTGCTGGCGGCCAAATTCCTGTTCCATTTACCCATCTACGGCTCTCTTGCCATTCTTTTTGCCAGCTCGGTGCTTTATCTGCTGGTTGCGCTTGGCCTTGGCCTGCTTATTTCTTCCGTTACCAAAAACCAGTTCATGGCCAGCCAGCTTGCCCTGATCATCAGTTTCCTGCCCGCCCTTATGCTGTCGGGCTTTCTGTTCGACCTGCGCAATATGCCCGCGGTTGTGCGCGCACTGGGCCATGCCTTGCCCGCCACCTATTACCTGGAACTGTTGAAAAGCCTGTTCCTGGCCGGCGACATCTGGCCGTTGATTCTTCGCAACTGCGCCATACTGCTGCTGTATGCGGCCGTCCTCATGGCCCTGGCTCGCGCCAAAACCCGCAAGAGTCTTGAATGAACATCGCCGCCCTCGCCGCCCGCATGTTGAATATTTTTCGCAAGGAACTGCTGATCATCCTGAAGGACCCGGCCAATCGCGCCCTGCTGCTGGTGCCGGTCATCGTGGAGTCGCTGATCTTCGGCTACGCCGCCACCTACGACCTCAAACATGCGTCCTATGCCTTGCTGGACCAAAGCCACAGCGCGGCGTCAACCCAGCTGGTTGCGCGCCTGGACGCCTCGGGCGTATTCGAGCGCCGCGCCACACTACGCAATGAAGCCGATATCGCCGACGTGATCGACACGCAAAGGGTCCTGGCCGTCATTCATATCGGCCCCCGCTTCGAACAACTGCTGCACGCCGGGCAGCCGGCCCCGGTGCAAGTCATTATTGATGCCCGCAACTCGGCCACCGCCAATAGCGCCCGGGCCTACCTGGCAGGCATCATCGATCAATTCAATACGCAATGGCGCCGTATGCATGAAGCGCACGGCCCCGCATTGGCCATTGAAACGCGCGCCTGGTACAACCCCAATCTGGACACGCGCTGGTTCATGCTGCCTGCGCTCATCGCCGCGCTCAGCATGATCCAGACGCTGATGCTGTCCGCCTTGTCGGTTGCGCGCGAACGCGAACAAGGCACGTTCGACCAGCTCCTGGTCGCCCCTTATACGCCCACGCAAATCATGGTCGGCAAGGCTGTGCCGCCCATCCTGGTCGGACTGATTCAATCCACGTTCATCCTGCTGATTTCCATGTTCTGGTTTCGTATTCCCATGGCCGGATCGCTGCTTTCGCTGTATGCGGGCTTGTTGCTGTTCACCATTGCCGTCGTGGGTATCGGCCTTTCCATTTCTGCGCTGTCGTCCACCATGCAGCAGGCCATGCTGTATACCTTTGTACTGATCATGCCGCTCATGCTGCTTTCGGGCCTGGCAACTCCGGTCCAGAACATGCCGCGAGCCATGCAATGGCTGACCTCGATCAATCCGCTGCGCTACGGCATCGACCTGGTGCACCGCATTTATCTGGAAGGCGCAAGCCTGGGCAGCCTGGCCGGCGACATTCTTCCACTGATCGCCATCGCCGCCGTCACCCTGCCCCTGGCGGCGTGGCTGTTTCGGCATAGGTTGGCATAGCTGCGTACCCTCCGCGCTTAGGCTTGACGACGCGTTTTGCCGATTCGGGTCAGGAATATGGTCATCTTGACCACGTCGTCCATGACGCCGCCGGCGGCGACGACCGGGTCCTTGATCTTCTGGAATACAACCTTGGCGCCCCTGGCTTATAACGCGGCTGCGTCCAGGCGAAACGGCTGGGCTTATGTTTTTCGGCCCAGAAGCAGCGCCATGCCAATACCGGCCAAGGCGCATGCGCCCGTCGCGACCCAGGTCCACTGCCAGCCGCCCGCCACGGTAACCACCCAGGCCACGGCCGGCGGGCCGGAAAATTGGCCAAGGGCCGAACACTGCTGCAGCCATCCTATGGAAGTGGATGTGGTGCGCACTGAAGGCGCAAGCTTGATCGCCAATAGAAACAAGGTGGTGGGCACCAGGCCGCCCACGCCCGAAAAGAGCAGCACCGCGATGAACTTGCCGGTAGCGGATGGATTCAGGCCAAAAGCATAGAGCGCGCCCAGGGCCATGACCGCGAAGCCGGTACACAACAGAACCTTGGGCCGAACCCCGCGATGCAGCAGGCGGCCGGCGGCCACATTGCCGACGGCGTTGGCGCCGGCCACGATGGCGGTCAGCGCACCGGCGGTCGTGCCCGAAATGCCGGCCGCTACATAGATGGAAGGCAAAAAGCCGATTACAGCAGTCCACTGGCCCGAATATGCGCCAAAGCTAAGCGCCACCAGCCAGACATTGCCGGACGCCAGTGTGGTCTTGATAATGGCCATCGCCGAGTTCTTCTGTTTATCGGCCGGTTGAACAGCGGCACGGGGCGGATCGGAAGGGATCCAGCGAACCACCGCCGCCAGCATCAAGAACGAGACGCCGGCAAGCAGCAGCCATAACATGCGCCAATTGCTCACGCTTAATATCCAGGAGCCGGCCAACAGAATAATGACCGTGCCTATGGGCATATAAGTGCCCCAAAGGCCCATTATGCGGCTCAGGTGCGAAGATTCGACAAGGCGCCGAATAAGGGCGGGCCCTGGCAACGTAACCATAAGAAAGCCGCAACCTTCCAGCGCGCGAAACAGCAACAGCGCATTCTTGTCATGAACAACGGTACCCAATGCCGATGCCGCGCCCAATAACGCAAGCCCGACGACAACACAGCGGCGCAAACCGATTTTTTCGGCGAACAGACCCATCAGCAAGCCCAGCGTCATGCCGGCCAACTGCACCAAAGACAGCAGGAAGCCCGATTCGACCAGGGACAGGCCCATTTCTTTTTGCAGTTCGGGCAAAGCGGGGGGCAGCTTCCAGATATGCAGGGCCGCGCTCATGCCCGCCGCCACCACAAGGTAGGCGACGCGATTGCCGTGGGTGCTGGTGGATCTGGCGGCTGAAGTAATGCTGTTCATCGGTATTCACTGTCTGATGCAATTGAAGGATTAGATCATGAGAGCCGCAACGCTTGTCTGGCCCGGCACCCCGACGCCGCAAAGCGGCGGCGCAGGCACGCCAGCGGCGATTATCTTGTGGCACACTGTAACGTAATGCCAGCAATCTAAGTACACTAACAATTATCATGCAAAGTAATCAGCAAAAAAATGCCGCCCGTCCGCCGGCTTCTGCCGCTGCGTCCCGGTCCTTGCGCCCCAAGCTTATGCTTATTTTGGCGCTCTTTTTCGTGGCGGCCAACCTGCGGCCCGTTCTGATCAGCCTGGGGCCGGTACTGGATTCGGTCCAGGCCAGCCTGGACCTCTCGGGTTCAGGCAGCGGTCTGCTGATTACCTTGCCCATCCTGTGCTTCGCAGGCTTTGCCCCGTTTGTGCCCCGGCTGCTGCGCTACTGGCCGGCCGAACGCCTGATCCTGTGGGCCCTGCTCGTTCTGGCTGCGGGCATTGCCGTGCGCAGCCTGTTCGGCATTACCGGGCTCTTTGCCGGCACATTTATTTCAGGCGCCAGCATCAGCGTCATTATGGTTTTATTGCCCAGCATCATCAAAGATCATTTTCCGTCCAAGGCCGGCGTAATGATGAGCCTGTACTCCACCGCTTTATGCCTGGGCGCGGCCATTGCAGCGGGCGCGACAGTGCCTTTGCAGAACATTCCGGGCAGCAGCTGGCGCTGGGCTATGGCTTTCTGGCTGGTACCCGCCCTGCTTTCCGCCCTTGTCTGGCGCCCGCATATTCCGCCCCGGCAGCCGCAGCAAGAGCGCCGGTACAGCCGGACTCCCCGCCTGCGTTCCAGCCTGCTGGCCTGGCAGGTCACGCTGTTCATGGGCCTGCAATCGGCCGTGGCGTACTGCGTATTCGGGTGGCTGCCCTTTATTCTTATCGATCGCGGCCTGAATCAGGTCACCGCCGGCCTGGTACTGTCAATTTCTCTTGGAATCCAGCTTATCAGCTCGATGCTGGCCCCATGGATGGCAACCCGGGGACGTGATCAGCGCAGCACCATCGTCCTGATGCTGACCATGTCGCTAAGCGGCATGATGGGCCTCATTTACGCGCCGCTTGCGCAAGTATGGGTTTGGTCCATTGTGCTTGGCCTGGGCCTGGGCGGCGTATTCAGCATTGCGCTGGCGCTGCTGGTGCTGCGCTCGCCCAATCCGCAAGTGGCGGCCGCATTGTCGGGCATGGCCCAGGGCGTGGGCTACGCCATTGCCGCCGTGGGCCCGTTTGCGCTGGGGCTGCTGCACGAGCTTACAGGCGACTGGAACGGCGTTGCCCTGTTGTTTGCCGCCTTTATTATTGGCGGCGGCATCTTCGGCATGGGGGCCGGGCGCGCAGGCTACATCAAGGCGGACGCAAAAAGCTGACAGGCGCCCGCCCCGCTTATGCCGGCTTGTTCATCAAGTCTTTTAACGGCACGCCGGCATCGGCTGCCTGGGCGGGTGTAATGGCCGTGCCCAAGGTGATCAGCTTGCGGGCGGCGATATGGTCGGCCGCTGAATTGATGCTTTCGGCCGACGTCAGGATATCGCCCTTGAAATACAGCACAGAGAATTTATCCTGGGCGGGGTCGCCGCGAACCACACGCTTATGGTCCTGCTCGGGCACACCGGCAATCTGGATACGCACCGCGCCCTGGTCGGACCAAAACCACGGCAAGGCGGCATAGGCCTGGGGCTTGCCGGCAACGGTAAGCGCCGCGCAACGCGCCTGGTCGTTGGCATTCTGTACGGACTCAAGCCGGATGCGCCGGCCCAGTGCCGCTGAGGGAAAGGCAGTGCAATCGCCGATGGCCAGGATGTCCGGGTCGCTGGTACGCATGTAAGCATCGACCACCACGCCGTTGTCGCACTCCAGGCCTGCCTGGCGCGCCAGTTCGTCGTTGGGCACAGCGCCGATGCCGACGATGACCATGTCCGCGGGCAGGTAATCTTCTCCAACCCAGACGCCCTGGACGCTGTTGTCCGCCACGTCGATGCGGTCCGCAGCGGTTTGAAGCCGGATATCGACGCCAGTCGCGCGGTGCTTTTCCAGCAGATAGGACGAGATTTCAGGCGACGACGAGCGCCCCAGCAGCCGCGGCGCGGCTTCGAGCAGGGTCACTGCCTTGCCCAGTTGCGCCGAGGTGGCGGCAATTTCCAGCCCAATGAAGCCGCCGCCGATCACCAGGACATTTTGCGCGGCCTGCAGCCGGCCGCGCAGGCGCTGCGCGTCATCCAGCGTGCGCAAGGTAAATACATTGTCGTAGCCGCCTTCGAACAGCGGCAAGGTGCGAGCCCGGGTGCCCATGGCCAGGACCAGGCAGTCGTATGCAAGGCGTTCGCCAGATGCCAGGCCGATGGTCTTGCCCTGACGGTCGATGTCGACCGCCTTGCTGGCCAGTTGCAGTGCGGTGTTGTTGTCGGAATAGAAACTGGCCGCCCGCAATAGCGCGGCTTCGGGCTGGGGGTCTTTCAGGTAGGTCTTGGACAAGGGCGGGCGCTGGTAGGGCAAATGCGCTTCGTCTCCGACCAGCACCAACTGCACATCTTCCTTGGATTCGATGACGCTGGCGCAAAACTGCGCTCCCGCATGGCCGCTGCCCACTACTACAATCTTCTTTGCCACAATATTCCTTAGTTCTTTATTTGACCTGCTGCGCGCCTGTGTCTTCGACATGCTTGTGCACGTATGCGCGCGTCGCTTTCTCGACCTCGGGCAGGTTGCCGTGCAGGCGATGCAGCAGTTTAATCAAAATTTCGGCCTCGCCCGGCGTGATGCACGACAGCAGCGCCCGCTGGCGCTCCAGCGCCACGCCCTGGATCTGATCATGCTTTTCGCGTCCGGCCGGTGTCAGCGTGGCGTAGCGCACCCGGCCATCCCTGGGGTCGCTGGAAAAGGTCACCAAGCCTTTTTCGTACATGCTTTTAAAGCAGCGGCTTACCGAGCCCTTGTCCATGCCGATGAGCTTGCACACCATATTGACCGATACTTTTTCTTCCAGCGCCAGCATGACCAGCACGCGCCAGATCTCTATGCCCACGTCGAAGTGCTTGCGATAGGTCGAAGCCGCCCCCGAGGCCAGCTTGGTCGTCACAAACGTGAGATAAGCGGGCACATAATTTTCCAGGTCCAGGCCGGAGGGCACGAAGCCCGAATCCGGGCCCGCCGTGCGCGGTGCTTTCGGCTTGCCAGGCTTTTTCGCGGCGCGCGCAGCAACCGAAGGGGCGGTATTCTTCATGAACGACAAATCTCGTGGGGCAAAACCGCCATTATTGCTGAGTTTCCGGCAGGTAGACGGTGACGGCGCCATGCTCGTCCTTCAGCTTCAGCTGGCAACCCAGGCGGCTGGACGGACGCAGCGGACTGCTGGTGCAGTCCAGCATTTCCTGCTCGGGCGCACTGATGGCGGGGAATTTGTCCATATCGGCTTCATCGACATACACATGGCAGGTTGCGCACATGGCCGCGCCGCCGCATTCGCCCACAATGCCCGCCAGGCCATTATTTACCGCGGCCTGCATGACGCTGGTCCCTTCAGCGACTTCCAGCTCTGTAACGGTGCCTTGATGATCCACATACTTTACGGTAACCACTTCACTATCCTTCTGGCCTTTGCCAATCATGTGTTAGCGCCGACTTCAGCGAAGGCGCCATGCGTGCATGCGGGCGCGTCGCCAATTGGACGCACCGGCATGCATGCGCTTTAATGCGGAACAAAACGAACTGGCAAGGACTCCAGCGCCCTTAGCGTATTGTTCAACCGCCGCGTGGGCTCGCCCAGCATTTCAATGCGCTTGACGCGCTTGGTCATGGCGGTGAAGATCAGTTCGCCTTCCATCCGCGCCACGGCCTGCCCCACGCAGCCATGGATGCCCGAACCAAAAGCCATATGCCCCACCGGCTTGCGTTCAATGTCGAACACGTCGGGATTCTTCCATTGGCGTCCATCGCGATTGGCCGCGGCCAGGAAGAAAATGACCTTGTCATTGGCCAGCATCGGCGTGCCGGCAAACTCTATAGGCCGGTTCACTGTCCGGAAAAACGTCTGCACCGGCGACTCAAAACGCAGCGCCTCTTCAAAGGTTTGGCGCGCCAGCGTGGGGTTTGCAACCAGCTTGTCGTACTGCTCGGGGAACTGGGCCAGGCAATACATGGCATTGCCGATGCCGTTGACGGTGGTGTCCACGCCCGCGGACAATAAAGAGCGCACCAGCAAGGTGGCTTCTTCGTGCTTGATCTCGCCCGCATCGGCGGCCTGGTAAATCAGGTCGCCGAACCCGTCGGGGCTCAATTCGGAGCGCTGGCATTGATTCATGATCCACTCGCGCACCGGTTCGTAGCGCCCCACGGCATCAAGGAACACATGGTTGCGCGGGCCGAATGCATTGAACACCATATCGCCGTACAGCAACAGGTTGTCGCGGCCCTCTGCGGCCAGCCCCACCGCATCCGGAAACACCTTCAGCGGATAAGCCTTGGCCAGGTCCTTGATGGCGTCGAACTCGCCCTGCTCGACCAGGCGATCGATAAGCTCGTTGGCTTGTTTTTCGAAATCGGCGCGGACTTTCTGCATCATTTTCGGCGACAGCACGCGGGCCAGGACTGTGCGCGAACGCGTGTGCTGCGGCGGGTCGGCCTCCAGGATCAGGCTGGGAGGACGAAACGGCTTTTCCGTGCGGAAATTGGCCAGGCCTACGCCCGCCGACGAAATGAAGTTTTCCCAGTCATTAAGCCCGGCCCGCACCTCCTCGTGGCGCGCCACGCCCCACAGTTGGTAGGGCTCCAGCCAGACCACCGGACCCGCCTCGCGCATCCGCTCGTGGTACGGATAAGGCATGTTCAAAAAGTCATCGGAAAACGGGTCGATATCAAGACGCGGCGCGTCGATTCCGTCCCGGGTTAAAGTTTGTGTGTCGCTCATGGCTATGTCTCCCGCAAAAAATTCAGGCGTCACTGTGCGCCGGCGCCTGCGCCACCGCTATATGACGATCCACGATGCCCGGATCGGCCAGCAGTTCAGAGGTCGTCCCCTCGTGCACTACTGCGCCGTGATCCAGCACCACCGCCCTTTGGGCAAAATGAAGCGCTTCCTGCACTTTCTGTTCTACCAGCAAAACCGCCACTCCCTCGTCGCGGCTCAAAGTCTCGAAAGCCGACATCAGCTCTTCGCAAATGATGGGAGCCAAGCCCTCCAGCGGCTCGTCCAGCAACAGCAGTTGCGGCTTGCCAAGCAGTGTGCGTGCCACCGAAAGCATTTGCTGTTCGCCGCCGGAAAGCTCGGCCCCGCCGTTGTTGCGGCGCTCTTGCAGCCTGGGAAAAAGCTCGTAGGCGCGCGCAATCGCGCTGGCAGGCCCATTGCGCAAGCCGGCAATCAAGTTTTCTTCGACCGTAAGCGAAGGAAAAATATCGCGGGTTTGCGGCACATAGCCTATGCCCATGCGCGAACGCGCAACGGTGCTGCTGCGGCTGATGTCGCGGCCGTTCCAAAACAGGCTGCCGGCGCGCCGGTCGGTCAGGCCCATAATCGTCTTGAGCGTCGTCGACTTACCCACGCCGTTGCGGCCGATAAGGCAGACTCGTTCACCCGCCTCGATATGCAGCGACACGCCATGCAGCACTGTCAGTGGGCCGTAGCCGGCCTGGACGGACGATAGTTCAAATAGCGCGCTCATGCCTGCCCTCCCTTGCCAAGATAAACCGCGCGCACGACGTCGTTGCCGCGGATCTGCGCCGGCGTGCCGTCGGCCAATACCGCGCCGTTGGCCAGCACAAGAATGCGCTGGGCAAAACGAAAGACCAGGTCCATGTCGTGCTCGATAATAACCACGGCCAGGTCGGCGGGCAGCCGCGCAAGCGCGTCCAGGATAAGCTGCGCCTCGGACTTGGGCACGCCCGCCATGGGCTCGTCCAGCAACAGCACCCTGGGCTTCAGGGCAAGCGCCAGCGCCACTTCGACCAAGCGTTGATCGCCATAGGCCATTTCCGAAGGCTTGCGGTCTTGTGCACGCGACAGTTGCAAGCCTTCCAGGATTTGCATGGCCTCATCGCGCACATCGCGATACGAATCCTTGTGGCGCCACATGTTTCCTATGCTGCCATCGCGCTGGTGGATGGCCAGGGCCAACTGGTCGATGACCGAAATCTCGGGCGCCAGCTTGGAAATCTGGAAGGTGCGCACCAGGCCGCGGCCTACACGGCGGTAGCCGGGCCATGCGGTGACGTTGTCCTGGCCAAGGAAGATTTGCCCTCGATCGGACTGCAAGGCGCCGGCTACCTGGCTGACCAGCGTGGTCTTGCCAGCTCCGTTGGGACCGATAATGGCCAGGCGTTCGCCCGGGTGCAGCTCGAAGGACACATCGTCCGTGACCTTAAGGCCGCCAT
The DNA here is from genome assembly GCF_003315175.1 of Eoetvoesiella caeni. Classification (GTDB taxonomy): domain Bacteria; phylum Pseudomonadota; class Gammaproteobacteria; order Burkholderiales; family Burkholderiaceae_B; genus Eoetvoesia; species Eoetvoesia caeni. Next base: position 592,513 of record NZ_QNRQ01000002.1, on the reverse strand, counting down.
ACGATTTGCTTAAATGCTCTACACGCAGAACGCTCATGCGCGTCTCCCGAAGATGGCCAGGGCATTCGCGCCCAAGCGCCGGGCCAGCAGGACAATGAATCCCTTGGGCAGGAACACCACGGCCATCAACAAGCCGCCAATGACGAACAGCCAGTGAAATGGATTGGCCATAGCCGCAAAATGATGAATGCTGGAAAACAGCGCCGTACCCACAATAGCCCCCACGAGGTTGCCCGAACCGCCCAGCACCAGCATGACCAGGGCTTCGGCCGACAAGTCGAACCCCAGGCTGTCCAGGCCGACGATTTGATTGACCTGGGCCGAGATGCCGCCCGCCAGGCCCGCAAATGTGCCGGCCAGCACATACAGTTTAAGCAGATGCGGATAGATGCGGGTGCCGTTGGCGCTCATCCGGTCGCGGTTTTCGCGTATGCCCATGCAGCACAGGCCGAAGGGCGAATGCATAATGCGCCGCAACACCACAAAGGAAAGCAGCAGCAGAATCATGCTGTACCAGTAGCCTGTCACCCCGAACATGTCGAATTCGAATCGGCCGAACACCGGCGAGATCTCGAACCCCGACAGGCCATCGTCGCCGCCGGTAATGAATTGCAGCTTGCTGGCGATGCTTTGCATGATCTGCACCACGGCAATCGTCAGCATTAAGAAGGCCAGCCCCTGGTATCGCACCAGGAACGAGCCTGCCACCAACGCCAGCAAAGCGCCCGCGCCCGCCGCGACCACCAGGCCGGCCAGCGGATCGCCGGTAAGGAACTTGGCGCACAGCGCCGCCGCATAAGCGCCCATGCCGTACATGGCCGCGTGCCCCAGCGTAGGCAATCCGGCGTAGCCGGTTACAAGGTCCAGCGACATCACCAAGATGGCGATTGTTGCGATCCGGGTCAGCATCAGCAGATTGCCCGGAAACAACCAATACAGTGCGAATATCAGGACCAGCGCGGCCAGATAGCCTTGCCATGGAATATAGGTGCGGCGCCCAGCGCGCAAAGAAGCTTGGGACAATTGCATCATCGTCTCCGCAAAATGCCGTGAGGGCGTAACGCCAGCAATGCAATCATTGCCACATAAAAGAAGAAGCTGCCGAATCCGGAAGCCAGGTATTTGCCGGCGGTATCGACAATGCCAAGCAGCAAGGCGGCGCACAATGTGCCCGAGACACTGCCCAGCCCGCCCACCGACACGACAACCAGCATCAACACCAAATACTTCAGGGGATAATAAGGTTCAAGCGGCATAAGCTCCGCGCCCAGCACACCGCCCAGCGCGGCCAGCCCGGCGCCGAAAGCAAAGGTCGCGCATTGCACAACACGGATATTGATGCCCAGCGACGACGACATGGAAGCGTTGTCGACCGAAGCGCGCAGCCATATGCCGAACCGCGTCTTGGCGATGATCACCCAAAGCAGCAACACTACCGCCAGCCCCATGACCACGACCATCACTCTTTGTGTAGGCAAGGTGCGCCCACCCAAGGTAATAGAACCATGCAGCCAGCCAGGCAAGGGAATTTGCTGGATATAGGCGCCGGCCAGAAAATTGGCCAAGGCAATGGAAGCGAAGGTGAAGCCGATTGTGAATAGAACCTGCTGCAATTCTGTTTTGGCATACAGGAAGCGGAATACAAAGACTTCAAGCAGCGCCGCCAGCAGCATGGTGGCGGCAATCGCCACCACGACGCCGCCGAAAAACGGCACATCCGCTTCCCGGATAAGCCAGGCGGCAATATAGCCGCCCGCCATCGCGAAAGCGCCATGGGCCAGGTTGATGAAGCGCATCAGGCCCATGGTGACGGAAAGGCCTACGGAGATGACGAACAACACCATCCCGTAGACGATTCCGTCTATCAAAATATTACTCAGTTGCAACATGAAAAATGCCCCCACGCTGCGCCGCTGCGCGGCTTGCTGCCCCCCGAGGGGGCGCCTTTTGCCTTGGGGCGGCCCGGCGGCAAAAGTTGCCCCCACGCTGCCCCGCTATGCGGCTTGCTGCCCCCCAGGGGGGCGCTTTTGCCTGGGGGCGGCCCGGCGGCAAAAGTTGCCCCCACGCTGCCCCGCAAGGGGATGCCTTTTGCCTTGAACTCATATTTACTCCAGTCCGTGGTCGCCTTGGGGGCCGAAGTTCTCGATTTCCTTGTTGATCAGCACGCCGTCGCTGCCTTTTTCAACCTTGCGCAGGTAGACGTTTTGCGTAATATGGCGCGTCTTGGGGTCGATCGAGACCGGGCCGCGCGGGCTTTCCCAGGCGAATCCCTTGATGGCGGCCATGGCTTTGGCGCCGTCCTTCTTGCCGTCGGTGGCCTCGACCATCTTCTGGATGACCCGCATGCCGTCGAAAGCGCCAATGGAAGCGTAGTTGCGCAGCGCATCAGGGGCCTGCTTCTTCATGGCCGCTTCGAACGCACGGTTGGCGTCGGAATCGTGGGCCGCCGAATAATGGAAGGATGTCATCAACCCAACCGCCGCATCGCCGAACTTCTGCAGATCGAATTCGTCGGTTTCAGCCGTACCCAGGAACTCGACGCCGGCTGCGCGCAGGCCGTTCTGGTTGTAGGCATTGACGAAGCCCAGGTTGGGAGGACCGCCCGGCAGGAACACATAGACGGCCTGTGCACCGCTATTCTTGATGCGTTGCGCGTATGGGCTGAAGTCATTGGTGCTTAGCGGCATGCGTATGCTTTCAACCACTGTACCGCCCGCCTTGGTGAAAGCCGCGGTAAAGGCTTTTTCGGCGTCCACGCCCGGCGCGTAGTCGGTCACGGCGGTAACCACCTTGGTCAGGCCTTTTTTATGCGCCCAATTGGCCAGCGGCACGGTGTCTTGCCATAAGGTATATGACGTGCGCACGAAGTAGTCGGACTTGGTCGTAATGACAGAAGTGGCCGCATTGAAAATGACGGTAGGAGTCTTGGACTGCTGTATCAGCGGGGCCACGGCCATGGCATTGGGCGTGAACACCAGGCCGCCCAGGTAGTCGACCTTGTCGTTGACTATCAGCTCTTGCGCCGCGGTTTTCACCGCGCCGGGATTCGGTCCGCCGCTGTCGCGGTAGACGATCTGGATATCGTGGCCGCCGAATTTGCCGTTCTGCGTGGCAAGATACGATTCGGCGCCGTCTTTGAAGAGTTTTCCGTAATGGGCAAATGGCCCGGAAAATGGCGCGATTATGCCCACTTTAACTGGGTCGGCGATGGCGTAGCCGGAAATCGACGCGGCCATGAGGGCGGCAACGCCCAAGCGCAGTGCTTTCATTTTGTCTCCTGATTTTGGACTTGTTGTACAAACTTGCCGCGGGACAGTACAGCCGCGATAAGCTTGCTTGCCAAAAAGTCTACGACCAGAAGGTTGGTAAGTCAACTAGTTGAAACACCAACAGACGTGAAATATTCAGATACCAATTTTGGCCGCACAAGCTGGACGCCCCTGTCCGACCTCCCTATTATTGGCAGTATCGGAACATGGCAGTAGCCGATAAGCAGCGTTACCAGGCGCATCCGTTTTACCAACCAGGAGCAAATCGCATGGGTATTATCAGCATGATCGTCGTTGGATTCATTGTTGGCTTGATCGCTCGCGCCATCATGCCGGGAGACCAAAAGCTCGGTATTATCCTCACCGTCATCCTCGGCATTATCGGTTCAGTGGTCGCGGGCTACCTCGGCGCCGCTGTCGGCTTGTATGCTCCGGGGCAAGGCGCCGGCTGGATAGGCTCCATAGTCGGGGCCATTATTGTTTTGTTCATTTACGGATTGATTGCCAAAAAAACCTGAACTGGCGCCAGCCGGTCCTGAACAAAGCGCGCTGGCCCGCCAAGGCCGGCCGCGGCAAACAACCCGCCGCCACGCTGCGCCCTGCATCATGGCGGCAAGCGCGGCGGTTCTTTCCCATGCCGTCATAGATGGAGTTCTTCACTACAATAAGATCCTGGATCGCAACGAGGTTCCATCACAGCATGATCAATACTAAATACCGCAGCATGTACAGCCCGGCGCGCTTCTGGGGCAAGCTAGAGCCGCGAGTCCGTTCGTTCGGCCGCGAGCTCCTTGAAAAAGCCCTATGCCTGTACTATGCGGCCCAAAGCAGCAGCACGCCGGCCTGGGCCAAACGCGTCATCTACGGCGCGCTGGGCTATTTCATTTTCCCGCTGGACGCCATTCCCGACCTGGCGCCGCTGATCGGCTACACCGACGACCTTGGCGTCCTGGCGGCCGCGCTTGCAACCGTCGCCATCTACATTACACCCGAGGTCAAGGCGCAAGCCCACGACAAGCTGGACCAATGGTTCAAGCCCAAGGCCGTGCACAGTCCCGTTGAATCCAGCCAGTCCTAGTGTCCGGTCCTGCCAACTTGATTTCATCGGCCCGCCGAGCGCATACCCCCAGCATAAGCAACGGCTCGTCATTCAATAGTTACTGGACGGCAGAGTTCGTGCGCCTGCGCGAAGCCCATTGGGGTCCGCTGGAAGACAGCCGCGAAGTGCGCCAGGCGCGCACCCAAGGCACGGGATTCACGCAAAAAGTCCTGCTGCGCGCCGCCCTGCTTGCAAAGCGTGAAGGCATAGAAGACACCCTGGGCCATTGGCGCCGCATTGCCCGGCTGACACTGGTGGCCATGCTGCTCGTCACTCTGTTGGCGGGGGCGGCGGCTTCGCAGGGCGCTCTGGGCGATGGCAGCCGGCCGGTCAACCTGCTGCTGGCCCTGGCCGCCTTGCTGGGGCTGCACGCCATTACTTTTGTGCTTTGGCTGTTCAGCTTTGCCCTTCAAGGCCGGCACGCAGGCACCTGGCTTGGACAGGCCTGGCTTTGGCTGACGAAAAAACTGGCGCGCGGCCCCGACAGCGCCCTGGCTCCGCGCGCGCTCTCGGGACTGCTGGACCGCAATGGCAGCCTGCGCTGGGTCCTGGCCGCAACCAGCCATGGGCTGTGGACCGTTGCGCTGCTCAGCGCCATAACGGGCCTGGTGGCTCTCTTGTCGGCCCGACGCTACGGCTTCAATTGGGAAACCACTTTATTGTCGGCCGACACCTTCGTCTCCATGACGCAAGCCCTGGGCTGGCTGCCGGGCCTGCTGGGATTTACCATGCCCGACGAAACCATCGTGCGGCTCAGCAACGGCTTGCATGTCCTGCCCGAATCCGCCCAGACGCTGTGGTCCAGCTGGCTGCTGGGCTGCGTAGTCGTCTATGGACTGATCCCCCGGCTGGCCTGCTTTGCGCTTTGCTTTGTCATTGCACGCCGCAAAATTGCCGCCACCACGCTCGATACAAGCCTGCCCGGCTACGCCGACCTGCGCGAACGCCTGCAACCTTCAAGCGAAAAAATGGGCGTCGACGCGCCCGCCGGAGACGATTACCAGGCCAGCATCCGCAAGCACGGCGCGCCAGGGCTCAAGGACGGTCAAACCGGGCAATGCCTGGCCGCGGGCCTGGAACTGCCCGCCGACCTGCCCTGGCCGCCGCGGCCGCTGTTGCCGCCTGCGCACGACCTGGGCCTTATCGACACCGGCGCGCAGCGCAAGAGCTTGCTTGACCTCTTGTTCACGCATCCTCCCCGCAAACTGCTGATAGCGTGCGACCGGCGCCAAACGCCCGACCGCGGCGCCATTGGCTTCATCGCCGAAGCCGCCGGCCATAGCGCGGGCACCCGCATCCTGTTGCTGCCCCCGGGCGGCGAGCACACCGATCCGCGCAGCGCCGCCTGGGTGCAGCGCCTTGTAACGGCCGGCATTGCCGCCTCGGACATCCATACCGACCCAACAACAGCCATAGCGTGGCTGACCATGGACGGCACCCATGATTGACGCAAGCGCCCCTCCTCTGCGGCTGGCAGTCGTCGGCCATACCAACACCGGCAAAACCTCTTTGCTGCGCACACTGACACGCGACCGCAGTTTTGGCCAGGTCATGGACAGCCCCGGAACCACGCGCCATGTGGAAGGCGCCCGCCTGCTTAGCGACGGCCATACCGCCGTAGAACTGTTCGACACCCCCGGCATGGAAGACGGCATCGGGCTGATGGATTATCTGGATCAGCTGGCGCAACGCGCCGAGCGCCTGGACGGTCCCGAGCGCATCCGCCGTTTCTTGGGCACGCCAGAAAGCGCGCACCGCTTCGAACAAGAGGCCAGGGTCCTGGCCAAGCTGCTCGAATGCGATGCCGGCCTGTATGTCGTCGATGTACGCGACCCGATTCTTGGCAAGCACAAGGACGAATTGGCAATCCTGGCCAGTTGCGGGCGGCCGCTGCTGCCTGTGCTCAACTTCACGCACAGCCCCCAGCAGCGCACCGACTCATGGCGCGAAGCCCTGGCGCGCCTGAACCTGCACGCCATGGTCGAGTTCGATACCGTTGCACCGGCCCTGGACGGCGAAGCCCAGCTCTATGACAAGCTGGCGCTGCTTCTGGATGCGCGCGCACCCGTCCTGCAAAATCTGAAAGAAGATGTCGCACGGCAACGCGCCATACGCCGCGCCGATGCCGCCCGGCTGATTGCCGAGCTGCTGGTCGACGCCGCCGCCCTGCGCCTTAGCAGTGCCCCCGACGAGACGTCCTTGGTCCAGGCCACGCAAGCCTTGCGCGCCAAAATCAGCGAACGCGAAAATGCCTGCGTACGGGCCTTGCTGAAACGCTATAAATTCAATGCCCAGGATTTCCCGCGCCACACCCTGCCCCTTGAGGGCGAGCGCTGGGGCATGGACTTGTTTCATCCACAAGCCTTGAAGGACGCCGGCCTGCACCTGGGCAAAGGCATGGCCGCCGGAGCCATGGCCGGCGCTACCGTCGACTTGTTTACCGCGGGCCTGAGCCTGGGTGCGGCAGCCCTGATAGGCGCGGCGGCCGGAGGCCTGTGGCAGGGCGCCGACCGCTACGGCAAGCGTGTCGTGGGGCTGCTCAAGGGCTACCAGGAAATCAGCGTCGACGACGCCGTGCTGTGCCTGCTGGCCTTGCGCCAAATAGACCTGGCGCGCGCACTCGAAAGGCGCGGCCATGCCGCGCAAAGCCCTATAAGCCTCGAGCCTGCCGTCCTGGAACCAGGCACGGACCGTCCCGGCCAAGACCCCACGCCGGAGTCCGCCCCACAAACTCCCCTTGCCGCCACGCAAGCGCGCCTGCGCAAAGGCCGGCTGCCTGAACCCTTGATCGAAGCCCGTAGCCAACCCGAGTGGTCCACCCTATCGACCCAGTTCCAAGCCAGCCCGCGCCGCGAACAAGCGGTGCGCGAACTGGGCGAACTGCTGCGCGAAGAATGAGAAAGCGGCCCATATAGGCCGCCTCAAGCAACCATTGCGCACCAGCCGGCTACCCGGCCGGCACGCTGAGGATCTCGGCTTCTACTACAGCAAGCCAGCGGCGTGCAAGGCCTTGGTTTCTTTCCAGGCCTTGCGAATGAATTTGGCCGCCTCGACGTTCTGCTCGAACAAATTGTATTTGGCGCCCAGGCCGTAATCGGGCAGATTGATCATTTCGGTGGTGATGTAGCGCAACGGGCTGTCTTTGTGCGTTGCATGATAGCGCAAGGATTTGCGTATGGCCTCTTTGGACGGCTCAAGCATGTAGGCGTGCCAATCGGAATGCCACTCGCCGGGCTTGGGCCGCACGATGGGGTACTGAATGCCGCGCGCATAAGAGCCGTCGTCATTCTTGACCCAAAGATTCTTGGGCTGGTTCGGACCTACAGTGCGCAACTGTATCCATTTGACTATGCCAAGATTCAGCCACTCGTCGCACAACGAGCCCTCTTCGAACGGATCAAGCACCATAGCGCCCGACTCGACGGCCTGGCGGCACTCGGAAAGATTCTGCTCCTCGGGATTGCCGATCTTGAAGTTCACATGGCTGTAGTCCATGGTGTAGTTGAACGGCACGCCTTGCCCCGCAATACGCTGCGCAATGGGCGTGACGCGCGCCATGTTCTCGGTCCACATATTCACATGCAGCTCGAACGAAGGCTCAACGCCCAGCTTCATGCCGTGTTCGTATACATCCAGGTAATGCGCCACGATTTCATCGTCGGTCAACACGTGGCCGTCGGCATGATGCGTAAAGGTCATGATGTTGTGGCACTTGGCCCCGACATCACGGCAAATTTCAAGATTGTCGTACATCAAGGCTTCGTCGCGGCCAAGCATATAAAACCAGCTTGCGGTATGCACGGGCAGGTCGTACTTTTGCATGGCGCGCTCGTACTCGGCGAAATTCTCGCGCAACGGGATCCGGTCGAAATAATCGAATACGCCCGACTCCTTGACCATGCGAAACTGCTCGTCGATGGAGGCCTCTTCCAGCGACACCGGCTTGCCGGGCGAAGACAGTTGCGCTCCGCGCCCATTGCACCCCAGCAAAAAGGGAAAATCATCGTTCATGCTTGCTTCCATTGCTTCAATAACTCGACAGCACGCCAAGGGCTTTCCTGGATGCTGATGAAAAAACTCCAGCCCTTCGGCTGGAGTCCTTGATCCGGCACAGCCTTAGGCCGCGACTGCTTCCTTGGCCGGCGCCTTCTCGGCCTCGATCATGCCTTGCACCATCTTGCGCATGCGCGTGGGCGAAGCGTCGATGGCCAGCTTGATGGGTCGATGTTCTGGGTACTTGCGCTCGTTCTGATGAATGGCTTCAAGTATGACCTTGTCTTCCTGGAAGGCAGAGCGGAACTCTGCCGAGAGCGCCTTGTTGGTCTCTTCGGATGCCTTGAAATTCTTCACATGCAACCAATGGTCGATAGTGGTGTCCTCGTCGACCGGCGTCATGAAGTGACAGGCGTAGATTTGAATGCAGTCGTCACGATTGCCTTCCGGAGCGCCCGTGCCGGTCAAGGCACTGCCGAAGTCAATGACCGCAATGCTGGGCGCATGGTAATGGTAATAGTGCCAGCGGTCGACATTGCCCTTGAAGTTGCCGAACTTCTGGAACAGAGGAATGGCCGGCGCATCGTTGATCCAGCGCCAGGTAATGAGCTTGCCTTCCTGCTTTTCATGATGCACAGGCACATCTTCGCCGGCCGAAGAACCCAGCGTCGTCAGGTGCACGAAGTTCACATGGGCGGGATCGCACAGGTTATCGGCCAGGTTCAGATAATGGCAACCGATTTCCAAGGCGTCGCCTTCCACCGAGCTCCAGTTGGCGTCATGGTACTGCGGCAAGTCGTATACCTTGGACGTATCCGCAAGCGCGGGATCGCCCATCCATATCCATACCAGCCCCATGTTTTCGTGCGTGGGATATGTGGCGACCACGGCATTGGAAGGAATAATGTCCTGTCCCGGTACGCGCACGCATTTGCCCGAGCAGTCGAACTGCATGCCATGGTAGCCGCACTCCAGCACGTCGCCCTTGAGCTTGCCCTGCGAAAGCGGCAGCATGCGGTGCGGGCACATGTCCACATGCGCCACGACATTGCCTGCACTATTGCGGTACAGCACCAGATCTTTCCCGACAATACGGCGCTTGTGCAAGCTGTTGTTGATATCGCGCGACCACGCCAATGGGTACCATGTATTGAGTACGTAATTCGACATTTCCACTCTCCGATTCTTGGTTCAAGCCCACTCGGGGGCTAACGTGACGGTCAGGCCGTCCAGTTCTTCGGCCATCAACAGCTGGCACGACAAGCGCGACGTTTCTTTCAATTCGCATGCGTCGTCCAGCACTTCATCTTCTTCGTCCTGGCGGCCCGGCAGGCGGTCGACCCATGCATCGTCGACATACACATGACAGGTCGAACACACACAACAGCCGCCGCATTCGGCCTTGATATCCAGGCCGGCCTCGCGGATGACTTCCATGACTTTCCAGCCCGGCGTAGCATCCAATTCGTGCAACGTGCCGTCGCGATCGATTACGTTGATCTTCATGCTGCAGCTCCTAATTTGCTGACCAGGGCCGACGAAGTCGTGGTGTACTGGAACAATATTTTCTGGCCAGGATGTGCAATGCGCTTGGCTTGTTGCGCCATCAGCGCCGACTCGTGAAAGCCCGACAAAATAAGCTTGAGCTTGCCGGGGTACCAATTGATGTCGCCGATCGCAAAAATGCCCGGTACGCTGGTCTCGAACTTTTCGGTATCGACGACAATCCGGTTCTCGTGCAGGTTCAAGCCAAAGTCGGCAATCGGCCCCAGCTTCATGGTCAGGCCGTAGAACACCAGCAGGTTGTCGCATTCGTGTACGGTTTCAGCGCCGCCTTCCGTGTGCTTGATGGTGACCGCTTCCAACTGGCCGTTCTCGCCATGCAACTGGCTTAGATTGCCGGCCACGAACGACATGTCGCCTTGTTCGACCAGGCTCAGGGCCTTGTTGACCGAATCGGGCGCAGCGCGAAAATCCTGGCGCCGATGCACCAGGGTTGTCGACTTGGCCAATGGATGCAAGTTCAGCGTCCAGTCCAGGGCCGAATCGCCGCCGCCCACGATCAGCAGTTTCTTGTCGCGAAAGTTCTCCATTTTGCGCACGGCATAGAAAAGCGACTTGCCTTCGAATTCCGCCGCGTTTGGAACCGTGACCTTCTTGGGCATGAAGCTGCCGCCGCCGGCCGCGATAACGATGACCGGCGCCTCGAATTCTTTGTCCTGGTCCGTGCGCAAGCGCCAATTGCCGTTTTCAAGCTTTTCTACCGAGGCCACCATTTCACCGAAATGGAATACCGGGTCGAACGGGCGGATCTGCTGCAACAGGCGGTCGGTCAGTTCCTGGCCCGTACACGAAGGCGTGCCGGGAATATCGTAAATGGGCTTTTCGGGATAGAACTCGGCACACTGGCCGCCCGGCTTGTCCAGCACGTCGACCACATGGCATTTAAGGTCGAGCAGGCCCAGTTCGAATACCGCAAACAAACCGCAGGGGCCCGCCCCGATGATGACGACATCCGTCTTGATTGTTTCCATATTAGCCACCCGCTCCTTTAAGCCACACGTCGCAAATTTTGCAAACGCCGTAAATCCGAACTATTAATTTTATGTAGTACTCACTACATTAATAGGTATAGTATACTGAACCGGAACCAAGAAGCAAATTTATTTTTCGCTGTGTTTGCAAGCCTTTGGCCGACTTGTGGCGATTCCCTTCCAACCCAAGGGAAAACCCCAATCTCCAATAGCAGCAACACCGTGCAAAGCAGCCAAACAGCACGCCGGCGGCGCTTTCAACCGAATGTTGTTTTTGTTTATTACGAGAAAACCAGCGAACTATGACTATCCAACACGACGATACCCTGGCTTCCCCCGATCTGGCTGAAACCACCGACGACACCGCAGATACCGGCGTCGACGCACCAGCCGCCGCTAAAAAGTCGCGCCCGCGCTCAGCCAAGACCACCCGCAGCAATATCCTGCGGGCGGCCAAGAAAATTTTTTCCAAAGACGGATACGAAGGCGCCCGCGTCGACAAAATCTCGAAAGCGGCCAAATCGTACGACAGCCTTATTTATTATTACTTCGGCAGCAAGGAAAAGCTTTTTGTGGAAGTGCTGGAAGCTTCGTATCGCGACATCTTCGAAGCCGAGAAAAAACTCCAGCTGGACATGGACGACCCGATCGGCTCGCTGAAAAAGATTATTGAATTCCCCTTTCGCTACTACCTCGCAAACCCTGAAATCATCGTTCTGCTGGGCAACGAAAACCTGCAAAAGGGCAAGCACATTTCCAAGTCGAAAACGGCCGACCAGTACGCCCGGCCGGCCATCGGAATACTTAAAGAGGTCATTCAACGCGGCGCCGAAGCAGGCGTGTTTCGCGACGACGTCGACTGCGAGAATCTGTACATGGCCATGACCTCGCTAGGCTACTTTTACGTGTCCAACCGCTATACGTTCTCGGCCTTCCTGAACACCGACCTCATGGACCAGAAAAACATCGACACCTGGGCCGCCTACATCAGCGACCTGCTGCTCAAGTCGGTTCTGAAGTAGGCCAAAAGGCTGCGGAACAAGGCGCTTGCAAAGCCGATGCGTTCAAATCGCCTTCGCGCTGCGTAAATTCGCAACGGCCTTCTCGTCCAGCCCCAACTCGGCCAGCACAGCTTCTGTATGCTCGCCCAACAATGGCGGAGCCATGTCGTAGCTGATGGGCGTACCGGAAAAACGCATGGGGCTGGCGACCAGGTCGACCGTGCCGTAGCCTTCGGAAGGGACGCTGACGCGCAGCTCGCGCGCCTGGACCTGGGGGTCGGCGAACACGCGGTCGATGGTGTTGATGGGCCCGCAGGGAAAGCCGTTGTCGGTGGCCAACTGGCACCACTGGTCCACGGTCTTCAAGCCCATTCTTTCATGCAGTATGTCGACCAGCGCCTCGCGGTGCTGCACCCTTAGCGCGTTGTTGCGGAAGCGTTCGTCCTGCGCCAGGCCTTCGCAGTCCGCCGCGCGGCAGAATGCCGCGAATTGCGTATCGTTGCCGATGGCAAGCATGACGTGGCCGTCGGCACAGGCAAAGGGCTGATACGGCACGATGGACGGATGCGCGCTGCCGATACGCTGGGGCACTTGGCCGCCCAACACATAGTTGCTGGCCTGGTTGGCCAGCGCAGCCACTTGTACGTCCAGCAGGGCGATGTCGATATACTGCCCCTGGCCCGATTGCGTGCGATGATAAAGCGCAGCCAGGATGGCGGATGTCGCATACAGCCCCGTCAGCACATCCACCACGGCCACGCCTACCTTCTGGGGGCCGCCGCCCGGCGTGCTGTCGGACTCTCCGGTTATGCTCATCAGGCCGCCCATGGCCTGGACCAAAGCATCGTAGCCGGGCCGCGCGGCATACGGCCCCGTCTGGCCAAAGCCGGTAATCGAACAATAGATGAGCTTGGGGTTGATCTTCGACAAAGTGTCGTAGTCCAGCCCGTATTTCTTCAGCCCGCCCACCTTGTAGTTCTCGACCAGCACATCGGCCTTGCGAACCAGTTCAATCAGCACTTCACGGCCTTGCTCTATCGTGAAATCCAGCGTAACCGAACGTTTGCCCCGGTTGCAGCAGAAGAAATACGCCGCATCCTTGGTGGATGGATCCGTGCCCTGCACGAAGGGAGGGCCCCAACTGCGCGTATCGTCGCCTTGTCCCGGGCGTTCAACCTTGATGACGTCGGCGCCCAGGTCGGCCAGGTTCTGGGTTGACCAGGGTCCGGCCAAAATACGCGACAGGTCCAATACTGTCACGCCTTGCAATGCTGCTGCCATGCCTTGTGCCTCCAGGCTTAATGTTCGATGACCGGAACTTGGGTGGCGGGCGGCGTGTTGCGGCTGCGTTGGCAGCGCACAATACCGTCGATCATGACCATGCCCACGCCGGGCAAGTCGCCCAGTTGCACGCTTTCAAGCAGGTTCGATCCCGCGGTATGCTGGGCGCGATCCATGAAGACAAAGTCGGCCGAACGTCCTACTTCGATCAAGCCGCAGTCCAGGTCGCGCATGCGCGCGGTATTGCCGGTGGCAAAACAGAAGGCGATTTCAGCGGGAATGTCGGCCAGGCTTGAAAGCTGCGCCACCATGCGCAAAATGCCCAGCGGCTGCACGCCCGAACCAGCCGGGCCGTCGGTGCCCAGAATGACTCGATGCAGGCACTTGAGTTCGTGCGCATGCCGTGCCGTCAGGATTGCAATGCGTTGGTTGCCGTTGTGCACGATTTCAATGCCGCGCGTGGAGCGTTCGCATAGTTCGCACACCTGCTTGTACGGCAGCGAAGTGTGGCCGCCGTTGATGTGGCCGATGATGTCGGCGTCGGCCTCCAGGACGACGTCTTTGTCGATCAGGCCGGAGCCCGGGATCGACGGGCCGCCCGTGTGAATCGTGCTTTGGATGCCGTATTTGCGCGCCCAGGCCACCATCTGCCGGGCTTCGTCACCCGCCTTGACGCTGCCCAACCCGATTTCGCCCAGCAGCTTGACGCCGGATTCGGCCAGCTCCTTGAAGTCGGACTCGACCATGCCTTTTTCAATGACGGGCGCGCCGGCGTGGACCTTGACGCCGCCCGGGCGGAAGTTGTCGAACGCCCGTTGCGAAGTAATGGCCAGCGCCTTCAGGCCAAGGATGTCCTTGGGGCGGCCGGGGTAGTGCACCTCGCCCGCGGAAATCATGGTGGTCACTCCGCCGTTAAGCGAAGACTCGATCCAGCTTAGCTGGTTCTGGCGCGGCGTCCAGTCGCCTGCAACCGGATGGACGTGCGAGTCGATCAGGCCCGGCGTTACCGTGGTGCCGCGGCAATCGATGACGCTGTTCGCGCCTTCGGTGTCGCAATCCTTATAGCGGCCGATGGCGGCAATGCGGCCATCGTTCACGACTATGGTGTCGGCATCGAGTATGGGGGCGTCCAGATCGCCGGACAGCATCAGCCCGACATTCTTGATAACGACCTTGCCCGACTTGCCTTCTGCTACAGATACTGACATGGCTATCTCCTTTTCAAGCCGGCTTAACGCAAGCCGTCTTCGCCCTTGATTTCGCTAAGCTTGAGCCCGCCGATGCGCGGCAGGGGCCGGCCGGAATCCGTCACCGCCACGGCCACGACAATTTCGTTGGCGCGCGGCGCATCGGAAACGCGTGCCTCGATGGCATCGAAGTGGCTGCGCACGAAGGCGGCATCCTTGTGGCCCAGCGGCACATCAAGTGCTGCGCCGATACCGCCCATCTTCTTGGCCGAAGGCACCAGGGCCGCGCCCTTTTCCACAGCCTTGCGCAAGGGTGCGCCAAGCTTGGGATGCAGCACGGCGGCAGCGTGTTCCAGTTCGCCGGCCTCGCCCACTATAGCGCCCTTGCCGTAGCTTTGCGCCTGGCCGGGCTCGATGCCCAAAGCCTGTACGCACTTCTCGCCCAGCAGGCCGCCCAGTTCTTCGCCGATGGCCGACAGCTCGGCCAGGTCTTCGACATACTTGCCTGCAAACGGATTCTCGATAACGGCCATGGCCACGGCCCGGCGCGTGGCCGGGGTCACGTCCTTCTGCATTTCAATGCGGGTCTCGTCTACCACTACAACCAGCTTGCGAATTTTTGCTTTCATGATGCTCTCCAATTTATTCAAGTTTATGCTGCAGTTTAGTGCGCTGTTGGGCGGGCGGATGCGGATGCATGGATCGCCCGAACGGCACACCGGCCCGGCTTAACGCAGGCCGTCGAACTTGCTGATTTGTTCGGGCTTTAGGCCGCCGACGCGCTCGTGGATGCGCGCGCCTGTGGTCATGGCCAGGATAAACACCAGCTCGTCGGCCGCAGGGGCGCCCGGCACATACACTTCGATGGCGTCGAAGTGGCCGCGGACGTAGCTTGCCGTTACGTGGGTCAGGGGTACGTCCAGCTTGGTGCCCGGCGCGCCGACTTTCTTGGTCGAGGGCACGATGGACAAGGCGCGGCCCATTTCCAGTCCTTTCTGGGCGCTGCCCTGGCCCTGCTTGTAGCTATTGCGGTCGCCCTTCCAGCCCAGCAATTCACGCATGGCGTAGCCGCCCGGAACATGCCACAAGGCGCCGTGCTCGAGCTCGCCCGCGCCGCCCACGATGGAACCCTTGCCGTAGCTTTCGATATCGTCGGCCTGCACTTGCATGGCGGCCAGCAGCTTGTGCGCCATTTCCAGGCCAACCTCGTTAAGGTGCTCCATCATGGGCAGGATATCGGGCTCATAGCGGCCAGCGTAGGGGTTCTTGAGCACCGCAGCAACAGCGCCGCGAATAAGCGGCCTGGGGCCTTGCGGACCGAACTCGTGATAAATCGTCTCCACCTGGGTCAACACATTGCGCACTTCAATCAAGTCTGACATAGCTTCCTTTCCGGTTCTGATTTTTCGGTTCCTGGCGGCGCTTCATGCGCCCGGCAAAAACCGGCTGTTCAATTCGTTCAAACCCACCACTTCTATCTTCCCGCGCAGGGCCAATACAGCCCCGCTGATGATGCCCTTCTGGACCAGATCGTTGGCCCGCGCCATACCTTTGCCCAACGCGGCGGCAATTTCAGCCTGCGGCAGCTCTTGCACGTCGACCGTCACCAGCATGTCGCCCAGGTCAGTGTCGTCTTTAAGGCTGGAGGCCGGCGCGCGGCGCACGGCGCGGTGGTCGCTGCTTACCGCATTGGCAATAACGGTAGCCGCCGCGTCGGCCATGGCCGCATTGATGGCAAGCACCGTAACGCTATCGGCTATGCCCAGGCTGAAGCTGCGTCCGCGCCAGCCGCTGGTGGCAATGCCGCGCACCGGAAACCGCGCGTCGATGGCGAAATCGCCGTCCAGCGGCAAGGACGAGCCATCGAACCGGGCGATGTCGGCAAACAGGCCCACCCGGTATGTTTTGCCGGCGGCCAGATGCAGCGCAATGTCGCCGCCGTTGTTGATGTAGGCGCGCTCGACGCCGGCCTCATTGCGAAAAAATCCTATCAGCTCGTCGGCGACCGACCCTGCAACCGCGGCCATCGGCGTAATGTATTGATTCCTATGGGGCCAGCAAGCATCATGCATGCGGCGCGCCACGGGTCCATGCAAAGTATGTGCGGCACGCACCGGCTGGCGCAAGTACTTCAGCTCCGCTACAAGTTCCGGCAGGATTTCGCCAAAACGCAGCCAGGCGTTTTCAAGCGCCCGGCCTACCGCATCGGCCGGGCCCGAGGCATCGATGACCAGGTCAATCGGCCCATGCTGGAAATGCCAGCGGCCGTCATCCAGCCTGGATCGCGATGCGCCCGAAGCGTGCGCCATGGGCGCCGCCCCGGATACCGTACCCGCCGTTGCCATGCCCGCTTAAGCCAGCATGGGCTTGGTGGACAAAGGCCAGGGGCTGGCCGGGTCGTACCAGTCGATAATGTGGTGGCGTTCGGTCTTGACGATGTCGTCGATGCTGCGCACCATGTCCATGTGCCCGCCAAGCTTTTCGTAGTCCGCGGCGGACATGGTGAATTCAATAGGCGCAACAATGGCCGGCGTGGGCACATAGCCGAAAGAATTGTCGGGCATGCGCATGACATCGACCATGACCGTGATGCCGCCGCCAGCCCAGATATAGGCCGGCGCGCCGCCGCAGGTTACGTTGGTGAGCGACTGCTTGATGGAGTTGGTCAGCCAGATGGGGTTTTCGGTAACCCCGGCACGCAAGGAACCGCCCGCGCCGCCCAGGAACATGACGCTGCACAGCGAAGGTTCGCAGTTCTCGCCGATGCGCTCGACGACCTTGTGCAGGACTTCGGGCATGTCTTTGCGCTGCATCTGCAATGCATCGTCAAGCTCGTAGTATTCGGCGTGTTCGCCGGTGGTCGAGGTGATCAGCACGCGCATGCCGGCATGCGCCACCTTGGGATCGAAGCTTTCAATAATGGACAGCGGATCGGCAATGTCGGTGCCGCCCCAGCCGTTGCCTGGGTTGGCCACCTGAAAATAGCGGCCCGGGGTGGATTTGCGGCCCTTCATTTTGATGCCGGAAGGCGGAATATCAAGGCACTTGCCGGCCTGGTGCTCGGACAGCACGCCGGTGATATGGTCGTCCACCACGATTACTTCGTCGACATGGCCAAACCACTGCTTGGCAAAGATGCCGATCGTGGCCGAGCCGCAGCCCACGCGCATGCGGCGCTCTTCCTGGCCGTCGACTATCGGTGCCTTGCCCGCTTGCACGACAAGCTGGGCGCCGCCGTCGATGGTCAGCTCGACAGCCTGCTTGTTGCCCAAGGCCATCATGACGTCGCAAGTGATGCGCCCTTCTTTCTTGCTTCCGCCGGTAAGGTGGTGCACCCCGCCCAGCGACAGCATTTGCGATCCGTATTCGGCCGTCGTGACATGCCCTACGATCTCGCCCTTGTGGCGGATATTGGATTGCTCTGGTCCAAGATAGCGGTCGGTATCGATTTTGACCTTGAAGCTGCAGTAGCTGAATATGCCTTCGGTAACCACCGTGACCATATCGACGCCCCGGGCCTTGGAGGCCACGATAAAAGGCGCCGGCTTGTAGTCGGGATAGGTTGTACCGGAAGCCACGCCGCTGACGAACAAGTCGGTGTCGGTCCCGGTATCGGCGCCGCTTTCCCCGGCGTCCGCGCCGTTGGGAATAACAGCGGGGCCGGAGCCGTTTTTATCGGCCAGGCGGCGCATCAGCACCACGGGGTCGACGCGCGTCAGCACGCCGTCGACATTGCCCCAGCGGTCGCATGCGCCGGTGCGGCCTTCGGTAATCTGGCACAAGACGGGACAGGCATTGCATTCGACCTTGTTGCCCGCCATGTTGGCGCTGCGCGGCTTGGATTTTTCGAGCACAGTGGGGCCGGCCGTAGTCGGCTCCACGGAATCGAGGTTCTCCATGCTGTGATCCACTTTCGTATGCTCCGTCATCATGCCGACTACTCCTTGGGTATCGTATTGCCCCCTCGTGGGGGCCGCCCCTGCCTGGGGATTTCTAGTGATTTAATTTAGTGTTTACTAAAAATTGTAGCGCGCACTACATTTATTGCTTGATAATAGCTTAAAAATAGGGGGTCAGCAAGATTTTTCCGCCGCGGCCAATACAGCCCTGGCCGGCAATGGCCCCGCGCATTGAAATCTCGCACGGCACCGCCCGCGGCTATGGCATTCGCCATGGCCGCGGCGCATTGCGTTTGCAGAACTAGGCGCAGCGTTCCGTGCTGCCCGCCAAAAGCGCCGCCAATTGATCGACCGTCATGACTTCGGCGAACAAGGCTTGCATATTGTTCAGCGTGGCGTTGTGTTCGTCGTCGGTCAGGGTGGCATTGCCGTCGGCCATGAAGATAACCTTGTAATTGCGCTGCGCCGCGTCGCGCGCGGTCGATTCCGAGCAGCAATTGGTCATCGTGCCCGAGACAATCACGGTTTCAATGCCGCGCTTCTCAAGCAAGGAATCCAGGTCGCAGGTGCCGGGCACAAAGCCGCTAAAGCGCGTCTTGTCCAGAATTTCATCCTGAGGCTGCACATCCATGCCGGGCCATATTTCGAAGCCATCGGCGCCCCGGGTAAACGCCCCGCGCGACCGCTCTTTGGCCTCGGGGCTGGAGATCACGTCATACCAGAACGACCAGTTCACCGGTTCATTCTCGTCGTAGGTATAGCGCAGATACACGTTCAGCCCGCCCGCATCGCGCACCAGCGCCGATGTCTTGTTGACGTTGCCGACGATCTCGCGCGCCATCGGTATCTCGACGGCGGCGCCAGGCGCCAGGAAGCCAACCTGCATATCAACGATCAAATGGGCGGTTTTAGCCGGATCGAGGCCCTGGAACAAATGCTCGCGCCCGCGGTGCTGGCGGCTGCGCTCGATGATTTCGGGTGAAAGTTTGATGTTATGCATGTTTGTCTCCAGGATTGCGCCAAGCCTTGGGCAACGGCAATTTGAGCAGGCGGCCGAATATGCCTTCGGGCATGGCCACGACCGTCAGAATAAAGAATGCGCCCAGGGTCAACAGCCAGTACGGCCCCAAAGAAGAAGACAAAAAGCTTTCAACCGAACGGACCAGCACCACGCCCAGGAAGGCGGCCAACAGCACACCGCGCCCGCCCACGGCCACCCAGATAAGAACCTCGGTCGACAGCGCCATGCCTGTAACGGCCGGCGAAACGAAACCGAACTGCGCGGCGAACAAGGCGCCGGCATAGCCGGCCATGGCGCCCGAAATGGTAAAGGCCAGCACCTTGTAGTTCATGGTCCGATAGCCGAAGGAGGCGGTGCGGTCTTCGTTGTTGCGAATCGCGGCCAGCACCACGCCCAGCGGCGAGCGTTGAATGAACAAGGCCACCAGGTAAATGACCAGCGCCGACCCCAACACGACATAGAACGTTTCGTTGGTGGAAAGAAACTCGTCGCCCACGCGCCAGTTGGCCATAAGCGGAGGAATGTTCAGCAAGCCGTCGAATCCGCCGATAAAGTCGGTATGCTGGGCCACGATCTCGACGACCACCGCCGCGCACAAGGTCACAA
The DNA here is from genome assembly GCF_003315175.1 of Eoetvoesiella caeni. Lineage (GTDB taxonomy): Bacteria > Pseudomonadota > Gammaproteobacteria > Burkholderiales > Burkholderiaceae_B > Eoetvoesia > Eoetvoesia caeni. The sequence goes on along the minus strand of NZ_QNRQ01000002.1, from coordinate 572,623 downwards.
TGGCAAAAAACGCGCCTGAAAGGCCCCGCCCGACGAACAGCAGCTTGCCCAGGATGTAAGCGGCCAGCGCAGGCCCCAGGGTCGCCAACAGCATACCCACGGTTTGCGAGCCGCCGAACCAGGTGAATTTTTCAAGCGTGGTCAGGCCCATCAAATAGGCCCCCATGCCAAAGAAAATGGCTTGGCCAAAACACAATATGCCTACCTGCCCCCAAATGAAGGACAGGCTCATGGCCAGGATGCCGAAGGTCAGGTACTGCCCCAATTGGCTGACGCCCCAGTCGTCGGCAAACAGCGGCACCAAAAACAGCACCACCCACACAGCGACCGTGAGCTGGCGGCCTAGTCCTAAAGATACTTTCTTGTTCATCCTAGCGCTTCCTTCCGATCAGACCTTCCGGCCACAAGCGAATAACGATAATGGCCAGCAGGAATACGGCCACCTGGGAAGCAACCTGAGTGTCGATCGAGGAAATGACCGTACTGGTGGTGCCGATGATTCCCGCGCCCAGCACTACGCCCAGAAGATGGCCGATGCCGCCCACCATAATGGACAGGAAGGCTGGAATAAGGAAACCGCTGCCCATTTGCGGATCGACGCTCATGATGGGCGCCATGACGGCTCCGGCGAATCCGGCCAGGGCCGCGCCGAATGCAAAGGTCCAGCGGTCCATCCGGCGCGTGTTCAAGCCCAGCGATGCCGCCATGGGACGGTTGGCAATGACGCCGCGTATCGCCAGCCCGATATTGCTGCGGTAGAAGACCCAGAAGGTTGCAAAACTGATGACCAGTGCCACGCCCATGATGAACAGGCGGAACGAAGGATAGACCACGCCCAGGATATGCACGGGTTCGGGCAAAGGATTGACGATGCTTTGCGAAGTCGGCCCGAACATGATCACGATGAGCTGCTTCAGGACTATGGAGATGCCCCAGGTTGCCAGGATAGTGTCGATGAAGCGGTGATAGACATGCCGGATCACCAGTTCTTCCAGGGCCATGCCGATGATGGCCAGCATCACCGGCGCCAGTATCAGCGCCATCCAGTAGGGCAGCTGCATTTGCTGCACGGCCACGACAGCATAGGCGCCAAGCAGGAAAAATTCACCATGCGCCATATTGATGACGTTCATGAGGCCGAAAATAATCACCAGGCCCAGGCAGACCAGCAGCAGGCTCAGCGAATAGCTTAGCGTGTCCAGTCCGAGTTCTATTGCGAAATTCATGCTGATTCCAATTTCGTTATGCGCTATACGGACAGATAGCGGTGAATGGGCGCCGGATCGGTCCGCAGTTGCTGGACCTGATCCGTCTCGTAAGCGATGGCGCCGTTTTCCATGAACAGGCAGCGCTGCGCCATACCCAGCACCAGCTCCATGTTCTGCTCGACCAGCAAGATGGTCAGCCCCTGCTCTTTGGCAATCTGCCCAAGCACCCGGCCGATGTCCTGCACAATATTGGGCTGTATGCCTTCCGAAGGTTCATCAAGCAGCAGCAGCTTGGGCTGGCTGACCAAAGCACGCACGATGGCCAACTGCTGCTGTTGGCCGCCCGACATGCTGCCGCCGCGCTGCTTGCGCCGCTCTTGCAGTATGGGAAAGATCTCGTATGCCCAGTCGGGCACTTTCTGGGGCAGGTCGGGGCGGCCCAGGACGCCCATGAGCAGGTTTTCTTCAACCGTAAAGTCGGAAAAAATCTCTCGCCCCTGCGGCACATAGGCCACGCCGCGCCGGGCCATCTCGTAGGGCTTGCGCCCGGCGACTTCCTCGCCCGCAAAATTGACCGAGCCTTCCGTCACGCCTACGTGGCCCATCAAGGCCTTCAGGAATGTCGTCTTGCCCATGCCGTTGCGGCCCAGCAGCGCCACGACCTCGCCCGCCGCGATTTGCAGCGAGAAGCCGTCCAGCACCCGGCTGCCCGCCAGATAGCCCGCAACCACGTTATTGACGTTCAACATGCCGCGGTTCCTCCAAGATAGGCAGCGATCACTTCCGGGTCCTTCTGGATTTCCTCAAGGCGCCCTTCACGCACTACCTTGCCCCGCAGCATGACGATCAAGCGGCAATCCAGCGCCCGCACAAAACTCATGTCGTGCTCGATGACCAGCACGGTTTTCCCGAACTCGGACTGCAGGCGCTTGACCAGGCCCGCGGTTTTTTCGGTTTCAGGTACCGACATGCCGGCCGTGGGCTCGTCCAGCAGGATAAGGTCGGTATCGAAAGCCAGCAGCATGGCGATTTCCAGCCACTGTTTTTCGCCGTGCGCCAGCGTTTCAACGCGGTCGACAGCCTTGTGGCTCAGCCCGCACAAGTCCAGCAAAGCGGCAAGCCTGTCGGCCCGGCTGGAAAACATGGTGGCCATCGAACCCGACCGCCGCTGCGCCGCAGCCAAAGGCACGATCAGGTTCTCTGCCACGGACAGTTCAGGATAGACGCCGGGAATCTGAAACTTGCGCGATATGCCCAGGTTGGCAATGCGCCAGGCCGGCCTCCCGGTAATGTCCTGTCCCTTCAGTATGATCTGGCCGTCATCCGGCCGCAGCCGTCCGGTAATCAAATTGAACAGCGTCGTCTTGCCGCAGCCATTGGGGCCAATAATGCAATTGACGCTACCCGGCTCCAGCGACAGCGACAAGTCGCTAAGCACCGTAATGCCGCCAAAGCGCTTTACTATGGACTTGATTTCCAGCATGGCCCCCCCTGTGCTCATGCTAAAGGCTTAGCGCATTGCTGTGGCGCCACGACGCGGCCAATGTCTTTCTTGATGACCATGCGCCCGTCCTTTGCCTGCGCGATCAGGATATTCAGGTCGGCATGGCGATCGCTGGCGCGCAGAGTCACTTCGCCGTTGCCCGAAAGCATGCTGTGGCCGACCATGGCATCGGTAATCGCTTCTTTGTTGTCGCTGTTGGCGCGCTTTATGCCTTCGATATAAAAACGCGTCAACGTGTAGTGCGCATCGACCGTATTGCTGACGATAGCGTCAGGGCCGAACTTGGCGCGCATCTTCTTGACCAGTTCCTTGGCCTCGGGCTTGTCCAGCCCCGCGGTAAAGTTGCAGGCCGTCAAAATGCCGTCGGACTCGGCGTTGGTCAGGCCCGCAATATAGTTTTCGCTGAAGCCGAAGAACGCAATCTTGATCTTGTCCTTCAGGCCCGCGGCGACAAATTGCTTGACGAACGTAATGGCGTCGGCGCCCACGATAGAGATGACCACCATGTCGGCGCCCGACGACGCAATCTTGCGCAACGTGCCGGTATAGTCCTTGACGCCCCAGGGTGCGTATTCTTCCGCCGTCACCGTTGCGCCGCTTTGAGCGGCAACGGCCCTGATGGCTTCGTTGATCTTGCGCGGCCATACATAGTCGCTGCCGATAAGATACAGATTCTTTGCGCCGTTCTGCGCCACGTACGGAATGAAGGTGTTGACCCACTGCGCCGGAACCGAACTGTACATGGTCAGGTAGCGGCTGCAGGTTCCGCCTTCGTAGTCGGTGGCATACAGCAAAGGCGTCTTGTAGCGCTCGACCAGTGGGCGAATGGCATCGCGCTCGGCGCTGGTCACCGGCCCGATAATGGCATTGACTTTGTAGCGGCGGATCAGCTCGTTGGTGCGCTCGACCGCGGTTTTGGGATCCGTCTTGGTGTCGGCGCGAATAATCTCGAACATGCGCCCACCCAGCACGCCGCCGGCGTCGTTGGCTTCATCCAACGCCAGACGCGCCGCTTGGCCGCCCTGCTCGCCCAGGGCCTCGGCCCGCCCGAAAACGGCTGCAAAATACCAACCTTGATTGTCTCTGCGGCCCTGGCCAGGCGGGGCAGCCCGGTCATGCCGGCCACCGCCAGTCCCGCCGATGCGATAAGCAAAGAGCGGCGGCGCCCAAACTGATCAAGTGATTTTTCGTTTCCCATTTAAGTCTCCTGGTCCTGTTTTTTTTGAATGGAGCAATACTCAAGCACTACGCTATCGTCCCGGCCAGCGCCGGGTTTTGGATAAACAATCTTGGGGCTTGTCCGTGGTGCACGGCCTATGGGGCCTTGCGGCAATATGTCATTCGCACTGAACCACATCGACCGGCGCTCCTGCTTCAAGCGCTGCGCCGATAGACGCCGCCGTCGTGACGGTGCCGAAATGCGTGGCAATGTCGTACAAGGTGGACTCTTGTTCGCGCGGACCGGTTGCCGCCACACAATCTTGCGGAACGATGACGCGGTAGCCCAGAAAGAAAGCATCATGCACGGTGGAGCGCACGCAAATATTGGTCACCACCCCCATGACGATCAGAGTGTCCACCTGCAAGTCTTTCAGCGTAAGGTCCAGGTCCGTATTGAAGAACCCGGAGTAGCGGCGCTTTATCACGGTAAAGTCGCTCGGCTCGCGCTCCAGCTCTGCCACGATTTCCGAACCCCATTGCCCTTCCATGCAATGGGGCGTGCGCTTCAGGAACTCCCGGTCGCATGGCAAGTTGGGGCGATGCATGTCCACAATGTGCACGACCGGCGAACCTGCGGCACGCGCGGCGCGCATGACGGCATTTTGCGGGCCGTACAGTTTTTCGGCACCCGCCAACACCATGGCGCCACCCGGCGTACAGAAGTCGTTAAGCATGTCGACCACCAGCACTGCCGTACGGCCAGGCTCTAGAAACAACGGCTCATCCGGCCTCTTGTGTTCAGCGAATAGCGCGTCCATTTTGTCTCCTGTTGTCTGCCATGGTCCGGGTTGCGGATCGTGGCGCGCTACGTGCATCGGTCCAAAGAATAGCGGTTTGCTTCTTTTGCCGGCCGCACGTTGCCAGTCTGTTCCATCAGTTCCGCCAAGATTAGCACGGCCCACTTAATTTGTTTAGCACTCACTACAATTTTTACATACGGCGGGGGAAAACACTGACAAGGGAAAACACCTAGCGGCGGACCGAGCGCAAGGTCGTGTCGATCATGAACAGGCGCCAATGCTCGAGCTCGCCTTCGGCCCTTAGATTGCTGTTCAGGAAGGCGCTTAACGTGAAGTGATTGGACAGGTAGAAGTAGCCCAGGGCGGCGATTTCGATATACAGGTCGCGTGCCCGCATATCTTCGCGAAACAGCTTTTTTTCCACCCCCGAAAGCAGGACTTGTTCCAGGATGGCGACCGCCGGCGAGGACAGCTGGCTGGCGCGCACGGATTTCTTGATGTGCTTGCCCTTGAGCAGGTTTTCGCTATTGAGCAGGGTGATGAATTCGGGGTGGTCGAGATAATAGCGCCATACAAAATTGACCACTGTCGTCAGCGCCTCGACCGGCGCTTCCAGGTCGATGTGGATGGCGGCTTCGGCCTCGTTCATCTTCTGATAGGTGGCCTCCAGCACTTCGACGAACAATTGCGCCTTGCTGCCGAAGTAGTAATAAATCATACGGTCGTGCGTACCCGACAGCTTGGAGATGCTTTCGATCTTGCCTTCGGTAAACCCATTGCGCGCAAACACCCGGGTCGCCGCGCGCAAGATGGCGTCACGCGTTTTATGCGCACGCACCTGCGCTCCGCGCGTGGCTTTTTGCGCGGGCGTCTTGCGCGCCGGGCGGGCCGACGCCGCCTTTTTTTTGGCCGGCGCCGCCTGGCGATCCGGCTCTATTACAACTTTTTGCGCGCTGCTGACCATGGTGAAAGCCATTTAGTAGAGTGGCCCCGATTCTTACACCAATAAAAAATGTAGTCAATACTAAATTATTTGGTGTTTACTACATTAAATTATTCGACTACCATTCATGAATCCGCCGCTGGGCCACTCGCCGCCCAAGGTCGAAACCCATATCAGCAAGGTACCCAGATGACCCACGTAGTAACCGAAGCCTGTATCAAATGCCGTTACACCGACTGCGTCGATGTATGCCCGGTGGACTGTTTTCATGCGGGCCCCAACTTTCTTGTGATCGACCCGGAAGAATGCATCGATTGCGCCGTCTGTGTGGCCGAATGCCCCGCCGGTGCCATCTACGCCGAAGAAGATCTGCCCGAGGGCCAGGAACTCTTCATTCAGTTGAATGCCGAGCTCTCGCAGCAATGGGAAGTCATTTCAAGCAACGAGGGCGCACTGCCCGACGCCGACGAATGGAAAGAAAAAACCGGCAAGCTGGCGCTGCTTGAACGATAATACCGGCTGCATCGAATATACGCTTGCGGGGGGTATGCCGCGCACGGCTCACGACTAGGACAGACACCATGCACAACAACTGGATTGCCGGCGAATGGATCGGCTCTTCGAACGTTCAAAAAAATCTCAATCCGTCGGATCTGGACGATGTTGTGGGCGAATATGTCAGGGCGTCGCAAGCCGATGTCGAGCAGGCCATAGGCGCGGCGCATGCCGCCTGGCCCGCCTGGTCGCTAAGCACGCCGCAGCAGCGGTTCGATGCGCTGGATCAAATCGGCGCTGAAATCCTGGCCCGCAAGGCCGAACTTGGCGAGCTGCTGGCGCGCGAAGAAGGCAAGACATTGCCCGAAGCCATCGGCGAAGTCGCGCGCGCCGGGCAGATCTTCAAGTTCTTTGCCGGCGAAACCCTGCGCATGACGGGCGACATCCAGGCCTCGGTGCGGCCCGGCATCCAGGTCGAAGTCACCCGCGAACCCATGGGCGTGGTCGGCATCATTACCCCCTGGAATTTCCCCATCGCCATTCCGGCCTGGAAAATTGCGCCGGCACTGGCCTATGGTAATTGCGTCGTGTTCAAGCCGGCCGACCTGGTCCCCGGCTCGGCCTGGGCTTTGGCCGAAATCATAAGCCGCGGCGGCCTGCCCCCCGGCGTGTTCAACCTGGCCATGGGGCGCGGCTCGGTCGTCGGCGCTGCCCTTATTGCCGATCCGCGCGTCACCGCCATTACCTTTACCGGTTCAGTCGACACGGGCCGGCAAATCCTGCAGCAAACCGCCGCCTTGCAGAAAAAGGCGCAGTTGGAACTGGGCGGCAAGAACCCGCTGGTCATCCTGAACGATGCCGACATGGAAACCGCCCTGAACTGCACCATACAAGGCGCGTTCTACTCTACCGGCCAGCGCTGCACGGCCAGCAGCCGCATTATTGTCGAGCGCGGCATCTACGGCCAGTTCACCCAGGCCCTGGCCGAGCGCACCAAAGCCTTGCGCGTCGGCCATGCCCTGGCGGCCGAAACTCAAATAGGGCCCGTCTCGGACGAATCCCAGTTGCAGCAAAACCTGGAGTACGTCGGCATCGGCAAAGCCGAAGGCGCGCGCCTGCTGTGCGGCGGCGAACGCCTGCAACACCCGGCCAACGGCTATTACTTCAGCCCAGCGGTTTTCGCCGACGCCACCAACGATATGCGGATTTCGCGCGAAGAAATCTTCGGCCCCGTTGCCAGCGTGATCCCCGCCGACGACTACGAACACGCCGTGGCCTTGGCCAACGATACCGAGTTCGGCCTCAGCTCCGGCATCTGCACCCAATCGCTAAAGCACGCTACGCACTTCAAGCGCGCCAGCCAGGCCGGCATGGTCATGGTCAACGTGGCCACGGCGGGCGTGGACTACCACGTACCCTTCGGCGGGCGCAAAGGCTCAAGCCACGGCCCGCGCGAGCAAGGCAGGTATGCGCAAGAGTTCTTCACGGTCGTAAAAACAGCCTACACGCTGGCTTAGATTCCCGCAAGCCCTGACGATCCAGGCCGCCTAAAGCAGCACAGGCTCGTTGGGTAAATCATTGAGGTTTTCCTGCCCATCTTGCATGGGCGGGCAATGACTGGCCAGCGCGCGCTCGATAGCCGCCACGGCATCAAGCACGCCGGCCGTGTAGTCTCCATGCTGGAAGCGGCTTTGCAGCTGGCTGCAAATGGTTTCCCAGACCGCCTGCGGCGCGGCCACGCCGCGATCGGCAATGATTTCGATGCCATGCCTGTCCAGCGCCAAATACAACAGCACGCCTGTATTGTGCGGCGTGTCCCAGGTGCGCAAGCGCCCGAACACTTCCAATGCGCGCAAATGGGTTTTCCGCTCGTGCGAAGGCGAAGCCGCCTCGATAGCCACCATCAGTTCGCCGCTATGCCCGATTTCGCTTTGGCGAATGCGCTCGGCAATGGTCGATAAAGCCCGCGGCGTGAAATACTTGCGGCGCAACCAATGCCCCTCGATAAACGCCCACCCGATGATCTCCTTCCATTTACCGCCATCTTGCCGCATCAAAATCCTCCTGGTGAAACGCATAGCGATAAAGCACGGCTGAACCTTCCGCCGCAGGGCCGCCCCAAGGCAAAAGCTTCTCGGGCCAGCGTAATGATGTGTAGCGTCGATGCGCGGGAAGTCTTCACGGGGAGCCTACCAGCCGCCGGAAGCGCCGCCTCCGCCGCTACCGCCGCCGCCACCTCCAAAACCGCCGCCTCCGCCGCCACCGAAACCGCCCCCTCCGAAGCCGCCGCCACCAAAGCCGCCGCCCAGACCGCCGAGCCCGCCAGCCACGCCTCCGCGCCGGGAGGCGCGTGCCAGGCCGCCCTTGCCGCCCGCGCCCAAATTCCGGCCGAATAAGCTGATCAACAATGCCGCCATGCCCGCCAATATGCCAATCACCGGGCTCCCAAACATGATGCCGACGAAAAAGCCTACCGCAAACAAGGCGAAGAACGGCGGCATAAGAAATGCCATGACAGCCAGCGGCACCAGCATAAAGGCCGACTCGTTGTCGGAGTCCTGCTCCGTCGGCTGCTGTACGGGCGGTAAATCCTCGCCGTCGACCAGCTTGACCAGGCTGTCCACTCCCGCGGCAACTCCGCCGGCAAAATCGCCCTGCTTGAAGCGGGGCGCTACCTGCTCGCGGATAATCCGTCCCGCCGAAAGGTCGGTTACCGCGCCGCCCAAACCGTAGCCCACTTCAATGCGCAGCTTGCGGTCATTCTTTGCAACCACAAACAAAATCCCATCGTCGACGTTCTTGCGACCCAGCTTCCATTGCTCGAAGGCCCGCAGCGCGTACTGTTCTATCGACTCGTCGCCGGTAGTCGGCACCATCAGCACCGCGATCTGCGCCCCCTTGCGCTGCTCCAGGTCCGCCAGCTGCTGCGTAAGCTGGCTGCGGGTAGCCTCGTCCAGGGTTTGCGTTGTATCGGTAACCCGGGCGCTTAATGCCGGCACCGGTGCCAAGGCCGCCTGAGCCGGCAACGCAAGCATCCCCAAAAAGAGAACCAGTGCCATGGCTGCGCAGCGCATGGCAGTCATAAGAAAACCTCTAGCTGCGTTCATCCACTTTCCTCTTTGCCACTGCCGGGCGGTGGGCAGAACCGTCCCCGCCCGGAAACGCTTTGCCATACGCCTTAGCGCGCCCCGGCCGGAGCGGGGTTGTCGAACTTCACTTCGGGATCTTTCGTAATCACATCCTGTTTGTCGACGCCGTAATTGGGCTTGACCTTATAGCCGAATATCTTTGCCGTGATCAGGGTGGGAAACTGGCGCACATGCAGGTTATATGCCTGCACCGCCTGCACATAGCGGCCGCGCTCGGCGGCGATACGGTTTTCGGTGCCTTCAAGCTGGGTCATCAAGTCGCGAAACAGCCCGTCGCTTTTAAGCTGGGGATAGTTTTCCGACACCGCAATCAAGCGCGACAAGGCCGACGACAATTGGCTTTGGGCCTGGTCGAACTTGGCCATCACTTCCGGGTTGTCCAGGTCTTTGGCGCTGATCTGGATGCTGCCCACTTTGGAGCGCGCCTCGGTAACCTGGGTCAGCACCGTGCGCTCGTTGACCATGTAGGCGTTGACCGAATTCACCAGTTTAGGAACAAGTTCGGCGCGGCGCTCGTACTGGTTCAAGGTTTGAGACCAGGCGGCATTGACCTGTTCGTCTAGCTTCTGGATTTCGTTGTAGCCGCAGCCGGAAAGCGCGGCCAACATGGGCACGAGCAACAATAGCAATAAACGTTTCATGGATGCGGTCATTTTTAGGCAAAATTGAAAATGTCTGGAGTTCGATTACAACAGCACAAACTATATCTGGGCAAGCGCCTTGCGGGGAATACCGGCATAGTCAAAATAAAAGTCGCGGGAAAACCCCATAATGCGCTACAATGGTAGGTTATGCGATGAGCCAATCAGCGCATAAGCATGCAGGCGTTGCAACCCTTGCGCGCCGCAGGTCATAACTGCAAGCTTGCCCCTTTTGCTAAAAAGCGGGGCCGCCAAAGTTTCTTACCTTTTTACTTCGTCCGCCTAGATTGGTGTCTCTCGACTCGAGCGATAGGCTGTCGCTGGAGTTATTCTTGAATACCCAAATTACTTTTGCCTCTCTTGAGCTGGCCGAACCCCTTTTGCGTGCCGTTTCCGAAACCGGCTACACCATACCCACCCCCATCCAGGCACAGGCCATTCCGCAGGTATTGCTGGGCGGCGACTTGCTGGCAGCCGCCCAAACCGGCACAGGCAAGACCGCCGGCTTTACACTGCCTATATTGCACCGCCTGCTGGCAAGCCCCCCGGCCCAAACGCGCAAGCCTGGCCGCCCGCGCTGCCTGATCCTCACGCCCACGCGCGAACTGGCCGCCCAGGTTGAAGAGTCCGTACGCACCTATGGCAAGCACACCAGCTTACGCTCCATGGTCATGTTCGGCGGGGTCAACATCAACCCGCAAATCAATGCCTTGCGCAAGCCGCTGGACATACTGGTGGCCACGCCCGGACGCCTGCTCGACCATGCGCAGCAAAAAACGGTCGATCTGTCGGGCGTTGAAATCCTGGTGCTGGACGAAGCCGACCGCATGCTGGACATGGGCTTTATCCGCGACATCCGCCGCATTTTGGCCTTGCTGCCCAAGCAGCGCCAGAACCTGCTGTTCTCGGCCACTTTCTCCGACGAAATTCGCGAGCTGGCCAAGGGCGTGTTGACCAATGCCGCCGAAATCTCCGTCGCCCGCCGCAACACGGCCTCCGAGCTGGTACAGCAAAGCATCGTGCTGACCGAGCAAGCCCACAAGCGCGACCTCATCAGCTACATCATCCGTGAAAGCGGCTGGCACCAAGTGCTGGTGTTCACACGCACCAAGCACGGCGCCAACCGCCTGGCCGAAAAACTGGTCAAGGACGGCCTTGCCGCAGCCGCCATCCATGGCAATAAAAGCCAGGCAGCCCGCACGCGCGCCCTGGACGGCTTCAAGACCGGCCAGGTTGCCGTTCTGGTCGCCACCGACATCGCGGCGCGGGGCATCGATATCGACCACCTGCCCAATGTCATCAACTTTGAATTGCCCAATATCCCCGAAGACTATGTGCACCGTATCGGCCGCACCGGCCGGGCAGGCAGCCAGGGATCGGCGCTTTCGCTGGTCGACCGCAGCGAAATGAAGTTCCTGAGCGCCATTGAAAAGCTCATCAAAAAGCCCATCGACCGCACTACAGTCGAAGGCTGGACGCCCGCCATGGTTCAACCCGACTCGGGCAACACAGACCGTGAAGACCGGCCCCAACGCAATGGCGGCGGACGGCCAGGCCCCTCGGGCCGGCCCGACGCACGGCGCGGCGGACGTCCCGGTGCTGGTGCCGGCGCCGGCACAGGCGGCAACCGCGGCGGCCGCCCGGCCCAGGCCAATGGACGGCGCGAAGGCTCGAGCGGCAATCGCTCCGGTGCCGCGCGCAGTTCTTCGCCCCGTTCCGGAGCCCCCCGCTCTTAAACCGCTATTCGCAATACTTGCTACTTGCCAGAAATTCGCCATGAGCATTGCCAACGAAGTCGACCGTCGACGCACTTTTGCAATTATTTCCCATCCCGACGCGGGCAAGACCACGCTGACTGAAAAACTCCTGCTGTTCGCAGGAGCCATTCAGATAGCCGGCAGCGTAAAGGCCCGCAAGGCCAGCCGCCATGCCTCGTCCGACTGGATGGAAATTGAAAAGCAGCGCGGCATTTCGGTCGCATCGTCGGTCATGCAGATGGAGTATCGCGACTGCGTCATCAATTTGCTCGACACACCGGGCCACCAGGACTTTTCGGAAGACACCTATCGCGTGCTGACCGCGGTCGATGCCGCCCTGATGGTGATCGATGCCGGCAACGGCGTCGAACCGCAAACCATACGCTTGCTGCAAGTATGCCGGGCACGCAACACGCCCATCATCACTTTCATCAACAAGCTAGACCGCGAAGTCCGCGAACCGCTGGAACTGTTGTCGGAAATCGAAGCCCACCTGGGCATGGACGCCGTGCCGTTTTCCTGGCCGGTGGGCATGGGCCGCTCGTTCGGCGGCGTGTTCGACATTCGCCATAACCACATGCGCGTGTTCAAGGCCGGAGAAGAGCGCCGCAACGACCAGGATGAGATCATCGAAGGCCTGGACAACCCGGCAATTGCCAGCCGCTTCGGCGAAGCCTTTGCCAAGGCCAACGAAGAAATCGAACTCATCCAGGCCGCCGCCCCCGAGTTCGACCATGAAGCATTCCTGGCGGGCCAGCAGACGCCGGTGTTTTTCGGCTCCGCCATCAATAATTTCGGCGTACAGGAAGTGCTGGACGTCCTTGTCGAGCTGGCGCCCAAGCCCGGCCCGCGCGAAGCACTGCAACGCACGGTACAGCCGCAAGAGCCCAAGTTCAGCGGCGTAGTCTTCAAAGTGCAGGCCAATATGGACCCCGCCCACCGCGACCGCGTAGCGTTCGTTCGAGTCAGTTCGGGGCGCTTCGAGCGCGGCATGAAGCTAAAGGTGGCCCGTACAGGCAAAGAAATTCGCCCCAACAACGTCGTCTCGTTCCTGTCGCAGCGGCGCGAGCTGGTCGAAGAGGCCTATGCCGGCGACGTCATCGGCATTCCCAACCATGGCGTATTGCATTTGGGCGACGTGCTGACCGAAGGCGAAAACCTGCAATTTACGGGATTGCCCTTTTTTGCGCCCGAGCTGTTTCAAGCGGTTGAGGTCAAGGATCCCTTGCGCATCAAGCAGTTGCGCATCGGCCTGACCCAGCTTGGCGAAGAAGGCGCCATCCAGGTGTTCCGCCCCGAAGCCGCCGGCGGCGCCCTGTTGCTGGGCGCTATCGGCCAGTTGCAGTTCGAAGTCGTGGCGCACAGGCTCAAGACCGAATACGGCGTCGAAGCGCGCATGATGCCATCGCGCTACAACATGGCGCGCTGGATCACCTCGGAAGACCCCAAGGCCTTGCGCAAGTTCATGGACGCCAACGCCGCCCACATTGCTTACGATGTGGTCGATGCCGCCGCCTTCCTGGTCAGCTCGCAGGCTCAGCTGAGAGTGGCGCAAGAGCTTTATCCCGCCATCGAATTCCATGCCATGCGCGAGCATGCGGGCAAGGTCTTTGGCGCAAAGGCCTAGGAGGCGCAAACCGTCCCCTGGGGGCGGCCCGCCCGCCGATGGAAACCGCCCTTGGCATCATGGCCGGTACCGCCGAACCGCCCACGGCTGTTCGGGCTGCGGCGGTATTGTTTTGCCTGCCCACGTCTTAACAAATGCTTACACGTATTGCGCCTGAGGCAAGATTTATACTGGCAATATCTGATCCAATAGGGCTGGTGTCCTGCACATCCGCCCTGTACCTGCCCTACAATGCCGGTTCAAGGCCGCACAGGCTGCTTGTAGCGGCGCATAACTTACTCGGGCACTGACCCAGCTCCATAGACTGAGGATCCGAATGTCCTGGCGTTCAATCTTTGCATTACTTATTCTGGCCGTCGTTGCCTCTGCCTGGGGCGGCTTGCGCCTGGGCAACTGGCTGGTAGCGCATGGCCCCGCTCTTGCCGGCAACATGCAAGAACGGCTTGAAACCCCGACGGTTCCGGTTCTGGACGCCGACGGCAAACCCCTGACCTCGCAACCGCCGCAGCCCCTGATCGACGGGCGCCTGGGCGTTCCACCCAAGCCCACCGAAGTCGCCTGGGAAATTCCGGCCGAATCCTTGGACCAAACCAAGTCGAATCAAGTGGTTGCCGTAGCCACTACGCCGATCACCATGGTCGAAGCCCAGCAAATTGCGGCGGCCAACAGCGGCGGCAGCCGTAATTTGGTCGGTATCGCCGACGTGGGCAACCTGATGGGCGGCAGTGCAAAGCCGCCCCTGCAACCCGTCGACGTCCCTGCCCCGCCGCCTCCGCCCAACACCGCACCTGCCGGCCCACGCGGCAATGCGCAGGCCTGGCAGGCAAATTTGCGCCAGGATCTGCAGGCATGCAGTGCGGAAAGCTTTTTTGACCGGCCCAGTTGCGCCTGGGCGGCACGCAATAAATACTGCACGCCCAATAGCGCATGGGGCTCCACGCCTGACTGCCCGGCCAAGAGCTTCTAAACCGGCAAAAGAAACCCGCGAAGGTGTCGTCGGCTTTGGTGGCCCATGTGGGGCGGCCAGTCAACGGATGACGGCTTCAAGACCTTCCTGGCCTTGAAGCCTGTAGCGCAGGCTTTTATTATTCGCCCATCTGGGTTTGCAGATAGTTCTGCAGGCCCACTTTGTCGACCAGCTCGATTTGCGTTTCCAGCCAATCGATGTGCTCTTCGGTGTCGTCCAGAATGTCCTGGAACAGATCGCGCGAAACAAAATCCCGTACCGACTCGCAGTAAGCCATGGCTTCCTTGACCGTCGCCTGTGCCGCGCTTTCGAGCTTGTGGTCGCACGACAGAATTTCTGGCACCGATTCTCCGATCAGGAGCTTATGCAAGTCCTGCAGATTCGGGAGCCCGTCCAGCATGAAAATACGCTCTATCAAGCGGTCGGCGTGCTTCATCTCGCCAATCGATTCATCGTATTCGTGCTTGCCCAGTTTGTTGAACCCCCAGTGGTTCAACATGCGCGCATGCAAGAAGTATTGATTGATGGCGGTCAGCTCGTTCTTCAACTGCTGATTTAAAAATTGAATAACTTTTTTATCGCCTTTCATGGCTTTGCTCCCAAGTCGATGTTATGGCTGGCATGCTTGCCTCTGGACAATAGGCTAACACGCAGGCATGGCATTTACATCAGGGTGCGGACGCAAGCTACGGCTTGGCCGCTGCGCGATGCAGCGGAAAGCACAAATAGGAATGAAACTGCGTCTTGAAACGGCTACAGGCGCAACGCCGTGAAACCGCGGCCGGGCCGACACGCTGGGGAGAAAAACTACGGAATTCTTATTGATTTACTGCACATGCGAAAGCACGCAGAGAGCATTTTATTGATGGGCTTCGTGCTTGAAATTATTGTAATAAATTACGACAAACCGCCGGTTTCTGCGGGAGTTTCTATTTAAGCACGCCGCGCAATGATTTCTACCATGGTGACGGTAGCGGATTCGTCGTTGGCGGCTGCAACCACCAAAGCCGCCACTTCAGGGGCTGGTACGTGGCCGGCATAGCGTCCGCCAGGCAGGTATTCGGCCGCGGTTTCAGCGCAGCGCCCGCAGCAGGTCGCGACCCCAAGCTGTCCCTGTAGGTCGGACATCGTGAGCGCACCGTCCGCTACAGCGGACTGAACTTGGCGCTCGGTGATTGCATTGCAGATACAAATGAACATGAGAATAATTATCATCTCGAAAGGATAAAAAATCAACCGTTTCGATAGCCCCGATTTGTTTTTTACCCACATTTATTTGTATCAAAAAATCCGGATACCTAAATGAGCCTCCAAGGAACGCGGTGGCGGTCCCCGGCTTTTCTCGCCTTCCTCGCCTTCCTCGCGGGTATCCCGGCCTGGCGCCTGGCCGCAGTCCCCAGCCTTCCCTTTACTCGGGCGGGCTTTCGGATCCTGGAAGTCCGCCCCTCTTGCCGTAGGTCAGAAATGCGCGGGACTTGCGTAGCGCTGCCGTTTCAATGCCGGCCGCTTCGCGGTATTTGGCAACCGTACGGCGGGCGATCACGACGCCCTGGCCGGCCAGCCCAGCCATCAATTGGCTGTCGGACATAGGTTTTTCGGCCCGCTCCTGCGCCACCATTTTCTGAATCATGTTTTGCACCGCCTTGGCCGAGGTAGAGTCGCCGTCCTCGGTCGCCAGCGCCACTCCAAAGAAATGCTTCAGCTCGAATACCCCCCAGGGGGTCTGCATGTACTTTTGGCGGGTAGCCCGGGATATAGTGGACTCGTGCATGCTCAGTTCTTGCGCAATATCGCGCAGCACCAAAGGGCGCATTGCGCCGGGGCCTTGTTCGAAGAATTCTTGTTGCCGCTCGACGATAGCCTGTCCCACACGCAATATGGTTTCGAATCGTTGCGCGACACTTTTCACCAGCCCATGAGCGCTTTGTATCTGGCCGGACAAATCGCCGCCCTTGGGAACCGGGTCGGCCGCCCCAGGCGCGGCGTCCTTTCCGGCCTGGCCCGGCAAACCGGCATTCCTGCCCGCCGGTTCCGCGCTTGCCGCCCGGCCCTCGCGCAGCAAGCGTTCGTATAAAGCATTGACCCGCAGGCGAGGCACGACAGCGGCATTCAAACGCGCCTGCCAACGGCGTCCCGCCTTGCTTACGATTATCTCGGGCGTCACATAGGCAGCCTGCGAGCCCGCCCAGGCGCGGCCAGGCTTGGGGTCAAGTTCCAGCAACAAGCCATGAGCCGCGCGCAATTGCTCTCGCGTACAAGACATGACGACGCACAACTGCTTTAAGTTGCCGCTGGCAAGCAGCGGCAAATGGTGCCGGGCCAGTTCACAGGCACAGGCAAAAACCTGGGGGTCGGCCTTGTCCTTCAAGGCCTCCAGCTGCAGCATCAGGCATTCGCTTAAAGAGCGCGCGCCCACCCCCCTGGGGTCGAACGATTGCAACAGGCGCAAAGCAATGCGCAATTCGTCCGGATCGACCTGCAGATGGTCGGGCAAATAGGCGCCGATCTCGTCCAGCGACGTTGCCAGATAGCCGTTCTCGTCCAGCTCGCCGATAAGGAGCTCCAGCAGCACGCGGTCCCTGTCCACGACATGGGTGGTTTGCAACTGACCCAGCAAATGCCGCAGCAAGCTGTCGGGCTCGCTGGCCTCGGGCGGGGCGTACTCTTCGTCGGCACCATGCGCACGGTTGGATGCCGACAACATTGACCACCCCTCGCGCTCGATCGCGCGCGTTTCCGATTCCGCTTGCGCCGCTTCGGTGGCATACTCTTCGTCACGCTCCAGCAATGGATTCTCTTCCAGTGCCTGCGCCACCTCGGCCTCCAGGTCCAGCGCCGAAAGCTGCAGAAATCGAATCGATTGCTGCAGTTGCGGGGTCAGCGCCAGATGCTGGCTTTGGCGAAGCTCTAAAGATTGACGCGATAGCATAGGTAAAATAGCCTGCATGAAACCAAACACACTACACCAGCCCACTCGCCACGACGACACCGTATTGCGCAACGCGCTATTAAAACTTACAGCGGTGCAAAAAATTACCTGCGTCGTTGTAGTCGCCATTGTCGCCCTGGTCTGGTATGACCTTCTGAATCGGCTTGTGGCCTTCGGACGCGGCATCGACTATGCCGGCCTGCATGCGCTGGGCGCACAGATCGTCGAATTCCTGAAACAGTACAACCCGTTTTTCTGGTGGGGAGTCGTAGCGCTCTGCACCCTGATTATTGCTTATTTTTTATATGGTTTCATACAAAGCACGCATCGGCGCGTACAGCGCCGGCTGCTTGGCGCCGACACTCTGGCCGATGTAGTGGCGCAATTGTCCGAGCCCGCGCGCCAGGTGCTGGCCTGGGCCTGGCAAGACCGGCGCAACCCCATGACCGTTGGTGATTTGCAACGCGCTCATCAAGAATTGCGTAGCGGGCGATTCGGCAAAATCGAACTCTCGCTCAAGCACGCCGAGCTTCTCGAGCAAAAAGCCCCCTAAAAAGAATATTGGCAGCGCTTGTCAAACGCAGCAAAATATGTTTGACTATATAGCATGAATCCCGCGCATTTTTCCTTTGCAAATACCACCAGCCGCCCTGCGGCCGGTTTTGCTGCGGGTACCCTTCTTGTGCGCCCTTCGCTGGCGCGCTCGCTGTCGCTGCTACTACCGACCGGTTGCCGAACCTAGCGTTCCGTGGCAGTTCGGCAGCCTGCGCAAGCCACCTCGAGTCCCCTCTTAATATTACCCAAGGCTCATGACCCGCGATCCGGGTTTCCCTTACGCCTGTGCCGGTAATAAAATAACCTAAGATACTGCTAAATAGGTGCACCACATGCTCGCTAACCCATCCGATAAATATCGCCCATTTGTGCCGTTCGCGCGCGACTTCGCCGAACGCACCTGGCCCAGCAAGCGGATTACCCATCCGCCCATCTGGATGAGCACAGATCTGCGCGACGGCAACCAGTCTCTTATCGAACCCATGAGCGTCGAACGCAAACTGCGTTTTTTCGAACAATTGCTGAAGATCGGCTTTAAAGAAATCGAGGTAGGCTTTCCTTCGGCCTCGCAAACCGACTTCGACTTCGTGCGTAAACTTGTCGACGACAAGCTCATCCCCGACGACGTCACCATCATTGCCCTGACCCAGTCGCGCGAAGACCTCATCCAGCGCACGGTCGAAGCCGCAGCAGGGGCCCGCAACGCCATCATCCACATGTACAACGCGTGCGCACCGGCCTTTCGCAAGATCGTCTTCAACATGAGCAAAGACGAGGTCAAGGAATTGGCCGTAACCGGTACCCGGCTGATCAAAAAATACACCGGCCAGCATCCTGAAACAAACTGGCGCTACGAATACTCGCCCGAAGTCTTCAGCACGACCGAACCCGAGCTGGCCCTGGAAGTGTGCAATGCCGTAACGCAAGCATGGCAGCCTACCCCCGACTCCAAGATCATCTTCAATCTGCCCGCCACCATCGAGGCCACCACCCCGAACATGTATGCGGACCAGATCGAATGGATGCACAACAACCTGCAACACCGCGACTGCATCGTGCTTAGCGTACATCCGCATAACGACCGCGGCACCGCCGTCGCGGCCGCCGAGCTGGCCGTCATGGCGGGCGCCGACCGCGTTGAAGGCTGCCTGTTCGGCAACGGCGAACGCACCGGCAACGTCGACCTCGTTACCTTGGCGCTTAATTTGTATACCCAGGGCATCCACCCCGGCCTGGACTTCTCGGACATCGACGAAGTACGCCGCTGCGTCGAATACTGCAATCAGTTGCCCGTGCATCCGCGCCATCCGTATGCCGGCGACCTGGTCTTTACGGCATTTTCGGGCTCGCACCAGGACGCCATCAAAAAAGGCTTTGCCCTGCAACAGCCCGACGCCTTGTGGGAAGTTCCCTACCTGCCCATCGACCCGGCCGACCTGGGCCGAAGCTACGACGCGGTCATTCGCGTCAACAGCCAGTCGGGCAAGGGCGGGGTTTCCTACCTGCTCGAACAAGAACACGGACTGGTCTTGCCGCGCCGCCTGCAAATCGAGTTCAGCCGCGCCATCCAGCGGGTTACCGACGAAACCGGCAGCGAAGTCACCGCCGACGCGGTCTACAGCCTGTTCGACAAAGAGTATCTCAGCGTCGACAAACCCTGGAAGCTCGTACGCCACCGCATTACCGGCAACCCCAAGGCCAAAACCGGGCAGCAGTTCGCCATCGAAGTCGAACTCGAGCACAACGGCAAGGTTCGCAATCTTACCGGCCAGGGCGACGGCGCCATTGCCGCGTTTGTCGATGCGCTGGACTCGGATATTCGCATTATGGACTACCACGAACACGCCATCGGCACCGGCACCGACACGCGCGCGGCCTGCTATGTTGAACTGCGGGTGGGCGAGTCGGGCACAGGCTTTGGCGTAGGCATACATGCGGACATCGTCACCGCTTCGTTCCTGGCCATCTTGTGCGCGGTCAACCGCCACGAAGCAACTCACGCGGCGGAATCCATCGCCGCATAAGCGCTGCGCTGGGTATATACCTCCGTCAAACGGGCTGGCCTTGCGCCAGCCCGTTTTGCTTGATGCCGCCTATTAATCTGTGCACAATCAAAACCACTGGCCAGTGGTTTGCGCTGCGTCCCATTACCTTATTCGCCAACAAGAGGGCTTTCGGCCATGCCATGCTACCTACGCCATATTCTTAGCCGCGGTGCAGCGGCACTTGCGCTTGCGTGCGCGGCCATGCCGCCGGCGGGCGCCGCCGATGCCGCTGCACCGCCGGCCCAGACCTTCGGCGTGGACGTCCCGGCGGGGCAGGTCGACGCGGCCATTGCCAGGCTGGACGAACTGGCCAAGAAAACCATGCAGGACACCGGCATTCCGGGCATGGCTATCGCCGTCGTCAAAGGTGGCGCCACCGCCTACGCCAAAGGCTTCGGCGTACGCAAGGCGGGCGAGCCCGCATCTGTCGACGCCGACACCGTATTCCAGCTGGCTTCTTTGTCCAAGCCCCTGGGCGCCACCGTCATTGCGGCGCAAGTGGGCAAAGGCGTCATCGCCTGGGACACACCGATCGTCAAGCAACTTCCCTGGTTCACGCTGTCCGACCCTTGGGTCGGCGACCACGTAACCATCGGCGACATGTACGCCCACCGCTCGGGCCTGCCCGACCACGCCGGCGACGACCTCGAGGCCTTGGGCTATAGCCGGCGCCAGGTTCTTGAGCGCTTGCGGCTGGTGCCGCTGCGCCCGTTTCGCGCCGGCTACGCCTACACCAACTTCGGCCTCACCGCGGGCGCCATCGCCGCGGCCGCGGCCGCAGGCAAGGACTGGGAAACGCTCTCGCAAGAATCGGTATATGAACCCCTGGGCATGGCTTCGACCAGCTCGCGCTTCGCCGACTTCATTCAACACACCAATCATGCCAGCGGCCATGTCAAGACAGCCGACGGCTTCAAGCCCTTATATTCGCGCCAGCCCGACCCCCAGACGCCGGCGGGCGGAGCCAGTTCTTCGGCCAACGATATGGCCAAGTGGATGAACATGGTGCTGCATAACGGCCGCTACGGCGGCAAGCAAATCATTTCCGCCAAGGCTTTGCTGCCGGCTCTTGTGCCGCAAATACCCATGGGCATGCCGGGTTCCGTTTCCGCCCGCACCAGCTTCTACGGCTATGGTTTCATCGTTGACACCCAAGCCTCGGGCCGCATTGTGTTGTCCCACTCGGGCGCCTTCGAAGCCGGCGCCGCCACCAGCTTGCTGATGATTCCCTCTTTGGACCTGGGCATTATCGTCCTTAGCAACGCCATACCCGTCGGGGCGGTGGAAGCGCTAAGCATGGAGTTCGCGGACTTGGCGCAATACGGCCGCATTACACGCGACTGGCGCAGCCTATATGCGCAAGCCATGGCCGGCATCATGGCCCCTTTTGGAACCCTGGCAGGACAAAAAGCGCCCACCTATTCCCAGCCGCCGCTCAAGCCTGAAGCCTATGCGGGCACGTACTTCAATGAATACTACGGTTCGGTTCATGCCGCCGTCCGCGACGGCAAGCTTGTCCTGACCATAGGGCCAGCCAAGACCAGCTTTACGCTGATCCATTGGGACGGCAACCGCTATGTCTTTGCAATCGGCCCGCCGAACGCGCCCGAAGGCTCGCGCTCGACCGTCGACTTCAGTGTCGATGATGCCGGGCTGGTCCAAGGCATGCAGGTGGAGTTCCTGGACACCAGCGGCATGGGTCGGTTCGTGCGGCGGTAGTGTAAGCCCCCACGCTGCGCCACTTACGCGGCTTGCTGCCCCCCAAGGGGGCGCTTTTTGCCTTGGGGCGGCCCGGCGGTAAAAATATGCCCCCACGCTGCGCCGCTTGCGCGGCTTGCTGCCCCCAAGGGGGCGTTTTTACCTTGGGACGGCCCGGCGGTAAAAACAACTACCAGATAGGGGCGGGCTCCCAGGTGACGTCGGCGTCGTGTTCGCGCGCGGCCTTGAGCATGGCCAATAACGGGAATGCGCGCTGGCGGAAGCTTACTGGCTGCAATATAGGATGTTCGCGGGTTTCATTTTCATCGTCGTGCTCGGTAAATTCGGGGGTCTGGTCGACAGCAATCGCCCGTTCGATACCGGCAATTGCCGCGCTAAGATTCTCGCGGGTGATAACGCCGCGTTCCGGTAGCACATTGTCGGTAAACGACTTGCCCGCGGCGCGAAGCAATGGAAGCGCATGTTGTGAAAACATGAGCACTTCGGCTGCGGGTTTGGTATGAAAAAGAATAAGCATATTGGTTTCCCACAATGGACACATTCATACACTACCCTAACTTTTCACCACTGCCAAGCGGCAATATGACGGCATCTCATTCTTGCGCGGGCCGTCATGACACGCATCTTTTTGGGGCTGGTCGCGGCCCTGACATTTAGCTGTACAAGCGTTGCAGACTTGGTCTGCCAACCCTCTACCCTCGGCTCTCCGTGCGGCGTGGGCGGCATCGCCACTCAAGCCGCGCCCGAGCCCGGCCTGAACCTGGGGGCAGGCAACCCGGTGCATCTGGCCACCGGCAACAAGTACCAGCTTGAACACGACTTGCCCCCGCAACCGCGCGCGCCTTTGCTGGAAGTCGCACGCCACTACAACGCTCTCGACCGGCGCCCATCGCCGTTGGGCCAAGGATGGGCGCTTGCCTACGACACGCGCGTGCACCTCGTTGCCAATCGTTGGCAGATCGTACAAGCCGACGGCAGCCGCATCATCTTTTCCGGCCAGCAAGAAGACGTCCGGACCAACGCGCATGGACGCTTGCAGCGTCAAGAAAGCCAGTGGCTATGGACGTGGCCCGACGGGCGCCAGCTACAGTTCAACAGCCACGGACTGCTGGTGCGCGTGGCACGAACATCATCCTCCGGCCCCAGCCTGAACATAGAACGCCATGACCAGGCGGGGCCTATGTCGGGCAGCATCAAGCAAATTACCGACAACAACGGCCGCGCCCTGGTCTTTACTTATTCAGTACACCAGCAGCGCGCCTACCTGCGCAGCATCGACACCCCGGCCGGCCGTTTTCATTATCAGTACGAACCGGCCGAACAAAAGCCAGCCCAGCAGGAATCAGCCGAACCCGGCACCGCGCCGGCAACGCCAGGCATGCTGCGGCTGCAGTCGGTAACCCGCCCCGACGGCATGCAGCGCCGCTATCTTTACGAGCCCGAGCACCAGGCCGGCAATGCGTTCCATCTGACCGGAATAGAAATCGTATCGGTCGACCGAAAAGAAACGCAGCGCATCAACACCTGGGCCTACGATGCGCAAGGGCGTGCCGTATTGTCCATTGAAGGCGGCCCCGCTTCGGACAAAAACAAACTGCGTATCGAATATGTGCGCACAGCCAGCGTGCGGCAAAGCGGCCTGACTATCGTGCACGGCGAACAGGGGCGTACCACACGGTTTCGCGTGGCGCAGCAAGGCGGACGCCATGTCCTGCTTGGGGTGGAAGGCGCGCCATGTCCGGGATGCGCGGCGCCAGGCACCCAGGCCTCCTACGACGTCCGGGGCCGGCTTATACAGGTCAATGGCATGCTGATACGCCGCCATCCGCAAGGAGGGATACGGCAGCTGGTTCCAGCCGCGGCGGGTTGGCCCGGCCTGGTGCTGGACTACAGCGAAAGCGGCTTGCGCACTTCATGGCGTTCGGCGGCTACCGGCACCGAACGTGCAATTTACGGCGCGCGCGGCCAGCTGCTGCGCCGCGTGTTCGCCAACGACGACCGCTGGGACTACCGCCACGACGCGGCGGGACGCCTTGTCGCGGTCGCGGCAGGTAACGCACAGCCCGAAGCCAGGCTGTCCTGGCATGGACAAAACCTGCTGCGCATCGAGCATCCCAACGAAACCGACACGCGCCAATACGATCAGGATAACCGCCTTGCCGCACGCACCGTGCAACGCAATGCAGCCGGCATCCCCGCCTTGTATACCGAACGTTATGGCTACGACGGGCATAATCGCCTTACGGTCCAACACCTGCCCGAAGGCGGCAAACTGGTTTATCGCTGGGGCGCGCAGCAACGCTTGCTTGGCATAGTCTGGCATGACGTCCAGGGCAAGTCCCATACCGTCATCCAAAGCCTGCCTTCGCAACCGGGCTATGAATATGGCAATGAGCTGCGCCTGCACACCACCTTGCAACATGGGCAGGCACGGCAACTGGCCCTGCGCGACCAGCATGGGCGGCTTTTATGGCTGCAAAGGCAAG
This sequence comes from Eoetvoesiella caeni, assembly GCF_003315175.1. Classification (GTDB taxonomy): domain Bacteria; phylum Pseudomonadota; class Gammaproteobacteria; order Burkholderiales; family Burkholderiaceae_B; genus Eoetvoesia; species Eoetvoesia caeni. The sequence continues at coordinate 548,637 of NZ_QNRQ01000002.1, read as the reverse complement.
ACTACGACAAGCAGGGCCGCGTCCACCACGAAACCCACCATACGCCTGTTGCGGGACACACCGAAACCTGGCGCTATGCCTATGACCGTGCCTCGCGCCTTATCGGTGCCGAGCGGCAGGATGCTACGGCGCAAGCGCCCTCCCGCGCGCCCGGCAGCGCTGCGCCCTCGCAGCCGATGAGCAATAATGGCCTTGGGGTGCAGGCGGCCATGCACTGGTATGCCTGGAACCAAGATGGCTCGCTGGCCGCCTTGCTCACCGGCGGCGCCACCGAGAAACCGCGCATGGAATATGACCCAAGCGGGCTGCCCACACGCGTAGGCGTCATAACGCCGCGCTACAACCCGCAACGTCGGCTAAGCGCCATAGAAAGAAACGACATGCAGCTTGCCGCCTATAAGCACAACGTCTTTGGTCATCGCGTGCGTAAACGCACGGCGGCGGGCGCCACCGACTATTTTTATACCGGCAACAAACTGACGGCCGAAGCACGGCACAATGCGCACGCAACGCAAGCGCCCCGCATTACACGCCGCTATGTGTATGCCCACGATGTGCTGGTGGGGCTGGTGGACTATAGCGGCCACAACGGGCACGGCCGTTTGTATGCCGTGCACGCCGACCTGCTGGGCGCGCCGCGCTTGCTGACCGACGAACATCAGGCCGTACGCTGGTTCGCCCGCTACAGCCCCACCGGCCAAGCCGAACAACTGGCGGGCGACATGGCTTTGGATATCCGCCTGCCAGGCCAAATCCACGATGCCGAGACTGGCTGGCACGACAACCTGCTGCGCACATATTTGCCCGCCTGGGGTCACTACTCCGAACCCGATCCCCTGGGGCCGACGCCGGGCAGCCAAATGCGCGGTTATGCCGCCCAGCAGCCCCGCAAATACATCGACCCCACCGGCTTGCTGCTATTCGCCTTCGACGGCACACGCAACAATCCCCAGACTCAAACCAATGTCTGGAAAATGAGCCAGCGCTATCTGGACGGCCCGGTGTTCTATCATTCCGGGCCGGGCAATGCCCACTACACCGACTGGGACAGCGTAACCGCCTACAGCGCGGCGCGCATACTCGATACGCAATGGGCGCATTTGCTCAATGCCCTTGGCCGTCCTCCCGCAGCGCCCAACGAAACCATACCGATAGACATCATCGGCTTTTCACGCGGGGCAAGCCTGGCGCGCCATTTCGGCAACCTGATCAACAATCATGTCGACCAGGGTCTGTTTTCATACCAGGACGAACTACGCGGCCTTGTCACGGCTTGCGTCGACCTGCGCTTCATGGGCCTGTTCGACACCGTGGCCCAATTCGGCCTGGGCGGCCTGCGCAACGCCGATTACGATCTAAGCATCGCGCCCGCCTGGGGTTGGGTAGCGCATGCTGTTGCGCTGCAAGAGCATCGTTGGTATTTTCCGTTAAGTTCGGTACAGAACGCTGGCAACAACACCATAGAAGCGCCGTTCATCGGCGCCCACGCCGACATAGGAGGCGGTGTGGGCCACGCGGCGCCCGCCGGAACCGAACCCGCCGGCGGCGACCTTTCCGACGTGGCCTTGAACTGGATGCTCTGGCAGGCCCGCTCCGTCGCCTTGCATTTCGGCGAAGGCGACCCAAGCCAGAGCGAAATCACCGACCCCATCGTGCACGATCAGCGTCCGCCGGTTATACGCGTCCAGGGCAGCGACCGCCCGGTCGATGCCGCCGACGGCAATCGGCTGCACCGCCACCAAAACGAGCATCCCCGCCTGGGCTCGGCCCAGCGCCAAGCCACAGAACAGCTCATCGATCGCCACGAAAGCTGGCAATTGGGCAGCACCAATGAAGTCGGCATCGTCGATATGGCGGGCTATGCCTTATGGCTGCAGACCGAGCTGGGCTGGACCAGCCTGCCCGCTTGAACGCCCCGGCGCATTGCTCCGGTGGGCACCGCATAGTACTGCGCAACACGCCGCGCAAGAAATCACGCTATCATTTACATCTTCACGGCTATCCTGGCCGGGTGGCCCGGGCGTGGCCTGGCCTTTTGCGCCGGCAACCCGTAGCGCCATTTACCTTTATTCGACTGTCTTATGCTTTCTGGGCAACAACAACTACTTATCTCGATCATCCGCGCCGCCGTAACGCAAGTCGTTCCCGATGCGTCGCCCAATATCCTGCTCGAGCGCCCCAAGGTGGCCGCGCACGGCGACATCGCCACCAACGTTGCCATGCAGCTTGCCAAGCCGGCCAAACGCAACCCGCGCGAACTGGCCCAGCAAATCGTCGACGCCCTCATGGCTCAGCCCGCGGCGGCCGAGCTCATAGCCAGCGCGGAAATCGCCGGCCCGGGATTTATCAACTTTCGCCTGGCCAATGCCGCGCGCCAGGCGGTATTGCACGCCATTCAGGACGAAGGCGGACAGTTCGGCATACTGCCGCCCAATAACGAAAAAGTGCTGGTCGAGTTCGTCTCGGCAAACCCCACGGGCCCGCTGCACGTCGGCCATTCGCGCCAGGCCGCGCTGGGCGACTCTTTATGCCGCCTGTTCACCGCACAAGGCTACGACGTCACGCGCGAGTTCTACTACAACGACGCCGGCAATCAAATCGACAACCTGGCCATCAGCGTACAGGCGCGCGCCAGGGGCATGGCACCCGACGCCCCTGAATTTCCCGCCGACGGCTACAAGGGCGACTACATCCTGGATATCGCCAACGACTTCGCGGCCGGTAAAACCGTACAGGCTGTCGACGGCAACTCGGTTACCGCCAGCAAAGACATCGACAGCCTGGACGACATCCGCGTATTCGCCGTAGCCTATCTGCGCCGCGAACAAGATCTGGATTTACAGGCGTTCGGCCTGAAATTCGACAGCTTCTACCTGGAAAGCTCTCTATATACCAGCGGTCGCGTCGAAAAGACCGTGCAGGCCCTGATTGCTTCGGGCCACACTTATGAAAACGAAGGCGCCCTGTGGCTGCGCACCACCGAGCTTGGCACCGGCGACGACAAAGACCGCGTCATGCGCAAATCCGAAGGCGGCTACACCTACTTCGTGCCCGACGTGGCCTATCATGTGGCCAAATGGGAGCGCGGCTTTCATCGCGCCATCAATATCCAGGGCAGCGACCACCACGGCACCATTGCCCGCGTGCGCGCCGGCCTGCAAGGCCTGGGAATCGGCATACCCAAAGACTTTCCGGCCTATATCCTGCATAAAATGGTGAAGGTCGTACGCAACGGCGCCGAAGTCAAGATTTCCAAGCGCGCCGGCAGCTATGTCACCATGCGCGACCTTATCGACTGGGTAGGCCAGGACGCCGTGCGCTTCTTCCTTATCCAGCGCCGGGCCGACTCCGAATTCGTCTTTGACATCGACCTGGCCCTGTCCAAAAGCGAAGAAAACCCCGTCTACTACATTCAGTATGCACACGCCCGCATTTGCTCCATGCTGAACCAATCCTCCGACCTGGCCGGCCAGGTCAATGCCGCGGACATCAGCTTGCTGGCCGCGCCGACTGAGTTTGCCCTGATGCAGCGCCTGGCCGAATATCCCGGGATGGTGACATTGGCCGCCCAAGAACTGGCACCGCATCACGTCGCCTTCTGGCTGCGCGACTGCGCGGCCGATTTCCACGCCTGGTACAACGCCGAACGCGTCCTGGTCGACGATGCACCCTTGAAACTGGCGCGACTGCGCCTGGCCCACGCAACCCGCCAAGTTCTGGCCAATGGGCTGGCGCTTATGGGGGTTTCGGCTCCCGAACGGATGTAAACCACTTATATGGCACGAAACAATCGTAATTCCTCGCGGTCGAAATCGGGCGGCAGCACCATGTTCGGTCTGCTGGCCGGACTCATCATCGGTTTGGCCGCCGCAGCGGGCGTGGCCTATTACGTTACCCAGGCTCCCATGCCTTTCGTGGACAAAGCATCGCGCGAGAAATCCTCGACCCTGCCGCCTGCCAATGTCGACCCGAATCTGGCCCTGAACGGCAAGGACGACCCTGGCGTAACTCCGGTACCCGACGGCCCCCTGGCAGGCGCGCCGCGCCCCATCCAGCCCGGCGGCGCACCGGGCGAACCGCCTGCGTCGCTAAACGACGAAATCGGCGCATTGCTGGTCACCCTGGGCGCCCCTGAACCATCCGCCAAAGGCTCTGCGCCCGCGCCCGCCAAGCCCAGCACAACGCCCGCCGCGCCCGCCGCCGACAGCGGCAAAAAGCCCGCCAGCGCGCCCAAGCCAACCGAAGCCAAGCCGGCATCAACGCAAACCACCTACTATCTGCAGGCAGGCGCGTTCCGCTCCAACAGCGACGCCGAGGCCGTCAAGGCTCAAATCTTGCTCCTGGGCCTGCCTGCGCAGGTTCAAAAAGCACAAATCAACGGTTCGACCATCAATCGTGTCCGGGTCGGCCCCTTCAAAGGCATCGATGAAATGAACCGCTCCCGCGCGCGCCTGGCCACGGCTAAAATCGAGTCCTCTGTGGTGCGCCCATAATTTCATCGGGATGCTCGCTTGCGGCCGCCCAGCCGCGGCGGGCATTCTCACGAGGCAAATTGAACTTGCCGATTGCAACCCGGTCTTAACCGATCAGCCTTGTCCAGGAAAAAAACCATGACGCTCAAACATTTTTTATTTCGCACTTTCGCTATCGCCGCCATGGGCGCAGCCGCTTTATTCGCGCCGGTCTCGCAAGCCCAAAGCGCCGGCCAGCAATATGCCACGCTCAATCCGGCCCAGCCGTCCGACACGCCCGACAAAATAGAAGTTCTTGAATTCTTCGCCTACAGCTGTCCGCACTGCGCCGCCATGCAGCCCTTGGTTGAAAAATGGGCCAAGACCTTGCCCGCCAATGTCGTTCTGCGCCAGGTTCCTGTTGCCTTCAATGCCAGCATGGCCGACCTGCAAAAACTGTACTACTCGCTGGAAGCGCTCGACCGCCTGGATCTGAACGACGCCGTATTCAAGGCCATCCATTCCGACCACCAGCGTATATTCGAAGCCAAGGCCATTACCGACTGGGTCGTTAGCAAAGGCGTGGACCGCGCCAAGTTCACCGCGGTCTTCAATTCGTTCGGCATCACCTCCAAGACCCAGCGCGCCAACGAACTGACCAAGACCTACAATATCGAAGGCACGCCCAGCATCGCCGTGGGCGGGCAATACGTGGTTTCGCCATCCATGACGGGCAGCTACCAGGGCACCATCGACGTGGCCCAAGAGCGCCTGAATACGCTGCTTAAAAAATAACTTCGCTTCAAGCGTAAGCGCGAAGGCCCAGCCCGGAGCGCCCGCCTAGCCGCGGACGCCGTCCAGGGCCTGGGCCAAGTCCGCGACCAGGTCTTCAACCGCTTCCAGCCCCACATGCAGACGCACGGTCGCGTTGTCGCCCCCGGGCCAATAGCCGTGTCCGGCCAGGACGCTGTTGTCGATCAACTGCACCAGGCTTTCAAAGCCGCCCCACGAATAGCCAATACCGTATAGCTTCAGGCTGTTGACGAAGCGCCGCGCCTGGCTGTGGTTCAAGGCCAGCTCGACCGACAGCATGCCGTTCGAACCCATGCAATCGCGCTGCCACAAGGCATAGCCCGGGTCTTGCGGCCACGCCGGATGGTAGATGCGTACTGTTTCAGGGCGCGATGCCAGAAATTCGCAAACGTCCAAAGCATTCTGGCCGTGCTGGCGCATACGCAAAGGCAGTGTGCGCACCCCCCGCAAAGCCAGCCAGGCGTCGTCGGCGCTGACCGAATATCCCATTGCATAATGAGTTTCGTTCAGGCGGCGCACCAGTTCGGGATCGTTGGCCATGACAGCGCCCTGCATCAGGTCAGAGTGGCCTCCGATATACTTGGTGGCCGCCACCACCGAGACATCCGCCCCCAGGTCCAGCGGCCTGTAGGCATAGCCCGCGCCCCAGGTGTTGTCGGTGGCCAATACCAGCTTGTGCTGCCGTGCAAACTGCGCCAATGCCGGAATATCCAGCATTTCAAACAGCAGCGAGCCGGGCGACTCGATATACAGCATGCGCGTATTGGGGCGCAGCTGCGCCGCCAGCGCCTCGGGGTGCGCGCGGCAGTATGTCACTTCGATGCCCATGCGCTGCAGCACGATTTTGTCCAGATAACGCACGGGGCCATACGCGCAGTCGGCAACCAGGACGTGGTCGCCGGCATTGAGCAGGGCCATGAACGCCAGCGTCACGGCCGACAGGCCCGAGGGCGCCAAAAAAGCCCGCTGCGCCCCTTCCAGGGTGCAGAACACCTCTTCCAGCGCCGCGTGCGTGTCCATGCCCGAACGGCCGTAGGTGGCAATGCGTTCGCCGCCGGATTTCTCGGTCAACGCCTCGTCCAGCGCCTCGAGGCTGGCAAAACGGACCGTGCTGGTGCGCATGGACGGCATGGCCACCGGCGCCGACAAAGTTTTGGGATTAAACTCGGCCAGGCCCGAATGCATCAGTTGTGTTTCAAGACGCGAAGTAGCAGTATCAGTCATGACTTCTGAAGTTGTTTGAATTGAACGCCAGGAAAAGCGCGGGATTTACCACCTTCTAAAACTACCACATATTCCTATCGGCCGACGCGCCAAAGCGGCCCCATCGCGCGCACCGCGTTCGATCAAGGCAAAGACCAGGACCCATCATGCTTACTTTCGACGTCGCCCTGTCCTTCTTCGGCATTGCCGTCCTGCTGGCCCTGGCCCCCGGCCCCGACAACGTCTTTGTCCTGATGCAATCGGCCATGTGGGGACGCAAACCCGGCATGCTGGTGGTGCTGGGCCTGTGCACCGGCCTTGTCGGCCACACAGTAGCCGTTGCCGTGGGCCTGGCGGCCTTGTTCGCCGCCTCGGAAACCGCCTTCACCGTCCTGAAGCTGGCGGGGGCCGCCTACCTCGTCTATCTGGCCTGGGGGGCTTTTCGCGCCAAGGCCAATACCGCCGAATCCGCAAGGCCGCCGCGCCAAAGCAATGCAACGCTTTACCGGCGCGGCATTGTCATGAACCTGACCAACCCCAAGGTGTCGCTGTTTTTCCTGGCCTTCCTGCCGCAGTTCACTGCGCCGGCACGCGGCCCGGTGGCGCTGCAAACCCTTAGCCTGGGCATGTTGTTCATTGCGGCAACGCTGCTGGTTTTCGGAGGCATCGCCTTTTTTTCGGGCGCCTTCGGCGAACGAATCCAGCGCTCGGGCAAGGCGCAGCGCCTGCTTAATCGATTCGCAGGCACCGTGTTTCTAGGCCTGGCCGTCAAGCTGGCCCTGTCCAACCGTTAAAGGGTCCGGCGCCGGCAAAACGATGGCCCGGCACGCAGCGGGCCGCGCCGCCCATCAGGGCGGGCAACCGTTCAGGCGGGACTAGGCCGCCACACTGAAACGTATGACGCCGTCGGCGCCGATTTCACGCTTGAGCTTGCCTTCGTAATACAGCATATGCAAATGCGCCAGCGCCTCGCCGATGGCGAAGGTGGTCTGGTGCGCGTCCAGCTTGCGCTTGAACATCATGGGCACTATGTCGTTGGCGCTACTGGGCACACGACAGGCCGTCACGACTTCTTCCAGGCGCTCGGCATGATGCGTGTGCTGTTGCGCAATGCGTTCATGCAAGCCTTTGAACGGGCGGCCGTGCGAAGGAAGCACCAGCGTGTCTTCGGGCAGGCCGTCGAAACGCTTGAGCGACTTCAGATACAAGGGCAATGGGTTGGCCTCGGGCTCGAAGCTGAACACGCTGATATTGGTTGAAATGCGCGGCAGGACCATATCGCCTGAAATCAGCATTTGCAGCGTGTCGCAATACAGCGAGGCATGCTCGGGCGAATGGCCGTAGCCCACGATAACCCGCCAAGAACGCCCGCCGATATTGATTTGGTCGCCGTCCATGATGCGCCGGAAGCTGGCGGGCGCATCGGGCACCAGACTGGGATAGTATGAGCCGCGCTTGCCGATCTGTTCTTGCGCCTCGGGATCCACCAGGCCATGGCGCACGAAGTGCTGCAAAGCCATCTCGCCGCCGGCGCCGCCTTCGGCCGTATCGGCCACCGGCGGACGCGACCACAGGCGGGCCGTCATGAACTCGGTCATCGTGATCCACAGGGGCGCATTCCACCGGTCGCAAATCCACTTTGCCAGGCCAACATGGTCGGGATGCATATGTGTAGCCAGCACACGCAATACCGGCAGGCCCTCAAGCGCCGTTTCAAACACTTGCTCCCACAAGGCCTTTACGTTGTCGCGCGAAACGCCGGTGTCCACCACCGTCCAGCCTTGCCTGCCTTCAATTTCGTCGCGCAACAGCCAGACGTTGATGTGGTCCAGCGCAAACGGCAACGGCAGGCGTATCCAGCGCACGCCGTCGCCCACGGTAATGGCGTGCCCTGGTTCGGGAATGGTTTCTCCCCAAGGGTAGGCAAGTTTCTGTTCATTAGGATTCATCAAAAATCTCCGCACTTGTTCTTCTGTATTCTGTAGTTTACGTTAACCCCGGCGCCGACATGCACCGGGCGGCCGCCGGCACTTTATATAATGCCTTATACGCGGCGTCGAGCCCGTGCCGCGGCTGGCAACGGCACACCGCGAATGTGAGCGGCCTGCTTTGCCAGGCCTGGTCCGCCAGGCCCGGGGCGGCGTCTTGATCCACGGTCGGGAGAACACCATGAATACTCCGGGTTTGCATATCAAGCTGAACCAGGATCTCGACATGCTGCGCGACGCGGTACATCGGTTCGCGCAGGCCGAAATTGCGCCGCGCGCCGCGCAAGCCGATAAAAGCGACAGCTTTCCCATGGACTTATGGCCCAAGCTCGGCCAATTGGGCCTGCTGGGCATTACCGCTCCCGCCGAATACGGCGGCCTGGGCCTGGGCTACCTGGCCCACATGATCGCCATGGAAGAAATCTCGCGCGCCAGTGCGGCCGTCGCGCTTTCCTATGGCGCCCACTCCAACCTGTGCGTCAACCAGATCGCGCGGCACGGCACGCCCGAACAAAAGCGCGCCTATCTGCCTAAGCTGATCCGCGGCGAACATATCGGCGCCCTGGCCATGAGCGAGCCCAATGCCGGTTCCGATGTCGCCAGCATGGCCCTGGGCGCCCGCAAGCAGGGCGGCCGCTATCTGCTTAACGGCACAAAAATGTGGATCACCAACGGCCCCGACGCCGACACCATGGTGGTCTACGCCAAGACCGACCCGCAAAAGCACCAGCACGGCATCACGGCCTTCATCGTTGAAAAAAGCTTCAAGGGCTTTTCCGTGGCGCAAAAACTGGACAAACTTGGCATGCGCGGCAGCCACACCGGCGAACTGGTCTTCCAGGACTGCGAAGTGCCTGAAGAAAACATCCTGGGCCGGCTCGATCAAGGCATAGGCGTGCTCATGAGCGGCCTGGATTCAGAACGCGCAGTACTGGCGGCGGGCCCGCTGGGCATCATGGCCGCCGTCATGGACCTTGTCCTGCCCTATATCCACGAACGCCGGCAGTTCGGCCAGGCCATCGGCCAGTTCCAGCTTATACAGGGCAAGGTGGCCGACCTGTACACCACCTTGCAAGCCAGCCGCGCCTTTTGCCATGCGGTGGGCAAAGCTCTGGATGAAGCCGCCGGGCCCGAGCAGATGCGGGCGCTGCGCAAGGATTGCGCGGCGCTGATCCTGTATTGCGCTGAAAATGCCACCCGCATGGCCGGCGAAGGCATCCAGATACTGGGCGGCAACGGCTATATTAACGACTACCCGGCCGGACGCCTGTGGCGCGATGCTAAGCTGTACGAAATCGGCGCCGGCACCAGCGAAATTCGCCGTATGCTGATAGGGCGCGAACTGTTCGAGCAGACAGCATGAAGCGCAGCATCCAACCCTTTGACCATGCCGTAAGCCTATGCATTCATCCAACCGCGCCACAACAGGCAAGCCATGAAGTATTCCGGCGACCATCAACGCATTGAACCCGTATCGCGCAACACCTTGTCCCCACCGGCCGTCGCGAAAATCATCCTTAATGGCTTCGATCGCCACTATGCGCTGTTCCGCTACGGCGCGCAGCGTGCCAAGTCGCTGTTTGAATCGGGCGCCTGGCGCGACATTCAGCAGCTTTCGCGCGAACGCATCGAATATTACGACACGCGCGTACACGAATGCACCACGACCCTGAACGCCGCGCTCAAGGGCAGCCTGGCCAAGCCCGGGGACGCTTCCGCCGACAGGGCCCTGACTGCCGAACAATTGGACTTTTGGCAGGAAGTCAAAACCGAATACATCGGCTTGCTGGGGTCGCACAAGCAGCCCGAATGCGCCGAGACCTTCTTCAATTCGGTTTCGTGCCGCATTCTGCATCGCGACTATTTTCATAACGACTTCCTGTTCGTGCGCCCCGCCCTGGCCACCGAATACATCGAAAGCAAGCCGCCTTCGTACCGCGTGTATTACCCCACGACCGAAGGCCTGGAAAAATCGCTGATCAATATGGTGGCCGATTTCGGGCTGGCCGCCCCTTTCGCGGACTTGCCTGCCGACGCCCGCCGCGTGGCGCGTATGGCGGTGCGTCAACTGCGCCAGCGCATTCCGCGCGACACCGGGCAGCGCCTGGCGCCCGACTGCCAGGTCCACGTATTGAATTCCTTGTTCTTCAGGAACAAGGGCGCTTATGTAGTAGGACGCCTGATCAACCAGGGCGCGGTGTTTCCGTTTGCCCTGGCCCTGCTGCGCACACCGGCCGGCCATACGGTCATCGATGCGCTGCTGCATACCACCGACGACCTCAGCACGCTGTTCAGCTTCACCCGGGCTTATTTTTTGGTCGACATGGAAGCGCCTTCGGCCTATGTGCATTTTTTGAATACCTTGCTGCCGCGCAAGCCCAAGGCCGAAATCTACTCGACCATCGGCCTGCAAAAACAAGGCAAGACCCTGTTCTACCGCGACTTCCTGCAGCATCTGTCGCATTCGCGCGATGCCTTCGACGTCTCGCCAGGTATCAAGGGCATGGTCATGACCGTGTTCTCGCTGCCTTCCTACCCTTATGTTTTCAAGCTGATACGCGACCGCATTGCCAAGCCTGGCATGGATCACGCAACGGTGCGGCGCAAATACCAGATGGTCAAGAAACACGACCGGGTCGGGCGCATGGCCGACACCTGGGAATACTCGCAAGTGGCCTTGCCGCGCGCGCGTTTTTCCGACACCCTGCTGGCCGAACTGCGCAGCGAGGTCCCCAGCCTGATCGAAGAAACCGGTGAGTCCATTATTCTGCGCCACGTGTACATTGAACGTCGCATGACGCCGCTGAACCTGTACCTGGCGCGCGCTTCGGACATGGCCGCCGAAGCCGCCGTGCGGCAATACGGCGACGCCATCCGGGAATTGGCCGCCGCCAATATTTTTCCGGGCGACATGCTGTTCAAGAACTTCGGCGTAACCCGGCTGGGACGCGTGGTGTTCTACGACTACGACGAAATCCAGCGCATGACCGAAATGAATTTCCGGCGCATTCCGCCCGCGCCCTACGAAGAAGCCGAACTAGCTTCCGAACCCTGGTATCCGGTGGGGCCCAACGATGTATTTCCCGAGGAATTCGGCCATTTCCTGCTGGGCAACGCCCGCATAGCCCGCGCTTTCAATAAATACCACGCCGAACTGCTGGATGCCGAATGGTGGCAAAGCTGTCGCAGCCAGGCGGCGCAAGGGCGCATCGAAGACATTTTCCCTTATGATAGTAGTCGAAGGCTACACAACGCCACAGTACAAAACACAACATTTACCCTATAGCAAGTCAGCAAGGAGCAAACCATGTCCGATCCCATTGTCCTAGTTTCTGTTGCCCGCACCCCCATGGGTAGCATGATGGGCAGCATCTCCAGCCTGGCTGCAAACCAGCTTGGCGCCATCGCCATCAAGGCCGCCGTCGAACGCGCCGGCATCCCGGCCGATGCCGTCGACGAAGTCATCATGGGCAACGTACTGCAAGCCGGCCAGGGCCAGGCTCCGGCCCGCCAGGCCGCACTGGGCGCCGGCCTGCCCAAAAGCGTCGCCTGCACCACTGTGCACAAGGTCTGCGGCTCGGGCATGAAAGCGGCCATGCTTGGCCATGACCTGCTGGTTGCCGGCAGTGCCGACGTCGTGGTTGCCGGTGGCATGGAAAGCATGAGCAACGCCCCCTACCTGCTGCTGCGCGGGCGCCAGGGCTACCGCTACGGCCATTCCACCGTATACGACCACATGGCGCTGGACGGCCTGGAAGACGCCTACCAGCGCGGCACGGCCATGGGTGTATTCGCCGAAAGCTGCGCCGACAAATACACCTTCACGCGCGAACAGCAAGACGCGTTCTCGCTGGAATCGCTGCGCCGCTCCCGCGCCGCCACTGAAGACGGCAGCTTCAAATGGGAGATCGCCCCGGTTGCCATCGCCGGCCGCAAAGGCGACACCATCGTCGACACCGACGAAGGCCCCACCAAGGCCATGCCTGAAAAAATTCCCACGCTCAAGCCGGCGTTCAAAAAAGACGGCACCGTTACCGCCGCCAACTCGTCGTCGATTTCCGACGGCGCCGCCGCCATGGTGCTGATGCGCGAATCCACAGCCAAGAAGCTTGGCGCCCAGCCGCTGGCCCGCATCGTCGGCCACAGCCAGTATTCGCAAGAACCCGAATGGTTCACCACGGCACCGGTAGGCGCAGTCAAGAAGCTGTTCGCGAAAACCGGCTGGAATGCCAACGATGTCGACCTCTACGAGATCAACGAAGCCTTCGCCGTCGTCACCATGGCCGCCATGAAAGAACTGAACCTGGACCATGCCAAGGTCAATATCCACGGCGGCGCTACCTCGCTGGGCCACCCCATCGGCGCATCGGGCGCCCGCCTTATCGCCACCCTGGTGGGCGGCTTGCGTCAAACCAAAGGCAAGCGCGGCATTGCCACGCTGTGCATCGGCGGCGGCGAAGCCGTAGCCATTGCCATAGAAATGCTGTAAGCCGCGAACGGGGGCGCGGCCTGCGCCCCCGTCCTCTGTCCTGGAGCCTCCATGTCCATCATCGAGTCCCGGATCCATCCCCAGTCGCAAGCCTTTCGCGACAATGCCCTGGCCTTGCAGCAATTGCTCGGCGACTTGCGCCGGCACCTGGCGCAGGCCAGCCAGGGCGGCAGCGAACAGGCGCGGCAAAAACACACGGCGCGGGGCAAGATGCTGCCGCGCGACCGGGTCGTGCGCCTGCTGGACCCCGGCGGCCGCTTTCTTGAACTCTCGCCGCTGGCCGGCCACGAACTCTACAATGAAGACATCCCCGCCGCGGGACTGATAACCGGCATCGGCCGCATCCACGGCCACGACTGCATGATTGTGTGCAACGACGCCACGGTCAAGGGCGGAACCTACTACCCCATAACCGTCAAAAAGCATTTGCGCGCGCAGGAAATCGCGCAGCAGAACCGGCTGCCCTGCATTTACCTGGTGGATTCGGGCGGCGCCCATCTGCCGCACCAGGACCAGGTTTTTCCCGCCCGCGACCATTTCGGCCGCATCTTCTACAACCAGGCCGTCATGTCGTCGATGGGCATAGCCCAGATTGCGGTGGTCATGGGCTCGTGCACGGCCGGCGGCGCCTATGTACCAGCCATGTGCGACGAATCCATTATCGTGCGCGACCAGGGCACGATTTTTTTGGCCGGCCCGCCACTCGTCAAGGCGGCCACCGGAGAAATCGTCTCGGCCGAAGACCTGGGCGGCGGCGACGTCCACACGCGGCTGTCGGGCGTGGCCGACCATCTGGCCGACGACGACGCGCACGCGCTGCGCATGGCGCGCGACATCGTCGCCCGCTTGAACCTGCCACAGCCCCCAGCCCGTATAGCCGCGCCTGAACCCCTATACGACCCGGAACAGCTCAATGGCATTGTGCCGACTGACATGCGCCGCCAATACGACGTGCGCGAAATCATTGCGCGCATCGTCGACGGTTCGGATTTCGATGAATTCAAGGCCAGGTTCGGCACAACCCTGGTTACCGGCTTTGCCCGCATCGAAGGCATGCCTGTCGGAATAGTGGGCAATAACGGCATCCTGTTTTCCGAGGCGGCCCAAAAGGGTACGCATTTTATCGAGCTGTGCTGCCAGCGCAAGATACCCTTGGTATTCCTGCAGAACATCACCGGCTTCATGGTCGGGCGCCGCTTCGAAAACGAAGGCATAGCCCGCCACGGCGCAAAAATGGTCACCGCCGTGGCCACCGCAGCCGTACCCAAGTTCACCGTCATTGTGGGCGGATCCTTCGGCGCCGGCAACTACGGCATGTGCGGGCGCGCCTTCAACCCGCGCCTGCTGTTCATGTGGCCCAACGCCCGCATCTCGGTCATGGGCGGCGAACTGGCCGCCAGCGTGCTGGCGACCCTGCGGCGCGACAACCTTCAGGCCAAAGGCCAAGCCTGGAGCGCCGAAGACGAAGACGCCTTCAAGCGGCCCATACGCGAACAATACGAGCACGAAGGCAGGCCGCTGTATTCCACCGCCCGCCTATGGGACGACGGCATCATCGAACCGGCCGACACCCGCAGGGTGCTGGCCGCTGGCCTGCGCGCCGCGCAAAACGCGCCCATCGAGGACACGCGCTTCGGCATCTTCAGGATTTAAGCCTAATAGCGAACCTGTACGCCCGCAAAAACAGCGCGGCCCATACCTGGCTCGAATAAAGCAGAGCTGGCGTTTGCGCGGTCAGTGATGCTGGCGCTGGCAATGTACTTGCGGTTCGTCAGATTGCGTCCGTCGATGTAAAACGAGTAAGGGCCTTTTTCCCACCCGGCACGAAATCCCAGTAAAACATAAGAAGCCGTCTTGACGCTGTTTACGTTATCAACGTAATACGCTTGGGGCACCCATTCAACATTGGGTCCCAAATGGAATCCGGCCGGATGCTTGTAGACGATTTCAGCGCGCAGGTAATGCCTGGGCACGCCCGGAATCTGGTTATTGCCCCAGTCTTTGTCGCCGTCGAACCGGAAGTCGCTGAAGGTATAGGTGCCCTTCAATTGAAGGCTGTCGGTTTGCGGGCCTTGCGCAAACAAGCCGCGCGTGGCGGTCCAGCTCATGCCCAGTTCCAGGCCCTGATGTATCGTGCGGTCCAGGTTGGTCGTCTTGTCGCAAATACTGAACATTGAACTCAAGCACTGATATTCGTCCTTGATTCTTGCGTGGTACAGCGACGCATCCCAGCCAAAGTCGCCCGCCTCGCCCCGCGTTCCAATTTCGAAGGTCGTGGCGCGCTGCGGCTTCAGGCGATCCAGGTCGTTGGACGTTGCAAAGCTCATGTCGCCAAAGGTGGGTGGCTCGGCGCTGCGCGATACATTGCCATAGACCTGCCACTTGGGCGATACCTGCCAAAGCACGCCCAGCTTGGGATTGAAGAAGTCGTAGCTTTTTTCGCCGGAACGAGTAGCCGGCTTGGTTCCGTTAAACAAATCGCTGCGCTTGCGCTCGGCGTGCAGGTATTGCGCGCCCGCAATCAAGGATACGCCGGGCACGATGTCGAATGCATTCTCGCCATATAGCGTGATGTTGTTCGACCGGTCATCGGTTTTCGACAGTTTCGTCCCCCGGTTTCCGCCGACATTCTCGTAATTGCCTGCATTGACCTTGCCGGCCGACCAGGTCAGACCCAATGTCAGCCTATTATCATGGCCGGCCAGCGGAGTTGTGTTCACCAATCGGCTGTACAAGCCGTAATCGGTGTAGTCGTTGTCAATGTACTGGTATATAGGGTGACGCAAATGGCTTTGGGCCAGCCAGCCGCCAAACTCGTACGTGGTATCGCCGGCCACCAGTACCGTGCGGTTGGCGATCCGCCCGCCGTCGATATTGCGCTGCCAGTCGTTCTTCTCGTTAATGGCGGCTGCCTGGCGTGGGTCGTTCAGCGCTTGCTCGCGCGTAACCGAACCTGGCAGTTCCTGCCGGATCCGCACGCCGGTTACATAAAAACGGGTTTCCAGCTTGTCGGAAAGCCGCCAGCCAATGTTCCCGCTTACTCGCAATGAATTGCCGCCGCTGTGGTCGCGAAAGCCATCCTGGCGCTGCCAAGAACCCGTAATGAAACCGTCGACGGTTTCGCCGGCAAAGCCGCTGCTTAGCTGCGTGCGCCGCCAGCCGAAGCTGCCCAGGTCGACGCGCCCCTGGAAGGGGCTGGCGTCATGGCCTGTGGGCGTAACGAAATTGATGGCACCGCCCAGCGTGCCCGCGCCGTAGCGCAGCGCGTTGGCGCCTTTGAACACCTCGGTGTAGCGGTACGCCGTTGGATCGATCCATTGAAAATCGGTGCTGCCGTCGGCATTATTAAGAGGTGCGCCGTCCTGGTACAAGGCTATTCCGCGCATATGGTAATAACGCGACAAGCCCGAGCCGCGTATCGACAGGCGCGAATCCTCGCCCCACTTGGGTTGGACAAAAACGCCAGGCGTGTAGTCCAGAATGTCCTTGATTGTTGCCGCTTGCGTGTCGCGCCAGACAGTATCAGGCACCAGTTCCACGGCGCCAGGGGTCTGCTGGATTTGCGTTTTTGCTTCTTGCCGGGTCGGCGCCGTCAGGCTGGTTCCCTCTTGTGCCTTGACCACAATCGGCGCCAGGGTTTGAGACTGCGCACTGGCGCGGGGTACCGCGCCCAATACGCCAAACGCCATTATCAACGCCGCGGCAAGCGCGACGGGGCGCGGTTGCAGCGCCCACACAAATACCATTTCTGGTTGCAGGATTTTGTTCACTGTATTTTGCCTTTTTCTCGGCCCGCTCGATATGCCGGGCGTCGACGCAGCACAGATGCTGGGACGCAGAATGCGGGCATACCTCGGGATTGTTAATCGTCATAGGGCGGCCGCCATGACAGCGGGCGCCATAAAAAAAATCAAATCAACCGAGGTTTGTTGGCGGAGCTCGCGGCCCAAGCGGCGGCCCCAGGGCGGGCAATGGCGGCAGCGACTTGCTGGCGTGCGCCAGCAGTACCGGGCGGTGAAAGACCGCCCCAGCCAATACGGGCGCTTCTTGTGCGGGAATCAAGGCTTGCGACGCCACGATTCCGAAAGGGCAGCCCTGGCTGCTCAGGCCGTCGTCAGGACTTGATTTGCCGGCCTGATCCAGCAAGTCGAATTTCTGGATGCCTGTGCCGCCGCCTACGGTACAAAAGGTCAGCGCGAACTTGCCGTCGCGCGCACCCGATAGGTCGGGCATATAGCCCACGGGAACGATCGACCGGCACAGAAACGACACGAAAGCCAGGCAAAAAAGAATTTGCCAGACCGTCATGGAGCGTCGCGGTGATTTCCGTGGAGCGAACATGGCGCGTATTGTATTACAAGCAAAACAACGGCTGCTCCAACCGTCTATACTGGGGCGAATGGCGTAACTTCGAATTGCCGAGGATGGCAATTCGGCGTACAGTCAAATAAACGAAAGCCGAATCAACTTTACTGGTCTAGCGGTTTACCGTGTGTAGACACCAACCGTGTCCTGTATGGTCCTATGCTCGAGCCATGCTCAAGCGTATTGACCAGGCAAGGCACTAGCAACCTGAATCGACTATGTTCGACATACTTGTTTATCTCTTCGAAAACTACTACACGCCCCAGGCCTGCCCCGACGCCGACGTATTGGCTCACAAGCTGGCTGCCGTGGGGTTCGAGCACGAAGACATCGACGAAGCGCTCGGATGGCTGTACGGCCTGGCCCAAACCACCGAGCAATGCATTCCCCTTGCCCAAACGCCTCAAAGCAATAGCCGGCGCGTCTTCACCGACCAGGAATACCAAACCCTGGGCACCGAAGCCATCGGTTTCATCAGCTTCCTCGAAACTTCGGGCGCGCTGCCCGTAGCCCTGCGTGAAATCCTGATCGAACGCGCGCAAGCCACGCACGAATCCCCCGTCTCGCTCGAAAAAATCAAGATCATCGCCCTGATGGTGCTATGGAGCCAAGAGGCCGAAATCGACCATCTCGTGCTCGAAGAACTGCTTACCGACGACCACTCCCGGCCGTCGCATTAATCCCCGCCGCTACCGTGCAGTCCGCGCCTGCCCCGCCACAGGCCTGCAGGGGCTATACAGGGCGTTTCGCCCCCAGCCCCAGTGGTCCGCTGCATGACGGCTCTTTGGTCGCCGCCATGGCCAGTTTCCTGGACGCACGTGCACATCGGGGGCAATGGTTGTTGCGCATCGAAGACATCGACACCCCGCGCGTCGTTGCCGGGGCGGACCACATCATCATGGAGCAATTGCGCGCTTTGGGCATGCACTGGGACGGCGCGCCTGTGTGGCAGTCGCAGCGGCAAGCCGAATACCAGCGCATATTCGATACCCTGAAGTCGCAGGGCCAGTTGTACGGCTGCGCCTGCACCCGACAGGAGGCCGGCAAGCGTGCCTACCCAGGCACCTGCCGCAACGGCGTACAAAACGGCCGGCAGATCCGCGCCTGGCGCTTTCGGGTCCCCGACGGCATCGTCCACTTCAACGACCGCTGGCTCGGCCCGCAACAGCAAAACGTGGCAAAAGAAGTGGGCGACTTCATCGTCAAGCGGGCAGACGGCCTATGGGCTTACCAATTTGTGGTCGTCGTCGACGATTGGCTGCAAAACGTAACAAGCATCGTGCGCGGCGCCGATCTGCTGGGCTCCACCGCGCGGCAGCAAGTGCTGGCCCGCCGCCTGGGCGCCCCCTGCCCCGAGGTCATGCATGTCCCCCTGGTGCTGGACCAGCATGGACATAAATTGTCCAAGCAAAACCACGCGCCGGCCCTGGAACGCGGCGACCCGGTGCAGGCCCTGGCCCGCGCTTGGCGGCGGCTGGGTTTCGAGCCCCTGGCGCATGCCGCCAGCGTCGAAGCCTTCTGGAGCGCCGCGCTGCCCAAATGGGCCGCCCGCTTCAACATTTGATATATTAAATTAGCGGATCGTCGGCTTGCGGCCAACCGGTCATCGCGGAAATGCACAGATCCACGCCGTCATGGCCCTGGGCGCTGCCAGGCCGAAATCGCCATGATTTCGGTCCTTGGACAGAGCTTGGCGCTATCGCGACTTGCTTTCTATGTTTATCCCCCCGTATGATCCGCGCTATCGCTGCTGTAAATGCAGCCACTGGACATACATGGACAAAACGCTGATTATCGCCGAGAAACCCTCGGTCGCTTTAGACATTTCCCGGGCTCTGGGCGGGTTCACACGCGAGGGCGACTATTTCGAGAACGACCGGTTCGTGCTCTCGTCCAGCGTCGGCCATCTGCTTACACTGGTGGCACCGAACGACCCCGTACGCGGCAAATGGAGCTTTGCGCACCTGCCTGTCATCCCGCCCCAGTTCGAACTCGGGCCCGCCGACAAGCGCTCGGCAGACCGCCTGAAGCTGCTGGTCAAGCTGCTGAAACGCAAAGACGTCACCGCCGTCATCAACGCCTGCGACGCGGGCCGCGAGGGCGAACTGATTTTCCGTTACATTGTGCAATACGCCGGCGTCAAAAAGCCAGTCCAGCGGTTGTGGCTGCGTTCCATGACCCAGGCCGCCATCCGCGAAGCCTTCGACAACCTGCGCGACGACGAAACCATGAAGCCGCTGGAAGCGGCCGCGCGTTCGCGCGCCGAAGCCGACTGGCTGGTGGGCATTAACGGCACCCGCGCCATGACGGCCTTCAACAGCAAGGACGGCGGCTTTTTCAAGACGCCGGTCGGGCGCGTGCAGACCCCCACGCTGGCCATTGTGGCCGAGCGCGAAGAACGCATACGCCGCTTTGTTTCGCGCGACTACTGGGAAGTGCACGGCACCTTCGTTGCCGCCGCCGGCTTTTATACAGGCCGCTGGTTCGACCCGAAATTCGCCAAGAACGAACTGGACCCCGAACAGCGCGACTCGCGCCTGTGGTCGCACAATGCCGCGCAAACTATAGTCGCGGCCTGCCGCAACCAGCCTGGCAAGGTCACAGAAGAATCCAAGCCCACGACCCAGATGTCGCCGGCCCTGTTCGACCTGACCTCGCTGCAGCGCGAGGCCAACTCACGCTTCGGCTTCTCGGCCAAGACTACCCTGGCGCTGGCGCAAACCCTGTACGAACGCCACAAGGCGCTGACCTATCCACGTACCGATTCGCGCTACCTGCCCGAAGACTATCTGCAAACCGTCAAGCAAACCGTGCAAGCCCTGGCCGAGGGCGGCTCTTCGGCCGCCGCCAGCGTGCAGCCGTTTGCCAGGCAACTCAGCAAAGAAAGCTGGATCAAGCCCAACAAGCGCATATTCGACGACAAAAAAGTTTCCGACCACTTTGCCATCATCCCCACCTTGCAGATCCCGCGCGATCTTAGCGAAGCTGAAGGCAAAATCTACGAACTCATCTCCAGGCGCTTTCTGGCGGTGTTCTTCCCGCCTGCCGAATTCCGCGTAACGACCCGCATCACCGAAGTCTCGGGCCATCATTTCAAGACCGAAGGCAAGGTATTGGTGGCACCGGGCTGGCTGGCCATATACGGTCGCGAAGCCCAGGGCGACGACACCAATCTGGTTGCCGTGGCCCAGAACGAGACCGTCAAGACCGACGAAATCGAAGCCAAAGGCCTGGTCACCAAGCCTCCTGCACGCTACACCGAAGCCACGCTGCTCTCGGCCATGGAAGGCGCAGGCAAGCTGGTCGACGACGAAGCCCTGCGCGAAGCCATGTCCGAGCGCGGCCTGGGCACGCCGGCCACCCGCGCGTCCATTATCGAAGGCCTGCTCAACGAAGGCTATCTGCGCCGCGAAGGGCGCGAACTCGTGCCCAGCGCCAAAACTCGCCAGCTCATGACCCTGTTGTCGGGCCTGGGCGTCAACGAACTGACATCACCCGAACTGACGGGCGAATGGGAACACCGCCTTAAGCAAATCGAACAGCGCCAGCTGGATCGCGACGAGTTCATGCGCGAGATCGCGCAAATGACCCAGGTCATCGTCAAGCGCGCCAAAGAGTACGAGCGCGACACGGTGCCGGGCGATTACGCCACGCTGGCAACGCCCTGCCCCAAATGCGGCGGCGTCGTCAAAGAGAACTACCGGCGCTATGCCTGCACCCAGTGCGATTTTTCCATCGGCAAGCACCCCGGCGGACGTACTTTTGAAATCGCCGAGGTCGAAGAGCTGCTCAGCAAGCGCACGCTGGGGCCGCTGCCCGGATTCATCAGCAAAATGGGCCGTCCGTTTGCCGCCCTGCTACGCATTACCGACGAGTTCAAGCTTGAATTCGACTTCGGCCAGAACGATGCCGAAAACTCCGAACCCGTGGATTTTTCGGGGCAAACGTCCTTGGGTCCATGCCCGAAATGCGGCAGCAATGTCTACGAACACGGCATGAACTACGTCTGCGAAAAATCGGTCGGGCCGGAAAAAAGCTGCGACTTCCGCTCGGGCAAAATGATCTTGCAGCAAGAAATCACCCCCGCGCAAATCGTCAAATTGCTCTCGGAAGGCAAGACCGACTTGCTCGACGGCTTCGTCTCCAGCCGCACCAACCGCAAGTTCAAGGCTTATCTGGTGAAGCAGCCTACCGGGAAGATCGGCTTCGAATTCGAAGCTCGGCCCGAAAAGCCCGGCGCCAAGAAAACGGCGGCCAAGAAGGCAGCCAAGACAGCGGCGGAACCGGCAACCGCCACGAAAACCGCGGCTAAAAAAGCAGCTAAAACGGCAGCGAAATCCGCCGGCAAGACTGCCACTAAAACTGCTGCAAAGACCGCCGCCAAGAAAACCGCCGTAAAAAAGGCTGCTGCCAAAACAGCAGCCAAGAAAGCCGCGCCGAAAAAGACCGCGGCAAAAGCCGTAGCCGACACGGCCGAGCATGACGACATCGACCCTCCGTTTTAAAGCGCCCACTTTCTTATGAGCAATATCTCCCAGCCCTGGCACAGCGTGCGCAAATCGACTTTGCATGGCAACGGCGTTTTCGCGGCGCGCGACATCCCCGCTGGCACGCGCATTATCGATTACGGCGGCAGGCGCATCACGTCCGAACAGGCCGATGCCATGCATCCGGTAAACCCGGACGATCCCTTCCATACGTTTTTCTTTTCGCTCAGCAGCGGCAAGATCATCGACGGCGGCAACCGCGGTACGGATGCGCGCTGGATCAATCACTCGTGCGCGCCCAATTGCGAAACACAGGAAAACACCGCCGGCACCAGGGTGCACATTATGGCGCTGCGCGATATCAAGGCCGGTGAGGAACTGTTCTACGATTACAGCCTGATCATGGACGGCAAGATCACCAAAAAGCTGCAAAAGCAGTATCAATGCCTTTGCGGCAACGCCGAATGCCGCGGCACCATGCTTGCGTTGCCCAAGAAGAAAACCAAAGGCACGAACAACAAAGCTGAAAACGAAAAATCGGACAAGGCCTCAAGCAGCAAGAAGCCTAAGAAACAGGACAAGGACAAGGCCAAGGTTAAAGCCAAGGTTAAAGCCAAAACCAAGGCCAAAGAGAAAGCCAAGGACAAGGTCAAGGCAGAAAACAAGGCCAAGGCCCAGCCTTAAAGGACAGGGACCGGCACCGGTTCAAATCTTGCTGGCTGCGCAACGGCATGCCGTTGCAGCCACACAATTACTTGGGCCGGGGATCATGCAGGCCATCGTCGGGCTGCGGCAGCTCTCCCGCCCTGCGCAGCCGCAAAGAGCGGATCACCGCCCGCGCAACATTGCGTACCTCTTCCTGCACCGCCTGATCTGCGTCCAGTTCTGAATGGCTGGTGGCATAAGGCTTGTAGTAGCCGATATAGCGATCCAGCACCGACCACGAACCCGCGTCGACCAGCCCCATCCAGTCAAGCCAATCGCTCAAGGCGCGCCGCTGGCCCTCAATGCCGGCCACGTCGCCGTGCACTGCCAACCCGTAGGTCCGGCCCGCCAGGTGTTTAGGATAGGGCCAACCGTCCATTTCGATTTTCTTGGCTTTCATAACGTTCTTGCCGGCAGTCGACGTCGGGTCGGGGTTGCCGCCATCGGCGCATACCATCCGGTCGATCATCAGCTTCAGGGGACTGGGCGACTGATACCAGTAGGTCGGAGCGACCAGTATCACGCCGTGCGCCGCCACCCACTGTTCATATATTTCGTTCATCGCGTCGTTGTGCTGGCCCAGCGAGTGATTGGGATAGCAGCTGCATGGCCAGTGGCACAGCGGCATCGCCGTGGACACGCAGCCTTTGCAAGGGTGGATCTGATACTGGTATTCCGACACCAGCCGGCTCAAGTCCAGCATGTCGGCCTGCAGGCCGCCGGCTTCCACCTCATGGCGGACTATCTGCGCAAGCCGCCAGCTTTTGGAGACTTCGCCCGGACAGGTGCCATCGTTGCGCGAGGCGCCGATAATCACCAGTACGCGCAGGCGTGTGTGCGGATCGCGCTGAATCTCGGCGGCGCGCGCCAGACGGTCGTGCGTCTCTTTCCATTCCACCGACATATCGTAATCAGGATCGGCATAGCCCGGGCCCGCCTTCACCGTGACGGGCGACTTGCGGCCGCTTTGATACGCATCCCACGCGATGGCTTCAAGCCGCTCCAGCGCTTCCTGCTCGCCCCGAAAAGCAGGGTCGTAGAAGCGGTGCATGAAACGCTTGCGGAACGCATCGCGCGTAAGCGTCCCGGTATATTGTCCGGTACGGACTTCAAGCTTGGGTTCGGTCATACAAGTCTCCCGGCAAGTAAGACAGAAGCGGCCCGCAAGTCCCGTGCCTGTAGCGGCAATCGCCGCAAGCCGCAGCTAGTTCAGTTCAGGCTGTCTGGGCCTCATTGCGTCGGCCCACATTGCCAGACCCGTCCATCGCGCCAGCAGCCTCTTCCTCGCTTTCCAATGCGATCTGACGCGCAATCATCGCCCTAAACTGGCCCAGGGCGGCATCCAGGCCGCAAGCAACTGGCTCGAACGAGGGCTCGGCGGCAATGTTTTCGGCCTGGGCCGTGATAATGCCCCGGTCTTCTTCGAAAGCGGCAAGTATGCTGGTATACAAGGCCTGACTGACATCCAGGCTGTCCTTGTCGAAGTTGCGCGGTTGGGCAAAGAAATAGTGGCAGGTGTTTTCTGTTTCAGGCGTCACCACCTGGCAGTGGCGAAACTCGATGCCGTCCTTGCGGTTGCCTTCCTGTGCGCCGCTGCCTGCCGGCGCAAAGCCAGAGTCCATGATAAGCACACCGGGCAGCAGGAAATCGTAATTGTTCCAGCGGTCGACATTGCCCGTCATGCCCTTGGCCTGCAGCAGCTTCGCCACAAAAGGCGCCGGGGGTTTGTCCAGGAACCAGCGCGTGATGCGCAGCCCGCGCGGCAGGCGTTCTATTTTCGAGCGCAATTGCGCGTACTCTTCAGAGCCCCCCAGCGTCTTGGGATGCACATAAGACAAGTGCGAAAAATCCAACAGATTGTCGTTGACTAATTGATAATTGACATCGTAGTGCAGGCGGCCGGGCTGGGTGCAGGCCCAATCCGGATCGTCCAGCCAATGCGTATCCGGGATCAGCGATTCATCGGCCTGGGCCGGGTCGCCCATCCATAGCCAGATCCAGCGCGAGCGCTCGACCACCGCATAGCTGCGCACCCGGGCCTTGGGCGGAATCTGGGCATAGCCGGGAATTTCAATGCAGGTGCCCGAGGTATCGAATAAAAACCCGTGATACATGCAGCGCACGGCGTTGCCTTCTTTGCGCCCGATCGACAAGGGCGCGCCCCGATGGCAGCAGCGGTCATCCAGCGCGTGCAGCCTGCCGGCCTCGTCCCGCCAGAACACAATGCGCTTGTTGCAAATAGTCCTGGCAAACAGTGCATCGGCCTCGACCTCGTGCGACCATCCCGCAACGTACCAGCAATTCTTCATGAACATAATTTTCCCCTGCAGCCCACAGTCCGTTTTCAAGTCATCCGCAGAAATATGCGCGCATAGCGCAACGTGCGACAGCTACGCCGACGAAATAGACGTTCGACGGGGGAAAGCGAATCAGGCTTCTTGCGCGGCCCGCTTCACCATTGCCTTGAGCCGTTCCGCATCGTCTATTTCAAGCATGGCCAACAAGGCAAAGCGGCTAAGCAGCTTTGTCGCGCCCTCTTCCCCGGCCGCGCCCAGCGCATGGCATAGCTCGGTATATACCGCGTCCAGTTCCTGCTCGTTCATGCCTGCTCTCCCGTCATGCCCGATACCTCGTGCATGGCCTGCACAAGCGCCGGCCCCGAAAGCGAGCGCCAGCGTCCCAGCACATGGCCGTCGGGCCGCGCTACATACACGCCCCCATCCTGCGCGCCGTACAAGGCCGCCGCCGCGCCGTCGGCATCAATCAGATACTCTCCGCCCGCCTCGGGATCGATTCCGGGGCATACCGCCAGCGCGCGAATTTCAATGCCTTCATTGCGCAGGTTCGCAAGAGCCTGCGCAAGGTCGGCGCCAATGGCCGCCTTTGCGCCAAACTGCAGCAACAGATACTGGCCGGCCAGCACCAATTGCGTAATATGCACGCAAGACTGGCGGCCTTGCGCGTCGATACGGCGCAGCGCGGCGCTTTGCAGCACCGAACCGCGCCGGGGCCCGCTGGTAAACGACCGGTCGTCGTCCCGCATGGCCACCGCCCGCGAATCCGTATATGCAATGGCGCTGGTCTGGCGCGGATTGATCAAGGACCGAACCCCCGGTGTATCGTCCGCCAGGCTTAGGACCGCCTCGCGCATCATCTGGAACGCGAAGGTGGGCGGCGCCATGAATTCAGTACTTTTCATACCCTTTTGCAGGTTCTCATGAGCGGCGAACACGCGCTCGTCGGAATACGAATCAAGCAGCGGCTGCCGCGCCCCGCCCTTGATGACAGCGGCCAATTTCCAGGCCAAGTTGTCCACATCGTCGATAGCCGAATTGGCCCCCCGCACGCCGAAGATGGGCACCAGGTGCGCAGCATCGCCGGCAAAGAAAATTCGGCCGTGGCGATAGCTTTCCAGCGTCAGGGCGTTGGCCTTGTATAGCGTAATCCACAGCGGCGTCCACGCACCCGTCTGGCCTATCATTTCCAGATGGGCCTGCACGCGCGGCAATACGTTTTCCGGCTTGACGGCCTCGGATGGAACCTCGTCGTCGCGGATCTGGTAGTCGATGCGCCAGATGTTGTCCGGCTGCTTGTGCATCAGCAAGGTAGAGCCGGGGTTCGAAGGCGGGTCGAACCAGGCCAGCCTCTCGGTAGGCAGGCTGGATTCCAGTTCGATGTCGGCAATGATATAAACGCCTTCGTAGGCCGTTCCTTGAAGATGCAAGCCCAGCGCCTCGCGCACCGTGCTGCGGCCGCCGTCGCAGGCAACAAGCCAGTCGGCCCGCAACTGGTAACGCTCTTTGCCATGTTCGACGTCAAGCAATACCGAATCCTCGCCGGCCGAGATTTTATTCACACGGCTGGCCCAGCGTATTTCGACCATTTCCGGGCGCAGTTCAAGAGCCCGCACCAGATATTCTTCGACGTAGTACTGCTGGATATTGACCATGGGCGGCAGATGCTGGTTGGCATCGTGCGGCATGGAAAACCGCAGCACTTCTTGATTGCGAAAATAAGATCGCCCGCCCGTCCAGGGCAGGCCCTTTTCCAGGATGTCGCCGACCACACCCAGGCGTTCGAAAATTTCAAGGCTGCGCCGTGAAATACAAATGGCGCGGCTGCCGAAGCAGACTGTTTCGTCGGCTTCAAGCACAACCGAACGTATACCCTGAACAGCCAGGGCCAGGGCTGCCGTAAGACCCGCCACCCCGCCGCCGATGATCACGACGGGATGGTGGCCGGAATCCGCATCGCCTCGCGGCCTGTTTTGCCGCTTGACGAAGTCGAACGGATACGGCTTGAGGTCTGCCGACATAATGCCCTGCCTCTACAAACTAAATATCAATTAGGAATGTATTTCCACTTGCCGTCTTTCACTTCGACCAACACTTGGCTGCGGGCGTCCGCGCCGTTGTGGTCCTTGACGGACATGCTGTACACCCCTTCCGTCAACACCAGGTCCTTGATGTTTTCAAGCGCATCGCGCAAGGCCACCCGGAATTCGGCGGTACCCGGCTTGGCTTTCTTCAAGGCGACAGGTATGGCCTTTTCAAGCATCAGGCTTACATCCCATGCCTGGCCGCCGAACAAAGTGCGCGAGCCAGGGCCATACTTGGCTTCGACAGCCTTGACATACTTCATCGCGACCGGCTTGATGATATTGCTGTCGGGCAG
Source organism: Eoetvoesiella caeni (assembly GCF_003315175.1). Taxonomy (GTDB): domain Bacteria; phylum Pseudomonadota; class Gammaproteobacteria; order Burkholderiales; family Burkholderiaceae_B; genus Eoetvoesia; species Eoetvoesia caeni. The sequence continues at coordinate 521,462 of NZ_QNRQ01000002.1, read as the reverse complement.
TTGTTCGGCCACCAGCAAAGGCGATACCGTCATCAGCGTGCCTTCGATGGCCTTGCCGCCTATACGCAGATAGTCGTTGTTCGCGACCGCCTGGGTCTGATACTGAGTGCCTTTGTAACCACGGCTGCTAAGTTCGATCTGAGGCATGGCCGCAGGCGTACCGGCGGCGGCAATGAAAACCGCGTCGGGCTTGGCGGCAATAATCTTCAAGGCCTGAGACACAAACGACGTATCGGTGCCTCCAAAACGTTCGACGCTGACGATCTTTATGCCGGCCTTCGGCGCATATTTCGCGGCCTCATCGATAAACACTTGGCCGTATGCATTGTTCATACCAACGATAGACAGCGTTTTCTCGCCCTTTTTCTTCATGCTGTTGAAGATTTGATTCAACTGAATTTCTTCCGAGGGCGGCATTTTGAACACCCAGGTACGCACGCCTTCCTGCGGCAGCACGATGGCGCCGCCGCCCGACATGGAGATCATGGGCGTCTTGGTTTCGCCCGCCACCTGCATGGCCGCCAGCGCGGTAGGCGTTACCGATGGGCCAACCAGGATATCCACGTTGTGTTCGCTGGTAAGCTTGCGTGCCGCCAATGTGGCCTTCGTGGGGTCCGAAGCGTCGTCCAGGGTGGTGAGCTCCAGCTTTTGCCCGGCGATTTCCTTGGGCCATAGCGCTATGGTCTGGTTGGCGGGAATACCCAGCGATGCAGCCTGCCCCGTCAAAGAGACAATCACGCCTACCTTGATGTCGGCCTGTGCCGACCCCGCCCCGAATGCCGCGCACACGGCAAAGCCTACGACCAGCTTCTTAAGATTCCGCATCGACTGTCTCCTTGTTTTATTAAAAGCCAACTTGTTGAAGTTTTAACAATTGGTCTCGAAAAGTCTAGTTTTCGCGGATGAGCCTGTCAATGCATTTATTTTTAAGGGCTTCGGCGTCAGGCGCGGTGCTGAATCACTGAAACGCCGTCTCGATGAAGCTGCGCAATTTACGCGAATGCAGGCGTTCGGGCGGCATGTCGCGCAGGCGCTCCAGCGCCCTGATGCCGATATGCAGGTGCTGGCCAACTTGCTTGCGATAGAAGTCGCTGGCCATGCCGGGCAGCTTCAGTTCGCCATGCAGGGGCTTGTCGGACACGCACAGCAAAGTACCGTAGGGGACGCGAAAGCGGAAACCGTTGGCGGCGATGGTGGCGGATTCCATATCCAGGGCAATGGCGCGCGACTGCGACAAGCGCTGCACCGGCTCGTGATGATCGCGCAGTTCCCAGTTGCGGTTGTCGATGGTTGCCACCGTACCGGTACGCATAATGCGCTTGAGTTCCCAGCCTGAAAGGCCGGCGACCTCGGCCACGGCCTCTTCCAACGCCACCTGGATTTCCGCCAGCGGCGGCACCGGCACCCACAGGGGCAGGTCATCGTCCAGCACATGGTCCTGGCGCACATAGCCATGCGCCAGGACGTAGTCGCCCAGGCGCTGGGTGGTGCGCAACCCTGCGCAATGGCCCAGCATCAGCCATGCATTCGGGCGCAGCACGGCCACATGGTCCGTAATGGTCTTGGCGTTGGAAGGCCCAATGCCGATATTGATCAGGGTAATGCCGCTATGATTCTCGCGCACCAGGTGATAGGACGGCATCTGCGGCTGGCGGGTCGGCGCCGGCGCGCTGGGCTGGCTTACCGCGCCGCGCTCGGTCACGATATTGCCCGGCTCGATCAGAGCGGTATAGCCGCCTTCGCCCTTGGCCAGCGTATCGCGCGCCCATTGGCAGAACTCGTCGATATAGAACTGGTAGTTGGTGAACAGCACGAAGTTCTGGAAATGCCGGGGCGCGGTAGCCGTGTAATGTTGCAGGCGATGCAGCGAATAGTCGACCCGGGGCGCGGTAAAAGGCGCCAGCGGCTGCGGTTCGCCCGAGCGTCCGCGCCAGGTGCCATTCACAATGGCATCGTCGGTGACCGCCAGATCGGGCACGTCGAAATGATCGCGCAGCGCATCGCCCAGCGCGTCGGAATACTGTCCTTCAACATATTCGCCTTCGGTGAACGAAAAGTGCAAAGGAATGGGCAGGTCCGATTCGCCGATCTCCACCGCCACGCCGTGGTTCTTGATCAGCAGGCTGATCTGTTCGCGCAGGTAATCGGAATACAGCGTAGGCTGCGTCACGGTCGTCATGTACGTGCCCGGTTCGACCACATGGCCGTACGACAGGCGGCTGTCCACTTCCTGGTAGGTGTTTACCTTGATGCGTATTGCCGGATAGTAGGCGCGCGCCCGCTGGCCAGGCAAGAACCTGCCCGCGGCGTACTCGGCGAACGCGGCGCGAATGAACGCTGTGTTGCGTGCATAGATCTCTATCAGGCGGTCAACGGCCGCCTGGGCATCGCGATACCCCGTAAAGGGTATGAATTGGGGCAGGTCCGTTGGGCCGGCATAACCCGAGGATTCATGCATGAAAAACTCCGCTGCATAACAAGATACCCATAGTATATAGACCCAGTGTGACCGCGGAACGACGCGGAGCGGCAGCGAGGCGGCGGGCTTTGCGCGTTGCGCCGCTAGGCCAGCAGGTCCATGAAGGACGCCAGGGCAATGTCGCGCTCGGTCACGCCTTTGGCATCGTGGGTGGTCAGCGTAACGCTTACGCGGTTATACACATTGGTCCATTCCGGGTGATGGTCCAGCTTTTCGGCCTGCATGGCCACGCGCATCATGAAACCGAACGCCTCGCTGAAATTCTTGAAAATATAGGTCTTGTGGATGGCGTCGCGGGACTCTACCGCCGACCAGCCCTCCAGAAGCAGCAGCGCCGATGGCGCACCAATAAGTTTAAGCTGAGCTTTCATGATGCCTGCTCCTTTGTTGCAACGTGAACGATGGAAACACAGTGCAGCCGGTGGCGAATACCTGGTCGCACCAGATGTTGGCATACCGCAGATAATGAACTTTTAGTAGCAAGTCCTTGAACTTTGAAGACATTGAGTACTTCGGCGCTACAGTCCATACTAATAGTAAATGGCGACTATTGCCATATTATTACCCATTCGCCGTTCAGCTCGCTTACCCTCTTTTACTTGTTTCGCCGGTACCTGTCGGCGCAGATTCAGTTATTTTTACGCAAGGATCCACTATGTCACAACGAACCCAGCAACATGGGCTGCAAATCGCCACCGTCCTGCACGACTTCATCCAGAACGAAGCCTTGCCCGATACCGGGGTCGCCGCCGATAAATTCTGGGCTGGTTTTGCCAAAATCATCCATGACCTTGCTCCAAAAAACCGCGCCTTGCTGGCCGAGCGCGACCGTCTGCAGGCTGAAATCGACGCCTGGCACAAACAGAATCCAGGCAAGTTCAAAGATCTGCCGGCCTATCAGGAATTCCTGAAAAAAATCGGCTATCTGCAAGAAGCCCCCGCCAGCGCCACCATCAATACACAAAATATCGACGAAGAATTCACCAGCCAGGCCGGCCCGCAGCTGGTTGTGCCCATTACCAACGCACGCTATGCCCTGAACGCCGCCAATGCGCGCTGGGGCAGCCTGTACGACGCCCTGTACGGCACCGATGCCATCTCCGAAGAAGGCGGCGCCACCCGCGCCGGCGGCTACAACCCCGTGCGCGGCGGCAAAGTCATCGAATTCGCCCGCCGCTTCCTCGACCAAAGCGCCCCCCTGTCCAACGGTTCGCATGCCCACGCAGCACGCTACACCGTCGCCGACGGCAAGCTCAATGTCGAAATGCAAGACGGCTCGCATGCCGCCCTGGCGCAACCCGCCCTTTTCCTGGGCTACCGCGGCGACGCCTCGGCACCTGAAGCCCTGGTGTTCAAGCATAACGGCCTGCACTTCGAAGTCCAGATCGACAAAAACAGCCCTATCGGCCAGCAAGACGGCGCCGGCATCAAAGACGTCCTCATGGAAGCAGCCCTGACCACCATCATGGACTGCGAAGACTCCATTGCCGCCGTCGACGCCGAAGACAAAGTGCTGGCCTACCGCAACTGGCTGGGCTTGATGAACGGCACCCTCACCGAAGAAATGTCCAAGGGCGGCAAGACCTTTACGCGCAAGCTCAACCCCGACCGCAGCTACACCGACCTGCAAGGCAAAACCCAAACCCTGGCCGCGCGCTCGCTCATGCTGATCCGCAACGTCGGCCACCTCATGACCAACCCGGCCATCCTGGACCAGGACGGCAACGAAGTGCCCGAAGGCATCATGGACGCCGTCGTCACCTCGCTGATCGCCATGAACGACCTTAAACTGCGCGGCAACTCGCGCGCCGGCTCCATCTACATCGTCAAACCCAAAATGCACGGCCCCGCCGAAGTCGCCTTCGCCGGCGAACTCTTCGGCCGCGTCGAAAACCTGCTGGGCATAGAGCCCAACACCATCAAAATGGGCATCATGGACGAAGAGCGCCGCACCAGCGTCAACCTCAAGGCCTGCATCGCCCAAGCCACCGCTCGCGTCGCCTTCATCAACACCGGCTTCCTGGACCGCACCGGCGACGAAATGCACACTTCCATGGAAGCGGGCCCCATGGTGCGCAAAGGCGATATGAAGCGCAGCGTCTGGATCGACGCCTACGAACGCAACAACGTCCAAGTCGGCCTCGAATGCGGCCTGCGCGGGCGCGCCCAGATCGGCAAAGGCATGTGGGCCATGCCCGACCTCATGGCCGACATGCTCGTCCAAAAAATCGGCCACCTCAAGGCCGGCGGCAACACCGCCTGGGTGCCGTCCCCCACAGCCGCCACCCTGCACGCCCTGCATTACCACCAGGTCGACGTCCAGGAAATCCAGCACGGCATGGAAGGCAAATCCGAGCCCCTGCTCGAAAAAATCCTCACCATCCCCGTCTCGCCCACCACCGACTGGTCGGCCGAAGAAATCCAGCAAGAACTCGACAACAACTCCCAAGGCATCCTGGGCTACGTCGTACGCTGGATCGACCAAGGCATAGGCTGCTCCAAAGTCCCCGACATCCACGACGTCGGCCTAATGGAAGACCGCGCCACCCTGCGCATCTCCAGCCAGCACATGGCCAACTGGCTGCACCACGGCATCACCACCAAGGAACAAATCCTTGAAACCATGAAGCGCATGGCCGCCGTCGTCGACGGCCAAAACAAGGGCGACCCCCTCTACCGCCCCATGGCCCCCAACTTCGACGATTCCGTAGCCTTCAAAGCTGCCTGCGACCTGGTTTTCAAGGGCCTGGAACAGCCCAATGGCTACACGGAGCCGCTACTGCATCACTGGCGTCAGGTGGCTAAGGCTCGGGGCTAGGCTGCGCGTTGATAGCAAAATAGTTCCAAGCCGGAACAAGCGATGTAAAAGAGCATCCCTGCAAAGGCTGCTCTTTTGCTTGCGCTCGATAAACGGAGCGGATCACGACATGTGTTGCTGGATGCGTTAGAGTGCAGCTTGTGATCGCCGCTTTCGGCCAGGAGCGGACATAAACCAATGACCAACCGGTGCTGCATGAGAAGTGATCCCGAGCGTTAGTGCCCACATCTGCGTCAGAGTAAACATTTTTCAATGTTGAATAAATATTGCGGACGGATAGCAGATGCTATGCTCCTTGCACACTACTCTTCCACAAAAAAATCGCTCAATGAAAAATTTTTCATGGCCAGCATATCCGTCTTCAGAGACCGACTTCGAGCAGCTAATGGCTGCTGCTGACAAAGCGTTAGCAGCAGAAGGCCTAAAGCCTTTTCAAAGGCCTCTTCACACCGGACGACTATTTTGGGAAGCTTTTGGCTGGGAAGGCCGCATGACCCCACCTGACGAATTGGCGGATCTATCAGGTTACCAAGGCGATATCTTGATGGCCAAAGCACATCGCTGGTATACGGAAAATCTTGGAAATCGGTTGAAAAGCCATTTCGAACTAGGTTATGTACGGTAATCCCCCCTTTTTTAGCAGTAAGCGGCGGTAGAATCGGTTAAATATTTACTGGCTAGTTTTTGTTTCGGGGTGATGCCGCCCAGAGCCATGTTCGGCCGCTCGTTGTTGTAGGTCCAGAGCCAGGCGGTGGCGCCGCGCTGAACTTCGTCTAGACTGGCGAACAGGTTTTGGGCGAGCCAATCATAACGCACGGTGCGGTTATAGCGTTCGACGTAGGCGTTTTGCTGCGGATTGCCGGGCTGGGTATGTATAAGCGTAATGCGTCGCTTGGCGGCCCATTCGAGCATCGTTTTGCCGATGTATTCGGGGCCATTGTCGCAGCGTAGGCAGTGGGGCTTACCACGCCACTCAATGATCTGGTCTAAGGCCCGCGTCACGCGTTCCGCCGGCAGCGAGAAGTCCACCTCGATCCCTAACCCCTCGCGGTTAAAATCATCAACGACATTGAATAACCGAATGCTGCGGCCATCAGCCAACTGATCATGCATAAAGTCCATGGACCAGATTTGATTGATATCGGTGGCGGTGCCCAACGGGTCTGGCCGCTCGCGCACAAGACGTTTCTTGGGCTTGATACGCAGGTTCAGCTCCAGTTCGCGATAGATCCGATATACTTTTTTATGGTTCCACGTAAAGCCCTTGATGTTGCGCAAATACAGGAAGCATAAGCCAAATCCCCAGTTGCGTTGGGCCGCAGTTAAGCGGATTAACCAGTCAGCAATCACGTCATCTTCCTTGGCGTGTTTCGCCTGATAATGGTAAGCGCTTTGACTGATACCAAACGCTTGGCAAGCCAGGCGGATGCTGGACTTAAAGTGCTCAATGGCACACCGCGCCATCTCTTTGCGTCGAGATGGCGCTACCACTTTTTTCGTAGCGCTTCTTGCACCATTTCCGCCTTCAGGCGCTCTTCGGCGTACATCTTCTTCAAGCGGGTATTCTCCGCTTCCAGCTCCTTCAGGCGTGCCATCATTGAGGTGTCCATGCCGCCGTACTTGGGTAAGCGTCCGGCCATCCCATATTGACACGCCCGCATAAAGCGGGCGTTGTTGTTTAGTGTGCAGTCGTCGGCTGCCATTTATGCGGCAGGAGTTCGTCGATATGGCTAGCCGGCTGCGTGGGCAGTCGCGTAAGTACGTCTTTAAAGTAGAGGTACGGATCATGGCCGTTAAGCTTGGCCGACTGGATCAAGGTCATGACGGCGGCGGCCCGCTTTCCAGCGCGCAGCGAACCGGCGAACAACCAATTATTTCGACCAATGGCAATGGGCCGGATCTGGTTCTCGATCCAGTTATTGTCGATCGGCAACTGCCCATCATCCAGGTAACGTGTTAGCGCCACCCAGCGTTTCAGGCTGTAGTCCAAGGCTTTGGCCGTCGCCGAACCATCCGGCACGCGTTCTCGCTGAGCCAGCATCCAGGCATGTAAGGCATCGGCCACAGGCTTGGCCTGCTCGCGTCGTCTTCGCTTTCGCTCTTCGGTGGTCAGGTCTTTCAGCTGACGTTCGATTTCATAGAGCTGGCCGATATATTGGAGGGCTTGTTCAGCAAGCTGGCTCTTGGCCGCTACGTGCAAGTCGAAGAACTTGCGCCGGGCGTGCGCCATGCAACCAATCTCAGTAATGCCTTGCGTAAAGCACGCTTTGTAGCCCACGTAGTCATCGCACAGCAGACTGCCTTGCCAATCGCCCAGGAAGTTGCGGGCATGTTCACCCGCCCGGCCTTCGGTAAAGTCGTAGACCACTGCGCGCAGGTCTTCGAAGGCCCCTGGCGCATAGGCCCACAGGTACGCCCGATGAGTTTTCTTCGTTCCGGGCTTGAGCATCTGCACGGGCGTTTCATCGGCATGCACGACGCGGTGCGCGAGGATCGCTTGGCGAAGCGCATCGGCCAGCGGCTGCAACTGCACGCCGCACACGCCCACCCATTCGGCCATCGTGGAGCGCGCAAGCTTCATGCCGGCGCGCTCGAAGATTTTCTCCTGACGGTAGAGCGGCAGATGATCCGCGTATTTGGCCACCAGCACTTGCGCGAGCAGACCGGTTGAAGCCATGCCCTTATCAATGACGTGGGCGGGGACCGGCGCCTGGATCAGCGTCTGACACTTCTTGCAGGCCCATTTGCCACGGATATGGCGCTCCACCGTGAACAAGCCCGGCGAGTAGTCGAGCTTTTCAGAGACGTCTTCGCCGATGCGCTGCAGCTGACAACCACATTGGCACGTTGTACTGTCGGGTTCGTGACGATGTTCAACACGCGGCAGGTGCTCGGGCAGTGCGGCGCGCTTGGGCTGCTGCACTGGTCGGGCGGCCGGTTTGCCGCGTAGAAGATCAAGTTCGGCTTCAATGGCTGCGATATCTGCGCAGACCGTGTCCTCCAACAGGCTGCCTTGAACACCCGAGAGCTGCTCACCCTTTTTACCGAACTGGTAGCGGCGCAGATTGGCAATCTCGTGAGTAAGCTGCGCGATCTTGGCGTCTTTGAAGCGGATGTCGTCGCGGTGGGTAGCGAGCATCTGTTCCCGGCGCACCAGGATCTGGCGTGTTTGTTCCAACTCCTGTTCGTGGTGCAACAACTGCTCTGCCGTTTTAGCCAGCGTCTGCTCCTTCTCGCCCAGCTCAGCCATCAGGCCACGGACCTTCTCGCGCAAGGCGTGCGCGTCCAGATCGTCGAGGTTTTGGGCAGAAGCAATCATAGCCACCAGTGTGCCATGACCTGCCAGGCGTACGCTATTGGCGGATGCCCCGATTGCATTACAAGACGTCGATGATCCCGCCCGGGCCGATGCGCTGCCATGGCAGGCCAATGACCAGCGCCTGCAGTTGTTCATCGGTCAGTGGGACGTCAGGCGTACCGAGCCGTGGCCAGGTAAAGCCGCCCTTGTTAAGCCGCCGGGCCGCCAGCCATATACCGATGCCGTCGTGCACCAGCACCTTTATGCGGTTGGTCCGACGGTTCGCGAAGAGATAAGCATGGTGCGGCTGCGCCGCACCGAAGCCCTTGACCACTCGCGCCAGGGCCGTCTCGGTGCCGGCGCGCATGTCCATCGGTTCAACCGCTAGCCATATTTGATCGATGCGAATCATCGCATCACGGCGCGTAGCCACGTTGCACACTGTTCGGATTGTGCCATGGGCCAGTGTACTGTGGCCTTCAAGCCGTTGTGCTCGAACTCAATCGCGATGTCTTCACGGGGTATGGGCTTGATCTGTGCCGCTTCAGATCGTGCGAGCTGCAGCGGTATGAACTGTGCCGCCACATCCCGTCGCGGCGCATGGCCGATCGCTGTCTCATGATGCCCGAGCCGTTCATGCTCGGTGATCCAGCGGCGTAGCAAATTCGGATTGATGCCATGTTCCATGGCAATCGCCGCCACCGACACACCCGTCTGCTGGCAACTTAGAACTAATTCGGCTTTAAATTCGGGGCTGTGCATGCGCCGACGTCGGCGCCCAGCGTGTTCGATCTGCTTCATAGCGTACATGTGTCCACCTCGTTAATGGACACGTATGCTCTTACGAACAAGACTCGGGCTCAAGATGTGTTGGCCGGACGCTTACGTACTTGGCGCGCCACTTGTAGAACGAGGCGCTGCTCATGCCGTGTTCGCGGCATAGCTCCGGCACCGGCGTGCCGGCTTCAGCTTGCTTGAGAATGGCCATGATCTGGCTGTCGGTGAATCGGGATTGCTTCATTGCGAATTTCCTTGTTATGGAAATTCTACCTTCGATCACCGCGGATTTGAGGGGGGATTACCCAGTGATGACAACGATGGATAACAATTTCCCTTTAAAGTTTGGTGATACAGAGCAGTATGAGCTAAGCGAAGCAGCCTTCCAACATATTCTGTGGGGTGATACAGTAATCCGCCCGGTCAGTACACTAGGAGGACGTATCCAAGAGACCGTCCTTTCTGGTGGATTGCACACTTATGAAGGTTGGAAAAAATTTGTAGCTCTTCATCATAATGTCGTACACCTGTTGCAGTTCCAGGCCGGCGTTCACGACGCTTGGTACTTCGCTCGGGAATTGCAGAATGGGGTCATAACGCTAAAGATCCCGAGACGACTCTTCACTGGGAATGCTGCGAGCATCACACGGCAGCCCGACAACTACTACAAGTCTGGTTATCTCTGGAAAACACTTTTCCCGACGATCTACAAGGAAACTGAAATTCTCAGGATCATCCAAGAGGCCCTGTCGAACATTGATCGGGAAGACTCACGTCCTCCGACGGATGAACAGCCGGCCGGTGTCTTTTACGGCTACGCAGCAGTTGATGACCCCATAACCGCAATCAAAATTCGCATCCAGGTCCGCGGCAACCAGATACTGTCCGCCTTTCCTGCTTGGGAGCAGCCGTCCTCCGGCAACAACGGTAAGCCGTATTCACACGCGCAATCAATAGGGTTTCAAATGGCCGAGTCAACGCTTGACTACGACAAGTTTTTTTCGGCCTATGGACCTGTATTTCCGAATAATTCTTTCAAATTTCCTGTGCTCTTAGAACAGACTCCCGAGTTCATCAAGAGTCGCCAGCTCAAGAGCCGGGGTCAGCGCGGAAGCTCCGCCCGGGCCGCTCGACTGAAAGTTCTTCGCAAGTATGCAGGGAAGGCGTCCCCCTTAGATTTGGACAAGATTGATGTGTATCTTGCTAACTATACGTGCGCGAAGGATCCGTTTGGTGTCCAGCGAGGCATCTACGAGCACTACCTAGCATTTATCGACAAATCTTTAGCCGCTTTCAATTCCGCACAGGTCATGGAAAACGTTGCGGAGTGTCTATGGGTGCTTGCTTTCTGCGACAACAGGTTCAAGACAAGGAGAGCTGTTGTCGCCATAGTGCGCTTTTTAAGGATGGCAATCGTGCATGCCGGCGGCCTTAACACCCTCATGTTCAAACGCTTGCTAGGCAAGATGGTTTCCATAGCTCTATCTCATCATGACGCCTCAGCGTTGAAGGATGTTCTCGCGGCCCTTGCTACATCTCCGTCCCGCGCCGCACTGTACACGGAGTTTGATCTCAATCCCTTCGTGAAGACGAACGATACGGAAGGGTTGATGATCATCGGCCGCCCGGCTATCGAGATAGACCTGACGACAGAACACCTATTGGAATTCATTGCCTTCAATTTTGGCGAGAACTACTTAACTTACTTTAGCAAGGCACAGCGACTTGCTATGGCGCGGGGGATCATCAATGCACCAAATCTGCATAGGTTGGCTGAGGACGTGATGTCGCAGTTTGCTGGCAGTGACTTCGACTTCTTCATGCCAGATAAGCTGAATTTGTCGCAACTGACAATGCGAACACTACCAAACGAAGACGACTTGCTCACGATCACCCGCGATCACGGGCGAATGATGATTATGTTGAGACAGCGGATCGTGCTTGAGGATCCGGCTGCGTATGCCACAGAGCCGGACTTCTCACAGGCTGGGACGCGGGCGCACTTCGAGCTCATGCGACAGAAGCACAAGCATTACCTTGTCAGAATTAAGCACGAAGCGATGCTCAATAGCGTCAAGCACTTTGCCGACACAGTTGGCTACGGGCAATTAAGCAATGCTTGCCAAGCGGCCATTGATCGGCTCCCTCACGAGAGAATCCCACTGCCCAAGTCGATTCCTGATTACATAGACAGTTGGCGCAACAAGGCTAGTGTTGATGACGTTGATCTCAACCAGCAGATTGAACAGTGCTTTGGTACAAACTAGTAAGTCGTAAGTCGCTCCAGAAAAATAGACTTGGGTTCACCAACTTCGCATGTCTGGACTGGGATGAGGCTTTTCTTGGCAACGGGCGTGCTCGTAAGCTGCTCGTTATCTATGACAGTATCCGGCCGAGCCTGTGTGAAAACGCAGAAATAAATCGTGCTTGTAAAAATTGACGCACCAGAACACTCGGCATTGAGTTTTCTCGCTCTCAGGAATGGTCAGAGCACCCTTGGAAATAAGGTATAGCCGCGTTTTCACACAGCCTCGGCCAAGAGCAGACTTTCAAAGCAGCGGTATGGCTGACGGCTTTAGGCTGGTCACTACCAACGAATGTACCAAAGCAGTTATCGATTACTGTCACGAGTCGTGACCTAGCAGTAACTTTGACCCTGCTGGTGTAACATTTATGAAAAACTACCAGGCAGAGTCATGGCAATAAACGCGGGCATGATTAAGGCACTCACAGAGCCAAGTACCGTCTCGGAATTCTTAGGCGCGGTGGCGCAGGCTGCAGACAGCGACCGAGATGCCCTTGGTTTCTTTCCTCGCAGCGTTTATGGAGACTTCTGCCGCAAGGGGCAATTGTTTGTAGCACGGGAATCAGGCAGCGATGGCGGGGTCTATGCAGGTCACTTGTTGTTCGACCTTCGGTTTCCCAAGGCGCATGTGCGACAAATTTATGTGCCCAAGACGCATCGAGGGCGAAAAATTGGACAGAAGCTGCTGACCGCACTAAAGAGCATGCTGACTGATGGTCAGTTTATTTCAATTCATGCACGTGTCGCTGAAGACCTGAGAGATGCCAACAAGTTCTGGGAGGCACAGGGGTTTTATGCCCAGCGGGTCGAAGTTGGAGGGGGCAGTCGCAATCGTATAATCGTTGTTCGTGCTCATGAACTTGACACTCCCCAGCTCTTTGCTTCCAGCGGGATCAGCGCCGCTGATCCACTCGGATTGGATGCCGTGGAGGGAGGGGGTAAACCACTCTACCTGTTGGATTTGAACGTGTTCTTTGACCTGGGGCCTCGTCGACCCCGACACGAACTGGCCATGAGCGTCTTTAGAGCTGAGAGAATGCAGGCCTGCTCATTGGCCGTCAGCAGCGAGATAGAGACGGAGCTGAACCGCACAGCCCATGACGGTAAGACTGACCCAATGCTCTCTTTCGTGGGAACTCTTGCAAAATTTTCTCGGCCGCCAGCAGAAGAGTGGGCGCGACTAATGCCAATGCTTGCCACATTAGTGTTCTCCGAGCGCTACGCTTCGGGTTCACTATCAGATAACGACAGGTCTGATCTGATGCATCTTGCAACCGCAATTTATCACGGTCTTTCAGGTCTGATCACCAGCGACATACGAATTCTGGATCGTGCACCTGAGCTCAGACAGCAATTTAGTGTGGACGCCATATCGCCAGAGTTATTTCAAGCAGAGCCAGCTCACACAGTGGACCCAGTAGTTCACGAAATGCATAGTACCGATATCATTGAAGTACAAGTAGCATCAAGTACTCATACTGCAGAAATTCGGAGGTTGCTAACCACCCTATGCATCGACAACGCAACCCAAGTCCATCAGTGGGCTGCAACTGATTCAGGTAGCTCGGCTTGCGTGCGGCATGTGGCGCTCCTTAACGGCGTGGTTGCTGGCTATATTGTATTGCCTGCAAAAATCCGAGGCAACGAAATTCGCGCCCATGTGGCCGTCGACGAGCTGCAGGAAAGTGTTCATGAAATCGCGCAGTCCTTGCTTCTGCACGTCCTGAGCGTCGTAGGGCCCGGCGAGGTCGGCCGTATCCGATTGAGTTGCCCACCGCGCCAAGCATCTCTCCGGGAAGTCGCTGCCACGTTTGGCTATGTGGCATCGACATCAATGTCAAACGACCTACAGAAGATCGTCGCCAAGGGTCGTTTTACTGAACGAAATTGGGCGGCTACCCGCGACTCACTGGCGGCTGTCGGTAAACTCGGCTTACCCGACACCCCTCCCGCGTTCCGACATATCGATCAGCAAGTTTCAGTTATCCGACCGGATAGCCAAAAGGTCTTAGTCTCCATTTTCAAGTTGGAGTCCCTGCTGGCCCCAATGCTCTTATGTCTGCCAGGGAGAGAGGGCGTCATGGTTCCAATTCGCAAGCACTTTGAAGAGCACCTCTTGGCGGACTCACCTCAAGACACCTTTCTCCCTCGGGGAAAGGCCCAACTAGCTCCTTTACGCCATTACTTAAGTGACAAGAAAACAATGAAGAACTTCGCTCGGGGTGATCTGTTGTTCTTCTATGAGTCAGGGAAGAACAAAGGTGCAGGTGCTGTTATTGCGGTTGGGCGCGTACTGCGAGCCTACCTTCGTGATGAGTCTGCCATGCAGGCTGGCGACTTAGCTCCTTCAGTGCTGGACCGCAGCCAACTTTCAAGCATTGGGGTTTCGAAAACAAAGACCATCACTGTTTTTGACAATATACTGCGCTTGCCAAGACCTGTTCCGCTTCATGAACTTAGAAGCATAGGATGCGGCGAAGCTCATCAACTTATTACCAGCCAACGACTGTCTTCCGAGCAGGTTCAGGCAATTTTAGACAAAGGTCTTTGATGCAACTAACTCAGCATGTGCTCATTTCACTTGACGAGCGCCATGCAGCCAATATCCTCGCAGGTACTAAGCTAGTAGAGCTCAGACGCAGAACCATGCATGTTGAGCCTGGGTCTATCATTTGGTTCTATGTAAAAAAACCTATTGGAGCAGTGATTGGCTTTGCGACAGTGGGGACGACATACTCGGGCGCGCCGAGTACCATGTGGCGAAAGTACGGGTCTGTCTCAGGCCTCAGTAAGTCCGACTTCATGAGCTACTTTGACGGGGCAGGTGTAGCGTCGGCTATGGCTCTATCTTGCCCAAAGAAATTGAAGAAACCCGTCACGCTTGATGCCCTCCGGGCGGCAATGCCTGGTTTCCATCCACCGCAGTTTTATTGTCGACTTAAAACGGACTTATTTATCAAGCTGCATCTTTCAATGGAGCAATAACATGCGGAGGCATTCGATCAAAGATCTTAAATGATTAGAATGCCGCGATACGACCCGTTCCTGCCACAGGAGTTCCGGCCGACCTGCCGTATCCGCACGATTAAGCGTAGACGGATCTGCGGGTCCATCTACTAACAAGTTAGATGCTTTCTCAACCACAGGGATAGGCACATGAATAATGTTGCAGAAAATGCAGTGAAGAGAAGCAGCTATTTGGCGATGTCAGCGTCGATTTTCGCGCAGGCAGTCGTCGAGGCTCCATCTAAAAGGGTTGCGTGCAATCACTCCGATACAACGCTTAACTTATCTACTTTTCCGAAAATCAGTTAATGGACACTAGGAGAATGGAACCTGAAACCTACATTCGCGCGCTAAATACCCATCTCACCTACTTGTTCGCCTTTGCGTGCAAGATCAATGAAGTCGACACGTTCGCAGCATTATTTCTTGAGTCCCGTGGTGCGCAAGATGCCGGTTGGAACACTGTCGCCACAGCGTCTGAGGTTTTCAGCGAACTGAAGGCGCTAGGATCAAAGAGCTCACCACTGACCCGGACCGAAGTTCGTCAGATGCTCTGCCTTTACGCTCAGCTCGCAGAAGCCGGTGGCGTCTACGAAGGGCTGTTAAATACCATGCAGGTTGCCCAATTGAAACCCTACAACCTATGGCCATTTCAAGATCTCGTCCGAGTTCGCCAAAGCCCCCGAGCCGTAGTTGGTCCTAATGCCAACGCGATGTTCCGGCGCCTAGCGGAAGTCGCGTTCGCAATCGGAATGACCGGCCTAGCAAGACTGCTGGAGATCGCTTTCCGGGATGACATCCGAAACGCCATAGCACATGCCGACTACATACTAGTCCCCGAAGGACTGCGGTTGCGGCGAAGAAACGGCGGTCAATCGACGCTCGTGTCTAACGCCGAAATGGTGAATGCTGTACAAGTTTCACTATTCTTCTTCGAACTCCTCCATGCTTTTCGCCAGGCAACCGCAGAGTCCTTCCGCCCTGCCCGGATTATCGTAGGCCGATTCAGCGCGAACCCACCTATGCCTTACAAACTGGAACTGAAAGACGATGGGAGTCTCTCTCTTTCAACCGACGCGCCCGGCCTACAAGTCGATGCCGCCTACGAGCGGCAGAGACGGATTAATGACCGTCTGGGTGGACAGATGGTGGCCGCTTATATCAGCCCCGGAATAGATCTTCCACCTGCTCTCTTGCCAGAAATTTCCACGATGGGCTTTGAAGTTTTGATAATCGGCTTCGAAAATGAAACGGAGTTTGCCGCCCTTATTGCCGAGGTGACAGAACACGGGCTGTGGGACGCTGCACCCATCGCAGAAAGCGCCAACCACACACTGCTTATGGTCACCCCCCTTGGATTTAGAAAGGTTTCCACCGGGGCCGAGTTCAAAGCTTGGCTGCCCGTCGTTGATGAAGTTCACATCATCTGATCCGCTCCGCTCTCCATCCTGGACGATCTGGAATCTCGGCGTCTCTTGCCTGAATATCCGGAACGACCGCTTTGGGCTGCGGATTCAACCATTAGGCTTTGGCTACAATCGGCCAGAGGCCGACATTTCCTCACACTGCCTAATACAGAGAACGTTCAAGGTTCCATGAGACTCCTGGTGTACCGGCGCCTCGTTGCTCTTGCACCTTCTCCACCATGGCCTTCCTGTGTCCAGCGCCGATGAGGAACACTCCATGAGAGAGTGCGCAGCGGATGCAATAGCCATTGATGTTCTCTAGCATTCCCGTCTCGCGACGATCATTTATCTCGCTCCATAGAGCGTAGATCTGTCGCAATCTGTCGTCGCCGATCCACTCGACGGTTGCACGAACCTCGTCGTAGATGGCCACCCATGCTTGGGCGCAGCGATCGCTGTTAAGGTATGGAAAGCCGTGATCATGCGTGTCGAGGCTATTCTGGTCCATCAGGCGGCGATATTTAGGGCTCGTCCTTTCGACCATTTTGAACATCTCCTTCGATTTTCTGAAGAACTCGTCGCTTGGTTGGTTCAAGTCCACGGGCACGACGTCGACTGGACGGCGCTTGCGATAGAGCGCAACGGCAGCAGGCTCGAGATTGCCGTGAGAGCCGCCGAGATAGTCAGTAAGATTGGCAGTGGGAATTTCAGCAAAAATGACGTCAGGTTGAAGGCGTTCAAGGATCGTCTGCAATTCAGCCAAGTTGGCGCATCCACTTTCAGCGTGGACAGTTCCGATCAGCGATATATGCGTCATATTTTAGGCTCAGAAGGTAAACTTAGTAGCGCTTGAAAGTCTTATTATGGCCCGAACAGTCCGCTTCGTCGGCCAAAAGCGCTCGCTGCCATCTATACTGACCTACATGACGAAACTTATCATCCGCCCCGAAGCTCTCGTGGGCTAAAAAGCACCAAGAACATCGCTTATTTATCAACGCACCAAGTATTTGAAGAGCAATTCAATTACTGCTTAATCACTGCGTCAGTTCACCTCATTACCCATAACCCTGCAACATGCAAGATTAAGGCTTGCGAATCGTAGCCGCAAGGCTACAATAGGCGTATGTACAGCATCCTTGAAACTGAGCAATTTGTACAGTGGCTCGACGGCCTAAAAGATCGTACGACTCGTGCGCGGCTACAGCTTCGTCTAAGAAAGGCGTCGCTTGGCAATCTTGGAGACCACAAACCTATCGGTGACAACGTGTGGGAAATGCGTGAGGCCTTCGGTCCAGGCTGGCGACTGTATTACATTTTGCACGGAAGAACAGTCATCATGATGCTTGGCGGAGGCCATAAGTCCAGCCAAAGGAAAGATATTGAACGAGCCAAGGCTTTGGCTCAGGAGTTACGAAATGAGCAAGATCAAGACCCGTCCGTTTGATGCATCGAACTATCTCAACGATGAGGCAGATATCGCTGCCTACCTCCAGGTTGCAATGGAAGATGGCGATCCAGCACTATTGGCGGCAGCGTTGGGCGACATCGCCAGAGCCCGAGGCATGACTCAATTGGCTCGCGACACCGGACTTTCTCGGGAAAGCCTTTACAAGAGTCTTTCGGGAGAGCGTGCGCCTAGCTCCGATACGCTGTTCAAAGTGATCCATGCCATGGGCTTTAAGCTAACGGTAGAGCCTCTGAGCACGCATGGTTGAATCCTCGCGTGTCGGGAGGCGGCCAGGTGCGGTCGCTTACGGCTAGTGAATCCTGTCGGGATCAGCTGCTGTTGATCCAATCTTGTGTATCCCGGATGAACCAGGGAAGATTCAACCTTTCCCCCTCGCCGGACTGTATGGTCAAAAGCTGACCCGAAGAACCGGAGGTGCTGTTCGCGCCTTGTGTCGTGGAAGATGGGTGGCTGCGATAGTCCAGGCCGGTTTGCGGGGGCGGATTGTCCGCGCAGGCGGTAATCGACGCGCATGCGACCGCGGCAAGGACTGGCCGTAGTGCTAAGTGTAGGGTCTTCATAAGGTTCTGGTTTCTGCTGGCGGCACAGGCCGAAGTGCCGCGCAATCAAGGCCTCTACTCCGTACCTTACTCCCAATACGAGGCCTCCGTCAGCTTCTCACGCCCTTCGATGCCAGTATCCACAACCAACGGGCCCGACCGCTACCGCTGCTGAGCGGTCCTCGGCAAGGCTTCTTAGAAAGACTGCAATGGGTCGCATTCGGCCGCAGCGTAGAATGTCAATCGACCCGAAACGGGCGACGACCAATTTATCAGTCTGATCCACCGTGTTCTGGCGCACTTTGTCACGATAGTGTCTGCACAACAGAGGAACAATTGACCGATGCTTTGATAGGAGTATGCTTTGAAAGTAAACCGAATCGTTGCAAATCTGAAGTCAAATGATGCAGCTCTTGCTCGATCTTTTTATCAAGATATTCTTGGCCTTGACTTGCTTATGGATCACGGATGGATTCATACGTATGGCTCAGACGCCAGCATGGAGGTTCAGGTCAGCGTTGCAAGCGAAGGCGGCTCAGGAACTGACGTGCCCGCTCTATCCATTGAGGTCGATAATCTTGAAGAAGTTCTCAAGCGCTTGAAGGGCAGAAACATCCCTATTGTCTACGGCCCTGTTGACGAGCCGTGGGGAGTACGTCGCTTCTATGTTCAGGATCCCACGGGTGCCCTCGTGAATATTCTTCAACACATTTGAACCACCACCATATCCGCGTCGCTGCCGCCTGACCAGCCGCAAGGGGTCTAGACCCCACCCCATACGAAACGCACACCATGCGAAGAACAAAAGCCTCATTAATTTACCGGCGTACGAAAAACGTAAGAGCAGGTCAATTACTACTTGGTCGCCCCAAGCTCGAAAGCACAGTGCGATATCTTGGTATTAAGGTCAATCATGCGCTGGAAATAGCAGAACAGACAAAAGCATGATGTTTACTTACAATTAAATAGGACGCCATTCGCTTGGTTTCTGTCCGGCCATCGGCGGTCGTAAACGATTGACTGCTTTGCGGCATGTCAGTCTGGTCAAATGATTGATCGCGCAGCCAGCGAATCCATAGGACTACGCACGCCCCCATCACCCTCCTTGAGCACATGGGTGTCTCCTTATAACACGTCAAATTTCATCGAATGCTTCCATACATCGTCGCTGCTGCTTCAATTCTCGTAGTTGTGCTCTCACTGTACAAAGAACGGAAAACTTCGCCGGATGACTCATCCTCCATTCATGCAATTCGCCTGCATCATTGTCGGTCAGGCGGTACTTGTAGTTCTTGCGTTCTGGGCTGCAATGGATTCGACAAGTTCTTCCAAAAAGGCCCAGATAGCTCGGCTCGATGCTGAAGCAGCGGCTGCAGCTGCAGGTCATTCCACGGCAATCCTCGAGAAGTACGTACTTGAATTGCTGCCTTACGCGACGGTACTGAAGAATCAAAAAGGCTATCAACAGGCCGTCCAAAAAATGCCGCCGGAAGTTGCTGAGCGATTCGATTGGGAGCGTGTCATACAGCCGAAGCAGAAGGAGAGTCTTGTTGGCGCAAGGCGGGCATTCGCCGAGTTGCAGCGTGTCGCCCGGGAAGTACTCCACGAAAGCGCTATGTATGGAACGAGGTATCCTGAGGCAATGACAGCGTGGGCAAATCGAACCTTAGAAGTAGATGCGGATACGCTACCTGAATTGCTCTCAGGTGCACCAGCAGGGCAGGCTTATGCGATGTTAGTTGGCAAGGCTACCGGTGTTTCCTGGAAAAAGTATCAAGATGCGGCGGCTCGGTTGTCGCAGTGAATCTAAGTGCTCGTTTGAGCGGATAACCCTCGGTAAGCCTCCGTCCGCCGTTTAATTTCAACGTTGAACGACTGCTACCAGGCGCTGATTCTCGCGACTCCTAAGACCGCTCCGGGTCGACTTCTGCCTAACAGGCCAGGCAACGTCAGCCAGACCAGGCCTACCTCATTTCTCAAAAGCAGAAGGGTTGCGGCCGGTTTTCTTGGCGATGTAGAGCAGCCCCTCCTCCCGATTGATGAAGCGCTGGATACCGTCGCCAGCGGTCGGCACCAACGTGCATACACCCAGGCTAACGGTCAGCCGGTCGCTGATCGACGAATGAAAATGCGGGATTGCGAGCTGTTTGATGGCCTTGCGGCAGCGTTCGGCCACCAGCGCCGCGCCCTTTGCATCCGCTTCCGGCAGCACCAGTATGAACTCCTCGCCGCCGAAACGCGCCACGAAATCCCGCCCCCGAGTCGCTGTCTTGTCTAGCGTCTACGCTATTAACTTCAAACAGTCATCGCCCTGCAAATGGTCATAAATGGCGGAAAACTCCAGACCGCCAGGCCGGTCCGTTCCGCTGATTTTGCGAAGTTGGAGCAAGCCATTTCGACGCTTGTTTTCAGGAGGCAAGCGAGCGCGTGTTCGAGCGCAGCGTTTACGGACGGCCAGTGGCCGTCCGTTCGCGTGAGTTCGCGAGCGCCTGAAAACAAGCGTCGAAATGGGTAGCCCCGGCAACGCCGGGGCCGCAGCGACCTGAGCAAAATCAGCGGAACGGACCGGCCGCTCAAGAACCCAAAACACAACCAAGAAAAAGCAGCCTCAAAAGAGAGACTGCCTTTTCCATACCAGCGTTAAGCCATAACGACCTGGCCGCTAAGGCCTACGCACGATCAGCCCCGCGAAGAAACCGGGTCGCGCTGCATCAACTGCACCACAAGAAAGATCACGGTGCCGACAGCCAAAGGCATCCACGAAGGAACCGCGACCGTAACTATCCCCAGCGCTATTGCCGCCAGAGAACCAAAGAGAAGAACATTGTTGCGCCCGCTAAATGCTGCGCCGATTGCGGTGCCGATAAGTATCACGGCGAGAAGCTGATAGATATAGTGCATGGATGCCCCCTTTTATTCATTGGAGTCGTTGGCGCCGCGAACGGCGCCTGGAAAGTCGTCCATACAGGACCGCCCGAGTTTATCATCGATACGCGCACAAAGCCCGCGCCATGGAAAGCCCCTCGCGGCAACGGCTCCGCCATCTGGGCAAACAAAAGCATTGCAAGTAAAAATGCGGCCCGCGGGCCGCATTGTTCAGGAACTAGTCCACAGGCGCCGATGCATCAGCCCCGCACTTTGGTAATCACTTCATCCAGGCGCGCCAGCATCAAGTCGATTTCTTCTTCGGTGACGTTAAGCGCCGGCATGAAGCGCAGCAGGTCCGGACGCGGCGAATTCAACAACATGCCCTCGGGACTCCAGTCGCGCGCCGTATCGACGATTTGCGTTCCATCGGCGCGGTCCAGCTTAAGGGCGCGCAGCAAACCGACGCCGCGTTCGCCCTTCATGCCCCATTTTGCCGACAACGCCAGCAAACCGGCCGACAACTGCGCCGCGCGGGCATTCACGGCGTCCAGGAAGCCGCGGCCTGTAATCGCGTCGAACACGGCAATGCCGGCTGCCGTCATCAACGGGTTGCCGTTATACGTACCGCCCTGGTCGCCGGGCTCGAAGCAGGTGATTTCTTCGCGCGCGCACAAGGCGGCCAACGGCACCCCGCCGCCTATGCCTTTGGCCAGCGTCATGATGTCGGGCACGATGTCGGAATGCTCGTAGGCAAACAGCTTGCCCGTGCGGCCCATCCCTGTCTGCACCTCGTCCAGGATCAACAAAAGGCCAAGCTCGTTGGTCAGCTTGCGCAAGGCCTGCATGAACTCTGGGCTGGCCGGAATGACGCCGGCTTCGCCCTGCACGGGCTCGAGCATGACGGCCACGGTTTTGTCGTCGATCAGCGCGCGGACGGAATCCAGGTCGTTCAGGTTGGCTTTTGGAAAGCCGTCGACTTGCGGCGCGTAGATAGTGTCCCAGCCCGGCTTGCCCGAAGCCGACATGGTGGCCAAAGTACGCCCATGGAAACTATGATCGAACGTAATGATCTTGTAGGCGCCGTTGCGGTTCAGCCGGCCCCATTTGCGCGCCAGCTTGATCGCGCCTTCATTGGCCTCGGCGCCGCTGTTGGCAAAAAATACCCGGTCGAAGCACGATGCGCCGGTAAGCCGCTTGGCCAGGTCCATGGACGGCTGGTTGTAGAACGCCGGGGAAGGATTGATCAGTTGCGCAGCCTGCTTGCCCATGGCACCGACAAGTTCGGGCGGGCAATGGCCCAGGCTATTGACCGCCCAGCCCTGTATGAAGTCCAGGTAGCGCTTGCCATTGTGGTCTTCCAGCCAGGAACCCTGGCCGCGCACAAACACCAGTTTCGGACGTGTGGTGATTTCCATTAATGCATTGACGCCCGACTGATCAAATTCCATTTTCGCTTCCTGTAATAAAAGAAAGAGCGGCCGCCCATCGGGCCATTGCGGGATTTTAACGCAACGCGGCACGCCGGCGCGCAAACCGCGAGCCGAACACATTGATGGCCAGCCCCAATACGGCAATCGCCCCGCCCAGCCACTGCGCCGGGCTAAGGCTTTCGCCCAGCAGCAGCATGGCGGAAATCAGCCCCACGATGGGTACCAGCAAGCTCAGCGGCGCTATCTTGCCGACCGGATGGCGGGTCAGCAGCTTGGCCCACAGCACATAACCCAGTGTGGTTGCAATAAGCGCCAGATAAATCAGCGCGCCGAATCCGACCGGGCTTAGATTGGCAAGGCTGTTATAGATGGCGGCTTTGCCTTCAAACGCCCAGGACAGCAGCAGAAAAGGAATGGGCGGCACCACGGCGCCCCAGACCACCAGGCCAAGCACATCGACCTTGTGCGTGTACTTGACCACAATATTGCCGCAGGCCCAGCAAAAGGCCGCGGCCAAAGTCAACACAAAGCCCAGCGCCGTAACGTTGCCCGCATGGGCGCCATACTGAATCAACCCCAGGCCGGCTGCCGCGACAACCATGCCCGCAATATGATGGGGCCGCATCCGCTCGCCCAGCAGCAGCGCGGCTATCAGCACCGTGAAAAACGCCTGCGACTGCAGCACCAGCGAAGCCAGCCCGGCCGACATGCCCACCGTCATGGCCGTGAACAGGAAAGCGAACTGCCCGACGCTTAGCGTCATCCCGAACAGAATAAGCAGCCGCCAGGATACCGCCGGGCGCGGCACGAAAAACGCCGCCAGGGCCACCAGCGCAAAACGCAGGCAACCCAATAAAAAAGGCGGTATTTCTTGCAGGCCGACCTTGATGACGACAAAATTGACGCCCCAGGCCACGATAACTATCAGTGCGGCAAGACAATCCTTCAAGGGCATTGCGATCCTTTCAAACTATTCGCCTGCACAACAACGTGCATGCGAATGTACAACAAGGTATCGATTATCCGGCAATGCCCCCCTATTCGCCAACCGGCTACTTGAACACAGGCGCACCGCCCCCGCCGCCGTACATGCCGCCGGTACCGTAATCGCTGTGCATGTCTATCTTCACGGTACTGGGGTCCACCGTGGAAGCCCCGCTTTTGTAATGCGTGACCGTAGTGGGAAACATCAGCACAATCAGCACCACCAGCAACTGGATGCAGATGAAAGGCACCGAACCCCAGTAGATTTGCCCGGTCGTGACCTTTTTGATGAGCTGGCCGGTTACCTTGTCTTTATAGTCTTCCTTGGGCGCAACAGAACGCAAGTAGAACAGCGCAAAGCCAAAGGGCGGATGCATGAACGAGGTTTGCATGTTCACCGCCAGCAGCACCCCGAACCAGATCAGGTCGATGCCCATCTTGTCTGCCACCGGCCCCAGCAGGGGCACGATAATGAAGGCCAGTTCGAAGAAGTCCAGGAAGAAGGCCAGGACGAAGGTAAACAGGCTGACGATCAGCAAAAAGCCTATCTGCCCGCCCGGCAGGCCAATCAGCAGGTGCTCCACCCACAAGTCGCCGTTTACACCGCGGAAGGTCAGCGTGAATATCGTCGAGCCCACCAGAATAAAGACCACGAAGGACGTAAGTTTGGTGGTCGTGATCATGGCCTGGCGCAGCAGCGCCATGGGCAGGCGCCCCCGCAGTACGGCCATGATGATGGCGCCCACGGCGCCCATGGCCCCGCCTTCGGTCGGCGTGGCGATTCCCAGGAAGATGGTTCCCAGCACCAGGAAGATCAGGAACAAAGGCGGAATCATCACGAAAGTTACGCGCTCGGCGATCCGCGACAGCAGCTTCAGGCGCAACACCTTGTTCAGCACCGCCAGGACGAATGCCGTCAACCCCCAGATCAAGACACTGATCACAATCAGCTCGTCGACGGGCGAGCCGTCGACAAGCAGCACATCGCCCACGCCTACCGCCACGGCAATGGCTATGGCCATCAGCACCAGCAGCGACTTGACGCCATGGCTGCCACTGGGTTCGATGAAGGTGCGCGCGCTTTCAGGAATGGCCGGCGCCGCATTGGGGCGCAACAGCGACACGACCAGCACATACAGAATGTACATCCCGACCATGATTCCGCCCGGAATGATGGCGCCGCGGTACATATCGCCAATCGACCTGCCCAGTTGGTCGGCCAGCACGATCAGCACCAGCGAAGGCGGAATAATCTGCGACAGCGTTCCCGAAGCCGCAATCACCCCGCTTGCCAGGCGCCGGTCATAGCCATAGCGCAACATAATGGGTAGCGAGATCAGCCCCATGGAGATCACCGACGCAGACACCACGCCGGTCGTCGCGCCCAGCATGGCACCAACCACGACCACCGCAATGGCCAGGCCGCCGCGCAGCGGGCCGAACAACTGCCCGATGGTTTCCAGCAGGTCTTCGGCCATGCCCGAGCGTTCAAGTATCAGCCCCATGAAAGTAAAGAACGGTATCGCCAGCAGGGTGTCGTTGGCGATGATGCCGAAAATACGCTGCGGCAGGGCCTGGAACAGCACCGGCGTGAAAAACCCCAGCTCTATTCCCAGCAGGCCGAACAACAAACCGTGCGCCGCCAGCGTAAACGCCACCGGAAAGCCCAGCAACAAGAACAAAACCAGCGTGGCGAACATCACCGGCGCCATATTCAACATAAGAAAATCCATGATCAACGTCCCTTCTCTTGTTCTTGTTGTGGGTATTCGGCGTCGGCCACGCCAAGGATGTCTTCGGCCAGCAGTTCCTCGGCCGACTTGGCCTCATTGCGGCGCGTCGGATTGGGGCAGGCGCCGGCAAGAAAGCCTATGCACTTGATCAAATGAGAGATGCCCGCCAAAACCAGAAGGATGAAGCCGACGGGAATAAGCAGCTTGACCGGCCAGCGCACCAGCCCGCCGGCGTTGGACGACATTTCGTGGGTCGTATAAGAGTCCATCAGCATGGGAAAAGACAACCACAGCACCAGCATGCACACCGGCAGCATCAACACCAGCACGCCGAAGATTTCCACGGCAACCTGGCCTTTTTCGGGCAGTCGCGACGACAGGATGTCGACTCGCACATGTTCGTTGTTGAGCAGGGTAAAACCGGCGGCCAGCAAGAAAATGGCGCCGAACAGGTACCACTGCAACTCCAGCCACGCGTTCGAGCTAAGATCGAACGCCTTGCGAAAGACCGCGTTCGTGGAGCTGACGATCACGACGATCAATATGACCCAGGCCACGGCGCGGCCGACCCAGTTATTGATACTGTCGATGAAGCGAGATAAAACAAGCAAGCCGCGCATGGGTTCCCCTTTAATAGCGCACTAATCCTACGGCAGCCGATTCCGGCAGCCATGCATCTACGGCAATCGAAATTAAAACGATCTTCTATTCGTTATGTATTTGCCGCCACGGCGTAGCGCGACGCTCTATCCAGGCCAGCGCCCCATACAACACCAGCCCCATCACGGCAAGCAAGAACAGCGCGGCAAATACACGCACCGTATCGAAGGTTCCTTGCGCGCTCATGATCACATAGCCCAGGCCACGCTGCGACGAAACGAACTCGCCCACAATCGCGCCGACCAGGGCCAGCGACATGGCGACCTTCATGCCGGCAACAATAGAAGGCAGTGCGCAGGGCAGCTTTACCTTGAAAAAGAAATCCCAGGCCGAGCCCTTCAGGACCTTGCCCAGATCGGTCACATCCTGGGGCACCGAGCGCAAGCCATGCACTGTATCCACGATGATCGCGAACACGGCAATCAAGAAGGCGATGGCGATCTTGGGCTCAGCGCCTGTACCCAGCCACACCACGAACAAAGGGGCCAGCGCTACTTTGGGCACGCTGTTGAAACCGATGATCAAGGGATACAGAAAGCGCTCGAACATGCGCGACCCGACCAGCGCAACAGCAATCAGCACGCCGCCAACGACCGACAAGGCAAATCCGCCAAGCGTCGTCATCAAGGTGTACAGGCTGTGCTGCATGTACCAGGGAAACTCGGCGGCCAGTTCGGCAAGAATCTGCGAAGGCAGCGGCAGCATAATGGCGCGCACATGCAGCACCCGGCACGCGATTTCCCAGATGACGAACACGACTATCAGCGAAAACAGCCCGGCGGCGCCCGTGCCCAGCTGGTTAAGATGAGCCTTCATACGGCAGCCCCTTTTTCGTTGATCAGCCCCATTTCCTCGAAGATGCCGCGGATATGAGCAACATAGCGGCCGAATTCGGGCGTTTCGCGCACCGACAAATGGCGTGGGCGAGGCAAGTCGATCTCGATGGTTTCCACCAGGCGCCCCGGCCTGGGCGAAAACACCATGACGACATCGCCCAGGAAAACAGCTTCGGAAATACCGTGGGTCACGAACAGCACGGTGTTGCGCGTCTGCATCCAGATGCGCTGCAGTTCGACATTCATCTGGTCGCGCGTAAACGCATCCAGCGCACCGAAAGGCTCGTCCATCAGCAACAGTTTCGGATCGTCGACCAGCGCCCGGCAGATTGCCGCGCGCTGCCGCATCCCGCCCGACAATTCGCGCGGGTAGCTCGAGCCGAAATCGCTCAGGCCCGTCAGGTTAAGCAGATAGTCCACTTTTTCCTGATATGCCGACGATTGCTTCTTGGCGAACTCGACAGGCAGCAGAATGTTCTTGCGGATGCTGCGCCATTCAAGCAGGGCATCGCGCTGAAACACCATGCCGATATCGTCGGGCGGCCCCTGCACCGGCTTGCCATTGACGCTTAGCTCGCCCCCGGTTACGTCCTCGAGCCCGGCCACGCACCGCAAGAACGTACTCTTGCCGCAGCCGCTGGGCCCAAGGATGCTGACGAAACGCTCCAGCCCGATATCGGCGCTGACGCCCGCCAGCGCCTGAACGCCGCGAGAGCCCGGATACTGCTTGGACAAATTATGGGCATGTACGGCCGATACGCTCATTTCTTGGACACCATCGCGTCGTATTTTTCGGGATGAACCAGGCCGCTGACGTAGTAATCGGTTGCCGGAGCCTTGGTGCCGATCAGGCCCACGGAGGACAAGGTCTTGACGGCCTGTTCCCAATTGGCCGGCACGGGTGCGCCCATCGGCGTGCCAGCCGGCGGCGTACCGAAGAAAGGCTTCAGCGCATCGATCTGGCCGCGCAACACCTTGCGATCCAGGCGCGCCTGCGGACGCTGCGCGATGATGGCATTGACGGCCTCGTCCTGATGGCCGTCGTATATGTACTGCCAGGCGCGGGCGGTTACGCTGGCAAACTTGGAAATGGCTTCACCGCGCGTCTTCAGCTTGTCTTCATTGGCGAAAATGCCGAAGCTGGGCATGTTCAGGCCGTAGTCGGCAAAGCTGATGGCATGCGAAGGACGCGACTGCGAAACCACAGGCAAAAAGAAGGGAATCGTCGAAACGCCCGCATCCGCACGGCCTACCGCATAGGTAGTTGCCTTGCTGGCGGCATCCACATTAAGCAGCTCGACATCGCTGCGCTTGATGCCGCCGGCCGCCAGGAAGGAATCGATGAAAGGCGCTTCCAGGGAACCCGCGGTGTAGACCACTTTCTTGCCTTTCAGGTCGGCCGGCCCCTTGATATTCGAATCGTCCGGTACCAGCAGGCCTATGTCGCTGCGCCGTGCAAAAACCGCCACAGCCTTGACCGGCAAGCCTTTGTCGCGCGCAATCATCATCGACGCCAGGGCCGCGTGGCCCACGTCGAAGCTGTCGCCCGAGCCCACGATCTGCACCGTCGTCACAGAACCATTGCCGTCCTCGAAACGCACATCCAGGCCGGCCTGCTTATACCAGCCATTTTGCTGCGCCAGATGAAAGGCAGCATGAACGCCCCAGGGCGTCCAGTCCAGGCGCACAGCCAGGGGCTCAAGGCTTTGGGCGGTCGCCGCCGCAGCAGCCATCAGACACCCCGTCGCGCTCATCGCAATACGCAGCCACGCAGCAGACATTATCTTTTTCATCATCAACCTCGCCTAATATGAAAAAAGTGGATTTCCTACTCTGTATCGGCACCTGGCTCGAGCGCTATGCGCCGAAAAGACGCTTGATTCTTTCCCACAGCACACCCATGAACATCCTGAATGGCTTCAGTTCGGCCTGCGGCAAGGCTTGGCCTGCCCCCGCCGGGTTCTGCAGGCGCAAGGTCACGTTGCGCCCGAAATCGGCAATCATGCGGCGCACGAAGTCCTGCACCAGCCCCGACCGCGAAAATTGCGCCAGCGGGCCTTGCAAGGCGTACAGCAGGTCGACTTCGACCCGGCTTGCCTGCTCGGAAACCGCCAGCACCCGGTAGCCGATATCGCCCTTGGCTCGCGACTGGCTTAGCGAGTCCTGGCCCGAGCCGCGCAACATCGCCGACATTTGCTGCTCGTTGCGTTCCAGTTGCGCCGTGCCGTTGAAAGCCGCCGCCATCGGGCCGAACTTGATGGCAATCTTGCCCTTGACGCTGTCGCCGTCCTGCTCTTCGATCACCGCGCCCGGCAGGCAACTGGCGACCGCCGGCAGGTCGGCCATGAAGGCCCATACCTGCGCTGCGGGGAAAGGCACGTCGAAGCCGCCCTGGATGCTGGAGCCCTTGCCCGCCGCGCCCGCTGGCGCAGCTGCCGTAGCCGCCGGCTGCGGCTGGACTGGCGCCGCCGCGGGCTGCTCGGCCTTGAAGCCGGTAAACGCCGCAGCGCTTGCTTGCGCCGCCGGCAGCAAGGCCGTTTTGCCTTCCGCCATCAAGCTGCGCAAAGCGTCAACCTGGGCATCGGGCTGCGCGCGCAGGTCTGAAAGCACCGACATGACCGCAGCCGTAATCCCCTGATATCCCGTGCAACGGCAAATGTTTCCGGACAATTCGATGCGCACCCGGGCCTCGTCGGCCTCGGGCAGCCGCAACACAATATCGCGCGCCGTGGCCACCATGCCTGGCGTGCAAAAGCCGCACTGCAAAGCGTGGTGTTGATGAAATGCGGCACGCACACGGCTCATGATGGGGTCGTCGTCGTAGCCCTCGATGGTCGTGACCTGGCGGCCGTCGCAAGCAACGGCAAACGTAATGCAGGAGCGCACCGGTTGGCCGTCGAGCAGCACCGTGCATGCCCCGCAAACGCCGTGTTCACAACTTAGGTTGGTGCCGGTCAGGCGCACTTCTTCGCGCAGGAAGTCGCCCAGATGGGTACGCGGTGCGACGTCGCGGGCCACCATGCGGCCATTGATTTCCATTGATACTTCAGACATTTGCATTCCTCTACTGGCCCAGCGCCTGGCGCAAACAACGTTCAACCACCGTGGCATACAAACGTCGGTCGACCGCACTCTTGTCCGGCGTAATGGTCTCGATCGCCGCGGCGATCGAATCCGCATCCGCGGCCTTCAATCCTTCTTGCGCGACACGGCCCGCCAGCTCGTTCAGGTAGCGCGGGGCGCCGTCCAGCGCACCCACGGCAATACGCGCCACTTTTGCGGCCGGGTCGAAATAAGCCGAGCAACTGGCTTCGGCGAATTCGCCGGTCTTGCGGCAAAACTTGTAATAGCCCCACCGCGCGCCGGCGTTTTTCTTGGGTATGTAGATCGCGGCAATCATTTCATCGGGGCCGACCTCGGTCGTGTATGCGCCATGCATGAACGCCGGCATGGCGACACGCCGCGTACCTTTCGCTGAAACGATTTCAATTTCGGCCGCCAGCGCCGTGGCCGCCAATACCCAGTCGGCCGCGGGGTCGGCGTGCGCCAGGCTTCCGCCCAGGGTGCCGCGGTTGCGCACAGCACGGTATGCAATGCGCCCTGCCACTTCTTGCAGCATATGCCCGCGCAATGGCTCGAACACGCCGTCTTCGATTTGTGCATGGGTAACGGCCGCACCGACGCGCACGGTATCGCCGACTTCGGTAACGGTGCGCAACTCTTGCACGCTCGAAATATCCACCACGGCGGCCGGACGCGCGAGGCGCAGGTTCAACATGGGTCCCAGCGACTGGCTGCCCGCCATGACCTTGCAGGCGCCGTCAAGGCCCGCCAGCGCGCTTAACGCGTCGGCGACGGTGCTTGCATGTGTGTGTTCGAATTTTGCCGCCTTCATTGTCCTGCTCCCTGCTTGCCGCTGGCGGCCGCAAGGCCCGCCTCGCGTCCCTGCGCCAGCGCCTCCAGAAGACGATGCGGCGTCAGGGGTGTTTGCGATACTTCAACGCCCAGTCCGCGCAAGGCGTCGTTGACCGCGCCGAAGATAACGGCCGGCGGCGCGATTGCACCGCCCTCGCCGACGCCCTTGGCGCCGAATTCGGTATGAGGCGAAGGCGTTTCAAAATGGTCGAAGCGGATATTGGGCACTTCCGTCGCCCCGGGCATTACGTAGTCGGCCAGCGTCGATGCC
The DNA here is from genome assembly GCF_003315175.1 of Eoetvoesiella caeni. Lineage (GTDB taxonomy): Bacteria > Pseudomonadota > Gammaproteobacteria > Burkholderiales > Burkholderiaceae_B > Eoetvoesia > Eoetvoesia caeni. The sequence continues at coordinate 490,669 of NZ_QNRQ01000002.1, read as the reverse complement.
AGCGGTTGGCCGTACTCGTCGTAAGGCGTTTCTTCATACAGCGCCGTGCCTATGCCCTGCGCAATTCCGCCTATGGCCTGGCCTTCGACCACCATGGGGTTGATCATGGTGCCGCAATCTTCCACCACCACGTAGTCCAGGATTTCGACCGATCCCGTGCCGGGGTCCACGGCCACGATGGCCGCCTGGCTGCAGTATGAAAAACTGCCGGTGTCCACCTTGGGCTTGTAGCCCACGCTGACCTCCAGGCCCGCAGGGTCGACGTCCGCGGGCAGCAACTGCGGATTCAAATACCAGGCATTGGCGACCTGCGCCAAAGGGATGCTTTTATCGCCGGCTATCGCCATGCCGTTCTCGAACTGAACCAGCCAGGAATCGGCACCCATCAAATGGCCGGCTATTTTTTGCAGGTTCGGCAAAAGCTGCTTGCATGCACGGGACACTGCGCCGCCCGACATGACCAGCGAGCGCGATGCGTAGGTGCCCGTGGAATACGGTGTGCGCCCGGTGTCGCCGTGCACCAGGCGTATGCGCGCCACATCGACGCCGAGTATTTCGTTGGCGATCTGGGCGAACGTGGTCTCCATGCCCTGCCCGTGCGAATGCACGCCCACTTTGATTTCAAGGCCGCCGTCGGGCGTCATGCGCACCGCGGCCTGGTCGAAGCCCGGGATGACGGGCGTGCCCCAGGCGGCGAATACCGATGTGCCATGCGCCGACTGCTCGGTATAAGTAGCCACGCCCAGGCCGATAAGGCGGCCGTCGGGTTCTGCGTGCTGCTGGCGTTCGCGCACGCCTTGCGCATCGATCATTTCAAGGGCGCGGCGCAGGCTGGCGGGATAGTCGCCGCTGTCGAAGTGCTTGTTGGTGACGTTGACATACGGCATTTGCTCGGGCTGGACCAGATTTTCCAGGCGCACTTCCCAGGGTTCGCGGCCCACTTCGCGGGCCAGCGCGTCCATGGTCAGTTCCATGGCAAAGCAAACGCCCGTGCGGGCCACGCCGCGATACGGCAGGAATGCCGGCTTGTTGGTGGCGACGCAGCGCGTGGTGCAGCGATAGCCCTGGAATGCATACGGCCCGGGCAGGTTGCCCAATGCCTGTCCTGTTTCCAGCCCGGTGGTAAACGGCCATACAGAATACGCGCCGCCGTTGATGGTTATTTTGGCGTCCAGCGCCAGCAAGCGGCCCTTGCGATCGGCGTAGGCCGTCATTTCATAATGGTGTTCGCGGGTATTTGCGCCGGCAATCAAGTGCTCGCGCCGGTCCTCCAGGTAACGGAAGGGCCGTTTGTACGTCTTGGCCAGCCAGGCAACGCAAAGCTCTTCGCGCTGCAATACGCACTTATAGCCGAAGCCCCCGCCGACATCGGGCGAAATGACCCGCACCTGCTCCTGGTCCATTTGCAGGAACTGAGCGATGCCGGTGCGGATTAAATGTGGAACCTGGGTCGAGGCATACACCACCAGCTGGTCGGCCTGGTGGTCCCAGTACGCCAGCACGGCCATGCCTTCCATAGGCAGCATGCACTGGCGCGACAAATTCATTTTGCGGGTAACGACCACGTCGGCCTGGGCCGCAAGCTTGTCGAAGTCCTTGTCGGCGCTGAGGCTGACGAAAACGTTGTCTTTCCACTCGTCGTGGATCAGGTCGGACGTGGCCGCCGCGGCGCTTGCCACATCCACATAAACAGGCAGGTCGTCGTAATCGACCTCGATCAGCTCGGTCAGGTCTTCGGCCTGTGCGCGCGTGGGCGCAAAAGCCATGGCCACCGGTTCTCCGACGTAGCGCACCTTGCCATGCGCCAGGGGCGGCATGGCCGACACCTGGTACGAAGGCAAGGTGGAATCCGCCACGATGTCCAGCACCCCAGTCAGCGAATCGCGCAGGAATACGTTTTCCGCTTCTTGGGCAACGCGCGTGGCGGCAATCCGGGCATGGGCTAGCGGGCTGCGCAAGAACGCGACCTCGCTTATATTGGGCATGCTCATGTTGCCGATGAAGTTGCCCTTGCCTTGCAGATGCCGGGCGTCCTCCTTGCGCAGCAGACGTGCCCCCACGCCCTGTTCCTTGGCCGCCTTCGTGGGGTGATCGGAGAGTTTCATTACTTGACCTGCCTGTTAATGACCTACAATGCCCGCGCTTTTACAACTAGCGCTGCGCCAAAGCGTTGAAGGTAAAGTTATCGAGTGCGTTTTCCGCTACACGGAACCAGCTTGCCTCGTCTTCCTGGTATTTTTTCCAGCTGGGATAGATTTTTGCAAAGTCGGGATTCTTGGCCGAAAGCTCGGTCCACAATTCTTGCGAGCCCTTGTATGCGGCCTGCATGACGTCCTTGGGAAAGTAGCCCAGCTTGGCGCCGCCGGCAACCAGCTTGCGCAGTGCCGCGGGATTATGCGCGTCGTAGTTGGCCAGCATGCGCAGCGCCTGTTCATTACAAGCGCACTCGAATGCCGCCTTGAAAACGGGAGGCAAGGCATTCCATGCTTTCTCGTTGACCATGGTGGTGATCGAGGCACTGCCTTCGAACCAGCCCGGCGAATAGTAGTAGGGCGCAACCTTGTTCAGGCCGAGTTTTTCGTCATCGTAAGGTCCTATCCATTCGGCCGCGTCGATCGTGCCTTTTTCCAGCGACGGATAGATGTCGCCGGGAGGAATCTGCTGCGGTATCGCGCCCAGCTTGGACAGCACCATGCCGCCAATGCCGCCGATGCGCATTTTCAGGCCCTTCAGGTCGGCCAGCGATTTGATTTCCTTGCGGAACCAGCCGCCCATTTGCACGCCCACGTTGCCCGACACGAAGTTGACGATGTTGTACTGCTTGTACATGGCGCGCAGCATTTCCATGCCGCCGCCATATTGGATCCAGGAGTTGTGCTGGCGCGCATTCATGCCGAACGACAGGCCGGTGTCGAATGCCACCGCCGTATTGGTGCCGATGTGGGCGGTTGCCAGCACATGGTTGCATTCAACCGTGCCATTGCCGACGGCTTCCATGTTTTGGGCATAAGGCACGATTTCGCCGCCCGGGAAGGCGCGTATTTCGAACTTGCCTTCGGTAAGCTCGCCAACGCGTTTGCAGAGTTCGGCGGCGGAGCCGTAAATGGCGTCCAGGCTTTTAGGCCAGCCTGTGGACATGCGCCAGCGCACGGTAGGCGTTTGTGCGGCAATGGCGGGCAAGCCCACGGTTGCCAGTCCTGCCCCGGTAGCGGCGGCGACCTGTGTAAGAAAGCGGCGTCGTTGCATGTACAGCTCCTTTTATGAATTGGATATTGGTTTGGCTTGTCGATGCGGCAATTGCATAGCGGGAGCATGTTTATTGACCATGGCCGCCAGCTTGTCTCCTTAGCGCCCAGCGCCGTTGCAGAAAGTTTGCACGGAGCATCCGGCAAAAAATCCGTCAGCACGCTGAGTGATTTGTTAGTATGCTGATCAATAAATTCAGTGTCAACGAGGGTAAATACGGAGATTTAATGCATAGGCCCTTCGAAATGAGGCAATTGAAATACCTCGGCCAACGCCGCAATTCTCCTGTATGGCCGCCGCTTTTCTCAAGTCCGGGCGAGCGCCGCCGCAAAACCGGCGGGATGCCGCCCTGATGCGGCCAAAAACTAGTGGAAACCCCAATATTTGGACCAATAGATATACAGCATACTGACTATATTAATCGTAAAACTCAAAGATACATGGCTTTATGAACTGGATAAAAATCGCAAGCGTGGACCAAATAGCAGCCGACGAGTCGTTGGCAATCGAAGTCCAGGGCAAACAATTGGCGCTACATCAATGCGACGACGAACTGTTCATTACCGACAACGTCTGTACCCATCAATATGCGTTGCTGTCCGACGGATTCCTTGAAGATGGCTGCATCGAATGCCCGCTGCATCAGGCCAAGTTCGACCTGCGCACCGGCCAGGCCATGTGCGCGCCGGCCACAGTCGGCGTCCAGACCTATCCCGTCAAAACCGAAGGCCAGGATATCTTCGTCGCCTTATAGCCGACCGGCGCATCGAGAACCAGCATGACGTCCATCTCTTCCATTCTTATAGTCGGCGCGGGCCAGGCGGCGGCGGTTGCCGCCTCCGCCCTGCGCGACCATGGCTACTCCGGCCGCATTACGGTGGTCGGCAATGAAGCCCATGCTCCATACGAAAGGCCGCCGCTGTCCAAGTCGGTCCTGGCCGCCGTCGACACCCCCGAACCGGCCATCGCCGTCAAGGCGCCCGACTTCTTCCACAGCCAGCAGGTCGACTTGCGCCTGGGCGTCGAAGTCTGCGCTCTGGACCCCAGCGCCCGCCAGGCCGTGCTGTCCGACGGCACCCGTCTAGGCTACGACCGCTGCCTGCTGGCCACCGGCGGCACGGCCCGCACCCTGCCCGCTTTCCCGGCGTCATCGCCGGCGGTGCATTACCTGCGCACGCTGGACGACGCACGCGCGCTGCGCGCACGATTGCGCCCAGGCCAGCATATTGCCGTGGTCGGCGGCGGGTTCCTGGGGCTGGAAATCGCCTCGACGGCACTTGGCCTGGGCGTTGACGTATCCATCGTCGAAACCGCGCCGCGCGTTCTTGCGCGCGTCGTCCCGCCGATTTTTTCTGCCTGGATGCAGGAACGCATTGCGCAATACGGCGCCAAACTCTATACCGGCCAAGCCATCGCCGACGTTCAATTGCCCGACGACGCCGGCCAGCCGGCCATTCTGGGCCTTGCCGACGGTACCCGCATCCAGGCCGCCGCAGTCGCCGTCGCCATCGGCCTGGCGCCCAGCACCCTACTGGCCGGCAGCGCCGGCTTGCGGGTCGATATGTCCAACGGCGGCATCGCAGTCGACGCGCACTGCCGCAGCAGCGACCCTTACATATATGCGGCGGGCGACTGCACCAGCCAGACCCGCGCCGACACCGCCTTGCCGTTGCGCCTGGAGTCCTGGCAAAACGCCAATGAACAGGCCCGAATCGCCGCCTGCTCCATGCTTGGGCAAGACGCCGAGCCCGCCGCGTACCCATGGTTCTGGACCGACCAGTTCGACTGCAATATCCAGATGCTGGGCCTGCCCCGCCCCGACCTGGACTACATCGTGCGGGGCAGCCTGGATTCCGCGTCCGACTCGCCACGCTTCATCATGCTGGGATTGCACGGCGGCAAGCCTTATCAGGCCCTGGCGGTCAATGCCGGCGGCGACCTGCGCGCGCTGCGCCCCCTGCTCGAGCGCGCCTTGCCTGTCGAAGCCGCACAGTTCTGCGACGAAAGCATGACCGTACGGGCGTTTGCCAAAGCGGCCCAGGCCCTGGCGGCAACGCCCGGCTGACCGGCACTTACCGAATACCTCAGGAGACCTTCCATGTATCAATCACAATCCGTCATCGGACAAACTGTCGGCTCCAAAGATGCAGCGCTGGCCGATTGCGCCTGGCCCGCCGAAGGCCTGGACGCCATTCCCGACTGGGTCTACACCAGCCAGGAAGTCTACGACCGCGAAATGGAACGCATTTTCCACGGCGACACCTGGAACTACGTGGCCCTGGAGACCGAAATCCCCAATCCGGGCGACTACAAGCGCTCGTTCGTGGGCGCCACACCGGTTGTCGTCTCGCGCGCGCAAGACGGTTCTTTGCATGTTTTTGAAAACCGCTGCGCCCATCGCGGCGCCGAGTTCTGCCGCCACAGCCACGGCAACGCCAACGAGTTCGTTTGCCCTTATCACCAGTGGTCGTACGACCTGAAAGGCAATCTGCAGGGCGTGCCATTCAAGCGCGGCGTCAACAAGGCGGGCGGCATGCCGCGCGATTTTCGCAACGAAGACCATGGCCTGCGCAAGCTGAACGTCACCACCCACCACGGCGTGGTGTTCGCCTCGTACTCCGACAAGGTCGAACCCATCGAGCAATACCTGACCCCGGAGATCCTGGAAGACTTCAATGTGGCCTTCCCCGGCAAGCCCCTGAAGATACTGGGCTACTACCGCAACGAAGTGCCATGCAACTGGAAGATGTACCACGAGAACCTGAAGGATCCCTACCACGCCACCCTGCTGCACTCCTTCCTGGTCGTCTTCGGCCTGCTGGTGGCCGGCAACAAATCCATGATGCTGGCCGACTCCAAGCACGGCCGCCACGGCATCATGGGCTCCGCCAAAACCGACGATCTCTACGCCGCCGTCAGCGAAGAAACCAAGAAAGAAATGCGCTCGTTCAACGACGGCATGCGCTTGCGCGATGAACGCTTCCTGGAATTCATCAAGGAATTCGACTCGCCCTGGTCGGTCACCATGCAAACCGTCTGGCCCAATCTCGTCGTACAGCGCGAAATGAACACCATGGGCGTGCGCCAGATCATTCCCAACGGCCCCAACAGTATGATCATGGAATGGACCATGTTCGGCTATGCCGACGACACCGAGGAAATGACGCGCCACCGCCTGCGCCAGGGCAACCTGATGGGCCCCTCGGGCTTTCTCGGCCTGGAAGACAACGAAGCCATGAAGTTCGTGCAGGAAGGCGTGCGCCGCTCCAGCAGCAACGTCAATGTCATCAAGCTGGACTCCGGCAAGATCGGCACGTCCGAATCGCTGATCTCGGAAGCGGCCATCCGGGCCATGTATCAATACTACCGCGGCGTAATGGATTTCTGACATGCTCAACACTATGAAAATGGACTACACCTATACGCCTGCGCGCATCGATCCGGCGCGGTCGCGACTGCTGCGGGCGCAGATCAACGACTTTCATGCAGAATATTGTGCCGTGCTGGACACCGGCGACGTTGAGCTATGGCCCGAGTTCTTTACCGAAGACGCGCTGTACCGCATTACCTCGCGCCAGAACGCCGACCTGAAGCTGCCTGTCGGGCTGGTATATGCCGAAGGGCGCGACATGATGCATGACCGCGCCGTGGCGATCGGCCGCACGCAGATGTTTGCGCCGCGCCATAACCTGCACCTGGTGACCAATATTCGCATCATCGACGAAACCGCCGATGGCGAGGTCGAGGCCGAAGCCAACTTCCTGCTGATTCAAACCCTGGTCGAAGGCCCTTCCACCGTCCACTTGGCCGGCCGTTACTACGACCGCTTTGTCCAGGCCGGCGGCGACAAACTCCTGCTCAAGGAGCGCCAGGTAATCTATGACACGGCCATCCTGGCCAACGACCTGGTCTATCCCGTTTAAGCTTGCGCATTGGGCTGCTGCGCCTTGGCGCGGCCGGCCTGCACAGCCGCCCCGCCACAAAGGCAGCGCTTGGGTCCAGTCCAAAAAAATCCCCCAGGAACGAAGCTCTTGGGGGATTCTTGCTTGAGCAAAGGCTTGCTTAGATAGCAGCCAGCGCCTTCAGCGCTTCATCGCGGTTCAGCACCGTGGCGTATTTTTGCTCCATATCGAACAAATTGGCATCGTGCGGATCCAGGGCGCGGTCGCCCACGCAGTCGGCCAGCACCAACGGCCGAAAACCATACTGCATGGCATCGACCACGCTGGCGCGCACGCAGCCGCTGGTAACCGCACCCGCCACTACCAAAGTCTGCACGCCGCGCTGAGCCAGCCATGCCGCCAGCGTCGTGCCAAAGAAGGCCGACGGTACGGTCTTGCGCACCACCAGCTCGCCCTGGGCCGGCGTCAGTTCCGGCACGATGGCGCTATTGTGCTCGTGTTCTTTAAGCGTAAGCATGCCGGGCACTTTCAAGCTGAAAATATTGTTGTCCGCGGCGTCGTCGGCAAAGACAATACGGCTATGCGCCACCGCCCAGCCGCACTCGCGCGCATGCGCCAGCAGCGGCACCGTATTGGCAATGGCCTGCGCAATATTGCCGCCGCCAAACACCTTCGGATCGGCAAAGCCATTGACGAAGTCGATGATCAACAGGCCCACCGGCTTTTTCAGTTCAAGCCGTGCGCCAAATCCCTGGCGCGCATAAGTTTGCACGTCGTTGCCCTGGCTCATTTCACGCCCCCGTCCAGCACCTTGCCGTCGCGGACCATGTCTTCGCCATCAAGCCGCACCGTGCAATGGCGCAGCGGGATATCGATATGGCAGGCCGTGGTCCGGCTGCCGCCGGCTTCGTTGTTGGGCCCCAGGGAAAACAGGAAATTGCCTTCAAAGGCGCGCGCGTCCATGCCTATGGTCTGTTCCTTGTCGTACAGCGAAAGCGTGGACCAGTGGCAACGCGGCTGCAGGCCCCAGCCTATATGCGAAATCGCATAGCCTTCGGGGTCGTTGAACGAGGCCATATAGTCGCGCAGCAATTCAGCGTCGATACCGCCTTCGATCTTGGTGGCGTAGCCGTTTTCAACGGTCAGCTCGATGCGGCTGGTGGTATAGGATTTTTGCGGCAGCAGGATGTCGCCCACGTCGATGACAATGCGTCCGTTGGCCCCGCCCTCGTCGGGAAAGGTCAGCGCAAAGCCGCTGGGCCAGTGGTCCCACCGCCCCGGCTGGTCGACAAAGCCATACTCGCTGATTACCGGGAACTGTCCCAGCGGGCAACGCAGATCGGTTCCCGCCGCAGAAACGACCGTCATCTCCTTGGCTTTGGCGATGCGCGCCGAAGCCGCCTTCACCCGCGCCCGGTCGCCCTCGGTCGGCACCGTGCGCACCAGGATTTCGGGCGGCTCGACCGCCAGCAGGATCTTGGTGCCGGACGCAAGAATTTCGTGCTGTTCGGGTGAAAACAATAACGTCATCAGGTCCAGCACGAGGTCGCTTTCTTTCAAGGCGGCGATGGCGGGACGATTGCCAGTAAGCGGGGTCGTACCCAAGTAGGCCAGCGGGTCGCGGCTTAGCGCCTTTTCGGCATTGACGGGCGGCAGATCAAGGCGGTTGACGACCGCTCCCATGGCTTGGGTTGCTATCGTCGCAGCCGCCAAGGTTTGCGGATGCGTGGCGGAACTGGTCAAGATGGTAACGCTTTGGCCGCGCTCCAGGTTCGAGAGCGTCAAGACCTGCTTCCAGGCCTCGATAAGTTGATAGTCGCTGACAGGCATGGTGTTCTCCTAATTGAACGGATTGGTTCAAGCCTTTGGTATCAAAGCTCGGCGCCCAGAAAGCCGCCGAAGGCACGATAGAAGCCCTCTTCGTTGTCCCAGGGAATCATATGGCCGGCGCCGGGCACCCGCGTGGTTTCGACCCCGGGCAGCAAGCCGCGGATCTCGGCCACGTCTTCTTCCAGGATTACGTCGCCGCGCTCGGCCGCCATCAACAAGGCCGGCACCTTGATATGAGGCAGGTCGGCATGGATGTCGTCATCGTGAAATCCGTCGAAGCTGGCCAGAATGGCGCGCTCGTCGCAGGTATGCAGCCACTCGGCCCGCAGCTTCAATTGTTCGTCCGTCCATGTCGGGCAGAAGCTGCGCATGTCTTCGGCGCTGCAGCCCTTGCGCGCCAGCGCCATGGAGTCGACATACCAAGGCAGCTTGGACGGATAAGCCCGGCGCCCAGGACCCGATACCGGCGGATCCACCAGAACCAGCCGGGTCAGCCCCGCGGGGTTCGAACGAGCCGCACGAATGGCAATGCGCGCGCCCATGGAATGCCCCACTATGCTGTATTTATTCAGTCCCAGGGCCTTGGCAAACTCGATCACGTCCGTCGCTTGCGCATCCAGGCTGTAGTCCAGCGTATCCGACGCCTCGGACAGGCCGCGCCCCCGCACATCAAGAACATAGGTATCGAATTGGCTGCCCAGACGCTCGCCCACAAAACCCCAGGTAATGGCGGGGCTGGTTATGCCCGGCACCAGAACCACCGCGTCGCGCCCGGCGCGGGCGCCGTCTGTTCCGCCATAGCGCAGATAGTGCTGGCGGATGCCGTTGGCGTGGACATTGGCGCCATAAAGATAAGTGCTCATGGGTCTCCCTTTCGTTATAGCTTGAACAGCCGCTCTGCGTTGCCGTAGTATACCAGGGCCCGCGTTGCATCGTCCATCGGGGCTTGCTCGATGAAGTCGGCGGCGATGGAACTGGACTCGTATGGGTAGTCCACCGAGAACATGACGGCCTGGGGCCCCATCTCGGCGATCGCGCCCATCAAGGCGCCCGCAGAGCATACGCCCGACGTGGTAATGACAATATTAGTACCAATATATTGCGATGGCTGGCGCTTGAGCTTTACTCCGCAGGGATAAACGGCAAAGCGGCTGTCGAAACGCCAGCGCTGGAACGGCAGGCCTTCGCCCATATGTCCCAGGATTACCTTCAGCCCTGGAAAACGGTCGAACACGCCGCCGAACAGCAGCCGCAGCGCATGGGTGGCCGTTTCCACTCCCCAGCCCCAGGTGGCACCCGCTATTTCGGGATGGCCGTTATAAGAATGGGTTGGGCCGTAAGCGTCGAACGGATGCAAATACAAAGGCACATCCAGCGCCTGCATGCGTTCCCAAAATATATCGTACGCGGGGCCGTCGTAGTACACCCCATTGGTATGGCCGTTTACCAGCGCCCCCTTGAAGCCCAGTACCTTGACGGCGCGCTCGAGCTCGTCGGCGGCGGCCTGCGGATCCTGCATGGGCAGCGTGGCAAAACCGCCGAAACGCTCGGGGTTGCGTGCCACCTGGGCCGCCAGAAAATCATTGTTTTCCCGCGCACGGGCGATGGCGACCGCCGTGTCCAGTTCTACTTGCACCCCGGGGCCCGTCTGCGACAGGATGACGTAATCGATGCCGGCCTTGTCCATTTCCTGCAGGCGCATGGCGCCGAAGTCGCTTAAACGCGCATTCAGCTCGGCGGCCACCTGCGGCGCTATCTGACTGACAAAGGCTTGGGAATAATCGCCGAAGCCCACCGCCGAAAAATGTTCTTCAAAAGCAATCTTGCGTATCCGACTCACTCAACTCTCCTCGTTTGACAGATGGCCGTGCCCCCGCCCGGTTCAGCGGCATGGCGATTTTTATCAGTGTGCTGAGGATGAGTGCCGCTGTCGTCCAATATTGCGCGGGAAGAAAGCGGCGCCCAGCCCGTCGCGATGCGCATGGGGCAGGCCTTTTGTATCGGGGCGGCCTGACCCGCGCCATCCACCGTTATGGAAGCCGATTAAGTCAGTATACTGACTATTTATAAGAATTTCTATGGGTTGGCCCACTGGGGCAAACCCTAAACCGACTTGAGGACGGCCCTGCCGTATTGGTTGTTGGCGTCGACCAGTTCGACCAGCAGCGACATGAAGATTTTGCGGTCGCGCAGCGATAAAGGATCGAGCAGGCGCTGCTGTGCCCGGGCCATGCCCTGCTTCAGCAAGGCCATGACTCGCAAGCCTTCGGGAGTAACGGCGGCCTGGCGCGAACGGCGGTCCATGGGATTGATCCGGCGCTCTAGCAAGCCTTTTTCTTCAAGGCGCTTGATGACGTCGGCCGAAGTCGTACGGTCCAGCCCCACCTCGTAGCCTATGGCCGTCTGATCCAGCCAGGGATTGGCCGCCAAAACAGTCAAAATTCCATACTGAACCGGGGTTACATTTTCTTCTTTGCATTCTTCAAAGAACATGGCGTAGTGAATCTGGTTCAGACGGCGCACCAGGAAACCAGGGCGCGACCACAAGCCTTGGCTGAACGGCTCGGCCACCGTATCGTTATCAAACAGGCCGTGCTCTTCAAGAGGGCTGAAGGCATGATCGTCAGCTTGTGCTTCTTGCATCGACTGCTTGTGTACCTTTGTCATTTTGCCGCGAACCTTGTCGTAACGAATGTCTCGAATGCTCAGTATACAGAGCATTTTATTCTTATTTAATATAGATGTGTTGAGCTAGATCATAAAAAGCCTCTTCATGATAATACCTTAGTCCGAGAACAATTCACCCTGCGTTGTTTGCCCGCCCCCGGGTTGCGCGCCGGGCTGGGACAGCGCCCCTATCCGCACGCCCAGCAGGCGAATTTTATGATCCATAACAATACGCTTCAAACACTGCCCGGCGGCGCGATGAATAGTGTGGGCGTCGGCGGTTTCCACCGGCAAGGTAAAGTCGCGCGTCACGGTGCGAAAGTCATCGAAGCGCAGCTTGATGCCTATGGTTCGTCCCACATAGCCCTTGCGTTCGAGGTCGCCGGCCACTTGCGTGCACAAGCGCAAAAAGGCTTCGGACAAAGCCGCCTTATCGTGCAGCACATGCAGGTCGCGCTCGAAAGTGGTCTCGCGGCTTATGGACTTGGGCGTTGAATGCAATACCACCGGACGTTCGTCCAGTCCGTGGGCCACTCGCAGCAGCCAGCGCGCATAGGTCAGGCCGAAGTGCTCTTGCAGAAGGTCGGGCCGGGCCTGGGCCAACTGGGCAATGGTGGATATGCCCAAGCCCTCAAGCTTGACGCCGGCCTTGGGGCCTATGCCATTGATCTTGCGCACCGGCAGCGGCCAGATGCGCGTGGGCAAGTCGTCCATGCTAAGCAGGGTAAGGCCGTCCGGCTTGTCCAGGTCGGAGCCGATTTTTGAAAGCAGCTTGTTCGGCGATATCGCAATGGAACACACCAGGCCGGTCGCGTCTTTTACGGCCGCTTTGATGCGTTGCGCGATCTCGAGGCTGGGTTCGGCATGCTCGGTCAGGTCGATATAGATCTCGTCGATGCCGCGGTCTTCGATGCTGGGCGCGACCTGCGCCACCGCCGCTTTGAACAAGTTGGAATAGCGCCGGTAAGCGGCAAAATCGGCGGGCAACAGAATGGCATCGGGCGCCAGTTGCGCCGCCTTCATCATGCCCATGGCGGAAAACACGCCCAGAGCGCGCGCTTCGTAGGTGGAGGTGGTTATTACGCCCCGTCCTACGTAGTCGCGCAGGCGGGCATAGTTGCGGTTGCCGTTCTTGTCTGTTGCCGGCTGGGACACGGCACGACCGCCCACAACAACGGGGCGGCCGCGCAAGTCGGGGTAGCGCAGCAGCTCGACGGATGCAAAGAAAGCATCCATGTCCAGGTGCGCGATCCGCCGCGGTGCTGAGGGAGTATCGGATAAAGCCATGGCCTGACAATAAAGGGCGCCTAACAACGCTTACAGCCATTAGTATAAAGGAAGGCCGCGGCATTTACTGTATGCCTGCTCAGTATTCCATGCGCACGCCCACGGTCACGCGCCGCCCGGGCAATGGCGCGGCGTTGGCCACAAATGAAGCATGATTGAGCGCCAGTTGATCGAACAGGTTGCTGACGCGCGCATATACCGTGTAGTTGGACGCCCCCCAGCGGCCGTCGTAGGAAATTCCGGCATTGACCATGTTGTAGCCCGGCGTAGACGTCTCGTAGTCGGCGATCTGGCTCTGGCGGAAGGCGCGGTAGACTTCGACGTCCGCCGCCCAGTTCTGCCATAGCCATTTGCCGCGCACACCGGCGCGCGCGGCGGGAATACGCGGCAAGTCGCCCTGGCCGCCGGTAAGCCGGCCATACACCAGGTCGCCAAACACGCCCACGGTAAAGTGGCGGTTCAAACGATAGCTGGCCTGCGCCTCGCCGCCGGTAAACTCGGCATCGTGCTGTGCATAGCGGATAAGGCGAAAGTCCTCGAACTGGTCCAAGGTCTGGGCATAAATGTAGTCCTTGACCCGGTTGTGGAAGACGCTCAGGCTGAAGCGCGCATCGCCCGCGGTTTTGCGCAAGCTTAGATCTATATTGCGCGAAGTCTCCTTGCCCAGATCCACACTGCCTTGCTCGTAGGTATTGGTGGCCAGATGAATGCCGTCAGCGTAGAGCTCCTGGGCGTTGGGCAAGCGCTGCGAACGCGCCAACGACAAGGCCAGCGCGTAGCCTGGCGTAAAGTCCCAGACGGCGGCTCCCGACACCGACGTTGCGCTCATGCTGAAGCGCGGCTGGGCGTTGTCGGGCCGTATCGACTGCCAGTCCTGGCGCGCACCCAGCTCGAACCGCCAATCGTCAAGCTTGTATTCCTCCAACAGGAACACGCCCTCGCTTTGTGTCACGGTTTCCGGCATGAAGCTTTCTTCGCCCAGGGCGCTGAAATTGCTGCGCGCCGTCTGAACGCCAAGAACGCCGCGCCAGCCGGCTATCGGTTCGTGTTCGGCTTCCAGCCGGGCATCGTAGCCGCGGTTCTTGAACGTAGTCGCGACAACGCCTTGCTCTATCTCTTCGTGCCGGTAATCCGTCAGGCCGGCGCGCATGCTTATCTTTTTAATGCCCGCAAACGGCTGCCGGTATTCGCCACGCAGATCCACGCGCTTGTTCTTCAGCTTGACATAGGGCGCCGCTTCATCGGCGCCATGCTCTTCGTGATCGTGGCCGTGCTCTTCGTCTTCGCCATGGCCGCCGCAATGCAGACGGCTGCCATGGGGATGGCAGCTTTCATATTCGTGATTATGGCCGACCAGGCCGTATTCGCTTTGCGTCCCGGTGTAGGCCACGCCAATATAGCCGCGGTCGCCTATCCATGAAATGCCTACGCTACCCGTGGCGCTTTCCGACTGCGATCCCTTGAGTGTGCTGCTGGACCAGTTCGGCACGCGGTACTCGTCGGAGCGGCGCTTCAAGCCTTCCACGTGCACGGCGATATTGCCGCTGCCCGCCGTCAAGCCAAACGCCGCCGCGCGCTCGCTCGAACCGGTCGTCCCCTTTACTTCGGCAAAACCTTCCGGGCCGTGCTTTGGCACCGCGGTGGGGATTTTGTTGTCAAGCACATTGACGACGCCGCCTATGGCCCCGCCGCCGTAAAGCAAAGTGGCCGGGCCGCGCAGAACTTCAATGCGCTCGGCCAGCATGGGTTCGCTTGTGATCGCGTGGTCCGGCGATACCCCCGAGGCGTCCATCAGGGAAGACCCATCTGAAAGGACCTGCACGCGCGGCGCAGCCTGCCCCCGAATCACCGGCCGGCTCGCACCGGCGCCGAACGTGTCCGCATTCACCCCCGGCAAAGCGCTCAAGGTACTGCCCAATGTCCCCTCACGCCCCAACACCAGGGCCGACCCATCCAGTACATCGGCCGGCGCCGCCATGGCGTCTTTATCCAAGCCCAGCGGGCTGGCCGAAATAGTGATGCTTTCCAATTCTTGTGCCGGCTGCCGCGCGCCGGATGCCCCAGGCGTTTGCGCGGGCGCGGCAGCGCTATAAATCAAGGCCAGCCATATTGCGGGCATGCGCGATCTCAACAACATCGGAACTCCTTTCAGTTCTTATTCTCAAAAATGTTATGTTATAACATAACAACAATGAGACCCGATGCGGCCCGCTCAAAAATTTTCTCGGCTACGCAAAACTCCTCTTGCGAAACCCTCTTCTTCGCACATACTATAGAAACCCGGCGGCGGCGCTTGGCCGCTCGACGCTTTCGATGCTCAGATCATTCCCCATGCCTTGCCAAAACCCAGGAGCAGTCAAATGAGCCAACCCTCTTTGCACCCCGCCGTCGATAACGGCATCCAGCCAGCCAGCGCCTCGTTCGCCGGCGGCACGCTTCAATGTAAATGCAGCAGCAATCCGGTAACCGTCGAAATCTCATCGCAAACCGCGCACAATCATTTGTGCGGCTGCTCGAAGTGCTGGAAGCCCGAAGGGGCATTGTTTTCGCAAGTGGCGGTGGTGGGGCGCGAACACGTCAAGGTAACGGCCAACGCCGAAAAACTCGCCGCGGTCGATCCCACCGCGGTCATCAAGCGCTTTGCGTGCAAAGATTGCGGCGTGCACATGTACGGCCGCATCGACAACGAAAACCACCCGTTCTACGGCCTGGACTTCGTCCATACCGAACTCTCGCCTCAAACAGGCTGGGCCGCCCCTCAGTTCGCGGCTTTTGTCTCTTCCATTATCGAAACCGGCACCGATCCAGCCAGCATGGACTCAATCCGGCAAGCCCTTAAGGCCAAAAACCTGGAACCCTACGACTGCCTTTCGCCGGCCTTGATGGACGCCATTGCCACCCACGTTGCCAAGGCGTCGGGGGTTTTGCACTAAGAAGCGCCGCCGTTTGCGGCATGCAGCTCGCGATAGTCGGTCGGGCTCATGCCGTAGCGCGCCCGAAAGACGCGGCTGAAGTGGGCAATGCTGTTAAAGCCCCAGGCATAGGCTACTTCGCTGACCCGCCGCAAATTTATGGGGTCGATCAAGTCTTCGCGGCAGCGCTCCAGCCTGCGGGACAGCACATAATTGCCTACCGACGTTCCTTCATCGGCGAACAAATCGTTCACATAGCGTGTTGAACAGCCCAGCGCCTCGGCGACTTCGGCGGTGGTAACCGCCCGCAGGCGGGTTTCAATAAAAGACTTGGCCCGGTAAAGCAGCGCCGAACGATGGGTCGAGCGGCTGACATTGGCCGACCCCAGCTGGGTGCCCAGTGTCATGGCGACCAGATCGGCCGTTTGCGCGGTAAAGCGCTCGCCCATGATGGGATCCACACTGTTGTCGAAACGCGAAAGATTCAGCAAAAAATTGGATGTCAGGTGCCCCACTTGTTCGTCGGAAGAAAGCCTGACGGCCGTATAGCGCTCGAACGAGCCCAGGCGCTGCTTGAGCAGGCTGCGCGGAATCTGGCATATAAGCTGCGAAAAAGCCGTATCGAAAAACAATGAATAAGGGCGGGTAGCGTCATGGATGGCAAAGTCGCCCTTGCGCAGTACCGCCTCGCGGCCGTCCTGCACCACCCGCGCCATGCCCGATGTGATCAGGTTAAGTAAAACAACGTCTTTATGATGGGTTGAAATATCGGCGGCCGAGCGGCAGGCATGGTGCTTGGTTGCCTGGACCCGATGGCAGGAAATAGAGCCGATTTCGCTGACAGAAACGGCGCCGCGAAAATCCCGCGGCAAAGTCGTGACGCAGGGCACAAAGGTGCGCGAGATCGTGTCTTGCCAATAGGAAGACAGGTCTTTGTTACGCACGCGCGCAGTGGAGTAAAGCGATGACATTTCGTCCCCGTGCAAAGCCTCGCTGCCGCCAGTGCGGCGACAGCGGGCAAACCTGGTGGGAAGCCGGCAAAGACGCTTCAGCTTCCTTGGTTCAGGTATACCACGGATGGGCTATGCATGAAACTGGGGTAATCGGCAGGCGGCGGTCGTGTCCTGTCTGGCCCCGATGGCAAAGACAGGACACAACCGCCACTTTTACACTATGAACTTCCAACTGGCCTTATTTTGTTGCGGCAAGTATCCACTTGCCGTTCTCGATACGAATCATGGCCACGGCCCGGGCATCGAAGCCGGCATGATCTTCAGGCGTCATGTTCATCACGCCATTGGCCACGTCCAGGTCTTTCGTGCTTTCAAGCGCATCGCGCAGGGCTGCGCGAAACTCTTTCGTGCCCGGCTTGGCCTTTTTCACCGCAATGGGAATGGCCCGTTCCAGCAAGCGGCCGGCGTCCCAGACATGGGCGCCGAATGGCGAAACGCTGCCCTTGCCGTACTTGTCTTCGTAGTGCTTGATGTAGTCCAGGGCAACCTTCTTGGCTGGATGGGTGTCAGGCAACTGGCTGGCCACGAGCACCGGACCCACTGCAATAAACGTGCCTTCGCAATCCTTGCCGCAAACCCGCAGGAAGTCCTGATTGGCTGCGCCCTGGGTTTGATAGATCTTACCCTTGTAGCCGCGTTCGATCAGGGTCTTTTGCGGTAAAGCCGCCGGCGTCCCCGATGCACCGATGAAAATGGCGTCCGGCTTGGCCGTCATGGCCTTGAGTACGTTGCCGGTAACCGACGAATCGTTGCGGCCATAGCGTTCGTTGGCCACGATCTTGATCCCGTAGGTCGGCGCGTTTTTGTTCAATTCCTCCAACCAGCTGTCGCCATAGCCGTCGGCAAAGCCGATATAGCCGACCGTTTTCACGCCATTGTCGGCCATGTGCTTCAAGGCCGTCGAAGTCAGCAATGAGTCGTTCTGAACCGTCTTATAGACCCAATGGCGGTTGGCATCCATGGGCGAAACAATGTGCTTGGACGCCGCCACGCTGATCATGGGCGTGCCGGCCTGGCCGACAATATTGACCATAGCCAGCGAATTGGTGGTGATGGTCGATCCGATGATCGCGTCGACGTTGTCTTCGCTGATCAGCTTGTGCGTATTCTTTACGGCCACGCTGGTGTCGGAAGCGTCGTTCAGGATTATGTATTGCACCTTCTGGCCGCCGATCTCCTTGGGCAGCAAGGCTGCAGTGTTCTGTTCCGGAATACCCAGCGACGCCGCCGGCCCGGTCGTGGACAACGTCAAGCCTATCTTGACCTGCGCATACAGCGCCGTCGACATGAACAACCCGGCACAGACAGCGCCTACCTTTATGAAATTACGCAAAGCAGTCTCCTTGATTTATAAAAATATCTTTACTACAACGTTGATACGGCATTACAAGTCCAGGCACAAAACTGGATCGACGGACCGGGACACACAAATCATCATCGACTTGCCGGCCGCCCTCTCCTCCGAGGACAGCACGTAGTCGAAATGTTCGGGGCTGCCCGCGCAGACTCCTGTTTCGCAGGTACGGCATGTACCCTCACGGCAAGAAAACGGCAGGCTGAAACCATTTTCTTCCAGTACTTCCAGAATACTTTTGTCGGGCGGCACCGAAAACGACAACCCACTGCGCTCCAGGCGGATCTCGAAGGTTCCGGCGGCGGCTGGCGGAGCGTCAGTCTTGGGCGCCGAAAACCATTCGAAATGCGCCACTCCGGGCGGATGGGTGGCGGCGGCGTCCTGCACTGCCTCCATCAAGGCCTGGGGTCCGCAACAGTAAATTTGCTCTCCTTCAGCCAAGTTTTGCACAAGATCGGCCACCTGCAAATAACCACCTTGCTCGTCGTCGAAATGCCACTGTACGCGCTCGCCGCCCAGCGATTGGATTTCTTCGTAAAGCGCGGCCCGCTGCCGGTTGCGGGCGGCATAGACCAGGCGCCATGGACGCTGGTTGGCCGCGCACCACCGGATCATCGACATAATTGGGGTAATGCCTATGCCGCCGGCAATGAACAGATACGACTGCGCGGCGGCATCAAGCGGAAAATTATTGCGCGGCGCGCTGATTTGCAACGGCGCGCCTTGCGTCAGGCTTTCGTGCACACAGGCCGATCCGCCCCGGCTGTCGGCCGCCTTGCCCACGGCCAGCACATAACGGTCGGTTTCCCTGCAGTCGTTCAGCAAGGAATATTGGCGCGTCAAACCATTGGGAAGACTCACTTCCACGTGGGCACCGGGCTCGAACGCAGGCAATGCGCGGCCCCGCGCATCCCGCAGCTCCAGCAACATGACGTCCTTGGCTTCCGCCATATAGCGGGCGATGATTACTTCCAGTTTTTGGGCTTGCGCCCTGTCGCCGGCCATCGCCATCGCCGGCTTCTCTGCTGCTGCCATGTTCATAAATCCTCTCCAGGCAACGCCATGCAATTCCGCTCCCGTATTAACGCAAGCACTACCCATGCATGACGCGGTTCATTCTTACGCCGCCACGGCCGGGGATTTATTGCGCTGAACCTCTTGGGCTTGCGGAACCGCCTGCTGCTGGCGTTCTGCGGCTATCAACTTGTCCATGGTCCACCGGAAATGGGATAGCGGCCCGTCGGCGGCAATGGCCAGCAACTTGAAGTCAGGGTCTTCGTCCAGAATGCGCTGCTGGCGCTCGATGATGTGCTTGTCCTCCATGAAGCCTTCTATCAGGCTGTCGTGCAGGGACAAGGTCACGTTGTAATTGTCGACCTCGAAGTTATGCAGATAGCTGAAGAAAAAGTGCGTCGTGCTTTCGGTCTCGGGCGTAATGAACTGGCAATTGCGATATTCCTTTGCCCCTTCTTTGTTGCCTTTCTCAGCGCCCGCGCCCGCCGGAGCAAACCCGCTTTCCAGGAAGAAGATTCCCGGCACTTGCATATGGCCCACGTTCCAGCGGTCGACATTGTTGTTATTGTCGATAACCTTGCGATGGAACGGAGGCGGCGCGCTGTTCATGTGCCAGCGCGTTACGCGAAAACCGCGTTCCAGGCGCTCGACCGAAGCGGGCTTGGTCTTGTAGGCATACTCTTCCGAGCCGCCCAGCGTATGGGTATGCACCCATGCCAGATGGGCAAAGTCGCTTAGGTTGTCGACGATAAGCAGGTAGTTGGATTCGTAATGAATATAGTCCGGCATGCCGCGCCAGGCGGGATCGCTTAAATACGGGAAGTCGATAATTTGCGACTCGTCGGCCAGGGCCGGATCGCCCATCCAGATCCAGATCAGGTGGTCGCGCTCGACGACGGGGTAGCTGTGAACGCCCAGCTTGGGCGGAATCATTTCCTGGCCGGGGATTTCAATGCATTTGCCGGCGGCATTGAACTTCAGCCCGTGATACATGCAGCGCACGTCGTCGCCCTCGCGGCGCCCCATGGACAGCGCCGCACCGCGATGACAGCAGCGGTCCGCCAGAGCAACAACTTTGCCGCTTTCGCCGCGATAAAACAAGACCGGCTCGTTCAACAGCTTGCGTGCCAGCATCTTGCTGTCGATAAGCTCGTAATCCCACCCCGCCATATACCAGCAGTTCTTTAAAAACATGTCTCCATCTCCTGTAAGAAAATCGTCCCCGGCCCAGTGCAATACCGCTGCCGCCTGGAATCCCGGGATCGATTCCGATTGCTCATTGGAGCGCGGGCGCGGCTGCGCCAGGGCTACCTGAATATGGATTAAGTATAGGATTGAAAGGACGCAAAAAACGCAATCCCGATGGGGCTCGCTGCGGTTGGAAAGTGGGTTTTCCCCCACAAAAAACGGGCCCGGAAACCAGCAAGAATTTTTATAATTTATTTATATTTCAATGGCTTGCGATTTTATTTTATATTTTAAATCAAGCTTGTCTGGATTGATCGGTTGCCAATTCGAGCACTGGCGGTCAAGCTTTTGTTCCGCCCCGGACAACAAATTTAAAAGCCGCGGCGGGCCTGCTGCATGCAGCCGTATGCTTTCGCATCAAAAACCTTGCCAGCATTCTGCCTGCAAGGGCCATCTGCTACGCCGCGTCCGCCCTCAGTGCCATTAAAGGCCCCATGGCCGGGTCCAGGGTTTGGCTTTTTTCCTGGGTGTACGCATGCTCTCGAAACAGGAACTCGGCCCGGTCGCCCTGCCCCGCTTCGATGGCCTCGACAATATTGTGATGCTGGCCGTGGGCATAAAACAGAAAATCGAACATTTTTTCTTTGCTGGAACTGGAAAAAGCGATGCTTTTAGGCGCCGTAAAGGGCACAAGATTACAGCGCTCGGTCAGGCTTTCCAGCAGGGGTACTTGCGAAGCTTCCATAATAAGCTGATGAAAGCGCGCGTTCATTTCGGCATAGCGCAGTTCGTCGTCGTCCGCCAACACGCGATTGGCGAATATGGCGTCGCCTTCATACAGGCAGGCTTTCAAGGCCGCCAGCAGCGCGGCCGAAGCGCCGCGTTCGGCCACGATGCGCGCTGCAAACCCTTCCAGCACGGAGCGAATGCGCAAAGCATCCAGGCTGTGCTGGGCGGTAAAAGCCCGCACCGAATAACCGCGCTTGCCAGCCGGCACCAGCAAGCCTTCTTGCGCCAGGGCCGGCAAAGCCTGGCGCACCGGCGTGCGCGACACTCCAAGCCGCGTTGCCAGCTCGGCCTCGGGCATGCGTTCGCCGGGCACGAGTTCGCCCCGCAAAATCATTTCGCGAAGACGAACAATGACGGATGAAGGCTGTGTCATAAAAATATCCAAAAAGACTTCAGTGCTGCCGCCGAAAATCCCGGCCACCTTGGCCGCCCTTTCTGAGCGGCAGGGCCGCCGCCCGTAGGCCGAAGTTCTGCGCCATTATCGAAGCCGCCGGCGCGAAATCGGCAGCTATTCCTGCTTGGCGCCACGCCGCCGTACGGCGCTTGCATTTCGCCATCATAACAAAAAAAGAATCCCAAAATGGATCCGAATATTGTATATTCTGCCTAATAATTCAGAAAATACCCTAATTTGGGATCCCAAAACTGAAATTCAGGTTAAACTAAAAAGAACTGAACAACGGCCCACCCCGCATTACCGGAGCTCTTATCTTGGCCAAGAACAATCTGCGCGTCGTGGTCGCCGGCATCCGGCAACTTACCCCTCGAATCCGCGAATACCTGCTGCGCTCTGAAGACGGCAATGCCCTGCCGCCTTTCGAGCCCGGCGCCCACGTCGAATTGCACACCCAGTCGCCCGCCAGCGGCCCTATCGTTCGCCATTACTCGTTGATCGGCGGCGCCGGCAATTGGGACGACACCCCCGACATCTATCGCATTGCCGTCCAGCGCGAAGACCGCCAGCGCGGTTCGGCACATATCCACGATACCTTTGCCATTGGCACGGCGTTGCAGGTTTCCCATCCCAAGAACCATTTCCCGCTGGACCGCCGCGACGCAAAAAGCCTGCTCATCGCCGGCGGCATCGGCATTACCCCCATTCTTTCCATGCTGCGCAGCCTGGTGCGGCGCGGACGCAATTTCGAAATGGTCTATTCGGGCCGCGCCGCCGACGACATGGCCTACCGCCACGACGTCCTGCGCCTTGGCGCCGGCAAGGCGCGCATTCATGTAAGCGGCGCCGACAGCAACAACCTGCTGGACTTGCGCGGCCTGCTGGCCGGACAGCCTGGCGGCACCAACGTTTACGCCTGCGGCCCGGCGCCCATGATCAAGGCCGTCGAACAGGCCGCGCACGAGCTGGGCTGGGACCCATCCCGCATACGCAACGAACTGTTTTCATCCGGGCCGGGCGCCGACGATGTCGCCTTCGATGTCGAACTCAAGTCGTCGGGGCGCCTGGTTCATGTCGGCCGCGACACCAGCATACTGGACGCGCTTACCGCGGCCGGCGTGCACGTGCTGTCGGACTGCCGGCGCGGCGAATGCGGCCTTTGCCCTCTCGACGTCCTGGACAACGACGGCCAGCTTGTCCACCGCGACCGCTATCTGGACGAAGAAGAACGCGCATCCGGCCAGACGCTTTGCATCTGCGTTTCACGAACCACCGGGTCGCGGCTGGTTCTGGACGCCTGACACACATACCAGGAGACACACATGAGCTATACCGAAGTTGAATTCACATTCGAACCCGGCGGCTACGCAGACAATGCCACACCGCTCATCCGCAACTGCTGGTACGTAGCCGGCTTTGCTTCTGAAATTTCGCGCGACATCATCAGCCGCCGCTTTCTGGGCGTTGACGTAGCGCTGTACCGGACCCTGGCGGGCGAGCCCGTTGCCGTGCGCAACCGCTGCCCCCACCGCTCGTTTCCCTTGGCCAAGGGCCGCCTTGACGGCGACGTGCTGGTTTGCGGCTACCACGGCATGCAGTTCGACCCTTCGGGGCGCTGCGTCAACATGCCGTCCATGCCCATCGTGCCGGCCAACGCCAACGTGCGCACCTTTCCCGTTGCCGAACGCGGCCCGATCGTCTGGATCTGGATGGGCAACCCGGACCTGGCCGACGAGAGCCTCATCCCGAATACCGAATGGCTGGCCGATCCGGCCTGGAAAAGCGTGCGCGGCACCTTCCCGTTGAATTCCGACTACGTTTCCATGCACGAAAACCTGCTGGATCAAACCCATTTCCCTTTCCTGCATCCGGGCACCGTGGGCACGCTGGAATACGCCCGCTCCAAGCTTAAAGTACGCCAGGAAGGCGAAACCGTCATCATCGACCGCTCGCTCAAGAACTCGCCGCCCCCGGGCATCTACGGCATTCCCACCAACCTCATGCACAAGAACGTCGACCGCCTTTCCGAAGCCCGCTTTGCGTCGCCGGCCATGCACGTTGCGTTTGCCCAGATCATCGACCACGAACCTGCCGAAGGCAGGCCGTCGGTCTATCGTTTCAATATCACCCACCTTGTCACCCCCGAGTCCAACGGGCGCATACATTACTGGTGGTTCAACACCCGCAATTTCGACCTGGACAACAGCAAAACCGACGACTTCCTTTACGAAGCCTCCACCAAGGCTTATCTTGAAGATGTCGACGCGCTCGAGGCCATACTCAACGCGGTCCAGACCGACGTCGAACCCCAGTTCGACCTTAACTTCGCCCCCGACAAGCCCGGCCTGATGATGCGCAAGGTACTGCATCAGCGCGCCGCCGCGGAGGCCGGCTACCAATTTGCCTGACGGCAACTTTATTTACTGGATATATCATGGCAAAAATCATCGGCTGCATCGGAACCTCGCATGTCCCGACCATTGGCGTCGCTTACGATAAAGGCCGCCAGAACGACCCCGCCTGGGCTCCTCTTTTCGAGGGCTACAAGCCGGTGGCCGAATGGCTGGCCGAGAAAAAGCCGGACGCCCTCATCTTTTTCTATAACGACCACGCCACCACCTTCTTTTTCGACATGTACCCAACCTTCGCGCTGGGCGTGGGCGAACGCTTCCCTGTGGCCGACGAAGGCGCGGGGCTGCGCAATCTTCCGGCCATCAAGGGCAATGTCGACCTGCAATGCCATATTGCCGAATCGCTGGTCAACGACGAGTTCGACCTGGCCATCTTCCAGGAAAAGCCCATCGACCACGGCTGCGCCTCGCCCCTGCCGCTGTTGTGGCCGCACGAGCCGGATTGGCCCGGCGCCATCGTGCCCATTGCCATCAATGTGCTGCAGTACCCGCTGCCCACCGCATTGCGCTGCTACAAGCTGGGCCAGGCCGTGCGCCGCGCAGTCGAGTCCTACCCCGAAGATCTCAAGGTCGTCATCGTTGGCACCGGCGGCCTGTCGCACCAGATCCACGGCGAACGCACCGGGTTCAACAACGAAGAATGGGACCTGGAATTCTTGCGCCAATTGCAGTTCGAACCCGAAAAGCTCACTAAATTGACCCACGCCGACTTCGTCCGGCTGGGCGGCGCCGAAAGCGTTGAGCAAATCATGTGGCTGGCCATGCGCGGCGCCATGCCGGAAAAAATCCGCAAGCTGCATCAAAACTATTACCTGGCCACCACCACCGCCATGACTGTCGCCCTGTACGAAGAAGGCGAAGAAACGCCGCAAGCGGCCGCCAGCCAACAAGCGGCCCACGCCCCGGCATAAGGAAACGCTCATGAACCCGCAACTAAAAGGTATGGAAGAGCTGGGCGGCACCTACGCCTTCGACATCCGCACCAGCAATCGCACGCTCAAGCTCAACCGCTTTCTCTGGAAAATGATAGGCAAGGAATGGCGCGAACGCTATCTGGCCGACCCTGAAGCGATCATGCAGGAAGCCGAACTGAACGACACCGAAAAAGACCTGCTGCGCAAGCAGGACTGGCTGGGCCTGGTGCAATACGGCGCCAACTTTTTCGTGCTGGAAAAGTTCGCGCGCGTGGCGCGCAAGACCAACCTCGAGGTCTACGCCATCATGCGCGGCGAAAGCTTCGAAGAATTCATGCAAACCCGCCGCGTTCCCGAATCGCGCTAAACCGCGGCGGCCGGGCGGCGCCCGGTTGCCCTGAATAAAAGACCCCAGCCGGAGACACACATGACGCCGCGCCCAACCTTTCCCCTGAACGCCTGGTATGTTGCCGCGTGGGATGCCGAAGTCGGCCGCAGTCTGCTTTCACGCAGCATCTGCAACGAACAAATGGTGCTTTACCGCAAGCAGGACGGCCGCGCCGTCGCTCTGGCCGATGCCTGCTGGCACCGGCTGGTCCCTTTGTCTTTGGGCACCCTGGTCGGCGATGACGTGCGTTGCGGCTATCACGGCATGCGCTTCAATGCCGACGGTCGCTGCACGCATATGCCCAGCCAGGAAACCATCAATCCCTCCGCCTGCGTAAAGTCGTTTCCTGTGGTGGAGCGCCACCGCTTCGTGTGGGTATGGCCCGGCGATCCCGCGCTGGCGGACCCTGCCACGGTACCCGACCTGCACTGGATGGACGACGCCGACTGGGCGGGCGACGGCAGCATGGTCGAAGTCAAGGCCGACTACCGCCTGGTGCTGGACAACCTTATGGACCTCACGCACGAAACCTTTGTGCACAGCTCCAGCATAGGCAACGAAGCCCTGGCCGAAGCGCCATTCGAAGCCATGCATGGCGAAACCACCGCCAGCGTGCGCCGCTGGGTCCTGAACGAAGAGGCGCCTGCGTTCTGGGGCGCCCAGCTTGGCAAGCCCGGCCCGGTCGATCGCTGGCAAATCATTCACTTCAAGGCGCCCGCCACCATTTTGCTGGACGTGGGCGTAGCCCCCGCCGGCAGCGGCGCCCCCCAAGGCGATCGCAGCCAGGGCATCAGCATGTGGGTCATCCACATACCCACGCCGGCGACCGACAAGACCTGTTATTACTTCTGGTGCCACCTGCGCAACTATCGCGTGCGCGAACAACGCCTTACGCGCGAAGTCCTGCAAGCGGCACGCGGCATTCTTCTCGAAGACGAAACCATAATCGAGGCGCAGCAGCGCGCCATGGACCGCAATCCGGGGCGCGACTTCTACAACCTGAACATCGATGCCGGTTCGCTATGGGCCCGACGCCTTATCGACGAATTGATAGACAAGGAGTTGGCCGAAAAGCCCGCTGTGCACAGCATCCCCATTATTCCCGCAGCAAAGGCCCTACGCGCATGAGCACCCCAGACACTTGGTTCGACGCCACGGTCATCGGCATACGCAACCTTACACCCACGGTAAAAGAGTTCCGCCTGCAATACCCGCTGGCCTTGCGGCTTGCGCCGGGCGCACATATCGACGTGCAGGTCGCCATCGACGGCCAAACTGCAATGCGCTCGTACTCCGTCGTCCGGTCCGATGCCAACGGGCAGATCGTCATTGCGGTAAAGCAAGTGCAAGGCAGCCGCGGCGGGTCGCGCTATATGGCGTCGTTGACGCTGGGTTCCACTCTAAAAGCCAGCGCACCGGTTTCCAACTTCGAACCCGTATACGGCCCCCATCATTATCTTCTGCTGGCGGCGGGCATAGGCGTAACCCCCATGCTAAGCGTGGCGCGCGCCCTGGTAGCGCAAGGTGCCAGCCTACAAATGCTCTACGCCGTGCGCAGCAAGGACGAACAGGCTTACCTGCCAGATCTGCAAGACCTGCTTGGCGAGCGCCTGCGTGTATTTTCCGCCGACCGCAACGAACGCCTGGACGTCGCCGCCGAAATCAATGCACTGGCCGAGTCGGCCCAGCTTTATCTGTGCGGCCCCATAAAGCTGCTGGATGCGGCGCGCGAGCATTGGCAGGCCGCGGGGCGCCACGCCGCGCAATTGCGCTATGAAACCTTCGGCTCCAGCGGCCGCTACCTTCCCCAGGACTTCACCGTACGCGTTCCCCGCCTGGGCCGCGAAATTCTGGTTGACGCAGGGCAGTCCATGCTGGATGCCTTATCCGAGGCCGGCATCGCCATGGTGTCCAATTGCCGCCGCGGCGAGTGCGGCCTTTGCGCCGTCGACGTCCTGGAAACTGATGGCGTCCTCGATCATCGCGACGTATTCTTCAGCAGCCGCGAGCACGCCGGCGGCAATCGAATCTGCACTTGCGTATCACGCGTGGCAGGCACTAGTATCACTATCGAGCCTCCCTGGCGCGGCGACCCCGACCTTTCGCATACTACGGTCCTCTAACCTTGAACCGGCTCCCTTGCACCAAGGGCGCCGTTGCTAATCGTAATTCCTATTGATTTTTCCCAGCCAGCCGGTAACATTCAGTGGACTGTACGTAAACAAAGCACAGCAGTAACGCAGTACCCATTATCAATCCAAAGGAGCAAGCAAATGGCGTCAAACCGAGGCGTAGCCTACGTCGAACCCGGCAAGGTCGAAATCCAGTCCATTCCCTTTCCGGAACTGGTCACTCCCGCCGGCAAGACCGCCGGCCACGGCGTAATCCTTAAAGTCCTGTCCACCAATATCTGCGGCTCCGACCAGCACATGGTGCGCGGCCGCACAACAGCACCCACCGGCCTGATCCTGGGCCATGAAATCACCGGCGAAGTGCTCGAAGTCGGCCGCGATGTCGAGAACATGAAAAAAGGCGATCTCGTCTCCGTGCCTTTCAACGTCGCCTGCGGCCGCTGCCGCACCTGCAAAGAGCAAGACACCGGAGTCTGCCTTACCGTCAACCCCTCGCGCGCGGGCGGCGCCTATGGCTACGTCGATATGGGCGGCTGGATCGGCGGCCAGGCCGAATACGTCATGGTGCCCTACGCCGACTTCAACCTGCTTAAATTTCCCGACCGCGATCAGGCCATCGAAAAAATCCGCGACCTGACCTGCCTGTCAGACATCCTGCCTACCGGCTTCCACGGCGCGGTCACCGCGGGCGTCGGCCCGGGCAGCACCGTTTACGTTGCGGGCGCGGGCCCCGTCGGCCTGGCTGCAGCCGCTTCTGCGCGCCTGCTGGGCGCCGCCGTCGTCATCGTCGGCGACCTTAACGCCGACCGCCTGGCCCATGCCAAGAAGGTGGGCTTCGAAGTCGTCGACGTCTCGCTCGACACCCCGCTGGGCGACCAGATCGCCGCCATCCTGGGCACGCCCGAAGTCGACTGCGCCATCGACGCCGTCGGTTTCGAAGCGCGCGGCCACGGCCACAGCGGCTCGCAAGTCGAAGCCCCCGCCACCGTCCTGAACTCGCTCATGAACATCACCCGTCCCGCCGGTAAAATCGGCATCCCGGGGCTGTATGTCACCGAAGACCCAGGCGCCCACGACAAAGCCGCGCAAACCGGCTCGCTCAGCGTGCGCTTCGGCCTGGGCTGGGCCAAGTCGCACAGCTTCTTCACCGGCCAGACCCCGGTCATGAAGTACAACCGTGCCCTCATGCAAGCCATTCTATGGGACCGCATCAACATCGCCGAAGTCGTAGGCGTGCAAGTCATCACCCTGGACGACGCACCTCGCGGCTACCACGAGTTCGATCTTGGCGCCCCCAAGAAATTCGTCATCGACCCGCACGGGCAGCTGGGAGCCCAACGCAAGGCGGCTTAAGCAGATACTTCGCAGCCTAAAGAAAATGGCCCGATCGTCCGCGATCGGGCCATTTGCATATTACCGGCGAGCCTCGTAGAAACGGCAACGCACACGCATCCCGCCTGCGGCCTCACGCCAGAAGCTGCTGCTCCAGCTGGTGCAACACCCGGTAGCAAGGCAACACCTTGGCAACGCTTGCATTCGGTTCGCGCCCTTCGCGGATGGCGGCGATGAACTCGCGGTCTTGCAGCTCGATGCCGTTCATGGAAACGTCTACGTTGCTGACGTCGATTTTCTCTTCTTTGCCGTTGTACAGGTCATCGTAGCGGGCGATATACGTGGCGGTGTCGCCGATATAGCGAAAGAAACTGCCCAGCGGCCCGTCGTTATTGAAGCTCAAGGCCAGCGTGCAGATGGCGCCGGTGCTGCTTTTGAGCTGGATCGACATGTCCATGGCAATGCCCAGCTCGGGATGAACCGGGCCTTGCACAGCATTGGCCTGCACCACTTCGCCGCCAGTTTGATAGGCAAACAGATCTACCGTATGGGCGGCATGGTGCCACAGCAAATGGTCGGTCCAGCTGCGCGGCTGGCCCAGCGCGTTCATATTGCTGCGGCGAAAAAAGTACGTTTGCACATCCATATGCTGAAGGCTGAACCGGCCCGCAAGCGTCTCTTGATGCACATACTGATGGCTAGGATTAAAGCGGCGGGTGTGGCCGCACATGGCAACCAGGCCGCTTTGCGCCGCAAGCGCGGCCACTGCCTTGGCATCGGCCAGGCTGTCGGCCAATGGAATCTCTACTTGCACATGCTTGCCGGCCTTCAGGCACTGCATGGCCTGCCCGGCATGCAAGGGGGTTGGCGTACACAAGATAACCGCATCCACCTGCGGCAAGGCCAGGCTGTCCGACAACTGCGTCGTCGCGTGGGCAATGCCGTACTTGTACGCCGCCGACTTCGTCTTGCCCAAGTCATGGCCCACCAGCGACACCACCTCGACGCCGTCGATCGCCCGCAGTCCGTCCAGATGCTTGGTACCGAATGCGCCGACGCCGGCCAGCGCCAGTTTCAGGGGCCGGCTCATTCGGCCGCTTTCTGTTCTTGCAGCGCGTCGACAAAGCCCGGCCAGACGAATTTTTCGCCGACGGGATACGATATTCCCAACTCTTGCATGCGATCGACGAAGGCGTCCTGCAACTGCGCGGTGGCGCTGGCCATCAAGGGGTCGACGCTTGCGTCTTGCAAGGTCTCGACCACTTCGCGCATTTCAGCGGCCCGGCGCCGCCCGTGTTCAGCCACGCGGCTGATCAGGTAGTTCGGCAGGTTTTCCGTCCAGCCCATGCTGGGAAAGGTTTCAGCCAGCGAGGCCAGCACTTCTTGCTCGGCGCCGTAGCGCCGCGCCGCGGACATGCATTCGACTGTCAGCGCTTCAAGCCCTTTGATCATCACGCTGCGGCACATTTTTATGGCGGAAGCCACACCCACCCGGGTCGCCACCGCGCGAGTCTGAAAGCCCAATGCATTCAAGCGTTCGGACAAGGCAGCGGCTTGCTGCCCGCCCAGCAGCATCGGCACTTTAAGGCCATAGGGCGGCACCGGCGCCATCACTGCGGACTCTACATAGAAGGCCCCCGAGCGTTCCACCGCGTCGCGATCCAGTTCTTTGGTGGCGGGCGAAACGGAGTTGATATCCATAAAGTACTGGCCCGGCCGCAGGAATTCGGCGGCCGCTTCAGCCGCCATGCGGGCCGAACTGGCGGTAACCGCGGAGATGACAAGGTCGGCCCCGCCCAAGGCGCTTTCAAGACTGTCGTGCAATGCAACGCCCAACGCATTGGCACGCTCGGCCAGTGCGGGGCGCAAAGCAGCGTCGTGGACCTTGATGTCGTATGTCCCAACCTTGCCGCCGGCCTGCACGCAGCCCTGGGCCAGCAAGGCTCCGGCTTCACCGAAGCCGATCAAGGCAATCGAATTCAGTTGCAATGTTTTTTCGCCCATGATTTCAATCCCTGTACATAATGAATACCGCCTCGCGCCTGGCGATGCGCCACCCTTGCTCCGTCTTGACGAAGCTGTCGTGAAACTCGCCAAGCACCTGGCGTGCATTGGCCTTGCGCCCAAAGGCCTCGGGCGCCGCCTCGGCAGTGGTGCTCCACAGCAGCACATAGCTGACCGCCTGCGCCGATCCGGCTTGCGTATCCGAAAAAACGGTGTTGCTGACCACGTGCCGGGTTATCCGGTCGGCCGGCTTGGCGCGGTACGAGGCCAGGATTTCAGCGCGCCCATTCAGCCATGCACCGCCAGGCCGTGCCAACTGCGCGTCCTCAGTGAACAGCCCGGCAAAGGCATCGTGGTTTTGCTGGTCGGTAAAATATGCCGCACGCGCCACAAGATCCCTGCAAAGCGCCTGAGCGGCAAGCTGTTCCGATTCAATACTGCCCATGGATTTCACCTCATTCATTAATCTAAGTGGCCAGCCACTTCGCCAGGATACCCGAGACAGCTTGCGGCTTTTCCATAGTGGACATATGGCCGCAATCTTCTATGGCGTGCAATTCGCCGACCTGCGGCGGTGCCAGCTTCAGCATGGCTTCGTGGCGCGACAAAGGGCTCCACAGGTCTTGCCGCCCACAAATGAACACGGTTGGGCAAGCCAGGGACTGCAATACCGGCGTCGCGTCGGGACGCGCCAGCAAGGCCGTGATCTGGGCTTCGAATTGCTTGGGGGTGCGGCGTTCGATCATATCCAGAATGACGTCGAACAAGGGCGTTGCAAGGTGGTCGGGATGCACCATGCCAGGAGCCCATAATTTGCCCATGGCGCGCATGCCCTGCTTTTGTGCCACTGCCAGCAAAGCCATGCGCTTATCGCGCTCGGCCTGCGCGGCTTGCCCCGCAACCCTGGGTTCGAAGCCTGTATCAAGCAAGGCCAGGCGCCGCACGCGCTGGGGGGCCAGACGCACGACTTCCATTGCCACGCGCCCGCCCATGGAATGCCCTGCCAAGGAAAACACCTTGTACGGCGCGGTATCCAATACTTTCTCGGCCATGCCCTTGATGGAATCCAGGTCGTTGAAGTCAGCGACGAATGATTCGGCTTGCGGGGCAAGCGCGGCGCGCTGCTCCGTCCAGACAGCGTCATCGCACAATAGCCCGGGAAGTAAAACGAGTTGCTCAATTGCCATTATTTACCTTGCTTGCCGCCAGCCCAGATGCGATTCGGCACATGGACATGGCCATCGAACAGCCATCGTGCCGTGCGGATCAGTGCCGCACTGCCTACCTGTACCGTTTCCCCGCTGCGATCAAGATTGATTTGAACGCTGAGTTCGCCCGTGGGGTGTTCGATGCCCAGCGTCAGGCTGTCGCCCTGGGGCAGCGTCGCGACGCCTTCGCATACCGTGCCGGGTATCGCCACCGCGGTGGCCACGCTGACAGCGCCCAATACCCCAATGGAGGCATGGCATCGATGCGGAATAAAACTGCGGGTGTTGATGGCTCCTCCGTTCTTGGGCGGTGAAACCAGGCACATTTTTGGAACCGTGCGCGCCGTTACGTCGCCCAGGTTCATCATTGGGCCGACCTTGAGCCGAATGGCTTCTACCCGTTGCTTGAGCTCTGTGTCGGCATCAAGCTGCTCACGCGTCTCGTAGCCGCTGCGGCCCAGGTCCTGGGCCCGCATAAGCACCAGCGGCATGCCGTTGTCGATGCAGGTTACCGCAACGCCGTCGACGATATCTTGCGCGTTGCCCGTGGGCAGCAAGGCGCCGCAACTGGAACCAGCCGTATCGCGAAATTCCAGCGGAATAGCGGCCGCCGTGCCGGGCACGCCGTCGATGCCTTGCTGGCCGTCGTATTCGACATGGCCGCCGGGGGTGGCAACTGTCGCCACTGCAATCTGGCCCGTATTGACCATATGTATGGCAACGCGCGTTACCTCGCCGGCGACCGGGACCATGCCGGTTTCAATAGCGTAGGGGCCTACGCCTGCCAACATGTTGCCGCAGTTCTGGCCGTAGTCGACACGAGCTTCGTTGACCACCACCTGGGCAAACAAGTAGTCGACATCGGCGTCGGGCCGGGTGGCGGCGGAAACGATGGCCACCTTGCTGGTCAGCGGGTCGGCTCCGCCGATGCCGTCGATCTGCCGAATGTCGGGCGAACCCATGACCGCCAGCAGCACCTGATCGCGCACGGCCTGGTCGGCCGGAAGATCGCCTGCGTTGAAATATGCACCCTTGGAGGTGCCTCCACGCATCTGAACACAAGGGATACGGGTTTGCATGATAAAAGTCCTAGATGTCTTCGAGGGAGTCCACGTAACGCAAGCCTTTGGACTCGAGCTTCTCGCGCATCTTGTAGTAATCGAGCCCCAGCGTGCCGCCGGCCAGCACCTTGCGGGTAACGGCTTCTTTATCGAGCCGGGCTTGCGACGCCGCCGCCACCTTGGGCACCGTGGCCAAGGGAACGACCACCACGCCGTCATCGTCCGCCACCATGACGTCGCCCGCATGGACGATCTGGTTCGCGCACACCACCGGCACATTGACCGATCCCAGCGTTTCCTTGACCGTACCCTGGGCCGATACGGCCTTGGACCAGACCGGGAAACCCATTTCGTGCAGCGCCTTGATATCGCGGCAGCCGGCATCGATGATCAGGCCGCGCACGCCGCGCGCCGCCAGCGAAGTGGCCAGCAGCTCGCCGAAATAGCCGTCAAGACATTCGGATGTGGGCGCAACCACCAACACGTCGCCTTCGCGGCATTGCTCGACCGCCACGTGCAGCATCCAGTTGTCGGATGGCGCCGTCAGCACGGTAATGGCCGAGCCTGCAATCATCGCGCCCGGCCAGATGGGGCGCATATACGGGGCCAGCAAGCCAAGGCGGCTTTGCGCCTCGTGCACAGTGGCCGACCCGGCCTTCTGCAAAATTTCGATGTCGGCCGCACTGGCGCGCGGCACATTGCGTACGACGACTCCGCGTATCATGACAGGTCTCCTACGACGGACGGCGTAAGCCGCATATAGCCTTCGGCGTATTCGATGTTGCGTGCGGCAGTAATACCGATATTGCGCTTGGCCTGCACACCGCGCTGCTGCGCAACCCGGGTGTAGTACGCCCACAAGTGCTCTTGCCCGGCCATGCATTCAATAGCCTGGCGCTTAAGGTCCCAGACATCGGTAATGTCCAGGAAAGTATTCGGTATCCATTCGCACTGCTCGGTCTGGTGCGGCTCGAATGCATAAACAGGCGGGGCGCCCACGACCTTTTGGCCGGGGTTGTGGCCTTCGGCCTGAGCAATGACGCGCGCTTCTTGCGCAACATGCATGGCCAGCGGATGGTCGAAGTTATAGGGATCTTTAACGGAGTGGCTCAGCACGAACGCCGGCTGCACATCGCGATACACATCGACCAGGCGGAACAGGGCCTCGTCGCTGACGCGCATCGGGTAGTCGCCCAGGTCGAAGAACTCGATTTCCGCACCCAGGATGTCCGCCGCCTTTTGCGCCTCTTCGCGGCGTGCCGCCTTGACTTTCTCTTCAGTCATTTCACCCTTGCGCCAAAGCTTGGCGGACTCGCCGCGCTCGCCGAACGAAAGGCAGACTACTTTCATGCGATAACCCTGGCGCACATGCGTTGCAATTGCCCCGCCCGAACGCCAGACGAAGTCGGCCGAATGAGCGCTGACAACCAGCCCGGCGCGAGGAGGTGTTTCTGTGTTTGCAGTCATGACATATCCGTATAAGTTAAACAATAAACGACTGAATTCAGTATGACGTTGTGGTCTCGGCACGGCCAGTGACTTAATCTGCCTTGTCGTGCGATTCGCTTATAGTGGCGCCGGTCAGAAGCCTGTCAGGCGGCCATGTCCAGCCCGATCAGCCGCGCCAATTGCTCTGGGTCGCCCAGCAACTCGCGGCTTGGCCCCTGCCAGCTGATCTGCCCCCGGTCCAGCACAATGGCCCTTTCGGTAAGTTCCAGCGCCAGCTCTGCATGTTGTTCGACCAGGACTATGCCCATGCGGCCAGTCTGATGCAGCTTGCGGAATGCGTCGACCAGCCCGTCCACAATGACCGGTGCCAGGCCTTCGAACGGTTCGTCCAGCAGCAAAACGTCCGGGTTGCCAATAAGCGCGCGCCCTATGGCCAGCATCTGCTGCTCGCCGCCGGACAACTGGTTGCCCATGTTCTTCTTGCGTTCGGCCAGGCGCGGAAACAGGGCGTAAACGCCCGCCGCGTCCCATTCACCGGCACGCAATGCCACCCGCAGGTTCTCGTCGACCGTCAACGAAGGAAAGATGTCGCGCTCTTGCGTAACCAGGCCCAGGCCGGCACGAGCCCGCTCGTGGCTGGGCGTGCGGCCCAGGTCGCGGCCCTTGTAGCGGATAACGCCGGAGTGCTGCGTCGTCAGGCCCAGTATGGTGTTCAGCAGCGTGGTCTTGCCAACGCCGTTGCGGCCCAGAATGCTCAAGGCCTGGCCCGCGGCCAGCTTCATCGACAGGCTCTCCAGCACCACGGTCTCGCCGTAGCCGGCCCCCACATTTTCCAGTTCAAGCAAATCAGGCATGAGCGCGCTCTCCAAGATAGACGGCGCGCACCCTTGGGTCGCTGCGCACATCGTTAACATTGCCCTCGACCAGGACGGCGCCTTCGACCAGCACGGTAATGCGGCGCGCAAAACGGAACACCAGGTCCATATCGTGCTCGATCACCAGGGTGGCGACATCTTCGGGCAGGCGTTCCAGCAAATCGAACAGACGATGCCCTTCGGTGGACGGCACGCCGGCTACAGGCTCGTCCAACAGCAGGACACGGGGCTTGAGCGCCAGCGCCAAAGCAATTTCAATCAAGCGGCGTTGCCCGTAAGCCAGGGAGATAACACTGCGCGTAGCCAGATCCAGCAAGCCCAGCGAATGCAGCAGTTCGGCGGCCTCGTCCATCAGTTCCGGCGACTGCGTCACCCCGCTGAACAGGCGGCTGTCCATGCCTTGCCGCGCCGACAATGCCAGGCCGATGTTCTCGCCGACCGTCAGGCGGTTGAACAGCGAGTTGATCTGGAAGGTGCGGGCCAGGCCCAGCTTGACGCGGCGTTCTGAAGTAAAGCCCGTAACGTCCTGGCCAGCCAGCACGACTTGGCCTTTGGATGGTTTCAGCAGGCCGGTAATCAGGTGGACCAGCGTGCTTTTGCCCGCGCCGTTAGGACCTATCAGTGCGTGCCGGGCGCCCGGCTCGAGCACAAGGTTTACATCGCGCGTTACCTTCAGCTCGCCAAATTGCTTGCTCAGGCCGCGCAGTTCAAGCGCTACACTCATTTGGCACCTCTTTTTTCACTGAACTTGGCCAGCCATCCGGCCACGCCGTCGGGTGCGAAGCGAACAATCAGAATCAGCACCACCCCAAGTACGGCCAGCCAATTGGTCGGATCGATGGCAGCCGCCCGGTCCGACAGCACGACAAAAATAATGGCTCCGAAAAATGCGCCATACAGGCGTCCCGTGCCGCCCAGGGCCAACATGACCACCACATTGGCCGACAAGGTGAAAGACAAGGCATCCAACCCCACGATGCGATTGATCTGGGCCGACAGGCCGCCGGCCACGCCCGCAATCGCCGCGGAAATCGTATAAAGCACCCACAAGCGCCTTTCAACCGGCACGCCCAGCATGCGCATGCGCACGGGGTTTTCGCGTATGCCCTGCGCGGTAAGGCCTATGGACGAATTGACCAGTTTTTTAAGCAACGCATAGACAAGCGCCAGGACGACACAGACGTATACAAAGGCCGTATGTCCATAAATGTCGAAATCAAACAAGCCGAATACCGGCGAAATGTCATAGCCTGCCAGGCCGTCGTCGCCATTGGTCAGCGACTTGGCAACGTTGGCCAGTTCCAGCAACAGGGTTGCCATGGCCAAAGTCAGCATCAGTTGGGTCAGGCCATGTGTGCGCAAAACGGCAAAGCCTGTAACCAGCCCCACCACGCCCGCTATCACGGCGGCAAGCAGCAAGCCGCTGATCGGTTCGGTCGAAACGTGCAAGGCATACAATGCCGCCGTATATGCCCCGACGCCGAAAAACGCGGCGTGGCCCAGCGACTCTACGCCGCCATAGCCCTGGGCCAGATCCAGCGACAAGGCAAAAACCGCCATGACGACCACCAGCGCGGCAAGGGCCAGATAGCCTTCGGCAAAAAAGAATGTAAGCACGGCTGCCACGACCAGCAGCACGTCGACCCAGGTGTAGCGTTGCCGCCTGAACGAGGCAATGACAAGACCGGTGCCGGAAAGTTTGTTCATGATGTCTCCACGAATCGGAAATATTTCGCCGTTACCCGACGCGCGATACCAGGCCCTGCGGCCTTAGCAGCAAAATGGCCAGGACGGCAAAATAAATGATGAAGCCGCCCAGGGCAGGTATGTAGTAGCGCCCCATCGTATCGATGAAGCCCAGCAGCAAGGCGGAATAGAGCGAGCCCTTCAGGCTGCCCACTCCGCCCACGGCCACCACAATCAGGACCAGCACCAGGTATTTGAGGCCGTAATACGGTTCAAGAGGCAGCATCTGCGTGCCTACTGCGCCGCCCAGCGCGGCCAGGCCGCAGCCGATGGCAAACGTAATCGAGAACACCAGCGGCACATTGATCCCGACGCAGCGGGCCATGCGCGGATTGTCGACCGCCGCGCGCAAGCGGGCGCCGAACGTCGTGTATTCCAGGCAAAGCCACAGCCCTCCGGCGACCACCACGCTCAATCCCAGGACAAACAGCCGGTAGATCGAAATATTGACCGAGCCTATGGCCCACTGTCCGGTCAGTACCGCCGGCAGGGCTATGCTTTGAATTTGCGGGCCGGCAATGTTCTTGACGATGGCCGTCACCACGAAAGTCATGCCCAGCGTCATCAGCAATTGGCCAAGCGCGTCGCCTTTATAGACCCACTGATACAAAGTGCGCTCGAGCAGCAGGCTGATCAGCATTGTTCCGGCCACACCCAGCGGCAAGGCCACAAAATAATGCAGGCCGCCGTAGGTGGCCAGCCAAAGCGTCAGGAATCCCCCAATCATGGCAAAGGCCGAATGCGTCAGGTTGACGATACGCATCACGCCCATGGTAATAGTCAGGCCGACGGAAATAAGAAACAGCATCATTCCGTACGAAACGCTATCGACCAGCAGCGTCAGGAAGGTGGAAAGTGTATGTGGCATGGAGAAAATCCGGTTTGCAAATCAAGGCCGCGGGAAAGAACCATGTTCGGACCGCGGCCGACTACGGCACTACAGATAGAACACGGCGCCCGGCGCGGGCCGGACGCCTGCACACTGCTTACTTGGCCTGCTTTACATGCCAGGGTTCGACAACCGCGGCGATGGTGCTGAAGGGCACGTTGCCCAGAACGCCGTCAACCTTTTCGATGCGGCGCATATAGACGTTCTGCGTTATTTCACGCGTTTTGGCGTCAATGGTCGCCGGGCCGCGCGGGCTTTCCCACGAATAGCCCTTGACCGCTGCCATCGCCTTGTCGCCGTCCTTCTTGCCGCCGGTAGCCTTGATCATTTGTGCAATCAAGTTCATGCCGTCGTATACAGCCAACGAAGCCAGGGTAGGCAAGGCGTCCTTGCCGAACTTGGCCTTGTACTTGGCGACGAAGTCTTTATTTACCGGAGTATTCAGATAGGGGGTGTAATGCTGGGCGGTTACCATGCCAAGAGCCCCTTCGCCGATGGCCGGCAAGTCGGATTCCTGAGTTTCATTGGTGGCCATCAGCGCTATGCCGTTCTTTGCCAGGCCGCGCTCATAGAATGCCTTGATGAAGCCGGCCGACATAGGGCCCACGGGCATGAACATGAATACGTGTTTTACGCCCGAGTCGCTGACGCGCTGCAAGTACGTGGAAAAGTCCGTCGTGCCCAGCGGCACCTTGATTTCTTCGACGATCTCGCCGCCCGCTTGCGTAAAGCCTGCCTTATAGGCGTCGATGGCGTCATGGCCCGGTGCGAAATCAGCCGCGACGACAACCGCCTTGCGCGCGCCCTGGTCGTATGCCCACTTTGTAAGGGGAATATTGAGCTGCCACTGAGTAAACCCGGCGCGCACGAAATAGGGCGACTTATCGGTTACGCTGGACGTCCCGCTATTGCCCATGATGTACGGCGTTTTAGTCTGGTTGACGATGTCGGCCGTGCCCATGATGGTTGGCGTAAAGGCACCCCCCAGCAGGTATTGCACCTTGTCGCGCACCACCAGCTCTTGCGCCAACTGGCGCGCACGCTGAGGACTGGAGCCGCCTTCATCGCGCTTGACGATAGTGATGGTATGGCCGTCGATCTTGCCGCCGTGCTCGGAAAGATACAGCTCGGTACCGCGATCGAACTCTTGGCCCCACCAGGAATACGTGCCTGAATACTGGCTAAGAAGCCCAATCTTGATTTCGTCGGCGTGGGTGGGGGCCGCATACAAGCTGGCTGCCGTGGCGAATACGGCCGCGCCGAACTTGACGCAACTCACAAATCGGGATTGCATGAAAATTAACTCCTGGGATTGTTTTAGACTTGGGTACTGACATGATCCGATGCGGCGCCGCGCATCGGATCTGCAAGAGAAAGGCTTACTTGGCCTTTTGCGCGACGTGCCAGGGTTCGGACACGGCTTTATAAGTAAAGAATGGCACATTGCCCAATGCGCCGTCGGCCACTTTCTCTACACGGCGCATGTAAATGTTCTGAACGATTTCACGTGTTTCCGGATCGATGGAAACCGGGCCGCGCGGACTTTCCCAGGCAAAGCCCTTGGCCGACGCAATAGCCTTGTCGCCATCGTTCTTGCCGCCGGTAGCCTCGATCATGTGCGCAACGACCGTCATTGCATCGTAGGCCGCCATCGAAGCCAGGCTGGGCAAAGCATCTTTGCCGAACTTGGCCTTGTACTTGGCTACGAAATCTTTGTTGGCCTTGGTATCCAGATACGGCGAATAATGCAATGCGGTCACGATGCCCAGGGCCGAATCGCCAATTGCCGGCAGGTCGGATTCCTGGGTTTCGGCGCCCGCGTACAAGGCAATGCCGCCCTTGGACAGGCCGCGCTCTTGGTAGGCCTTGATAAAGCCGGCCGACATCGGGCCGACAGGCATGAACATGAACACATGCTTCACGCCCGAATCGCTGATGCGCTGCAAATAGGTGGAAAAGTCGGTCGTGCCCAGCGGTACCTTGATGTTTTCGACCATGGCGCCGCCCAGCTTCTTGAACGTGTCATTGAAGGCGTCGACAATATCGGCGCCGGGCGCGTAGTCGGCCGTAACAGTAACCGCCTTGTGTGCGCCGTTTTCATAGGCCCACGTGATCAACGGAACGCAATAAGCCCATGATGTATAGCCCACGCGCACGAAGTACGGCGACTTGTCGGTCATGTTGGCGGTTGCGCCATTGACAAAGACATAGGGCGTCTTGGTCTGGTTGACGATATCGGCCGTGCCCATGACCGTGGGCGTGAACGCGCCCCCGACCAGATACTGGACCTTGTCGCGCACGACCAGCTCTTGCGCCAATTGCCGGGCCCGCTGCGGGCTTGCCCCGCCCTCGTCGCGCCTGACCATGGTGATGGTGTGGCCGCCAACCTTGCCGCCATGCTCGGACAGGAACAATTCGGTGCCTTTGTCGTACTCCTGCCCCCACCACGAGTAGGTGCCCGAGTACTGGCTCAGCAGCCCTACCTTGATTTCATCGGCCTTGGCCGGACCGGCAAACGCAAGCGCCGCCGCTGCAAATAGAACGGCGCCCGTTCCCAGGTACCTGCCTAAAAATGATTGCATTGTTGTCTCCGATACATTCTGGTTGTACTCGCCGCACGGTTTGCGCCGAACTAACCCAGATAGTCGCACTACAGCCGGCGTTTAGACCAATGCCAATCAACATACGAGATATGCGTTCTACTTATAGCCCAGGGCACAGGCGCCCGCCTGCGTCCTAATTGGCGGGTTCGCTCAAGGCGCGCAGCTCGGCAATCAGGGAGATCAGGCTGGCGCTGGGGTCGGCGTCGGCGCGCGTCGTCAAGCCAATATGGCGGCTGGTTTCCTTGACCGGCACCGGCACCACCTGCAGCAGCCCGGCCGAGACCCCCCGAATTATCTGGCGCCGCGACAGCAGCGCCAGCCTGTTGCTGTCCATCAGCAAAGCCTGCAGCACGACCGGACTGTTGACCTCGAGCGGTGCGCGCGGCGGCGCCACTCCGTCGGCGGCAAACGCCCGCTCGAACGCCGCCCGGGCGGGAGTCCCGCTTAATGGCGCGATCCATTGCTCGCCGATCAAGTCGCGCAGGCCGCGCGGCGCCGCGCCCATCAATGGGTGGCCCTGGCGCGCGACCACCGAAAGCGTGTCCTCGAACAAGGCTTCCTGGACCACATCCGAGTTGGGTTCCAGGGAACGCAACGCCCCCACGATGACGTCGACGTCCGCATGGCGCAACTGATGCATCAGGCTATCGTAGGTGCCATCGACTATCGTCACATGAATGTCCTTATGCATTGCCAGCACCCGGTCCACCGCGCGCGGCACCAGGACACCCGAGGACAAGGGCAGAGAACCGATCACCAGCCGGCCCACCATTTTCCCGTGCAGGGCGGCCATGTCTTCTTCGGCTTGGCGAAACTCGGCCAAAGCCAGCTTGGCCCGGCGCAATACCGCTTCGCCGCTTTCCGTCAGCCGCATGCCTCGCAGCGACCGCTGGAACAGCTTGTCGCCAAGCAAGTGCTCAAGCTGCCGCAGCGTTTGATTGACCGCGGGCTGGCTGATCCCCAATTGCGCGGCCGCGGCGGTCTCGCCGCCGGTAGCGCAAAATGCAATATAGGTTTCCAGGTGGCGGTATGCGCAAGAACCCGAAAACCGGCCTGCAGGCAGGCGAGCCGCCGCGGCGTCCTGTCCGACGAAATTGCGCACCTCTGTTTCGGCCAGAACCAATTGCTCGAAAGCCCGTTCGGCGCGGCGCGCCAGCAAGCGCCCTTCCGGGGTCAACAGCATGCCCCGCGCGGCCCGCTCGAACAGCGTAACGCCCAGGCTGGCTTCAAGTTCGCGTATTGCGCGCGCAATCGCCGATTGGGACAGCGGCAGCAAACCCGCGGCATGCGCTGTGCTGCCGGTCTTGCTGACGGCAAGCACCGAACGAAACTGCTTAAGATGCCGGGCTAGCGGCACCGGCCTGCCGTGGCTGTCGTGGACCTGGCTCACCCGCCTTAATCTCCGTTGTGTTGCGAGCGGCCTGTTGCGCTCAAGCGCCCATGATACTCAAACCGCCACCCCGCGCCTATTGCCCGCGCGCATGGCCGGCGTTTATCGCCCCACTGTGTTGCATTGCGCCCAGTCGCGGTGCATTGGCGGCCTCGCACACCGCTACGGTCCCTCTTGCAACATTGCGGGAAAAACTGGCATGGATATTGCTTTGATCGATATGAACCTTCTAAAGAGTTTACTGCCGCCGCGCCCCAAAAGGGCGACTGCCGCTCTTCTCCCGATTGCCTCCCATGATCAAGCTGGAATACCTATGAGCATCACCGACAAGCCCCCAACACCCGTCCATAACGATTCCGCAGCGCCTGGCGACCAGGCCCGCCGCCGCTGGCTGGCCAGTACCGCCAAAGCCGCCCTAGGCCTGGGCGCCATGGCGTTGGGCCAAACCTTCGTACAACCTGCCGCCTGGGCCGCCGGCTCGGACGCACCAGAGAAAACCGAGGTAAAGATCGGTTTCATCCCACTGACCGACTGCGCTCCTATCGTCATGGCGTCCGTACTGGGCCTGGACAAAAAGCATGGCGTGACCATCGTCCCAAGCAAAGAGGCTTCGTGGGCCGGCGTGCGCGAGAAGCTCGCCAATGGCGACCTGGATTTTGCGCATGTGCTTTACGGCCTGATCTACGGCACGCAATTGGGCATTGCCGGCAAGCAGCAGGACATGGCGGTACTTATGGGCTTGAATCAAAACGGCCAGGGCATCTCTTTGTCGAATCAGTTGCGCGAAGCCGGCGTTGTCGACGGCGAAACCTTGCAGAAGAAAATCGCCAGCGATTCCAGGGCTTTTACCTTCGCCCACACATTCCCTACCGGCACGCACGCCATGTGGCTGTACTACTGGCTGGCAAGCCACGGCATCGATCCGGTAAAGGACGTGCGCGCCATTACGGTGCCGCCGCCGCAAATGGTGGCCAATATGCGCATCGGCAACATGGACGGCTTCTGCGTGGGCGAGCCGTGGAACGCTCGCTGCATTATCGACAATGCAGGCTTCAGCGTAGCGACCTCACAGGACATCTGGATCGATCATCCCGAAAAAGTTCTGGGCACGCGTGCGGACTTCGCACAAAAATATCCAAACACCACGCGCGCCGTCATGGCCGCCATCCTGGAAGCGGGCAAGTGGATAGACAGCTCGCCAGCGAATACCCGCAGGACAGCCGAGACCATTGCCGCCAAATCGTACGTCAACGTCAGCGCCGGCATGATAGTCGACCGCATGCTAGGCCAATACAGCAACGGCCTGGGCAAGACATGGGCCGACAAGCATCCCATGCGTTTTTATGGCGAGGGCGACGCAAACTTCCCATATCTGAGCGACGGCATGTGGTTCATGACCCAGCATAAACGCTGGGGCCTGCTGGACAAGCATCCCGACTACCTGGGCGTAGCAAAACAAGTCAACCGGATCGACCTGTACAAGGAAGCCGCCACAGCCGCCGGAGCCGCGCTGCCTTCATCCGAAATCCGTTCCAGCCGGCTTATGGATGGTGTCGTCTGGGACGCCACGGATCCCGCAGCCTATGCCGACAGCTTCAAGATCCACGCCTAAACATAACGGGATAATCATGAACACGCTTGCCGCCCCACCCGCCTCCCAACCGCGTAGCGCCCCGTGGCGGGAATACCTCGGACGCCTATTCGCCGCCTGCGCCGGCCCCGCCGCCGGCTTTGCAATGATGATACTGATGTGGCAGTTGATCTCCATGCGGATCGCTGAAATTCCCGGCCCCGCCTCCACATTGTTTGCCGCCGTCGAGCTATTCAAACACCCTTTTTATGACAACGGCCCCAATGACGTGGGCATAGGCTGGAACATCCTCGCTTCGTTGCGCCGCGTGGCGCTGGGCTTTTTTTTGGCGGCCGTCGTCGGCATCCCGGCCGGATTCCTGATCGGACGCTTCCACGCCCTCGACAATATGTTCTCGCCAGTTATCAGCCTGCTGCGGCCGGTATCTCCGCTGGCGTGGCTTCCGCTTGGCCTGCTGCTGTTCCAGGCAGCCAACGCCGCCGCGATCTGGGCGATCTTCATCTGCTCCATCTGGCCCATCGTCATCAACACGGCCGACGGCGTCAAGCGGGTGCCGCAGGACTACCTTAACGTCGCCCGAGTGTTGGACCTTTCCGAATGGAAGATATTCAAAAGCATCTTGCTGCCTTCCGTACTGCCCTATTTGATTACAGGCATACGGCTGTCCATCGGCACTGCCTGGCTGGTCATCGTCGCCGCCGAAATGCTGACGGGCGGCACAGGCATCGGCTTCTGGCTGTGGGATGAGTGGAACAACCTGAACGTACAGCACATTCTCATCGCCGTATTCATCATTGGCGTAATCGGCCTGTTGCTCGATGCCGCGCTGCTTGCGCTGGGCCGACGCTACAGCTACAAGGAGGCTTGAAGCCATGGCCGACTCTCTTCCCGCAGCATCCGCTTCCTTGTCCAGGCCCAGAGCCGACATAATGGCCTACGTCAGCCTCGAGTACGTCGAACAATCGTTCGAGACGCGCAGCGGCCCATTCGTCGCGCTCAAGGACATCAACCTTGCCG
The DNA here is from genome assembly GCF_003315175.1 of Eoetvoesiella caeni. GTDB lineage: Bacteria > Pseudomonadota > Gammaproteobacteria > Burkholderiales > Burkholderiaceae_B > Eoetvoesia > Eoetvoesia caeni. The sequence continues at coordinate 446,063 of NZ_QNRQ01000002.1, read as the reverse complement.
TGCGCCAGGGCGAATTCGTTTCATTGATCGGCCATTCAGGTTGCGGAAAATCCACCTTGCTTAACCTGATTGCGGGCCTGACACTTCCTACCGAAGGCGTTCTGCTGTGCGCCGGCAAGGAGATAAAAGGACCCGGCCCGGATCGCGCCGTTGTGTTCCAGAACCACTCTTTGCTGCCGTGGCTGACCTGCTTCCAAAACGTCTACTTGGCGGTGGAGCGCGTATTCTCGGCCACCGAAAACAAGCGACAGATCCGGGCCCGCACCTCGGCCGCGCTAAATATGGTGGGATTGCGGCATGCCGAGCACAAACTGCCGCGCGAGATCTCCGGAGGCATGAAGCAACGCGTCGGTATTGCGCGGGCCTTGGCCCTCAAGCCCAAAGTACTGCTTCTTGATGAACCATTCGGCGCCTTGGACTCGTTGACGCGGGCCCACCTACAGGACGAACTGCTGCGCATCGTGGCCGCTACCGGGACAACGACCATCATGGTGACCCACGATGTCGACGAAGCGGTCCTGCTTTCAGACCGGATTGTCATGCTTGGCAACGGTCCTGCCGCCACCGTCGCGGCCACTCTCGATGTCGGCATTCCACGCCCAAGAAACCGTCTTGCGCTCATCGACGACCCGGTCTTCGCCTCATGCCGGGCCGCCGTGACGAGCTTTCTGCATCAGGCTGCATCATGAAAAAAATGAAATTGATCGTCATCGGCAATGGCATGGCGGGCATCCGAACGCTCGAAGAGCTGCTGAAGCTCGACCCCGATCTGTACGACGTTACTGTATTCGGGTCCGAACCCTATCCCAACTACAACCGCATCCTGCTCTCGCCCGTTCTGACGGGTGAACAGACTATCAAGGACATCATTCTCAACGACCTTGGCTGGTATGAAGCGAACGGCATCCGCCTTTACCTGAATTGCCGGGTCACGCAAATCAATCGGGCCCGCAAGCAAGTCATTGCCGACGACGGCACCGTCGCACAGTACGACCGCCTGCTCATTGCCACAGGATCCAATCCGTTCATCCTGCCCGTCCCCGGCAACGATCTGGAGGGCGTCATCACTTTCCGCGACATTCGCGATGTCGACCTCATGGTCGATGCCGCGACACGCCTTGAACATGCCACCGTGATCGGCGGCGGGCTACTTGGGCTGGAAGCCGCCAACGGACTCGCCTCACGCGGCATGAAGGTATCGGTAGTGCATCTGGGTCCCACCCTGCTCGACCGCCAACTCGACGCGGCCGCCGCCGGCATGCTGCAAACCAGCCTCGAAATGCGCGGCCTCAGCTTCCTGATGGGTCGCCAGACCGACGCCGTCCTGGGCAATGAACAAGGACGAGTCACAGGGTTGCGCTTCAAGGACGGATCGGAACTGGACACCGACCTGGTTGTGATGGCAGTCGGAATCCGCCCCAACACCGAGCTGGCCATGCAGGCTGGCATTTACACCGACAGAGGCATTGTCGTCAACGACACTCTGCAAACTTACGACCCCCGTATTTATGCCGTTGGAGAGTGTGTCAGCCACCGCGGCATCGCCTACGGTCTGGTCGCCCCCTTGTTCGAACAGGCCAAGGTCGCGGCCAACCACCTGGCTTTCCATGGCATTGGCCGATACTCGGGCAGCTCGACTTCGACCAAGCTTAAAGTCACCGGTATCGATGTTTTCTCGGCCGGGGACTTCAACGACGACAACGACACCGAAGCCATCACTTTGGCCGACCCCGTTGGCGGCGTTTACAAAAAGCTGGTCATCAGGGACAACAGACTGGTAGGTGCCTGCCTGTACGGCGACACAGTCGATGGCGCCTGGTATTTCCGTCTTATCCGCGAGGCGAAGCCGATAGCGGAACTGCGCGAGCACTTAATGTTCGGGGAGGGCGCACTGGGCGACACAGGCCACGCGGGCGAAATAAGCGTTGCCGGCATGCCCGACAGCGCGGAAATCTGCGGCTGCAATGGTGTCTGCAAGGGCACCATCGTCAAAGCCATTCGCGAGCAGGGGCTGTTCACTGTCGACGAAATCAAGAAACAAACCAAGGCGGCAAGCTCCTGCGGTTCGTGCACCAGCCTGGTCGAACAACTGCTGATCAGTTGCATTGGAGGCGCCGCCGACATCAAGCCAAAATCAGAAAAGCCTATGTGCGGCTGCACCGAATTTACGCACGGCCAGGTTCGCAAAGCCATTAAAGAACAACACCTGATTTCCATCCCCCAGGCCTTGCGTTTTCTGGAATGGCGAACCGTTGATGGTTGTGCAAGCTGCCGCCCAGCACTGAACTATTACATAACCTCGACATGGCCCGGAGAAGCAAAAAGCGATGCACAGTCGCTTCTGGTCAACGAGCGGGTGCATGCCAACATTCAGAAAGACGGCACTTATTCAGTCGTACCGCGCATGTGGGGCGGCGTGACCAGCGCCGCCGAACTGCGCCGCATCGCCGACGTTGCCGACAAATACCATGTCCCCATGGTCAAGGTAACGGGCGGGCAACGCATCGACTTGCTTGGCATCAAGAAGGAAGACCTTCCCAAGGTATGGAAGGACCTGGACATGCCCTCAGGGCACGCTTACGGAAAGACCTTGCGCACCGTAAAGACCTGCGTGGGCAAAGAGTTTTGCCGCTTCGGCACCCAAGACTCGACAGGCATGGGCATCGCGCTGGAAAAAGAGCTTGTCGGCATGACAAGCCCGCACAAAGTGAAACTCGCCGTTTCGGGCTGCCCGCGCAATTGCGCGGAATCGGGCATCAAGGACATAGGCATCATCGCGGTGGATTCCGGGTGGGAGCTTTATGTAGGCGGCAACGGCGGCATCAAGACTGAAGTCGCGCAATTCTTTGCCAAAGTGCAGACCCACGATGATGTGCTGGAGCACTGCGGAGCTTTCTTGCAGCTTTACCGCGAAGAGGCATTCTATCTGGAGCGCACCTGCCACTACCTGAACCGCGTTGGACTGGACCATGCTAAATCGCGCGTGGTCGACGATGCCCAGAACCGTGCAGAGCTCTACGCCCGCCTGAAATTCGCCTTGTCGTTCGAAGCCGACCCCTGGGCCGAACGCATAGAGAAAACCCCGGCCCGCCGGGAATTCGAACCTCTACATGTATAAGGCCGCAATGCACGCATCTACCGAATCCGAATGGCACGCCATCTGCAATATCGATGAAATCCCCACACTGGGCGCGCGCGTCGTACAACGCAGCGGAGACGACGATATCGCCGTATTCCGCACGTCGAACAATCAGGTCTTCGCCGTCGTGGATCGCTGCCCGCACAAGGGCGGTCCCCTTTCATCCGGCCTGGTGCACGGGCATGCCGTAACCTGCCCGCTGCATGGCTGGACCATCAATCTGGAGAACGGCCAGGCACAGGCGCCCGACGAGGGCTGCGTGCGCAAGGTCGGCGTCCGGGTCGACGGCAAACGCGTCTACCTGAACTTGCGGCTCGAACAAGACCAATCATGAACCGGCCCAGCACACCACCAGGCCTGCAACCCGGGCAAGACGTCGTAGCATCGGTATGCTGTTATTGCGGCACAGGCTGCGGGGTGCGGATACATACGGCGGGACGCCGGGTAATACAGGTTGCAGGCGACCCGGACCACCCGTCAAGCCTCGGCAAACTGTGCAGCAAGGGCATGGCCCTGGCCCAAACCGTGCGCAACGACGACAGCCGCGTCCTCGGGGCCCGGTGGCGCCCCCACAAGAACGGACCGCAGCGGCCCATCGCGCTCGAAGCCGCCTTCGATCTGGCGGCAGACAAGCTGGCCCAGGTAATACAAAGCGATGGCGCCGACGCCATCGGGTTTTATCTTTCCGGTCAGTTGCTGACCGAAGACTATGCGGTTTTCAATAAGCTTGCGCGCGCCCTGGTCGGTACCAACAACATCGACACCAATTCGCGCCTGTGCATGTCCAGCGCTGTTTCAGGCTATAAGGCTACCCTTGGCGCGGATGCCCCGCCGGCCTGCTACGAAGACCTGGATAGCGCCGATACGGTATTGATTGCGGGCTCCAACATGGCCTATGCCCACCCTGTGCTGTTTCGCCGTCTGGCCCATGCCAAGGCCGCTCGGCCCGACATGAAGATCATAGTCGTCGATCCTCGCCGCACCGACACCTGCGACATTGCGGACCTGCACCTGGCCATTGCGCCGGGTACCGACGTGGCGCTGTTCCACGCCATGCTCAATGTCTTGATCTGGGACGGCATGATCGATGCGCGCTACATCCAGCAAAGCACTCAAGGCTTTGACGACCTGAAACGGCGCATTCATGAATTCACGCCACGCGCTGTCCAGGACATTTGCGGCGTCGCCGCCGAGGATATCGCGCGCGCGGCACGCTGGTTCGGCTCTGCCAACGCGGCTCTGTCGCTGTATGCCATGGGCCTCAACCAGTCCAGCAGCGGCACGGCAAAAAACGCGACCCTGATCCATCTGCATCTTGCCACAGGGCAAATCGGCATGAAGGGCGCCGGCCCCTTCTCCTTGACAGGACAACCCAACGCCATGGGCGGGCGCGAAGCCGGCGGCATGGCCAACCTGCTGCCCGGCCACCGCGACCCCGCCAATGCGCAGCATCGGCACGAAGTCGCCGCACTGTGGGGCGTCGAAGCGCTGCCGTCCAGTCCTGGCCATACAGCGATCGACATGTTCGACGCCGTCCTGCAAGGCAAGATCAAAGTCCTGTGGATCGCCGCAACCAATCCGGCCCAGTCCATGCCGGATCAGTCCAAAATACGGGCCGCGCTGCGAAAGGCGGAAATGGTCATTGTGCAAGAGGCCTTCGCCAATACTGAAACCCTGGCCTATGCCGACCTGGTCCTGCCCGCTGCAACCTGGCCCGAAAAGGAAGGAACCGTCACCAATTCGGAACGGCGCATCAGCCGCGTGCGCGCCGCCATCGCGCCTGCCGGTGAAGCGATGGCGGACTGGAAGCTCGCCTGCGCCATCGCCCAAAGACTCGCCGCCCGTATCGCCCCCCACAAGAGGGCTTTGTTCGACTATCCGGACGAAGCGGCGATTTTCGGCGAACATGCCCGCTGCACCGCGGGCCGCGATCTGGACTACAGCGCACTGAGCTACGCCGTGCTGGATGCCGAGGGACCGCAGCAATGGCCTTACTCGGCGCAAACACAAGGCACCGCGCGCCTGTATGAGGACGGACGCTTCCCAACCGGCAACCGGCGCGCCCGCTTCATGGACGTCGGCTACACGCCGTTGGCCGAAAACATATCCGCCCAGTACCCGCTGCACTTGACCACAGGGCGGCTGCGAGACCAGTGGCACACCATGAGCCGTACGGGCCTCGTGCCCGCCCTGACCCGGCACGCGGAAGAGCCCTTTGTCGCGCTCAATAAGGCCGACATGCGGCGCTTTCGCCTTGCCAGCGACGCATTGGTCAAGGTCAAATCACGCCGCGGCCACATCATCTTGCCGGCCCGGGCCTGCGATAGCGTAAGGCCTGGGCAAGCCTTTATACCCATGCATTGGGGCAGCGGTTTCATTGCCGGCGATGGCATCAACGCGCTGGCGACCAGCGCACGCGACCCCATCTCCCATCAGCCGGAACTCAAGCACAGCGCCGTCGGCATCGAGATACCGGGTTATGAATGGCAGGCCTGCGCGTGGGTACAGGGCCCGATCAGCACCTGGCGCGGCAAGCTGTCCAAATGGCTGGCGGCCTTTCCCTATGCGGCCGTGCTGCCCACAGCCATCGGCAAAGAAGGTGTCCGGCTACGCGTAGCGGCAACGCAGGCGCCTCGGCCGGACCAGCTTGACGAGCTTATTCACGATCTGCAACTGGGCCAGGCCGATCTGGCTTTTGACGACCCAGCGCGCGGACTGGTGCGCCGCATAGGGCGCGACGGCCGTCGTATCAAATCGTTTCTGCTGGCCGGCGATACCCGCGCCCAGGATGTGCTGCTGAATTGGGCACAAAGCGGGGCGGCTCCTGAAAACCTTACTCAGATACTCATGGGCCGTGGTCCTGCGGCCGTGCGCCTGCGCATTGTCTGTACCTGCGAAAACGTCAGCGACCAGACCATACAACAAGCCATTGACGCGGGCCACAGCCTGGAACAATTGAAAGAAACGCTTAAATGCGGCACCGGCTGCGGTTCGTGCATACCCCAGATCAATCAGATGATCCGGCTTGATAAGGCAACTGCCGCGCAACATATCAGCCCAGCAAGGCCACCGACTTCACCTGCGCCATGACCGCCATGCCTGTCTCGATTCCCAGCGTGCGGCGCGAACGGACGGTAATCCTGGCCAGCAAGGCGTCGCCCCCCTGCAGCTCCAGCCGCAGCAGCACATGTCCGGGAGTATCGGTGGACGTTATAGCCGCCACCGTGGCCGGCAATACGTTCAGAATGCTGCTGTCACTGTTGGCCTTGAGCGCAATACTGACATCGCGCGCATGAATCCGGCAGCGCAGGCGATGGCCGACGGCCTCGGGACGTTGCGATACATACAAATGCCCGCCGGCAAAACCCAGCCGCGTCAACCCATCGTCTTCATGGCCTGCCACCGCCGTTTCCAGCACCACGCCGGCATCGTCCAGGAATATTTGCGGCAAGTCCGTGCGCGCCAAGGTCGACCGCAAATCTCCGCTGGCCGCCACCTTGCCCGCATCCAGCAATACCAGATGGTCGGCCAGGCGGGCAACTTCGTCCGGGGCATGGCTGACGTACAGCACGGGTATGTCCAGCTCGTCGTGCAACCTTTCCAGGTAAGGCAGGATTTCCAGCTTGCGTTTAAGGTCCAGCGCGGCCAGGGGCTCGTCCATCAGCAGCAGCCGCGGCCGGGTAAGCAGCGCGCGCGCAATAGCCACGCGCTGCCGCTCGCCGCCGGAAAGACCGCCCGGCATGCGGTCGAGCAAGGCGGCTATGCCCAGCAGGTCGACTATGCTCTGGAATCCTTCCCCCGCCCTGTTTCCCGCGCGCTTCATGCCGTACTGAAGGTTGCCGCGCACCGACAAGTGCGCAAACAGGCTCGCTTCCTGGAACACCAGGCCCAGGGGCCGTCGGTGCACGGGCAGGAAAACGCCCGCCAAGCTGTCTTGCCAGACCTGCCCCCCCACCACCAGCCGCCCTTCCGGCGCCCGGCTCAAGCCGGCAACGCAGCGCAAGACCGTCGTCTTGCCCGATCCGGAAGGGCCGAACAAGGCCGTCACGCCCTTTTCAGGCAGCCTCAAATCCACATCCAGCCCGAAGCCGGGATAATCCACCTTGAAACGGGCCTCGATCATAACGACCACCCTTGCTTGCGGCGCCGCGTGTAAAGCAGCAGCAAGACCAGAAAACTGAAGGCCACCATGACCGCCGCCAGCCAGTGCGCCTGGCCATACTCCATGGCTTCGACGTAATCGTAGATCTGCACCGAAGCCACGCGAGTCTGGCCGGGGATATTGCCGCCTATCATCAGCACAACGCCGAACTCGCCCACGGTGTGGGCGAAACCGAGTATCGTGGCTGTCAAAAAGCCCGAGCGCGACAAGGGCAGCGCAACGCTGAAAAAAGCGTCCAGCGGCGAGGCCCGCAAGCTGGCGGCGACTTCAAGCGGGCGCTCTCCCATGGCCTCGAAGGCGTTCTGAATAGGCTGCACCACAAAAGGCAGCGAATACAGCACCGAAGCTATCACTAGGCCCCCAAAGGTGAACGGCAGCAGGCCTATGCCCAAAGCCTGCGTCAGCTGCCCTACCGGCCCCTGCGGCCCCATGACGACCAGCAGATAGAATCCCAATACCGTGGGCGGCAGCACCAGCGGCAATGCCACCACCGCGCCTACCGGCCCCTTCCATTTCGAATGCGTGCGCGACAGCCACCAGGCAATAGGCGTGCCCACCACCAGCAAGATGGCCGTCACGACAGTCGCCAGCTTAAGCGTCAGCCAGATCGTGGCAAGATCGGTTGCGTTCATCCCGACACGCTGCCTTTTTCATTGCTTTTCCGAAGTATCGCCATTTGCGCGGCTCCAGTCTTCTTACAGGCCGTAGCCATACGACTCGATGATGGCGTGCGCCTTGCTGCCTTTCAGATACTCAAGCAAGGCTTTCGCAGCCGCGTTGCTCTCGCCCTTTTTCAGCAATACGGCGTCCTGAAGAATGGGGTCGTGCATATCCTGCGGCACGATCCAGGCCGAACCGCTGGTAACCTTGCCGTCCTTGAATACCTGCGACAGCGCCACAAAGCCCAGCGGCGCATTGCCGGTAGCGACGAACTGATAGGTCTGGGCAATGTTTTCGCCCTGCACCAGCCGTGACTGCCACGAGTCCATCACGCCAAGCTTGGTCATGGTTTGAATGGCGGCCGTGCCGTAGGGCGCAGTCTTGGGATTGGCAATCGCCAAGTGCGGGGCTTTGCTGGTTTTCAGCACCTCGCCCTTGGCGTCTACCGTTTTGTCGTCCTTGCTCCACAACACCAACGTGCCCTTGGCGTAGGTAAAACGCGCTCCCGGCACGGTTGCATTTTCAGCGTCCAGCTTGGCGGGTGTTTTGGAGTCGGCGGCCAGGAACACTTCGAACGGCGCGCCATGGCTGATTTGCGCATAGAACTTGCCGGTTGCGCCGAACGACAGCTTGGCCACATGGCCGGTGTCCTTGGCGAACTGTGCCGCAATATCCTGCATCGGCGCGGTAAAGTTGGCGGCCACAGCCACCTGCACTTCATCGGCCATGACCGGCAAGGACAACATTGCGGCAGCGGCCAGGGCAATTGCTTTATGGCAGATCGATAACATCTCCGGCTTTCCTTTTTCAGAGGATTATGAAAGGTACATAACGGCCGATAAAGCCTCGGACATTATTAAAAGGGCTTATATAACGCGCACTTTTGGTTCGCCACTACTAAGTTCGCCGATAACGGTGGCTTGGTCGAAGCCTTCGGACCTGAATATATCCAGTACGGCGGCAACCGCGTCGGGCGCGCAGGCCACCAGCAGTCCCCCTGAAGTCTGGGGGTCCGTCAATAATGCCTGGGACGCATCGTCAATAGCCGCCGGCAAGTCGATGGACTGGCCGTATGCCACCCAATTGCGCCCCGACGCTCCGGTAACCATGCCCTGCTCGGCCAAGGCGCGCACCCCCGGCAACCAGGGCAAGTCGTTCAAGCGTATGGCTGCATTCAGATTCGAGCCGCGCGCCACTTCCAGGGCATGGCCCAGCAAGCCAAAGCCGGTTACATCGGTCATGGCATGCACGCCCGGCAACGCCGCCAGCGCCACGCCCGGCGTATTCAACTTGGTTGTACTGGCCAGCATGGCGGCATAACCGGCTTCATCCAGGCAGTTCTTTTTAAGCGCGGCCGACATTATGCCTACCCCCAGGCCCTTGCCCAGGATCAGCACGTCGCCAGGCCGCGCGTCCATATTGCGCCTGATGCGGTCGGGATGCGCCAGGCCCATGACCGCCAGGCCGTAGATGGGCTCGACCGAATCAATGGAGTGCCCGCCGGCAACCGGAATGCCCGCCTCGACGCACACCGATGCCCCGCCTTCAAGTATGCGGGCAATGTCTTCTTTGGGCAGAACGTTGATGGGCATGCCGACTATGGCCAGCGCCATAATGGGCGAGCCGCCCATGGCGTAGATGTCGGACAGCGCGTTGGTTGCGGCAATGCGCCCAAAATCGTAAGGGTTGTCGACGATGGGCATGAAAAAATCGGTGGTGGCGATAAGCGCCTGATCGGCATTGAGCTTATATACCGCAGCGTCGTCCGACGTTTCGGTGCCGACCAGCAAGTTCGGGTAAATGTGCCCCGCCGGCATATTGGCCAGCAGTTCGGACAGCACGCCCGGCGCTATTTTGCAGCCGCAACCGCCCCCATGCGAAAGCGAAGTCAATCGAGGTGTGTCGGTAATAGCTGACGATTGCGTCATGGTGGTCTCCCAGGCAAAATGCGCCGGCAAGACCAGCCTTGCAAACGCCCGCCGTACAGCCTGCTTCAGTTGCGGCGATAAAGTGGCGGAAAGCAGCAGGAGTCGAACCTACCTGGGAACGTCTGACGCCCCCAACTGGGTTTGAAGCCCAGCCGCGCCACCGGGCACGAATGCTTTCCATCAAGGCCGTATGATAGCGCCTGCCTGCATGCTGCGGATTGCGCCGGCGCAAACTATTACTGCGACGGCCCCGCAAAAGCCATGCCCTCGTCGCGCAACACATGCTTGTCGCGCAAGCGGCGGGTATAGCCAATACGATCGAAGAACTCCAACACCTGAATGGCTCTTTTGCGCCCAAGTCCCGTGGCATCGCGAAATCTGGCCGCGCCGATTCCTTCAGGCCCGCCAAGCTCGCCAACCAATGCCGCCAGCGCCGCGATCCGCTCATGGTGATAAAACAAATCGCGCACCACCTGGTACAGCTCGCCGCGCCGGACCAGTTTACGCAATACCTGGCGCAGCATATCTTCAGGCTGGCCCACGCTTTGCGCCAGGTCGCGCACCCAGGGAGGGTCGAACTTGCCGGCATGGATCAACGGCAGCAGTTGCTGGACCAGGCCGGCTTCAGCATCGGACAAAACAACGGCATGCCCGGCCAAATGCAGCCAGGAGCCGTTGCGCGCCATGCGGCCCTGGCCCAGCATCTCGTCGCGCAGCGACAGCCATAGCGGCTGGGAAAGCGCAGGCAAGGCCATACGCCGCAAGCGCGAAGACTCCACTCCCGGCTCATCCGGCGAAGTACGGTGGAAAACTTCCAGAACCCCTGCAACCTTGTCCGCCAGGGCCGCCCAATGTTCTCGCAAGATCAAGGTGCGCGGCGCCTGTCCGCCATGCCCGGCTATCCAGACGGCCTCGGCGGGCGGCGCCAGGCCGCGGGTATCGCAGCCCGTCAAATGCATCAGCGTGTTTTCGTCCAGGCCATGCCTGGCCTGCGCCAGCAGCACCTCTATGCCGGCTCCGTCCAGCATGGCCTGCATGGCGCCCAGCCAGGCCAGCCGCTGCGGCGCGCGCCGCTTGCGGTCGGGAGCATTGGCATCCAGCACCACGCCCCCGCCCACCGTCTGATTGGCCTGCGCATTGCGCGCAATATAGCGGTCGCCCGGCATGGCGCATACCGGTTCGTCGAACACCAATTGCACTGTACCGCTATGTCCCGGCAACAAAGAGGCGGGTTCAAGCGGCACAATATGCGCCACGTAATGCGCAGCCCCCAAATGGATGTGCAGCGGCGACCAGGCCCGCACCGGCTGCCCGGCCGCGCCCAATAGCTGCATGCTTACGTCTACATGGCGCGACGGCTCAAAGCAGCGGGCATCCGCTATCCAGGCACCCCGCTCGATCGACTCTTTGCTCACGCCGGCCAGATTCAAGGCACAGCGCTGGCCCGCAAGCCCTTGCTCGCTGGACTGGTTCTGCGCGTGAATACTGCGCACCCTAACGGGCTGGCCGGCAGGCATCAGGCGCAACTCGGCTTCTTCATTGCCCACCCTCACCGCACCCGCATGCACGGTACCGGTGACGACCGTGCCATGGCCTTGCAAAGTGAACACGCGATCCACCGCCAAGCGGAACAAGCCGGCGGCATTATGCGCCGCCATGCCGGTGGCCCGCGCATGTAAGTAGCCGCGCAGGGCCGCTATTCCCGGCTCGTCCGGTGCCGCCGCATTCACGGGAAAAACGGGCGCGTCAGCCAAGAACGTCCCTGCCGTCAATTCGGCGATCTCGCACCGCACCGCCTCCTGCCGTGCCGTATCGGCCCTGTCCACTTTGTTCAGCGCCACAGCCCCGTGCCTAACGCCCAGCAACGACAAGATGGCCAGGTGCTCGCGCGTTTGCGGCATGACGCCGTCGTCGGCGGCCACCACCAGCAGGCCGAAGTCGATGCCGCTGGCTCCGGCCGCCATCGTGTGCACCAGGCGCTCGTGCCCCGGAACGTCGATAAAACCCAATATGTCGCCGTTATCCAGCGGCGTATAGGCATAGCCCAGTTCGATGGAAATGCCGCGCGCCTTCTCTTCTTTGAGCCTGTCGGTTTCCACTCCGGTCAAGGCACGAACCAAGGTGGTCTTGCCATGGTCGATATGGCCGGCGGTACCAATGATCATTCAGCCAGGGCCTCCAGCTGCTTTGCGAAAGCGGCTTCATCGGTTTCTTCCAGGCAGCGCAGGTCCAGCCACAGGGCATCGTCGGCAATCCGGCCTATGACAGGGCGCGGCAAGCCGCGCAAGCGCGCCTCAAGCCGGTCAAGATGGCGCCCGGCCCGGCCCCCGCCCGCATAAGCAATCTTCAGCCCATGGCTGGGCAATTGGTCTATGGGCAAGGCGCCGCTTCCGATTTGGCTGAACATGGGGGCGTCCTGCGCGATATACGTCTGCCCCAGCGCCTGCTGCAATACCGGCAGCAAACGCTGCGCCTGTTGCATCATCGGCTCGCGCGGCCGTGTCAGGAGCCTTAGCGTAACAAGCCGCCCGGCCAAAAACTCTGGAGCGCGGTACAAGGCCAGCACGGGCTCAAGCGCGGCCAATGTCAACTTGCCCACGCGCAACGCGCGTTTCAAAGGGTTCTTCTTGATCTTGCGGATCAGGTCGGCACGCCCCACCAGCAGGCCCGCCTGGGGACCGCCCAGCAGCTTGTCGCCGCTGAACGTAACGATGTCGGCGCCGGCCTGTACCGTTTCGCGCACGGTGTCTTCGCGCGGCAGCCCCCATTGGGTCAGATCGACCAAGGTGCCGCTACCCAGGTCGACGGCTGTCGGTATCCCGTGCCGGGCGCCAATGGCCGCTACGTCGGCCACCGCCACGCTTTTCGTGAACCCGGTCACCGCATAGTTGCTGCAATGGACTTTCATCAACATGGCCGTGCGCGGATTGATTGCGTTTTCGTAGTCGGCCTCATGGGTGCGATTGGTGGTGCCGACCTCGACCAGGCGGGCGCCGGCCCGCTGCATGATGTCCGGTATGCGAAATGCTCCGCCGATCTCGACAAGTTCGCCGCGCGACACCACCACCTCGCGCCGGTTGCCCAGCGCATTAAGCATAAGCAGTACCGCAGCGGCGTTGTTATTGACCACGGTGGCCGCCTCAGCGCCGGTCAGCTCGCAGATAAGGTCTTCGATAAGGTCGTCGCGATCGCCGCGCCGGCCGGTGGCAAGGTCGAACTCGAGATTGGCCGGCATCGTCAAAGCGCGCACGACTGCGTGCACCGCCTCTTGCGGCAACAAGGCCCGGCCCAGATTGGTATGCAACACCGTGCCGGTCAGGTTGTAAACGCCCTGCAGGCGGCTTTTTGCAGACTGCGCAAGCTGGTCTTGCAAGCCAAGAATCAACGCTTGCGCCTGCAAGGCCTCGCGCGCCAAAATGCCGGCCAGGGCCTTTTCGCGCAAGCCGTCCAGCATGCCGCGCAAGGCCGCGGTTACCTGGGTGCGCCCGTACTGCTCGAGCAAAGGCTTGGCCAGCGGCGCGTTCAGCAGGCGGTCGACCGAGGGAATATCGGCGGCCGACGCCAGGTCTGCATGGTGTATCGCCCCCATGATTGTCCTACGGATGTTGCCACAGCAAAGGATTGGCGCTGGCGCGCAAATACCCCTCTTCGCCCATCAGGACGTCAAGCGGCAAAGTGGCCAGATCGTCGGCAACCGCTTCGAAATACTGGTCTTTGTCGTGATAGAAAATTTTGCGGTACGTATGGCAATGATCGCAAGATTCGGCCTTGATGCCCTCGGGGCCGCCTTCGATGGAGTGATACGCGATGCCTTCGGTCTGTTCACAATGTGAACACGTGACACGCACCAGATGCCACTGGGTCGAACACAAAGAGCAGCACAAATAACGGCAGCCGTCCCGTTGGCCTCCGATGCGCACCACACTGGCAACCGGCAGGCTGGCGCATACCGGGCACACGCCGAAAGGGCTGACAACCGGCAACTGCCGTTCGTCGAAGCGGCCGGCCAGATCGGTCCAGTACACCTGCAGGGCAGCCATGACAAATGGCGCCATGGCGCTGTCGACCTCGCCGTCGCGTTCGGCCAGGACCGCGTCGGCCATGGTTTCGAGGGCGGCGCTGTCCTCATGGGCCAGGCGCTTGAGCTGCGCACACACCTTGGCCGCGGGCTCGGGTACGCCGGCGCCCGCCACATGGTCGAGCATCGCCACAAGCATGCCCCGCCACGCGGGGTCGCGCTGCCAGCCTATGGCTTGCATCGGCGGCATGCCGTGAGCCTGTGCCAGAGACAACCGCTCGGCGGGAGCCTCGGGGGCGGAAAAGCCGCTAAGAACACGCTGTTGCGCATCGACCAGCTTGGCCATCAGCAATAGGTAAGCCGAAGCCGGATTATCCTGCGCCAGATGACGCAAGCGCGCGGCCCTGTCAGCAAAAACCGTAGCGCGCACTGGCAGGCCAAAACGGGGAATTGCGGTGTGATCCAGGCTTTCGATTTCGCCACGCGAGAGAATTCGCTGCAAAGTATTCTCCTAAAACCATGGCTGCCCATCCAAGGGCAGCCATGTGAATGCCTCGGCCTGGCGGCCGGGACGCCTACGTAACCGTATGTCCGGATCCTGACTTGCAGGCGGACATACGCAACGCTATTTGTCGACCGCCGGCTTGCCGCGCACTTCCCGGAACCAGGCCCTGTGATGCTTCCATGCCCAGCCCGGCGACACCGTACCGCGCGTCATGGCCCGCACCGATCCTTTGACCCAAATGCCCGCATAGATATGCACAATAATGGCGCATATCAGAAGGAACGCAAACAAAGCATGCAACAACGAGGCCAGGCGGATTGTTTCAACTGAAAAGTAGTCCTGAAAATACACGCGCCAAATCACCACGCCGCTGATCAACAAGACAATCATAAAGATGATCAACGCAAAATACAGCACCTTCTGTCCTGCGTTGTAACGCCCGACCTCGGGCAGTTTCTCGTCGCGTGCATTGACCACATCGCCGATCTGGCGCAGCCACTGCCTGTCTTGCTTGGTCATGCGGTTGTTGCCCCACATGCGTGCGGCAAACACCGCGAAGCAAAGAAACATCAACACGCCCACAAAGGGGTGCAGAATGCGCGTCCAGGTTCCGCCCCCGAATAGATTGCTTAGCCAGAAAAAAGCCGGATGGAACAACGCCAACCCTGACAAAGCCAGCAAAACGAAGGTGATGGCAATGATCCAATGATTGATGCGCTGGCTTGCTGTGTAGCGCACGATAAGCCTGGATTTATTGAGGTCATTCATGATGCTCTTCCTCCTGGGCCCGGCGCTCGTCTTCTGCGTCCGTTTCGTTGGGGCCTGTACGAATGTAATGGAAGAAGCCTGCCAAGGCGGTCAGGGCCATGGCCGCCACGCCCAGGGGCTTGGCTATGCCTTTCCAGACGGACACCATGGGGTCGATGACAGGGTCTTTCGGCAAGTCGCTATACAGCTCTGGCTTGTCCGCATGATGCAGTACATACATGACGTGCGTGCCGCCCACGCCTTGCGGATCGTACAGCCCGGCATTTTCGAAGCCGCGCGACTTCAGGTCGACGATGCGTTCGGCCGCGTGCAGCTTCATGTCTTCTTTGGTGCCGAAAACAATGGCGCCCGTTGGACAGGTCTTCACGCAGGCCGGCTCCTGGCCCACCGCCACCCGGTCGGAACACAAAGTGCATTTATAGGCCTTGTGGTCTTTCTCGGCGATGCGGGGAACGTCAAACGGACACCCTGTTACACAGTAGCCGCAACCTATGCAGTTTTCTTCGTGGAAGTCCACAATGCCGTTGTTGTACTGAATAATGGCGCCCGGCGACGGGCAGGCCTTGAGACAGCCTGGATCCTCGCAATGCATGCAGCCGTCCTTGCGGATCAGCCATTCCAGATCGCCCTGCTGGTTTTCGTATTCGGAAAACCGCATGACAGTCCAGGAGTTTTCGGTAAGGTCGGCCGGGTTGTCATACACCCCGACATTCAGGCCGATTTCGTCGCGCAGGTCGTTCCACTCCATACAGGCCACCTGACAGGCTTTGCAGCCTATGCATTTGGTCGTGTCGATAAGCTTGGCGACGCCCCCCGTGGAGGGCTCGCGTATGCCGGGAGGAGGCGTGGTAGTAGCAGAACGCCGCTTGATATCAAGTGATTGCAATGCCATGGCTGTTCTCCTATACCTTCTCGACCTTGACCAGGAACGACTTGGACTCGGGGGTTTGCGTATTTCCATCGCCCACCGACGGGGTCAGGGTATTCGCCAAAAACCCCGGCTTGGCCAGGCCGACGAACCCCCAGTGGATGGGAATGCCCACTTGGTGCACAGTCTTGCCCTCGATCGTCAGCGCCTTGATCCGCTTTGTAACCAGCGCCACCGCCTTGATATAGCCACGGTTGGAAGACACCTTCACTTCCGAGCCGTTGGGAATATCGAGCTCTTTGGCCAGCGCCTCGCCGATCTCGACGAATTGCTGCGGCTGCAATATGGAGTTGAGCTGCACGTTCTTGGTCCAGAAGTGGAAGTGCTCGGTCAGGCGGTAGGTCGTTCCCACATGCGGGAACTGTTCGGCCTTGCCCATTGCCGCCAAATCGTCCTTGAAGATGCGGGCCGCCGGATTATTGACGGAACGCTTCTCTTTCGGACTAAGCGGGTTATAGCCCAGCGGAGTTTCGAAGGGCTCGTAGTGCTCGGGGAAAGGTCCTTCAGCCATGCTCTTGCGGGCGAAAAAGCGCGCAACGCCCTCGGGGTTCATGATGAACGGCCCCATGCCGGCGGCGGGATTTTCATCCAGCTTGAAGTCGGGCACGTCGGCCCCGACCCAGGACTTGCCGTTCCATGAAATCAGATTGCGTTTTGGATTCCAGGGTTTGCCTTGCAGGTCGGCTGAAGCCCGGTTGTACAGAATGCGCCGGTTCGCCGGCCAGGACCAGGCCCAGTTCAGCGTCTGGCCTATGCCTGTCGGGTCGCTGTTGTCGCGCCGGGCCATGAGGTTGCCGTCCTGGGTCCAGGCTCCGCAATAGATCCAGCAGCCGCTGATGGTGGACCCGTCGTCGCGCAACTCGCCAAAGCTTGACAGTTGCTCGCCCGCCTTGCGCAGCACCTTGGAAGAATCGGCAGGGTCGGTAAGGTCGGTCAGTGCCCGGCCCGAATACTCTTTGGCCAGCTCGGCAGCCGTCGGGAATTCGGGGTTCTTGTAGGGCCACCACAATTTAAGGATAGGTTCGGGGAACTTGCCTCCTTCGGTCTGGTAGAGCTTGCGTATGCGCGCAAACAGCAACGCCATGATCTCGATGTCGCTTTTTGCTTCGCCCGGGGGTTCCGCCCCCTGCCAGTGCCATTGCAGCCAGCGGCCCGAGTTGACCAGAGCGCCTTCCTCTTCAGCGAAACAGGTAGTGGGCAGCCGGAAGACTTCGGTCTGGATGCTGGCGGTGTCCACATCGTTGTATTCGCCCACATTGCGCCAGAACTCTGACGTTTCAGTGGCCAGCGGATCCATGATGACCAGGAACTTGAGCTTGGCAAGAGCCTCGAGCTGCTTCTGTTTGTTTGGCGAGGCCGCCAGTGGGTTGAAGCCTTGGCATATATAGCCATTGACCTGGCCTTTATGCATCAGCTCGAACACCTGCAACATGTCGTACAGTTTGTCCAGCTTGGGCAGGTAGTCGTAGCCCCAGTTGTTTTCAGCTGTTGCGGCGTCGCCCCACCACGCCTTCATCAGGCTGACGTGGAACTTCTTGTAGTGGCGCCAATAGCTAAGTTGATTGGGCCGCAAGGGTTGCTGCGCGCGCGCTCCTATGTAGTCGTCAAAGGACTGTTCGCCGTCCTTGGGCAAGGTCAGATAGCCCGGAAGCAGGTCGGACATAAGCCCCAGGTCGGTCAGGCCCTGGATGTTGGAGTGGCCGCGCAGCGCATTCATGCCGCCGCCCGCAACGCCGATATTGCCCAGCAACAGCTGCACCATGGCGCCCGTACGGATGATTTGCGAGCCTATCGTGTGCTGCGTCCAGCCCAGCGCGTACATGATGGTAGCCGTTCTGTCGGTGCCGGCCGTCGAGGCCAGCATTTCACAGACCTTCAGGAACTTTTCTTTGGGCGTTCCGCAAGCACTGGAAACCATATCGGGCGTATAGCGCGAATAGTGTTTCTTCAATAGCTGATACACCGTGCGCGGGTGCTGCAGCGTGCTGTCGGTCTTTACATAGCCGTCGTCGCCGCGTTCGTAGTCCCACGAGTCCTTGTCGTAGCTGCGTTTTTCTTCGTTGTAGCCCGAATACAGGCCGTCTTCGAATTTATAGTCTTCGCGGACAATAAAGGAGAAGTCGGTGTAGTTGCGAACGTATTCGTGCTGGATCTTATCGTTGTCGAGCAGGTACTTGATAACCCCGCCCAAAAAGATAATGTCGGTGCCGGTACGTATGGGCGCGTAGAAGTCCGCCACGGATGCCGAACGCGTAAAGCGCGGATCCACGACGATCAGCTTGGCGTTGTTATGCGCCTTGGCTTCGGTGACCCATTTGAACCCGCAAGGGTGGGCCTCGGCGGCATTTCCGCCCATGATAAGCACTACATCCGCATTCTTGATGTCGACCCAATGATTCGTCATCGCTCCACGGCCAAACGTCGGGGCAAGACCTGCCACCGTCGGACCATGTCAGAAACGAGCTTGGTTGTCGAATCCAAGAATACCCATACTACGGACGACCTTGTGGGTTACATACCCAACTTCGTTGCTGCTGGCCGAAGCAGCCAGCATGCCGGTGGTCGTCCAGCGATTGACGGTTTTACCGTCGTCCGTTTTCTCGATGAAGTTGGCATCGCGGTCGGCTTTCATGAGCTTGGAGATGCGGCTTAGTGCGTCTTCCCAGGACATGCGCTGCCATTTGTCGGAGCCCGGCGCGCGGTACTCGGGATACTGCAGGCGGTTGGGGCTGTGGATGAAGTCGATAAGACCCGCACCCTTGGGGCAAAGCGTGCCGCGATTGACGGGGTGGTCGGAGTCGCCCTCGATATGGACAATACTGGCCTTGGCGTTTTTGGCGCCATCGCCCAGGCTGTACATAAGTACTCCACAGGCAACAGAACAATAGGGACAGGTATTGCGCGTTTCCTTCATGCGCGACAGTTTGTACTGTCTGACTTCGGCCAGGGCCGGGCTGGGCGCTGCCCCCAGCAAGGCCAGGCTGGAGCTTGCCAGCGTAGTACTTGTCACCTTGAAGAATTGGCGCCGAGTCAAATTGACCATGGAGCTCTCCGGATGATTAATGGGAGGTGGGACGTTAAAGGTCTTGCAAAGGAACCACCGCAGTGGCTTCGATTTCAAACAGCATGCTTTCCAGGGCCAGGCATGGCACGGGAATAAGAGTACAGGCCGGCGCTTTGCGGCCGTCTAGAAAACGTTGAAAATGTTTGCCGTATATTTGCAACCGCTGCATGGAGTGGTCGACGATGAACACCGAGATCTTGGCAAGATGGCCGGCATCGGCGCCGACGCTGGCAAGCGCTTTTTGCAGGTTGCCAAGGGCTTGTTCTACCTGGGACTCGAAGTCGGGGGCAATTTCGCCCTGCTCGTTTTCGCCGCCCTGGCCCGCTATATACACAAAGCGTGCAGGCGTCTCGACCACCGCCAAATGTGAATAGCCAAAACCGCTGGGATCGTACAGGCCGGGGGGGTTAACCAGAGTAGGCTGGCCTGCGACAACGGAAAGAAGCTCGGTGGAAATTTCAGGCATTGGCAGAACCTTTAATCAATAAACAAACAATCTGTTAATCAAAAATTAAAAAGCCGGCTACACAATGAGGACTGAACCCTACTTTAGCCCAATCCCCAATAAAGTCAAGCCCTTCCTGCTTTTAAATATGCCTATGCCTGCCTCGAACCCAAGGCAGGCATAGGTAACTTCGGGCAGTATGCACTGCCCGGCCTGAATTGTTTTTGCGTTATATCAACTACGCTTGGGACTATCCAGTCCGCGCGCGACGGCCGG
The DNA here is from genome assembly GCF_003315175.1 of Eoetvoesiella caeni. Classification (GTDB taxonomy): domain Bacteria; phylum Pseudomonadota; class Gammaproteobacteria; order Burkholderiales; family Burkholderiaceae_B; genus Eoetvoesia; species Eoetvoesia caeni. The sequence continues at coordinate 426,170 of NZ_QNRQ01000002.1, read as the reverse complement.
CCGCGCCAGGAAAGCATCCAGTACGCGCGTCACGTTCGGAAAGTCGGCTATCCCCACAAGCTCGGCCGCCTCGTAAAAGCCAATAAGATTGCGCACCCAAGGAAAAGTCGCAATGTCGGCAATGCTGTAGTCGTCGCCCATGATCCAGGCCCGGCCGGTCAAACGCTGCTCGAGCACGGCCAGCAAACGCTTCGACTCGGCCACATAGCGGTCGCGCGGCCGCTTGTCTTCATAGTCCTTGCCGGCAAACTTGTTGAAGAATCCCACCTGGCCGAACATGGGGCCGATGCCGCCCATCTGGAACATAAGCCACTGTATCGTCTCGTAACGCAGCGCGGCGTTTTGCGGCATGAATTGGCCGGTCTTCTCGGCCAGATAAATAAGTATCGCCCCCGACTCGAACAGGCCCAGCGGCTTGCCGCCAGGTCCTTTCGGGTCGATGATGGCCGGAATTTTATTATTGGGGTTCAGCGACATGAACTCCGGCGAGGTCTGGTCGTGCGTATCGAATTTGACCAAATGGGGCTCATAGAGCAGCCCCATTTCCTCGAGCATGATCGACACCTTCACGCCATTGGGCGTGGGCAGGGAATAAAGCTGAATGCGGTCGGGATGCTGCGCCGGCCATTTCTTGGTAATGGGAAATGCGGAAAGATCTGTCATGGTGCAAGAGACTCAATAGGCGTCAGGAACAATAGGCGCACGCCAAGGTGCGCCCCGCGAAAAAGCAAGAATCATTATGGCATGGCGGTCTGCGGCGGCTAAAGCCTGGCCGCCGCCCGCCCCCTGCTCAATCTGACGACAGCCCAAGTTTGACGGCGCGGCATTCCGATGCTTGCCTGCGCTGTATGCCAAAATAGCCGTACTTTTGCATACTCAGGCGTCTCAGGCTTCACAAATGCCCACCCATTCCTTGCGTTTTTTCTTCAATCACTACTGGCGCCCCTTTCCCGTGCTGGTGGCAGCCGGTGCACTAAGCGCCATCTACTTTGGACTGACGGGAACAGTTTGGGCGGTAACCGGCGAATTTACCCGCCTTGGCGGACAAATGCTGCATCTTGCCGGCGTCGACACCAGCGACTGGGCCTACTTCAAGCTCGTCAAAATACAAGGCGGCACCTTGTCGCGCACCGACGGCTGGATAGTCTGGGGCATGTTCATCGGCGCGCTCATCACGGTGCTGCTCAGCAATAGCTTCAAGATCCGCATTCCGCAACAAAGACGCCGCTGGGTCCAGGCCCTGGCCGGCGGCATTGTGGCCGGCTTCGGCGCGCGTCTGGCCATGGGGTGCAATCTTGCCGCCTTTTTTACGGGCGTTCCGCAATTCTCGTTCCATGCCTGGATCTTTATTGTCGCCACCGGCCTTGGCACACTGCTGGGCACCCGGCTCATCAAAAACCGCTGGTGGAAAGGCCGGCCCACCTTGACCAAAGGCAAGGCGGCCGCCACTCCGCCGGGCTCGCTTCGCATCCAGCCCGTCGTTGGGGGACTGCTTGCATTGGGCTATGCCTGCCTTATCGTCTACTTCTTCGTCTCCGGACTAAGGCCGCTTGGTATTGCCGCCTTGTTCGGCGCCATGTTCGGCATCCTGATCGAACGCGGCCAGATCTGCTTTACTTCGGCCTTTCGCGACCTATGGATCATGGGCCGCGCCGTCATGTCCAAGGCCATCATTGCGGGCATGGCCTTGAGTGCGGTCATGACCATAATCGTCATCAGCGTTTATGGACTCTCGCCCATTACGCAAATAGCCGCGCCCAGTACTTTTGTGGGAGGCTTGTTGTTCGGCCTTGGCATCGTCATGGCCACAAGCTGCGAAACCGGCATGATGTACCGGCTTATGGAAGGCCAGGTACTTTACCTGGTGGTCTTTATCGGCAATATTGCCGGAGCCACCCTGCTGGCGTATGCCTGGGACCACCTTGGCATTTACAACCTTCTGGTGGCCCCGGGCGAGAAAATCAACCTCGTCAGCAGCATAGGCCCCACCGCGGCAATCGTCATTACCCTGGCAATGCTGGGCTTGCTCTATGCCTACACCCTGTTCCACGAAAAGCGCCACCTCTCTGCCAGTCTGATGGCGGCGCGCGCATAACGATACCGAGGTCCACCCCATGCAAACCGAACTTTCCCCCGACTTCACGCTGGACCTGCGCGGCGAGTCCTGTCCCTACCCCGTCATCTACACCCTTGAAACGCTGGAGAAGCTGGATAAAGGCCAGTTGCTGCATGTCATCACCGACTGTCCCGGCTCATTTCGCAACGTACCCGAAGAAGCCCTGCGCCGAGGCTACACCTTCGCGCAGGAGCCGGTTAAAAATGGCCAGGAGTATTTGTTTTATATCGTGGCGTAGTGGCGTGGCCCGCCTTACAGCTTGAACAAATCAACTGCGTTGGTACGCCCTATCTTCAAGCGGTCGGCTTCGCTGATTGATGTCGCATCGAACCAGTTTGCGGCATGGTCCACATTTTCAAACGGCCAATCGGTCGAAAACAGAATACGGTCGGCGCCGATTTCCAGGATGGCGTCGATCAGCGTCTGTGTACGGAAATTGCCCGACGTCGTCAAATAGAAATTTTCCTGGAAGTATTCCGCGAAGTTGCGTTTGGCGGGATAGCTTTTGGGCGCCTTCGTCCAGCCATTGCGGTTGTCGATGCGCCACATGCTGTAGGGCAAGCCTTCGCCCATATGGCCCAAGATAATCTTCAGGCGGGGATAGCGGTCGAACAGGCCTGACCCCATCAAACGCAGGGCGTGCACGGCCGTTTCCTGGCCAAAGGCCCATGTCGGGCCCAGCAGCCATGGATGTCCTTCGTATATCTGCGCCCAGGCCGGAATGGGGTTGCGCGGGTGCAGATAAAAAGGCACATCCAGTTCTTGCACCGTCTTCCAGAAGCTGTCGAATTGCGGCGCATCGTAATAGACCACGTTGTCCGGCCTGTCCACTTGCGAAAAGCCATTCACCAGCGCTCCGCGAAAGCCCAGGTCCTTGATGCAGCGCTCCAGTTCGCGCGTTGCGCGGTCGGGATCCTGCAAGGGCAGTGCGGCCAGGCCCTGGAAACGGTCGGGGCGCTTTGCCACTTGTTCGGCCAGGAAGTCGTTGGCGCGCGTGGCGATTTCGCATGCCTTGGAAGTTTCGTGTATGGCCTGCACCGCCGGCGCATTCAACGAAAGCAGCATCATTTCCATGCCATGCTCGTCCATCTGGCGCAGGCGGCCCTCGTGGATGTCAAGCAGCCGCTTGCTAAGCTCCTGCCAGCTTTCGTCCGGCAAGAATCCGGCCGAATCGCTCAATGTCTCTGGTATGGCAAAGTGTTCCTCAAGCCCGATTTTTCCGTCCATGGCGGGATTCTCCTTTCTGTTCAGTTAGTACAAACAATGCGTTGAAGGTGGCGCGGACCGCGCGCCATATAGTTCAGTACTGGCCACGCGGCTCCAGGCCCAGCAACTGCTGCCCGACCATGGAAGAAACCGCGTCCCAGTTCAGGCTGATGTGTTTGGCAATGGCATTGCCATCGCGCCAAAAGCGCTGAATGGATTGATCCAATGCCAATCCATTGCCGCCCACATTGGCAAACACTGCGTCTATGGCGTCCCTGGCCATGCGCGCCGCAAATGCATGGTCGCGCCGGTTGCGTATGCGCGTATCGACATCGATCTTGTGTCCGGCCGCCGCCATTTGCTCGACCTGCGCGGTATCGCGGTAAATCAGCAAACGCGCCGCGTCCAGCAACGCCATCGATTCGGCCAGGCGCGACTGCACCGGAAAGAATTCCCTTAACTTGCCGCCCCCGCCCGAAACAGCGCCGCGCGTTACGTGCGTCCCGGCGATCTGCATGAATTCGTCGATCGCTCCTTGCGCCGCGCCCAGGATGGGTGCAACCAGGCACACGGGCACCGCCGAAAGAAACGGTATGCGGTAAATAGGGTTGTCGTTGACCTGCGCGCCGGGGGGGTTGTTGGACGAGGCTTGGCCGAAGGTCAGCTTTCGATAAGCCGGCACGAACGCCGGCTTATCGATCCAGACCGTCTTGGAGCCGGTACCCGCCTGCCCCGCGGTAAACCAGTCGTCGTCCACAACCCAGTCTGTCCTGGGCACAAGCAAAAAGCCGGCATGCTTTTCAGGCGTCTCTTCATCCGGCGGGAAGAACACGCCAACCACGGCCCATTCGGAATTGTCTATATTGGATGCCCAGTGCCATTTGCCCGAGATGAGATATCCGCCATCGACCTTTTCGGCGTTTACCACCGGCGCATATGAGCCGCAGATGATGGCCTCTGGATTTTCTCCCCAGACATCGTCTTGCGCCTGCGCGGGAAAGGTCCCCACCAGCCATTGGTGTACAGCGCCCAAAGAGCATCCCCAGGCCGAAGAAGGGCAGCCGCGGGCAAGTTCACTGATGATGTCGATAAACGGCGTAAAGCCGTATTCATAGCCTCCGAACCTGGCCGGCTGCATTAATCGAAAAAAGCCCGCCTCGCGGAACATTTGCGTGGTCTCTTGCGAAACCCGGCGCGCAGCCTCGGTATTGCGCGCGTTTTCCTTCAGATGGCCGTTGGCCAGGTCACGGGCGCGGCCCAGCAAAGTTGCACATTCGGGGGCATGGGAAATTGACGTACGCCGTCCCGGCGCATCGAACCATGCCGCTTCGGGAGGTAGAAAACCGCAAGTTTCTGGATGGCCCATCGTTCGCCTCGGCTATTGAAAAGTGGTTGAAGCTATGCGATCAATCTATTCTATTTTATTTTTGTTTGCAAATAAAAATTGTGCCATAAGCTAGAAATTGCGCGTAAACCCTAGTCCCGAAAGCATATGAACAGGGGCCAAGTTCGCGTTTAATAGCTTGCATTATCTGCTGCTTACATGCCCACCCTCATTTATCAGGGCAAACCCCGAGATATAAACAGGTGTTAGTTTTTATGATTTGCTCTAAACTAAAAACAAGTTGCATTATCAATAATTTCTGACATCAAGTTTGGCCCGATTGACAACAATCCCGGAGAAAGAAATGATTCCAGCAACACAAGCGGCCGATGGCCGCAGCCGGTACCCGCGAATCGACGGCCATACAGACCTGTCCCACGACCCGCGTGACTTGCGCAATGCTTTAGGCAAGTTCGCAACTGGCGTGTGCGTTATCACTACTCGCGGCCCCGACGGCAAGCTCGAAGGGCTTACCGCAAACTCCTTTTGCTCGGTTTCGCTCGACCCGCCCATCGTCCTTTGGAGCCTAAGAAAAGACGCAGGCAGCCTGGCCACCTTTGAACGGGCATCGCACTTTTGCATCAATGTTCTGCATGCCCGCCAGGTCGAAATATCGCGGCATTTCTGCAGCCCCCAACTGAATAAATTCGAAGGCCTGACCGACGAATTCTTCGATGGCCTCGACGGCGTTCCCACCCTTAAAGACGCGCTGGCCACGTTCGAATGCGAACAAATCGAACACCACGGCGTCGGCGACCACATTGTCTTTTACGGTGCGGTAAAGCGCTACGCGTATTCGCAGGCCACGCCCTTGGCCTTCCACGCCGGAACCTACACCACCGTACAACCCTTGTCCGACTGACACGCGCCCGGCCGACTGGGCCGGACGCCTGAAGCCATTGGCAGTTCCTAGAAGCAAACTATTGGCAGTTCCGATAAAAGCAACAGAGACTTTGCAAAGTATCCACCCAAGGAGAGCAATATGTTCAAGGTAATAGCTACAGCAGTGGTAGGCCTGGCGTTGATGCAGGCTCCCGCCCATGCCGACGACACTATCAAGATCGGCTTTATCGCCAGCCTGTCCGGCAGCCAGGCAACACTGGGCCGCGACCTGCTTGACGGGTTCCAGCTGGGCGTCGATTCACTTGGCGGCAAGCTGGGCGGCGTTCCCGCAGAAGTGCTTGCCCGCGACGACCAGGGCAAGCCCGACGTAGGCGCCCAGGCGGCGCAAAAACTGGTCGAACGCGACCGCGTTCCCATCGTTACCGGCATCAACCTGTCGAATGTACTGCTGGCCGCTGTACCCAAAGTACTGGATGCGGACCGCATCTACCTCAGTATCAACGCCGGCCCATCCGAACTGGCGGGCAAGGGCTGTTCGCCGCATTTCTTCAACGTGGCGCACCAGAACGACACCGTGCCCGAGGCCATGGGACTGCATTTGAATCAGATAGGCGTCAAGAACCTGTACATCATGGCTCCCAACTTTGCCGCGGGCAAGGACATGGTGGCCGGCCTGAAGCGCACATACAAAGGCCAGGTGGCCGCCGAAATCTACACTCAGTTCGGGCAGCTGGACTATTCGGCCGAGCTGGCCAAATTGCGTAGCGTGAAACCCGACGCCTTGTTCGTGTTCTATCCCGGCGGCATGGGCGTCAATTTCTTCAAGCAGCTGGCCCAAGCGGGGCTGAAAGGCGAAATCCCCGTCTACACCGTCTTCTCCACCGACCAGGACACTTTACCGGGCATTGGCGACGCAGCGCTGGGCATAGAGTCCACGGCCTACTGGAGCGAACAGCTCGACAACCCATTGAATAAAAAATTCGTCGCCGACTTCGAGAAAACCTACAAAAGAATTCCGTCGCCGCGTGCAGCCATGGGATACGACGGAGCCCGCCTGATCGATGCGGCGCTGAAGCAGAACGGCGGCAAGTTCGTTTCCGCCGACTCCTTCGCCAAGGCGCTGCGCACAGTCGACTTCAAGTCCATACGCGGCGACTTCAAGTTCAACACCAATAACTTCCCGATCCAGGACCACTATCTGTTGAAGGTCGAAAAAGACGCACAAGGACGCCTGGTCAATACCGTCGTGAAGACCATTACAACGGCTTATGCGGACGCCTACGCGGGCCAATGCAAAATGGCTCACGCCAAGCCCTGACTCACACCCCGCACGAACGCCATGACTATATCCTTGTTCATCGAGCAGACGTTAAACGGCTTGCAGTTCGGCGTCATGCTGTTCCTGATCGCCGCGGGGTTCACGCTGGTGTTCGGCATCATGAACCTCGTGAACCTTGCGCATGGCTCCTTCTATATGATCGGAGCCTATCTGTTCGCCACCATCCTGCAAAGGGTGGGCGCGTTCTGGGTAAGCGTTCTGCTGGCCGTAATCCTTACCGGGTTCATCGGGGCGCTGCTCGAACGGGTGGCGCTCAAGCCGTTCTATCGGCGGCCGTACCTGGACCAGGTCCTGGCAACATTGGGGCTGATTCTTTTCTTCAACGAGCTGACCCGCATCATCTGGGGCCCCCAGCCGCTGAACGTCACCCTGCCCGGCGCGCTCAATTCTTCCATACCAGTCATCGCTGGCATTTCCTACCCGGTCATCCGGCTGGTCATCCTGGCAGTGGGCGTGCTGGTGGCACTGCTGCTGTACCTGATCATTGCCAAGACCCGCACCGGCATGCTGGTGCGGGCGGGCGCAAGCAACCGGACCTTTATCGGCGCGCTCGGAATCAACGTCAACTTTGTTTTCTCTTGCGCTTTCAGCGTCGGGGCGGCGCTGGCAGGGCTTGCCGGCGCGCTGGCGGCTCCGATCCTGGCCGTAGAGGCCGGAATGGGCGAAAGCGTGCTTATCTTTGCGCTAATCGTTGTCGTCATCGGCGGCATAGGCTCCTTTCGGGGCGCGTTTGCAGCAGCCATACTGGTCGGGCTTATCGACACATTCGGCCGCTTGCTGCTTCCGCCGCTGTTCGGCGATATTTCCGTTTATCTGCTGATGGCCGCCATTTTGTCGTGGCGTCCTCAAGGACTGTTTCCGGCCAATGGATAAATTAATGCAAATGCCATTTTTCAAGCCACTGAGCCGGTTCGCGGCGATTCCAAGAATCCCGCCGCAGGTTCTCGTTGCCGCAATCGCGCTCATGCTGGCGCTGTTCCCGGTCCTGGCGCATATTATCGACACCCCGTTCTATGTCACGCTGCTGACGCGCATCATGATCTTCGGCATTGTGGCGGTAAGCCTGGGATTCATCCTGGGCTTTGCCGGCCTCGTGTGTTTCGGCCAGGCGGCCTTTGCCGGTGTGGGCGCCTACGTCGTCCTCATCATGTCCGACCACGCCCTGAACGGCGTGCCGCTCATGACCTGGCCCTTCACCATTCAAAGCACCACCAGCGCCTTCATTACCTGGCCCGCGGCCATGCTCGTGTCCGCCCTGGTTGCGCTGGTCATCGGCCTGATCGCGCTGCGCACCCGCGGCGTTTATTTCATTATGCTGACGCTGGCGTTTGCGCAGATGATTTACTTTTTCTTCATCAATCTCGACGCCTATGGCGGCGAAGACGGCATGCGCCTGGCCGAACGGTCAAGCACCTCGGGGCTGCTCAATCTTAACGACCATGTCGTCTTTTACTATGTCACCTTCGTCATCCTGGCCTTGGTTTATATATTCCTGCGCCGCGCGGTGAACTCGCGCTTCGGCATGGTGTTGCGCGGCAGCCGGCAAAACGAAAGAAGGATGGCCGCCCTGGGCTATTCCAGCTTCAGGTATAAATTGACGGCATTCGTCATCGCGGGCGCCATAGCCGGCCTGGCCGGCGCGCTGATGATCAACCACGGCAAGTTCATCAGCCCGGCGTTCATGCACTGGGTCCGGTCCAGCGACATCATCGCCATGGTCGTCATAGGCGGAACCGGCAACCTGATGGGACCTGTACTGGGCGCTGCGGCCATCCTCGGGCTTGAAGACGTCCTGTCGGGCTATACCGAACATTGGCATCTTGTATACGGCCCGCTACTTCTTCTGGGCGTTCTGTTCGCGCGCCGTGGACTGTATGGCCTGCTTACCGGTCGCGGAGCGGACAATGACTGACCTGTTGCAAGTAGATAATCTGACCAAGCGTTTCGGCGGGCTGCTGGCCAGCAATGCGCTCAATCTGCGGGTCGCCAAAGGCGAAACCCACGCCCTGATCGGCCCCAACGGTGCGGGCAAGTCCACATTGATGAACCAGCTGTCCGGCGAAATCGCACCCACCGAAGGAAAAATCCGGTTCAAGGCGCAGGACATCACAGGGCTTCCGGTCTACGCGCGCACCGCGCTGGGTATCGCCCGGTCCTACCAGATGACCACCATATTCAATGGCTTTTCCGCACTGGAAAATGTCATGCTGGCAGTGCAGGCCCACCAGGGGCACAGCTTCCATTTCTGGTCGAACGCCCGCAAAGAGTCCTCGCTGCGATCGCCGGCGGCCGACCTGCTGGCCCGCGTCGGCCTGCAGTCGCGCGCCAACGTGCTGGCAAGCAACCTGGCTCACGGCGAACAACGGCAACTGGAAATCGCCATGGCGCTGGCTTCGGAACCCGAACTGCTGTTGCTGGATGAGCCGCTGGCCGGCATGGGCATAGAAGACAGCGCGCAAATCATCCAACTGCTTGAAACACTTAAACAGCATCACACCATCCTGCTTATCGAACACGATATGAACGCAATATTCAGCCTGGCCGACAGGGTGTCCGTCCTGGTGTACGGAACCGTAATAGCAACCGGCACCGTTGACGAGATCCGCGCCAACGCCGAAGTCCAGAAAGCCTACCTGGGCGCCAAGCAAGAAGAAAAAGGATTCCAGCATGCTTAGCGTCGAGAACCTGGAATCGGGCTACGGCAGCAGCCGCGTGCTGTTCGGCATCTCGCTGTCGATACAAAGCGGAGAGGTCGTCACCATGCTGGGGCGCAACGGCATGGGCAAGACCACTACCGTCCACACGCTGCTGGGCATCGTGCAGCCTACCGCCGGGCACATCAGCTTTCATGGGCAGCCCATAGCCGGGCTGCAGCCCTACCGCATTTGCCGGCTTGGCATCGGCCTGGTGCCGGAGGGCAGGCAGATCACACCCAACCTGACTGTCGAAGAAAACCTGGTGGCTACCGCGCGTGGCCCCGGCCCATGGGTTTTATCCGAGGTGTACCGGCTTTTTCCGCGCCTGAAAGAGCGCAGGCGTTTCATGGGAGCCCAATTATCGGGCGGCGAACAGCAAATGCTCGCAATCTCGCGCGCGCTTCTTACCAATCCGCGGCTGCTTATCCTTGACGAAGCCACCGAAGGACTGGCCCCGCTGATCCGCGAAGAAATATGGCGATGCATTTGGGAACTGAAAAAAAGAGGGCAATCCATCCTGATCATCGACAAGAACATCGATGCCCTGACTCAAATTGCCGACCGACACTACATCATTGAAAAAGGCCGGGTAATCTGGCAAGGAAGCAGCGCGCAGCTACAGGCTCATCCCGAGCTTAGTCAGCGGCACCTGGGCGTATAAAGGCAATATGGCTTTCCAACACAGTCCCAATACGGCGTGTCCATCCCGCGCAAAGCCGCATCCGGCCCGCGTCGGCCTTGAAGCCGGTAAACTTTGCCAAGGCCGAATATATTTGAAGATCACCCGCCAATGAAAGCTGAAAAATGAAAGCCGAGAGCCAGTTCAACCTAGACGACTATGCGCTTGAGAAAGCCGTACCCTACCTGCTGAACAGGGCCGGGGTGCGCATCGGCGAAACTTTTTCCCATGAGCTGGTCAAGTTCAACCTGACCTTGCCGATGTGGCGCGTCATTGCATCGCTGCTGCGCACAGACGCCCAGCGCATGACCCATCTTGCCGAATACACATCCATCGACATCTCGACCCTGTCCAGGCTGGTCGCTTCGATGGAAAAGAAAGGCTTGGTCATAAGAAAGCCGGGGGAAACGGACAAGCGCTCGGTCAACGTCATGCTACAAGAGGCAGGAAAAGACCTGGCCGTCCGCATCGCCCCCTTGGCCGACCTTTACGAAAGAATTGCCCTGGCAAATATCTCGCCAAACGAAGTCGTAATGCTCAAGCGGCTGCTCGTGAAAATTTATAACAACATCGCCTCGTTGGGATCCCGCTAAGGCGGTCTTCCATGGCCGGCATGTCCACCGCAAGAACCGGCAAAGAAGCCGTGCATGCGCCAGCACTCAAAGCCAAGGGCTGCGTCGCAGCCGGCGCGCTGCAGTTACGACCCATGCCGCAAAAGTAAGCGCCCAGGCCGCCAGCGCCAGATATAGAAATACCGTGGCGATGGGCCGTAGAAAATCGAGCCCCAGCGCCGCGCCCACTTGATGCGTGCTGGCCGCGTACATGCCCAAAGGAAAGACCGCACCCCAATAAAGGGCGTCGTACTTCAAGGGAAAATGCTTGTAGCCATGGCGCCATAACTCCAGCACAACCAGCATGGGTATCCACCAAGTGCCGGTGGCCCAGAACAAAACAGTAAAGCCCTTGAGGAATCCCGCAAATTCCGTCAAATAGGGCACCTGGGCGGCAAGGGTGATCAAAGAAGTCCCCGTCAATGCCGAAATCGCCATCGCGCCCATATTGATCCAGTAGGGCGGCACCAGGTCGGCCGGAGCGAAACGAAAAAACATATCCCGATAAAAAATCAGCGCGGCCATCCAGATATACAACATGCCGCCCCACAGCCACATCGTCAGCGAAAAAAAGGCCAGCCCGTCTTTATAGGCCGCGCCGGCTTGCGGCACCAGCAGAATCGTCAGCGATGCCAGCGCCTGGGTCGCCACCACCGCCAGCAGCCAGCCGCCGTGAATGCCCCTTCTGATGGACGGCTTGCTTGTCTTGATGATGAGCGCCACAAAAACGGTATAGGTAAGCCCACACCACAAAAGCAGCGATACTGCCCATAAAGCCCAGCCCATGATTTCGTTGGCGGCCAGCCCAAGAAACTGCTCGCCCAGAATGCACGACGCGGCCACCATAGTAAAAAAGCCCCATGCCCGCACGTGGTCGAACAGGTCGCTGAAAAAACGCTGCGAATAACACACCGCCCGAACGAGCGTCAGCACCCACAAACCTGCATACAGAACGACATTCAGCCCGAACAAGGCTTGCGCTAAAGACGCCATGCCCATCATGTCCGCCGCCAGTGAAACGATTCCCGTCGCCATGACCACGCCGAAATAAGCGGGCGACATGGCCGCAAGCGCGCTGGCCTTTCCAGGACGAAGCCCTGAATGCACCGCCGAACGGCGACCAGAAAATCGCAGGCTCATCGAACACGCCTATATGGAATATTTATGGATGATAATAATCCACAATAGCTAAAGTATTTAAGCCCTTATCAGGAATCGGCAAGGTAGAATCGTATTACTGTCCGCCTCTGGCTCGGCTGCCGCAAGGCCTGAGCCTTCTTTGAAAGGAAGCTGCATTATGACGACTGCAACCCCCACCTCCGATCTTCCCGTGGCCGGGCAAACTCCCGCTCACAATGTCATGGCTCCGGAAGACACCCCAGAACTGCGCCAGCTTTACGCCGATTTCGAGTCGCTGCACCTGATGCCGCTATGGACCCAACTGGGTTCGCTGATGCCCGTGCATCCGGCGCCGCAGGCCCTGCCCCATGTCTGGAAATGGTCCCAGCTTTACCCCTTGGCCAAGCGCTCGGGTGACCTCGTTCCAGTAGGCCGCGGCGGCGAACGCCGTGCCATCGGGCTCGCCAATCCCGGCCTTGGCGGCCAGCCCTATATCAGCCCCACCTTGTGGGCTGCCATTCAATACCTCGGCCCCAAAGAAACCGCCCCCGAACACCGGCACGCACAAAACGCGTTTCGTTTCGTGGTTGAAGGCGAAGGCGTCTGGACCGTCGTCAGCGGCGACCCCGTACGCATGAGCCGCGGCGACCTCCTGCTTACCCCGGGCTGGAACTTCCACGGCCACCAAAACGTAACCGACCACCCCATGGCCTGGATCGACGGGCTCGACATCCCATTTTCGTACCAGAATGATGTCGGCTTCTTTGAATTCGGCTCTGAAAAGCTTTCCGACGAAACCACGCCCGACTATTCGCGCGGCGAGCGCCTGTGGTGCCACCCCGGCCTGCGCCCCCTGTCGGGCCTGCAAAACACACCCAGTTCGCCCATAGGCGCATACCGCTGGGAATACACCGACCGTGCGCTTACCGAACAACTGCGGCTTGAAGCCGAAGGCCATCCCGGCACGGTCGAACCGGGCCACGCCGCCGTGCGCTATATCAACCCGACCACGGGCGGGGATGTCATGTCCACCATCCGCTGCGAATTCCACCGTATCCGCGCCGGCGCAGCCACCGCCACCCGCCGCGAAGTCGGTTCCACAGTCTTTCAAGTCTTCGAAGGCCGCGGTTCCATCGTCCTGGGCGGCATCGAGCACAAGCTCGACATCGGCGACATGTTCGTCATTCCGTCCTGGGTGTCCTGGTCGCTGCAGGCCGAAACGCAATTCGACCTGTTCCGCTTCTCCGACGCGCCCATCATGGAACGCCTGAATTTCGCACGCACGCAAATCGGTTAAACCACAGACTCGCTGTACGCCTGCTAGGCAGGCGCAACACCGTTACCGGCCCATTGAGGAATCGCTCAATGGGCCGTTTCTTTTGCGCAGAACGCCTCCCCAGCTTCGCGCCATATTCAACGGCCGGCAACCGCCTTTGCCCTCAGGCGTAATTTCCTTCGGCACCGCACTTGCTGACGAAACGAATCCGTCATTCATTGCGTCCGCCTTGAGGGTTCATCACCATGCAGCATAAAGCGCCCCGCCAGACTTGGCCCTTCTATCCCGCAAAATTCCCGCCTTCACCCCAGGAGGCCAGCTCTCTGGATCCATCCCGGCGCCGGTTCCTGCAATCCACCGCCGCGGCTGCCGCCGTCTCTGTCGCGCCCTTATCTGCCAATGCGGGCGCACAAGGATCGCCCGGCGCCGCCGCCGGCGTATCGGCCGCGCTGGACCGGGTCGCAGCATCCGCAAATGGCTCCGCGCCATTGCCTGCCCCAGGCAGCGCCTTGCAGCCCGTCCGGCTGACGCTGAACGGCCGGCCCTTCGACCTTCTTCTTGAGGCCCGCACGACCCTGCTCGACGCGCTGCGCGAGCATGCAGGTCTGACGGGCACTAAAAAGGGCTGCGATCGCGGCCAGTGCGGCGCCTGTACCGTCATTGCCAACGGCCGGCGCATCAATGCCTGTCTGACGCTTGCCGTCATGCACGCCGGCGAGGCCATCACGACGGTTGAAGGGCTGTCGTCAAATCAAATCCCTAGCCCGCTGCAACAGGCCTTCATCGAGAACGACGCCTTCCAGTGCGGCTTCTGCACACCCGGCCAACTGTGTTCGGCCACCGCACTGATCGACGAATTCCAGGCCGGCGAAGCCAGCGCGGCAACGGGCGACGTACGCCAACGGCCAACCCAGCTAAGCGACTCGGAGGTCCGTGAACGCATGAGCGGCAATATCTGCCGATGCGGCGCTTATCCCAATATCGTTGCCGCCATCCAGTCCGTGGCCGGCCAAAAAACCGGGGGGCGTTGAATGCAGACCGTCACTTACGAACGCACAAGCGACGTAGACGCCGCACTAAGCGCGGGCCGGCAGCCGGACGCCGCCTACATAGGCGGCGGCACAAACCTGCTGGACTTGATGAAAGGCGGCGTAGCGGCACCACGTGCGCTGATCGACATCAACCACGTCGAAGGATTGAACAGCATTACAGAGCTACCGGGAGGCGGCCTGCGAATCGGCGCGGCCGTGCCCAACAGCGACGCCGCCAACCATCCCATGGTGCGCGCGCACTACCCGCTTTTGTCGCAAGCCATCCTGGCGGGCGCCAGCGCCCAGTTGCGCAATATGGCAACCATGGGCGGCAACCTGATGCAACGCACGCGCTGCTATTATTTCTACGACACGGCCTTTCCCCATTGCAACAAGCGCGTGCCCGGCAGCGGCTGCGCGGCGATCGAAGGCAACAATCGGATCCATGCAATCCTGGGCGCCAGCAGCCAATGCATTGCCACCAATCCGTCCGACATGAACGTCGCCATGGCGGCGCTGGACGCCGTGATTCGGGTGGCCGGCCCTCAAGGCGAGCGCACGATTCCGATCGAACAGTTCCATCGCCTGCCGGGCGAACATCCCGAACGGGATACCACGCTCGAGCCCGGCGAATTGATTACAGCCATCGACTTGCCTGCGCCGATTTTTGCCGAGCATGCGCACTATTTGAAGATTCGCGATCGTGCGAGCTACGCCTTTGCCCTGGTATCTGTGGGCGTCGGCTTGCAGATAGATAACGGTACTGTACAAACCATCCACATCGCCCTGGGCGGCGTGGCCCACAAGCCGTGGCGCGCAACAGCGACGGAACAGATGCTTACCGGCAAAGCTCTGTCGACCAACGCGTTAAGAGACGCCGCGGCACTTGCCACGCAAGGCGCCAAAGCATACTCGGGTAATGAATTCAAAATTGCACTGGCGCAACGCGCCATCGTGCGGGCGGTTTCCATTGCAGGAGGTGCCGCATGACTGTTTTAGGACAACCGGTAGACCGCACCGACGGGCTGGCCAAAGTTACCGGCCAGGCGAAATATTCCGCCGACTACACCGAACCGAAACTGGCGCATGCCGTTCTTGTCACCAGCACCATAGCCAAGGGAAGGATCGTCTCCATCGATGCTGGTTCGGTCGAATCAATGCCAGGCGTGGTGTTGGTAATGACTCATCAAACCGCAATGCGTCTTCCTGATGGCGGCGTCACAGATGCCGAACCGCCAGCCGTTCGCGTGTTGACTCTATTACAGGACGATCGGGTCCGCTACAACAACGAACCGGTCGCCGTCGTGGTTGCCGAAACGCTGGAAGCCGCAACCGAAGGCGCGCACCGGCTGCAAAAAACAATCCGCTACGAAGCCGCCGAACCGAACGTCAGCTTTAATAAGACGAAAAGCAGCGCCTACGAGCCCGAACAAATGATGGGTCGCCAGGCCAGCTCCAGCCGAGGCGACATCTCCGCCGCCTTGCGGCAAGGGACTGCTCATCTGGACGCGGTCTACACCACTCCTTATGAACATCACAACCCCATGGAGCCGCATGCCACGCTGGCGCACTGGGACGGGCCGGATTTGACGCTGCACGACAGCACGCAAGGCGTATCCGGCGTCAGCAACGCCGTGGCCAAGGTGCTGGGCATTCGGGCTGAACAAGTACGTGTGATCTGCCCCTTTGTCGGCGGCGGCTTCGGCTGCAAGGGCTCAACCTGGTCGCATACGGTGCTGGCCGCCATGGCGGCCAAGCAAACCGGGCGCCCGGTACGGCTGGTATTACAGCGGCCGCAGATGTTCGGCATGGTGGGCAACCGGCCCTGCACCGACCAGCATTTCCAAATTTTCGCGCAAACAGACGGCACGCTGAACGGCATGCGGCACGACGTGATCTCGCCCACCTCGACATTCGAAGACTGGACCGAAACTTCAGCGCTCATAACCCGCAAACTGTATGCAGTCCCCAACCAGGCCACATCGCACAAACTGGTCAAACTGGATCTTGGCACACCCACCTTCATGCGCGCTCCCGGCGAGACCAGCGGCTCGTTCGCGCTGGAATCGGCCATGGACGAGATGGCGTATATGCTTGACATGGACCCGCTGGCGTTGCGGATCAAAAATTACGCAGAAACCGAGCCTCAGGACAACAAGCCCTGGTCAAGCAAATACCTGAACGATTGCTACCGCATCGGCGCGGAGAAATTCGGCTGGTCGCGCCGCACTGCGCAAACACGCTCAATGCGCCAGGGCAATGTACTGGTCGGCTATGGCGTGGCCACCGCCACCTATCCCGCCAACCGCAGCCAGGCCTCGGCGATCGCGCGCGTTCTTGCCGACGGCACGGCCATGGCCGCATCCGGCACGCAAGACCTGGGCACCGGCACTTTCACCGTGATGACGCAAGTGGCCGCCGACGCGTTGGGATTCCCTCTGGACAAAGTGCATTTCCAACTGGGAGACAGCTCACTGCCGCATGCGCCCGTATCCGGCGGATCACAGTCGGTGGCAAGCGTCTCGCCCGCAGTGCGCGAAGCCGCAACGCAGGCACGCGCCAAGTTGATTGCCTTGGCGATCGCCGATTCCGCGTCGCCCTTGAGCGGCGCCACTGCGGACCGGGTCAAGGTGGAAGGCGGATGGCTGATCGACCGTACCGATGCATCGCGGCGCGAACCCGCCGCGGCGCTCATTGCCCGCAACGGCGGCAAACCCATCGAAGCCACGGCAAGCGCTGAACCGGGCGACGAGAAGAAAAACTACGCCTTTCACTCGTTCGGCGCCGTCTTCGCCGAAGTGCACGTGGACGCCGACCTTGGCACCATCAGCGTGGCGAAAGTCGTGGCCGTCTACGATGTCGGAAACGTACTCAACGCCAAGACCGCGCATAGCCAGCTCATGGGTGGGGTAGTGTGGGGCATCGGTTCGGCGCTGACCGAAGTCAGCGACCTGGACCTGCGCTACGGCCGCTATTCCAACGGCAATCTGGCCGAATACCACGTACCCGTCAACGCCGATATCCAGGCGATCGATATCACCGTGCTGGACCATGGCGACCCCTACATCAACGAACTGGGCGCCCGCGGTATCGGCGAAATCGGCATTACCGGAGTCGCCGGAGCGATTGCCAATGCGGTCTTCCACGCCACCGGCATCCGCGTCCGCGACCTGCCCATAACCTTGGACAAAGTCATGGCTTAAAGAAAAGCAGCCTTGCATCGGGCCGTCCAGACCCATTGCCATTCTCTATAAGCCGCTTAAAAAGAATGCAGACAAGTAGAGGCCCACACCAAAAATCGTATGATTGGCCAAACTGCGAAGGCAGTTCCTCAACGGTGTCGGCGTTTTGGTTGATGCGAACCCCGCGCCCATGGCTGGCTGCATGATGCACAGCGGCGCCAGCACCGTGCACACACCCACGGCTACGGCAGGCAGCGGCGTCGGGTTCAGCGCCCATGACGCCCCTTGAATCGCCAGCAACAGAGCAGCAAACGCAATGCCGATTGCATAATGCGTGAACCAGCCCAATGCCAGCTCCCCCGATATGGGTTCCGCCTTGCCGATAGCTGCGTGCGCCAGCCTTCCGCGCATCAAATGCCCAACCCAGCGGCCCACAAGCGCAAAATTCATCGACGGCATGCCCATGCGTTTAAGAAAGACAAGCCACAAGTCCATGACCGCGGTAGCGCCAATGCCGATGAATACAGCCCCGAAAGTTAGTTGCAATAACGTCATAAGATGCCTCTTTGGTTGACTCGCGAAGTATTCGAGGACACTATAGAAGTTGAAGTCAACTTCAAGTCAAGGGGCTTTTGATGGACATTTCAGAAGTAACCAAGCGCGCTGGGCTGCCCGCTTCCACGCTGCGTTATTACGAAAAACGGGGCCTCATAGCGTCCGTCGGCCCGCAAGGAGCACGACGCCGCTTCGCCCCCGGGGTACTGGACCAGCTGGCGCTGATTGCACTGGGTCAGGCGGCGGGCCTTTCCCTGGACGAGATCCAGTCCATGCTCTCGCCCGCCGGCCCACCAAACATCGACCGCCGATTGCTTTCCGCGAAGGCGGACGAGATAGACGCAACCATCAAGCAGCTCAGGGCCGTAAGCCGCGGGCTACGGCATGCAGCCGCATGCCCCGCGCCCAGCCATGCCGAATGCCCGACATTTCAGGGGTTGCTCCAGGCGGCGGCATCGGGAGCGTTGGATCGGCAGAGGTTGGGGCGCAAGTTGAGGCCAACGGGCGCAGGCAGCTAGCTGCCACCGGCGGTGCCCCAAGATTAAGAACAATCAGAGCGGCAAGCCGCTCATAGAAGCGACTCAAAATACCTCGCATCCTCGGTCCGGAGAAATCCCTAGAAGCGACGTATATTGAAGGGTAAAGGACCATGGCTCTGGATAGTCAAGTAGTAAATTTACAGTTCATGTTATGAAATATGCGCATCCATGGCACTATTGATTATATTGAAAAAGGAGTCGACTTATGCCCTCGCTAAGTAGTTCCCAAAGCGCCCCCAAACGGGCGACCAACGTGACCCTAACGGAAAGCCTGCTCTCCGAAGCTAAGGCACTGCACATCAATATTTCACAGGCTGCTGAGGCAGGAGTGGCCCTAGCCATTAAGCGCAAGCGTACAGAACTCTGGCTGAAGGAAAATAAAGAGGCTATTGATAGCTCTAACGCTTTCGTCGAAGAGCACGGTCTGCCCCTAGCAAAGTACAGAATGTTCTGATGAGCCGATTTAACGTCTACCCTAATCCTTCAGGCTCCGGGTATCTCGTCAATGTCCAAGCAGACTTGATGCACCCGTTTAACTCGTATCGTGATTCCGCTGCTGCCTCTTGCCGAAGCGCCAAAGCCCGCAAAGACGCTCAACCCCTTGTTTAATATAGAAGGCATCGAGTACTCAATGGTGACCCAATACTTAGCTGCGGTCCCCGTCAAGGACCTCAAAGTCGCGATATTCAATATTCAAAATCGTCACGATGATATCGTAGCCGCAATAGACTTCTTGTTTCACGGATTCTAGTAACGTCGTTCCCAAAAAATAGATACCTATTACCAAAAACACAAGGCTCATAAATTTTGCAATTTATGAGCCTATGCTTTTGCGTTCATCAAGAACGATATGTCATCTCAACGCTGGTTCGTTGGCCAGCTTATCAAATGGCCCAACAAACTTAAATATCAATATTCCCCGCTTGCAGCGCATGCTGTTCAATAAACGCCCGGCGCGGCTCCACATGGTCGCCCATTAGCGTTGTGAAGATTTCATCGGCGGCGATGGCGTCTTCGATTTGCACGCGCAGCAAGCGGCGCACGGTGGGATCCATGGTGGTTTCCCACAACTGGCTGGGGTTCATTTCGCCCAGGCCTTTGTAGCGCTGCTTGCTGACACTGCGCTCGGCTTCGCTACGCAGCCATTGGATGACCTCGCGGAAATCGCCGACCAGCTTCTCCTTGCGCTTGTCGCCCTCGCCGCGCACAACCTTGGCACCGGCGCCAAGCATGCCGACGAAGGTCTTGGCCGCCTTGGCCAAGACAGCGTAGTCAGCGCCGCGCACGAATGCGCGGTCGAAAATACTGACCCGTATATTGCCGTGGTGCATGCGACGTACAACCAGACGCCAAATGGTGTCTTCGTCGTTGGACTCGACTTCGACCGAGACCGTATGCGGCAGCTTGGGATCTTCGATGGCGGCTTGCAAACGCTGGGCCGACGCGGCGGCGTGGTCGGCGCTGTCAAGATTGATTTCAACGCCTTCGGCCATGGCCGAGAGCGAGTCCAGGTCGGTGTAGCGCGACAGGCGGTTGATGACGGTGTCGGCCAGAATATACTGGCGCGCAAGTTCGCCCAGGGCATCGCCCTCGATGGCGTTCGCACCTTCGCGGGGGAACAGCTTGGCATCTTTCAGCGCAAGCTGCATCATGAACTGGGCTTCTTCCTGGTCGTCTTTCAGGTAACGTTCGTCGCGGCCTACCTTGACCTTGTACAGCGGCGGCTGGGCAATATAAATATAGCCGCGCTCCAGCAGCTCGGGCATTTGGCGATAAAACAGCGTAAGCAGCAAAGTACGGATGTGCGCGCCGTCAACGTCGGCGTCGGTCATGATAATGATGCGGTGATAGCGCAATTTATCGATGTTGAAATCCGGGCCGATGCTGGTACCCAATGCGGTAATCAAGGTGGTGATCTGTTCGCTGGCGATAAGGCGGTCGAAACGCGCTTTTTCCACATTGAGCACTTTGCCGCGCAAAGGCAAAATAGCCTGGAACTTGCGGTCGCGGCCTTGCTTGGCCGAGCCGCCGGCCGAGTCGCCCTCGACGATGTAAATTTCGCTGAGCGCAGGATCTTTTTCCTGGCAGTCGGCCAGCTTGCCAGGCAAGCCGGCGCCTTCCAGTATGCTTTTACGGCGCGTCATTTCGCGCGCCCTGCGTGCGGCGTCACGCGCTCGCGCAGCGTCGATGATTTTGTTGCACAACGCTTTTGCGTCGACCGGGTTTTCCAGCAACCAGGTTTCCAGGGTACGCGCCACAGCCTCTTCCACGGCCGGACGCACTTCGCTGGAAACCAGCTTGTCTTTGGTTTGGCTGCTGAACTTGGGGTCGGGCACCTTCACCGACAACACGCAGGCCAGGCCTTCGCGCATGTCGTCGCCGGTGGTGTCGACCTTGGCTTTCTTCGCCAACTCGTTATCGGTGATGTATTTATTAAGAACGCGCGTCATGGCGGCGCGCAGGCCCGTCAGGTGGGTGCCGCCGTCGCGCTGGGGAATATTGTTGGTAAAGCACAGGACCGTTTCGGTGTAGGCATCGTTCCATTGCATGGCCACGTCAACGCCGATGGCCGTTTCGTTGACGACGGATTCGGTACTGACAGAAAATACATTGGGGTGCAGCACCGTTTTGGTACGGTTGATGTATTCGACAAAGCCTTTGACCCCACCCGAAAAAGCGAAGTTTTCTTCTTTGTCCTGGCGCTCGTCGATAAGACGGATCTTTACGCCGTTGTTCAGGAAAGAGAGCTCGCGCAGGCGCTTGGCCAGGATCTCGTAGTGATATTCGATGTTCTCGAAAATCTCTGGGTCGGCCAGGAACTGCACCCGCGTTCCGTGCTGGTCGGTGTCGCCGGTAATGCCTAACGGCTGTACCCGTTCGCCACGGTTGAACTCCATTTCGTGTGCGTGGCCATTGCGCCAGATGGTCAAGCGCAGCCACTCGGACAGCGCGTTGACGCACGACACGCCAACACCGTGCAGGCCGCCGGAAACCTTGTACGAGTTATGGTCGAACTTGCCGCCGGCATGCAGTTCGGTCATGACGATCTCGGCCGCACTGCGCCCGAATTCGTCGTCTTTGTGGATGGCCGTAGGTATGCCTCGGCCGTTATCGCTTACAGAAATACTGTTGTCCGAATGAATCGTGACAACAATATCGTCGCAATAACCGGCTAGCGCTTCATCGATAGCATTGTCGACAACCTCGAACACCATGTGGTGAAGTCCGGTCCCGTCCGATGTGTCGCCAATGTACATGCCCGGGCGTTTACGTACGGCCTCGAGCCCTTTGAGCATCTTGATGGAATCGGCACCGTATCCGGTATCGACGGTATTCGCGGTTTGATCTGACATGACTAATTTAAAACCCTATAAAAGCTGTGTGACGAATAAATCGGCCGCACGCAAACAGCGCGCCGGACCGGCCTATTCGGCATGAATCCCAAGCAGATTAATGCGCATCGACATGACCACACATTTGAACGCAACACGCCTTTGTATTGTTCATATCCAGGCTAGATGCGCATCGGCATGACGACATACTTGAACTGCTCGTCGTCGGGCGAAGTAATAAGCGCCGAAGCATTGACATCGGGCTGGACGGCCCATTTGATTGTTTCGGTCTTGACGTTGGCCAGCACATCCAGCAAATAGCCAACGTTAAAACCTACGTCCAGCGGCTCGTGGCCGTAATCGATATCCAGCTCTTCCAGCGCCTCTTCCTGCTCGGCGTTGGTTGACGAGATCTTGAGCAGATGGTCGGACAACTGGATGCGTACGCCCTTGAGCTTGTCGGTGGTAAGAATGGCGGCCCGCTGCAAGCTGCCTTGCAGGGCTTCGCGATTGATTTCGAAAAAGCGCGTGTAGTTGTTGGGGATCACGCGGGTGAAATCGGGGAATTTACCCTCGACCAGCTTAGAGACCAGCTCGACGTCGCCAAAGCGAAAACGGATCTGGCCGGGCGCGACGTCAATGGCCACGGGGTCGTCGGAGTCGGCCAGCAGGCGCTGAATTTCAAGTACTGTTTTACGCGGCACGATGACATCGTGCTTTTCTGTAATGCCCTCGACAGTGGTGCCGCTGTGTGCCAGGCGATGACCGTCGGTGGCCACCGCGCGCACAAAGCCGGGCTCGAACACGAACAACAGCCCGTTCAAGTAGTAGCGAATGTCTTGCTGCGCCATGGCGAAGTGCACCATATTGAACAAGTGCTTAAGCGTTTTTTGCGGCAACGACAGGGAGACATCCCATTTCTCGGGTTGCGACAAAGTGGGGAATTCGGCCGCGCCCAGCGTTTGCAGGTTGAAACGGCTTTTTCCGGACTGCACGGTGAGCTTGCCGCTGACCTGGGACAGCGTTACATCGCCCACTTCGGGCAAGGCACGCAAGATGTCAAGCAACTTGCGCGCGGCAACCGTTGTGGACTCGTTCGAGTCGCCTACGCCGAACTCGGCATGGGTCGTGATCTGGACTTCAAGGTCGGTGGCAATAAACGCAACGTTATTGCCTTCTTTGCGCAGCAGAATATTGGCCAAAATAGGCAACGTATTTCTTCTTTCGACAATTCCCGCCACCGTTGACAACGGTTTCAACAATGCATCGCGAGTCGTTTGTACGAGTTGCATGGTTATCCTTTTAAGGTTTGTTCTAATACATGTAAAGCGTGATTAAGCTCGGTTTGCTTGGACCGTGCATCGGAAATTTTGCGTACCGCGTGCAACACCGTAGTGTGGTCGCGCCCCCCAAACAAATCTCCGATTTCAGGCAGGCTTTTTTGCGTCAGCTCTTTGGCCAGATACATGGCCACCTGCCTGGGTAATGCTATGTTGGCAGGCCGACGTTTCGAATACATGTCGGCCACCTTGATCTTGTAGAAGTCGGCCACCGTCTTTTGAATGTTCTCGACGGTAATCTGCCCATTGGACACCGACAGCAAATCCTTCAGGGCGTCTTTGCAGACTTCCACAGTAAGGACTTCGCGGCCGTGAAAGCGCGCATAAGCCGATACTTTGCGCAACGCGCCCTCGAGTTCGCGCACGTTGCTGCGAAGATGCTTGGCAATAAAAAACGCCACCTCTTCAGGCATGGTCACGCCTTCGGTTTCAGCCTTGCGCAGCAAAATGGCAACCCGCATTTCCAGTTCGGGCGGCTCGATGGCAACCGTCAGCCCCGAGTCGAAACGCGAAATGAGCCGGCTGTCGATATTGGCCAATTCCTTGGGATAGGTATCGGACGTAATAATGATTTGCTTGCGCTGCGCCACCATGGCTTCGAAGGCGTAGAAAAACTCTTCCTGCGTACGGTTTTTTCCGGCAAAAAACTGGATGTCGTCTATCAGCAATAAATCAAGCGAATGATAATAACGCTTGAATTCGTCGAACGCCTTGCGCTGGTACGCCTTGACCACATCGGACACATACTGGTCGGCATGCACATAGCGCACGCGGGTTCCATTGCCATTGGCCAGCAACGCATTGCCGATAGCGTGAATAAGATGGGTTTTGCCCAAGCCGACGCCGCCGTACAAAAACAAAGGGTTATACGAAACCCCTGGATTCTCGGCCACCTGCAGTGCCGCCGCACGCGCAAGCTGATTGGCTTTACCGGTAACGAAGTTCTCGAAGGTTAGGTCGGTGTTCAGGCGCGAACGGTCGTGCGCGGCTTCGGCCGTAGCGGCATTGACGGCCGTCGACGGCATGGCGGGAACCTGAACCGGCGCCTGCCCTTGTGGCACAACATTGTTGGTTGGGGTTGCCACGGCGGCAGCGGCGCGCGCAACCGGCGCGGGCCGACTGGACGCCGCCAGCTCGAAAGATACCTGCACCGGGCGTTTAAACCATTCGGACGCCAAGTTTTCTATTTGGTGCGAAAAATTCTTGCGCACCCAGTCTAGCTTGAATCGATTGGGAGCAGACACGCGCAGCACAGCCTGCGCTTCATCGAACGCGAGCGGAACCAAGGGCCTTATCCAGGCGCTTATTTGCTGAGGAGGAAGTTCTTGCTCGAGCCGATGAATGCAAGTCTGCCAAAATTCGTTCATGTCCACCACTTCTGTAAACCTCGATTCTACCTTGTTGAGCGGCAAGTTATCCACAAGCCAGGATAAGATCGGCACCCAGTACTTATGCTAAGCATTTGACTAAACACATAGAATTTGATGAAATAGTGGGCTTTTCAAGAATTTTTAATGCTGAGACGGCCTTTTTGTTGCTGCGCTTGGTGCGGCTTTTAATACCCTAAGCCCCCCAAAAGCCATCAAAAGCTGCGCGAAAACCGCTAAAAACGCGGCTACGGGGTGCAAAAAAAGACGTAACAGCAAATGGTGGCAGCCACAACTGCAAGTCTTATGGGCGGCAAGGCATCAGCCTTGGGCCTAAAAAAACCGCCTGGCATCTGTTTTACTGTTTAATCGGTACAACAAACCCGGCGGTGAAACCAGCAAAGCAAGCGACCGACTACGGCTTTTCGGCGCTCGGCTCGACAACAGCTCTTTATAGCTCTTTTATTTGGATTACCCATGAAACGCACTTTTCAACCTTCCGTTACCCGCCGCAAGCGCACCCATGGCTTTCTCGTACGCATGAAGACCCGTGGTGGTCGCGCCGTCATCAAAGCGCGTCGTGCCAAAGGCCGCAAGCGCTTGGCCGTTTAAGCCCGTTTGGCCCAGCCAAGGCTGCCCTTGGCTATAAAGCCCATGCGTGCCACGTTTACTCCCGCGGCGCGTTTGCACCGCCCCTCGGAATACGCCGCCGCCCTCAAGGGTAAACGTATTGCCAGAGGGGCTTTGTTTGTTATAACTACGCCCCGGGATGCTGCCGAGGGTGCCGACCAGGCTCGTCTGGGGTTGATAATAGCCAAACGCTATGCCGCCAGAGCCGTTACCCGCAATGCCATGAAGCGCGTCATCCGCGAAGCATTCCGGTTGCGCCGGCACGAGCTCCCCCAGTGCGATTACGTATTCCGGCTGCATTCCAAAGTCGGCCCGCTTACGCTGACCGAACTGAAAAAGCTGGTACGTTCCGAAGTTGATGCCTTGCTTGACCGGGCGGTGCGATGAACCATAGTCTGCCTCAGGCCCTGCTTATCGCCCCCATCCGCTTTTACCGGTATTTCCTTAGCCCCTGGCTAGGCCGCAACTGTCGCTTCACCCCGACTTGTTCCGCCTATGCCATCGAAGCCATCGAAATCCATGGCCCGCTGCGAGGCCTGTGGCTGGCCGTACGGCGTATCGCCCGCTGCCATCCCTGGTGTTCAGGCGGCTGCGATCCCGTTCCGGGCTCGAAACACACGAGCAAATAACCAGCCGGCTCATCGGCTGTTTACCGCTCGTTTTTATGAATCCCCTCATGCTCAACTGCGGTTCAGTTGAGCTACGTTAAACTAACGAGCTTTTGCTCCGCTTTAACTTAAGAAAACAGGCGCTATGGATATCCGACGCACCGTCCTCTGGATGATTTTCTCTTTCTCGCTCTTGCTGCTGTGGAATAACTGGCAAGTGCATACTGGCAAGCCTTCGCTCTTTGGCGGCTCGACCACAAGCCAGACCGCCGGTACAGAACCGAAACAGGCGGCAAACGGCACCAAGGCGCCCAACGCCAGCGTTCCGGCCGGTGCTCCGGCCGCGGTAACGCCGGCCCCAGCCGCCGGCAACGAGACGGTGCCCGGCGCGGGCCAAAAAGCAGCCAGCGCCTCGGAAAAAATCCAGATCAAGACCGACGTCTACGAGCTGACCTTCGACACCACGGGTGCGCAGTTGGTCAAGGCTCAACTGACCAAATACAGAGACCTCGAAGATCCCAGCAAACCCATGATGTTGCTGGACGACTCGGCCAGCCTGACCTATCTGGTCCAGGCCGGCGTGGTCGGCGCTGCGCAGGGCCAAAGCTTTCCCACGCACCTGACGCCGTTTCAGATGACCTCATCCGAACGCACGATGTCGGGCGACACGCTTAAAGTCGTCTTCGAAGCGCAGTCCGACGGCCTAAAAGTCGTCCGGACCTACACCCTGCACAAGGGCCGCTACGATATCGACGTCCAAAACGACTTGTACAACGTGGGCACGGCCCCGGTTAATCCGTCCATCTATTACCAGCTGACACGCGACGGCAACGATCCTCCCAATACTTCGCACTTCTACAGCACATTTACGGGTCCCGCGGTCTATTCCAGCGAAGACAAGTACCAGAAGATCAAGTTCTCCGATATCGACAAGAACAAGGCCAGCTACATTAAGCAGGCCGACAATGGCTGGATCAGCATTGTGCAGCACTATTTCGCCACCGCCTGGGTACCGGCGGAAGGCAAAGTGCGCCATAACGAGGCATTGCGCGTTTCCGACAACCTGTACGCCGTACGGGCCATCGAACCGCTGGGCACCATCGAACCGGGCCAGCACCAGGCCACCACCGCCCACCTATGGCTGGGTCCCCAAGACCAGAAAGCCATGGCGCATGTCGCCCCCGGCCTGGATGTGGTCGTCGACTACGGCTTCCTGACCATTATCGCCAAGCCCCTGTTCCAGCTCATGACCTGGATACATAGTTTCGTCGGCAACTGGGGCTGGACGATCGTGCTGCTGACCTTGCTGATCAAGCTGGTGTTCTACCCCCTTTCGGCCGCCAGCTACCGCTCCATGGCCAAAATGAAACTGGTCACGCCGCGCCTGCAGGCCTTGCGTGAAAAGTTCGGCGGCGATCGGGCCAAAATGAACCAGGCCATGATGGAGATGTACCGCACCGAAAAAATCAACCCGCTGGGCGGCTGCCTGCCCATGGTTGTTCAGGTGCCGGTCTTTATTTCCCTGTACTGGGTCCTGCTGGGCAGCGTGGAAATGCGCGGCGCACCCTGGATCCTCTGGATTCACGATCTGTCGATCGGCGACCCATGGTTTATTTTGCCGGCCATCATGATGGGCACCATGTTCCTGCAGATCAAGCTGAACCCGACTCCTCCGGACCCCATGCAGGCCAAGATCATGCTGATCATGCCCTTGGTATTCGGCGGCATGATGTTCTTCTTCCCCGCGGGTCTGGTTCTGTACTGGTGCGTCAACAATATTGTGTCCATCGCCCAGCAGCGCTACATCATGCACAAGCTGGACAAACAAACAGCGGTAGCGCACCGCTAGGCGGCTCAAGCCCCGGGTCGTCGATACGGCCGCGGAAGGCACCTGCCCCGCAAACAGCACCCCAAAAATTGGACACTGATCCAGGCTTTGGGGTGTTTTTTATGGCCAGTGGGTAGCGCTACAAATAGCACTTGCCGTCCAGATACGCCTTGCGCCAGCGGGTAATGCTGATGCGGTCGAACAAGGCGCCTTTGGTAAACGGGTCGTCATTGATGAACTGTTCGGCCTCTTGCCGGGTTTCCACATCAATAATGTAAAAACTGCCCAAGCCTGTCACCCCGTCGTCTTCGAGCTTGGCACCGCATGCCAGCAACAAGGCGCGGTTTTCGTCCAGGTAGTCCAGATGCTTGTCGCGCAAGGCCTGGCGCAAAGCGTGCATGTGCTCTTTGTCGTAGGTGTCGATCATATAAGGCATGGCGCTTCCTTAAAAAGGCGTGGTTTCAACGCTTATCTTAAACGCCGCGCCAGCTTTCGCCAATGGAGCGGCGCTTAGCCTTTCATCGTCCCGCCCACTACAATGTGACAACTCCACAATTGCCGTCCTACAGTCCATGACTTCTTACTCGCATCAGCCCATTATTGCCATAGCCACCGCCCCCGGGCGCGGCGGCATCGGTGTGGTGCGCATTTCGGGCCGCGACCTGAGCGCCTTGGCGCAAAGCCTGTTCGGCACGCCTCTGCAACCGCGACACGCCCATTATCTGCCCTTCAAAGACGCCCAGGGACAACCTATCGACGCCGGCATCGTTCTTTACTTCAAAGGGCCCAACTCCTATACCGGCGAAGATGTGCTGGAGCTGCAAGGCCATGGCGGTCCCGCCGTATTGCGCCGCCTGCTTGAGCGCTGTCTTGAGGCGGGCCGCAATCAGGAACTGCGCCACGCCGAACCGGGCGAATTCACCCGGCGCGCCTTCCTGAACGAGCGCCTGGACCTGGCCCAGGCCGAAGCGGTGGCCGACCTCATCGACGCGTCATCCGAGGCAGCCGCGCGCAGCGCCATGGCTTCCCTTAGCGGCCAGTTCTCTACCCATGTCAACGCCCTGGCCGATCGCATCGTGCATTTGCGCATGCTGGTCGAAGCCACCCTGGACTTTCCCGAAGAGGAAATAGACTTCCTGGAAAAATACCAGGCGGGCGCCACCCTGGCCAAGATCCGCGACGACCTGGCGGACTTGACCCGCCAGGCCAGGCAAGGAATGATTTTGCGCGAAGGCCTGCAAGTGGTGCTGGCGGGCCAACCCAATGTGGGCAAGTCCAGCCTGCTCAACGCGCTGGCCGGCGACGAAATCGCCATTGTCACCCCCATAGCCGGCACCACCCGCGACAAAGTCGCCCAGCAAATCCATATCCAGGGCGTGCCCCTGCACATCATCGACACCGCCGGGCTGCGCGAAACCGAAGACACTGTCGAGAGCATCGGCATCGCCCGCAGTTGGGCTGAAATCGAAAAAGCCGACGTCATCGTCCACCTGCAAGACGCCCGCACCCACAACGACGAACTCGACTCCGCCATTACCCAACGCCTGCCCGCCCGCACACCGGTATTGAAGGTGTTCAACAAGATCGACTTGCTGGCCGATGCTGCCTCGAACAAGCCCGCAACATTGCCAAACGACCTTGCCGTTGCGGCGGATCCTGCCGCAGCGTCAACCGGATCGGCCGACGCCCATGTCGAGTTCAGACTTGGAATTTCCGCTAAAACAGGCGCCGGCCTGGACGACCTGCGCCACAAACTGCTCGACATCGCCGGCTGGAACCCCAGCACCGAATCGCCCTGGCTTGCCCGCGAACGCCACTTGCGCGCACTGAGCCTGACCGCCGAGCATCTTGAACTGGCCGCGGAGCACGCCAGCCACAACGACAGCGTCCTCGATCTGTTCGCCGAAGAACTGCGCCTGGCCCACGACGACCTATGCGCCATCACCGGCCAATTCACCAGCGACGACCTGCTGGGCGAGATCTTTTCCAGCTTCTGTATCGGGAAGTGAGGTGTGGTTCAGGGACATCACTGATTACGGGTCCAAGTTCGCCGAATAGCCTGATTATTGGCTTGTATGGGCTCAAGGAGGGTCCATGTCTCTCACAGATACCGCGCTCAAGGCGCTCAAGCCCAAGGATGACAGTTGCATGCTTGGTCGAAGTACAGACCACGTGGAGATACTTGGTATGAATGGCAAAAAACTGATTCGCAACAGCACAGCCGAGTTTCTGATCTTCACTGGCCAAGCCGGCGAGCAGAGCATCGAAGCCCGCTACGAGGACGAGACCCTGTGGCTGTCGCAGAAGCTGATGGCCGAACTGTTCGGGGTGGATGTGCGCACCGTCAGCGAGCACCTGAAGAACATCTTTGCCAGCCAGGAACTCGCGCCTGAGGCAACTATCCGGAAATTCCGGATAGTTCAGCAGGAGGGCCATCGGGAGGTGTCCCGGGCGGTGGACTTCTACAACCTCGACGCCATCATTTCCGTCGGCTATCGGGTCAACTCCATACGCGCAACGCAGTTCCGCCAGTGGGCGACCGGCGTCCTGCGAGAGTTCGCCATCAAGGGCTATGTGCTGGATCGTCAGCGCATGGAAAACGGCAGCTTCCTGGGCGAGGACTACTTCGAGCGACTGCTGGCGGAAATCCGCGAGATCCGGCTCAGCGAGCGACGCTTCTACCAGAAGATCACCGACATCTATGCCACCAGCGTGGATTACAACAAGGACGCACCGACTACCAAGGCATTCTTCGCCAAAGTGCAGAACAAACTGCATTACGCCATCCACGGTCATACGGCCGCTGAGTTGATCCGCAAGCGGGCCGATAGCAGCAAGCCGCATATGGGGCTGACTTCCTGGGCGAGCGCGCCCGAAGGCAAGATTCTGAAAACCGATGTGGCCGTCGCCAAGAATTACCTGACCAAGGATGAGTTTTGCCCCGCAGCAGTTCGATGCACTCCCTCGCTACAGCGGGCAACCTCTCCAAAGCATCAGGCTGACGCATGGCCTCGCCGAGGATGGACTGAGCCAACTGGCGAATCGTCGCCCTGGTATGGTTGAGTGCCCGTTCGAGCAACGGCAGGTAATCGTCGTCTTCCAGGCATGCTTCGACGAACGTCAGTGGTTGATTCCGCACGGCATAACGGCTGACCATGGAGAAGCCGGTCATCGGGTTGCGGCGGTACTCGACCAGCGGAGTCAGCCGCTCATCGAGCAACAAAGCTTTCGGGGTGATGATGTCTGAAGGTTGATGTGACATGGCAAGGCTCCTGTCGGTATCGGCCACATGGCCAAAGGAGCCGCTATCTCACCCCAGCATCATCGCTGCCGCTGCAAACAATCCGAACTGCGTGCTACCCGTATTCATTACCAGGAGCAAAAAGCATGCGCTACGTTGGTAACTCCAGGTCCAACTCCTCCGCAGTCGCCATCCGATAACCCATCACCTGGTAGCCACGCTGCCGCCGTTCCCACATGCGCAGCAGCGAAGGATGTCCAGCGTCGATGAAGTCGATGATGCGCACACGCTGCTTGCCCACCTGCTCCCGGTGCAGACGGCCGGCATACTGTTGCAGCGTACCTTTCCATGAGATCGGCATTGCCAGCACCAGCGTGTCGAGCGGCGGGTGGTCGAAGCCTTCTCCCACCAATCTGCCACTGGCCAGCAACACGCGCGGGACATCGGCATCCAATGCATTCAAGGCAGCGATCACGCTGGCGCGTTGTTTCTTCGACTGGCGGCCATGCAGCAGGAACAAGGGCTGGACACGCCCCACCAGAGCGGCGTGCAAGCCGTCAAGATGATCGGTCCGTTCGGACAAGGCCAGCACCTTGCCGCCCTGTGCAAAAACCTTCGCGATCTCGTCGGCGATCGTAGCGGTACGGGTGATATCGCTGGAAAGCTGGCGGAATATGTCCTGGATGGCCGCATCTTCAGGAAATGCGGTTCGCGCCGGCAGGTAGCGTGGCACACACTCCAGCATCTGTGGCGCACCAGCCGGTTTGGCAGCGGTATGGCGGATCGGGCCACACTGCATGAACAGAATGGGTTGACGGCCATCGCGCCGGATCGGTGTAGCCGTCAACCCCAGTACATAACGGGCGCGGACACGTTTGAGAATGGCCTCAAACGACACTGCAGAGAGGTGGTGGCATTCGTCGACGATGACGTGTCCGTAATTTTCCACAATGGGGTTGGTTTCTCCCTGCCGATGTATGGACTGCATGACTGCGATGTCGATGCGGCCTGTCGGCTTGGACTTGCCGCCGCCAATCACGCCGACCATCTCCTTTCCGCAACCCAGGAAAGTCTGCAGCCGCTCCTGCCACTGCCTGAGCAATTCCGTGCGATGCACCAGTACCAGCGTGTTGACGCCACGCCGGGCGATCAATGCTGCGGCGGTAACGGTTTTTCCGAAGGCGGTGGGTGCGCACAGGATGCCGGTATCGAAGCGGAGCATCGCTCTGACGGCTTGCTCCTGGTCCTCACGAAGTTGGCCTTCGAACTCAACAGCAAGGGCTTGGCCGCCGCAGCGTTCGTCCCACAGTGCGCAGCCGATAGCGTTCTCACGCAGTAGCTCGTGGAGAGCATCGAGGCAGCCACGTGGCAGGGCGATATGGTGAGGGAAATTCTCGGCGCAACCAATCAGACGAGGTTTGTTCCAGACCGGCAGGCGCAGCGCCTGGGCCTGATGGAACTCAGGATTGGCGAAAGCGGCCAGACGGATGAGCCGGTTGGCCAATACCTGCGGAAGTGTGTCCTTCTCGATGTAGATGAGATTGGCCAAAGTCAATGTGAGCGAAGCCGGCATCGCACCAACCAACCGTTGCCGGCTCACTGCCGAACGTTTCCATGGCTCGTGCAGGTCCTCCTCAGTAGCAAAGGTGACGTCCAGTGGATGAGAGCCGCCGGTGGCGCGCAGGATGACAGGCTCGATGTCGTGCGGCTCCATCGTCTGCAGCGAGGCAAGGAAGGCCCATTGGTCGGGATGCGGTTGCAGGGCATCGTCCACAAAGACGCTTGCCCCACGCTCGCGAGGCATCTTCTGCAAAGGCAGGGCAATCAGGTTGCCGAACCCACCCTTGGGCAGGGTGTCCTGGTTCGGGAACAGACGATCGTAGGAGCTCAGTGCCAATTGCCTCGTACGAGCACAGGTGTGACTGATCAAAGCCGTTCCCAACCGGCGGGCATCCCGGGCAGGGACGCGGCCGAAAAAGAAGATCCAGGCATGGGCACCATTGCCGGAGCGCGAAATTTCCAGCGCCACCGGAACACCCAGCTCACGGCAAGATTGAACGAAGGCTCGGGCATCATCACGCCAGTCCGATTCGTCGAAATCAACGGCAAGCAGATGGCAATCATCGCCTGCCAGCAGCGGATAAAAGCCGATGGTATGGCGTCCCGCCAGGTGATCAAAAAGGACCTGATCGGTCAATGGCAACAGTTGCCGCTGCTGGCAGTCACTGCATTTGATGCGCGGCTTTTCACAGACGCCTGGACGCCACTCGTTAGCACAAGCCGGCGAGTAGCCGCTCTTGCCGGTCTTGCTTTCCCAGCGGACTGGATAGACGTCGGTGCGGCCCCGGAATAACCGGCCAAAGAGCGCGACTTTCTCGCCTGTGGTCAACGATAAAGTTGCCGGAGACTTGGGAACCGGGGCAGGTGTTTGCCAAACGATGCCGTGCGCTTCAAGCAGAGCGACCAAGCGGGCGTTCTCGGCACGAAGGCGGGCGAGTTCGTCGTCGCGGCCAGTCATCGCCTGCGCTTTATCCTGACCACAAGCCCGCTTCGGCCAGGCGACGCAGCAGTGCCGCCCGCTTGGCGTGAGGGACAAGAAAGCGCCGCAACTGGCGATCGAAGGCGTCTGGGCCGGCAACCAACGCATACCCTTCGGCAAGCACCTTCAGCAGACTGACCGTTTTTTCGTAGCCGGATGCACTGCCGCGAGATGCCTGTTCACTTGCCGCTTTCCAGTATTTGTCCGGCGAGTCCATGATCCGGCGTAATTCGGCCTCGCGTTTCTGGCGCCGTTCCGCCTCGCGTTTTGCATGAGCCTGGGCTTCGCGAGCCCGCCTGGCTGCGGCAGCCGATTGCGCCAGTTCTCGCAGTTCCGCCACTTGGCGTCGGGCGGCCCCCGAAGATGCCGGGCGTTGTGCCTTGAGCCAGGCCGCGTAGCGCGACTTTACCTGGCGTTCCGCCTCCTGGCCCCGACCCAATGCAATTGTCTTGAGCACGTCCTCCATATCCGCTGTCTGCCAGGTATCCAGCCAGGTGGATATTGGCAGCGTTTCGTCGTGCAACGAAGTGGCCGCGGCACTGTTCATGCTGGCGGCTTCAAGCAGATCCGGGTCGATTTCCAGAAACTCGACCAAGGCCTGCTGCGCTGGCGAGAGGTCGGCCAACCCACAAGGCACTTCCGGCTCCAGCACGTCATCGTGCAAGGCATTGCCAGCAGCCAACCAGCCCAGGTACAGAGGCCGCAAATCGCCGCGCATCAACTCATCTCGCAAGGGAATCAACCTGCGCATCCAACCACTGCCGTCGTCTTCGGCAAAGCGGTCACAATCCTCGCTTTCCTCCAGCATCCAACTGACGATCCAGTGCGAATCGCTGGATTCAACCGACAGCGCAGCCGAACGGGTGAAGGCATCCAGCTCGGCGTTGCGAAAAACGGCCTTCGGCAGTCGCAGCGACACATGACAACTGCACCAATTGGCCAAATAGACAAAGGCATCGAAATAGCGCCGCATCCATTCGGCAGGATCGGCCTTGAGATCGCCCCACTCATAGTGATTGGTGAAGCTGGCGGGCATGATGACGGCGCGAGTGGAGACAGCGCGAAGTTCGGCCATCTCGGTACGGGTCAACGGCCTGTCGATGGCCGCGAATTCGTAGTATTGGTATTCACTCATGATACTGATGTCCGATGGATCTTTCTGGATTTGGCAGGCAACTCAGCGCAACTCGTACCACGTCCCACGCCCGCCCCCCTGCTGGAGCAAATGCCCCTGCTCCACCAGCGTACGGAAGTGCTGTTTGAGCGTGTTGCGGTTGCCGCCGGTCAGGCGGATGGCTTCGGCCATGGTGATACGGCCGTGCTCGCGCGTGAATTCGACGATCTGCAATGCCAGGTCCGGCAGCTTGGCCAACACCAGCTTCTCGCGCTCGACCTTGCGCTCCAGGCGACGTACCTGCTGGGACAGTGCGCGCAGGAAGAACACCAGCCAAGGCTGCCAGTTCGGCGCGTTGCTGCGGATACTGCCTTGTGTCTGGCGCAGCGCCAGGTAGTAGGCTTCCTTGTTCTGCTCGATCACGCTTTCCAGCGAGCTGTAAGGCACGTAGGCATAGCCGGCCTGCAACAGCAGCAATGTGGTCAGCACCCGGCTCAGGCGACCATTGCCGTCCTGAAAGGGGTGGATCTCCAGAAACACCACGACCCAGATGCCGATCAACAGCAATGGATGCAGGCGTCCACGGCTGCGTTCCTCGTTGAACCAGGCCACCAATTCGGCCATCAGGCGTGGCGTATCGAAAGGCGTTGCAGTCTCGAACACCACACCAAGCGGCTTGCCATCTTCATCGAATGCCGCGACGCTGTTGGTGGTGGTTTTGTAGTTGCCGCGATGCCAGGCGTCTTTGTCGCTGTGGGTCAACAGGTCGCGGTGCAACTGCCGGATGTGGTTCTCGGTCAGTGCAATGTCCTGCCAGGACGAGAACACCAGCTCCATGACTTCGGCATAACCCGCCACTTCCTGTTCGTCGCGGGTCTCGAAGGACTTGATCTGCAGGTTGGAGAGCAGGCGTTCGACTTCACGGTCCGACAGTCTGCTGCCCTCGATCCGTGTCGAGGAACCGATGCTCTCGATGGTGGCAACCCGTCGCAATGCCGACAGCCGGTCAGGCGCCAGCGTGCCCAGGGCGCGCCAGGCGCCCTTGAATTCGTCGATGCCGGCGATCAGGCCGAGGATTTCCGGGGAGATCTGGAGAGAGTCGGTGCGAATCATGCAACCAATAGTACACCCGTTTACACCCAAAAATCCCCACATTCCATTTGGAAACCCATTTACGCCCATTCTGGCAAGCCAGGCGGCAAGAGATGATCCGAAAGATACGACTCAATCAATCCTTCTGTATCGGCAAATAAGCCATAAGCCACGGAAATCTTGGAAATATCACGATTCGATCGGATTGCATCGGCAATCGGGCACCACCGATGCGCGCCGGCCTGCATATATAAAAATGTATCTCACTGTAAAACTCAGTATGCGCTAAGCTTATGTGTCCGCGAGCAGACCAGACGCTCAAGCGTGATACTCCTTCGTATCGCGCGCTGTTTTCATTGCAAGGAGATCATCATGGCCGACGCGCCTACCACCGAATTTTGGAAAGACATTCCCGCCATTGCCAATGTCTTCAAACCAGACGCCCTGCCTGAAGCTTACATAGCCAACGCCCCCACCGACGACGAGCGGTATTACGTACCGTTTTCCGACACAGTATCGTCCCGCCCCCTGTGGATCTCGCCCACCCAAAACAAATGGGCCGACATCCTCATGGCCAAATCCGCCGGGCTGGTCAACCGCCACTACCATCCGCACGAGGTTTTCGCCTACACCATCTCGGGCAAATGGGGCTATCTTGAACATGACTGGACAGCCACCGCCGGCGACTTCGTCTATGAAACCCCGGGCGAAGGCCACACCCTGGTTGCCTACGAACACAAAGACCCCATGAAGACCTTTTTCATCGTCAAAGGCCCATTGATCTGGCTTGACGACAAAGGCGAAGCCGACGGCTATTTCGACGTGCACGACTACATCAAAATGTGCCGCGAACATTACGAAAAAGTCGGCATCGGCGCAGACTACGTCGACACCCTGTTCCGGTAAAAAGCCATAGTGGCTGTCAGTACCGCAGATCCCTATATAAGTACACCTGGCGCCCGCGCCAACACCGGCCGGGCGCTTTTTCAATCTGAAAGATCCCTACATTGCATGTAGCGCAAGTGCCCACTCCGCAACCGCAGCCGCCGCGCGTCCCGCTCTTTTCCTCTTGCTTATTCTTCCCAACTATTTATAATCAATAACAATTATGTTTAATAACTAAATTCATCTCCCATCCCCTTTTCGCGAATCCAGCCATCATGAGCCAGCCCGATTATTCTCATCTCCTGTCCGTCAAGCACATCGGCGCCGTCGCCCAGGTGCGTATTACCCGGCCCAATAAACGCAACGCGTTGAACGAAGACCTGGTCATGGCCATCAAGGCTTGTTTCGAGTCCATGCCCGAATCCGTCAAAGCCATTGTGTTGTACGGCGAAGGCGACCACTTTTGCGCTGGACTGGACCTTTCCGAAGTCTCGGCCCACACGGTACCCCAATCCGTGCTGCACTCGCGCATGTGGCATGCGGCATTCGAGCATGTTCAATTCGGGCGTGCGCCCGTTATCGCCGTTCTGCACGGCGCCGTCGTGGGCGGCGGGTTTGAGCTGGCCTCGGCCGCCCATATACGCGTGGCCGAAGAGTCCGCGTTTTATGCCCTGCCCGAAGGCAAGCGCGGCCTGTTTGTCGGTGGCGGCGGCTCGGTGCGCATTTCGCGCCTTATCGGCGTTGCCCGCATGTCCGACCTGATGCTTACCGGCCGGGTGCTGAACGCGCAAGAAGGGCACCAGATCGGCATCTCGCAATACTCGGTCGGCAACGGCCAGGGCCTGGCCAAGGCCATGGAGCTGGCTGAAAGCATTGCCACCAATGCCGCCATGACCAACTACGGGGTCATGCACATGCTGCCGCGCATTGCCGATCAATCCATACAAGACGGCCTTGCCACCGAATCACTGATGGCTGCGGTCGCTCAGACCGACCCAGCCACACTGGACCTGCTGGCGCAATTTTTGCAAGGCAAGAAAAACAAGGTCCAGTTCAAGCCTTCCTGAGCAAGCCTACGTCCAACGCAACGCACAACACTGCACCGCACGCTGGCGCCGGAACAACCGCCCCTCGCTGTCCTGCCTCGCCGCCCATACATAACGCCTATACCGCCGGAGTCTTGCCTAATGTTCACCTACCAACCGCCGCTCAAGGATATTCAGTTCGTCCTGTCCGACCTTTTGAACGCGACTGAAGTCTTGAACCAAATCCCGGCTTTTGCCGAAATAGACGACGGCCTTATGCTGCAAGTAGTCGAAGAGGCCGGGCGCTTTGCCAGCGAAGTATTGTTCCCGCTGAACGCCGTCGGCGACCGGGAAGGCGCCCAATACGCCGAAGGCAAGGTCAAGACTCCCACCGGATTTGCCGCCGCCTACCGGCAGTTCTGCGAAGCCGGCTGGCCCGCGCTGGCTTGCGACCCTGAATACGGTGGCCAGGGTTTGCCCAATACCCTGAATAGCGTTCTGTACGAAATGCTCAGCGCCACCAATCATGCCTGGACCATGTTTCCGGGGCTGCTGCACGGCGCTTACGCCTGCCTGCACCGGCATGCCTCTGTTGAACTCAAAACCCGCTATCTTCCTAAAATAATCAGCGGCGAATGGCTGGCCACCATGTGCCTGACCGAAGCCAATGCCGGCAGCGACCTGGGTTTGCTGCGCACCAAGGCCGTACCGCAGCCTGACGGCTCTTATCTGATTTCAGGCAATAAAATTTTCATCTCGGGCGGCGAGCAGGACATGACCGATAACATCGTCCATCTCGTATTGGCCCGCCTGCCCGACGCGCCGGCAGGCAGCAAAGGCATTTCGTTATTTCTGGTGCCCAAGTTCCTTCCTCAGGACGAAGCTCTGGGCGAACGCAATGCCGTTCAATGCACGGGCATCGAACACAAAATGGGCATACACGGCAGCCCGACCTGCAGTATGCAGTTCGACCAGGCGCGCGGCTGGCTGGTGGGTGAACCTAACCAT
Organism: Eoetvoesiella caeni; assembly: GCF_003315175.1. Classification (GTDB taxonomy): domain Bacteria; phylum Pseudomonadota; class Gammaproteobacteria; order Burkholderiales; family Burkholderiaceae_B; genus Eoetvoesia; species Eoetvoesia caeni. The sequence goes on along the minus strand of NZ_QNRQ01000002.1, from coordinate 387,585 downwards.
GGCCTGGCCGCCATGTTCGTGATGATGAACGCCGCACGCCTGGCTGTCGGCATCAACGGCGTAGCCATTGCCGAAACTTCGTACCAGAACTCGCTGGCCTATGCGCAGGAGCGACTGCAAATGCGCGCGGTCAACCGGCCGGCCGAACGCAAGGGCGAAGCAGCCGATCCCATCATCATGCACCCGGCAGTACAACGGCTGTTGATGACGCAGCGCGCCTACCTGGAAGGCGGCCGCATGCTTACCTACTGGAACGCACTGCTTCTGGACAACGCCGAGCACCACCCCGACGCCGCCGTGCGTAAGTCCGCCGACGAACAGCTTGCGCTGATGACGCCCATCATCAAATCCATGCTTACCGAGCAAGGCTTCCAGGGCGCCAGCCAGGCATTGCAGGTTTATGGCGGCCACGGCTACATCTCTGAAACCGGCATCGAGCAGTACCTGCGCGATGCGCGCATCACCATGGTGTATGAAGGCACCAACGAAATCCAGGCCGTCGACTTGCTTATGCGCAAAATCATTGGCGACGGCGGCCAGCGTTTGGAGCACTTTCTTGAAGGCGTCGAAACCGCCGCGCAACAGCACCATAGCGGCCCCTTCGCGCATTACGCCGGCACACTGCTAAGCCTGGCCCAACGCATCCGCCATTGCGCCGGCGACATCGCCAAAGCCTCGGCCAGCCACCCGGAACTGCCCTATACCATCGCCTCTGAAATGCTGCGGCTGGTCGGGCATTGCGCCCTTGCCTGGCTATGGCTGCGCGCGGCCGACACCGCGCACCGGAACCACAACAGCGACCCCGCCTTTCACCAGGAAAAACTTAGTACGGCCGACTACTACTATTCGTTCGTATTGCCCGAAACGCAGCAACTTCTATCGGTTATCGAAGGCTGCCTGCACGAAGCAGCTTCCGGCAAACGCCCAGCCTACCTCAGCAACGCCATAGCCCATGCCAGCCGCGCCAGCTAAACAGCCCGCCCGAACCCGGCCGCAAGACCCGGTAAACCAGCAAGTACTGCTTGGTCTGCTGGGCTACAACTGCTTGCAAGCTTATTTGTCCCTGGTGCCCGTCACCAAAAAGCAGTTGGCCAAGTATTCCTTGCGGCCGGTGGAGTTCACCGTACTTTCGCTGATCAAGGCCAACCCCGACATCAATCAGAAACGTCTGGGCACAACCCTGAATATCTCCCCCCCCAATCTGGCAACCCTGCTGGACCGTATGGAAACCGGCGGGCTGCTTCTGCGCCAGCGCAACCCCCTGGACCGGCGCTCGCAAAGCCTGGCGCTTACCTCCACCGGAGCCGCAGCGTGCGCCAAGGCGGAAATCGCGCTGGAAAAAACGGAAAATGGACCAGGGTCCGGCAGCCGGCAACCACTGGCCGAACACGAACGCCTAGAGCTGCTGCGGCTCTTGCAGAAGGTCTTCCTTCCTCCAGCCCAGAACTGATTTCCAGTTTAAAATCTGCTAGTTATGGACTTTGGCAGATAGAATATGAACGGTATGGCGAACGAATGGCAGGCCCGTCTGGCCCTTTCATTTGCCAGCCAGGGGCAGTACAAGACCGTATTGGCCGACCGTTGGCACGAAGGCCCTTTACTGGTCCAGAAGGCCCTCTACCCAGAAGGCCCCGGCATCTGCCATGTTGCCATCCTGCATCCGCCGTCCGGCATTGCCGGCGGCGATGTCCTCACCATCGACGTTCATGTCGGCCAACAAGCCCACGCCGTCCTGGCCACCCCCGGCGCAACCCGCTGGTATAAATCCAACGGCCGCAACGCGTCCCAAACCACCACCATCCATGTTGTTCGCGATGCCCGAATAGACTGGCTGCCCCAGGAAAACATCTACTTCGAGGGCACCGATGCACACAGCGCAACCCATGTCCAATTGCAAACCGGCGCCAGCGCCATCGGCTGGGAAATGGCCCAGTTGGGCAGCATCGACAGCGACGGCCACTGGAACAATGGCCGCATAGGGCTAAATACGCAGGTATACCTGGACGGCAGCCTGGTCTGGATAGATGCCGGAGAACTTGGCGCAAGCGACCGCCTGCGCCATGCCGCCAACGGCCTGGACGGCTTTTCCGCCATGGGCACCTTGTGGGGCTTCGGTACCGCCCCCGACCAGGACATCATCGAACAATTGGCGGACACCCTGCCCTGGACTGACTGCCTGCGCGCCGGTATTACCTGTTTGCCGCAAAAGCATGAGCAAGCGCTGATTTTAGTCAGGGCCGTGGGCACCCATATGGAGGACGTCCGCAACTTGCTTGTAGCCCAATGGACGGCGTTGCGGCCGCTATTGATGAACACGCCGGCAGTGCCTTTACGGCTATGGACTACCTAACTATCATTGGCTCAAGCCGACACCAATAACACCAACATTCAAAGCGTCGGCTGCACGCAAAAATTGCGGCCTACCTTGCCCCCACAGGAATAGACTATGGAATTGTCACCTCGCGAAAAAGAGAAACTTTTGATCTTCACCGCCGGACTGCTTGCCGAACGCCGCAAAGCCCGCGGAGTAAAACTCAACTATCCGGAATCCATCGCACTGATCACTGCCGCGCTGCTGGAAGGCGCGCGGGACGGCCGGACCGTTGCCGAACTGATGCACTACGGCACCAAGATACTGACCCGCGACGACGTCATGGAAGGCGTTGCGGAAATGATTTCCGACATCCAGGTCGAGGCTACTTTCCCCGACGGCACGAAACTCATCACCGTGCACCAGCCCATTGTCTGAATATTAAAAGCAACGCATTTACCCGGAGTTCCCATGTCCATCCCAACTTTGATCCATAAAGCCAGCTCGTTCCTCGCCCGCGCCTGCATTCCGGCCCTGGTTTCCGGCGCCGCCCTGGCTCATCCAGGCCACGAGGTTTCCGCCAATATGTTCATTTCGGGCCTGGTGCACCCCCTGACCGGCGTCGACCATTTGCTTGCCATGCTGGCGGTCGGCCTCTGGAGCGCATTAAGCCACCAAACCATGCGACAGGCGCTGTGGACTCCGGCATGTTTCCTTTGCCTGCTGCTGGTGGGCGCGCTGGCCGGCATGGCAGGGCTGCACCTGCCCGCCGTAGAACCCGTCATCGTGGCTTCCCTGCTGGTGTTGGGACTGCTGGTTGCCAGCCGCACCACGTTGCCCGCCTGGGCGGGCGCAGCCCTGGTCGGATTTTTTGCTTTATTCCACGGCATGGCTCACGGTGCAGAACTGCCGCAAGCTGGCAGCCCAGCCTATTTCATTGCCGGATTCATGCTTGCAACCCTGGCATTGCACCTGGTCGGCCTGTTCACCGGCTTTAGCCTGAAGCAACGCTCCGCCTGGCTTACACGCATAGCGGGCACAGGCATAGCCGCCTACGGCGTAGCCCTGCTTGCCGTCGCCTGAACCCACCTGTAATTCCCAATATTCACGCGCCTTCCCTTTGGACAGAAAAAATGATACCTGGCGAAATTATTGCCGAACCCGGCGAAATCGAACTCAACAGCGACAGGCCCAGCACCACCATCAGCGTCGTCAATACCGGCGACAGACCCGTACAAGTGGGTTCGCACTATCACTTTGCCGAAGTCAACGACGCATTGCAGTTCGACCGAGAGCTTGCCCGCGGCTCGCGGCTTAATATTGCCGCCGGCATGGCCGTGCGCTTCGAACCCGGACAACGGCGAACCGTCGAACTGATCCAGTTTTCGGGCGACCGCAAAGTCTACGGCTTCAACGGCAAAATCATGGGGGCACTTTAATGACTACGATGTCTCGCCGCGCCTATGCGGAAATGTTCGGCCCCACCACGGCCAACGGGGCCGGCGACCGCATCCGCCTGGCCGACACCCAATTGCTTGCTGAAGTCGAAAAGGACTTCACGATATTTGGCGAAGAGGTCAAGTTCGGCGGCGGCAAAGTCATACGCGACGGCATGGGCCAAAGCCAGCGCATGAGCGCCGATTGCGTCGATACAGTCATTACCAATGCGCTTATCATCGATGCCGTAACCGGCATCGTCAAAGCCGATATCGGTATCAAGAACGGCCATATCAGCGGCATAGGCAAGGCCGGCAATCCCGACGTGCAACCCGGCATTACCATTGTCATCGGGCCCGCAACCGAGGTCATTGCCGGCGAAGGCATGATCATCACGGCCGGCGCCATCGACACCCACGTGCATTTCATCAGTCCCGAACAAACCAAAGAAGCCCTTGCCACCGGAACGACCACCTTCATCGGCGGCGGCACCGGGCCAGCCACGGGAACACTGGCCACCACCTGCACGCCCGGCCCCTGGCACATCCATTCCATGCTGTCGGCGCTCGACGCCTTCCCCATCAATATCGGTTTGTTGGGCAAAGGCAATGTCAGCACCCAGGGGCCGCTGATCGAACAGGTCAACGCCGGCGTGATCGGCCTTAAATTACATGAAGACTGGGGCACCACACCCGCCGCCATCGACACCTGCCTGACCGTTGCCGACAAAATGGACATTCAGGTTGCCATTCATAGCGACACGCTGAACGAAAGCGGTTTCGTTGAAGACACTTTCAAGGCCTTCAAGGGCCGCACCATCCACAGCTTCCACACCGAAGGCGCGGGCGGCGGGCATGCGCCCGACATCATCCGGGCCGCCGGGATGCCCAATGTCTTGCCGGCCTCCACCAATCCAACCATGCCTTTCACCCGCAACACCATCGACGAGCATCTCGATATGCTGATGGTTTGCCATCATCTTGACCCCTCTTTGGCCGAAGACCTGGCCTTTGCCGAAAGCCGCATCCGGCGCGAGACCATTGCCGCCGAAGACATCCTGCACGATCTGGGCGCGTTCTCCATCATGAGCTCCGACTCGCAAGCCATGGGCCGCGTGGGCGAAGTCGTATTGCGAACCTGGCAAACCGCCGACAAAATGAAAGCCCAACGCGGCGCACTTGAAGGCGACAGCGCCCGTGCCGATAACGAGCGCATCAAGCGCTACATTGCCAAATACACCATCAACCCGGCCGTGGCTCATGGCATCGCCCATAAAGTGGGTTCCATCGAAGTCGGCAAGCTGGCCGACATCGTCATATGGCGCCCGGCATTCTTCGGCGTAAAAACGTATATGGTGCTAAAAGGAGGAATGATCGCGCTGGCCTCCAGCGGCGACTTCGGCGCTTCCATTTCCACGCCTCAGCCGGTTATGTCGCGCCTGATGTACGGCGCCTACGGCAAAGGGCTAAAGACCTCCATTACCTTTCTGTCCCAGGCCGGGTACGACAATCCCACCATACAAAGCCTGGGCCTGGTCAAAACCCTCGAACCCGTACACGGCTGCCGAACAGTGGGCAAGAAAGACATGGTACGCAATACCTGGCTGCCGCATATTACCGTCGACCCGCAAACATACCAGGTCGTTGCCGATGGCCAATTGCTTACCTGCGAACCAGCCCAGACCCTGCCCATGGCACAACGTTATTTTCTTTTTTGATTATGCGCATCGTTCAAAAATACCTGCCTGCCGGAAAAGTCGCCAGGGCTCTCTGGAATAATGCGCCAAGCGCAGTCCTTTCCCTGGAGGCCAGACGCCGCAGCCGGCAAAAACTGCAACTCACCACCGGCGAAGAAGTCGGCCTGGCATTACCGCACGGAACCGTTTTGCGCGAAGGCGACCTGCTGCTGGCCGACGATGGCCAATTCATTGTGGTGCAGGCCGCCAACGAACCTGTTTTGCGCGTCACCGCAAAAACCGCCCAGCAACTGGCCCGCGCCGCGTATCATCTTGGCAATCGCCATATTTTGCTGGAAATCGGTCCCGACTACCTGCACCTGGAATACGACCCCGTGCTGGTGGACATGCTTGAACGCATGGGCGGCGTTTCGGCCGTAGCGGTCGAACAGCCTTTCGAACCCGAAACCGGCGCTTACGGCGGCGGCCACAAGCACGGGCACGACGAAACCTTTGCCGAAGACTACGCCCTGGCTCAAGACGCCTACAAGGCGCACGACCATGGACATGCGCATAGTCACGATCAAGCACATGGCGCCGGTCATGGCCACGCTCACGGTCATGACCACAAACATTCGCACAAGTAAGCCGGGTCGATGGACAACCAACGGCTTACCGCTATTTTGCAACTTGCTTCGCCTACCCTGCCTATAGGCGGCTTCAGCTATTCGCAAGCTTTCGAAGCCGCGGTCGAACATAGAATTGTTGTCGATGAAGCCGGCGCACTCGGCTGGATCGCAGACCAATTGCAAATCGTCATAGCGCAATGCGAAGCGCCCATATGGCTATTGCTCTTTGACGCCTGGGCCGGCAAAGAGCACACTGAAGCGCTTGCATGGAATCAATGGTTTCTTGCCTCGCGCGAAACCCGCGAAGCACGGCTGGAAACCGAACAAATGGGTTGGTCTTTGGCCAAATTGGCTTCGGATTTACAATGGGGCGACGAAGGCACACGAACACTGCTTTCATCCGCGTCATCGATTACCTTGCCCTATGCCCACGCATTTTGCGCGCATGTACTGCAAATGGACAAACTGGACGGCCTGACGGCCTATTTGTTCACTTGGCTCGAAAACCAGGTAATGGCCGCAATCAAGGCCGTACCGCTGGGGCAGGTCGCCGGGCAGCGTATTCTGAACAAGGCTCGGCAGCTAATACCCGATATCGTGCTGCAAGCCACGGACCGCGCGCTTGCCACTCCCCCAAGACTGGCCACGCTGGCGCCGCAGTTTTCCATTTTGTCGTCCCGGCACGAAACCCAGTATTCCCGTCTGTTTCGTTCTTAAAGGCATCTTCATGAACACCGCTACTTTTGCAAGCCAAACCCGCGCCGCACGCACAAAATCTCTGCCTCCGTTGCGCGTAGGGGTCGGCGGCCCGGTCGGATCCGGCAAAACCACCTTGCTTGAAATGCTGTGCAAAAAAATGTCGCCTGAATACGACCTGGTGGCCATTACCAACGACATTTACACCAAAGAAGACCAGCGCCTGCTGACCATATCGGGGGCCTTGCCGCCCGAGCGCATCATGGGTGTGGAAACCGGCGGTTGCCCGCATACGGCTATCCGCGAAGATGCCTCCATCAACCTGGAAGCCATCGATCGCATGCTGGTGAAGTTTCCCGACGCCGATATCGTCTTCATTGAATCGGGCGGCGACAATCTGGCAGCCACATTCAGCCCCGAATTATCCGACCTGACTATTTATGTCATTGATGTAGCCGCCGGCGAGAAAATCCCGCGCAAGGGTGGCCCCGGCATTACCAAGTCGGACCTGCTCATCATCAATAAAATCGACCTTGCGCCTTATGTCGGAGCATCGCTCGACATCATGGAACAGGACGCCAGGCGCATGCGCTTGGATCGCCCTTTCGTCATGTGCGATCTTAAAAAGAACATCGGCCTGGACCAGGTTATTTCCTTTATTGAAAAAAATGGATTATTTTCAAACAAACACTAAAACTTGAATGAATGCATTTAATTAAGAACCTGCCCGACAATCCACTGGATATAGTCGGAGACATCCACGGCGAACTGACCGCATTGCAAACCCTGATGCAACAATTGGGGTACGACGCTTGCGGAAACCATCCGCAGCATCGCAAATTGGTGTTTATCGGCGACCTTGTCGACCGCGGGCCCGACAGCGACGGAGTGATACAACTGGTACAGGCGCTGATCGAAACAGGCAACGCCTATTCAATACTCGGCAATCACGAAATCAATCTCCTGATAGACGACATCAAGGACGGTTCGGGCTGGTTTTTCGACGAACGCTACACCGCCGACCTGAAAAATTATGCGCCGTTTCAACGCACGCCGCCCGAACGCCGCCAAGCCGTCCGCGATTTCCTGGGAAGCTTGCCGGCTGCACTTGTTCGGGAAGATATCCGCGTGGTTCATGCGGCCTGGAGCACTCCGGCCGTCAAGGCCATTCAAGGGCTGCCTATCGGCACCATCGCCGAGCAATATAAAGCCTGGGAATATGCCGCGCAATCGGCCGCCGAAGCCTCGGGCCTGTACGAACGTTATCAGGCGGAAAAAACCCACTGGGCCGCCCAACTCGAAGACGAAAAAAATCCCCCGCCATTTCTGCACGCCATAGCCGAATACGAAGCAACCCAACAAATGGTCAACCCACTGAAAGTCCTGACCTCGGGTGTGGAACAACAGGCTGAAACCGCGTTCTTTGCCGGGAACCGTTGGCGATTCTCCGACCGGGTCAACTGGTGGGACAATTACGAAGAGAAAACTCCGGTCGTTATTGGCCATTACTGGCGCCTGATCAAACCCCGAAATTTCGAACAGGCGCCCCGTTATAGCCAGCTATTCCGCAATATCCCTCCCACCACCTGGCATGGCAAATTGCATAATGTCTTTTGTATTGACTATTCGGTAGGAGCACGCTGGCGCGACCGCAAGGCACACCGCAGCGTAAGCGAGTCCCGCTACAAATTGGCCGCCTTGCAATGGCCTGAAAGCCGGCTGGTATTCGATACCGGCGAAACGCTTACCACCAAGCCGTTTTAGGGGCCCCAACGGGCTTGACGGCCCGCATGCCCCCTCTTCCCTCTCTACCCACTTGTTGACCCCTTCACGGCCTGCAACGCGGCCGCAACCGACGCTCCAGCCTTGCGGCATACAGCCGCCTTGTGCATCTACGCCAAGCCCATAGCCGCGCATGACTAATGACGGGTGCGCAACACGGCCCAGCATTCCTGGTTTTCAATCTTGAGCCAAAGATCTCGTTGCGGTATGGAAAACGAATCCCCTTCGTCGTACCACATCCGAAATCACCGGCGTCGGCGCATTTCCAGTTTAAAAGACCGCGAAACGACCGTCGAAACAAAGAATTTACAATTTATTACGTTGTGGATAAGCTCTGGCAAAGGGATTGTGGACAGGCTGTGGACATAACGCGAACAACTGTCTTGTTTTTCAGGCCTTCAAAAGTTGTTCAGAATCCATCCTTTGTAAAAAGCCGACTTATGCTGGCAAAAAATCAGCTCTAACTCCATGAGACCAAAGATGATTTTTACGTTGTTCCACTTATCCCCAGACACCCATAATTATTACCAAGTATATATAAAGAAAAGATAAGAACTTTAAACACTCCTTCTTTTTCCAGCGCCAGACAGCCAACAAAAAAAAACAAATCCTGGCCTATACTTCGTTCCATCCAATTACTTCTCACTTGCTCAAAGCTCTTTCAATCGATCCAAAGCCGCATCCAAGGTTGCATTTTCCTTGGCAAAACAAAGTCGGATAAGTTGGTGGTTGGACTCGGCGGCATCGGGGTTTTGATAAAAGGCCGACATAGGAATGGCCGTTACACCATGTTCTACCGTCAATTGCCTGACAAACACCGCTTCAGGTTCAGTCGATATCCCGCTGTAATCGGCAAGCAGGAAGAAAGTACCTTGGCTAAGCAACGGTTTGAACCGGGAATTTTTTAAACCGTTAGCCAAGTAATCGCGCTTCGACTCGTAAAAACGTGACAACTCGGTATAGGGCGCAGGATCTTGCAGGAATTGAGCCATTGCATATTGCATCGGCGAGTACACAGTAAAGACCGTAAATTGATGAACTTTTCTTATTTCGTGCATGACCGTGGCTGTTGCCAGACAATACCCAAGTTTCCAACCAGTGGCGTGGTAGGTCTTGCCGAACGAAGAAACAATGATCGAACGCTCGATCAAAGCGCTGCGCTTGGCCATGCTGCAATGCAATGCATTGCCAAACACGATGTGTTCGTACACTTCGTCGGACAAAATGAAGACACCCGAATCGGCTACGATGGCCTCCAGAATATCCAGATCATTTTCGGTAAGAATGATTCCCGTGGGGTTATGAGGGAAGTTCAACACCAGCATCCGGGTTTTAGCATTGATGGCATCTCGAACCCGTTGCCAGTCGACTCTGTAGTTGCCATGCTGTGCATCGGGGGCCAGCATAGGAACGACAACAGGAGTACCTCCGGCTAGTTCAATTGCCGGTATATACAGGTCGTATACCGGTTCAATAACAATGACTTCATCCCCGCTTCTGACCAAAGCCAGGATCGAACACATCAAGGCTTCGGTTGCGCCGCTGGTTATGGTTACTTCGGTCTCCGGGTTGTAGCTGTGGTCATACAGCTTGTTGACCTTAAGGCTTATTTGTTCGCGCAGTGCCGGAACGCCCGGCATGGCCGGGTACTGATTATGGCCCTGCAGCATAGCCTCGTGTACCAGGCCTATCAGCTTGGGGTCGGGGCTGAAGTCTGGAAACCCTTGGCCCAGATTTATGGCTTGGTGTTGCAAAGCCAATTGGCTCATGGTGGTAAAAATTGTGGTCCCGACGTTGGGTAGCTTGGATTGAAAATTCATTGTAATAATCGCTTGAGTTTTATGTTTTGAATTAAAAAGTACCTGTGTGTCCAAGTGTTATACGGTTTCCAGGTCATTAACCGCGGTTGATGAAAAAAAACCACATTGGGGTTAATAACTATTTGAAAATGCGATGGCCTGTAGGTATGCTCACACCTGTATTTGAAACAAGCCGTATGCAAGTCTTGGTATTAAAGGTCTTACAAGGCTTCAATTTTTAAATTGATGTCTGTTAGCAAAACTTATTTTGGTTTGTGTAGGCGTCTTGGTTCATTGCACTTTTGTTTATTTTTTTGGACGCTACACATTATGGCTCAGAAGGGCAAAGTTAAATGGTTCAACGCTGACAAGGGTTTTGGTTTCATTACCCCAGACGAAGGCGGAGCCGATGTATTCGCTCACTTTTCGGAAATTGAAGGTCGCGGCTACCGCAGCCTCAACGAAGGTCAAGAAGTTGAGTTCGAAGTAAAAGACGGCCCTAAAGGCCCACAAGCAGCGGCAATTCGCCCCGTGTAATTGCCGCCTGATTTGTGTGGCTAGTCGCACAAATTACGTAACGCCCCACTTTGTTGGGGCGTTTTTCGTTTAGCTGCCAAGTTTGATTCCTGGCGTGCGACCAGTCGTACGGACGCCAAATGATAGCGTGTTTCCACCGACTTATGCACAAAGTTATACACAGCGGGTTCGCTTCGCGTTGTAGACGGTTGCCAGAGACATAGGGCTTGGCGCCGGCGGATTTGCTGCTTATGGGGAACTCAGGTTAAGCATACTTGTGCAGAGACGGATTTGAGCTTTCTGCATTGCAGCAAGTTATCCCCAATTTGTACATAAGAGTTCACCGGGTTATTCACATGTTTACCCACAGGTATGCTCATTACGTTATCCCGAACATTAAAACGGAATTCTGACTGTGTTTTGTTAACTGGCGTGGCTGTTGGATTTAATGATGTTTTCGTTGCAGTGTTTGCCCGGGGTGGATTATGCAAGCCTGGTAGGCGGACGGGACGTGATGGAAGTCAAAGCCTTTCTGTTCATATATATGACTCGGTTAGGTCTTCATGGAATGTTTTCGCCAGGTCCTGGTGTATGGACGGATACGACGCGGCTGGTCTAAGTGTTTGCATTTAGCGCTTGTGTTCAGTCACACCTGCCGCCCCTGTGTTTCACGTGAAACACTCATGTCATTCTTACGTATGCAAGGTGCATTGCCATTTCGATGGTAGCAGCCTGCTGATGCCTATATATATTAGCTGTGCGATCTATGCGGGAGTGAGCGGCTTAAGGCTGCTAGCAGGCGGGTGCTCGTTGCATGCCTGTTATGGTGTGGTCGCCTGTTGCAGGAGTCTGGCGGCACTGATGTGGTTTGGGCAGGCATTTCATTAGAGGCTATGTAAACCCGCAAGCGGGAATCCCTATTCTATTGTTGCCGCTGCGCGCCATATTGATTAATAGTCCGCATGGCAATGATTACGTACTTGTTTGATTTGTTTCACGTGGAACAATGTGTTGGATGGTATCGTTACTTTGTGGCAGGCAGAAATTTCGAAACAATGTGTCTTTGTTGTTTTTTGATGAGCGTGGGCCAATCTGAGCCATCTATTACAAACTAAGCTCGTGTTTCACGTGAAACACTTGGGCACGAGAAGTATAATCAAGACCTTCTTACTGTTCATCAAGCAAAAAATGATTTACCCAGACGAATTCGACGTAATAGTCGTTGGTGGCGGCCACGCGGGAACCGAGGCTGCTTTGGCCTCAGCTCGAACCGGCGCCAAGACTTTACTGCTTACCCACAATATGGAAACCTTGGGGCAGATGTCTTGCAACCCTTCTATTGGGGGTATCGGCAAGGGTCATCTGGTTAAAGAGGTTGATGCGCTGGGCGGTGCCATGGCCTACGCCACAGACCAGGCGGGGATACAGTTTCGGATACTTAATCGTTCGAAAGGCCCAGCGGTACGCGCGACACGTGCACAGGCGGATAGATCCTTATATCGCAAGGCGATCAGAACGATATTGCAAAACCAGCCTAATCTTATGATTTTTCAGCAGGCAGTCGACGACCTGATGCTGGAAGGTGATCGTGTTGTTGGCGCGGTTACGCAAGTAGGTATCAAATTCAAGTCGAAAACCGTGGTGTTGACTGCAGGTACCTTCCTGAATGGATTGATTCACGTGGGGCTTGATCACTATTCAGGCGGTCGGGCGGGGGATCCACCGGCTATATCGCTCGGTCAAAGATTAAAAGAGTTGAAGCTGCCACAAGGTAGGCTTAAAACAGGAACTCCGCCGCGTATCGACGCACGCAGCATAGACTTTAGCCGTACAGAGGTTCAACCAGGAGACACCGATCCAATTCCCGTGTTCTCTTATCTTGGGTCTGCTGATATGCACCCAAGGCAGTTGCCTTGCTGGGTTACTCACACCAATGAAAAGACGCATGACATAGTGCGGTCTGGATTGGATCGTTCGCCGATGTACAGCGACAAGGGCGAGATCGAAGGTATAGGTCCCCGATATTGTCCGTCAATCGAAGACAAGATTCATCGTTTCGCCGACAAAGCCAGCCATCAGATATTTCTTGAGCCTGAAGGGCTGTCGACCAACGAAATCTATCCGAACGGCGTTTCCACGAGCTTGCCTTTCGATATACAGCTTGCGCTAGTGCGAAGCCTTCCCGGGCTGGAAAATGCGGTAATTATGCGGCCGGGCTATGCCATTGAATACGATTACTTCGATCCACGTGAAATCTCCGCCACTTTGGAGACACGAGCAATCAAAGGCTTGTTCTTTGCCGGACAGATCAATGGCACCACCGGCTACGAAGAAGCCGCGGCACAAGGTTTGTTGGCCGGTGTCAATGCAGCGCGCCAGTCTCAAGGCCTGGAAGGCTGGAGTCCAAAGCGTAACGAAGCATACCTGGGGGTCTTGGTCGATGACCTCATTACTCGCGGGGTTACAGAACCGTATCGTATGTTTACCTCCAGGGCGGAATACCGCCTAAGCTTGCGGGAAGACAATGCCGACCTTCGCTTGACGGAAATAGGGCGAGGCCTGGGGGTGATCGACGATGTGCGCTGGACAATGTTCAATCGCAAACGCGATGCCGTGGCAAACGAGGTCGAGCGGCTTAAATCCACTTGGGTCAATCCACGAATACTTTCCGAAGAAGCATCGATAGCTCTGCTGGGAAAGCATATTGAACGTGAGTACTCACTTTATGATTTGCTGAGACGCCCGGAGGTTTCCTACGATGCCTTGGTGCAACTGAAGGACACGAACGACCAGCAACTGGGCGGTCCGGGCCTGGCCGACGAGACAGCCGCAGAGCAAGTCGAAATCCAGGTCAAGTATGCGGGCTACGTAGCGCGCCAGCAGGACGAAGTGCAAAAGCAGGCCGCGCAGAACGAGCAGCCGATTCCAGCTGAGATCGACTATGACTCCATTACCAGCCTTTCCATCGAGGTGCGTCAGCGCTTGAAGGCTGCGCGGCCAACAACCGTGGGCCAGGCGGGCCGGGTATCGGGAGTCACCCCGGCGGCCATATCTTTGCTGCTTATACACATCAAACGATTGCAATACGGCAAGAAAGCAGCGTAATGGCACAGAACGATTTTGCGGCCCGTCTAAGCGACGCAGCGCTGAAGTTGGGGGTGCAGGCTACCCCCAGCCAATTGCAGGCCATGCTGGCCTACATAGAGCAAATGCAGCGGTGGAATCGCACCTACAACCTGACAGCAGTGCGCGACGCCAGTCAAATGCTGGTCCAGCATATTTTCGACAGCCTGGCCATATTTGAGCCATTGCGGCGGGCCTTGGGCAATGCTAATGTTTCGCTCACGCCCACGATTGTGGATGTGGGTTCGGGCGGTGGGCTTCCGGGCGTCGTGCTTGCCGCCATGGCTCCGTCATGGCAAGTGCATTGCGTCGATGCGGTCGAAAAGAAAATGGCATTCGTGTGCCAGATGTCCGGCGTATTGCGGCTGCCAAATTTGCATGCTGTGCATGCCCGCATTGAAAGTCTGCCGGCATTCAACGCCGATATCGTGGTTTCGCGGGCGTTTGCCTCGTTGCGCGACTTTGCAGTTTTGGCAGGGCCTCACGCGGCGCAAGGCGGTCGCTTGCTGGCAATGAAAGGGCGCGAACCCGTCGCCGAAATCGAGGCCCTCAAGCAGGAAACCGATTGGCGCGTGGAGCGCATTGAATCGTTGGCTGTGCCGGAACTGGATGCCCAACGTTGTTTAGTCTGGATGAGTCGTCAAGGAAACCCATGAGTCAGAATAGTGCCGGCGAAATCGCTAAGGTCTTTTGCATTGCAAACCAGAAGGGAGGGGTCGGCAAGACCACCACGGCAATAAACTTGGCGGCGGCCTTGGCCGCGCTGGGAAAAAAAATATTGCTTATCGACCTCGATCCCCAGGGCAATGCCACCATGGGCAGCGGCGTCGATAAAAACAAGGTTCAGTCCAATCTGTACCAAGTGCTACTTGGCGAGGCCAGCATCGAACAAACCCGGGTTCGTTCCGAAGCGGGCGGCTATGATGTGCTGCCGTCCAACCGCGAACTCTCGGGCGCCGAGATCGACCTTATCCAGATGGACCAGCGCGAACAGCAGCTAAAGCAAGCCATTGCTTTGGTTCTGGACCAATACGACTTCATTCTCATCGACTGCCCGCCCACCTTGTCGTTGCTTACCTTGAACGGGCTGGCTTCCGCGCATGGCGTGATCATTCCCATGCAGTGTGAATATTTCGCCCTGGAGGGCTTGTCCGACCTGGTCAACACGATCAAGCGCGTGCACAACAACATCAACCCGGATCTTCAGCTCATAGGCCTGTTGCGTGTCATGTTCGACGCGCGCGTAACGTTGCAGCAGCAAGTATCTGCGCAAATCGAAACCC
Source organism: Eoetvoesiella caeni (assembly GCF_003315175.1). GTDB lineage: Bacteria > Pseudomonadota > Gammaproteobacteria > Burkholderiales > Burkholderiaceae_B > Eoetvoesia > Eoetvoesia caeni. The sequence goes on along the minus strand of NZ_QNRQ01000002.1, from coordinate 372,334 downwards.
ATTTCGGCGACCGCGTCTTCAAGGCCGTCATCCCCCGCAACGTGCGTCTTGCCGAAGCTCCCAGCCACGGCTTGCCAGGAACGGTCTACGACAAGAATTCGCGTGGTGCAAAAGCGTATATCGAGTTTGGCAATGAGCTGGTGAAACGTGTCAAGAAAGAGGCGCTCAAGGCAATTGCCCAGCCGCCCCGCCAAGTCAATTTATAAGGAATATCGATCATGGCTACAAAGACAGCCGTAAAAACTGCGGCCAAGACTGCGGCAAAAGCTGCAACGAAAAAGCCAAAAGGCCTTGGCCGCGGCCTGGAAGCCCTGTTGGGCGCCGACGCCGCCGCGGTAGAGATTCTCGGCCGCACACCGGCCCAGGCCGACGCCCGCGTGCCTACGGCGCTTGACGTAAAGCTCATGGTTGCCGGCAAGTATCAGCCGCGCACCCGCATGGACGAAGGCGCCTTGAACGAACTGGCCGAATCCATACGTACCCAGGGCATCATGCAGCCTATTCTGGTGCGGCCGCTTGGTGGCGAGCACGCCGGAAAATACGAAATCATCGCCGGCGAACGGCGTTTTCGCGCGGCGCAGATCGCGGGCCTTGGCGAAGTGCCGGTGCTGGTTCGAGAAGTCGCCGATGAAAATGCCGCCATCATGGCGCTTATCGAGAACATCCAGCGTGAAGACCTCAACCCCCTGGAAGAAGCGCAGGGCGTCAAGCGCTTGCTGAACGAATTCGGGCTTACGCACGAACAGGCTGCCCAGGCGGTCGGGCGCTCGCGCTCGGCAACCAGCAATTTGCTGCGCCTGTTGAACCTGACTGGCCCGGTGCAGACCATGCTGCTGGCGGGCGATATCGACATGGGCCATGCCCGGGCTTTGCTGGCCACCGACGCGGCCCAGCAAATTCTGCTGGCCAACGAGATCATCGCCAAGCGCTTGTCGGTTCGTGAAACCGAGAAGCTGGTTGGACGCACCATCCGCGAAGCCGAAGAACCGCAAGCCCGTTTACCGCGCCAGGCTGTCGCGCAGTCCGGCGATGCCCGGCGTCTGGAAGCCGCGCTGTCCGATCAGTTGGGTACCAAAGTCACCCTTAAGATCAATGCGCGCAATCGCGGCCAGTTGCTTATCGATTTTCACGACTGGGAGCACTTGAATTCACTGCTGGAGCGCCAGGGGCTGGCCGGAGTCGTCGATGCCTGATCTGCGCCGTCCGCGCATTGCCGTCCTGGGAACGGGCGGTACTATTGCGGGCGTTGCGGCGCAGGGCCTGGGCTATCGGGCCGGCGGCATGTCGCTGCAAGACATCCTGACAGCGCTGCCAGGCCTGGAAGAGTGGCTGCATCTGGACTGCCAGCAGGTAGCCAATGTGGGCAGCCAGAATATCGTCTACGAAGACTGGCGCAGGCTGGCTTTTGCGGTGCAAGCCAGGCTCGACCTGGGCGATGTCGACGGCATTGTCATCACCCACGGTACCGATACGCTGGAAGAAACGGCCTACTTGCTGGACCTGGTCTTAAGTACCCGGGTCCCGGTGGTATTGACCGGAGCCATGCGCCCGGCCCACGCGCCCGGTTCCGACGGCGTGGCCAACCTGCTGTCCGCATTGGCGGTTGCCGCCAGTCCTTTGGCGGCGGGCCGGGGGGTGTTGGCTGTCATGAACCAGAAAATCCACTGCGCGCGCGATGTCCAGAAAATGGCGGCGTCTGGCCTGGACGCGTTCGCGTCGCCCAACAGCGGGCCTTTGGGTTGGGTGCACGATCGCGATATTGGCTTTTACGGCGCCGCGGCTCCGCAAAAGCCGCCTTTGTTTGGATCCTTGCCGGCGGCCCCGGCCAAGGTGCATGTCTTGTATTCACATGGTGGCCTGGACATTGACTTGCTGCGGGCCATGACGGCCCTGAAGCCGGACGGAATCGTGCTGGCCGGCGTGGGTAACGGCAATACCACCGACGAAGCGCTGGCTCTACTGGGTCAGGCGGCCGCCCAAGGCGTGGCAATCGTACGTGCCAGCCGCACCGGCTCGGGGCGCGTCGTGCGCAATATGGAAGTCGACGACGACAATGCCGGGTTTATTGTCGCGGGCAGCCTCAATCCGCAAAAAGCCCGCATTCTTCTTATGCTGGCGCTTGCCCAAAGCCCGGACGCGACCCAATTGCAGGATTATTTCCTTGCATGAATATTAAAAATACAATAAATGCTGTTTGACAAGCAAAAAAAAAACCTTCATAATCCGTGGTTCTCTTTTGGTGGGATGCCCGAGTGGTTAAAGGGGGCAGACTGTAAATCTGTTGACCTTGCGTCTACGTTGGTTCGAATCCAACTCCCACCACCAAAAGAGCTTGGCTTATGTATGCGGTTGTTTCAGCACCCCTGCGGCGCTGGCAAATAGCAGCATAAGTTGCTTTAAAAGCCGGGAATGAACAAGAATCCCCTCGCGGGTGTAGCTCAATGGTAGAGCAGAAGCCTTCCAAGCTTACGACGAGGGTTCGATTCCCTTCACCCGCTCCAGTTTTTTGGCGCTTGTTGTTGAAGTTTCCTTCGAAAACAAGCGGCATCAGAAAAGCAGTTGCCCATGTGGCTCAGTGGTAGAGCACTCCCTTGGTAAGGGAGAGGTCACGCGTTCGATCCGCGTCATGGGCACCAAACCGATTTATTCAATTTCACAGCGTAATTCCATAGTCAGGAGTCTAGCCATGGCAAAAGGTAAGTTTGAGCGGACCAAACCGCACGTAAACGTGGGCACGATTGGCCACGTTGACCACGGCAAAACGACGCTAACGGCGGCGATCACGACGGTGCTGGCCACGGCGTTCGGCGGCGAAGCCAAGGGCTACGCGCAAATTGACGCGGCTCCTGAAGAGAAGGCACGCGGCATCACGATCAACACCTCGCACGTCGAGTACGAAACGCAGGCGCGTCACTACGCGCACGTGGACTGCCCGGGCCACGCGGACTATGTCAAGAACATGATCACGGGTGCAGCACAAATGGACGGCGCCATTTTGGTGGTCTCGGCCGCAGACGGCCCCATGCCGCAAACGCGCGAGCACATCCTGCTCAGCCGCCAGGTCGGTGTGCCGTACATCATCGTGTTCCTGAACAAGGCCGACATGGTCGACGACGAAGAGTTGCTCGAGCTGGTCGAGATGGAAGTGCGCGAGCTGCTGTCCAAGTACGACTTCCCCGGCGACGACACCCCGATCATCAAGGGTTCGGCCAAGCTGGCGCTTGAAGGCGACGAAGGTCCTCTGGGCAAGCAAGCCATCATGCAATTGGCCGAAGCGCTGGACACGTACATCCCCACGCCCGAGCGCGCGGTGGACGGCACGTTCCTGATGCCTGTGGAAGACGTGTTCTCGATCTCGGGTCGCGGCACCGTCGTGACCGGTCGTATCGAGCGCGGCATTGTCAAGGTCGGCGAAGAAATCGAAATCGTCGGCATCAAAGACACGGTCAAGACCACTTGCACGGGCGTGGAAATGTTCCGCAAGCTGCTGGACCAGGGTCAGGCTGGCGACAACGTCGGTATCTTGCTGCGCGGCACCAAGCGTGAAGACGTCGAGCGCGGCCAGGTGTTGGCCAAGCCCGGTTCGATCAACCCGCACACGGAGTTCAGCTCCGAGGTGTACATCCTGTCCAAGGAAGAGGGTGGCCGTCACACGCCGTTCTTCAATGGCTATCGTCCCCAGTTTTACTTCCGCACGACGGACGTAACCGGCACGATTGACCTGCCCCAGGACAAGGAAATGGTTCTGCCCGGCGATAACGTGTCCATGACCGTCAAGCTGATTGCACCGATCGCCATGGAAGAAGGCCTGCGCTTCGCGATTCGCGAAGGCGGCCGTACCGTCGGCGCCGGCGTGGTAGCCAAAATCATCAAATAAGCGTTACAATGGTCGATTCAGCGGCTTGAGCGTAATATGCGCTCTTTGCCGCTGTAGTCGTCAAGGCAGCAAGAAAGCGGAAGGAAGTAGCAAAGGCTACCGGCGGGCTTGCTGCCGAATTTCAGGGTATAGGGGCATAGCTCAATTGGCAGAGCGTCGGTCTCCAAAACCGAAGGTTGTAGGTTCGATTCCTACTGCCCCTGCCACCATCGGCAGTACTGCATTCAGGCCGCGCATAGCGGGACACTCAACGGAATATGTCGAACAACAACGTAGAAACAGTTACCAGCACCCTCGACCGCGTAAAGTTGGCCCTGGCGCTGCTTGTTATCGTTGCCGGTATTGTTGCATTTTCCGTATTGGCCGACCAGCCTACGGTGGTGCGCGTCGGTATTTTCATAGGTAGTTTGGTAGTTGCTGCCTTCATTGCCTGGTTTAGCGAACCCGGTCGCCGCACTATCAGTTTCTCGCGCGACTCGTATAACGAGACCAAGCGTGTCATCTGGCCTACGCGCAAAGAAACCACCCAAATGACCGGCATCGTGTTTGCCTTCGTCGTTGCCATGGGCGCATTGCTTTGGCTGGTCGACAAGCTTTTGGGCTGGGTCATATACGGCCTGTTGCTGGGCTGGAAATAAAGGACGCACATGAGCAAGCGTTGGTATGTAGTCCATGTTTATTCCGGTATGGAAAAAAGCGTGCATAAGGCGTTGGTCGAGCGTATCGAACGCGCCGAACTGCAAACCTCCTTCGGGCGCATTCTGGTTCCTTCCGAAGAAGTTGTAGAAGTAAAAGGCGGCAAGAAGTCCATTTCCGAGCGCCGGATCTTTCCGGGTTATGTGCTGGTCGAAATGGACCTTACCGACGAAACCTGGCATTTGGTTAAAAACACCAACCGGGTTACCGGCTTTCTGGGCGGTTCCGGCAATCGGCCGGCTCCCATCTCCGACCGCGAAGTTCAAAAGATACTGTCGCAAATGGAAGAGGGCGTCGAAAAGCCCAAGCCTAAAGTTCTATTTGAAGTGGGCGAAATGGTCCGCGTCAAAGAAGGCCCGTTCGCCGACTTTAACGGCAACGTGGAAGATGTAAATTACGAGAAAAGCAAGGTGCGAGTGTCGGTTACGATTTTTGGCCGCGCCACCCCTGTGGAACTCGATTTCGGCCAGGTCGAAAAGACCTGATTTCAACCCCGGGGAGCCAAGCGGCCTGCATGAAGCAGCCTTGGCGCATGAACCCGCAAGGAGTACAGCATGGCGAAGAAAATCGTCGGCTTTATCAAGCTGCAAGTACCAGCTGGTAAGGCTAATCCGTCCCCCCCCATTGGCCCGGCTTTAGGTCAGCGCGGCCTGAACATCATGGAATTCTGCAAGGCGTTCAACGCCCAGACCCAAGGCGTCGAGCCCGGTTTGCCAATTCCTGTTGTCATTACCGCTTACGCCGACAAGAGCTTCACCTTCATCATGAAGACGCCGCCCGCGACGATCCTCATCAAGAAGGCGTCCGGTGTGCAAAAAGGTTCGCCGCGTCCCAACGCCGACAAGGTCGGTACCTTGACACGTGCGCAAGCCGAAGAAATCGCCAAGACCAAACAGCCCGATCTGACCGCCGCCGATCTGGACGCCGCTGTCCGCACGATCGCTGGCAGCGCCCGCAGCATGGGTATTACTGTTGAGGGAGTGGTTTAATCATGGCCAAACTTAGCAAACGCATTGCCGCCATTCAGGCAAAGATTGACAGCGCCAAGCTGTACCCGGTTGCCGAGGCGCTTGCCTTGGTTAAAGAAACCGCAACAGCCAAGTTCGACGAGTCCATCGATGTCGCCGTTCAGCTGGGGATCGACCCGAAAAAATCCGACCAGCTCGTGCGCGGCTCGGTGGTCTTGCCTGCCGGTACCGGCAAGTCGGTTCGTGTCGCCGTGTTCGCCCAAGGCGAAAAAGCCGAAGCCGCCAAGGCTGCCGGCGCCGATATCGTCGGCCTGGACGACCTGGCTGAAAGCATCAAGGCCGGCAATCTCGATTTCGATATCGTGATCGCTTCGCCCGACACCATGCGTGTTGTTGGCGCCCTGGGTCAAATCCTCGGCCCTCGCGGCCTGATGCCTAATCCCAAGGTCGGCACTGTTACGCCCGACGTTGTAACCGCCGTCAAGAATGCCAAGGCTGGTCAAGTGCAGTATCGCACCGACAAGGCCGGCATCATTCACGCCACAATCGGCCGCGCTTCGTTCGGCGTCGAGCAATTGCAGTCGAACCTTGCCGCTTTGGTCGACGCCTTGAACAAGGCTCGTCCCGCAGCATCCAAGGGTGTTTACATGCGCAAGCTGGCCGTTTCGTCCACGATGGGCGGCGGTGCTCGCGTAGAAATAGCTTCGCTCGCAGCTTAATCGTTTTAAGCTGCGACAAAAAAGGACTTTGGGCCGCATCCGAAAGGTATTCGGATGTTGCTGTCAAAGACCGCTGGAGCCTTGAACCAACCGCGCAAGCAACCGGTTCCGGGCTTAATCTCAGGTGTTTTTCAGTCTGAATCCAGCGTAGACGGCGCCCATGGAAGAATTCTTTTCAAAGAACTCGACCAGAGGTGCGCCGCATTCGGTAGACGCAAGGGACCCTCTCTTGCGTCATTAGATGGAGTGTTCAAACCGTGAGTCTCAATCGTCAAGAGAAGGCGGTAGTCATCGAAGAAGTCGCTGCACAAGTTGCAACCGCCGAATCGATCATTATCGCAGAGTACCGTGGTCTGGACGTCGCTTCCGTCACCGTATTGCGCAAACAAGCGCGTGAGTCGGGTGTGTATCTGCGTGTTCTCAAGAACTCGTTGGTTCGTCGTGCTGTAGCCGGAACGCCTTTCGAGGCACTGACGGCACAGATGACCGGTCCGCTGATGTATGGCATCAGCAAAGATCCGGTTTCGGCGGCAAAAGTACTCGCCGGTTTCGCAAAGACTAACGATAAGCTGGCTATTCAAGGCGGGGCATTGCCCAATAACGTCCTTGGCCAGGATGGCGTAATGGCTTTGGCCACCATGCCGTCTCGTGAAGAGTTGCTGTCGAAACTGTTGGGCACCATGCAGGCACCCGTCGCGCAATTTGTGCGTACGCTCAATGAAGTTCCCACAAAGTTCGTGCGTGGCCTTGCGGCTGTGCGCGACCAGAAAGAAGCTGCGTAAGCGGTTTCGGACTTCGTTGAACGACCTAGCGACACCCAACCCTGGCATTTATTTATATTTGGAGTTCTACAAATGGCATTAAGCAAAACAGAAATCCTCGACGCGGTCGCAAGCTTGACCGTGCTCGAATTGTCCGAACTGATCAAGGACATGGAAGAGAAATTCGGCGTGTCGGCTGCTGCCGCCGCTGTGGCTGTTGCAGCTCCTGCTGCCGCTGGCGCAGCTGCTGCTGAAGAAAAGACTGAATTCGACGTTATTTTGGCCGAAGTCGGCGCTAACAAAGTTAGCGTGATTAAAGCTGTGCGCGAAATCACCGGTCTCGGCCTGAAAGAAGCGAAAGACCTCGTTGACGGTGCCCCTAAGGCCGTTAAGGAAGCCATTTCGAAGGCTGACGCTGAAGCCGCCCAGAAGAAGCTTGAAGAAGCTGGTGCAAAAGTCGAGCTGAAATAAGCTTTTTTTGCCGGCCCGGGAAGGAAAAAAGCCTTCCCGGGCTTTTGCGTTTCCAGAAAACCCGTGTTTGGTGTTGTATTTTTACCCAAGCCGGGTTCTGTGGAGTCGTAAACCGGGGCCGTGGTTGACGGCCCATGTAACCCCCTCGAGTCGGAGTGCTCATGCCTTATTCGTACACCGAAAAAAAGCGCATACGTAAGAGCTTCGCCAAACGTGAAGACGTTCAAAACGTCCCCTACCTTTTGGCGACTCAACTGCAATCATTCTTAACATTTTTGCAGGCGGATACACAATCTTCCAAACGTAAAGACGAAGGCCTTCAGGCTGCCTTTACATCAATATTTCCTATAGTTAGCCACAACCAGATGGCACGTCTGGAGTTCGTCAGCTATGTGCTGGGCGAGCCCGTCTTCGACGTTAAAGAGTGCCAGCTCCGGGGCTTGACCTATGCGTCCCCGCTGCGCGCCAAAGTGCGCCTGGTGCTGATGGATCGCGAAGTCAGCAAGCCAACCATCAAGGAAGTGAAAGAGCAAGAAGTATACATGGGCGAAATTCCGCTCATGACCGATACCGGCTCTTTCGTCATCAACGGCACCGAGCGCGTTATCGTGTCGCAGCTGCACCGTTCGCCTGGCGTGTTCTTCGAACACGACCGCGGCAAGACCCATAGCTCGGGCAAGCTGCTGTTCTCGGCCCGCGTGATTCCTTATCGCGGCTCGTGGCTGGACTTCGAGTTCGACCCCAAGGACGTCTTGTTCTTCCGTGTCGACCGCCGCCGCAAGATGGCTGTCACCATACTGCTTAAAGCTATCGGCATGACGCCCGAAAGCATCCTGGCCCACTTCTTCGATTTCGATCACTTCGACATCAAGAAAGAAGGCGGCATGCTCGAGTTCGTGTCCGAGCGCTGGAAGGGCGAAGTTGCGCGCTTCGACATCACCGATCGCAGCGGCGCCGTCATCGTCGAAAAAGACAAGCGCATCAATGCCAAGCATCTGCGCGACCTGGCTGCCGCCAAGGTCGAGTACATCTCCGTGCCCGAAGACTTCCTGCTGGGCCGGGTACTGGCCAAGAACGTGGTCAACCCCGAAACGGGCGAAGTCATTGCCAATGCCAATGACGAGATCACCGAAGGTGTGCTGGCCGATTTGCGCGCCGCGAACATCCACGAAATGCAAACCCTGTACACCAACGATCTCGATCGCGGTCCCTACATTTCGCAAACGTTGCGCACCGATGAAACCGCCGACCAGATGGCCGCGCGCGTTGCCATCTACCGCATGATGCGTCCCGGCGAGCCTCCCACCGAAGAGGCCGTCGAGGCACTGTTCCAGCGCCTGTTCTACAGCGAAGACGCCTACGACCTGTCGCGCGTTGGCCGCATGAAGGTCAACAGCCGTCTGGGCCGTGGCGAAGACATCACGGGTCCCATGACCCTGACCAACGAAGACATCCTTGAAACCATCAAGGTATTGGTCGAATTGCGTAACGGCCGCGGCCAGATCGACGACATCGATCACCTGGGCAATCGCCGTGTGCGTTGCGTGGGCGAGCTGGCCGAAAACCAGTTCCGTGCCGGTTTGGTCCGTGTCGAGCGCGCTGTCAAAGAACGTCTTGGCCAGGCCGAGACCGAAAACCTCATGCCGCATGACCTGATCAACTCCAAGCCGATTTCCGCGGCGATCAAAGAGTTCTTCGGTTCGAGCCAATTGTCGCAGTTCATGGACCAAACCAACCCCTTGTCCGAAATCACGCACAAGCGCCGCGTTTCGGCATTGGGACCTGGCGGTTTGACTCGCGAACGCGCGGGCTTCGAAGTGCGCGACGTGCATCCCACGCATTACGGCCGTGTGTGCCCGATCGAAACGCCGGAAGGTCCGAACATCGGCCTGATCAACTCCATGGCCTTGTACGCCCGTCTTAACGAGTATGGTTTCCTCGAGACCCCGTACCGCAAGATTATCGACGGCAAAGTCAGCGAGCAAATCGACTACCTGTCGGCCATCGAAGAAAGCCACTACGTCATTGCGCAGGCCAACGCCGAGCTCGACGCCGAAGGCCGCTTCACCGACGACCTGGTCGCTTGCCGCGAAGCCGGCGAAACCATGCTGACATCGCCGACCAACGTGCATTACATGGACGTTGCGCCTTCGCAGATCGTGTCGGTTGCCGCTTCGCTCATTCCGTTCCTCGAGCACGACGACGCAAACCGGGCCCTGATGGGTGCCAACATGCAGCGTCAGGCCGTGCCTTGCCTGCGCCCTGAAAAGCCGCTGGTAGGTACAGGTATCGAGCGCACCGTGGCCGTCGACTCCGGTACGACCGTGCAAGCCATCCGTGGCGGCCTGGTCGACCATGTCGACGCCGAGCGTGTGGTTATTCGGGTCAACGACGATGAAAACGTCGCCGGCGAAGTCGGTGTCGACATCTACAACCTCATCAAGTACACGCGTTCCAACCAGAACACGAACATCAACCAGCGTCCTATCGTCAAACGCGGCGACATCGTCGCGCGCGGCGACGTGCTGGCCGATGGCGCATCGACCGACCTGGGCGAACTCGCCCTGGGCCAGAACATGCTTATCGCGTTCATGCCCTGGAACGGCTACAACTTCGAGGATTCGATTCTCATCTCCGAGAAAATCGTGGCCGACGACCGCTATACGTCGATCCACATCGAAGAGCTTACTGTTGTTGCCCGCGACACCAAGCTTGGTGCGGAAGAAATCACGCGCGACATCAGCAACCTGGCTGAAACCCAATTGAATCGCCTGGACGATTCGGGCATCGTGCACATCGGCGCCGAAGTGCGCGCCGATGACGTACTGGTCGGCAAGGTTACACCCAAGGGCGAAACCCAGCTTACCCCCGAAGAAAAACTGCTCCGTGCAATTTTCGGCGAAAAAGCCTCCGACGTTAAAGACACCTCGCTGCGCGTGCCTTCGGGCATGATCGGCACGGTCATCGACGTTCAGGTCTTCACCCGCGAAGGCATCGAGCGCGACAAGCGCGCCCAGTCCATCATCGACGACGAACTGCGCCGCTATCGCCAGGACTTGAACGACCAGTTGCGTATCGTCGAAGACGATACCTTCGATCGTATCGAGAAATTCCTGGTCGGCAAGACCGTCAACGGCGGCCCGCGCAAGCTGGCCAAGGGTACGGTCCTGGCCAAGGACTATCTGGCCGACCTGGACCGCTGGCAGTGGTTCGACATTCGCCTGTCTGATGAGTCGCATGCGGTTCAACTCGAGCAAGGCAAAGAGTCGCTTGAACAGAAACGCCACCAGTTCGACCTGGCCTTCGAAGAAAAGCGCAAGAAGCTGACGCAAGGCGACGAGCTGCCCCCCGGCGTGCTCAAGATGATCAAGGTCTACCTGGCCGTCAAGCGCCGCCTGCAGCCTGGCGACAAGATGGCCGGCCGTCACGGCAACAAGGGTGTTGTTTCGCGCATTACGCCTATCGAAGACATGCCGCACATGGCCGACGGAACTCCCGCCGACATCGTTCTTAACCCGCTGGGCGTGCCTTCGCGGATGAACGTCGGACAGGTTCTTGAGGTGCATTTGGGCTGGGCCGCAAAAGGCCTGGGCCAGCGTGTTGCTGAAATGATCAACGAAGAAAAGACGGTGCAGGTCAAGAGCATCCGCGCTTATCTCGAAAAGGTCTACAACAGCAGCGGCACCCCGGCTCACCTCGAGCAGCTCAGCGATGACGAAATCATCGAGATGGCGCGCAATCTCAAGAACGGCGTGCCTCTGGCAACCCCCGTTTTCGACGGCGCCACCGAAGAAGAAATCGGCAAGATGCTCGAACTGGCCTACCCCGACGACGTCGCCGAGCGCCTCAAGCTGACTCCCAGCCGCACGCAGGCATGGTTGTTCGACGGACGTACCGGCGAACAGTTCGAACGTCCCGTCACGGTCGGCTACATGCACTACCTGAAGCTGCATCACCTTGTCGACGACAAGATGCATGCCCGCTCTACCGGTCCGTACTCCCTGGTTACCCAGCAGCCGCTGGGAGGCAAGGCGCAGTTCGGTGGACAGCGTTTCGGGGAGATGGAAGTCTGGGCGCTGGAAGCCTACGGTGCGTCGTACACCTTGCAGGAAATGCTTACCGTCAAGTCCGACGATATTGCAGGCCGTACCAAGGTTTACGAGAACATCGTCAAGGGCGACCACGTCATCGATGCCGGCATGCCTGAATCGTTCAACGTCCTGGTTAAGGAAATTCGATCCCTGTCTCTGGACATGGATCTGGAGCGTAAATAATGAAAGCGCTACTCGATCTTTTCAAACAAGTCTCGCAAGACGAGCAATTCGACGCCATCAAGATTGGTATTGCGTCGCCTGAAAAGGTGCGCTCTTGGTCTTATGGCGAGGTGCGCAAGCCTGAAACGATTAACTATCGTACTTTCAAGCCCGAGCGCGACGGTTTGTTCTGCGCCAAGATTTTCGGGCCTATCAAGGACTACGAATGTCTTTGCGGCAAGTACAAGCGCCTTAAGCATCGCGGTGTCATTTGCGAAAAATGCGGCGTCGAAGTCACAGTCGCCAAAGTTCGCCGCGAGCGTATGGGCCACATCGAACTGGCCAGCCCGGTTGCGCACATCTGGTTCCTGAAGAGCCTGCCGTCGCGTCTGGGCATGGTTCTGGACATGACCTTGCGCGACATCGAACGCGTGCTTTACTTTGAAGCATGGTGCGTTATCGAACCGGGTATGACGCCGCTCAAGCGCGGCCAGATCATGTCCGACGACGACTACCTTGCCAAGACCGAAGAGTACGGCGACGACTTCCATGCCCTGATGGGCGCGGAAGCCGTGCGCGAATTGTTGCGCACCATCGATATCGACCGCGACGTCGAAACGCTGCGCGCCGAACTCAAGGCCACTTCGTCCGACGCCAAGATCAAGAAGATCTCCAAGCGCCTGAAGGTGCTGGAAGGCTTCCAGAAGTCGGGCATCAAGCCCGAATGGATGGTCATGGAAGTGCTGCCCGTGCTGCCTCCCGACCTGCGTCCCCTGGTGCCGCTGGACGGCGGCCGTTTCGCCACGTCGGACCTGAACGACCTGTATCGCCGCGTCATCAACCGCAACAACCGCCTCAAGCGCTTGCTCGAGCTCAAGGCGCCGGACATCATCCTGCGCAACGAGAAGCGCATGCTGCAAGAGTCGGTCGACTCGCTGCTGGATAACGGCCGCCGCGGTAAAGCCATGACCGGCGCCAACAAGCGCCAGCTCAAGTCGCTGGCCGACATGATCAAGGGCAAGAGCGGCCGTTTCCGCCAGAACTTGCTGGGTAAGCGCGTCGACTACTCGGGCCGTTCCGTCATTGTGGTGGGTCCGCAGCTCAAGCTGCATCAGTGCGGTCTGCCCAAGCTGATGGCTCTTGAACTGTTCAAGCCTTTCATCTTCAATCGCCTTGAAATGATGGGCCTGGCTACCACCATCAAGGCCGCCAAGCGCCTGGTCGAAAGCCAGGAGCCTGTGGTCTGGGACATCCTTGAAGAAGTCATCCGCGAACACCCGGTCATGCTCAACCGTGCGCCAACGCTGCACCGTTTGGGCATCCAGGCATTCGAGCCGGTGCTGATCGAAGGCAAGGCCATCCAGCTTCACCCGCTGGTTTGCGCCGCCTTCAACGCCGACTTCGACGGCGACCAGATGGCTGTTCACGTCCCTCTGTCGCTTGAAGCGCAGCTGGAAGCCCGTACCTTGATGCTGGCCTCGAACAACATTCTGTTCCCGGCCAACGGCGAGCCTTCCATCGTGCCGTCCCAGGACATTGTGCTGGGTCTGTACTACACCACCCGCGAACGTATCAACGGCAAGGGCGAAGGCATGTTCCTGACGGACGTGTCCGAGGTGCAGCGCGCTTACGACAGCAACGAAGTCGAACTGCAAACGCGCATTACCGTGCGCCTGAACGAGTTCGAAAAGGATGCTGCCGGCGAATGGCAGCCTGTATTGCGCCGCTTCGAAACCACGGTCGGCCGTGCGCTGTTGTCCGAGATCCTGCCCAAGGGCCTGCCCTTCTCGGTGCTTAACCGCGCCCTGAAGAAAAAGGAAATTTCGCGCCTGATCAACCAGTCGTTCCGTCGCTGCGGCCTGCGCGCCACGGTGATCTTCGCCGACAAGCTCATGCAGTCCGGCTTCCGCCTGGCAACGCGCGGCGGTATTTCCATCGCCATGGGCGACATGCTGATCCCATCGGTCAAGGAAGAAATCCTTGCCCAGGCCAGCAAAGAGGTCAAAGAGATCGACAAGCAGTACTCGTCGGGTCTGGTTACCTCGCAAGAGCGTTACAACAACGTGGTCGACATCTGGGGCAAGGCCGGCGATAAAGTCGGCAAGGCCATGATGGAACAGCTTGCCACCGAGCCGGTCACCGACCGCCATGGCGACGAAGTCCGCCAAGAGTCGTTCAATTCCATCTACATGATGGCCGACTCCGGCGCCCGCGGTTCGGCTGCTCAGATTCGCCAGCTGGCCGGTATGCGCGGCCTGATGGCCAAGCCTGACGGCTCGATTATCGAAACGCCGATTACCGCCAACTTCCGTGAAGGCCTGAACGTACTGCAGTACTTCATCTCGACTCACGGCGCACGTAAAGGCCTGGCCGACACCGCGCTTAAAACCGCCAACTCCGGTTACCTTACGCGCCGTCTGGTCGATGTGACGCAGGACCTGGTCATTACCGAGCGCGATTGCGGCACTTCCCATGGCTACACCATGAAAGCCGTGGTCGAAGGCGGCGAGGTCATCGAGCCGTTGCGCGACCGCGTTCTGGGCCGTGTTACCGCCAGCGACATCGTCAATCCGGACAATCAGGAAACCGCGATCGCCGCCAACACTTTGTTGGACGAAGATCTGGTCGAACTGATCGACAGCCTGGGCGTTGACGAAGTCAAGGTGCGTACTCCGCTGACTTGCGAAACGCGCCACGGTTTGTGCGCGCATTGCTACGGCCGCGACCTGGGCCGGGGTTCCATGGTCAGCCGCGGTGAAGCGGTCGGCGTTATCGCTGCGCAGTCGATCGGCGAGCCGGGTACCCAGCTTACGATGCGTACCTTCCACATCGGTGGTGCGGCATCGCGTGCAGCCATGGCAAGCTCGGTCGAAACCAAGTCTGCCGGTACGGTGGGCTTTGCATTGACCATCCGCTATGTCACCAACGCCAAGGGCGAACGGATCGCGATTTCCCGTTCCGGCGAAATCGTCATCTTTGATGACAATCGTCGCGAACGCGAACGCCACAAGATCCCCTACGGTGCAACGATTGCCGTGGGCGACGGCGACACCATCAAGGCCGGCGAACGCCTGGCAAGCTGGGATCCGCTGACGCGCCCCATCGTGTCCGAGTATGCCGGCAGCGTCCGCTTCGAAAACATCGAAGAAGGCGCAACGGTAGCCAAGCAGCTCGACGAAGTCACCGGTCTGTCGACGCTTGTGGTCATCACGCCTAAAACGCGTGGCGGCAAGACGATGATGCGTCCGCAAATCAAGCTCCTCAACGATGCTGGCGAAGAAGTCAAGATCGCGGGCACCGACCACTCGGTGAATATCTCCTTCCCGGTGGGCGCGCTGATTACCGTGCGTGATGGACAGCAGGTCAATGTCGGCGAAGTCCTGGCGCGTATTCCCCAAGAATCGCAAAAGACTCGTGACATTACCGGTGGTCTGCCCCGCGTGGCCGAGCTCTTCGAAGCCCGTTCGCCCAAAGACGCCGGCATGTTGGCCGATGTCACCGGCACGGTTTCGTTCGGCAAGGACACCAAGGGCAAGCAGCGTCTGGTCATTACCGACCTGGACGGCGTCAGCCACGAGTTCCTGATTCCCAAGGAAAAACAGGTTCTGGTGCACGACGGTCAAGTCGTCAACAAGGGCGAGATGATTGTCGACGGCCCGGCCGATCCGCACGACATCCTGCGTTTGCAAGGTATCGAGCGCCTGGCCACGTACGTCGTCAACGAAGTCCAGGACGTGTACCGTCTGCAGGGCGTGAAGATCAACGACAAGCACATCGAAGTGATTGTTCGCCAGATGTTGCGCCGTGTGAACATCAGCGATGCAGGCGACACCAGCTTCATCACGGGTGAACAGGTCGAACGCTCTGAACTGCTGAACGAAAACGATCGCATGGAGGCCGATGGCAAGCTTACAGCTTCGTACGACAACGTACTGCTGGGTATTACCAAGGCATCCCTGTCGACCGACTCGTTCATCTCGGCCGCATCGTTCCAGGAAACCACGCGAGTCCTGACCGAAGCCGCCATCATGGGCAAACGCGACGACTTGCGCGGCCTCAAGGAAAACGTCATTGTCGGCCGCCTTATCCCGGCGGGTACCGGCATGGCCTACCATATGGCCCGCAAGGAAAAAGAGCGCCTCGAAGACGTCGAACGCCAAGCCGCCCGCGCCCTGGCCAATCCTTTCGAGGATGCGCCTGTGGCAGTGGTTGCTGAAACGCAAGAAGACCAGGCTTCGGATCAAGAAGCAGGTTCGACCGAAGAGTAATCATCACTTAAGTGCTCAAAAAACGCCAGGCGGTCATTCTGTCTGGCGTTTTTTTTGCGGTGATGGCGCGCACGGCTAAATGCGGCCTTGCTTTTGCAGAGTGTGGTGTTTGCTTGACTAGAATGTTTAAAGCAAGCAATCGGCAAACCGGCAGTAATGGTTTGCCCCGATTTCGGCGCAACAAAAAGCAAGTCAGAATACGCAAGGGCACATCTACAACTCTAAAATATTCGGTGTATTGGCTGTTTGCGCACAAATACGGGTTGTGCCGCCAAAAGGAATGTCTTTTCGGCCCTGCCATTGTGTCGATCGTGCTCCGGGAGTTCCAATGTCTGTCGCAATACGAGCTTTTCAGGGTAAGTTTGGACGGATCGCTCTATTAGATATGGATCGACCGTTGGTTACACACGCCCATACTCAGTGTCATGCGTTAATCAAGGTTGGTGGCGCAGATACGCATTTTTCCGTACGCGATAAATCTGTGCCGTTAACCGACGACACCATGGTTCTCATAAACACCTGGGAACCGCATGCATATACGCACAATACCGAGGCTCCGCGCACGATTATTCTGGGTCTTTATATCGAGCCTCAATGGCTGGTCGAAATTGAAAAGGCATTAATTTCCAGTGGTAATCCAGGGTTCTTTCCCCATTCGTGCGTGCAAATTTCCGATCGCGTGCGCAAACTTTCAAATACTCTGGCAACCGAGATGTTGTACGGAGACGATTTAAGCGATCAATATCTGGAAGAGCAACTATTCAATCTGATGATTGCGGTAATCGAGTCGTTTTCCGAGTGGCGCCGTTTTAATTTACTGCTACAGGGCAATATTCCTGCCATACCGGATTTTCGCATCCGCAGGGCAATTTCATATATGCGGGCCAATCTCGGCTCCGAGCTCGACATAAACACCCTGGCCGAGCAGGCTTGCTTGTCGCGAGCACACTTTTTCAAGCTTTTTCAGCAATCCACGCATGTAACGCCAATTGTCTATGCCAATGTGCTGCGCATGGAAGCGGCTATCCAGGGGATTGCTCAAACTCAGCAGCCGCTGGCGTTGCTGTCGGGAAATCTTGGTTTTAGTGCTCAAAGCCATTTCACGCGGTTCTTTCATCAACATGTCGGCGCCACGCCCAGCCAGTACCGTAAAGTGGTCAACGTATTGGCGCAGTCTCCCGCTTAAGCCTTTTCATTCGTCTTCGGCCCTATTCCAACTGATCTTCATAAATGTGCCGCCGCTGGCGGCTGGGTGCGTCAAGCTTCTTGCATCAGTAAAAAAAAGACTCTATGGTAAATAGCCAGACTCGAAGGTAACGCGCTTCATCGCATGCCGCCCTACACTTTTTGCATTAGTCATGTTGCAAAAAGAGGCGCCTATTTTGGATTGCTCAACTACAGTTCTTGCCGGTGCTGCTGCCGCTTCCGCTCGGACCGGTGCGCAAAAGCATATTGGACGCTCCGCGCTGCGAGTGGAGGACACGCCTCTGCTAACAGGCCGTGGAAGTTTTGTTGATGACGTTGGTGTTAAGCCAGGTACGTTGTATGCAGCTATATTGCGTTCACCGCATGGCCATGCGCAGATACGATCCATCGACACTTCCGCCGCGCTGCGGCTGGCTGGCGTTCGTGCCGTGTTGACGGGCGCCGACATCAAACATTGGGCGACCCCATTTGCGGTGGGGGTGAAGCAGCCGATGGAGCATTGGTGTATGGCGATAGAGCGCGTACGCTATGTAGGAGAGCCGGTGGCTGTTGTAATGGCGGAAAGTCGTTATATAGCTGAAGACGCGCTAGAGTTGATTAGTGTGGAATACGTCAAGCTGGGTGTCGTCGTGGATCCGGAACAGGCGTTGTGTCCGGATGCTCCGGTTCTGCACGACGCTGTGGGTACCAACGCGGTCAACGATAGGAACTTCCGTTACGGCGACCCCGAGTCGGTGTTTGCTTCGGCCGAACGCACGGTCAGCATCAAGGTGCATTATCCACGAAATTCCTGTACGCCGATGGAGTGCTTTGCCGTTGTGGCGGAGTACCTGTCCGGCGGCGATGGTTACGATGTGCTGTCGAATTTTCAGGGACCGTTCGCGCTGCACCCTGTGATGGCGCGAGCGCTGAAAGTGCCCGGGGCCAAATTGCGCATGCGTACGCCTCACGATTCGGGCGGCAGCTTTGGCACCAAACAGGCGGTATCGACTTACGTCGTGTTGATGTGTCTGGCGTCGCGAAAAGCGGGAGCGCCGGTGAAGTGGATCGAAGACCGTCTGGAGCATTTGGTGGCTGCGGTTTCCGCTACCAATCGCGTTACAACGATTGAGGCGGCGGTGCAGGCCGATGGCGAGATACTGGCGCTTCGTTATCATCAAATTGATGACTGCGGCGCATATTTGCGCGCCCCCGAGCCTGCAACCTTCTATCGTATGCACGGAATGCTCACGGGAGCATATAAAGTACGGCACCTTGATGTGCGTAACCAGGTTGTTTTAACAAACAAGACGCCCACCGGTTTGGTGCGAGGTTTTGGTGGACCCCAAATGTATTTCGCGCTCGAGCGCTTGATGCAACGGATCGCCGTTGAGCTGGATTTGGATCCGTTGGATGTAATCGCCCGCAATTTGATTGAAGCGGACGCGTTTCCATATCTGACGCCGGCCGGATCCTTATACGATTCTGGAAACTATCAAGCGGCGATCAGCCAGGCCTGTAAGGAGGGGGGGCTGGACGAGCTACTGGCGCGGCGTGAACAGGTGAGGGCGAAGGGTGGCGTGTACGGCATAGGCTACGCCATGATTGTTGAGCCATCCATCTCCAATATGGGCTATATCACCACCGCCCTGACGCCGGACGAGCGTGCCAAAGCGGGCCCGAAGAACGGCGCAAATACTAGCGCCACCATCAATATCGACGGGCTTGGAAGCGTAAGCGTAATGATCGACTCGGTACCGCAAGGCCAGGGGCATCGTACGGTTGTTGCGCAAGTCGTGGCCGACGCGCTGGGCCTGGAGCCCGACGATATCGTGGTCAATACCGAGCACGATACACAAAAGGATGGTTGGTCGATTGCGGCTGGCAATTATTCCAGCCGCTTCGCTGGTGCCGTAGCAGGCACCGTGCATCTTGCGGCGATGAAGGTACGCGAAAAGCTGGCGCTGATCGCTGCCGATACGCTGCGGGTTTCGCCTAATGAACTAGTCTTTGCTCAGCGAAAAATCTTCGTACAGTCCAACCCCGAGCATAAGCTTGCGTTTCATCGTGTGGCCGGCAATGCGCATTGGTCTCCGGCCACGCTGCCGTCGGGCATGGAGCCAGGGCTACGTGAGACGGTATTTTGGACTCCCCCTCAGTTAGTGGCACCGGATGAAAATGATGTAATCAACAGCTCGGCGGTATACGGCTTGGTGTTTGATATTTGCGGGCTGGAGGTGGATCGAGTGACGGGCAAAGTCCGCATTGATCGCTATATCACTTTGCACGACGCCGGAAAAATCCTTAATCCCGCTTTGGCGGATGGACAATCCCGCGGAGGATTCGCGCAAGGTGTTGGTGCTGCGCTTCTGGAAGAGTTCGTCTACGGTGATGACGGCAGCTTCTTGTCCGGCACCTTCGCGGATTACTTGGTGCCGACGAGCTGCGAGGTTCCCGACCCAATGATTCTGCATATGGAAACGCCTTCTCCTTTCACGCCGCTTGGCACGAAAGGAATCGGTGAAGGCAACAACATGAGCACGCCGGTGTGTATTGCCAACGCTGTGGCAGACGCGCTAGGGGTTGCCGATATCCGTTTGCCGCTGACCCCTTCCCGCATTCATGCGCTGTTGGCCACCACCGATCCAGAGCCTAGCCCTATGAGTCAGGCTTCGCACCCGCAGGCCCCCGTAAAGAAAAGCAAGGGTGGGCATGCGTTGCATATGTCCGGCGCGGTTGATTTGGCCGCCACTCCCGAGCAGGTATATGCAGTGTTGCTGAGTCCGGATGCTTTGGCCCGAGTGGTTCCAGGATGCCGAGGCCTCACCTTGATTAGCGAGAATCACTATCGCGCCGACGTCACAATCGGCATCGGCCTGGTCAAGGCCCGCTATTTGGCTCAAGTCAGGTTAAGTGACCTGGATCCTCCGCATGGTTTGTCACTGGGGGGCAGCGGAGTCAGTTCGCTAGGCTCCGCAGAGGGTAACGGCCGGTTGCAGCTGGAGCCGACTCCCAATGGCATGCGCTTGTCGTATGACTATGAAGTCGCTGTAAGCGGCAAGGTGGCTGCTGTGGGTGGAAGGATGCTGGAAGGTGCGGCCAAAGTGGTGCTTAAGCAATTGTTTGAGCAATTGGGACGCCAGGCCGGGGGCGATGCGGCGGTGCCGGGCCAATCGTGGTGGCGGCATCTTCTAAATTTGTTGGGGGTGTCGAAATGAAACCGGCGGGGTTTGATTACATTCGTGCCGAAACAGCGCAGGAAGTGGTGGATAGTTTGGCGCAATACGGCGAAGAAGCCAAAATTCTGGCGGGAGGGCAGTCGCTGATGCCTATGCTGAATATACGTCTTGCACAGCCTCGAATCCTTGTGGACATATCCCGCTGTGCGGAGCTGGACTATATCCGCATTGAGAGAGGGTACCTGGCGGTGGGTGCCGCTGCGACTCAGGCCAGCGTGGAAACAAGGCCGACTCTGGCGGAAGAAGTCCCATTGCTTAAGCTGATCTTCCCGTGGATATCGCATTTTCAGATTCGCAACCATGGAACTGTTTGCGGTTCCATGGCCCACGCCGATCCAAGCGCAGAGTTGCCGTTGTGTCTGACGGCCTTGCATGGCCAGGTTGTATTGCGTTCGAAATCGGGACGTCGGGTGCTGGAGGCCGAGGAGTTTTTTCAAGGGATGTTGCTTACTGCTGTAAGGCCGGGAGAAATCGTGGAGGAGGTGCGGTTCCCACTGCGCGATCCTAAAGCTCGTTACGGGTTCGAAGAGGTTTCGATGCGGCATGGGGATTTCGCCATTGTTGCAATGGCGGCAATAGTCAGCAAAGACAGCATTGCCGTAGCGGTCGGAGGAGTAGCCGATCGTCCTCAGCGCAGGCAGTGGTCGATGTTGGAAGGCAATGACTTGGACATTGCTTTGAATGATTTTGCATGGGAACTGGATGCTCAGGGCGACGCACACGCCAGTGCGCATTATCGCCGGCACCTGGTGCGAAATATGGGGCGCAAATTGATTGAAAAGGCGAAGGCATGAAGCGATACGAGAAAGACACCTTCAATCGGATTTCATTGACGCTGAATGGGGTCGAACGCAGCGGGTACACCGACTCGCGTATGTTGTTGTCGGATTTCCTGCGTCTTGAGCTGGGGGCAACTGGCACTCATGTTGGTTGCGAACATGGAGTTTGTGGTGCGTGCACGGTGCAGATCGACGGAATTGCCGTTCGATCCTGCCTGCAACTTGCCGTGCAGGCCCAGGATCGCAAGGTCGACACAGTGGAGGGCTTGGCGCAAGAAACCGCAGAGGGGCTGGCCGATCTGCAAGAAGCATTTCATCGTCACCACGCGCTGCAATGCGGCTATTGCACGGCGGGAATCTTGATGTCTTGCGAGCACTATTTAAGACGCGTTCCAAATCCTACCGAGCATGACGTGCGCGAAATGCTTTCGGGACACCTATGCCGATGCACTGGCTATACCAATATTGTCAATGCGGTGCTTGATGTTGCCGCGTTGCGTAATAACCCTACTTTGGTGGAAGATAAAAATGCTTGATTTGGGGACAAGTTTTCTGGCGGCGGTGGAGCGCAGCCCAGGTGCGATTGCCGTAGTTGATGGAGAAGTGCGTCTTAGCTATGCAGAGTGGTATGAGCGCATTCGGAGTGTTGCGGGTGGTTTGCGCAATATGGGAGTCGAGAAGGGCGACCATATGATTCTGGTGCTGCAGAACCGGTGGGAGATGGCGACTCTGCATTGGGCGTGTCAGTTTCTTGGCGCGATAGTTACTCCGTTGAATTGGCGTGCCAAGCCTGAAGAGATCGATTACTGCATTGAGGATTCTGGTGCCAGGGTGCTTGCGTTTCAGGACGTTTCGGCACAGGCGGTGGCCGAGTCGAGCACCGCGCGGCGTTTGTCGCGCATAGCCGTTGGAGGAGCCACCGGCGGCAATTTGACACTTGATGACTTGCTGCAGGCGGCTAAGCTGATGAAGCCCGTAAGTGCATGTGCTGAAGATTGGTCCTTGATGCTGTATACGTCTGGAACCACAGGGAAGCCCAAAGGGGTGCCTCGCCGCCACCGCCACGAGCGTTCTGCGGCGTTGGCTCATGTTGCCCAGAATCTCTACCGGCATGGCGAGTGCACATTGGGTGTTATGCCTCTTTATCACACCATGGGTGTGCGCTCATTGTTGGCCATGGCCTTGATTGACGGGTGCTTTGTGTGCGTTCCTAAATTTGATCCAGCCTCTGTGTTGGCCACCATCGAAGCCGAACGCATTACAAACCTGTATCTGGTTCCAACGCTTTATCACGATGTCGTGGCACACCCGGATTGTGCGCGTACGGATTTATCGTCAGTGCGCAAGCTTGGCTTTGCTGGCGCATCAATGAATCAGGATTTGGTGCAAAAGCTGGTTGCAGTTTTTTTGCCTGAACTCTTCGTCAATCACTACGGTTCTTCGGAGGTCTACACCTTCACTATTGATCAAGAAGCCGCAAAAAAGCCGGGTAGTGCGGGCAAGGCCGGAATCAATCAACGCATCCGGGTCGTTCAGTTGAACTCCGGGGATCCGGACTGCGTCGTCCCTGAATACGAAGAGGGTGAGATCATCGCCGACCTTGCAGGGGACGAATCGTTCGAGGGCTATTGGAACAGGCCGGACGCCGATGCCAAGGCATTGCGCGGGGGTTGGTACTTTACCGGCGACACAGGTTACGTCGATAGCGATGGCGACCTTTTTGTATCGGGCAGGACTGACGACATGATTATCAGTGGGGGGGAAAACATCTCTCC
This sequence comes from Eoetvoesiella caeni, assembly GCF_003315175.1. Classification (GTDB taxonomy): domain Bacteria; phylum Pseudomonadota; class Gammaproteobacteria; order Burkholderiales; family Burkholderiaceae_B; genus Eoetvoesia; species Eoetvoesia caeni. Next base: position 349,343 of record NZ_QNRQ01000002.1, on the reverse strand, counting down.
CATCGAGATAGAAAGTCTGCTTTCGCTGCACCCGGCCGTCGATGAGGTGGCGGTGGTGGGCATTTCGGATCCACGCTGGGGTCAAAAGGTTACCGCTTTCATTAAGCGGATTGGCGCAGTAACGGAAGACGAGCTGGATAATCACTGTCGCTCTTCTGGGTTGGCAAACTTCAAGCGTCCTCGCTCTTACGTCTTCGTCCGTGAGGTGCCCCGCTCGCCAGTCGGGAAATTGCTGCGTCGAAAATTGGTGGCTAACGAATACGAACCCGAGCAACAGTAGAAGGACGTGGTTGGCAATACAGCAGGCTGAACATTCTTAAAGACAAAATCAGGAGACAATATGAACAACTCACAACTATTTTGCGGAATCATTATCGCCACGTTGGCAGCAGGCTTCGCGGGCACCGTCGCGGCGCAATCTGCCGAGCCAATCAAGATCGGGGTGCTGACGCCATTGTCTGGCACGTATGCAAGTCTTGGGCAGCAAGTTCGTTGGGGCATTGAACTGGCCACCAAAGAGATAAACGATGCCGGCGGCGTTATGGGGCGCAAGATTGAATTGCTCTTTGAAGATGAAGAGGCTAACCCTTCAGTTGCTACACCTAAAGCAGAGAAGCTGTTTCAGGTATCGAAGGTGGATTTTCTGACCGGCACGGTCAGCTCTGCCTCGACGCTGGCAGTCGGTCAGGTGGCCGAGCGCAATGAACGTCTTATCGCTACCACTGTTTCGTTTTCCGATGCGATCACCGGAGACAAATGCTCACCCAATGTGTTTAGGGTGAATGCCAAGGCGGGCCAGCAGTCAGTGGCTTTGGCTGAATGGCTTAGCAACGCCAGGCCGAACGCCGAAGTGTTTTATCTAGGCCCTGATTATGAAATGGGGCGAAGCACAGTTCACGCCTTCAAAACCGCGGCGGAAGCCAAGGGAGCCAAGACAGTGGGTGAAGTGTTTGCGCCGCTTGACAACAAGGACTACTCACCCTTCTTTGGCCAGATTCGTGCGGCCCGTCCGAATGTGATGTACACGTCGGTCGCCGGTAACGACACTGTACGTTTGTTTAATCAATTGAGCGAATACGGCTTATTGAAGAAAATGGCTATTGTCGGCGCCTCGGGAACAGTCACCTCGCAGAATTTAGATGCCATGGGCAAGAATGCCGAGGGCTTTACCACGGGTGTGGGTTATTCACTTGATCTGGATATTCCCGAAAACAAGAAATTCGTGGCCGCATTCGACGCGGCATACAAGGCTTCGCCCGATCTATATGGCGCCGACTCTTACGGCGTGATGTATTTCTACAAGGCTGCCGTCGAGAAAGCGCAGAGCACCGACACGGTCAAGGTTCGCAAGGCTATGGAAGGATTGGAGTGGATGACACCCCAAGGCAAGAAAACCATGCGTGCAGGGGATCATCAGGCTATTCAGGACATGTATGTTACCAGCCTGCAAAATGGTCAGTTCAAGGTTCTGAGCAAGGTGGACGGCGCGGCGGCGATTGGCCCCGATACGTGCACGAGATTCTGATCGAAAGCGTTCGTGTATTGGCCGGTGCGGCGTGAGCTTTGCCGGTCAGTCGTAGCCAAGATAAGGAATGTTAATTATGAGCGGGTTTATTGACACACTGCAATTTGTATTTGCGCCTCAAATCATCAACGGTTTGTCTATAGGCGTTGCAGTGGTTTTGATGGCGTTGGGCTTGACCATTATTTTCGGCCTGTTGGACGTAATCAATATGGCGCACGGTGAGTTTTATGCGTTAGGTGCTTATGTCGGGGTCACCCTGATGGCTTTGGGGGTGAGTTTTTGGGTGGTGCTATTGTTCGTCCCATTGATCATGGCGCCGCTGGGCTATGTGACCGAGCGCTTGTTCATTCAGCGCGTGTTCCATCAGAAGGACAGACACATTCTGACTTTGCTGTTGACATTCGGTCTGGCGATTGTGCTGGAAGATGTATATAAGCTCATATATGGGCCCCAGGCGCTTTCGATCAAAACGCCGATTGGTGGCGGCAGCGAAGTATTGGGTGTTTTTTTTCCGAACTATCGTCTGTTTCTTATGGGGATAGGCGCGGCGATTATCGTTGGTGTATGGCTGCTGGTATATCGAACCAGTCTGGGAGCCATGGTTCGTGCCGCCGCATTCGATAAGGATATGGCCTCGTCGCTTGGTGTGCCTGTGTCGCACGTCTATGCGGGCACTTTTGCGTTCGGCGTAGCCCTGGCCGGTTTGGCCGGTGTATTGCTGGCACCCGTTTATTCGGTGTTTCCAACAATGGGTAAAGACTTTATCTTGCTGGCCTTCAGCGTGGTTATTGTCGGTGGCCTGGGAAGCATAAAAGGGGCGCTGATTGCGGGTTTGGTTCTGACGCAGATTCAGGCCATTTCCAGTCTATATATTTCGCCTTCGTGGACCGACCCCTTGGTGTTTGCCATTATGGTGGTTGTCCTGATGATACGGCCCCAGGGCTTGTTCGGGAGGCTTGGCCATGCGTAGCACTAGTTCCGTGACTCTGGGTTATTTGCCAAGTAGTTCAGGCTTTCAGCGTGAAGATCTCGCCCGCAATGTTCTGCGCTATTTTGCCTACGTGTTTGTAATTTTGGCATTGGTGTTTGCTGTTATAGCGCAGGCGTATGGTGATGTATTTTTCTTCCGTCTGGCAACCGAGGCATTGATCTATGGCGGTTTTGCCATGGGTGTCGATTTGTTGCTCGGGTTTGGCGGCTTGTTGTCGCTGGGCCATGCTTTGTTTTTCGGGCTGGGGGCGTATACATCTGCGGTCGTACTGAAAGAGGTGGCGCCGTCATTCTGGCTTGCGCTTGCCGTAACGCTGTGTGTTGGCACGCTTGTTGGTGTCGTCGCTGGTGCAATCGCCATTCGCGCTCGAGGCGTGTATTTTGCATTGATTACGTTTGGTATGGCCGAGGTTCTTGCCAAAGCGGTGTTCAACACGCAAGAGTTGGGTGGGTCGGATGGCATCATTGGCGTCCCTATTATCAAGGCGAATTTTCTGCTCTTCTCTGTTGATACCAGCAATGCCGCCCATTTCTTTCTCCTGGTTCTGGTTGTCATTATGGCGTTTTACTTTGCGCTAGAGGCGCTGTTGCGAACGCCGTTTGGACGTCTCGTGGTGGCCATCAAAGCCAACGAAGATCGAGTTCCTTTCCTTGGTTTCAACTCGCAGCGCTACAAGCTTGGGGTTTTTGTCATCGCCGCGAACGTGACCGCTTTGTCGGGAGCTCTGTATCCGATGTTGCGCGGGTTCGTTTCACCAGAGTTGCTGTATTTTCATTCATCGGGCAACGCTGTTATAACCGTCATCCTCGGCGGGGTGGGAACACTGATCGGGCCGTTGTACGGCAGCGTCATTCTGACTGCGTTGAAGTCTATCGTAGGTTCATTTACCGAGCATCATCTGATTGTGATCGGGCTGCTGTTTATGTGTTTGGTCATGTTTTTCCCGAAGGGCGTCATTGGGGCGTTGAAAACACAAGTCGAGCCATGGTTGCTACGACGCAAGGAGCAATCATGACGCCGGCAGGAAATTCGATGGCCAACGGTAGCGCGGACGTCCTTGACATCAAAAATATTTCGGTAGCCTTTGGTGCCCTTAGGGCTGTGGATCAAGTAAGTTTCAAGGCCAGGCGCGGACATATCACTTCGTTGATCGGCCCAAACGGTGCGGGAAAGAGCACGTTGTTCAACCTTATCAGCGGTGCGATCCGGCCAAGTAGCGGGTCGGTCAAGTTCAATGGCATCGAAGTTACCGGCTTGCCGCCGCACCGGCTTTTGCATGCGGGTTTGGCTCGCTCGTTCCAAATTACGAAATTGTTCTTTGATTTGTCGGTGCGTGAGAACTTGCGCTTGGCAGCGCAGTCGCTCGAGTCCGCCCGTCATGTGTTTTTACCGCTAAGCCGCAACCATCATGCCCGTCAACGCGTGGATGAACTTATAGAGCAATTTCGTCTGCATAACAAAGTCAATGAACAAGCTGGCTATCTTTCCCATGGCGAACAGCGACGCTTGGAGATTGCGGTAGCGTTGGCGAGCAGGCCCAAGCTTTTGCTTTTGGATGAGCCGACGCAAGGCATGTCGCATGCCGATACCAAAGAGACCGGTGCCATGATCAAGTCACTGGCGGGCGAAGTATCTATTTTGCTGGTCGAGCACGATGTTGGGTTGGTTATGGGCCTTTCCGATCATGTGGTGGTTATGGCGCAGGGGGCGAAACTGGCAGAGGGCGCACCGGCTGAAGTCCGTGCTAATCCTGCGGTTCAGGCCGCTTATTTTGGACAGCGAGAGTCTGATGCTTGAATTGGAAGACGTACAAGCGTATTACGGGTTGAGCCATGTTCTGCAAGGCATAACACTTTCTGTGGGCGTTGGCGAGGTGGTAGTGCTGTGCGGTCGCAATGGCGTGGGTAAGACTACGGCCATCAAGACGATTGCCGGCTGGGTTAAAGCGGCATCTGGATCGATCCGGCTTAACGGAGTTGGGCTGGAGGGGTTGTCATCCGATCGTATTTGCCGCATGGGTATAGGCCTGGTGCCTGAAGACCGGCGCATTTTTCCGGGACTGACGGTTGAAGAAAACTTAAAGCTGGGGCTATTGCAATGCCCGTGGCGGCCCACCCGAGAGTCCAGGCTAATGATTGAGCAGGCTTACGAACGCTTTCCGCGCTTGAAGGAAAGACGGTTTCAAATGGGTACTGCTTTGTCTGGTGGCGAACAGCAAATGTTGGCCATTGCCCGGGTTTTGATCGGAGCCCCCAAACTGTTATTGATCGATGAGCCGACCGAAGGGCTGGCTCCGATCATTGTGGACGAGATTTTTGCAATTATCGCCAGTCTGCGCGACGAGGGCATTCCCATTTTGCTGGTTGAGCAGAACGTGCACCGTGCGCTTGACGTGGCAACACGGTTTTACGCCCTGGAGCGTGGCCAGATTGTTATGCAGGGAGATGCCTCGTCGACCTTTGATAGAGTGAGTCTGGACGAAGTTATTGCGGTGTGATTCAGCGTGAAAAATTCAAATTCAATTATTTATATCTGGAGTAATAAGCGATATGTCTCAACTTAAGCACCCCGCGCATACACAGCTCGAACAGCTGGATGGATTTTCGGTTGTTATCGATGAGGCTCGAGAGCGCGCCGACATTGTGTTGAGCCGGCCGCCGTTCAACATTATTTCAATGCCGCAACGTGAGCAGTTGCGCCTCGTCTTCGAGTCGCTCGACGAGAACCCAGCTGTGCGGGTTATTGTTCTGCGCGCGCATGGCGAGCATTTTTCCAGTGGTGGTGATATTCGAGGCTTCTTGGACGCCACCCCGGAGCACGTCTCTAAGCTGGCCTGGAATATCGCTGCGCCGTCACGTTGCACCAAGCCCGTGATTGCCGCCAATCGGGGCTATTGCTTTGGGGTTGGCTTTGAGATCTCGCTGGCTTGCGATTTTCGCATCGTGTCCGAAACGTCGCAATATGCACTACCGGAGCAAAAGCTGGGGCAAATTCCTGGGTCAGGTGGGTCGGCTCGCTTACAAAAAATGGTGGGCGTTACTCGTACCAAAGACGTCGTTATGCGTTCGCGCCGAATTCCTGGGCACCAGGCGTATGATTGGGGCATCGCTACTATGTGCGTCTCAGACTCCGAACTTGAGGCGGCCACCGACGAATTGGTTGACGAACTGCGGAAGTTTTCGCCGCTTGCGCAGCGTACAGCGAAAAAGCTACTAAACGATACCGAAGACTCAACATTATCGATTGCTATCGAGCTGGAAGGGCATTGTTACAGTCGCTTGCGTTCGTCGGATGATTTCCGCGAGGGCGTTGAAGCATTCCACGCTAAGCGTCCGGCAAAGTTCATGGGTAGCTAATACACCGTTTGCCGTTTGGCTGGTTTAAGCAGGCGCATTAGTCAATCCAGCAGGTCGGGAGCCGGGCTAAGTCACTTTTGTGGCAAATATACAAACTCGGCCTTCAAACAGGCCCTTCCCGAGACCCCGCTCAGACTCATCTCATATTGAAAGAGGCTTTACATTGACCGCTTCTGTTTTCTCGTGATACTATGGCAAGCTAACCAAAGGATTTAATTGCCGAAACCTTTTGGTTTTAGTCTGCAAAGTACCAGTGCAAGCTAAGTTGCAAGACCCGCTCTTTTACGTATGTTGTATTCGTTTCTGGGCGGTTTTTGCGTAAACCGCCCAAGTTGTTTTTGTCCATTGCGCCGCAGGCGCCAATGGGTAGCAAGGCAGCTGGCCAGGTCAGTCTGGCCGGGGCGTTCATTCAAATACGTAAATCAGTACGCACGTTTTTTTAGCGTACAGGCCATAGGATGCGTAAAGGTCATGCCAACCATTAGTCAACTCGTGCGTAAACCGCGCGAAGTCAGCCGCGCCAACAGCAAGAGCCCCGCGCTCGAAAATTGCCCACAGCGCCGCGGTGTTTGCACTCGCGTGTACACCACCACCCCTAAAAAACCTAACTCGGCTTTGCGTAAAGTCGCCAAAGTACGTCTTACCAACGGTTTCGAAGTCATTTCGTACATCGGCGGTGAAGGCCACAACCTGCAAGAGCACTCGGTTGTTCTCGTGCGCGGTGGTCGTGTAAAAGACTTGCCTGGTGTTCGTTACCACATCGTCCGCGGTTCGCTCGACTTGCAAGGTGTCAAAGACCGCAAGCAGTCGCGTTCTAAGTACGGTGCGAAACGCCCGAAAAAAGCTTAAGTTATTTGTCTGGCTAGCCTCGCTAGTCGTATCAGTGCAGCCGTGGGCATGGGCCCATAGCATGTAAGTGGCCTTCATTTTTGATGGCCGAGACCGTGTAAGTCACGGTTCAACTGAACTGTCACAAGGAAGTTAAAAATGCCTCGTCGTCGCGAAGTTCCCAAGCGTGAAATTCTCCCCGATCCCAAATTCGGCAGCGTAGAGCTCGCCAAATTCATGAACGTTGTTATGTTGTCTGGTAAGAAAGCTGTTGCCGAACGTATTATTTACGGCGCGTTTGACCAGATCCAGGCTAAAACTGGCAAAGAGCCTATCGAGGTGTTCAACACCGCGATCAACAACATCAAGCCCGTCGTTGAAGTCAAGAGCCGCCGTGTGGGCGGTGCGAACTACCAAGTGCCAGTTGAAGTGCGCCCTGTGCGCCGCCTGGCGCTTGCAATGCGCTGGTTGCGCGAAGCAGCCAAGAAACGCGGTGAAAAGTCCATGGATTTGCGCCTTGCTGGCGAATTGCTGGATGCGGCCGAAGGTCGCGGCGGTGCGATGAAAAAGCGTGAAGACACGCACAAAATGGCTGAAGCCAACAAAGCCTTCAGTCATTTCCGTTGGTAATCTAAGGATAGAAACATGGCCCGCAAAACCCCAATCGAGCGCTATCGCAATATTGGTATTTCCGCGCATATCGATGCCGGTAAAACTACAACTACCGAACGCATTCTGTTCTACACCGGCGTCAACCACAAAATTGGTGAAACGCACGAAGGGTCCGCCACAATGGACTGGATGGAACAAGAGCAAGAGCGCGGGATCACGATTACATCGGCTGCTACCACTGCCTTCTGGCGTGGCATGGCCGGCGATCGTCCCGAGCATCGCATCAACATCATCGACACCCCGGGACACGTCGACTTCACTATTGAAGTAGAGCGCTCGATGCGCGTGCTCGACGGCGCTTGCATGGTGTATTGCGCCGTGGGCGGCGTTCAGCCGCAGTCCGAAACCGTTTGGCGCCAAGCCAACAAGTATGGCGTGCCCCGTCTGGCGTTCATCAACAAGATGGACCGTACGGGCGCCAACTTCTTCAAGGTCTACGACCAGCTCAAGCTGCGCCTGAAGGCCAACCCTGTGCCTATCGTCATCCCTATCGGGGCTGAAGATACGTTCAAGGGTGTGGTCGACCTGGTCAAGATGCGCGGTATCATCTGGGACGAAGCCAGCCAGGGTACGAAATTCGAATACATCGACATTCCCGCCGACCTGGTCGACCAAGCCAACGAATGGCATGAAAAGCTGATCGAATCGGCCGCCGAGTCGTCCGAAGAGTTGATGGACAAGTACCTGGAAACAGGTGCCCTGACTGAAGACGAAATCAATCTTGGCATTCGCACTCGCACCATCGCTGGCGAAATCCAGCCTATGTTGTGCGGTACGGCGTTCAAGAACAAGGGCGTGCAGCGCATGCTGGACGCGGTTGTCGACTACCTGCCGTCGCCTGTGGATATTCCTCCGGTTGAAGGCATGGACGACGACGGCAATCCTATCAGCCTGCCGGCCGACGACAGCGCCAAGTTTTCAGCTTTGGCATTCAAGCTCATGAGCGATCCGTTCGTGGGTCAATTGACCTTCGTGCGTGTTTACTCGGGCGTTCTTCATTCTGGCGAAACGGTTTACAACCCGATCAAGAGCAAGAAAGAACGTATCGGCCGTATCTTGCAGATGCACGCCAACAACCGTGCTGAAATCAAAGAAATTCTGGCAGGCGACATCGCCGCTGTGGTTGGCCTGAAAGACGTTACCACGGGCGAAACCCTGTGCGATGTCGGTCAGCACATCCTGCTCGAGCGCATGGTATTCCCCGAGCCCGTCATTTCGCAGGCCGTCGAGCCGAAAACCAAGGCCGACCAGGAAAAAATGGGTATCGCTTTGTCCCGTCTGGCACAGGAAGATCCTTCTTTCCGTGTCCGCAGCGACGAAGAGTCCGGCCAGACGATTATTTCCGGCATGGGCGAGCTTCACCTTGAAGTTCTGGTTGACCGTATGCGCCGCGAGTTCGGTGTTGAAGCCAACGTCGGCAAGCCGCAGGTGGCTTACCGCGAAACTATTCGCAAAACTTGCGAAGAAGTCGAAGGCAAGTTCGTCAAGCAATCGGGCGGCCGCGGCCAGTACGGTCACGTTGTGCTCAAGCTCGAGCCCCTGCCTCCCGGCAGCGGCTACGAATTTGTGGACGCCATCAAGGGCGGTGTGGTTCCTCGCGAATACATTCCCGCCGTTGACAAGGGTATCCAGGAAACCCTGCCAGCCGGTGTGGTGGCGGGCTATCCGGTGGTCGACGTGAAGGTTACGCTGTTCTTCGGTTCGTACCACGATGTGGACTCGAACGAAAACGCCTTCCGTATGGCTGCGTCCATGGGCTTCAAAGAGGGTATGCGCAAGGCCAGTCCTGTGCTGCTCGAGCCCATGATGGCGGTTGAAGTCGAAACGCCTGAAGACTACGCCGGCACCGTGATGGGCGACTTGTCCTCACGTCGCGGCATGGTCCAGGGCATGGATGACATCCCGGGCGGCGGCAAGATCGTCAAGGCCGAGGTTCCGTTGGCCGAAATGTTTGGTTATTCGACCAGCTTGCGTTCGCAAACGCAAGGTCGCGCAACCTACACGATGGAGTTCAAGCATTACGCCGAAGCTCCAAAGAACGTTGCTGATGAAGTTATCAGCGCACGCGGCAAATAAGTAATACAGGTTCCGCCCACGTAATCAAATGTGGGCGGGAAAATTTTTTTGTTTCCTTGAAAATATCGATGGGATAAATCATGGCAAAAGGTAAGTTTGAGCGGACCAAACCGCACGTAAACGTGGGCACGATTGGCCACGTTGACCACGGCAAAACGACGCTAACGGCGGCGATCACGACGGTGCTGGCCACGGCGTTCGGCGGCGAAGCCAAGGGCTACGCGCAAATTGACGCGGCTCCTGAAGAGAAGGCACGCGGCATCACGATCAACACCTCGCACGTCGAGTACGAAACGCAGGCGCGCCACTATGCGCACGTGGACTGCCCGGGCCACGCGGACTATGTCAAGAACATGATCACGGGCGCAGCACAAATGGACGGCGCCATTTTGGTGGTCTCGGCCGCAGACGGCCCCATGCCGCAAACGCGCGAGCACATCCTGCTCAGCCGCCAGGTCGGTGTGCCGTACATCATTGTGTTCCTGAACAAGGCCGACATGGTCGACGACGAAGAGTTGCTCGAGCTGGTCGAGATGGAAGTGCGCGAGCTGCTGTCCAAGTACGACTTCCCCGGCGACGACACCCCGATCATCAAGGGTTCGGCCAAGCTGGCGCTTGAAGGCGACGAAGGTCCTCTGGGCAAGCAAGCCATCATGCAATTGGCCGAAGCGCTGGACACGTACATCCCCACGCCCGAGCGCGCGGTGGACGGCACGTTCCTGATGCCTGTGGAAGACGTGTTCTCGATCTCGGGTCGCGGCACCGTCGTGACCGGTCGTATCGAGCGCGGCATTGTCAAGGTCGGCGAAGAAATCGAAATCGTCGGCATCAAAGACACGGTCAAGACCACTTGCACGGGCGTGGAAATGTTCCGCAAGCTGCTGGACCAGGGTCAGGCCGGGGACAACGTCGGGATCTTGCTGCGCGGCACCAAGCGTGAAGACGTCGAGCGCGGCCAGGTGTTGGCCAAGCCCGGTTCGATCAACCCGCACACGGAGTTCAGCTCCGAGGTGTACATCCTGTCCAAGGAAGAGGGTGGCCGTCACACGCCGTTCTTCAATGGCTATCGTCCCCAGTTTTACTTCCGCACGACGGACGTGACGGGTACGATCGACCTGCCCCAGGACAAGGAAATGGTTCTGCCCGGCGATAACGTGTCCATGACCGTCAAGCTGATTGCTCCGATCGCCATGGAAGAAGGCCTGCGCTTCGCGATTCGCGAAGGCGGTC
>NZ_QNRQ01000002.1:0-338568 GCF_003315175.1 Eoetvoesiella caeni | reverse complement strand
AATGGTTCTGCCCGGCGATAACGTGTCCATGACCGTCAAGCTGATTGCTCCGATCGCCATGGAAGAAGGCCTGCGCTTCGCGATTCGCGAAGGCGGTCGTACCGTCGGCGCCGGCGTGGTAGCCAAAATCATCAAGTAATTTACTTGTCATAGGCGAAGGCCCAGCGCCTTCGCCGTTCGTTCTTTAGGAAACACCATGAAAAACCAGAAAATCCGCATCCGTCTGAAGGCTTTCGATTACAAGTTGATCGATCAGTCCGCCGCCGAAATCGTTGAAACAGCAAAACGTACCGGCGCAGTAGTGCGCGGTCCGGTGCCTCTGCCTACACGCATTCGTCGCTACGACGTCCTTAGCTCGCCGCACGTCAACAAGACCGCGCGTGACCAGTTGGAAATGCGTACGCACCAGCGTCTGATGGACATCGTTGATCCTACCGACAAGACCGTGGACGCCCTGATGCGTCTGGACCTGCCGGCCGGTGTTGATGTCGAAATCGCTCTGCAATAATTGACTGCACTGATCGTAGTGCCCAAAACACGCCATGCCTGGCGCGGTGTGTTTTAGCTTAAGAATAGCAAAAGCCCCTGTCCGCTGACAGGGGCTTTTGCGTTTGCTGGCTTGCGCTATATTGTGCCGAGCCTGTTTTGTTTCAAGCCAGTTATAGGGATGTGCCATGCCTATTGTCGACAGCCTTGCCTTCTACCTGATTGCCGTCCCCGCGGTATTGATCGTGGGCATAGGCAAGGGTGGATTCGCGGGCGGCCTGGGAATCCTGGCGGTACCTTTGCTGTCACTGACGATTTCCCCCTTGCAGGCGGCGGGCATCATGCTGCCCATCCTGTGCGTCATGGACCTGACCGGCGTACGCATGTGGCTGCATAAATGGGACCGCGGGCTGATGGCCAAGCTGGTGCCAAGCGCAGTGGTCGGAATTATTATCGGCGCGCTGACCTTTCAGTTTGTCAGCGACACATTTCTTAAGTTATTGATCGGCCTGCTGGCCTTGGTCTTTTCCTTGAATTACTTCCTGAAGGATCGGTTTCGAGGCTCCTTGCATTTGCCCGACACGGCCAGCGCATGGGTATGGTCGGGCTTGTCCGGCTATACAAGCTTCGTCGCACATGCTGGCGGCCCTCCTCTCATGATCTACCTGCTGCCCAAGAATCTGGACAAGGGCATCCTGGTCGGCACAATAACCATCTATTTCGCCGCCGTTAACTACGTCAAGCTAATACCCTACGCAATACTTGGACAACTCGACACCGAAAACCTGATGACATCGTTGGTGCTGGCGCCGATTGCGATCATTGGCGTCAAGCTGGGCGTGTGGCTGCACCACCGAATAGACGGCCAGGCATTCAGCAAGCTGATGTATATATTCTTGTTCTTTACAGGGCTGAAGCTTACATGGGATGGGGCGGTGATGTTGTTGTCGTAACGCCCGTTCGTCACGGCCACATGGTACGCGGTTCAGCCCGCGGCTTCAGTCCTGATAAGCCAATTGTCCCGCCACATACACGGCCTGCGTCGCCCTGTCGTCAGCCATGATCATCTGCACGAACATGGCTTCTTCCAGGGTATCGCAATGCTTCATCCGGAAATCGATCAGCGGGGTCGACTTCAGGTTCAGCACGAGCAAGTCGGCGTCCATGCCGGGTTCGATGGAGCCGATCTTGTCTTCCAGGTATAGGGCTTGGGCAGCGCCCCTGGTCGCCAAGTAAAACGCCTTGGGTGCTGAAAGCGAATAGCCGCCGAACTGGCCGATTTTGTAGGCTTCGCCCATGGTTCTGAGCATGGATAAAGTGGTGCCGCCGCCCACATCGGTCGCCAGGCCGGTGCGTATGGGGCGTTGCGGTGCCTGGGGTTGACGGGCCCGTGCGAAGTCGAACAGGCCGCTGCCCAGGAAGCCGTTGGAGCTGGGACAGTGGGCGACGGCCGAGCCGCTGTCGGCAAGATGCCGCCATTCGTCTTCGGCCAGGTGCAGCGAATGGCCGAAGATGCTGCGCGGGCCGGTCAGGCCGTAATGTGCGTAAACGTCCAGATAGCCCGACCGTTCCGGAAACAGGCTTTTGACCCATTCGTTTTCTTGCAGGGTCTCGGCCAGATGGGTTTGCATATAAGTGCCGGCGTGTTTTTTCCACAAGGCGGCGGCGGCTTCCAGTTGTGCCGGTGTGCTGGTCGGGGCAAAGCGGGGTGTCACGGCGTACGACAGGCGGCCCTTGCCATGCCAGCGCGCGATCAGCGCCTCGGATTCGTCGTAGCCGCGCTGGGCGGTATCGGTCAGGGGCGGCGGAGCGTTGCGGTCCATCAGCACTTTGCCGGCAATCATGCGCATGCCGCGTTGTTGGGCGGCGTGGAAGAAAGCCTCGACCGATTCGGGATGTACCGTGCAGTAGACGGCGGCGGCAGTGGTGCCTGCGCGCAGGCATTCCCGCAAGAAGATATCGGCCACCGCGGACGAGTGCTCGGCGCTGGCAAACTGCTGTTCGGCGACGAAGGTGTATTTATTCAGCCATTCGATCAGTTGCGAGCCATAGGCCCCGATGATCTGCGTTTGCGGGTAATGGACGTGGGTGTCGATAAAACCGGGCAGGATCAGCGCGTCCGGATAATGGACGAACTCATGCGAACGCAGTTGCGTGCGAAGTTCCTGGTAGCCGCCTGCCGCGGATACCTTGCCGTTCTCCATAAGAACAAGCCCGTCGGGCTCATAGCGCATGGCGGCTTGGTCGCCTATTTGAAAGGGGTCGCCCGTAAAGGTCAGGGTGGGGCCTCGCAGCGCGACAGGCCCGGCGGTCGATGTCATGAGCAATCCTGTACGGGTCAAGCCGGCACGCCAGCGCGGGCAACCACAAGAAGAAGATCGTAAAAACAAAGCAGTAACTATACGAGTTTACCGTTACACATACCGGCAAAAACAACAGCTTTAGGGTTAATCCGAATGTGCCGGTTGATTATTTGCGCGTTGGCATGTTAAAGTGCTAGCTTAACCAAAAAATCTTGGTTTTTAAGTTTTGCAATGCAGGTATGCACCTTGCGTGTGCGGGAACATATATATGTGGCCATACACGTTTAAGCATATGTGCTTTGCGTAAATTAGCCCCGACCAATCGCAGTCGGGAATGGAGAAAATTGATGTCGAACTCGACACCTACGCCTGCCGCCCATCGGCTGGGGCTCGTGGGGCGCAAAGTCGGCATGACCCGTATTTTTACCGAGGAAGGCGAGTCCATCCCGGTAACCGTACTGGACGTGTCCAACAACCGCGTTACCCAAGTCAAGTCACCAGAAATCGATGGCTATGCGGCCGTGCAAGTAGCCTATGGCAGCCGTCGCGCCTCGCGCGTGACCAAACCCGTGGCTGGGCACTACGCAAAAGCCGGCTCTGAAGCCGGTAGCATCCTCAAAGAATTCCGTCTAGATCCCGCAAAGGCCGCTGAATTTACAGCCGGTTCCGTTGTGGCCGTCGAAAGCGTATTCGAAGCTGGTCAGAAGGTTGACGTAACCGGTACAACGATAGGTAAAGGCTTTGCCGGTACCATCAAGCGCCACCATTTTACCGCGCAGCGTAATTCGCACGGTAACTCGCGCTCGCACCGTGTTCCGGGCTCTATCGGTCAGGCACAAGATCCAGGTCGCGTGTTCCCAGGCAAGAAAATGGCGGGCCACCTCGGTGACGTTACCCGTACCGTTCAAAATCTAGACATCATTCGTGTCGATGCAGAACGCGGTTTGTTGTTGGTCAGGGGCGCTGTTCCCGGCCACAAGAACTCCGACGTTGTCGTGCGTCCGGCCATCAAGATGTCGGCCAAGAAAGGAGCCTAAATATGGAACTGACGCTCCTGAATGACCAGGGCCAATCCTCGTCCACGTTCGCCGCGCCCGACACCGTTTTCGGCCGCGACTTCAACGAAGCGCTTGTGCACCAGATCGTCGTAGCTTTCCAGGCCAATGCCCGTAGCGGCAACCGTGCCCAGAAAGACCGCGCCGAAGTCAAGCACAGCACCAAAAAGCCATGGCGCCAAAAAGGCACAGGCCGCGCTCGTGCCGGTATGACTTCCTCGCCCATCTGGCGTGGAGGCGGTCGTGCATTCCCGAATTCGCCTGAAGAAAACTTCACCCAGAAGGTCAACAAGAAAATGTATCGCGCCGGTATCCGTGCGATCTTTTCCCAGTTGGCTCGTGAAGGCCGCATCGCTGTCGTCGACAGTTTCGAGCTCGAATCCCCCAAGACCAAGCAGGCTGCGGCCAAGCTCAAGGGCATGGGTCTTGAGTCCGTGCTGATCATTACCGATGTGCTCGACGAAAACGTTTATCTCGCTACGCGCAACCTGCCGCACGTTGCCGTGGTTGAACCGCGTTATGCCGATCCGCTGTCGCTGATCCACTACAAGAAAGTGCTGATCACCAAGCCGGCTATCGCTCAACTCGAGGAGATGTTGGGATGAACGCCGAACGCTTAATGCAAATTATCCTAGCTCCGATCGTGACTGAAAAAGCCACATTCGTTGCCGAAAAAAACCAGCAAGTCGCTTTCCGTGTCGTGGCCAATGCCACCAAGCCTGAAATCAAGGCAGCGGTCGAGCTTCTGTTCAAAGTTGAAGTCGAGTCGGTTCAGGTTCTGAACCAAAAAGGCAAGCAGAAACGCTTTGGCCGATTCATGGGTCGCCGCAGCAACGAGCGCAAGGCTTATGTCTCGCTCAAGGACGGCCAGGAACTCGACTTTACGGAGGTGAACTAAATGGCACTCGTTAAAGTCAAGCCAACCTCGGCAGGCCGCCGCGGCATGATCAAGGTGGTAACACCTGCTCTGCACAAAGGTGCGCCGCACGCTCCCCTGCTCGAGAAGCAAATCCGTGGTTCGGGCCGTAACAACAACGGCCACATCACTGTTCGCCATCGTGGCGGCGGCCATAAGCAGCACTACCGTCTGGTCGACTTCCGTCGCAACAAAGACGGCATTCCTGCCAAGGTCGAACGCCTCGAATACGACCCTAACCGCACTGCGCACATCGCTTTGTTGTGCTATGCCGACGGCGAACGTCGTTACATCATTGCCCCTCGCGGTCTTGAGGTTGGCGCAACCCTGTTGTCCGGTACCGAAGCTCCGATTCGCGCCGGCAACACGCTGCCCATCCGCAACATTCCAGTGGGCGCAACCATACACTGCATCGAAATGCTGCCTGGCAAAGGCGCGCAAATGGCGCGTTCCGCCGGTGCGTCGGCTGTCCTGATGGCTCGTGAAGGTGTCTACGCTCAGGTGCGTCTGCGCTCTGGCGAAGTCCGTCGCGTTCACATCGACTGCCGTGCAACCATCGGTGAAGTGGGCAACGAAGAGCATAGCCTGCGTCAAATCGGCAAAGCCGGTGCCATGCGCTGGCGCGGTGTTCGTCCTACGGTACGTGGCGTGGCCATGAACCCGGTCGATCACCCGCACGGTGGTGGTGAAGGACGTACAGGCGAGGGTCGTGAGCCAGTTAGCCCATGGGGTACCCCGGCTAAGGGTTACAGGACTCGTTCTAACAAGCGCACGGACAACATGATTGTCTCGCGTCGCAAGCGCAAGTAAGGGGCGAACCATATGTCACGTTCGATTAAGAAAGGCCCATTCGTCGACGCGCATCTGATCAAAAAGATCGATGCAGCTGTCGAAGAAAAGGGTAAAAAGCCGATCAAAACCTGGTCGCGCCGTTCAACCATCCTGCCCGAGTTCATTGGGCTGACGATTGCTGTGCACAATGGCCGCCAGCACGTTCCCGTTTATATCAACGAGAACATGGTCGGCCACAAGCTCGGCGAATTCGCCCTGACCCGTACTTTCAAGGGTCACGCGGCGGATAAGAAGTCCAAGAGGTAAGTGATGGAAACTACAGCAATTATCCGTGGAGTCCATATTTCTGCGCAGAAAACTCGCGTTGTTGCGGATCTGATCCGTGGCAAGTCGGTTGCTCAGGCGCTGAATATCCTGACTTTCACACCCAAAAAAGCCGCGGGCATCCTCAAGAAGGCTCTTGAGTCCGCGATCGCCAACGCCGAGCACAACGACGGCGCCGATATCGATGAACTCAAGGTCACCACTATCCATGTGGACAAGGGCCAGTCGATGAAGCGTTTTTCCGCACGTGCAAAAGGCCGCGGTAACCGTATCGAGAAGCAGACTTGCCACATTGTGGTCAAAGTCGGAGCTTAAGGAGTCACAATGGGACAAAAAGTACACCCGATTGGGTTCCGCCTCGCGGTTAACCGCAACTGGAGTTCGCGCTGGTACGCAGACGATAAAGCCTTCGGCGGCATGCTGGCCGAAGACATTCGTGTGCGCGAATACCTCAAGAAGAAGCTGAAAAGCGCTTCTGTCGGCCGCGTAATCATCGAGCGTCCCGCCAAGAATGCACGTATCACTGTCTACTCGGCTCGCCCGGGTGTGGTGATCGGCAAGCGCGGCGAAGACATCGAGAACCTCAAGGCCGACCTGCAGCGTTTGATGGGCGTGCCTGTGCACGTCAACATCGAAGAAATCCGCAAGCCGGAAACCGATGCTCAGCTTATTGCCGACTCGATCGCCCAGCAGCTCGAAAAGCGTATTCAGTTCCGCCGCGCCATGAAGCGCTCCATGCAGAACGCAATGCGTCTTGGCGCCCAAGGCATCAAGATCATGAGCGCCGGCCGTCTGAACGGTATTGAAATCGCTCGTACTGAGTGGTATCGCGAAGGTCGCGTGCCTCTTCATACATTGCGCGCCAATATCGACTACGGCACTGCTGAAGCGCAAACGACCTACGGGATTATCGGTATCAAAGTGTGGGTCTACAAGGGCGACATGCTTCCCAACGGCGAAATGCCTGTTGAGACCGCCGCTCCTCGCGACGATGAACGTCGCCCTCGTCGCGCACCTCGCGGTGACCGCCCCGAAGGCCGTCGTCCTCCCGCAGGTGGCCGTGGCCGTGGACCTCGCAAGCCTGACGCTGCTGCAGCGCCAGCGCCTGAAGGAGAATAAATATGTTGCAACCGTCACGCAGAAAATACCGCAAAGAGCAAAAGGGCCGTAACACGGGCCTGGCTACTCGCGGTGCTCAGGTGTCGTTCGGCGAATTCGGTCTTAAAGCCACGGGTCGTGGCCGCCTGACCGCCCGCCAGATCGAAGCTGCCCGTCGTGCGATCAACCGTCACGTTAAACGTGGCGGCCGTATCTGGATCCGCATTTTCCCGGATAAGCCCATTTCGCAGAAACCTGCGGAAGTCCGTATGGGTAACGGTAAAGGCAATCCCGAGTACTGGGTCGCAGAAATTCAACCCGGCAAGGTGCTCTATGAAATGGAAGGTGTAAGCGAAGAGCTTGCACGTGAAGCTTTCCGCCTGGCCGCCGCTAAGTTGCCAATTTCGACGACATTCGTGTCTCGTCACATCGGCGCTTAAGGAGACCTTATGAAAGCCAGCGAACTCCGTTCCAAAGACGCCGCCGAGCTCAAGACCGAGCTCGAGAGCCTGCTGAAAGCACAATTCGGTCTGCGTATGCAGCGTGCTACCCAGCAACTCTCCAACACCAGCCAACTGGGCAATGTGCGCCGCGACATCGCGCGCGTCCGTACCCTTTTGACTGAGAAGGCAGGAAAGTAAAATGAGCGAAACTCAAAACATTGAAGCAGTCAAGAACCAGCGTACTCTGGTTGGCAAGATTGTCAGCAACAAGATGGACAAGACGGTCGTCGTTCGCGTCGAGCGCCGTGTCAAGCATCCTGTTTTTGGCAAGATCATCGTTCGTTCCGCCAAGTATAAGGCGCACGATGAAACCAATCAGTACAACGAAGGCGACACTGTAGAAATCGCAGAAGGCCGCCCAATCAGCCGCGACAAGTCGTGGACTGTTGTGCGCTTGTTGGAAGCCGCACGCGTCATCTAATTCCTAAACGGTCTGGCCGGCGTATACGTACGCAGCCTGGACCGGATTCGAACTTGATGTAAAAAACCCAGGAGAAATCCTGGGTTTTTTTTGCCTTGGGGCGGCCCGGCGGCAAACGATGGCCTCCACGCTTCACTGCTTCGCAGTTCGCTGCCCCCCAAGGGGGCGCTGTTTGCCTTGGGGCGGCCCGGCGTAAACGATGGCCCCCACGCTTCACTGCTTCACAGCTCGCCGCCCTCCAGGTAAAGTCAAAGCCAGCGCAGCGGAAACAGCGCAATCGCCGGGAACGCTATCATGAGGGCTACGGCTATGACGTTGGCGATGACAAAAGGCGTGCTCCCCGCGAAGATGACTCGAATCGGCACGTCGGGATTCATCGTCTTGACGGTGAAGACGTTCATGCCGACCGGCGGCGTCAGCATGCCGATTTCAATGAGCATCACGATAAAGACGCCAAACCATATCGGATGGATGCCAATGGAAACGGCAATGGCGTGAAAGATCGGGGCTGTCAGTATCATCAGGCTGAGGCTTTCCATTAAAGCGCCCAGAACCAGGTAAATTGCAACTATCGTCAGCAACACACCCAGGGTGCCGGTGCCTTGTTGCTGCAGCAGTTCAATCAATGAACCTGTCAGTCCCGACAACGTGATGAAGTTGGCAAAGACGAAAGCGCCGAACATGATGGTGAAGATCATGGCGGTGGTCGTGGCTGTTTCTATCAGGCATTCCAAAAGACCGCGCCAGGTTATTTTGCGTCTTAGCACCCCAATCAACAACGCGCCCGTCGCGCCTACCCCCGCTGATTCCGTTGCCGTGAACACTCCGCTGTACAAGCCGCCCATGATGCTGGCAAACAGCAGCAAGACCATCCATACGCTGCGCAGGGACTTGAAGCGTTCCAGCCACCCCTGGCGTTCGCCCGTCGGTCCCCAGGCCGGACGCATCGCCACCACAGCCACCACTGCAACGATGAACAGCAATGCCAGCAATATGCCGGGGATGATGGTCGCGATGAACAGCTGGCGGATATCAGTGTTCGTCAAAAGCCCGTAAATCACCAATGGCACGGAAGGCGGAATAAGCACCCCAAGCACGCCGGCCGAGGCAACGGACCCGCAAGACAGCGCGTCGTTGTAGCCTAGGCGGCGCATCGGCGGGATGGCTACCTTGCTCATCGTCGCCGCCGTTGCGATGGAGCTGCCCGAGATAGCGGCGAAGACGGCACAGGCAGCTACTGTTGCATGCGCCAGGCCGCCGCGCAGATGCCCCAGCCAGGCATTGGCCGCCTTGTACAGTTCTTCCGACAGGTCGGCCTTGTGCACGAAAAGGCCCATCAGGATGAACATAGGCAGCACCGACATGCCGTCGTTGGCAGAGGCATCCATGACTTGCTGGGCAACCATGGAGAAAGCCGGCTCGAATCCGCCGCGCAACAACGCAAATCCGCCAGTACCTACCAGCAGCATTGCAAACGCAAGCGGAACACCCGCAAAAGCCAGCAGGAACAGAGCAACGAAACCTAGCAGTGAAGCCATCATTGCGTCACCTCCGCTGGAGTAAGCGCTAGCCGCAGCGCATCGATGAAACGCAGACCGACGACCACAACGGCCAAGGCTGCAAAGACCGCCATCGCATAAGCTAGCGGGGCCGAAGGCAAACCAAGCACGATGCTGGCGGTCTTGTTTTCCGCATACTCCTGGGCCTGTACCCAAAGCCGCCAGGAAATAAGCGCCAAAGCCAGGCCGCTGAGCAGTTCACAGGGCAGTTGCAGAAATACCTGTTTGCGTTTGCTAAGCGCGTAGATAAACAAGTCGACGGTAATATGGCCGCCGGCGCGGGTGACCAGCGGCAAAGCGGTGAAAATTGCCATGGCCATCGCGAACTGGATCATTTCCGAGGCGCCCGGTATTGGATGCGCAAAAAGGTAACGTGCGAAAACATCGGTGAATGTAAGGACGACGATCAGCGCCAGGGGCAAGGCGCTGACGACACCGAGTACGCGGTCCAATTGCTGAGGACCGGAAGATCTGTTAGTCATGATGGCAGTCCCATTGACTTAGTGCGCGTCGTTCTTGGCTTCTTGTTCGTACATCTTGAGCGCGGCCTCACCGTCAACACCCCGCTCGGCGGCAGCGGCCAGCCAATCGTGTTGCAGCTTGCCGCCGAATTGACGCAGCGAATCCATAAGGCTGTCGTCGGCCTTCAAAAACGGCACTCCGCGTGCGGCGGCGTCCTGGCGCAGCTTCTCTTCAAGCTTGTCGATGGCCGCCAGTCGCGCGGCAAAGGCCTCGCCCGACAGGCTCATGACGATCTTGCGATCCACCTCGGGGATGGCGTTCCAGCGCTTCTTGTTCACGAACAAGGCAAAGCTGGGTGCCGACATTTGCCCCGGAATGTCTGTGATGCTTTTTGCATACTGGATGGTGTGGAAAGCCGTGGCACTGTACAGCGGATAGCCCGCAAAGGCATCGACGGTGCCGCCGGAAATAATCTCGTAACTACGGGCTGCGGGGGCCACGACCATTCCCGCGCCTGTGGTTTGCAGCATTTCGGCTGTGTTGCCCGCAACCGAATAAACCTTGATGCCGGCAAGCTGGGACTTGGCTTTGATAGGCTCGTGCATGCTGTAGATAGGGCCGCCCGGAAATGTGAACAGCGACAGCAGCTGGACATCATGGTATTCGTCGGCCTTGGCAAAATACCGTTCGTAGGTTCGCCACAAGGCGACAGAGCTTCCCTTGGCGTCGACATTGATGAAAGGAAGGTGCGCAATCTGCGACAGCTTTACTTTGCCTTGCAGAAAGCCGTGGTACATGTAGGCGCCGTCAAAAACGCCTTTGACGACACCGTCCATCTGGGCTTGGGGAGCGGCCAGGCTGGCCGGAGCGAACTCGATCTTTACGCGCCCGTTGGTGGCTTTGGCAACGTCGTCCGCCCAAGGCTTCATCACCAGCGTATTGAACGGGTCCTGCGGTGCCATAAACAGATTGAACAGCAGGGTTTTTTGTGCGTGGGCCGCCGTGCCGACAGTCGCCAGGGCCAACAGTCCAGCACCAAGCCAGGTTTTGATGTTCATGATGTCTCCGTTGTATTTATAAATAGTAAAACTGCCGCTATGACTATATTGGCAGAGCCAGGTATCTTCCTGTTCTTTGTGTACAAATTCAGGCCCGGCGGAGCCGGTACCCGGTTTGGCGGGATGCGACCCCGCCTTCGGTTGATTCTTGTGGCCTTTTACCTCGATGCGGCTGCATGCTGCGGGGCCGCCGATGAGACGGGTGGACCAAATATTACGTCATAATCGCGCGCTATCCGGACCGCCTCCGCGGGGTTTGTCACGTTGTGAAGCCGCCGATACAGCTCCAGCAGTTTCCCGGCCGGCGATGCCCAGAACAGGGCCGTGGCGGCTTCGCCCGAGTTGTTGAAGAAAGCATGCGGCAACCCCCGCGGCATACGAACCAGATCGCCGCTGGTCGCCGTTCGCTTCTTGCCGTCCAGGATCAGGTCGATACGTCCGTCGATTACGAAAATGTATTCGTCCTGATATGGGTGCGTATGAGGCGGCACAAAGGTTTCGACCGGAAATGTGGCATGCCAGGCAATGCTGTCATCGCTGACCTGTTTCGGCACATAGACTTGCCCCATGACATTCCAGGCCACGCCGTCGAGCCCTTCATGGGCGGGCGTGATGTCGGGGGTTTCAAGGGTGATGTCGCGAGTTTCAAGCATGATGCGTGTCTCCTTGCTGCGCCGTCAGGCGATCCAGAGTGGGTTGGACAAGAGGATTGGTGGAAGCAAACCTGGGTTTGAACCCTTGGCGCGCCTTGGCCAGGTCGGCTTCATCCCAGTAACCGATAAGAATGCCTCCTTCGGAAATGCGAGGCTGCACCTCAACGGATTCGATCACCTCGTCGGTTACCGTGACGCGTTGGCGTGGCTGCCGGGCCCACTGGAACAAGGCCTCGTGCAGGCGTGCCCGCGCTTCGATATGTTCGGGGTTTTGCGAGGCGCCAAGATCCTTGAACTCTTGCGGATCGGTTTGCAGGTCGTACAGCATGGGCCGGAAATCTTCGAACAGCACATATTTCCAGCGGCCATCGAAGATCATCCGCATCCAGGCCCGCCGTGGCGCCGTCTGAAGATCTATGCGGGCGTCCTGGAAAGAATAGTCGTACTCGCAAATGACGGCGTCGCGCCAGTTATGGGGTTGTTCGCCGAACAGCAGCGGGCGCAGCGAGCGTCCGTCCATGACGTGGGGCACAGCCGGCCCGCCATAGACGTCCAGGAAAGTGGGGGCCAGGTCCACCGCTTCCACCAAGGCCTGGCTGCGCGTATTGCGTGTGTTGTCAGCTCTAGGGTCGGGATCGTAGACGATCAGCGGTACTCGTATGACAGCCTCGTGGAACAGATCTTTTTCGCCCATCCAGTGATCGCCCATATAGTCGCCGTGGTCGGCGGTGAAGACGATCATCGTGTTTTCCATGAGGCCGCGTTCTTCCATGAACGAGAACAGCACGCCTAGCTGATCGTCTATTTGCTTGATCAGTCCCATATAGCCGCACATGACGGTTTCCCGTACGCCGTCGCGGGAAAACGTTTGTGAAACCCTGTGCTGCATCATGGCTTCGTAGACGGGGTGCGGGTCGAGCCGCTCTTCTTCCGATCTGGCTACCGGCAGTGCATCCGACGGCTTGAACATACTTGCGTAGGGTTCGGGCGCCATATAAGGCCAGTGCGGCTTGATATAAGAAAGATGCATGCACCAGGGCTGGGTGCCCGCTTCCTGGATGAAATCCATGGCCCGGCGGGTAATGTAGGGAGTTTCGGAGTGTTCTTCAGGGACACGGGCCGCTTGGTTCGAGTACTTCAAGAACCAGCCCGACCGGGTGTTGCCTTCAGTGTCGACGGTGGAGTTGGCCCATTCTTCCCAGGGATTGTCGCCGTCAAAGCCTTGATCCCTTAAGTATTGGTTGTAGGCCGGGTCGGGATCATGACCCGAATAAGGATGTATGCCGTCGTCGCGCTCGTAGGGATCGAAGCCGCACTCGCTGATGCGGCGACCGATTTTCGAGTTAGGGTCGATGCCCAGCCGGGCCATGCCCGACAGGTCGGCGCGCATGTGCGTTTTGCCCACCAGGGCAGACTGCACTCCAAGCGGGCGCAGGTGATCACCTATTGTCATCTCGCCGACTTTCAGCGGCACGAAATTCCAGCTGGCCCCGTGCGAATGAACATAGCGGCCGGTGTAGTAGCTCATTCTTGAGGGCCCGCAAACCGGGGACTGCACATAGGCGCGTTCGAACAGTACGCCTTTGCGGGCCAGGGCGTCGAGATTGGGGGTTTTCAGCGTGGGATGGCCAAAGCACGAAAGATGGTCCGCGCGTAACTGGTCGCACATGATGAATAGAATGTTCTTCACTTGGCGCTTCGTCATATTGTCTCCATATGCTCTTGTCAGTGGGAGCTGTTGTGATTCGAGTATATGGAGCTACCCGCTGCCGCAGTAGTACTTTGTTTTCATGTCGATTACCATTGGTAATCACAAGCAAGGAGAAACCCGTGCGACTGGAACAATTGGAACTGCTTATTGCCTTGGCCGAGCGCGGCAGCTTGCGTGCGGCGGCCGTAGTGCTGAATGTCACGCAGCCGGCCCTTAGCAAATCACTGCGCCAGCTCGAAGAAGAACTCGGTACCGCATTGGTGTGGCGTAGCGCCAAGGGCGTGCGTTTGACCACGGCGGGCGAGCTGCTGGCGTCCCGCGCCGTGACAGCGCTGCGCGAACTGGAGCGTGGCCGCGAAGATATCGCCTGGCATATGGGACAGGCGGCGGGGCAAGTTACCGTGGGCCTTTCCCCGGCGACGGCGATTCTGTTTGCGCCGGGCGCCGTGCAGCGTTTCGGCAAACGCTGGCCCAAGGTCAAGCTTTGCATACGTGACGCGCTTTATCCGCTGGCGCTGCGCCAGCTGCGCAGCGGGGAGCTTGATTTCATGTTGGGCCCTGTTCCTGCCTCGGGCGTGGGTAACGATCTGCTGCGTCAGGTCGTATACCATAGCCAGGAAGTTATCGCGACACGGCATGGGCATCCATTGTCCAATGCACGAAAGCTGACAGACCTGGTCGATGCGGGCTGGATTGTTACCGGGCCGGCCCAGGGGCCTGGCGACCCCATGCATCTTCATATGGAAGCCCGTGGCATGGCGCCGCCCAACGTTATGCTGGAATGCGAGTCGTTCTCTACCTTGCTGGGCATTATGCCCACGCTGGATGTGGTGGGCATCGTACCGCGCAGCTTTCTGGATCGTCATGGACGCCGCGCCGGCCTGGTGTCTTTGCCTATAGAGGATCCTTTGCCGGTAACGACGATTTACGCCATAACCCGGACAGACGCGCCGTTGACGCTGCCGGCCCAGGACTTGTTCGAGGCCTTCTTGCAGGAAGCGCGAGAGTTCAGTCGCCGGGAAACCAGGAGCTTGTAGGACTCGGCTTTTTCAGTCTCAGTCAAGGCCGTGCGCCTCGCCGAATAAAATCCATCAACCCGGTTTGCATGGGGGATAGAACCTTGTCTTTGAGTACGGCCAGGTAAATGGGCATGCGCAGGTCAATGCTTGGCATGTCGACCACTGCCAGTTCGCCGCGCGCTATGTCTGCCGCGGCGGCGCTTGCTTCCATGAGCGTATAGCCGATGCCTTTCTTTACCGCTTGCTTGATGGCCTCTGGGTGGCCCAATTCCATTACAACCTGGCGATTCGCCACGCCCGCCGAATAGAGCAAATTGTCTTCCAAAGTGCGGCGAATGGTGGAGCGGGGCGTTGTCACGAAGGGCAGCTTCGCCATGGCTTTTGCCGTGACCGAACGCAGCGCCGCCGCCTGCTCGGGTGCGCCAAGCAACAGCAGCCTGTCTTCCCACAGCAGTTCCAAAGTCAATCCATGCAAATCCTGCTTTGGATCAAGCCGCAGCACGGCGAAATCACAGCCGCGCGTACGCAGGATCTCGGTGGCGGTTTGCGCCGAACCGATGCTTAAAGTCACGGTCACTTTGGGTGATTTTTGTCGGTACTGCGCCAGCAAATCGCTTAGACGATATGTGCCCGCTGTCATGGAGGCGGCAATCGTGACATGCCCCAGTGAGCCGACCGAAATACCGTTCAAGTCATTCGATAGTTCGGCACAGCGGGCAAGGATGTCTTCGCACCAGCTATGAAAACGCACGCCGGCATCGGTCAGGGCCAAACGGCGGCCTTCACGGAAAACCAGCGGCGTACCCAAGCGGCGCTCGATGTCGCGTATATGTGCCGTGACTGCCGGCTGCGCGACATGTAATTCCTCTGCCGCCTTGGTCACGCTGCCCAGAGCCACGACGTGGCAAAACAATTCCAGCTTCCGGAATGTAAGAGGGCCAACAAGCAGCTTGGACACGGGGTCGGTCGGCACGGTAGATGCGGTAATCGAGTGGTAATTCATAAGCAGTGGATTATATATTATGCTTAAGAAAAGAATTGGACTTATGGGTGCGTCGTCGCTAATAATGAAGTCAAGCGAAATAACGCGTACTTTGAAAAGGATATTGCCATGCCGGATTCTTCAACGACAGCGGAGAAAGAATCGTCCGTCCCCGACTTCAATTCCCTCCTTGGCGTCCAGGATCGCGTAGTCATCATCACCGGCGCGGGACAAGGCATAGGTCGCATCTTTGCGCACGCCTTTGCTGCGTACGGCGCAGTCGCGGTGGTGGCCGACTTGAACAAGGACAAGGCCGACATCGTGGCGCGGGAAATTGAAGCGCGCGGCCACAAGGCCTTGGCCTTGGCGGTGGATATTGGAAGTTTCGATTCGCTTCAAGCGATGGCGCAAACTGTGTTCGACGCTTACGGCCGGATTGACGTGCTCATCAACAATGCGGGTATTTTCTCCACGCTCGAGATGCGCCCCTTCTGGGAAATTCCGCTCGACGAATGGGACAAGGTCATGCATGTCAACATCACCGGCGTCATGCTCGCCACGCGTGCCGTCATCCCCTATATGCAGCGGGCGAAGTGGGGGCGCATTGTCAACATTTCCTCTGCCAGCATCCTGATGGGGCGGCCGAACTACACGCACTACACCACGTCCAAGTCGGCATTAATAGGCATGACGCGTTCGATGGCGCGCGAGCTTGGCAACGACTACATCACCGTCAACGCGGTGCTGCCAGGCGCAACACAGACTGAAATTCCGCGCAAGACAGTCTCGCCGCAACAGCGCGAAGCCATCGTGTCTCGCCAGTGTGTGCCGCGTACTCAGGTTCCTCAGGACCTGGTGGGCGCAGTGGTCTTCCTGGCCACCGAAGGTTCCCGCTTCATGACCGGGCAAGTCATGAATGTCGACGGTGGTGCATCGCATAGCGGGGGATGAATATGAACGCAGCTTTGAAAAACGGAAAAGACCTCAGTCCCGCGGCCGTGCTGCCCAGAAATAAAGCCTTGTTCTACGGCGGACAGTGGCACGCGCCTGGACATGGCCGCTTTGTCCCGACCAGCAACCCCGCCAATGGCGAAGTCATCGGCGAAACAGCGCAAGCCACGGCCAGCGATGTGGACGCAGCGGTCGCGGCCGCTTCGGAAGCATTCAAGTCATGGCGCAAGACCAAGCCCTCGGAGCGCGCAGAACTGTTAAGAAAGGCCGCTGCCATCTTGCGTGACAACGCAGAAGAACTGGCGATGCTGGACGCGCTCAACACAGGCAACCCTGTGGCCGAAATGGTGGCGGATGCGAAGATTGCGGCGGCGAACCTGGACTACTTTGCCGGCATTGCGATGGAAGCCAAAGGCCATACCATCCCTATGGGCGACAACAACCTCAACTACACCGTGCGCGAGCCGCTAGGCGTCGTTGTGCGTGTCGTGGCCTACAACCATCCGCTGATGTTTGCGGCCCAGAAGCTCGGGGCTCCGCTGGCGGCAGGCAACACCGTCATCATCAAGCCTTCGGAGCAAGCGCCGCTGTCGGCCATACGCATGGCTGAACTCATCGGCGGTGTATTTCCGCCCGGCGTGGTCAATGTGCTGACTGGCGCGCGCGAATGCGGCGAGGCCCTGACGGCACACCCGCTGGTGAAAAAGATCACGTTGATTGGCAGCACCGCCACCGGCAAGGCCATACTGCGTGGCTGCGCGGACACTATAAAGCAAGTGCTGCTCGAGCTGGGGGGAAAGAACCCTCTTATCGCCTACCCTGACGCCACTCTCGAAAAGCTGGCTGACGGCATCGTTCGGGGTATGAATTTCACCTGGGCGGGCCAGTCTTGCGGCTCCACCAGCCGCGTGTTCCTGCATGACGATATTCACGATGAGGTGCTGGCGCGCGTCGTCGAGATTCTGGCCACGCGTCACAAGCCTGGCATCCCGACCGACTGGGCCACTACGATGGGGCCGGTCATCAGCAAAGCTCATCACGAACGTGTGTTGAACTACATCGAGACCAGCAAGCGCGAAGGCGCACGCCTTGTAACGGGCGGCAAGACGCCAAGCGACCCGGCGCTGGCAAATGGATACTTTATCGAACCGACCATCTTCGCCGATATGCGATCTGACATGACAATCGCGAACGAAGAGGTTTTCGGTCCCGTCATGGCCGTGTTTCGCTGGAGTGACGAAAATGAAATGTTCAATATCGTCAATAGCGTCGAATATGGACTGACCGCCTCGATCTGGACGAATAATCTCACCGCCGCCCATCGCGCGGCCTCGCGAGTTGAATCCGGCTTCGTATGGATAAATAACGTCAGTCAGCATTTTCTGGGCGCGCCCTTTGGAGGTTACAAGAACTCGGGTATTGGGCGCGAAGAATGCGTCGAGGAGTTGCTGGAATTCACGCAGGTCAAGAACGTGAATATAAACCTGGGCTGAAAGAATGCGGTGAAATCTTCGCTTGCCTTCTGGAACCCACACAATTTCAACAAGGAGACACTATGAGAACACACAATAAATTTGCTTCACATTATTTTTGCGCCCTGGCGCTGGCCGCGGCTGTGGCCTCGCCCGCTTTGGCACAAAAGCCCGTGCCGATCGGCTTCATCACCACGTTGTCCACCCCCGCGGGCTATCTTGGCGAAGACGAGCGTGACGGCTTCATGCTTGCTGTGAAGGAAGAAGGCGGCAAGCTGGGCGGTATCCCCGTTGATGTCAGGATCGAAGATGACGGGCTCAAGCCGGCCAATGCCAAGCTGACGGCCGACAGGATGTTGCAAGAAGGAATCAAGCTGTTTACCGGCATCAACTTTTCTAACGTGATGATGGCTGTAGGCCCTACGGTCATCGGGGCCAAAGCATTCTATATCAGCAACAACGCCGGTCCCGCAGCCTTCGCGGGCAAGAATTGCAACCCGTATTTCTTTGGCGCAGCTTTCCAGAACGATACGTTCGCAGACACGGTGGGCTTTGTCGCCAACGAGATCGGTGCGAAGAAAGCGGTAATCATGGTACCGAATTATCAGGCCGGCCGTGACGCAGCTGAAGGCTTCAAGAAGACCTTCAAAGGTCAGATCGTGGCTGAAATCTACACCAAGCTTGACCAAACCGATTTCTCGGTCGAGTTGGCACGCATACGCGGACTTGACGCCGACACACTGTTCCAGTTTCATCCTGGCGGCACGGGAATCAACTTGGTCAAGCAATTTTCCAGCTCCGGTCTGGACAAAAAGCTCAAGATGGTCACGCCTATCTACTCGATGGACGAACGCATGCTGGCCGCCGTTGGCCAAGCCGGCAAGGGCTTCTACATGAGCAGCTTATGGAGCGCCGACCTGCCCAATGCCGCCAACAAGAAATTTGTTGAGTCCTTCACCAAGACCTACAACCGCGTTCCAACCGCTCAGGCGGCCCAGTCATATGACACGGCGCTGCTGATTGGCTCGGCTCTAAAAGCAGTGGACGGAGACATGAGCAAGACCGACGCTTTCCGTGACGCGCTGCGCAAGGCCGATTTCCATAGTGTGCGGGGCAACTTCAAGTTCGGCCCCAACCAGTTTCCGATTCAAGACTGGCACATGCTGGAAACAGTGGATGACGGCAAAGGCAACGTGGTCTACAAGAACGTGAAAACGGTTGCCAAGGATCGCGGCGACCCCTATGCGGCCGACTGCAAGATGTAATGGAGAACGGGCCATCATGCCAGTCAGCATGAATGGCCCCGGCACAGCACGCGCAGGTAGATTCGAGGCTGCTCCCCGGTTCTCGCCTGCGCGCAGCGCTGCCTAAGGTTTTGCCCAGGCAGATCCCGCAACCACCTACTATTCAAGGAGACTTCCAAAATGGATCAAGCGATTGGCAGTACCAAACCAGACTCTCCCGACATGGCAGCAGCTCCCGCTGTCGAGCGCGGGCGGTTCATCAAAAACGCGTGGTATGTTGGCCTATGGGCCAGCGAGCTGCCAGCCGGAACATTGGTGCCCCAGACGATACTTAGCGAGCCCGTGGTCTTCTTTCGCAAGCAAGATGGAACCCCTGCGGCGATTCTGGACCGGTGTGCCCATAGATTTGTGCCGTTATCGATGGGTACGCTCGTCCCCGGAGACCGGGTTCAGTGCCCCTACCACGGCCTGGAGTTCGGCGCAGACGGCCGGTGCATGAACAACCCGCATCCGCCCGGCACAATCCCGACCGCGGCGCATCTGCCCAGTTTCCACGTGGTCGAGAAATACTCCATGATCTGGATCTGGATGGGCGACAAGCCCGCCGATCCGTCCTTGATACCCGATTACAGCTGTCTCGAAACCAGCCCCGCTATACACATTACCGATCCCGGCTATCTAAGCATAAAGGCGAACTACGAGTTGATCGCCAATAATCTGCTCGATCTGTCGCACGTTGTTTATGTACACGGCGGCATACTTGGTAGTCCAGGCCTGGAACAGTCCGACATCAAGCTCGAAACGCACGGCGACGTGGTAACCGTCAGCCGATTCGTCAAAGACGTTGAAACCCCGGGAATGTTCCAAATGATGGCTCCCGAGGGTTATGAACGCGGAGATTCCTTCACCTCCATTTCCTGGTATGCGCCCAGCAATCTCCTGTTGAAAACCGGCTCGTGCAAGACCGGACAGCCGCAGGAGTCAGGCACCGGCTATTGGGGCATTCATTTGTTGACTCCCGAAACCGAACGAACCACCCATTACAGGTATAGCGCCGTAAGATGGAATGTCATGACGCAAGGCGACGAGAAAAATGAGCAAATTCGCCAGAAGATCGGCGAACTGCGCACTTTCGCCTTTGCGGACCAGGATGCTCCGATCATAGAAGCCCAGCAGCGCCGTATTGTTGCGTCGACTACCAAGCTCGAGCCGGCGCTTCTGGCCATAGATGCAGGGCCAGTGCGCTGCAGACGGATACTGGACCGCTTGCTTTTAGAAGACCGCTAACGTGACAGAACGATTGGCATCCAATAGCGCAGCAACAATGCAATATCAAGCAAATCAAGCTTTAATATAAAACGGTATTTAGAAATAATTTATGTCCAAACTCAGAATCAGTTTCGGCTGCTGGAACTATGATCGTACCCGGGCCCTGCAATTAGGCAACGTCCGTCCCGATGGCATTGACCTCAACTATCTGGACATGCCCGTCGAAGAAACCTTCTTTCGCATGCTACGGCATAAAGAATTCGACGCTTGCGAGATGTCACTGTCCTCTTACACCGTTTCCTGCTTTCAGGCCGAGCCGCCCTTCATCGCGATTCCAGTTTTCCCTTCCCGCATGTTCCGGCATTCGTGCATCTATGTGAACGCAGACTCGGGTATTCGCGAACCGAAGGATTTGATCGGCAAGCGCGTTGGCAACCCGGAATACCAGATGACCGCCCCCACCTGGATCCGCGGCATCCTGGCCGATCATTACGGCGTGCCGGTGGACAGCGTGACCTACTACACCGGCGGCGAAGAAGAGCCGGGGCGTCCCGAAAAGCTGAAGCTGGACTTGCCGTCAAACATCAAGGTGCAAAGCATAGGTCCCACACAAACGCTTTCGCAAATGCTGCTGGATGGCGAAATCGACGCACTCTACACGGCGCGAATGCCGTCGAGCTTCAGCAACGGCGCAGGCAAGGTCAAGCGCCTGTTCCCCGATTATGAAAAAGTCGAGCGCGACTATTTTCGCAGCACCGGGATTTTCCCTATCATGCACACGGTCGCCATCCGCCGCGACGTCTACGAAGCCAACCGCTGGGTTGCGCAGTCGCTGATGAAGGCCTTGGTCGAGTCGCAGCTTCACACCTACAAAGACCTCTACGATACTGCTGCGCTGAAGGCGATGCTTCCCTGGCTGACCGCGCATGTAGAGCAAGTACGCGCCGAGATGGGCGAGGACTTCTGGCCTTACGGCTTCGAGAAGAACGAGAAGACGCTGGCAACCTTCTTGCGCTATTCATACGAGCAAGGCTTGTCGAAGCGGCTGCTACAACCGCGCGAGCTGTTCGCCCCCGAGACGCTGGAATCATTCAAGATTTGAGTGGGCGGCGAAGATGCTGTAATGCTCTTTGAGTCCTGCAAGAGTCGTCTCTACAATGTAGGCTGGATTTATGCCAGACCCAAGGAGCATTATGGCGACCCATGATTTGAAATTGAGCGAACCGGATTGGCACGCCGATGCGCTGGCTGTGCGCCAATTGACACCTAAAGGAAAGTTGCGGGCCGCCATAAATTTCGGTAACCCGGTATTGGCTCAGCGCGATCCGCTTTCTGGCGAGCCGCGCGGCGTCAGCGCCGATCTTGCCCAAGGGCTCGCACAGCGTTTAGGCGTTCCCATCGAGTTCCATGCATTCGATACCGCAGGAAAAGTCGTCGACGCCGCTTTGGACGATGCCTGGGATATTGCCTTCATGGCTATCGACCCCAAGCGGGCCGAAAGCATAGCGTATACGGCGCCTTATGTACTCATCGAAGGGACGTACTTGGTACGCCAGAGCGCTTCCTTTCGCAATATTGAAGACCTTGATGTTCCCGGCGTCCGGATTGCGGTGGGCAAAGGTGCCGCATACGATTTGTTTTTGTCGCGTACGTTGAAGCATGCTTCTATAGTTCGACTGGACCGTTCAGAAGATGCCATAGAACAATTCGTAGCCTTGGGGCTGGATGCGGCCGCGGGCGTGCGCCAGCCGCTTCAGGCTCATGCAAGCGAACACACGGGCTATCGTGTTCTGGATGGCCGTTTTACCGTCATCGAACAGGCCATGTGCTGCCCTCGCGGCCGGGAGGCCGGAGCAAGACTGCTTGGCGAGTATCTGGACTTCGCTAAAAGATCCGGCATGGTGGCCGATGGCTTGCGACGCAGCGGCCAGGGTGATGCAACTCTGGCCCGCTAGACAGGAAAATAGCAGATCCCTGTCTTCAGTTCGTTTTACCCGTATTCAGGACATGCTCGATAGTATCGAACTCGACGTTGTACAGTTGGCCATCGACTCGTTCAACCTTGCGGACGTAAACATTTTGGATGAAGTCGCGGGTGTTGGGGTCCAGCGTGACCGGTCCGCGAGGGCTTTCGAAGCTTTGGCCTTTCATTGCTGCCAGCAGGGCGTCGCCATTGTTTGCATCGGTGGCGTTCTTTATTGCGTTATAGATGACATGCATGCCGTCGTAGCCGGCCACACCGAAGAAATTAGGCCTTTTACCGTTGCTGATTTTTTTGAAGTCAGCGACGAATTTCTTGTTCATCGCGGAAGGATGGGCGGCTGAATAATAGTCCGAAGTAATTATGCCCAGTGTTTCGTTGCCGGCCTCGTTCAGATAGTCGTCGTCCGTTACGGCCCCGTGGGCTATTAAGGGAATGCCCTTTTTGGCCAGCCCCCGTGCTGCATATTCCTTGAGGAAGGACGCACCCGGGCCGGACGGCAGCATGACGTACAAGGCGTCGGGCTTGAGGTCCTGCACCTTGCGTAGAAATGGCGCGAAGTCGGGATTGGCCACCGGTACGCGTATTTCGCTGGCGATTTGTCCTCCTGATCCGACGAAGAACTCCTTGAAGGCTTTTTCCGACTCATAGCCCGGTGCATAGTCGGGAACCAGCGTGACGACCTTTTTAATGCCTTGCTTGGCCGCCCATGCTGCGGTTCCCATGGTTACCTGCGGAATAGTCCCGCTGGTACGAACGGCATACGGAGTGGCGTTAATTACGAGCAAGGTCTGGGCCGCCATGATCACCATTGGCGTCTTGGTTTGCGTGGCGATAGGCGCTACAGCCAGAGCCAGCGGAGTCAGCCCAAATCCCGCAAGCACATTGACCTTGCCGCTAACGAGTAGTTCTTGGGCCAATCTTTTGGTGTCGGCGGGATTGCCGGCATCATCGCGCGTTATGACTTCAACTTTTCGGCCTGCTACTTCAGTCCCATACTGCTGGAGATAGGCTTGCACGCCGCTCTCGACCTGGTGCCCGGTAGAGGCGAACGGACCTGTCATAGGCAGGATGAGGCCTACCTTGAATGTGTCTTGGGCCGCAACAGCGCTACCCATAGGCAGGCCAACCAGGGTTAGAGCGGCGGTAATCAAAGTGGTTTGAAGGAATAATCGCTTTTGCATGTGGAGTCTCCGTGGTTTTATTTATGGATGTGGGCTTTTGTTATTCCATTGCCTCGCGCCAAAGATCCAGCGCCTGTTGTACTGGCCGGTCGGAATAACTGAACATCACCGTGTCGCTGTCCGCCTCCAGCCGGTAAGGCATCCATGAAGGGCAGACGAACACGTCTTTGGGACCGAATTCGAGGATCTGGTCGGCAATAAGGCACCGGCCTTGTCCCTCGACAACGGTGTAAATCGTGGAGTCGGTGGAACGGTATGAGGCACCAAGGAAACCGGCAGGTAGTAACTGCATGAAAGTTCCCATCGTTGGAATGGCCCAACTGCCGGTAACCGGATTCGTGTATTGCAGCTTATGGCCCCAGCAGGCGTGTAGTTCGTCATGAACTCTTAACGTTTCAAGCGCCTCGCGAGTACGCTCGTACGGATACCAAAACAGGGGTGAAGTATTGGAGCTGGGTTTGTACTCGACAGGTTTCATGGTGTTGCCGAACCTGGCGAGGTTGGTGTTGGCACCTTGAGTGGTCTGCTGGGATTGGCTGGTCCCCTTTTCCATGAACTGGGCGTCGAGCACTTCGACTATGGGCAGATCCAGCCCGTCGAGCCAGACCATCGGTTCGCTGGATGGGTTGCCGTGGTCGTGGAATGTCCAGGAAGGCGTGATGACGAAGTCGCCGACGTTCATGGTGACTTTCTCGCCATTAACGGCAGTGTACGCACCCTGTCCTTGTAGGATGAATCGTAATGCCGACTGGGAATGCCGATGCATAGGAGCTATTTCACCTGGCATGATAAGCTGCAGTCCCGCGTAAAGGCTGTGTGTAATACGGGTTCTACCGCGCAGGCCGGGATTTTCCAGCACAAGCACGCGCCGTTCGGCTTCCTGCGCTGTGATCAGGTTGCCG
Organism: Eoetvoesiella caeni; assembly: GCF_003315175.1. Taxonomy (GTDB): domain Bacteria; phylum Pseudomonadota; class Gammaproteobacteria; order Burkholderiales; family Burkholderiaceae_B; genus Eoetvoesia; species Eoetvoesia caeni. The sequence continues at coordinate 314,223 of NZ_QNRQ01000002.1, read as the reverse complement.
GCCTCAAGCAACCAAGGCCATAGCTGCTGCCACTTCCATAAGTGCGGTACACAAGGCGTATTGGGTTGGGCGGTGATGATGCCGTGTAGTACCTCCCACAGTGGAGTTACATTTGCGCCGCCTATCTTCTCGTAGAAAAACTGGCGCTCGGAAGGCGTTGCTTGGTCTATTCGCGACAACATTTTAAGTTTGCCTTGCTTGGGGTTGGTGAGGAGGGCTCTTGATGCGGGGTGAACCTGCACACAAGCCGCTCGGACGCTAAAACCCAGTCTGTAGCATTGTTCTTGTGCTTGCAATTAGCTCCTGTTTATAAGGCCTATCGTATTTTTAAATACCGAGATTGGCCTCAAGCATTTCTTTGTTCATATCGCTTGACGGGGCATGTCTATATTGGCCGCTCGCCGGTGTGGCCCGCGACTTCGCGGGCGACGTCTATTTAAAATCGCTATAGCATCAATCAACGCGGCTTTATTGACGGTCGGTACGCGGATCGCGGACGATAGATTACAAATCGTGTGGCCTCGCTTGGGCCTCGCGGTAATCAGATCACTACGATAAAGGAGGCGGAGTTGAGCGCACGTAGCACTATTTTAATTGCGGGGGGAGGGCTGGGCGGCCTTTCAACCGCGCTAGCGCTGGCACAGCAGGGCCGCTCTGTTCATGTGCTGGAGCAGGCTCACGAAATTGCCGCCATCGGCTATGGAATACAGTTGGGGCCCAATGTTTTCAATGTGTTCGACCGCATAAACCTCAGCGGCGAAGTCATGGCGATTGCGGATTTCCCCGACTCGGTCGTCATGACCGACGCGGATAGCGGCAAAACATTGGTTGATATTCCCGTGACGACACAAGACTATAAACGGCGCTTTAACCACCCCTATGTTGTGGTGCATCGAGCCGATATCCATAATATTTTACTGGATGCATGTCGCAAAGCGCCCGGCGTTGAAATTACCGTGAATGCATCGGTGATCGCTCACGAAGATCTGGGCGATCATGTGCGCGTTACGTGCTCGGATGGCCGTACATTCGAAGGCGCGGCTTTGATTGCCGCCGATGGCCTCAAGAGTCGGGCTCGCGAAACTCTCGTCAATGATGACTTGCATCCCACCGGCTATGTTGCGCATCGGACTATCGTCGACATGGACAGCATTTCCGCCGATTTCCCAAATAAGAAGGACGTAGTCTTGTGGGGCGGGCCCGGATACCACGTGGTGCATTATCCGCTTAGGCATGGCACTCTATTCAACATTGTGGCGGTTTTCAAGGATCCGGCGCCGCATCATGGCGATCAGCACGTTACCCACGAAGAGGATGTCCGGCACGTCTATGCCAATGCTCATCCCGCCTTGAAAAATATCCTTTCTTTGATGAATCTTGAGCGACGTTGGGTGATCGCGGACAGGAAGCCCGTGAGGCGATGGAACAGAGGAAGGGTTGTGCTCCTGGGTGATGCCGCGCACCCGGTTTTGCAGTCTTACGCTCAAGGTGCAGGGATGGCGATCGAAGATGCGGGCTGCATCGCTAATTTGCTAATGCATCACGACTATGAAAACGCCTTTGCCGAGTTTTCAAAGCGACGCGCGCAACGCACCGCGCGCATGCAACTGGAGTGCAGGGAAGTCTGGAAGTTCTATCATGAGGAAGGAACTGCACGCGATGTCCGTAATAGAGGGCTGGAGGGGCGCACCCCTGATGATTCTTACAAGTGCCTGGACTGGATTTGGAATGGAGGTACAGATCCGGTAATCAGCGGCTTAACACCTTGATGACTTGCAAATAAAAGGCACCCAGCTAGTTGCGATTGATTTGAGTGCCGGTATCCTCCACCGCCGACTCGACCGGAGGCAAATCTATAAAGGTATTGAAAATGATCTGCCGCAACCAGCGGTTGGCAGGGTCGTGATGGTAGCGTTCGTGCCAGTATTGTCGAACTTCGTAGGCGGGCATGGGGAAAGGGATTTCGAATGCCCGTATCCGGCCTCCTTGTGCAAGCGTGTTGGCCAAGCGCGCAGGGACGATGGCCAGCAAGTCGGTGGCAACGATAATTTGCTCGAGCCCCAGAAAAGACGAAACCCTGGTTTTGATTGAACGAGTTATGCCTTCGGCGTGCAAGTGTTTGTCCAGCAATGAGTGACCAGTACCAGGCGCGACAAGAGACAAGTATTCTTCTTTGAGAAGCCGCGCCGTGCTTAAGGAGGAGTCGTTTGCGAGGCGCGGATGCTGCTTCCTGGCTATGCAAGCGTAATGCTCTGTAAATAGCCGTTGCTGGTAAAAGCCTGTGTTCAATTCCGCCGCATAGCCTATGGCTATGTCGATTTCGCCTTGCGCCATTGCCAATGCCGTTTGATCGTTCAGGTCGGTTGAATCGACTTGAATGCGCGGTGCGGATGATTCGAGAATGCTCAACAACGGAGGCAGCAGGACCATTTGAGCGACATGGCTCAGCCCTAGATGAAATCTTCGGAGTGAGCTTTCGGGGGTGAAGGGGACAAGCTGTCCGCGGTTTGGGCCGAGCAGATCCAAGAGTTGGTCTATAGGGGCAATGAGAGTTTGCATCAGAGGGGTGGGCATCATGCCCTCTGGGGTCTTTACGAATAAAGGATCACTGAAATAATTGCGCAAATTTCCCAGGCGAATGCTTATGGCTGGCTGGCTTAGACCCACATTCTTGACAGACGCGGTGATGCTTCGAGTTTTATATATTTCTTTCAGAATAAGGAAGTCTGATAAGTCGAGGTTGGCCATGTTGATGTCGGTCGCAAGATGTATTTAAGAACGCAATTTAACGTATTAAGAGTAGGGCATTGTGGCCGTCATAGCAATGCTTGAGAATGGCTTTAATAACGAGGAATCATTATGCGTATATGTCGGTTTAATAAAGATCGCCTTGGGGTGATAGAAGACGAATTGGTTTTTGATGTGACTGAGGCACTGGATGTGTTGACGGCCAGCCGCTACCCGCTACCAAGTTTTGACCCGTTCATTGCCAGTCTTGATAAGGTGCGGGAAAAGATCAATGTGCTCTTGCCATCGGCCGCCCGTTTTCCTCTGAAAGACGTGCAGTTGCTAAGCCCAATTGCCAATCCCGGCAAGCTGATAGCGGCCCCGGTGAATTACACCAAGCATCTGGAAGAGGCCCGCTCAGATCCGGCTGTCCATCATAATAATAAGGTCGAAGAGATTCAGCGTATAGGGTTGTTTCTGAAAGCCAATAGCTCGATGGTGGGCGCTGGCGCAGGAGTGGCTGTGCGCCACCCGGAGCGCCGCAATGACCATGAAATCGAACTGGCGGTTGTCATCGGCAAGCCCGGGGTTGGGATTTCTCGTGTGGATGCTTGGGACTATATTGCCGGCTATTGCATTGGCCTGGATATGACTGTGCGTGGCCCCGAGGAGCGAAGCATGCGCAAGTCGGTGGATAGCTACAGCGTGCTTGGCCCTTGGCTTGTTACGGCGGATGAGCTGCCCGACCCGACCAGTTTGAATTTCCAGCTCAAGGTCAATGGCGAAGTCAAGCAAAGCGCAAATACTAAAGACTTGCTTATTGGCATTCCAGAACTTATTGAGTTCGCTTCTTCGTTTTATACCTTGCACCCGGGCGACGTTATCTTTACGGGCACTCCCGAAGGAGTAGGCCCCGTGCAAGCCGGAGACCGCATTGAGGCGGAATTCGACAAGATCGGACGGATGGAGGTTGCCGTTCGGGCAGCATAGGTAAAGCACGTTATGGTTCCCACCAAAAATCCCCGTCTTTATATTCATGAAGTTTCTGTTCGGGATGGATTCCAGATAGAGCCGGAATTTATCCCCACAGAGCAGAAAGTCGCCTTGGTGAACGCGCTGAGCCGTACTGGGGTGGCCAAGATCGAGGTCACTTCATTTACGTCGCCCAGGGCGATTCCGGGATTGGCGGATGCGGAGGCGGTCATGGGCCGGATCGATCGTGTTCCGGGGGTTCAGTACGCTGCGCTGGTGCCTAATGTACGGGGCTGTGAACGTGCGCTGGCCTGTCAGGTCGATGAAGTCAATGTGGTGATGTCCGCCAGTCAAAGCCATAACGTGGCTAACTTGCGCATGACGCCGGAGCAGTCGCTCGGTCAGTTCGCCGACATCGCCAAGCTGGTGGATAGCAAGGCATTTTTGAATGCCTCGCTGTCGACAGCTTTTGGTTGCCCGTTCGAGGGCCAGGTGCCTTTGTCGCGCGTGCTGGAGATGATCGATCGCTTTTCCGATATCGGTATTGAAGGCGTCACGCTATGCGATACGACAGGCGTCGGGAACCCACGCCAGGTCATGGAGGCCTGCCTGGCGGTACAGGATCGTTGGCCTGCCATGGTTTTCACGGCGCATTTTCATGATACGCGCGGGATGGGGCTGGCCAATGCGTTGGCGGCATTGCAGGCGGGCATTGTGCGGTTCGACGCGTCATTGGGTGGGCTGGGCGGATGCCCCTTTGCGCCTGGGGCAAGCGGCAATGTGTGTACCGAGGATCTCGTTCATATGTTCGAAGCCATGGGCTGCGACACCGGGGTCGACCTGGATGGCCTGCTCGACTTGGCCAGGCTCTTGCCGGATATTGTCAAACACGGGGTTCCTGGGCAAGTGGCAAAAGCCGGGCCCTCGACTCGGCGTTACCCGCTGCCCGCGGGGCAGGACGACGCGGGCCAAACGGCCGGTGCTTTTTGCAGTTGATCCGCTTTTGCGGAATGTCTTTGGCGAGTGAATCATGGCAATAGCGCGTACTTTGTTTGAAAAGCTTTGGCAGCGTCATTTGGTGGATGAGACAGCGGAAGGGCTTTCTCTTTTGTACATAGATCGTCAGCTTGTTCACGACGTGACCAGCCCGCAATCGTTTGAGGGACTGCGTTTATCCAACCGCAAGGTTCTGCGCCCCGAGACCGTCTTGGCGACGGCCGATCATAATGTGCCCACGACCACGTTGGAGCGTTCATCAGGCGCCGCGGGCATCGTCGACCCTTTGTCGCGTATACAGGTGGATCAGCTTTCGCGAAATTGCGATGAGTTTGGAATTTCCGAATACAAGCTGGGAGACAAACGCCAGGGCATCATTCATGTCATTGGCCCCGAGCAGGGGGCGACATTGCCGGGTATGACTGTAGTGGCGGGCGACTCGCACACCAGCACGCATGGTGCGTTTGGGGCTCTGGCTTTCGGTGTGGGGGCGTCTGAAGCCGAACACGTACTGGCCACGCAGTGCTTATCGATGCGCCGGATGAAGTCTATGCTGGTCAAGGTCCAGGGCGACCTTCCTGAAGGCGTGACGGCGAAAGACTTGATTCTTTGGATTATCGGGCAGGTGGGAACGGCCGGGGCTACCGGCTACGCCATCGAGTTTGCCGGCGACACGATCCAATCGCTGTCCATGGAGGGCCGCATGACTTTGTGCAACATGGCGATTGAAGCCGGTGCAAGGGTCGGTTTGGTCGCTGTGGACGATAAGACCATCGATTATGTGAGAGGTCGTCCGCTTGCTCCCAAGGGAGATGACTGGCAGCGGGCAGTAGCGTATTGGCATACTTTGCACAGCGATGAAGGCGCGCAGTTTGACCGCAGCCTGGAGGTCGACGCGTCCTGTTTACGCCCAATGGTCAGTTGGGGCACTTCTCCCGAAATGGTGGTGCCAGTCGATGGCCGGATTCCCAATCCTGCATTACAACGCGATTCCGTGCGGCGTAGCGATATGGAGTCGGCGCTTGCTTATATGGGGCTTGGGCCGGAACAGGCCATTACGCAAATCCGGCTCGACAAGATTTTTATAGGCTCCTGCACGAACGCGCGTATTGAGGACTTGCGTAGCGCTGCCGCCATAGTAAAAGGCAAGCGTGTGGCGCCTACGATCAAACTGGCGCTGGTTGTGCCCGGTTCGGGTTTAGTCAAAGAGCAGGCAGAAAGGGAAGGACTGGACACCGTTTTTACGGATGCGGGCTTCGAATGGCGCGAACCTGGCTGTTCGATGTGCCTTGGCATGAATGCGGATCGACTGGGAAAGGGAGAACGCTGCGCTTCGACCTCCAACCGGAACTTTGAAGGGCGCCAGGGGGCAGGGGGGCGTACGCATCTCGTCAGCCCGTCCATGGCGGCTGCTGCTGCCATCGCCGGCCATTTTGTCGATATCACACAGAATTGGTAAGGAGCAAACATGGAAGCTTTCGTTTCGCTTGACGGCTTGGTCGCACCGCTGGATCGCAGCAATGTTGATACCGACGCTATCGTGCCCAAGCAGTTTCTCAAGTCGATCGCGCGTACCGGATTCGGAGCCCATTTGTTTGACGAGCTGCGATTCCTTGACCCTGGCGAGCTAGGGCAGGATCCCGATACACGCCGCAAGAATCCCGCATTTTCGTTGAACGAGCCGCGGTACGCCGGCGCGCAGATTTTACTGACGCGGGAGAATTTCGGTTGTGGCTCAAGCCGCGAGCATGCACCTTGGGCCTTGCATGATTATGGCTTTCGAGCGCTGATTGCTCCCAGCTTCGCCGATATTTTCTACGGCAACTGTTTCAAAAACGGCTTGCTGCCCGTGGTATTGGAAGCGGCCGTGGTGGACGAACTGTTCGATGCATTGCGCCGCAACGTGGGCTATCGTTTATGGATTGATTTGCCTACGCAAACGGTCAGGGCGGCGTCCGGACAAACCTGGGCTTTCGATGTGGACGCAGCGCGCAAGCAAAGCTTGCTGGCAGGGCTGGATGATATTGCCATGACTTTGTCCGGAATCGACAAGATTCACGGCTACGAGGCCGTGCGTCGACAGCAAGAGCCCTGGTTGTTTGGCGGGGTCGATTAAGCCGGCTGGATTGAGGGGATATTTAGACTTCAATTTATAATGGCGGCAGCATGGGCGGCTGTTTCGCGTGCGTCGCCGGGGCCGAACGATCGTCGCTTCGGCCTGAATGGGACAAACATGGATCAAATGGCTCAGGAATCAAAACAAGATCAGCAGGTACAGGCCCTGGCCGGCGTGAAGGTGCTCGAGCTGGGGTCGCTCATTGCCGGTCCGTACGCCAGCGCGTTGCTGGCGCAATTCGGCGCCGACGTCATCAAGGTCGAAGCCCCCAAAGGAGGCGATCCTTTGCGCAACTGGCGCAAGCTGCACGAAGGCACTTCGCTGTGGTGGTATGCGCAAAGCCGCAACAAGAAATCGGTGACGTTGGACCTGAAGTCGCCCGAGGCGCAAGAGATAATCCGCAAGCTGGCCGCCGAGGCCGATGTCGTGATCGAAAATTTCCGGCCTGGAACTCTTGAAAAGTGGGGCATAGGCTGGGAACAGTTATCGGAAGTCAATCCCAAGCTCATCATGCTTCGTGTCTCTGGCTATGGCCAAACCGGGCCGTACAGCCAGCGTCCGGGCTTTGCCGCCATTGCGGAATGTATGGGCGGCTTGCGCTACGTAACCGGCTACCAGGATCGCGCACCGGTGCGCGTGGGGGTAAGCCTCGGCGATACCCTGGCTTCCCTGTATGGCGTCGTCGGCGTGCTTATGGCTTTGCACCACCTGAAGGCCAATGGCGGCAAAGGCCAGTTTATCGATGTGGCGCTAAGCGAGGCGGTGCTGGCGGTGATGGAAAGCCTGATTCCCGAATACGCCATGACCGGCCATATCCGCGAACGGTCGGGCGCCGCGCTGCCGGGGATTGTGCCGTCCAATACCTATTTGTGCGGCGATGGCCGCTATGTTGTCATTGCCGGTAACGGCGACGGCATATTCAAGCGCTTGATGAACGCGATAGGGCGCGACGATCTGGCTGCCGACCCCGAACTGGAGCACAACGAAGGACGCGTGCGCCATACCGAGATGCTGGACAATGCAATCGGGGAATGGGCCGGCCGGCACGACCTGGAAACCATACTCAGTACGCTGGACGGGGCATCCGTGCCTTGCGGTCGTATTTACACGGCGGAAGACATTTGCAACGATGCGCATTTCCGTGCGCGCGAAATGATCCAGAACTTTCAGTTGCCCGATGGGCAGCCGATCGAGCTGCCGGGTATTGTTCCCAAGCTTAGCGCCACCCCGGGCAAGACCAACTGGTTGGGGCCCAAGCTTGGGCAGCATACGAAGGAAGTATTGGAATCCATAGGCGTCACGCCCGAGCAACTGCAAAAACTGCGTCAGGCCGGGCTGGCTTAAGGCGCGACCCGTCGTGTCTTGCATATCCAATTGGGTATGATTAATACGAATTTTTCATAAATAATCGTATATCAAAATATACACAACCGCGTATAAAAACCGTATAGTCGATGTAATGGCCTACATGGGCCGCAGGCTGGCGCGCAGCCGCTTTCTGCCTGTTTCGGCGCGTTGCCGGGCAAACAAGCGGCTTGTTTATTTTCTTTCGCCGGCCCCCTAGCCTTCCGTTGTGTACAACCAAAGTCTTTAATATTCGCTTCCAAGAGGTCTGATCCTATGTCATATGTTGTGACTCCCCCCGCCGTCGTTTCCGTTCCCGTTGTCGGCAGCACCGACACGTTTCCCGTTCGCCGCGTGTATTGCGTGGGTCGCAACTATGCTGCACACGCCCGCGAAATGGGTTTCGATCCCGATCGCGAACCGCCGTTCTTCTTTTGCAAGCCGGCCGATGCCGTCATACCCGTGGCCTACGGCGAAACCCTGAAGGTGCCCTATCCTTCGGAGACCGCCAACTATCACTACGAAATCGAACTGGTTGCCGCAATCGGCAAAAGCGGCTCGAACATCAGCGTTGAAGACGCGCTAAGCCATGTTTGGGGCTACGCTGTGGGCCTTGACATGACGCGCCGCGACCTGCAAATGAAAATGCGCGAAATGGGCCGTCCATGGGAATTGGGCAAGGCCTTCGATCAAAGCGGTCCTATTGGCCCCATGCACCCGGCCGCTTCGGTGCACAACATTGAAAAGGCCGCCATTACGCTGGATGTGGATGGCGTGCGCAAGCAAAGCAGCAGCATCGACAAGCTGATCTGGTCGGTGGCTGAAACGGTCAGCTATCTTTCGAAATATTTCAAGCTTGAAGAGGGCGACATCATCTATACCGGCACGCCCGAAGGCGTGGGCCCAGTCGTGGCCGGCCAAACCATGGTGGGTTCGGTCGAGGGCCTGGGCAGCATTACCGTCGCTGTGGTGTAAGCATGGATCTTTACAGCTTTTTCAATAGCTCCACGTCCTATCGCGTGCGGATCGTTATGGGTCTGAAGGGCATTGACCATGACTTGCTGCCGGTGAACATACGCGTCATGCAGCAAAAGGAAGCCGCGTACGTCGCCAAGAATCCGGGCGCCGGCGTGCCGCTGATCGACGACGACGGCTTTCAGCTTGGCCAGTCCATGGCCATCATCGATTACCTGGACAGCAAGTTCCCCGAACCGCGCCTGATCCCGCAGGACCTGCAGGCGCGCGCCAGAGTGCTGGAGATTTCCAATCTTATTTCCTGCGATATGCATCCTTTGAACAATTTGCGGGTGCTGCGCTATCTGGTCAAGGAAATGGAAGTCTCCGACGAGAAAAAGAACGAGTGGTATCACCACTGGATCGCCGAGGGATTTACTTCGCTGGAAGCGATGCTGGTGCGCACGCAGTCGGGGCAGTATTGCGTTGGCGGCCAGGTCTCGCTGGCTGATTGTTGCCTGGTGCCGCAGGTTGCCAATGCGTTGCGCATGGGTTGCGACGTGTCCAATTATCCGCGTGTAATGGCGGTGTACGAGCATTGCAATACGCTGCCGGCTTTTCAACAGGCGGCTCCTGCGCAGCAGCCTGATTTTCAAAAGTAATGCGTCGATGATTCGGGTGCCGGGCGGCACCCGAACCTACGCTGGCGCTTGCCTGTGCGGCGAACGCCGAAACTGAAAATGGAAGACAAAATCAAATGAGTGGTCAAAAAGCAAAGCAGAAAATTATCGTAGTCGGCGGCGGTATTGGCGGATTGGCCGCCGCGCTATCACTGACGCGCCAGGGGATCGAGGTATTGCTTCTTGAGCAGGCCGCCCAGATAGGCGAGATCGGCGCTGGCATTCAGTTGGGACCCAATGCTTTCAATGCTCTGGATGCTTTGGGGGCGGGCGAGGCAACACGCCAGCGCGCGGTGTTTACCGACCACATCATTATGATGGACGCGGTGGACGGCGCCGAAGTCGTGCGCATCGAAACCGACGATAAGTTCCGCCAGCGTTTTGGCGGGGCGTATGGCGTGATCCACCGCGCCGATATTCATTTGTCGATTCTCGAAGCCGTTCAACACGATCCACTCATCCAATTCAAGACGTCCGTGCATGTCAACGATGTCAAGATCAAGGCCGACGGGGTCGAGGTAACCGACACCAATGGCAATGTGTATCGCGCCGATGCCGTCATAGGGTGCGACGGCACGAAATCCGTGGTTCGCGAAAAAACCATAGGCCGCCACCATACGGTGACCGGACACGTGGTGTACCGCGCCGTGGTCGATGTCGAGAACATGCCCAAGGATCTGCAGGTGAATGCGCCCATGTTGTGGGCCGGCCCGCGCTGCCATTTGGTGCACTATCCATTGCGAGGCGGCCAACAATACAATCTGGTCGTAACCTTCCACAGCCGCAACCAGGAAGAGTGGGGTGTGACGGACGGCAGCAAAGAAGAGGTCTTGTCCTACTTCGAAGGCATTCATCCCCGCCCGCGCCAGATGCTCGACCGTCCCACGTCATGGCGGCGCTGGGCCACGGCGGACGCCGATCCTGTCGACGAATGGGGTACGGGTTTGTGCACTTTGCTGGGCGACGCAGCCCACCCCATGGCGCAATACATGGCGCAAGGCGCTTGCATGGCGCTTGAAGATGCGGTTACCTTGGGCGAGGCGGTTGCTCGATGCCCGGGCGACTTGGATGCCGCATTCCGCTTGTACGAGTCGATTCGCGTTCCCCGTACGGCACGGGTGGTGTGGTCGACACGTGAAATGGGCCGTATTTACCATGCCAAAGGCGTTGAGCGCACGGTTCGCAATCTTCTCTGGAAAGGCAAGACACAAGAACAGTTTTATAGCGGTTTGGAGTGGCTGTATGGCTGGCGCAAAGAAAACTGCCTTGAGCCACGCTAAAATGCTTTAAACTTCAACCACTCGTGCGCTGAAGTAGAGGCATGCTAAGCGGATAGTTGCAACTTTTGGAGACTCTATATGAAATTATTTAAAAAACTGGGCGTCGGAATCGCGCTGTCGGCGATCGCTGCGCTGTCCCATGCACAAGAGCCGGTAAAAATCGGCTTCATTACAACGTTGTCGACTCCCGCCGGCTACATCGGCGAAGACGAACGCGACGGCTTCGCCCTGGCTGTCAAGCAGGGCGCTGGCAAACTGGGTGGCGTTCCAGTCGACATGATCATCGAAGACGACGGCTTGAAGCCCGGTTCGGGCAAGCAGTCGGCCGAGAAAATGCTGCAAGACGGCGTGCGCGTCTTCACGGGCATCAACTTTTCCAACGTCCTGGTTGCCGTGGCGCCAAGCGTCGTCAAAGATGGCGGCTTCTACATCAGCCTGAATGCGGGCGCATCCAATTTCGCCGGCAAGGCCTGCAATCCGAATTTCTTCTCGGTGGCCATGCAGAATGACTCGTACAGCGACACAGCCGCTATTGCGGCCAATGAACTCGGTGTCAAGAAAATCGTGATCATGGCGCCCGCCTATCAGGCCGGCCGCGATGCCTTGCATGGTTTCAAAAGCGCCTATAAGGGCGAGATCCTCGCCGAAATCTACACCAAGCTCGATCAGTCCGACTTTTCGGTTGAACTGGCGCGCATCCGCTCGTTGCAGCCGGATGGCGTATTCGAATTCCTGCCTGGCGGTGCCGGCATCAATTTCGCCAAGCAGTTTGCCAATTCGGGCCTGAACAAGACCGTGAAGATGGTTACGCCGCTGTATTCCATGGACGACCGCATGCTGGCCGCTTCGGGCGACGCGGGCGAAGGCTACTACCTGAGCACGCAATGGACGGCCGAACAGGACAATGCGGCAAGCAAGCAGTTCGTGGCCGCGTTTGAAAAAGAATACAAGCGCCGCCCCACCGTGTATGCCGCAACCTCGTACGATACGGCGCGCCTGATCGGTTCGGCCCTGAAAGCCGTCAAAGGCGACGTCAAAGGCAAGCCGGACGCCTTCCGCGCGGCACTGCGCAAGGCCGACTTCGAAAGCGTGCGTGGTAAATTCAAGTTTGGCCCCAATCAGTACCCTATCCAGGACTGGTACCTGGTGCAGGTGGCTCGTAATGCCGAAGGGAAGCTGGACTACAAGCCTATAAGCGTCATTGCTAAAGACCATACGGATCCATATGCACCCTTGTGCAAAATGGAAAAATAAGTCTTAGGCCTTGCGCCCGCCCCTGGCGATAATCGCCTTGGGCGGGCGTTGGCATAACGGATACTTCTCTATGTATATGTTGGTTGAGCAGGCCATGAACGGCTTGCAGTACAGTGCGCTGCTGTTTTTGCTGTCCGCCGGCTTGACGCTCATCTTCGGCATCATGAACGTCGTCAACCTGGCGCATGGCTCGTTTTATATGGTGGGCGCGTTTTGTGCGGCCGCAGCGGTTGCCGCGACGGGTTCCTTCCTGGTGGCGATACTGGCGGCTTTGGTGGGCGCTGCGCTATATGGTTTTATTGTCGAGCGCCTGATCATCAGCCGCCTTTATCACCGCGACCATCTCGACCAGGTTCTGGCCACGCTGGGGATACTGCTGTTCACCAACGCGCTGGTTACCGTCGTGTTCGGGCGCAGCCCGCCGTTCGTGGCGATTCCCCCGTTGCTTTCCGGCTCGGTGCCTATTTTGCCCGGCTTGAATTACCCGATCATGCGGCTGGCCTTTATCGCGGCCGGTGTATTTGTGGCCATAGGCTTGTGGCTGCTTATTTCCAGGACAAAAGTAGGCATGCTGGTGCGTGCCGGCGCCGACGACAGCGAAACCGTTGAAGCGCTGGGCGTGAATATCCGCCGCCTGTTCATGCTTGTGTTTACGCTGGGAGCCTTGCTGTGCGGGTTTGCGGGAGTCATGGCGGCGCCGTTGCTGGCCGTTGAAATCGGCATGGGCGAAAAAGTACTGATCACCACATTCGTGGTTATTGTGGTGGGCGGCGTGGGCTCGGTGCGCGGCGCTTTGCTAGGCTCGCTGCTGGTGGGCATGACCGACTCGTTCGGGCGGGCATATATCCCCATCTGGATGTCGCAGCTGCTGCCGCCGCAATACAGCGACTCCATCAGCTCCAGCCTGGTGTCGGCAAGTATTTACATTTTGATGGCGGTCGTTTTGCTGGTGAAGCCGCGCGGCCTGATTCCGGCGCAAAGATAAGAGAAAATGAATAGAAAATATTTTATTGTTGGTGTCATTTTCCTGATTCTGTTGCTGGTGCCGTTTATCGCGGACGTTACCAGCAATAGCTTTATCACGAATATGGCAACCCGCTTCGTCATATACGCGCTTGCCGCCGTCAGCCTGGATTTGGTTCTGGGCTATGGCGCCATGATCAGTTTCGGCCACGCAGCATTCTTTGGAATTGGCGGGTATGTGGTGGCCATCATTGGCTTCCACATGGACATGGGCGACACCATTCTGGGTTGGGCCGGCTCCAATTCGGCGCTTATTGTGTGGCCGCTGGCCATGTTGGTGGCGGCTGTCATCGGGCTGGCCATGGGCTTTCTGTCGTTGCGCACCAGCGGCGTCCAGTTCATCATGATCACGCTGGCCTTTGCGCAGATGCTTTATTTTGTGCTGGTGGGCCTGGTAATTTACGGGGGCGACGACGGGTTGTCAGTTTCGGTGCGCAATGCAATACCGGGGCTGGATGTCGAGAACTCCACCGTTTTTTATTATGTCTGCCTTGCCTTGATGGCCGTCTGGGTATGGATTTGCCGGCGCATCGTCAATTCGCCTTTCGGCATGGCCTTGCGCGGCTTCAAGCAGAACGAGCGGCGCAACATCAACCTGGGCTATGCGCCCATGCGCTATAAGCTTACGGCTTTCGTTATCTCGGCGGCCGGAACCGGACTGGCGGGCGCTTTGTGGGCCAACTACGCCTTGTACGCCAGCCCCGACATGGCGGCATGGCTCAAGTCGGGCGAATTCATGGCGATGATCGTGCTGGGCGGCATGGGCAGTATTTTCGGCCCCATTCTTGGCGCGGCTGTGTATCTTGGGCTGGAGCAAACCTTGACCGCCTGGACTGAAAATTGGATGCTGTTTTTAGGCCCTATTCTGGTCCTGGTAATTTTGTATGCCAAGCGCGGACTGTTCGGCTGGCTTGCCGGGAGCCGCAGCAATGACTGATATGATCACGCCCAAGCTCGAAATACGAAACCTGAACAAAGCATTCGGGGCCTTGATAGCCACGAACAATGCCAGTCTTGTCGTTGGCCAGGGCGAATTGCACGCCTTGATCGGCCCCAATGGCGCCGGCAAGACCACCCTGATTTCACAGATCAGCGGCGAACTCATGCCTGACTCTGGCACTGTCCTGCTTGATGGCCGCGACATTACCCGCTTGCCCGCATATCGGCGCGCCGAGGTAGGCTTGGCCCGTTCCTTCCAGATCAGCCAGCTTTATAACGAGTTCACGGCAGAAGACAACGTTGCCATGGCGGTGCAGGCCCAATCCAGCAAGCGCTATAACCTATGGCGTAATGCGCGTAAAGATCCGGAGCTGCGCGAACCGGCCAAACTGGCTTTGGCCAAGGTGGGTTTGTCGGATCGGGGCAACGAAAAAGTGGCCTCGCTGGCTCACGGCGAAAAGCGCCAGCTTGAGCTGGCCATTGCGCTGTCTCTTAATGCTTCGGTCTTGCTGCTGGACGAACCCATGGCAGGCCTTGGTGCTGAAGAGTCCATGCTCATGAAAGACATCCTGCAGGGCTTGAAAGGACAGTATGCCATGCTGCTGGTCGAGCACGACATGGATATTGTTTTTGCGCTGGCGGACCGCGTGACAGTGCTGGTTTACGGCAAACCCATATTTACCGGCGTACCCGACGAAGTGCGCGAGCACTCCGCGGTGCGTGAAGCCTATCTGGGAGAAGGTTGAATGTTGCAAGCTCAAGATGTGCAGTCGGGCTATGGAGCAAGTAAAGTATTGTTTGGCCTGAACCTGGAAATACCATCGCATCAGGTGGTGTCTTTGCTTGGCCGCAATGGCATGGGCAAGACCACGACGGTCAGGACGCTGATGGGCATGCTGCCCGTGCAGGGCGGCCAGGTCACGTTCGAAGGTAAGGTGCTCAATGGCTTAAGGCCGCATCATATCGCCCGGCTGGGCGTTGGCCTGGTGCCGGAGGGGCGCCATGTATTCGGTTCTTTGTCGGTGCAGGAAAACCTGGTGGCGACCGAACGCAACGACCATCATGGCCACTGGAACCTGGAGCGGGTATTTACGCTTTTTCCCCGCCTTAAAGAGCGGCGCACGCAGTCGGCCCGCACGCTTTCGGGCGGCGAACAGCAAATGCTGGCGATAGGCCGGGCCTTGCTGACCAATCCGCTGCTGCTTATTCTGGACGAAGCCACTGAAGGTTTGGCGCCGGTCATCCGGCAGGAGATCTGGGCTTGCCTGAATCAGCTGAAAAGCGAAGGCCAGACTATTTTGCTTATCGACAAAAACCTGAAAGAAATGCGGCATTTGGTCGATCAGCACAATATGATAGAAAAAGGACGCGTTGTCTGGACGGGATCTTCGCAAGAGCTGCTTGAGCAACCCGAACTGGTCAATCAGTATCTGGGCGTTTAAATACCATACCCAATAGCCGGCGTGCCGGCCGCGCGGACCTTACGCAGGTAAGGTCCGCGTTTCGCTTTCGCGTTTGGCGTGATCCGCTACACGCAATGAAGGTGTCGGCGTTTAGCCGGCCTGCCGTGTTTGCAGCGAATTTTCAATAAGCCTTGCGGTCTGGTTGTAATGCTCGGCCAATAGCGCACATGCCGACGCGGCATCGCGTTTCAGGGTTGCAGCGACAATTTCCTGGTGCTCTTGGGTAACGTCGCGGGGTGGCTGCACGCCCGCTGCGGCCAGCAGCATGGGACGCCGGTATCTTTCGGTTTGCACATACAGGCGCATGGAAAAATCCAGCAGCCAGCGCGAGTCGCAGGCGGCGATCAGCGACCGGTGCAGGGCCAGGTGGCGGTCTTCTAATTGTTCATGAAAGGCATCGTCCGCTTCGGCGTTGCCGCGCCGCTGGGTAACGATGCCCAGCGCATGCAAGGCCGCGACGATCTGGGTCTCCCATTCGTCGGACGCGCGCTCGATCGAGCGGCGCAAGGCTTCGCAGTCGACAAAAATGCGTGTGTCGATAGAGTCGCGCATCTCTTTGAGCGATAGCGGCGCTACGCGAAATCCCTTCAGTGCAATGGCGTCAACCAGGTTTTCGCTTTGCAGGCGATTAAGCGCCTCGCGCAGCGGCGAAAAGCTCAGCTGATATTTACTTTTCAGGAATTCCAGGCGCAAAGGCTCACCCGGTTGCAGTTCGCCCGACATGATGTCGCGCTTCAGGCCGCGGTATGCCTGTTCGGCCAGGGTGGATGATTTGGCCGGTACGGTAGAAGGAGTCTCGGTGGCGGGCAGTATCATCTAAGGGCGCTGCCAAGGTTGTCGGTTGAACCGTTGCCCGAGGATTCGTCGTCGTAGTCGAGCGACGGGTTTTCGGAAGTGTCGGAGAACGAGGCCGATTGCTGTGTGCGCCGGTTGACGCGCAGATCGAAAATATCGAAGCGATTGTAATGCCCGACGATGTCGTGCATTTGGCGCGGCTGTATGCATTTGCCCAAGTCGACCTCGGCATAGACGATGCCTTCCTGGTCGATGAGTGGCTCGCCGACCACGCGGCCATCGGGGCCGATGACGCCCGAGAACGCGCTGTTCTTGCGTTTAAGCATCTGCGCCGCGTTGGGAATGGTGGGCGTGAAGGCGTCGATGATCTCGTCGGAGATGGTCGAACATGAAACCACGGTATAGACCTTGCCTTCGAACGAGTGCGCCATGGCGCGTACTTTGATGGCTTCGGACATGTCGTAGTCGGGCGGCGCCACCGGCAGCGAAATATAGCTGGCCACGTGCAGCAGCTCGCCTTGGGCAAGCAGACTGAAGCGCGCCAGAGTATTGGTGTTTTCGCCGCAGGCCAGGCCGCCCAGCTTGCCGATATTGGTGTCGTAGACGCGCAGCGAGGCGCCATCGCCATTGGCCCAGGTCAGTTTTTCAGCCCAGGTCGGAATCAGCTTGCGATGCCGGCCCAGCAGCTTGCCGTCCGGCCCTATGAATACCAGGGTGTTGTACAGCGTGCCGATGCCGGTTTTGCTGCGCTCATTGACGCCTATGACGACATGTACGCCGTGTTGTTTGGCGGCTTGCGCCACCCGGTGGATTTCGGGCCCGGGGATCTCGATGGCGCTGCGGCACAGCTTGTCGAACCACGGGCTGCCCTCGACAGGTGTCATGATCCAGTTCCAGTAGGGATACCCCGCCACGAAAACTTCCGGGAAGGCGACGAGCTTGGCGCCGTTGCCGGCCGCTTCCTGGATCAGCGCGCAGGCCTTGTCGATGGTTGCCTGGGTGTCCAGGAAAACCGGCGCCGCCTGGACGGCAGCGACTTTGAAAGCGGGCAGGTTAAGCATGGGTGTCCTTACTTGTTGAGCTGGTTCGATAACGCCTGTGTCAGGCCGGATTTAGATGGCGACGATCGGGTGACGCAAAGTACCGATGCCCTGTACGTGGGCTTCGATCACGTCGCCCGGCCAGAGCCATTCTTGCGGTGTGCGTCCGGCGCCCACGCCAGCCGGAGTGCCGGTGGCAATGATGTCGCCCGGTTCCAGCGTCATGCCGGCGCTGATGTCGGCGATAAGATGCGCAACATTGAACAGCATGAACTTGGTGTTGGATTTTTGCTTGATTTCGCCGTTCACGGTCAGCCAAAGATCCAGTGTCTGGGGATCGGGAATTTCGTCGGCGGTGATGATGCAGGGTCCGAAGGGCGCGTAGGTGTCCATGCCCTTGGAGTACACCCATTGGCCGGCGCGGCTGCAGTCGCGGGCGCTCATGTCGACCATGACGCTGTAGCCGAACACATGCGAGAGCGCGTCTTTTTCTTCAATGCGGCAGGCCTGTGTGCCGATGATGGCGGCCAGTTCCACTTCCCAGTCCAGCTGTTGCGTGATCTTGGCATTGTGGTGCACGGCATCGCCGGGGCCGATGACGCTGGTGGGCGGCTTGGTGAAGATGATGGGCTGCTTGGGCAGGTCGGCCGAGGTGTCCAGCGAGCGGCTGGATTCTTCGACGTGTTCGACGTAGTTCAGGCCGATGCCGAAGATGTTCTTGCGGGGGCGCGGAATGGGCGCCAGCAATTTGACGTTTTGCACTGGTACGGCGGTGCCTACGGGCCAGTTGGCGCGATTCTGCTCGAGCAGCATGGTTGCTGTCTTGACGGCGCTGGGACCCAGGTCGATGAAGTCCAGCATGTTGTCGGGCAAGTGGATGCCATTGTCGGCACCCAGGTTCTCGAGGTCGACGACCATTGTGTCGACAATAGCGCCCAGGCGGGCGGCTTCCAGAACGTTGGCGCGGTAGGTAACTAGACGCATGAAGTTTTCCTTGGTTGTTTGGTCGGGCTGTTGCCGTGTCCGGATTGAAAATTATGGTGTTTGGATTTTCTGGTGGCCGCCGTTTTCTTTGAGGGCTTCTTCGCGATAGATGCCCAGAGAATTCATGACAGGCATGTCGTTGAAGCTGAACAGGCAGGCGTCTTCGCTTGGGTTGGCGTTGACGTGTTCATGGAACATCCAGGTCGGCACGCAGAAAATGTCGTGTTCTTCCCAGTCGAATCGCTGGCCGTTGATGATGGAATAGCCCTTGCCCTTGGCCACCTGGTACAGGACGCTGCCCGTGTGGCGGTGCGCTTTGGTGTGCTCGCCGGGGCGCAGCAACTGCATGCTGGCTCCCATGGTTTGCATGACGGGGCCCCCTGTTTTAGGGTTGATGTAATTCATCATGACGCCGTCGAACGGCGAGCCGTCGGTAACCTTGGCATAGCGCGCCAGCGCTTCGTAGGTGGGCGCCCATTCGTATTTGAACAGCGGCGAATAACCGTGCGACCAGGTGTCGTTGGCCGGCACCAGTCCGGTGCCGGCGGCCCAGGCGGCGGTGCTGTCTTCGACAGGATAGGTAACGGCTTGCTGCAGCTCGGGATGCACGGTAAAGAAGTTGGCTTCCAGGGCGTTCATCAAGGGAATGTCCAGGCCGTCTTGCCAGATGCATTGAGTGCCGTCTTCGCTGACGCCGTGTTCATGCCATGTGCCATTGGGCGTGATGACGAAGTCATTGGCGCCCAGCGTCATTTTGTGCCCGTCGACGATGGTAAAGGCGCCGCTGCCTTCCATGATGAAGCGCAGCGCGCTGGCCGAGTGCTTGTGCGATGTGGCCAGTTCGCCCGGACGCATGGTTTGCAGTCCCGAATATAGCCAGCCCACGGCTGCCGCGACGTCCTGCCGCCCCGGGTTGCTCAGGTACACCACGCGCCGCCCGGCCTTTTCAGGGGAAACGAGGTCGGCCGACCGCAGCACATGTTCGCGCAAGTCCTTGTAGCGCCATACTACGGGCACTGAGCTGGACTGCGGTTGCCAGGGTTCGATCTTGTTCGCGACCGTCCAGAGGGCGGCCGTATGGTGTTTGTCCAGTTCGTCGTAATAGGCCAGAAGTTCAGGAGTATCCTCAACATTGGCTCGTCCGACGATGTCTTCGCGATGGTTTGCGCGGGCAGCAGTTTTCATGGCGTGTCTCGGTAAATTCGATTTTATAAAATAATAGGTATTTTCGATAATGTATCCCTTTCTGGCGCAAGTGGCAAGATGAGTGGGCCACCATGGCATTCTTGACGTAAGCTTGCGGTTTTCGATAACTGTTTTGTGAATGGCATGGCAACAGATTGGACTGACCGCATTCGCCTGCGCAACCTGAAATTCCTGCTTAGTCTTGCGCAAACGCGCAACCTGAGCCATTCGGCGGTCTTGCTCAATACGACTCAGCCAGGCTTGTCCAAGTGGCTCAAAGACCTTGAGGGCGATATCGGCCTGGCCTTGTTCGAGCGCCATGCGCGCGGTTTGTCGCCGACGCCGCATGGCGAAGTGCTGATCGAACATGCGCGCCGCATCAACGCTCAGCTGGACCGAGCCGTTGTCGATATGAATGTACTGCTTGAGGGCGGCGGCGGGCGCATTGCCATTGGGGCTTCGGGTGCCGCGGCCTCGGAAGCTGCGCCCAGGGCGGTGCTGGCCATCGCTGAACGCTTGCCCGAAATGCGCATCGACTTGCTGGAAGGCACGATGGACCGCTTGTTGTCGTTGCTGTCGCAGGGCGATCTGGACATTGTCATTGGGCGCAGCGTCAGCAATCATTTCGACGAGTCCAGCATCAACAGCGAAGTGCTTTATATCGAGCCTATCGATCTGGTGGCCCGCCCCGACCACCCGCTGTTCAGCAAGCCCGAGATTGGCTGGAGCGACGTGCAGGCCTACCGCTGGATTGTCTGGCCGCGCCGCACGCCTATTCGCAACGCGCTGGAAGCGGCGCTGGCGGCCGCGGGGATACCGCTGCCGGCCAACTACATTGAATCCAATTCCGTCATTGCCAACATAACGCTTATCAATAATAGCGATGTCATCGGTACGGCCTCGCACCGGGCCACGGTAATGCTGGTCGAAATGAAGCTGCTGCGGATTTTGCCGCTGCAGCTGGATGGCTACGGCTCGGTTTCCATGTACTGGCGCAACGACGAGCTTTATCCCAAATCGGTGGAGCAGGCGCTGGAATGTGTACGCCAGGTGGTCAAGGACGGTACGGCCTGAGCCATACATGGGCCGCGACCGGCACACGGTGTGTGGGATCCGTGCGACTTAAGGCTGATATTGCCCGAGCAGGGCCAGGAAGGTCTCGACCGCTGTCTTCTTGTGCTCTTTGCGAACGACTGCGTGTACGTGGCCCTGAAGGCCGGGTTCGTCCAGGGGGCGAAAAAGCAGCGAGTCGGGCTGGCGGTTATGAGTCGACGCGGGTACGAGCGCAATGCCCAGGCCGGCTGCAACCAGATTGAGCTGGGCGGGGACCTCCGCGACGCTGTGGGCGACATGCGGCGTAAAGCCGTGCGCGGCGCAAGCCAGGAAAACCTGATCGGCAAAGTAGGAGGTCTCGCGCCGCAGCATGATGAACCGCTCTTTGGCCAGGGAGGCAAGCTTTAGGCTTGCGTGCGCCGCCAAAGGGTGGCCGCCGGGCAGGGCCACCAATAACGGATCGGGCCACAAAAGCCGGCTGCACAGCAGGTCGTCTTCAACTGATTGCCGGGAAATGCTGATGTCGATGCGCTGTTCGCGCAAGGCTTCCAGTTGTTCGTTGGGCGCCATTTCGTTGAGCACGACGTCGATATCGGGATGCGTGGCCGCCAGTTTGCCGATGAACAAGGGCAGGGGGCCCAGAAAGTGGGAGCCCGACAGCCCGATTTCGATTCGGCCGGCCAGGCCGGAGTGCACGTGCTTGACCCGTTCGGTGGCCTCGCGCAGCCGGCTTTGAATAAGCCGTACATCATGCAGGAACACGGCGCCGGCGTCGGTCAGGCTGACTTTGCGGCTGTTGCGCTCGAACAGCTTGACCCCCAGTTCGGTTTCCAGCTGGGCAATTTGCGCGCTAAGGGGCGGCTGCGAAATATGCAGGCGTTCGGCCGCCCGGGTAAAGTTGAGCTCTTCGGCCAGGGCAATAAAATAGCGTAGCTGACGTAGTTCCACGGAAGGGCCGTTATTATGGAAGGGAATAGGCCAAGTTTACCTTGGCCATAGCCAAAAGCTGGCACGCAAGACGAATTCAATATTGGTGCATCGGCAAGAAATGGCCGATGATGTTGTTTACGATAATCATTTTCAGGTGCCATCGACATGTCCACTACTTCGCCACGCAACTACCGCATCGGCCAGATCGTTCCCAGTTCCAACACCACCATGGAAACGGAAATCCCCCTTATGCTGCGCAGCCGCGAGGAAAAGTTCAGCGAACGCTTTACGTTCCATTCCAGCCGCATGCGCATGAAGAAGGTTACCGCTGAAGAGCTCAAGGCCATGGACGCCGACTCCGACCGCTGTGCGCTGGAGCTCTCGGACGCCCGCGTCGATGTGCTGGGCTATGCCTGCCTGGTTGCCATCATGAGCATGGGCCTGGGCTACCACCGCCAGTCTGAAAAGCGCTTGCACGAAGCCACGGTGGCCAACGGCGGCGCAGCCCCTGTTGTGTCCAGCGCCGGCGCCCTGGTCGAGGGCCTGCACGCAATGGGTGCAAAGAAAGTGTCCATTTTGACCCCCTACATGAAGCCGCTTACACAATTGGTTGTCGACTACATTGAAAACGAAGGCATCGAGGTGCACGACGCCGTGTCGCTCGAGATTCCCGACAACCTTGAAGTCGGCCGCCAAAACCCGCTGGCGCCGGCCGAACACGTAAAGCGCCTGAATACCAGCGGCGTCGACGCCGTGGTGCTCTCGGCCTGCGTGCAAATGCCCTCGTTCCAGTCAGTGCACCAGGTCGAACAGCAACTTGGCCTGCCGGTAACCACCGCCGCAATCAGCACGGTCTACCAGATGCTGAAAGTATTGAACTTGCAGCGCGAAGTGCCAAACGCAGGCAGCCTGCTGTCCGGCCGTTATTGAGGTCCGGGGAAACACGAGGCCGGAGGTTCTGGATGAGGTAACCTAGGGCTGGAAGCCCAAGGGCTGCCGCAAGACTTGCCCGCCAGGGCAAGTCCGTCCTAAATCGTTGTCGCACCCAGGAGGTCATCATGAGCAGTCATGTGTACAAGCAGCTTGATTTAGTTGGTTCGTCCCCTACAAGCATCGAAGACGCGGTCAGTACGGCCATAGCCAAGGCACACGAAACCGTACGCAATATTCAATGGTTCGAGGTTGTCGAGACGCGCGGCCATGTTGCCGATGGCAAGGTGGCCCATTGGCAGGTTACGATCAAGGTCGGCTTTACCATGGAGTAGCGGGCGCGCCGCTGCCCCCTGGGCAGCGCTGTATGCCAAGCGCGCCTGGCCTTTCCAGGCAACGCACTGGAAAGCGGCAAGCCGGGGCTGCGGCCGGGGCTTTCGTTGCGGCAATCCTACGCCTCAACCCGCACAAGCCCTTCTTTTGCGCCTGGGCTTGCAAGTTTGGTTTAAACCGTATATGATGACTGACTTGCTAGTAAAAGCAAAAGCCCTCTAGCGCAACTGATGCGCCAGGTTGGCTTTAAGCGGGCTGGCAATACCAGGCAGTAAAAGCAAGTAGTACCCAAGAAGCAGTTAATGGCAAGATTTCAACCCAGGGTTCGACAGGCGTCGTCTGTTCGAGCCTGACGGGACCAAAACTGGTTGCGCGACTTTGTCGGTCTTAATGGCCGTGCGAACAACGCGGCTAAGTTGGAACAGGAAAAATCATGATACAAATGCAGACCACGCTGGACGTGGCCGACAACACAGGTGCGCGTTCTGTTATGTGCATCAAAGTGCTGGGCGGCTCCAAGCGCCGTTATGCCGCAATCGGTGACGTTATTAAAGTTAGCGTCAAGGATGCGGCTCCGCGCGGACGCGTCAAAAAAGGCGAAATTTACAACGCTGTAGTGGTTCGTACCGCTAAGGGCGTACGCCGTAAAGACGGCTCACTGATCAAGTTCGGTGGCAATGCCGCTGTTTTGCTCAACGCTAAACTGGAACCCATCGGTACCCGTATCTTCGGACCTGTCACGCGCGAATTGCGTACAGAAAAGTTCATGAAGATCGTATCCTTGGCCCCAGAAGTGCTGTAAGGAGCCATCATGGAAAAAATCCGTAAAGGCGACGAAGTCATCGTATTGACTGGTCGCGACAAAACCCGCCGCGGCACTGTTTTGCAGCGCGTAGATGCCGACCACGTTCTGGTCGAAGGCATTAATGTCGTCAAGAAACACGTCAAGCCAAATCCCATGGCTGGCTCGCAGGGCGGCATCATCGACAAAACCATGCCTATCCACATTTCGAATGTGGCGCTCTTCAACCCCGAAAGCGGCAAGGCCGATCGCGTGGGTATCAAAGAAGTCGACGGCCGCAAGGTTCGTGTATTTCGTTCCAGCGGCGCTGTCGTTGGCGCTAAGGCTTAAGGGGCGAATAACATGGCTCGTTTACAAGAGTTTTACCGCAGCAAGGTCGTAGCCGACCTGCAAGCCAAATTTGGCTACAAAAGCGTTATGGAAGTGCCTCGCATCTCGAAGATCACCCTCAACATGGGTGTGTCCGAAGCGGTTGCAGACAAGAAGGTCATCGAGCACGCCGTGTCCGACCTGACCAAGATCTCCGGCCAAAAGCCTGTGGTCACCAAAACGCGCAAAGCTATCGCGGGTTTCAAGATCCGTGAAGATTACCCTATCGGTTGCATGGTCACCCTGCGTGGCCAGCGCATGTACGAATTCCTGGATCGCCTGGTCGCCGTGGCTCTGCCGCGCGTTCGCGACTTCCGCGGTATTTCCGGGCGTGCATTCGACGGACGGGGTAATTACAACGTTGGGGTTAAAGAGCAAATCATTTTCCCTGAAATCGAATACGACAAAATCGACGCAGTCCGTGGTATGAATATCAGCATCACGACCACTGCCAAGACGGACGACGAAGCCAAAGCGCTGTTGACAGCCTTCAGCTTCCCGTTCCGCAATTAAGGGGCGATGACGTGGCTAAACTTTCACTCATTAATCGCGATATCAAACGCGCCAAGCTGGCAGAGAAATTTGCTCCCAAACGCGCTGCCTTGAAAGCCATCATCGAAGATCAGTCCAAGACTGACGAAGAGCGCTATCAGGCCCGTTTGCAACTGCAACAATTGCCGCGCAATTCCAACCCGACTCGTCAGCGCAACCGTTGCGTTGTTACCGGTCGTCCGCGTGGCGTTTACAGCAAGTTCGGTTTAACTCGTCACAAACTTCGCGAAATGGCGATGCGTGGCGAAGTGCCGGGCATGACTAAAGCTAGCTGGTAGGAGAAACACACATGAGCATGAGCGATCCCATCGCCGACATGTTGACCCGCGTGCGCAATGCGCAACAAGTTAACAAAACGTCGGTCAGCATGCCCTCCTCGAAGCTTAAGGTAGCTATTGCTGCCGTGCTGAAAGACGAAGGCTATATCGACAGTTTCCAGATCGTCGGCGACAAGGCCAAGCCTGTCCTCGAGATCACACTTAAGTACTACGCCGGCCGTCCGGTCATCGAGCGTATCGACCGCGTTTCGCGTCCAGGGCTGCGTATATACAAAGGCAGCAAGGCCATTCCTCAGGTTATGAATGGTTTGGGCGTGGCTATCGTGTCGACTCCGCGCGGTGTCATGACCGATCGCAAAGCTCGCGCCAATGGCGTGGGCGGCGAAGTGCTTTGCTACGTCGCATAAGGAGAACCATATGTCACGTATAGCAAAATACCCGGTCGCGCTGCCCAAGGGCGTAGAAGCAACCATCAACAACGACCAGATCATTGTCAAGGGTCCCCTCGGCACACTGACGCAAGCCCTTACCGGCGACGTCACCATTGCCCAGGAAGACGGCCAGTTGACATTTTCGGTCGCAAACGACTCCCGCCTGGCCAAGGCCATGTCGGGTACGACGCGCGCGCTTGTTCACAATATGGTGACTGGCGTCAGCAAAGGTTTCGAGCGTAAATTGACTCTGGTCGGCGTGGGTTTCCGCGCACAGGTCCAGGGCGACGCGCTGAAACTGCAACTTGGTTTCTCCCACGACATTCTGCACGAGATGCCTGCCGGCATCAAAATCGAATGCCCCACCCAGACCGAAATTGTGGTCAAGGGTGCGGACAAGCAGGCTGTCGGTCAGGTGGCTGCAAACATCCGCGCCTACCGCAAACCCGAACCCTACAAGGGCAAGGGCGTGCGCTACGCAGATGAGCGCGTCATCATGAAAGAAACCAAGAAGAAATAAGCGCACAGGCAAGGACGAATCATGGACAAGAAAGTATCCCGTTTGCGTCGTGCGGTTCCGAGTCGCCGGAAAATCACCGAGTTGCGCGTACATCGCCTCTCGGTATTCCGCTCGAATCTGCATATTTACGCCAACATTATTTCGCCGGAAGGCGACCGTGTGCTCATCAGCGCTTCGACGCTCGAGCCCGAAGTTCGTAAAGAACTCGCCAGCCAGAAAGTCAACGGTGGCAATGTTGCCGCTGCCGGCCTCATTGGTAAGCGCGTTGCCGAACGGGCGAAAGCAGCCGGTATCGAAGTGGTTGCCTTTGACCGCTCGGGCTTCCGTTATCATGGCCGCGTGAAAGCGCTGGCTGATGCCGCGCGTGAAGCCGGCTTGAAATTCTAAGCGAGGAATTGTCAAATGGCTAAAGCACAAGGTAGGCACGCCGCCGAGAAGGAAAACGACGACGGCCTGCGTGAAAAGATGATCGCGGTCAACCGCGTCAGCAAAGTGGTCAAGGGTGGTCGCACCATGAGCTTTGCTGCGCTGACCGTGGTAGGTGATGGCGATGGTCGCATCGGTATGGGCAAAGGTAAAGCCCGCGAAGTGCCCGTCGCTGTTCAAAAAGCAATGGAACAGGCACGTCGTGGTCTGCACAAGGTCGCCCTGAAAGACGGCACTTTGCATCACACCGTCGTGGGCAAGCATGGCGCTTCCACCGTTCTCATTTCGCCTGCAGCTGAAGGTACTGGCGTTATCGCCGGCGGCCCGATGCGCGCTATTTTCGAAGTGATGGGTGTACGCAACGTAGTGGCCAAGAGCCTTGGCTCTAGCAACCCCTACAACATGGTGCGTGCAACGCTCAATGGTTTGCGTGCCTGCTCGACTCCGTCCGAAATTGCTGCCAAGCGCGGCAAGTCGGTCGAAGATATTCTGGGGTAAGTCATGACGACACAGAAGCAAATCAAAATCACCCTGGTGCGCTCTATTATCGGCACCAAGCAATCCCATCGCGACACAGTTCGCGGCCTGGGCCTGCGCAAGCTGAACAGCAGCAGCGTGTTGGTCGATACTCCCGAAGTGCGTGGGATGATCCGTAAAGTGGATTATCTGGTCACCGTTTCGGAAGTCTAAAAGGAATCGGCATGTCGGAAACTCAATTAAATTCATTGGCTCCTGCTCCTGGCAGCAAGCACGCCAAGCGTCGCGTCGGCCGTGGCATAGGCTCCGGCCTGGGCAAAACGGCTGGTCGTGGTCACAAAGGTCAAAAATCGCGTTCGGGCGGCTTTCATAAAGTCGGCTTCGAGGGCGGCCAGATGCCTTTGTACCGTCGTCTGCCCAAGCGTGGCTTCACCCCCCGGGGTCAGCATTTGTACGCTGAAGTCCGCCTGTCCGAACTGCAGGCCTTGCCCGTCGACGAAATCGACGTACAAGTGCTCAAGCAATCGGGCGTCGTTGGCCAGCAAGTACGCTACGCAAAGATCATCAAGTCCGGCGAACTTTCGCGCAAAGTCACCCTGAAAGGGTTGACGGCAACGGCTGGCGCCCGCGCTGCGATTGAAGCTGCCGGCGGCACACTGGCGTAATAAGGGGTCACGGTGGCTAAAGCTCAGGCACAGAGTAAATCGGGTTCCCGATACGGCGATCTAAAACGCCGCGTCGTGTTCCTGGTGCTCGCCCTGGTCGTCTACCGGTTGGGCACGCATATTCCAGTCCCGGGGATCAACCCCGATGCACTGGCCGATATGTTTCGGCAAAACCAGGGCGGCATTCTCGGCTTGTTCAACATGTTCTCCGGCGGGGCACTCGAGCGTTTTTCGGTGTTCGCCCTGGGGATCATGCCGTACATTTCCGCATCCATCATCATGCAGTTGATGGCGGTGGTGGTGCCTACCCTTGAGGCAATCAAGAAGGAAGGCGAATCGGGCCGTCGCAAGATCACGCAGTACACCCGCTACGGCACGGTGTTTCTGGCGCTGATCCAGGCGGTTGGCATTTCTGTTGCACTTGAATCGCAGCCTGGTCTGGTTATCGACCCCGGCATGCTGTTCCGTTTCACGACAGTGGTAACTTTGCTTACCGGCACCATGTTCGTCATGTGGCTGGGCGAACAAATCACCGAGCGCGGAATAGGCAACGGTATTTCCATCCTGATTTTCGCCGGCATCGTGGCCGGGCTGCCAAGCGCTTTGTCGGGCATGCTGGACCTGGTGCGCACCGATTCGATGTCCATTCTGTCGGCACTGTTCATTCTGGTGCTGGTGGTTGCTGTTACGTATTTCGTGGTGTTTGTCGAGCGCGGCCAGCGCCGTATTACGGTCAACTACGCCAAACGTCAGGTAGGCAACAAGATTTATGGCGGGCAAAGTTCGCATCTGCCCCTGAAGCTGAACATGTCGGGTGTCATTCCTCCCATTTTCGCTTCGTCCATTATTTTGCTGCCGGCAACGGTCACGAGCTGGTTCTCCAATAACCCCAGCATGCGTTGGCTGGGCGACTTGGCGGCCGCGTTGTCGCCGGGGCAACCGCTTTATATTACGTTGTATTCCGCTGCAATTATTTTCTTCTGCTTTTTCTATACGGCCTTGGTGTTCAACAGCCGCGAAACCGCAGACAACCTGAAGAAAAGCGGTGCTTTCATTCCAGGCATCCGTCCGGGGGAACAAACCTCGCGCTATATCGACAAGATCCTTATGCGCTTGACCCTGGCCGGAGCCATCTACATAACCTTGGTTTGTCTATTGCCGGAAGTTATGCATATGCGCTGGAATGTTCCGTTTTACTTTGGTGGTACATCGTTGTTGATTATCGTGGTGGTGACCATGGATTTCATGGCCCAGGCGCAAGCCTACATGATGTCTCATCAGTACGACTCACTGCTCAAGAAGGCTAACTTCAAGGGTGTGGGGCTGCCTACGCGGTAAGAAGAAAAGAAATGGCTAAAGACGACGTCATTCAAATGCAGGGTGAGGTTCTCGAGAACCTTCCCAACGCAACTTTTCGCGTCAAGTTAGAAAATGGCCATGTTGTACTTGGCCACATTTCCGGCAAGATGCGCATGCATTACATCCGGATTCTGCCGGGTGACAAGGTCACAGTAGAGCTCACGCCCTACGACCTGTCGCGTGCCAGAATTGTATTCCGCTCCAAATGAGCGGCCCGGCTAAAGGAAACTAGGAGTTAACCATGAAGGTAATGGCATCGGTAAAGCGGATTTGCCGCAACTGCAAGATCATTAAACGTCACGGCGTGGTACGCGTCATTTGCACCGACCCACGTCATAAGCAGCGTCAAGGCTAAGCGCCGAAACGCACCAGATTTAAACAAGGAACAGTCATGGCCCGTATTGCTGGCATCAACATTCCGCCGCATCAGCACGCCGAAATCGGACTTACCGCTATTTTTGGTATTGGTCGCACCCGCGCTCGCAAAATCTGCGAAGTTTCGGGCATCGAGTACTCCAAGAAAGTGAAAGATCTGACTGACGCCGAGCTCGAGCGCATTCGTGAAAACGTCAATGCGTTCACCGTCGAAGGTGATTTGCGTCGCGAAGTACAACTGTCGATCAAACGTCTGATCGACCTGGGAACTTATCGGGGTATGCGTCACAAACGTGGCCTGCCTGTACGTGGTCAGCGTACCCGTACCAACGCCCGCACCCGCAAGGGCCCGCGTCGCGCTGCTGCTTCCCTGAAGAAATAATCGAGGACTAGAAGATGGCAAAAGCATCCAATAGCGGCGCGACTCGCGTACGCAAGAAAATCAAGAAGAGCGTTTCGGACGGCATCGCGCACGTCCATGCGTCCTTCAACAACACGATCATCACGATCACCGACCGTCAGGGCAATGCTTTGTCCTGGGCTACGTCGGGTGGTGCTGGTTTCAAGGGTTCGCGTAAATCGACTCCGTTTGCGGCTCAGGTTGCTGCAGAGTCGGCTGGCCGCGTTGCTTTGGAATACGGCATCAAAACACTCGAAGTTCGCATCAAGGGCCCAGGCCCCGGGCGCGAATCATCCGTGCGTGCATTGAATGCGTTGGGAATCAAGATTTCCAGCATTGCCGACATCACGCCGGTGCCGCACAACGGTTGCCGTCCGCCTAAGCGCCGTCGTATTTAAGGAAAAAGCACAATGGCACGTTATATTGGACCAAAATGCAAGCTCTCGCGCCGCGAGGGTACCGATCTGTTTCTCAAGAGCGCTCGCCGCTCGCTCGATTCGAAATGCAAAATCGAATCCAAGCCTGGTCAGCACGGCCGCACTTCCGGTGCGCGTACGTCCGACTACGGCCTGCAGCTGCGCGAGAAGCAGAAGCTCAAACGCATGTACGGCGTTCTGGAAAAGCAATTCCGCAAGTATTTCTTTGAAGCTGAGCGTCGCCGTGGCAACACAGGCGAGACCCTGATTCAATTGCTGGAATCGCGCCTGGACAACGTCGTCTACCGTATGGGTTTCGGTTCGACCCGCGCTGAAGCGCGTCAGTTGGTCAACCACCGCTCGATCGAAATCAACGGCCGCACTGCCGACATCGCCTCCATGCTTGTTAAGGCCGGCGACGTGGTTTCCATCCGCGAAAAGTCCAAGGCGCAACTGCGTATTCGTGAATCCTTGGATCTGGCTTCCGGCCAGGGCTTCCCCCAGTGGGTTGAAGTCGACGCCAGCAAGCTGACGGGCACGTTCAAGCAGGTTCCCGATCGTGCTGATGTCGCCCGCGACGTCAACGAGTCGATGGTTGTCGAGTTGTACTCCCGCTAATTTGCCGCCAGTTCGGCAAAGCAGCAAAGTCGCACAGCCCACGTTTACCGCTTTTGGCGTAAACGTGGGCTGTTGTGGTCCATTCTCCGGCATCAGCCCGGATTGTCCGTCAGCCTTATCGGTGTAACGAGCCGAGGGTATTGAAAAGGAACATACATGTCGTCTCAAGGTTTTTTGAAACCCCGTTCTATTGAAGTCGAACCCGTCAGCAAAAATCACGCACGTGTCGTGATGGAGCCTTTCGAGCGTGGCTTTGGCCACACCCTGGGCAATGCGCTGCGCCGCATTTTGCTTTCGTCGATGACCGGCTACGCGCCCACTGAAGTCCAGATGACTGGCGTGGTGCACGAGTACTCCACCATTGCCGGCGTGCGCGAAGATGTAGTTGACGTTCTCATGAACCTCAAGGGCGTGGTTTTCAAGCTGCATAACCGCGAAGAAGTCACTCTGGTGCTGCGCAAGCAAGGCCAGGGCGTTGTGCTGGCCAGCGATATCGAGCTGCCGCACGATGTCGAGATCATCAATCCCGACCACGTCATTGCCAATCTTACCGATGCGGGCAAGCTTGAAATGCATATCAAGGTAGAGGAGGGTCGCGGCTATGTGCCCGGCAACGTGCGCGCCTTGACCGACGATCGCGCCCATACCATTGGCCGTATTGTTCTGGATGCTTCGTTCAGCCCCGTGCGCCGCGTCAGCTATGCCGTGCAAAGCGCCCGTGTGGAACAGCGCACTGACCTGGACAAGCTGATCCTCGACATCGAAACCAACGGCGTGATTTCGCCCGAAGAGGCGGTTCGCCAGTCGGCCCGCATTCTGATGGACCAGATCTCTGTCTTTGCCGCACTTGAAGGCGCCGGCGAAGCCTACGACGGCAGTGTTCCCGCCCGTGCCCAACAGCAAATCGACCCCGTGCTTTTGCGTCCGGTCGACGACCTGGAACTTACGGTGCGCTCGGCCAACTGCCTCAAGGCCGAAAACATCTATTACATCGGCGATTTTATCCAGCGCACCGAAAACGAGTTGCTCAAGACTCCGAACCTCGGCCGCAAGTCGCTTAACGAAATCAAGGAAGTCCTTGCCGCACGTGGTCTGACTTTGGGCATGAAGCTCGAAAACTGGCCGCCTGTTGGTTTAGAGCGTCCGTAATGTATGCGAAGCTTTGGCCGTTGTGCTAAAGTTTCGTTCTTTTTTCATCCGGCCCGCAGCGCAAGCTGATAGAAGAGCCGGTTAACCGATGGCTAGGCGGGTCCGCTCGATTAGCCGTTATCAAGATTCAAAGGATATATCATGCGTCACCGTAGTGGTCTGCGTAAACTAAACCGCACCAGCAGTCATCGTCTTGCCATGTTCCGCAACATGGCCGTGTCGTTGATTACTCACGAAGCCATCAAAACCACGTTGCCCAAAGCCAAAGAGTTGCGCCGCGTCATCGAGCCCCTCATCACCTTGGGCAAAGAAGACACGCTGGCCAACAAGCGCCTGGCATTTGCCCGTCTGCGCGATCGTGAAGCCGTGCTCAAGCTGTTCGCCGAAATCGGCCCGCGCTACAAAGAGCGCAACGGCGGCTACACCCGTGTCCTGAAAATGGGCTTTCGCCAGGGCGACAACGCCCCCATGGCCTTCATGGAACTGGTCGACCGCCCCGAAGTAGAAGAAGCCGACAGCGCTGAATAATCAGCCGGCGGTAGCAGCAAAAGAGAAACGCGCTTCGGCGCGTTTTTTATTCTGGAGCCGCCGCTGACCAAATATAATGGGTCTGCTCTTTTGGGGGGGGGGGGGCAGCTTGTTATTGATTGGCTTTTGGGTTCTTTAACTGCGGTTTTAGCTCGCCGAATTTTGCTCAGGTCGCTGCGGCCCCGGCTGCGCCGTGGCTTCCCGCGCCGATCGCTGTTTTCGGGCGCTCGCGAAACTCCCGCGAACGAACACCCCCCGGGTGTTCGTAAACGTCGCGGTCAAACAGCCGCTCGCTTGAATCCCGAAAACAGCGTCCGGCGCGGCTTGCTCCAACTTCACAAAATTCGGCGAGCTAAAACCGCCTTGCAGCGGTGTGGTGTGGGGCCTTTCCTCTCGAGCCGGTAAAATAGCCCTGCTTTCAATCTTTCAGGCGGTGTGATGGCGCACAATGTCGTAGTGGTATTAAGCAATGCACCCGACGCGTTACTGGCTAAACGCATTGCGCATGTGCTTGTCGAAGAAGGATTGGCCGCCTGCGTGAACTTAGGTGCGCCGAGCTTGTCCATGTACATGTGGGAAGGACAGCTCGAAGGGTCTGAAGAAATCCCCCTGGCAATGAAAACCACGCAGGATCGTGTGCAGGCGCTGACCGAACGCTTGGTGCAACTGCACCCATACAGCGTGCCTGAAGTCCTGGTGGTGCCGGTTATAGGCGGATTGCAAAGCTACCTGGACTGGGTTCGCGCGCAAACCGCGCCGCAATAGGCGGTGCAGTGGCCGTCAATATATAAAGGAAAGTAGTAATGTCAGATTTGGCCGCTGGTGGCGTGGGCACGCAATCGGCAAGAACACGATTCATGCAATTCGATCCTGTCTCAGCGTTTTGGTCGCGTTTGATTCGGGTGCTGCTTGTTGCCGTCTTGTTGGCGATTGCGTTGCTGCAGGCGGGAACTGCAAAGGCTGAAGACGAGTTCCTGGATCCCAAAGTCGCCTTCGTGTTTTCGGCCGCGATGGCAGCACCCGACCGGGTCGACATCCATTTCAAGATCGCCCCCGGCTATTACATGTATCGCGAGCGGTTCGAGTTTGCATTGGCGCCGGACAGTTCCAAGCTGGGGCAGCCGGTGTACCCGCGCGGTACGGTCAAGCACGACCCCACATTCGGGAAGGACATGGAGGTCTATCACCAGCAGGTCACGGTGTCGGTACCGCTGGCGGCCGGTGCGGCGCTGCCGCAGACGCTTTCCATCACCGGCCAGGGTTGTGCCGACGCCGGCTTGTGCTACCCGCCCATGACGACGCAGGTCAAGTTGACTCCGGCGCCGCAGGGCTACCAGTTAAGCGGTCAGGGCGTGGTGGCCAGCGTGCCGGTGCCAAGAGATGAGTCGGCGCAGCAGGCGGTTGCGAGTCCCGCCCAGCCCCAGGGTGTGTTGGCAATGGACGATATGGGCCTGGCTTCCTTTTTTGCGGATGCCGGCTGGCTGCAGGTGGTGGGGCTATGCCTGCTCTTGGGAGTGCTGCTCACTTTTACGCCCTGCGTGCTGCCCATGGCTCCTATCGTGCTGGCCGTGGTGGCGGGCGACGCGCGCCAGCGCAGCGTCGCCTCGCGCGGCCGTGGGCTTGCACTGGCCGCGGTGTATGTGCTGGGCGTGTCGGTGGTGTACACGGTGCTGGGCGTTGTCGCAGGGCTGGCAGGCGCCAGTCTTGCCGCATGGTTGCAGACGCCCTTGGTGCTGAGCATCTTTGCGGTGCTGCTGGCCTTGCTGGCCTTGTCCATGTTCGATGTCTTCACCTTGCAGGCACCAGTGGGCGTGCAATCCGCGCTGAACGACAAAATGGCCAGGATTCCAGGCGGCCGGTTTGGCGGCGCCTTCCTGATGGGCATGCTGTCGGCACTGATTGTGGGGCCATGCGTGGCCGCGCCGCTGGCCGGTGTGCTGCTGTTTATTTCGCAAACCGGCGATGTGGTTCTTGGCGGCAGTGCCTTGTTCGCCATGGCCTGGGGCCAAGGTCTGCTGCTCTTGATACTGGGAGCCAGTTCCGGTGCCTTGCTGCCCAAGGCGGGACCGTGGATGGAAGGCGTCAAGCGCGTGTTCGGCATGTTGCTGCTGGCAACGGCATGGTGGATGGTCAGTCCCATATTGCCCGCCGCGGTGACCATAATCGGCTGGGCTTTGCTGGCTTTGTGCGCCGCGGTGCTGATGGGCGCCTTCGGTTCCTGGGCGCAAGTGCAGAGCCAGGCATCGTCGGCCCGGCAATTGGCCATGGCCGTTTGGCGCACATTGGGCTTGATGCTGGCGCTGGCGGCGGCGCTGCAGGTTATTGGCCTTGCCGCGGGCGGGCGCGATGTCTTGCGTCCTTTGGCGCCCTTTGCTTCATCCGGACTGGTTGCCGGCGCAAGCGCGGTGCCAGCGGGTAAAACGCAGTTTACGCAGGTGCGCTCGGTTCAGGAACTGGACGCCTTGCTGGCCTCGGCCACCAGGCCGGTGATGCTGGATTTCTATGCCGACTGGTGCGTATCCTGCATTGAGATGGAGCGCTTCACCTTCAGCGACCCCGCGGTTGCCGCCCAGATGGCGCAGATGACCCTGGTGCAGGCCGATGTAACGAAGAATACGCCCGAGGACCAGGCGCTGCTGAAGCGATTCAAGCTATTTGGGCCGCCCGGCATCATGTTCTTTGATTCCAATGGCCGGCAGTTGGAGAACCGCCGGGTAATCGGCTTCAAGAACGCACGCGATTTCGGAGCGGTGCTGCAGCAGGTGCTGGCTGGGCCGCCGGCTTGATTCCACTGCCCGAATAAGCCAAAACCGGCAAGGCGCCGGTTTCGATAGCCCAGGCCAAGTCGGGTTTTGGCTTTAGCCTTGCTCTTTCAGCAGCTTGGCGGCCGCAACGGCAAAGTATGTCAGGATACCGTCCGCTCCGGCACGCTTGAAGGCCAGCAAGGACTCCATCATGACCTTGTCGTGGTCCAGCCAGCCATTGGCCGCCGCCGCTTTGATCATGGCGTATTCGCCGCTGACTTGATAGGCGTAGGTTGGCATTCCGAACGCGCTCTTTACGTCGCGCAAAATATCCAGGTAAGGCATGCCAGGTTTCACCATGACCATGTCCGCGCCTTCGCGGATGTCGGCGGCGACTTCGCGCAGGGCTTCGTTGCGATTGGCCGGATCCATTTGGTAGGTGAATTTGTTCGATTTGCCCAAATTGACAGCCGAGCCCACCGCATCGCGAAAAGGTCCGTAAAAGGCGCTGGCGTATTTTGCCGAATAAGCCATGATGCGGGTGTATATATGCCGCTCGGCTTCAAGCGCGCTGCGCACGGCGCCGATGCGCCCGTCCATCATGTCGCTGGGCGCGACGATGTCCACGCCGGCCTGGGCCTGCACCAGCGCCTGGCGTACAAGAACCTCGACGGTCGGTTCATTCAGTACGTAGCCTTCGCTGTCGAGCACGCCGTCCTGGCCGTGGCTGGTGTAGGGGTCCAGCGCCACATCGGTCAGTACGCCCAGTTCGGGAAAGCGCTGCTTGAGCGCGGCGACAACGCGGGGAATCAAGCCTTCAGGGTTAGCGGCTTCGTTGCCGTCGGGCGTTTTCAGGCTGGCGTCGATGACCGGAAACAAGGCCAGTACTGGAATATTCAGGGCCACGCACTCTTCGGCCGCGACAAGCAGGGTGTCGAGCGAGTAGCGCACGACGCCGGGCATGGACGGCACAGGCTCTTGGATTCCCGTTCCTTCCATGACGAATACCGGGTAGATCAGGTCGTTGGCGGTCAGTACGTTCTCGCGCACCAGGCGGCGCGAGAAGTTGTCGCGCCGGTTGCGGCGGGGCCGGGAAGCCGGGAAATCGGCATTAACGATAAATGAAGTCATGGAACTACCTTTGGAGAAATCCAGTTTTCAATATGGGCGGCTGCATCTTCGATACCGATGCGCTGCGTAGCGGAAAAGGGAATGGCGTTCAGCGCCCCGATTTCGGCCAGTTCTTTTCTAACTGCGAATACCGCTTTGGTGCGCTGGCCATAGGGCAGCTTGTCGGCCTTGGTAAGCAGGACCAGAACGGGGATTTGCGTGGGCGCAAGCCAGTTCGCAAGGCGCCGGTCCAGGTCGGTGACGCCGCGCCGGATGTCGATAAGCAGCACGACGCCGGCCAGCGACTCGCGGCTGCGCAGATAGCCGCCCAGCACCTCGGCCCATTCTTCGCGGGCCTCTTTGGCTATGGCCGCATAGCCGTAGCCGGGCAGGTCGACCAGATAGCCCAGCGCCGCTTGCGGGTCCAGGGGGTCTGGTATGCCGAACATATTGATAAGCCGGGTACGGCCTGGCGTTTTGCTGGAAAACGCCAGGCGCCGCTGGTTGGTCAGTACGTTGATGGCCGACGACTTGCCGCAGTTGGAACGGCCGACGAAGCAAACCTCGGCCGTCGTGGGCGGCGGCAACTGGTCGAGCCTGGCGGCGGAGGTGGTAAAGGAGGCGCGATGCAGAATGGACAAGGGATATACCTGGTGGGGTTGGAGCGATGAAAGGACACCTGGCCGGTAAAGTGCGGTTCGAACTGTCCTTGTTTATACGCTATTGTATAATTAGGGGTTTGAAACTGTTGCTGCTTTTTATTTGCGTCGTTGTCCAACGAAAAAACAACGGAAAAGCGCAACGAAAAGCATGTGTTGGAGGCATTCCTGGCTTGCCGGAGCCCCACATTAAGAATAACGATCGGTCGAGGTCTTCATGAAGCGTGTGCTTTCCAGTATTTTAGTTGCCAGCGGCGTGCTGCTGGGTTCCACCTTGGCTAGCGCCAGCTATGCGGCCGACGCCGCAGCGGCGAAACCCGATGCAAAGAAAGGCGAACAGCTTTTTGCCAATGGCGATGCGGCGCGCGGCATTCTGGCCTGTGCCAGTTGCCATGGCGCGGCGGGCAACAGCACTATCCCCGCCAACCCGAATCTGGCGGCGCAGCCTCATGAATACCTGGCCAAGCAATTGCACGATTTCCGCTCCGCCGACGGCACCGCTGTTCCGGCGCGCCGCGGTGCCGGCGGAGCCAACACGGTAATGACCGCGTTTGCGGCGGCGCTTACCCCCGAAGACATCCAGAACGTTGCCTTGTACTTGTCGCATCAAAAACTTGACAGCGAAAAGGCCGCTACGGCCAGCAACGAAGCAACCATGCTACGCGGCCAGAAGATCTGGCGCGGCGGCATCGCCGAGCGCAATGTGCCCGCCTGTGCTGCCTGCCATTCGGCCAATGGCGCGGGCCTGCCTGGCGAGTTCCCCCGCTTGTCCGGCCAGTTCCCAGCCTATATCGCCGAGCAATTGAAGCTGTTCCGCAGCGGCGAGCGGGCCAACAACGCCATGATGCACGACATCGCCGACCGCATGAGCGACTCCGACATCGCCGCGGTTGCCGATTACGCAGCGGGCTTGCGGTAATAAAAAAAATAGTGCGCGGGCACGCCCTGCGCTAATGCGGTAAAGCAAAGGGGGGAGCCGAATGCGGTACCCCCTTTTTTTTTGCGAATGAAATTGTGAACCAAACTTCTGTTCTTCGTCGTGCCGGCTCCGATCTCTTCGAGCTGCTCGGCTCGATGCGTTTTGCGGTCAGTCTGCTCATGTTTATTTGCGTGGCCAGTCTGATAGGTACGGTGTTGCCGCAGAACCAGGCCTCCAATACCTACGTGGACCAGTTCGGGCCGTTCTGGTTTGCCTTGTTCGACAAGTTCAACATTTGGCATATTTATAACAGTTGGTGGTTTTTGCTGATCATGGCATTTCTGGTCGCCTCGACCAGTATTTGCGTATTGCGCAATGCACCGAAAATGATGCGCGATGCGCGCTCGTTTCGTGAATATGTCCGCGGCAGCAGCCTGCGCGCCTTTCACCATCGGGTTGAAGTCGTCAGCCCGCTGGCCCCTGAAGCCGCTGTTGAGCGCATTAAGGGCTGGCTGGGCGGGCAGGGCTATAAATGGAAGCTGCGTGTTGACGGCGAAGGCATGTTGCTGGCGGCGAAAAAAGGCAGCGCCAATCGCCTGGGTTACATTTTCGCCCATACCGCGATTGTGATTATCTGCGTCGGCGGCCTGCTCGACAGCGAATTGCTGGTGCGCGCCCAGGTATGGCTGGGCGGCAAACAGCCCATTACCCAGAACATGCTTATTGCCGATGTGCCCGAGTCGGGCCGGCTGCCGGCGGCCAACCCCAGCTTTCGTGCCAATATGCTGATTCCCGACGGCAGCCAAAGCGCCAGTGCCATCGTCAGCGTCGACGACGGCGTGCTGGTTCAGCCCCTGCCGTTTTCCATCAAGCTGAATAAATTCGACATTCAATACTATTCAACCGGCATGCCCAGCAGCTTCAAGAGCGATGTCGACGTCACCGACCATGAGACCGGCAAAACGTTCAGCCAGGTTATCGAAGTCAACGAGCCTTTGCGCTATAAAGGCGTAACGGTATATCAGTCCAGCTTCGACGATGGCGGCAGCAAGCTGCAACTGCTGGCTTATCCCCTGGCGGGCTCTGCTGAAAAGACGTTTGAAGTCGATGGGGTGGTCGGGCAGCCTGCCAAGATTCCCCAGTTGGCCGATGCCTCGAATGTACAGATCGACCTGACCGGCTTGCGGGTGATCAACGTCGAGAACCTGGACGGCGGGCAAGAGCCCCAGGCCAAAGATGTATTCGAACATGTCGCCTCGGTCACCGGCAGCGCGGCCG
The DNA here is from genome assembly GCF_003315175.1 of Eoetvoesiella caeni. Lineage (GTDB taxonomy): Bacteria > Pseudomonadota > Gammaproteobacteria > Burkholderiales > Burkholderiaceae_B > Eoetvoesia > Eoetvoesia caeni. Next base: position 275,150 of record NZ_QNRQ01000002.1, on the reverse strand, counting down.
GTGCCAAGAACGAGCATCTGCGCAATGTCGGTCCCAGCGTGCAGTATCGCATCGTGGGCCGCGACGGCCAGGCGCATGAATTCACCAATTACATGCTGCCCATGACGTTGGACGGCGCCCAGGTGTTCCTGGCTGGCGTGCGCCAGTCCGCATCTGAACCCTACCGCTATATACGCATCCCGGCCGATGCCAATCATTCGGTGGCCGAATTCATGAGCCTGCGCGCGGCGCTGAATGACCCGTCCTTGCGGGCGCAGGCGGCTGCGCGCTTTGCGCAGGCCAATGCCAACGACGAGGGGCAGCGTCCTTTGCTGCAGAAAGCAGCTGAAGGCGCCCTCGAGTCCTTTGCGGCCGGCGGCTTTAATGCCATCGTTTCCAAGGTGCCGGCAGCCGAGCGCGAGAGAGTGCTGGGGTTTGCCGTGCCCATGATCCAATTGTCGCTGGCCGAGCTGCGCGATATCGACCGCGCCCGGCACGGCTGGGCGCCGTTGAACGAAGCCGGGGCGGATGCCGGCCGCTGGACCCAACTGGCGCTGCTGGCCCTGGCCAACCTGCCCGACTACCCCGCACCGGTGTTCTTGTCCCTCAAGAACTTCCAGCAAGTGCAGGCCAGCGTGTTCCAGGTAGCGCGCAGCCCGGGCAAGAACTCGGTGTATCTGGGCTGTATATTTTTGGTAATAGGCGTATTCTCGATGTTCTACATACGCGATCGCCGGGTCTGGGTCTGGATCCGGCCAACGGCGCAGGGCAGCGAAATGCTGGCCGCCATGACATCACAACGGCGCACCTTGGATTTCAATCACGAATTCGAGCGCTTTAAAGACGCTTTCAAGCGTCTGTCTACGTAACGAGGTTTAGCATGTCCGACACTACATTGAAGTCTCCGGCATGGCAGGGTGCCATGGTCTCAAGCGGCGATGCGCGTGGCCATCGCGGCCGTCCTGACTGGACGGACATCGGGTTCTTTTTGATTCTGGCCGCGGGAGCCGGCTATGCGCTGTCGGTTTTTGGCAGCAGCATGGACTATTACGAAAAAGTAATCCTCTGCGGCGCTGTTGCCGGCTTCAGCTGGATGGCATGGCTGTGGCGTCCTTTGCGCACCCTGATGGTGCTTAGCGGCCTGAGCGCCCTGTTCGCCATTTGGCTATACAGCAACGGAGGCGGGTTGGGACAGGGCGATATTACGCGCGCTGAAAGCGTATTTTTCCTTAAGTACCTGTTTTCCTCCCAGTCGGCCATCCTGTGGATGTGCGCTTTGTTTGCCTTGGCCACTGTGTGCTATTGGGTCGGGTTCGTCAGCAAGACGGCGGCCTGGCTGGGCACGGCCCTGACCTGGGGCGCGGTATACGCGGGGGTTACCGGACTGCTGGTGCGCTGGCGCGAAGGCCATTTGCTGGGCCCGGACATCGGTCATATTCCGGTCAGCAATCTGTATGAAGTCTTCGTGCTGTTTTCCCTGATCACCGCGCTGTTCTATTTGTATTACGAGCGGCGTTACGCCACCCGCGCGCTGGGCGGTTTTGTGCTGATGGTGGTTACATCGGCCGTTATCTTTTTGCTTTGGTATTCGTTCACGCGCGACGCATTTCAAATTCAACCCTTGGTGCCGGCCCTGAAAAGCTGGTGGATGAAAATCCACGTGCCGGCCAACTTCATCGGCTACGGTACCTTTTCGCTGGCGGCCATGGTGGGCTTTGCCTATCTGATCAAAGAGCATGGCGAAACCCGGTCCTGGGGCCGCCTGGTTCCGCTGTTTGTGCTGGGCGCGGTGCTGTGCGCCGAGCCATTTATTTTCGGCTCGCGCGAAGTGTCCATGACCTGGATGCTGTACTTTGGCGTGGGGGCGATTGTCGTGGGCGCCATTCTGGCGTTTCGTGGCCCCATTTCGCGCAAGCTGCCTTCGCTGGAAATTCTCGACGACATCATGTACCGGGCCATTGCCGTCGGCTTTGCCTTTTTCACGGTGGCAACCATTCTGGGCGCCTTGTGGGCAGCCGATGCCTGGGGCACGTATTGGCAGTGGGACCCCAAGGAAACCTGGGCGCTGATCGTATGGCTTAATTACGCAGCCTGGCTGCACATGCGCCTGATGAAAGGCCTGCGCGGCCCCATGGCAGCCTATTGGGCCCTGGGCGGGCTGCTGGTAACCAGCTTCGCCTTCCTGGGCGTAAACATGTTCCTCTCCGGCCTTCATTCATACGGAGAACTGTAAAAGGGCAGCAAGCCGCAATAGCGGCGCAGCGTGGGGGCATTCTTTTGCCGCCGGGCCGCCCCAAGGCAAAAGGCGCCCCCTCGGGGGGCAGCAAGCCGCGTTAGCGGCGCAGCGTGGGGGCATTCTTTTGCCGCCGGGCCGCCCCAAGGCAAAAGGCGCCCCCTCGGGGGGCAGCAAGCCGCGTTAGCGGCGCAGCGTGGGGGCATTCTTTTGCCGCCGGGCCGCCCCAAGGCAAAAGGCGCCCCCTCGGGGGGCAGCAAGCCGCAATAGCGGCGCAGCGTGGGGGCATTCTTTGCCGTCTACTTTCCTCCCGCCAGGTGTTCAAGTACGAACGCCTTGGTGGCCGCATCTTCGATGAAGTCGGCGCTGCAACGAGACTGCGTCAAGGCTTCGGGCGATTGCGGATAGGCGATGGTATGGCCCTGTACATAATCGACGCCGAGTTTGGCCAGCGTTTCCAGTGTGGTGCTGTCCTCGACCCATTCGGCGATGCTTTTCATGCCAAGATTGCGCGCCAAAGCTACGATCGCTTCCACGATGGCGATATCCGCCGGCCCCGCCATCATGCTTTGTATGAACGACCCGTCTATCTTCAGCATGTCCGCCGGCAGCCGCTTCAGGTAGGAAAACGAGGTGTATCCCGCACCGAAATCGTCCAGCGCCACGCGCACCCCCAGGCTGTGCAGCTGCGCAATGAATTCCTGGATATTGTCCATATCTTTGAGCGCAATGCTTTCGGTGATTTCTATGCACAGCAAGCGCGCGACGTGCCGGTATCTGCGCAGCAGCTGGAAGAAATCATTGATGAACACCGGGTCGTTCAGCGACATGCCGTTCAGGTTCATGCAAACAAACCGGGTGTTGGCCAGGTTGGCTTGATGCTGGTGCAGCCATTCCAGCGAAGTCTGGACTATCCATCTGTCCAGCAAGGTGACGACACCGACCTCTTCCGCGGCGGCGATGACCGTGCTGGTCGGAATCAGCTTGCCGCTGGCGTCGCGCATGCGCAGCAAAATTTCGAAATCGAAGGCATGGAGCGGATCGCGCAGCGACAAAATGGGCTGCATGGCCAGGAATATGTTTTGGGGTGAAAATCCCGAACTGAATTCGCGCAGCAGCTGCAGTTCCTGGCTTTGTTCGTCCAGAGCCTGGTCTGCGTACTCGTGCACGGCAATTTGGTTGGGTTTGCCGCGCCGCGCCATGCGGCAGGCGCGCGCCGCCGCCAGAATGGCATCGCCCGAGGCCAGTTGCGGGTTGGCAATCTCGACCAGTCCCATGGACGTTTTTAACTGCAAGGCGCGCGAACCAATATGGAACGGCGGCGTCTGCAGGTCTTCCATATTGGAGTGCGCAAGGCTGTGCGCCTCGTTGATCGAGGTGTTGCGCAGCAGTAGTACCAGCTCTGAACCCCCAATACGCCCAAGGTAGTGATTGCCGCCAAGCTTGGCGTTGATACGCGCGCAAGCCTGTTTCAGGACATCGTCGCCCGCTGTATATCCGTAGATATCGTTGATGGTTTTAAGCGAAGCCAGGTCTACATAGCAAAGTGCGAAAGGCTCGCCGCGTCTTAAGGCATTCAGGGCGGCCTGGGTGTGTTTCTCGATGCCGCGCTGGTTCAGTGTGTCGGTCAGAGGGTCTCGCTCGGACAGAGTGACCAGCGCATTGATGGCCTTGGTGCGGGCGGCGCGGTCGTTCTCTGTGATGACCAGCGCGATCAAGGCGCTGGAGATCGCGGTAGCCATGATGTGAATATAGGCGCTGCTGAAAAAGTTCAGGTCGAACACGGCGTCCAGGCTGTCGAGCACGCCTGCGCCGGCGGCTATGACGATGAGCATCGCCGCGCTGTACAGCAGTATGTCGCTGGAATAAGCCACGGTCAGAAGGTGGCCGATGATGACGATGGCTATCATGCTGCCGATCGTGGCCATCCACCACATCAGCTCGGTGAACTGCGCGTAATCCAGAAACGGAGCTGCCAGCAGCAGAACCAGTCCGGGCAGCATGCCCGCCCGAAGCAGCCAGGGCCGCTGCAAACGGACCAGGCTGTTATTGAACAGCTCGATGAACAGCGCGAAGGTCAGAAGATAATAAATGGCGCAGGTCAGCTTGCGTATAAGCAGCAACGATTCTGCGGGTAAGTCTTGCCCCAGCCATTGCAGGTCCCAGCCCATAGACAACGCCGTGATGCGCAGGTTGCCGATAAGCCAGCCGGCAAACAAAACATACAGCCACCTGCGGCTTATTGTGGCAAACAGCACCAGGGTAAGAGACAGGGTAAGGACGCCGCCTTCCAGCATATAGATTGCGTGGAACGACCCGGGGTCGCTGCGTGGCGCGGAGTTGCCCAGCAGGCCGACCACCGGTAAAACAAGAACCAGGACCGGTAAAACGAAAAACACGAATATGTGTACGCAGCGGCCAGGCAGCCGGATCAAAGCTCGTGCCACTGGCGAAGATAGCGCCGCCGCCCAGGGAGTCTTCATGACTTATCGTCGCCGCGTATAGGCCGCAGGTTGGACAAAGCAGAAGACATGTACGTTGACTGTCATGGATTAGAGCTGCGTTTGATAAGGCGGTTGTGAGCGGGGCCGCGTTTGTGCCGGTGCCAGCCGGCTAGTTCGCGGATGCCTTCAAATTTAAATACCTGTTCGGCCAACCCGCTCAATATACCGCCAATTGTCAATAAATTGTTACTTTATTTATCTGTGATGGCGGACTTGGTTTATTAAGGCAGTATGGCGCCGCAGGACGCAGTTTGCCATCCTGCATCCGGTCTAGGAAATCCCGGCTGGGGGACCCTTAAGGCATAGTGGTTTCGCTGGCGAACAGGCTTTCCAGCGATTCGCGTGGGCGAACGACCTGATAGCGGTCGGCGTCGACCATGATTTCGGCCGCGCGCGGCCGAGTGTTGTATTGGCTGGACATGGTAAAGGCATAGGCTCCGGCCGACATGATGGCCAGCAGTTCGCCTTGCGTCAGGGCAAACTGGCGCTCGCGAGCCAGCCAGTCCCCGCTTTCGCAGATGGGGCCGACAATATCGTAGTCGCGTACCTCGGCATGGCCGGCCGGGCAGACTTGTTCCACGCTGTGCCAGGCGTCGTATAGGGTTGGCCGGATCAAGTCATTCATGGCGGCGTCGACAATGGCGAAGTTCTTGGCTTCGGCATGTTTCAGATATTCGACTTTGGTCAGCAGTATGCCTGCGTTGCCCACCAGGGAACGTCCCGGCTCGAGCACGATTTGCAGGTAGTCCAGCTTGCGTGCCTCAAGGCGCTTGAAGACGTGGTCCAGCAGCGTTGTGGGCGTGAGCAGGGTTTCGTCGGTATAGCGAATGCCGATGCCGCCGCCAAGGTCCAGATGTTTCAGCTGGATGCCCAGGCCGGCCAGGGTCTCGATAAGCAGCATCAGCTTGTCCAGGGCGTCCAGGTAGGGGGCGACTTCGGTAATTTGCGAACCGATATGGCAGTCGACGCCAACGATATTCAGGTTCTTGAACTGCGCCGCCTGTTGATAGATGCGCGGTGCCTCTTCAATGGCAATTCCGAATTTGTTTTCTTTCAGGCCGGTGGAAATATAAGGATGGGTCTGGGCATCGACATCGGGATTGACCCGTAGCGATACGGGGGCGATTACGCCCATCCGTTCCGCGACAAGGTTCAATTGTTCAAGCTCGGCTTCGGACTCGACGTTAAAGCATTTGACGCCCGCCTTCAGGGCGGCTTGCATTTCCCAGGCCTGCTTGCCGACGCCGGAGAACACGACTTTGCCGGGGTCGCCGCCCACGGCAAGCACACGGGCCAGTTCGCCGCCCGAGACAATGTCGAAGCCGCTGCCCAGGTTCTTGAACTCGTTCAGCACCGCCAGATTGGAATTGGCTTTCATGCCGAAGCACACCAGCACGTCGCGCCCTTGCGCCGCTACCCGGTAGGCTTCCCAGGCGTCGCGCAAAGCCTGGCGCGAATAAACGTACAAGGGCGTGCCGAATTTCTCGGCCAGTGTGGGCAAGGGCACGTTCTCGGCGTGAAGTATGCCGTTCTTGAAGTCGAAATGAGGGGCAACAGTCATGATCGATAGCAGGTATTTTTATGAAGGTTCAGGGTCGCCGCCGCGCTGCTTGAAAGCGCGTGGCCGGAACATGGTACCAAGAGGGTCTATTTTATTGACGAAGTCGCCGCGGGTGCGGCGGCTGGCGCGGCTTGCTCGGGCGCAGCCTTTGGCGTTGGCGGCGTGGTCAATGAAGCGTCGGGCGGCGCAGGAGGCGGCATGTACAAAGGGCCTTTGAAGCCGCAGGCGCTTAGTGACGTCAACAGGGCCAGGCTGGCTACAATACGGCTCATGGATCGAGCGTTTGTTGCGGTACGGAGCGCTTGCATGGTGAAACTCCAAATTTGGATTAATGAGAATTATGAACGAAACTGAATTCTTGGCGCGCAGCGAAGCCATACTCGATAGCCTGGAAAGCCAGTCGGATGACTGGGAGGCTTTGTACGATCTGGATATCGAGGCCAATCGCAGCGGTAATGTCCTGACGTTGATATTCGACGATGCAATTCACATTGTCGTCAACAGCCAGGCGCCCATGCGTGAAATGTGGGTGGCGGCTCCCAGCGGCGGCTTTCATTACCGGTTCGACGGCCAGATTTGGAAAGACACGCGTGGCGGCCCGGCCTTGGCCGAGGCTTTGTCGCAGATTTGCTCCGAGGCAACCGGCCAGCCGATCAACGTCATGATCTAGGGTCTTGCTTGCTGGGTTCGCGCATTCAAAATAGTGCGCCAAGCCAAGGCGAGAAACGCCGCGCTGGGCGCGGCGTTTCGAGTTTTGCTTCAGGCAGCCGCGGGTCAGAATTGAACCCGCTGCGTTTGCGCCGGCGTGCCGTTGGTGTCGTTGCCGCTGCTTAGCTGGTTGACCAAATCGTTGATCGCGTCCGAAGGAGGCGCTGCATTGGACTCTTCGCCGGGCGTGGGCAGGCCGACCCGGGCAACCGCCTGGCCCGGAGGGAATTCCGAGAAGTAAAAGTCGCCGTCGACTTTTTCCAGTCCGGCCGGTATGGGGCCTGGCGGCGTCTGCGGTTGTCCCTTCAGGGCGTAGCGCATGAAGTCCAGCCAGATCGGCAGTGCGGCGCCGCCGCCGGTTTCGCGTGAGCCCAACGAGCGCGGCTGGTCGTAGCCCATCCAGGCGATACTGACCAATTTTGGTGTAAATCCCGCAAACCAGGCATCGTGCGAGTCGTTGGTCGTACCGGTTTTGCCGCCGATATCGTCGCGTTTGAGTTCGCGGTGCACGCGCGCGCCGGTACCGAAGGTTGCGACGCCGCGCAGCATGTCGTTCATGACATAGACGGTGCGGGGGTCGATGACGCGCGCCGCCGCATCGCCGGCAATGACCGGCTTGGCCTGCATGAGCACCTTGCCGCTGCTATCGGTAATGCGGTCGATAAGGTAGGGCGGAACGCGATAACCGCCATTGGCGAAGACCGAATAGGCTCCGGCCATTTGCAGGGGTGTGACGGATCCGGCGCCCAGGGCCAAAGGCAGGACAGCCGGGTTGCGCGCGCGGTCAAAGCCGAAGCGGGTGATGTAGTCTTGCACGTACTTGGGCCCGACTGCTTGCATCAGGCGGATCGACACCATGTTCTTGGACTTGTACAGGCCTTGGCGCATGGTCAGCATGGGCTCGTAGGTGCTGCCGTAGTTCTTGGGCGTCCAGGCCTTGGAACCGGTTTGCGCGGCGGTCAGCACGAAGGGCTCGTCGGAAACCTGGGTGGCGGGCGTAAGGCCTCGTTCCAGTGTCGAGGCGTAGATGAACGGCTTGAACGACGAACCCGGCTGACGCCACGCGGCGGTAACGCGGTTGAATTGATCGTCGCCGTAGCTGAAGCCGCCCACCATGGCCTGAATGGCGCCGTCCTGGGGCCGGACCGATACGAGGGCTGCCTGCACGGTGGGCTTATTGAGGATTTCCCAGTAGTCGCCGTTCTTGCGAACGTACACGATGGAGCCGCGCTGGATCTTGACGTCTGCCTTGGCGTTCTTGACCAGGGCGCGCGCTATGACCTTGAGCGCATTCTTGTTGGTGATCTCGATGATTTCCTGCGCACTGCGGGCGACCACGACTTTGTCCGGGCTGGCCGAGAGGACCAGGCCGACCAGCAGGTCGTCGCTGTCTGTGTATTTGTCTTGCAGGGAATCCAGCACTGCGTCCAGCTTGCCGGGGTCTTGCTCGGTGCCCTGGGGAAGGTCGATAGTGTCTTCGGGGCCGGGGTAGGGCGCGCGCCGCGTATAGTCCAGCACGCCCTCGCGAACGGCGTTGTAGGCGGCTTCCTGCTCGCCTGCGTTGATCGTGGTGTAGATGTTGAAGCCGCGCGAATACACGTTGTCCTGGTACACCCCGTAAAGCAGTTGGCGGGCCAGGTCGGCAACGTATTCGCCGTGGATGGCATAGCCGCCAGCCGGCGTACCGAGCGCGGATTTCAGCACTATGGGCTGTTCGACGGCCTGTTTGTATTCGGCGTCGGTCAGGTAGCCCAGGTCGCGCATGCGGGCCAGCACATAGCCTTGGCGGGCCTTGGCGCGCGGCATGTTGGCGATAGGATTGAAGCGTGACGGGGCTTTGGGTATGCCGGCCAGCATGGCGGCTTCGGCGGGGGTGATTTCAGCCAGGGGCTTGCCGAAATAAGTGCGGGACGCCGCGGCAAAGCCGTACGCCCGGTGTCCCAGATAGATCTGATTCATGTATAGATCAAGGATCTGGTCTTTCGAAAGCGTGGATTCAATCTTGAAGGTCAGCAAAAGTTCGTAGAACTTTCGGGTATAGGTTTTTTCGGAACTGAGATAAAAGTTGCGCGCCACCTGCATGGTGATGGTGCTGGCGCCCTGCGTCTTGGACATGTTGACGACGTTGGCGACCATGGCGCGTGCAACGCCCAGCCAGTCGATACCGCCATGCTGATAAAAACGATCGTCCTCGGCTGATAAAATGGCCGACTTCATGACGTCGGGGATTTCATTGAAGCTTAAGACGTTGCGCCGCTCTTCGCCGAATTCGCCGATAAGCACTTTGTCGGCCGAGTAGATGCGCAGCGGCACACGCGGACGGTAGTCCGTCAGGGCGGTCAGGTCGGGCAGGTTGGGCCACGCCAGGGCCAGCGCAAGCGCTCCCAGCAAAGCGCCGCACAAGCCCAGGCCGGCTGCGAAGACAACGGCCTTCACGATGAATCGCCCAAGCCACGAACGCGTTGGCGGGGAGGAATTTTGCGAGGAATTAGTAGAGGAACTCATTGGGGGCGATTTTAAGTCCAACTCGAATTAGACTGCCGTTTGCGCAGTGGGATTATGTAACAAATTAATGCCAGGGCGAAGTCTATCGTTGGGTTGCAAGTGGGATAATACACAAATGAATGGATCTTTACGTTTTGACGCCGTACCGGCGCAATCCAGCGACCCTTCGGGTGCCGATGCGCCTGCTGCGACGCCGCTGCCTTATGACAACCCGATTTTTCTGGTTGGAATGATGGGCGCGGGTAAAACGACGATAGGCCGTCATTTGGCCCGGTCGCTGGGACGCGAATTCGTCGATCTGGACCTTGCATTGCAGGACCGCTGCGGAGTTCGCGTTGCCACGATATTCGAGATAGAAGGCGAAGCCGGCTTCCGGCGCCGCGAAACATCTTTGCTGGACGAATATTCGCGCTGTCCTGGTATTGTACTGGCTACGGGCGGCGGCGCGGTATTGGCGCCCGAAAACCGCCGCTATCTTAAAGAGCGCGGTGTGGTCGTGTATCTGCGCGCCAGCGGCGACGAGCTCTACAAGCGCGTGGCGCGCGACCGCAACCGTCCGCTGCTTCAAACCGAAGACCCCCGCGGCCGCCTGCTGGACCTGCTGCGCCAGCGCGAACCGTTGTACGATGAGGTCGCCGGCCTGGTCTTCGACACGGGAAGCATGCCCGTATCCCAGGCGGTGCGCGCCCTTATTTCGCTATTGCAGAATTACGAGATTTCTTCATGAACACGGTCAACGTCGAAACCCCCGGGGGAAGCTACCCCATACATATTGCGGCAGGCAGGCTCGACAGCCTGGAGCAAAGCATTCCTGACGACGCAACATCGATTGCTCTGGTCAGCAACCCCACGGTTGCGGCGCTTTACGCGGACCGCGCCAAGCGGGCCCTGGCCAAGACCGGAAAGCGGCTTGTTTATATTGAACTGCCCGATGGCGAAGCCTATAAAGACTGGCAGACGCTCAATTTGATTTTTGATGGTTTGTTACAAAGCCGTTGTGACCGCAAGACGGTATTGGTTGCGCTGGGCGGCGGCGTCATCGGCGATATGGTCGGCTTTGCCGCCTCTTGCTATATGCGCGGAGTCCGGTTCGTGCAGGTTCCCACCACGCTGCTGGCGCAGGTGGATTCATCGGTGGGCGGCAAGACGGCGGTCAATCATCCGCTGGGCAAGAATATGATCGGCGCCTTCTATCAGCCTATTGCGGTCGAAATCGATCCCGACGTGCTCAGGACCTTGCCGTCGCGCGAAGTCAGCGCTGGCTTGGCCGAGGTCATCAAGTACGGTTGCATTATCGATGCGCCATTCTTCGATTGGTGCGAACAGAATGTGGCGGCGCTGCGGGCGCTGGACCATGATGCCGTGGCTTATGCGATCAAGCGTTCGTGCGAGCTCAAGGCCTATGTGGTGTCGCAGGATGAACGCGAATCCGGACTGCGCGCCATTTTGAATTTCGGCCACACTTTTGGCCATGCCATCGAGGCCGGCCTGGGTTACGGACACTGGCTGCATGGTGAGGCCGTGGGCTGCGGCATGGCCCAGGCGGCCGAGTTGTCGGCCAAGGTGGCGGGACTGGACGAGCTTGGCGTTGCGCGCGTGCGCGACCTGGTGCATGCCATCGGTTGTCCGGTTACGCCGCCCAACCTGGGTACCGATCATTGGATCGAGCTGATGCAGGTCGATAAAAAAACCGAAGGCGGGACCTTGCGCTTTATTCTGCTGCCCGAAATAGGCAAGGCGGTTTTCCAGTCGGCACCGCTTGATGTGCTGCGCCAAGTCCTGCACAGTACTGCTGTGCCCGTACTTTAGGCAGAAGGCATGACCGAGTTGGCGCCGTATGCCTGCAACCCTGCGCAGTCCCGGGGACGGCTTCATCCCGAGGCGCCTCCGGCCAATCGCAGCCAGTTCCAGCGCGATCGCGACCGTATCATTCATTGCAATGCGTTTCGCCTGCTCGAATATAAAACGCAAGTGTTCATCAACCACGAGGGCGACCTGTTCCGCACGCGGCTTACGCACAGCATCGAGGTGGCGCAAATAGCGCGCACGCTGGCGCGCAATCTGGGCCTGCATGAAGACCTGACCGAAGCCATTTCGCTGGCCCATGACCTGGGCCACACGCCTTTCGGCCATGCGGGCCAGGACGAGCTTAACGCATGCATGCATGAACTCATGCCTTCTGCAGGCGGCTTCGAACATAATCTGCAAAGCCTGCGTGTTGTCGATGAGCTTGAAGAGCGCTATGCCGCATTCAATGGCCTGAATCTGTGCTTTGAAACCCGCGAAGGCATCCTGAAGCATTGTTCGGTTTCGCATGCCCGCAAGTTGGGTGAGGTAGGCCAGCGTTTTCTGGATCGTACCCAGCCTTCGCTCGAGGCGCAGATCGCCAACCTGGCGGACGAGATCGCCTACAACAACCACGATATCGACGACGGCCTGCGTTCGGGCTTGATCACGATCGAGCAATTGCAGATGCTGGAGATTTTTTCCACGCATTACTCCCAAGTCATGCGCAGGTATCCCAATCTTGAACGCCGCCGCGCCATTTCGGAAACGATACGGGCAATGATCAACACCCTGGTAGTTGACCTGACGCAAACGACGCTGGCCAATATTCGCGAGCGCGACCCGCAAGATGCGGACGCCGTGCGGGCGGCACCGCCGCTGGCGGCGTTTTCGGCCTCCATGCGAGCGCAGGCTGACGCTCTGAAAAGCTTCTTGCTGACGAATTTATATCGGCATTACCGTGTGATCCGCATGACCACAAAGGCACGCCGCATTGTGCGCGAGCTGTTTGTTGCGTTCATGAACGAGCCAAGGCTGCTGCAGGACGAATACCGGCGCAAGGACGAGACGGCGCAGGCGCGGGCCATTGCCGACTACATTGCGGGGATGACGGATCGGTATGCGATTCGAGAGCACCGGATGTTGTTCAGCATGGATTGATGGGCATCAATCCCATTGCCCTGATTTCTTCTATAAGCAGTTGTGCGCCTGGCGCAGAGTGGTCTTGTGTGCGTCGCAGAATGCCAATGGGGCGATCTGTTTCGGGCAGATCTATTGGAAGGATCACGAGCGCCCCGGCGTTGATTTCTGGTTGGAACAGATGCCGGGAGGCTGCGGTAATCATATCGCTGTTAAGCAGTAGCCCACGGATCATTGAAAGGTCCGATGATTCGACGGCCACGTGAGGTTGGCGCATGCCCAGGGTTCCGAAAGCCGTTTTCAGGACTTCGCGCGTGGGCGTGTGGCGCTTGGGCAGTATCCAATCGGCATTGAGCAGGTCGTCCGCACCCAGATGGCTATTCAGGCTTAGCGGGTGGTTGGCTCGTGCAATGATGACCATGCGGTCGCTGAATAGATCTTCGCGGACCAGGTCGGCATATTGCCCGACGGGGCGCAGAGCGCCCAGTACAAGATCGATGTCGCCGCACCATAGGCCATGAGTCAGGGTTTCGAACGGTCCCTCCACGGTGGTAAAACAAAGCTGAGGGTGCCTTTTATGCAGGCTGGCAATGGCCGTGGGCAGGATGTAAGGCCGTCCGAAAGGGAGTGCGCCGATTGTTATGCGGCCTTCCATGACGCCATTCATGGCGGCGATCTCTGCTGCCGCCAGGCGCAGCTGGGTCAAAGCCCGCTTAAGATGCGCCACCAGCAGCTCTCCGACGGACGTCAGCCGGACGATTGACGTGGAGCGATCGAAAAGAGCAAGCCCGGTACTGAGCTCCATATCGCGCAAAGCCATGCTTACCGCCGGCTGCGAGATGTTCATCCGGTTGGCGACGGCGCCCATATGCTTGTGTTCGGAGAAGGCGACCAGCACCGCGAGCCGACGTTCGTTGACCGCCAGCGAAAAAACGGGAGCATTGCGCGGCTGAAGCCCGCTGTCCTCATAAATTTCCTTCAAGGCCGTTCGGGCCGTCTGCATTTCAGCAAATGCGAACTCCACCCTGCGTGACAGCACTTTGCCCGCGCTGGTGGGAAGCATGCCCCGCGTGGTCCTTTCGAACAGCTTGACGCCCAGGGCGTCCTCCAGCTGTTGAATCGAATTCTGGACGGCTGACTGCGCACGCCTTAGTTCGTCTGCCGCCTTGGCCATGCTGCCCAGGCGGCAGACCGCGTCGAAGACTCTTAGATGTTTGGTATGCGGGACGATGGGTTCCGAAGTACTGGACTTCACAGAGATCTCATAAGGTTTTTCGGTATCGTTAAAAGCGTTTTAGATGGCAGAAGCCCCGGGACACATGCAAGAATGTATTTATCGTAGCGGCGGCGCTATATGAGCCGACTCCAGGAGAAATACCATGATTGTTACCCCAAATTTTGTTATGCCCAATCTTGATCTTGAAGAGATTATGCATTCTTTGCTCGAGTCGGGAAAGAGGACGCGGCAGTTGTGGCTGACGCCCGATTCGCTGGCCTTTGTCGCGCGCGGACGCGAATACCGTAGCGAATTCCACGTCAACCCCAGTTATGAAGTCCAGTACTCCCTTAAAGGGGATTTGAATTTGCATTACCGGACTCCTGAGGGCGAGGAGAAAGTGGCGTTTGTCCCCGAAGGCTCCTGCCTGTTTCAGCCTCCTTTGGTGCCGCACTCTCCGCGTTTTGCACCCGACTCTTTTCAGTTGGTAATCGAGCGGGCCCGTATGCCTGGCGAGATCGACCGCTTCCATTGGTTCTGCCCGAACTGCGATCACTTCCTGCATGAAGAGCGCTATACCGTCGATGACTACAAGGCCGACCCGGTCTCGCGCGCCTACGATAATTTTTACGGATCGGAAGAGTTCCGCACCTGCGATAAGTGCCATACCGTCATGCCTGTACCTGAGCAATGGGCGGCCCAGGCATGAGCGGCATTCTGCGAACCCTTGAAGAGCAGCTTCAAGCCGAACATACCGCACTTCTGGTCATCGACATGCAGAACGACTTCTGCGCCGAAGGCGGCTATCTGCATGAGCGGCGGGGCTATGATGTCGGCTTTGCGCCGGCTATCGCCGCCAATATACAAACCCTGATAGACAGCGTCCGCGAGGCCGGTGTGCCGGTGGTGTGGATTTACTCTATCTACGACTTTAAATACCTGACCGATCCATACATCGTCAAGCGCGGTGAAGAAGGTTGCTGCCTGGAGGGCACATGGGGGGCGGCGCCCTACGGAATCGAGCCGAAGCCGGACGATATGGTGGTGAACAAGCATAGCTTCAGCGGCTTTTACGACACCGGACTGGACGAGTTCTTGCATACCCACGGTATCAAGACGCTAGCGATCACGGGTGTTGCGACCAATGTTTGCGTCGATTCGACATTGCGCGAAGGGTTCTTTCGCGGATACAACATTGTGGTTGCCGAAGACTGTGTCGGCAGCAACAGCCGCGTTGGCCATGAGGGAACTCTGGCGACCGTGCGCAACAATATCGGCGCTGTAGTCCCTTCGGCGTTGGTGGCCGCGCTGCTTTCGCGCCGGGTGGCGGCATAGCCGGCATGGCGCCAATCATATGAAGTGATGGCGCCACGCCCGGCAGTTGGTTGTCATGTGGCAGTCTGTTCGGCTGCCGCCATGTCTTCCAGCATTTTCCTGACGCGTGACGGTCCTGCATCAATGGATAGCCACGTTTGTTGACGTGTGCCGGTTGCGGTTTGCTCGCGCTGCACGGCGGTGACGATTACATTGTCCTCGGCGAAAGTCTGATCAAGGCTGGCAAACTGTTCGGCCTGCATCTTGCTGTCATCCACTCCGAAATTGCGTACCTGCATCCAGAAGAAATGCGTTGTGGTCTCGGTTTCGGGGGTGAGGAACTTGTATCCGTATAGACGCAGGCCTTTGTCCATATTCTCTTCGGTATGCTCTTGGCCGGCGTCCATCGTAACAACATCCACCCGCGAGACACAGGGCAGGAAATAGTGGTAGTACTGACAACGGTCGACCAGTCCTTTGAAATCGCCATTCCTTTTATCGATGGGCGGCGGCGGAACGTTATTGGACCAGCGGTAGGTGACGAGATAATCGGGCCCTTGTTCGACCTTGACCGGAACATCGCTGGTTGCGGGATTGCCAATAGTGCGCAAGTGCACATAAGTGGTATGCGCCGGGTCTTGAAGGTTCTCGGCGATATTCAGATAGTCGCCGCCATGCAATTGATAGCCGCCGTCGATGACAGCCCAGCCGGGTTCATTGATCTTTCGGACTTCGTGGATTGCGGCAGGGTCCGCCCTGGCCGGATCGCCCATCCAGATCCAGATGGCGTTATAGCGCTCTACCAGTGGAAAGCTGCGTACTTTGGCCGTAGCGGGAATGCGCTCCTGCCCCGGTACGCGAACACATGCTCCGCTGCAATCATATTCCAGGCCATGATAGCCGCACTGAACGTAATCGCCCACCAAGCGCCCCATTGAAAGGGGCAGCAGCTTGTGGGCGCACCGATCAATCAGCGCGACGGGCGTGCCGTCGTTCTTGCGATAAAGAACTATGGGCTCGCCCAGAATAGTGCGCTTGAACAGTTCGTGGTTGACCTCGCTGGCCCATGCCGCGACATACCACGCGTTTCTGATGTAAATCGACATTCTTGGTCTCCTTTGTATGATCCGATATACCGGCCTGCCGTGCACCAGGCCAGGCATGGCCGTCATAAGTGCCAGGACGGAAGAAATGACGGCTGCGGGCGGCTGGGGTTCGGCTTGACCAGGCAAACGAACGGATCTGCAAAGTGCGTCGGCAGCAGCATAATGCCGTTGTTTGCGCAGTCTTGCAGGACGCCAAGACGGGTCTGGAAGGCCTTCACGGGATCGTCGTCGAAGACCGACCACACTTCGGGGTAAGGCAGCTGGATGGGATGGTGAATCACATCGCCACAGAACATTGCCTGGTGGCCGGCTGTTTTCAGCCGGATCTTGACGTGCCCCGGCGTATGCCCTGGTGCCGACTCGACGGTCAGCAAATCGTCGACGGTATAGCCGTCTTCCACGAGAATCATTTGCCCGGCTTCGGCAACCGGCAGGACGCTGTCGGCGAACACGAAGGCCTCGGACTCGCGAGGTACGTGGTCTGGTCGGCGCTCGTCCCAGCGTTCGAACTCGCTACGGGTGAATATGTACTTGGCATTGGGAAATGTCGGCACCCACTTGCCGTTTTCCAGCCGGGTATTCCAGCCCACATGGTCCGAGTGCAGGTGCGTGCACATTACGAAATCGATGTCTTCAGGGCTTGCGCCGGCGGCGGCGAGGCGTTCGATCCACGGTTCATTGCGCATGTCGAAGCGGGGGTTGATCGGCCGGTGCTTATGATTGCCGATGCAGCTGTCGATAAGTATGGTGTGGCGGTCGGTGCGGACCAGCCAGCTGTGGATGCTGGTTTGTATGCGGTCCTCGGCCGGATCGTAGAACCTTGGAATCAGCCAGTCCTGTTGTTCTTGCCACATTTCCGGCTTGAAGTCCGGAAACATGAATGTGCTTTTGAAGCCGGGACCATGATAGTCCTGCACCCGGGTTATTTCGGCGCTGCCCAAACGGAGTCCATGTCCGCATTGGTTTATATCGAGCCTGCTTTTAATCATCTGATCTGCCCTATATTCCGAATGAACTGAGTCCTTTGGGCAAGTGTGCCACTGTTTGCGCCGTAGTCGAATGCCATGCCGGGCCGTTATAAGCTTTTTAGATACCCTTAAAAGTATTTTGGTGTCGACGCGCCCATGGATTGAGGCAAGAATAGAAAACTCCGAGACACCATAACAATTACTACAACATTCCGGGCGGGCACTTACCGTACTTGCCAGGGACGTAAACCGTCGGCTTATGCAGCCAATATGCCGACCTCAAGGAGATACAATGAAACGCACTATCAGGGCCGCCCTTGCTGTGGCCTGCCTGGCGACATCTGCTGTGGCGACATACGCCGTGGCGGCGCCTGCTGCCGCCGAGCCATTCAAAATCGGACTTATCGTTCCGATGACCGGTCCCTTCGCTTCCACAGGCAAACAAATGAATGCCGCTGTCCAGCTGTATATGCAGCAGCACGGCGATACGGTCGATGGGCGCAAGATTGAAGTCATTGTCCGGGACGATGGCGGCTTGCAGCCCGAAAACACCAAGCGTATTGCCCAGGAAATGGTCGTCCAGGACAAAGTCAATATTCTTGCGGGTTTCGGATTGACTCCCCTGGCTTTCGCAGCCGCACCGGTCGCGACACAAGCCAAGGTGCCCATGGTGGTCATGGGAGCGTCTACTTCATCGGTCATCAAGAAGTCGCCCTATATTGTCCGCACGTCCCAGACTCTGCCTCAAATAACCACTCCGCTGGCCGACTGGGCCGCCAAGAATCCCAAGATCAAGAGCGCTATTACCTTGATCAGCGATTACGGCCCGGGACATGACGCCGAGAAGTTCTTCGTCAAGCACTTTACCGACGGCGGCGGCAAAGTGCTTGAAAGTATTCGTGTCCCGTTGCAAAACCCCGATTTCGCGCCATTTCTGCAGCGGGTGCGCGACGCCAAGCCAGATGTGGTGTTTGTATTTCTGCCGTCAGGCCCCGGTATTGGGCTTATGAAGCAGTTCAAGGAGAAAGGGCTGGCCGAGGCGGGCATTCAGCTTATTGGCGCAGGCGACGTGCTGGACGACGACTTGCTTCCGAGCATGGGCGACGAGGCTCTGGGAGTCGTGACTTCGCAGCCCTATTCGGCCGCGCACGATTCGCCGGAAAACCGGGCCTATGTGGCGGCATTCGAGAAAATGCCTGGTCACAAGATGCGTCCCAACTTAATGTCGGTGGGCGGTTACGATGGAATGCATCTTATTTATGCTGCCCTGAAAAAGGCGGGTCCGAACGCCAGCGGCGATCAATTGCTGGCCGCCATGAAAGGCATGAACTGGGAAAGTCCGCGCGGACCCATCAGCATCGACCCGGAAACGCGCGACATTATCCAAAATGTCTATATCCGGCGCGCAGAGAAGGTAAAAGGCCAAATCTATAACGTGGAATTTATTACCGTTCCCAACGTGAAGGACCCGGCGGCGTAAGCCGTATTGCCCGGCGGGCTATGCCAGGCATATGGCTTTCGCCGGTGTATGGCCGGGCTGCGGCGCGTTCGCCGGCTTGCTATGCGCCAAGCAACGGCTTCAGGTACCGGCCGGTATAGCTTTCAGGGCAGGCGGCTATGTCTTCGGGCGTGCCCTGGGCCACGATCTCTCCGCCGCCGTTGCCGCCCTCCGGGCCCATGTCGACGACCCAGTCCGCGGTCTTGATGACGTCCAGGTTGTGCTCGATGATCACTACGGTGTTGCCGGCGTCGACCAATTGGCGCAGTACTTCAAGCAATAGCGATATGTCCTGGAAGTGCAGGCCGGTGGTGGGTTCGTCCAGGATATAAAGGGTGCGGCCGGTACTGCGCTTGGAGAGTTCAAGCGAAAGCTTGACGCGCTGGGCTTCGCCGCCTGAAAGCGTTGTGGCGCTTTGGCCCAGGCGTATGTACGACAGGCCGACATCCATCAGAGTCTTGAGCTTGCGGGCCACTGAGGGCACGGGCTCGAAATAAGTCAGGGCCTGTTCGACGGTCAGGTCCAGCACCTCGCTGATGTTGCGGCCGCGGTAGCGGATTTCCAGGGTTTCGCGGTTGTAGCGTTTGCCGCCGCATACGTCGCAGGGCACGTACATGTCGGGCAGGAAATGCATTTCCACCTTGACGACGCCGTCGCCTTGGCAGGCTTCGCAGCGCCCGCCTTTTACGTTGAACGAAAAGCGGCCGGGGTCGTAGCCGCGTGTGCGCGAGTCGGGCACGCCGGCGAACAGTTCGCGTATGGGCGTGAACATCCCGGTATAGGTGGCAGGATTGCTTCGCGGGGTTCGGCCGATGGGGCTTTGGTCTACGTTGATGATCTTGTCGAAGTTCGACAGGCCTTCCAGGGACGCGAAAGGAGCGGGTTCGGTCTGGGCGCGGTGCAGCTCATGCGCCACCGCGGTGGCCAGGGTGTCATTGACCAGGGTGGACTTGCCCGAACCGGACACGCCGGTAATGCAGACCAGCCGCCCGGCGGGGATGGCCAGGTTCACGGATTTCAGGTTGTTGCCGGTGGCGCCATTAAGGCGCAGCCAGGGCTGCTCGGGCGTTACCGGCCGGCGCTCGGGAATGGCAATGCGTCTGGCGCCGGTCAGGTACTGGCCTGTCAGCGAATCGGGATTGAGAGCCAGCTCTTGCGGCGTGCCCTGGGCGACGACGCTTCCGCCGTGTTCGCCGGCGCCGGGGCCCATGTCGACGATGAAGTCGGCGCAGCGGATCATGTCTTCGTCGTGCTCGACCACGATGACGCTGTTTCCCAGGTCGCGCAGATGCTGCAGGGTCTGGATAAGGCGGTCGTTGTCGCGCTGGTGCAGGCCGATGGAGGGCTCGTCCAGGACGTACATGACGCCGGTCAGGCCCGAGCCTATCTGGCTGGCCAGCCTGATGCGCTGGGCTTCTCCGCCGGAAATAGTGTCGGCGCTGCGATCCAGCGAAAGGTAGTTCAGGCCGACATTATTCAGAAATTGCAGGCGGGCTTCGATTTCGCGCACGATGCGGTCGGCAATCTCTTTCTTGGCGCCGCTCAGTTCAAGCTCCTGGAACCAGGCCAGGCAGGCGGCCAAAGAAAGCGCTTCGACTTCGTAGATGGCGCGCCCGCGCCGTTGTGCAGGACCGGGCTCGTTGCCGATCAAGACGTTGCGCGCTTCGATGCGCAGGCGCGAGCCTTCGCAGGCCGGACAGGTTTTTGTATGGCGGTACTTGCCCAGTTCTTCGCGCACAGCGCTGGAATCGGTCTCGCGCCAGCGCCGCTCAAGATTGGGGATGATGCCTTCGAACGGGTGGGTCTTGACGGTGCTGCGCCCTTTTTCGTTCAGGTACAGGAAGGGAATTTCTTCTTCTCCCGAGCCGTAAAGCACGCGATTTTGCACCTCTTCGCTTAATTCCTCGAAGGGCGTCTCGATTTCAAAATGGTAGTGTGCCGCCAGGCTGGTAAGCAGCGTATGCGTGAACGCATTGCGCCGGTCCCAGCCGCTGACGGCGCCGCTGGCCAGGCTAAGCTCGGGAAAGGCAACGACCCGCTTGGGATCGAAGAAGTCCACGTGGCCCAGGCCGTCGCAGCTTGGGCAGGCTCCCACCGGATTGTTGAAGCTGAACAGGCGCGGTTCCAGTTCAGTCAGGCTGTGTTGGCAAATTGGGCAGGCGTAATGGCTGGAGAAGGCCTGTTCGTCTCCGGTATCCATGTTCAGCGCAATTGCCCGGCCATCGGCCAGCTTGATGGCGGTCTCGAAGCTTTCGGCCAGGCGTTGCTGGCTTTCGGGCTTGACGCGCAAACGGTCGACGACGACGTCGAAATCGTGTTTTTCGGTTTTCTTCAGGGGGCCCAGGCGGTCGATTTCGACCATTTCGCCGTTTACCCGCAGCCGCACGAAACCTTGTGCCTGCAAGCTGGCGCATTCGTCTTCGAAGCTGCCCTTGCGCGCCCGCGCAATCGGCGCAAGGATGGCCAGGCGCGTGTCGGGGGCGAACGCCATGACTTTGTCGACCATCTGGCTGACGCTTTGCGCCTGCAGCGGTAGGCCGTGGTCGGGGCAATAGGGCGTGCCGACGCGCGCGTACAATAAGCGCAAATAATCGTGAATTTCGGTAATCGTGCCTACGGTAGAACGTGGATTATGCCCGGCCGACTTTTGTTCGATCGAAATAGCCGGCGACAGGCCTTCAATAAGGTCGACATCCGGCTTGTCCATTAATTGCAGGAATTGGCGCGCGTAGGCCGACAAGCTTTCTACATAGCGGCGCTGGCCTTCGGCATACAAGGTGTCGAAAGCCAACGACGATTTCCCCGAGCCGGACAGCCCTGTTACCACGACGAGCTTGTGGCGCGGCAGGTCGACGGAAATGTTTTTAAGGTTGTGCGTACGGGCGCCCCGGATGCGAATCGCGTCCATCAGGTTCTTTTCAGGTCTTTCAAAGGCTAACTTGCTACTATAGCGCGCAGCGCCGTTCCGTGCGTAATGGCACGAGCTAATTAATATGTAAGGCTTCCTCCATGAGCAATTTCAACGCGACCCGCGATATCAGCAGCCCGGACGGCAAGGACCCCGGCCGGGCCAAGCTAAGACTGACGCCTGTAGAGCGCAAGTCCAGCATTGCCCTGGCTTTATTGTTTGCCTCGCGCATGCTGGGCCTGTTTCTGCTTACGCCCATTTTCGCCGTGGCGGCGCTGTCAATTCCGGGCGGCAACGATGCGGCCAAGGTGGGGCTGGCCCTGGGCGCCTACGGCCTGACGCAGGCCATTATGCAAATTCCCCTGGGAATGGCCTCCGACCGCTACGGGCGCCGGCCCATTATTGTGCTGGGCATGGTGCTGTTCATCATTGGCGGCGTCATTTGCGCTTTGGCCAACGACATCAACTGGATCATTGCGGGGCGGGTCGTTCAGGGGGTCGGAGCCGTGTCGGCGGCTATTACCGCCTGGGTGGCGGACGCGACCCGGCCCGAAGTGCGCACACGCGCCATGGCCATGGTGGGCGGTTCCATCGGGCTTTCATTTGCCGTTTCCTTGGTGCTTTCGCCCTTGCTGGTTGGCGAATTCGGCTTGTCCGGACTGTTTTGGGCCATCAGCTTGCTGGGCTTTGTTTGTTTGCTGATAGCGGCTTTTGTGGTTCCGGACGTGCCGCGCGGCGAGGCGCCCATTGTTCAGGCTACCGCCCGCGATGTGCTGGCCCATACCGATTTGCTACGTTTGAATTTCGGCGTGTTCTGCCTGCACTTCATTCTGATGGCGATTTTTATCGTGGCGCCGGGCCTGCTGGCACGCCTGGGCGGTTACGATTCCGCGCGCCTATGGGAAATTTATTTACCGGTTATTTTGTTATCGTTTGTTTTAATGGTCCCCGCCGTGTTTTATACCGAAACGCGGCGCGCCCATAAGGTGGCCCTGGAGGTTGCCGTGGCCGGCCTGGTGGTGGTTTTGGCGCTTTTCCCGCTGGCCAGCGACGGGTTCATGGCTACGGTGGCCTTGTTTGTGGGGTTTTTCATTGCATTTAACATTCTCGAGGCGCTGCAGCCCTCGCTGGTGTCGCGCGTTGCGCCCCCCGCATACAAGGGCCTGGCCCTGGGGTTCTACAATACGGCCCAATCGCTGGGCGTTTTTGCCGGCGGCGTGGTCGGCGGGCTGCTGGTTTCACATGGCGCGTCCAAAGTGTTTCTGGCGGCGGCAGCGCTGGCATTTGTCTGGTTCCTGACGGCTCGCGGCTTTCAGGCAGGGCAGAATAATCCCGCGTAGAACTGCGATATACACTATCAATATCGTCTTTATCGACGATAATGTCAGCATCATAAATTTTTAAAGTTTAGGAATACCACCATGGCCTCAGTCAACAAAGTCATCCTCGTCGGCAACCTGGGAAGGGACCCCGAAGTTCGCTACAGCCCTGACGGCGCCGCCATTTGCAACGTTTCCATTGCCACCACATCGCAATGGAAAGACAAAGCCTCCGGCGAAAAACGCGAAGAAACCGAATGGCACCGGGTGGTGTTCTATAACCGCCTGGCCGAAATCGCCGGCGAATACCTTAAAAAAGGCCGCTCGGTCTATGTCGAAGGCCGCCTTAAAACTCGTAAATGGCAAGACAAAGAGACCAACGCCGACCGTTTCAGTACGGAAATCGTGGCCGACCAAATGCAAATGCTGGGCGGCCGCGAAGGCGGCGACGCTTCCATGGGCGGCGGCGATTACAGCTCGGCCCCGCAGCAGCAACGTACGCAACAGCGTCCCGCCCAGCCCCGCCCGGCCGCCCCCCAGGCGTCTCCAGCCGCTAACCTGGCCGATATGGACGACGATATTCCGTTCTAGAGCGTCCTTTTAGTTAAATGTAAATAGCGAGCTCACAGCCTCCATGGATGTGAGCTTTTTTCTTGTTTACATTTATTTTGGTGGTGTGGTTGTGTTTCTACTTAACTGCTCCCTGGCCACTACGGTGCCATTCTTTGATTTACGTCAAAAAATGCGTTCTCTTGTCTGGCTTAAAGATATATTTAATTGATATGATTAAGCCATCCACTGCCGTGCAGCCTTCCAAGGGCGGACCGGTTTGTTGGTGGAGTCAAAGGATTCCTAATAGCCTTAAGCGGGTTCCAGTAGGGCCGTAGTACTGCGGCTTTTACTGGAGCCCATGATTTTTTCTCAAAAGATACATTTTGTATATATCAATTGGAGTAAGCATGTTGTCAGTCGAAGCGCGTCCCTATATTGACGCCAGCGTTCCCGTCCTGCGCGAGCACGGGGTTACCATCACCCGTACGTTCTACAAGAACATGTTCGAAGAGCACCCAGAGCTGACGAACATCTTCAACATGGGGAACCAGGCCAACGGCGCTCAACAGCAGTCGCTGGCAGCCGCGGTGTTTGCCTATGCCGCCAATATCGACAACCCGGATGTGCTGGCGCCGGTGGTCAGCCGCATTGTTCACAAGCACGCATCGGTGGGCATTACGGCCCAACACTATCCCATTGTGGGCCGCCATTTGCTGGGTGCGATCCAGCAAACATTGGGCGATGCGGCTTCGCCCGAACTGCTTTCGGCATGGGGCGAGGCTTACGGTATGCTGGCCGACGCGTTCATTGCCGAAGAGCGAAAGCTGTATGAGTCCGCGGACATGGAGCCCGGCTACATGCGCGAAATGCGCGTGCTGTCGGTTAATGACGAAAGCAGCGAAGTGCGCTCTTTTGTGCTGACCAGTGCAGATGATTCAACCCTGCGCTCGTTTGTGCCGGGCCAGTATGTCAGCGTGGCGGTGGTGCTGCCCACCGGCCAGCGTCAATTGCGTCAATACAGTCTGTCCGACTCGCCGGGCAACAACCAGGTGCGCATTTCGGTCAAGCGCGAAGCACCGGGCGCCGAAACGCCGGCGGGTGTGGTTTCCAACTGGCTGCACGACAACGTGAAGGCTGGCGATATCCTGCAGGTGACGCCGCCTTTCGGTGACTTCACGCCCGATACTGAAAGCGACGAGCCGATTGTTCTGCTTTCGGCAGGTGTGGGCATTACCCCCATGATTTCTGCGCTGAACCGTATTGCCGACGTCAATCCCGGTCGCAAGGTGATCTTTGCCCATGCCGCCCGCAGCCCTGAATATCACGCCCACCGCCAGGATCTGGCCCGTGCGCTTGAAACGATGCAGGCACTTGAAGTCGTCACCTTCTACGAGATCCTGAGCGACGAATACAAGGTTCTGGCGGATGTGCAGGAAGGCCGCATGCAAATTGAAGCCTTGCCTGAATGGTCTTATGCCGACACCAAGGTCTATATGTGCGGACCCGTACCTTTCATGCAGGCCCAATGGATTGCTCTCGTTGCCAAGGGCGTGCCGCCGGCCCGCATTTACCGCGAGGTCTTCGGCCCCGACCTGCTTGATACATTGCAGTAAGCCTGTCGCGGTTGGCGCCCATCTTCCAAGTGGTAAGCTGGGCGCTGGACTGGCAGCGCGCAGGGTAGGGAGTCTCGCCGATGCTTGCTTTTCAGTCGCCTTACAGCCGCTTAAAGTTTCGCCCAACGCTGGGCTTGCCCGCGGCCAGTTGCACCAGGTTCTGGTCCAGTTCGTTCAGGTCGTACAGGTAGTTGGCCATGATGGCGCACGATTGTTCCAGGCCTTTGGGCGAATTGTCGGCGGCCCAGTTGACGCGTTCTATGCGTGCGCCGTTGCCAAGATGAAAACGCGCCACGGGATCAAGGGGATGGCCGTTCTTGATGGCGGTCAGGTAATGTGCGGCCAGCTTCAGCCCCGCCCGCTGGACCAGCTCGGATGCCTGGCCGACAGCCGCCTTTTGAAGCTTGGCTGCCCACAACGCGCCGGCGTGGTCTTCGGTGCCGACGGCCTTGGCTTCGGAGCGATCGTGCAGAATGGCTTGCAGCGTTTGCCGGTCCTGCTTTTTAAGCCAATCGGTAAATCCGGGAATGGGCGACAGGGTGGCAAAGGACTTCAGGCGCGGCATTTCGCGCAGAACTTCTTCTATTACGCGCTTGAGCAGGAAATTGCCGAAGCTGATGCCGCGCAGGCCCGGCTGCGTGTTGGAGATGGAATAGAAGATGGCCCAGCGGGCTTTGTCCAGGTCTTCGGCCGGGGTCTTGGGGTCGAGCAGGACTTGTACATTGCCGGCCATCTGGTGGGCAAAGGCAACCTCGACGAAGATGAGCGGTACGTCGCTCATGCGCGGGTGGAAAAAGGCGTAGCAGCGCCGGTTGTGGGCCACCCGGTGCTTGAGCTCGTCCCAGGAATGGATCTCGTGCACGGCTTCGTACTGGATGAGCTTTTCCAGCAAGGAGGCGGGCGAGTCCCAGGTAATGGGCTTGAGTTCGAGCATGCCCACATCGAACCAGTTCGAAAGCAGGCTTTCCAGTTCGTGCTCGAGCACGGCCAGGCCGGCCACCTGGTTGCGCCAGTGCAGCATGTCGGCGCGCAGCTCGACCATGAATTGCAGACTGTCTGTTTGCACGTTCAGGCGGCGCAGCAGCCGTAGCCCGAGATCGGCGCGTGGTTCCAGGTCTGCGCCGGCCTGGACCAGTTGGGCCAGCAAGGCGCGCCGCGCTTTGCCGTCGGCGGCCAGATACTGCGCACACCATTGCTTTGCCGTGCGGTTGGCCGCGACATCGGTCAAGCGCGCCGTATATAAAGCCTTTATTTCGGCACTGCCGGGGGAGCGCTCGCGCTCCCACCAGCTTCCCAGGCGTGCCATCAATCCTTTGCGTGATTCTTGACCTTCGGCGGCGTGCTGCTTGAGACTGTCGCCGATTTTTTCGGGGGCGGCGACAACTGCCGTGGGCGTAACGGCGCGCGGGTTGGGGGTCATCAAACATCTCCTAGGCAATCAAGGTTGTGGCTGTCTGCCACGGGCTCAAGCGCAAGCCTTGTTCTTCCGGAGGGAGCCGTTCATGGCCGCTGGTACCGCGCGGTCACGAATGAAAGCGTTTTCCCTCGTTGGGCAGCAAGAATGCGGTGACACCGAGCAAGGGCAGGAAGGCACATACATGATAGACGAACTCTATGCTCGTGATATCAGCCAGTTTTCCTAGCGCAGCGGCGCCGATGCCGGCCATGCCGAATGCCAGGCCAAAGAACAATCCTGAAATGGTACCGGTTCTGCCTGGCACCAGTTCTTGAGCATAAACCAGGATAGCGGAAAAGGCCGATGCAATGATGATGCCAATGACGAAAACCAGAACCATGGTCCATGTGAAGTTTACATAAGGCAGCATCAATGCGAAAGGTGCTGCGCCAAGAATGGATCCCCAGATGACGCGCTTGCGTCCGATACGGTCGCCGACAGGCCCACCCACCACCGTGCCCAGGGCCACAGCGAAAAGGAAGACAAAAAGGCAATACTGGGCGTTCTGGATGGAGGTGCCGAAGCGGTGTATCAAATA
Source organism: Eoetvoesiella caeni (assembly GCF_003315175.1). GTDB lineage: Bacteria > Pseudomonadota > Gammaproteobacteria > Burkholderiales > Burkholderiaceae_B > Eoetvoesia > Eoetvoesia caeni. The sequence goes on along the minus strand of NZ_QNRQ01000002.1, from coordinate 248,247 downwards.
GAAAGTAAGGTAGCTGGTCAGGCTGGCAAGATAGAAGTACTTGGAAAACACCAGGACCAGCAGCACGCTGAGCGCGCCTCCGGTTTGCCGGCGGGTAAGGCCGGTCTCGCTTTTTGCCAGGGTGGCATGTCCGCGGCTGCTTGTCAGGTTATACGAATACCAGCGGCTTACCCGGTACAGGATGGCAATGGCCAGCAGGGCTCCAAGCGAAAACCACGCTACGCTGCCTTGTCCCAGCGGCACGATGATCAGGGCGGCCAGCAGGGGACCCAGGGAAGAGCCAAGGTTTCCGCCTACCTGGAAGATGGACTGCGCCAGACCGTGCTGGCCCGCGGAGGCCAAGCGCGCCACGCGCGAGGATTCGGGGTGAAACACGGAAGACCCCATGCCGATCAGCGAGGCGGCAATGATGATGCTGGTGAAGTTCCAGGCTTGCGACAACAGGATAAGGCCAAAGAAGGTAAAGCTCATTCCGATGGGCAGGGAATAGGGCTTGGGGCGCTTGTCGGTGAAGTGTCCGATCAGGGGCTGCGGCAGCGAAGCAGAGAACTGAAACGCCAGGGTGATGAAGCCAATCTGCGTAAAAGTCAGGTCGAAGTTGCCCTTCAGCACCGGGTATAGTGCAATCAGCACGGACTGCATCATGTCGTTCAGCAGGTGCGAAACGCTGATGGCAGTCAATACCCGGTACGCGACGCCGGACGACGACTTGTCTTTATGCGGGGCAGCCGAAGCTGCCGGGATGGTTGCTTCATTCATGGTGTGTTGATCACTATTGTAAGACTATGGTTGTGTCAATATAAGCAAGACGGGGCTGACTGTCTTTAGAATATAGGACAACCATCATCGAATTTCGGCCATTCATTTGTATCAGCGGAATCCAGCCATGCCCGTGCCTACGCAACGACGCCTTGACCTGATCGACAACGCCGATCGCGATGTCCTGGCGCTATCCTCGGTGTATCCCGACGGGTACGTGGTCGAGACACACTCGCATCAGCGGATTCAGCTGCTGCATGTGAAGACCGGAACAATGCAGCTGGAAACGCAGTTTGGCGCATGGATTGTGCCGCCGGGCTTTGCGGCATGGATTCCGGCGAATGTGCCGCATCAGTTGCGCACCATTAATGTAACTACGCACAGCCTGTATTTCAGGGCCGGGGCGATAAGCCAGCCTCCGTCGCGCTGCCAGGTTGTGGAAGTGTCGCCGCTGCTGAAAGAGCTGATCGACGCAGCAATGCTTGTTCCTGCGCGGTATGACGAGCATGCGCGCGATGGGCAACTGATGAAAATGCTGTTGCACGAAACGGTTGTTCAGCGTGTCGTGCCCTTGCACTTGCCCATGCCGCGCGACGAGCAGTTGGCCGCGCTGTGCCAGGCGTTCTTCAAGGCGCCAACGCTGGCTTCCACGCCGGCGGACTGGGCCAGGCGGCTGCACATCAGCGAACGTACTTTTTATCGCCGCTTTGTGGCAGGCACCGGAATAAGCTTTGTGAATTGGCGGCAGCAAGCCTGTGTGCTTGCCGCCATGGCGCGCTTGTCGCTTGGCGACAGCGTGACCACCGTGGCGCTGGACATGGGCTATGAAAGCCCATCGTCGTTCTCGACCATGTTCAAAAAGGCCACCGGGCGGCCGCCGAATCTGTATATGCGCAACTGAAGCCGTGGCTTTGCCAGGCCGGGCGCGGCGGGCTTGCGTGTATGGAAACGCGCGGGAACCTTGCCGCGCCACCGTGATTCAGAAGGCGGTTTCCACCATGCCTTCCTGCGCTGGTAGGCTGCGGGTGCCGGGGCGTGGCTTTTCTTCCTGCTTTCCGAACTTGCATTCATGGAAGCCCTCTGTGCCGGCGTATTTGCCCAGCAGCGGGCAATCCTGGAACAGCGCGCTTATCCAATCGACGAACACCCGTACTTTGGGCGACAGATGCCGGTTATGCAGATAGACGACGGAGATGGGCATGGGCGGTGGCGTCCATTGCGTCAGCACCTCGCGCAGGGCGCCGGATTTAAGGTGGGGTTCGACCATGTATCGGCCGGGTTGGATTATGCCGAAGCCTTCCAGGCCGCATTTGATGTAGGCCTCGGAGTCGTTGACCGAAATGTCGCCTTTCATGGCGATATCGACGGCTTCGCCATCAACCAGGAAGCTCCAGTCGATGTTCCGGCCGGCGCGCCCAGAAAAATAATGCACGGCCCGATGCTCTTGCAGGTCGGCAACGCAGGCCGGTGCGCCGTAGCGGTCGAGGTAGGCGGGGGCGGCGCAGGTAACGCTTTCGTAGGTTCCGATGCGCTTGGCCACCATGCTCGAGTCGCGCAGCTCGCCGACGCGTATCACGCAGTCAACGGCTTCCTGCACCATGTCGACCATCCGGTCGCTCATGCCTATCGCAAGTTCGATATCGGGATAGCGCGTATGGAAATCGCACAACGCGGGCACAAGTATCAGGCGCCCCAGCGAAGGAAGCGTGTCGATGCGCAAGCGTCCCCGCGGCCCCCGCCCCACATCGTGGAAAGAAGCTTCGGCGTCCTCCACATCTGCAAGTATGCGGACGCAGCTTTCGTAGTACGACGCGCCGTCGGGCGTCAGGCTAAGGCGCCGCGTCGTGCGGTTAAGCAGCCGCACCCGCAACTGGCGTTCCAGGTTTTGAATGGTGGTCGTGACGGTAGCCCGTGGAAGGCCCAGGCTGTCGGCGGCCAGCGTAAAGCTGTTGGCGTCGACCACGCGGGTGAAGACTTGCATTGCCTGGAAGCGGTCCATTGTGGGCTCCGAACGAAGTAGTGATAACGAAACACGGACACGGCAACCTCGAATGATTGTTCAGGTTGCGCGAATAGTGTTGTTAAAAACTTTGTATTTATCGGTTTCTATAAACAATAAATAATACTCCTACTTCTCCGCAATTCATACGGTGTGAGCGTTGTAAATCGGCTCGATGCAGGTTTTGTCCACTCGAGCCGTATGCGCCAAGAACGCTAATCTCAAGGATCATCATGTTTTTACTGCGTAATCGATACGCTATGGCGGTGCTCGCCATAGCTTTTGTCGCCGGCGGCTTTGCCGCTTGGCATGCCGGCGTGGGCTCCAGTCAGGCTGTTGCCGCGACCGCGCCCAGTCTGGCCACGGCCGTCGACGTGGCGACGGTTCAGAGCCGTACCGTTACGGACTGGCATGAGTACTCTGGCCGCCTTGAGGCGGTGGATCGTGTAGAGATCCGGCCTTTGGTTTCCGGCACGCTTACGGCCGTGCATTTTGCCGACGGCAGCCTGGTCAAAAAGGGCGACCTGCTGTTTACGATAGATCCACGGCCTTACCAGGCGGCGGTGGACCGGGCCAAAGCCCAACTGGCGGCTGCGCAGGCACGCGTGGTGTACACGGCGGCGGACATGGCCCGGGGCAGGCGCTTGTTGGCCGATAACGCTATTGCGAAGCGCGATTATGAAGAAAAGCGAAACGCCTCCAACGTTGCCGCTGCGGATTTGCAGGCTGCCAAGGCGGTATTGGAAGCAGCCAACCTGGACCTGGAGCATACGCAGATCATCGCGCCCATTTCGGGCCGGGTGTCGCGCGCGGAAGTCACGGTGGGCAATGTCGTGGCGGCCGGCGCCGGCTCGGCGCCTTTGACGTCGCTGGTTTCGGTCTCGAATATGTACGCCTCGTTCGATATCGACGAGCAAAGCTTCCTGAAGTTTGTCAGCCCGGCCCGCGGCCAGGCCAAAACCCAGATCCCGATTTTGCTGGGGCTGGCCAATGAAAGCGGCTACCCGCGCCATGGCCGCATCGCCTCCATTGATAATCGGCTCGACACTTCTTCGGGGACGATCCGGCTCAGAGCGGTTTTCGACAACGCCGATGGCGCTCTGGTACCGGGCCTGTATGCGCGGATCCGGCTGGGCGGCGGGGCGCCTAGTGCAAAAGTGCTGGTCGACGAGAAAGCCATAGGCACGGACCAGGACAAGCGGTTTGTGGTCGTCGTGGACGAGCACAACAAGACCGCTTATCGCGAAGTGCGCCTGGGCTCGGGCGAGGAGGGCTGGAGGGTGGTGGAAACCGGCCTGAAGGCGGGCGAACGCATAGTCGTCAATGGGCTGCAGCGGATCCGCCCGGGCGACCTGGTAACGCCCAAGACGGTGCCGGTTTCGTCGGAGCCGCATCTTGCCGTGTCTGAAGCCGGCGTGCATGGCGCAAACGCCGCAGACAACTCCTGATCGTTCCTTCTGGATTCTTATGAATATTTCCAAGTTCTTTATCGACAGGCCCATATTTGCCGGTGTGCTGTCGGTGCTTATCTTGCTGGCCGGCGCCCTGGCGCTGTTCCAGCTGCCGATTTCCGAATATCCTGAAGTCGTTCCGCCGTCGGTGGTTGTGCGCGCCCAGTATCCGGGGGCCAACCCCAAGGTCATCGCCGAGACGGTAGCCGCGCCCTTGGAGGAGTCCATCAACGGCGTGGAAAACATGATGTATATGCAGTCGCAGGCAAACAGCGACGGCAACCTGGCTATCACTGTCAACTTCCACCTGGGTACCGACCCCGACAAGGCGCAGCAGTTGGTGCAGAACCGCGTGGCCCAGGCGTTGCCGCGCCTGCCCGAGGACGTGCAGCGGCTGGGTGTGACGACGGTCAAGAGTTCGCCAACCCTGACCATGGTCGTGCACCTGATTTCGCCCGACGATCGCTACGACATTACCTACCTGCGCAACTACGCCGTGCTTAATGTCAAGGACAGGCTGGCGCGCATTCCTGGCGTGGGCGAGGTGCAGCTGTGGGGGTCGGGCGACTACTCCATGCGCATCTGGCTAAACCCCCAGAAAATCGCCCAGCGCGGCTTGACGGCCAACGACGTCATCCAGGCTATACGGGAACAGAACGTCCAGGTGGCGGCGGGCGTCATCGGCGCATCGCCCAGCCTGCCCGGCGTGCCCATGCAACTGTCTGTCAATGCGCACGGCCGCTTGCACACCGAAGCGGAATTTTCCGACATTATTCTCAAGACATCCGCGGACGGCGCTGTGACGCGCCTGGGCGATGTTGCGCGCGTTGAATTGGCGTCGGCTGAATACGGCCTGCGCTCTTTGCTGGACAACAAGCCTGCCGTGGGCCTGGCGATTATGCAGTCGCCGGGCGCCAACGCCCTGGCGGTGTCGGACAATGTGCGGGCCGCCATGAAGGAGCTATCGGCCGATTTTCCGCCGTCCGTGAAAAGCAGCATTGTCTACGACCCCACGCAATTCGTGCGTTCCAGCATCAAGGCGGTGGTAATGACCTTGCTGGAAGCCATTGCGCTGGTCGTGCTGGTGGTCATTGTGTTTTTGCAGACGTGGCGCGCGTCGATCATTCCCTTATTGGCGGTGCCGGTATCGATAGTGGGGACGTTCGCGCTGATGCTGGCTTTCGGCTACACGATCAACGCCTTGTCTCTGTTTGGGCTGGTGCTGGCCATAGGGATTGTGGTGGACGATGCCATTGTCGTGGTCGAGAACGTCGAGCGCAATATTGCCGAGGGCCTGTCTGCGCGTGAAGCAACCTACCGGGCCATGCGGGAAGTCAGCGGTCCTATTGTCGCCATTGCGTTGACGCTGGTCGCCGTGTTTGTGCCGCTGGCCTTCATGACAGGACTCAGCGGCCAGTTCTTCAAGCAGTTTGCCATGACGATTGCCATTTCCACGGTGATCTCGGCATTCAATTCACTGACGTTGTCGCCCGCGCTGGCTGCGCTATTGCTAAAGGGCCATGACCAAAGCCCCGACTGGCTTACCCGTGTCATGAATCGTTTCTTTGGCGGCTTCTTCGCATGGTTCAACAGAATGTTTGGCAGCGCTTCGGTCCGCTATGCCAAAGGGGTGTCGGGTGTGGTGGGCCGCAAGGCGGCGTTCATGGGCGTATACCTGGTCCTGCTGGCCCTGACCGCGGGCGTGTCCTACATTGTGCCTGGCGGCTTCGTGCCGGCGCAGGACAAGCAATATTTGATCGGTTTCGCGCAGTTGCCCAATGGCGCTTCGCTGGATCGCACCGAAGCGGTAATCCGGCGCATGAGCGACATCGCGCTCAAGCAGCCAGGTGTCGAACACGCGCTTGCGTTCCCGGGGCTGTCCATCAATGGATTTACCAACAGCTCCAGCGCGGGCATTGTCTTCGCGACGCTTGCGCCGTTCGAGCAACGGCGCGACAAGGCATTGTCGGCAGACAGCATTGCAGCGGCCCTGAACCAGCAGTATGCCGGGATCAAGGACTCGTATATTGCCGTGTTTCCACCGCCGCCCGTCATGGGCCTGGGCACCGTTGGCGGCTTCAAGCTGCAGTTGGAAGATCGCGGCTCTATCGGTTATGCCGGCTTGAATGCCGCCGCGCAGGACTTCCTTGAGCAGGCCCGCAAGGCTCCGGAACTGGGTCCGTCGTTTTCCAGCTACCAGATCAATGTGCCGCAGCTTGACGTAGACCTGGACCGGATCAAGGCCAAGCAACTGGGTGTGCCGGTGACGGATGTTTTCGAGACGATGCAAATATATCTGGGCTCGCTGTATGTCAATGACTTCAATCGCTTCGGGCGCGTGTACCAGGTAAGGGCGCAAGCGGATGCGCCATATCGTGCGCGGCCCGAGGATATTCTTCAATTGAAGACCCGCAATGGCGCCGGCGACATGGTGCCCTTGTCGTCGCTGGTCAAAGTAACGCCGACTTACGGCCCTGAAATGGTAGTTCGCTATAACGGCTTCACCGCCGCGGACATCAATAGCGGGCCGGCGCCCGGATACTCTTCGGGGCAGGCGCAGGCCGCGGCCGAGCGCATTGCTGCGGAAACTTTGCCGCGCGGCGTCAAGTTCGAATGGACCGACCTGACTTACCAGCAGATATTGGCGGGCAATGCGGGAATCTGGATATTTCCTATTAGCGTGCTGCTGGTCTTTCTTGTTCTGGCGGCGTTGTACGAGAGCCTGACCCTGCCATTGGCTGTCATTCTTATTGTGCCCATGGGTATTCTGGCCGCGCTGTTTGGGGTATGGCTGACCCGGGGCGACAACAATATCTTTACGCAGATCGGACTGATGGTGCTGGTGGGCCTGGCATGCAAGAACGCCATCTTGATCGTGGAATTCGCTCGCGAGCTGGAGCTGCGCGGCGTTGCCACCGTGCAAGCCGCCATCGAGGCAAGCCGCTTGCGCCTGCGGCCTATTCTGATGACGTCGATCGCTTTCATCATGGGGGTTGTGCCTTTGGTGACTTCGGTGGGGGCAGGGTCGGAAATGCGTCATGCCATGGGCATTGCCGTGTTCTTCGGCATGCTGGGCGTGACCTTGTTCGGCTTGTTCCTGACGCCGGTGTTCTACGTGCTGTTGCGTTCGCTGGGGCGCAAGCGCCTGCATTCCGCGCCGGCCAATGAAATTTCTGCGCTTGCCGCCCACACCGAATGAGGAATATTGCAATGATTAAATCGATACGGCCTTATTTCGTGGCCAGTATGCTGTTGCTGGCGTTGGCCGGCTGTTCAGTCGGGCCGGCCTATCGTCCGCCGTCGGTGGATGCCCCCAGTGCGTTCAAGGAAGCCTTTCTGTCGCCCGAGGATGCGCAGCGCTGGAAGGCGGCGCAGCCCGCCGATGCGGTTGCCCGCGGCAAATGGTGGGCGATATTCGCGGATGCGGATCTGGACGCACTGGAAGAACGCGCCCTGGCAGCCAATCAGGACCTGAAGGCCGCGGCCGCCCGGGTAAAACAGGCACGTGCCCTGCAGCGGGGCACGCAGGCGATGCAGTTGCCGCAGGTCGAGGCTGCTTTCGGCCCGACCCGCCAGCGTGCGTCGAACGCATCGCAGGGTTTGCCGGCGGATGCACCCAACTCGCCCACGACGCTTTGGCGGGCGCAGGCGGGCGTTTCCTATGAGGCGGACTTATTCGGGCGGGTGGCATCCACTGTGGACGCCGCCGACGCGGACGCGCAGCAAAGTGAGGCACTGCTGCGCTCGGTGCAGCTGGCCTTGCAGGCCGATGTGGCGCAAGGATATTTTTTGGTGCGCAGGCTGGATACCGAACAAGCCTTGTATCGCAGCACGGTCGAATTGCGCCAAAAAGCGCTGGAGCTCGTGCAAAGGCGTTATGCCGAGGGTGATATCGGCGAACTTGATGTCGCGCGCGCCAAGTCGGAACTGGCCGCGGCCCAGTCCGAGTCCTTGGGCATTGCGCGCCAGCGCGCCGTGGCCGAGCATGCGCTGGCGATCTTGCTGGGAGAGCCGCCTTCCGGATTTTCCTTGGACGCGCGTAACTTGCAACGTATTGCTGTGGGAATTCCGGCTGGCCTGCCCTCGTCCTTGCTGGAGCGCCGGCCCGATATTGCCGCTGCCGAACGGGCCATGGCGGCGGCCAATGCCCGCATTGGGGCGGCACATGCGGCTTTCTTCCCGCGCCTGAACATCACCGGGGCCCTGGGATATGAATCGTCCCAGTTGGGAGACTTGTTCCAGTGGTCCAGCCGAGCTTTTTTGCTGGGACCTTTGGTGGGCGCGATGATGTCGCTGCCGATTTTCGACGGCGGCCAGCGTCAGGCCGGGTTGGATCGCGCCCGTGCCAAATACGAAGAAGACGTTGCCTTGTATCGGCAGACAGTGCTGAATGCCTTTCGCGAAGTGGAGGACGGTTTGTCCAGCTTGCGCATCCTGGGCGAGCAAGGCCAGGTCCAGGATGCCGCTGTCGAGTCGGCGGCACGAGCCGCTCGCTTATCGCAATTTCAATATCGGGAAGGGTCGGTCAGCTATCTGGACGTGATCGACGCGGACCGGATGGTCCTGCAGCAGCGGCGCGCCGCCGTGCTGCTTGACGGCGAGCGCGCCCGGGTGGCTGTTGACCTGGTACGCGCTATTGGCGGAGGCTGGGACCGAGCCGCTACGCTATGACGCTTTCAGACTTCAATCCGCCTGGCAAGAGCCGCGCTGTATCGCGGGGCGCCCTTGCCGGCGATGAAGGCGGAATGGATGGATCAGGGCTTGAGCGGGCATTCGGCGGCAAAGGTGTCTTTGGCCTCGCTAAGTACTTTTCGCACGACCATGGGGGTGAGTTCTCCTTGGGCGTTGCGCTTGATCTGCATCAGGTAGTAGTCCTGGATAGGATGATGATTGGTGTTGAACTTGAAATTGCCCCGCACCGATTTGAAGTCTGCCTTATACAATGCCGCGCGGAAATCGTCGGCGCGGGAGATGTCTCCGTTGACGGCATGCAGGCCGGACGCGATCAAGTTGGCCGTGTCATAGGCCAGGGCCGCATAATGGGTAGGCACCCGTCCGTAAGCTTCTTTGAAGGCTTTGACGAAGGCATGGTTTTGCGGGTTGTCCAGTTCGGGCGACCACAAGGCCACGGTGTACAGGCCTTCGGCGGCGGAGCCTGTAGCTTTTATCATCCGCAGGTCCATGGAAAATACCGGCAGAACGACGGGTATGGTCTTGCTTAGGCCCGAGTTGGCGTACTGCTTGGCGAAATTGATTCCTGCGCCGCCGGGTTCGAATTCGTAGATGGCATCGGGTGCCAGTTCGCGCAGCCTGGCCAGTTCGACCGAGAAGTCGGATTGATCCAGCTTGGTGTAGAGCTCTGCGGCGACGGTGCCTTTATAAGTACGTTTGAATCCTTCCAGGGCTTCGCGGCCTGCCTGGTAATTGGGCGCCACCAGCGCTACGCGCTTATAGCCCAATTGGTCGACTGCCACACCAGCGGCCGCATGCATGGCGGTGTTCTCGAACGAGGCCACAAAATAATTCTTGTTGCACTTGGCGCCGGCAAAGGGCGAAGGCCCCGGGTTCGTGCTGACGTAAAACGCCCCATGCTGCAACACGGTGGGGGCCACCGCCGTCAGCACGTTGGAAAAGTTGATTCCGCTGAACAGCTTTACGCCGTCCTGCAGCATTTTGTCGGCCGACTGCTTGCCCGAGCCGGGCTTGAGGCCGTCGTCTTCGACGATGAGTTGAATAGGTACGCCGCCCAATTTGCCGCCGCCCTGCTTGATGGCTAGGTTGAAGGCGTCGCGTGCGTCTTCACCGATATAGCCGGCAGGGGTGGACAAGGTCGTGATGAAGCCTATTTTCAGGGGTTCTTGCGCGCCGGCGCCGGCATTGAAGCCGATCAACGCCATGGCCGCGGCGCTTAATACTGTTTTTCGAAGCATGTGTTCTCCTTGCGGGCAACGGGACTTCGTGTTTTCCCGGATGCCTGTATTGTGTGATCCTTATGATTCTCGAAAGGTTATTATTTTTTATAAAAACGGCAACAAGAGTAAACACGTATATCAAAATGGCCGCGCTTGGGCGCGGCCATCTGACCGTTGCATTCCATAGCGCCCGGGCGCTTATGCTTTATGTGCCTGGTCCCGCCACCCGGCCGCCGCATTCAGCAGGACCGGGCCCCAGTCATCGGCATATTTCCGGATCTGCACACCGTCCTCGAATGTTTTGTCCGACAAAAAAAGGCCGGGGGCTGGGCAGGTGGCGCCCAGTTCGACCAGCAGCGGCTTCAAGAACACTTCGGGAGCCAGCGCATGGGCGGGGCCGCCCCCAAGCATCAGGGGCACGGCCACCGTGCCGCGCAGGCCCTCGGCAGTGGCGAACTGGTCCAGAAACAGCTTGAGCAGGCCGGTGTAGGTGGCCTTGTAGGTCGGGCTTGCCACAATGACAAGCTCTGCGCTGGCTGCCAGCCGGACCGCCTTGGCCACATCGGGGTCTTCCCAGGCCAACAAACCGGCTCCCAGGGTGATGACGTCGATCACGGCATCGGGCTCACGCCCGGTAAGCGCCGAGGCCAACAGCGTGGCTGCGTGAGCCGTCTTCGATGCGGGTTTGGGATTTCCGACGACAACGATAGTGGACATGCTGATTCCTTTAAAGGCGGCCGAATGTGCGAACATTATGTTAGCGCAGCAGCATAAGGCGTGGACTGCATGTTGCAATGGGGTTTGAACACAAGTAAACGGATAGCAAATGGCTGAAGACAATTTTGATCTGAATTTTTCCAGCGTGGAAGAGCGCGCAACGCAATACAACGCCCGCGCTTCGGTGCCCGATTTCGACGCCTGCGTGGCCGAGTACGCCCGGCTTGCCATAGAGGTAAAAAGCCAGTGCCCGGGGATTTGCGATTTGCGCTACGGGCAGGGCGTGGCAAATCGACTGGACCTGTTCCCCGTGACATTGGAGCGGCAGCCGGCGCCCTTGTTTGTTTTTATACATGGCGGCTACTGGCGCGCGCAAACCAAGGAAGACGCGCCAATAATGGCCAAGGCGTTCACCGATGCCGGCATTGCTGTTTGCACTCTTGAATACACCCTCTTGCCCGAGGCTACTTTGGGGGAAACCGTACGCGAAATGCGCAGTGCACTGGCCTGGCTATACCGCAATGCGGGCCTGTACGGCGTCGACCCAGGCCGTATCTATGTGGGCGGCAGCTCCGCCGGCGGCCACCTGGCGGCCATGCTGGCCGCGTCCGGTTGGCAGGAAAGGTTCAGTTTGCCGGACAATGTAATCAAAGGCATGCTGAGCCTTAGCGGCCTGTACGACCTTCAGCCCTTGTGCGGCATCAACGTCAACGAGTGGCTGCAACTGCATCCCGAGCAGGCGCGGCGGCTCAGTCCGCTGTTTCAGCTGCCACCGGCCGATACGCCTGTGGTGCTGGCGGTAGGCGGCCTGGAGACCGACGGTTTCAAGAACCAGACCTCGGCTTATGAAGCGGCGTGCCGCGCCCAGGGACTTGCGGTGCGGCGCGTCGACACGCCGCAATGCAATCATTTCGATCTGCTCTGCGAACTGCACGACCCGCGCAGCGACCTTGCCAAGGCAACGTTCGAGATGATTCATGCATGACATAACGCGGTTGTCCCTTCGATGGCTGCGGCTTTTATAATGAGGCCGCGAATTACGAACCAATAGATATAAGGCGCAAAGACTATGGCGATGCAACAGCGGCAACTGGGTTCCTTTTCTGTTTCGGCCATTGGGCTGGGCTGTATGAATTTTTGTCACGCCTATGGCGCGCCGGTGTCCGAAGAGCAGGCGCTGCGGGTATTGCGCACGGCCTTGGACTCGGGCGTGACCTTGTTCGATACGGCCGCGCTTTACGGGTTTGGCGCAAGCGAAACCTTGGTCGGAAAGGCTCTGGCGTCGCAGCGCAGCCGGTTCACGCTGGCGAGCAAATGCGGCATGCAAGGTGTGGACGTGGCAGGCAACGGCAAGCAAGTGCGGGTTATCGACGGGCGGCCGGCAACCATTAAAGCTACTTGCGAAGACAGTTTGCGGCGGCTTCAAACCGATGTCATCGACTTATATTATTTGCATCGCTGGGACAAGCAGGTGCCGATCGAAGACAGCGTCGGCGCCTTGAGCGACCTGGTGCGCGAAGGCAAGATCCGCAGCATTGGCTTGTCGGAAGTTTCCGCAGCTACTTTGCGCCGCGCGCACGCCGTCCATCCGATTGCTGCTTTGCAGACCGAATATTCGCTATGGACGCGCAACCCGGAAATTGCCGTGCTGGATGCCTGCCGCGAATTGGGCGTTGCTTTTGTCGCCTTCAGCCCCGTCGCGCGCGGCTTCTTGTGCGGGTTCAGCGACCTGGGCAGCTTGCATGCCCAGGACATTCGCCGGGCCATGCCGCGCTTTTCTCCTGAAAACTATGCCGCCAACCTGAAGTTGATGCCGGCCTACAACGACATTGCCCAAGAAGTAGGCTGCACCCCCGCGCAACTGGCCCTGGCCTGGCTGCTGCATCAGGGCGACGATATTATTCCCATTCCCGGCACAACCAGCGAAGCCCACCTGAAAGACGACTTGGGCGCCGCCGGCGTATTGCTCGATGACGACGTTCTGGCGCGCTTGGACGCCCTGATCAATCAACGGACCGTGGTTGGCAACCGCTATACCGAACAAAGCGAAAGCGAGGTCGATACGGAACGGTTTTGACCGCGCTTCAAGGCTTCGGTCTTTTAGCTTGAGTTCTTCACAAGCTCTTCCAGCATTCGCGCCTGTTCCGCAATAGGCAGGCTGGCGTCCAGGGTTGGCACGCGGCCGCCCTCGACGGCGGGCGGGCGCTTCAGGGCGCCGAAGTAGGCATCCCAGTGGTCCAGCTTCCATTGGTCGCGTATATCGCCCCGCTTGATAATGCGCTCTTTGCGCACGGCCTGAGGCAGCTCCAGCCAGACATGGCACAGGCGCGCGGCGGCCGGAAACCCCAGTTTGCCGGTTGAAAACAAGGCCGACGAGGCCAGTTCCCGGTTCCAGGGGCCTGGCAGAACCACATTAAGGCCAATGTCGAGCTGATCCCTGGCAATGCGCAGCGTGCTCAGGTATTGCAGGTCGCGCACATGTTCCTTGAAGAACGGGCTATCCCTGTCGTTGGGGTTTTGCCCCAGCGCGTGCAGCAAAGGGCCGGTCCAGTTCTCGGCCACGGCGTCCTTGTCCATGACACACCAGCACTGGCGTTCAAGCCGTTGTTGTTTAACAAAATAGTCCGTCAAGAACGACTTGCCCGTGCCCGCGTGGCCCAGAATAAATAGTGCGATAGGTCGGCTCATGTGGCTCCTGGGAGGCGTCTAGTATGCATGGAAACCCTGATTTTTTTTTAGGACGTTCTATATATACTTCATTACAAATATATGTTTTTTTAACAATAGTACATAGTCTTGCCTTGTTGTGGCCATCGGCCGGCACTAGGCGGACGCCTTGGGGACAACTTGCTGGCCGGCGCAACGCCGGCCTTGAATTGGCCTTTCCGTAGCACCCGTTTTTACCTGGACGCTCTGCGCCCTGAATAAAGCGACATGCGCATTCGCGTATTTTGTCGCCCGATTTTCGACTCAAGTTTTAAAAAACTCAGGAGAAGTTTCATGGCTATAGATCGACGAGCATTCGTTGCTGCAATGGGTGCGGCCGGTGCAGGTATGTTGGTGCAGGGAACCGCGCTGGCCCAGTCCAAGGGCCAGCCCATCCGCATCGGCGGCACGCTGGCGCTTACAGGACCCTTGGCGGCTACGGGGCTGGTTCACAAGTTGACCGGTGAAATCTATATTGAAGACTTGAATAAGCGCGGCGGCTTGTTGGGCCGGCCGGTCGAGTGGGACCTGAAAGACGACCAGTCCAAGCCCGACATTGCACGTACCTTGTACGAACAGCTGATCACCTCCGATAAAGTCGATCTTCTTATCGGCCCTTACGCAACAGGCAATATTCTTTCCGCCATGGGCGTGGCCCAGCGGCACGAGAAGATGCTTGTGCACCATACCTTTGGTATTCCGAAGCTGGCCAAATACGAGCGCCAGTTTCCCGCATGGTCGTTCGGCCCTACCCCCGAGACTTCAACCCCCAACCTGCTGCTGGACGCCATGGCGGCAACGCCCCACATGCCTAAAACCGTGGCGGTCGTCACCAGCAAGTTTCCGTCGGTGCATTTCGTTTCCATCGGCGCGCGCGATGTCTTTAAAAAGCGCGGTATCAAAGAGGTACTGTTCTTGGAGTGGGACTTCGGCAACCGCGACTTCGGCCCTATTGCCGGCCGCATCAAAGAGGCCAACCCTGATCTCATCTGGGTTGGCGGGCTGGGCCTGGAAGGCAACCAGTTGCTCGATGCCATGAAGAAAATCGATTACGCCCCGCGCAATCATTTCTACCTGTACCCCGCGTCCGGCCCGATGTTGAAGTCGCCCGAGGCGAATAACGCCATGTCGGTAACCATTTTCGAATCGCACGCGCCGTTTACCGATAACCCTATTGCCGCCCAATTCGTCAAAGAGTATGCCGCGCGCGCCAAGCAGGCCAATATGCCGGACACGGCGGTCGATACACAGGCGGCCGCGTCGTTCTCGGCATGGCAAATCATCGAGGCGGCGGTTACAGCCACCAAGTCGCTCGACGACAAAGTACTGTCCGACTGGCTCAAGACCCACACGGTCGACACCATTCAAGGCCAGTTGCGTTTCGACGGGCCGGGCAACTTTGGCAACGACCTGAGCAAGATCAAGCAGGTACAAGAAGGGAAATGGTTAACGGTATGGCCCGCCAATTGGGCTGCTCCGGGTGCCAAGCTACGAACCTTCTAAGCGTGACGATTACATGAACTTTCCAAGCTCTACATTACTGATTCAATCTATTCTGGCAGGGATTTTTACAGGTGCGTTGTATGGTTTGCTAGGGCTTGGTTTAAGTTTGTCTTGGGGTATGCTGCGCCAGATCAATCTGGCGCACTTTGCACTGGCCTTTCTTGGCGCATACCTTACCTATCAGTTTTCCACCTATGGCGGCATCGACCCTTTGTTGACGCTGCTTATGATCATCCCGGTCTTTTTTGTCGTGGGCATGGCCGTACATTGGGTCATAACGCGTTTTCGGATGACGCCGTTCAATTCCTTGCTGGTCACTTTTGGTTTGACCATTATTATCGAGGCCATGCTGCAATGGATCTGGACGGCGGATTACCGGCGCCTGGAATCCACCTATGCCGAGCATAAATTGCAGATCGGCACAGTGTATCTACCGCTACCGGAACTCATTACACTGGGTTTGAGCCTTAGCATTTCGCTCATTATCTGGCAGGTATTGCGCCGCTCCGATATCGGCAAAGCCATTCGTGCGGCAGCTGAAGACGGGCCTATTGCGGCCGCGTTCGGCATCAACCAGCAGGCTTTGGGGTTATTGCTTTCGGGGCTCAATGCCTCGCTGGCCGGCATTGCCGGCGTTTGCATTGCCCTGGGCTACACGCTGGCGCCATCCCAGATCTACAGCTGGATAGGCGTGGTCTTTGCCTGCGTCATGCTTGGCGGCCTTGGCCGGCCCATGGGGCCCATTATTGCGGGCTGCATCATCGGCATCAGCGAAGCGGTAACCATGGCGGTTGTGTCGCCTTCGTGGGCGCCGCTGGTTTCGTTCTCTTTACTCATTATCGTGTTGCTCGTTCGACCCGAGAGAATCCAGGCATGAAGAAATCCCTGTTGTTGGTGGCTATCGCGGCGATGGGGCTGGTTCTTGTCCCTTATGTGGGCCTGCCCGCCTTTTACCTGTCTGTCCTGTATTTGATTTTTCATTGGATCGCGCTGTCGACGTCCTGGAATTTGCTTTCCGGCTATTCGGGCTATTTTTCGTTCGGGCATGGCGCGTTCTTCGGCATAGGCATGTACACCACTGCGGTCTTGAGCAGTGGGTTCGATATTCCTTTCTTGTGGACATTGCCGGCGGCGGCCGCCATGGCGGCTTTGTTCGGCGCAGTGCTGGGCGTGGTGTCTTTTCGCGTCAAGGCCGTACGCGGCGAACTCTTTGCGCTGCTTACCCTGGCCGCCACCTTCGTGGTGGCCACTATCGTGCTTAATACGCCTATCGACGGCGGGCCCGGCGTCTATCTTAGCGCGGTGCCTGTGCCGGAAATCGGCCCCTCGGCATCGACGACGTTTTACTACCTGGCTTTGGCCGCCGCGTTGTTGACGGTAGTCATTGCATTGCTTATTTATTACGCGCGCTTTGGCACCGGTCTGTTTGCCATTCACGACGACGAGGATGTGGCAGAAGTCCTGGGCGTGCCGACCTTCCGCTATAAAGTTGTCGCCTTTGCATTGTCATGCGCGCTGGCGGGGGTTGTTGGGGGCATCCACGCCCTGTTCGTGTCGTATGTGACAACCGGCGATATCTTTACTGTGCTGTTGCCTTTGACCGTGATCTTGATGAGCGTGCTGGGCGGCACCCGCCACTGGGCCGGGCCGACCGTCGGCGCCACGGTAATTACCATTCTGTTGTACAGCTTTACCGCCGGCGACAGCGCCGTGCTGGGCAAGGTTGCCATGGGCGTCATACTTATTTGCGTAATTCTGTTCATGCCCGACGGCATCTTGGGCGGAATCCTGAAGAAGTTCGTGCGCAAGCCGGATGCCGCCCGGGCACGGCCCAAAGACACCCTGGCGGCAGATTCCAACGGCGGCGTATTGCCTGAGCCGGCGGGCGGCCGGCCGGCGCCTGGCGCGGACAGCGAAATTCTGTTGTCTGCGCGCGGTATCTGCAAATCGTTTCAGGGGGTAAAGGCCTTGAACGATGTCGACCTGGACGTGCGGCGCGGCGAAATCCTGGGTTTGCTGGGGCCGAATGGCTCTGGCAAGTCCACATTCATCAACGTTGCCAGCGGCCACTTTCCCTTGACGGCCGGTACCATGACATTCGAGGGTCGCCGGATTTCCGGCATAGGCGCGCATCGTATTGCGGGCAGCGGCATTTCCCGTACCTATCAGATTCCCCGGCCCTTTGCGCACTTGACGGTGCTTGAAAACGTGGCTTTGCCGGCCATGTTCGGCGCCCGCCAGCAAGAGCGCCGCCGGGCCGAGCACGACGCCTGGCATTGGCTTGAGTTCACCGGCCTGGCCGACCGCGCTTTTGCGCTGCCCGAAGACCTTAACCTGCATCAGCGCAAGTTCCTGGAGTTTGCGCGGGCCCTGGCGGCCCATCCCCAGTTGTTGATGCTGGACGAAGTCCTGTCGGGCCTGACGCCTTCTGAAATCGACGAAGCGGTGGCGCTGATCCAGCGCATACGCGCCCAAGGCACGACCATATTGTTCGTTGAGCACGTCATGCGCGCCGTCATGGCGCTGTGCGACCGTATTGTTGTCTTCAACCAGGGCACGGTGCTGGCCGAAGGGCTGCCCGCCGAAGTCATGGCCCGGCCCGACGTCGTTGCCACGTATCTGGGCAAGCCCGCCGCCGCGCATGCCGCGCCCTCTGTCCCGCCCATTGGAATCCGCGCTCATGCTTGAAGTCCAGTCTCTTCGCGTTGCTTACGGCGCAGCCACGGCATTGTGGGATGTTTCGTTAACGGTAAACAGCGGCGAGCTGCTGTGCGTGGTGGGCCCCAACAGCGCGGGCAAGACCACGCTTATCAATGCTATTGCCGGCCTGAATCGCGTCAGCGGCGGCAAGCTCCTGTTTGACGGCAAGGACTTGACCAAGCTGGCGCCGCATCGCTTTTGCGATCATGGCATTGCGCTGGTGCCCGAGGGGCGCCGCCTGTTCACTAGCATGAGCGTGCGTGAAAACCTGGAACTGGGCAGTTATACAGCCAGGGCCCGCATTGCGCGCGCCGCATCGCTTGAACGGGTTTGCGCCTTGTTCCCGGCGCTGGTGCCCAAGCTCGACCATCCCGCCGGTTCGCTTTCGGGCGGCCAGCAGCAAATGGTGGCCATAGGCCGGGCCTTGATGGCCCTGCCCAGGCTTATGTTGCTGGACGAGCCTTCGTTAGGATTGGCGCCCAGCATCGTGCTGGATATGTTCAAGGTGATCAGCGACATTCACGCCGAAGGCATGACGGTTTTGCTGGTCGAGCAAAATGTCACGATGGCTTTGCAGGTGGCCCAGAATGCCGCCGTCCTGGAGGAAGGCCGGATAGTTGCTACCGGCACTCCGGACGAACTGCTGGCGCAGCCGCATTTGCGGCGCGCATATCTGGGGCTGGGCGCAGACGAAAGCCAGCCCGAGGCAATTACCAGCTAGGGCCGCGCGCGGCGTGCATCCTGCGTACCATGCCATTGAAAAACTGATTGGCGAAATCGCTTTCGCGGATCAGCATTTCGGTTTGCTCGGTACATTTTTGCTGCACGGCTTCGGGCAAGGGGTTGTCTTCGCCGGGCAGGGCGGCCGCGGCGCACTGGACTTCGGCGGCCCGCTGCGTGGTCCATAGCAGGAATATGGCTTTGGCAATACTGCCTTCGGCCACCGCAATGCCGTGGTTGCGCAAGACCAGAATGTGCTTTTGGCCCAGGCTGGCGACCATGCGCGGCTTTTCGTCGTCGTACAGCGTAATGCCTTCGAAGGTGTGATAGCCCACGCGGCCATACAGCTGAGCGCCGTAGAAGTTGTTGTTGTCGAAGCCCTTGCGCTTTTGCACTACCGCCGAAATAGGCGTTGTATGGGTGTGGATGATGCAGCGGATGTCATCGCGCGCTTCGTGCAAGGCGCCATGCAGCGCAAAGCTTGCGGGGTTGGCGTCGTAGGGCGAGGGCTCTACCTTTTGCCCGTTCAGGTCGACCTTCAGCAAATTGGCCGGCGTGATTTCAATGTAGTTCAGGCCGAAAGGATTGACCAGGTATTGATGGACGGGGCCGGGCAGGCGCGCCGAGATATGGTTGAAAATGGTTTCGCTCCAGCCCATGTAGTCGATCAGGTGGTAGCACTCGGCCAGGTCGCAGCGCAACTGCCATTCTTCTTCGCTGCAGTGTGCGGGACGCACGACGGGTTGTTTCATCTGGACTTGCGGTGTGGTCAAAGCATTCATTTTTTGTCTCCGTTAAGGGCATTGGCGGCGCGTGTTGCCTCGTCGCGAAAGTGAGTCAGGGCGATGATGTCCTGGGTTATTGGCATGGGGATTTGCCGCAGGCGGGCCAGCTCGAGTAGCGAGTCGCCGATGGCGGCCAGTTCAAGGGGGTGGCCTTGCAGCGAGTCTTGCAGCATGGAAGTGCGTGTCGGGCCCATGGCGGCGGCCTGCGCAATAAAGGTTTCAGGGTCGAACTCCAGGCGGGCCCCGTAGGCTGCGGACAGGGCCATGGCTTCGACCAGTATTTTGCGCACGACAGGCAGCAGGCGCGGGTCGCTGAACAGCGCTTGCAGCGTCGCGCCGCTAATGACCGAAAGCGGGTTGGACGCCAGGTTGGCAATTATTTTGGTCCAAAGCGGATCGCGAATGCGGGGACTGCTGCGGGTGGGGAGCCCGGCCGCCGTCAGCGCAGCGGCAATGCGCTGCAATCTGGGGGTCTCGGTATGGTCGAGCTCGCCCAGAACCAGTAGCATGGGGTTGCGCGATTCGACCGCACCGGGTCCAAGGCGTTCGGCCGTGATAAATACCACGGCGCCCAGGATTTGTTCGGAGGGAAGAGCGCTCAGCAATGCTCCGCCAGGGTCTACGGCTTCGATGGCGCGGCCGGAAAAATGGTCGGGTATGCCCTGAAAATACCACCACGGTACGCCGTTGACCAAGGGCACGACGCAGGTTTGCGGCCCGATCATGGGGGCCAGCGCAGGCAGTAGCCCGGCAAGGTCCTGGGCTTTGGTGCACAGGAATAGAACGTCTTGCACGCCCAGCTCGTGTGCGCTGGCCGACGCGGCTACAGAAGCCTGGATGATATCTTGGGCACGGGTAAGCTGGATGCCGTTGCGCTGGATGGCTTGCAGGTTTGCGCCGCGGGCCAGCAAATGCACCGCCTGCCCCGCGTGCGCCAATGTTGCCGCCAGCGTACAGCCAATGGCCCCGGCCCCCGCAATGCCGATGCGCAACGAGGGATGCAAAGTAGGGGCGGGCGGACTTTCGTCGCGAGCTTGGACAGAGGCGTTCATAGTAAGGACATCTTCAGGCGTCCGCGCGCGGCGCAAGCGGGCATTGCCGGCTGCCTTGCGCGCTGGACGCGGTACGGTTGTTTGCGCAGGCTTCGATTCAACTCTAGCACAGAGGCATGCAGGCCTGCCATTTTAATCTTCGTGCACTTTTACCAGGTGCTTGCCTAAACCGTTGCCGTTAAGCATGGCGTCCATTGCCGCAGGAGCGCTGGCGAGCCCGTGATGAATGGTTTCTTCCATGTGCAGCTTTTTCTGGATGATGAGGTCCAGCAGCGCCGCGCGGGCTTCTTTGAATTGCGCGGTAAAGTCCCAAACCCGGAAACCATGCAGGGTAAGGCCTTTGTACAGCAAGTCGGTGGCGGTGAGTTTTGCGGTGGGGCTGGTGTATTCGCCGCTGTGCCCGCATAGGACAATGCGCCCGCCCGGTGCGATGGCCTGCACCGCCGCTTCAAGGATTCTTCCGCCCGCGTTGTCGTAATAGAAGTCGATGCCGTTGGGGGCGGCCGCCAGCATGGCCTGCTTCCAGTCCGTGACGGTCTTGCGGTCGATGACTGCCTGGTAGCCATGCTGCATAAGCCACTTGCATCGCTCGGCGCCGCCGGCGATGCCGATGACATTCAAACCGAGTTCGCGAGCCAGTTGTCCCACCAGCGATCCCACCGTTCCGGCCGCGCCCGACACCAGCAGCGTTTTTCCTGCGGCGGGCTTGAGCACTTTGTGCAAGGCCAGCCACGCCGTCAGGCCCGGTGCGCCCAGGGCGGATAAATACCAGGTGTCCGGGGCCGCGTTGCGCTCCAGCGCAGTGGCGGCGGAAGCGTCCACTGTTGCATATTTTTGCCAGCCGAAGTCTCCGGAGACCAGCGTACCGGCGGGCAGGCCGCCGGATACCACCGTCCCCAAGGCACGGCCCGGCATGCGGCTTCCAAGGGGAATAGCCGGCCCCATGGCATCGCCTATGGTGCGTTCGTACAGATAGGTGTCCATGGACAGCCATTCCACCTTGACAAGGACTTGTCCCGCTTGCGGCGCTTCAATCGGGCTGTCGCCCAAAGTGAAATCGTCTGGCGAGACATCGCTGCCGGGGCGTTGCTTCAGGCGCAGTTCGAAATTCCGGGTTTCTGTAGTCATGATGATGGTCTGGTTGGGTAAGTATCGGCCATGCGGGGCGGCAAGCACGGTCAACAAAGGCAATAACGGTATTTCACCTGTTTATGGGTTTTTTAGCGAGCCGTTTTGCCGATTGACATGCCGGATAAACGTCAATAACATTATTCTGAATTCAGTTTTTGCGCAAGCGTATAAATATAATCACAGAAGGCGCTACGGGCAAGGTCGGCCGCCGCTGCGCGGGCGGGCTTTCCACTGGGCAAGGTAGGGGCAAATGATCGATCCGCATTGTCATTCCAGCAGTATTCTGGTGCAGGTTCCGGCAATCCAGGCTTTCGAGCTGATGGCCGACGGTGTGAAGCAAGGGCAGTGGGCCTGGGGCAGTTGGCAGCGCCGCGAAGCAGAGCCCGGCCTGTTCGTCGGGACATCCGTATTCGACGGGCGCGAAACTTTTGTGCGCCTGCATGTGGACCGCGAGCGCTTGCAGGTGGACTACGACGTTGGGCGCGCGCCCGACCGCATGCAGTTTCGCAATATGTCGCGCGTTATCCCGGGCGGCCTCTTGCAGCATGGCGACGACAAATGCGTGATCTCGCTGTTGACCTGGCGCCTGGCAACCCAGGACGATGCGGCCTGGCAGCAGATGTCTACCGTGCACGAGGCCGAAATGTATCTTATCCGCGGCCTGCTCGAGCGCCAGGCCGAGTCTTGACCTCCGCCCACAGCAACAGTCCCGTCCTTGAAGACGGCCGCAAATCGCCCCATTTCTTTGCAACGGAAGCCGCATGACCTTTACTTCTTTCAAGCCGGTATTGGCCAGCGGTGCGCCGATAGATTTTATCTGGCTGTCGATGGGCAGCGCCGCGCTGGCCGAGGTGGCGGCGCACGCGGGCCCTGCCGCCATAGTGCTTGATTTACAGCATGGGCTGTGGGAACGCGGCAGCCTGGAAGCCGCTGTGGGAATTGCCGGCGGCCGCGTCCCGGTCATCGCGCGCTGCGCCGAAAACACGCCCTACCAAATTTCGCTGTCCCTGGACTGCGGTGCGTCCTCCGTACTCGTGCCAATGGTCGAGACAGCGCGCGAGGCGGAGCTTGCCGTAATGTCCAGCCGCTATCCGCCGGCCGGGACCCGCTCAGCCGGCGGTGTGCGGCCTTTGTTGGGCGGCGTGGACGACATGCTGCAAAAAGGCGGCGAGGTAGCCGTGGGCATAATGATTGAAACCGTGACAGGCGTCGAAAACGCCGAGGCCATTGCCGCGGTCCCGGGCCTTGACTACATTTTTATCGGCACCGGCGACCTCGCGTTATCGCGCGGGCCGGGGGATCCGTCGGTGCTCGAGCAGGACTGCCTGCGGGTCTTGCGGGCCGCTCGGGCCCAAGACATCCCTTGCGGACTTTATACCGGCTCGGCCCAGGCCGCGCGCGAATCCTTCGCCAAAGGCTACCGTATCGCTGTCAGCGCCAGCGACTTCGACGTGGCGGCAACGGGCTTCAAGCAGGCGACCCACGGCATTCACGCTAAATAAAGCAATTCGCGCTCAGCTTCTATTCAAGGAGTTTCATGGCCTGCAACACCGTACTGGAAGCTTTGTTGGATGCCCTCGGCGAAGACGTCGTGCAGTTTGGCGAGCGGATTGCCTATCGCCGCAACGCGGACTGGAGCGGCGTGCCGGCGGCCCAACCCTTGGCTGTGCTGTGTCCTCGCACGACGCAGCAGGTGTCGCAGGCGCTGGCGATTTGCCATGAATATCGCCAGCCGGTGGTTGTGCAGGGCGGACTCAGCGGCCTGGCTGGCGCGGCATGTACACAAGAGCACGATATTGCGCTAAGCCTGGAGCGGATGAATGTTATTGAAGAGATCGATGAAGTCTCAGGAACGATGACAGTGCAAGCGGGGGCAATCTTGCAAACGGTGCAAGAGCGGGCCGCTGCAATCGGCATGATGTTTCCGCTGGACCTGGGGGCGCGAGGTTCCTGCACGATCGGTGGAAATCTGGGCAGCAACGCTGGCGGCAATCGGGTTATCAAGTACGGCATGGTGCGCGAACAAGTACTTGACCTTGAAGCGGTATTGGCCGATGGCCGCATTATCGGCGGCCTGCGCAAAATGGTGAAGAACAATACGGGCTTTGACCTGAAGAATCTGCTTATCGGCAGCGAGGGAACGCTTGGGATCATTACACGCGCCGTGTTGCGTTTGCGTCCGCAGCCGGCCGCCGTGGCAACGGCTTGTTGCGGCCTGGCGGATTATGACTCGGTGACTGCGCTGCTGTGCACGGCCCAGCAAAGGCTTGCCTCGGGGGTGTCGGCGTTTGAAGTCATGTGGCCGGGCTATTACAACTATGTCCTGGCCAATATATCCGGCCTTAAGCCGCCGCTGCCCGCCCAACATAATTATTACGTGCTTCTGGAAAGCATGGGGACAGAACCCGAAAGGCAACAGGCCGATTTCGAACGCCTTCTGCAAGAGTGCCTGGAGACAGGCGTCATAGAAGACGCCGCCGTCGCCACGACGCAGCGCGACGCGCTGGATTTCTGGAGCGTACGCGATGCCCCGGCCGAATTTCCGGTCCTGATGCCCAAGCTGATTGCATTCGATGTGAGTTTTTCAATTCGGGACATAGGCCAGGCCGCGCAAGATTGTGCCGCCGGGCTCGGCGCGCGCTGGCCCGGCTGCACAGTGCTGGTCTATGGCCACCTGGGCGATGGGAATCTGCATCTGATTGTCGATGTTCCCGGCGCCGCGGCTGAAACGGTTGAACAGGTAGAGGCCCTGGTGTACGGCCTGGTCAATGAGTACAACGGTTCGGTGTCGGCCGAGCACGGGATAGGCTTGAAGAAACGGAATGTGTTGGGCCTTACGCGCAGCGCGTCCGATCTTGACGCCATGCGCGCGATAAAGCTGGCATTGGATCCCCACGATATTCTGAATCGGGGCAAGGTTTTGCCGGATCGTTATTGAGAGGGGCGATCAGCAAATATTCGTGTGGATTGCCTCATATTCTGATTGACTAGCCAGTGCTTGAAACCTAAACTGAATTCAATAAATAGACTTGTTTTGTGTTGGATTTATATGCACAAGGCTGAAAAGGAGGAGACGTGATTTCGTTGTTCATAACGTATTCGTTGAACACTCGGCTCGAAACATTTGTAGCTCCTGCGGAACAATGGAGTCGATGGCTGCCGCGCATTCAGGGCCTAAGCAAGGTTCTGCTGCACCAGCCGTGCCGGGTTGAAGATCCCTTTTTCAGCAATCAGCCTGAAGGCGGCTGCGAATACGTGCTCCAGTTCTTTTTTAACGATCTGTCCAGCCTGGAAGCTGCCAGCCTGCCGCATGGCGAACTTGCCGCCGTGATAGACAGCCTTGGCGCCGTGCTCGCGCCGAAGGCCAAGAGCCAGCAGGCCATGGTGGCCCGGTCTTTCGCGGTCGAAGGCCAGGCCGGCAACTCTGTGCAGGGTGCGCCCACTACAGCATGTACGTATTTGGTTGCCTATTACGGGGCGGGGCAGGCCCACGACTTGTGGTTGTCCGAGTACATGAAAAGCCATGTCCCATTGATGGCGCGCATGCCTGGCATACGCGAGGTTCAAGTCTATACGCAAGTTGACTGGCTGAGCGAACTGGCTGTGCCGCGCGCCAATGCCATTCAACGCAACAAAGTTGTTTTCGATAGTCCCGATGGTTTGCTTGCGGCGTTGCAGTCGCCCCTGCGTGCCGAAATGCGCGCCGATTATCTTGCACTGCCCCAGATCGGGCTAAGCAGTACACATAATCCCATGCGTACAGATCTGGTGTTCAGCGGCTAGTCGGCCGCATGTTTCAAAAACGCGGTTTTGGTTAGCGGTCAAGAGATTGAATGCAGCATATCAAGAAGGGATGCAGCCATGAGTTCTATAAATCCAATGTTGAAGCCGGGCACCTTCAAACTGGGAACCTTTTCAACCAACGCCGATGGCGGTTCGGCGCTGTCCAAAGTGCCCGAGCGCTGGACAGCGGCCTGGGATGACGTCCTGGAGGCTGCGCAGATTGCCGACCGCGCCGGCTTCGATTTCATTCTTCCGATTGCACGCTGGAAGGGCTTCGGAGGCGAGACCAAGGCGCGCGAACACTCATTCGAGACGTTTACGTTTGCGGCGGGACTGGCGGCCGCCACCGAGCGGATTGCCCTGTTCATGACCGTGCATGTGCCTTTGGTCCATCCGCTGTATGCAGCCAAGGCCCTGGCTACTGTCGACCATATCAGCCATGGCCGCGCCGGCCTGAACATCGTCTGCGGCTGGAATCCCGACGAATTCGCCATGTTTGGCGGCAAGCTGGTCGAGCGCCCGTACGACCAGGCGGCGGAGTGGGCCGACTTGCTGTTCAGGCTGTACAACTCGGATGCACCGATCAATTTCGAAGGCCAGTACTACCAGCTTAAAAATGCGGTGACCAGTCCGACGTCTGTGCAGCGGCCCAGGCCGGTAACCATGAACGCGGCCTTCGGCCCCCCGGGGCGCGATTTTGCGGCGCGCCACTGCGACTTCCTGTTCACGACGTTTACCGACATCGAGGCCGGCAAGGCGCAGATTGCCGACATAGAGCAGCGCGCCGCAACCGCGGGGCGCGATATAGGCGTCTATACCGTGGCCCATGTGGTTTGCCGCGAAACAGAGCAAGAGGCCCGGGACTATTACCGCCACTATTCGGTTGACCAGGAAGATACTGGCGCTGTCGACTACATGATGCGCCAAAAGCAGGCCTTTAGCCGCAGCCATGATGAAAGCGCGTATCGTTTATATCGCCAGCGCTTTGCCGCGGGTACGGGCACCTATCCCTTGGTGGGCACTCCGGAGCAGATTGCCGCAGAGTTGGTAAGCATGCACAAGGCCGGGTTCGAGGGCTGCGCGTTGACGTTTGTGAATTATTCGAAAGAGCTGCCTTTTTTTTGCGAGCGGGTGCTGCCTTTGCTGGAGCAGGCGGGTATACGTTCTTCCTAAGCAGTTTCCCGATCGCGGCGAGGCCGTCGCATGAAGGAAACCTAACTGAGTTGCGGAGGGTGGTATGCAGGAAAAAATTAAAATTGATCGCAGGTCGTTCATGGTCAGCGGGGCCGCTGCAGCTTTGGCGGCTTCGATGTGGCCCATGCGCGATCTGCTTGCCCAAGGCGCCGAGGGCAAAGACACGCTGGTCATTTCGTATCCCAGCGATGTGCCGTCCTGGGACCCAACGGCGCTGACCTTGCCGATCGCGCAGTCCATTTATGCCACGGTTTTCGATTCGCCCCTGCGCTATACCAAGGATTTGAAGCTTGGGCCGATGCAGATAACCGAGTGGAAGTGGCTGGACGACAAAAAGCAGCGCCTGGCGATTACGCTGCACGATGGCATTACTTTCCATGATGGCAGCAAAATGACCATGGAAGATGTGAAGTGGAGTTTGCTGGAGCATCCCGCCGAAAACCCCAAGCTGGCCATCCGCGGCATGTTTCCGACATTGACAGATGTCGAAATCAGTTCGCCGACGCAGGCGGTGCTGGTCTATAAAAAGCCAACGCCCACCGCGCCGATCTTCCTTGGTTTTCTTGCCGCATTCATTCTGCCCAAAGCCTATATAAAGAAGGTGGGCATGGACGGCTTCCTGGAAAAACCAATTGGCGCCGGCCCTTACCGCATTGTTCAGTATCAGCGCGGTTCGCGCCTGGTGCTGGAAGCCTACGACGGTTATTGGGGCAAGAAGCCCGCGGTCAAGAACGTGGTGTTCCTGTTCACGCCCGAAGCTTCGTCCCGTGTTGCGCTGGTCGAGTCCAAGCGTGCCAGCCTGGCAACTGATATTCCCATTCGCGAAACCGAGCGCCTCAGCAAAACTCCGGGCATTACCAGCGAGATCTACCCGATTTCTGCCATGTACATGATCAAGGTGCCCAGCTATGTGAAGCCCTTCGATAACGACAACGTCCGCAAGGCCTTGCATCTGTCCATCGACAAGCAAGCCTTGTCCAAGGCCTTGTATGCGGGCAAGGCACCGGTATTGTCCATTGTGGCCACCAAGGGCACGCCCGCCTATATCGACGACTATGCATTCCCCTACGATACAAAAGAGGCCATTGCCTTGCTGGCCAAAGAAGGATACAGCGTCAAGAACCCGGTCAAGATCCGTTTGCTGACCACCAACGGCGCGTTTCCGAACGACTACGACATGGCGCGCGTGCTGGCCTCCATGTGGAAGAAGGTTGGCATTGACGCAACCGTCGAGGAAACGACGGCCGCCAAGGTCATGGAGCTAAGCCACAACCAGAAAATCACGGGCCTTCAGCTGTACAACTGGGCCAATGCCACCGGCGACCCCGACAACGGCGCAGGCCGCATTCTGGATCCGCGCCTGCGTTTTTCGATGTGGCGCGACGAGAGCATAGGAGGACGTATCGATGCGCTGTTCAGTGAAACCGATGAGAAAAAACGGATTGCCGGTTATCAGGCTCTGTTGAAAGAGGCGTCTGAAAAATCCTGGGTCATTCCCTTGTTGCAAGGGGTTGCCACTATTGCCCACGACTCCACGCTTAATGTAGAGTTGCAGGGGAATGGCTATGTTTCCCCTAGGCTGTATTCTTGGCAGAAGTAGTCTGTGGGGGCCTCTTGGGGCCGTGTTAACCGACTGAGACTTCGATATGCTTCGAATGCCTTTGACGATATTGCTGCAACGCCTGCTTGCAGGAATACCGATCGTGCTGTTGTTGTCGCTGGTGGTCTTTGTGGTCCTGAGGGCAATACCCTCGGACCCATTGGCAATGATGCTTCCACCCTCGGCAACGCGGGCGGAAGCCGATGCCTTACGCGCGGCGTTGGGCCTGGACCAGCCTCTTTACACCCAGTTTTATATTTGGCTTGAAAAGGCTTTGGGCGGGGACCTGGGCCGCTCATACTTGTTTCAGCAACCTGTTGTCGGGCTCATACTCAGAGCTTTGCCGGTTACCTTGGAGCTCGTGGTCGTTGGCTTGCTTCTGGCTTTGATAATCAGTTTTCCATTGGCGCTATTCGCCTTTTCCCAGTATGGAAAGCGCCTGGGGTTTGTGCCCGACACCATTGTTGTGGTCATGCAGTCCATTCCCGCTTTTCTGTGGGGCTTGCTGTTCATCGCACTGTTTGGCGTGTTTTTTCCCGTTTTGCCCTTTAGCGGGCAAGTCAGTCCAAGCCTTCATCTGCCGGTGATAACCGGCTTCATGTTGGTCGACACCCTGCTGCTGCATGACACAGCGGCATTTCGCGATGCCTTGACGCATATGGTGCTGCCGGCCTGCGCCTTGGCTTTGGGATTTTGTCCGTTGGTGGTGCGGGTTTTGCGCTCTTCCCTGATTGAAGCCTCGAAAGAGCCTTTTGTCTTGGTGGCGAGGTTGCGGGGTGTGCCCCGGCGACGGATTTTGTTGCGCTATATACAGAAAAACGCACTCTTGCCGACTATCACCATGATAGGCGTGCAGTTCGGCTTTTTGTTCGGCTCGGCGCTGCTTATTGAAATTATTTTTTCGTTCCCCGGAATCGGCAGTCTGATGGTTGGCGCTGTAAAAAGCAATGACCTGCCCTTGATACAAGGGGTGGCGATCGTCTTTGGGGTATTGATGGTACTCATTAATGCAGTGGTGGATGCCCTGTATGTCGTACTCAATCCTTTGCTAAGAGAACACTGATGCAAGCGGAATCCGTCGTCCCCCGCAACGTTGGGGCCAGGCGCAGCGCCTGGCAGCGTATTGGCACGATATCGTTCAAGACATGGGTGGGCTTGTTCATTGTCCTGCTTGCCCTTTTTGCAGCATGCGCCGCGCCGTGGCTTGCGCCGCATAACCCCAACGAGCAAGATCTTCTGAACATGCTGTTGCCGCCCATGTGGGCCAGCGGCGGCAACGCCAGCTTTCCTCTAGGGACCGACGGGCTGGGTCAGTGCATTTTGTCGCGCGCCATATACGGAACTCGGGTCGCCATTATTGTCGCCGTGTCGGCCGCCACGGGGGCGATGCTGGTCGGCGTACTCATGGCCATGCTGGCCGGCTACTTCGGCGGCTGGGTGGACCGCATCATCGGCTATGTCGTCGACCTTTGGATGTCGTTTCCGCCGGTGGTGCTCGCGCTGGTGCTGATGGTGGGACTGGGCACCGGGGTGTTCAACGTCATCCTGGCTATTGTTTTGGTCGACTGGACGCGATTCTGCCGGGTCGTGCGCTCGGACGTCATTGTGGTCAGGCGCCGCCAATATGTGGTTGCCGCAAGGCTGCTGGGTTTCGGCCACTTGAAGACCATGCTCAGCGAAATCCTGCCGGCGGTTGCGCCTCTCATCATCACGTTGTTTACGCTGGAAATGGGCGTGGCGGTCATTGTCGAGGCCATCCTCAGCTTTGTTGGTTTGTCGGTACCGGCCGATACGGTTGCCTGGGGCGTGATGATCGCCGATTCCAGAAACTACCTGCACGAGGCGCCCTGGGGCATGCTGACCCCGGTATTTTGTATTTTCCTGATGGTTCTTGGCTGCAACACCTTGGGCGACGGCTTGCGCGAGTCGCTTGACCCGGCGCTGCGGGATCGGGCCAAAGACTAGAATTAACAGGATCCACGATGATTCGATTCGAAAATGTTTCTTTGTCGGCACAGCGGCCCACGGGCCAGGTCGACCTATTGCGCGATATCAGCTTTACTGTGCCGCAAGGCAGGATATTGGGCCTGGTGGGCGAGTCGGGCGCCGGCAAAAGCATGGTGGGCCGCCTTATTGCCGGGCTCGTCCCCGACGGCTTCCGGATTACGCAAGGGCGTATATTCCTGGGCGATGCCGAATTGACCGCCATGTCGCCGGCCGAGCATGCCGCGCTGCTGGGCCGAAAAATAGTCTTTATTCCGCAGGAGCCTTTGACGGCCTTGAATCCGTTGATGACGATTGCGCAGTCTTTTCTCGAGCAGCTTGAAATCATCGGCATGCCGGCGTCGCAGCGGCAGGCCGAGATGCTGCGGCGGCTGGCGGAAATGGAATTGCCCCAACCTGAAGACATCGTCCAGCGTTATCCGCATCAGTTGTCGGGTGGCCAATGCCAAAGGGTTCTGATTGCCATGGCTTTTGCCGCCAAGCCGGCGGTCATTGTGGCGGATGAGCCCACCACAGCCCTGGACGTCATTACGCAGTCCAATGTCATGCGTATACTGGCGCGCCAGCAGAAAGTACATGGCACGTCCATCATCCTGATCACGCACGACCTGGTCATGGCTTCGCACGTATGCGACGAGCTTGTCGTGCTGTATGCCGGCGAAGTGGCCGAAAGCGGCGCGGCAGCTGCGATGCTGGCGCGCCCGCTGCACCCTTATACGCATTCGCTCAACAGTTCTACGCCGCGGCTGGCGGGGCAATTGCGGCGCCTGCCGACGCTAGAGGGCTTCATGCCAGGCCTGGCCGACCTTGCGCCGCTGGCTGGCTGCCGCTTCCAGGCCCGCTGCGGAATAAGCGAACCTCGTTGCGGCGCGGGCCGCATACCATTGCAGGAGGACGAGCCCGGGCGTGCCGTGCGTTGTATCAAACCTGGTGAAGCAAGCCGTAGCCTTGAGCAATCGCCGCTGCCGGACGCCGCGGCCGGCGACCATGAAAAACCTTTGCTCAGCGTGCGCGGCCTGTCGTTGACCTATCACTCCAGCGGCCGGCTTTTCTCTTGGCGTGGCAATGCAAACAAGGCTTTGGACAATGTCTCGTTCGACGTTCATCGCGGCGAATGCGTCGGTATCGTGGGCGAAAGCGGCAGCGGAAAAAGCTCGATTGCCCGCGCCATCGTCGGCATGCAGGACCAAAGTGAAGGCAGCATCGACGTTGACGGCATTTCGGTGATCGGAGCCCACGGCAAGGAATTGGAGCAACTGCGCCGCACTGTGCAGATTATTTTTCAGGACCCGCATTCCGCGCTGAATCCGCGCCGGTCAGTATTTCGCTTGCTGACGCAAGGCATCGAGGCCTTGCCCAGGCCGGCCCGCCAGCAGGCAGCCGCGCAGCTGGATGCCAAAGTCCGCAAGCTGATGGACGACGTGCGCTTGCCCGTCAGCATGCTTGGCCGCTATCCGTCCGAAATGTCGGGCGGGCAGAAGCAGCGCGTCAATATTGGCCGGGGCGTATTCCTGGCGCCCAAGCTGCTGGTGGCCGACGAAATCGTGTCGGGCCTGGATATGTCGGTGCAGGCGCAGATACTGAATTTGCTCAAAGAGCTTGCCGGCCGCTATGGGATTGCGGTGGTGTTGATTTCACACGACCTGGCGGTGGTCAGATACCTTTGCCAGCGCGTTGTCGTGATGTACAAAGGGCAGGCTGTCGAGCAAGGGGCGGTGAACGAGGTGTTCGAGCGGCCGCAGCACGAGTACACGCGCCGCCTGCTTGCCGCCGTGCCCAGCGGCGACCCCAGCAGGCCCTGGCCTGTGGCGTTGTAGGCGCGCCGCGCATGGCTGGCGTGCCGGCCTGACGGACGAATCGCGCGGGCTTGCCGGCCGTGCCGTGCCGCGAAAGCGACTAGGCCGAGCGCGCGGCGCTGGCTTTGGCCAGCAGGAAATATTGTTGCTGCGCATGCTGGACGAACTCTTGCATGGCTTTATAAACGTTCTCGCCGCTTCTGGCCAGGAAACCGTCCAGGATTTGCTTCAAGCCGTTGGCGACGATTTGTTGCGTGGGCGGGTGGGACAGCGTGGTCGAGCGCACAATCTGGGCATGATCGGCAAAGCGCTGGATAGTGTCGCGCAGGCGCTTGTTTTGTACCGCGCCCACCCATATTGAACGAAACGCGACGTTGGCATCGATCATCATTTGCGCGTCGTGCTTTTCGGCAGCGCGCCGGGCCTTATGGTAGGCAAGAGTCAAGGCCATATGCTGCTCTTCGCTTAAAAGGCCGATGACGCTGGATGCCGCGTGCGGTTCAAGCAGCCGGCGCATTTCGAAAACTTCTTCGATGTCTTGTGTTGTCAGCGTGGGCAGGGTAAAGCCGCGGGTCGTGCCCATAAGATAACCTTCGCTGGCCAGGCGAAGCAAGGCCTGGCGCACGGGCATGCGGGTGCAGTTGTATTCCTGTGCGATCTCGTAATCCAGCACACGGTCTTCGGCGCCGATTTCGCCACGTTGCAAACGGTTGCGCAGCTCTTGGAAAATGGTTTCGCTAAGAGTGTAGTTTTTTAACGGGGTGCGCCGCGGTTGCTTGGTGGCGCTTTTTTCTGTGGGTTTCATTGCGATGGTGGCCGCCGTCCATTTGCATTCAGAATTCAATAGAATGTTAGGTCGTTTCGGATGCGGCGTCCAGTATCCAAGGCAAGTCATGCACGGCCCTTTACTATTTTCATAGACCGGCCCGAATCATCCAAAGATTGCAGCTTGCGGTAGAAATTGTCTACTTGCGCTTCAAAGGCAGCTTGGCAAGCCGCCTTAATTCCCCGATGTGCAGTACCATGTTGGTTACCACGAACTCGTTCCGCAAAGAAGCCGGTACAGCGCCTTTGCGGCTACGGGAATTCGCGTTTTCATACGACGGTTGGCGCCGCATTTGCGCTACTTTTCAAGTGTTATGGGCACTGGCCGCCATTTCATGAGTTGCACAACGCAACCCGTTTTGGCTTGGCATATACACAATGCCGGCCTCACACTTAAGGAGTCACCATGAAATCGTCTCGACGCACATTCCTGATAGCAAGCATAGGCGCGGCCTCGTCGCTGGCCATGTCGCAGCGCGGGTTCGCACAGGCGGCAAAGCTGGACGAAAGCGACCCCGCCGCCGTCGCGCTGGGCTATCGCCACGATGCGACCAAAGTCGATAAAGCCAAATTTCCAAAATATACGGCCGGCGAAGACTGCGGCAATTGCCAGTTCTATCAGGGCGGCACCGCCGATTGGGGCGGCTGTCCGCTGTTTGCCGGCAAAGAGGTCTCGAAACATGGCTGGTGCAACGGCTATGTGAAGAAGGCCTAAAAGCGTAAAGAAACCGGTCTTCAGCCGGAATTCTCAAAAAGAAAGAGCCGACGGTTTTCGCCGCGGCTCTTTTTTTGCCGTGCCTGCGAACTGCGGTTATGCGGCCTTTTCTGCCAGGACTCCATTTTCCTTGGCGATAAGGCTTTGCAGCAGCCTGCGCACTTTGACGGAAGCAATGTCATTGGACAGCAGTACGGGCTTCATTTCGAAGAAGTCCTGGTCTTCCATTTCTTCCTGTACGCCCAGCAGGATGGGGCCGTCTTCGTTGACGAAGGCGTCGCGCATTGCATTCAGCTTCATGTCGTTGAAATTGGCATCGTCCACCAGGTGATTGCGTCGCGTGGCAAAGAAGTAATGCGTGCTGCCGTCGGTTTCCGGCGTGGCCAGATGCAGATCGTATGCGCCTACGCCTTGCTCGAACGGGGTGTCGCCCTGCGCGCCGCCGACCGACAGTTGGATGTTGGCGGGCGGCATCCAGGTAACATCAAAAAAGTGCCGCGCTTCTTCAGTGGGCTTTGGCAGGAAGCCAGACAACACCAGGATGGGGGGCGTTTGCTTCCATTCCCAGCGCGCAAAAACGGAACGTTCGGTTTCCTGGATCTTGGGAACGATAGGCGACAGCTGGCCGCGGGTTGTAATGGCTTCCCCATGCACATGGTCTATGTGGCTAAGATCCATGACGTTGTCGATGATCAACTGATAGTTGGCATTCATGTGCATGTAGGCATAGCCGATGCCCGTGGGCGGCCCGTCGTCAAGCGGGCTGTAGTCGGGAAGCAGACCCGGGTCGGCGGCTTGTTCGCCCATCCATATCCAGAGAAAGCCATGTTTTTCCAGAAGTGGGTAGCTCTTTACTTGAGCCGCTTTGGGGATATTGCCTTCGCCATGCGGGTTATGCGTGCATTTGCCGGAGCAGTCGAAGCGCAAGGCATGGTAGTGGCAAACGACTTCGTCGCCGTCTCGTTTGCCAAGATGCAAGGGGGCGAAGCGGTGTGGACATCGGTCTCGCAAGGCAACGGCTTCGCCATTTTGCTTGCGGTAAATCAGGACGGATGTATTGAAGATCTTGCGGTGAAATAAGTCTGCGTCGTTTACTTCACTGGAAAGGGCTGCTACATACCACGCGTTTTTCAAATACGACATCGCACTCCTCCTGGGCATGGGCCTTGCCATACCGCTGTTCAGTATTTTGAATTGAACCGCCTACATGAAAAGCTACATTTATTTGTTGATTTATTTCATGCATAAAAGTAGTTTTTATGTAGCAGGGTTTGTACTATGCGCTTTATCGCGAGGCGTTGGCCTGGGCCAGGTCCTGGGCGTGCATGGTTTTGACGCTGTCGATTACGTTTTTCTCGGTTTCGATAATGTGCCGCTTGATCAGGCCGAGGGCCGCCTTTTCGTCGCGTTTCAGGGCGGCTTTCATTATTAATTGATGTTCCTGGCTTTTTTTGCGGCTGGCCGTGCGAAAGCGGGCCGAGTAGCGCCTGTAGCGTTCGGCATTGTCGAATAACTGTTCGATCAGGTTAAGCAGCAATTGCGAACTGCAAGCGGAATAGATGGCAAGGTGAAAGGCGCGATGCCGTTCCGACCAGGTTTCATCCAGGGCTATCGGGCCTTCACCCAGCCTTTGTTCAGCAAGCCGCAGGCTGTGGGCTGCGGCCACGACTCTTTCTTCCCAGGCGTCATCGCCGACCTGCATGGCGTCGCGCAGCGCTTCGGTTTCGATAAGCAGGCGCACACGCGTCAGGTCGGTGATGCCTTCCACGGAAATCGACGCCACTCGGAAGCCGCGGTTCTCGATCGAGCGCACCAGGCCCTGCTCTACCAGGCGCGCCAGCGCTTCGCGTACCGGGCTACTGCTGTAGCCATAGCGCGAGCTAAGGTCATCGACGCGCAGCCGCTCGTCGGGCGCGAATTCGCATTGCACAATGGCTTTGCGCAGCGTGCGATATGCCTGCTCGGTAAGCGGAAAGGTCGTTGTGTTGTCGGTTGCCATTGCTGTCGTCGGCAAAGCCGTCCTGTAAAAGTGGCGAAGGTAAGAGTTTAAATTACGAACAAATATTTGATGGCATAAATGTCGTTCAATGGCGTCAGTATAAACCCCTGTGCCCAAAATTAAGTTTCATGCATAAAATTCGACAATAAACACTTTTTGATGGCGTTCTGGCCCATCGGTTTTTTGTTTGCATAGACACAAAGGGATATTCTCGTGAAACTTTTATCTTTCCTGCGCGATGGCATCGAGACATGGGGCGTTGTCGTAGGCGACGGCGTTGTCGATCTTGGCAAGGTTACATCGTACGCAAGCCTGGCAGAGTTCATCGCCAGCGACGACTATGCGCGGCGCGATGAAATCGTCGCCGGCAAGGCCGCGGACCTTCCGCTGGACGGCCTGGTGTATCTGCCCGTTATTACCCGTCCCGAAAAAATCGTCTGCGCGGTGCGCAATTACATGGACCACCACCAAGAGGTGCTGGCCATGGGCATGCAGCGCGAACTTTCCGAGTTTCCGCCAATCTTTTTAAGGGTGTGGCGGTCGCAAGTGGGCCATGACCAGCCCATTATCCGTCCTCGTGTCTCTGAAAGCCTGGACTGGGAAGGCGAAATTGCCGTGATCATCGGCAAGGGCGGGCGCGACATTGCTGAACAAGACGTCTACGACCATGTGGCCGGCTATTCCATCTACAACGACGCCAGCGTTCGCGAATGGCAGTTCCATGCCAAGCAAATTGCCTCGGGCAAGAACTTTGAAGGCACCGGCGCCTTTGGCCCCTACATGGTAACCGCCGACGAAATCGACCCCACGCGCGCACTCAAGCTTGAAACCCGCTTGAACGGGCAGGTCGTGCAGTCCAGCAACAGCAGCTACATGATCTTCTCGATCCCGCGCCTTATCAATTACGCATCGACTATTTTCACGCTGGCGCCCGGCGACGTAATCGTTACCGGTACGCCGGGCGGCGTTGGGTTCAGCCGCAAGCCCCCTATGTACATGAAGCCGGGCGACGTGGTTGAAGTCGAGATCGAAGCTTTGGGCTTGTTGCGCAATCGCATCGAAGCCCAGAAATAAAGGATTCCATGATGGCTGCTGGTTTTACTCCTGAGTTATCGCATTTCGGCATTTCGGTATTCGATGCCGGGCTAATGACAAAGTTCTATACGAACGTCTTCAACATGAAGGTCAACGACCAGGGGCCGGGCATTACCTTTGATTTTCGCCTGGTCTTTCTTAGCAGCCGGCCCGACATGCATCACCAGCTTGTGCTGGCAGAAAATCGTCCGGCCGACTGCACCTTCAGCACCGTAATGCAATTGTCGTTCAAGGTTGGCTCGCTGGACGAACTGCGCGCTGTTCGCAGCGCAGCGCTGCAGCACGGGGCTACCAAGATGCGCGGACTGAACCACGGCAATGCCTTGTCCATTTATTTTCACGACCCCGAAGGCAACACCGTGGAGGTCTATCTGGATACCCCCTGGTATGTGCCCCAGCCGCATGGCGATGTCTTGGATATCGACCTGCCTGACGAGCAGATCTGGGCCGAAACCGAGAAAAAGGTTCGGGCCGATCCCGGCTTCATGCTGGAGTCCGATCGCCAGGCGCGGTTCCGGCATGACTGAACTCCAGCTGGTCGGCCAAGGTCCAGCCCCGGTATAAACAATTCAAAAACGGGGCCATGCCCCAAGCCCGTACAAAGAAGGAGACAAGATGTCGTTACCCAAGACCATGAAAGCCGCCCGTATGCACGCCGTCGGCGAGGCCATGAAAATCGAGCAAGTCCCAATGCCCGAGCCCGGCTCGAACGACGTACTGGTGCGCGTGAAATCCTGCGGTATTGTGCCGAACCTGGGCAATATCCTCAGCAACTGGACCACATGGTTTCCCGAAAGGCCGCTGCCCCCGCTGCCGGCTATTTTCGGGTTGGACCCGGCCGGCGAGATCGTGGCGGTGGGCTCGCAGGTCCATGCCTGGAAGCCGGGCGACCGCGTATACGTGAATCCGGGCCGGTATTGCGGCGGTTGCCGTGCGTGCCGCGACGGCCGCCATACCAATTGCGAATACTGGACCTTCAACGGCTATTTCGGTTTTTCCGACAAGTCCATGAAGATGTTCGAAGACTATCCGTACGGCGGCCTGGGCGAATACATGACGGCGCCCCAGTACTCGCTGGTGGGATTGCCCGACAGCGTAAGCTACGACCAGGCGGCCCGCTTCGGTTACCTGGGCACGGCTTATGCGGGTTTGCGCAAGGGCGGTGTACGGCCGGGCACGACGCTGCTGGTCAATGGCATAAGCGGCACGTTGGGCATAGGCGGCGCCCTGTTCGGCCTGGCCATGGGCGCCACACGCATTTTCGGCACGGCCCGCAACATGGAACTGCTTAATCGTGTGAAGGCGCTTGCTCCAAACCGCATTGAGGTCAAGTCCCTGAACGACGGCGAGCCCATCGACGCGTGGATCCAGCGGCTTACGGACGGGGCCGGAGTCGACGTTTACGTCGACTGCCTGGGCCCGGGAGCCGGCCACGACACCTTGCTGGCCAGCATGCGCGCCCTCAAGCATGGCGGAAAAGCGGTGGATATTGGCGCAACAGCAGGGGGCGTGCCGCTTGACCTGCACACCATGATGGATTTGCAACAATCCATGATAGGCTCTTGCTGGTTCACCTCTGGCGAGGGGCAAGACATGGCCGACATGGCGGCATCGGGCCTTTTGGATATGTCTGTTTTCGAGCAGGTCGGGTTCCCGCTGGATCAGGTCAACGAAGCAATTTCGGGCATAGAAAACCGGAATGGTGGTTTTAGCAATTACGTTATAAACCCTTAAAAAAATATCAAGGAGACATGCATGACAGTTCGCATAACTAGACGAAATTTTGTCCGCACAGCGGGCGCTGTTGCCGCCATGGCGGCGGCCCCGGCCGTCGTACGCGCCCAGGCCGAACGCAAGTCCATCAAGGTGGGCTGGGCCATTTCCAAGACAGGGCCTTTCACGGGCGGCGCCAACGCTTCGCAGATTCCAAACTACCGCCTGTGGGTTGACGACGTCAACAAGGCCGGCGGCATAAACATGGGCGGTAAAAAGCTGCCCATCGAAGTCGTCGAGTACGACGATCGCAGCCAGTCCGAAGAACTGGTCAGGGCGGTCGATCGCCTGGTCAGCCAGGACAAGGTGGACTTCCTGCTGCCGCCTTGGGGCACGGGCATGAACATGGCTGTGGCGCCGGCCTTTCATCGGGGCAACTTCCCCATGATTGCACCCAGCTTTATTACCGACCGCATGCCTGAATTGGTCAAGCGCTGGGACAACATTTTTTCGCTGCTGCAGCCGGCAACTCCGTACGGCGAAGCCATTGTCGGGGTGCTGAAAGACTTGCGCACGGCCGGAAAAATCGGCAACAAGGTCGCGGTGGTCAACGTTACCGACCAGTTCGGCCTGGAGCTCTCCAAAGCTGCGCGTGCCGCCTTGGCCAAGGAAAAATTCGAGATCGTCTACGACGCTGGTTATCCGATTGCCACGCAAGACCTGACCCCCATCATTGCTGCCGCACAGCAGAAGAACCCCGATGTCTTCCTGGCATTCAGCTATCCGCCCGATACCTTCGCCCTGACCGACGCGGCTCGGGTGCGCGGCTTCAATCCTAAAGTGTTCTATGCCGGCGTAGGCACGGCCTTGGCGATTTATCCCGCCAAGTTCGGCGACGCCATCGAAGGCGTGATGGGACCTGGCGGATGGAATCCGCATTCGCAGGCAATCACCGACTACACCGCGCGCCACAAAGCGCTTACCGGCACCTTGCCCGACCATTGGGTCAGCGCGCTGTGCTATTCGGGCTTGCAGGCATTGCAGCAGTCCATCGAAAAAGTCGGCAAGGTCGACCGTCCGGCCATCATCAAGGTACTGAACTCCACGACCTTCGACACGATAACCGGCCCGCTTACCTTCAAGAACCACATCATGACGGGCAGCTGGCTGGTGGGCCAGTGGCAGGGCGGCGTATTCCACGGCGTGGCTCCAAACCAGGAAGGCGTAAAGCCGGTTATTGCAAAACCTGTCTGGAAGGCCTGAGCCGGAGTCTTTATGCCCATCACCGATGCCCTGATCTTCGGGCTGACCTTGGGTGGGGCCTATGCGCTGGTTGCGCTGGGCCTCAACCTGCAGTATGGCGTGGCGCGCATTCTCAATCTTGCCTATGGCGAGATGCTGATTGCCGCCGCGCTGGCTGCGCTGGTCCTGTTTACCCGCATGGGGATTTCCCCGCTAATTTCCACGGTACTGCTCGCGCCCATTGCCGCGGCCCTGGGCGCCGTGCTGTACCGTTATGCCTTTTTGCCGCTGGTGCGCCGCGCGCGCAGCCGCGACGAACTCGAGGCCGACAGCATTCTTTCCACGTTCGGGCTGCTGTTTGTCATTCAAGGCATCATGCTGGCCTTGTTCGGCGGCAACTACCTCAGTTATTCCTTTCTGTCGGTGCCCATCGACTTCCTGGGTACGACCATAGCGGCCAATCGCCTTCTGGTGCTGGGCGTGGCCGTCGTGCTTAGCGGGCTGCTGTACCTGCTGCTTACGCGCACGCGGGTCGGTACGGCGCTGCGCGCCGTGGCGGTCAATCCGGCGGCGGCGCCGCTGGTGGGCATCAACGTCATCAGCATTGCCATGCTCGGCTTTGCGCTGGGAACGGCGCTGGTGGCCATGGCAGGCGTGCTTATCAGTATGTTCTCTACCTTCAACGCCACCATGGGCGTGCTGTTCACCATGAAAGCGCTGATCGTGGTCATCATGGGCGGCGTCGGCAATTTTGCCGGTTGCGTTGTAGCGGCCTTGCTGTTGGGCGTCGTCGAAAGCTTCGTCTCGGCGTATGTCGATCCGGGCCTGACCCTGGCGGCCAATTACGCCATCTTCCTGCTTGTGCTCATCTTCAAGCCGGCTGGCCTTTTCGGGAGGGTGGCGCGGTGAATCAACGCCAAATCCTCTTCACGGTGGTCTCTTTGGTCTTGCTGGCGGTTCTGGCGTTCGCGCCGCAGCTGGGCAACGACTACACCACTTCGTTCATGATCAACCTGCTGCTGTACGCCAACCTGGCAACGGTGTGGGGCATTTTTTGCGGCACGACACGCCTGGTTTCTCTGGCTACGGCTGCGTTCTTCGGCGTGGGCTGCTATGCCGTGGCGGCATGGTCCGAAGTCTTGCCCTGGCCGGTCTTGCTGGTGGCTGCGGCCCTGGCCGGCGGCCTTCTTGCGCTGGTCATCGGCGTGTGCACGCTGCGCCTGTCGGGCATGTACTTCGTCATCTTCACCTTCGGCGTGGCCGAGATGATCCGCCAACTGGTTACCTGGTACGAATCCACCATCCAGGGTTCGGTCGGGCGCTACATATTCCTGGAGGTCACGCCCGCGCAAATCTACTGGCAATTGTTGGCGCTGCTTGCCGTGGTGTGGGTGCTGGGAGCCTGGCTGGCGCGTTCCCGCCTGGGCTTTGCGCTGCGCCTTATCGGCGAGGACGAAACCGCCGCCCGCAATTGCGGCATCAACACGGTGGCGGTAAAGCTCATTGTCTTTGTCGCCACATCCATGGTCATGGCGGTGGTCGGTGCCATTGTGGCGCCGCGCTGGACCTATATAGAACCCTCTATCGCCTTCAACTCCCTGGTTTCGTTCCAGGTGGTCGTGATGGCGCTGTTGGGCGGCATAGCCATGTATTTCGGGCCCGTGCTTGGGGTTGTGCCCATGGTGCTGGCATTCGAAATCATTTCCAAGTATTTTCCCGACCAATTCAGCCTGGTGCTGGGAGCCATCTTCTTGTTTGTCGTCTATTTGCTGCCTGGCGGATTCCTGGCCGTGCCCAAGAGGCTAAGGAGGGGCCGTGAGTAACGTTCTGCTTGACGTGCAAGGATTGTCGCGCCGTTTCGGCGGCCTGAAGGCCGTGGACGGCCTGTCGCTTCAGATCCGGCCGCGCGAAATCGTGGGCTTGCTGGGTCCGAATGGTTCCGGCAAGACCACCGCCTTGAATCTTATAAGCGGTGTGCTGGCGCCTGACTCCGGTTCGGTAAAAATCAATGGCCACGAGTTCGCCGGTTCGCCCGCTTACCGCATTACCCATCATGGTGTGGGCCGCACCTTTCAGCTGGTCCGCCTGTTCAATACCATGACGGTGCGCGAAAACGTTGTGGCCGGCATGGCCTTCACCAATGGCCGGCTGTTCGGCCGCGAGGCGGCGCGCCAGGCCGACGCTCTGCTCGAAAGAGTCGGGCTGTCGGGCTATGCAGGCAAAGAAGCCGGCCAGCTTGCCTACATGGACCAGAAAAAAGTAGAGCTTGCCCGAGCCCTGGCGGGCCGGCCCAAGGTCTTGCTGCTGGACGAATGGCTGGCGGGGCTCAACCCCACCGAACTGATCGATGCCATCGCCCTGGTGCGTTCGCTTAAAGATGAAGATATTTCCATACTTATGGTTGAACATGTCCTTGAAGCGGTGCGCTCGCTTTGCGACCATTGCGTTGTCATGACGGCCGGTGCGCCCATTTCCTATGGCACGCCGGCCCATGTGTTGTCCGACCTCGAAGTGGTGCGCGCCTACCTCGGAGACGACCATGCTTGAGATCAACGGGCTTAGTGCCTGGTACGGCATGCACAAGGCGCTGGACGGCGTTTCGCTGCATGTGGCCAAAGGCGAGGTCGTCAGTGTGCTGGGCGCCAACGGCGCGGGAAAATCCACTTTGCTGCGCAGCATTTCAGGCTTGATGCAGGTCTCGCAGGATGCCGGCATAGTCCTGAACGGCCAGCCTCTTTCGGGCCTGAAGGATTTCGAGCGGGTCGAAGCCGGAATTGCCCTGGTGCCCGAAGGGCGCGGGGTGTTCGGCGAACTGACCGTGCGCGAGAACCTGTTCATGGGCGCTTACCCCAAGCGGGCGCGGCCGCAAGAGCGCAACAACCTTGAACGAGTGCTGCAGTTGTTCCCCAAGCTGCGCGAACGCCTGTCGCAAGCGGTGCGCACCATGAGCGGGGGCGAGCAGCAAATGGTGGCCATAGGCCGCGCCCTCATGTCCGCGCCCGACGTGCTGCTGCTGGACGAGCCTTCGCTGGGTCTTTCGCCCTTGATGGTGTCCGAGCTGTTCAAGGCGCTGGAGCAGGTCCGCAAGGCCGATGTCACGATTTTGCTGGTCGAACAGAATGCGCGCCGCAGCTTGCAATTATCCGACCGCGGCTATCTGCTGGAGCAGGGCCGCATTGTAGGAACCAACAGCGCGGCCGCCTTGCTGAATGACGAAGCCGTGCGCAAGGCGTACTTGGGCGGCTAGGCTTTATTTGCGGTGCTGCTCAACGGCGGTGGTGTTGCGCAGTACCGCAATGTGCGGCCTGGTTTAGCTGGCCTGGCGCTGCGCGCCTATCAGCACGAACAGCATCATGACCGGATTGTTGCTTTTGTTGCGCCAGCCGTGCCGGGCGCCGTTCTGGACGACAACATCGTGCTGCTTCAGGTGAACCTCTTCGCCGCCCAGGTCCAGCCAGATTTCGCCTTCAAGCACAACGCCATAGTCCACTGTATCGGTGGTGTGCATGGTGGGATCTTCGCGCTCGAAGGTTTGCGCCAGCCCCGGTACTTTTGCGGCGACCTCCGCGCCAAAGCTTGCACCATCGAAAGAGGGATCGGCCATTTGCGCCTCGGGCGGGAAGGTCACTATCATGAAGCTGGTGCCGCCCGGGGGCGGCAGGAAATTGGTATTGGACGGTACCGGGTCCGCCGCAAGCTGGTGCGGGCCGACCTTGGGAACGGAAGGCGTCGTCCAGATCAGTGTGTTCGAAAATGTCGGCAGGTGTTCGAAGGTTCGAACCGAGCTGGCGTCGCTAAGTACCGTGGGCACCCCGTCTTTGCTGCCGACGACAACGCGGCGGATGGATTTTGGGGCAGTTGTGCTTGTCATTGAGGTTGCTCCTTTGGTTCAAGCCGTGGTTGTGGCCAGGTGTT
Source organism: Eoetvoesiella caeni (assembly GCF_003315175.1). Lineage (GTDB taxonomy): Bacteria > Pseudomonadota > Gammaproteobacteria > Burkholderiales > Burkholderiaceae_B > Eoetvoesia > Eoetvoesia caeni. The sequence goes on along the minus strand of NZ_QNRQ01000002.1, from coordinate 204,931 downwards.
GTTGTAGATGGTGTAATAAATCCGTGCCCTGCGCGAAGGTGGCGCACGCGCCGTATACATAGTGATCGGGGCGTACCAGCACGACTTTGCATTCGCGGTCCGCCATCCATTTCTTCAAGACGCCGTCGCTTTCCAGAACATCAAAGTCGTGCTGTAGATCAGACGGGTTCTGGCCCTCGGCCAGCCTGATCAGGACCAAGGGTATGCCCACTTGGCGTTGCCAATGGCTGGCCGCCTGTTGCCATGAAGAGCAATCGGCGTCATGCGCGACGACCAGCCGGAAAGACATGCCGGTAACCTCGTCCAGCAAGCCGGCTTGGCCATTGCGATTGCTGACCATGGGTTGCGGGAACAGGTCGCCTTGGGCGCTGGCCTGGCCGGCTGCGGCGACAAACCCGCAGGACAGGCCTGGAATAAGCGACTGGCGTATTGTGGGCGCGGGATTTCTTTCCATCTCGGCAAGCATGCGCTCGTCGCGCAGCGCGGCTTTGGCCGGATCCCTTTCGCAGATCACGCGGCCAAGCTCTTTGGCAACCAGCGTGGTGTGGCGCACATGCGGAATCCGCTCTTGTTCGTAAGAATTCAAAAGGCTGTCGGGGGCATGGCCTTTATTGACCAGGGCAAGTTTCCAGATGAGGTTGGCCGCGTCGCGTATGCCCTGGCACATTCCCTGGGCCATGAAAGGCGGCGTCATGTGGGCGGCGTCGCCCATAAAGAAAATATTGTCGGCGCGCCAGCGCCGCAACACCAAGGCATGGAAGCGATAAGCCGAAGCGCGCCAGAACTCATATTCATGCGGGGCCAGCCAGCGGGCCATCAGCTTTTCAACCGCCTGCGGCTGTGCCAGTTCGTCAGGCGCTTCGCCCGGGTTGATCATGAACTCCCACCGCCGGTGGCGGCCCGGCCCTACGACATAAGTGCAGGGCCTTTCGGTTTCGCAGTACTGGATATTGGTGGCCGGCAGCCGATCGACCGCGTTCGGATCGACCAGCACATCCACCACCAGCCAGGGTTCGTCGAACAGAAGGTCTTCCATTTCCAGGCCCAGCTTGGCCCGCAATGGGCTGGAGCCGCCGTCGCATGCCAGCACATAGCGCGCGGTAATGCGGCGTTCTTCGCCCGAAGCGGCACGTAGATGAAGCTCATGCCCGCCTTCCATGCGTACGGTATCCAGAACGGTCGTGGCCAGCTCGACCTGGATATTGGGATTGGACTGGGCTTTTTGCCGCAACGCGGCTTCGATGGCCGGTTGGGAAAAGACATAATTGGCTTCCCAGCCAAGAGGGAAAGGCGGGCTGGCTGCAACGATACGCTTAAGGACGCGCGCGCCAGACGTGTGGTATTCGCTGGGACGGTAAGGCATGATGTGCTTGGCAATATCGCCGGCTATGCCGATATTGCCGAATACGCGCATGATCTCATGGTCCAGGCCGAAGGCGCGCGGCTTGTCGTAGATTTGCGCCAGCTTGTCGACAGCCAGCACTTTCAAGCCTTGTTGCCCGGCAAGGTTGGCCGCCACGGCGCCCACCGGTCCCAGGCCAACGATGGCCAAATCGAAATCCATAGTGTCTCCTTGGATTGGGTAGCGCAGGAATGCCGCCGCATTGTTGCGCCGTGCATTCTGTGCTTTTTATTTATTATGGGTGCTGCGCGCCGTCAGGCTTCGTCCGCCACCGGGTTGGACAAGGTGCCTACGCCCGGAATGACGACATCGTAGGTGTCGCCGTCTTTCAGGAAGACGGGAGGCGTACGCTTGAAGCCGATGCCGCTGGGCGTGCCCGTGGCAAGGATGTCGCCGGGATGCCAAGGCAAGGCCTGCGAAATATAGGCAATAAGCGCCGGAATATCGAAGGCCAGTTCCGACAGCTTGCCTTCTTGCATGATCTTTCCGTTCAACACCCCTTGAATGCTCAGCTTGCGGTAGTCGGGGATTTCGTCGGCGGTAACCAGCCACGGGCCGACGGCGCCGGTGGCGCGAAAATTCTTGCCCATGCCGTATTGGTGAGTATGGAACTGCCAGTCGCGCACGCTGGCGTCATTGAAGCAGGTGTAGCCAGCAACGTGTTCCATGGCGTTGGCCGCGTCGATGTGCGAGCCGCCCTTGCCGATGACGACAGCCAGTTCCGCTTCGAAGTCGAAATGCGTCGAAACCTTGGGCCGCAGCAGCGGCTTGCCGTGGGCCAGCACGGTTTCAGAGTAGCGCTGGAAAATGACGGGGTATTCGCCGACCTTGCGCCCGGCCTCTTCGGCATGCTTGACGTAGTTGATGCCTACGCATACGACTTTGCGCGGTTGTGGAATGACTGGATCCAGGTCGACCTGGGCCAGTTTGTAGTCGGACACGCCTTGGGCCGCGATGGCCCTGGCTTGTTCAAGCTGCCCGGCGTCGGATATGAGCGCGGCCAAATCGGGTGCAGCCAGACGGCCGCTCAGTTCGACGACTTCATCGTTGACGACTGCACCAAAGCGTGCTTTTCCTGCGTGTTGGTAAGAAATCAATTTCATGGTTTTTTCCAAATAGAGGCGGATGCGGAAGCGCTGGTTTTCTCATGCGAGTGCTACGAGTATAATTCTTTTTATGCATAAAATAAATTTATTTGCATGAAAGGTTGTGAGCAATAATTTGTATACTGTTTTGTTCGCGATCTTTTTCGATTCAAGCATGGCTTGCACCACAGTGGTTCAAGTCCAGGCCAATACCGTATAAATTCCGGCGGCTCCCGCGCGCAAGCCATGGGCCGCCGGCTGACACATTCAGGAGATACCATGTCGCTCGTCGAAGTACGCAAATACAAGCTCGATCTAGAAGAAAGTTGGCACGAGGGCGGCCCGCGGCTGGACAAGCCGTTGCGCGTGGCGGTGTCCAGCGCCGTTGTCAAGAATCCGTTTGCGGGGCGGTACGAGCCAGACTTGCTGCCCTTCATGGCCGAACTGCGCGCGTTGGGAATGGAGCTTGCCACACGCGCGGTGGCGGCGCTGGGCGGTGCCCAGGCCGTGCAGGCCTACGGCAAGGCGGCGCTGGTTGGCGAAGACGGTGAACTCGAACATGGCGCCGTATGGCACGAGGCCGGCGGTTGGGCCATGCGCGAACTGCTGGGCGAGCCCAAGGCGATAGTGCCTTCGGCCAAGAGCATCGGAACGCTGGGCACGCGGCTTATCATTCCGCTTTCGCACTTGCATGCGGCCTACGTTCGCAGCCACTTCGGCGCGGCCGAAATGACCATCTGGGACGGCCCCCGGCGCAATGAAATCGTGTTCGGCCTGGCCATGGCGACAGGCGGACGCATTCATGCCCGCGTAGGCGGCCTGGCTGAAAAAGACGTGGTCGGCAACGACGGTTTACGCTAAGGCATCCCCTCGTTGTGAAGCAGGGGGTATTTTTGCCGCCGGGCCGCCCCAAGGCAAAAAGCGCCCCCTCGGGGGATGAGACCGGACACAGGGCAGTCCCTGCGGACTGCCCTGTGCCTGTCGAATCGGAGCGGCTTGCAAGCCGCGATGCGGACAGCGAGCCGCGTAGCGGTGAAGCGTGGGGGCCTTTTTTTGCCGCCGGGCCGCCCCAAGGCAAAAAGCGCCCCCTCGGGGGATGAGACCGGACATAGGGCAGTCCCTGCGGACTGCCCTGTGCCTGTCGAATCGGAGCGGCTTGCAAGCCGCGATGCGGACAGCGAGCCGCGTAGCGGTGAAGCGTGGGGGCACCCTTCGGGCATTCCATAATTATTCTGTAAGGAAAATCCCGGTATGCTGTGATTTATCGGGAAGGCAGTTCTCTCTTTTTTCCCGTCGCCATTCTTTTCACGAGTAATTCATTATGACGGAAGCAATTCACCCAATTCAGCTTGGCGTGGGCGGGATCGAAATTCCCGGCAAGACCTCTCGGCTGAGCGCTGTGCAAGAAAGCGGGCTGAATTACTTGCAAGGATTGGGGCTGGACCCCTACGTGGTTACAACAAGGCATGGCGGGCCCGGCGGGCAACTGATACGCTTTCGTTTAAGCGAAGCCTTTGCCCACGACTGGACTCCCCAGTGCGACACCACGCAATTGGCCCATAAGCTTGGGCTCGATACCCTTGGCAAGCCCGACGATCTCGACCGCGAAATTCTCCTTTCCATGCTGCTTGGACCGGTGGCATTTGCCTACCCCAACGTCGACGAACTTGAATCCGCCGTCCGGGTACGGCGCAATATTGTGCTTAACGCGCGTAAAACGGCGCTGGCCTTCGACACCGAAGAGGCCGAGCGGCCCACCGAATACTGGCAATATGCCGAGGCAACCGGCTTTACGCTGCTGCCCGGCAAACCGCTTATTGCCGCGCTCGAAGCCGCCACCCAGCCCGACCGCAGCGGCAAGCTGTATTCGTTTTCCTGCTACAGGGCCACCGAATACGTCATTTTGCTGGGGCTTGCGCAAGAGCTCGCGCGTTCCAACCCTAAATTGCTGGGCCAGTTGCAGCGCCAATGGGAAACCCGGGCCATCATGTCGGGCCAGTTCCACGACGTGTTCCTGAAAGAATACGGCTCCATGAACGAGCCGCTGCCCTTGCGCTATTACGTACCCGGAGACCGCCTGTGGTTCCGCAACCCCGACGAAGCCTCGTCCAATGCCGAAGGGTACGAGGGCTCGTGGGTAATGTACTTGGGCGGCGGCCTGTTCACCAACTTCTGGAAGCGCGACGAACCTTTCACCCTTACGACCAAATGCGTCGAGCTATACCATTGGCGCCATGCCACCTATATGGGTAAAAACGGCAAGCTGCAGGTCGACGACAACATCGTCGACGATCGCGTGCGCCAGTCCCTTGCCGACCCGCAGCAAGTCAGCCGCATCCTGGAACAGATGCTGCGGCTGCGCGAACCCGGCGGCGTGTACGTAAACGGCGGCTGCATCGACACCACTCGCGAACATGTGCGCTGGGTGCGGCCCGGCACCTCTGAGATTTTCCTGCCGGACGGCGGCGCGGCTTAGCTCTTCTTGGCGTTGTGCAACAGGGCAAGCGTCTCTATTACCGAGATGGGGTCGGCCACGCCTTGGCCGGCAATATCGGCAGCGCAACCATGGCCAACGCTGGAAAACAATATGGGTGTCCCGATGGTCAGGGCGCTGGACCGTAACGGACTAAGCAGTTTAATGGGGATGTGGCCCTGGTCGTGAAACATGGCAAGGTAGACATCGTGCTTGCGCTGCCCTAGCAAAAGGTCGGCCCCCGTCGGTCCATCGACGTTCAACCCCAGTTTGCGCAATTGCGCCACTGCGGGTTCGGTAATGCGGGCATCATCGTCGCCGAACAGGCCGTCTTCCCCCGCATGCGGATTGATCCCAAAAACGGCCAGGGCGGGGCGTTCGTTACCCAGGCGCTGTTCGGCTTTGACGGCCGCCAATGCGGCGTTGACGACCAGTTCGGGCGTAAGGCGCTGCAGTGCGTCCCGCACGCTTTCATGCAGCGTTACGTGCGCAATATGCAGACCCGCCGCTACTAGCATCAGGAAGACTTCGTCCCGAGGCGTATTGGTAAGCTGGGCGATAAGGCCGGGGTATCCCGAAAACTCAATGCCGGCGGCATTGATGGCGGTTTCCGAGTGCGGGCACCCGACGACGGCATCAACCTGCCCATCCAGCGACAGGCGTACCGCGCGGCTTGCGTACGCCACGGTGGCCCGGCCGGTTGCCGGCAGCAGTTGTCCAGGATGGAAATCCGTTTCATCAAGCGCGTTGACATCCACGTAGACCAGTCCGGCGGGTTTTTCTCGCCCCAATGGGGCAAGCGGCAGGCCCGTTGCATGGCGCCGGGCGTAATGTTCGATGATGTACGCATCGCCGACCAGCACGGGCCGCAAGTCTGTGCCGGCGAAACGGGCCGCGGCCTTGACGGCTATCTCCGGTCCTATGCCGTTTGGGTCGCCAATGGCAACGGCAATTCTGCTTTGGCTGGCCATATTCATCGGCTAGAGCGGGATAGCCAGCAGCGTGTCGAAGCTGATGCTGTCGCACACCACTATGCGCTTCTCCAGTTTCTGTTCTTCGTTGTGCGCAACAATCTGGTCAACGTACTTGCCGGTAGCAAACAGGTCCATTTTTCCGCCGCGCATGATCCGCGTAACCAGAAACGGGGTTTCGGCCCGCGTGGCCTCCGGGGTGTTCGAGGTAATCAGGGGCGTGCCGATAATATGGCGATAGCGCTGGCGTTCATATACGTTGGCTTCGCGCAGCGCGCTGACCCGGTCGGCCAGCATGCCCTTGCTGTCGGCGTAGATTATTCCGGCGGGCAGATTGCTTTCGTAGTTCTCGGCGGTGGTGATCTTGTACAGGCAATGATCGGTAAAGAACGCCGGCCACGATTCCAGCTTGTCCTCATCGATGCAGGAGGCATACGCCGCATTCAGTTTGTTCAGCCGTTCGTAGATGCTTGTCGTCATATTAAAACCCCATGTGGCTGCGGTAGGCGTGCCAGAATCCGCGCACCGAGGTTTCGGTTGCGCGGTAGTCGGCGCTGGCAATGCCGCTGCCGCCCATCTGTACGACGCTGTATTCCGAACCGGCGCAGCGGATGCCCCGTTGTACGAAACTGCCCACCGCGCCGTCCTCCATGGAAACGAAGCCGGAAGGGCCGATAAGATTGGCCTGCTTCAATCGCATGGTGTCCATTTCCGGCGTGTCGTCTTCAAAGCCGATATAAGTCCAGTTAAGCTCGGTGCTTTCCTGTCCCTTAGGCAGTATTTGGCGCAACGCCAGGCTGTTCTGGATTTGCTGCAGGACGAATCCCGGAAAGACCGAAAGTATCTGCAAGGTAATGCCGTCGCCGAATTCATCCACACCGTCCAGCAAGCTGGGGTCGGCCAGGCGGTAGTCGCCTTTATCGGTGCGCAGCTTTTCGCTGTCGTACTCCGCGCTCTTGGCCTCTTTGGGGTCGACCATGGAGTAGCTGACGTGGTGCGCCCCGGTTTCGCTGACGATGACGCCGCCTTTTTGCGACAGCCGGTTAAGACGGAAGGTGGTAAAGAACACGTGCAGCAGGCTTGCGTGATAACTGTCTTTTACGTTTTCGAAATACAGCTTCCAGTTATTGGGCAGCATCTGCTTGAACCGCCCAATGACCTTCACCGGCTTGCAAAGCACGCGTTCAATGCGCGCGGCAATATCCTTGCCCAGATAATCTTCAATAGCGGGAACATCGTCATCCAGGCTGCCGAATACCAAGCCGTGGAATGTTGCAATATGCAGCTTCTTCGGCCCCAGGGCTTCTTTGGAAAAAGTATCGGGCATGCCGCCCTTGCCCTTGATGCCCCTTTGAAAAGCCACACCTTTCAGCGTGCCGGCCAGGTCGTAGTTCCAGGCGTGGTACACACACGTGAAGCTAGGCGTGTTGCCGCCGTCTTCAAGCGCAATCAGCGCGCCGCGGTGGGCGCAGCGGTTTTCAAACGCATGGATTCCGCCGCTTGCATTGCGGGTGACGACCACAGGCATTTTCCCGACGAACGTCGTGCGGAAGTCGCCACTGTTGGGAATCTCGGCTTCCAGGCAAAGGTAGTTCCAGGTTGGGCCCTGGTAGATCTTTTCCTGCTCCTGCGCTCGAACATCTTCGTCCTGATAAACCCAATACGGGATTTGCGTAATATCGCCCTCCCATTTCGGGACGGACATTACGCTGGTGTCGCGTGCTGTATCGCTTGTCATTTCTGCGCCTGTCTTGAACGGATTGAAGTGTGAATTGCGGCATAAGGCATGGATAAATTTTAGGTAGCTGCAAGGCCCCAAGTCAAAAAATCGGCCGTTATGTGCGCAAGGCGAACTGTTCGCTTTGCGTACTTATTGTCCGATTCCGTTGACACTGAAAAGGGGCGCTACCTAAACTTTGTGTATGGCGCGGGCAGACTGCATCCCAGGTGCTTCCCGCAATAATGCGGCCGCCACAGGCATAGGCTGGGGCTTGCAGGCGCAATGGCGCGGGCTCCCGCAAACCAGGAGACAAGCATGAATTTAGGTAAAGCTATGGCAATTGCCGCCGCCGCTATCGCGGTGGGAGCGGCCGGGACGATGGCGCACGCGCAAGGCACGATAAAGGTTGGCGTGATAGCACCGTTTTCCGGCACCATGGCCGACTACGGTCGCCGTATCCAGAACGGCATCGAGGCGTACATGCAAGTGCACGGCGACACCGTGGCGGGCAAGAAGGTGGAAGTCATCGTGCGCGATACAACCGGCCCGGTGCCCGAGATCTCCAAACGCCTTGCCCAAGAGCTGTTGACTCGCGACAAAGTCGACTTCTTGGCCGGCTTCGGCTTTACGCCGGAAGCGATGGCGGCGGCGCCCTTGGCAACCAAGGCCAAGAAGCCAATGATCGTCATGAATGCGGCCGCATCAAGCATTACTGAGAAGTCGCCGTATATTGCCCGCGTATCGTTTACCTTGCAGCAAATAGCCGCCCCCATGGGGACCTGGGCCGCCGAGCACGGCTTCAAGAAAGTGTTTTCCATTGTCTCGGACTACGCGCCCGGCCTTGATGCCAAGGCGGGATTCGAAAAGACTTTTGTTGCCGACGGCGGAAAGATCGTCGGCAGTGTGCAGGTTCCCTTGAATAGCCCCGACCTGGCTCCTTTCGTGCATCGTATCCAGGATGCCAAGCCCGACGCCGTGTTTGTTTTTGTCCCCGGAGGCGACCAGATCACCGCATTCATGAAAGCATTTCAAGAGCGTGGGCTGGGGCGGGATGGCGTCAAGGTTCTGCTGGTCAGCGAATTGCCCAATGAAGTCATGCAGGCGTTGGGCGAATCGGCCACGAATGTGTTCATCTCTACCCAATATCTGGAAGGGCGGGATACGCCCGAAAATCAAAGGTTCCTGAAAGCCTATGAGCAGGTGGCCGACGACAAAGAGCTTCCCGCCCCATATTCCGTAGCCGGCTACGACGGGATGGCGGCAATTTATGCCGTGGCAAAACAACTGAATGGCAAACTGGACGGTGACAAGGCAATGGCTGTCCTGAAAGGCCTGAAGCTGGAAAGCCCGCGCGGCCCCATCAGCATCGACCCGGAAACCCGCGACATTGTGCAGACGATCTATATAGGTTCGATCAAGCGTGCCGACGGCAAGAATTCAGTCGTGGAAATTGCGCACTACGACAACGTAAAGGACCCGGGCAAATAGCCGGCAATGCTGCCGCGGCGTTCCGAACGTAGCGGTGCGGCGCCCGCGCCGCCGTTCTCGTCGGGCGCCTTATTTATAATGTCTTCATGGCAAATACAGACGAACGAAGCAGCGCCACCAGCGCAACCGCTGCGCCGCCCGCAGGCACAAGCGCCGTGCCCGGACGGACCAAAGAAGAAAAAGAATATGTGGCGGGCCTGGAAAAAGGCTTGCTGATCATCGAAGCCTTTGGCATTGCGAACAAGGCCATGACCTTGAGCGAAGCGGCAGCCATAACCGGCCATTCCCGGGCCTCGGCACGGCGCTCTTTGTTGACGCTGCAGCGGCTGGGATATGTCGATTACGATGGCAAGCTGTTCCAGCTGGCTCCCAGGGTCCTGCGCCTGGGGCATGCGTATTTGACCTCTACATCCCTGGCCCGCGTGGTGCAGCCCACGCTGGAGGCCATCAGCGAAAGAACGCGCGAGTCGACCTCATTCGCCGTGCTGGACGGAACCGACGTGGTTTTCGTCGCCCGCGCGGCGACCCGGCGCAGCCTTTCCAATGGCCTGGGGCTGGGATCCCGCTTGCCCGCTTATTGCGCGGCCACCGGCCGGGTTCTGCTCTCGAGCCTGCCCGAGCAGGAAGCCTTGTTGCGCTTGCAGCGGATGGCGCGCCGTCCACTGACGCCGCACACGCGGGTAGAGCTGCCCGTCTTGACGGCCATGCTGGACGAGGTTCGCAAGCGCGGCTATGCCGTAAGCAACGAAGAACTGGAGCTTGGCATCCGCTCTTTGGCCGTGCCGATAACAAACGGCAGCGGCATGGTTTGCGGCTCGCTAAGCATCGTCAGCGCCACATCGCGCCGCACGCTGGAAAACATGATCGAAAACCTGCTTCCCGAACTGGAACAGGCCCGCGCAATGCTGGCGTCGATTTTATAGTGCAGGCATGCGGATTACGGGTTTGATGGTTTGCCCGCTTTCCATGTCGGCCATGGCCGCATTGATGTCGGCCAGCGCGTAAAACTGGATGAGGCGATCGAACGGAAAGCGGCCTTGCGCGTAGTGCTCGATCAACTGCGGGATGAAGGTATCGGGGTTGCTGTCGCCCTGGTGTATGCCTTTTACTGATTTTCCGCCGAGCACCATATTCAGAATATTGACGCTGGCGTCGGCGCCTTTGGCCGTGTTGATCAGCCCGCACACGCCGCGTACGCCCAAGTGCTCGACCGCTTGGCGAATGACATGGAGATTGCCTGTTGTGTCCAGGGCAAAATCCAGCCCATGGCCCGCAATGGCTTGAATGCGGGAAAATGTATCTTCCTGGGCGGCATTGATAACGTGCGTTGCCCCCAGCTCAATGGCGATATCCAGGCGGGAAGGCTGCGTATCCACGGCGATAATGACCGAGGCTCCGGCAAGACGGGCGGCCATGATGGCCGCAAGTCCTACCGAGCCGGCACCGAAGACGCCGAGGCTGGCGCCTGGCCTGACGTTCAAGGAGTTCAGAACAGCACCGGCCCCGGTCTGAATTCCGCAGCCCAAGGGCCCCAGGATTTCAAGCGGGATGTCTTTGCGCACTGGAATGGCGTTGCGCTGGGAACATATTGCATAGGTCGCAAACGACGACTGCCCGAAAAAATGGCTGTGGACGCCGGTATCGGAGCCAGAGAAGGCGGTGGTGCCGTCGTCGCGCTGCCCTGCGAAATTCAAGCGGCCAAGCTGACTGCAGTAAGCGGTGTGGCCTTGATAGCAACTGGAGCAATGTCCGCAAGTATTGAAGGTCATGACCACATGATCGCCTGGCCGCAATTTGCGCACGGACCCGCCGGTTTTTTCGACAATGCCGGCGCCTTCATGCCCCAGGACTATGGGCTTGGGCACGCGGGTTGGCGATTCACGCATGCCGATATCGGTATGGCAGACTCCTGTGGCGACAACGCGCACAAGGACCTCGTCGTCCCGCGGCTCGCCCAGTTGAAGGCTTTCGATGGATAGGGGCGCGCCGGTTGTCCGGCATACCGCTGCTTGCACCTGCATGGTCATTTCTGTTCTCGCTGGGCGGGTGGGTGGCAATGAGTTTCGATGCGCAAGCTTCAGTCGTTCACGTCAAAATAAAAATGCTTGGTTTGCATGAAATCGTTCATGCCTTCCAGTCCGTGCAGTTTGCCGTAGCCGCTGTCGCCGTAGCCGCCCGTTTCCACTTCCGGAAAAAGCCTATTGTGTGCATTGCGCCAAACCGTTCCAAATTTCAATTGCGATGCGACGCGGCGAGCGCGTATTCCGTCCTGTGTCCACACGCTGGCGGCAAGGCTGTATCGGGTTGCATTGCCGCGCTCGATGGCCTGGGCTTCATCGCTGAAGCGTTCGATCACCAGCAACGGGCCAAACAGCTCGTCCTGGATGTATTCGGAATTCAGGTCCTCCACTTCGATCAGGCTGGGGCGGATGAACGCGCCCTTGGCCAGCGGCCCCAGGGGGATTTCCCCTTTGAGCAGCACCTTTTCCTGGCGTTCTGCTTTTTCTACCAGTGCGGCGATACGGTCGCGGCTGCGCATGTCTATCAGGCATCCCATTTGCGACTGGGGATCGTCGCCGAAGCCGACGTTCAGGTCTTTGAGCGCCTGGACCAGCCGCTGGCTGAATTGCTCATAGATCGATTCGGCTACGAGTACCCGCGCAACGCAGGTACATTGCTGGCCGGCCATGACCATGCCGCCGCCGACGATACCGGCTATTGTTTTTTCCATGTCGCAATCATCGAAGACGATGGCGGGCGCCTTGCCGCCCAGTTCCAGCGACAGCCGCTTCAAGCTGGATGCCGCGCCTTGGGCGATCAGCTTGCCTACGTGGCTGGATCCGGTAAAGCTCAGGACGTCGACATCGGGCGACTCGGTCAGGTAGCGTGCGACGTCGGCGCCGGATTCGATGACGGAGTTGACTATTCCGGGCGGAACGCGCTCGTCGTTCACCAGGCACTCCATGACCAGGTTGTGTACAACGGAAGTCTGATGGGCGGGCTTGATGACAACGCTGCAGCCCGCGGCCAGGGCGGGCGCCAGCGAACGGACAAGCAGGGTGACAGGCGCATTCCAGGGAAGGATGATGGCAGCCACGCCGGCGGGCTCGCGGTCCAGTGAGGAATAGCGGCCCGGCTCGATTTCCAGGATGCGGCCGAACAGATTGCGTGCAAGGCCGGCGTAATATTTCAGCTCGGAAACCCCGGCCATGATCTCGCCCAAGGCTTCGCGCCGAAGCTTGCCGTTGACAGTAACCAGCCAGTCCGCGATCAGTTCCTTTTTCGCTTCAAGGCGCGCCGCGAAATCCAGCAGCACGTCCGCGCGCACACGGGCGCTGTGGCGCCATGGGGTTTGCGCAAATGCTTTCTTGGCGGCTGCCACCGCCGCCTGGCCTTCGGCAATCGTGCCTTCGCAAAAACGGGCAGCCACTTCAGACGTGGCCGGATTCAGTGTTTCGCCGATTTGGCCAGGCTCGTTTACGGCCGCAGTCCAGCGGCCATCGATGTAGTGCTTTGCGGTTGTAATGGTTGTCGTCGTCATTTCACATGCCTAAAAATTTCAGTTTTCGGGTGACCAGCTTGCCGCCCGTTACGTGCGCACAGCGGCTTGCTGTCGGCGCTACACAGGCTTGGCGGCGGCTTTGCGCAAGTCTTCGACCTTGAAGCCGGCTACGCTCTTGTACTTGTTCGATATCTCCAGCAGGTCCTCCCGGCTGATGATGTCGTCAAGATTGTCGAACGGCTTGCCGTGGGTCCTTTCATGTACCTCTTTCAGTATAGTGTCGGGCGGCGCTATGCGATTCATAAGGACCACGTCGCCAGTGGCCTTGACCCGGATGCGATCGTATTCGGCCAGCGCCTGGGCGTTAAGGCCGAAGCGCTTCAGTTGTTCCACCAGGCAAGGGGCGTCGAGTATGGCCTGGCCCGCTCCGTTGGACCCGCGGGGCACCATGGGGTGGGCGGCATCGCCCAGCAAAGTAATGCGGCCAAAGCTCCATTGCGGCAACGGGTCCTGATCTACCATGGGGTATTCAAGTATGGTCTCGGTTTGCTGGATCATTGCGGCAATATCAAGCCAGTCGAAATGCCAGTCCGCAAAAGCGGGAAAGAAGTCATCCAGGCGGCCCAGGCCGTTCCAGTCGCGCTGGGCCGGGCGGGCCGATTCTATTTCAGCCACCCAATTGATAAGCTGGTTGCCTTGGGCGTCGATATTATCCCGGATCGGGTAAATGACCATCTTGCCGACCGAAAGCCACCCCGCGCGGACCATGCTCGCGCCTGAAAGAAAAGGCTTCATTGGCGTCGTGCCGCGCCACATATTCACGCCCGAGTAGCGGGGAGCGCCTTCGTTCGGGTAAAGCTGCTTGCGTATGGCAGAATGAATGCCATCGCACGCTACAAGAATGGAGGCCTGGACCGACGTTGTATCGCCGTCGGCGCCTTCAAAGCTGGCGGTGATGCCGGCCTCGGTTTGCGTAGCGCCCGTGCATCGATGGCCAAACTGAATGGAGTCATTTCCAAGGCGTTCTTGTACGGCTTGCAGTAGTATGTGCTGCAGGTCTCCGCGGTGGATGGAAAACTGCGGCCAGTCGTATCCGGCGGCAAGTCCCGCCGGTTCGCTAAGCACGAATTGCCCGAACTTGTTGAAGAAGATGGACTCTTTGGTGGTGACAGCGGTTGCTGTCAGGGCTTCGGTCAGCCCCAGGCCGTCCAGCACGCGCACGGCGTGCGGCAGTACGTTGATGCCTGCGCCCAGCGGCTTAATGGTTTCGACCGCTTCGTAGATGCGGCAGGAAATGCCGGCCTGATGCAGGCTCAGGGCAAGGGTAAGCCCGCCGATGCCGGCGCCGACGATAAGCACTTCGCATTGTTCTTTCATGATTCGTTTCCGCTGTAGAGGGTGCAGGTTGAGTCTTGTACCCATTACATAGGATTTGAAAGTATTATGGAAGTTTGAATATGAAATGAATTAATAAATAACCATTATGAATGTCTCATTTCGTCAGATCAAGGCGTTTTTGCAAGTTGCCCGTCTTGGCAACTTCACCCGCGCGGCTGAAAAAATGCATGTGACGCAGGCGGGCTTAAGCATCATGATGCGCGAGCTCGAGGCCCAGCTTAATTGCCGCTTGTTCGATCGCACGACGCGCATTGTTACGTTGACGACGGCGGGCGAACAATTCCTGCCGGTGGCAACTCGTATGGTTGCTGAACTGGAAGCGTCCGCCGAGCAGTTGGGTGAAATGACCAACAAAGCCAGGCAAGTCCTGCATGTGGGAGTTACGCCGCTGGTTTCTTCGAATGTGCTGCCGCAGGCCTGGCAATTGTTTCGCGCAAAACATCCCGAGGTCAAAGTCAAAGTGGTCGATACTGACCCGCAGCAAGTGCAGGCGCTGGTTGATGCCGGTGAACTGGATTTCGGCCTGGGAGCGTTCTTCACGCCGACAGCCGGCATTGAGCTTGTCCCCTTGTTCGAATATCAATTAATGTGGATACAAGGGGGCGTGCAGGCGGGGCCACAGGCCAGTGGAAAAACCCGGCGGCAAGCCGGCGGCGATATGCAGAAGATGCCGGCCAACACCGTTTCCTGGTCAGCGCTGATGGAAACGCCGCTTATCAGCCTGCCGCTGGAAAACAAGATTCAGCAATGGATCGAAGGTCACCTTTCGGGCATCGGCCGCGGGCACGAGGATCGGCCCACCTTCAATAATTTTGAAACGTTGATCGCCATGGTTTCGGCCGGCATGGGCACGGCCATCGTTCCATCTTATGCCATTGCCGCATGCAGACGCCATGGCGTGCAGGCCGCCATGCTTGCGGACCCGACAGCACGCCTGAACTTCTACAGAATAACGAAGCGCGGACGGGCTATCGCCGCTACCATGGACGATTTTACTGCGGCGTTTATTGCCGCCGTCCCAAGTGAAGTCAGTTCGCATGCTTGATCCCGGCGCCTGAATCCCATACGGGTTGCAGGCCCCACAGGTCACGCAAGGGCAAATAATAAATAATAATTATCAGTTGATAATATATTTAAACTTCTATTATGTTCCAATGCATTATCTAATGACCGTTGAAGTTTGTCGTGCGCGAATTACAAGTTGCGCACGACGGCTCGATAAAACCAACGGAGATTAGACAATGCAATTACGCAAAATACTTAGCCGGGCAGCGGTGGCGGCTGCGGTCAGTCTGGCGCTTACGTCGGCGGCACAGGCCGCCGATACGATCAAGGTGGGCTTGGTGGCCCCTTTCACAGGGCCTTTCGCGGCATATGGCACCCAAATGTATGCGGGTATCAAGGCCTATATGCTGCTCAATGGCGATGAAGTCGCCGGCAAGAAAATCGAAATCATTCGCAAGGATACAGGCGGCTCGGGGCCCGAAATTGCCCGGCGCTTGTCGCAGGAGCTTGTCACCCGGGATCATGTGGACTTCCTGGCCGGCTATGGCCTGACACCGGAAGCGATGTCGTCGGCAGCGATCGCCGAAAAGTCAAAAACACCCATGATCATCATGAATGCGGCAACGTCATCCATCGTGAATCAGTCCAAGTATATAGCCCGCGTTTCCCTTACGACAGCGCAGGGCTCCAGCGTTATAGGCCGCTGGGCGGCACAGTCCGGAATCAAGAACGTTGTCACAGTGGTGGCGGACTATGGCCCGGGCATCGACGCGGAGAAGGCGTTCGTCAAGACGTTTACCGCCGGCGGGGGAAAGATTGCGGAGTCGATACGCACCCCATTGAATGCGCCTGACTTTGCGCCTTTCATGTTGCGCATCAAGGATCTTGCGCCGGATGCCGTTTTTGTCTTCGTGCCGGCCGGCGAGCAAAGCATCAGTTTCATGAAAAGCTACAAGAGCCGCGGTCTGGATAAGCAAGGCGTCAAGGTTATAGGCCCGGGCGACATTTCGGACGACCATGTCTTGCAGTCCATGGGCGACGAGGCCTTGGGCGTGATCACGGCATTTCATTATTCCACCGCGCACGACTCCCCGGAGAACAAGAAGTTCCTGGAAGCTTACGCCAAAGAAAATCCAAAGGCCGGCGATCCCAATTTCATGGCGGTGGGCGGCTATGACGGGATGGACGCTATTTATCAAGTCGTCAAAAAGCTGAACGGCAAAATGGACGGCGATAAAGCTATGGAGGTTCTGAAAGGCATGCGCATCAATAGTCCGCGCGGCCCTGTCACCATCGATCCCGAAACACGCGACGTGATCCAGACCGAATACGTTCGCAAGGTCGAGCGCGTCAACGGCAAATTGCAGAACGTCGAGTTCGAAAAATTTCCCGAAGTGAAGGATCCGGGTAAATAAACAGTCATTGAAGCCGTTTCAACACAAACACTCCTGCACGATGGAATGCAGGAGTGTTTTTTATGGCAGCTGCGTCGAGCGTGCCGAATTTACCGCGGCACGGCGGATAATTAGTAAGCATATGTTTTCAGTTAATAACATATCTAAATTTCTATTATGTTTTGCATCGTTATCTAATAAGTGATGGGATCGTCCTTCGCCCGGGATGTGCCGAGCAAGCTTGGTCAATAAAATCAACGGAGATATGAAGATGCAATTACGCAGACTTATTTTTCGGACCCTGGCGATGACGGCTATCGGTTTTGCCGCAGTCTCGGTGGCACGGGCTGCCGATACGCTCAAGATTGGGCTGGTGGCCTCGTTTACCGGTCCTTTCGCAAGTTACGGCACACAGATGTACGCCGGTATGAAAGCATACATGTTGCTTAATGGTGACGAGGTCGCCGGAAAGAAAATTGAAATTATCCGTCGGGATACAGGCGGTGCCGGCCCTGAAGTCGCCAGGCGGGATTCTCAGGAGCTTGTTACGCGCGAGAAGGTGGATTTTCTCGTCGGCTACGGCTTGACACCCGAAGCAATGGCGTCGGCGTCAATCGCCCAAGAGTCGAAAACGCCGCTATTGGTGATGAATGCCTCGACGTCGGCCATTGTGCAGAAATCCGACTACATAGCGCGGGTATCAATGACGACGGCGCAAGGCTCTGCCGCTACCGGCCTTTGGGCGCTTAAGTCGGACATGAAAAAGGTGGTGTCCCTGGTGTCGGACTATGGGCCGGGCATTGATTCCGAAGCGGCCTTCAAGAAGGTATATACGGAAGGCGGCGGCAAGATCATTGACTCTATACGCGTGCCTTTGAACAACCCGGACTTCGCGCCGTTCATGCTGCGTATTCACGACTTGAAACCGGATGCGGTTTTTGTGTTCGTGCCGGCCGGCGAGCAAAGCATCAGCTTTATGAAGAGCTATCAGTCCCGGGGCCTGGCGGCGGAAGGGATCAAAGTCATCGGCCCGGGCGGCCTTACCGATGAACACGTGCTGCCCTCCATGGGCGACGAAGCCTTAGGAGTTATTACGGCGTTCCATTATTCTACTGCGCACGACTCGCCCGAGAACAAGAAATTCCTGCAGGCCTATGCCCAGGCGAATCCCCGCGAAGGCAGAGCCAATTTCATGACGGTGGGCGGCTACGATGGGATGGATGTTATTTATCAGGTGGCCAGAAAACTGAATGGCGTTATTGACGGCGACAAGGCGATGAGCATCATCAAAGGAATGCATATCGATAGCCCACGCGGTCCGGTCACCATCGATCCAGAAACCCGCGATGTGATTCAGACCGAATATATCCGCAAGGTCGAGCGCGTAGACGGAAAATTGCAGAATGTCGAGTTCGCGCAGTTTGCCGATATGAAAGATCCGGGCAAGTAAACCGCTTTTGTGGTGCGGGAGGCGTGGGGTTCGTTCGAGTTTCACTGCGGCAGAAATAGCGCCGAGAATGCCTCGTGTACGATTTTCCTTAGCCAGCGGCTGGTTTCGTCGCGATGGTAACGCGCGTGCCAGTGCTGCTTCAGTTCGAACTTGGGAGACTTCATCGGCAGAGTCTGCATGGTCAACGGGCCCGAGCGCACGACCGACACGGCGCACGAGTGGGGTACGGTCACGATAAGGTCGGTACCCAGCAGCAGGTGCGGAATACTCATGAAATGTGGAATGACAAGCTTGACCCTGCGTTGCAATTTGCGCTGCTCCAGGAAGCGCTCGAATATTTCTTCACTTCGGCCTTCGGCCCGGACAACGATGTGCGATGCCGCTTCGAAAGCATCCATGGTGAGTTTGCGGCCGGCCAGTTTGTGATCTTTGCGCATCATGCAGACAAACGTGTCGCTGAACAGCAATTGCTGAAAAAAATTGGCTTTGGTCAGATCCGGGTAATAGCCCAGCGCTAGGTCGACATCCCCGGACATCAGCGCGTTTTCAAGTTCGTTGGGCGGCAGGGACACGGTTCTTATGGAGACCTGCGGCGCTGCGCGATCCAATAGCTTTATCAGTTGCGGCAAAAAAACAATTTCACCGATGTCGGACATGCAAAGCGTAAAGCTGCGCTCGCTGTGCAGCGGGTCGAACGTGTTTTGGCTGAATACCTCCGTTTCCATGACATTCAGGATTAGCCGTATGGATTCCGACATTTTCATCGCGCGGGGGGTTGGTTCCATGCCTTGTGAAGTGCGCACGAATAGGGTGTCGTTGGTCAGCGTTCGCAGCTTATTCAGCGCAAAGCTTACGCTTGGCTGGCTGAGCCCCAGTTCCATCCCTGTGTTGGTAACGTGTTTTGTACGTATCAGCGTGTCGAAGACCCGCAACGTCGTGATGTCCAGGTTGTCCAAATTCATGAATCTCTTCCTAATTATTTAATAATTAGATCTGAAGTATTTATTGATTTGATTGACTGATAATAGCCCGGATTCCATACTTCTCCTACTGTTTAAAGTTTGGCCGGCAAGCGCTTTGGTTGGAGATTCGCTACATGTCGGCCAGCGCGGCCTTCCTTCAATAGCCGCAAACACATAGTGACTTTCAAGGAGATGTCAATCATGTTTATTCGCAATATTTGGTATATAGCGGGCTGGGCGAAAGAGGTCGGCGAGCAGCCACTGGCACGTCGTATTTGCAACGAGGCTATCGTGTTGTTCCGCAATAAAGATGGAGTGGTAGGGGCGTTGGCCGACCGCTGCTGTCATCGGGGCGCGCCGTTGTCGCTGGGCACGGTGGTGGGCGGCGGCCTGGAGTGCGGCTATCACGGCATGGTATTTGATGCAGCCGGCGCTTGCGTGTCGATTCCCGGCCAAGAAAAGATTCCAGCCAGTGCCCGCGTTACTAGCTACCCCCTGGTAGAGAAGGATGAATTCATCTGGATCTGGATGGGCGATGCCGAGAAGGCGGATGTGTCAAAGATTGTGGACTATCCGTATAACAACGATTACAAGAACTGGCCGCATAAGCACGGCTTCTATCACATCAAGTCAAACTACAAGCTGCTGGTTGATAATCTGATGGATTTAAGCCACTTGGGCTATGTGCACAAAACAACGATTGGGGGCGATCCCGATACGCACGTCAATGCCAAGATGGATGCCAAGAAAACAGAGCAAGGCGTCAAAATTACGCGCTGGATGCCCAACTGCAATCCGCCTCCCACATACGCCAACGGCGTAAAGTTCAATGGCAAGGTCGATCGCTGGCAGGAATTTGAATTCCTTCCTCCGGGCAACGTCATACAGTGGAGCGGTGCCGTGGACGTGGGGCAGGGCGCCTTCGAGGAAGGCGGCAGTCGCGAAGGCGGGTTCTCGTTAAGGGTATTTCACGGCGTGACCCCAGAAACCGAAAGCACCTGCCTGTATTTCTGGTGCGTTTCCAATGGCTACCGCCAAGACGATCCGCAGGCTACACAAGACCTGTACGACGATGTCTCCAAGGCATTCCGCGAGGATCAGGCCGTGATTGAAGCTCAGCAGCGCTGCCTGGATGAAACCGGCGAAGACGATCTGGTGTCTATCGTCCACGACAGGGGCAGGGTACAAATGCGTCGCGTCATCGACGACTTGATTACGCACGAAACACTATCTGCCTGATTGCTTGCCTGGTTGTAGGGGCGTGCAAACCCCTACAAAAAATGATCCAGCAGCTTCTTGCTGGGCTTGTCCAGCCTGGACACGTCGCGAATCAGAAAATGCACGCCGCTGTAGTCGGCGATAAGCAGGGTGGTGGGCGACAGGCGGCGGATGTCCTCTTCGCCTTTCAGCACCAATTCGGTGCGGCCGCGGTCGGTTTCGACTTGCCAGTGGCTGGGCGTGGCGAAGCTGGAAACGCTTAAGATGCGCTGGATCTCGGGGGTGAATTCGCGGCTTGCCAGTTCTTCTTGAAGCAACTGCAGGGTCTCCGGCGCCAGGTCGTCGGGCCCGTCTATCCAGACCATTTCCGTGCCGTCCGGTCCTATCAGCGCCAGACCTTCTTTGGGGGCCGAGATAGGAAAGCTGCGTACCGGCACGACGGGCACTTCGCCATATTCGTCGGTACTGAGCAGCAGCCGCCCGAAGGTGTCGCGCCGCAGGCGCAGGTTCAGTCGCGTCATGGTTGGTCAGCCTTGTTAACAGGGTGCTGGTCGCTGCCGTCGTCGTCCCAGTCTTCGCCGCTGGAGGCCGGACTTTCGCCGCGCGCCTGCGCCTGGTATAGGCGCGAATAGGCGCCATTTCTGGCCAGCAAATCTTCGTGCCGGCCGACTTCCACAATCTTGCCGCGGTCCAGGACGACCAGTCGGTCGGCCTGGTGCAGGGTGCTTAGGCGGTGGGCGATGGAAATGGTGGTGCGTCCGCGCGTCAGGTTGTCCAGTGCCTTCTGGATTTCCTTTTCGGTGGTGGTGTCTACCGACGAAGTGGCTTCGTCCAGTATCAGGATACGCGGGTTTATCAGCAAGGCGCGCGCAATCGAAATGCGCTGGCGCTCGCCGCCCGACAAGGCCTGGCCGCGCTCTCCCACCAGCGAATCATAGCCGTGGGGCAGTCGCAGAATGAACTCATGGGCATTGGCTGCGCGGGCCGCCGCAATGATTTCCTTGTTGCTTGCGTCGGGTTTGCCGTAGGCGATGTTTTCGGCAATGGTGCCGAAAAACAAAAAGGGCTCTTGCAGTACCAGGCCGATGTTGCTGCGGTACTCGGACACCGGCAGGTTGCGTATGTCGACGCCGTCGATGCGGATAGAACCTTCCGTGACGTCATAGAAGCGGCAGATAAGGTTCACCAGCGTGCTTTTGCCCGACCCGCTGTGCCCAACCAAGCCTATCATCTCGCCCGGCGCGATGTCCAGGTCGATGCCGCGTATGACCGCCCGGTTGCCGTAGCGAAAGCCAATATTGCGCAGCTGGATGCCGCCCTTTACTTGGCTAAGGTGCACGGGATGGGCGGGTTCGGGCACGCTGGATACATGGTCCAGAATGTCGAAAATACGCTTGGCTCCGGCCGCCGCCTTCTGTGTGAAAGACACAATGCGGCTCATGGAGTCCAGCCGTATGTAGAATCGGCTGATATAGGTCAGGAACGCAGTCAGCACCCCGACGGTGATCTGGTCGCGCGAGACCAGCCAGATGCCGAAGCCCCACACCACCAGCAGGCCGACTTCGGTCAGGAACGTGACCGTGGGCGAGAACAGCGACCAGACGGCGTTGACGCGGTCGTTGACGGCCAGGTTGCGGTTATTGGCTTCGCGAAAGCGCCGGACCTCGCGGCGCTCTTGCGCAAAGGCCTTGACGACGCGGATGCCGGGAATGGTGTCGGCCAGCACATTGGTCAATTCCGACCAGATGCGGTCGGCGCGCTCGAAGCCATGGCGCAGGCGGTCGCGCACCAGGTGGATCAGCCAGATAATGAAGGGCAGGGGAAGCAGGGTAACGACGGCCAGCCATGGGTTGATGGAAATCAGAATGATGGCGGTCATGGCTATCATCAGCACATCGGTGGCGAAATCCAGCAGATGCAGCGACAGGAACACGCAAATGCGGTCGGACTCGGACCCGATGCGGGAAATCAGGTCGCCGGTGCGCTTGCCGCCGAAGTATTGCAGGGACAGCGTTTGCAGGTGCTGGTAGGTGGCGGTACGCAGGTCGGCGCCTATGCGTTCGCTGACGCGGGCCAGGATGTAGGTGCGGCCCCAGCCCAGGGCCCAGGCCAGCAGGGACGAAAACAACAAGGCCCCCAGATACAGGCGCACCAGGTGCCAGTCGATGGGATTGCCGTTCTGGAACGGAATCAGCACATCGTCCATCAGCGGCATGGTCAAGTAGGGAGCAACCAGTGCCGCGCCGGTCGACACCAGCGTCAGCACGAAGCCTGTCAGCAGTTGCAGCCGGTAAGGCCGCGCAAATCGCCACAGGCGCAACAGGGCCCAGGTTGAGGGCGGGGCGGCTATCTTGCCCTCGTCCTCGGGGCTGTCGTCCGGGCTGGCCTCGGCGTGGGCTTGCCCGCCCAGTGCTATGGCGCATTGGCGCTCGAACTGGGCTATCAGCCGCAGCGCGGCGGGGTTGCGGCCCAGGGTATGGCGCCAGCGCATCAGGCGTTCTTGCGCGTTTTGCAGTTCCAGGGTGCCCACGCCGGCATGATCGTACTGGTTCAGCGCCAGTCCGGGGCTGTAGGCCCATTCTTCCCAGTCCGAGTCGGCCGATGCCTTGGCCAGCAGGCGGCTGTCGGTAACCACCAGCAAGCCCCGGGAATAGCGCAATTGGCTATCCAGGTCGAGTTCAAGCCAGGCAAGGACGCGCTCTTCTTCGGCCAAATGTTGTTTTAGCGCTAAAAGCCAGTCAGCTGGGATCTCGCCCAAGGCGGGGTCCGCCTTATTAACTTCGGTGTTCATGGGTGGAAGGCGGCGTTTTGCGGTACAGAAACAGTCAGGAGCTTGTCAGGATAAAGGGTCATACGAATAGTTCTTGCTTTGTCGACAAGCTAGGAGTTTAATTTGATTTTTTTGCGGCTAGCTTCGCAATTCTCTTCTCTTTGGTAGCGCCTGGCAAATGCATCTGTCGATTTCCGCTTCCCTTTCTTGCTGACACTGTTCAACTGAGCCGTGCTCCCCCCCTATTCCCCGCTAAATCCTTTCATCTGAAGATGAGCAAAAAACACATTGAATTTATCAAGATGTTGTCCCTGCGCGGGCCAAGCATCTGGGCTTACCGGCCAATTATCGAGGCCTGGGTCGATATCGGGGACCTGGAGGATTTTCCGTCCAACCTGATTCCCGGCTTCGGCGAACGGCTTGCGGCCTGGCTGCCCGGTTTGGTGGAGCATCGGTGCAGCGTGGGCGAACGTGGTGGTTTTTTACAACGTTTACGCGACGGAACTTGGCCCGCCCACATTCTGGAACATGTAACCCTTGAATTGCAGGGCCTGGCCGGATTGCCGGGCGGCCTTGGGCGCGCGCGCGAGACGCGTGATCGCGGAGTCTACAAGGTCATAGTGCGCGCCTGGTACGAGCCCGTGACCCGCGCCGCCTTGTATGCGGCCCGCGACCTCGTCATGGCGGCCATGGAAGACCGGCCCTACGACGTGCAGGCAACCGTGGACGAATTGCGCGACCTGACCGAGTCGTTGCGCCTTGGACCCAGTACGGACTGCATTGTCGATGCCGCCGACGACCGTGATATTGCCACCATACGCCTAAGCGAAGCCAATCTGGTCCAGTTCGGCTACGGCGCCGCGCAGCGCCGCATCTGGACCGCTGAAACCGACCGTACCAGCGCTATCGCCGAAGGCGTATCGCGCGACAAGGATTTGACGAAAACCCTGCTGCAAGCCTGCGGCGTTCCAGTTCCTGAAGGCGAATTGGTGGAAACGGCGGAACAGGCCTGGGAGGCGGCGCAATCCATCGGCTTGCCGGTGGTAATCAAGCCCATGGACGGCAATCACGGACGCGGCGTCTTTACCAACCTGACGACCCAGGCCGAGATCGAGACCGCTTTCGGCGTTGCCGTGGACGAAGGCAGCGGCGTGGTGGTCGAACGCTTTATCCAGGGCGACGAGCACCGTCTGCTGGTCGTTGGCAATCGCCTGGTGGCGGCTGCGCGCGGCGAAATAGCCTCTGTGGTGGGCGACGGGACGTCCACTATCGAAGAACTCATCGAAAGCCAGATCAATTCCGACCCGCGCCGGGGGCGCGACGAGGATCATCCGCTTAACTTCATACGCCTGGACTCGGCGGCCCGCCTGGAAATCAGCCGCCAGGGGTTTGGCGCGGATTCGATTCCGCCGCAGGGCAAGACCGTCATCATCCAGCGCAGTGGCAATGTGTCGCTGGACGTCACCGACCTGGTCCATCCCGATGTCGCCGCCGACGTCACATTGGCCGCGCGCGTCGTGGGCCTGGACATAGCGGGCGTGGATCTGGTGGCTACCGATATTTCCCGCCCCCTGCAAGAACAGGGCGGCGCCATCGTTGAAGTCAATGCCGGGCCTGGGCTGCTTATGCATATCAAGCCCGCCCAGGGCAAGCCGCGCCCCGTAGGGCAAGCCATAGTCGAGCACCTGTTTCCTCCGGGTCAGAACGGCCGTATTCCCTTGGTGGGCGTGACCGGCAGCCGCGGCAAGACGACCGTGGCGAACATTGTCACGCGACTGCTGCAGATCAACGGCCTGTACACCGGCCTGGCATGCAGCGACGGGCTTTTCTTTGCCCGGCGCCATGTAGAGAAAAAAGATTGCGCCAATTGGGAGCAAGGGCAGCGCGTGCTGCTGAACCGCGCGGTTCAGGCCGGCGTCATTGAAAACAGCAGCCGCGTCATTCTTACCGAAGGCCTGGCGTACGACCGCTGCCTGGTGGGCATCGTCACCAACCTGGATCCGGCCGATATCCTGCCCGAATACTATATTGACGACGCCGACCGGCTGGCCACGGTGTTCCGTACACAGGTCGACGTTGTCTTGCGCGAAGGCACTGCCGTGCTCAATGCCGACGACGAGCGCGTTGCCGCCATGGCGCCGTTGTGCGACGGCAGCGTGGTGTTTTTCGGCATGAACGGCGACTCGGCCGTCATTGCGGCGCACCGGTCGGCCGGACAGCGTGCGGTGTTTGCGCGTGCCGGCGCCATCGTGCTGGCGCACGGCAGCAGCGAGCAAATACTTACCACCCTGGCTGCCGTGCCGCTGACCCAGGGCGCGCAGCGGCCCGAGCAAATACAAAATGTGCTGGCGGCGGTTGCCGCCGGCTGGGCCCTGGGCATCGACCCCGAACGCATGTGTACCGGCATAGAAACTTTCGGCCTGAGCACGGTCGGTGTCGAAGCCATGCCCGACAACAGCGCTCCGGCACTTGAAATTTCGGTATAGAACATCATTGGCAGTCTCCGGCAATGCGGTTGGCATGGCCGGGCTACACAGGCAATAAGGAAGCGCAGTTCATGGAAGTATCACGTGTAAGGGCTTTACGCGGCCCCAATCTCTGGAGTCGGCGGACTTCAATTGAAGCCATTGTGTCGTGCACTGGGGTGGAGCGTGCCATCGACGCGATGGAAGGGTTCGAAACCAGGCTGCGCGCCCGTTTCCCCGAGCTGGACCTGTTGCGGCCGATGAACAATGAACAGAGCTATTCGCTGGCGCACGCGCTGAGTTGCGCGGCGCTGAGCCTGCAGTCCCAGGCGGGCTGCGCGGTCTCGTTCAGTCGCAGCTCGCTTACGGTCGAAGAAGGCGTGTACCAGGTCATTGTTGAATACAGCGAAGAAGACGTGGGCCGCCTGGCGTTCGATCTGGCGCAGGACCTGTGCCGCGCCGCCATCGACGATACGCCGTTCGACCTGGCCGGGGCCTTGGCGCGCCTGCGCGAACTGAACGAAGATGTGCGCCTTGGGCCCAGTACCGGGGCCATCGTGCAGGCCGCGGTCAGCCGTGCCATCCCGTATCGCCGGCTTACGCACGGCAGCCTGGTGCAGTTTGGCTGGGGCAGCCGGCAGCGGCGCATACAAGCTGCCGAAACCGATTGCACCAGCGCCATTGCCGAGTCCATCGCACAAGATAAAGACCTGACCAAAATGCTGCTGAACGCGGCGGGCGTTCCTGTGCCGGACGGGCGCAGCGTAACCACCGCCGAAGAAGCCTGGGAAGTGGCCCAGGAAATTGGCGGAGCGGTCGTCGTCAAGCCGCGTGACGGCAACCAGGGCAAGGGTGTGGCCGTCAATTTGCAAGGACGCGACCAAGTAGTGGCCGCTTTCGAAGTGGCAAGCACTATTTGTTCCGAAGTCATCGTCGAGCGCTATTTCCCCGGCCATGACTTTCGTCTTCTGGTGGTTGGCGACAAGCTTGTGGCCGCCGCGCGGCGCGATCCGCCACAGGTCATCGGCGACGGGCAACTTAGCATTGCCGAACTGGTGCAGGCCATCAATGCCGACCCCGCCCGCGGCGAGGGGCATGGCACGTCGCTGACCAAAATACGGATCCACGACGACATTGCCGTGGCGACGATGGCCAAGCAAGGCTACGACGCCAGCTCCATCCCCGCAAAGGGCGTGCTGGTGGCGCTGCGCAACAATGCCAACTTAAGCACCGGCGGCACCGCCACCGACATTACCGATCACGTGCATCCCGAACTGGCGGCTGTGGCGGTAGCCGCGGCGCAAATGGTGGGGCTGGATATTTGCGGTATCGACCTGGTCAGCGAAAGCGTTTTCCAGCCGCTGGACCAGCAAGGCGGCTGCATTGTCGAAGTCAATGCCGCGCCGGGCTTGCGCATGCACTTGAGTCCTTCGTTCGGCAAGGGCCGGGCCGTCGGCGAAGCGATTATCGCCAATATGTTCCCTGAAGGCGAAAACGGCCGCATACCTGTCGTGGCCATCGCCGGCACCAACGGCAAGACCACCACGACACGGTTGATCGCCCATATCCTGGCCGGCTCCGGCCTGCGCGTAGGCATGACCAATTCCGACGGCGTCTACGTGAATGGCCGCTGTATCGATACCGGCGATTGCAGCGGCCCGCGCAGCGCGCGCAATGTGCTTATGCATCCGGATGTGGACGCCGGTGTGTTCGAGACCGCCCGCGGCGGTATTTTGCGCGAGGGCCTGGGGTTCGACCGCTGCAACGTGGCGGTGGTCACCAACGTCGGCATGGGCGACCACCTGGGGCTTAACTACATCAGTACGGTCGAGGACCTGGCCATCGTCAAGCGGGTCATCGTCGAAAACGTTGCGCCCGACGGCACGGCGGTGCTTAATGCGGCCGACCCATTCGTGGCGGCCATGGCCGAGAACTGTCCCGGCGCGGTAACATTCTTTGCCAGCGATCGCAGCCATCCCATACTGGCGACGCATCGCGCCCAGGGGCGGCGCGTGGTTTTCGTGGAAGACGGATTCATTGTGCTGGCCGAAGGCGGCAACGAGCAGCGTTTTGCACTGAAGGACATTCCGCTGACCAACGGCGGCACCATCGCCTTCCAGGTCGAAAACGCCATGGCGGCGGTTGCGGCGGGCTGGGCGCTGGGCGTGGATACCGCTGTATTGCGGGCCGGCCTGACTTCATTCGTCAGCGATGCCAGCACGGCTCCGGGCCGCTTCAATATGTTTTCGTACCGGGGCGCCACCCTTATCGCCGACTATGGCCATAATCCAGATGCCATCCTGGCCCTGGTGGGGGCCGTGGACGGCATGCCGTCCAAGCGGCGCAGCGTCGTGATCAGCGGCGCCGGAGACCGGCGCGACATTGATATTCGCCGCCAGACGGAAATCCTGGGCGAAGCCTTCGACGACGTGATTCTGTACGAAGACATGTGCCAGCGCGGCCGGGCCGACGGCGAAGTACTGGCCTTGCTGCAGCAAGGCCTGGTCAATGCCGGCCGCACCACCCATATCCAGGAAATCCGTGGCGAATTCCGGGCTATCGATACCGCGCTCGAGCGCTTGAACGAAGGCGATTTGTGCCTGGTTCTTATCGACCAGGTCGAGGCGGCGCTGGAACATATCGCCAAGAAAGTGGCACAGGGCTAGAATCTTGTTAAACGGGTGCGCTGTGCACCCAGGAGACAAGAATGAAACACCTTATGCTGGCCGCGGTCGTGGCCCTTGGCTTGATTGGCGGCCCGGCCCATGCCGACGACGCGCTTAAAGCGGCCATTGCCAGCAGCCAGCGTACCCCGGCCAATGTCCAGCGCGACGCGGCGCGCCACCCCTACGAAACCCTGTCATTCTTTGGAATCCAGCCCACCATGACCGTGGTGGAGCTTTCCCCGGGGGGCGGCTGGTATACGGAAATCCTGGCGCCTTATTTGCGCGATCACGGCAAGTACATAGCGGGCTCGTATTCGCCCGACTCCCCCAAGGACAACCTGCGCCGCTATGCCAATAATTTTCGCGCCAAGCTGGCGGCCAACCCCCCGTTGTTCGACAAGGTCGAAGTCGCCGTCTTCGAGCCGCCCCAGCATTTAAGCTATGCAAAGCCGGCCAGCGTCGATATGGTTCTGACCTTCCGCAATATCCATAACTGGATTCCGGACGGCGAAGCCAATATGAACAAGCTTTTCAAAAGCGCCTACGACAGCCTGAAAAAAGGCGGCGTGCTGGGCGTGGTCGAACACCGCCTGCCGGCCGACAAGCCGCAGGATGCAAGTGCCAGCACAGGCTATATGCACGAAAGCTACGTCATCGGGCTGGCTGAAAAGGCGGGGTTCAAATTGGCGGCCAAGTCGGAAATCAACGCCAATCCCAAAGATACGGCGGACCACCCCAACGGCGTGTGGGCATTGCCGCCCACCTATCGCAATAAAGATCAGGACCGCGCCAAGTACCAGGCCATCGGCGAAAGCGACCGCATGACCCTGAAGTTTGTGAAACCCTGAGTTTTTGGTAGACCATCATGGAAAATCTGGATCTTGTCGTGTTGCGGGCTTTGCGCGATTGGCGCCTGGCCGGCAAGCGGGCTCTGCTGGCCACCGTCGTGCGCACCTGGGGCTCATCGCCCCGGCCCATCGGTTCCATCATGGCGCTACGCGAAGACGGCACTGTAGTGGGTTCGATTTCGGGCGGCTGCATCGAAGACGACCTTATCTATCGCTATTCGCAAGCCTATGCCGATGAAGGCGGCAACCATCCCGACATGCCGATGGGCGCGCCGGGCTTCTTGAAATACGGCATCAAGGCAGACGAAGCCCATCAATTCGGGCTGCCTTGCGGCGGCACCCTGGAATTGCTGCTTGAATACGATCCGGACGGCCACGACCTTGCGCAATTGGTGACCGCGCTCGAGGCGGGCAAGCTGATGCAGCGCATCGTGCGCCTGTCCGATGGTAAAGCCCGGCTGCAGCCGGCGGAACAGCCCTCGGACCTGCACGTTTCCGAAACAGAGCTGGTCAATACCTTTGGGCCGGAGTACCGCATGCTGCTTATCGGCGCGGGCCAATTGGCCGAATACCTGTCCACCATGGCCATGTTCAACGGCTTTTTGGTTACGGTGTGCGATCCGCGCGAAGAATACCGCGGCAGCTGGTCGGTTCCGGGCGTCGAGCTGGTTTCCGAGATGCCCGACGACGTGGTGCGCGGCTTCCGGGCCGACCGGCGCACATGCATCGTTACCTTGACCCACGACCCCAAGCTGGACGACCTGGCGTTGCTCGAAGCCCTGGAAACCGAGGCGTTCTACGTGGGCGCCATCGGCTCGCGCAGCAATAACGCCCTGCGCCGCGAGCGCCTTATCGAATATTTCGACCAGACCGAAGAATCATTGGCCCGTTTGCGCGGGCCTATCGGCATTTATTATATAGGCAGCAAGACGCCGCCCGAAATTGCGGTAAGCATCATGGCCGAGGTATTGGCGGTTAAAAACGGTGTGGTCCTGCCGCGCGACATGGAAGTGGCGCAAGCCAAAAACAAGACCGGTATCCCATCATCCGGGGCGGATCAGTTTTGCGCGATTTGATCCGTTGTCATTCAGCTTTCAGTCAGGGTAAGTACTGAGTTTTCTTTTTTTGCTGTGGCTGTAACAGCGAAAAAGCCGATGTGGCGCTGTTTGCCGCCATTTTATGTCTCAAGGCGTTACATCTTGGCGGGCCCGAAACTCGCGAAAGTGGGGAGAACCCACATTGCGCATAGATGTATTTTCCCTTAATATTTTTTTGAGTTTAGTGCTTACTACACGTTATTGTAGTGCTGGCTACATTTTACCAAGTGCGGTATAAAGGCCGGCACTTATCTGAAAGGCCGGCGTCCAGGGACGTAGACCAATCATAAAGCCAGGAGTCAATGCATGAAATTTTTAAAGAATATGACTATTGCGGCAGCGATGGTCGCGGGAATGGGGCTTTGCGCCAATACAGCATTGGCACAAAAAAAAGACACCATCCTTATTGGCGAAATCAATAGCTATAAGGCATTGCCCGCCAATCTGGGGCCCTACAAAAAGGGCTGGGAACTGGCACAAGAGCAAATCAATGCCGCGGGCGGTGTGCTGGGCAAAAAGCTTGAAACCATTTTCCGCGACGATAACGCCAACGCGGGCGATGCCGTGCGTATTGCCGAAGAGCTCATTTCGCGCGAGAAAATCGACGTGCTTACCGGCGTGACACTTTCGCACGTGGGCCTGGCCGTTACCGACTTCGCCAAGCAGCGCAAGGTTTTCTTCCTGGCCTCCGGCCCGCTTAGCGACAAAGTAGTCTGGCAGAACGGCAACCGCTATACCTACCGTCTGCGCGCCGGCACGCATGCACTGGCCGCGTCGGTTGCGCCGGCCGCCGCAAAAATGAATAAAAAGCGCTGGGCGCTTATTTACCCCAACTACGAATACGGCCAGGCCGCTGTGGCTGCGTTCAAAGCCGAACTGACCAAGCTGCAACCCGACGTGGAATTTGTGGCCGAACAGGCAACGCCTTTCGGCAAGCTGGATGCCGGCCCGGTCGTGCAGTCGCTTGAAGACGCCAAGCCCGATGCCATTTTCAACGTGCTGTTCGGGCCCGACCTGACCAAGTTCGCCCGCGAAGGAAAAACCCGCGGCCTGTTCAAGAACCGCGAAGTCGTCAGTCTTCTGACCGGCGAGCCGGAATACCTTGACCCGCTGCGCGGCGATGCGCCCGAAGGCTGGTTCGTTACTGGCTACCCATACCGCAGCATCGACATCCCCGAGCATAAAGCTTTTATCGAAGCCTACGAGAAAAAATACAACGACTACCCACGCCTGAACTCGGTCATTGGCTATGCCACAGTCAAGGCCCTGGCGGCCGGCATTGCCAAAGCGGGTTCGACCGACACAGAAGCCATGATCGCGGCATTCAAGGGCCTGGACTTCGAAACCCCGTTCGGCAAGATGCATTTCCGCGAACAGGACAACCAGTCCACATGGGGCATCCATGTAGGCCGGCTTGCCGTCAAGGACGGCAAGGGCGCCATGCCTGAAGGCGAGTACATCGATGGGACC
Source organism: Eoetvoesiella caeni (assembly GCF_003315175.1). Taxonomy (GTDB): domain Bacteria; phylum Pseudomonadota; class Gammaproteobacteria; order Burkholderiales; family Burkholderiaceae_B; genus Eoetvoesia; species Eoetvoesia caeni. The sequence continues at coordinate 173,547 of NZ_QNRQ01000002.1, read as the reverse complement.
AAGCTGCAACCCAGCGATGAAGAGATCAAGAAACTACGTAAAGTGGATTGATTCCATTTCCAGATCAAGGACCTCCGGCCTTTGGCCGGAGTTCTTCACATTATCTTTGTGCGGCAGCTGTGCCGGCAAAGTGCGCGGTTGATATGGAAATAACAGCAGAGCATATAAAGGGCCTGTATTGCAGGCCCTTGTTGGATTAAACAGCGGCGGGTGCTATGGATTTATCAGGTTTTATTGTTCAGCTTCTTAACGGCTTGGCCGGCGCATCATCGCTGTTTCTGGTGGCGGCCGGCCTGTCGCTGATCTTCGGGGTGACGCGCATCGTCAACTTCGCCCACGGTTCGTTCTATATGGTGGGCATTTACGTTGCCTACTCGCTGGTCCTGGTGCTGGAGAACAGCCTTGGATTCTGGCCGGCCATTGGCCTGGCGGCGGTAGCGGTGGGCATTCTTGGCGCCCTGATCGAAATATTCCTTTTGCGGCGCATTTACCATGCGCCTGAATTATTCCAGCTTCTGGCCACCTTTGCGGTGGCGCTGGTGCTTCGCGACGCTGTGCTGTGGTACTGGGGCCCCGAAGAGCTGCTTGGCCCCAGGGCGCCGGGCCTTGAGGGCGCCATCGAAATCCTGGGCCGGCAATTCCCCACCTACGATATTTTCCTTATTATCATCGGTCCGATCGTGCTGGCTTTGCTGTGGCTCTTGTTGACTAAAACGCACTGGGGCACGCTGGTGCGCGCCGCAACGCAAGACCGCGGCATGGTCAGCGCGCTGGGCATCAATCAGGCCTGGCTGTTTACCGCTGTCTTCGTCTTGGGCGCATTCTTGGCCGCATTGGGCGGTGCGCTGCAATTGCCGCGCGAACCGGCCAATCTGGAAATGGACATCCATATCATTGGCGCCGCATTCGTCATTGTGGTGGTGGGCGGCATGGGTTCCATTACCGGGGCGTACGTGGCGGCTTTGCTTATCGCCGAGCTCAAGGCGGTGTGCGTGTGGCTGGGCGTCGTTGATATCTTCGGCTTTGATATTTCGTTCACCAAGCTGACGCTGGTGGTCGAGTTCCTGGTCATGGCTGTCGTGCTTATTGTGCGCCCCTGGGGCTTGTTCGGGCGGCCGCAGGCGCCCGGGCATTCGGCGGGCGATGGCGAAGAGCCCTTGCGGCCGTCCAGCAAGCTGTTCAAGCTGGGCGCAGCGGCGTTGGTGCTGGCCTTGATTGCCGTGCCTTCGTTTACCGTGCAGGCGCCGTATGTCACCGTCCTGCTTATTGACTTGCTGGTGGCCGTGCTGTTTGCCGTCAGCCTGCATTTCATCATGGGGCCCGGCGGCATGCACTCGTTCGGCCATGCCGCGTACTTCGGCCTGGGCGCCTACGCCGCGGCATTGCTGGTAAAAACCATGGGCATGCCGATGGAGCTCACGCTTATCGCGGCGCCGCTTATTGCCGGCGTGGGGGCCTTGGTCTACGGCTGGTTCTGTGTGCGGCTTTCGGGCGTGTATCTGGCCATGCTTACTTTGGCGGTGGCGCAGATCACCTGGGCCATTGTCTACCAATGGGACGACTTCACGGGCGGCAGCAACGGCCTCACCGGCGTCTGGCCGTCGGCCTGGTTGTCCGATAAAACCACCTACTACTATTTGACGCTTGCACTGGTCGTGGGCGGGGCCTTGTGGCTGCGCCGCATGCTGTTCTCTCCCTTCGGCTACGCGATGCGGGCGGGACGCGATTCCTTCCTGCGCGCTGATGCCATCGGCATCAACGTCAAGCGCATTCACTGGTTCGGCTTTGTCGTGGCCGGCATTGCCGCTGGCCTGGCAGGCGCTTTGTTCGCCTTTTCCAAGGGCAGCATTGCGCCCGAAACCCTGCACGTCAACAAGTCCATCGACGGCTTGGTCATGGTGCTGCTGGGCGGCATGCAAACCTTGGTCGGCCCGATAGTCGGCGCGGTGTCGTTCACGTGGCTGCACGATACGGTGGCGCGCAATACGGATTACTGGCGCGCCATGCTGGGCGGCATTATTTTGTTGCTGGTGCTGCTGTTCCCGCAAGGGATTGCCGGCAGTCTCAAGCTATTGTTTTCCGCCATGGGCGACAAGTTCAAAGGGCGTAGCAGCATGAAGGAGGTGCAGCCATGAGTCTGCTGAAAGTATCGGGCCTGGGCAAGTCCTTCGGTGGCGTCCGAGCCGTTGACGGCATTAACTTCGAACTGCCCGCTGGCGAGCTCCTGGCCCTTATTGGCCCCAACGGCGCGGGTAAATCGACCACATTCAACATGGTGAATGGGCAACTGCGGGCCGACAGCGGCTCCATCATGCTCAATGGCAACGAACTGGTCGGCTTGCCGCCGCGCAGTATCTGGAAGCTGGGTGTAGGACGTACATTCCAGATCGCCGAGACATTCGCGTCGCTGACCGCGGTCGAGAATGTGCAAATGGCCTTGTTGTCGGCCGATAACAAGCTGCTTTCCACCTGGCGGCGGGCTTCCGCCTACAAGCGCAACCAGGCCATCGACCTGCTGGACCAGGTAGGCATGGCCGCGCAGGCCGACCGCCCATGCAGCGTACTGGCCTATGGCGACGTCAAGCGCGTCGAACTGGCCATTGCCATCGCCAACGATCCCAAGCTTTTGCTTATGGACGAACCCACAGCGGGCATGGCCCCCAAAGAACGCAACGACCTTATGGCATTGACCAAAAAGCTCGTGATCGAGCGCGGCATGGCCGTGCTGTTTACCGAACACAGCATGGACGTGGTGTTCGCTTACGCCGACCGCATGATAGTCCTAGCCCGCGGCCGGCTTATTGCGGAAGGCAAACCTTTGGAATTGCGCGACGACCCTAAAGTACAAGAAGTGTATTTCGGCAGCGGCAAGACATTTGAAAAGAAAAAGGCAGCGGTAAAGGAACCAGCATGAGCACACAAACTTTACTAGAGGCCAAAGGGCTTGCCGCCTGGTACGGGGCCGCCCAGATTCTGTTCGACCTGGACCTGAACGTGCAGCGCGGCGAGGTCGTCGCCCTGATGGGGCGCAATGGTGCGGGCAAGTCCACCACCCTGAAGGCGTTGATGGGCATGCTGGACAAGCGCCGCGGCGCCATCTCGTTTTTGGGCAACGACATTTCCCGCACCCCGCCGTACCATGCGGCGCGCATGGGTCTGGCTTTCGTGCCCGAAGACCGGCGCGTCTTTACCGACCTTACCGTCATGGAAAACCTGGCGGTAGGCCGCCAGCCCGTGCGCAGCTGGAACGACGGTTCGGCCGCGCCCGAATGGACGCCCGAGCGCCTGTTCAAGCTATTTCCCAATCTGGGCGAAATGCCTTTGCGTCCCGGCGGACGCATGAGCGGCGGCGAACAGCAAATGCTGACCGTAGCCCGTGCACTGATGGGCAACCCTTACCTGGTCTTGCTGGACGAGCCCTCCGAAGGCGTGGCCCCGGTCATTGTCGAGCAAATGGCCAACATGATCATCGAGCTCAAGCAGCAGGGTGTCAGCATTTTGCTTTCCGAGCAGAACATGCACTTTGCCGAGCTGGTTTCCGATCGCGCCTACGTGCTTGAAAAAGGCCAGATCCGCTATCACGCCTCGATGGAAGCACTGGCGGCCAACGATGAAGTGCGGCGCGCCTATTTAAGCGTGTAGTTGGGCGTGTGGTTAAGCGTATAGCGCGCCATGGACTTCGGCTCATGGCATGCGTTGTGCGCATGCGCGATCCAGAAACGGAAAAAGCCGGCCAGGCCGTGGCGCTTAAACCAGCGCCTCGTCCGAGCGCAGCCAGCCGCTAAGGCTCCAGCGCGTTTGCGCGCAGGGCAGCACCTCGTGCGGGATCTGGTCGCTGCGAAAGACCACCAGCCGGGCCGGCTGGGGCAGTATCCGCTGCGTCTCCTGCATGTCGTTGTCGGGCAAGTACAGGCAAAGCTCGCCGCCGTCCGCGGCATCCCATTGCGGGTTCAGGTACAGCACTACCGATATCTTCCGGTGGCCGCTGTTGCGATGCTGGTCAAGATGCTTCCTGTAGCCGCAGCCGGCTTCGTAGCGTGCAAAATGGAATTCCTGGCTGCGCAGGCCCAGGTAGTAGCGCTCGTTCAACAGCAGGCGCAACTGCGCCATCCAGGCAAAGAAGGGCTGGCCGCCTTGCTGCGATTCGGGGTCGATCCAGCAAATGGCATCGCCCCTGATATTGGGGTTCAGGCTGTCGCTTGCGCTGCGGCCTATATGCGCCTGGTGAAAATGCCCGTCTTGCCACAGTTGCTGGCTTTGCGCCAGCATGGCTTGTTGCCAGGCCCGGGGAACAAGTGTGTCGGAGACAGCCCAACCCTGTTCTTCCAAGGAGTGGAACAGTACTTCAAGGGTGCTCATTGGGTTCTTGGCGCCTAAAGCAAGAATTTTGGCATAAAAAAAGCCCCCACGCTACGCCGCTATGCGGCTTGCTGCCCCCCGAGGGGGCGCTTTTGCCTTGGGGCGGCCCGGCGGCAAAAGGGGCCCCCACGCTTCGCCGCTGCGCGGTTCGCTGCCCCCCGAGGGGGCGCTTTTTGCCTTGGGAGCGGCCCGGCGGCAAAAGGGGCCCCCACGCTACGCCGTAAAGCACAAATTACACGCTATTTTTAGAGCTATCCCTAGTTTCGCGCAAATAGTTTAAGGGTAAAATAATTCACTTTGCGATTTGGGCTCGGTGCAGTTTGCTTCTTCGCTGACCGCCTGGCTACAAGCAAGTCGCTGCGTTACACAAATGGAGAGACATTATGGGAGATGCTGGTCATCCGCATAAAGCGGCGCCGGTACACGGAAGAGCAATGCGGGCGTATCGCGGCGTGATGGCCGCCACCGCGTTCATCGCCGCAATGCTGTTCGCGGGCATGGCAGTGCTGGTGTGCGTTGATGTCGTGCTGCGCAATACCGGCATCACGTCTATAGCATGGTCGGTTGAAGTCACCGAATATATGCTTATGATCTCCGCCTTCCTGGCGGCGCCCTGGCTGGTTTTTGCAAACGACCACATTCGCGTGGACATCCTGGTGCGCGGCCTGACAGGCAAGGCCAGGTGGTGGTGCGACTTTGCGCAAAATATCATATGCCTGGCGATATGCGGCGTACTGGCCGGGCAAAGCATATACAGCATGCTCGACAGCGCGGCCCAGGGCGGTATGGTGTTCAAGGTACTGATTTTCCCCGACTGGTGGATGGCCGTCCCCATGGTGATATCTTTCGTTCTATTAACCATTGAATTCATTCGGCGCCTGGCCCTGGATTTCACGCACACGCAAAAGGTAGCCTGATGGAATGGCAATTCGCATTAAGCGCATTATTGGGCGTTTTGTTCGTGCTGATGCTTATCGGGGTTCCGGTGGCATTTGCTTTCTTGGGGGTGAACCTGCTTGGGGCATGGTTCTTCATGGGGGGCGAGGCCGGCCTGGGCCAGTTGGTGCGCAACTCCATCCAATCGGTCAACAGCTTTTCGCTTACCCCAATTCCCTTGTTCATCCTCATGGGAGAAATCCTCTTTCATAGCGGCCTGGCCTTCCGGGCCATCAACGCCATAGAACGCCTTATTGCCAAGATACCCGGCCGGCTTTCCATCGTGTCGGTCGTGGGCGGCACCATATTCGCCACGCTGTCGGGCTCGACCATCGCCAATACCGCCATGATGGGCGGCACGCTGCTGCCAGAAATGCTCAAGCGCGGCTACCATCCCAGCATATCCATGGGGCCCATCATGGCGGTGGGCGGCATAGCCATGCTGATTCCCCCATCGGCCCTGGCCGTCATGCTGGGCAGCTTGGCGGGCATTTCAATTTCGCAATTGCTTATCGGCGGCATCTTGCCGGGCCTGATCCTGGCCGTGCTTTTCGTGGCGTACGTCATGGTTCGCTGCACGCTCAACCCCGAACTTGCGCCCGCCGACGCCCCGGGCGACCACACGCACGGCTGGGAACGCTGGAAGCCCTTTGTGCGCGACGTCGTGCCTTTGTTCGCCATCTTCATTGCTGTTGTAGGCAGCATGCTTATTGGCTGGGCATCGCCGACTGAATCGGCAGCCATCGGGGCAGTGGCTTCCGCCATTGCTGTGGTTTGCTATGGCGCTTTCACCACTGCCTCGTTCTACAAAGCCTTGATCGAGACTGCCCGTATCTCGGTCATCATTTTGTTCGTGCTGATCGCATCGACGACTTTTTCGCAATTGCTCAGCTTTTCCGGGGCCACGACCGGATTGCTGCAGATGATCGGGCAATATAATTTGTCGCCGATTTATCTGGTCATAGGCATGCTGCTTATCTTGCTGTTCCTGGGCTGCATTATCGACCAGGTCAGCATGATGATGATTACCTTGCCGTTCTTCATGCCGTTGGCCAATACCGCCGGCATAGACCCGGTGTGGCTGGGCGTCATGCTGTTGCTGGCCATGGAAATCGGCCTGCTTACGCCGCCCTTCGGTTTATTGTGTATGGTTATGCAAAGCGTTGCACCGGGCAATATCCGCCTTACGCAGATTTATGGTTCGGTAATGCCCTTCATCATTCTGGAAGTACTGGTATTGGGCGCAATGTTATTTTTACCGTGGATCGCCACAGGGCTTCCACAGTTAATGGTTACACCTTAAGGAGACATATCGATGAAAAATAAATTCACGCTGATCGGAATCGCCGCAGCACTGAGTTTTGCCACATTCGCGGCACAAAGCGCCGAAGTTACGCTGAAAGCCGTAAGCGTGTTCGCCAAAGATTCTTTCTTTGACCGCACCTTCGAAAAATTCGTCAAGAAGGTCAACGCCGAAGGCAAGGGCATTCTGCAAATCAACTTCATCGGCGGCCCCGAAACCATGCCTCCGTTTGAAGTCGGCAACGCGGTGCGTGCCGGCGTTGTCGACCTGGCCAACACCACCGGCGTGTTCCACGCCAACCTGGTGCCCGAAGCCCTGGCGCTTAGCTTCACGTCGGTGCCCATGGCTACGTTGCGCACCAATGGCGGCTACGAGCTAATGGACAAGATCCATCGCGAAAAGGCCAATATGGTCTGGCTGGGCCGCGAAACCGAAGGCCTCAAGTACCATATCTACACCAACAAAAAGCCCACCAACGACTCGTTCGCCGGCATGAAGCTGCGTAGCGTTCCTGTATACCGCTCGTTCTTCCAGTCTCTTGGCGCCGCTCCGCTGCAAGTGCCTCCCGGCGAAGTCTATACCGCGCTGGAGCGCGGCGTGGTCGACGGCTACGGCTGGCCCAGCGTAGGCATTTTCGATCTGGGCTGGCAGGAAAAGACCAAGTACCGCATCGACCCGGGCTTTTATAACGTCGAAGTCAGCCTGTTCATGAACCAGGACAAGTTCAAGAAGCTGGACGACAAGCAGCGCGAATTCCTGCAAAAGCAGGTTGCCGAACTTGAAGGCAACTTCGCGCACGACATCGAGCTGGCCGCCGAAGAAAAGAAAAAGCTTATCGCCGGCGGCATTGAAATCATCGACCTGCCCCCAGCTGAAGCGGCTTCCTTTGTTGCCAAGGCAGACGCCGCGGCCTGGAAAGCCATTGACCAGACCAGCCCTAAAAACGCTGCTCAGCTAAGGAAGTTGTTCGGCGGCGAAGGCAAGTAATTCGCCCGGGGCCAGCGGCCCCATTACAATCAAGGCCCGGCCAGCGCCCTGCGCTGCTGCCGGGCTTTGTTTATGATGATCAATTCATTGAAGGAAGCGTAATGACAAGCGGGGAAACTATTTTGGCACTGCTGCTGGGCGTGGGCGTGATCTGCTCGATTACGCTGTTCGTCATACTGGCGCGTTTGATACGCAAGAATAAATAGCCGGCAGATTGCCGGCTGATGCATTGCCAGGGCGGCACCCTGAAAGCGCTAGGCGAAAGCCGAATGCGGCAGCAGGAACATGAACGCGGCCACCAGCGTTGGCACCAGGGCGGCGGCCAGCAGCTTCAGCGGAGAAATCGCGCCATCAGGAAAGAAGCCTTTCAAAATGGAGAAGCCGGCCGGGTTCGGCGCATTGGCAATTACGGTCAAGCCGCCGCCTGTCACGGCTCCGGCCACCAGCATATAGCGCCACAGGTCGCTGCTGCCTTCAACCAGCGAACCCAGATACGTCAGCGCCGCGTTGTCCGTTACGGCTGTCAGCACGGTAGCACCCCAGAACAGCACAACGGGGGCCAGGCCGCCCAGCAGGTCCTGCAGCCACCACTTCTGCAAGCCGCCCAGCACCACCAGGCCGGCCAGGAAAAAGCCCACCATCAGGCCTTCGCGGATCAGCAGCGGATTCTGGTAGCGGCCATACGCGTGGGCATAGCCGATGAAGAACAATAGAATCGCCAGGAACACCACAGGATGATGCGCGCCCAGCACAATGCCCACCAGGCACAACAAGTGGATGGCGATTACGCCCAGCGGAACGGGTGGGCGCGATTCCTTTTCGCCGCCGCCGATTTCGCCGCTTAGCAGATACTTGCGGCAGATAAGGGTAAGCACGCTGGCATTGACCAGCACAGCCGCCACCGCCCGCCAGCCGAAATGCGAAGCCATGTAGGCCGTATCCCAGCCGAAGGTGTGAGCCACCATAAGCACCGGCGGCGCCGCGTAAGCAGTAAGCACGCCGCCGATGGATATATTGACGAACAGCACGCCAAGAGTCATGTACTTGAAGCCTGCCTGCCCGGGCCGCCGGAAGTAAGCATCGCGCAGCATCAGTGCCGCCAGCGTCATCGCCGCCGGTTCGGTAATGAAGGAACCGGCCAAAGGCACGACCGACATGGTAATGAAGAAGGTAGCCAGTTCAATGCGCAAGGGCATTGCACGGGCCAGGCCGTGCACCAGCCTGTTCACCAGCTCGATGATGGGGCGGCTGGCCGAAACCACCATAATCACAAAGACGAATGCCGGTTCGGTAAAGTTGCGGGTGTCCAGGTATTCGATAGCCCGGGTGCTTCCCATAAGCAGGGCCATCGCGATCAGCAGGACGAAAGCCCATACTCCGAACACGACCTCGACCTCGGCCAGCATGTGCCATAGCCCAGAATGCGGCCCGTTGCGGTTGGCCAGGCGCGCAAACACCGGCACGGAAAACGTATGGACGATGGCGATGGCGAACAATACTGTGGCAATGACCTCGATCGGGCTGGGCATGTCGAAATGGAACCTTGTTAAATAAGTGTGCCGGCAAGCGCGGCTACGATAAGCAGCACGCCCACCAGCATGTTGGCGCGGAACAGCATGAAATTGCGGTCTGGACGTTGCAGGCTGAAGACCGTCATTTGCCAGATGAAGTGCGCGGCGATAACGGCAATGACCACGTAATAGGCCCAGCCCATGCCGATAGCGGCGCCGCCATACACCCAAAGGGCAATGGTGGCCGCATAGAACCCGCTGATCCAGGCCTTGCCTTGCTCGGCGAATCGCATGGCGGTCGAGCGCACGCCCAGGCGCAAATCATCGCGCACGTCGACGTATGCGTAAATAGAGTCATACCCTACCTGCCACAACACGGCTCCAACCCACATGGCAATGGCGCCAGCCGGCACGGTGTTCTGGGTGTCGGACCACGCCATCAGCATGCCCCAGTTAAAGCCTATGCCAAGCACCACCTGGGGCCAATAGGTAAAGCGTTTGCAAAGAGGGTAGACGACGACTATCGGCACCAGCAGCACGGCCAGCCAGCGGCTGTATTCATTGATGGCGAACAGCAGCAGCGCGCATACCGCGAATTGCCCCAACAGAAAGTACAGCGCGTTCTTTAATGTGAGCTGGCCGCTGGTAAGCGGCCGAAAGCGCGTGCGTTCGACCTTGCTGTCGATGTCGCGGTCGAAGATATCGTTAAGCGTGCAGCCTATGCCTCGCATCAGCAGTGCGCCCAGCGAGAAGATGAATAGGCGAAACAGTGTGGGCCAGCCGTCGGCGGCCTGCACCAGTGCGGCCAGGCAAGGCAGCAGCGTCAGCCATGTGCCGACCGGGCGGTCCAGCCGGCACAGCCTGGCGTAAGGGCCCCATGAGCGCGGCAGCCAGCGTTCGACCCAGTCGTTGGGCCGCATGTCGGACAGGTCGGGCAGGCCGCCTGGTGCAGAGCCTGCGTTTGCGGGTTCGTTGCCGTTGGAATGCAAAGGCGGGTTCACAGCTATCCTTGTTTGCAGTTGCGCAACTGCAATTTTATGCGGCTTTGCCACATTTACGCGGCTTTGCTGTTCAGCCCAACGACGCTCTCATTGATCAGCCGTCCGAGTATGGCAATGCCCTGGCGGATCTTGTCTTCGGGGACGGTCACAAAGCTAAGGCGCAGTGTGTTGATGCGGCGGTCGTCGCCGGCATAGAAAGGTTCGCCGGGCACGAACGCGACATTCTGTTGAATGGCACGGGCCAGTAGTTCAGAGGCGTCGATGTGTTCGGGCAGGGTGACCCACAGGAACATGCCGCCTTCCGGGTGGGTCCAGGCGGTGGTGGCAGGGAAGAACTCTTCCATGGCCTTGAGCATATAGCCGCACTGCTGTTTGTACAGTTCGCGTACTGTGGGCAGATGCGTTTCCAGGAAGCCGCCGTTGACGGCTTCGTAGACTGCCATTTGCGTTAGTGTGGCGGTATGCAGGTCGGTGGCCTGTTTGATCTGCACCAGCTTGGCGATAATCGGTTGCGGGGCCACGATATAGCCCAGGCGCAGTCCCGGCGCCAATACTTTAGAGAACGAGCCCAGGCGGATAACCGTGGCGCCCGCCGCCCGGCCCAGGCCCAGCAGGCCGGGCAAGGCCTGGCCCGCGTAACGCAGGTCGCCGTAGGGGTCGTCTTCAATAATGGGAACGCCGGCCTGGGCGCAGCGCGCAACCAGCGCCTTGCGGCGTTCCAGATTAAGCGTGGTGCCGGTCGGGTTCTGGAAATTGGGCAGGGCGTAAATGAAGCGCGCGTCCCGCACGCATTCGTCGGTCAGCGCTTCGGGGACCAGGCCGCCCGCGTCGGTGGCGACCGACTGGTAGCGGGGCTCGAACAGCGAAAACGATTGCAGCGCGCCAAGATAGCTGGGCGATTCGACCAGCACTTTGCTGCCCGGGTCGATAAACAGCTTGCCCAGCATGTCCAGCGCTTGCTGCGAACCTGAAACGATAAGGACTTCGTCGGGCGAAACATGGGCCGCGCCCACGCGCTTCAGGTCGTTGGCCACCCAGGCGCGCAGGGGCGCATAGCCTTCGGTAGGCCCGTATTGCAAAGCCGAGCGGCCATTTTCGCGCAGGACGCGATCGTAGGCCGCATTGATGGTGTCTACCGGAAACCCTTGCGGCGCCGGCAAGCCGCCCGCAAACGAAATAATTTCGGGCCGTTCAGTGACCTTTAATATCTCGCGGATGGTCGAGCTGGTGATTTTTTGTGCGCGTTGCGAAAAGGTATAAGGCTGGGCGGTAGAGCTCATGATCCTGCTTGTTCCTAAAAAAAGAGCAATAACCTCCTAGAATACTGCAACTGGCAGTAAAATGCTCGGTTATGCGGCTGTTTACAACGCTGGCAGGCGCATAAAGCCTCATTTCGCAATAAGCCTTTCCCGGCCCGGACGCACAGGCGCCCACGCCCAATAGCGCCCGGCATTGCCGTTGCTTGTCCCGGCGCGGGTGCATGTCGGCAAAAACGGCTAAAATCACGAATCAGCAAGGTGTTTTTTGGGCCTGGCCTGCTGCCTGCCCGGGCATGCATTTGCCGGGCCGCCGAGTTTTGCCGCGAATTACTCCACGATAGCTGCACTGGTGGCGTCTGGCGGCTTGATATCAGGCAAATTTTCTTGGAACTTTTTTCGTGCCTATTTATGCTTATCGCTGCAACGCTTGCGGACATGCGCAAGACGTCCTGCAGAAAATGTCCGACCCGCGTCTAACCGTTTGCCCCGAGTGCGGTAAAAGCACTTATGAAAAGCAGGTTACGGCTGCGGGTTTCCAGCTTAAGGGGTCGGGTTGGTATGTAACCGATTTCCGCAACAACGGCGGTTCGTCAAGCACGGGTGCCGACTCGGCTTCTCATTCCAGTTCCCACCAAGCCGCGCCGGCCTCCGGGTCTTCCAGTACCAGTTCAGGCACCGGCTCGGCTCCAGCGGCGGCAAGCGCCCCCGCTGCGCCGGCGTCCGGACCTGCGTCGCCCACATAAGGCAGGCATGCGCTTTTTCAAACGCTACTTCATTACAGGTCTGTTGATCTGGATTCCCCTGGTCATCACGATCTGGGTCATTGCACTGTTGTTCAATACGCTCGAAAGCGTCGTGCCGGCGTTCTTGTCGTCGCAGTCGCTGTTCGGCGTGGGCATTCCAGGCTTTCAACTGCTGCTGGTTTTGCTGGTAGTGTTTGTCAGCGGTCTGCTGGGTGCCAACTTCATTGGCCGCACGCTGGTCGACCGCTGGGAGCAATTGCTGGGGCGCATACCCCTGGTGCGCTCTATCTATAATTCGGTCAAGCAAGTCAGCGACACCGTGTTGTCGCCCAACGGCCAGGCGTTTCGCGAAGCCGTGCTGGTCCAGTATCCGCGCCACGGCTCATGGACCATTGCCTTTCTTACCGGCGCCCCAAGCGGCGAAGTGGCCGAAAAGCTGGCCGGCGATTACGTCAGCGTCTATGTGCCCACCACACCCAACCCCACGTCCGGCTTCTTCTTGATGATGCCGCGCAGCGATGTGCAGTACCTGGAAATGAGCGTCGATGCGGCCCTGAAGTACATTGTGTCGATGGGCGTGGTTGCGCCGCCCGCAAAGCTCCTTGACGAGCCGGACGGCCCTTACGGCCCGGGCGACGGCGGCCATTCCCTGGCTTCGGACGAATCTTCGCCTGGCGCGGTATCCGGGCCCGAAGCGGCCGGGCAGGCCAGGCAGCCCTGATATTTAATTTTAAGAATTTTCATATATAAACACGGAGTATTTTTTCATGCGTACCTGCTATACCGGCGAGGTTTGTCAAGATCAACTGGGCCAGACAGTCACATTGTTTGGCTGGGTTCATCGTCGTCGCGATCACGGTGGCGTGATATTTATCGACCTGCGCGACCGCGCCGGCCTGGCGCAGATTGTGGTGGACCCCGACAACATCGAGGCGTTCGCCACCGCCGAGCGCATCCGTAATGAATTCTGCGTGCGTATCACTGGCCTGGTGCGCCTGCGCCCTGAAGGCACATCCAATACCGAACTGGCTTCCGGCGAAGTCGAAATACTCTGCCGTGAGATCGAAATCCTCAACGCTTCGGTGACGCCGCCGTTCCAGCTGGATGACGACAACCTGTCCGAAACCACGCGCCTGACGCACCGTGTGCTGGACCTGCGCCGTCCGCAAATGCAGCGTAACCTGATGCTGCGTTACCGAGTCTCGATCGAGGTCCGCAAATACCTGGACAACCTGGGTTTTGTCGATATCGAAACCCCCATGCTGACCAAAAGCACGCCGGAAGGCGCACGCGACTACCTTGTGCCTTCGCGCGTGAATCCGGGCGAGTTCTTCGCTTTGCCGCAGTCGCCGCAACTGTTCAAGCAAATGCTGATGGTTGCTGGTTTCGACCGCTACTATCAAATTACCAAATGCTTTCGCGACGAAGACCTGCGCGCCGACCGCCAGCCTGAATTCACCCAGATCGACTGCGAAACCTCGTTTCTTAACGAACAAGAAATTCGCGATATTTTCGAAGGCATGCTGCGCCATGTCTTCAGCGCCGTCCAGAACGTAGAGCTGCCTGCTAAATTCCCGTCCATGACCTGGGAAGAGGCCATGCGCCGTTATGGTTCCGACAAGCCCGACTTGCGCGTCAAGCTCGAGTTTGCCGATGTCTCGGACCTGATGGCCGACGTCGGCTTCAAAGTGTTCTCGGCACCGGCCAACGATCCCGGCAGCCGCGTCGTGGCCTTGCGCGTTCCGGGCGGGGCAGCCATGCCGCGCAGCGAAATCGACGCCTACACCAAGTTCGTGGCCATCTACGGCGCCAAGGGCCTGGCCTACATCAAGGTCAACGACGCCGCCGCCATACCCGAAGGCTTGCAGTCGCCTATCGTCAAGAACATTCATGCCAAGGCGCTGGCCCAGCTTATCGAACGTTGCGGCGCGCAAAGCGGCGACCTTATTTTCTTCGGCGCGGACAAGACCAAAGTGGTCAACGATGCCATCGGCGCGCTGCGCGTAAAAATCGGCCATAGCGAATTCGGCAAAGAGCACGGCCTGTTCGAGGCAGGCTGGCAACCGCTGTGGGTGGTTGACTTTCCCATGTTCGAGTACGATCAGGAAGAAGGCCGTTATTTCGCCGCGCACCATCCGTTCACCAGTCCTAAAGACGGTCACGAAGAACTGCTTGAAACCGATCCCGCCAAGGCGCTGGCCAAGGCTTACGATATCGTCCTGAACGGCTGGGAAATCGGCGGCGGCTCGGTGCGTATCCACCGTGCCGAAGTGCAAAGCAAAGTATTCCAGGCGCTTAACATCGGGCCCGAAGAAGCCACCGAGAAGTTCGGCTTCCTGCTCGACGCCTTGCGTTACGGCGCGCCTCCGCATGGCGGCGTGGCGTTCGGCCTGGACCGCCTTGTTACCATGATGGCCGGGGCCGAATCCATTCGCGACGTCATTGCTTTCCCCAAGACGCAGCGCGCCCAGGACCTGCTTACTCACGCGCCGTCGCCGGTCGACGAGAAGCAACTGCGCGAACTGCATATCCGCCTTCGCAACATCGAGGCAAAGCAGCAATAACCAAAAAGGTGGGCCGTGGCAGTCCTGCGGATTGTTAGCTACAACATTCACAAAGGGCGTTCTGCCATGGGCGCGCGTGAGTCGTTGTCGGCATTGCGGCTTGGGCTCTACGGTTTGCGTCCCGATCTCTTGTTCTTGCAAGAGGTGCAGGGGCGCAACGAGCGCGAGTCCATACTCGATGCCCAGCACGAATCCTTGGGGGCGGCGCTGGGCATGGGCGTGTGCTATGGCTGCAATGTGGTGCATGCCCAGACCGACCATGGCAACGCCTTTCTGTCGCGCCATCCCATACTCAGTTACGAGAATCAGGACATCTCCGACCATCGGCTGGAGCAGCGCGGGTTGCTGCACGCCACTATCCTGGTGGACGAAACGCCGGTGCATTGCATTGTGGTGCACCTGGGGCTTTTTGCGGGCGGGCGCTCGCGCCAAATCCATGCCCTGGTCGAACGCATCAAGCGGCTGGTGCCGGCAGAAGACCCCTTATTGATTGCGGGCGACTTCAACGACTGGACGAACCGCCTGGCGCCGCTGTTCGTCAAGCAGCTGGGGCTTTACGAAGTCTTTGCCTTGTCGCCGCAAGGACTGACGGCACGCCAGTTGCCGCTGCGCAAGACAGTGCGCCGCCTGGGCAGCAGCCTGCGCGGGCTTTATGTGCCCAAGCCGTTGTCCGAAGCGGTGTACGAACTGGGCGTCGACGGCGCAGCGCGCGGAACGCCCCCGCCGCGCACCTTTCCGGCGGCGTTCCCGTGGCTGCGCCTGGACCGCATTTACCAGCGCGGCTTTGCCGTGCGCAATGCCCGCGTCCTGCATGGCAACCCCTGGCGGCAATTGTCCGACCACGTACCTATTTTCGCCGAGCTGGAACTGCCGTAACGCGTTATCCTTTCGAACATTGCATTGGCAGTGTGTTGATTTGGGCTTTTTGGGCAAGGTATGGCGCTTAAGAAACTGCGGCTGCGTTGGTATGACGGCAACCGGATCGAATTATTGCAAAATGGCGG
Organism: Eoetvoesiella caeni; assembly: GCF_003315175.1. GTDB lineage: Bacteria > Pseudomonadota > Gammaproteobacteria > Burkholderiales > Burkholderiaceae_B > Eoetvoesia > Eoetvoesia caeni. The sequence goes on along the minus strand of NZ_QNRQ01000002.1, from coordinate 157,880 downwards.
GCAGTTCTTTCCCGCCCTTTGCGCCGCATTCGACGCCGCTCAAAGCAGCATCCATCTGGAAACGTACATCTTCAATCTGGATAAAACCGGGTCGCGGGTGCTCGAGCACCTGGCCAATGCATGCCGGCGCGGCGTGAAGGTCAGGGTCGTGCTGGACGGTTTCGGCTGCTACGAGACCGTGGCCGAGGTCTGCAGCCGGCTCGAAGAAATGGGCGCCATGTTCCGGGTGTATCGGCCCGAACCCACCGGCATGCGCCGTTACCGCGTCAGCTTGCGCCGCTTGCGGCGCCTGCACCGCAAGACGGCCGTGGTCGACGGCCAGACGGCTTTCGTGGGCGGCATCAATATTATTGACGACCTGGTCGATGTTCCCAACGACGGTGTGGGCCCCAGGCCGCGCTTCGACTTCGCGGTACGGCTGCAAGGTCCCATAGTGCTGGATGTGAACAACGCGCAAAGCGTTCTATGGCTGCGCATGGCCGCGCGCCATAGCGGGCGCGACCTTGGGCAAGCCACCAGGCGCATACTGGCGTGGTTTCAGCGCCGCCGGCACGCCATGGCCGACGGCCTGGAGCATTACACGCCGGGCATGCGGGCCACCTTGCTGCTGCGCGACAACCTGCGCTTTCGCCAAACTATCGAAAATGTATATCTTCGCGCCATAGACGCGGCCCGCAATGAAATCCTGATTGCCAACGCGTATTTTTTCCCCGGGCGGCGCTTGCGCGTGGCGCTGGAGCGCGCCGCGCGGCGCGGTGTGCGCGTGCGCCTATTGTTGCAAGGCCGCTCGGAATACGCCTTGCAGTTCCGGGCCAGCCGCAGCATGTACGGCAAGCTGCTCGACGACGGCATAGAAGTCTACGAATACATGGCCAGTTATTTGCACGCCAAGGTGGCGGTGATCGACGCCGCCGCGATGGTGGGCTCTTCCAATATGGATCCATTCAGCCTGCTGCTGGCGCGCGAAGCCAATGTGTTCGTGCAGGACGAAGGCCTGGCCAGCCAACTGACGGCGGCGCTGGAGGCCGAGAACCGCTCCAATGCCACGCAGGTTACGCTGGAAAGCCTGCAAAAGCGCGGCTGGCTGGAGCGGGCCGTGGACGCGGCCGCCTACTTCATGCTGCGCATCGGCGTTGCGCTGACCGGCAAGGGCTCGGAATATTAAACGCAATTAAGATTGGCGGCGTTGGTTTTTTGAACGGCTTTTGGAATGGGCACAACGGCATGCAGGATGGCCTGGCCGCGTTCGAACATCGTCAGTTGCCCGGGGCCGAACGACACCCAGTTCTCGTTGTCGGTAATGGGCCGGGTAGCGATGACCGCCACGCGGTCGTCCTGGCAGGTGGTTTGAGAAAAGTCCACCGTCATGTCGGCATCGACCAGATGGGCTGTTGCGAAAGGCCATGCGCGTACCAGGTAGTACAACTGCGTCGAGCAATGCGCGAACAGCATGCGGCCGTTCGAAAACAAAAAATTGAATACGCCGTGCCTGGATATTTCCTGCGTCAACGCCTCGACCGCGGTAAACAATTCGGACGAAGAGGGCTCGCGATTGCCGAAGCGTGCGCGCAGCCCTTGCATGATGTAGCAGAAGGCTTGTTCGCTGTCGGTGCCGCCCACAGGCTGGTAGTGCCCGTCCAGCTTGGGGCGGTAATTAAGCAAGTCGCCGTTGTGAGCGAAGATCCAGTGCCGGCCCCATAGTTCGCGCATGAAGGGGTGGCAGTTTTCCAGCTGGATATCGCCTTGCGTGGCCTTGCGGATGTGGGCAATGACATTGCGCGACTTGATCGGATAGTTCTTGATCAGCTCGGCCACGGGCGACTGGCATGAAGGCTGGTTGTCGATGAAGACGCGGCAGGCCTTGTTTTCAAAAAAGGCAACGCCGAAGCCGTCGGCATGGTGGTCGGTATGGCCGCCCCTGGCGGCAAAGCCCGTGAACGAAAACGTAAAATCGGTGGGCTGGGCACAGCTCATTCCCAACAACTGACACATAGCGGATTATGGCCTGATAAAAAGCGCCGCGTATTGCGCGCATGCCGTCGATTTTAGTACGGCTATCGTTGCGCGGGGGAAAGTATATGCACAAGGGGGCGTGTCGCGGCGTATAACAACCCCGCAAGAACAATTTTTGTCGCTTACGTAATACACTGGACCTCTGAACAAGGCACTTTCATCGATCGGCCGTTCGCCGCGCGGCGGCCGCAGCTTTTCGGAGTCACGTCTATGCAAGCAAGTCAGTCGGGTCAACGGCATATCGGCAAGGTGGCCGTATGCGGGGCCGGGGTCATGGGGGCGCAGATAGCTGCGCATTGCGTCAACGCAGGCGTGCCGGTGGTGCTGTTCGACCTGCCCGCCAAAGAGGGTGATAAAAGCGCCATCGCCAAGCGGGCCATTGCCGGCTTGCAAAAAATGAATCCCGCGCCGCTGGGTACTCCGGGGCTGGCCGATGCCATTACGCCGGCCAACTACGAAGACGACATGCATCGCCTGGCCGAATGCGATCTCGTCATCGAAGCCATTGCCGAGCGCATGGACTGGAAGCTGGACCTATACAAGAAGCTTGCGCCGTTCATCAAGCCGGGCGCCATTATTGCCAGCAATACCTCGGGCTTGTCCATCACTGCGCTGTCCCAGGCGCTGCCCGAGGCCTTGCGGCACCGGTTCAGCGGCGTGCATTTTTTCAACCCGCCGCGCTATATGCCGCTGGTCGAACTCATACCCACGGCCGACACCACGCCGGCTCTGGTCAGCCAGCTTGAAACCTTCCTGACTTCGCAATTGGGCAAAGGGGTGGTACGAGCCAAGGATACGCCCAACTTCATCGGCAACCGCATCGGCGTTTTCGGCATCTTGTCGGTGTTTGCACAGGCGGCCAAGGCCAGCCTGCCAGTCGATGTGGTCGACGACCTGACCGGAACCCGTCTGGGCCGCGCCAAGTCGGGCACCTTCCGTACGGCGGACGTCGTTGGCCTGGATACCCTGGCGCATGTCATTGCCACCATGCGCGACCAACTGCCCGACGATCCGTTCCACGCCAGCTTCGGCTTGCCGGCGGTGGTGTCGGCCTTGATCGAAAAAGGCGCGCTGGGCCAGAAGGCCGGCGCGGGCTTCTACCGTAAAGAAGGCAAGGCCATCTTGCGCGTCGATCCCGCCAAGGGCGGCTACGTGCCCGCCGACGGCAAGGCCGACGATGCGGTCGCCGCCTTGCTGGCCGAGCGCGACCCGGGCAAGCGGCTGCAGGCTTTGCGCGAATCCAGCCATCCGCAAGCCCAGTTCGTCTGGGCGGTTTTGCGCGACGCGTTTCATTATGCGGCCGTGCATTTGGCCGACATTGCCGACAACGCGCGCCAAGTCGACCAGGCCATGGTATGGGGCTTTGGCCATGCGCAAGGGCCTTTCGAATTGTGGCAGGCGGCGGGCTGGCGCCAGGTAGCGCAGTGGGTAGCCGACGACATCGCCGCCGGCCGCGCATTGTCCAGCGCGCCTTTGCCCGACTGGGCAAGCAGCGGGCCGGTATGGGAAGCTCAGGGCGTCCACACTGCCCAAGGCTCATGGAACCCGCATACGCAGTCCTTCCAGCCGCGCAGCAGCCTGCCTGTATACCAGCGCCAGGTTGCCGCGCCGCGCCTGGTGGGCGAGGCGACCGGGCTGAGCGAAACCGTCGTCTTCGAAAACGAGGCGGTCAAGGCCTTTACCCTGCCTGCGCCGCATCCCGAAGACGTGCTGCTGCTTTCGTTCAAAAGCAAGATGCATACTCTTGGGCCGGATGTCATACAAGGCATTGTGCATGCGGTCGATGTGGCCGAAGGCTCATTCAAGGCGCTGGTCATTGGCCAATTGACTGAACCATTCTCGGCCGGGGCCGATCTTAAATCCATGCTGCCCCTGTTTGCGCAGGGCGGCATCAAGGCGGTCGAGCCGGTCGAGCGCGCCATGCAGGACATGGTGCAGCGCGTGCGCTATGCCCAGGTGCCGGTGGTCGCTGCGCTGGCCGGTATGGCCTTGGGCGGCGGCTGCGAATTGGCTGTCCATTGCGCCAAACGGGTGGCGCATTTCGAGACCTACATGGGCTTGGTCGAGGTAGGCCTTGGCCTGGTGCCCGGTTCGGGCGGCCTGGCCTATTGCGCGCGCCGTGCGGCCGAACTGCAAAGCGAAACCAACCCCGACATCCCCTTGCTGGCTTTATTGAAGAAGTTCGCGCTGGCCGTTGCCAGTGCGCAGGTTTCCAAGTCGGCGCTGGACGCGCGCGAAATCGGCTACATGCTGCCTTCGGACACGGTAGTCATGAATCGCTACGAGCTGCTTTATGTTGCCGTGCGCGAAGCCGCCATGCTGGCCCAGGCGGGCTGGCGCCCGCCCTTGCAACAGGCTTTCCCGGTGGCGGGGCGCGATGCCATTGCAACGCTCAAGGTGCAACTGGTCAATATGCAGGTAGGCGGTTTCATTTCCGCTCACGACTTTACAGTTGCCGAAAAAGTGGCCTATGTGATGTGCGGCGGCGATGTCGACCCGGGTTCTTTGGTCGACGACGAATGGATGCTGTCGCTCGAGCGGCAAGCTTTTCTGGGTTTGCTGGCCGACCCCAAGACGCAGGAACGCATCATGGGTTTTGTTAAAACCGGCAAGCCGGTGCGCAACTAAAGGACATGCCATGACCACATTGCAACAAGCGTATATCGTGGCCGCCACGCGCAGCCCCATAGGCAAGGCGCCGCGCGGCTCTTACTTGCATTTGCGGCCCGACGACTTGCTGGCCCGCGTCATTCAAGGCGTGCTGGCGCAGGCGCCCAACCTTGACCCGGCCGCCATTGAAGACGCCATCATCGGCTGCGCCATTCCTGAAGGCCCCCAGGGATTCAACGTGGCGCGCATCGGCGTGCTGCTGGCGGGCCTGCCCAATAGCGTGGCAGGTGTTACTGTCAACCGCTTCTGCGCATCGGGCCTGACCGCCATCGCTATGGCGGCCGACCGCATCCGCGTGGGCGAGGCCGACGTCATTCTTGCGGGCGGCACCGAATCCATGAGCCAGGTTCCCCTGATGGGCGTCAATACTTCATTCAGCCCTTCTATCTTTGCGCGCGACGAAAACGTCGGCATTGCCTACGGCATGGGCATTACCGCCGAGCAAGTTGCCCAACAATGGAAAGTCTCGCGCGAAGACCAGGATGCCTTCGCCTTGCAGTCGCACCAGCGTGCCCTGGCAGGCCAGCAGGCGGGCGAGTTCAACGACGAAACCCTGCCTATCGACATTGTGCGGCGCTTGCCGGACCTGGCCTCGGGCGAAATCGTCGAAACCCACAAGACCCTGGCGCTGGACGAAGGCGTGCGCGCCGACACCAGCCTCGAGGCGCTGGCCCGCCTGCGGCCTGTATTTGCCGCCAAGGGCAGCGTTACCGCCGGCAACAGCTCGCAAATGTCCGATGGCGCCGGCGCCTTGCTGGTCGTGTCCGAACGCGCGCTTAAAACGCACAACCTTACACCGCTGGCGCGCTTCGTATCATTCGCCGTGCGCGGCGTGCCGCCCGAAATCATGGGCATCGGTCCCAAATTTGCCATTCCCCACGCCCTGGAGCTGGCCGGCCTGAAGCTGGACCAGATGGGCTGGATAGAACTGAACGAAGCTTTCGCCGCGCAGTCGCTGGCCGTCATTCGCGACCTTGGCTTGAATCCCGAAGTCGTCAACCCCATAGGCGGGGCCATTGCCCTGGGCCACCCCCTGGGCGCCACCGGCGCCATCCGCGCCGCCACGGTAATCCATGCCATGCAGCGCCATAAGCTGGACTACGGCATGCTGACCATGTGCGTGGGTACAGGCATGGGCGCAGCGGGGATTTTCGAGCGGGTGTAGAAGCCAAACGGGTGATGGCGGACTTGCGGCGATGTGATTGTCTGCACGGCGGCCTGCATGCTTTCTGGCATCGACATCTGCCGTTGACCACGCTAGTGCTAATGACACTCTGCGTCGACCGTACGTGGTTGGTCGGTGCCGGGCGACCTCAGCAAAAACGTCCGTTTAGCCAAGGTTAGCCAGATTGCGCAGCAAGTAATCATTAAACATCGGAACGGTGAATGCTACATCTCCATGCGAGGGGCTATAAACCATCCCCTTACTGATAATTTGCGCACGGCGCGGACCAAGACTTTGCGGGGTTTCGCCGAGCGCATCGGCGATATCGGATGAACGATAAGGACCGTTTCCCAGCTTTGCCATAGCGATCACATACTCGCGCTCTTTCGGTGTGAGGCGATCAAAGCGTACTTTAAAAAAACCTTGATCCAAGCGCACGAGTGTTTCCTTTTCCGCCTGTTGTGTGTCATTGAGAGTAATCGTGTCACCACTCGCAAGATTCCAAGATTGATGCCCCCATTCCTGTAGGAAATAGGGATAGCCATTTGTTTTTAAAACGATTTCTGCCAAGGCATCATCGTCTATCTTCGCCCCTTCGTCCAATATGGGTTGGCGGATGGCAGCTTTAGCATCCTTCTCTGAAAGGGCGCCGACTTCCGGGTAGTGGAACAATCTTTCTGCATACGATTTTGCGTCTCCTGACAAGGCTGCAACCTGTGGTAATCCGGCTCCAAAGAAGAGGACTGGCAGCTCTTTTTGAGTAATCTTGTGCAGTGATACGATCAGAGCCGCCAGGTCTTTCTCGTTGAGGTATTGAACTTCATCGATTAGAAGTGTCCAAGCCTTTCCCGCAGCCTTGGCAGCTTCGCCGACACGTACGAACAATTCGGGAAGATCGTTCTCCAAGTCGCCGCTATCTGCAACCCCCACTTCGGGGTCCACAGCAATTGCCATATCGCCATATTCCAACTTGAACACAGAAGCAAATGACCTTAACGCGCGCATAGCGTCGTGCGTTTTGGCTTTGGCGTTTTCGATGATGGACAGCTTGCGCAGTACTTGGTGTATCCGTGGTAGTAGTTGTTCTCCCAGCGGTTTTTTTTCAGGGGCCTCAATACTGGAGGTAAGATGGCCCCTGTCCATGGCCATATTCTCGACCGTGTTAAGAAGGACGGTCTTGCCTACGCCACGTAGGCCCAGAAACATTTGAGAACGGCTGGGTTTGCAAAGCAACGCACGCTCAATCGCGACACGCGCATCCTCGATAATGGCGTGCCGTCCAGCGAGTTCGGGCGGGTTACTACCTGCACCAGGAGCAAAAGGGTTACGTACAGGATCCACAATATACCTATTTCTACTAATGTATAGCATAGTATAGCTTTATTATGCTATACATCGCTATAATTTGTTAGACTTCAGGCTGCAACCGCGCAAATCGATGAATCATTGCCATTCAGACAATTTCCTGTTGCCGCTGGATTGCAACATGATAAGGTTAATGGACTCGGATGCAAACCACACAAACGAATCGCATGCCAAATTATGGGCAAGGCCACGGTAGGGGCTGGTGCTGCGGTCGGAAAGTGCAGACACGTACGCCAAATGTCCGTCTCAAAACTGGCGTCTAGCGCAAACGCAACTTGGCTGGAGCCCGGCGCATGGCAGCTATTGGCCGAGCATAGGGCCGATAGGGCAAAGGCGGCGACGTCGTGCCTAGCGCTGGCGCAGGTCGGCCACCTTGATGGCGCTGGCGCCGCAGGCCTGCACCAGTTCGGGATCGTGGCTGGCGAACAGTACGACGCGGTCTCGCGACCAGGCTTTGAACTGTTCGGCCAATACGGCGCAGGCACCCGCATCCAGGCCCTTGTCAGGTCCGTCCGCGATGACGACGGCCGGGTCGCCCAAGGCGGCGGCCGCCAGGAATACTTTGCGGCGCGTTCCGGTGGACATCTGTTCGAAGCGCTTGTCCAGATGCGGTTCCAGCCCTAGCCGGTATGCCAGGTCGAGCACGCTATCGGTGACCGTGGTGCTCTTTTCCAGGGCGGTTTGCTCCAGCAAGCCGCGCCCCGTCTGCGTAGGAAATGCCAGACAATTGTCTGGCACATAGGCCAGGCGCGCCTTGGCCTGCCGCGGCGCTTTGGCCAGCGAGTGCCCGTCGATCCAGACGTCTCCCGCATTGGGCGCGATGACGCCCGCAATAATGCTCAGCAAGCTGGACTTGCCGGTGCTGCCTTCTTCGCATAGCGCCATGCACCCAGGCATGAATGTGTAGGTCAGTCCCTGGAATACCGGGTGGTCGCCGTAGCTTTTGGTGAGATTTTCGATGCGCAACATGCCGGCAAGTTTACGCGTGAATGCGGCACACCGCTAGATCGCGCAAGGCGTGAAATCGGTTACGCCTTCATATATAAGGCCATGCGGCTTGAAATGTGGACGCGCGATGCGTCAATTCAGGTTCAGGCAACAGCGCAATGGCGCGGCATCGTATTGCAATCTTCGTCACCGAGATTTACGCTACAGCGCAACAGAATAAAAACCGAAGGCTGTGTAATGACCTGGTCGGCCAAGCAGTATTCCATGTTTGAAAACCAACGCACGCGCCCTGTACGGGACCTGGTGGCGGCCATCCCCACACGCCGGGTGCGTGTTGCCGTCGACCTGGGCTGCGGTCCCGGCAACTCTACCGAAGTCCTGCTTCAGCGCTTTCCGGACGCTACCGTTACGGGCGTCGACAATTCGGACGACATGTTGGCCGCGGCCCGCAAGCGGCTGCCTGGCATCGACTTTGAACTGGCGAACATTGACGCCTGGAATCCTGATAAACAATTCGATGTCATCCTGGCCAACGCCTCGCTGCAATGGCTGCCCGACCATGCCGTGCTTTATCCGCGCCTGGCCGGCAAGCTGGCTGGGGGTGGCAGCTTTGCCGTGCAAACGCCCGACAACCTGCAAGAGCCGGCGCACATACTGGCCCGCGAAACGGCATTGAATGGGCCGTGGGCTGCAAAAATCGGCACCGTCCGGCATCCCGAGCGGCACAGCGCCGGTTTCTATTACGAGCTTCTACGGCCGCATTGCGGCATGGTCGATGTCTGGCGCACGACTTATTTTCATCCGCTGCCCGGCCCGGCGGCAGTGGTCGAATGGTTCAAAGGCTCCGCCCTGCGCCCCTACCTGGCGCCGTTGAACGACACTGAAAAGGCGAAGTTCCTTGACCGCTATCTGGCCGCCATTACCCGAGCCTATCCCGCACTGGCCGACGGCACCGTCCTGCTGCCGTTTCCGCGGCTATTCATAGTGGCTGTTCGCTGAAGGGCATGGCGGTATAGGCCGCCACAGGCTCTTCCAAGCAATCCACCGGCCACCATTTGGGCAGCAGCTTGCGCACTTGCGGGCGGTTGTAGCGGTCGTCCATCAGGTACACCACGCCCCGGTCGTCCTGGCTGCGGATCACGCGGCCGGCGGCTTGTACGACTTTGCGTATGCCGGGGTACAGGTAGGCGTATTCGTAGCCGCCGCCGAAAGCAGTGTCCATGCGCTGCCGGATCTGCTCGTTGGCGGGATTGATTTGCGGCAGGCCCAGGGTAGCGATAAAGGCGCCTATCAGCCTTTGCCCTGGCAGGTCGATGCCTTCGGCAAAGGCGCCGCCCAGCACCGCAAACCCAAAGCCGCGGCCGGCTTGCGTGAAGCGCTGCAAAAAGGCCTCGCGCTCGGCTTCGTCCATTTGCCGCGACTGTTCCCATATGGGTATTTCTGGATGACGGCTTTGGAACAGAGAGGCCAATTGCCGCAGGTAGTCGAAGCTGCTAAGAAAGACCAGATAATTGCCTGGCTGCCTGTTGTATTGCACCGCCATCAGGTCGGTCATGGGTTGCAGCGATGCTTCGCGGTGTTGGTACCGGGTGGAAATGCGGCGCGCCACCTGCACGGTAAGCTGGTCGGGCTTGAAGGGCGATTCCACATCTATCCAGGCACTGTCGGCCGGCAGGCCCAGCGTGTCGCTGTAGAAATGCGATGGCGTCAGCGTGGCCGAGAACAAGGTCATGGAATGCGCGGCGCTGATCCGCGGCGCAAGAAACGGCGCGGGGATGACGTTGCGCAGGCACAGCGTCGACGCCTTGCGGGAAGGGCCGGCGCCAAGTTGCGGCACGGTAATGTCGAACAAGGAGTGGCTGCCGAACAGCTCGGCAATATGCAGGAAATGCAGAGCGTCGAAATAAAAGCGCTGCAACAGGCTATCGACGTGCGTTGGATTTTCGGTCTGGAATTCGATGATGGCCGCGACCGCGCGCTGTAGCGCGGCGATAAGTTTTGCCGGCGCGCTGTCATAGGCTTCGTACGCAGCTCTTTGGTTCTTCAGCAGTTCGTTCCAGCAGCGGTTGACGCCGTCCAGGGATTTCTTCAAAAAGCCCGGCGCTGAATGGCGCAGCGCCGTAAAGGCATTCCGCTCAAGTTCGGCCGTATACATCTTGCGGGCGCGATCAAGCAGGTTGTGCGCTTCGTCGACCAGCACGCCGACCCGCCACTGGTTGGCGACGGTCAGTCCATGCAGCATGGCGCTGGAGTCGAAGTAGTAATTGAAGTCGCCCACCGCCACATCGCACCAGCGCACCAGCTCGTGGCCCAGATAGTAAGGGCATACTTGATGTTCGGCCGCAACGCGCCGCAGCGCCTGCTTGTCCAGAAGTTTGCCGTCCAGCGCGGCTTGCCGCGCTTGCGGCAAGCGGTCGTAGAAGCCGTTGGCCAAAGGGCAGGATTCGCCATGGCAGGCCTTGTCCGGATGTTCGCAGGCCTTGTCGCGTGCCACCAGTTCGATAACGCGCAGCGGCATGCTCGAATCCATGCCGCGTATTTGCGTCAGGGCGTTCAGTGCAACGCTGCGGCCCGATGTCTTTGCCGTAAGAAAGAACAGCTTGTCCAGTTTGGCGGCCGGGGCGGCCTTAAGCAGCGGAAACAGCGTGCCTATGGTCTTGCCTATGCCTGTGGGCGCCTGCGCCGCCAGGCAGCGGCCGCCGCGCGCCGCCTTGTATACGGCTTCGGCCAGGGGCCGCTGGCCGCTGCGGAACTCCGCATGCGGAAAGCGCAGGCCTTCCAGCGCGCGGTCGCGGCTTTGGCGATGGGCAAGCTCCTGGTCCGCCCAGTCCAGAAACCGCCGGCAGCGGTCTTCGAATTCCTGCTTCAGCGCCGCGGCGCCATGCACTTCGCTTATTACGGTTTCCCGCTGGCCGACGATGTCGAAATAAATCAGTGCCAGCCTTAGTTCGGGCAAGCCCCGTTGCTGGCAAAGCAGATGGCCGTAGACCTTGACCTGCGCCCAATGCAAATGACGATGATTGGCCGGCATCCGCGCCAGGTCGCCGCGAAACGTCTTGATTTCTTCAAGCTGGTTCTGGGCCGGGTCCCAGCCGTCGGCGCGGCCACGAACCATAAGCTGCTGAAACTCGCCCGCCAGGCTGATCTCCGACTCATAGCCCGCGCCGCGGCGCGAAGCCACGACAGCGTGGCCCGCGATGCCTTCCTGGGCAGTCGGCGTGGGAGTAAAGCGCAGGTCCAGGTCGCCCTGCTTGGCTGTGAATTCGCATAGCGTGCGCACCGCCACGGTATATGTCATGCGGTGCCTTCCGCCCAACGCACATGGCATACGGCCACGGGCATATCGTGCGCGGCGCAGTAGCCGAACCACCGCAGTTGGTTGTCCTGCAGGCGGTCGCCAGGGCCTTTGACCTCTATCATCCGGTAGCGTCTTTCCTGCGGCCAGAATTGAATCAGGTCCGGGAAGCCGGAACGATGGGCGGGAATATCAAGCAAGATCCGCTCGAACCATTTTTTTAAATGCAAGGCGGGAATGCAGGACAGGGCATGGTCCAGCATTTCGTCGTTCAAGACACCCCATGCCACGAAAACAGACTGTATGCCAACCTTGTCCTTGTAGTTTTGCAGAATGGTTTGCCGGTATGCGTTTGAGTCCAGTTGCGCCAGGCGGCGCCCGAAAAGGTCCTGGCGCCGCGAGTAAAAGTCGGCGCTGTGCAGGTCGGCAGGGGCGCGTTGAAACGGATGAAAGAAAGCGCCGGGAAGGGCGGCGAATATGGCGTCCCAGCACAGCAGGCCAAACAGCGAATTGACCAGCGTGTTCTCGACATAATAGGCCGGAGCCTGCGGCTCTTGCAGATGGTGCCGGGCCAGCTCTTCCACGGCCATCGGTACTTGCGGCCGTGGCAGGGTCAGCGTCAGTTCGGTCAAGGGCGCTGCGGCGCTGCGGGGCGGGCACGCAAGGCCCAGCTTGCGCAGCAGACGCGGCATCATGCGGTTGATCTGCTGCTTTTCCGCTTCGCTTTCCGGCTGTTGCAGCGCGGCTTGCGCCAGGTCAAGGGCTTGCTCGAATTGTTCGCTGCGTTCCAGTACGCGTACGCGCCGGCTGCGCGCACCGGCGTAGGTGCTTTGTGTATACAGGGCACATGCGCGATCCCAGTCGCGGCTTTTCTCGTAATGCTGGCCCAGCTGGAACAGCAGCTTGGCGCGGCGCTGTTCCAGCCATGCGTTCGGGTGGGGCTGCGAAGGGATGTCTTGCAGAACAAGCTGCGCTTCGGTGCCGGCGCGGAAGCGTTCGCGGCAATCGTACAGGTGCAGATAGCCTTCGATATCGCCGCGGCTTTGGAAGATGCGCGACGACGCGGGAAATTCCACTTTTTCGTAGACATACAGGCCCAGGTCGGCCAGCACGAATTCGGACCAGTCCTGGTGCAGGTTGCCGAAGAACATCAGGCGCAGGCATTCGCATATGGGCATGATGCGCAGTTCGTAAACGCATTCGCGCGCCGAAGGACACCAGGCCTTGAAAGGCAAGGCTTCGGAGTGGGTTTCTTTCAGGTGCCGCAGCAGGTCGGCCTTGCGCGCGTGCCCGCCGGGCAATTCCGCACCGAAAGCCTCGGCCAGTTCCGTCTTGGTTAGCAGACCGAACAATTGTTCCAGCGTAAGCGCCGGCGTGTCGTCCACCCAGCCCTGTTCGACCAAAGGCCGCGCCGCCAAAGGCGTGTCGCCGATTTCGTCGTAGCGCAGCTTGCTGCTTTTGAACAGTGTGCCCTTGCGCATGATCATCCGGACCAGCAGCGCACGCGATGCGCGCGGCAGGGTCTGAAAGCCCAGGATAAAGTCGCGTTCGGCGCCCGAGAGCAGGTCGTCGTAGCGCTGCCGCACCCAGCGCAAGACCATCTCGAAATTGTCGAGGTAGTAATAGCGGTTTTCTAGCACTGGGTTCATCTGCACGGGTACATGACTGTATTTAAAAACAGTATATCAAGCTTTGCCGCAAAGCCGCTTCCGGGCTGCGCATCTCTTCGAGCGCCACGCCCTATTGGTCTGTTGTGTTCCCCTGCAGCGCAGCGCCCAAAGCAACGTCCAAAGCAACGCCGCAGGAGCACTTCAAATCAACGACATATAAGGGTAATTCCCGCCATGCAGCCTATTGCACGCTAAACCGAACTTCTTTACTGTGTATCTATGCATCTGCATAAATAAACGCAGTTTGTTGTTTCGTAGTGTTGTGCTGTCCGGGTTCGGCTAGCAGTCACGCCGCCCGATTACGGGAGTTGAGCATGAAGATTGCGGTACTAGGGGGCGGCCACGGTTGTTATGCGGCCGCGGCGGATCTAAGCGAGCAGGGCCACGAGGTGCGCTTTTGGCGCCGCGATACGCAGGCGTTGCTGCCGTTGGTGCAAACGCCCAAAATACACCTGAAGGACAGCCGCGGCGAACGCGACATTCCCATTGCCAAGGTATGCGTCAACATAGGCGACGCCGTCAGCGGCGCGCAGCTGGTGCTGATTCCTTCTCCTGCCACCGCACAACTGGACATTGCCCGCGCCTTGGCGGCACACCTTGCCGACGGCCAGGTCGTGTATTTGCCGCCAGGCACTTTCGGCAGCTATGTCATGAGCGAAGCAGTGCGCGCCCAGGGCAACAACGCTGAAGTCACCTGGGCTGAAACCGGCACGCTGCCATGGCTGGTGCGCAAGCATGGGCCGTCCAGCGTGGCGGTTACCATGCGGGCCACGCGCCTGCCCACGGGGGTTTATCCGGCCAAGCGCTCGGCTCACGCCATGGCGGTCATCGCCGAAGCATTTCCGTGCATCGAGCCCTGCGAAGACGCGCTTTCAGGCGCGCTGATGAATGCCGGCCCCATTATTCATCCGCCGCTTATACTTATGAATGCCGCGCCCTTGCAGCACTTTGAAGCCTGGGACATTCATAACGAAGGCACCCAGCCCGCGGTGCGCGCGGTTACCGACAAGCTCGACAACGAACGCATAGCCATACGCGAAGCCATCGGCTACAAAGCGCCGCATTTCCCGCTGTCCGACCACTACCTTAACGACCAATGGATGTACGGCGACTCGCACAGCAAGCTGGTCGACAGCGGCGACTGGCGCGAGCACATCGACCTTCATACGCACCGCTACATGCTGGAAGACACCGTGCTGGGCTTGGCTCTTCTGGCCTCGGTGGCCAACTGGGCCGAGTGCGACGCGCCGGTTGCCAGCGGCTTGCTGGCCATTGCCGGAGCCATTCTTGGGCGCGACCTGCGCCTGGGTGAACGCACGCTTACCGCCCTTGGCCTGGCCCATCTTTCGCGCACCGACATGCACGAACTGCTGTTCAACGGGAGGGCCTGATGGCGGCCAATGCCAGCTCTTGCCCTGTCGTTGCCATTGGCGCGGGGCGCATGGGCCGCGGTATAGCGCTGGCTTATGCCATCCGCGGCCAGTCCGCGGCCATTGTCGACTTCAAGCCGCGTGAACCGGCGCAATACCAGGCCTTGCGGCAAAGCATCAACGACGAACTGGCCATGACCTTGCGGCAACTGGCCGACCTGGGCATGTTCGGGGCGGAACAGGTTGACGCCTGCCTGGCCAGGATAAGCGTCCATGCGCTGGACGAAGCCGACGCCGTCCTGGCTGCGGCGCAAATCGTGTTCGAAGGCGTGCCCGAAACGCCCGAGGCCAAGCGCGACGCCCTGGGGCGCATCGGCGCGGCGGTGGCGGACGATGCCATCATTGCGTCAACCACTTCCACCATGCTGGCGTCCGACCTGGCTGCCATGGTGCGTTTGCCTGGGCGCTTCATGAATGCGCACTGGCTCAATCCCGCCTACATAATTCCCTTGGTCGAGGTCAGCGCGCACCCGGGCACCGACCCCGGCGCGGTGCAGGCCTTGAAGGCCAGCCTGTCATCCATAGGCAAGGTGCCGGTAGAGTGCAGTTGCAGCCCCGGCTATATCGTGCCGCGCCTGCAGTCGCTGATAATGAACGAAGCTGCGCGCATGGTCGAAGAAAAAGTCGCCACGCCCGAACAGATAGACCTGGCCACGCGCTACGGCCTGGGCTTTCGCTTTGCGGCCATCGGCGTGCTGGAATTCATTGATTATGGCGGTAACGATATTCTGTATCACGCCAATAACTATCTTGCCAAAAACCTCGACGAAAACCGTTATGCCATGCCGGACATTGTGCGGCGCTATATGCAGGAAGGCAAAAACGGTTTACGGTCGGCAAGCGGGTTTCATTCGTACGAGGGGGTAGACCTTGAAGCGTACCGGCGCGATGTATTGGCCCGGGCCTTGGGAATGCTAAGGCATTTCGGCCTGGATCAAAGCGCTACTTCCAACGTGGCAAAAGGAGACTGAAAAATGAAAAAAACCGTGCAGGCAATATTGGCGGGTGCAGCAACGCTTATCGTAATAGCACCGGCCGCGGCCGCCGACATACCCGAGCTTCGCGTGGGCTGGACCATACCCGCCGAAGAAGCCAAGTATTTAATGATGAAGCGGCCCGAGCTATTTCCCGACCTGGGCAAGAAGTACACGATTAAATGGACGCAGTTCCAGGGCACTTCGCCCATGATCCAGGCCATGCGCGCCAACGTGCTGGACTGCTCCACCATGGCACCCATGTCGCTGGCCCAGGGCGCAATCGAAAGCGGGCTCAAGGCTTATATCGTGGCCCAGCATGTTTACGAAAAGAAAGGCTACTTCACCGTATATTGGGCGGTCAAAGAAGACAGTCCCATCAAAAGCGCGGCCGACCTGAAGGGCAAGGTATTGGGCACCAACGCCTATGGTTCCGGCGTGTATTTCAACCTGGTGCTGTGGCTCAAGCAAAACGGCCTCGACCCTGAAAAAGACGTCAAGATCGTCGAAACCGGCTTTCCGCCCATGGCCGACGCCATTCGCTCTGGGCGCATAGACCTTGGCACGATGGTCCAGCCGTTTGCCTTGCTGTCGCAAGAAAAGGGCGGCCTGCGCGAACTGGCATCGCAAGCGGCTGTGCAGACGCCGCAGGTGCAGATCTTTGAAGGCTGCAGCCAGGATTACACCAACAAGAATCCTGAAGTCGTAAGGGCCTATATCAAGGATTTGCAAAGCGCCATGGCCAAGGTCCAGGCCGATCATGACCTGGCGGTTACGGTCGACTCCGAAGTCACCCGCGCACCCAAGGAATTGCTTGGCAAGTACGTAATGACCAACAAAGACTTCGCGCGCGACGACAACATGCAGCCCAACCTGGACTCCATCCAGACATCCTGGGACCTGTATTACAAAGCGGGCTTCTTGTCCAAACCTTTGAAAATCAGCGACTTCGTTCGCAAAGACGTCATAGCACCTGTCAAATGATCTGCATCGAGCAATTAGGCAAAACCTTCCGTACCGCCAGGGGCACTTCGCATACGGCCATTCAGGACATCTCTCTTGAGGTGCCTGAAGGGCAGTTTGTGTCCATCCTGGGCCCCAGCGGCTGCGGAAAAAGCACCTTGCTTTATATGGTGGGCGGGTTCGAGCAAGCCACGGCCGGGCAAATCAGCGTCAATGGCCGGGTCGTGCAAGGCCCGGGCCCCGATCGCGGGCCGGTCTTCCAGGAGTACGCACTGTTTCCCTGGAAAACCGTGCTGGGCAATGTCGCCTACGGCCTGCGCGAACAAGGGGTCCCCAAGGCGCAGGCCGAAGAGCGCGCCATGCAGTGGCTGGAAAAGGTCAAGCTTGCGAACTACGCCGGGTTCTACCCGCGCGAACTTTCGGGCGGCATGCGCCAGCGCGCCGCCATTGCCCGCACCTTGGCGTACGAGCCCAAGATCCTGCTTATGGACGAGCCCTTCGGCGCGCTGGACGCCCACACCAGGCTAACCTTGCAGGCCGAGTTGCTGTCCTTGTGGGAACAACTGAAAAACACGGTGCTGTTCGTCACCCACAGTGTGGACGAAGCCGTATACCTGTCGGACCGTGTGGTGGTGCTGACCGGTACGCCGGGCAGGGTGCGCGAGATCGTGCCTATCGACCTGCCCCGGCCGCGCGTGCGCGCTGAACTGCTGCGCAATACGGCCTACCAAGAATACGTTATTCAGCTAGAACGGCTGTTGGTGGACGGAGCGCACGCATGAAGACGCCCGCCGCAACAGGTTCCGCAACCACGCTTTGGTACGAAAAGCCCGCCGTCGCGATGGTGCTGGTTGTCGTACTGCTGGGCATCGTGTGGGCGCTGGCATCGTGGCGGCTGGACTTCAGTTCATTTCCAGGGCCCTGGCAGGCGTTGCAGGCCTTGCCCGCGCTTATCCTTGACCCCAGCGCCCTGTGGGCCATCTCGCTTTCGCTGGGCCGCATGTTCATCGGCTATGCCTGGGCGCTTGTGTTCGCCATTCCACTGGGCCTGGCCATGGGCCGCAGCCGCTGGGTGCATGAATTTTTCAACCCGCTGGTGTCCCTGGTTTATCCCATGCCCAAGGCGGCGCTCATGCCCATCCTCATGCTGTGGTTCGGCCTGGGCAGTTTCTCGAAAATCCTGGTTATCGCCATGGGCGTCAGCCTGCCCATGCTGTATCACAGCTGCCTGGGCGCCAGCCGCATTGAAAGCAAGCTGGTCTGGACCGCGCAGGCCATGGGCATGGGGCCGGTTGCACGCCTGTTTCGCATTGTGCTGCCAGCGGCCCTGCCCGAGATTCTTATCGGCTGCCGCGTTGGCGTGGTCATGGCGCTTATCGTCATGGTGTCGTCGGAAATGATCGCGCGCCAGGAAGGCGTGGGCAACCTGCTGTTCACATCGATGGACATGGCCCAGTATCCTTCGGTGTATGCGGTGATCCTGATTCTTGCGCTGATGGGCGTGGTCCTGGACTGGCTGTTCGAAAAAGCCCGGCGCTATCTTACGCGCTGGTCCGAGTCGGCCGGCGGCACGATTCTACGGTAAGGGGCGGCCATCATGAAGAACACAGCCTCGACGCTTGCCGCAACCGCCCCAGCCGCCCGTTCCAGTGCCATTCCGGCCACGTTCGCGCTTTATGCCAAGCGTGCTTTTTCTCCTGTGCTGGTACTGCTGGTGTGGGAACTGGTGTGCCGCATGGGCTGGGTCGAAGCCCAGCTGCTGCCGGCCCCCAGCGCCATTATTGCGCGTCTGTTCGAGATAGCCGCGGGCTCCGAATTTTGGCAGAACTTCGGCATTACCTTGTATCGCCTGGTCGTAAGCCTGTTCATTGCCGTCATTGTGGGCGTGGCATTGGGACTAGTGGCGCAGTTGTCGCGTTTCAGCGCCGCCATGCTCGACGCCTTTGTGCGCCTGGTTGCGCCCATACCGAAAATCGCGCTGTATCCGGCCCTGATCCTGATCCTGGGTTTCGAGAACTCGTCCAAAATAACGCTCATCGTGGCCGACGCCATGTTCCCGGTCTTGATGGCTACCTGGTCGGCCGCGCGCTCGGTTGACCAAAAGTTGATCTGGTCGGCGCGGGCCGCCGGCACCAGCCGCGCCGCCTGCCTGTGGAAGGTCACTTTGCCGGCCATCGTGCCCACAGTCCTGGCAGGAGTGCGCGTTTCGGGCGTCATTGCCTGCGTGGTGGTGTTCCTGGCCGAAATGATCGCGTCCACCGACGGTCTGGGCCACATGCTGACCATGGCGGCGCGTGCGTACAAAACAGTCGATATGTTCGTGCCCCTGATCTGGATTTGCGCAGTGGGCTTGGCGTTGAATAGCTTGATCGGCTTCGTGCAGCGCAAGCTCGATCACGAAGGTTGACGGCCCGATACTGGTCGTCGCACATAGCGAAAGGCGGGGGACGGCATCATGAGTTCATTAAGCGGCGCGGGCGAACAAGCGCACGAGATACCGGCGCGGGAATCAAAGCCGGCGTTGCAGCCGTGGCAGGCGTATCTGGGCCATGAAACCTTCATGCCTTATTTGCTCAACCGCAGCACAGCGGCGCTGAATGCGGATTTCCAGGTGCTGCTGCGCAAGCACAATATGACGCTGCTGCATTGGCGCGTGCTGGCTTTTCTAAGCGAAACCGACGGCTTGGGCGTCAGCGCCCTGGCCAATGTCACCGACGTCGACCAGGCCACGCTTTCGCGCGCGCTTACGGTCATGGAAAACGCCGGCTATATCGCACGCAAGTCCAACCCCAGCGACCACAGGATGGTGGTCATCAAAATACTTCCCGCCGGACGGCGCCAGTTCCACCACGTGCTGCCCCCCGCCTGGGGAATCTACGAGCGCGCCGTGCGCGGGCTAAGCGAACAAGAACAACTGCTGCTGCACGACTTGCTGAACCGTATCCGGGACAATATGCAGGGGGCTTGAGTGCGCCGCCCGTGCGATAATTTGTGTCTATCGTACAGGTTCATCCAAGACAAAAATGCAGATTTCGTTTTTTAGCCGGCGCAACAATGCCCCGGGCGTTCGATTGCCGACTCTTGCGGTGCAGTCATGACGCATCGCCAGCCCGTGCGCGTTTCCGACCTGCATACCTTCGATACGATTATCGACGCGCGCTCGCCCTCCGAGTTTGCGCTGGACCACATCCCGGGCGCCATCAATTGCCCCGTGCTGGACGACGACGAACGCCGCATCGTGGGCACGCTGTTCAAGCAGACCGGCGCCTTCGAAGCCCGGCGCGTGGGCGGCGCCATGGTGGCGGCCAACCTGGCCGTGCATATACGCGAACGCTTTGCCGACCGCCCGGCAAACTGGCGGCCGGCCGTTTACTGCTGGCGCGGTGGCATGCGCAGCAGCAGCATGGTGACCTGGCTTCGGCTGGTCGGCTGGGACGCACAGCAGCTGGCCGGCGGGTATAAAAGCTTTCGCCATCATGTCGTGGCGCAGATCAATATGCTGTGCCCGCGGCTTAAGCTGCAAGTGCTGTGCGGCGCCACGGGCAGCGCCAAGACGCGCGTGCTGCAAGAACTGGCAGCGCGCGGCGAACAGGTGCTTGATCTTGAAGACTTCGCCTGCCATAAAGGCTCGTTGCTGGGCTCGCTGCCGGGCGTTGCTCAGCCTTCGCAAAAACGCTTCGAAACCCTGGTTGTTTCGGTGCTGGACAACATCGACATTGGCCGCACTTTGTATGTAGAAGGCGAAAGCGCCCGCATCGGGCGCCTGGCCGTGCCCTTGCCGCTGGTCGAGCACATGCGTGCGGCGCCCTGCATTGAAATCGCCGCCACGCCTCAGGCGCGGCTGGCCTATCTTTTGCAGGACTATGCCTACCTGGGCCAAGATGCCGCCGGCCTTGCCGACAAGCTGGGTTTTCTCAAGCAGCAGCAAGGCACTGCCACCGTGCTGCGCTGGCAGCAATGGGCGCAAGAAGGCAACTTGCCTTCGTTGTTTGCCGAGCTGATGACCTTGCATTACGACCCGCACTACCAGCAGTCGCAGTCCCGCCACTTCAGTTCGTGGTCGCAACGAAGGCAGATTGCGGCCGATGATCTTTCGGCCAAGGGCATTGCCGCGGTGGCCGATGCGATTCAGGGTACGCCATGACGCTGCCAGTTCACAATACCGGCCTGCCTGGCGTTCAGCTGATCGACCTGCGCGTTTTCCATGACGAACGTGGATACTTTCTTGAAAGCTTCCAGGCGCAGCGCTATGAAGTCTTGCTGGGCTTGAAGAGCCCCTTTGTGCAGGACAATTATTCGCACTCCAAGCGCCATGTCCTGCGCGGCCTGCATTTTCAAAGCCGGCACCCGCAAGGCAAGTTGCTGCGCGTAGCCCAGGGCGAGATCTACGATGTAACGGTTGACCTGCGGACTGCATCGCCCAGCTTCGGGCAATGGCAAGGCCTGGCGCTGTCGCACGCCAGGCCGCAGCAACTATGGATACCGCCGGGCTTCGCCCACGGGTTCGTCGTGCTTTCGGATGAAGCCAGCGTGGAATATAAATGCACCGACTACTATCACCCCGAAGACGAGGCCTGCTTAAGCTGGAACGACCCGGACCTGGCCATAGACTGGCCGGTAAACAGCCCGGTGCTGTCGGCTAAGGACCGGCAGGGCTTGACGTTGAAAGCGCTGCAAGAAGCAGGGCGGCTGTGATGATCGAACTTAACACTTTGGCCTTTTCTTCCCGCTTGCCTTGCCATAACGAAAGCAGCTTGCGTGCCGGCATGGGTGAGCGCCAGGTGGCAGGCTCGGGCCGGGTGCCATGAAGGTCTTGCTGATAGGCGGCACGGGTCAGCTTGGCCGATGCCTGCAAGACCGCCGCCCTGACGGCTGGGAATTGCTAGCACCCGGTTCGGTCGACTTGAATATTTGCGACCAGGGCGCCGTGGAATCCTATGTAGGCCGGATCCAGCCGCAGCTTATTATCAATGCCGCCGCCTATAACGCCGTGGACGAGGCAGAACGCAATCCTGCCGCCGCCATGGCGCTGAACGCCGACGGGCCGCGTCATCTGGCGCAAGCGGCGCAGAAGGCCGGAGCGCGGCTGGTGCATATATCCACCGATTATGTCTTCGATGGCGCAGCCAGCCAGCCATACAGCGAGGATGCACCCACAAACCCCATCAACGCCTACGGCAAATCCAAACGCGCAGGCGAACTGGCCGTCTTGCAGAGCCTGCCGCAAACCATAGTGCTGCGCACATCGTGGCTGTATAGCGAGTACGGCGCCAATTTTGTAAAGACCATGCTGCGCCTGGCCGCCGCTGGCAAGCCAATACGTGTGGTCAATGACCAGGTCGGGGCTCCCACCTACGCCGGCGACCTGGCGCAGGCCATCATCCAGCTGCTGCGCAATCCCGATGCGCCCGGCGGCGTCTACCATTACACCGGCGCCACGGCCTTGTCATGGTACGGCTTTGCCCGGCACATCTTCCAGGCCGCGGGCCTTACGCCTGAACTGCTGCCGATCACGACCAGCGAATACATTGTCGCCGCAACCTCTACCGCTACCGCAGCGAGCCCTGCGATTGCCGCCCGCCCGGGCTACTCCGTTCTTTCTTACGAAAAAATAGCTCGATGCGGCATACAGCCCAAGCCGCTACATGCAAGCCTTGATAGTATGGTCAAGAAAATACTGAATTTGCGGTCTTGAACCGCCACATAGTGCACGCAAAAAAAACCAGGCAGTTCAAATGCCTGGATTTTTTCATTACACGCTAAACCCGATAGATCAAGCTTCGGATTGCATCGCGGCCTTGACTGAAGCTGAGGTGTCGTGCGGGGCGCCGTTGAAGTACAGGTTCAGCAGCACCGCCGCGACCGAGGTCAGCAAGATGCCCGATTCGATAAGCGGGTGAATGGCATGCGGCATCCATTGGCGAAAGCTGGGCGCTACCAGCGGGATCATGCCTACGCCGATGGAAATGGCAACAATCATGGCATTGTGGCGGTTGGTCTTGAAGTCGACGTCGGCCAAAATACGAATGCCCGTGGCGATAACCATGCCGAACATCACAATGCCCGCGCCGCCCAGTACCACCGTGGGCAGGGATTCAACCAGCGCCGCCAGCTTGGGCAGCAGACCAAGGATAACCAGGATAATGCCGCCGGCCACGCAAACAAAGCGGCTACGTACACCCGTAACCGCCACCAGGCCCACGTTTTGCGAAAAGCTGGTGTACGGGAAGGTATTGAAAATACCGCCTATCAAAGTACCCAGGCCGTCCGTGCGCAGGCCGCGGGCCAGATCGGGCTGGCTGATTTTCTTGTCGGTCATTTCGCCCAGGGCAAGGAACATGCCGGTGGACTCGATCATCACCACAATCATGACCAGAGTCATGGTAATGATCATGACGGGGTCGAATATAGGCATGCCGAAGTGGAAGGGCAGGACAATGTCCACCCAGTGCGCTTTGGCGACTTTCTCGAAAGTCATCAAGCCCATGGCCGAGGCCACGATGGCGCCGATGACAATGCCCAGCAGCACGGCAATATTGGCAAAGAAGCCTTTGGCGTATTTGGCGATGCACAGGATGGCAACCAGCACGATGGCCGCCACGCCCAGCCCGGTAAGGTCGGCATAGCGGGGGTTGGGTACCGTGGGCAATATGGACAAGCCCTGGGGCACCGGCGGCAGGGCCGAGCCGGGCGCACTGGTAATGGCCGCGGCATTGGCCAGCCATTTTGCATATTCGGGATTGACCAGATTGGGCGCGGTGGGGCCGACGGGCGTACCGAATATCCAGTTAATGCCTACCCGCATTAGAGTAATGCCGATAATGGCGATAATCGTGCCGGTAACCAGCGGCGGAAAAAAGCGCAGCATGCGGCTGACGAACGGGGCAATGATTATGGAAATTATGCCCGCCCCGATAATGGCTCCGAACAGCAGTTGCGCCCCTCCGTGGCCCTGCGAGGTCTTGGCAATGGCCACCATGGGCCCCACCGCGGCAAACGTAACGCCCATCATGACCGGCAGCTTGATGCCGAACCATTGCGTGGCTCCAAAAGACTGGATAAGGGTAACAATGCCGCAGACGAAAAGGTCGGCGGAAATAAGCATGGTGACTTCCGCGGCGCTAAGGTTCAGAGCGCGGCCGACAATAAGCGGAACGGCAACAGCTCCGGCATACATGACCAGCACATGCTGCAAACCAAGCACAGCCAGCTGTCCTCCGGGTAGGCGTTGATCAACGGGTGCAACGGACTTTGTCATGCAAGGTCTCCTGGGGGTTAAGGAAATGCAGCCAGTTTCTATCTGTAACGAGCAGACTGTAACTAGTGAACTGTATATAGCTGAAATCCATTTTCATATAGCGGAAAACCCGGGTTTTATCAGTGTTTGATTATCAGGGTCCAAAGAAGGCTTGGGCGGGCAAGCCGGGCTAAAATGCTGCCCGTGGTGTTCCTTTGCTGCTATAAGCTGTATAGCATTACTAGTCCTTCGGGCCTTGCAAGCATGGCGAATACGCAGTCACAATAATCGGCCTAACAAATAAGTATGAAAATTCTAATTACCGGCGGAGCCGGATTCATCGGCTCGGCCCTGGTGCGCCATGTCATTGGCCACACGGGCGATTCGGTCGTGAACCTGGACAAGCTGACCTACGCGGGCAACCTGGAATCGCTGGCGTCGGTGGCCGGCCATGCCCGCTATGCCTTCGAACAGGTCGACATCTGCGACCGCGCCGAATTGGACCGCGTGTTCGCCCAGCACCAGCCCGACGCCGTCATGCACCTGGCGGCCGAGTCGCATGTGGACCGTTCCATCGACGGGCCCGCCGCATTCATCGAAACCAATATTGTCGGCACCTACACGCTGCTAGAGGCCGCGCGCCAGTATTGGCAAGGGCTGGACGCCGCGCGCAAGAACGCCTTTCGCTTCCACCATATTTCCACCGACGAAGTCTACGGCGACCTGGAAGGCCCGGAAGACCTGTTCACGGAAACCACGTCGTACGCGCCCAGCTCGCCGTATTCCGCCAGCAAGGCCGGCTCGGACCACCTGGTGCGCGCCTGGCGCCGCACCTACGGCCTGCCCACCCTGGTCACCAATTGCTCCAACAACTACGGGCCTTATCACTTCCCCGAAAAGCTCATCCCCTTGGTGATCTTGAACGCTCTTGAGGGCAAGCCCTTGCCCGTGTACGGCCAGGGCAACCAGGTGCGCGACTGGCTGTATGTGGAAGACCATGCCCGGGCCCTGTATCAAGTCATCACCCAAGGCCAGGTCGGCGAAACCTACAACATCGGCGGCCATAACGAAAAGCAGAACATCCAGGTCGTGCACGCCATTTGCGAGCTGCTGGACGAGCTGCATCCCCAAAGCCGCCCTTTAAGCACTGGCGGCCACCCCGCCTCGCACAAAGCCCTGATCACCTTCGTCACCGACCGCCCCGGCCACGACCTGCGCTACGCCATCGACGCCGCCAAGATCCAGCGCGAACTAGGCTGGACCCCGCAAGAAACCTTCGAATCGGGCCTGCGCAAAACGGTGCAGTGGTATCTGTCCAACCTGGACTGGTGCCGGCATGTGCAAGACGGCAGCTATCAGCGCGAAAGACTGGGGGCGGCAAAGTAAAGCAATAGCGGCGCACACCAGCCCCGCTCATTAACTCTCCGCCTCCGGCGCCGCCGAGCCGTGCACCATGTGCAGGTACTGGCGGTGGCGTTCGTATTGGTCCAGGATGTCGCCTATGACATCTTCCTGGCTCCATCCCATGATGTCGTAGTCCTGGCCGCCTTCGCGCAGGAATACCTCGGCGCGGAAAAATCGGCGCTCTTCTTCGTCGTCGACCTCGTCCGGGGTCAGCGCCGGCCGTATTTGCTCCAGCGGCCAAACCGCATAGGCAAAGTCCAGCAGTTCGCCGTGGTGCTGCACCTCCAGGCGGATCTCATCGTTGTCGCCTTTTTCATGGACGACCGCTTCATAGCCTTGCTGGCGCAGCTCGTTGGCGACCGCGTGCATCGCAGGCAGCACGATGTCGTTCATGAAACGCAGCACATGTCCCCGCTTGGGCATCATGACGATATTGCGCAAGCGCCTTTGCCACGGCTGGCTATTGCCGGGCGGCGGCGAACGCGTGATGGTCTGGTAGCGGATGCGCCGCTTGGTCGCGTCCAGTTTCAGTGCCTTGAACAATCCCCACACAGCCAGCAGCAGAATCACCGAGAACGGCAGGGCACTGGCGATAGTGGCGGTTTGCAAGGCTTCCAGGCCGTTGGCCAGAAGCAGGGCGATAGCCACCACGCCCATCAGCGAAGACCAGAAGATGCGTTGCCAGACCGGGGAATTCTCGGCGCCGCCGGATGCCAGCAGGTCCACGACCAGTGCGCCCGAGTCGGCCGAGGTAACAAAAAAGACCAGCACCATTGCAATGGCGACCATCGATGTAATGCTGGAAAGCGGCAACTGTTCGAGGAATGCAAACAAAGCCAGCGAGTTGTCTTGCGCCACACGCTCTGCAAAGCCATGAATACCGTCTATCAAGATGAAGTGAATGGCCGTATCGCCGAAGACCGTCATCCACAACAGCGTGAACCCGGCCGGAACAAACAAAACGCCGCGCACGAATTCGCGTATGGTGCGCCCGCGAGAGACGCGGGCTATGAACAGGCCTACAAAAGGCGACCATGCTATCCACCAACCCCAATAGAACAGCGTCCAGCCGCCTATCCAGTCGTTCGGTTCGTAGGCGTAGAGGTTGAACGTCTTGTCGACTATTTCGGACAAGTACGAGCCCGTGTTCTGCACGAAGGTCTGCAGCAGGAAAACAGTCGGCCCCAGCACCAGCACGAAAAGCAGCAAGACCACGGCAAGGGCCAGGTTGGTTTCTGAAAGAATGCGTATGCCGCGGTCCAGCCCGCTGGCTACCGAAAGCGTGGCCAGCGACGACGCGACAATGATCAGCACGATCTGGCTCGTCACGCTGATTGGAACGCCGAACAGGTGGTTCAGCCCGCTGTTGATCTGCGCCACGCCCAGCCCCAGCGAAGTAGCAATACCGAAAACCGTGCCGATAATGGCGAAGATGTCCACGGCATGCCCGATAGGGCCGTATATGCGATTGCCGATCAGCGGATAAAGCGCAGACCGCAGCGTCAGCGGCAAGCCATGCCGATAGCTGAAGAAGGCAAGAATCAGCCCGACGATGGCATAGATGGCCCAGGCGTGCAGCCCCCAGTGGAAGAACGTAATCTTCATGGCCTCGCGCGCGGCTTCTATGGTGCCCCCATCGCCCACAGGGGGACTGACGAAATGCATTACCGGTTCGGCCACGCCGAAAAACATCAAGCCGATGCCCATGCCCGCGGAAAACAGCATGGCAAACCAGGTAACGTCGCGGTAGTCGGGCTGGCTGTGGTCGGGGCCAAGCTTGATGTCGCCATAGCGGCTTATTGCCAGGAACACCACGCAAAGCAGAATGATCGCTACCGTAAGAATGTAGAACCAACTGGCGTTCTCGAGTATCCAGGTCTGGATGGCGCTGAACAGGGCCTGGGCCGCGGCGGGCGTCGCAATGGTGAAAACCACCGTCGCCAGGATGAATGCGGCCGAGGTAAAGAATACGGGCGGATGCAGTGTTTTTTTCATGATCGGCCTTGGCTGTCTTTAACTTTTTCTGAACTCCTCAATCCAATGCCGGGTCGAGGCGTCGTGGCGCTGGCCTTCATCGGGCCCGGGACGGGCCCCCGCCAGTTCCTGGACGATTCCTTTGGCCAGCACCTTGCCGTATTCCACGCCCCATTGGTCGAAAGGATTGATGCCCCATACTACGCTCTGGACGAACACCTTGTGCTCATACAAGGCCAGCAGCGCCCCCAGCGTGTAGGGCGAAAGCTTGGGCAGGACGACAAGGCTGGAAGGGCGGCCGCCCGCATGCACGCGGTGCTTGGCCAGCCAGGGCGCATGTTGCGCGTCCGCGCCGGCGTGCAGGCTTTCTTGCTGCGCTTCGTCGAAGGTCTTGCCGTTAAGCAAGGCTTCGCGCTGGGCCAGGCAGTTGGCTAGCAGGCTGGTGTGGTGGTCGGGCCAGCTGTGGTCGGCTTGCTGGCACACAATGAAGTCCACGGGGGCGCCATCGCTGCCCTGGTGCAGCCATTGGAAGAAAGTGTGCTGGGCATCGGTGCCCGGCATGCCCCAGACCACCGGCCCGGTGGGCACCCCAACAGGGTTGCCGGCAATGTCCACCGACTTGCCTAATGATTCCATGTCCAGCTGCTGCAGGTAGGGCACCAGATGCGCCAACCTGAAGTCGTAGGGCGCAATGTTCAGCGAACCATAGCCCAGGACGCTGCGGTTGGCGACGCCGGCCATGGCCATTTGAATGGGGGCGTTCTGGGCGAACGGAGCCTGGGCGAAGTGGTTGTCCATGGCGGCCGCGCCGGCCTGCATGCCGGCCACTACGTCCGAACTGACAGCCAGGGCGGTGGTAAGGCTTACCGACGACCACAACGAAAACCGGCCGCCCACCCAGTCCCACAGCTTGAAGATATGGGCCTGCGGGATGCCCCAGGCGGCCGCCAGGTCGGGGCGGGCGGTAATGGCCGCCATGTGTTCGCCGGGGTTTTCCAGGCCGGCCGCGGCCAGCCATTCGCGCGCGCGCTGCCCGTTTTGCAGGGTCTCGGCGGTGGTGAACGACTTGGAGGCCAGCACAACCAGCGTTTCGCGCGCATCCAGCCCGGCCAAGGCGCCTTGCATGGCATGGCCGTCGATATTGGCGGCAAAGCGCACGTGGCGCCAGGCACCGGCATAGCCGAAGGCGTTGATGGCCAGCCGCACGCCCCAATCGCTGCCGCCGATGCCTATATGAATAATATTGCGCCAGCGCCGTTCGGAATCGGCCTGGCGCACGAACTCGTTCATGCGCTGGCGCTCGGCCGCCACGTCGGCTATGGGAGCGGGCGCCCGCAAAACCGTATGCCAGGCGGCGCGGTCTTCGGTAAGGTTGGCAATGCCGCCCGAAAGCAGCGTGCTGCGCAATTGGCCGAACTGGCGGGCTTCAAGCAAAGCCTGGCCGGCCGCTTCCAGTTCTTCGGAAGCCACTTGGCCCGTAATGTCCACATTGATGCCGGCCGCATCCAGAATACGCAAATCATTGGTCCGCACCGACGCCGCCTCCGCCGCGTCGGCGAAGCGTTTCCATTCGGGCAATTGCTGTAGCGAAGGCAAATTGGGTATGGGGCTAGTCAAGGCGATTCCAGTATCTTGTTTTTATGCTTAGCCGATTGTAATGGACGTGCCGGCGAAGCAGCGGTTTACGCTTTGGCATAGCAATTTCGCGGCCTATGGTGGCATCTGCCCCGGCATGGACATAAAATAGCCCCTCCTGCATTCGAAAAACCATCAAAGCGTTGCATTGGTAACATTGTTGTGCGGCCCGCCTTGGCCAAAGCATCTCACTATGAAGGGTTCATGGAATCAAAAGCCTACACGCCGCTGGCCAGCTTCATCGATCTTCTGATGGATGCAGTTTTCGCGGTCGATGCCGACGCCAATGTCGTATACGCCAGCGCCTCCTGCGAGCGCATCTTCGGGTATACGCCGCAAGAAATGGTCGGCAAGAATATGTTCGACATGATGTTGCCCGAAGACCGCGAAGGCACCCGGAAGTCGGTGGTCGAAGTCATGTCGGGCCACCCGCAGTTCAATTACGAAAATCGCTATGTCCGCAAAGACGGTCAGGTCGTGCATATTATGTGGTCGACGCGTTGGTCGCCCGCCGAGCAGTTGCGGATAGGGGTTGGGCGCGACATTACCGAGCGCAAGCGCGCCGAGTCCATGCAGGCCGCAGTGTATGCCATTGCCGAAGCCGCCTACGCCGCCCAGGACCTGCTTGCGTTGTTCCAGCGCATCCATCAAATCGTCGGCACGCTATTGCGGGCGGACAACTTCTTCGTCGCGCTGTACGACAAGGACACCGAGCAACTGAGTTTTCCGTACCATGTGGACGAGCGTGAAAAAAAGCCCAAGCCGTCCAGGCTTGCCGCCGGAACACTTTATGCCGAGATCATCCAGACCGGTCAGCCGCTGTTGTTGACTCCAGAGACGATGGCTTTTCATCCGCGGGCGCGGCAGGCTTTTGCCGATACGAATCCAATCTGCTGGCTGGGCGTCCCGCTTAAATCGCATAACGGAACAATAGGCGTGCTGGTCGTCAAAAGCTATCCGGGCGGCGTTTGCTACACCGAAAAGGACCAGGAGCTCCTGCAGTTCGTTTCCACGCAGATAGCCACTGTTATCGAGCGCCAGCAAATGCAGATCCGGCTGCGGCATATGGCGCAGCACGACCAACTGACCGTCCTGCCCAACCGCGGCCTTTTGCACGATCGCCTGAAAGCGGCGCTTTCCATTGCACACCGCGAACGCGGCCGCCTGGCGGTGCTGTACATCGATCTGGACAAATTCAAGCCTATCAACGACACACTGGGCCACAGCGTTGGCGACATGGTGCTGCAGGAAGTCGCGCAGCGGCTAAGCCAATGCGTGCGCGAAACTGACACCGTTGCGCGTGTGGGCGGCGACGAATTCGTGGTGCTGCTTCAGAATATTTCACGGCCAGAGCAAGCCGCGCTGATAGCAGAAAAAATTCGGGGCGTCCTTAGCGAGCCTTTTGCCATAGAGGACCACAAGCTTAGCGTTGCACCAAGCATCGGAATCGCCCTTTACCCCGAGCACGGCAACGACGAACAGCAGTTGCTGAAGCACGCCGACAAAGCCATGTATTTCGCCAAGAACCGGGACTACCGGCGCCAGCTAAGCATTGGGCCAATAGACTAATACTTGCTCTTGCGGTTGCGCTAGGTCTTGCGCCTAATATTCAAGCGACTAAAAGCCGGCACTGATGACCGCCGGCTTCTAACAGCCGGACGGCCTTCTTGTCGAACGAAACAAATGTTTCGGCACCCAGCCACGCGCCGTCAAACGCAATAACGCCGTCGTTAAGCTGCTTCACGCAATGGGGTCAAATGCATATCGACATGGATATCGTCAAAAGGGCAGCGCAGTGCGCCATTGTCGTCCTTTTCCAATAGGCCAAGGGCAACCAGAACCTGGGCATCTTCATGCACACGTTTGACGCCTCGGTCCAGCCGACGCGCAAGTTCGCGAACGCCAATCGTGCCGCTACCCATCATTTCGCGTACCATCTGCCAGCGCAATTCAGATAGCTGCCCAAAGAAGGCGGCGGGCGACTCGAAGTTGAGGCTTTCGCCCTGATACTTGCCTGTGGCAATGCCATGCGCCGCACGTTGCCCTGCAGCGCGTAGCGCATGCTTCCAATTCTGGCCCGTAGTAATAGTGAGCGTCCGATTCATAATACTTTCCTCCGTTCATCGACTTTGGAAATGAAATCTTCGATCAATTGCTCAAGGCTGGTGAATTCATAGGGAAATTCTTGCCCGTTTAAATGCATGTGATCGCCCTTGCCGCGCTCGTTGTCAAAGCCAACGATACGTTGACCGTTATAGACATAAACCAACCGGTACTTGAAACCGTGTGTGGTGGGCGGCACTGATTCGGGCACTTTCCAGATTTTCATTTGCAGAATGGCGCCGTTGATATCTACGGTCTTGTGATCGAGGATAAGTTGGGCGTCCATGTTGTCAATTATGACAACAAAACCTGGTGTTGTCAATGGCGACAACACCAGGTTTGCAAAGCTACTCCAGGCCTACCGCATAGCCGGCGCTCTTTTCGGAAGCGCTTTGGGGGCTGGTTACAAGACAAACCGCAATCATCAAGGCAAAGCCAAGGATCGAGCTGATGCCCAGCGCGATGAATACGTTGTTTTGTATTCCGAAGGTGCTTAGAACGATGTAGCAGCCGGCGCCTCCAAGGGTGGACACCAGGGCGCCGGTGCGATTGGCTCGCTTCCAGATGTAGCCCAGGGTAATGGGCGCGATGACGCCGCTGATGATGGCCGAAATGCCGAACTGCGTCAGCAGGGCCAGCGAATCGGGCCGCTTGAATGACATAACCATGGAAACCACGCCTATCACCAGCAGGCCGGCCCGGGACACCAGCAGCGTTCCTTTGTCGGTTTGCACTTCGCTGTCTTCAGACTTGCCGTAAATAAATGGCGCGATCAGCGGCTTGAAAATGTCGTTGCCGATAATGGCCGACATGCCCAGGTACAGGCTATTGGTGGTTGAAAGAATGGCAGACAGCAGGCCGCCGACCATTATCGCCACTACAACCGTTGGAAACGCGTGTTCGATGTATGCGGGGATAGCCGCATCGGCAGAAGGCAGCTCGGGCATAAGCACGCGTGCGGCCATGCCCGCAAACACCGCAAAACAGGACAGCAGGAACAGCGTGATGCCCGACGACAATATGAAGGGCCGCAGGCCTTCTTCTTTATCGATCGAAAGCACTTTATTCATCAAGTGCGGCAGCAGGCCGAAGGTGAACAACAGCCATTCGATAGAAAGAATAGCCATCCAGCTATAGAACGGTCCTGTCTTTGCCACCGGGGCGGTAAGGGCGGGGTCGATGGCATTAAGCCGCGCGCCAAGTTCACCCAGGAAATTCCAGCCCCCGCCTATGGTCCAGGCCAAAGAACCGAACAACACCACGCCACAGACGCACATCAAAATGCCCTGGATTGCGTCGCCAATATATTGGGCGTAGGCCCCGCCCACAAAAAGATAGGCAATTGTCACTACCACGCCCAGCACCACTCCCCAAAAGTAGGGCAGGCCCATGATTGTTTCGAAAGTGGTAGCCAGGCCCACGTTTTGGCCGACGATGTAGTAAATATTGAATAAAGTCAGGAAGCCCACTATGACCTGTATGGCCGTGCTGTTGTAGCGGATTTTCAGCCAGTGCGGCAAAGTTAGCGCGCCGCCGTTGCGTTGCCCGTCGTGCCAGAACTTGCGCGCAAACAAGACCAGGCCGCCCCATGTCAGGGCAAAGCACCCGAAGGTCCACCACAGGGTAGGGGCACCATAGGTGTAGGCCCAGCCCGGAACGCCAAGAAACAGATTGGCGCTTGCAAAGGTGGCGCCAAAACTTACGCCAATAACCCATGGGCTTACTTGCCCGCGCGCCAGGGAATAGCCGCGCATGTTCTTACTATGTTTTGCTCCCAGTTTACCGATCCAGAGAATTACAACTATATACAGCAGTAGAAAGGCTGTAATAGCCCATATAAGAAACGTCTTGTCAGCCATCATTATCTCCAAAACATTATTCTCGATATAAACCCGCCGAATTTTGGGCGAAGCCGTCCGCCAGGCCTGATAAGGCCCAATCTAGTTTCCGTACGGAATCAGAGCTTGTTTTTATTATTTATGTCGGTATAAGCACCGTGGCCAGCCGGCTACGGACGCCCTGTACTGCGGTATGGGGGGACGGCCTTCGGGTACATGCAATGCCAAATAGCCAAGACGATTCCACCAAAGAAAATTACACCTAACCAATATAAGGTAAACATTTTCCACTCCTCCATTTGGATAAAAAACTATATCGTTGCGACGATTATTAATATTGGAAAACGGTGCGCGCATTTATAAGACGCGTCGTGCCATGAGCCTGCTTGCAATTACTGCTGTCATGGTTATTCGTTCAGCCAAGAATAGGAGCATGATTCATTAAAAACAAGCGATAAATTATGATGAAGCGAGACAAAATAATTGATGAATGGCACGAAAAGCAATGTCGCACGCGCGGTTTTTTGATCAGCCTGCCCGTGCGTCTTTTTGCAGCAAAACGCAACTGAAGCTCAATACATCAAAAAATTTGAACGAAAACAGGAAAATTACTCGCTTGTTGTTCATGGGATGCCTTCCTATACTGTCCAAAACAGCAAAAACCCAAGGGGTTTCCAAGAATATCCAAGTACCGGAGGCAATCATGACAGTGGCGGCATTATCTTATTCGGACGAACAGCTTGCACAAACCCAAAAGGGGCTTATCCGCACCTGCGTCAGTGCCGTTGAAAAGCTTGCGGACGATATTTTCAGCTATGAACTTTCGGCGGAAGATTTACCCGAATTTTCGGCTGGATCGCATATAGATGTGCATTTACCCGGCGGAATTATTCGCCAATACTCTCTGTGCAACGACCCTCAAGAAAGCCATCGCTACGTTATTGCGGTTCTGCGCGAATCGAATGGCCGTGGCGGGTCTGAATATATTCACGAGCACGTTGTGGAAGGCGACGAGCTGCTTATTTCCCAGCCCAGAAACCATTTTCCCTTGATTATCGGCAAAGGCCCGCTGCATTTTGTGGCTGGCGGAATCGGAATTACGCCGATTATGGCCATGGTTGCCGAATGCGTTCGAAAAAACGTGGATTTCCACCTGCATTATTGCGTGCGGTCTCGAAGCCGTGCAGCCTTTCTGGAACCATTGCGGCCGCTGCTGGATAGCGGCAAGGCTACCGTGTATGTCGACGACGAAGGCATAAAGCCCAATTTTCAAAACACATTCGCCCAACCCGGCGCGGGCGAGCACATTTATTACTGCGGCCCTTCTGGATTCATGGACCACCTGGCGCTGGTCACCAAGCATTGGCCCAAAGACACCGTGCATTTCGAGCGCTTTTCGGCCGGCACCGACCAGGAAGCCCTGCAGGACGACAGCCTGAATGAAGCCTTTGAAGTGCGCCTGGCCAGTTCCGGCAAGACCTATACCGTGCAGGCCGACGAATCCATTCCAGAAGTACTGCGGCGCAATGGCGTGCAGGTGGACGTTTCCTGCGAAGAAGGCTATTGCGGCACGTGCATGACACGCTATGTGGGCGGCCAGCCCGAACACCGGGACAGCGTTCTGGACGACGCCAACCGCCGCAGCTACGTAATGATTTGCTGTGCCAGGGCCAAAGAAGGTCCTTTGATTTTAGACATATAACAACTCAATAACGACTGATGGAACCGTGGCCTTGCCACAAAACATTAAGAGAGGAGTCAATAATGGCTGAGTTTGAATACGTGCGTAATTGCTGGTACCCCGTTGGGTTTTCCAACGAATTCAAGACCGGTGAACTCAAAGGCTTGAAAATCGCCGATAAGCCCGTGGTTATCTGGCGTACCGAAGACGGCAATGTTTCCGCTTTTGACGACCGCTGCTGTCACAAGCGCTTTCCCCTTTCCCAAAGCAAACTGCTTGAAAGCGGCAACCTGGAATGCGCCTATCATGGGCTGCAGTACGACGCCACCGGCCGCTGCGTAGAAATTCCTTCCCAGTCGGACCGTCCCATTCCCAAGCAGGCCAGGCTGCGCGTAATGCCGGTGTGCGAACAAGACACGATAGTATGGCTGTGGCCCGGCGACCCGGAAGCCTGTGTAGGCATTGCGCCCCCGCGCACCACGGAAGCTGTCGACGAAAAGCTGGACAGCATGCCGCTGCCGCAGATCATCAAGTCGCCGTCGAATTACCTGCTGCTAATCGAAAACCTGCTGGACATCAGCCATTTTTATCCGCTGCACGACGGCAACATCGGCGACCGCGCCAATAGCGAGATTCCGGTAAAAATGGAAGAGGGCGAAGTCGACGGCTTCAAGTATGTGCGCACCATTCGCGAAACCGAGAACTACAAGCAGCCGCCGTATTTCCAGGAATACTTCCACTACGAACTTATCGACCGCGTGCATACGCACACCATGGTCACGCCCGGCCTTACCCGCGTGGTGATGCGCGTGGCGCCTCCGGGCCAACTGGGCACCGAGGCCGAACGCGGCTACACGCTGCTGCACCTGCACTATCCGGTGGACAAGAACAACCTTGAGTGGCGCATCCTGATCTCCACCAAGAAAGACACCACGCCGCTAAGCGACACCAGCATCTCGACCACGCAGGCCATTGCCAACAGTTTCTACGCCGTGGTCGAACAAGACGAATGGGCCCTGGAGCGCCAGCAAAAAATGATGGAATATCCCGACGATGACTATTCCGAACTGTTCCTGATTTCCGACGCGGCCCTGCGGCGCGCACGGCAGATCATGCTGGCCATGCAGCGCGCCGAGCGCCAGCCGCTGGTAAGGGAAGAGGCTCTGGCGTAGCGGGCGCACCGCCTTGTAAGGGGAAAGGGCCGCCAGCCGGCACTTTCCCCGGGCCCGATGCCGCCAAGCGTAGTACGGCACTGTCGGGGCTGGACCCGACAGGCAAGGTGTTCAAGACGGTGCGGTTCAGCCTGGGCTGGGCCGGTCATCAACATTAACGAATAGTTTTGAAAAGGAAGCAATATGCAGACTTCTGGCCCACTTACCGGCGTTAGAGTGCTTGAGCTTGGCCAGATTGCCGCTGGCCCATTCGCCGGTTCCTTGCTGGCGGACCTGGGCGCCGACGTGGTCAAGATAGAAAACCCCAGCATGGGCGACGGCATGCGCTCGTGGCCGCCGCTAAGCCAAAACGAAGCCGGCGAAGCCTATAGCGAAAACTTCGCATCGCTTAACCGCAACAAGCGTAGCGTCGCCCTGGACCTTAAAGACGAGGCCGACGTTGCCGAGCTGAAAGCCTTGTGCGCGGCGGCCGACATCCTTATCGAAAACTACCGCCCCGGCGTCCTGGACAGGCTGGGTCTGGGCTATGAGGCGCTGAAGCAGGTCAACCCCAAGCTGGTCATGTGCTCTATCAGCGGCTACGGGCAAACCGGCCCTTACGCTACCAAGGGCGCCTTCGACGTAACCGTGCAAGCCATGAGCGGCCTGATGAGCGTTACCGGCGAAGACGATAGCGGGCCGGTCAAGTGCGGCGTGCCTGTGGGCGACTTCTGTGCCGGCCTGTACGCGGCCTTTGCCGTTACCGCGGCAGTGCTGCGTGCGCGCGCGCCCGGCGGCACCGGCTGCCACGTAGACTGCTCCATGCTGGGATGCCTTATTGGCGTCTCGGCACTGCAAACCAGCGAATACTTCGGCACCGGCACTTCGGCCGGCCGCCTGGGGTCGGCCCATCCCCGTAACGCCCCGTACCAAGCCTTCAAAGCCAGCGACGATTATTTCGTGATTGCCGCCGGCACCGACAAGCTTTGGCAGCAAGTGTGCGAGGCCGTGGGCATGCCCGGCCTGAAAGACCGCCCGGAATTCATAGACCAGGCTTCGCGCGCAAAAAACCAGAAGCAGCTGGCCCAGATACTGGAAGAAAAGTTCCAGCACGACACCGCCAAAAATTGGCTGCAAGAGTTCGAAACAAGAGGCGTGCCGGCCAGTCCCATCAACACCTACGCCGACGTCTTCAACGACGCGCACGTACAGCACATGGGAATAGTCAAAGACCTGGTGCTCCCCAACGGCGTAAAAACCAAGACCACCAATTTCCCCATCACCCTAAGCGGCTACGAACTGGCCATTCACCGCAATCCGCCAAGCCTGGGCGAACACAACCAAGAGGTGCTTAAAGAATGGGCGGTCTGAAAAATGAATTTGGGGTTGATGCCGTGCCTGACACAAGCTTGGTAGAGTTGGCCTACAGCCACGCGGACAAGGTCGGCCGCATAACACTGAACCGCAGCCGTTACGCCAACGCTTTAAGCGCCGATCTGGTGGAAGCCTTGATCGATGCCGTCCAGGCTTGCCTGGACAAAAAGGTGGAACTGCTGGTGCTGCGCGGCCACGGCGCCATTTTTTGCGGCGGATTCGACTTGCGCGGCCTGGACCAGGAAACCGACGCCAGCCTGGCCTACCGCTTCCTGCGCCTGGAAACCTTGTTGCAAAGCATTCACTATGCCCCTTGCCAAACCCTGGTGTACGCCCAGGGCGCAGTCTCCGGCGCGGGCGCCGACCTGATGGCCGCCTGCCGCAAGCGGCTGGTTGCGCCCGACGCCTCTTTCCGCTTCCCGGGAATTCGTTTTGGCATTTTGCTGGGCACCAACCGGCTGCTTTCCCTGATAGGCGAAAAGGCCTACGGCGTGCTGCTGGAACAACAAAAAATCAATAGCGGCCTGGCGGTGCAGCTAGGCCTGGCGCAGGGGTTGGCTCAAGACGTCGATGTCGATGCGCTGATAGAAGCCGAATATGCAAGCCTGAAGCGCATTCCAGAACCGACGCGCCGGCAATTATTTGCCGCAAACACACGGCAGGCCGCGGTGGACATGGGGATACTGGCAAAAACCGTCACCGAGCCAGGCTTGAAGGCGCGCATGCAAGCCTATTGGGAAGAAGCGAAGGCCGCGGCCCGGCGGTAGAAAGTAGGCCCCCACGCCGCGCTGCTACGCAGCTTGCTGCCCCCCGAGGGGGCGCTTTTACCTTGGGGCGGCCCGGCGGTAAAAAGGTATGCCCCCACGCCGCGCCGCTAATGCAGCTTGCGTTGCAGCTATTCGCTGAGGGCAGCAAGCTTTTTATTGGGGAAATTGCTGGCCTGGACCGCCAGGTCGGCAATGCGGAAGACCAGCGGCGCCATTTCGTCGGCCGACATGGCGGCAATAAAGCCCACTTGCGGCTCTATGCTGGTGTCTATCAGTTCCAGGCGGCCGGCCTCGATTTCGTGGCTGAAGCAATTAATGGGCAGATAAGCGCAGCCTACGCCGCTGGACACCATCGAAGCCGCCACCAGCATACTGGTGCAGCGAACCTGGTAATAACTATAGGCGTGGCCCTTTCTGAACCAGTCCTCGATAGTGCCATGGTGGTAGGACTGGCGCGCCAGCCCAATCACTGCCTGTTCCGAAATTTCCTGGGCGGTTCTTTTCGCGCCGCCCAGGCCAAGCTTCGGGCTGGCCATCCATGAAAACTGCACCGACCCCAACGAAGCCGTATTCAGGCCGGACTCGGGTTCGCGTCCCGGCGCAAGTATCAAATCCAACGCGCCTTTGCGCAAATGGCTGACCAAATCGGCCGTCAGCATCTGGTCGATTTCCAGGCGTACCCTGGGAAACGTGGTCGACACCGCTTCAATGAACTTCGGCAACCAAGTCAGCGAAACCACCTCGGCAACGCCTATGCGTATCTGCCCCGTAAATGCCTTGGCCGACATGATTTTTTGCTTCAGTTCGGTATTCAGTCCCAAGAGC
Organism: Eoetvoesiella caeni; assembly: GCF_003315175.1. Classification (GTDB taxonomy): domain Bacteria; phylum Pseudomonadota; class Gammaproteobacteria; order Burkholderiales; family Burkholderiaceae_B; genus Eoetvoesia; species Eoetvoesia caeni. The sequence continues at coordinate 119,398 of NZ_QNRQ01000002.1, read as the reverse complement.
TTGCGTGCATACTGCATAAGCTCCAGTCCCGTGGCCGTAGGCTGGGCCACCCGGCTGGAGCGGTCGAAAAGCTCTACCCCCAGATGCTTTTCCAGCTCTTTGATACGCATGGAAATCGTCGACTGCGTAACATAAAGGTGGTCGGCAGCAGCCGCAAAGCTGCCTAAAACAACCACCCAATAAAAAGCCTCAATCTGTTGGAAAGACATTGCCCAGCCTCCTTTCGTGAATTCTTCGCGAATTGAAGGCGCCATGCCAGCCGTTGCTTAATTGTTCAATTTTTTTGATCTCTTAACGGAAAACATGTCGCTCCTTATTGATGAATAATGCCCATGTTCGTATGAAAGATCAATAGTGTCCTCCCCCTACTTCTCCAGCGGCTCCAGCACAAACTTCTCGGGAAATGGCTTGTGGTTTCAGTTTTTGCCAAGCTGGAGCCTTGAAGTTTTTCCTGATTTCGATCGACGTCGAGGCTGACGGCGGAAAATTGAACGCAGAATATGGCTAAAGCGCTTCCACGTTGAGAGCAGATTTGAAGACCTATAAACGAATATGGCTTAAGAGCTGGCCAAAGCTGCTTGCAACAGCATCTGGGGTTGTTTGTTATGTGGCGGCTGGCTGGTTCCCCGAGAGTCACAGAGGGTTAGCGGAGAACATATCGGCGAATCCCATTTCCATAGCTACTGGATATTTCCCCGTACCCGATGCGCTCATCGGCCCATTCGCTTCTTTAGCGCGGGCTTGCTTAACGCATCAAGCTTCGGGTTGAGGGTTGCCAATATGGCTCAGGTCTAGTCTTCAGCCTTGCGTTCCAGCAGCCATTCTTCCACCTTTAGTAGGAGCGCGTGTGCGCTGATCAGGCATTCTCGAACAACCGAATCGGGTATAAGATCACCCGAGTAATCAGCCAAGTTACGTTGTTTTCTCAAAGCGTCCAGCACAATCATCTCTTCTATTGGCAGGCCTAGAGTTTGAGGGAGGGTTTGTATAGCGGTTTGATGATGGCCAGGCCGGCTGGTTAAGGTTCGATAACCGTTTGCATGTAGTGCCAGCATCGCAAGTTGCATTATTCCTTTGTATGCAGCATCAAATTTATTTTCGTTGCTTAGCGTTGGGATTTCAGCATCGGCAAGGTTACGTTTAGCGGCGTTTAGTAAACGAGTGATCTGTTGGGGGCTAGGTTTGATCCTTTCCAGTGTTAGGCCCAGTAAGTTTTCCAAGGTCATGCTCGTTTCCGATTAAAAAAATCTTTGAGGAGGACAGCACTTCTGTAAGGAATTGATTATTACCGTGGACTTGGACCTGCCATTCGTCTATTGAAAATACTTTGGGACTGATTTCACGCTTCAGTTCTGTTTGTATGGGGTACAGCAGTTTTATCGCACTGGAAAAATTTATCGAGCCGATCAACATAATGTCGATGTCGCTCGAAGCTATTTCTTGTCCGCGGGCAACTGAACCATACACGAAAGCAATGTCGATTTGGTCGGAATAGGGTATTAATGCTTGGGCAATTATGTCCGCTGCCCCGACTGTTTTCCGAAAGATTCCTGATAGCTCTGTATATATGGGGCAATTTCTATTGGCGCGGTACAGTAATTGGTTGCCTCTTGTCTCACGTTCAAGAATGCCAGCTTCGGCCAACCGAGCTAGTTCTTTATGCAACGTGCCAGGAGCAGTATGAGTAAGGCGAGCGATTTCCCGGACATGAAAGGACTCGTCTGGGCGCAGCAAAAGGAGCCCAAGCGCGCGGCGGCGATACCCGCCAAAAAGAGTTTCAGATAAGTTACGTAGCATATATAGCTACAATTGTAGCTTATTATACTTCGAGATGGAAAGCTTCAATTAGGGGGCCTTCCCAGTCAATTACCATACTGAAGTCGATATGATTTCTCGGATAGATAGCTTTGTGAAAGTTTAGAGGGAAGGCAACTGTACGAGTGGAGGTTTCGGGGGACGCTGGGTAAATCACCTTGCTCGAGAGCACAGGCAGCGTGTGCTACCTGTTGCTTGGACTGCGCTCTTGAAAGCCATGCGGCTTTAGTTCCCCCTACTTCTCCAGCGGCTCCAGCACAAACCTTTCGTTCTGAACCGACACCATTACCCGTGAATAATCATTCTGGCCGGAATGGTCGGTGGCCGTCATGTTGTACACCCCGGAATTGGCGGGCAGGTTCTTGATGTTTTCCAGGGCGTCGCGCAGGGCATGGCGGAACTCTTTCGTACCGGGCTTGGCCTTTTTGCTGGCCTCGGGCACGGCGCGTTCCAGAAACAGCAATACATCGTAGGCCTGCGCCGCAAACGTCGTGCGCGAACCTTTGCCGAATTTTTCTTCGTACAAGGGCACATACTGCGCACTGACCGCCTTGGTGGGGTAGGAGTCGGGCAATTGTTCCCACACCAGGTTCGGGCCTACCGGCAGATAGCTGCCATTCACGGCTTTGCCGCCAATGCGTAAAAAGTCGTCGGTGGCAGCGCCGTGGGTTTGGTAGATCTTGCCTTTATAGCCGCGCTCTTTCAGCGCAACATGCGGCAGCGCGGCGGGGGTGCCGGCCGCGGCAATCAGCACGGCGTCGGGGTTGGCGGCGATAGTGCGCAGTACTTGCGCAGTGGCCGAGGTGTCGCCCGCGTTGAACCGCTCTACACCCACCAGCTTTATCTTGTTGGCGTCGGCATAGGTCTTTATTTCCGTCAGCCAGCTTTCGCCGAAGGCATCGTTAAAGCCAATGAATCCCACGGTCTTGATTCCGTGTTCCTGCATGTGCTTGATAATTGCCGTGGCCACCAGCGAATCGCTGGACGAAGTCTTGAACACCCAGTGCCGCTTGTCGTCCATGGGCGCAACAATCCTGGACGAAGCGCCCAGCGCTATCAAGGGCGTTTCAGCCCCCGCAATGGCTTCGACAATGGCCAGCGCCGAAGACGAAGTGGACGAACCCACAATAACGTCCACGTCTTCGCCCAGGAAGCGCTTGGCATTCTTTACCGCGTTGGTGGGGGCGCTGGCGTCGTCCAGAATCTGGTATTCAACATCCAGCCCGCCTATCTTCTTGGGAAACATGCTTATAGAGTTGCGCGCCCCAATGCCTATGGTGGCCGCCGGGCCGGTAAGCGGCACCGTAACGCCTACTTTCATGGTCTGCGCACAGGCCGCGCCGCCTGTTGCCATAAGCAGGCCCAACGAAGCCAGCCCGATCAGTTGCGATGTTTTTTTCATTGAATTGTCTCGTTTATATAGTGTGGTGGCAGTGCTTTACGCGCCCGCCATGGCTTCGCTGCGCACCATGTCCTTGCGCGCCTGGTCCTTGTCGCGCTGCGGCGCCTGGGCCTGTTCCTTCTTCAGTTGCTGCGCCACCAGCCAGCGCATATGGTTCAAGCCCACATCCGACGGCATCGACTTCAAGGTAAAGCCAGGGTCCTTTGCCAGAATCTTCTGCTGCAGCTCGATAATCGGCATGTCTTCGTACAGCCCCTCCAGAATGCTGGCCGAAAGCGAACGCGTAATCAGGTCCTGGTTCTCTGTCTGGTTATGCAGGTACACCCAGAACAAATGCGTGCTGTCTTCCGTTTCCGGCGTCATGGCCTGCAGGTTGCGGAACGAAATGGCGCCTTCCATATTGCCTTTTTCAATGCCGTTGCCCGCGGGAGAAAACCCCGACTCCAGGTAGAAGTAGCCCGGCATCTGCATTCTTACCGTATTCCAGCGGTCCACCTTGCCCATGCCCTTGACGAACTTCTTCACAAACGGCGCCAGGTCGCAGTTCATGTGCCACTTGGTTACCTTGAAGCCATTGTCCAGGCGCTCCAGCGGGCTTTCCGTGTGCTCGGCCACATAGTTGGGCGAACCGCCGAACGTAGTGGGGTGCACATAGGCCACGTGGTTGAAGTCGGCCAGGTTGTCGACCATCAACTGGTAATTGGCCTGGTAGTGCAGATAGCCCGGCTCGCCAACCCATTCCGGCTGGCTAAGATAATGAAAGCCCGGAATCGTGGTCTTGTCGGCCAGGGCCGGGTCGCCCATCCAAATCCAGATAAGCTTGTCCTGAACTTCCACAGGATACGTAGGCACCTTGAAGCTGGGCGGAATGGCGTCCCGGCCCGGCACCTCTATACAGGTACCCGCGCTATTGAACAGCAGGCCGTGATACATGCAGCGCACATTATTGCCTTCCAGCCGGCCCAGCGAAAGCGCCGCGCCGCGGTGGCAGCAGCGGTCTTCCATGGCCACAACGCTATCGTTTTCACCCTTGTAAAACAAAATCCTTTCATTCAGAATGGTACGACCCAGCAAGGCGCCATCTATCAGCTCGTGGGCCCAGCCCGCGACATACCAGCAGTTTTTTACAAACATTGCGCTTTCTCCATAAAATGCCCAAGCAGGTTTCAAGTAAGGCCCCGGCACCCGGCAGTGCGGTGGGCTTACATAAGGCAATGGTAGGTACAGAGCAAGGCAACGTATGTCCCCCTATCTAAGGACAACGGCACAAAAACAGAAAGTTGCGGAGACAAACAATGCGAATATGGCAAGCCAGCCAACAGACAGGAAAGTTTTCGGTTTCGCAGGCGGGACTGTGCGAACTGCTGGCTTCGATCACCGACGAAGACCGCACACGGCTGCCCGAAGCAACCCTGCGCTTAATCCGTTCGGAAGTGGACGTGCTGAATTGTGCCCTGTTCTTGCTGCCCGCCACCGGCCAGCCCTGGCTGCTGGGCCATGCCGAAGCCGCCGGCATGGCCAATTCTGCCCCCGCCTGGAGCGCCTACGTAGACAAGCACTACCAACGGGACATTGCATTGCAAGAAGTACTGCGCAGCCGCGCCGCCACCCCCGCGCTGCAGGCCACCATACTGCTGCACCAAGACGCCGACGACATCGTCGACCCCGCCTACCGCACCATTTACAACAGCACTGGCACAGCCCAGCGCTTTGCCATATTCCGCCAGCTAAAAGGCAACAATAATCTACTGATAGGCATATACCGTGCAGCCACCGCAAGGGCTTTTTCCAGGGCCGACCTGAACTACCTGGAACTGCTTTCCGCCTGCCTAAGCGAAGCCGCCGTACAGCGCTACCGCGTCATGCCGCCAACCCTGGCGCTTAGCGCCGACAAGCTAAACGCCCTGCAAGCCCAGCTGGAAACCAAGCTTAGCAAGCGCGAATACGACCTCATTCTTTATATAGCGCGCGGCATGACACTGCCAGCCGCCGCCAAGGCCATGGGCATACAGCCGGCCTCGGCCATTACCTACCGCAACAGGGGCTTTGCCAAGCTTAATATCCGCACCCAGCAAGAACTGTTTTCCAAGCTTATGGAATACCCCGGCAACACTCCGTTTCTAACGAATATGGCCGCGTACCCAGTACCACAGCCTGCCCACCCACTCGCGTAGCGCCAGGTTGCTTAAGCCCAGGCTATTGGCCTGCGGAATAAAATTCATCACGCCCGCCACCGGCAAATCCGGAAAACCCGTGGCGGCCGGAACAACCGTAAAGCCCGCCTGCTGGAAAGCCCGCTGCGCACGCGGCATATGCGTTGCGTGGGTAACCAGCGCAATAACGGTAATGCCTTGCTTGCTTAAAATATCCCAAGAAAAACGCGCATTCTCGTCGGTGTCCATGGACTTCGTTTCCATCCACCGCACCGGCACATTGAACAGCCCTTCCAGCGTGCGCTTCATAACCCAGCCCTCGGCCTCGCCCCCGCCCGGATTGCCGCCCGTAACTAGAATGGGCAGCTCGTATTCGTCATACAAAAACGCCGCGTAGCGCACGCGTTCCAGGCTGGTGGTGTTGAGGACATCGGCGGCATATTCGGGCTGGTCACGCTTGATGCCGCCGCCCAAAACCACTATGGCCTGAGCCTTCGCCAAAGAAGCCGGAGTAGCCGCAGGTACAACGCCCAATGATTGCACCAAGTGCTGGGCGGTAAAGGGCATGCTTAAAACGGTTAGGCCGCCCAGGCCAATAAACAACAAGAGCAGGGCGGAACGACTGCAGCGCTTGTAAAGCAGGATGCAGCCAATAAGCAGGACGATTAATAGGCTGGTTGGCAGCAGGACGAATTGGGAAATTATTGTGTTTAGGGTGGAAGTCATTGCTGGCTTACTGGCGTGTTTGATAGCTGTTCCGCCGCCTTTTTTTCTTCGTTGCGCATGCATGCCCAGAAAATAACCAAGCTTAGCCCGAAGAAGATGACTCCGTTATTGCGGCCGAGAATTACCTGGGTAAGCCCGAAGATAAAAAACGACACCAACAAAGAGGCACCGCCAACTGCTAGCGCCTGCACGTTGGCATTGGGCGAGCGAAGGCGCTTGCAAAAGAACCAGAACGGAACTATGAACATAGCCAATAAAGCTAGTAAGCCAAATATGCCTTGGTGCAGCCAGACTTCCAGGTAGTTGTTGTGGGTGTTAGCCAGTTCGGTAATCGACTGTGAGGTTTTCTTTTCTGCCGCTAGCTCTTGCAGCCTGGCGGCGTAGTCTTTGTAGCTCCAGCCTAGAATTGGTCTTTCTGCAATGTTGATGACTGCAGCACGCCACGCTTCCAGGCGGATGCCAACTGAAGTGTTCGCATCGCGGTGTTGCGCGTAATCATTGATTTGAATTACGGCAATGTCATAGCGCGCAATGACTTTATCTTGTAGTGCTGTAAAGACTACGCCTAGGGCGGCGATTACTAGAACGATACTTATAATAGTTTGCTTCAAACCTTTCCTTTTAAGAAAGGCAATGCAAAGCAGAACAATAACTAAGGGAATTGCTAACCAGCCCCCACGACTACCGCTGAGGATAGAGGTATAAAGTCCGGCTAAAAAGCCTACTGCCAAGATGCGCCAAGCGCGTGTATATGTGGTTTGAGCGTTAGCCCAAAACATGCCCGGCAAACATAATATACCGGCCATTAAACTAATATCACCAAATGGGATCGCACTAGTCATGAAGCCATCAGGGCGATCAATGCCTAATCCGTATCGTTGCCATGTGGCAAATGCTGCCGCTGAAATGCTCCCTACCGCAATGCCGGCCCATATGGCCCACTGATGCGGTGGCATTTTTAATAGCAATAATAGAATCGGGACGAAAAGTAAGTATCGACTGGCCTGATCTACGGTTTTTGGTTCGTTACTGTGGATGATAAAAGCGACAAGGGCAATAATAAAAATACTAAGAAAGATGTAAATGAGAGCCTTATCCTCGGCGGAGAGCTTCCAGTTTGGCTTTGTTGTTAAATATCCCAAACTTGTTAAAAACAGCAGTACAGCGCCATATGAGTAACCGGAGGGAACTATGTATGTAAGGGCATAGAGTAGAAAAACCGCCACCGACGCGATGGTGGACCAAGCTCTATTTTGATAGAGGTGAGTTTTCATTGTTGTATTGCAATCTATTAAGCCGGCGTATTTCCGTTTTTAACGGTAAATGGTTGTAGGAAGAATTTGCTATGGTAGCTCAATACATAACGCATGTTTTCGCACACTGGATGGGTATTCTTGTGGCCTAAAATATGAGGTGCGTAACACTATAGCTATCAGAGTTTGGACAGTTTCTTGGCGGGTCGTAAAGTAATGCAGGCCTAAGTAGTCAATTAATTTGTTTCGAAATTGCTGCGGCCACGGCTTGATATCCTTTAGGGGAAAGGTGCGGTCCATGTGTCGCATATGCAAATTTACCCATTTTCTCTAGTTGCAAAGACATATCCAAGAACGTAATACCTATAGATTTGGAATATTCTCTTAAAAGATTGGAGTACTGTTTCGCCCGAGAGTCAGGCCTCCAGAAGTTACTGTTTGGAATATAAACAATTAGTGGGGTACATTTGTTTTGTCCACACTCCCTTTTTAGTACGTCAATGGCTAACTTTGAGCCATAAGGCAAGTCCTTCTGAACGTTTTCAGTTTGGGGCGGGGCGAGCAGATGAGTCATGACTAAACGTTGGAGACCCGCGAGACTTAGGTGCTCTTTGGCCTCGCCAATACTGGTTTGTAGCCGCACACTTAGCTTCCTTGACTCGAAACATTGTTGAGCGGCTATTGCTCTTTTCTCGTCTATCACATGAGTATTGGCCGCAAGTAGATCTGCGGACTCTTCATAGAGTGTAATCAAGGTATTTGATAATTTTGGCGCTTTATGGTCTGCGCTCTCGTCGGAAAAGTACTCTGCCGCTTGATCAAAAAAATACTTTTGAAATACGCTATCGCGCTCGTTATTAATGTTGTCGTTTGGATAGAAGACTACCACGACATTTTTGAAATTCTTGATTTTTACAAAAGTTTGTGCGATAGCAGCATAATGGATCGGGGAGTTGCTTCCCGTACCTAGGTTTATGGCTTTTGTCCCTGCTAATTTGAGGAAGCCGGATATACTGTCATTGGCATTTACGCACGCACCCTGAACATAAGAGTCGCCGATCAACGCAACATCTAGCTCTGATAATTCCCATACAGAGTCAATGTTTCGGAAGCCATATCGATCTGATGTGTAGCGTACTTGTCCATAACCTTCATTGCAGTAATAAAGATTGGAGTTGGGCATAGATGCAAGTGGTGCAATATGATGTTTGTCCGCTATTAACTTATAGGGAGGCTGGTCATATAGATCCGGGTAAATAAGGCTTTGATAGCCTAATTTTCTGGCCTGATTAATTAATGGGTAATCTTCATCACAGGCGCGTACTTGCTCAAGCTGAACTGCTCTTGTCCCATTAATATTTTTCAAATAAATGTCGAAGATAATATCTGCTATGACTAGCGAAATATAGATGATAATTAGTACTGATATATAGCCTGCAGCGTATATCCAGCGTTTTCGGCTGTCAGTCGAGATCATAACGATCTCTGTAGTCTTTGATCAGGGTGGTATCTTGCTCCTCTTTTCTTATTACGCAATTTCCAATGGCCAGGAGCTCGATATCGGTTCCCATCAAACAATGGAAGGCGTCTTCTGGTGTGCAGACGATTGGCTCTCCTCGTACATTGAATGAGGTATTCACGAGTACTGGGCAGCCGGTTAACTCTTTAAATTTTGAAATAAGGTTGTAATAACGCGGATTCGTATTGGGATGTACCGTTTGTATACGTGCCGAGTAGTCAACATGCGTCACCGCTGGAATTGTGGACCTTGGGACATTCAGCTTATCGATACCGAAAAGTTGTTGTTGTTCATCGGTCATTGGAAGCTGTTTCTCTTTAGCTATATCCGCGACTAGCAGCATGTACGGGCTCTCTGTGTTGATATCGAACCAGTTTTTAGCGTCTTCATAAAGTACGCTGGGAGCAAATGGTCTAAAGGATTCGCGATACTTTACCTTTAAATTTAACTGTTTTTGGACGATGGGTGATCGTGGGTCAGCAATGATGGACCGGCCGCCCAGGGCGCGAGGGCCAAATTCCATTCTGCCTTGATGCCAACCTACTGCCTTTCCTTCAACTAGAGCATGAGCCGTAATGTTGATCAAATCTTCATCGGAAACGATAGTGAGTTTTGCTCCCGCGTTTTGGAGACGCTCTTCAATGTCTCTCTGGCTGTATTCTGGACCAAGATATGAACCCTTCATTGCATCGGGCGCAGCGATGATTCGAGGCTGATTCAACATTAAGTGGTATGCGCCCAGCGCCGCACCAATTGCACCGCCTGCGTCCCCAGAAGCGGGTTGAATCCACAGTTTATCAAATATATTTTCGCGTAAGAGCTTGCCATTTGCTACGCAATTAAGGGCTACGCCGCCAGCTAAGCATAGATTTCTTTGCCCTGTGGATTTTTGAATTCCCCGAGCGAGTTTGACCACTATCTCGTCGGTAACCGCCTGAATAGACGCAGCTAAATCCATCTCCCGTTGAGTGAGTTGTCCTTCAGAAGTACGTGCGGGACCACCAAAGAGGGAGTCAAACTTTGCGTTGGTCATGGTAAGGCCAGTGCAATAATTGAAGTAGCTCATGTTTAGATGAAAGGAGCCATCGTCTTTGATGTCGACGAGATGATCCTTAATTAACTTCGTATACTTCGCCTCACCGTAGGGTGCTAACCCCATAATTTTATATTCGCCCGAATTTACTTTAAAGCCAGTGTAGTAGGTAAACGCCGAATAAAGTAATCCGAGTGAGTGGGGAAATTGAATTTCCTTATGTACTTGGAGCGAGTTGCCCTGGCCAATCGCTAATGACGTAGTAGTCCATTCCCCGACGCCATCCATAGTTAAGACAGCTGCTTCTTCAAAAGGCGATGGAAAAAATGCTGACGCTGCGTGGCTTAGGTGGTGCTCGGAAAATAGTAGTCTTTCTTGCCAGTCAATAGCTTTGCTCAGATGCTCTTGGAGAGCATCTGAGATGACTTTCTTTTGAAATAATTTATCTTTTAACCAAACGGGAAGAGACGTTGCAAAGCTTTTGAACCCTCGGGGGGCATATGCAAGGTATGTTTCAAGCAGTCGTTCAAATTTCAAGAACGGTTTATCGTAGAACACGACATAATCGATTTCACCAACATCAACGCCACCTTGTTGCAAGCAATATCGAATGGCGAGAATGGGAAAATCAGGATCGTGTTTTTTACGGGTGAATCGTTCCTCTTGCGCAGCTGCGATAATCTCGCCGTCTATGATTAAGCATGCGGCGGAATCGTGGTAGTAAGCTGAGAGGCCGAGTATTTTCATTGATCAGAATAGTGTGTAGATGAATGGAGCGATGACGGAACCTTGCGCCGCGATAAGCAAGCCGCCAATCAGCACCATTATCATAATAATCGGTATTAACCATAGTTTCTTACGAACGCGCAAAAATACTAACAGTTCTTTAATGAAAGACATTATATAAGACCTTAGAATTGATTTTTGAACGTTTCAGGAGAAGGACCGGGTGGACACCGTTCGATCCAGTATGAAGGAATTTCTCGGCGTTTTAGGCGAAGCGCATCTCGGCCGAATACCTTCGCGACGAGTGCAACAGGAGTGAGCACGATGAAGAACAGTACTCCGAGTACAAGTGGATTGAAAATTTTTGCTAGAGAGACACCTATTAAAAACCATATTTTATTGAACGGTAATAGTAGTTTTGGAGCTAATAGGGTAATCAGTCCGAGTAGTACACAAATAAATGCCCAGCTAAGCCAGACATGCTGTTGTGCGCCTGTTATATGGCTGTAAATTGCAATGGCAGCAAAAATGGCGGTAAATAAGGCGCCGAAGCTACGATTGGATGGAAGTTTGTCTTGTTTAGAGAGGTTCATTATTGCTTCTATTTGTGAAAGGCACACCATTCTAAAGGCTCGGGCCGTAAACCGCTAATCGCATTTCATTGCATTGATTCTGAGGTTCGCAAGCCTAATCGCCGCATATTCGGGGGCGGTTGCGTGGGCATTAGCTCAAAGTGGAAGCTGCATCTTGGAGGCATATGCTTCGGTCTTCCGGCCCCTTTGATTGAAATCGCATAAAATGTAAGCTCAACGAGACCATAGGTTGCGAGTAGTTGTTGCGCAAACCAATTAGTTTTTTAAGAGTTTGGTAGCGGAGCTGCCATGGATCGCTACGAGGAGTAGGTTCTTGAAGATAACGTTAGTTGGGTCAGGCTACGTCGGCCTTGTAACAGGCGCTTGTTTGGCGGAGCTAGGAAATCATGTGTTTTGTCTCGATGTGGATGCCGGCAAGATTGATATTTTAAACTGTGGCGGTGTTCCGATTTATGAGCCAGGTTTAAAAGAATTAATTCAACAAAATAGAGAAGCCGGGCGGTTGCTGTTTTCGACCGACGCGGAGGCCGGTGTACTTCATGGTGATGTTCAATTTATTGCCGTTGGTACCCCTCCAGGAGAAGATGGGTCGGCCGATTTGCAATATGTACTGGCGGCAGCCCGAACGATAGGCCGCTCGATGCAGGGATTTAAGGTAATTGTGGATAAGTCCACAGTGCCGGTGGGAACTGCTGACATGGTCAAGGCGGCAATTACCGACGAGTTAGTAAAACGTGGCTTTTCGCCAGACCCCGAACAGCGACGGGCGTTGGGGCAACCTGATTTTTCTGTGGTTTCGAATCCAGAGTTTCTAAAGGAAGGCGCTGCGTTGGACGACTTCATGCGCCCTGACAGAATCGTTATAGGTGTAGACGATAGTGCGGCAGGCCAACAGGCGCGAGCTCAAATGCACAATTTGTATGCGCCGTTTAATCGTAATCATGAACGTACGCACTACATGGACGTGAGGTCGGCTGAATTTACGAAGTATGCAGCTAATGCGATGTTGGCCACACGAATTAGTTTTATGAATGAATTGGCTGGCTTGGCAGACGCGGTGGGCGCGGACATTGAATTGGTTCGCCAAGGCATTGGTTCGGATCCGCGCATTGGTTATAGTTTTCTGTATGCGGGTACTGGTTACGGTGGATCTTGTTTTCCGAAAGATGTACAGGCCTTAATTCGAACTGCGGCTGAACATGATCAGCGTTTACAGATTCTGGATGCTGTAGAGGCTATTAACGAGGCGCAAAAACGAGTGCTTGTTGGTAAGGTTCTTAAACGTTTTGGCGAGGATTTGAGTGGTCGTTGCTTTGCGTTGTGGGGATTGGCTTTTAAACCGAACACTGACGACATGCGCGAGGCGCCTAGTCGTGTAATTATTCGGGAATTAGTCGCCCGTGGGGCGAAAATCCAAGCACACGATCCTATTGCGATGGAAGAGTGTCGTAAGTGTTTGGAAATTGATTTCGCCGGTGCGCCGGAAAGGCTTGCGGCTGTTCACTTTGTTGCTCAACCTATAGATGCACTATCTGATGCTGACGCTTTGGTTATTGTGACGGAATGGAAAACTTTTCGGAGTCCTGATTTTTCGGCAATGAAATCTGCACTTAAACACCCAATAGTGTTTGACGGTAGGAATTTGTATGAACCGCCCATATTGGCCGACGCCGGGATTGAATACTACTCCATTGGTAGGCCGACTGTTAATTGAGATAAGATAGATGAAAAAAATACTAGTTACTGGAGGAGCGGGTTTTCTAGGCTCTCACCTTTGCGAACGCCTACTCAATGACGGGCATGATGTGTTGTGTGTTGACAACTACTTCACTGGTACGAAAGCAAATATTAGACATCTACTGACTAACCCGCGGTTTGAGGTCTTGCGTCATGATGTCACATTCCCGCTCTACGTTGAAGTCGACGAGATCTATAATTTGGCTTGCCCGGCTTCGCCCGTGCATTATCAACATGATCCCGTCCAAACAACTAAAACAAGCGTTCACGGTGCAATTAATATGTTGGGCTTGGCGAAACGGCTTGGCGCCAAGATATTGCAGGCATCAACCAGCGAAGTGTACGGTGATCCCGAAATACACCCGCAACCTGAAACTTACTGGGGTAAGGTAAACCCAATAGGCATACGCAGTTGTTACGATGAGGGTAAGCGTTGCGCGGAAACATTATTTTTCGATTATCAGCGTCAACATAGTTTGCGTATTAAAGTGGTACGTATATTTAATACTTATGGGCCGCGTATGCATCCTAACGATGGCAGAGTGGTATCAAATTTCATCGTTCAAGCACTGAGGGGAGAAGATATAACGATTTACGGCGACGGTTCTCAAACCCGTAGTTTTTGTTATGTTAGCGATTTAGTCGAAGTTATGGTGCGCATGATGGCTTCCCCTGACGATTTCATTGGGCCAGTAAATATCGGTAATCCAGGGGAGTTTACGATGCTACAGTTGGCTCAGACTATTTTGGAAAAGACGAATTCGTCGAGCAAATTAGTCTATCGGCAATTGCCGCAAGATGACCCGAAGCAAAGGCAGCCTGATATTTCGTTGGCCAAAACGCATCTTGGTGGTTGGGAACCGTCCATTCAACTAGATGAGGGTTTAAAGCACACGGTAGATTATTTTCGTTCAGTAATTTAACGTCATCTTATAAGGTTCAAACTGTATGTATAAATCGCCGGCTTATAAGCCATCTTTTAAACTGTATGTATAAATCAGCGGCTTATAAGCCATTTGTGCGTAATTGTTAGGGCTCAACTTATGTTGAATAATAAATCTATACTTATAACGGGTGGCACTGGTTCTTTTGGTAAGGCCTTTGTCAAAACAATTTTGAAGCGTTATCCCGATGTTAAACGCTTGGTGATTTTTAGTCGCGATGAGCTTAAGCAATTCGAGATGGCGCAACAATTTTCGGATGCGGAATATCCGGCATTACGCTATTTTATCGGTGATGTTCGTGACGCTGACCGTGTACGTAGAGCAATGGAAGGCGTAGACATTGTCATACATGCCGCTGCTCTAAAGCAGGTGCCTGCTGCCGAATATAATCCTTTCGAGTGTATAAAGACGAATGTGCTCGGAGCGCAAAACGTTATCGAGGCCTGTTTCGATACGGAAGTTAAAAAAGTCGTTGCTTTGTCTACTGACAAGGCGGCGGCGCCGATTAATTTATATGGCGCTACCAAGCTCTGCTCAGACAAGTTGTTTACCGCTGCTAATAATGTTAAAGGCAAGCGCGATTTACGATTTAGTGTAGTGCGTTATGGCAATGTCATGGGTAGCCGCGGATCTGTCATACCATTTTTCTTACAGCGCCGACAAACTGGGGCATTGCCTATTACAGACCCAGCGATGACACGCTTCAATATCAGCCTTCAAGATGGCGTTGAGATGGTGTTATGGGCGTTACAGCATGCACAAGGAGGAGAAATCTTTGTTCCCAAAATTCCGAGCTATCGAATTACCGATATTGCGCAGGCAATCGGTCCAGACTGTGACCACCCGATCGTTGGTATTCGCCCTGGCGAGAAAATACATGAAGAAATGATTACGGCGAGCGATAGCTTCAATACAGTCGATTTAGGCAAGTATTTTGCAATATTGCCGTCTGCCGGCCAGCATTCTGCGGAAAGTTATTGCGCAAGTTGTGGCGGACACCCGGTTGCACCAGGTTATGCTTATGATAGTGGCAGTAATACCGATTTTTTGACTGTTGATCAGTTGCGTGAGCTTATTGCAGAACATGTCCTTAATCCGGAAATAAGTGCAGCATGATTCCCTACGGTCGGCAAGAGATCACGCAGACAGACATTGATGCTGTTGTAGCGGTGTTGCAGTCAGATTTTTTGACGCAAGGCCCGCAGGTTCCTCTTTTTGAAGATGCGGTAGCCGCATATTGTGGCGCTAGATATGCGGTGGCGGTGAACAGCGCAACGTCTGCGCTGCATATTGCTTGTATGGCGTTAGGGTTGGGCCATGGCGATACTTTATGGACAACGCCCATTACTTTTGTTGCATCTGCTAACTGCGCTTTGTATTGTGGGGCACAGGTCGATTTTGTTGATATCGATCCTATAACCTATAACTTGTGTCCCGTTGCGTTAGAACGAAAGCTACTTTTGGCCGAGCAGCAAGGACGTCTGCCAAAAGTGGTGGTGCCAGTGCATTTATGTGGTCAACCGTGTGATATGGAAGCCATTTTTGCTTTGAGCCAACGATTCGGTTTTAGCATTATCGAAGATGCATCGCACGCAATCGGCGGTAAATATAAGGGCGAGCCTATAGGTAGTGGCCGTTATAGCGATGTGACCGTTTTTAGTTTTCACCCGGTTAAAATTATTACCTCCGCTGAGGGGGGGATGGCTTTGACTAATAATGCGCAGCTCGCGCAGCGTATGGATTTATTGCGTAGCCATGGAGTTACAAGAAACCCAGATTTAATGACTCAAGAGTCAGACGGCCCCTGGTATTATCAACAGGTAGATCTTGGTTATAACTATCGGATGACTGAGCTTCAAGGTGCTTTGGGGTTAAGCCAGTTAAACCGTTTAGATCAGTATGTTTCCACGCGGCATGAGCTAGCACATCGCTATGATGAGTTGCTGGCAGACCTGCCTTTAACGACTCCCTGGCAACATCCCGATGGTTATTCAGGTTTACATTTATATGTAATACGCTTGCACTTGGATGCGTTTAAACGCAGCCATCGCCAAATTTTTGAAAGCCTTCGTGGGCATGGTATAGGTGTGAATTTGCATTACATACCAGTGCATACCCAGCCTTACTATAAACATCTAGGGTTTAAGGAGGGGCAATTTCCAGAGGCCGAGCGATACTATGCCGAGGCGATTAGTTTGCCAATGTATGCCACCTTGACAGCATTACAACAAGATGTCGTAGTCAATGTTCTGCGGGATTTGGCGTAGACAAAATCGTTTTGCAATAAAGTGTTGTTATGAGCTTGTTGTGTTTTTTACGGATATTAACGTGCAGCAAAAAGACATTTTTCTAGCATCCGAGGCAGACGCCTGGTTTGAGCGAAATCACCAAGCATGCTTGGAAAGAGACTTTGCTAATGACGACCTTGTCGCTCGGATTGTGGCAAGAATAGTCTCACGTGTATCACTCCACGGTGGCGGACCCATCAAGCTTTTAGAGATTGGTTGTGGGGAAGGAAGGCGTCTTGAGTGGCTGGCAAAAAATTTTAATATTGAGGTATATGGCATAGAGCCGTCAGCCAAGGCGGTGGAGCAAGCATGCAGCCGTGGAGTTAAAGCTCAACGAGGTACCGCGGACACCCTACCATTTGAGACAGCTTCTTTTGATATTGTGGTATTTGGATTTTGTCTTTATTTGTGTGATAGGCAAGATCTGTTTCGAATCGCGTGCGAAGCTGATCGAGTACTTAAGCCGAAGGCTTGGGTCATTATTAATGACTTTTTTTCGAGCACGCCGATGAAGCGGGAATATCATCACAAATCCGGAATGTATTCATACAAGATGGATTATCGAACTATTTTCGATTGGCATCCTGCTTATACGTGCTACGAGCACAAATTAACTTCGCATAGCTTAGGTGATCTTATTGATGATCCGCAAGAGTGGGTCGCTATATCGTTGTTGCGTAAGGTGACGACGTCAAATGAATAGTCGGTTGGCGCTTGGTACAGTTCAGTTTGGGCTTGCGTATGGTGTGGCTAATAGAGCTGGTAAAGTCGGATTCTCCGAGGCGCAAGCTATCTTGCGCGAAGCCAGATCTTCTGGCATTAATACATTGGACACTGCTATTGCATACGGCGATAGCGAGACCCTGCTTGGGGAAATTGGAAGCGCGGATTGGCAAATTATTACCAAACTGCCCGAGGTGCCGGATGCGTGCATTGACGTTACAGGCTGGGTGCATGAGCAAATTGAAGGGTCGTTGTTGCGCTTAGGTAGTCGACAGCTTTATGCGGTGCTATTGCATCGCCCAGGTCAATTGTTGGAAGAAAAAGGGAAGGAGCTGTTCAGCGCACTCCAAGCCCTCAAGGTCCGGGGCTACACAAAAAAAATAGGAATTTCAATTTATAGCCCGGAAGACTTGGATGAGTTATTGAAAACGATGGATTTCGATTTAGTCCAAGCTCCATTAAATATCTTGGATCAACGAATTATTAAAAGCGGTTGGAGTCGGCGCTTGAGGTTGCGAGGCGTAGAATTACATGTCAGGTCGGCTTTTTTACAGGGGCTGTTATTAATGCCTCCAGATCAACGTCCTTGGAAGTTTGCACGGTGGCAATCGTTGTGGGACGAATGGGAGCGCTGGTTGACAGCAACAGAACTGTCCCCATTACAAGCTAGTTTGCGTTACGTGCTGAACATTACCGAAGTGGATAAAGTCGTTGTCGGAGTGGACAGTGTGTCACAGTTTCGTGAAATCCTTGCTGCTTCCGTTGGCCAATTACCCAGCTTGCCGGAATGGCCGCACCCCATTGATGGCGCTTTGATCAATCCAGCAAGTTGGAATCAGCTATGAGAGTTGTCGCTATTATTCAAGCCCGAATGGGGTCGACTCGCCTACCAAATAAGGTAATGAAACCTATTGACGGTGTGCCCATGATCGAGTTGTTGCTTGCACGATTGGCCAAGTCTGTCGAATTGGATCAAATAATTGTGGCAACCGCGGAGGGTAAAAAGAATCAGTATTTATCGGATTTTGTCAGTGGGTTGGGTTATTTCTGTTTCGCAGGTAGCGAAAACGATGTGCTTGACCGTTTTTATGCCGCTGCTAATGCCGCGAAAGCAGATGCGATAGTTCGTATAACAGGTGATTGCCCTTTGGTTGACTCAACATTAGTTGACGAGGCTGTGCGCGAATTTAAAGTTTTAAACGTCGATTATTTTAGTAACGTGGCTCCGCCAACTTTTCCGGATGGCCTTGATATAGAGGTGATGCGATTTGATGCACTGGAAAAAGCGTGGCGTGATGCATCCGATGCGTTTGATCGAGAGCACGTAACACCTTACCTCCGTAGGCCCGCCTTATTTCGACAGGGGTCTATGGTGAATACAGAGGATTTTTCCAATCTGCGTTGGACTGTTGACGAGGCCGCAGATTTTGAAGTAATCAAGCAAGTTTTTGAACACTTTTCGCCATCCAAGTATTTTACTTGGCGTCAGGTGCTGGAGCTCCAACTCGGCAAACCGGATATGTTTGCCGCTAATCAACACTTAATCCGTAATGAAGGTGCCACTATGGCTACAGGTCAAAAACTTTGGAAGCGTGCTAAACAAATTATTCCTGGTGGAAACATGCTGCTGTCCAAGCGGGCGGAAATGTTCTTGCCTGAGCGATGGCCGGCATATTTCAGCAAGGCTAAAGGCTGCAAAGTTTGGGATATGGACGGTAATGCATACATTGACATGAGCATAATGGGAGTTGGCACTAATCTATTGGGGTATGGAAACGCCGAAGTAGATGAGGCTGTACGTGCAACAGTGACTGCCGGCAATATGTCCACCTTTAATTGCCCTGAGGAAGTCTGGCTTGCCGAAAAACTGATCGAGCTACACCCGTGGGCCGATATGGTGCGTTTCGCACGTGCTGGCGGAGAGGCGAACGCCGTTGGAATTCGTATAGCACGAGCAGCCGTTGGCAGGGACAATGTGGCTGTTTGCGGATATCACGGGTGGCATGATTGGTACTTGTCTGCAAACCTTGGAAACGATGAAACCTTGGCCGGGCATTTACTTCCTGGCCTTGAGCCCAAAGGTGTCCCACAGCATCTAAGGGGAACTGTATTCCCTTTTAATTATAACAATTATGCTGAATTGGAAAACTTGGTAGATACCCACGACATAGGTATTATCAAGATGGAGGTTTCGCGAAACCACGGCCCAGAAGACAATTTTCTACATAGGGTGCGTGAGCTGGCTACTAAGCGCGGCATAGTTTTAATCTTTGACGAATGTACATCGGGTTTCCGGCAAACTTTTGGTGGGCTACACAAGATGTATGGCGTTGAGCCCGATATGGCTATGTTTGGCAAGGCCTTAGGAAATGGCTACGCAATTACCGCTATTATTGGACGTCGGGAAATTATGGAGGCGGCGCAAACCACCTTTATTAGCAGCACGTTCTGGACTGAACGGATTGGCCCGTCGGCAGCGTTGAAAACGTTAGAAGTTATGGAGCGGACTCGGTCTTGGGAGAAAGTCACTAGGACCGGTTTGGATATTCGTCAACGTTGGCAGGATCTTGCGGATAAGCACGATTTGAAGATTGAACACTGGGGATTACCTGCATTGACGGGCTATACGTTTGCCAGTGCGAATTCTCTGGCTTATAAGACGTTAATAACTCAGGAAATGTTAAGCAAAGGTTATCTGGCGGGCAACAGTGTATATGTTTGTACCGAGCATACACCCGAAATTATTTCAGGTTATTTTGAGGCCTTGGGCTCTGTCTTTGGACTCATTAAGGAGTGTGAGGATGGACGCGATGTTATGGGGTTGCTTAAAGGGCCAGTATGTCACGGTGGGTTTAAGCGTTTGAATTAACACGTAAAATGAATGTCGCCTTCCGGGTTGATGCATCGCTGCAAATAGGCACTGGTCATGTTATGCGCTGCCTGACACTGGCAGATGCGTTAACGGCGAAAGGAGTTGCCTGTTACTTTATATCCAAGCGGCATCCTGGCCATTTATTTAATTTAATCATTCAGCGTGGGCATAAATTGCTCCCAATTGAACATAAATGTCCAAACACGGTGCCAACAACCCAAACATTAAAGTGTCAGTTACGTGGCTATGCTTTGTGGTTAGGGAGTGATTGGGAACAAGATGCAGAACAAACAGCGGTCGCTTTGGCATCACTAACGGTAATGGACTGGCTGGTAGTTGATCATTATGGCATTGAGGCAAATTGGGAGGGTGCGCTGGCGGCGCATTATCGACAATTGATGGTAATTGATGATCTGGCAGATCGTCCCCATAGATGTGACCTACTCTTGGATCAAACTTTTGGTCGACAAAGCACCAGCTATGCGCCATGGGTATCCGCACGGTGTACATTGCTATTAGGAGCGCAGTACGCTTTATTGCGCCCTGAGTTTGCGACCATGCGACGGTATAGTATTAGTCGGCGAGTGTCGCCGCAGGTCAGGCGCTTGTTGGTTGCTATGGGCGGAGTGGACAAAGACAATGTTACTGGACTAGTTCTGAAAACGTTGAAGGGCTGTGATCTAGCGGAAGACATTGAAATTACCGTGATAATGGGTCCTCACGCTCCATGGTTGACAGAGGTGATGCAGATAGCAACAACCCTTCGTTGTAAAACATCGGTGCTGACTAATGTGAGCGATATGGCAACGCTAATGGCAACCGCTGATTTGGCGATTGGTGCCGCTGGAGCCACCTCATGGGAGCGCTGCTGTTTAGGGCTGCCGAGCATTATCGTGGTATTGGCGGATAATCAGCGCCATATTGCGCAGGTATTAAAAGCTGAACTAGCTGTAGATGTAGTAAGTAATTTGGCTGCGCTTCCTGTGATCTTGCCTGCTTTGATTAACCGATACCGTATGTGCCCAGCAGCGCTTTCTGATATGAGTCATGCCGCCGCGCGCATTACGGATGGTAGAGGTGTGCAAAAAGTTTTGAACCATATGGGATACTAATGTATATGAACGTGTATACATCGACTCGCGGGCATATTCGGCCAATGACTGAGAATGACCTTGAATTGGTTTTAGAGTGGCGCAACCACATTGATATCCGGCGGTATATGTACACACAGCACGAAATCAGTTGGGATGAGCATTGCCAGTGGTTTCGGCGTGTATCGAAAGATCACACGTGTCATCTGTTAATCTACAGTAATCGCGAGAATATTCCATTAGGATTCCTGAGTTTTCAATGCATCAACGGCGGGCCCATTGCTGAGTGGGGCTTTTATGTTTCGCCTCATGGCCCCCAGGGAACTGGGGTGCGCCTAGGTACCGCTGCACTGAACTATGCATTTACTCAGTTGAAGCTGCATAAGGTCTGTGGCGAAGCTCTTGGTTTCAATGAGCGATCGATCAAGTTTCATCAGAGGCTGGGCTTTCAGCAAGAAGGAGTGTTACGTGATCAGCATTTTGACGGCACTCATTATCATCCCGTTCTTTGCTTTGGCTTATTGGTAGAGGAATGGGGCTTGGATCACGAAGAGAACTGACTATGTCGACGAATTATCCATATATTTCTATTGCAGGTCGCCGTATTGCGACTGACGAGTCACCTTATATTATCGCGGAGCTTTCTGCCAATCACAATGGCAGCCTCGAGACGGCTTTTCGAATTATAGAGGCGGCAAAGATCGCGGGCGCTGAAGCGGTAAAGCTGCAGACCTATCGTCCGGATACCATTACTCTCGACTCTAACTCTGAGGAGTTTTGTATTCATGGTGGCTTATGGGATGGGCGTACGCTTTATGATTTGTATGCGCAGGCGCATATGCCGTGGGATTGGCATGCGCCTCTGTTCGAATACGCCCGCACGCTGGGCATCACCATTTTTAGTTCTCCATTCGACAACACGGCAGTTGATCTGTTGGAAGACTTGAATGCGCCCGCGTATAAAATTGCTTCATTCGAAGCCATTGATTTACCATTGATTAAGTACGTGGCACGTACAGGCAAGCCTATGATCATTTCTACTGGAATGGCAGATGCGGAAGAAATTCAAGAGGCGATTGAGGCGGCGCGTGAAGGCGGCTGCCAGGAGTTAGCACTTTTGCATTGCGTTAGCGGCTATCCTGCGCCAGCTCCTGATTATAATCTGCGCACAATTTCAGATATGATGGCACGCTTTGGTTTCGTGACTGGGCTGTCTGATCACACGTTGACTAATGCCACAGCGATAGCCAGCGTTGCATTAGGTGCGGCAATAATTGAGAAGCACTTTACTCTTGATCGCGGCGCTGGTGGCCCTGACGATAGTTTTTCGTTAGAGCCTACAGAACTTGAAGCGCTCTGTCGAGATACTAAAACTGCATGGCAAGCTTTAGGGGATGTGAATTATGGGCGTAAATCCAGCGAGGTCGGGAATGTGCAATTCAGACGATCTCTGTACTTCGTCAGGGATATTAAGGCGGGAGAGGTAATTACTGAGGATGCGGTGCGAAGCGTCCGGCCGGGATTCGGAATACCACCTAAGTATTATCAGCAAGTGATAGGAATGCGGGTTAAACAGAATGTAAAAAAGGCGACTGCGGTGAATTTTAGTTTGTTGGAATGAAAATGCGTATTGGTTTTGCGTCTATATACTCGTGGCGCCCACATGTTGGATATATGTTTTTTTTAGCTCAGCTTCTTCAAAAGGCTGGGCATGATGTTGAATTTTTAACGTGTGATAGTGACTTGCCTACATGTTATACACGTCAAATTAGGGATATTCGTCCTGATTGGCAAGAATGCTTTATATGTCGTGCCGGAGGCGTCCGCTCATACACGGGTACGAATGTATCATCTCTCGGTCAATATAAGATTGCAAAAGCGCCGTTGCCGGACGAGTGGAAGGACTGGACTCTATCGAGTGCCAGTACTTTGGGGCGTTTTGAGTCTAGCGCCGACTATAATAGCGATGAGTTCGTTGCAATGGCCAAGAAGTTCGAGCCTGTGGTCGATCTAGCTTATCGTGCCGCCAAAACTTGGATACGGGAAAAGAAGCTAGATGCGTTGTGTATATTTAACGGACGAATGGATGCGACTAGGGCTCTTTTTGAGGCAGCGCGCGACAGTAAAATTTCTGTGGTTAGTCTGGAGCGTACATGGTTTGGCGATGGTGTGCAAATCTATCCAGAAGAAAATTGCCTAGGGCTAGGCTCTGTTGACGATATGATGGACTCATGGCGTGACAAGCCACTTACAAGCTCCCAGGCTAAAAAGTCCGCCGGATATATATCTTCCAGATTCTTAGGACAAAATAATAAGGAGTGGCGTGCTTATAATACGCAGTCTGTGCCGGCACCTTGGCCAGGAGATAATGGCAAAAGGAAGATTTTACTGATTCCAGGCAGTATTAACGAAATCTGGGGGCATCGAGATTGGCAGTCAGACTGGCAGCATCCTACGAAGGCATATGATGCGCTTATCTCTCATTTGGGATTACAGGCCAATGACCTTGTTTTACGGTGTCATCCAAATTGGGGTGAAACAATCGGAAAACGTACGGGAGAATTACCAGAAGCCTTATATACAACGTGGGCGAAAGTACGCGGTATACATGTTATCTCGAGTCATGATAAAACAAGTACGCTAGGGCTAATAGAACAATGTGATGCAATAGTAGTTGCAGGAGGCAGTGCTGCGCTTGAAGCGGGCGCTCTCGGTAAACAGATCATTAGCGTGGGGCCATCTGTGTATCAAAGAGCAGGGATGGCCGATGATGCAAGAGACTCAGCGAAGTTGGCTTTATTAAAATTGAATATGGATCTGCCGCCTGAAATGCAAATGCGTCGAGCTAGGGCAATCGCCAGGCAAACGCTTAGATTTTGTTATACGATGACTCACCGGCTCCCTCAGTACGTAGACCATGTAAAAGCAGAAACAACAACACAATATCTTTACAAAGAGGGCGCGGACCCCAATAGATTATTAAATATATTGACCACTGGGCGATTGGAAGCTGACGATGCGACTTACTCCAGCGACTCACGTGAGGAAACCGTCGTCTTAGATCGTTTATTGATGCATGACTGGGCTGCGTTGAGGGAACCGGGATTGGAGTTTGATAGAGATTTGTATCGCCCAATGACCCGTCGTTTACTTTACAAGCCAATTGATTCTATTAGAAATAAAATGCCTATTGGAGATCGCTAAGATGTTTTTTCAGCGTCGACCTTCCTTTAGCAGTTCAAACATATAAACCATGTCTCTTTCAAATGTGTGGCAGACGTTTAAGTCCCATCCCCAATATACACTTATGCGCGGGTTGGGTCGTTTCGTGTTTTTCCGCAATTTAGTGATATTGAGTAGGAAGCTAAGGCACACTCGATCGACTGATGAGTTTTTATTAAACTGTCAAAAAAGAATGGGCCAGTCAGTATTCCATGATGTCGATTTAGAATCGTTTGTCGATGAACTGCGTACAAAAGGTGTGGCGTTTGGTCTTCGACTTCCGGCCGGTATTTTGGAGGAACTCACGCTGTTCGCTCAAAATAATCCTTGCTATGCATATAGACGTACTGAAGCGGGATTTCGCTTTAATGAGCACAAATTGGCTGAGAATTCCCTTCAGAAACCCATTTTACTGGCTCAGTATTTCAACACTGCAGTCCAGTGTAATGCCGTTAAGCAATTAATAAATGATCCGGTTTTACAATGGATAGCTGCTACCTACCTCCAATCGGTGCCCACATTCGTAGGGGCTAATATGTGGTGGACATTTCCAGTAAAGGCTTCAGAACAGGACAGGAGTGAACATGCTCACTTATTTCACCGCGATGTAGATGATTATAAATTTTTCAAATTCTTTTTTTATCTTACTGATGTAAATCCTGGTGAAGGAGCCCATGTGTGTGTGGTCGCGTCACATGAGAATCCTCCTAGGATAAAAGCTAGCGATAAATGGACATTTCGTCGTTACAGCGACGAAGAGATTGATGGCTTTTACGCCGCAAAAGATATAGTGGAGATATGCGGCGAGGCTGGGACCGGATTTGCAGAGAACACGTTATGCATTCATAAAGGCCGCACTCCGATAGCGAAAGAACGTTTATTATTACAGTTGCAGTATTCACTGTTTGATTATGGGGTCACGAACGATATCCGTGATGCGGCACAACTGCAAATGCTTGTTTAGGCCGCTTCTCTATGCGGCAAACTTTGGCTTTCTTGACTCCCGAACGCTTGCAACAGCTCTGGTATGTGCCTGTATTGGCCTTCGCCATGGGTCTCATGATGTTGCGTACGTTGGTGATGGCGCAATTATTCAGTTTAGACGGCTTTGCTCAGTTTAGTGCAGGATTGTTAGTATCAGGTACTTTTTGCATGCTAGCGTGCTTAGGTCTACAGTCGCTGCTGCAACGTGATATGCCAATGATGATGGTGCGGCGGCAAAATCATGCAGCTGCAGTTTTATTGAGCCAGTGCGTGCTTGTGGCTTGCGTTTGCGTGTTGATATGCATCGCTGGTGGAGTCGCCGGAATCACTATAGCAGGCATAGCCAAAGATATACTGGTGATCGGTTTGCTGCACGGCTTATCACAGCAATTATTTTTGATCGTCACTGTAGAAAGTCGAAGTCGCTCACAATCAGTGCGTTTCGCCCGGCAAAATTTGGTGCGTGGTCTCGGTGTTTTTTGTCTTGGGTCTTTAGTGGCATTTTATACGCGATCGGCCCAATTAACGCTTATTACTGAAGCTACTGTTTCTCTTATCCTTGTTCAAGGCACTTTACGGGCGATTTTCCGGGCGGCTTCAATCCGTTATATGAGTGCCTTCCGAGCTGGGTTTCGTCGTATCCACAGGCTTCGTTGGCGCTCGGCAATTACACTTTTTTTTGTAAGTGTAGTTGGCTTTATTGCATATAGCGCTGATCGTTGGATGGCGGCGCAGGCATTAACTACAAAACAGTTTGCGCTGTACTCGTTTGCTGGCCTAGTGCTTACAATGGCTGGAGCAGTACAGGTTTTGATTAATGCATCCGTGTTTCCAATGCTAGCCCGACGTTACGCCAAACTGGGAAGGAAGAGTGCATATCTCCTTTGTTGGCGAGTGTCGATGGTGCTTTTAATAATATGCGCCATTTTTGGAGGGCCAGCATGGTTTCTGATTGATCAGGGCGTGGCGTATTGGTTTCCAAAGTATCAAGCCGTTCGGGTTGTGTTGCCACTGTTTATTTTTGTTGCCATCCTGCGTGTATCTAATTTTTGGCCAAGCTTTATGATTATTAGTGGTTTTGAATCACGACTGTTGATGTTGGATATAAGTGCCGGCTTGATCGCCGGCTTATTTTGGGTGCTGTGGGTACAGCCATGGAATGGAAACGGGCTTGGTATCGAGGAAATTGCAGTCTTCGCCGCACTTATGTCTGCTTGTAGCTATTTATTTTCTGCTGAAGCCGCTAGGCGTATAAATAAGGCTGTGACCTAATGAAGCGGCTGATTCAACATTTATGGGCTTGGCGTTGGGTACGTACACTGTTTTTACTTATCCAATCGGGCGTGCGAGTTCATCCCACCGCTGTGTTACTCGGCATGTCAAAGAACATAGTCTGCCATCGCGGGTTAAAGCTAGGGGCTCGTGTAGTGATCGATGTGGATCGCGTTGGTCACTGTATATTGGGAAGGGATGTGTGGGTATCGACCGACGTAGAGATGCAAACTACTACTAAAATTGACATAGGAAGAGGCACGACTATACAGCGCCGCTGCACCGTTAACGGTACGGTAAGCATTGGTGCGCAATGTATTTTTGCGCCTAACGTTTTTATTTCGTCAGGGTCGCATATTTTTCGAGCCTGGCCAGAAATGCCCATTAGAGATCAGGAAGAAAAATATCACCAGTTGGAGCAAGGGCGGCGACCGGTCGGTTTTGATGATAGGCCCGTTGTTATCGGGGATGATTGTTGGCTTGGGACAAACGTAGTTGTAATGCCTGGAGTTGTACTTGGTGCTGGGTGTGTTGTCGGCGCCAATAGTGTAGTTACGAAATCATTCCCAAGCGGCGTGGTAATTGCAGGGGCGCCGGCAAGGCAAATATCTCTCAGATGCAATTGACATGTTTCTCGTGCTTGTAAGTCGTTTCTGGCTAATGAGTGTAGCAAATTGTTTTGATATGGGAATAGCTTGGTGATGATAAGTTTAAAATTAGCAACCAAAGACGACTTGCCACAAATGGCGAACCTGCATAAGAAATTATATTCATCTTCCCATTTCACGTCCTTTTTCTCCCAAGAACTTCTAATAAAATATTATGGATATTTTTTTGAAGACACTGATCGTGTAATTAAGGCTGTTGCGCACAATTCAAATATGTGTGGTTTTGTAGTTGTAGGCTCATCTATGGCAGAAAAGATCAATGTTTTCAAAAAAGAAAATCGAGCGGATATTCTGAAAACGGCATTGTGTTATCCGAAGGCGGCGGCAGGTAAAGTAATTGCGTCACTTTTTTTTAAGCTTTTCGATAAGCATGAGCCATTCTCTGAGTGTCCATTTTTAATCTTGTCCATAGTAAGCGATCGTAGCTCGCCAACGATAGGACCTAAATTATTGACCGAATCGAAAAAAATGGCGAAATTACAGCAGCAAGAACGAATAGGCTTATACGTACGCATTAATAATATTAGAGCCGTAAATTTTTATTTAAAAAATGGCTTTTCTATAAAGGGATATTCTACGGGGCAGTTTTACCTAGAAGCCTCTACGAGCTAATAAACCTTTCTATTTGTTATTATTGAAATGATTTTGGTTTTATAAGAATTAGCGAATTCATCATCTGACAAATCAGGCTGGTTGCTATAACGATGCTTAAACGATTTCTATTGATTTGGGTTGCTTATTGGTTAATCTATTTTGTGCAACCGGTTACCTCTAAGTACCCCGATACAATTGAGGCGTTCCTCCTACAATTGTTTTTTGTATTTCTAGTTTCGTGTGGGTTTTTGCTGACCAATTATGTAATTTTGAAAGATCGAAAGTTAATACAAATACATTATTCGGGGATAAATTACGAGTTGTTGGTAAGACGTGTAATTTTTTCCGGCTTTGCATTATCGTCATTAGGATTTGTTTTTTTATTGTTTGATAAGTTATATGTGCAAGGCATTGATTATTCGCAAGGATTTGCGGTCGCGCGTGAGCAATGGCGGCTACATGGAGAAGAGCGAGGCGGGCAAGTTTCGTCCATATACAGCGTAGTGGGCTACCTAATTGGGAGCTCATATTTTATATCGCTTGCATTGCTGGTTTCGAAGAATCTAAAGATGCGTGATTGTAGGCGAGTATTCTGGATAATATTTGGTTTGTTATTGCTATTGGCTAATAGCGCGATAACGGGGGGAAGGTCTAGCATTCTTTTGCTTTTAGCTTTTTTAGTATATGCATATCGAACGAGCTCAGGCTCTGGCGCACGTGAGCTTGTTAATAGCAAGATAGCTAAGATAGTTTTTGCTCTTTGCGGTCTTGGTATGGTCGTTTATGTTTTGTACATCTTTTCCCTACGGAGTGACGCAACAGGAGTTTCATTTGCTGCTTATGGCGCTGGATTCTTGGATTTTATGGGGCTTGCGCCAGCTAGATGGTTTGTTTCCGATATAAGTAATTCTCCTCTAGGGGGGATTTTTGCATTGGTTAATTTGGCTGTTTCATACTTGACCCATAGTTTCGCGACAACGGCTGCAATATTCGATGAGTCATTTGGTCATGGAAATGTTATCTTTAATACTATTTACCAGATGCTAGCAAAATTAGGGCTTATCGATGCTCCAGATCCAAACTGGTTTCTGTCGGGGCGTTTTCCTTCGCTGCCTGGCGCTTTGTACTTTCAGTTTGGATGGCTTGGCTTGGTTGTGAGCGCTTTTCTTATTGGTATATGGTCGTCTATGGTTAATTTATTATATAAATTTAAATGGCCATCGATTAGTATGCTTCTATTGTGTTGTTGTTCGGAATCTATCTTGCTTATATCGCCATTTCTCTTTGCGGGTGACTTCATTTCCTTCCCTTTTATTATTACCGGTAGCTTTATAGCGATATTTCTTGTGCGGTTGTGGACCACTTGCATTTCGGGGATAAAGCCTATGGGGAGCGGACGCTAGTGATTTATTGTATGGCTAGATTATTGTCTTAGTTATTCGGTCGCTTTTTGGGTTTTTATTATTGGGGTATTCATAGTGGTTGATGATAATGGATTGGTGAGTGTCATTATTCCTTCATATAACGCGGAGCGTTTAATTAGTGAAACGCTCGAGTCCGTGTTAAAGCAATCGTATAAGAACTGGGAAGCTATTGTTATTGATGACTGCTCTCGGGATGCCACACAGCAGGTGGTCAAGACTTATGCGGAGAAAGACGCGCGTATCCGTTTAATTGCTTTGGACAAAAATAATGGAGCCCCCGCTGCACCCCGTAATATTGGTGTTCGTGAGGCACGCGGCCAATGGATTGCGCTCCTTGATGCCGATGATATTTGGCATCCAAGAAAACTTGAGTTGCAATTAAAGGCTATGGCGGAAATCAAGATTCAATTTAGTTGTACGCAAATGCAAGATTTTTCCGACGGGGAGAGACTTGCTTTCGAAGAGCCACAAGAGCTTGTTTATGAAGTGATTGATTTTCAAAAGCAACAATTAAAAGGACGTATACCTGCTTCTAGTGTGATTTTAAGTCGGGAGCTGTTGCTCAGTTTTCCCTTCAATGAGGAAACGCGCTATAAGGCTGTTGAAGACTACCATTGTTGGTTACGGATATTGCAGACGGCTGGAAGCGCCGTAAAGTTAAATTATCCTTTATTACGCTATCGTAAAAGCGATGAGCAAATTTCAAGGTCCAAAATGAAAATGCTCGGACGTGTTTATATGGTTCATAAAGAATATCCCCGTGGATCGGTAGCTAAAGCAATGGTCTTTACGGCCACCCATGCTATAGGAGCATTTTATTACCGAATTTTGAAAAGAAAGCTATAGTTTGGCCGAGAGATTCTGAGGTTCGACTGAGATATCAACGTTCGAGACAAGTTACGATTGTTGAGTTTAATGAATTATGCTGGCAATAGTATGCATAATAATTTTGACGTCGCCTATCATCGTTCGGTTTCTTGCATAATCGGTGTAATACCTTAATTTAATCGGAATTATGTTTTCAATATAAATTTTTTCTGAGTTACTACTGGACTTAAGTAAGGCATTTTCATTCTTGAATTCAATAGAGGCCTTATCTGTAATGCCCGGACGTATACTCAATACGAGTTGACGTATTTCCTCAGGGTAATAAGCTACATACTTAGGCACCTCTGGTCTTGGCCCAACAATACTCATGTCGCCCAAGAGAACATTAATAAACTGGGGTAATTCGTCGACTTTATATTTGCGTAAGAATATTCCAGCTTTAGTAATACGAGGATCGTTGTCAGTTGTTATTTGCAAGCCTAGACTCTCCGTGTTATCGGACATAGTACGAAACTTGAAGATACGAAATTTTGCGCCGTAACGAGCAACTCGTACCTGACGGAAAAATACCGGCCCTTTTGAGTCGAGCTTAATCCATATAGTGACTATAAGCAGTAACGGACTAAGAAGACTGAGTGCCAGTATCGAGAATAAGATATCAAATAATCGCTTCGTCATTAGGAAAAAAGCTGAGTTAGCGCATTAATGACGCGATCTTGGTCTTCGTTTCGCATCGCGGTGTATAGCGGTAGGCTGAGCATGGTTTCATAGGCCTGATTTGCTTTTGGGAAGTCATTGGGCTGTAGTTGATATAAGTCGCGCCAATAGGGTTGGCGGTGCAGCGGTAAGTAATGAACGCTGGTTCCGATACCTGCCTCGGATAAGTGGTTAATAATTTCGTCGCGGGTTTTGTCTGAAAGTTTGGTGATACGCACGACGAATAAATGCCAAGCATGTTGCCCATTTTTAGGGGCGGCCGCTGGCAATGTCAGAGGTAAATCTTGGAGGGCCGCTAAGTAACGTTTCGCCAACTCTTGGCGGCGTTCGCAAAAACGATTTAATTTGGCTAATTGATGTATGCCTATCGCAGCTGCAATATCCGTCATGTTGTACTTGAAGCCTGGTGCGACGATTTCGTAATACCAAGCTGGTGTTTCGGAGACAAACCGGTCGAATGCGTCTCGATTAATACCATGCAAACGCATTATTCGCATCCTGGCGGCCGCTTCTTTATTACGAGTAACCACCATGCCACCTTCGCCTGTCGTCATGGTTTTGTTGGCATAAAAACTAAAAACCGTGGCGTCTGTATCAAGTGTGCCAATTAGTTTGCCTTCGTAGACGGCTGGCAAAGCATGAGCTGCGTCTTCGATAACCTTAAGATTAAACTCTTTCGCTACGTCTATAATAGCTTGCATGTCACATGATAAGCCGCCGTAGTGTACGGGTAGTATAGCCTTGGTTTTGGGAGTGATAGCAGCCCGCAATGCATTGACATCCATATTGAGTGTAATAGGGTCTATATCTACTAAACGAACATCCGCACCCATGTATCGAACTACTTCCGCTGTAGCGGTAAACGTTAACGTTGTGGTGATCACTTCGTCACCAGGGCCTATGTCAAGCGCCTCTAGTGCCAAATGTAGACCAGCGGTAGCCGAATTTACTGCTATTGTCTCTAAGTTGGCGTCGCCTAAAAAAGATTTGAATTCCTGCTCAAACCGGCGTGTTTTGGGGCCACTAGTTACCCAACCGGACTTTAAACTGTCGATGACTTCATCGATTTCCGCCTGACCAATTTCAGGCAGCGCATATGGTAAAAAATTTGGCATTGTGATTCTCTGGACGGAGTATATCTATGAAGTACTATTCTAATGGCAATAACAAAGAGGGTTAGCTTGTGAGCAGGTCAAAAGCGTATTATATGCGGCAGCACCTTATTGAGAGAGCCTATCGATTCAAAGTCTTGGAGACGCGATAATTTTTGCACGTATTGTAAATAGATCGTTCACGTTGAACTTTTCGAATTGCGGTGCGAGGCTGTCGAGTATTTTGGGTTGCGGTTGCTCTATATCGGGCTCGGTGTGTATGACGATGAAGCCGGACTCATCGAATTTTTCGAGGTACTCACTATGTCTCATCCGATTAACATAATGAAATTTACTGTTAAATGGTATCCACGCTTTTTCGGTATATGTTAAGAAATTGAAGCGGGAAATTGTGCTACCCCTTGCGTAGTGATCACTATAGTCGATCAGATGAATTGATGTGCCTTCGGGTTTAATAATACGGCGTCCTTCAAGTAAGACATCTAATAAAGCTGCTCGTGGAATATGCTCCAAGGTGTCTACTGAGAAAAACACATCAATTGA
Organism: Eoetvoesiella caeni; assembly: GCF_003315175.1. GTDB lineage: Bacteria > Pseudomonadota > Gammaproteobacteria > Burkholderiales > Burkholderiaceae_B > Eoetvoesia > Eoetvoesia caeni. The sequence continues at coordinate 87,159 of NZ_QNRQ01000002.1, read as the reverse complement.
AGAAGAAGGAATGGCTGCATTCTGTAGCAGCATCGGCGCTCTGTACGTAATGCCGAACTCTTTAATGGATTCCCAAGATGTCAAGGCCGGCACTGACTTCCCAAGGCGGTTTGCAATGTGTTTGGCCGCATGTTGAATCATAGATGGCTTTGCTAGCTTTGATATATCAATACACGTTATACGCTCAACTCCCAAGAGACGTAAGGCAATCGCCATCGCTAAATCCCAGCCGGCGCCGACTTCTAAAAAATGAGCTTGGTGTAATTTAACCTTGGAGTGTTGCCTCAACAAATCTATCAGCTTTTGGGCGGCTGTTAATATTTCGTCTAAGGCTTGTGGCTTTCTCGGAAGCTCTTTGGTCAGGTGTCGCTGTAAACGATAATGAATTCGGTCTCCAAAGGGGATGGCGGCTAAGCCCCGAAATACTTTTGCTTTTAGTTTCCAGTCCATGTTTGCTTCCTACTTTATAAGTTGATTTTTTATAATAAGGACACAGTTTGAATATTGAGTTGCATTCGGTCCTCGGTGCCGTAAATCACACAGAGGTCGAAAAACAATTTCTTCAGCGCTCTGTAGGAATAATGTGGGACAGCTCTCAAATATACGGCTAAATATAGCAATATGGTTAATTTATGCAGGAAACGCTTTCTTGCTGGTTAAGCATTACTGCGTTTTATGTGAAAATAGTGTAATCAGTAGCGTCTCAATGAAGGTATAACGTTTTACTGAGCTAATGGTATTAGCGCATGCATGCGGCTTCCGTAGTACTTAGACATGTCGTATAGGGCATCGTCAGGACACATTTGGGTATAAGCTACATTTTTTAAACAATAAATTTAATGGAAGGCAGCTTGTGGTTATGGGCTTAAGTACTGGGTTTCGTTCTACGCTTGTGTTCTTGTTCGACGTTGTGGCCGTTCTTGTGGCATGGGCGGGAGCCTTCTTAATTCGTTTTAACTTCGATTGGCCGATCCCTGTTGATCGTGCTATTTGGGTCGGCGTTTTACCGCTGGTGATTGCACAATTGATTGCTTGTCGATGGGCCGGGCTATATCGAGGCATGTGGATTTTTGCCAGCCTACCCGATTTAAAGCGGGTGTTAAAGGCCGTTTTTTTTTCGGGAGCTGTATTGCTGTTGTTAACGGTACTGGTACGTGACTATGTGGTAGTTCCGCGATCTATCGTCTTGTTGTATCCCCTGTTGCTGTTACTCATTATGGGGGGCGGACGTGCCGCCTGGCGCATGTGGAAAGAATATCGCATGTATGGCGATGTACGCGGTAAAGGCAAGCCAGTTGTGGTGGTGGGCGCTGGCACAGCAGGGGCCATGCTAGTGCGCGAATTGGGTCGTAGCGCGGAGTGGCAAGTCGTGGCTTTAGCAGATGATGATAGGTCTAAATGGGGTTTGGAAATTTCTGGCCGTCGAGTCGAAGGCGGGGCCGACAAATTGGTTGAGATTATGCGGCACTACAACGCCCGCCATGTAATTCTCGCTATGCCATCGGCCAGGGCGGAGGTTTTACAGCGGATCACGAAAATTGCTAGCGAAGCAGGTGCGCATTTATTTACAGTGCCAGGGCTCGGCGAGCTAATGAGCGGGCGGGTAGCTATTAACATGATGCGACCAGTAAAAATTGAGGATTTGCTGGGGCGCGAATCAGTGCATATTGATAACCTCAATGTGCAGGCCATGTTAACTGGCAAACGTATTTTGGTAACCGGGGCGGGGGGATCGATCGGTAGCGAGTTGTGTCGGCAGTTATCGCGCTTTTCGCCTGCTTGCATTGTGCTGTTTGAATCTAGTGAGTTTGCGCTCTACATGATTGAACAGTGGTTTATGGAGCATCGCCCCGAAATAAAAGTTCTTTCGCTGGCTGGTGACGTAAAAGATAAGCAGCGTTTAATTGAAGTATTTACCAGTTTGCGGCCCCATGTCGTGTTTCATGCGGCAGCTTATAAACACGTGCCTCTAATGGAGGTAGGAAACGCTTGGCAGGCTGTGCGCAATAATGTGCTTGGAACTCTCAATGTGGCGAGATGTGCGCAACGCTTCGGAACGGAGCGTTTTGTATTGATTTCTACCGACAAAGCAGTGAATCCAACGAATGTAATGGGCGCTACGAAGCGACTGGCTGAAATGGTCTGTGAGGTATTGCACTGTCATAGTTCTGATGACGGAACTCGGTTTCAAATGGTACGCTTTGGCAACGTCCTGGGTAGCACCGGAAGTGTCATTCCAAAGTTCCAGGCTCAGATTGCGCACGGTGGGCCCGTTACGGTCACCGACCCTGAAATTACGCGTTATTTTATGTCCATTCCTGAAGCGGCTCAATTGGTACTGCAAGCAGCCGCAATGGGTAATGGCGGCGAAGTGTTTGTACTGGATATGGGCGAGCCCGTTAAAATTGTCGATATGGCTCGTAACATGATTCGCCTTTCGGGATTTACGGAAGACGATATACGTATCGAGTTTACGGGCTTGCGGCCGGGTGAAAAATTGTATGAAGAATTATTGGCCGACTCTGAGGAGACCTTAGAAACTCCTCATCCTAAGTTGCGAATAGTCCGTTCGCGTTCGGTATCGGAGGGCTTCTACAGTGAATTACAAGAGTGGCTGACCAGCAAAGATTCGGTGTCCGATGATGTTGTGCGTGATCAACTTAAGCACTGGATTCCCGAATATAAGCCAATGAAAATATGAGAGGTTTTAATTGACTTCATCTGGACTTGTTCCACTAGAGTCATATGGCTTGTCTAAGAATGGCACTTCAGCTTCGTCCGAGATTTAATACTAGGAAGCCTAGTTTGTGCTGATTCCGTCGTTTGGCTTGTTGTTTCGGAATATTAACCATTAGGTTGGCGCTTAAACGTATTTCGGATAAGTGCAGACATAATGCCGATTACTCCTCCCAGTATTAAACCTAGAGTCAATATTAGGGATTTCTTTGGGTTAAGGGGCTTCTGAGGAGCAATGGCTGCACGGTCAATAGTAACTACGGATAAATGAGCGGGGCTTAAATCAATACTTGACAATAGGTTCCGCTTTTTAAGTAGATTATCAAGTTCTGGTATGTACGCGTCCTCGTTTTTTCGGGATTTTAATAGCGCGAGTTCCGAACTCAAGGCTTTTGTACCTCGAAGGTACATCATGTCGCCAGCGGGGAAAGCATTCACCTCGTTTGTAGTAGTATTGTTGATAGCAATTAAGGTGCTTCCCGAGGGCGGGACATCCAAACCTATCGATTGAGCTATCGATAACGCAGCTTCAACATGTATGATGCGTGATTGACGCTGGGTTTCTGCAATTTTACGTAGCGTCGCAATTTGCTCCGTGATGCCTTTATTGCGTGCAGCTACTTCACTACTGAGATTCTGAAGAAAATCTTTTTGTGTGGTGTTAGCAGCTAATGTTACGTAATGATTGGCCCAATCGGCGATCTTTTTAGGATCTTCTCCTTCAAAACTTAGTGTTGTTGCTGCGCTATTAGGACTTTTAGGCAGTTGAATTGTCAATATTCCATTCAACCGTTTCCAGAGGGCTTGTTTTTCGACGTCATCGTGATCTTGGCCATAAGCAGGCAAATAATATTTTTCGAAAAACTCTAGCTTAATGCTGTCAGAGTCTAAGTTTTGCAAGAACGCATCATAAGCAACTTTTGTTGTGAGACTCTGTATTCCTGGAGGCGCTGGCCTTGCATATCCTTGATCAACGGTGCCACTAATAGCTTCTCCTGTTAACTGCGAAGCTGTGTTATAGCTCGCCAAATCACTAACTTTTGGAGGCAATAGGCGAACCGATGTCTCATAGCTGGGAATGGACAGAAAGGCGTAAGCCGCAGCTATGCAGGTTGCCGCGAGAGTAATACTCAGAATCAATACTTTTGACCTCCACAGTGTTGTGCACAACTCGCGTAGGTCAATTTCGTCGGACGGTTGATTGTGATGTGTATCAGGTGCCATGCAGGAGACTCCGGAAGCCATTCTGGTTTTGGATTTTATGTTGGGAATGTTGGATTATACAGACGAGTTGTTCTGACTTTTTGTCTACGCGTAACGCAAATGGTGATCAGCATAGGGTCAGTGTCTTACCGGTTTCATACTGACTTACTGTATCACTTTGTCCGTGTTTCGCAACGGTAGTGGTCCAGCGGAATCTGCCGGTTCAGACAGCAAATGCAATGCTTGGGCGGTGTCTTTATGCTCAGCGTCTGATGTGGGCATTGTGGTGTGATGACGTCCAGACGAAGCGCATAGCTGCGGACACCACAGCCTCGCCAAAATGCCAGTGATCTTTCGGCCGATTAAAAAAGCCACGTTGTGGCTGACTCTTCTCAAATTATCTTTCAAGTTGGCGTACTCATGTCTTATCGTATCCTGCAGCGTGCGTTTATGCACGAAATCGGGCTCGTTGATAAATGACTGGAAGTTGTCATCCTGCGTAAGGCAAGCAGGGTCTAAACCAATAGCTTCGATCTTATGATCATAGAAGCGGTCCATAGTGTTGTCCACGGGATAAAGCCATTCGACGCTGTAGTCCAGTAGGGCTTGCGCAGCGTTGGGCGTAACAAGGTATCCGGTAGCGCCGGCAAAGCCCTTGGCAAATTTCTTGACAGTAAAGGCGCCAATTCTTTCGAGGGGGTGGCCGGTTTGGTTGGCTACTTTTCGGCTGGGCTGCATCCATACCAAGTCGTAGTGGTTGGCAAACTTATCGGCGTCTTCAATGAACTGTATAAAGGTAGGCAGCAGGATCGCGTCGTCTTCCAATACGATAATTGGCTCACTGCCTTGTACGCATTTTTCCCATAGCAAATAATGACTTGCAAAGCAACCTAGCTGCGACAATTTTAAAGACGAGTTTGCACCCCGCAGCCGTGTGCGCTTTGTGTTGTTGTATTTCTTGAATAAGTAATGGTCGGGATTTTGTGTGCCGTGTATTGCGTCGAAAAATTCAAAGGGCACATCTAGCGGCTGAAGCTGTTGCCGCATAAAGGCTTGCCGGTCTTGCGCGGCAACAAGGTTAATTACATAAATTTTGGGAGGCACGGTATAGGCTTCGCGAGTAATAATCGATGCGCTGCAGTTTACCAAATGTAACCGCCCCGTGGGGCTTGTGCTTACGTCGTCGCAATCGCCGGGGCGAAAGCTGTGTATGAGAGAAAGGCGGTTGCTATGGTGTTGCGCTGCGTAGCCATTAGTTAAGCGATTCAAACGTGTGTTGCACGATAGCCATATACCACGGTACCGATATGGGTTCGGCAGGTTTACAAGCCCATTTCTGGTCTGGCGTAACGATGCACTGCTTGACCTCTCCAGTCCAATGGTTCGTTACAACGGCTCGGCTGTCCGCCAGGTGCTTGACGTCTTTGGCCAGTGCGAAATATAGGTAGACAGCACCCAAACAAATGGCAGCCAGTACATAGGGAACGTATTTTTTCATTGAAAATGGGCGTCAATGGCATCAGTCATGGCGCTTACTGTATCACCTGATTGCTACACGTGTGAAGAGTCGGGAGCTACGGGCTAAATTAGCCAATGAACCGGCTACGTTGGTTGCCGCACTCAATTGCGGTACTATTTCCCCTTCATTTTAAGGAGTAATACTCATGGCTCAAGCTACCGCACGTCATATTCTGGTTTCTACCGAAGAAAAGTGCAACGAACTTAAAACCGCTATTGAACAGGGCGCTGACTTCGCGCAGGTTGCAAAAGAAAACTCCAGTTGCCCCTCCAGCCGCGACGGCGGCAATTTGGGTTCGTTCGGTCCGGGCCAAATGGTTCGCGAGTTCGACGAAGTGGTGTTCAGCGCACCTATTAACGAAGTGCAAGGCCCAGTGAAGACCCAGTTCGGGTACCACCTGCTGGAAGTGACCAGCCGCCAGGACTGATTTCAGTGCGCGCCGGCGTGGCTTTGCTTGCCGGCGCTGCCTGCCTGGAGCTGGCTAGCCGCCTGGGCGGCCGTGCGGCCATATCGGCCGCTTTTTTGTGGGCGGCCCTAGGATCGTTCTCGGCCGCGCAAGCGGTCCAAAATCACGGCCAGGATGATGACTATGCCTATGGTCAAGGTCTGGTAATAGGCGGAAACGCCGATCATGTTCATTACGTTCGACAGCATGCTTAAAATCAGTACGCCGTAGAAGACCTGGCGGATTCCGCCGGATCCCCCTGTTAGCGCTACGCCGCCAAGCACCACGGCCGCAAGCGACTCCAGGGTTAGGCTGGGCGAGGCAATGGGTTGGGCGGAACCCACCCAGGCGGTCAGGACGACGGCGCCGATGGCAGCGCAAAATCCGCTGACTCCATAAACCAGCATGGTATTGAATTTGACGTTGACGCCCGACTTCGCCGCCGCCGAGGCGTTGGATCCTATGGCGTAGACGTGGCGGCCGAAGACGGTATGCCGAAGTACAAGCGCTGCGGCAACGGCCATGGCTGCGCCTATCCACACCATATGCGGGATGTTCAAAAAGCTGTCGAAGCCGATTGCCTGCACGTAGCCGGGGTGTGCGTCGTAAATTGGGACGCCGCCGGAAAGGATCAGGGCCAGGGCCTGCGCTACAGAGAGCATGCCCAGGGTTACGATTAGTGGACTGGTGCGTAGATAAGCAATGATACCGCCCGAGAGCAGCCCCACCACAATACCGGTAGCCAGCATAATGGCAACGCCGATTATCGGCCCGTATTGGGGCATGATCAGGACGCCTACTACACCGGCCAGGGACATTACCGCCGCCAGCGACAAATCAAGTCCGCCGCTGATAATGGCGTACGCTTGGCCCAGTGAAATGATCAGCAGCGGAATCATTTGCCGCGCGAGATTGATCAGGTTGTCTGCGGATAGGAATTTGGGCTCTATTACCCCCGCTATCACCGCCAGGCCGATAATAAACAGCGGCAGCATGGTGTCCGAGCTTTTTTGCCTGGCCTTCTTTTTAGGCGACGATTGGGCCGGCCTTTGCCCCCACCTTAAAACGTTGAACATATTGCGCTCCTTTAAGACTGTGTTTTAGGCGGCTCTGGCGTCTGCGTTCTGGCCCAGGACATCGGAAATTATCGCGGCCTGGTCTTCCAGTGTTGGGTTGGTATAGTTTTGCATGACCTCTCCGTCGCACATGGTAAATATGGAGTTGCACAAGGCAAGGGTTTCCAGCAGGTCGCAAGACAGCAAGACTACCGTAACGCCGGTTTTGGCCAGTGCCCGGATATGTTCGTGGATCTCATGCTTGGCGTCGACGTCGATGCCGATGGTGGGCTCTTCCAGGACTAGTAGTTTTTCTGCGCGCGCCATGGCGCGTGCCAAGAGTACTTTCTGCTGGTTTCCGCCGCTTAAGCTGGTAATTAACTGGTCCGCATTTTCGAACTTCACGGCAAAGCGTTTTAGAAGGTCATCGGCTGACTTGCATTCGGAATTTCCAGAGACGATTCCAAATTTGCTTAGGCGGTTCAGTTGCGTAAGCATGATGTTTTCGCGGATGGAGCGCGTTGGCAGAATGCCGTTGGCCGCCCGGCCGGACGGAAGGTACGAAACCCCCTGCTTGAAGGCCTGCGACGTATTGCGCGGTTTGAACTGTTTGCCGTCAATGGAGAACGACAAGGGTCTGGCGTCTTGCACGCCGGCCAGGCCTTGTATGATGCGCTCGGCGCCGCATCCTACTACACCGTAGAACCCGACAATCTCGCCACGTTGCGCTGTCAGCGGCGCCGAGGCTTTGTTATGCCAGTGGGCGTTGTCGATTCGCAAGAAGTCGTCGCCGTGTTGTATTTGCAGCTTGGGCGGCGCGGCCTGGACTTTTTTTCCTGTTAGCCGCTCTAGTATGGTCTCTTCTTCAAGATGGGATTCCATAGGGAACGAATCCACCAGGCGTCCGTTGCGCATGATGCTGACTCGGTCTCCTACCGCCATGACGTCGTCGATATGATGGGTAATCAGGATGGAAGCGGTTCCTTTTTTTTCGTAGTACGCGTAAAACCTCGAAGAACTTTTGTTTTTCGACGGCGCCCAGCATGGCTGTGGGTTCGTCGAAGACCACCAGTTGCGGCGATTGCATCAGTGCTTTGGCGATTTCGATCAATTGCTGTGTCGCAACCGACAAATTTCCAACTTCTTGTTCAATATCAATCTCAAGGCCCAGCCCGCGCAGCACGGCAATGGCTTCGTCCGCTTCTTGTCTGTGCCGAAGTCTTGCGAAGGGGTTGCGCGAGCGATGGCTGCCTAACTGCAAATTTGCGCGCACAGACAGATCTGGCGCCAGCGAAAGCTCTTGATAAACCACGGCAATCCCGCAGGTGCGGGCTTCGCTGATACTGTTAAGCGCTACGGGCTGGCCGCGGAACAGCAGTTCGCCGGCGTCGGCCTTGTGCAGGCCGCCGATGATTTTCCCTATGGTGGATTTGCCGGCGCCATTTTCGCCCAGAAGGCAATGTATTTCTCCTTCCAGGAACGAAAGCGACACATCGGCCAATGCTCGAGTCGCGCCAAAGTTTTTTGTCAGGTGGCGTATTTCAAGCATGCAGTTCGAAACCCTTTGGGTCGTGGTCTCGGCTTTTGTGTCGCTTTCCATTGCGGTCGGTCCATGAAGTGGTTTGGTCAGGCGGTTCAAGGTGTTATTGCATGGCATCGATCCGCCAGTCTTGCGGCGGAATCTCATAGATATTGAAAGGGTGGCGGTCGACATTGGCCGGTGTAATGAGAACCGGCGGCGTTAAAACATAGGGGTAGGGCAGGCTCTTGTCGGTATGCAGGTTTGGCATGGCCTTGCCTTCCATTTCGCGGATGGCGTATTGAACAATCAAGCGCCCCATGATGATTCCAGGCTCGGACACCACGGCAAGGATGCGGCCGTCTTTGATCATTGGGATGGCTTCCTTGACCACGGCGCTTGAAACGACCTGCGTATGCCGGTTAAGTTGTTTAACCGCTTGGGCGGCGCCCATGCCTAGTGAAATTACCGGTGTATAGATGAAATTGGCTTCCGGGTGCTTTAGAAGCAAGTCGGAGGCTTGGGAAAGGCCATAGGCCAGGCCAAGGTCGCCGCCGTACGCTCCGGGAATTGTCTTAAGGCCGGGGCATTTCTTGGCTTCGTCCATGAAGCCGACATAGCGCAGCCTTACCCATTCGGCGCCCGCCGGGCCGGGAATGGTGGCTACGGTGGAGTCCGGTTTGGCTTTACAGACTTCTTTTGCCAGTGCTACGCCGATGGAAGCGTCGTCCTGGCCGACGCCGAACGTGACGTTCGGGCTGTTTACCGGAATGCCGGCGGCCACTATCTTGATGCCCGCTTTTTGCATTTCCTTGAATACTGGATCATAGCCATTGAAGCTGGCGGCGCCCACGACGGCTATATCTACGCCCAGGCTTTTCAGGGCGTTAAGCTGGGCGAATTGTTCACGCACGTTGCCGTAGGCCCCGGCGACCGATATTTGCACCACCTTTACCCCGCTGCGCTTGGCTTCGTCCTGGATGCCGTAGGCTATGCCTTTCCAGAAGTCGTCGTTCAGGTGGACCAGGGTAACCCCGATCTTGTAGGGCTTTTCCGCCTTGATGGGCTCGATAAGGCCTTGCAGGCGGTCTTCTTGCGCGGCAGCGGCGCTTGCGGGGGTGGCGGCCGCCAGGCAGAATGCGGCCGAAAGGCTTAGCGCGCCAACCTTTAGTACCTTGGCTATGCGGCTTGATTTTGATGCAACGTGGTTGTCTAACATGATCATCTCCGGGTTTTATCAAGCGTCTTGGTGATTCGCATAGCGCGACTTCGGATAAGAGCGTGACGTTTTTACAAACATGGGAAGGTGAAAAAAGACTGCTTGCGAGCTACTGCACCAAACGCCCTTGCCCCGATTCCTCGTCGAACTCGTACAGGCCGGCAAGAAAGGTTTTGGTGCGCTCGTACCATTTGCGCTGGCGCGGGGCCGGCGGCGTGCGGTCGATGGGCTGGCCGCCTTTGAAGATGTAGTCGAACTGGGTTGGGCGCTGCAGTATCCTGATGTCCTGGCTGGGGTTGCCGGGCACGACCAGCAGGTCGGCAAGGCGGCCGGCTTCCACTTTGCCCACTTCATGGCCGTGGCGGGCCAGCATGCGGGTGGCTGCCAGTGTGTTGGAATGTATGGCTTGCAATGGGGTCATGCCCAGCAGGTTCACGAACAGTTCCATTTCGCGGGCGTGCCATTGCCCGTAGGGCACGGGCGACCAGCCGCTTTCGCTGCCGGCAACAATGGGCACGCCTGCGTCGAACGCTTTGCGCAGGTTCATGGTTGCGGCTTCGACTTCGCGCTGGAAGGCGGCATTGCTGGAAGCGCCGGCTTGGGCCGGGCTGGCTTCGATAAGGTTGACCAGCAAGGTAAGCGTGGGTGTGATGATGCAGTTGTTCTTCAGGCAGGCTTCGATGCCGGCGTCGTCGATGTACGAGGCGTGGTAGATCTGGTCGAAGCCGGCCCGGGCGGAATCCACCGCCGAGTCGCGCGAGCGGGCGTGGACGCTGCATACTTTTCCAAGCCGATGGGTTTCGTCGACAATGATCTTCAGCTCTTCGTAGGTAAAGGCCGAAGCGCCTAGGGCGTCTGGGGTAATGAGGTTGTCGTTCGAGCCCGACACTTTAATGGCGTCGACCTCGTCCTTGACTTGCAGGCGGATAGCCTCGACCAGGTCGCTGTGCGTTTTAACGAGCACGGCGCTTTGGCCTGGCGGAAATTCCATATTGCTGGGAAAGGAGTCTTCCAGGCCCTGGTGGTTGGTAATCTGTTTTCCAGACACGGTAAAGCGCGGGCCGGGAAACATGCCGGTGTCGATGGCGTCGCGCACGGCCTGCGCTATGTTGTAGCTGGTGGCGGCGTCGAAGGCGCTGGTTACGCCGGCCTGCAGCACTTTCTTCGAGTAGTACAAGGCCTTGGCGGTGCGGAATTCCACCGGGGTGTAGAGGGCGTTTTCTTCTTCCGAGCGCGATTCGCCGAAAGAAATGTGCGTATGTCCGTCGATAAGGCCGGGCATGATGCTGCGGCCTGGAAGGTCGATTAATGTGTATTCGTTTTCGTTGTAGTGCGCGGGCAGGTCTTGTGTTTTGCCGACCCAGGAAATGCGTTCGCCTTCGACCACGACGGCGCCGTCTTCTACCGGAGGGTTAAGGCTGCCGTCGATAATGCGGCCTTTAAGCAAGTAACCTTTGGACTGTTTCATCGTGCTTCCTTCAATCATGTCAGCGTGCGGTTGAAGAATTCGTTGGCCAACGCCAGGAACGTGCCGGCCCGCTCTACCGCTACGGAATGCGAACATTGGCTTAACAGCATCAGGTCGGCGTCGGCCAGCTTTCCGGCCAGTTCCACAGAGCTTGATGCGGGAAAGGAATTGTCGTTGCGGCCATGCAGCATCAGCACTGGGCAGGTGACTTGGTCCAGCGTGGCTTGGGACAGCAGGGCGGCTTCGATGTATTGCCGCTGGTCGCCCTTGAACATGGCGTCGAAGTAGTCGGCATAGCCGGGCGCAAAAATTACTTGTTCGCGCGCTTGCAGATAGGCTTCGTTTATGCCGGAGGTGTCGTGGATAAGTCCGCTTAGCGCCAGCACGAGCTCTTCGCGATTGCGCGGGCATACCCAGGTGCGGCGTGTGCCTTCATTCATTTCGAAGCGGGTGCCCATGGCGCCCGTGGTAAGCAGGGCCTTGACGCGCGGGGCTTGCGCGGCCAGCGTCAGGCCTACCGAGGCGGACAAGGAATGGCCGATGACGCCAACCCGCTGGCCGGGGATTTTTTCCAGCATGGCCGCGGCCTGGCGCACCCACAGGTCGTAGTCGAAGTAGGGTTCGCTTTTTTTGCGGCCGCTTTTGCCGAAGCCGATAAGGTCCATGGCATAGACGTCGAACTGCTGGGCCAGCGGTTCAAGCACGCTGCGCCAATTGCCGACACTGGAGGCGCCGGGACCCGAGCCGTGCAGCAATAGCAGCGGCTGGCCTTTGCCAAGGTGGTAGTAGTTGACGGAAACGCCTTCGAAGTCAAACTGTTCTTCAACCATCTTTTCCTCTTTCTATCTGTCCGGCATGCGGCGGGTTTTGCGTTGTTGCAGGGCCCGCGCCTGCCGCGGCTTTGCGCGGCTTGCTTCTTGGCGGCCGGGCCGGCTTTGCCTGGCGGCCTACTGCGAAGGAGCGCGCACGACCGCTTCGACTTCCAGCAGGAAGTCTTCTTTCACCAGGCGGTCGATGACCAGCAAGGTGTTGGGCGGGTAGTTGGCGTCTTTGAATATTTTCGGGAACAGTTCTGCGCGCAGTTTCATGAAGCTGTCTATGTCTTGCGAGTGCACCAGGTAGGTGTTGAACTTGACGACAGCATTGAAGTCCAGCCCGACGCCTTTGAGCACGTCGCCCAGATTGCTGAAGACTTGGCGGAACTGGGTTTCAAAGCTGCCTTTTCCGCTGACGCTGCCATCCGCCCCGACGGCAAGCTGCCCCGCGAAGAAAAGCAGTTCGCCGTCTTTGACCTTGCCGATATGGGAGTACTGGCCCTGGGCGGGTGCCGAGCCTGGAGGATTGATGTATTCAACCTGGTTTGTCATGCCTAGTCCTTTAAAGAATGACGCTATGCGTACGAAACTGTTCTAGTGCTGCGGGCTGTTCAAAGGCTGCATCCGTGAATTTTATACAATATAAAAAACCGGATTAGGCAAAGTATATTCATCGATAAACCCACTACCTATAGGGGTTTACTCTAGTTTTTTGTGCTGCAAGCTATTGAATTTCCGTGAGTCGGTCGAATTCTTATCGGGCAATTGCACTAATTAATTAAATTTTATACAATATAAATATTTGGGTCGGTGTCGCTTGAGCAGAGATTTCAGGCGGTTTTGGGCTTGCGGTACAGTTTTTCTAGGACATCATGAACACACATAGCGAACGGCTTGATATCGTTGCCACCCCAACCCTGCCCGAAATCGTCTATCGGGAATTGCGCAAAGCCATCCTTAACGGCATGTTCATTCCGGGACAAATGCTGCGCCAGGACGATGTGGCCGCCAAGCTGGGCGTAAGCCGCAGCCCCTTGCGCGAAGCCTTGCCGCGCCTGGAGGCGGAAGGCATTGTGGTGCTGCACCCGCGGCGCGGTTATGCCGTTGCGGCGCTCGACCCCAAGGAAATAGCCGAGGTCTTCGACCTGCGCAGCCTGGTGGAGGTAGAGTTGGCGCGCCGTTCCATTGCACGGCGCACCGAAGCCGATATCGCAAGCATCTATTCCATCGTTACCGAAATGAAAGCGCTCGCCACGGAAGAAAGCGCCGAGGCGCTTTCACAATGGTTCGAACTTAATAAGAAATTTCACGACGCGCTGTTGGCCCCGGCCGACTGCCCCCACCACCTGAAAGCCCTGCAGCATTCCCGCAACCTGATAGAAGCCTACATCCGCACCGAAGCGCGGCTTACCGGCGACCTGCGCGAAGCGCAAGAAGAGCATTCCCAATTGGCGCAGGCTTTTGTGGTGGGCGACTCCGAGCGCTTTCTGGAACTGACCAAACAGCATTCAGAGCACACCCGCGACCGCCTGCTGACCGGGCTGAACCGTACCGAAGGGCTTTCCGCTGCGGGAAATGCATAGCAACAGCAACGCCGTATGCATGCATGGGTTGAAGCGTATTCAACATGCATGCTCATTATTCACGTCCACTTTGCCAGGATAAATACATGAGACTTGCCACCATCTTGCATAACAATTCCCACGCCATTGCCAGCATTGACGCCGAAGGCCAAACCGCCCGCAAGCTTGTTTCGGCCGGCGGCGAAGCTATTGCCGACATGACAACCCTGATAGAACGCTTCGACACCGTGAAGAACGCGCTTCAGTTTGAAAGCCAGGCCATTCCGTTCGCCCAATTGCAATTTGCCGCGCCCATTCAGCGGCCGCGCCGCAACATTATGTGCGTCGGCAAGAACTACTTCGAGCACGCCCACGAATTCACCCGCAGCGGCTTCGACAGCAGCGCATCGAAACCCGCCGACGCCGTCCCCAGCGCACCCATAGTCTTCACCAAAATGCCCGAAACCGTAGTCGCCTCCGGCGAGCCCATGGGATTTCCCGGCGCTTGCGAGCAGTTGGACTACGAAGCAGAACTTGGCGTGATCATTGGCAAGGGCGGCCTGGGCATCGACAAGGCCAGCGCCATGAGCCACGTGTTCGGCTACGTCATCATCAACGACCTTACCGCCCGCGACCTGCAGGCCAAGCACAAGCAGTGGTTCCTGGGAAAGTCCTTCGAAACCTCATGCCCCATGGGCCCCTGGATAGGCACCGCCGACGAACTGGACGGCGCGAACCTTAACCTGAAGTGCTGGGTCAACGGCGAACTGCGCCAAAACGCCAACTCCAAAGACCTGATCTTCGACATCCCCACGCTTATCGAAACCCTGTCCGCCGGCTTCGCCCTGCTGCCCGGCGACATCATCGCCACCGGCACACCCGTAGGCGTAGGCATAGGCTTCAACCCCCCGCGTTTCTTGCAAAGCGGCGACAAAGTCGAAATTGAAATCGACGGCTTGGGGCGCTTGTCTAATTCGGTTAGGTAGGGGGCGTCGGTATTCGTTCAATGATGCATGGGTATCGTTGCCTAATCGGGCAACACCTTGCCCGGGTTAAGCAGGTTATGCGGGTCCAGCGTCTGTTTGATTGAGCGCATTACATTCAGGGCTTCGCCGTGTTCGGTTTGCATGTAGGCGCGTTTGCCCAGGCCTACGCCATGTTCGCCGGTGGATGTGCCGCCGCAGGCTATGGCGCGCTCGATAAGGCGGGTGTTTACGGCTTCGGCGCGTTGGACTTCGTCGGCGTTGTCCGGGTCCACCAGCAGCACCATATGGAAGTTGCCGTCGCCCACATGCCCCAGTATGGGGGCGGTTATGCCTTGGGCTTCCGCGTCGGCGCGCGAGGACAGTATGCATTCTGTCAGGTTGTTAAGCGGCACGCATACGTCGGTGGTCATCAGCTTGCGCGGGCGGCGGTAGGCCATGCAGGCGTAGGCGCAGTTGTGGCGCGCTTTCCATAGTTGCGTCATCTCTTCGGGGGACGACGTCCATTGGAATTCGTCGCCGCCGAACTCCTGGCACAGGTCTTGTACGAGCAGGGCGTCTTCCTTGGTTCTGCTGGGCGAGCCCTGGAATTCAAAGAATAAATGCGGCAGCAGCGGCATATCCATTTTCGAGTACTGATTGACGGCGTCGACCATCAGTTCGTCCAGCAGTTCGATGCGGGCAACGGGGATGCCGGCTTGCATAAGGGCTACCGAGGTTTGCACGGCGCTTTCCAGGGACGGGAAGCGGCAGGTGGCGGCGGTCGCGGATTCCGGCAAGGGCGAAAGGCGCAGGATAATTTCCGTCACAAGGCCCAGTGTGCCTTCGTGGCCAATAAACAAATGGGTCAGGTCGTAGCCGGCCGACGATTTTCTGGCGCGGCTGCCGGTACGGATGATGCGGCCGTCGGCCAGCACGACTTCCAGGCCGCGCACGACCTCGGCCATGGTGCCGTAGCGCATGGCGTTGGTGCCGCTGGCACGGGTGGCTGTCATGCCGCCTATCGAGGCGTCGGCGCCGGGGTCGATGGGAAAGAACAGGCCCGTGCCTTTAAGGTATTGGTTCAAGGCCTTGCGTGAAAGCCCGGGCTGGACGACGCAGTCGAAGTTGTCTGGGTGAACGGCAAGCACCTGGTTCATGTTCAAGGTGCTGACGACAATGCCGCCCATGGTGGGGATGAGGGCGCCTTCTACCGACGAGCCCGCACCGAACGGGATCATGGGTATTTTGTGAGCGCTGCAGATCTTTGCAATGGCCGAGACTTCGGCCGTGTTGTTCGGGAACGCGACGGCGTCGGGCAGCTCGGGGTTATGCCAGGATTCGTCGCGGCCATGCTGCGCAAGCACCGATTCGACAGTCGAGAGCCGGTCGTGCAAAAGGGCTTGCAGTTCGGCAATAGCTTGCGGCAGGCGTGGGCTATGTTCGTGTTGGATGGGTGTTTGCGCGTTCATGGTGCTTGGTCCTGTTTCTTAGTCCTGTTTGTTGGCGGCTATTTCGCTTTTGTAATAGGCCAATGCGGCTTCGCCGTCGACGCCCAGTTTGGCCATGCGCGCGACCCACGCCTTTTTAAGCTCTTCGCCTTGTTTGGCCAGCTCTTGCACAGCCTTGTCGTCGGCGACCTTGATGGTATAGCCGGCCGCTTTCATTTTGGCCCAGGCGTCGTTGTCTACTTTGTCCCAGGCTTGGCCGGCCAGTTTGGCAAGGGCTTCGCCCGATGCTTTGTCTACGCCTGCTTTGTCTTTGTCGCTAAGGCTTGCGTAGACTTTCGGGTTCATGATGACGTAGTGGGTGTCGCGATACAGCCCGCCTGGAACTCTATAGGCGTTGTTCAACAGAGAATTCATCTTGAAGCTGTAGACGGAGTCGGCATTGAACATGACGCCATCCACGACGCCGCGAGACAGCAGTTCGTAGGCTTCGCTGGCGGATGCAAATTGCGGGACCACGCCCAGGCGCGAGGAGATGTCTTGCACAATACCGCCAGTGGCGCGCAGTCTCAGGCCGTTAAGGTCGGCCAGTTTTTCAATGGGCTTGTTGCGCGTAAAGAAATGGCCTGGTCCGTGGGCCCAGACGCCCACCAAATGTACGCCTTCGAAAGAATTAAGCTTTTCGAAGAACTTTTTATACGTGCGCCAGTATGCAATGGAGGCACTGGTTGCGTCGTCGGCATAGCCGGGCAGGGTCATGCCGTATTCCGCGGGGAAGCGGTCGGCGGTATAGGCGTGCACGCTCATGGCGGCGTCGGCGACGCCATTGCGCACCAGGTCGAAGTGGGCGGGCGGCTTGCCCAGCGCGGGAAGAAACTGCACTTTGACCCGGCCTTCGGTTTCCTTTTCTATATTGGCCGCCCACGGCTTGAGGATGTCGGTGGTAATGGGGTGGGTGGGCGGCAGCCAGTTCGAGAACCGGATTGTGGTGGTCTGCGCGTGGACTGTTGACATGGCGGCTATCAGCAGGCCTGCGGCGAAAATGGTTTTCTTGATCATAAGCTTGTCTCCGTTTGGTCGGGTAAATTGTTGCGGATGCCGCCTTTATAGGTGGCTGGGTAGAACAAGGGTAATCCAGGGAACAGCCACCAGCAGGGCCAGCCGCACTATGTCCGCCACGATAAATGGGGCAACACCCCTGAAAATAGTCGCGGTCGATACGTCGGGCAAGGTGGCGCGCAAGGTGAATACATTCATCCCGACCGGCGGCGTGATCAGGCTTATTTCAATTACCACGACTACGATAATGCCGAACCAGATGGGATCGAAGCCATGGGCCATGGCCAGCGGGTAGAAAATGGGTACTGTCAGCAACAGCATGGACATGCTTTCAAGCACCATGCCCAGGATGATGTAGATAATAATGATGCCGATCATGACGCCCATGGGGGTCAGGTCCATGGCATTGATCGCGGCTTCCAGTGCTTGCAACAGGCCGGCCACATTGACGAAGTTGGCGAAGATCATGGCGCCGATCAAAATAGCGAAGATCATGGCCGACATGCGGGCGCTTTCAACCAGCACTTCGTAAACGCCCCGAAGTCTTAGGCCGCCGCGCCAGATGGCAAATAGCGCCGAAAAAGACGCGCCGATTCCGGCAGCTTCCGTCGAGGTAAAAATGCCGGTGTAGATTCCGCCAATGACAATGACAAACAGCGCGGTAATACCCCAAACCCGTTTTACTGTGCGCAGCTTTTCGGGCCAGGACGCGCGGGTTCCGGGAGGGCCCGCTTTTTTGTCGAGGGTGGTGATGACGGTAACTGTCAGGCAATATAGCGCCAGCCCGACCGCCCCAGGCAGCACGCCGGCAATGAACAGTTTGCCAATGTCGTTGTTGGTCATGATGCCATACAGAACCAGGGCCACCGACGGAGGAATCAAAATGCCCAGTGTGCCGCCAGCCGCTACGGCGCCGGCGGCCAGCGAATCTTTGTAGCCGAACTTGCGCATCGACGGCATGGTGACGCGCGACATGGTGGCGGCGGTGGCAAGGCTGGACCCGCACACCGCCGAAAAGCCGGCGCAGGCCATTAGCGTTGACAAGGCAAGCCCGCCGCGAAAGTGCCCAACCATGGAGTAGGCTGCGGAATACAGGTCGTCGGAAAGTCGGGCGCGGGTAATGAAGTTACCCATCAAGATAAACAGCGGCAGTACCGATAGGTTGTAGTTAAGGGCGGTATCGAATGTCAGCTGGCCGACCATGGCCATGGCGCCTCCCCAGCCCACCACCAATCCGAATCCTACAAAGCCCGATACCGCCATGGCAAACGCAATGGGAACCCCTATGCCAGCCAGAAGGAATAGTGCGGCCAGGCCGATTATTATCGTCATCAGTATTCCGTGGGGGTAGCAGTGGGGCGGGCGGCGCCGGACAGCGACGCAAATGCCTCGGCCAGAAAGATAAGGGCTGTTATGGCGGTGGCGGCGGAGATGAAAATAGCGACCGGCGCCAGCGCAATGCCCAGAAACGGCGTGGTGTCGTGGTAATGGATGATGGTGGCGGCTTTTGCGGCCACCCGCCATGCAAGAAAAGCCACAATGGCGGCGGTAATGCCCAGGGCTGAAAACCGTACAACGCGTTGCGCGGCGCCGCGCAGCCAGCCATCCAGATAGTCCAGTTTTACATGCTCGCCGTGGGCGGTGGTAAGCGGCAGCGCAGAAAATATAACAATGCCCATCGCCAGTTCAATAAGCTCTCCGGCTCCGGGCACCGGAGAATTGAATGCATAGCGGCCTGTTACGTCGACCAGCATCAACAGCATGATGCCGGCCAATGAAATGGCCGCGCAAAGCCCCGCCGCCAAGTAGCCGGCCCGTTGAAGCTTGCTTGCCCACCCTTGTGTCTGCTGCACAATGTTTCCTCTCTTGTTTTGTTATTGGTGCAGTATAGGGCAGCGTTGCCGGCTGAATTGTGGGTTTTTTGCGTTTATCAGTCGGGGATTTCACCTAGCGGGTGGGGGATGGTTAGGTTGCGAAAAAATGCTTCAAAATGTGTATGTGTGCCATGGGTTGTTTTAGGACGCAATACTGTATTTGAGCGTTGCGATAGGAAGGCACGAATTGTATAATTTAATAAATTAATAGTTTAGAGGATGTAGGCATGGTTGCCACTGTACAAACTTCAAGTGTCAAAGTCGTCGGTGCGAATGGTCAAATCTCGCTGGGCAAGCAATATGCCGGCCGTCAAGTGCTGGTGGAAGAGCGTGAGCCGGGTGTCTGGATGGTGCGCACAGCCACGGTTATCCCTGATAATGAACGCTGGTTGCATCAACCCAAAGCCGCCGCAGATCTGCAAGCCGCTATGAAATGGTCGAGTAAGCACGAAGCATCTGACGCCGAACAAGACGATACGCTCAGCCGCTTGAGTCATGGCGATCAATAAGGCCAAAGTCCGGTTGGACCTGAATAATCCTGTTTTCCAGGAAAATCTACTTACGCTACAAAAACCCGAGCGGCATGCCGCGCTGGATACCCTTAACAAGATTCGGCAGTTGACTTGGGACCAGGTCTACAGAGACCCTGGCTTGAAGTGGGAAAAGATCACCAGCATTAAGACCCCGGCGGGCATTGACACCATTTATTCCCTGCGCATTACTCAGGCTCGCCGGGCAACCGCCTACCGCGACAGCGAGTTCATACGCTTTTTGACGGTCGAGCCTGATCACGATGCGACATACGGAAAAAAGTGATGGCATTCAGCTGGGGTTTCCCTGCGCGGTAACGAGACGGCGGTTTTAGAACGGGTAGGTAATGGGCTTGTCCATGACGCTTACCCATTGGCTTTGGGTAAATTCATGCACGTTTGCCGGCCCCCCGAATCGTCCGCCGTTGCCCGAGGCGCCCATGCCGCCGAATGGCACGTGGAATTCATTGTTGACGGTCTGGTCGTTGATATGAACCATGCCTGTTTTAAGGCGCTTTGATATTGCCATTCCTCGTGCTGTTGATCCTGGGGCGATTTACGGGGTCGAGGTTCTTGCCATTGGGCGTATCCGGCACGACTTTCTATTCCCGGCCATTGTGGCCAGTCTTGTTTCGTTTGAAGTGAGCAAATGGTGGGGGCTAACATAGGGGGCAACAAATACCGTCTGATTGCCTATGTTCGCTTTGAAAAGCAGATTGTTTACATCAAGGCCGTACTTACCCATCAGGACTACGACAAAGGAGCATGGAAATCGTGAACGCACATATCAATCTGAAACACCTGCTTCCGGCGTGGGAACACTTCCGCAACGCGACGGACATCGCTCCAATTCGGGACGAAGCCCACTACATGCGCATGGCAGAAACGCTTGAGGTATTGCTGGACGCGGCACAAGGGAATGAACATCATCCCGCCATGGGTCTGATCGACATCGTTGGCGACTTAATCGAAGACTACGAGGCCGAACACCACTTCCTGCCTGAAGCTACCGGCACCCAAGCTTTGAGGTTTCTAATGCAGCAACATGGCCTCAAGCAGACTGATCTGCCGGAAATCGGCAGCCAGGGTGTTGTGTCCGAGGTGCTGTCTGGCAAACGCGACCCCAATATTCGGCAAGTTCGCGCATTGAGCAAGCGCTTTGGCGTTTCCAGCGCCACCTTTGTTTGATTGGGTATTGGCGTAGCGGAGACTAAACTAGGCGGATGACTAGTTTGTTGGTGGGGTGGATATGAGGATTTGGCCTGTACAGGACGCAAAAGCGCGTTTCAGTGAATTTCTTGACGCCTGCCTTTCCGACGGACCGCACGAAGACGCAATGATCGCAGCAACGGCAAAGCTGCTGCTTATTCGGTAAACACATCGTCTAGTGTTGCGGCATCCAGGATGTTGAGCGACCAGGTTTCCAGTTGAGCCGGCGTGGCAGACCCCAGGCGTTGTTGCAGGATCTCGGATAAAGGGCCGAACTTGCGGGCCAATTGATGTTGAAGCACAGCGGTTGCGCCTTCGTTGCGGCCTTTCGTAAGGCCTTGTTCCAGCCCTTGTTCAAGTCCTTTTTCAAGTCCGCGTTTCTCACCTAGGCGTTCAATGCTGGTTACGAATGTCACTTCATGCTCCTGTTCGATGGTGGCCATGGCTTGCTCAAAGGCCGGTTCCAGTGCAGCCGGCAGAGTCATCATCCAGTCAATAATACGGAATAGTCGCAAGATATTCTTTTTGCTGTAGCGATACCGGTACAGCAACCGGATAATCTGCGTTTTGGATGCCAGGCGTTGCGGGCCGTCTTTACTGGTGGTTTGGGTGTGCAATTGCGCCATGACAACAGCCGCGAAGGGATTGTTGGCGGCTTCTTTTTCCAGCTCGGCCCAGCGATCCAGCCACACGGATAAGTGTACGACAGGAAAGCGAAATTGCCCACTATTGGCCTCGCGGTTGCCCCAAGAATATGTGAGATGAGTTCCAGCGCCTCGACTGGCCGTGAGCACGGCCAAGCTGACCAACTCCATCTTTTGTAGGCCGCCGTCTGGGCCGGCGATACCGTCGATATAGCGATCCTCAATGCGCCACGCATAGCGGAACATGCGCCGACCAAAGCGCGGCACGGCGGCGGCAGTGATTCTGCCGCCCTGAATCTCTACATGAACGAGGATACAAAATGGTTGCTGGCGTTTACTGACGACCCGAACCAGCTTGTCGGCGTGCAGGCGGCCACGCCCGTTCTGGGCGTCGTGCATGAGGGCTTGCAGCTCTTTGTCCAGGAACGCCGGTGGATGTGCCCAGTCTATCTGCGTATGCAGCCAGGGAGCGAGCAAGCGCAAGAAATCTTCAAAGTAGTAGTCCAGTGCTTCTTTCCAGGGGCTGTCGTAGTCGGTGGACGATTCGGGCATCGGGGTGTGATCCAAAAAGGCGCATGAGTTATCACTGTAAAAGGCGCCGTACGGGGTCGGTAGGGGTAGCGCATCTGAATAGCCAGGCCGGGAAGTACGGAGAGGTGGGCTTCACTCCCTGCCTGAAGCTACCGGTACCTAAGCTTTGAAGTTTCTAATGCAGCAACATGGCCTCAAGCAGACTGATCTGCCGGAAATCGGCAGCCAGGGTGTTGTGTCCGAGGTGCTGTCTGGCCCCCGCAATTGAGCAGTAAAATCTGGCTGGTCATTTCAACGGGACCCATCTGCGGGTAGCGCCCACCATGCCATTGCCACGCTTCAACTATATAGAGCCCGTCGTCATGCTGGCGACGGTCGTGCAATGGCTGGTTCTGGCGACGATAGCGGGGGCCATTGTCGGTACGGGCACCAGCTTTTTTCTGCATGGCCTGTTTTTCTTTGTAGAAGGAACCGCCTCCGTACCGCTGTGGGTGCAAATGATATTGCTGCCGGTGGGCGGGCTGTTGAACGGCTTGCTGCTGTATTACGGCTACAAAGCCAATAAGACCGGACTGAAGGATTCGGTGATAGAGGCGGTGCACACGCAGTCGGGCAAAATGCCTTTTAAAACGCTGCTGATCAAGCCGGTTGCCGCCATCATTACCCTGGCCTCGGGCGGTTCGGCCGGCAAGGAAGGGCCTTGTTCGCATATTGGTGCGTCGCTGGCTTCGGGAATTGGCCGGGTATTCAAGCTGAATGCCGAGCTGCAAAAGCGCCTGGTCGCCTGCGGCGTCAGCGCCGGTTTTTCCAGCGTGTTCGGCACACCATTGGCTGGCGCCATATATGGCGTCGAGGTCCTGGCCATCGGGCGCATTCGGCATGACTTCCTGTTTCCGGCCATTGTTGCCGGCGTGGTGTCTTTTGAAGTCAGCAAATGGTGGGGCGTGCCCTATACGTTCTACAAATTGCTTCCGTTGCCGGAGTTTTCGGAAATCCTGTTTTTGAAGACCGTGCTGATAGGCGTCATTTGCGGTGTTGTCGCCTGGGTGTTTGTCGACATGATCGCATTGGTGCGTAATATCTTCGCGCGCCTCAAAGCTCGGTTCGGCCTTTGGCCGCCGTTGTTGCCATTGTTCGGCGGCCTGGTGCTTTCGGCTTTGATCCTCGTTATTCCCACCGAGTACCTGGGCTTGAGCCTGCCCTTGATGGACCGCGCGCTGGACGGCGAAGCCATGCCTTATCTTGGTTTCTTATGGAAAACGATTCTGGTGGCGGTGACTCTGGGCTCGGGCTTCTACGGCGGCATCGTAACCCCGCAGTTCGTGATCGGCGCGATTGCCGGCAGCGCGTTTGCGCCAATGCTGGGGCTCAGCCCCGCGCTGGGCGCGGCGGTAGGGCTGGTGGCGGTGGTGGCCTCGGCCTCGAACACGCCCATTGCCGCAATACTGATGGGCGTTGAACTATTCGGCGGAACATTGGGAACCGTATATGTGGCCGGCGCCGGCATTGCCGCCTACCTCATCATCGGCCACCGCAGCGTTTACCCGGACCAGCTCATCGCCTATTCGAAATCCTCGTGGATGGTTGTCCGGCCCGATATGCCCCTGGGGCAGGAAAAGGTCTACCTTTCTTATGGCTTTCTAAGATGGTGGAGCAAGTTCAAGCAGCGGCAAGGGCCGCAGTATTGGAGGCGATTGGTGGCGTGGGTTCGACGAAGGTAAGGGGAGCATTCTTGATGCTTGCGGGCTACTAAATGTGGCTATTACCGTCTTTTAGATGCCCAGGGGCTACAAAGCTTCTTGTCGGTTTGTGCCTCATAGGCTACATTAATACTGGACTACTGTGTTTTTGATGCTCTAAGGCTACTTATGACCACCCTTGCCGATATCGCCGACATGCTGAAAGAAGCTCGCCGCGAGGCTGGCTTGACGCAAAGCACGCTGGCCAAGCGCGCCGGTGTGGCGCGAACCACCGTCGCACGTATGGAAACGTTGGCGAAAGGCGATATGAGCGTTTCGGCGCTGCTGCGCTTGCTGGAAGGCGCCGGCTATGACCTGAAAATGGTGAAGCGGGGTCATATGCGAACTCTTGAAGACATATTGGCGGAGCAGCGGGCCGAAGAGGACCTGTCATGAAGCTTGACGTACAGGTAAAAGGCAAACTTGTTGCGCGGTTGTACCGCGAGCGAGACGAGTATGTTTTGAAGTACGGCGCGACAGCTTCAGCAGAAGACTTTGTCAGCCTCACTATGCCCGTTCGTGAGGAAGCATGGAAATGGCCACGCGATCTGCATCCGTTTTTTCGCCAAAATCTGCCGGAAGGATATTTGTTGAACGTGATCCGCGAGGAGTTCGGTCCTTTGTTGGACGGCACCGATTTGTCGTTGCTGGCAATTATCGGCGGTATGGGGATTGGCCGAGTTACAGTGACCCCCGAAGGCGTAGCGCCAGGTACTCAGCTGGAGCCTCTGCAGTTAGAGGACCTTCTTACCGGCGAAAACACTGCCGATCGTTTTGCGGCGCTCGTGCATAAGTATGCGCGAGCGGCAATTTCTGGTGCCGTTCCCAAGTTTATTGCTCCAGAACTTCCTATGCCCAATGATGTAATTGCGACGTTGGGCAAATCGACACTGCGCACCAGTCGCCACATTATCAAGGGCTCGGACGCCAATACGCCGTTCCTTGGCTTTAATGAGTTTTACTCCATGCGTGTCCTGGAGCGTTTGAATGTGGCCAATGTTGCCAAAGCGCGAATGTCGGAAGATGGACGAGTGCTGGTTGTCGAACGCTTCGACGTCGATGAAAATGGCATCCCGGTTTTTGGGTTGGAGGATACGTGTGGACTGCTGGGCCTGCCGCCGCATGAAAAATACAGCCCGACGACAGAAAAGGTTCTTAATGCGGCGCGCTCTTATTTACCAGCTTCCGGGGCCAGGGCGCAGCTGGAGCAATTCGGCTGGCTCCTGTTGACGAATTATGTAGTGCGCAACGCTGATTGCCACGCAAAGAATATCGCTCTTTATTACACGTCGTTAGCCGACATAGCCTTTACGCCCGTTTACGATGTTGTGACGACACAAGCGTATCCTCGTTACGCCGCAAGCGCGCCTGGCTTGTCTGTTGAGGGACGTAAAACATGGACGGTGGGTAAAACGCTTGAGCGATTCTTCAACGCCCGGCTTGGCATAGCCCCGCGTGAGTACGCCAGTATGGTTGAACGCTTGTGCGAATCGGCGGTGGAGGTGGGGCGTGAAGTTATTGAGGCGGCAAAAAACGAACCGCAATGGCATGGCATAGCCAAGCAGATGGTGCATGCCTGGAACGATGGCATGGAGTCGCTTCGCAGCCCCCGACCAGCGGCGCAATTTCGCGGCTTAACCGCTGCAATAGAGGAAGCAAAATTTTCCGACCCCGAACCGCCGCATACATCGCGTGATGTAATAGGGCGATCAGAGCTTTTGGCAAAGCCGCGGGAGCGACGATAGGCTTGCCAAGCCGCAACGGCTACGCTTGGGCATAGGCCTGGAAGACATAGCCGTAGCCGGACTGGCATACCGGCTGCTGGTGCGCAAGCGCGGGCCGCAGTGCGCGCGGCGTGAACGCTTACGTAGCCCGGATACTCAACCAGCCCGCGCCGGATAGCCGCTTTCTATCCATTTCGTTGCGCTTTCCATGGTCAGCTTGAAGCTTACCGCCACATTGGCGCGTCCGAGCTCTTCGCCGTAGGCGTCCCAGGCGCTTAGCGTGGCGTAGGGATCGTCGTCGTCCGGGACAATGTCCAGCTTGACAGTAACCTGGCCGTCGTCTGTCGAGACTTTAATGTTTTTGTGCAGCAGCGCGTGCAATTGCTGCTCGTGGCGGCGCAATACTTCTGAAGCCGTCTTGACCAGCGTGATGAAGGCGGACGAGTCCAGCGGCTTGGGGTTTTTCTTATCGCGGCCCATGGTCCATGGCCCCACAAGCGCGGGTTCGTCCTGGCCGTCCTGAATCATTTCCACGGCCCAGCCGTCGTCGTCTTCATTCTTGATGACCCGCGCCGTCCAGCCATCGTCGCGCCAAAGCGTGGGTTCTTGTATTTTCTGGGCGCCGGCGTCCGCGTCCGCGCCGTCGATGTCGTCCAGGGGGCTGTCGCCGGTAAAACTGCCATTACTCACTGACTTCTCCATATGCATCCATGGCTTTTTGGGCCTAGCCCAATATGCTGGCACGTTTGGAGAAAATATGCGAATGGGTCTGCCGGTTGACCGGACACGCGCGGCAGCGGCAGGCAGCGTGGCCTGCGCGACGGCGTCATCCATATGCTGGTTGGCCGTGAAGCGATTGGCGCGTGAGCGCAAGATCTACGAGCCGCACTCTTCAAGTGATATGCAAAAACAGCCTGAACCTTCTTAGCAGAAGAATGGTTGCCAGCGAGATTGCAAATACGAAGACTGCCATGGAAGGAATTGCCCACCAGGACGAGGCGCTGGACTTCAGCAGGCCGGTCCAGTCTTCTATGCGTTGCAAAACGAAGATATGAAGGCAGTAGATTCCAAGCGTGCAGGCGGAAAGCCGGTTCAGCAGGTTCGAATGCGGGCGCAGCTTGTCGCCCAGGCCGTACAGGACGTTGAAGATGCATATTGAAGCGCCCATGACCAGCGGCGACAGATAGTCGTAGAACAGGGTGTCGGGAGTGCCGGCATGGCTGGAATACATGAAGGTGGCTGTCATGATTACGACGCTGAAGCCAATGAAAAGGCCGGCGTTGGCCCACCAGTAGCGGTTCTTGGAGAATATATTCTGGTACACCTCGAAGACGTAGGCGCCCAGGAACAGATAGCCTATCAGTCCTACAAAGGACCCCAGCGCGTAGGTTTCGGGCAGGTCCAGGTCGATGCCGAACACGCTTCTTATTACCGGCCAGGCCGAGGCCAGCATCCACAAGGCCAGGAACAGTTTCTTTTCGGAGGGGCTGGCCGCCAGCCAGATGCTGCGCAAAAAGGGCACGAACAGGTAGATGCCCAGAATTGCGTACAGATACCATAAATGAAATACCACCGGCCCGCTGGCCAGCTTTTTTACCCAGTCGTACAAGCTGCCGTAGTGTTCGCCCTGAAGGGTGTTCCAGGCCATGTAGAACAGCGACCAAAACAGCAGGGGCGGCAGGACGCGCGCAAAGCGCTTGCTGAAGAAGACCGGCAGGCTTTCCTGTTTGTTCAGCAGCAATACGCCGGAAATCATCAGGAAGACCGGTACGCAGCTGCGCGTAAGGGAGTCGTAGAAATTGGACGCCCACCATTGGTCGTCGAAAACGTTGAAGTTGACGGCGGCCACGTGCAACACAATAACCATGAAGCACGCACCGATTCTTGCGGTGTCCATCCCGGCGGTGAAACTGTTTTTTGCCATATTCATATCCTATGCACATAGGTGTAACACGATGCCGTGTTTCGGTCTGCGATGGCTTATGTCGGCTTGTTACGCAGCGCCGGCGAGCTTTCGGATTTCTTTGAACTTGTTCATTTTATTGATGCGCGATAAAATTGCGGCGTCCGGTTCGCTTTGCGGCGTGTGCCGGTGCCAAGAACGCCAGCCTTGTAAACAAGCGGCTGCCACTGATGGCACGCTATCCTTCGAATAAGTGGTTTATCAATGAAAAAGACCGGCGCGACCGACGAACCCGTACTTGGGCTGCGGGAACAAAACAAGCTGGAGAAGCTTCAACGCATTAAAAGCGCGGCCAAGGAATTGTTTACCGAACTTGGCTACGACGCGGCCACAACGCGCGATATTGCCAAGCGTGCCCGGGTGGGCCTGGGTACCTTGTTCAACTACGCCGACGACAAGCGCGACTTGATTTTCTTGATCTATGTGGATCATCTTAACGAGATACAGCAGCAAGGCACACAGGCGGTGAATTACCGCAAGCCGCTGTTGGACCAGTTGGTTACGTTTTTCTCGTTTCTGTATGAAGACTTTGCCGGCAATCCGACTTTGTCGCGTATCTTGCTGCGCGAACTGACGTTCTACCGGCATGGCAAGCTTTCGGTCCAGTTCAACAAGAACCGGCTGCTGGTTGTTGAAACCGTCAGGCAACTGGTTGCCGGCGCGCAAGAGCGCGGCCAAGTCCGTTCGCGCGAAAGCTCATCGGCCATAGCCCTGGGGCTGTTCTTTATTTATGCGGGCGCGGTGCGTCTGTGGATTTCTGAAGACAATCCCGACCTTAAGGCCGGCCTGGCGGCGCTGCGCAAGCAGTTCAAGCTGTACATCAACGGCCTGGACCCGGTTCGTTGACGATATCCAGAGGCTTGAGCGCGCCGGTTGACCCGGCGGCCCAACTGCTTAAAGACCCAGGATGCGCTCTGCATTGCCATGGAAGATTTTTTCCATGATGGCGTCGCTATAGCCCAGTTCGCGCCATTCGCGCAGCAGGCGTTCGTACGGCATGCTGGGGTAGTCGCTGCCGAACATAATCTTGTCCTGCAGGCGGGTGCGCATATCCACCTTTAACTGCGGCCAGAAGTATTTGGGGGCCCAGCCGGACATTTCCCAGTAGACATTGCCTTTATGCAGGGCCACCGCGGTTGTTTCGTCCACCCAGGGCCAGCCGGGGTGCGCCATGATGATTTTCAGTTTGGGAAAGTCGGCGGCCAGCTGGTCGATGGCGCTGGGGTGGGCGTGGCGGATGATTGCGCCCATGCCGCCGGGCATGCCGGCGCCCATCCCCGTCGTGCCCACGTCGATCATGACGGCCGCGCCCAGCATGGAGATTTCTTCGAACAGCGGATAGTAGCGGCGGTCGTCCACCGCAAAGTGCTGCATGATGGGATGAAAATGAAAGCCCAGCATGCCGAATTCCTGCACGGCCTGGCGCGCCTGGCGGATGGCCAGTTCGCCCTTCGAGGGTTCCAGCGCGCCCCAGGCTTGGATGATGCGGCCTTCGTTGCGCTTCCACATGCCATGCACGTATTCGTTCGAGCACGGTGGCGTGCCAACGGTGGTTTCCAGGTCCAGCGCCACCAGCACGGCCTGCACGTCGGCGTCGGTAAAGTCCTGGACGACCTCTGCTTCGGTCTTGGGCGTCCAGGCCCTGTTCCAGTATTCGGCCAGCGCGTCAACGTAGGGCTGCTGGCACGAAATCCATTCCTGGGTGTTGGGGTAGCAATGCAAGTCTATGATTCTCATGTCATGGTTCCGGAGTAAACAAAGAGTCGGGAAATGGCGGCGCGGCAAAGAGTCATGAAGCGGCGGCGTTGCGGTTTTCTTTTTCGCCTTCCATCTTTGCCGTGATCATTTCGCGCAGCTTCTTCTTGGAGACTTTGCCAAAGGTGGACAATGGGAATTCATTCATGATTTCCAGGCGTTCGGGAAGCTTGTATTTGGCGATTTCCTTGTTGGCCAGGAACTGCTTAAGCTCGTCAAAGCCCAGCGTTGCACCATTGCGCAGCAGCACGCAGGCGCACATGCGCTCGCCCATGTCGGGGTCGGGAATGGGAACGCAGGCAATGTCCTTCACGGCGGGGTGGGCAAGAATCAGGTTTTCGATTTCTTCGGCGCTGATCTTTTCGCCGCCGCGGTTGATCAAGTCTTTGCGCCGGCCTTCCACCATGTATCGTCCCGACGGATGCTGGCGCATCAAGTCGCCCGACTTATAAAAGCCGTCGGGTGAAAACGCGTCTTTGTTGTATTCAGGAACGCCGAAGTAGCCGCGCAGCGTATAAGGGCCGCGGCACCACATTTCTCCGGTTTCGCCGAAGGGCACGTCGATGCCGTCTTCGTCCACGATGCGCACTTCGTCGTCGGGGCTTACCGGGCTGCCTACGGTTTCCATCCGGACATCTTCCGGGTCGTCGTGCCGCACGAAAAAAAGCAGCCCCTCGCCCATGCCGAAGTTTTCCTGGATAAAGGCGCTGGGTATCAGCTTCTTGGCCAGTGCGCGCACTTCGGGCTGCAAGCGCTGGCCGCCGCTTTGAATGACTTTAAGCGACGAAAGGTTGTACTGGCTTAGCACCGGGTCGTTAAGCAGCCGTATCAGCAGGGCCGGCACGACCTTGATATGCGTGACCCCATGGTCTTGTATGGCGGCGCAGATGTCGGCCGCGCGGGTGCTGGCAGAGAGCACGACTTTGGCGCCCTGGAACATGAAGCCCTGGATGCCGGGGCAGGCCAGGGGCAGGTTGTGGGCAATAGGCAAGATGACCAACAGCACATGCTGCGCTTCGATCCGGCAGACATTGGCGGCGGTTTTGGAGTTATAGGCGTAGTCGTTGTGCGTGCGGGGAATGAGCTTGGGAATGCCTGTGGTCCCGCCCGACAACTGGAATACCGCGGGGTCGGTCGGGTCGATATGGATGGCCTGGAGCCGGGCCTTTGCGTCTTGCGCCGGCTGGGCCTGGATAAGGTCGTGCAGCGAGGCGAAGCCTTCGGCGGCCTGGCCCAGGATAATGCCGTGCCTGAGCCCGGGATTTTGCTGCTGGACGCGCCTGATCATGTCCTGGAAGTCGAAGTCGCCCTGGCGGTCGGGCGCAACGCAGGCTACGGCGCCTGACAAGGCGACGAATTGGCTGACTTCCAGGTAGCGGTGGCTGGATAGTGCCGCAATGGGAATGGCGCCGATCTTCTGAAGTGCAAAGTAAAGAATGACGAATTCAATGGTGTTGGGCAGTTGTACCACCACGCGGTCCAAAGACTTCAAGCCGAGATCAAGCAGATTGATTGCCAGCCGATCGGTGGCTTGGTCGATCTCGGAATAAGTGTACGAGCGGCCGCGATCTATGAATGCCACCCGGTCGGCGTATTTTTCGAATACGGCGTGGAATTCCTGTGCCAGCGACTTGTCTTGCCAATAGCCCTTCTCGCGGTAGAGCTTGGCGTACTCGGGCGGAAATGGGACGACTCCTTCAAGCATTTTGTTCCTCCTGGGGGATGGGGCTGCGGCAAATTCGCCTGTCTGCAAGCCGGCCGGATAGCGCTTTTATTATGTGAACATGTTCAGTTTAGATTTTGATCATTTCTGTGTCAATGAATTTTAATCAGTGAAAACCTGCATATTCTGAGCGCCAAATGCGACTATTTTTTGCTTGCGATAAATATGATCGTGATCTAAAGTAGAACATGTTCATAATAAAATGATGCGCAAGGAGACTCGATGAAGCACGAAAAACCGGTGGCATTAGTGACGGGCGGTGGAGCTGGAATCGGACGCAGCGCGGTGCTTGCGTTGGCGGCCGCCGGCTACGACGTTGCCATTAACTACAGCAGCAGCAAAGGCGCAGCGGCTGAAACGGCCAAGGCCGCCCAGGAGCTGGGCGCGGAAACCATTTTGCTGCAATGCGATGTCAGCGACGACCCCGCCGTGCGCGGAATGCTTGCGCAGGTAGAGCAGCGGTTTGGCCGGCTTGATGTGCTTATCAATAACGCCGGAACGACTTCCGCCATAAGCCCCAAAGACCTTGATGCCGTCACCGCCGAAAACTGGGACCGTGTGTTCGCCGTCAATGTGCGCGGCATGTTTCAGGTTACACGCGCGGCCGTGCCCTTGCTTAAGGCAGCCGGCAACGGCTGCGTGGTGAATACCGCCAGCATTGTGGGTTTGCGCCCGGGCCCGCAGCCCTTGGCTTACGCCACCAGCAAGGCGGCCGTGGTAAGCCTTACTAAAGTACTTGCCTTGAACCTGGGGCCTGAAATCCGCGTCAACGCCGTGGCACCGGGCTGGATGGAAGGCGACTGGATGAAGCGCATGCTTAACGACAAGTACGACAGCCTTATGGAAAGGCGCGCCCGGCAAACGCCGCTGAAGCGCTGCGTTACCGCCGACGACGTGGCCGAGACCATGTTAAGCCTGGTTCGTTCCAACCGTTTCGTCACGGGCGAAATCATAGTCATAGACGGCGGCTTTTCCAGTTCAACCTAGGCTATATCGCGCCGCAAGGCGCGGCTGCACCCGAATCCAAACAGGAACCCACAACAGGGCGGCAAGCCCGGCAGGTTCCATACCATCACGGAGACAAGCCATGAACACACGACGTAAATTTTTGGGCGCGGCGGCGGCAGCTGCCGTTACTGTTTTAATGTCGCCCGCAGTGGCCGAGCAGGTATATGAACTGAAGGTGTCCAGTTATTTGCCGCCCAGCCATACCATCAACCGCGAAATCACACGCTGGGCCGCGGACCTTAAGCAGAAGTCAAACGGCCGGCTTATCCTGAAGCTGTTCCCGTCGTCGCAAATGGGACCGGTGAACCGCCAGTTCGACCTGGCGCGCACAGGCGTGGCCGACATCTCGTATGTATTGCAGGGGGCCACCCCGGGCCGCTTCCCTTTGACGGAACTGGCGCAGTACCCCACATTGATTCCCAATGGCAAGGTGGGCTCGCAAGCCCTGATGGACATCAAGGACCTGCTTGAAAAGGAATACACCGGCGTCAAGGTGCTGTATTTTATGTCCACGCCGCCCATCCCTTTGCTGACCTCCACCAAAGAGATCACCACCATCGGGCAAATGCACGGCTTGCGCATCCGCCACCCCGGCACTGTGTATGCTTCGCTGATTTCCGCCTTGGGCGCCACGCCGGTTGGCGTTGCGCCTTCCGAGGTTGCCGACGCCTTGAATAAAGGCACCATCGACGGAACCCTGATGTCGTACGAAGGCGCGGAAAGTTTTCAGTTGGGCACCGACCTTAAGTATGCCACCGCCTTCAACGCCGGCGTGGTTACCTTTGCAATGGTCATGAACCCCAAGAGCTATGCCGGCCTGCCTGCCGACCTGCAAAAACTTATCGACGAGACCACCGGCAACGTAGGCGCCAAGCGCGTGGGCACGGATTCGGACGAAGCGGACGAACGCGGCCTGGTGTATATGCGCAAGCATGGCGTCAAGGTGGTGTCGCTGGGCGAGGCCGATTCCAAGGCCTATGAAAAGATCACGTCCAAGCTTATCAACGACAAAGTGGCTGCGCTTGAAGAAAAGGGGTTGCCCGGCAAGGTTGCGCTGCAGCGCCTGAAGGAAGCGATCGCCGCGCGCGCGAAGGGACAGTAGCATGCGCGCGGCCAGCCACACAGGTGGGCGCCTTTACCGTTGGATGCGTTTTGTGCTGCGTGCGCTGACATTGTTGGCAGGCGTGGCCCTGGCGCTGATGATGCTGATTACCGTGGCCGACGTATTGCTGCGCAACCTGTTTGCCATTCCTATTCTGGGCACCTACGACATGGTAGAGACCTTGATGGTGTTTGTGGTGTTCCTGGGCATAGGCGAAGCCTTTCTTGACGACACGCACATTACCGTGGACGTCATCGACCATTTCGTTGGCCAGCATGCGTTGAGTCTGCTCAAGATCGTTGCGCTGGTGCTGGCCGCGGTGTTTCTGGGCCTGCTGCTGCGGTTCATGCCGATACCGGCATGGGAAGCCTATATTTACGCCGACCGCAAGCCAGACCTGCCGATACTGCTGGCATGGCTGTGGATTCCTTGCCTGCTGGGCATATTCGCCGCTTTTGTCGCCGTCTTGTTCAAATTGTGCTGTTTGCTGCGCCATCCGTTCCAGGATCAATCAACCGCGCAAGTCACCAGGAGTGTCGAATGAGTGTCCAATACATTGGCGTGCTGGGCATGCTGGCGTTGTTGGTCCTGATCTTTGCGCGGGTACCGGTGGCCATTGCGATGGGGCTGGTCGGTACGGTGGGGTATGCGGCCATCAGCGGCTTCGACAAGGCGTTTATTGTGCTTGGCTCGACACCGTTCGAGATGGGCTCGGCTTATGCCTTGTCGGTCGTGCCTTTGTTTGTGCTGATGGGGGCGCTGGCGTCCGGCGCGGGTATTTCAGGGCAGTTGTTCAGTGCCGTTCGTTCGTTGTTTGCCGGAGCGCGCGGCGGGCCGGCCTATGCGGCATTGGGTGCCAGCGCGGCATTCGGCGCGGTTTGCGGTTCGTCCCTGGCGGTGGCGGCCACGATGTCGCGCATTGCCTTGCCGGAATTGCGCCAGGCCGGCTATAGCGACAAGCTGATTACAGGCGTTATTGCCGCTGGCGGGTCGCTGGGCATCCTGATTCCGCCTTCCATCATTCTGGTCATCTACGCCATCATTGCCGAGCAGTCGGTGCAGAAGCTGTTTGCCGCCGCGCTGTTTCCTTCGATACTGCTTACGTTGTTCTACGGCCTGGTGCTGGCATGGCTGATTCATCGCAAGGACAACCACGAGCAGATATCGCCCAATGTGGGCTGGAAGGGGCGCTGGTGTGCGTTGCTAAGCATGTGGGAGATTATTCTTCTTTTTGGCGTGTCCATCGGCGGCATTTATGCCGGCTGGTTCAGCCCCACTGAATCGGCCGCGGTGGGCTCGTTCGGAGCCTTGCTGCTGGGCGTCGTCCGGCGCCGCTTGTCGTTTGCGCGGGTGCATGCGGCTTTTGTGGAAACCATACTGATTTCCAGCATGTTGTTCCTGGTGGTCATGTGCGCATTCATCTTTTCGTACTTTGTCGTGCTGACAGAGCTGCCGCATACGCTGGTGGAGTGGACGCGCGGGCTCAATGCCTCGCCAGCAGTCGTCATGCTTATCCTCATATTGTTCTACATCGTTATGGGGTGTTTTCTTGACGGTATTGGCATGGTGTTGATTACCGTCCCGGTGTTCTTTCCTTTGGTCACCGAAGTCGGCTTCGACCCCGTATGGTTTGGCGTGGTACTGGTGCTGGTGGTTGAACTGGGGCTTATACATCCCCCGGTAGGAATGAACATTTTTGTGATCCGCGCGCAGGCTCCCGAAATCCCGCTTTCGGTCATTTACCGCGGAGTCATCCCGTTCTTGTTGGCGCCTATTGCCCTGTTGTTGCTACTGGTGGCCTTTCCGGATATTGCCCTGTGGTTTCCGACGATGTTGTATCGGTAGCCGCTGCGTCCCCGCCTGAGAAGCGTTGGCAATGAAATAAGGTGTCAAAAATAGTTTTCGAACATATTTCAAAATAAATCATTTTGTTTCATAATCCGTTCGTCACGAGTGTGACTTATTTATCCATACGGAGGAAGCAATGATGATTCAGGAATTGTCGATGTTGCCGTTGGTGGGAAATAGTAGGCTGGATGCAAGGAGTTTCGAGGTAATCAAGGGGTTAAGGAAAGGTTTGGTGCATGCAGCGGGTGCGTTGCTGCTGGCCTTGGGGGTAAATAGTGGGGCGGCGGCGTTGGAAACGGCGGGGCCGATGCAGGACCAGCGGCGCTATGGACCGCTGTTCGAGGGCTTGGCGGAACCGCCACCTTTGGCGGGAATGCAGGCTGGCAAGGCGCTAATGGGGCAACCCTTGGCGCCTTTTGTATTTTCGGGTGTGATGCGCATTGCGGACCCGGGGTTCGAGTCGGCCGACGACTACTTGATCGGTGCAAGCGCGGCAACGATCAATGTCGGCGAGGGCGCGGCGGCGCACTTCAGCGGCCACATAGGCAGCATGCCGGGCTCGCCGCATGGGCTTATCAAGCTGGGCGCCGGCGAACTGGCTTTGTCGGGCTTGAATACGTATGCGGGCAATTCCCGGCTGTTGCAAGGCGGCTTGCAGGCGCGCAGCAACAATGCCTGGGGCTGGGCTTCGTTGCTGGCAGCGCCGGGAACCCGGCTGGAGTACGCGCCGGGTGTGCAGATGGACGCGTCTTTGCACATTACCGCGATGAGAGTGCAAGACTGGGCGCCGCCGGGGTCGTACGACGAAGTGCCGGCGCCCCCGCATGCGGACAGCTTGCGCTGGGTGGTGGAGGAGGGCCAGGCTTTTCATGCCGGGCTGCTGCAGGGCGACGCGCCGTTCGTCAAGCAGGGCGCGGGGCGGCTGAATATTGTGGGCGATGCCATGCCGTATATGGGCAACGCTTTGGTCGAAGCAGGAACATTGGCCATTAACGAGATATTCGGCGGTTTTGTTGTGGTGGGAAAGGGCGCGCGCCTGGAAGGCAACGGGACGGTGGCGGGGGCGCGCATTTTGCGGGGCGGCGCGTTGGCGCCGGGCAACAGCATAGGCACGCTGATGGTAGTGGGCGATGTGTATTTCGAGCCCGGATCGCGTTTCGAGGTAGAGGTCGACCCTGGCGGCGCGGGTGATGCGCTGCGGGTTGGCGGCAAGGCTTCGTTGGCCGGCGACGTCGTGGCGCTGGCGCGCGCGGGCGTGTGGAAGCCCAGCACCAGTTATGCCTTGTTGTCCGCCGACCAAGGCCTGGACGGCCGCTTCGATTCAGTTTCCGTACCCGGCGACTTTGCGTTTCTGCAACCGCAATTGGCCTACGATGCCCAGACCGTTACGCTGACGCTGGTGCGCAACGAGACGCCTTTGGACGATGTGGCGCAAACGCCGGATGAAGACGAGGTGGCGCAGGCCATCGATAAGGAGAACTCCTCGCCGGGGCTGCCCATTTTGCGCGACGAGGTGCTGGTGCTGGACAGGACCGCGGCGCGCGATGCCTTGCAGCAGCTCTCGGGCAGTTGGACGGCTTCGGCGTGGTCCAGCATGCTGGAGGACAGCCGCTTTGTGCGGCATGCGGCGCTGGAACATGCGCAAAGGCAGGGGTTCTGGAGCCGCGCGTTCTATTCGGAGGCGGAGCGGGGCGCAGCCGACGGGGTGCCGGGCGATACGCGTTCGCTGCACGGCATGGTGCTGGGCGTCAACCGGCGGCTGGGCCAGGAATGGCAGGCGGGTGTCTTCCTTGGTGTCCAGCATTCCCGTTTAAGGCGCGAAGGGGACGGTATTGCCGCCGGCGGCTCGGGTCCTGCCAGTAACGGCGCCGGCTTGCACGGTTTGGGCCAGGCTGATAACGGCGGCGTGGCGTCCGCTACGGTGCAAAGCACGCACCTGGGTGTGATTGCGGCAGGCCAATGGCGGCCCTTACGCTTGGCGGCGGGGGCGGTGCATACGCGGCATGCGGTTAAAAGCGCGCGCCATGTGGCATTCGGAGCGCTGGACGAGAGCCTGAGCAGCCGCTACCAAGCCCATGGCACGCAGATTTTTGCCGAAGCGGCGTGGCCGGTTTGGCTGCATAACGTGCATCCGCCGTCCGCAGGCAGCGGCGATGGCATGTATTCGGATCAGGGCGGCCCGCGTGGCCGCCCTGCTTCATTTTTGCTGGAGCCATTCGTGCGCATTGCCTACGTGCATTTGAACGTTCCAGGCTTCGACGAGCAAGGCGGGGCGGCGGCTTTGTCGGTGCAGTCGGCGCGGCAGTCGGTGCTGTTTTCCAGTTTGGGCATGCGCGCCGAACACACATTCGAAACCGAAATCGGCGCGGCGCGATTGCAGGGCCAATTAGCCTGGCGCCACGCGGCCGGCACCCGCGCGCCGGCTTCCAGCCAGCGTTTTGCGGGCGGCACGGGCCAACATACCTTTACTTCGCACGGCCTGCCCATTGCGCGCAGCGCATGGTCATTGGACTTGAGCGTGACAGGCCAGCTTTCCAAGCAGGCCAGCCTGTCGCTGGCCTATGCCGGCCAGCTATCCAAAGGCACGCGCGACCACGGCGTGCAGCTTAGCCTGAGGTGGGCGTTCTAGCCGCTTGCTGATTTGTGCGATGACATGACATGATGCGCGCGCTGTATTTTCCACACTAGCGCCGTGGACGGGCGTTGCGCATACTCATTCATCCTGGTTTAGGAGTAGCTTATAAGCTACAATAAGAATGTTTGAACTCTTACGCTATCAAAGGCTAGATGGTGGCGAGCCTTTGACCGAATGGCTGGATGCCTTAAGCGATAAGGCCGCGCAAGCGCGCATCCGTGTAAGGCTGCGTAATTTGCAGGCGGGCAACTGGAGCGACGCAGTTGCAGTGGGCGCCGGTGTTGTCGAGCTGCGTATCCATATTGGGCCAGGCTATCGCGTGTACTGCGCCCGGCATGGAAAATCCATCATTATTTTATTTTGTGGCGGTGATAAACGCTCCCAGAAAGCCGATATCAAGTTGGCGAAGGGGTTCTGGGTGGAATGGAAGCGGAGGCAATAATGAGCAAGTTAAGGGGCGCGGTATCGCATCATGAGCGCGAACTGGCTGAACTGCGTGCCGATCGCGAGTTGACGATTGAGTATCTGAAAGCGGCTATGGAGTCTTTGGATAGCCCCGATGACCGGGCTGCTGGCTTGTTGGCGCTTCGTACCGTGGTTGAGGCCTATGGCGGGCTGGCGAGCGTAGCGGCCCAGGCGGGCATTAGCCGCGAATCTCTGTATCGAACCCTATCGCCCAAGGGCAATCCAACGCTGAAAACCTTGTTGGCTGTATTGGGCACGGTAGGATTGCGGCTGTCGATAGCTCCGGCGGTGTAGGGCTAAGGCAGTTTTGATTTAGGTCGCATCGTTGCGGCGCGGTGGATGCAGCCCTCGCTTTGTGCTGCTCGTCAATGTTGCGGCGGCTTGACGAGTTCGTTCAGGCCGGTAAGCACGCGGGTTACGGCGCCGGTGTGCTTTTGTACCCAATGCGAACCGGCCTGGCTCATTTTGTTCAGGCGCTGGGGGTCGTTGACCAGTTGCAGTGCCAGTTGCAGGGCCGCTTCGGGGTTGGGCGCGCGCAGAGCGGCGCCTTCGTCCAGGGCGTCGGCGACGGCTTGTTCGAAGTTCTTGGTGTGGGGGCCCACCAGCACCGGCGTGCCGATGGCGCAGGCTTCGATCAGGTTTTGGCCGCCCAGGGGCAGGAAGCTGCCGGCCACGATGGCAATTTGGCTGGCTGCGTAGTAGCGTGGCATTTCGCCCAGGCTGTCGCCCAGAAGCACGGCGGTTTGGCTGCACAGGCGCAGGCTGGAGGATGCAGTGCCGCCTTTGTCGGCCAGTTCAGAGCGGCGCACGAACGATACGCTCGCTTTGGCCAGCAAGTTGGCGACTTCGTCGAAGCGCTGCGGGTGCCGGGGGATCAAGAAGAACAGGACTTCGGGATCGAGTTCGTTGCTTTGCGCGTTGGCACGCTTCAGGTGCTTGCAGATGGCCCGGATGAACAGTTCGTCTTCGCCTTCGCGGGTACTGGCAATAGTAATGATCTTGCGCGGTATGGCGGCGGCGAAGGAGCGGCCGCGTTCCACCTGGTCGGCGGGCATCGACACGTCGAACTTGAAATTGCCGGATACGCGCACGGCGGGCGCGCCGGCTTGTTCCAGGCGCTGAGCGTCTTGCCATGATTGGGCGTAAACAGCCTGAAGGCTTGCGTAGGCCTCGCGCATCACGCGCCCGGCGCGCAGGCTTTGGCGCAGTGAGTTGTCTGAAAAACGCGCGCTGGCAAGCATGATGGGAATATTCAGCCGGCGTGCCGCGGCAATGGTGTTGGGCCAGATTTCGCGCTCGATCATGACGGCAACGCAAGGCCGGTAGTGTTCCAGGAAGCGCCGCACGCTGCCCGGAAAGTCGTAGGGCAGCCATTGCTGCGCCAGCCGCCCCTGCTCAATGGCCTGGGCAAAGGCGCGTGCGCCTTCGGCTCGGCCGGTGGCGGTCATGTGGGTAAGCAGCACCGGGTAGCCTTGGTCCAGCAAGGCCTGCACAAAAGGCTGGGCGGCGCGGGTTTCACCCAGGCTTACCGCGTGCACCCATACCGGCAAGCGCAGGCCGGAGGGCTGGGGGTAGTAGCCAAAGCGCGGGCCGGACATGACGCCCCATTCGCCGCCCGCGCGCCGCGCGCGCAGACCCATCCACACCATGAGGGCTGGCGCCAGGGCACGAATGGATACGTTGTAGAAAAAGCGGTTCAAAGCTTGGACTCCGGGGCCCGGGACAGCGCCTGTTCGATGGCGCTTAATACTGTTTGGGCTGAAGGAGCCTGGCCGCGTTCGCCCAGGCTGGCTGTGTAGGCGGACCCTTGCAAAGGCGTGCGCACCGGCGTGGACGCTTTGTATATGCCTATGGTAGGCCGTCCAAGGCCGGCCGACAAGTGCGTAAGGCCGCTGTCCAGGCCCACCATGAGGCTGGCGCTGGCCAGCACGCGGGCGCTGTCGGTCAGGCTCATGCGCGGCAAGACCTCGGCGTTGCCGCGTTCGCTGATCAGCGCATGGGCCCTGGCTGTTTCGGCGGCATTGCCGGCCAGCAGCTTGAGCGCCAGGCCGTGTGTTTGCAGATGGTCGAAAACGGTCTGCCAGTCGGTGGCGGGCCAGAGCTTGTCGTCGCGGCTGGCGGACGGCATGATGACGGCATAGGGTTCGATGGCCGTGCCGTCGGTAAAGCGCTGCAGGCCGAAGTCCGGTTCGCCCTGGTAGGTATAGCCGAAGGCGGCCGCGGCCAGTTCGCGCTGGCGGATAACGGCGGGTTGCCAGAATTTGACGCGGTGTTTGACGTTATAGAAGAAAGATGCCAGGGGTTCGCGCGCCGACTTGAAGTCCAGGCCGTGGCGCAGACCCCGTGTTTGGCGTACCAGCCAGATGGACTTCATCAGGGCCTGCATGTCCAGCACGATGTCGTATTGGCGTGCTTGCAGCTTGGCGCGCAGGGCGGCGCGTTCGGTGCGTGTCTGGGCCGACCACCAATGTTTGCGCCAGCGCCGGTGAGCCACGGCAATGACCTCGTGTACGGCCGGGTGCCACGCGGGAATTTCAGCGAAGCCTTCTTCGACGATCCAGTCTATCTGGGCGTTTGGCACATGGGCTGCAATATCGGATATTGCCGGCAGCATGTGGACCAGGTCGCCCAGGGACGAGGTGCGTACGATCAGTATCTTTTTCGTCATGCCGCGATTATAAAGAGATTCGGCGGCGGCAGTAGGCGGCTAGGGGTCGGTTGGGGCGGTGCGCAGCTCGGGGTTGTTCAGCACAGTTACCGTGCCCAGCACGCGCAAGGACATCAGGTCTTGCAGCGCGGCGGTGACGCGGCGCGCGAATTCCAGGTCGTTGGGGAGTTCGGTGCCGAAGATGGCTGGTATGTTAAGCAAGGCCTCGGCGAGGTCGAAAGCGCTGGCGTCGCGTCCGCCTGCCGCTTCCATAGCGCGGGCCAGTTCGGCTTGCAGGGGGTCGCTTAGCAGGAGCTCTTCCTGGCGTTCGCTGCGTCCGGTCAGGAAGCGCATCCAGGCGGCAATGGCGGTGGCATGGTGTTCGATGCTAAGGCCGCGCGCCAGGCGCAACTGGGCCGGTGCCACTATGCCCGATGCCAGGATGGTTGTGCCGTCGATGGTGCTTTGGGCGGTGGACGCCTGCAGGGCGGAGTTGGCAAAGCGGCCCAGCAGTTCTTGTTTGTAGGCGTCCCAGTCGTAGCCCTGGTGCTTGGGCAAGGTAACGATGGCATCGTTCAGCAGGCCGGCCATGTAGCGGGCAATTTCCGGTTCGGCCATGGCCTGCGCCAGGGTTTTGTAGCCCGCCACGGCCGCCAGGTGGGCCAGTGCGAACCGGCCGGCGTCCAGCATGACTTCCTGGGCCTTTTCGAAGGGCGCGACATGGGGCACGAGCATTGCGCCGGTATTTTCCCATTTGGGGCGGCCGGCCGAAAACCAGTCTTGAATAATCCATTGCGAGAACGGTTCGGCAACGACCGGGG
This sequence comes from Eoetvoesiella caeni, assembly GCF_003315175.1. Classification (GTDB taxonomy): domain Bacteria; phylum Pseudomonadota; class Gammaproteobacteria; order Burkholderiales; family Burkholderiaceae_B; genus Eoetvoesia; species Eoetvoesia caeni. The sequence continues at coordinate 45,931 of NZ_QNRQ01000002.1, read as the reverse complement.
CCGCGTCGTGCAGGCCCAGCAGGCTTTCGGTGGCCGCGATATCGGCTGCGGTGCAGGCCAGGACGGCACGGTCGACCAGCGAGCATGGGCAGGCGTATTGGTCCAGGAAGTACTGCAGCAGGCCGGGATCGTTGAGGTCGTCCTGGACGCGTTCTATATAGTGTTCCAGCACGCGTTGCAGGATTTTTCCGTTGGCCGGAAGGTGGTCGCAGCTTAGCAAGGTAAAGGGCGGCAGGCCGTGCAATTTGCGCTGGTAGATGGCCCAGGCCAGCACGCCTATGGGCGAGCGTGCGCTTTGCGGTGCGTTCAGGTCCAGCTGGATATGCGGCAGCGAATCGTCCAGGCCGTCGTGAAGGGCGCTGTAGCCGTAGCCGCGCTCGGTGATGGTCAGCGTGACGATTTCCGTTTGTTCGGAACACAGGGCGTCGATGACTTCATGGCGCGCGTCGGCCAGACAGGCCAGGCGGGTAAGGCTGCCGATGATGCGTGCGCTGCGATTGCCGTTGTCGTCGACAATAGAGGTGTACAGGCCGTCTTGCGGCACCAGGGCGTGGTTGATGGCCGGGTTGTGGACGCTGACCGCCAGGATTCCCCAGTTGGGGTCGCCTTGCTGCATGGCTTCGTCGGTGTAAACGGCCTGGTGGCTGCGATGAAAGCTGCCCGCGCCCATATGCACGATGCGCGTGGGAACGGCGGACCGGTCATAAGAAGGTTTGGCGATGCCCGCAGGAACGAGGCCGAGGGTGGCATTGGAAAGTTGTGTCATGGCGCTTTGTCGTGCTTTCCTACCGTGCAAAAGTTAAGCCGCTTGTTCTTTGTCCGTCTACTGACTCTTCTATATTATGGTGCGCCGTCCGGGGTCTGGCAATGGCCGGATGCAAGACCCCGGCCATGCGCCTGGGCGTTTGCCGGCTGATGGTTACAGGCCGTGGTATTTGCGGCCCAGTTCCATGGTGGCGCGATAAAAGCCTTCTTTGCTGCCGCAGTCGTAGCGGGTGCCTTCGTACTGGTAGCCGAACACATTGCGGGCCATGAGCAGGCTGGCGATTCCGTCGGTAAGCTGGATTTCACCGCCTACGCCGGCCTGGGTCCGACGCAGATGCTCGAAGATTTCGGGTTCCAGCACGTAGCGGCCCACGACGGCCAGCGTTGAAGCCGCGACTTCCGGCGCCGGCTTTTCCACTATGCCCTTGATGTGGGTGGTTTTGCTGTTGACGCTGTCGCCCGAAATAATGCCGTATTTGGAGGTATGCGCGCGTTCGATGTTTTGTATGGCCAGGACGCTGCCGTTTTGCTGGTGGGCGGCTTCGACCAGTTGGCGCGTGACGGCAGTGTCGGAGTCGATCAGGTCGTCGGCCAGCAGCACGGCGAAGGGCTCGTTGCCCACGATGGGGGCCGCGCACAGCACGGCATGGCCCAGGCCCAGCGGCGCAGGCTGGCGGGTATAGATGCAATTGACCGAGTCGGGGATGACATGGCGCACCAGTTCCAGCAGTTCGTGCTTGTTTTTGGCGGCCAGGTCGGCCTCTAGCTCGGGGGCGCTGTCGAAATGGTCTTCAATGGCGCGCTTGTTGCGGCCCGTAATGAAAATGAGGTCGGTAATACCGGCGGCAATGGCTTCCTCGACCGCGTATTGGATCAGCGGTTTGTCGACGATGGGCAGCATTTCTTTGGGCATGGCCTTGGTGGCGGGCAAGAAACGCGTGCCCATGCCGGCAACGGGGAAAACGGCTTTGCGTATGGGTTTCATGAGTTTGATCGGTATGGTGTGATGTATACAACAGGTGGTTGCGCTCTATTGTAGAGGAAGGCGGCGGCCCGGCTGCGGACCCTGCTTACTGCTGTGCGGCCTGGCCCGGGGTTTGAGGCTGGCCCAGGCGTACGGCCTGGGCGTTGATTTCCTTGGGCTGGTTGGCTTGCAGGCCCTGGTAAAAGGGCGCCTGGCCGAATACGCCCTGGCCCAGCGCAAAAACGGCGGCATTGGCAACGACGATAAGCAGAAAGAGAAAGCGCATGGTGGAATTCACCTCGGGTGGGTATCTGTTGTGGCCAGGCTGGCCAAGCCGTCCAGGACCGGGCTGGCCAGCCATTCTATTGGACTGTTCTCGTGCCCTAGTTGGGTTCTGGCCGCGGCCAGCAGGCGTTCGGTTTCTTCTTTGATGGCGCTCCAGCCGCCGCCGGTGGCGTAAATGCGCGGTGCCTGGCCGCATAGCTCCAGGCCCGCCATCCACTGGCGCAACACGGCGCCTGCCTGCGCGGCGGCGATGCCGCTGACAATGGCCTGATGGGTGTGGGTGGGGTGGCTGGCGGGAATGCCTTGCGCTTGCGGCAGCTGCGCCGTGCCGTTGGCCAATGAAGCCGCCATCAGCGACGGCCCCGGCAGGATCAGGCCGCCATGAAACACATAGGCCTTTTGCGCGCATTCGCCCGACGGCGCGCGGCCTGCTTCATTGTGACTGCGCAGCGGCGCTTTCTGGTTTGCCACTTCGGCCATGCCGGACGGCGCCAGCGTGTCGATGGTGGTGGCCGTGCCGAAACTGGCCAATAGCAGCGGCGCGTGGCCCGGGTTTTTGGCCTGGCGTACATGTTCCGCCAGCCCCAGCAGGGCCACCCAGCGATCGGCGCCCAGTTGTTCGGGCATGTCGTAGGCGTTGCGCACGTTCAAGGCGCTGTGCACGCTGCGTATCCAGTCAATGCGTTCGACATATGTACCCAGCAGCGAGCCGAGGCGGCCGGCAATGGCGGCGCCGGCCACGTTAATGCCCATGGCGGCGCCCGGGGGGTGCGGCAACTGGCGCAGCCAGGCAGGAAGCTGTTCTTCCAGGTCGGCGTGCCGCAAGGCTAGTGGGGCGGCTTCGCGCTGGCCGTTGGCCGGATCGATCCAGCCGAATTTTATGCGGGTATTGCCGGCGTCGATAAGAATAATCATGGCCGCACCGAAACGTCGCCCACGGTGACGGAGGTTTCGCCGTCCGGCGTGCGCAGCAACAATTGGCCCAGCTTGTTGATGCCGCATGCGATGCCGGCATTGATGATGCGGCCTTCATCCAGGATGTTCACGTGTTGGCCGGCCAGGGCGTCGACAGCGGCGTGGCGTACGGGGAAGGCATGAAACCCTTCGCTGATGAGGGCGTTCAGGGCTTCGTACCAGGCCTGTGCAATGGCGCTGACCAGCTTGTGCAAGGGTGTGGCTGCCGCCAGTGCATCGCAAGCGGCGACCTCGGCCCAGTCGGCCACCTGGCGGTTCAGCGACTGGCTTAGCGCGCGGGCGTCGTTCAGGTTGATGCCTATGCCCATGATCGCCACGTAATGATCCGCAGACAAGCGCGAGGTTCCGGCGCGGGTGGTTTCAACCAGGATGCCGGCCAGCTTGGCCCCTTTCCATTGCAGGTCGTTGGGCCATTTCATGGCCAGGTGCCGGCGCTGGTCCGGTTCAAGCAGGCCGCGCAGCGCTTCGCAGGCGGCAATACCCGCTATGGGAGAAAGCGAGGGCAGCAGTTGCAAGGGCACGAAGGCGTCGAAAGCGCAGGAGAACATCAGGTTGGCGCCGGCCCGGTTTTGCCAGGTGCGCCCGGCGCGGCCGCGGCCTTCGTCCTGAAGGTGGGCGCCCAGCAGCCATGGCCGGGCCAATTGCAGTTCGTTGTTGCGTGCTTTGCCCAGAAGGTCGGCATTGGTGGATGCGGTGCGTTCGAACCATTCGATCTGCTTGAATTGCGGCAAGGCCGGCTGCAGCTGCTGTATCAAGAGCGGCGGATCTGGCAGAGCGGTGGCGATGGGTTCAAGCATGCTGGGCAGGACGCTAATATAGTGAGGTTTGGGCGGCAGTCGCTATTATTGCCTTTAATTGTCTTTTTTTGGGTGTGCGTCACAATAGCGGATATGGAAAAAACTTCTTTCGACGGTTTGGCCGGGATTATTGACTGCGTCATAGAGCAACCCGAAACCGCGCCGCGCGGCTGGGCGCTGGTTTTGCACCCCCATCCTTTGCATGGCGGTGCGCGCGACAACAAGATCGTGACCACCATAGCCCGTGCCTGCCTGCAAGACGGGCTTGTTGCGGTGCGCCCCAATTTTCGCGGCGTGGGCGAGTCGCAGGGCCAGTTCGACAAGGCGGTGGGCGAAACGCACGATATGCGCGAACTGGTGCGCCAGTTTGTGCAGCGCTACCCCGAGGCGGCCGCCGGCAAATGGGTGCTGGCCGGTTTCTCGTTCGGGACTTCGGTGGCGGCGCAGCTTTATTCCATAATGGAAGAAGAGCGGCGCAATGCGGCGGGGGCTGCGCCCAAGGCCGGGCAAGCGGGCGTGCAGTCCGATTCCGGCGCACATCCGGTTCCCGATGCGCTGATCCTGGTGGGGTCGGCGGTAGAGCGCTTCAAGTTCAGGGATATTGCCGTGCCCGAGGACACTTTGCTGGTGCACGGCGAGGTCGACGAAGTCGTGCCTTTGTCCGAGGCCATGGACTTTGCGCGTTCGCATGGCTTGCCGCTGACGATCGTGCCCGACGGTTCGCACTTCTTCCATGGCAAGCTCATTATGCTTAGAAAATTGGTGCAAGACCGATTGCTGGCATTGTGGGCTTAGCGGCGAAGTCTTCTCTTTCCGGAACGACGATTTCGCTTTGCGATGGGTGCCGCATTGGGCCTGCCCTTCAGCTAAAGGTCAGACAACAGGCCCATTTTGCGCGTTTGGACACGTTTTAACGGATTTTGTAGCAAATGATTGCGCATTCCTGCAATAAAGGGCTTGCTGCCCGGTTCTATGTGCAAGATGCACTGCCTATAATGGACGCAGTTTTTTTGAATGCACTTTTTTGATTTTTTGGACGGGTTAATTAATTTTTATGTCGACGACTCAAACCGTACACATGTTTTCCCTGAAGCAGTCGCGCCGCGTGGCGCTTAGCGTGGCCCTGGCGCTTTCGCCTGCGTTGATCGCTCCGCAGCTTGTCTTCGCCGCCCCTGCCGCGCAAACCGCGCCGGCAGCCCCCGAGGCTCCCGCCACGCTGCCGGCCGCTTCCGGACAGACTACAGGCCATTTGGCAACGGTTAGCGAACTCTCGTCGATTCCCGCCCCTACCTTGGCCGCCAAGGCGTGGGTAACCCTGGACGCCAACAGCGGGCAAATCATTGCCGGGCAAAATATCAACGACAAAGTCGAACCCGCTTCACTGACCAAGATCATGGCGGCCTATGTCGTATTCCAGGCCATTGAAAACAAGCGCCTGTCGCTAGACCAGAAGGTCAATGTCTCGGAAAAAGCCTGGCGGACCGAAGGTTCGCGCATGTTCATCAAGGTGAATACGCAGGTGTCGGTCGATGACTTGCTGCAAGGGGTCATTGTGCAGTCGGGCAATGACGCTACCGTGGCCTTGGCCGAAGCCGTGGCCGGCAGCGAGTCGGCCTTCGCCGCCATGATGAACCAGGAGGCGGCGCGCCAGGGGCTTACCGACACGCACTTTACGAATGCCGCGGGCCTGCCCGACCCCGACCACATGACTACGGTGCATGACCTGGGCATCATGGCCATGAACCTGGTGCGCGACTTCCCCCAGTATCTGCACTATTACAGTCAAAAAGAATTCACCTACAACAAGATCAAGCAGCCTAATCGCAACCGCCTGCTTTGGGCCGATCCTACCGTCGACGGCTTGAAGACCGGCCATACTTCGTCGGCCGGCTACTGCCTGGTGTCCACCGCATTGCGCGACGGACGCCGGGTCGTTTCGGTTCTGGTGGGTGCGGCCAGCGACAGCGCGCGCGCCGAAAACAGCCTTAAGTTGTTGAACTGGAGCTTCCAGAACTTCGACACCGTCAAAGTCCTGGACAGCACCAAGCCATTGGTGCAGGCCCGTGTTTGGCAAGGCCAGCAAGAAACTGTGGGTCTTGGCCAGTCCAAGCCCGTCTGGCTGACTGTACCGCGCGGCAAGGGTCCGGAAGTCAAGCCCGAAGCGCGTTATACCCAGCCGCTGCTGGCTCCGCTGACCAAGGGCGCGCAGGTCGGCACGGTTGCGTTTTCGCTGGACGGAAAACTGCTGCGCGAAGAACCGCTGCAAGTACTGGACAGCGTGGCCGAGGCCGGCTTCTTCGGCCGAATGGTCGATAAAGTGCGCTTGATGTTCCAATAAGGCAAACGCCGGGCGTCTGCACTCTGCAAGGATTAAACTTATTGTTTTAGGCACACCAGAGTGTAAAGATGATTCCCGATGTCGATAACGACAGCATTGCCTATCTGAACGGCGAATTCGTTCGCCTGGGCGATGCCAAAATCTCTGTGCTGGATCGCGGGTTTATTTTTGGCGACAGTATTTATGACGTTGTGCCGGTCTATAACGGCAAGCCGTTCCGCATGGAGGGCCACCTGGCGCGCCTGGAGCGCAGCCTGAAGTCCATAGGCATACAGACCGGCATGCAGCGCGCCCAGTGGGAGTCGCTGGTGCGCGACATGCTGGCCCGCAATACTTTGCCGGGCAATTGCCTGGTGTACCTTCAGGTAACGCGCGGCGTGGCGAAGCGCGATCACGCCTTTCCCGACAAGGCCAAGGTCAAGCCCACCATTTTTGGCATGGTGTCGCCCTTTGTACGCCCGGGCAAGGCGCCGCGCGAACAGGGCCTGACAGCTATTTCCCTGCCCGACATCCGCTGGCTGCGTTGCGAAATCAAGACCACGTCCTTGTTGGGCAACGTGCTGGCCAAGCAGGCGGCGGTCGAAGCCGGCGTGGACGAGGTCGTACAGTTTCGCGACGGCTATTTGTCTGAAGGTTCGTCCTGCAATATCTGGGTCGTCAAGAACGGCACCTTGCTGGCACCCCCGCGCGACAATCTGATCCTGGAAGGGGTACGCTATAGTTTATTGGCCGAGCTGGCTGAAGAAGCCGGCATACCGTTCGAGGTCCGGCCGATTACTGAGCAGGAAGTGGCTCAGGCTGATGAAATAATGTTGACCTCTGCCTCGAAAGAGGTGCTGCCGATTGTTACCTATAACGGTAAGCCGGTTGGCACGGGGCGCCCTGGCGAAATCTACGCCAGATTGCGCACCGGCTACGACCGCGCCGTGGAGTAAGCCTATGAATTCCGTCCCTCCGGACATCCCGCCCGAACAGTCTCTTATCGAGTACCCCAGCCTTTTTCCCATCAAGGTCATGGGCAAGACGCATCCCGATTTCGCCCAGACCCTGACCGAGCTGGTGCGGCAGTTCGACCCGGAGTTCGATGCCGCCACGGTCGAAATGCGGCCCAGCAAGAACGGCAACTATATTGGGCTGACCTTTACCGTGAAAGCGACTTCGCGCCAGCAGCTCGACGACCTGTACCGCGCGTTGCACGCGCACCATATGGTTTCCATCGTGCTGTGATCGAGCATAAATGGCTGCGGCGTCCCGCCCCGTATCTGGAGGTATGGGAGGCCATGCAGGACTATACGGAAGGGCGCGACGCCCAGTCGCCCGACGAGATTTGGCTGGTCGAGCACGAGGCCGTGTATACGCTGGGGCAGGCGGGCAAGCCCGAACATATCCTAAATAGCGGGGCCATTCCGGTTGTGCGCAGCAATCGCGGCGGCCAGGTCACCTACCACGGTCCCGGCCAGGTGGTGGCGTATTGCCTGGTCGACTTGCGCCGGGCGGGCCTGTTCGTCAAAGAATACGTGGCCTTGCTGGAAGACGTGACCATCCGTCTGCTAGACCAGTTGGGTGTACGGGGCGCCTGCCTGAAGGAAGGAGCCCCCGGCGTTTATGTGCCCATGGCCGACCGCAATGGCGAACTGGCCAAGATTGCGGCTTTGGGCATCAAGGTGCGCAAAGGTTGCGCCTACCATGGCATAGCGCTGAATGTCGCCATGGATTTGTCGCCCTTTTCGGGCATCAATCCTTGCGGCTATGAAGGCTTGCGCACCGTGGACCTGGCCGCTTGCGGCGTAACTGCCACGGTGGAGCAAGTGGGCGAGATGCTGGCCCGGGGTTTGGCTGGCGCGATAGCGGCCAGGCAGCCGCAAACCGAAGCGCGCCACCCGGGCATGGCTGCGTTGCCAGCCCAGGACGCGGGGCGCCCGGCTTGAGTTTTGCCGTCGAAGGCGCCGTGTGGGCCGGCCATGCAGTACTGCTGCAGGCGTCAGGGGCATTCTGCGGCGTTTTGGCGGGCGCGTTAAAATGCTGACAGCTCGCGCGTTTTGCGCGGATCCGTTTGGAATATTGCGGTTTTTTCGACCGCCGATTTTAAAGCGCGAAGCACAATGTCCCGCCCAGGCGGGGCGCCGGCTTCAGTCGCAGGAATGTTAATGACTACTCCCTTAGATCAGACTGCTCCCCGTGTCGTACCGGTCCAGCCGGCCTACGATGCCACCATGAAGCAAAAAGCCCAGGCCAAGACCTCGCGCATTCCAATCAAAGTCGTCCAGGCCGAACGCCTTAAAAAGCCCGAGTGGATCCGCGTCAAGGCGGCATTGCCGGGTTCGCGCTTTCACGACATCAAGCGTATTTTGCGCGAACATAACTTGCATACGGTGTGTGAAGAGGCCTCTTGCCCGAATATCGGCGAATGCTTCGGCAAGGGTACGGCCACGTTCATGATCATGGGCGACAAATGCACCCGCCGCTGCCCCTTCTGCGACGTAGGCCACGGCCGCCCCGACCCCCTGGACGTCAACGAACCCGAAAACCTCGCCCGTACCATTGCCGCGCTCAAGCTGTCTTACGTGGTGATTACGTCGGTCGACCGTGACGACTTGCGCGACGGCGGTGCAGGCCACTTTGTCGAGTGCATCCAGAACGTGCGCAAGCTGTCGCCAGCCACCCGAATTGAAGTGCTGGTGCCCGACTTTCGTGGTCGACTGGACCGCGCGCTGGAAATACTGAACGGCGGCCCCCCCGACGTCATGAACCACAACCTGGAAACCGTGCCCCGCTTGTACAAACAGGCGCGGCCGGGCTCGGACTACAACCATTCGCTTAAGCTTTTATCGGAATTCAAAAAGCTCTACCCCCATGTTCCGACCAAGTCCGGACTTATGCTGGGCCTGGGCGAAACCGACGAAGAGATCCTGCAAGTCATGCGTGACCTGCGCGAGCACAACGTCGACATGCTGACTATCGGCCAGTATTTGCAGCCTTCCGAGCACCACTTGCCCGTGCTGCGCTACGTCCACCCCGACACCTTCAAAATGTTCGAGCGCGAAGCCTACGCCATGGGCTTCACCCATGCCGCGGTGGGCGCCATGGTCCGCTCTTCGTACCACGCCGACGAACAAGCGCATGCGGCGGGGGTTGAGGGGATTTAAAAAGTCCCTTTTGCCGTAGACAAGTTTGCTATTTCTTGTCTGTCCTTGAAGGGAATGACGCCGGCCGGCCTTGCCGACTTGATGTGCTGTTTCAGTTCTTCCTGAAATAATGAAAGCTCTTTATCTTTGCGGTGTACCAGGTAAAGAGGGATCGACATGGCAAGGCCGGGCGTTTCTATCGGCTGTAAGTCGCCGCGGTCCACATCGTGAATGACGGATGACTTGAAGAAGAAGCAGACGCCGACATCGCGGCGTACTGCTTCTTTTTGGGCCTCTGGATGCCCAAGCGCCATGATCACCCGCCTGGAAGTGATGCCGTTGGCGCGCAACTGGCCTTCTTCAAGCTTTTGCATGACCGAGCTGTTGTTTGTGCTGATGAACGGCAATTGAGAAATCTGATCTCGCTGCACTTTTTTTGGTACCCATTGGCTGTTGACGGCGCTGACTAAAAGCAAGGGCTCATCCCAAAGGGGATGCAGCGCTAAGCCGTCGAGGTTCTGGTCGGGCGAAATGATGACTACCGCAAAGTCGCATTCCCCGGTTCGCGTTGCCTCGAGCGCGACATGCGGATTCGATATCGAAAGCTTGACCAGGCCATCAGGATGGCTGGCCTGGAAGTCGCAGATGATGCCAGGCAGTTGGTAAGACCCTACGCTCATGGACGAAGCTATGACCGCGCCAGGTATATTGGGCGCGGAGCCGCTTAGTTCTCGCTCCAGCTCGTGGGTGCGAGTGACGATTTCCTGTGCCCATTTAAGAGCTCGCAGCCCCGCCGCAGTCAACACAATGCCGCGCCCTTCGCGACGTATCAGTTTCGCCCCGAGCTTGTCTTCAAGGGTTTGAATGTGCGATGTGACTACGGGCTGGGTGACGCACAGGAACTCTGACGCACGAGTGATGCTTTGCAACTCTGCTACGACGCAGAAAACCTCGAGCTTTTGAAGGGTAAAACGAGTGTCGAAGCCGCGCATCTGAGTACACCCCTTAGATCGGTAAGTATAGCCATACAGCTATATCTGAATCATTAATTTTCGATTAGACGTATGTGTTCCGTCAACTTAAAGTGTGTGTAATGCGGTTACTGCACGACATTTGGCATGGTTGATTCGGCGGTCTGGGCACCGACTAGAAATCATAAATTCAAAACAGAAAATGTGAGAGGAACAACATGAATTACGTAATCGGCGTCGATACGGGCGGAACCTTTACAGATGGATTTGTCTCCGGCGAGGACGGAACGATTGCAGCTGCGAAAAGTCCTTCAACACCGCCGGATTTTTCGCGCGGATTTCTTGATGTCATTGACGAGCTGGCGAAAGAATTGGGCGTTCAGACGCCTGATTTACTGAGCAAGACTAAATACATTATTCATGGCACAACGTCCACGCTGAACGCTGTCGTCACAGGGGACGTGGCAAAGGTCGGGTTTCTGACCACTCGGGGTCATGCGGATTCGATCTCGATGATGAATCTTGAAGGCAGATATGCAGGGCTCGACCCAGAGCAGATCCAGAACATTTCGCGGACGAACAAGCCCGAGCCTTTGGTGCAACGGTCTTTGGTTGAAGAGATCGACGAGCGTATTGACTACAAAGGTGCTGTGGTCGTTGAGCTTGACGAGAGCGGTACACGCCAGGCCGTAGCCAGGCTGGTGGGACAGAACGTCGAGGCTATTGCGGTTTCGTTGTTATGGTCCTTTCTCAACCCGATTCACGAAATTCGCATTCGCGAGATCGTGAACGAAATTGCTCCCGGCCTGTATGTGGCCGTGTCACACGAGATAAGCCCGCGCATACGCGAATACACCCGTAACTCAACGACCATCATCAATACGCAAGTCGGTCCGCGATTGGCCGCGTACCTTAGCCCTCTGGAAGTCGAGCTCAGGAACCGCGGGCTGGCAGGTTCCCTTCTGGTCATGCAGGGATCCGGCGGTTGCGTCCAGGCGGCCCAGGCGCCCAAGTATGCGGTGAGTACTTTAGGATCAGTATTGACCGGGGGCGTAGTGGGTTGCGTCCATTTGGCGAAGGCTCTTGGGCACAGAAATATTATTTCAACGGATATGGGCGGCACCACATTCTTGGTCGGCCTGATCCAGGACGGAAAGCCGATAACGACGACCACGACGGTCTTGAACCAGCATCAAATCAATACGCCGATGGTGGACGTACATACTATTGGGTCTGGCGGCGGTGCCATTGCGTGGATCGACGGCGGTGGAAACCTTCGTGTCGGGCCGCGCAGTGCCGGAGCCAGGCCGGGTCCTGTGTGTTATGCCGAAGGAGGCACCGAGCCAACGGTGACCGATGCCGACTTGGTGCTTGGAATAATCAATCCGGATAACTTTCTTGGCGGCCGCAAGAAACTATCGAAAAAAATGGCTGAAGACGCCATTCGGACCAAGATTGCAGAGCCGCTGGGCCTTACCGTAGAAGAAGGCGCCGCCGCAATATACACAATACAGAACGCCCAGACGGCCGACCTGGTGCGTAAGGTTGTTGTCAACAGCGGGCACGATCCACGCGATTTCGTAATTTATTCGTTTGGTGGGGCTGGGCCGGTGCACGCGGCGAGCTATTCGGCCGATATCGGCTCGCCTGAGGTCCTGATCCCATTGGGGACTACGGCGGCTGTTTTCTCTGCGTACGGCCTGGCCTCGTCAGACATCGTGTTAACTGCCGAAACCTCGGATCCGTCGAATTGGCCTGTGGCGCCGGCAACGATTAACGAGTGCTACGGCCGGTTGGAACAAGAACTGCGCAGCCGCATGCAAGAACAGGGTTTGGAGTTTCAGACGATCGAGTATGTTCGTGAAGCCGAGATCCGTTACACGATGCAGATGGCGGAAGTTACTACTCCTGTTCCTGCCGGCGTGCTGGACGCCAAGGCTATCGATGCGGTTGGGGCAGAGTTCGAAGCCTTGTACGAAAGGCTTTACGGCAAAGGTTCGGGGTTTGCCGATGCGGGTTTGCAGGTCATTACTTATAGAGTCCGCGCTGTGGGTATGTTGCCCATACGCACGAAACTGCCCGACCTTGAGATTGCCGCCGGCGCACCGGAAAGTAGCGGTACCCGCCGAGTTTTCCTTGATGTCAGGAAGGGCTGGCAGGAAACAAAAATCTATGACTATCAGGCTTTAAAAGTGGGTGCCGAGATTGATGGCCCTGCCGTTGTCGAAACGCCTACTACTACCATCGCCGTTCCGGAAGGTAGCCGCGGAACCGTCGATCGGCTAGGCAACTTGGTGTTGCGGCCTACCGCAGCCTGATTCAACTATAAAGGAGACACCATGCCATTAATCAATATCGCAGGGTCGGAAAAATTTGCTTATAAGCTTAAGACCTCGGCTGAAACCAGAGCGCTAGCCCGTGGGCTCAAGCTGCATTCAGTTAACGATGACGATGCTGCGGCAGTCGATGCCCTGACTTATGAGGTGGTTCGCCATCGGTTGGCGGCTATCGCCGAAGAAATGGGCGATGCGCTCAAGCGCATGTCCGGTTCGGTGGTCGTCACCGACTGCAACGACTTTGGCGCGACCATTCTGGACGAGTGCGGCGACTCGGTGATTGTCGGGCTTTATAACACGCAGCTGGCGGCTTCCGTTGACATGGCCGTTAAATGGACGCTGGAGAATCGGGGCGTGAATCCAGGCATACAGCCGGGCGATATGTTTTTTTGCAACGACCCGTGGGTTGGCGGGGGCTTGCACCAGAACGACGCCACGATCATGGCACCCCTATTTCACGAGGGCGAGATTTTTGGGTGGACAGCGGCCGTTTGCCATCAGGTGGATTTAGGCGGCGTATCGCCAGGAAGCTGGTCTGTTGAAGGGCGCGATGTTTTCTGGGAATCGACTCCTGTTCCGCCTGTCAAAATTGTTGAAGGGGGCAAGATTCGCGGCGATATCGAAGACATGTATTTGCGGCGCTCAAGGGTGCCGCGTCTTATCGCTCTTGACCTGCGCGCCAAGATTGGCGCCAACAATATAGCCCAGGAGCGTTTGACGCAATTAATTGAAAAATATAGTGCGAAGACCGTCAAGGCGGTAATGAAGCGCATGATGAATGACGCCGAGCGCCGCCTTCGAGCAAAGCTGAAAGAGCTTCCTGACGGCGAGTGGTCCGGGGTTGCGCATCAGGACTCATTCCGTAGTGGTGATCGCAATGTATACAAGATTACTTTGAAGATGACCAAGAAAGACGATCGCTTGATATTCGACTTTACCGGTACCGACAAAGAAGTCGAGGGATTTGCCAATTGCACTCTTGCCGGCCTGCGAGGCGGGATCATGCCGATTGTCCTGACCATGCTTTGTGGCGATATTCCGTGGGCGCCCGGCGGCCTTTATCGATGCTTCGATATTATCAGCGAGCCGGGAACTATCAATAATTGCAATTTCCCGGCCGGCATCGGTAAGGCCTCTGTTGCGTCGGCCTGGGCTACGCAGAACGTTGTCTCCGAGACAGTAGGAACGATGCTGTCGATCCACCCCGAGCATCGCAAGTCCTTGATGTGCGTGTGTTGTGGAACATGGGATCTGGCCTTGCTGGCCGGCCTGGACCAAAGAGGCAATCCGTTCGTGACGATGGTTTGCGACTCGATGGCTGGAGGCATGGGCGCGCGAGTCGACCAAGATGGCGTTGATACTGGCGGCCTCAATTGCATACCAATGGGCAGGGTCGCAGACGTTGAAATCAACGAGTTCAGCTTTCCGATGCTTTACCTGTGGCGCAGAGAAGAAATGGACTCCGGCGGGCCTGGCCGCTTCAGGGGCGGCGCCGGCGGGTCCAGTTGCTTCATACCTTACGACTCTCCAATAGGGGGCGTGCACTTGGTTGTCTCCGCAACAGGCAAGGCCCTGCCGCAAGCGACCGGCCTTAGCGGGGGATACCCCGCGGGCACACAATACGATGTATTGCTACGGGGAACGAACGCCAGAAAGATGTTGGCTGGGGGCCGTATACCGGGGAGCCTCGATGATCTGGAAGGAACCGCCGATGTGCTGCAACAGCACCTGGAAACCCATCTGAACGACGAGGACGTGTACTTTACGCATTGGCAAGGCGGTGGGGGATACGGAGATCCGCTACTGCGAAATCCGGTTTTGGTGGCGCGTGACGTTGCCAAGCAGAAGGTCTCGAAGCGTGCCGCACTTGAAGTGTATGGCGTCGCTTTAGCTGCAAACGGAACTGTGGATGTGCCCGCGACTGAAGCTGCAAGACACGCCATGCGCGAAAAGCGTGCTGCGGTTGCCCTTAATTGACGAGGAGACAATTTTGAATTTTGATGACAACATTATGCTTGCTGATGATGGCGTATCGACTATTTGCAGCCACTGCTCTGAACGGCTGGGAGACGCGCGTACCAACGCGCTAGAGCACGCACTGGGCTCAGAGCAGGAATCCTCCGAGCTGGGCCCCGGTATCCGGGCCGACCCAAAGCTGTTTGCCGATAGGAAAATTGTTCTTAGGCAGCTGTTTTGCCCCAAATGCCTGACCGTGCTTGCTACAGAGGTGGTCCCGCAGGACGAAGGCAGGCTTCGCGGCTGGAAGGTTTTTAGTTGAAGACGGCTGATTCGATTACGTATTCTGCAACCGCTTTTCCAGCAAAGACAGGTCTTCGCGCAACTGGCGCAAGGATTCGTCGACGCTGTTTTCCCGCGAGCGGCGTTCTTCGCCGCGTACTACCGATTGCAGGGCGAAGGTAGCCAGCATCTGCGCGACATCGTTAAGCGGGACCTTCCCTTCGGCGCTGAACCACCAAGCGCACCAATTGCACATGCCTATGATGGCAAACGCGGCAATCTTTGGATCGACCACACGGAACTGTCCCGCCTTTATTCCGGCCTCTATTACCGTCTGAAACCTGCTTAAGACCAGCCTGCGTGACGCATCGGCGCTTTTGCGCAAGGCGGGTGAAAGGTTCTCTTCGTTGCGTTCGACCACCCGGAATTGCAAAGGGTGGCTCAGTATCAGCTTGGCATGCTGCAAGACCAGTTGCCGCAATGCTTCGATCGGATCGTCGTGCGGGTCTTCTACTTGTGAAGCCAGCTTGCCGGCCATGCCGGTGACTTCAGTTGTCAGCTCTCGCAGGATGGCTTCCTTATTGCGAAAGTAGTAGTAGATGGCCGTGCGTGTTACGCCCATGGCTTCTGCGATGTCGCCCATGCTGGTGCCCTGAAAGCCGCGTTGTATGAACAGCGTTGACGCGGCCTCCAGGATGGATTCTTGCAGCAGTTCGCGCCGTGAGGATTTGGAAGCGGGTACGGAGGATTCTGGCAAAGGTTTTGGCACGTTTCAGAAGGTGTTGGTGGTTGGTTGCGGGTTGCGGGGTGCCGACCTGAACGATTGTCGACCGATGAATGATAGACCAAGTGGGTTGCGCTTGACCGTCATGCATGGGCAATATGCTCCGGATTTGACGTATTTGTCAAATAATTCACGATCTAGGTATAAATACTAACTGTCGTTAATGACAATAATTTCACATTTCTGTCAAATCCATCGTAGAATATAAAAAAGGAGGCAGAAAGTCATGAGCCAACCATCTATCTCAAAGCCGGCAAACGCTAGTTCGGGGCCGCAGGGCGCTACCGCCGGGTTCTTGAACACCGACTGGAATCCACGCGGACTGCCAGAGGGCGCGATCACGCGCAATGTGGTGCTGCGCACGCAAGATGGCGCGGCCACGGGCGGGGCGCTGTACCAGCCTTCCGTGCCGGCGGAAACCGTGGTGTGCATCATGCACCCCCGCGAGTTCATGGCCTGCCACTACATGATTCCCGATATTGTTGAGGCCGGCTACGCGGCCTGGTCGCAGTGGCCGCGGTCCGTCGGCAACGATATGCGCCTGGAACACGAATTTGCGCTTTACGATGTTGCGGCGGGTATGGAATACCTGCGGCAGGCCGGCTTCAAGCGCATTGTCCTGCTGGGCAATTCCGGCGGCAGCGGGCTGTACAGCCTGTATGCGCAGCAGGCGGGGCTGGACGCGGCGCAGCGAATCAAAAAAACGCCCGGGGGCCGTCCTACCAAGCTGGACCAGCTGTCCATGCCTGAGCCGGACGGCGTGGTCTTTCTTGCGCCGCATCCTGGGCAAGGCGCTTTGCTGATGCAGTGTATTGATCCTTCGGTTACCGACGAGGCGAACCCGCTGTCGGTTGACTCGTCGCTGGATCCTTTCGACGCGGCCAATGGGTTTGGCGATGCCTCCAAGGGCGCGCGCTACGACGCGGCTTTCATCGAACGCTATCGCAAGGCACAGCACGAACGCGTCGCCAAGCTGGATGCGCTGGCGCATGAGTTAATTGCGCAGCGTATGCAAGCACGCGCCAGGGCCAAAGAAGGGGGCACGCTTGCCGACCGCCGGCTTGGCGCCCATACGCCGATCATGACTGTTTGGCGTACGGATGCCGATCTGCGCTGCTATGACTTGTCGCTGGACCCTTCCGATCGTAAATATGGGTCGTTGTGGGGCAAGGACCCTTATGCGTCCAATTACGGGTCGGTGGGCTTTGCCCGTGTCTGTTCGCCCGAAAGCTGGCTGTCGACATGGTCGGGCATATCGTCCAATGCCTTGCTGGCAAAGGCTGCGCCCGCCATCCGCCAGCCTACCTTGCTGGTGGAATATACGGGCGATCAAGCCTGCTTCCCTTCGATCATCCGAGACATCTTCTCGGCGATCGGCACTACCGACAAACATCACGAACGCGTGAAGGGCGACCACCACGGCCGCGCCCTGGGCGCCGGCGAAGAGCCGGGGCGCTATATCGCCGGCCGTCTGGTGCAGGATTGGCTGCGGCAGAACTTTCCCAAGTAAGCCGTGCGGGCCTCTAATTTACAAGTTAAGGAATCGACTATGTCATCTACTTTGTTGGGCAGCCTGGTGCTGCGAGGGGTGGACCACACCGCCCGGCCTACATGGAAGCTGCGTGAGACCATCACGTTCTATCGCGACGTGCTGGGGTTGCCCTTGATTCACACGATTTCGGCGCGCGGCTGGGGTCCTGCCACGCATCCGGACTTTTTGCATTTCTTTTTTGACAGCGGCAATGGCAGCGCGATTGCTTTCTTCTACTACCTGGGCTCGTCGGCGCCGCAAGAGCTAAGCGGCAAGCTGCATTCGAAGCCATGGCCCGAAGACCATGTGTTCGACGCAACGCATACAGCGTGGCAAGTGGACAGCGAAGAAGAGCTGGCGGCATGGCGCGATCGTTTGGTGGAAAAAGGTGTCGAGGTTTCTGTTGAAACACGCCACGAGGTCATTGAGTCGATTTATTTTCGGGACCCCAATGGCTATTTCGTCGAGATAACCCGCAAGCTCCGCACCCTGAACGACCTGGATGCCCGCGACGCGGCGTTGACGCTGCAAGCGGCCATGGAACTCGAGGACCAGGCCACTGGTGGCGTGGCGGGGCTTGGTCCCATTGACGACGTCTGGAACAGAAAGGCACAGCTTCTTTTGCCCGAGGAATCCGGCCAGACTGCCAAGGTCCTGGTATTGAATGTGCCGGAGTTTGCGTCGCTGATCGAAGCGGCGAAGAAGATGCCGGAATGCAAGGTTGATGACGGCTTGCCTGACTATGCATTGATTGAGTCGCGATCCGCCATCGAGTTAAACCGGAAAGACCTGGGCGTAAAGCCCGCGGTCTGGTATGGACTGTTTACCGGAGGGCTGCAAGGCCGCATTACGGTATTTGACCGTGATCGTGTGCGGATAGAACCCTAAGCAGCCTAAGGAGACATAAATGACAAATATACTGAATCCCATTGAAGGGGTCGTCTACCAAACCGATGAAAAGGCGCAAGCCTATTTGCGCAGCGGCTCCTGGGTGAACGATACGGTGGGCGGTGCCTTGCGTAAATCGGCGCTGCGCCACCCCGACCGGCCGGCTTACATCACCGACGAAGCTACGCTTACGTACCGCCAGCTGGATGAGCGGACCGACATGCTGGCCGCGGCTTTGCTGGACCTGGGCCTGGCGCCGGGCGATCGCGCCATGTTCCAGCTTGGCACGACTCTTGAAACCGCGCTGGCCGTGCTGGCCTGCTACAAGGCCGGTGTTATTCCGGTTTGTTCCGTCCCCCAGTATCGCGAGATGGAAATCGGCCAGTTGATCGAACGCTCGCAAGCCAAAGCGCATTTCGTACAAGCCGACTTCAGCAGCTTCGACCTGGTCGATTTTGCCGGCAAGATGATGGCCAGGCACGCGTCTGTACAGCATCTGATCGTAACGCGCGGCAAGGCGGGCATGGCTGGGCATGCGCTGGACGATTTGCTGGCGCAACATACCGTTGACAGCGCCAGGGCGCGACTGAAAGACCTGCCGATCGGGCCGCGCGACGTGCTGAGTTTTCAGCTTTCGGGCGGGTCTACGGGCCTGCCCAAAATAATCCCGCGTTTCCATGGCGAATACTTGGGGCACAGCGCCGGCTGGGCTCGCCAGTATGCCATCGACGAGTCTTCGCGCGTGATCTGGTCGCTGCCGCTGATGCACAATGCCGGCCAGCTTTACGCCATGATGCCCATGTTGTTGCTTGGAGTGACCACGGTGCTTATGCCCAGGGTCGACATTCGGCGCATGCTTGAACTGATTCAGACGCATCGTGTCACGCATGGTTTGTCGATAGGCCCGATTGCTCCGCATCTTATTGCTTTCCAGGAAATAGGGCAGTACGACCTGTCGTCTTTGAAGCTATTCGCGACGATGAGCCGCGCCGATACGCTGGAGCAGCATATGGGCGTGCCATGCTCCAATCTGTACGGCATTACCGAAGGCTTGCTGTTGGGGGCGAAAGCGTCGGACCCGATTTTCGTGCGGCACCATACGCAGGGTGGCAGCGGCTGCGCGGACGACGAAATAACCATACGCGAGCCGGGAACGGACCGTATCCTGCCGCCGGGATCCACCGGCGAAATGTGTTTTCGGGGGCCTTCCAGTCTGTTGGCCTACTACGCCGATCCAGTTGCAACGCGCGAGGCGCTGACGGACGATGGCTTTGTGCGCAGCGGCGATATGGTGACAGAACACTGTATCGACGGCCGTTCCTGGTACGCCTTCGAGGGCCGGTTGCGCGACAACATCAATCGCGGCGGCGAAAAAATAGGCTGTGAAGAAGTCGAGGGCTGTATCAGCCACCACCCGGCAATTGCCGACACCAAGCTCGTGGCCATGCCCGATCCTATCTACGGCGAACGTGCTTGCGCCTACATCATTGTTCGCCCGGGGTTTGCCGCTCCTACTATTCCCGAAATGGTGCAGTTCTTGTCTTCCATGGGGTTGGCCAAGTTCAAATGCCCTGAACGCATCGAGGTTGTCGAGGAGTTTCCGACGACCCGGGTGGGCAAGGTCGATAAAGTGGCGCTGAGAAAGCTGATTGCCGAACGCCTGGCCGAAGAGTCCGCACAGGCGGATGCCCGCGGAGTCGAGCCATGATCAGCACTGAATATGTGGTCCGGACGCAGCCGTTCACCATACGCCGGACCGTCAAGTGGGGCGACTGCGATCCCGCGGGAGTGGTCTATACCGTTGTGTTTGGCGAGTATGTAATTTCGGCCGCAGAGCTGTTCTATCGCCATATCCTGGGTGAAGGACCGCAGCATGCCAAGGACCGGCACGGCTTTGGTACACCCACCCGCGCGCTTGCATTCGACTTCCAAAGTTCTTTACGGCCTGACGACGAATTCGATATTGAAGTCAGCGTGGAGGAAATCCGTTCCCGCACTTATACCCTTCTTATGCATGGGCGAACGTTGGCGGGGGCTACGGTTTTTATCGCGCGGCTGACGCCGATTTGCGTGGTGCGGGGCGAGCGGCGCGCTATTCCGGTTCCTCCGGTCCTGAAGCAAGCCTTGCTGGCTTATCAAGGCGCCCGTTCCGGGGCGCACCATTCATAGCTAGCCGATTTCCTGGCGAAGAAATCGTCAGTGGCAGCATTTTTCAAGCTTTACCGAAGGCGCCATCAAAGGCCCAATCAAAACAAACAGGAGACTGAACATGTCCATGAAACTGAAAGCAACATTGATGCTGGTGTCGGCGCTGGGGGCAGCCCAGGCTTATGCGCTTGAACCGGTCAAGCTGGGATTTATCGCGGCGCAGAGCGGCCCTTTGGGTGTGCTTGGAGCAGAACAAAAGCGGGGCCTTGATCTTGCGCTTGAAGCCCTTGGCGGAAAGCTGGGCGACCGTCCGGTCGAGCTGTATACCTCGGACTCGCGCGGGGTGCCGGGAACGGCTGTGCAGGAAGTTTCCAAGCTGATCGAAAAAGAAGGCGTGGACGTCATTACAGGAGGAACCGCGTCCAACGAGATCCTGGCCATGGTCAAGCCTATCTCCAAAGCCGGGGTTACCTTGGTCGGGTCGAACGGCGGTCCTTCGCCGCTGGCGGGCAAAGAATGCAATCCCGGCTATTACAGCGTGGCCTTCCAGAACGACCAATGGAGCAATGGCATGGGTACGTATATGTCGGACCACGGCGTCAAGCGCGCCTACTTCATTGGCATGGACTACCAGGCGGGGTGGGACCATGTGGGCGGCGCGCAAAGCAGCTTCAAGGGCGAGACGGTGGCCAAGGTTTTCACACCGCAGGCGCAGCTTGATTTTTCGGCTGAATTGGCGCAAATACGGGCTGCCAAGCCCGATGGCGTGTTCGCCTTTTATCCGGGCGGCGCGGCTATCGCCTTTGTGAAGCAGTATGCGCAGGCCGGCCTTTCCAAGACTATTCCGCTGTATTCCAATGCGGGCCTGGTCGATACGCTTTTCCTGCCTTCGTTCGGCGATAACGCGGTAGGCGTAGTGATCTCCAGCCATTACAGCGCCGACCTGGATAATCCAGCCAACAAGAAGTTCGTGGCCGACTTCCAGGCCAAGTACAAGCGCGATCCTTCAAGCTATGCCGCTTCGCAATACGATGCCGTCATGCTGATAGACCATGCCTTGCGTGCCGTCGGCGGCGACAAAGTCGACAAAGCAAAACTGCGGGCTGCCTTGGCAACTGCAAAATTCGACAGCGTGCGCGGCGCCTTCAAGTTCAATACCAACCACATGCCTATTCAGAACATCTATGTTCAGAAAGTCGAACGCGACAAGAATGGCGAATTGACGCTGCGCTTGCTTGGGGTGGCCCAGGAGAACGCAGCTGACCGCTACGCGCAAGATTGTGCGATGTCTAAGTAAGGGTCGAGGCCTGTATGACGATCTTGACGCTGCTGGAGCAGCTATTCAATGGCTTGCAATACGGGATGCTGTTGTTCCTGATGGCTATTGGCGTGACCTTGATATTCGGGGTCATGCGCCTGGTCAATCTGGCCCATGGCTCCATGTTCATGGTGGGCGGGTACTTGGCCAGCGCGGGGCTGCAGGCGTCGGGATCGTTCTGGGTCGCCATTGCCTGCGCGCTGGTCGGGTCGGCCGTGCTGGGAGTGGTGCTTGAAATCCTGGTGATACGGCCCCTGTACAAGCGCGGGCACCTTGACCAGCTGCTGGCGACTTTTGGCGTGACGCTGACCTTGAATGAACTGGTGGTCGTGATCTGGGGCCGCGAGCCCGTGTTCATGCCTATTCCGCAGTTTCTCGCGGGGCAGGTGCATTTGCTGGGCGTGCCGTACCCGGTGTACCGCCTTGCCATTACGGTGGTGGCCGTTGTGGCCGGACTTGTCCTGATGTGGCTGGTGGCGCGCACCCGATTCGGGATGCTGGTCCGGGCCGGCGCCGACAACCGCATGATGGTGGCGGGGTTGGGGGTAAACGTTGTGGCGCTTTATACGCTGGTGTTCAGCCTGGCCGCGGTGTTGGCGGGCCTGGCGGGCATGATGTCGGGGCCATTGATCTCCATGCAGCCCGCAGTCGGCGACCCCATTCTTATCCTGACCTTGTCGGTGGTCTGCATTGGCGGCTTTGGATCGATACGCGGTGCGCTGGTGGCTTCGCTGATGATAGGGCTGCTGGACACCTTTGGGCGGATATTCGCTCCGCAATGGTTCGGTGCTATGGGCAATACCCTGGCCAATATGCTGGTGTACATCATCATGGCCTTCGTGCTGTTCTTCAAGCCTGCGGGCCTGTTTTCGATAGCGGGGAAAAAAGCATGACGCGGCAATTGGTGCGTCCGCTGCAGCGGACCTGGATTCTATGGGCTTTGCTGGCATTGCTGCTGCTATTGCCGTTCCTTGGCGAGCCTTATTACGTCAAGCTTGCGACCCGCATGGTGGTTTTCGGCCTGGCGGCGCTAAGCCTGGACTTGCTGGTGGGGTACATGGGCCTGATCAGCTTCGGGCATGCGGCGTTTATGGGAGTAGGCGCTTATACCGTGGGTATTCTGGCCAGCAATGGCGTCGATGTTGCGTGGGTGGCGTGGCCGTTGGCGATGCTGGCCGGCGCGGTGCTGGCCCTATGCATTGGCGCCGTCTCTTTGCGTTGCAATGGCCTTTATTTTATTTTCATTACGCTGGCGTTCTCGCAAATGGTGTTCTACGGCGCGCAAAGCCTGCGCCAGTATGGCGGAGACGACGGCTTTTCGCTGGAGGCGCCCAGCGTATTCTTTCCTGGCGTGGACGCTTCGGATCATACCGTCCTGTTCTATGTCGCCACCTTCCTGCTGCTGGCGGTGCTGTATGTGTGCAAGCGCCTGGTTGCTTCGCCGTTCGGACGCGTGGCGGTGGGTGTGCGCGATAACGAACCCCGGCTGGAGGCAGTGGGCGTGCAGCCGTATCCCTACAAGCTGGCGATGTTCGTTGTGTCCGGCGCCATTGCGGCGCTGGCCGGTGCGCTGATGGCCAACCTTACCGGTTTTGTATCGCCGGGCTATGTGTCCTGGCTGGTGTCGGGCGAATTGCTGATCATGGTAATCCTAGGCTCGTTCGGAACCTTGGTGGGCCCGATTCTTGGGGCCGCCTTGTTCGTGTTGTTCGAATATGTGCTGTCGGACTGGACCGAGCACTGGATGCTGGTATTTGGCCCGCTGCTGGTCTTGCGCGTGCTGCTGCTCAAAGACGGTATTTATGGGCTGTTGCTGAAGCCGGGGCAGGCCTCCGCCGCAAGTCCGGCGGCCAGTGCCCATGTGGCGCCGGCCGCCAACGGAGAGCCGTCATGAGCGCGCCGTTGCTAGAGGTACAGGCTTTGGGTAAAAAATATGGTGCGCTGGTCGTCACCGACGGCGTGTCGCTGACGGTGAACAAAGGCGAACTGCATGCCTTGATAGGCCCGAATGGCGCCGGGAAAACCACATTGATAAGCCAGATTGCGGGGCAACTGATGCCCGACTCGGGCCGTATCTTCCTGGAAGGCGACGACATTACTTCCTTGGCGCCGCCGCAGCGTACGCAGCGCGGAGTGGGGCGGTCCTTCCAGATAACCAGCATATTCTCAAGCATGACCGCGCAGGAAAACGTGGCGCTTGCGGTGCGCGCCAGCCTGGGGCAGAGCTTTCGTTTTTGGAAGCCGGCTTCGCAGTACGAGCAGGCGCGGGAACAGGCCTACGAGCTATTGGCCCTGGTGGGGCTGGGCGGCTGCGGCCATGCGCCTTGCAACGAGCTGGCGCATGGCCAACTGCGCCAGCTGGAATTGGCATTGGCGTTGGCGGCCGCGCCCAAGGTGCTGGTGCTGGACGAGCCGATGGCGGGCCTTGGGCCTGTAGAGGCGCAGCATATGGTGGGTCTGCTGCAGGCCTTGAAGAAGGACTATGGCATCTTGCTGATCGAGCACGACATGGAGGCGGTGTTTGCACTGGCCGACCGGATTTCCGTTCTGGTGGCGGGGCGAATCGTGCTTAGCGGCACGGCCGATGACGTCCGCAACAGCGATGAAGTGCGTCAAGCTTATTTGGGAGACGATGATGCGTGAAGCCGGCGACGCCGCTACCGGGCGGGAGGTATTGCTGCAGTTCGATAAGGTGTGCAGCGGATACGGGCTGGGCCAGGTGCTGTTCGATGTTTCTTTAAGGGTGAACAAAGGCGAAGTCGTCTCATTGATGGGACGCAATGGCATGGGAAAAACCACGCTTATCCGTACCGCCATGGGGATGCTGGTGCCACGAGACGGCCAGGTCAGCTTTGCCGAAAGGCGGCTCAACGGTATGGCCATGCATCGCGTAGCGGCGCTAGGCCTGGGATGGGTGCCGGAAGGGCGGTTCATTTTCCCCAGCCTTTCCGTTGAAGAAAACTTGATGGCAACGGCATCCAATAGACGCGGCTCGACGCAGCCCTGGACGCTGGAACGCATTTACGAGCTTTTCCCGCGTTTGCACGAAAGGCGCCGCAATGGCGGTGGGCAGCTTTCGGGCGGAGAGCAGCAAATGCTGACCATCGGCCGGGCCTTGATGACCAATCCGCGCCTGTTGATCCTGGACGAGGCCACCGAAGGCCTGGCCCCGAAGATCCGCCAGGAGATCTGGCAGACCCTGGCCGCCATCAAGGGTACGGGCCAGTCCATTCTGGTGGTCGATAAAGACGTGCGGGCGCTGGCCAGGCTGGCCGACCGCCATTACATGATTGAAAAAGGATGTATTGCATGGCAGGGCGATTCGACCGCACTGCTTGCTGATGCACAGCTTGCCAAACGTTATGTTGGTATATGAATCGGTCTGAAATAAAGGTGTAGCCATGAAAATAGCAGTTGTCGGCGGCGGTCCCGCGGGGATGTATTTTTCGTTGTTGATGAAAAAGCACGACCCCAGCCACCAAATACGGATATACGAACAAAACGCCGCGGATGCGACATATGGATGGGGCGTGGTGTTTTCGGATGTGGCCTTGAGTTTTCTGGAAAAGGCCGATGCTTCCTTCTACGCCAAGTTCATTGCCAATCATGAACGCTGCAACTACATGGAGGTGGTGCACAAAGGCGTCCATGTGCAATTGAAAAACAACCATTTTTCACGCGCTTCGCGCATAGATTTGCTGGGCACCCTGCAGCAGGAATGCCTGACCCACGGGGTTGAATTCGAATTTGGCAAACGCATTGAAGACATCGCCGGCCTGGGGGGCGCGGATGTCATTGTGGCGGCCGACGGCGGCAACAGCGCCATACGCACGCAGTTCGCGCAGTATTTCCGGCCCACGATCGAGACGCGGCGCAACAAGTTTGCCTGGTATGGCACGCATCAGCTTTTCCATCCTGTGTCGCTTATTTTCCGCCAGACCGAACATGGCGTGTTCATTGCGCACAGCTATCAGTACAGCAAAGAGCTTAGTACCTTCTTGATAGAGGTGGCTCCGGAAACCTGGCACAAGGCCGGCCTGGACACGATGACCGACGAGGAAAGCCGGCGCTACTGTGAACAGGTGTTTGCCCCGGAGCTGGGCAGCAATGGCCTATTGTCCAATCGTTCGTTGTGGTTCAACGCAAACGTGGTCAGCAATGCCAAATGGAGCCACGGCAATATCATCTTGCTGGGAGATGCCCTGCGCAGCGTTCATTTTTCACTGGGATCGGGAACGCGTATGGCCATGCAGGACGCCATTGCCTTGCAAGAGGCGTTCTCGCGCAATGGCAGCGATGTCCAGGCCGCTTTCGCGGACTTCGAGGGCCTGCGCCGGTCTTCGTCGTCCAACTTCCAGGAGGCCGCGGCGAAAAGCCTGGATTGGTACGAAAACATCGAGGACAAGATGGGGCTGGATCCCGTGGCTTTCGCGTACGACTATATGCGCCGCACAGGGCGGGTCAGCCATGACGACCTGCGCCAGCGCGACCCGGAGTTCGTTTCCAGCTATGAGGCGCTTACCGCGGCATAGGCCTGTGATTGCCGGCAAGGCGGGTCTTGGCTTGCCGGCGTATCGGCGTTTTGGAACCTGCTTTATCTGCTGGCCGGGTTCTGCCACAGTACGTCCGATCTGCCAGCGCGTTTGTTCAGGACGCGGGCCAGGACGAAGCATAGGTCGGAGAGGCGGTTCAGGTATTGGCGGGGCGCTTCGTTGACCGGTTCGCTGTGGTGCAGGGTAATGACAGAGCGCTCGGCGCGGCGGCATACGGTGCGGGCCATGTGGGCCGTGGCGGCGGCCTGGGTGCCGCCGGGCAAAATGAACTCTTTCAGCGGACTCAAGGCGGCGTTGTGTTCGGCCAGTGCCGCGTCCAGGAAGACCACGTGTTCGGTTTTCAATGCGGTATGGCCGGGTATGCACAGTTCGGCGCCCAGGTCGAACAGATCGTGCTGGACTTGTGCCAGCAGGGCGTCGATGTCTTGCGGCAAGCCGGGCTGGGCGCGCAGCACGCCCAACGTGCTGTTCAATTCGTCGACGTCGCCCATGGCGGCAATGCGTGGCGCGTCTTTTGGGACGCGGCTGCCGTCGCCCAGGCCGGTGCTGCCTTTGTCGCCGGTGCGTGTTGCAATTACTGACAAGCGTGTCGCCATGGGTTGGTCCTTCTGTGGAGCAAGCAACTACAATGAAGAGTCTGGATTCAGGAGTGTAATGTATGCCGTTATCTGCTCGTCATTTGAAGTATGCGCTGGTTGGGGCCTTGGCCGTGACCTCGGCGTATTCCATTATGGCCATTGCCCAACAGGCGTCCAGTTCGGGCGAAGTGCGCCGCGTCGATCCCGCCGCCGGCAAGATCACTATCAAGCATGGAGCCATTGCCGACCTGCAATTGCCGGCAATGACGCTGGTCTACCGTTCCGACCCCGACCTGCTCAAGGACATCAAGCCGGGCGACAAGATCACCTTTACCGCCAAGCGTGAAGGCGACAAGTACGTGGTGACAGAAATCAAGAAATAGCGGGGCGCCGTTTCATGCAAGGCTTGCGTATCACGCCAAGCTTTGTGCGCGTTCGGCCAAGACCATGGCAGGGGCATTCACGACAATGAGCTCATCCTCGCAGCGTGAATGCCTCATCCATGAAGACCAATTTTTCAGAAGTCCAGCTTGCCGACCCGCAGGTGGCTGAAGCGGACAAGATCCTCAAGACGTGCCAGCATTTTGGCTTTTGCACGTCCGGCTGCCCCACCTACGTCATTTTGCACAACGAAAATGACGGCCCGCGCGGGCGCATCGACCTGATCAAGGAAATGCTGGAAAGCGAAGAGGCGCCTTCGGCCCAGACGGTGGCGCATATAGACGGGTGCCTGTCGTGCATGTCGTGCATGACGACTTGCGCTGTGAATGTGGACTACATGCATCTGGTCGATATTGGGCGGGCGCATATAGAAGAACATTACAAGCGCCCATGGCGCGACCGTCTGGTTCGGAACGCGTTGGCCTATGTGCTGCCGCGGCCGGCGCTGTTCAAGCCGGCGCTTGCCCTGGGCCGCCTGGCCGCACGCCTGGAACATCTGGTTCCGCCATCATTGCGGCATGCCGTGCAGATCATTCCCAAGAAGGCAACGCAAACGGACATGGGCGCGCTGAATGAGCTGGTTTATCCGGCGCAGGGCGTGAAGCGATGGCGGGTTGCACTGCTGGCCGGTTGCGTCCAGCCTGTGCTCTCGCCGCACATCAACGCCGCCACTATTCGCATGCTGACCCGCTTCGGTTGCGAAGTGGTTGTTCCCAGGTCCAGCGTCTGTTGCGGCTCTTTGACTCTGCACATGGGCAAGCACGCCGCCGCGCAAGAATTTGCCAGGCAGAATGTGCGGGCCTGGACGCGGGAACTAGACGACAATGGCCTGGACGCCATTCTGGTCAATGCTTCGGGCTGCGGCACGACGGTCAAGGATTACGGCCACTTGCTGCGCGACGATGCCGCCATGGCAGAGCCCGCGGCGCGTGTGGCCGGACTGGCCATGGATATTTGCGAATGGCTGGCAAAAATGGATTTGCCCGAGCCTGAAACGCCCCGGCGCTACAGGCTTGCCTACCACGACGCCTGTTCGCTAAGAAATGCGCAAAAGGTCACGAGCCAGCCGCGCGCCTTGCTGCGCCGCGCGGGCTTTCAGGTTGCCGACATACCCGAAGCGCATTTCTGTTGCGGGTCGGCGGGCACCTATAACTTGTTGCAGCCAGCCATGGCGCGGCAACTGGGACAGCGCAAGGCCATGAATATTGCCAGTACGGGCCCGCAACTCGTAGCAGCCGGCAATATCGGCTGCATTACGCAAATTGGCATCTATAGCGGGGTGCCCATCCTGCACACGGTTGAACTGCTGGACTGGGCCTATGGCGGGCCATTGCCGCCTGCCTTGCAAAACCTTTCGTTAGAGGAGATTGCGCCCGAAGCGTTCGAGGTGCAAGCGGATAGCCGGACAGAACAGACCATCCACATCGTGAACAATAAGGACGCCGGTGACAGCAATGTCGGCGTTTGGTAATAGCAACTGATAAGGAAGAGACATGAACGAGAACCTGCAAGCATTCTTGAAGTCCGTATCCGAGGCCATCGGTTCGGAATGGGTGGATGTACGCCCCGAAACCTTGGCGCGCTATGGCGAACATACGCTGCCGGACCAGCCGCGCGCGCCGTCCGCCGTGCTGTTTCCAGAATCGACGACCCAGGTTCAAAGCATCGTCAAGGCGGCCAATCAGTATGGAGTCGAACTTTACCCGATCAGCACGGGCAACAATATAGGCCTGGGGTCGCGCGCGCCGACCAAGGCCGGCCAGGTTGTGCTGGACCTTGGTTACAGGATGAACCGCATCCTGGAAGTCAATGAAGAGACTTGCTATGCGGAACTGGAGCCCGGTGTCAGCTTCCAGATGCTGCATGATGAGCTGGCCCGGCGCGGCGACAAGCTTATGGTCTCGGCCACGTCGGGGCCGCCGCATGGCGGTATTCTTGGCAATGCCATGGACCGCGGCGCCGGCTATGGCCCGTACTTTGACCATTTCGGCATGCTTTGCGGCATGGAGGTGGTGCTGGGCAACGGCGACATTATCCGCACCGGCGACGGCAGCCTCAACAGCGAACACCTGACCAACTGGCATGTTTCGAAGTACTCGTTCGGGCCTGCTTTGGACGGCCTGTTTTGCCAGTCCAACTACGGCATAGTGACCCGGGTTGGGATATGGCTTATGCCGCGCCCGCCGGTGGCGCGTTCGTTTCATTTTACGTTTCCGGACGACGACGATATCGAGCAGATCATCGATTTATGCCGCCCGATGAAGCTGTCGAACTTTGTGCCTTCGCTGTTCCGCATCAGCAATGACCTGTACGCCATGGCGCCCGACGAGCAAAACACAGAATACCTTGCGGGCAGCAAAGCAAGTTTTTCGGCTTCCGCGCGCCAGGCCCTGCAAAAGAAGCACGGGCTGGGCGCATGGCAGGTTTCAGGCATGTTCTACGGTGGCACCGACGCGGCCATCGAGCCGCTTATCGAACGGGTAAGAGCCCATTTCGAACGCAGCGGCAAGGCCAAGTACATCAGCCACGACGAGGCATTGAGTATTCCCGCGCTGCACATTGCCATCGACGCCATGAACGGCCGGCCAAGCTCCAGCGAGCTGGGCATGCTGCAATGGCGCCCGGGTAGCGGCAACTCATGGTTCTTGCCGGGCACGCCCATGGTCGGGAAACAGGCTCTGGAACTGGACAGGCTGGGCCGGGGCATTTATGCCAAGCATGGCATGGACTACATCATCATGCACGTCGCCTCGGCCCGGTTCGCGCGCGGCCTGCATGTCATGGTCTGGAACAAGGACGATGCCGACGAAAATGCGCGCGCCGATGCTTGCTATCGTGAACTGACTGTCGAATTTGCCAAGCGCGGCGTGGGCGTGGGCCGGGCGCCTGTGGATTACTACGATCTGCATATGGAAATGGCCATGCCTGCCTTGCAGGAGGCTTATGGCCAGATCAAGAAGGCCCTGGACCCCAACGGTGTGCTAAGCCCGGGGAAATACGGCATCCGTGCTGTTGACGGGAACGGTGCCAAGTAGGAGAAACGTGCTGCTCATGGCGACGAGCCCGGCTTTATTGCAATGGCTGGCTGTTTCTGTAGTCGGAGGGCGTCATGCTGAAGCGGCGCTTGAACAAGTGGTTGAAGTGCGAGATGTCGCTGAACCCGCTGTTGTATGCGACATCGGAGATAGGCACTTCAGCAGACAGGCTCAGCTTTTTTGCGGCGGAAACCAGCCGCTCTTCGGTAATGAATTCGGTGAAGCTGCTGTTCATTTCTTGCAGTATCTTTTGCACTGTACGGCGCGACATATTCACATGGCCGGCCACGGCATCGAGAGTCAAGCCTGGGTCGCAGGCTTTTTGGCGCATATAGCGGGTTATCAACTGCTGCTTCAGGCTTTTCGAGTCGATGCAGTCCAGGCCCGCGTGCCCCGCCGCAATCTTGAGCAGGTTGCAGATGTTTTCCGCAATAAGCTCCATGTCCTTGGGTTCAAGCGCAGAGTCTTCGCCCGAGAGCTGCATAAGGTAAGAAAACAGGATCTCGGCCAAAGGGCCTGTTGGCGTAAATGCCATCGTGGGCAACCGCAAAAAGCCGGGCAGGCGCTCTTCCAGGGCGCGGGCGGGAAGCCTTGCGACAATACGGCGTACTTCGGTGGGGAAGGCGACATGCATGGGCTGGCGCCCGTCCACAATGGCAATTCCTCCGGGCGCAAGCCGTATCCGGGCTTTGCCCTGTTCGATATGGGCTTCCCCCGACATTTGCCAACTAAGCAAATACCCGCCCGCCCCCGCATTGCTTAGCTGTTCGCGGCTGCAAGAAACGTCATGAGGCTTGCTCCAGAACGAGGCGCAGCTTACGTCGCCATACCGGCGGCCGGAAATCTTGGCCGCAAAATTGCGGGACGACAGATTGTCGACCTGGACGTTGTGGATCATTTTGCAGATGGCGTCCAGCCAGTCGCTTTTGCTGTCCGGCTTCGGCTGGATATCCGTGGACATCACAATCATTTTCATGGCGGATTCTGGCCTCGATTGGCGGGTACGGCGAACGTAAGAATAATGTCTGTCTCTTGCGCAAGGTTAGACCCTCCTGAAGCAGGGTGTCAATGCGGCAATACAGGGGGGTTTCGCTGTCCTGTCCGCCTGTGCCCGATTTATCTTTGCAGCGAAGTACCGACATGCTCCGCGCCGTACCACGAGCCCGATTTAAGGCTTTCGGCCAGGGTGGAAAGCAGCAGGCGGCGTCCTTCCAGCACGGCCTGGGAATGGGCGCGCGCTTCGTTCTCGTACAGCGCCCATGTCAAATACATGCCCTTGATCGGCGCCCATTGAATGGAGTCGCCCAGGCCATGTCCTTGCAGCGCGCAGGCCGGGACCACGGTGTAGCCGGAGCTGCGTCCGGCCAGCTCAAGGCATAGCCGCAGCGTGTCGGTCTCGACAATGGTACGAAAGGTCATGGATTTGCGGTTGAGCGCGTTTTCTATTTGGGTGCGCAGCATGTTCGGCCGGGCGGGCAGAATAAGCTTCAGTCCGTCCAGGTGCGTGACCGATACGGGCTCGTCGCACGCGAGGCCGGATTCCGCATGGCCGACCAGTACCAAAGGTTCGCGCAGCAAGGGAGTTTGTTTGTAGCCGGTGGCCGGCGTCTGGTCGAAGGGCACGATGCATAAGTCCAGCAGTCCGGCAAGCAGGTGTTCGCGCAGCAGGTTGCTGACGCCTTCGTACATGCGCAGCATAATTCCCGGGTACTCGTCCAGCAGTCTGGCCACAAAGGCGGAGGTAAGCGCCTGGTGCCACGAGGGCGGGATGCCCACCGAAAGCTGCCCGGCGGCGCGTTCGCCGACTTGCTCTTTCAGGATGGCGAACTGGCGCAGCAGGGGGCGGCTGCGGTCGGCAAGCAGCCTGCCTGCGTCGGTCAGGCGCACGCCGCCTTGCGAGCGGACGAACAACTGGGCCTGCATTTCGTGCTCTAGCGAGGCAATGTGGCGCGATAGGGCCGGCTGCGACAGCCCCAGGTCGGTGGCGGCGCGGTTGATGCTGCCCAATTCGGCGACGCGCAAATAATATTCCAGCAGGCGTGAGTCCATGGCCGGCCTTTATCCATAATTTGGTTAACAAGTATAAGTCAATAGCATTATTCAGATAATCGGCCGCTGCCTAAACTAGCTGGAATCGGACGTAAAGGCATAGGCTGATTGGCATGAATTCCAAATCGTATACATATACAAGCCCTGGCGACATACGCAGCGTGGCCGTAATCGGCACCGGCTCGGTGGGCGCCAGCTGGGCCGCATTGTTTCTGGCGCATGGACTTGACGTGGTGGCCCACGATCCGGGGCCGGATGCCGAGCCGCGTGCGCGCCGGTTTATTGCGGATGCCTGGCCCGCACTGGTGGCCCTGGGGCAGGCAGGCACGCCCCAGCCGCCTTTGGCGCGCCTGCGTTTTGTCGCGACGGCGGCGGAAGCGGCCCGCGCAGCGGACGCGGTTCAAGAGAACATCCCTGAAAAGCCCGAACTGAAAGCCCGGGTGCTGGCCGAAATCGACGCCGCGGCGACCCCAGAGAAAATCATATTGTCCAGTACCGGAGGAATTACGCCTTCGGCCATGCAGGCGTCTTGCGCCAACCCCGAGCGCCTGGTGGTTTTGCATCCGTTCAACCCCTCGCACCTGATACCGTTGGTGGAAGTGGTGGGCGGCAAGCATACGAAACCCGAGGTCATCGAGTGGGCCATGGCTTTTGCGCGCCGCCTGGGCAAGCAGCCTATCCGGCTTAATGCCGAGGCCAAAGGGCATATGACGAACCGCCTGCAGTTTGCACTGGTGCGCGAAGCGGTGGCTTGCCTGATCGAAGGCATAGCCAGCGCCCAGGACATCGATGCCGCCGTGCGCTATGGCCTGGGCCCGCGCTGGACGCTGATGGGCAGCTTGCTGACTTTGCATCTGGCGGGCGGCAATGGCGGTATGCAGGGAATCCTGGCCCATGCAGGCAAGGCAATAGAAGAATGGTGGACGCCGATGACGCAGCCGCAGCTGACCCCGCAGGTTCAGGAGCGATTGGCTATGGCGGCGGCCGAAGTTTCAAGCGGACAGCCGGTTGAGGACTGGGTCCATTGGCGCGACGAGGCGCTGGTGGGTTTGCTGGATTTGCAGCGCAGTGTCGAGCGCCTGGCGCCGCACGGATCCCCCAACAAAGAACAGGAGACACAAGATTATGGTGCAAGTGCAGGAAGGTAAAGACGGGGTTTGGCCAGTGGCGTTGCCGTCATGCCTTGGCGTGGCTTTGGACGGGAAGATTGCCGTGCTGACACTGAACCGGGTTGCCAAGCGCAATGCCCTTAGCGACGAGCTGGTGCTGGGATTGCAGATGTTTTTTTCCACCATCCCAGCGTCTGTGCAGGGCGTGGTGGTGCATGGCGCGGGCGACAACTTCTGCGCGGGGCTGGACTTGAACGAGCTCAAGGAAACCAACACTGTAGAAAGCTTTGAAACCTCGGTTATCGGCCAGCGTTTGAACGATACCATCCAGTTCTGCAAAGTGCCGGTTATTTCCGTGCTGCACGGGGCAGTCATTGGGGCGGGCCTGGAGCTGGCCGCCGCCACCCATATCCGGATTGCCGAGAAGTCGGCGTACTACGCATTGCCCGAAGGTACCCGAGGCATATTCCTGGGATCGGGCGGTTCTGTGCGCCTGCCGCGACTGATCGGCGCGGCCACGGTTATCGACATGATGCTGTCGGGGCGCACTTACGATGCCCAAGAAGCGCACGCGCTGTTGCGCCTTTCCCAGTATTTGGTCGAACCCGGAGAGGGCCTGGCCAAGGGCATAGAAGTGGCGAAGAAAATTGCGGGCAATGCGCCCCTGGCCAACTTTTCGGTCATCCAGGCCATACCGCGCATAGTGGAACAAGACCCGCAAGCGGGCCTGTTCACTGAAATGCTGATGGTTGGCGTGGCGCAGGGCGACGAAGAAGCCAAGCAGCGCTTGCGCGACTTCCTGGAGCGCAAGCTCAACAAGGTGCAGCGCTCGTGAACGCGCTGTCTTGCGCTACCTTGGGCGATGTATTGCGTTTTCACGCCAGGCATCGCCCCGACAAGCCGGCGTTTGAAACGGCGGGCGGCGCATCGGTAACGTTCGGGCAGTTCAATAGCCGGGTCAACCGCTTGTGTTCGGCGCTGGGCCAATGGGGTTTGCGCAAGGGCGACAGGGTTGCCGTGCTGTCGCGCAATCGGCTCGAGTATGTCGAAGTGTTCGGCGTTGCCAAGGCGGGGCTGGTGGCGGTGCCGCTTAACTGGCGCCTGGCCGAGGCAGAACTGGTCAAGCTTCTCGCGCATAGCGCGCCGCAAGTTCTGATAGTTGACGAGGCCTATAAAGAAGTGGCCGAGCGCCTGCGTTCTTTGTTGCCGGACTTGCGGCACTTTGTATTGCTGGGGCCGGAAGGGGCGGGCCGCGAAGATGTCCCGGGTTCAGAAGGCTCGGGATGGACCGGCTACGAAGACTTGCTGCGCCAGGCAGCGGACGACGAACCCGAAGCGCTTGTTGCCCCGGGCGATGCCCTGTGCCTGGTGTATACCAGCGGCACGACGGGCGCGCCCAAGGGCGTTACGCTGACGCATCGCGGCCTGCTGGACAACTGCAATGCCAGCGCAACGGATGTGATGGCATTGACCGAAGACGATTATTCGCTGGCGGTGCTGCCGCTGTTTCATGTGGGCGGTATGTGGTATCACCTCTTCCCATGCTTTGCGGCGGGCTGCACCACGCTATTGATGGCGGAATTCGAGCCGGGCGCCTTGTTGCGCGAACTGCAGGCTCGCAAGGTTACGAACGTGCATGTCGTGCCTACGATGATCAACGCCATGCTGAACCATCCTCTTGCGGCTACGGCAGATTTAAGCCATTTGCGCTTGATCTTTTACGCAGCGTCGTCCATGCCGGCCGAGCTGCTGCGTCGCGCCATGCAATGTTTTTCGCGCAGCGGGTTTGTGCAAAGCTATGGCTCGACCGAGGCGGGCATGGTAACGGTGCTGTCGGTCGCCGACCACCTGCGGGCCAGTAAACCGGCCGGCGAGCATTTGCTTTCTTCTTGCGGACGCGTCTTGAAAGAGCGCCGGGTGCGGATCGTGGACGATGCGGGCACTGAGTTGGGCGTCGGCGAGATTGGCGCCATTTCGTCGTACTGCCCCGGAGTGATGGCAGGCTACTGGCATGACGCCGATGCAACCGCAAAGGTATTGCAGGACGGTTGGCTGGACACCGGAGACCTGGGCTATCTGGACGGCGAGGGCTATTTGTACCTGGTTGACCGCAAGAACGACATGGTGGTGACCGGCGGCGAAAACGTCTACCCCAGCGAAGTCGAGGCCTGCTTCTATCAGGATCCGGCTGTGCTTGAGGCGGCTGTGTTCGGCGTGGCCGACCCGCGGTGGGTCGAGCGGGTGGTGGCCGCGGTCGTGCTGCGGCCGGGGTTCGAAGCCGATGAACAGGCATTGATGCAGCGC
This sequence comes from Eoetvoesiella caeni, assembly GCF_003315175.1. Lineage (GTDB taxonomy): Bacteria > Pseudomonadota > Gammaproteobacteria > Burkholderiales > Burkholderiaceae_B > Eoetvoesia > Eoetvoesia caeni. The sequence continues at coordinate 10,399 of NZ_QNRQ01000002.1, read as the reverse complement.
ATTCGAAGCCATTTGGCCGCGTATAAATGCCCAAAGGATATTTTCTTTACAACCGACTTGCCCAAAAGCGGCGCGGGCAAGGTGTTGCGCAAAGAGCTGCGCAAGAAATACGGAGCAAGTGAACTATGAAAACGGCAGTCTTTTCGCCTATGGGCGGCGCGGGCCATGCAAATGGCGCCATGCTGGCATCTTCATCGGCGCCAGTGCCATTCAATACCGACGAAATGCGGGCCGAGGCCGAGGAGTTTCGCGGCCATATTGCGCGCTGGGTGGACGAACGCTTGATACCGCAAGCCCAAGCCACCGATGAAAAGGGCGAGTTCTCGCACGAGTTGTTTACCGAGCTGGGCGAACTGGGCTATTACGGCGCCATGTATCCCGAAAGCGCCGGCGGCAGCGGCCTTGCCTATCCCTATACCTGCTTTACCGTGCTGTGCGAAGAGCTGGCCCGGGGTTCGCTGGGTTTTGCCGCCGGGGTATGCATGCAAGGCTCCACGGCCACGCACACAATTTTCCAATGGGGCGGCCAGGCGCTGCACGAAAAGTATCTTGCGCCTGCGCTAAGGGGCGAGAAAATCGGCGCCTTCGCCATTACCGAACCCAACTCCGGTTCGGATGTGGCCTCGCTTCGCACCAAGGCCACCAAGGTCGAAGGCGGCCATATTCTCAATGGCACCAAGATTTTCACCAGCAACGGCACGGTGGCGGACTTCATTACCGTTGTGGCCACCACAGACCCAAGCAAGGGACTGAAAGGCCTGGCCCTGTTTGTGGTGGACACCTCGACCCCCGGTTTTTCGGTGGGCCGCCGCCTGGACAAATTTTCCGTGCATAGCTCGGATACGGCCGAGCTGGTTTTTGAAAACGTATTCGTTCCCGATGACCATCATCTGGACAATGGTGGATCGGGCGGCTTCCTGAACGCCTACAAGGCGCTGACGGTAGACCGTATATTCACGGCCGCTCTGGCCCTGGGCAATGGCCGTGCGGCATACGACGCGGCGCTTCGGTACGCCAAGGAACGGTCGCAGTTCGGGCAGGCCATCGGCAAGTTCCAGGCGGTGCAATTCAAGCTGGTGGACATGCTGGCCCTGCTGGAACAGGCCAGGCTGTACACGTATCATGCCGCCGCCCTGGCCGACGAGGGACGCCCAATTACTACCGAAGCGGCGCTGTCCAAGATTGTTGCGGGCGATGGCTGCAACGAGGTCTGCCAAAAGGCCATGTCGATTTTCGGCGGCTATGGGCTGATGAACGAATACCCGGTGCAAAGGTTTTTACGCGATTCCTATTTTCCGTTGGTAGGGGGCGGCACGAGCGACATCATGCGATTGATAGTGGCCCGCCAGTTGGGCTTTTGATTCTTTCTCGATAAAAAAAGGTGGAGACATAAATGAAAAAAATGAACAAATATTTGGCGGTCCTGGCCGTTGCCGCGGCATTGCCTTTGGCTGCCCGCGCCGATATTAAAGTGGGCGTGATCGTCGGTGCCACGGGCCCGGGCGCTTCGCTGGGCATCCCATACAGGAATGCGTTTACCGTCATGCCCAAAACCTTGGGTGGCGAGCCGGTGCAGTATGTCATTTTGGATGACGGCACCGACACCACGATGGCGATCAAGCAAGCCCGCAAGCTTATAGATCAGGACAAGGTGGATTTGATCATCGGGTCCAGCAGCGTGCCCACCTGCATTGCGGTTTCTGAAGTGGCGCAGGAGCTTAAGGTTCCGCAAATAGCTTTGTCGCCCACGCCTGTTACGGCTGAAAAAAATCCTTGGGCGTTTTCCGTGCCGCAGCCCATGGGCATTGCCATGAAGCCGGTAGTCGAGAATATGCGTGAACACGGCGTCAAGACGGTAGCCTACCTGGGCTTTTCGGATTCGTGGGGCGACTTGGTGCTGGGGGGCTTTAATCACAACGCCAAAGGGACGGATCTTAAAGTCGTCGCCAACGAACGCTACGCGCGAAACGATACTAGCGTGGTGGGCCAGGTACTAAGGCTGATAGCCGCCAAGCCCGACGCAATTTTGCTGGGCGGCTCGGGCACCCCTGCAGCCTTGCCCCATGCCACCCTGCGTGAGCGCGGCTATAAAGGCCCTATCTACAATAACCCCGCCATCATCAACAATGACTTCCTGCGGGTAGGAGGAAAAACGGTGGAAGGGGCGTACGCGGTTACCGGGCCGGTCATGGTTGCAGAGCAATTGCCCGACAGCAATCCCATCAAGAAAGTGGCAATGGATTTCACCAAGGCCTATGAAGGGGCGTACGGCAAGGGCTCGCGCAACGCGTTCTCGGCCTATTCGTGGGACGCTTACTTGTTGGCCGATCAGGCGGTTGCCAGCGCAATCAAAAAAGCCAAGCCCGGCACCACCGAGTTTCGTGCCGCATTGCGCGATGCGCTTGAAAGCGGCAAGGAAGTGGTGGGCACGCATGCCGTCTACAACATGAGCAAGACCGACCATACCGGTGTGGATGATCGATCCAGCGTGCTGGTGCAGATCGAAAATGGCCAGTGGAAATTGGTGAAATAAGCAAAGGGCGCCGGGCTTTGCGGTTCATGCACAAGCAAGCCTGGCGGCGCATAGAAGGTGCCGCTACAGCACTTTCGATTTTTTTGATAACGACAATGGAGACATGAATGAAAACACTGAACAAACACTTGCTGGCGCTGGCAGTAGCCGCAATCTTGCCGGTGGCGGCGCAGGCCGATGTGACCGTGGGCATTATTACCGGTGCGACTGGGCCGGGTGCGTCGTTGGGCATTCCATACAAGAACACGTTCGGCGTGGTGCCCGCTACTTTGGGCGGCGAACCGGTGCGCTACATTATTGTCGACGACGCCACGGACACCACGACTGCGGTCAAGCTGGCCCGCAAGCTTATCGAGCAGGACAAGGTGGACCTGATCATCGGCTCAAGCAGCGTGCCCACCGCCATTGCCGTTGCCGAGATAGCGGCCGAATTGAAAACGCCGCAGATATCGCTATCGCCCACTCCCATTACCCCGGAAAAGAACCCATGGTCGTTTTCCGTGCCCCAGCCCATCAACATCATGATGGGCGCGGTGGTGGACAACATGAAAAAGCATGGCGTCAAGACTGTTGCTTTCCTTGGCTTTTCAGATTCATGGGGCGAGCTGGTGCTGTCGGGCCTGAAACATAACATCGAACCCACCGATATCAAGCTGGTGGCTTCGGAGCGTTACGGCCGGCTGGATACCAGCGTGTCGGGCCAGGTGCTGAAGCTTATCGCAGCAAAGCCGGACGCCGTTGTGCTGGGCGGCTCGGGAACTCCCGGTGCATTGCCCCAAGTGGCATTGCGCGAGCGCGGCTACAAGGGCCCCATTTACCACAACCACGGCGTCATCAACAAAGACTTCCTGCGCGTGGGCGGCAAGGCGCTGGAAGGCGCATACGCGCCTACCGGGCCTGTGATGGTGGCCGAGCAATTGCCCGACACCAATCCCATCAAGAAAGTGGCGCTGGAATTCACGAAGGCCTATGAAGGCAAATACGGCGAAGGCAGCCGCAACGCCTTTGCCGCATATTCCTGGGATGCCTACCTTCTGGCCGACCAGGCCGTGGCCAACGCAGACAAAAAAGCCAAGCCCGGCACACCCGCATATCGCGCCGCATTGCGCGAAGCGCTGGAGAACGGCAAAGACGTGGTCGGCACCCATGGTGTGTACAACATGAGCAAAACCGACCACACCGGCGTAGACCAGCGCGCCAGCGTATTGGTGGAAGTCGAAAACGGAAAGTGGAAGGTGGTGCAGTAAAGGTAAAAGCCAAGAACCCGGGCATTATCCGGGGTCTTGGCTATGGTGGCCCGCGTCCGATGCGGCTGCAACGTATGCGGGCGCTCATGGCCTTGTTGGCCTTACAGCACGTACCTTGCCAGATCTTCGCTTTCGGCGCTTTCCTGCAGCTTGTCGTTGACGTAGGCGGCGTCGATGGTTACGGTCTGGCCGCCACTTGCCGTGGCGTCGAAGGACAGGTCTTCAAGCAACTTTTCCATAACGGTATAAAGCCTGCGGGCGCCGATGTTTTCGGTGCGCTCGTTAACGCTGAAAGCCAGCTCGGCCAGGCGCTGCACGCCTTCGTCGGTGAAGTCCAGCGTGACGTCTTCGGTAGCCATCAGTGCACGGTATTGCTTGGTCAGCGAAGAGTCGGTGTCGCACAGAATGCGTACGAAGTCCTGCGCTGTAAGCGAGTCGAGTTCGACGCGGATGGGAAAGCGCCCTTGCAGCTCGGGAATCAGGTCGGACGGCCGCGACAGGTGGAAGGCGCCGGAAGCAATAAACAGGATATGGTCGGTCTTGACGACGCCGTACTTGGTGTTGACACTGGTGCCTTCGACCAGCGGCAGCAGGTCGCGCTGCACGCCCTGGCGCGAGACATCGCCGCCTGAATGTTCTTGGCGGGTGGCGATTTTATCGACTTCGTCCAGGAACACAATGCCGTTCTGTTCGGCGTTGTTGATGGCCACGGTGCGCAGGTCTTCGTCGTTGATGCGGCGCGAGGCCTCTTCTTCGACAATAAGCTTGAAGGCTTCCTTGACCGGCATCTTGCGCTTTTTCTGCTTGTCTCGGCCCAGCCCGGCGAACATGCCCTTGAGCTGTTCGGTCATTTCTTCCATGCCGGGTGGCGCCATGATTTCCATTTGCGGCGCGGGCTGGGCGACATCGATTTCGATTTCAAGGTCGTCGATCTGGCCTTCGCGCAGGCGCTTGCGAAAAGTTTGCCGTGCGGAATTTTCTTCGCGCACGGGCTCGCCCTGGGCGTTGCGGGCGGGCGAGACCAGAACGTCCAGAATGCGGTCTTCGGCAGCGTCCTCGGCCTGGCTGCGCACGCGGCGCATTTCGACTTCGCGGGTTTGCTTGATGGAGATTTCGACCAGGTCGCGGATGATGGTGTCGACGTCGCGGCCGACATAGCCCACTTCGGTGAACTTGGTGGCTTCGACCTTGATGAAGGGCGCGTTGGCCAGCTTGGCCAGGCGTCGCGCGATTTCGGTCTTGCCGACTCCGGTAGGCCCTATCATCAGGATGTTCTTGGGCACGATCTCGTTGCGCAGGGGCTGGGCCACCTGCTGGCGGCGCCAGCGGTTGCGCAGGGCTACGGCAACCGAGCGCTTGGCGCGATTTTGCCCGACGATGTTTTTGTCGAGTTCGGAGACGATTTCTCCGGGGGTCATATTGCTAGCAGACATGAGCGGATATCCGGGTGGGCCGCGCCGTTATTGCGGCGTGGCAGTCAACGCGTTTACAGCGTTTCGACGATGTGGTTCTGGTTGGTGTAGATGCACAGGTCGCCCGCGATCTCGAGCGACTTCTTGACGATTTCGGCGGCGGACAATTCAGTGTTGTGCAACAGGGCCAGCGCAGCCGATTGGGCATAGGCGCCGCCCGACCCGATGGCGGCAATGCCGTGTTCGGGTTCCAGGACGTCGCCGTTGCCGCTAAGAATAAGAGAATGCTGCTTGTCGGCCACGATAAGCATGGCTTCGAGCCGGCGCAGGACGCGGTCGGTGCGCCAGTCTTTGGTAAGCTCGACCGCGGCGCGCATAAGGTGGCCCTGGTGTTTTTCGAGCTTGGCCTCGAAGCGTTCTTGCAGGGTGAAGGCGTCGGCGGTGGCGCCGGCGAACCCGGCCAGGATTTTGTCATGGTACAGGCGGCGGATTTTGCGCGCTGTGCCCTTGAACACGATATTGCCCAGGGTTACCTGGCCGTCGCCGCCGATGGCGACCTCGTCGCCGCGGCGAACGCTAATGATGGTGGTGGCGTGAAATTGTTCCATGGATTCTTCCTTTGAACAACTTAGGTGGGGCCGGATCACGAAAGTTCAAGAGGAAGAATACCGCAATGGGGCAGCGGCGGCCGCCCCATTTTGTGACGTAAACAGAGGTGTGTATGGGGGCCGGGGGCGTACCGGTACGCCCCCGCCTTGATACATGTTCGACGAGCTTAGTCGCCGTACAGCTTCTGGCGCATTTCGCGGCGCTCCTGGGCCTCGAGCGAAAGCGTGGCCGTGGGACGGGCCAGCAAGCGCTGCAGGCCTATGGGTTCGCCGGTTTCTTCGCACCAGCCGTATTCGCCTGAGTCGATCAGGTTAATGGACTGTTGCACTTTTTTAAGCAGTTTGCGCTCGCGGTCGCGGGTGCGCAGTTCAAGCGCGTGTTCTTCTTCAATTGTGGCACGGTCGGCCGGATCAGGAACGAATTGGGTTTCGCGCAGGTTCTCGGTAGTTGTGTCGGCGTTGTTGAGAATTTCTTGCTCGAGCAGCTTGAGGCGATTGCGAAAGAATGCCAACTGAGCTTCGTTCATGTAGTCGGACTCAGGCATCGCCAAAAGTTCTTTTTCCGTCAGCAAGTGGCTATCTGCTTTAGCGGCGGTTGATTTGGTGGCCATGGTGTTACCCCTTTCAATAAACCTGTTGTTCCGGCTCCGAGCGGCGCACGCGGCGACTACCGTGTGCGCTGTATGTTTATGTGCTCAGGCCAGACACTGTTCTAAGCCCGAAGTAAAAATATCCTCGGGGAGTTTGCGACCAATAAATACCATTTTGGTATTGGGCTTTTCGCTGGCAAGCCAGGGTTTTCCGGGTTCGGCGCCCATCATCATGTGCACGCCCTGAAAGAGCATGCGGCGATTGGCGCCTTTTAAATACAAAATACCTTTGTAGCGCAACAAGTCTGGGCCGTACACCTGAAGGATGCCGCCCAGGAAGTCTTCAAGCCTTTCGGGATCGAAGGGTTTGTTCGAACGGAATACGAACGCGCCGATTTCGTCGTTGTGGTGCGCGTGGTGGTGATCTTGGTGGCCGCAGCTGGGGCCGCATTCGCCTTCATGATCGTGGCCGTGGTGTTCATGGCCGTGATCGTGATCGTGATCGTGCTTGTGCCCGTGGTCGTGATTATGCGCGGCGTCGGGATGTTCGTCGGCCAGGAATTCCGGGTCGATGTCCAGAATGGTGTTCAGGTTGAAGCCGCTGATATCCAGCAGCGATTTCAGTTCGGTCTCGCCGAAATGCACCGGCGTAATGGGCGCGCGCGGGTTGATGTGCACCAGGCGCGAGCGCAGCGCGGCGTAGTCGGCCTCGTTGACGAGATCTTTCTTGGAGACCAGGATGCGATCGGCAAAACCGACCTGCTTCTGGGCTTCTTCCTGATTGTCCAGGGTTTCCATGCCGTGCTTGGCGTCAACCACGGTAATGACGGAGTCCAGGCGATAGTATTGGGCGACGTCGTCGTCCATGAAAAAGGTTTGGCAGACGGGGCCGGGGTTGGCCATGCCGGTGGTTTCCAGGACGATGCGTTCGAACTTGATGGCGCCGGATTCGCGTTTGGCGCGCAGGTCGTTGAGCGCTTGTTGCAGGTCGCCGCGCACCGTGCAGCAGACGCAGCCATTGCTCAGTTCAACGATCTGTTCGTCGGAATCCTGCACCAGCAATTCGGTGTCGATGCTTTCGGGTCCGAATTCGTTTTCGATGACGGCAATGCGCTGGCCATGGTATTCGGTAAGAATACGCTTGAGCAGAGTGGTTTTGCCGGCTCCGAGGAAACCGGTTAGAACGGTGACGGGTACCATTTTATCGAGACTAAGGGCGGCATTCATTGTGGGCTCGCTTGACGCGGCACGAACATTGCAATGCGCTGATTTAGCGACGACTACTTTATTCTGTACCGCGTAGAAAATTACATAACGTGCGATTACAGCACAGCATACGCTTAAGAGCAAACTTTGGCGCTTCTCTTTGTATTCTAAGGGAAAATACCAAGATGGCGTGGTCGGTGGCTTGCCCGCAGCAGGGGGTGGAAAGTTAATTGATTGTCATGTCGGAAGAGTTTAATGGGCGTGTTGGGGCTGGGCCTGCTGGTAACATTTGCCGCACAGCGCGCGCAGTTCGGTTTCGTGGTTGGCCAGGACGAACCCCGCGCTGGCTACTTTTTTGGCCAGGCGCCGGCTAAGGTCGGGGTCGCTGAATTCGGCCACCGCCCCGCATTGCGTGCAGATGATCAGAAGGTCGTGCGGTTCGCCGCCGGCGTCCATGCAGGCCGACCAGGCGTTGACCGCGTCCAGGCGATGGATAAGCCCTTCTTCGATCAGGAAGTCCAGCGCGCGGTAAACGGTAGGCGGCGCCGCGCCGGGCTGGACGCGCCGGATCTCGTCCAGCAGTTCGTAGGCCTTGACGCTGCGTTTTTGCTGCAGCAGTATTTCCAGCACCTTGCGCCGCGTGGGCGTCAGGCGCTTGCCGCGCTGCAGGCACAGCTGTTCAGCGGTCTTGAGCTGTTCGGCGATAGAAGCATGGTGGTGGGTCATATCGGATTTAGCTGGGCCATATCCGTAAAAAGTACTGGTTTTTATGGCGAAATACGGACCCGCGGCTCAAAGATGAATGTTGGTTATGTTATAACATAACTCATTTGCATCTCCAATCCCAGGCATAGTCTCCCTTTTTTATGGCCCGTTTGTTCCCGATTTCTCGCGCAACGCGCCCCTACCGGGGCTCCATTCTGCTGGCCTCATGTTTTCAGCGTATGGGCCGGGCGTTGGTGGCGGTAGCATGCTTGTGGGGTCTGACGGGCTGGGCCATGGGGTGGTGGTAGGAAGACTGCATGTCGCATCCGGTTATCGAGCTTGATCAAGTAGCGCTAGGCTGGCGTGATCGCGTTGCATTGCGCGACGTGACCGGGCAGTTCCAGCGCGGGTCGCTGACGGCCGTCGTGGGGCCCAACGGGGCCGGCAAGTCTACATTGATCAAAGGCTTGATGGGCACGCTCAGCCCCTTGCGCGGCCAGATCCGCCTGACGGACGAGGCCCGCAGCGACATCGCCTGCCTGCCGCAGGTGGGCGAACTGGATCGCAGCTTTCCCATCAGCGTCTACGACTTGGTGGCAATGGGCGCCTGGCGCCGGGTCGGGGCCTGGCGGCGCTTCCGCAAGGAAGAGCACGAGCGCGTGCTGCATGCTTTGCAAACCGTGGGCCTGGCCGATTTCGGCGCGCGCATTATCGGCACTTTGTCGGGCGGGCAGTTGCAGCGGGCCTTGTTTGCGCGCCTGTTGCTGCACGATGCCCGTGTGCTGCTGCTTGACGAACCGTTCGCCGCGGTGGATCGCGCAACAACAGACGACCTTATGGCGCTGATGCATACATGGAATAGCGAAGGGCGCACCGTCATTGCGGTACTGCACGATCTGGAAATGGTGCGGACCGCTTTTCCTCAGACCCTGCTCCTGGCAGGGCAGGTGGTGGCCTGGGGCGAGACGGCTTCGGTACTGTCGCCCGAAAACTTGCATCTTGCGCGCCATTTATGCGCCGGGGACTATTTATGACGTGGCTGCTAGGCTGGCTGTTCGGCCCGTTTCTGGAATTCGACTTCATGCGCCGGGCGCTGGCCGGTTCGCTGGCGCTGGCGTTTGCCGCCGGCCCTTTGGGTGTGTTCCTGGTTTTGCGGCGCATGAGCCTGATGGGCGACGCCATGGCGCATGCCATTTTGCCGGGCGTGGCGGTGGGCTTCCTGACCGCCGGCCTGTCGCTTAGCGCGATGACTGCCGGAGGCATGATTACCGGATTGGTGGTGGCGGTGCTGGCCGGATTTGTGGCGCGGCTGACGCCGTTGCGCGAAGATGCCAGTTTTGCCGCGTTCTATCTTATTTCCCTGGGCTTGGGGGTTTTGCTGGTGTCGCTGCGCGGTTCGAACATGGATTTGATCCACGTGCTGTTCGGAACAGTATTGGGCCTGGATGATGGCTCCTTGCTGCTGGTGACGGTTAGCGCAAGCATTACGCTGGTGGTCATGGCGTTGATTTTCCGGCCGCTGGTGGTCGAATGCCTGGACCCCGGTTTTTTACGGGCCGAACGCGGCGCCGGTTCGTTCAGCCATATGGTTTTCCTGGTGCTGCTCGTTATGACGCTGGTTGCGGGATTTCAGGTGCTGGGAACTTTGATGGTGGTGGGCATCATGATGCTGCCGGCGACGGCAGCCCGTTTCTGGGCGCGTTCGGCGGCGCACCAGATGGTCCTGGCGGGCATTGTCGGCTCGGTGTCTTCGTATTTTGGCTTGCTGATTTCTTATCGCTTCGATGTGCCGGCTTCGCCCGCCATCATTTTGTCGGCAGGAGTGGTATATGTGTTGTCTGTGGTGCTGGGGCCGCATGGTGGTCTTTTGCAAGTTGCGCGGCAGGCGCAGGCCAGGCGCAAGCATTTGCTGAAAATTTCAGAATCCGGCTAGAGGGTTTCAAGTCGCCTCATCGACGGGCGCATCAAATTCAAGGGGCTTGGTTTAGCAGGCCCCAAGGTATCCTGAGTTCGACAGTTTGAACCCCTGGTTCGAGATCAAACACCCTGTTCACGCGGGTTTCGGTCTTTTTTGATCTTGATTTTGTAATGGCACGCT
>NZ_QNRQ01000001.1 GCF_003315175.1 Eoetvoesiella caeni | reverse complement strand
TGAATCAGTTTGCCATTATGTTCGGCGATCGATTTACCCAAGCAAGGGGATAAAAGTTGTTCAACCGCCTTGCCCACAAAAATACGGATACTCCCGCCCAGCCTCTTTTCTTGGTGATCCCGAGGAAAAAACGCTAAAACTGTATGTTGATCGGATTAATGCCGATGGCGGAGTTCTTGGGCGTAAATTGCAGCTCTTTGTCTATGACGACGGCAGTGATTCCAGCAAAGCTAATAGTTTCGTCAAGCGCCTCATTCTTCAAGATAACGTCGATTTAATTGTGGGAGGCTCCACTACGGGTTCGACCATGGCAATGCTTCCGCTGGTCGAGGCTCATAAGATCCCGTTTCTCTCTATGGGTGCGGCAAGCGTTATTGTCGAGCCGGTTCGCCCTTATACGTTCAAGCTTCCTCACTCTGATCGTATGGCAGCCCAGAAAGTGCTCGATGATATGAAGGCAAGGGGTTTTACCAAGTTCGCGTTATTGTCCGATACAGGCGGCTTCGGCAAAAGCGGGCATAACGAGACGGTTAAGTTAGCGAAGAAAATGGGCATGACCATAGTAAGCGACCAGAACTATGGTGAAAAAGACACTGACATTACTCCGCAGCTGCAAAAAATTAAATCTTCGGATGCTCAAGCGGTGTTCGTCTTTGGCACAGGTCAGGCGCCGGCCATTGCGGCAAAGAACTATCAGCAATTAGCCTTGCAGATCCCTTTGTATATGTCCCACGGCCAAGCATCCATGGATTTCGTCAAGCTTGCAGGGAAGGCTGCGGAAGGCGTCCGCATGCCGACCCCCGCTTTGTTGGTCGCAGATCAACTCCCTGATACCGATCCGCAAAAACGCATTGGTATGGACTACAAACGTGTCTACGAAGAGCACTACAAAACAGATGTGTCGACATTCGGCGGCTATGCTTATGACGGTTTGATGATGAGCATTGCAGCGATCAAGAAAGCAGGCTCGACCAACAAAGCCAAGGTTCGCTCCGCCCTGGAGAATCTGAAAAATTTCTATGGTGTAAACGGTATCTACAACATGACCCCGACCGACCATATGGGGCTGGATCAACAAGCTTTTCGTATGGCGGTTATCAAGGATGGAAAATTCGTGGAAATCAAGTAACGGGTTCGGTGTTTAGCCACCTGATCGCAGCTGGCTCGAGTGCAACGAGCCAGCCAGCGGCACCAAGGAAATAAATTGCTATTGAATCTCGACGATTACCGCCGCGCGGCTAGAAGGCAACTGCCCCGCGTTATTTTCGATTTTATTGACGGGGGCGCGGACGCGGAGGATTGTGTTCGTCGAAACATAGAGGACTTGGGCAAGGTAACGCTTTTGCCCCGTCAACTGCGTGATGTTTCTTCTGTGGATACCTCGGTGTCGTTATTCGGGCACAGTTGGAAATCCCCCGTGGCCTTGGCGCCAACGGGGTTTAACGGGTTGTTACGCCCAGGCGCCGATATAGTGCTGGCCCGCGCCGCGGATCAGATGGGCACGCCTTTTATTTTGTCGACAGCTTCCAACGTGCCTCTTGAGCAGATTGCCAGGCAGGCCAATGGTATTCGCTGGTTGCAGCTTTATATCATGGGAGGCCGGCGGATCGCCGAGCAACTAATCCGCAGAGCCCGGAATCTTGATTACTCCGCATTGGTATTGACGGTCGATGTCGCTGTCGGAGGCCATCGCGAGCGTGATGTCCGCAATGGCATGACGATGCCTTTCAAGCCTTCTTTGCGCACCATGCTGGATTTTGGTTTGCACCCTTCGTGGGCATTGCGCTTTATGGGGAAGGGGCCCCCTAAATTTGCCAATTTAGAAGACCCCGATCAAGGCTCGCACTCTGCGGAGCTGGCCGTTGCATTGGGAAATCGCCAAATGGATCGATCCATGGCTTGGGACAATCTTGCCTGGCTGCGTGAGCATTGGGATGGGCCGTTGTTGCTAAAAGGCATCCTTCATCCAGACGATGCTCGTCGTGCAGTGGGCGAAGGAGTCGATGGATTGATCGTATCCAATCATGGCGGGCGGCAATTAGATGTGGTGCCGTCTACGATCCAGGCGCTGCCTGGCGTTCTGGATGCAGTCGCCAAAGCCATTCCCGTTTTGGTGGATGGCGGCTTTCGCCGAGGAGGCGATATCGCGAAAGCGTTGGCGATGGGAGCCAAGGCCGTCTTGGTGGGACGCCCAGCTTTATGGGGACTGGCGGTGGCGGGTGAGGCGGGCGTTCGCAATGTACTCGAGACGTTCAACGAGGAACTCTCGCGAACGATGGCACTGCTTGGCGCAACACAGGTTGAGGAACTCAGTGCCAATTATTTAAATAACATTCAAAAATAAAGTTTTTAAAAGAGACCAGCGTATGTCTGATTTACTCCAATTTATTTTTTCTGGCTTAACAACGGGATCTATCTATGCACTGTCCGCGTTGGGCTTTGCCATTATTTATAACGCTAGTCGCGTAATCAATTTCGCTCAAGGCGACTTTCTGATGCTGGGGGGCATGTTCACTGTTGTGTGCACGTCGCTTGGCCTGCCACTATTTCTGGCTATTCCGCTATCGGTATTGGCGACGGTGGCGACTGGTGCCTTATTGGAGCGTCTTGCTATTGAGCCAGCTCGTAATAGCAGCGTTGTATCGCTCATCATTATTACGATTGGCGCCTCAATTTTCATTCAAGGAGTTGTTCAAGTTTTTTTCGGGAAAAATCAGCATTCCGTGCCGTCTTTTAGCGGGGATGCGGCTATTCCCATTGGCGGTGCGATGCTATTGCCTCAAAGTTTATGGGTCATCGGCGTGGCTGCGGCCATGGTGATTCTGGTGGGTTTGTTCTTTCGATTCACCCTTGTTGGCAAAGCGATGCTGGCCATGTCGACAAATCGTATGGCGGCTCAGCTTGTCGGCATCAATACCCGCTTGATGCTTTTAATCTCGTTCGGCATGGCGGCACTGCTGGGCGCTGTTGCCGGCATCGTAGCCGCGCCGATCACCACGGTAATTTATGACCTGGGCCAAATGTTGGGTCTTAAAGGCTTTGTGGCCGCTACGCTGGGCGGCATGGGAAGCGGAATCGGGGCCGTTGTAGGTGGGTTGTTGGTTGGATTGCTTGAAGCCTTTGTTGCAGGATACATATCGTCTGCATATAAGGACGCAGTTCCCTTTGTTCTCATCATTGTTATTTTGCTTGTTCGGCCAGGTGGAATTTTTGGAGCTAAATCGGTGGATCGTGTATGAAAGCCTTTACTAATCCTTCTGTATTAATTGCCATTCTGATATTGGCATTGCTGCCGGTTACGTTCTCCAACGGCTATATTGCCGATGTTGCCATTCGCATCGGCTTGGCCGGCATTGTGGCCATAGGGCTGAATTTACTTATGGGTTTTGCCGGCCAGGTTAGTATCGGCCATGCCGCATTCGTTGCGCTGGGCGCCTATGCGAGCGGAGTGGCGACAAGTCATTATGGTTGGCCGCCGCTTGTCGCGCTTGTCGCCGGTGCTGTTGGGGTTGCCGTTTTAGCGTATATCGTCGCCAAGCCGATTCTTCGTTTGCGCGACCACACTCTTACCATGGCTACTTTGGGGCTGGGCATCATTGTCAACATGGTGCTTATCAATGAGGTGGCATGGACAGGCGGCCCCGACGGCATGGCGGTTGGGCCGTTGCAAATTGGCGATTGGGTGCTGGGCGGAGAAATGGCTTGGTATAGCGTGGTTGCCTGCCTGTTAATCATTGCCATCGTTATTTCCTTGAACCTGTTCTCGTCGCCGGCTGGTCGCGCTTTGCGTGCCCTGCATGGCTCGGAGGTCGCTGCGGCGGTTATGGGGGTGAACGTAGCTTCTTTCAAAGTTCGAGTGTTTGTATTGTCTGCTGTTTTTGCCAGCATCGCTGGAAGTCTTACTGCTCATTACAACAGTTTTATTACTCCAGGTCTGGCTGGCTTCATGCCTTCAATTGAGCTTGCAACCATGGTTGTCATCGGCGGGATGGCGTCGACATTTGGGGTTGTGCTTGGCGCGTGCCTGGTTGTGGGTTTGCCGCAAGTATTCGGGGGGTTTGAAGGGTATGAAATGCTGTTTTTTGGTTTAGCCCTGATGTTGACAGTGATTTTCCTGCCTAAAGGGATAGTTCCCACGCTAGCACAGCATTTTGAAAAGAGGAAAAACTAGGGATGTTGGAGATCAAGAATCTATCCAGATCGTTTGGTGGCGTGAAGGCTGTCGACGATGTGACGTTCGATATAGCGTCTGGAACAATCCATTCCGTTATCGGTCCGAATGGCGCAGGGAAAACAACGTTGTTCAATCTAATTACTGGCGTTTACATTCCCTCTTCTGGACGAATTTTATTCAATGGACGAGACGTCACGGGAATGAGGCCGGATCAACTGGCTGGTCTTGGCATGTGTCGTACATTCCAGAATTTGCAGATCTGCATGAATATGTCGGCTTGTGAAAATGTGATGCTGGGTGCGCACCTTAGGTTGAATCACGGTATTTTGGCTGGAATGGCTAATTTGCGGACTTTGGCCAGAAGTGATGCGAAGTGTCGCGAAGAGGCCTATGGCTTTATGGAGTTTGCCGGCGTTGGGCAATATAAGGATGCTCATGCAACGCAAATGTCTTTTGGCGCACTGAAACGGCTCGAAATAGCACGAGCCTTGGCTTTAAAGCCCAAAATATTGCTTTTGGACGAACCCGCCGCGGGGCTCAATCATACGGAAACAGGCGAAATTAGCGAATTGATAAAAAAAATCGCTGGTTCAGGTCTTACCGTGGTGTTGGTCGAACACGATATGAAAATGGTCATGAACATATCGGATCGTATAACGGTGCTTAATTATGGAACTAAGCTAGCCAGTGGCACGGTAGTTGAAGTGCGCCAGAATCCAGCCGTTATTTCCGCCTATTTGGGCACTGCGGCAGCGTGAGAAAACTATGACGAACTCATATATGAAAGATGCTGATAGCCAGCCAAAGCCTGTGCTCGATGTAAGCAATCTTACTGTTGCCTATGATCGGATCCAGGTACTGCATGGTGTGGACATTCATGTGGGAGCTGGGCAACTGGTATCACTGGTGGGGGCCAACGGGGCAGGTAAGACCACGCTGCTTAAGGCTATTTCAGGGCTGATAGCTCCTACTGGCGGAACGGTTTCATTATTTGGCGTGGCGATTACCTCAAAAATGCCTGACTGGCGGGTTGGGGAAGGGATCAGTCAAGTGCCCGAGGGCCGACAGGTTTTTGCGCCGCTTAGTGTTGAAGATAACTTACGGTTGGGCGCCTATAGAAGACGGGACGATAAGCGAGGTGCTGATCTCGAACGCATGTATGAGCTTTTTCCGATTTTAAAGGAAAAGCGCCGTTTAGCAGCGGGAACCTTGTCCGGCGGGCAACAGCAAATGCTTGCTATTGCCCGCGCTTTAATGGCCCGGCCCAAGGTGTTGCTGCTTGATGAGCCATCAATGGGTTTGGCACCGTTGCTGGTTCAAGAAATTTTTGGCGTTATTACTGCTTTGAAGAACGAGGGAATACCCATTTTGTTGGTCGAGCAAAATGCCCAGGCGGCGCTCTCGATTGCTGACTATGCGTATGTATTGGAGACCGGCAAGATAACCGTCGAAGGGTCGGGTGCTCAGCTTATATTGGACGATAAGGTCCAGCAAGCCTATTTAGGGATGTGAGTACTTTAATAACAGGCCCATTACTTTTTGCTATACAGGGATTTTCTTATGTCTGACTTGCGTATCACCACCATTCGTGCGCGTGCCGTAAACGTTCCTCTAACTTATCCGGTACGCACTGCTGTCGGGGTAGTGGACACTTCGCCATTGGTTTTATTCGATATGGAGACCAATCAGGGAGTAACCGGTAGAGCTTATGTGTTTACCTATACTCCGCTGGGCCTTAAACCCGTCCGAGAGTTGCTCAATGCTTTACAACCAGTCTTGGCTGGCCAAGAGGTGGCTCCTTATTGCCTGGAGCAGTTATTGCAAGCGCGTTTCCGCCTATTGGGTAATACTGGAGTTGCAAAAATTGCCAGTGCTGCCATTGACATGGCCGCGTGGGATGCTTTGGCACAATCGCGGGGAGCCCCTTTGGTGAATTTGCTGGGCGGTACGCGAAAACCCATTCCGGCCTACGACAGCCATAGCATGGATGGCCCAAAAATAGGCCCTCAACGCGCAGAGAAAGCAATTAAAGAAGGTTTGCGTGCGATCAAAATAAAAATTGGGCATGCCACGGTTCGTGAGGACATTGCCAGCGTTGCGTTAATCCGCAAGGTAATCGGAGACGACATCGAACTTATGGTCGACCTTAATCAAAGCTTATCGGTACCAGAGGCTATTCGACGTGGTAGGGCGCTTGAGGAGTTTAGGCTTGCCTGGCTCGAGGAGCCGACTTTACAAGAAAATTATGCGGGCTTTTCCCAGATTCGCCAAGCGTTGACTACGCCAATCCAACTTGGAGAGAACTGGTTCAGCGTTGATGAAATGCATAAAGCAATTGTGGCTGGGGCTGCCGACTTGGTTATGCCTGATGCCATGAAAATTGGGGGGGTTAGTGGATGGCTGCGGGCTAGTGCTTTGGCTGCGACATACCAAATTCCAATGTCAGCTCATATTTTTGAAGAATTCAGCGCTCATTTGATGGCGGTAACGCCCACCGCCCATTGGTTGGAAAAAATGGGTCTGGCGGATCCGATTTTGCGCGAGCCGCTGACCTATGTGGATGGTATGGCGATTATTCCCGAGCGCCCTGGAGTAGGTATTACATGGAACGAAGAGGCTGTGCAGAAATACTTGATTTGAAGGCGGGTATATTACACTGATCGGATTCCTGCCAGCTATCTGTATGTAGGCGCTTGTTTCTTGCAGTTCGTTTCATCAATTGTGTTTAACTGCAAGCGCCACGTCGGTGTACTAACCTCAATGACGGAAGTTTCTTATGCATGACCATAGCCATACTGGTGCAGAACACGGGCATGATCATGGTGGCCATCATCACCATGGCCCGAGCGGCCACAATCATGCCGCTGGTATTACCGACGAGCGGCGCGTAGTCTGAGCATTCGGCATTATTTTTGTCTTCATGCTGGTGGAGGTGGCGGCGCCTCGCCGCCGCCAGGCTATTGTCGGCACCTGGATATGTTTCCGGTGCTCGAGGCCCTGTACGTGGCCAAGCAGCGTCTGATGCGGTTCCTGCTGCTCAAGACGCTGAAGGCCAAGCGGGCCAAACAGCTGTTGCCCAAATTCCTGGCCTTGATTCGTCAGTTTGAACAAAGTCCGGCCAAGGTGCTGGCCGCGACGTTAACATCGTGGCTGGAGCCCATCGTACGTATGTGGCGCTTTACCAAATCCAATGGGATCACCGAAGGATTCCACACGAAGATGGAGATGCTCTCACGCCGAGCGTATGGGTTCAGGAATTTTGAGAATTACCGCATGCGGGTCTTGGCCCTGTGCGGTTGGAGTGGTGTGATTAACCGTGTGTAATGAGTACCCATCCCCTATTACTTGGTATTTGGTGCGTCCAGCCGGAATCGAACCGGCACGATCAATGATCGAGAGATTTTAAGCCAGAGCATGGCATCCGCACCGTGCTAACGCTGGACTTGGATGAGGCTTGCTGTAGCAGGTTTTCCGCCAGACCAATGCCTTCGATCATATCCCGGTGCGCGATGCAAACCGCCCCGGTTCCCCTCCGCCTGGCTCCTAGCCGGCCCCTGGAATCGGGGCCTTTCAGGAGCACCTCATGGCAAAGATCAAACTCACCAAGTCCGTCGTTGACACGGCGCAGGCGCAAACCTGCGACGTGGAACTCCGGGATACGCTCGTTCCGGGCTTCTTGTGCAAGATAACACCAACGGGCCGCAAGGTCTTTATGGTTCAGTACCGCACGAACTCCGGCGTGCGGCGCAAGCCCGCCCTCGGCCAGTTCGGCGAGCTGACGGTCGAACAGGCCCGATCGCTGGCACAAGACTGGCTGGCCGAAGTCCGGCGCGGCGGCGACCCCGGACTCGACAAGGCCGAGGCCCGCAAGGCGCCGACGGTCAAGGAGCTGTGCGGCCGGTTCATGGACGACCACTCCAGGCCGCACAACAAGCCCAGCACGCAGGCCGGCTACCAGTACCAGATCGACAGCTTCGTCATCCCGGCCTTCGGCAGCAAGAAGGTTCACGAGGTCACACGCCACGACATCACCGCGCTGATGAAGCGCATGGAGAAGTCTCCGACGCAGGCCAATCGCGTGCTGTCGCTTGTCCGCAAGATGTTCAACCTGGCCGAGCTGTGGGGCTACCGGCCCGACGGCTCGAATCCCTGCCGCCACGTGCCCAAGTACCCGGAGAAAGGCTCGACCCGCCTCATCACCGACGAACAGATGGTCAAGCTGTTCGCCTATCTGGACAAGGCCGAGGCCGAGGAACTGGAGCATCCGATCCACCTGCTGGCTGTCCGGCTGCAATTCGAGTTCGCGGCCCGCATGTCGGAAATCCTGCTGTTGCAGTGGGATTGGCTCGACTTGCCCAATGGCCGGGTTGTCTGGCCGGACAGCAAGACGGGCGATATGTCGAAGCCGTTGAGCGAGGAAGCCCGTCGGCTGCTGACGAACGCACCTCGCTATGGCAAATCGCCCTACATCTGTCCAGCCATCAACGATCACGACAAACCACTCGGCCCCCATTCCTACTACCAGGCATGGCGCCGCATCCTTGATCGCGCCGGCGTACCGAAGGTCGGCACCCACGGCATCCGCCACCGCTCAGCGACCGACATTGCCAACTCCGGCATCCCGGTCAAGGTCGGCATGGCGCTGACAGCGCACAAGACCGTGGCGATGTTCATGCGCTACGTCCACACCGAGGACGACCCGGTACGTAAGGCGGCCGAATTGGTGGCCAGCCGGCGCAAGTCGGTCATCGGCATGCGCCAGGAGCCGAAAGAGGTGACCACATGACCAGTGGCCAGCGGTCAGCCCTGTCGGCCCAGATTGTCGTATCGCTGTCACGACAATCTGCCCAGCGACCCTCCCCGCCCGGGCATCGCGCGGGGGTCTGGAAAAGTGTACCCGTTTCGGGTATAGTTTGGAGGTCAAGATGAAGCGCGTTCTCAAGCGAAAGGACTTTGCGCGGTGGCAGGCAAGCGAGAAGCTGCCTGATGCCGCCTTGTGCAAAGCGGTTCAGGAGATGGAAAGCGGTCTGATTGAAGCGGACTTGGGCGGCTTCCTCTATAAGAAGCGGGTTGCACGCCCCGGCAGCGGCAAGAGCGGTGGTTACCGCACGCTGCTGTCGGCCCGCATCGGTAGCCGCTACGTGTTCCTGCATGGGTTCCCCAAGAGCGACAAGGCGAACATCACGCAAGACGAGAAGAAGGCGCTGCAGTTCGCCGGTAAGGTGTTTCTGGAACTGTCCGCGGAGGCTTTGTCGAAGGCGTTGCGGTCGGGCGCGTTATTGGAGGTGCATTGTGAGCAAGATCATTGAATCCCTGCGTGGCGACTTGGCTGCGCTCCACGAAGCGGGAGCGATCAGCAAGGTGACGATGCGCGAGTTCGACGCGATCTGTCCGCCGCCGGTGCGGCAACTCAGTGCTGCCGACATCAAACGTCTGCGCGAAGCCTTGAAGTTCAGCCAGCCGGTGTTTGCTCTTCATTTGCACACGTCGGCCTCGACCGTGCGCAAGTGGGAGCAAGGCGAAACCCATCCCACCGGGCCGACCCTCAAGCTGCTCAACGTCATCGCCGACAAGGGACTACAGGCAATTCTTTAAGCGAGCAAGCTGGCCAGTAGCCCCTACTGCACCAGCCACAAACCCGGTTACGATCTTCAAAACATGCAAAACCATGGAGGTGACAGATGGCAGACAAAAGGAATGTATTCATCAGCCATGTCCATAAGGACGATCATGGGCTCCAGAAGCTCAAGGATTTGTTGGCTCCGAAAGGTCTGGAGGTCCGGGATTCCTCGATCCATACAGGAAAGTTCAACAATGCCACTGATGAGCACTACATAAAGACGCAGATCCTTGCGCCTGCCATCAATTGGGCTGGGGTGTTCATTTGCTATGTCTCTCCCCAAACCAAGAACAGCGATTGGGTGAACTGGGAAATCGAATATGCGGCCAAACAGGGCAAGCGCATTGTTGGTGTTTGGGAGCATGGTGAGAAGGAATGCGACCTACCAGATGCGCTGAAAGAACATGCGGACGCCTTGGTTGGGTGGAACGGTGATTCAATCATTGACGCGATCAACGGGAAGGACTCGTGGGAAAAGCCTGACGGCGGTGCCTGCGACCCGGTTCCACTCAAGCGGCATCCCTGCTGATGACACGTATTCACTCCTATGTAGTGCGGTACGACAGTGGTTTTGCACCCAACCCCTTCTATAGCTACTGCACGCTCGCGACTTGCAAACCCAGTATCCGCAGAAGCGCTGACATCGGCGATTGGGTGGTCGGTAGTGGAAGCAATGATCGAAGTGTCCGACGCGGTGGGCATCTCGTGTATGCGATGCGGGTCACCGAAGCAATGACATTTGACGAGTATGGCCGAGACCCGCGGTTTGAATCCAAGAAGCCGTACCGCAATGGCAGCCGGAAGCAAAGTTGCGGGGACAACATCTACTTCAGGGCTGCGGCTGGGGTTGCTTGGCAGCAGCGAGACTCATTTCACTCCCGCCCCGATGGCTCGCTCAACCCTGACCATGTGGCCCGTGATACAGGCGTCAACAGGGTTTTGATCAGCAACGATTTCGTATATTTCGGGGGTGAGGGCCCTGCGTTTCCTGATGAATTGCAAGATCAGCAAGGTCGCCCTCTATGCAAAACGGGAATAGGCCTCACAGCCTTTGACGATGCGCAATTGGTTGGAAATCTTGAGCAATGGATTCGCAACTTGGCAGTGAGCGGCTACCAAGGCGCCCCATTCGAATGGCTGACTCTTCGCAGGTGACCGATGAAAAAGGAAGGCTCCCTCTTGCTCTCGGATTACGCTGCGGGAATTGCAGCCACAGACGTACTCAATCCGAACGACTTCAATCCGGTTCTCCAAGGGCTATATGGAGAAGTTGGCGGAATAATGGCCACGGCCAAAAAGCACGTTCGAGATAAATCAGCATACCCTGGCTACAAGAGAGCGGCGGAAGAAGAATTCGGCGACACTCTTTGGTACTTGGCTGCAATCTGCAGGCGCCTGAATATCCCTCTTGAGGATATCTTCGGGGAAGCCGCCAACCACGGAAATTTTAAGAATGTTGGCGCTGCAAGTGATATCGCTGAAGGTGCATTGGCCTATATCGCAGTGCCTATTGCGGCGACTGCATCGTTAGATGCCACCCTGGCACGTTTGGGGCAGTCAGCAGCAGCCCTAATGGGAAGCACCCCTGCGCGCACTGATTTGGTCGCGTTCGCGCGGGCTTACCTGGATGCAATCCATGCGGCCGAACTAGCATTTTCGGAAGTGGCTCGCGCCAACCTTCGGAAAGCGCGCGGCGCGTTCTTGGAACCACAAGCAGATGATCTGGTTGACCTTGATTTCGACAGTAAATTTGGAATCGAGGAACAGCTACCCAGAGAATTCAGAATCCGAGTCAATCAACGAGGCAGTGGTAAGAGTTATCTCCAATGGAATGGCGTATTCATTGGAGATCCCTTAACCGACAACATTGCCGACCGCGATGGTTACCGGTTCCATGACGTCTTCCATTTTGCGAATGCGGCGATCCTGCACTGGTCACCCGTGATGCGGGCATTGATCAAACACAAACGAAAGAGCAATCCGAAATTCGATGAAGAGCAGGACAGCGGTCGAGCCATCGTCGTTGAAGAAGGGGTTTCAGCTTGGATTTTCTCAAGAGCCAAAGAATTGAATTTCTTCGAGAACCAGGAAAAGGTCTCACTCGGAATTCTCAAGACCATCGGCGAGTTCGTGAGTGGTTACGAGGTAGAGAAGTGCCCACTGAAGCTCTGGGAAAAGGCCATCTTGGAAGGGTATGCGGTCTTCCGACAGCTTAAGGAAAATCAAGGCGGCTGGATCATTGGAAACCGAGAACAACGCACCATCAAATACATGCCACTTGAGTCTGAAAAATGAACATCCACCCATTCGTTGAGGCAGTTGCTTCGCTGCAATTCGAAGACTGCTTCAATCCGTATTCGGATCGATGTGAAGTCCATGATCGGCGCGATGCGCCGCGTCGCCGTGCTGCAGCACTTTCCGCCATGTTGCGTCGTGCAACAGAGGAGCCTGTAGATGCGATCTGGATCGGGAGAGACCTCGGATATCGCGGAGGGCGCCGCACTGGGCTAGCCCTGACTGACGACGTTCACATGAGCCAGCACGCCAAGCGCTGGAATCTCGATCTGATCGCTGAGCGGCCGACGATAGGAAGTGCTGTAGCTGAACGAACCGCGGCGGTCATATGGGGCATGCTAGAACACATTGATGCTCGCATCTTCCTCTGGAATGTCTTTCCCCTTCATCCGCATGAATCTGGAGATCCATTCACCAACCGCCAGCACAACGCGCACGAAAGACGCGCCGGCGAAGAACTGCTCCAACAACTCATTGTCTTGCTGAAGCCTTCTCGCATCGTTGCCATCGGCAATGATGCCACCGCTGCGGCCCATCGCATCACGGATTCTATACCGGTAATTTGCGTGAGGCACCCTAGCTACGGAGGACAGACACAGTTCCAGACGCAAATCTCGGAACTCTATGGGCAACCAATGAGTACCGGATCGTTGTTTTGACGAGATGTTCTGACTTCTAGCGAGCGGCGATCGCTGCTTCGATCCAACTCGACAGGCTGTCGCTGATGGAGGTATAGACCGCGCTACTGGTGCCTCCCGGCGGATCGTAGACGCGGACGACGGAGGATAGCTTTCTACCGTCGTTCAAGGTAAATGAGTCGAACGGATTGGCCCCTGCCACTGATGGTTGCTGGTTGTGGTCCAAGAGCTTGTGGACACGTATCCCCAGGAGTCCCTTTCCGCTGTTCCATGACTGCTCAATCTCATATCGAATCCAGGGGCGATTTGCCGTTTCCGCACCAACCAAAACAATTGTGCATGTCCGCCCTTGCAATTGATCGTCAATCCAGCGCTTGATCGCGGTATCACCGCCTCGCTTCACTTCTTCCCATTTATTATCGCTTGCTGACGGGTTGCCCTCTACAACCCCAATATTGCGTATCTTGGATGCGCGCCAACTGTCGCGTTGATAATGAAAGCTGTAGAAAACTTTCCGTGGCATGAATAATCCTCGGTTGATTTTTTAGAGCACGGGATCGGGAAACGAACTGACTCTACTTGCCAGCCAAGGGCACCGCCAGATGCTCATGGAAGAGCTGAGCAAAGTCCACATCGACAAGCGCTTCCCCGGTGAAATAGCTATGGTCCTTGGCGAGATTCAGCGCCGCTCCGCCTGGCGAGGACACCGGGAGCACCTTGGCTGCAGGATGGAAGCGCCTGAAAAGCTCATGTTCAGCTTCTACCCCATCCATTCCACCAATAAACACAGCAGCGCTTAAGTCCTCA
Source organism: Eoetvoesiella caeni (assembly GCF_003315175.1). Taxonomy (GTDB): domain Bacteria; phylum Pseudomonadota; class Gammaproteobacteria; order Burkholderiales; family Burkholderiaceae_B; genus Eoetvoesia; species Eoetvoesia caeni. The sequence goes on along the minus strand of NZ_QNRQ01000001.1, from coordinate 767,141 downwards.
CGCGAGAGCATCTGTTCGCGCATGACAAGCAAGCTTGCCGCCCTGTCATTAGGGACTGCATCGGTGAAGACTACATTTTGGAAATGCTTGTTCTCTTCAGGGAAGATTTCTGCAAAGAACGTGCTCTGATACAAGACAACAGACTGCGAGTAGTCGACCCCCAAGTCTTCACTTATGCTCCAAATCATCGGGGTAATCGCAGGATGCCCACCCCACACGATCTTGTGCTGGCGAATGACTGCTATGACCAGTTCTCTCACCGCACATTGGATAAGAAATGGATCGGCGGTTTCGTGGTAAGTGCCACGCCCTACAAGTGGCACGCTGGCCGAGAGGAAGATTGCACTCATGGCTACGCCTCCCAGTCCGCGAATTGCCAACCCGCCTCGCTGGCTTTAACCCACCTAGCGGAGTGAATGTGCTGTCCTAACCAGTCCAGATGGCCCAGCCACCTGGGATGCAGACCTACGTGATCGTAGACCACGGCAACGGATTGTTCCGGTGAGTTCGTAGACGCATCGTGCAGCGTAGTTGACGTGGGAACACCGACCGTTGGATAAACAACTACATTCCGCCCATCGGGCAGTTGGACATATACAGCTCTATTGGCGCCCACTCCGACGACTTGGCCGCCGATTGTTTGAATGGCATTGCGCAGATTGCTTACGAGGTTGACAGAGCGAACCGCGTGACTCTGGCTGCGAACTTCCTCCAGTTGAAGACAAATGCGATCCACCGCACCGTCTGCGATGCGTCCGGTCGTCGGATCGACTTCTTCAGGTAACAGTTCCGCCCGACTGGCCGTTGCCGTGCGCGCAGAAGGCGTTGTGTCAGGCCAACCGACCCGCAAGACGCTGATGCCTTTGGCCAAAGCGCGTCCGAACTCAGCACTCGTCCAACGGCTTTCAAAATATCCTGGCGTGTCGAGCATCAGCAGGACATCCGAGTCACAAAGCCGGTGCCATAGCATTGTCTGGAAATCTTCTGCAGGTGGAATACCATGTGTATCGAGAAATACATCAAATAGCCGAGCAGACAGCGCATCGAATAGCTGCAAGGCTGCTTCCCTAGCCTCGCCCCGACGATAGCTTACGAACACCCGGCGCTGTCGAGGAAGGAGCCCAGCACACTCCAGCAAAGCAGACGCGACACGTTGCGGCCCACCTGCGGCGTATGCTAAGCAGTTGAGCGGCTGCAGCAATGCGGGGATTTCTGCACTGACTCGATTGACGTCAGAGGCGACCGGGAGCAATGGGATGCCTCGCGCCAGCAGTCTTGCCACATTGGCAAGAGGAGGCTCATGACCTCCGAAAAATGCCGCAGCAGACGATCGCTGTTGGTCTGGATTGAATTCATCGGGACAAACCTCCCATCCAATCTCATGCCCCAACCGCAAATTGAACATGCCGACAGCCTTTCCGATGACTTCTTCAAGTTCGGAAATTTGAACTGCAGTTGGTGTTCCAAGCAGGGCAAGTTGATATAGGGCTGGCATGCCGTTCCTTGCAATGGCAGTGTTCTAACCAAGCGAGACCCAATACGGGAATCTGTTGTTTCTAAAGATACCCGATTTTGGGGCGTCCCCGAATGGGCCGCGCTGTCGTACTTCGCATCGAGCCACCGTTGGCGTCTCGCCCCTACGGGCGTCCATCGCTGACGCCTCCGGCCTGGACAGGCCTGCGCGCTCCGCTTGCCAGAGTTCATGCGTCGCATGGAGACGGTCTTGCTGTCCCTACACCGTACCACGGCGTTCTCGCCGTCAAGGGCCTCGCGCCTTCGGCGCTTGCGGCCGTGGCCGTCTTCGACCCTGTGACAGCTTGCGCTGCGCCGTGCTGGGCCCGGTTGCCCCGCGATCCTCGATCACAAGAAGCCGTTAAGCCTCCACTCCTACTATCAGGCGTGGCGGCGCATCCTTGACCGTGCCGGTGTGCCGAAGGTCGGCACCCACGGCATCCGCCACCGCTCGGCGACGGACATTGCCAATTCGGGCGTGCCGCTCAAGGTCGGCATGGCGCTGACAGCGCACAAGACCGTGGCTATGTTCATGCGCTACGTCCACACCGAGGACAATCCTGTGCGCCAGGCGGCCGAGCTGGTGGCGACCCCCGGCGCCAGACCATCACGAAGGCGCGGCAGCGCCAGCCCCAGGAGGCCACGACATGAGCGCCCGGATGCCCAAAGCAGTAAAAGGTGCCGCCCCTGCCTGCCGGCTACGCCGGCATCCACGACGGCATGACGGCCAGCTATTGAGAGATTGGCCGCCGCATCGTGGAGGCCGAGCAACAGGGCAAGCGTCGCGCGGGATATGGCGAACAGTTGATTGCCCGGCTGTCCGCCGACCTGACCGTGCGCTTCGGTCGCGGGTTCAGCCCGGACAATCTGGAGAACATGCGGCGGTTCTTCGCCGCATACCCCCGGCCTGTGATTTCCGAGGCACTGTCTCGGAAATCGGGGAACGGGCTGCCCGCCGAGAAATCCGAGACAGTGTCCTCGGAAATTCGCCCTTCTGCACTACAGATGGATCGACCGCCTAAGCAACGCCGCGCTGGCAGGACACAAGTTCGCAGCCTGCCGCGTCGCCGGTACTGAAGCCGGTGCGCTTGTACGCTCCATCGGCTTGAAGCCCGCGCGCTCGAAGAACGGCGCGGCCGTCGTGGTCAGCAACCAGGCTTCGCGCCCCCCTTCGTCGAAGGCGCGGCGCAGCAGCAGCGCGAGCATGCCGCCGCCGATGCCGCGATGGCGCGCTTGCGGCAGTACCACCAAGGAGCGCACCAGCACGTTCTGGCCCATGCGCTCGAAGCCACCAAAGCCCACGCGCTCCCCTGACACCGTGACATAGGCGAAGAATCGGCGTCCCGGCTCGGTCAAGTCATCCGTGGGAAGCCCGGCCCCCTGCAGCGCCAGGGCAAGGTCGGGATCGCCGCCGGCGATTGGCGCGTCTATGAGGAGCAGCGTGCCGTCCTCTTTGCGGATCTCGCCTGCCTGCCGCTGCGGCAACAGCTCGACCACAATGTCCGAAGGACGGCACAGCCGCACACCCAGCGCAGACACCACGATGGGCCGATTGATGAGGATCGGGTGCGCCAGCATCTGGTCGATCAACTGGTCGTCGCTCCAATGCATGGCGTCCAGGCCCAATTCCTTGTAGGGCGTGCCCTTGACGCGCAGCACATCCCGCACGCGCATGCCCATCCGCGCGATCAGTGCCTTCAGGATTTCCCGGTCAGGCGGCGCTTTCAGGTACTCGATGATCGTGGGCTCGATGCCGCTTGCACGGATCAGTGCCAGCGTGTTGCGCGACGTGCCGCAATCCGGGTTGTGATAGATCGTGACGATACTCATGCCGGATGTCTCGCTGCGTTGCGCGGGGCCTGTTCGTACCAGCCACGAGATCGGTTGACCAGGCGCACGACCAGCAGCATCACCGGCACCTCGATCAGCACGCCGACCACGGTGGCCAGCGCAGCGCCGGAGTGGAAGCCGAACAGGCTGATGGCCGCTGCCACGGCCAACTCGAAGAAGTTGCTCGCGCCGATCAGCGCCGAGGGGCCGGCAATGCTGTGCTTCTCGCCCACCTTGCGGTTGAGCCAGTAGGCCAGGCCGGAATTGAAGAACACCTGGATAAGGATCGGCACCGCCAGCATGGCGATCACCAGCGGCTGCTGCAGGATGGCTTGGCCCTGGAAGGCGAACAGCAGCACCAGCGTCAGCAGCAGCGCCGCGATCGACAGTGGACCGATGCGCGCCAGCGCGCGGTCGAACGCCGCCTGGCCCTGACGCAGCAGCGCTCGGCGCCACACCTGCGCGATGATGACCGGGATGACGATGTAGAGCACCACCGAGGTCAGCAGCGTGTCCCAGGGCACGATGATGGCCGACAACCCGAGCAGCAGCCCGACGAGGGGCGCAAAGGCGAAGACCATGATGGTGTCGTTCAGCGCCACCTGCGACAGAGTGAACATCGGATCGCCGCCGGTCAGCCGGCTCCAGACGAACACCATCGCCGTGCAAGGTGCGGCGGCCAGCAGGATCAGGCCGGCGACGTAGCTGTCGAGCTGGTCGGCCGGAAGCCAGTCGGCGAAGACCTGGCGGATGAACAGCCAGGCCAGCAGCGCCATCGAGAACGGCTTGACGGCCCAGTTGACGAACAGCGTCACGCCGATGCCGCGCCAGTGCTGGCGCACCTGGCCGAGTGCGCCGAAGTCCACCTTGAGCAACATCGGGATCACCATGATCCAGATCAGCAGGCCGACCGGCAGATTGACCTGGGCCACTTCCATGCGGCCGACGGCCTGGAACGCGCCGGGCGCGAGCTGGCCCAGGGCGATGCCCGCGACGATGCACAGCAGCACCCACACGGTCAGGTAGCGCTCGAAGACGCTCATGGCGGGCGCCGCCGGCGCGCGGCCGGCGGTATCGGCTCCTGCGGTCATCGTGCTGGCCTCACTGGCGGCCAATGTCGCGCAGCTCGCGCTGCAAGGACATGGCATCGAGACTTTTCAGGGGCAGCGACAGGAACAGCTCGATGCGCCGGCGCAGCGTGATCGCGGCGTCCGTGAACGCTTTGCGCTGCTGTTCCTCCGTGCCTTCGACGGCCGCTGGGTCGGGCACGCCCCAATGGGCCGATACCGGCTCGCCCGGCCACAGCGGGCACGCCTCACCGGCGGCGTTGTCGCAGACGGTGAAGATGAAATCGAACACCGGCGCATCCGGCGCCACGAACTCGTCCCAGCTCTTGCTGCGGTAGCCGGTCGCCGGCAGATGCAGGCGCTCCAGCGTGGCGAGCGCCAGCGGATGGACTTCGCCCTTGGGATGGCTGCCCGCCGACCAGGCGTGAAACCGGCCCTTGCCCAGCTCGTTGAGGATGCCTTCGGCGAGGATCGAACGCGCCGAATTGCCCGTGCAGATGAACAGCGCGTTGTAGGTGGCTTCAGTCGTCATGCGTGCCTCGCGTCAGCAGCAAGATGCAGCGGGCTTCGCGGCGCGGCCATCGCTTGGCGCGCAGCACGCCGCAGCGGCGCCGCTTGCGGGCTGGGATGCTTCGTTGAAGACGGGGATGTTGCCCAGCGTGTGGAAATGCTCCCAGGCCACACCTTGCGGGTCGGTGATCCAGTGCTTCTCGCTGCGCGCGTAGCAGCAGGTCGTGGTGCCTTCGTCGAGCAGTGCCATGTCGGCGGCCTGCGCGCGGGCCTTCAGGCCAGCCAGTTCCTCGGCATCGTCGGTCTGGATGCCCAGGTGGTCGATGCCCGGCTTGCCGCCGCGCGTGGAGATGGCGAAGTTGACCGGCGGGTCTTCGAGCATCCACTTCGCGTAGTCGCTCTCGGTGCGCGCGGGCTGCGCGGCGAACAGTTGGGAATAGAAGCCGATGCTGCGGTTCAGGTCATCGACGTTCAGGTGGACGTGGAAGCGTTTCATGGGAAGTCCTTTCAGCAGGTGGTGCAGATGGCGGAAGACGGGCTGACCTCGCACACGCCGCCCTGGCAGCAGTGCTCGGTCAGGTAGCCGATCAGGCCGTTCATGCGGCTGTACTCGGCGCGGTAGATCAGGTTGCGGCCCTGCTGCTCGATCGTGACGAGGCCGGCGTGCGCCAGCTCCTTCAGATGGAAGGACAGGGTGTTGCGGGCCACGTCGAGCTGGTCGGCCAGGATGCTGGGCGTCAAACCCTCGGGGCCGGCGACGACCAGGGCGCGGAACACGCGCAGACGCTGGGCATGGGCCAAGGCACTCAGGGCGGAAACAGCTTGGGTCTCGTTCATTATTCGATAATACAACATTTATTGAATCATTGTGCAAGTCATCAGTAGGCAGAACTGCATGGCGTCCCGGCGTCCCGGCGTCCCGGCGTCCCGGCGTCCCGGCGTACCGGCGTACCGGCGTACCGCCGTCGGGCTCGCGGGCTGCGCCCCGCGCTTCGTGCCGAATCGCGGCCATCCGGCTTGATCCCTGACGCCTCCGGCCCTTGAGGGCCTGCGCGCTCCGCTTGCCCCAAAAGCCGACTGTGTGCAGTGGGCGGGGTGTGGGCGGTCTTGCTGTTCCCTTCACCGTATCACGGCGTTCTCGCCGTCAAGGGCGGCGCGCGCTTGTGCGCGCTTGCGTCCTGGCGGCCGTCTGCGACCCCTGACTGCTTGCGCTGCGCCGTGCTGGCCACGGTTCCGGGCAATTCCGCCCGAGCAACCGGAGCACGATCATGTCGCAACTGTCCTTTTCCTCGTTCGATGCCTCGCTGATGGTGCGTGACGCACAGGGCCGCTACCTGCTGGCGACGGCAGACCAGATTTTGGAGGCCGCGCGCCACGCCATCGAGCAGAAGATGCAGCGTGGTGCCTCGTTCAGTTCGCCGGCGGCAGTCAAGGAGTACCTGCGCGCCAAGCTGGCTGGCTTCGAGCACGAAGTGTTCGCGGTGCTGTTCCTCGATACGCAGCATCGCCTGATCGAGTACGCGGAGATGTTCCGCGGCACCATCGACAGCGCATCGGTGTATCCGCGCGAGCTGGTCAAGGAGGCGCTCCGGCTCAACGCGGCGGCGGTCATCGTTTCGCACAACCACCCGAGCGGCAATCCAGAGCCGAGTGGCGCTGACAAGGCACTGACCCAGCGGCTCAAGGAGGCGCTGGCGCTGGTGGATGTCCGCACGCTGGATCACATCATCGTGGCGGGCGACAGCACTACGTCCTTCGCCGAACGCGGCCTGATCTGACCAAGGGGGCTTCGGCCCCCTTTTTGCTGTGCCCGGTGGGCAACTCCGGCCCTCGCGGGCCTGCGCGTGCTACGTACTTTGCCGAAAGCCGGTGTGCTTGGGGGGTGCGAGGGAGGCGGTCTTGCTGTTCCTTCATCGTGCCACGGCGTTCTCGCCGTCAAGGGCAGCGCGCCGTTGGCGCTTGCGTCCTGGCGGCCGTCGTTGACCCCTGACTGCTTGCGCTGCGCCGTGCCCCGGAAGGGTCGGGCAATTCCGCCCGGCAACCTTTCAGGAGTTCACCATGAACAACGCACTCATCACCGACGAGCAGCACATCATGCTGCTGGCCAACGGCCGCGAATCCTTGGAGAACCCGGACTTCGATCCGGCGCCCGTGGTCAAGCTGTTCACGCCAGATGCCGGCGCGACCTGGCTGCTGACCGAGATTGATCCCGATGACCACGACCACGCCTTCGGTCTTTGCGACCTGGGCCTGGGAATGCCGGAAATCGGCTGGGTCAGTTTGGGCGAGCTGGCGACGGTGCGCGGCGGGCTGGGCCTGCTGATCGAGCGCGATTTGTCCTTCCGCGCCGAGAAGCGGTTGAGCGCCTACGCGCGCGATGCGCGGCTGGCGGGAAGGGTCATCGTGTGACCTCGCAAGCGCGTCGCCCTTCGGGGTGACGCGCTTTCTTTTCTTTTTGCGGCGCCTGCATCAGCAGCAAATATCAGACTTCACTTCAACGCCGTCAGCCGACAACGCAGCGGTTCGTGGCTATGCGCCGCCGCCAAATATCTCATCAAATGTTGAGTGATTGAAAAACTCATCCGTAGCCGGCACCGAGTAATTCGGCACACTCGAAACATACCCGCAGAAAGTTCCGAACGTGGGATCTCGTCCCAACGCACCCGGCGATGTGACATTCGACTTGTAAATCACGGCCGCGCTCGGGTCTATGAATCCAGTGACGACAAAGCAATTCGCTACAAGCTCGGAACAAAAATAGCGGCCTTTCTCGATAGGTGCGGGTGTGTACGTTCCATTGAAGAACGCATGGAGCTGTTCAGTGAGTGAAAGCTGGTGAACGTCGCTTCTCTTCTTGAAAGTCACCACGTCGCGCAGGTTGTATTTCGCCCCGGACGCCACGATGGAATCTACAAAAGCGTTCATGGCTTGAACGCGCTCTGGCGGTCGCCACGCATCGGGTTGGCGGAACACTGCGACATGATCGTAGCGTTTGATTAGGTCTTCAATCTGAACCTTGCCTACGCCGCCTGAGACCGTTGCTTCTGCCGCGACACAAGGTCCGATACAAATTGCGGCGTGCGTGTATTCGCTGTCCGTAACGCGAGTGATGCCCTTCCCAACCGGGTCGATTTTTGCATCTTTATAGCAAAGCAGAACGTCGCCTGCGCGAATCTCGTTGGCGTGCATCATCTTCATTTTCTTCTCGTCATTGAGTTCAAGTCACACATATCAAGCGTAGAGAATAAACGAGCAATTTGTGCGTCTCCGCTTCGCGGACCGCGCTGCTCCAGGTTCGCTGTTCGCTCATCCCTTACGGGACTGGCATTCGCCAGCCTTCCACATCCCTGACGCCTCCGGCCCGGCTTCCAGCTTCGGGCCTGCGCGCTTCGCTTGCCGTGCGGTCTGCATATCGAGGCGGCCGTTGCCATGTCCAGCCGTCTTCCCTGACTCCATCACCTTGTCCGCGACTGTAGCCCGCGGCCGGGTGCCGTCAAGGCGCGCAGGGCCGTGTCCTCGGCTGCGCCTGCGGGCCGCACCAACCCTGCGCTTGCCTCCTTGACGGCCCCCGTCCGCGCGCTCCTGACCGTCGCGGGCGATGAACTCAGGAAAGACGGTGGCAACAGGGCCAACCGGGTTCCTCGTGCCGACCGCACCGAACAGCCGAAAGGCTGGGCTCCGAATCTAGGAATCCGGTGTGCGGTGTGAACAGCAAACCCTTCTTTGTCAGGAGAAAGACCATGCAACTCGCATCCCGTTTCGCTTCCCGTTCGCCGGTGCTGCGTTCCGACTATCCCTTGTCGGATGACCAAATCCGCGCCGTGGCCCCGTCCATCTTCGCGGACGCCCCGCACGAAAGCCGCTCCGAGCGGTACAGCTACATCCCCACCGCGACCGTGCTGCAAGAACTGCGCGGGGAAGGCTTCGAGCCTTTCATGGTGACGCAGACCCGCGTGCGCCACGACGACCGCCGCGACTACACCAAGCACATGATCCGGCTGCGCCACGCCAGCCAGATCAACGGCCGCGAGGCCAACGAAATCATTCTCCTGAACTCCCATGACGGTACCAGCAGCTATCAGATGCTGGCCGGGATGTTCCGCTTCGTGTGCAGCAATGGCCTTGTCTGCGGCGACACCGTGGCCGACGTACGCGTGCCCCACAAGGGCGACGTAGCCGGGCACGTCATCGAAGGCGCTTACGAAGTCCTGCATGGCTTCGACCGTGCGCAGGAATCCCGCGATGCCATGCGCGCCATCACGCTGGACGCCGGGGAATCGGAAGTGTTCGCCCGCGCTGCGCTGGCGTTGAAGTACGACGAGGACAGGCCCGCGCCCATCACGGAATCGCAAATCCTGATGCCGCGCCGCCATGACGACGACCGCCGCGACCTGTGGAGCGTGTTCAACCGCACGCAGGAGAACTTGACCAAAGGCGGCCTGTCCGCCCGCGCCGCGAATGGTCGCCGCCAGACCACCCGGCCCGTGCAGGGCATCGACCAAAGCGTGCGCCTGAATCGCGCCCTGTGGCTGCTGGCCGATGGCCTGCGCCAGTTGAAAGCCTGAATCCCCACGCGGCAGGGGCAGGCAGCAGCCTTTGCCGCTTCTCTCGCTGCTGCATCCCAACCGCTAGGAGAAATCACCATGAACGCCGTACTCAAAACCGAAACCGTCGCCATCGAAGCCGCCGCACCGCTGGAAGTGGCCGACCCGACCAAGAACCTGATTTTGGTTCCGCTGTCGCAACTGTTGCCGCGCCGCTCCAAGCGCAACGTCCGCACGACCCCGCGCCAGTCCATCCCCGAACTGGCCGCGAGCATTGCCCGCATCGGCCTGCTGCAAAACCTGATCGTCATCCTTGCCGCCGATGGCGAGGCTTACGAGGTGGTGGCAGGCGACCGCCGCCTGACCGCCTTGAGGCTGCTGGCGAAGAAGAAGCGCATCCCCGCCGACTACGAGGTGCCGTGCCTGCTGGTGGCCAATGCGTCCGCCCGCACCGTCAGCCTCGCGGAGAACGTGCAGCGCGAGGCCATGCACCCCGCCGACCAGTTCGCGGCTTTCGCCGCGCTGGTCAAGGAAGGACGCCCCATCGAGGACATTGCCGCCGACTTCGGCGTGTCCCCGCTGGTGGTGCAGCGGCGCTTGAAGCTGGCGAACGTCTCGCCGCGCCTCATGGCCGATTACCGGGCCGGAGGCGTCACGCTGGAACAGTTGATGGCCTTGACCATCACCGACGACCACGCCGCGCAGGAAGCCGCGTTCTATGGTGCGCCGGAATGGCAGCGCAGCCCGTCCAAGCTGCGCGAGCGCCTGACCGAGCGCGAAATCGACGCCGCGCACGCGCTGGTGCGCTTCGTCGGGCTGGACGCCTACCGGCAGGCAGGCGGCGGCATCCGCCGCGACCTGTTCGCGGAAGGCGATGCCGGAACCTACCTCACCGATACCGCAGTGCTGGAAACGCTGGTGCGCGGCAAGCTGGATGCGCTGGCCGAGGACGTGCGCGCCGAGGGCTGGGCATGGGTGGAGGCCGTGCCGCATCTGGCCTACGAGGAACGGCAGGCTTTCCAGAACGCCCCGCGCCATCGCCGCGAGCCGACCACCCGCGAGGCCCGCCGCATTGCCTCGCTGCAAACCCGCCTCGACAAGATCGACGCCGAACTGGAAGAAGCCTGCCAAGGTGAAAGCAGCGAGGACGAGGCCAAGGCCGAGAAACTGGAACAGCGGCGCGATCAGGTGATCGGGGAACTGCAAGACGCGGAGGACGCCTTGCAAGGCTATGCGCCCGAGGTGCGCGAGGTGGCCGGTGCCATCGTCACCATCGACCGCAACGGCGAGGCCGTCATTCATCGCGGCCTGCTGCGCGAAGCCGAGGCGAAGGCGCTGCGCACGCTGGAAAAGCTGCGGCGCGGTTTCGGCAGTACCGAAGGCGAAGCCGCCAACGACGAGCACGAGGACGCCGACGACGCGCCCAAGGCCGCGAGCCTGTCCGACCGGCTGGCGCAGCGGTTGAGCGCCCACCGCACGGCGGCGCTGCAAATCGAAGTCGCCCGGCATCCGCAGGTCGCGCTGGCCGCGCTGGTGCATGGCATGGTGCAGAAGGTCTTGCAGCCCGACGCCTACGGCGATGGACTGCCACTCGGCGTGCGCCTCACGGCGCAAGACAGGCTGGAAGGCATGGCCCCGGACTGGCCGGAATCGCCTGCCGCCGTGGCGCTGCGCGAACTGCAACAGGTAGCCGGTGAAGCCTTGCCGGAGGACAGCGCCGAACTGTTCGCCGCGCTGCTGGCGAAGTCGCAAGACGAACTGGTGCGGCTGCTGGCCGTGTGCGTGGCTTCCACGGTGGACGTGGTGACGCCCCGTGCCACGCCGCACCAGCCCGGCAAGGAACTGGCGCAGGCCGTGGGCCTCGACATGGCCGCATGGTGGAAGCCGACCGCAGAAGGCTACTTCAAGCACGTTTCCAAGGCCGTGATTCTGGATGCCGTGGGCGCGTTTGCACCGGAATCCGTCACCCGGCTGGCGAAGCTCAAGAAGGCCGACATTGCCAGCGAGGCCGAGCGGCTGGCCGATGGCACCGGCTGGATGCCCGCCATATTCAAGGCCGAAGGCCCGCAGGAGGCCGCGCAGGAAGAAGGCCCGGAGCAGGACGCCCCGGAGGATACCGAGGCAATGGCGGATGAACCCGCCGAGGCACTGGCCGCTTGACCCGCGCCGAAGGCAAGCGCCCCGGCCTCGACCGGGGCGCTTCGCTTTGTGTGGTGGCGCATCGAGACGAAGGAATAACCGCGATCAGCACCGCGCCCAGGCCGTTCCGCCCTAGGCGCGGTGGACGCGAAATCCGGGTGCGACAGTGGCCGCGCCCGGTGTTCAAGGCCAATAGCCGAATTAAAACGCCGCCGCCTTCGCGCTGGCTCAGGCGGCGGCGTTGAAGGCATCGCTGTAGTGCGCGATGCCTTCCGGCACTGTCCCATGCAGGGCCAGCGCCATGAAATAGCCGGGCGGCACGCCCGGCAGTTGCAAGCCCGCATGGGCCTGGAAGCCAAAGCGCGTGTAGTACGTTGGATCTCCCAGCAGCACGCAGCCTGCGGCCTGCATAGCCCGCAGTTCAGACAGCGCCTGTTCCATCAGGCGCGAACCGATGCCTTGCCCCTGCCTTGGCGGCAGGACGGAGATCGGCCCCAACCCATACCAGCCCTCGGTCTTTCGCCTGTGCTCATGGGTGATCGTTACTGGCGACAGCGCGACGTGACCGACGACGCGCCCATGTTCTTCGGCCACGATGGAAAGCGTCAGTTCGTTGGCGGCACGCAAGGCGCGCACGATGAATTGCTCGGTGTGGCTGGTGTGTGGTGCATCAGCGAACGCGGCGATGGTCACGGCCTCGATGGCGGCAATGTCGTCCGGGGTTTCGTGTCGGAGCTGGAGGGTCATGGGCTTGTCTTCGATTGCTTCCTGAAAATATAGAACAGCCTGGGCGTGTCGGCGCACTGCGCCGCCGGGCTTTCGGGCTGCGCCCCGTGCCGCCTTTGCCGTCACGGCCATTCGGCTTCAATCCCTCACGCCTTCGCGCCTGCGGCGCTGCGCGCTTCGCTTGCCTCCAGGGGAAAGTCCCGCGGGCTATCCCCGCCGCGCGATGCTTGGCGCCCCTCGATGACGCCGAACCGGCTGCGCCGGATCGGCCCGGCCAGCGCCCCGCCGCGATGGGCGAGGCGCTGGCGAACACGCTGGCGCTCGCTGCGGCAGGTTGTGCAGGTGCGAGCCGTCCTCAACGCTGGCGGTTCCTGCCCATCACGTCACGAAGGACGGTTCACGGACAACCCGCCCGGCATCGCTATGGAGCTTCCACGCCACGCCTCAAGAGCGGCGCCGCAAGGTGCGGCGGGGGCGTTCTCGCCTGTCGTCGGGTGGTTGACCTGGCCCGCGTCAGTGGGCGAGCCGGAGAAGCCTTCGTGCGGGGATGCCGAGCCGGCCCCATCTCCTTTCGGAGCGGTCCGGCCCAAGGCGTCCTTGTCTCGTTGTGAATCCTGGCGGTGGCGCGGCTGCGCCTCGGGCTTCATGGCTGCAACCGTCCGGCGAAAACAATTTCCCCTGCGCTGCGCGCATTCCTCGCGGGCCAAGTTCTTTTCGCCTCCCGGCTCTCCACTGCGTTGCGACCGCAAGCGGTGCAGCCAGCCCGTCCCCCGCCGGCCGGATCACAACAAGGACGCGATGGGCGCGAACCTTGTTCAACCGAAAGGAGAAAACATCATGGCCAACATCGGCACCTTCACCACCGACAAAGACGGCTTCACCGGCACGCTTCGCACCCTGACGCTCAACGTCAAGGTCAAGCTGGTTCCCAACGACAAGGGCAGCAGCGAGAACGCCCCCGATTTCCGCCTCCAGGCCGCCAGCCACGACATCGGCGCGGCGTGGAAGAAGACCAGCGAGGCTGGGCGCGAGTACCTGTCCGTGACCCTCGATGACCCTTCGTTCCCGGCAGCGGTCTATGCCCGCCTGATCGAAGGTGAGGACGGCACGCACGACCTGATCTGGTCGCGCAGCAAGCCCCAGGCGGCGTGACCGCCGCAGCGCCCCGCCCATCGCGGCGGGGCGATGTGCTGCTAATAGCAGCACATCACCGCATCACGCGCGCGGCTCCGCCGCGTCGCGTTCGCTCAACACCGCCTCCAGCTCTTGGCGCACCTGCGCCAGCAGCTCGTCGGCCTTGCGCGGGCTGTCGCCCGCGTAGGCCAGCGTCAGCAGCGTGAGCGGATGGATCTCCATCACCTCGCACAGCTCGGCCAGCTTGTTCAAGGTGGGGCTTTTCAGGTCGCGTTCGAGGGTACTCATATAGGTGCGGCTGGACACGTCAGAGAAGGCTTCCTGGCTCAAGCCACGCGCCTTTCTGACTGTCTTCAACGCCTTCGCCAATGAGTTCCCAGCCGCCACCTATGGTTTCCTCTCAAAAACCAAGATGACATCCCATTGCGCCCTATAGGGCTACAATCTATAGTGTTCATTTGGTGTTCTCCGTTTTTGTGCCTCTACGGAAATCCGTATCGGCGGATTCCGGCAAAGCCATAGAACCGCATCCGTGCTTGCGCACGAAGGCGCAAATCCGGTTTCGTGGTTCTGCGCTTCGACGTGAAACCGCATTCGTGCATCATTGGATTTGTGGGATTGCCGACCATGCCCCAGCCATTCGCCACCGCCCCGGAGCGCGCGCAATTGCTCGCCAACGGCGAGGCCCGCGCCGCTGGCCGGGCCATCGACCCGGTGCCCGTGGTGCGGCTGTTCACCCCGGACGCGCACGTGACCTGGCTGCTGGCCGCACTCGATCCGGCCGATGGCGACACGGCCTGGGGCCTCATCGACCTGGGGATCGGGATGCCGGCACAGGGCACCGTCAAGCTGTCCGAGCTGGCCGGCATCGTTGGGCCGCGCCAGCAGCCCGTGATGCGCGACCTCTATTTCCGTCCCACGCGCACGCTGTCGGAGTACACCCGCGCGGCCGAGCGTGACGGAGCCATCCCGGACTGAACACAGCCCACTGTGACTTTTTCAGTCTGATGTCATGCCGGGCAGGTCTCAATCGGCATTCTTGCAGCGTAGCCCCACCAGTCTGATCCAAATAGACATGATGGCTGGCGCGGGCTGCGGCAGGCTGGCCTGTGCAGCACTCCAACTCGGGGCGCTGCCGCCGCAGCATTGAGACGAATACCGCAACGCATCGGAGCCAATCGGTCTTGACAACCCGATCCATCTTTTTGACCCATAACCTTTTGACGATGGCGATGTAGCGCGTAGTTCTTCCGTGGCGGCGAGTCCTGTTCGCAGGAGGAGGCGTCATGGTCGATCACAGCGCCGAGCCTTGGTATCCGACTGCCGCGTATCTGTACGTGCTGCATCTGGACGGCCTTGCGCTTGCCTGGGAATACCTGCGCCGGCATCCCGACTACCGGCTCGACTGGCTGCGCCGTCATCGTCGGCCACAAGCAGCCCAGCAGGCGGCGCATCACTGGGGCTTGCGCCTGCTGGAAGACCCGGCACTGGATGCGCGTGACGCGCATCCGGCCTGGCTGCCTGGTCATGCCGCCGTGGTGCAGCTCTACCCCGATGCCGATCCGCCGCTGGACGCGGCGACGTTCGCGTTCTGGCGTATCCCCGGCCACAAGCAACTGCTGCATGACGGCAAAGGGCTGGCGCTAATCGCGCGCAGCCCAGGCCACTGCCTGCGCTGCGCGCTCGCGGCCGGCCTGGAGGACGGCATGGCTGTCGCCTATGCCTATCGCGGCGGCGCTGCCGCGCCTGCACGCGGACAGGTGCCCGGCGCCGCTCTGGCCGATGCCAAACCCAGGCCAACACCTACCGCGCTGCTGGAACTGCACAGCTTGCAGGCGCTCGACGCGACCCTGGCGGGCGCGTCCTTGCGTGAAGTCGCGGAAGGACTGTTCGGCGTGGATGCCGCAGCCGATTGGTACAGCGATGGCGGGCTGCGCTCCAAGGTGCGCCGCCTGGTGCGTCGCGGCGATGCGCTGATGCGCGGCGGCTACCGCCACCTAGCACAGCTTCCGCCGCTTGAGAAGGGTCGTTTTGAAGACCAAGAAAAACGACCCTGAGCAGGAGAGCTTCGTTTTCTGAGACTGCCTCCATCCCGGTTGCGCTGGTGCAGCCGGCGTTTTCAACCGATGGAGGTTCACACCATGCGTCCCGCTCCCTTGCGGCCTGCCGCCACTGTCTCGACCGCTGCTGCGCAGCCCCAACGCTATCTCACCAACGACGAAGCCGCCGAGTACCTCCGCCTGTCGCCGCGCACGCTGGAAAAGCAGCGCGTGATCGGCGGCGGCCCGCGCTTTCGCAAGTTCGGCCGTCGCGTCATGTACGCCGTGGCCGACCTCGATGCCTGGGCTGCCGACCGCAGTTTCGAGACGACTTCCGATCCCGAATACGCCGAGCACCACTCGGCCGACAGTCGTGCGCGCTGATCGGCGGCGCGCGGCAGGCCATCGCCATGTCCAGCACTGCGCTGCCGCCCCGGCAGCGGCCGTTGCAGGAGCGCGAACAGCTCGACCTGTTCCGCGCCTTGCCCGGCGACATGGCGCCGCGCGACAGCCAGGACTTGATGGCCTATCCGTTCTTCTCGCTCGGCAAGTCCAAGCGGGTCAGGCCCATCGACTTCCGTGCGGGCAACGTGACGATCCGCGTGGAGGGAACAGCCGAGCACGGCATCGCCACGATTTGGGATGCGGACGTGCTGATATGGGCGGCCTCGCAGATCGTGGAAGCGAAGGACGCGGGCCTGCGGCCGTCGCGGCTGATGCGCGCCACGCCTTACGAGATCCTGCGCTACATCGGGCGCGGCAAGTCGCTGCGCGACTACCAGCGCCTCAAGGCCGCGCTCGACCGGCTGCAATCGACTACGGTGGCCACGTCCATCCGCGAGACGACCGGGCGGCGCCTGCACCGTTTCTCGTGGATCAACGAATGGAAGGAACTGGCCGATGCTCGCGGCACGCCGCTGGGCATCGAGCTGATCCTGCCGGACTGGTTCTATGCGGGCGTGCTCGACGCCGCCTTGGTGCTGACCATCGACCCGGCGTACTTCCGGCTGACCGGCGGCATCGAGCGGTGGCTGTACCGCCTGGTGCGCAAGCACGGCGGCAAGCAAGCATACGGCTGGCAGTTCGACTTTCGCTACCTGCACCAGAAATCCGGCAGCACTGCGAAGCCCTACGACTTCGCCTGCGACCTGCGCGCGCTGGTCGCGCGGCAGTCGCTGCCCGGCTACGTCCTGGGCATCGAGCGGATGCCGGACAGCGGCATGGAGCTGCTGACGTTCCGACCCGTGCCGCATACGGCACGGGGATAACTCCGGGAAAACTTGTGAATGGTGTCGTGCTATCAGGCGTGCGGGGTATCGTGCTATCAGGCGTGGGACTATCGTGCTATCAGGCGTGCCGATCGGCCGCAAACCCGCGCCAGCATTGGGTTTCGCGCCCCTCTAACTTCCCTAACTTAAATTCTCTAACTTTTAGTAGGGAAACGCCGCTGCGGTGGATAACCACCACGCGGCCACAAACGGCAGGCAATACCAGCCGGCAGCCGACAGGTTTTGCAGACCGATCAAAGCAAGGCTTTCCAGCATGGAGGGCCTCGTCATGATCGTCGCTCTGCTCAACCAGAAAGGCGGCGTGGGCAAGACCACGCTCGCCACGCACATCGCCGGCGAGCTTGCGATGCGCGGCCAGCACGTCGTCCTGCTGGACGCCGACCCGCAGGGTTCATCGCTGGACTGGACGCAACGCAGAAGCCAGCAGGGTTTGCCAAGGTTGTTCAGCGCCGTGGGCCTGGCACGCGAAACGCTGCATCAGGAAGCACCAGAGCTCGCCAGGCGGGCCGATCACGTCGTCATCGACGGCCCGCCACGCATCGCGGCACTGGCGCGCTCCGCGCTACTGGCGGCCGAGCGCGTGCTGATCCCCGTGCAACCCAGCCCCTACGACCTGTGGGCCAGCGCCGAGATGGTGGCGCTGATCCGCGAAGCGCAGGTGTTTCGGCCTGCGCTGCGTGCGGCCTTCATCATCAATCGGCGCATCAGTACCACCGTCATCGGGCGCGAAGCGCGCCAGGCTCTGGCCGACCAACCGCTTCCTGCGCTGCGCTCTGAAGTGCATCAACGCATCGTGTTCGCCGACAGCGTGGCCGCTGGCCGGCTTGCACGCGAGACGGCGCCGGACAGCGCCGCCGCGCGGGAAATCACCGCCCTGGTGGACGAACTGCTGCGGTGGCCGATATGACAGCGAAGCCGCCGATACGCGCAAAGCGCGTCGGCATCGGCGCGCGTCCGCCCGCGAATCCGCACGCCGAGGCGTGGATTCGCCAAGGCGACGCCGATGCGCTGGGCAAGGGCGACCTCTACACCGCCCGCCTGACCCTCGACATCACGCCCGCGCTGCGCGCGCGCATCAAGGTGTCGGCCTTCACGCAGGGCGTGACCGTGGCCGATCTGCTGCGCGGCCTGCTGGAGCGTGAGTTTCCAGAGCATCGCAGGGAGAACGCACCATGACCGCATCCGCTTCGCCTGCCGCTGGCGCGGCCACGGCTGCGCTCGAAGCACCTTCCGGCCAGCCTGCCAGCGCGCCGCTGACGCGCGTGGCACTGGCCTACATCGAACCGCGCTTCAAGCTCTACCTGCGCTTCGGTGAACCTGCGCGCACGCACCAGCTCGACCGCTGGCGGCGCTGCGCGGTGTTCCAGCCGGGCGCTATGTTCTGCCGCATCCGCTGGCAGGCCAACGACTACGGCACGATTCGCTGGCAGCTCATGGTGATGCAGGCTTGCACGCCGCTCGATGCGGCGCAGCGCATTTCCGGCGTGCAGCCGGGCGCGCGCCTGCTGCTGCACGCCGAGGGCGAGAATCAGGTGCGCGCCGTGCTGGAGCGCATCGACGCCATCGAGGCGCTGGGCATCGCGCCTATCGGTGCCTCGCCCGTGTACTGGCGCACGCTCGCCAACCGGCTCGCTGCGCGCTTGCCGCTGCCCGAATACACCGCCGAGCGGCACGCCGCATGGCTCATCGGGAGGGCGCTGCCATGACCGCCGTTTCGACTGCCGGCACCGCGCCGCGTCCTCGCTCGCCCCGCGCACGTTTGCGCGCTCGCATCGTGCTGGCGGGCCTGTCCGCTTGCGGCCTCGCTGCGCTGGCCTGGGCGTCCTTCGTGCATCCGCTGCCGCGCCTGATCTACAACCCGTCCGACAGCGTGGCGGTCGGCTGGTATCGCGTCGATCCGCTGGGCCACGGCACCGGCTCGCTGCCACGTCCTTTGTCTGTGGACAGCATCGTCCTGACCACGCTGCCGCCAGATGCCGCTGCGCTGGCCGCGCAGCGCGGCTACCTGCCGGCGCGCGTGCCCCTGCTCAAGCGCGTGGGCGCCGTCGCGCCGCAGGAGGTGTGTATCACTGACCGCGTTGTCCGCATCGACGGCGTGCCTTCGGCCGCCGTGCTGCCTGCTGACCGCTGGGGTCGGTCGCTGCCATCCTGGCAGCAATGCCGCCGCCTCGAACCTGGCGAACTGTTCCTCTTGAGTGTGACCAACCCGGCGTCGTTCGACAGCCGGTATTTCGGGCCGGTCAGCGCATCCGCCGTGATCGGCGTCGCGCATCCGGTCTGGCTGGAATCCCGCCCATGAAGGCCGTCGATTCGCTGCACGTCGCCGTGCATCTCATCGTGCCATCGGGCGTGTCGTTCTGCTGTTCGTCGCCGTGTCGTCGCGCGTGCAGTGCGGGTGCCAATCCTACGCATTGGGCACCGCACTTCGCGTTGCCTTCGGCGCAGCCGTCCAACGTGCAGGCGTCTTGCCTCGAACGCGCCCGGCCTGCGGCCGTGTCCGCGTTCGCCGGCGCGCTGGCTGCTCGCGCAGCAGCGCCGCCGGGCCGCCGCTGCCCGGAGCGCCAGCGAGGGGCAAAGGCGGAAGGCAAGACAAAAGGACGCGGCACCGGGCCGCGTCAAAAGCCAGTCTGCACATGGGGGTTGCGCGGCACGCAGCGGCTTCGCCGCCGTGCCGCTTGTGGCGCGAAGCCGGCGCCGATGCGGGCATGTCTGCGTGCTTCGCACGACCGGACACGCCGGAGCTTGCAGGGAACGCAGCCATGACCGACCGCCGCGACGACGATTTCCGCATCCGCCCCAGCGCCCCGAAGAATCGGGGCCAGGGCTTCGTCTCCAAGGTGCTCAAGCAGGCAGGCAAGGCCAGCAGCGGCAAGTCCGCTGTGCGCCGTCCTGGCACTGCCAGCGGCACCGGGAGGGGCACCGGCCAGCGGCCCGGCTCGCGCCTGGGGCGCGGCCACACGGCGGCGCGCTTCGCCGGGGCGAAGCTGACGCCCATGTCTCGGCGTGTGACCATCAAGACGCTGTTGGTCAACCAGCGCCAGGCCAGCCCGCAGTCGCTTGCCAAGCACCTGCGCTACATCGAGCGCGACGGTGTGGGCCGCGATGGCGAGCCGGGCCAAGCCTACGGGCCGCAGACCGATGCCGCCGACCTCGACGCCTTCAAGGAACGCTGCGCCGACGACCGGCACCATTTCCGCTTCATCCTCGCCCCCGAGGACGGCGCGGAACTGGAAGACCTGCGCACCTACACGCGCCACCTCATGGGCCGCATGAAGGCCGACCTGGGCACCGGCCTCGATTGGGTGGCGGTCAACCACTGGAACACCGACAACCCGCACACGCACATCGTCGTGCGCGGACGTGACGACACGGGCAAAGACCTCATCATCGCGGGCGACTACATCGCCGACGGCCTCCGCCACCGGGCCGCCGAACTGGCGACCGAATGGCTGGGGCCGCGCACCGAGCTGGAGATCCAGCAGACCTTGCAGCGCGAGGTGGAGCAAGAGCGGTGGACGAGCCTGGATCGCACCTTGAAGCGCGAGGCCGGCGACGATGGCCTGGTGCATGTCGAACGGCTCAACGAACCCCGCTTGCAGCGCCAACGCCTGCTGCTGATCGGCCGCCTGCAACGCTTGCAGCGCATGGGCCTGGCCGACGAGACGCAGCCGGGCACCTGGGCCGTTCATGCCGATGCAGAGAAGACCCTGCGCGCCCTGGGCGAGCGTGGCGACATCATCCGCACGATGCAGCGGGCAATGAGTGGGCAGCCGCGAGAACTGGTGGTGTTCGAGCCGGGCGACGATGGCCGAACTATCCTCGGGCGCGTGGCCGCGAAGGGGCTGGCCGACGAGCTGCGCGACCGGGGCTATCTGGTCATCGACGGGGTGGACGGCAAGGCGCACTACGTCGCGCTCAATGCCCGCGACGAGCTGGCGAACTACCCGACCGGGGCCGTGGTGGAGGTGAAGGGATCGGCCGACGTGCGCGCGGCCGACAGGAACATCGCCGCGCTGGCGAGCAATGGCCTGTACCGTACCGACCATCACTTGGCCGTGGCACAGGGCCAGGCCGTGCCGGGCCGCGACCCGCAGGAGGTTGTGGCGGCCCACGTTCGCCGGCTTGAAGCCCTGCGCCGGGCCGGCATCGTGGAGCGCGTGACCGAGGGGCTATGGAAGGTGCCGGGCGATCTGCCCGAGCAAGGCCGCCAGTACGACGCGCAGCGCCTGGGCGGCGTGGCCGTGGAACTGAAATCGCACCTGCCCATCGAGCGGCAGGCCCGCGTGATCGGGTCCACCTGGCTCGACCAGCAGTTGATCGGCGGCGGCTCGGGCCTGGGCGATCTGGGCTTTGGTGGCGACGCCAAGCAGGCCATGCAACAGCGCGCCGACTTTCTGGTCGAGCAGGGGCTGGCCGAGCGGCGCGGGCAGCGCGTGATCCTGGCGCGCAACCTGCTGGGCACGCTGCGCAACCGGGAGTTGGCACAGGTCGCCAAGGACATTACGGCCGAAACGGGCCTGGAGCATCGCCCCGTGGCCGACGGACAGCGCGTGGCTGGCATCTACCGGCGCTCCGTCATGCTTGCCAGCGGGCGCTATGCGATGCTCGATGACGGCATGGGGTTCAGCCTGGTGCCCTGGAAGCCGGTGATCGAGCAGCGGTTAGGGCAGCAGATTGCAGCGACAGTGCGCAGCGGCAGGGCGACTTGGGAAGTTGGTCGGCAACGCGGGCAATCAATCGGCTAACCACTTGCTACCGATCACAGTATTCAGTTCAAGCCGTTTGTCGTTCCTTGGCGATGAATCTCAGTCCAACCCCAGGTTCAGTCACGATATAACGGGGTGCGGAAGCATCGTCTCCAAGTTTGTGACGCAACTTGCCGACAAGAATGCGTAAGTAGTGAGCATCTTCGTCGTGCGTCGGTCCCCACAGTTCCCTTAAAATTTGCGTTTGCGTGATCAACCGTCCTGGTTGGAGAGCCAATAGAGACAGTAGAGAAAACTCCTTACGACTTAAAGTGACGATCTGGCCATGAACCGTCACTTCCCGGTTTACCAGATCTATGCTGACAGTCCCATCGTCATAGACTGGACCTTCCTCCAGACCAGATCCTACGGTTCGCAGGAATGCGCGAATACGCGCCATGAGTTCCTCGACACCGAATGGTTTGGTCACGTAATCGTTAGCGCCCGCATCTAACAAGGCTACCTTTTCCTCCTCGCCGGACCGCACCGTCAACACTATGACAGGCACGCGTGACCACTGCCGAAGCTCTTTGAGAACTTCCTTTCCGTCCTTGTCCGGCAGCCCCAGATCAAGAACGACGAGATCCGCCCCCTTACTGGCTAGCAGCGTTAGTCCCTCGCGTCCCGTTCCTGCCAACAGGGTGGCATAGCCCTGCGAACGCAAACTGATGTCGATGAACTTGCGAATCTGCGGTTCATCATCGATTACAAGAATCCTGGCAGCCGGCGCGCTCGCAGTCGATTCATTAGGTCGTCCCATCATCTTCTTTCGCCTCTTGCTTGGCATATTCGCCCCACGGCAAGGTCAGACGGATCGTGGTTCCCTTGCCTTCCCGTCCGGGCAGTGCCTGGACGCTGCCCATATGGGCGCCCACGATGCCTTGGACTATCGTCAATCCCAGACCAGTCCCTTGCTTGCCCCGGTCGCCACGCTCCACGCTGTAGAACATATCGAAGATGCGTCGTCGTTCGTCTTCTGGAATGCCGGGACCACGGTCCGAGACGTCTACTTGCAATTGACCATCTTCATTGCGCTGGACCTTCACGTGGATGGGAACTTCCAGAGGGGAGAACTTTGCCGCGTTTTCCATCACGTTGAACAAAGCCTGCTCGATTAGGGCGGGATGGACATGAATCGGCGGCAGCCCCGAGGGAATGTCGAGCTCCAGGCGGATATTCGGCTCGTACCGTTGCAGACGCCTTGACGCCGACCCCACTAATTCGTCTATACCGATCCAGTCGCGCGTCAACGTCAGGCCCTGCTGCCCAAGTCGCGTCATGTCGAGCAGGTTCTGAATGTAGCGATCCAGGCGTTCGCCCTCAATATGAATGGTTTCCAGCAAACTCTGCTGATCCTCCGTTCCCATGTTCTTGCCGTACCGCGCCAGACTGTCGGCCGCCCCTATCATCGATGACAAGGGCGAGCGCAGATCGTGCGACACGGATGACAACAACGCGGACCGCAGACGCTCCGTTTCTCCCGTGACCCGCGCCTCCTCCAATTGTGATACCAACCGCGTGCGTAGCGCCGCCTGACCAATGTCTTCCACCATGCTTTCTGCGAGGCGGCGCTGCTCAAACGATAGACGACCCATATCCGACCGGAACCTTAGTCCGGCCACGCCTAGCGCGTCTTTGTCCGAACGCACTGGGAGGAACAGCCAACTGGAACTACTCAAGGTGTCTGTGTAACGCCCGCTCATTTGTCCGTGTTGTTGCGTCCAGTCCGCCGCCATCAAATCTTTATCGGTAAGCGGGGTTGTGGCTGCGGTAGGCCCCGATTCCCCGTTGATGCGTATCCATGCTTCGGCATGAAGGGTCGATCTTAGTATCGAGGCGCCTGACGCAATAACCTGTCCAAGATCGGCTGCCTTGGCAAGTTGGCGTCCCAATTTCTGCATTGCTGTAGCGTGAGTGTTGGCGGCTCGCAGTGCCACTACTTGTCTGCGTAGTTGCGAAGCCAAGCGCCCCGCGATCAGTGCTGCTGCGAGAAACAGCATTACGGTTGCGACGCCCCGAGGGGCGCTGATCAGAAAGGTAAGCTTTGGCTCGATAAAGAAGAAATCATAGGCCAAGAAGCAGAGAACTGCAGTGATAACTGCTGACGCCATGCGAGTGCGTGACGCGACCAGCACAACGGCGACGAGAAAGATCAGCGACAGATCCTGTAATCCTAGAACTCGTTCAGCCAAGGCTGCTGAACCTATGGCGGCAGCGCTGGCCAGAAGAATCAGCGAGACTTCCCGTTTCGTAATTCGGCTGCTGGCCGTGTCCGTCCAATATATCGTCTGCTGCCGCGCCTGCGGTGTGCTGACAATCGTCAGTTCGTAGCGAGCGCCGCGCTGAAGCAGTTGCTGCGTCAATGTACGGTTGAACATTCGGGCGAAAGGACGCTCGCGTGTGCGACCGATCACAATGGATCTTGCGCCGCGCGCTTCCGCAGCGTCCAGCAATGCCTGCGTGACGTCGGTGTTGTTCATCACCTCCGTCTCCCCGCCAAGATTGCGCGCTAGCGCAAAAGCCTTGTCGATCTCCATCAAACGTTGCTGCTCAGCACGCGCGTTCCTTCTGAGCCATGAGATCGGCTGGGCGATGCTGCCTACTTGCTGTGTCGCGTCGGCAGACCTTCCTGTGTCTACGGTGACCACTGACCATGGCGAGCCACGTCGCTCGGCCATTCTGGAACCCGCTCTCACGAGATATTCGGATTGTCCCCGGCCATCAATGGCGATCAGCACATGGTGTTGGATGGGACTGCCTGCCAGCCCGCGTGCGGCACGCTTTTCGCGAAGGTCGACATCGACGTGCTCCGCCACCGTTTGCATTGCAAGCTCACGCAAGGCGGTGAGATTGGACGGTGAGAAGAACGCCTGTAGCGCTCTCGCAGCCTGTTCGGGAATATAGACTTTCCCATCGTTCAGACGTTCTATCAGTTCGCGCGCAGGCAAATCGACCAGACGAATGTCACGCAAACGCTCAAAAATAGTGTCAGGAACAGTCTCGCTTACTCGAATACCTGTAATCTGGTGCACAACGTCGTTCACACTCTCCAGATGCTGGATATTGACCGTCGTGTAAACGTCGATACCGGCGTTGAGCAATTCCTCCACATCCTGCCAGCGCCGCTCATGACGGCTTCCAGGGGCATTGCGATGGGCCAGCTCATCTACTAAGGCAATTGCCGGCTTGCGTGCTAGCAAGCCATCCAGGTCCATTTCCTCCAGTTGCCGCCCTCGATACTCAATTGTTTTGCGAGGCAGCAGTGGGAGCCCCTCGACCAGAGCCCGGGTCTCGCCACGGCCATGGGTTTCGACGATACCAATAACGACATCCACCCCTTGGCGGTGCAGTTCTCGCGCACGTGCCAGCATGGCGTAGGTCTTGCCAACGCCAGGCGCAGCACCCAGAAATACCGTCAACCGCCCGGCAGATTCTCGCTTGAGTTCACCCAGTATGGCGTCGGATTTTATGGGTTGGGTCGCTCCCATAAGGCGGTCCTCGTAACTCGGTAACGTCCTAGAGTTTTGGGCAACGTTTTTAGCGTTGCCCAATTATTCCATAGGATTAAATTTCAGAAGAATGGGGTCAGTAGAATGTCTATCAGCTTGATTCCAATGAACGGCGCGATGAGGCCACCGACCCCGTAGATCAGTAGATTGCGCCTGAGCAGGTGGGATGCAGGTTCGGACCGATATTTCACGCCACGTAGGGCAAGCGGTATCAAGGCGACGATGATCAGCGCATTGAAGATCACCGCGGATAGAATCGCCGAGCTGGGACTGTGCAAGCCCATCACGTTCAATGCTCCCAATGCCGGATAAGTGGCGACGAACGCGGCCGGAATGATCGCGAAGTACTTCGCCAGGTCATTCGCTACACTGAACGTGGTCAATGCCCCTCGCGTCATGATCATCTGCTTGCCCACCTCGACGACACGCAGAAGCTTGGTGGGATTGCTGTCCAGATCCACCATGTTGCCCGCTTCTTTCGCGGCTTGAGTGCCGCTGTTCATGGCCACTGCCACGTCAGCCTGTGCAAGGGCGGGTGCGTCGTTGGTGCCGTCTCCCGTCATCGCCACCAAGCGGCCTTCGGCCTGGTATTTGCGGATCAGGCTGAGCTTGTCTTCAGGCGTCGCTTCTGCAAGAAAGTCGTCCACTCCAGCATCAGCGGCAATCGAGGCAGCGGTAAGCCTGTTGTCACCCGTGATCATGACCGTCTTGATGCCCATGGAACGCAGCTGGGCGAAGCGCTCCTTGATTCCATGCTTGATGATGTCCTTGAGTTCAACCACACCGATGACGCGGGGGCCGTCAGCCACAACCAGGGGGGTGCTGCCGCGCCGAGAAATTTCCTCGACTGTCAGATTGACGGCCTCAGGGAACGTCCCACCGGCATGCTCCACATAGGCACGAATCGCCGATGCAGCCCCTTTGCGCAGTTGCCGATTATCGATGTCGATGCCACTCATGCGTGTCATCGCACTGAATGCAATGGGCTGCGCACCATCCAGTGTCCGAGGCTTGACATTGAAGCTGCGCTTGGCCAGCGTCACGATGGAACGGCCTTCCGGCGTTTCGTCGGCCAGCGAAGCCAGGTAGGCAGCGTCGGCAACAGCCTGCTCCGAGAGGCCTGGAGCGGGTACAAACCTGACGGCTTCACGGTTGCCTAGGGTGATTGTGCCAGTCTTGTCGAGCAGGAGCACGTCAACGTCACCAGCAGCTTCGATCGCACGGCCGGAGGTCGCCAGAACATTGGCGTTCATCATCCGGCTCATGCCGGCGATGCCGACCGCCGATAGCAGCGCGCCGATGGTGGTCGGGATCAGGCACACGAGCAAGGCAATGAGGACCGTGATGCTCACCGGCTGCCCTGCGCCATTGACCTGTACGCCGAACATGGAGAACGGCAACAGGGTCACGCACACCAGCAGGAAGATCAGCGTCAGGGCGACCAACAGGATGTTCAGCGCAAGCTCGTTAGGTGTCTTGCCTCGCTTGGCACCCTCAACCATGGCGATCATGCGGTCAAGGAACGCCTCACCAGGCTTCGCTGTGACGCGCATGATGATCCAGTCTGAGAGCACGCGGGTTCCGCCGGTAACTGAGCTGAGATCGCCCCCAGCCTCGCGGATCACCGGGGCCGACTCCCCTGTGATGGCTGACTCATCGACGGAGGCAACCCCAACCAGTACCTCACCGTCCGCTGGGATGGTTTCTCCGGCGTTGACGTGGACGTAAGCACCCACGGCCAATTCGTCGCTGGGGACGGGCCAGCTCGTACCGTCTAGCTTAGGTTCCTTGAGCACACGGGCAACCACTCGCCGCCGAGAGGCGCGCAGCGCTTGAGCATGCGCTTTGCCGCGGCCCTCGGCCAATGCCTCGGCTGCGTTGGCGAAGAGCACGGTGAACCAGAGCCAGGCAGCCACTGCAAAGATGAAGCCCGCCGGGGCGTCGCCATCTCCTCGCACAGCCTGAATCCCCAGAACCGTTGCCACGATGCTGCCGATATACACGACAAACATCACTGGGTTCTTCATCTGCACCCTTGGAGACAGCTTACGGAACGCTTCACCAATAATCGAGGACCATGGCAGGGCGCCGGGCTGAGGGTTTGGCGGCTTACCAGATGGGCCGGTGCTATTAGTAGACGTGATGACTTTTGTTTGGGACATAAAAACTCCCAGCTTTATTGAGTGACTGGCCGGGCCTTGAAGGCCTCGTCCAGTGCAAGGTTGAGTTCCAGCACATTGACGCGGGGTTCGCCAAGAACGCCGAGCTGACGTTGCGCTGTGTTCTGTTCCAGCACCGACAGCACATCCTTCTCAGGCACATTGCGCGCCTTTGCCACCCGGGGCACTTGCAGCCGGGCGTTCGCTAACGAAATGTGCGGGTCAAGGCCGGAGGCAGATGCGGTCACCGCATCGACCGGTACCTTCGCGTCAGCTGCCAGACCGTTTTCCTCCCGGTAGGCTTTGGTGCGCTCTGCCACGGCGTCGAGCAGTTTCTTGCTCAGCGCCCCCTGGTTGCTCGCGCCGCTGTTGGCAGCGTTGTACGGCTGGTCGATCGAATTGGCTGGATCGTTCGGGTCAGTGCCGGAGGTGGCACTGGGGCGGCCATGGAAATACTGAGGCTGCGTGAAAAGCTGGCCAATGACACGCGAGCCGACGGCCTGTCCGTTGCGAGTAATCAAACTGCCTTGCGCCTGATCGCTAAAGAGCAGTTGGGCCACACCAGTAGTGGCCAGTGGATACACCAGTCCGGTCACGATCATGAAGAGCACGGCAGAAACAAGCACCGGGCGGGTGACACCGCTGAATGCCGATGTCACAGCCGGGCTGACTTGTGTTTGAATTTCAGTCATAGCTACTCCTTAGAAGGTCTGGCCCGTGAGCAACAGTAAGTGCTCCACGATGGGACCCAGAGCGAGAGCGGGCAGGAAAGTCAGTCCGCCGACGATGAGGACGATGAAAACCAGCAGCCCCGTGAACAGGGGCGTGGCTGTCGAGAGCGTTCCTGCGCTGGCCGGAATGCTGTTCTTGGCTGCCATTACTCCAGCGACCGCGAGCATGGGCAGCAGCGTGAAGTAGCGGCCCACGAGCATGGCCAGGCCGATGGTCGTATTGAAGAAAGGCGTATTGGCATTCAGGCCCGCAAACGCAGAGCCGTTGTTCGCCGTGCCTGACGTATACGCATACAGGACTTCACTGAAGCCGTGTGGCCCGAGGTTGGCCAAGCTTTCCATGGTGGCCGGGACCAGGCATGCGATGGCCGTGAATCCGAGGATGCTCAACGGATGGGCGAGCACGGCGATCATCACGTACTTCATCTCCCGTGCCTCGACTTTCTTGCCAAGAAACTCAGGAGTGCGGCCGATCATCATGCCCACAAGGAACACCGTGAGGATGGCGTAAGTGACCAGATTGATCAGACCCACGCCATCACCACCGAATACGTTGTTGAGCATCATCTGCGCCAACGGAACGAAACCGCCCATCGGGGTGTAGGAGTCGTGCATCGAGTCCACCGAGCCGGTGGTTGCGGCTGTGGTTACTGCTGCAAACATGCTGCTTTGAGCCACGCCAAAGCGCAGTTCCTTGCCTTCCATGTTGCCGCCACCCTGCAGAGCGCTTTGCGTCTGATCCACGCCCAGGGGCGTCAACATCGGATTGCCGCTATGCTCCGCGTTGTAGATCAACGCAAGAAAGCCTACGAACATCACAACGAAGGCGCCAAAGAAGGCCCAGCCTTGCCTGCGGCGCATGATCATCGAGCCGAACGTGTAAGTCAGCGCAGATGGGATCAGCAGCATGCTGAGCATGTGCAGCGTGTTGGTCAGCGGCGTCGGATTCTCGAACGGATGTGCGGCATTCATGCCGAAAAAGCCACCGCCGTTGGTGCCGATGTGCTTGATCGTCTCGAAGCTCGCGACCGGCCCCATGATGATCTGCTGCTTGGCTCCTTCGAGCGTGGCGACAACTGCGTCGGCACTCAGCGTTTGCGGCATGCCTTGCCAGACATAAACCAGTGCCATCACGAAGCACAGTGGCAGCAGGAGCCGATAGAGCACACGAGTGAAATCCACCCAGTAGTTACCGATGTCGCCGGTGGACCTGCGGCTCAGGCCCCGGATGAACCCCCCTGCGGCAGCCACGCCCGTTGTTGCGCTAACGGACATCAAGAAGGTGATGACCGCCATTTGTGAGAAGTTGGACAGGCTGCTTTCGCCTGAATAGGCTTGCCAGTTGGTGTTGGTGATGAAAGAAGCCGCAGTATTGAATGCCAGATCAGGCGTTTGAGACGCCCTCTCCAGCGCATCGCCAGGCAAATACTGCTGCACGCGCAGCAGAACGTAGCCAAGGAGCATCATGGTGGCGTTGCTCAGGACGAGCACCATCCCGTAGCGTTTCCATGACATCTTCTCCGACGGGTCAACGCCAAGAACTCGATAGGTACCACGCTCCAGAAAACTATGCGCAGGACTTGTGAAAAGACGTGCCATCCATTTCCCGAGCACCACGACCAGGCCGGTCATGATCACAAGGATGATGGCGAATTGGACAATGTCGACAGTCATCTTGGACTCCGATCAAATTTTTTCGAGGCCAACGATGAACCCCGCCGTGATTACGAAAAATCCGCAAGCCAATGCCAAAAACAAGAAATCACCCATAAATGCACCTCGATTGATTTGAATAATTTTGTGATCAGAATTTTTCAGGCCTAATCAGTGCGTAAAGCAAATATGCAAATAATCCGAACGATATCAATCCGATAATCAAATTCATGATCCACCTTTATTGAGAATTGCCAGGCTGCTGGCAAGTTAATGATTTCTAGAAAGAGGCTTGCAGAGCGAACTCAACACGAGAGCCCGCCATACTGGGAAACATTCTTTTTGCGGCGGAGTCCGTCCCGTGCAGCGTCAGCCTTGCCTCGAATGGGGCTTGAAATCCCCACACCACGCCCAGGGAGCCGTGGGTGTAGCTATCCGCGTAGGCGCTGTCCAGGAAGTAGCGCGCTAGCGTGCCCTCGAAACGCCATTTTTCATTGACGGGGTATCGCACGCCGATGAGCGCATAGGTACCAGTTGTCTTGCTGGCCATCGCGTTCGTGGAGCGCCCCACCGACAGCCAGTAGTTGTCGCGCCAAGTAAGCGCCGCGTTGACTTCGTTCCAGTTGGGGGAGCCTTGTGTACCGGGGTATTGATAGCGCAGGTAATACGCATCAAGCGCCCAGTCTTCTGCCAGCTTGCCGCTCCAGCCCAGAGCGATATCGAATTCGCTACTGGCATTGTTATCTGGCTTGAACTTGACGTTGGAACCCCAGGCCGAAGCATAGAAGCCGGAGTCGTGGGCGTACTTGACTCCTGCTTGAACCGCTGGCTTCTCACGTGTCTGTGAAGAGCCGCGCCACACGTAGTCCGACGTCAATGCAACATTGCCGGAGACTTGCGCTTGAACGCTGGTTGCCGCCCCAAGCAGCAGCACGCTGATCGCAGCAACGACCTTTCTAATCGCCTGAATTTTTTCGAAATGCATGATTTTTCTCGCGAACGAATAGCGAAATGCCCATGCAACCAAGTATTCACTGAAGGCGCGTAAATTTTCCATTCATGAACAATCTCCACGCATAAATTCTACGTAAATTATGAGGATCTTCGCTGTCGCACACGAGTTTAGTGAAGTCGGTCAAGCGCCTCGACGTTCGCGTACGCGCGCGGCGGCTGTGATCGTAAATTTATGTTGAATTTACGACGAGCGGAGTCTGCTTGAGGTATGGTTTTCAGGCCTCCGGCGTAAGAGTATTCAATCAAATACAAGACGCTATCCTCATTGACACTGTTGTGGTTGGATTCGTCTCCTTTTTGCGCACTGCAAAAATGAGCTGCATGGCTTGCAAGTCGACTTAAAGAATCGCTACCGAGCTGAAATTTTCAAATATGCGCCAATCTTCTTAAAGCTGCATATATGGGTGATTGATTTGACCGAAAATGAAACGTCAGCGAGATAGAAAGAATGGAGTTACGCCACCTTCGATACTTTCTCGCAGTTGCAGAGGAGCTTCGCTTTGTTCGTGCTGCCGAGCGACTGCACATCGAGCAATCACCGTTGTCGCGCGCAATCAAGGAGCTTGAGGAGGAGTTGGGTGTCCTGCTATTTGCGCGCACCACGCGCAGCACGCAATTGACCCGTTCTGGCAAGTTGTTCTTGGAGCATGTGCGCCGTGTATTCACCGCCTTGGAGCAAGCACGGGATAGCGTGCGAGCGGCAGCTAACGGCTTTCACGGACAATTGCGCGTAGCATTATCGGACGGCATTACACCGTCGCGCTTGCCGGCATTGCTGGCGCAATGCCGGCAGGAAGAACCCGAAGTGGAACTCAGATTCTTCGAGATTCCACTGTCGCAGCAGATCAAGGGACTGCATGACGACTCGTACGACGTGGGATTTGCGCAGTCCGACGAGGTAGGCGATGGCATCTTCGCTCTACCTGTCTGGAGCGATCCGCTCATGGTTGCGGTGCCAGCTCGGCATCCACTGCTGGCCCACAAGCGGATTCCTCTGGACGAACTGCTGCGCTATCCGCTTGTCCTGTGTGACCCACAAATCTGTGAAGGCCATGCCAAGCATGTCGAGCGAGTATTGCGCCGTACCGAAATGGAGCCGCTGATCGCGGAACGAGTGGCATCCGCCGACCTGATGATGGCGCTGGTGGCGGCAGGCTTTGCGCTTGGGCTGGCAGGTGCGGCGCGCATTGCTGCCAGCCGTGAACCTGGCGTAGTGGCCCGGCCTCTGGCGTCGCGCGTACCGCCGCTGACCACTTATTTGCTGTATCCCGAAAGTGAGCCGCTGGAAGTGCTAGAACGATTTATTGGGCGCGTACAGGCGATCGAATCCCTGGAATCTCCCAGGCCTATGCGAGGCCGCTGTTCTGACATATCGGAGGAACCCGCATCATGAGGAAGATACTTCCGCTTTTACTGGCTGCCGCGTTGACTGCTTGCGGCCCGTCTGAGATGCCTCAGAAGGCCGACACCTCGGAAGCGAATATCCCGACGGTGGAAGAACTGGCGGCCAATCCCGAGCGGCTCAAAGAGCTGCGCCAGCAATGCAAGACCGACCGACCGAAGCTGGGCGACTTGCTGTGCAACCGGGTGACCGAGGCCACGCGCAAGCGATTCTATGGCGACGGCGAAACGCCGTACACACCACCGAAGGAACCTCCTAAGTTCTGATCGTTGGCGGTTCGCCGAATCGCCTTAATTTTTTTTGCTCGATACGCCGCAATGCGCCTGCGCTTGCGGCGTTTTTCGTTGGCTCGCCGTCGCACTCATTCTGTCTTTTTGCTCGACTTTTCTGCCGAAAACGGTCTTTGACCGGCACTGACCCGGCACCGATCCTGACGCCTGCGGCACGCCTTTGTGTCGCTCTTTCCATGAGGAATCAGCTCAGGAGAAATCGGAGGCCAGGCCATGCAAGGGACGAACGTGCTGTTCGGTCAGATCGCCGTCGTATTCGGCATCGTGATCGCCGGCGTGTGGGGCGCCACACAATGGACAGCAGCCGCCCTTGGCTATCAAGTACGCCTTGGCTCGCCCTGGTTCGACTTCCTTGGCACGTCGATCTACCACCCCTGGAAGCTGTTTGAGTGGTGGTTCTTCTTCGGGGCCTATGCACCGGAAGTATTCGACACCGGCGGCGCCATCGCCGGCGCCAGCGGCATGGTCGCCGTGGGCGTTGCCATCGCCATGTCGGTCTGGCGCTCGCGCCAAGCTCGCCTCGTCACCACCTACGGCTCTGCGCGCTGGGCCAACGCGCAGGACATTCACAAGGCGGGCCTCACGCAACCGGCCGGCGTGTTCCTCGGCCAGCACGACCGCCAGTACCTGCGGCATGAAGGCCCGGAACACGTCCTGACCTTCGCGCCTACGCGCTCGGGCAAGGGCGTCGGCCTTGTGGTGCCGACGCTGCTTTCCTGGCCCGCATCCGCCGTCATCCACGACATCAAAGGCGAGAACTGGCAGATCACCGCAGGCTGGCGCTCACGTTTCTCGCATTGCCTGCTGTTCAACCCGACCGATGCAAAGTCGGCGGCCTACAACCCGCTGCTGGAGGTGCGGCGAGGCGCGCATGAGGTGCGCGACGTGCAGAACATCGCCGACATTCTGGTCGATCCCGAAGGCGCGCTGGAGAAGCGCAACCATTGGGAAAAGACTTCGCACGCGCTGCTGGTCGGGGCCATCCTGCATGTGCTCTACGCAGGCGAAGACAAGACGCTGCGCGGCGTCGCCAACTTTCTGTCCGACCCGGCCCGCCCGTTCGAGCTGACCTTACACCGGATGATGACCACGCCGCACCTCGGCGATGGGCCGCATCCGGTCGTCGCATCGGCGGCGCGTGAAGTCCTCAACAAGAGCGACAACGAACGCTCGGGCGTTCTGTCCACGGCCATGTCGTTCCTCGGCCTGTACCGCGACCCGACCGTGGCCGAAGTCACCTCGCGCTGCGACTGGCGCATCGCTGACCTGATCGCGGCCGAGCATCCGGTATCGCTGTATCTGGTGGTGCCGCCTTCGGACATATCGCGGACGAAACCGCTCATTCGCCTGATTCTCAACCAGATCGGGCGGCGCCTCACCGAATCGCTCGATGGCTCCGATGGGATCGAGCGCCGCCACAAGCTGCTGCTGATGCTCGATGAGTTCCCTGCGCTGGGGCGCCTGGACTTCTTCGAGACGGCGCTGGCCTTCATGGCGGGCTACGGCATCCGCAGCTTCCTCATCGCGCAGTCGCTCAACCAGATCGACAAGGCGTATGGGCAAAACCACTCCATCCTCGACAACTGCCATGTGCGCGTGACGTTCGCCACGAACGACGAGCGCACCGCCAAACGGATCTCCGAGACGCTGGGCACGGCCACCGAGCTGCGCGCCCAGCGCAACTACGCGGGCCATCGGCTCGCGCCGTGGCTGGGGCACCTGATGGTGTCGCGCCAGGAAACCGCGCGCCCGCTGCTGACGCCGGGCGAAGTCATGCAGCTTCCGCCTGAGGAGGCCGTGGTGATGGTGTCCAGCGTGGCGCCGATCAAGGCGAAGAAGCTGCGCTACTACGCGGACGCTAATTTCAAGCGTCGCGTGCTGCCACCGCCCGCGCTGGCGGATGGGCAGTACGCCGACGCGCCGCCATCGCGGCCCGACGACTGGAGCGGGCTGGCGATTCCTGCCGTGCCCGCCACACCGGCCACGGCATCCGCCGATGGCCTGGAGAACTTGGGAGCAGCCGACGACGGCGGCCCGCGCCGTCAGCCCGAACTCTCCGAAACCGTCGCCTACGACCCCGAGCTGGCCGCGCCTGTGGCCGACCTCGGCCTGCTGGACGACGACGACCTGCCGCTTCCCCTTCCTCGCCAGCTTGATCCGGCCATGCAGCGCACGGCCCGGCTGGCTTCCCTCGACCCCAACGACGGCATCGAGCTATGACCCAGCACCGTTTGAATCTCTTCATTCAGCCCGAGCACGCCAAGCGGCTGGACGAACTGGCCGCCAAGAAAGGCGTGTCCAAGTCGTCCATTGTCGCAGCGGCGCTCGCATCGTGGCTGTCGCCCGATGCAGCCGACCAGCGCGAGGCGGCCATCGCCAAACGCCTTGATCGCCTGTCGCGCCAGGCGGAGCGCATGGAACGTGACCAGAACATCGCCATCGAGACGCTGGCACTGTTCATTCGCTACTACCTCACGGTCAGCACGCCAGTCCCCGAAGCGCACCAAGAGGCCGCTCGCGCCCAGGGGAAGGCGCGCTTCGAGCAGTTCGTTGAACAGTTGGGCCGCCACCTGCTGCGCGGGCGCAGCCTGGTGCGCGACGTGGTGGAGGAGCTGCATCCCGACCCGATGCGGATGGAGGACGCGGCGGCAGCCGCGCAAGCGCGGGAGCGTGCGTCATGAGCGCCGCTCCGCAGTCCATGAGCGCCACGTCGCTCGACCGCCGCATCCAGATGTTGCGCACGGCGATGGGGCCGCTGATCGCCACCGCGCTCGAAGACCCGGACGTGGTGGAGGTGATGCTGAATCCCGA
Source organism: Eoetvoesiella caeni (assembly GCF_003315175.1). Lineage (GTDB taxonomy): Bacteria > Pseudomonadota > Gammaproteobacteria > Burkholderiales > Burkholderiaceae_B > Eoetvoesia > Eoetvoesia caeni. The sequence goes on along the minus strand of NZ_QNRQ01000001.1, from coordinate 732,037 downwards.
TCGCACCCTTTGGGTGGATCGGCTGTCCAGCGGGCGCGCACCGATGGGCGTGGAGCTGTCCGAAGCGGACGGCGAGCGAATCATCCGCCTCGTGGCCGCCCACGTCGGCGCGGAGGTGCATCGCGGCCAACCACTGCTGTCGGCCGAGTTGCCCGAAACGGGCGAACGCTTCGAGGGCATCTTGCCGCCCGCCTCACCGGGGCCGGCCTTCGCGTTGCGCAAGCGCGCCATCGGCGTGATCCCGCTGGAGCGATACGTCATCGACGGCATGATGACCAGCGCCCAGGCGGGCTTTCTCGTTCGCGCGGTGCGCGAGCGGCAGAACGTCTTGATCGCCGGCGCCACCAGCAGCGGCAAGACCACGCTCGCCAATGCCTTGCTCGCGGAGATCGCCGCCACCGGCGACCGCGTGCTGGTGCTCGAAGACACGGTGGAGCTGCAATGCGCGGCTCGCGACCACGTACCGCTGCGCACGCGCGCAGGCGTGGTGTCCATGACGGAGCTGGTGCGTTCGTCCATGCGCCTGCGCCCGGATCGTGTCGTCGTCGGCGAGGTGCGCGGCGCCGAGGCACTGGATCTCATCAAGGTGTGGGGCACGGGCCACCCCGGCGGCATCGCCACGATCCATGCCGGCTCCGCGCTCGGCGCGCTGCTGCGCCTGGAGCAACTGATTCTCGAAGTGGCGGTGAACCCGCCGCGTGCGCTGATCGCCGAGGCGGTCAACGTGGTGATCCACATCGCCGGGCGCGGGCGCAAGCGCCGCATCGAGAGCATTGCCCGCGTCGTCGGCTTCGACGGCGTGGGCTACCAACTGGCGGATGCCCTGGAAACGCCGTTCCCCGAGCTGCTGCCGATCCCCGATGCCGCACCTGCTGCGGCGACATCCCTGTCCCCTGACTCTCTTGGAGAACTGCCATGACACACGCCCATGCTTTCCGTGTTTCCGTAAATCCGCCTTCCCACCTGGCCGAGCTGTCCGGCTTCGCGCGGTTGCGCAGTCTGGCCCGCCCTGCGGCGCAAGGGCTGCTGCTGGCCGCGCTGCTGCTGTTCCTGGCCGGAACCGCGCAGGCCGCCGGTTCCTCGATGCCGTGGGAAGGCCCGCTGCAATCCATCCTTGAATCCATCCAGGGGCCGGTGGCGCGCATCGTCGCGGTCATCATCATCATCGCCACCGGCCTCGCGCTCGCCTTCGGCGACACGTCGGGCGGATTCCGCAAGCTGATCCAGATCGTGTTCGGTCTGACTATCGCATTCGCGGCTTCGAGCTTCTTCCTGTCGTTCTTCAGCTTCTCCGGCGGGGCCGTCGTATGAGTGCCCCGGATACCTTCGCAGCCGGCTTCGAGGTGCCGCTGCATCGCTCGCTGACCGAGCCGATCCTACTGGGCGGCGCACCACGAACGGTCGCCATTGCGAACGGCACGCTGGCCGCCGCTGTCGGGCTGGGCCTGCAACTGTGGATTCCGGGTGTGGTGCTCTGGATCGTCGGCCATTCGCTGGCGGTGTGGGGAGCGCGCGTCGATCCGCAGTTCATGGCCGTGTTCGCCCGGCACATCAAGCACCGCCCGCTGCTGGACGTGTGAGGGGACGCCGCCATGCTGAACCTTGCCGAATACCGCCAGCGCCCGGCCTTGCTCGCCGACTGGCTGCCGTGGGCCGGATTGGTTGCGCCGGGCGTCGTCTTGAACAAGGACGGCAGTTTCCAGCGCACGGCCCGGTTTCGTGGGCCCGACCTCGACAGCGCGACGCAAGGCGAGCTGATCGCCACGTCGGCGCGATTGAACAACGCATTGCGCCGCATGGGTTCGGGCTGGGCGCTGTTCATCGAAGCCGAGCGCCGGCTTGCCGCCGACTATCCGCACTCGGAGTTCCCAGAAGCCTTGTCATGGCTGGTGGACGAGGAACGCCGCGCCACCTTTGAGGACTCGGGCAACCACTTCGAGAGCGGCTATCACCTGACGCTGGTGTACCTACCGCCCGAGGAGTCGCGCGCCCGAGCGGCGGGGATGCTGTACGAGAACCGGCCCACCGAAGGCGTGGATTGGCGCGGCCGGCTCGATGCCTTCGTGGCGGAGACCGATCGCGTCTTCGACCTGCTCGATGGCGTGATGCCGGAAATCGCCTGGCTCGATGACAGCCAGACGCTGACCTACCTGCACGCCACCATCTCGACGCGGCGCTATTCGCTGGCGGTGCCCGAAGTGCCGTTCCATATCGACGCGCTGCTGACCGACTGCGCGCTGGTCGGTGGACTGGCACCCATGCTGGGCGATCAGCACCTGCGCGTGGTGTCGGTGCGGGGCTTCCCGACTTCCACTTGGCCGGGGATTCTCGATGACCTCAACCGCCTCGGCTTTGCCTATCGCTGGAGTACGCGCTTCCTGTGCCTGGACAAAGCCGAGGCGGAAAAAGAACTTGCCCGCCTGCGCCGCCAGTGGTTTGCAAAAAGGAAGAACGTCATCGCGCTGCTGCGCGAAACCATCTTCCAGCAGGAGACGCCGCTGGTGGACACGGATGCCAGCAACAAGGCCGCCGATGCGGATGCCGCATTGCAGGAGCTGGGCAGCGATCAGGTTTCTTTCGGCTACCTCACCGCCACGGTGACGGTGCTCGATGCCGACCCGGCCGCAGCCGACGAGAAGCTGCGCATGGTGGAGCGCGTCATCCAGGGCCGGGGCTTCGTGACCATCCCCGAAACTCTCAATTCGGTGGAGGCATGGCTGTCCTCGCTCCCCGGCAATGCTTACGCCAGTGTGCGCCAGCCCATCGTCTCGACTCTGAACCTGGCGCACATGATGCCAGTGTCGGCAGTATGGGCCGGGCCTGAACGCAATGCCCACCTCGACGGCCCGCCGTTGATCGTCACGCGCACCGAAGGCGCCACGCCGTTCCGGCTGGTGACGCACATCGGCGACGTAGGCCACACGCTGGTGGCCGGCCCGACCGGCATGGGCAAGTCGGTCTTGCTCGCCACGCTGGCGATGCAGTTCCGCCGCTATCGCGGCTCGCGCATCTTCGCGCTCGATATGGGCCGCTCGATGCGCGCCACCATTCTCGGCCTGGGCGGCGAGCATTACGACCTTGGCACGGATGGCGAAATCGCCTTCCAACCCTTGGCCCGCATCGACCGCGAGAGCTACCGCACCTGGGCGGCCGAATGGATCGAGGGCCGCTTGCTGCACGAAGGCGTCGCAGTCGGCCCCGACGAGAAGGCCGCTATTTGGTCGGCGCTGGGAAGCCTCGCAGGCGCGCCGGTGGAGCAGCGCACGATGACGGGGCTTTCCGTGCTGCTGCAATCGAACGCGCTGCGCCAAGCGCTCGCGCCCTATGTGCTAGGCGGCGCGCACGGCAAGCTGCTGGACGCCGACCATGACCGATTGGGCATGGCCGACGTGCAGTGCTTCGAGATGGAGGAGCTGATGCACAGCAAGGCCGCCGTCATGGCCGTGCTGCATTACCTCTTTGCGCGCTTCGACGAACGCTTTGATGGCGCTCCCACGCTGCTGATCCTCGATGAAGCGTGGCTGTTCCTCGATGACCCAGTGTTTGCCGCGCGCATCCGCCAGTGGCTCAAGACGCTGCGCAAGAAGAACGTCAGCGTCATCTTCGCCACGCAGTCGCTGGCCGACATCAAGGATTCGAGCATCGCGCCCGCGATCATCGAAAGCTGCGCTAGCCGCATCTTCCTGCCAAACCCTCAGGCTACCGAGCCGCAGATTCGCACGATCTACCAGGGCTTCGGCCTCAACAACCGGCAGATCGAAATTGTCGCCACCGCGCAGCCCAAACGCGACTACTACTACCAGTCCCGCCTCGGCAATCGCGTGTTCGACCTCGACCTGGGGCCGGCGACGCTGGCGTTTGCGGGCGCTTCTACGCCGCAAGACCAGCGCGACATAGACCGCGTGCTGCTGGACGCCGGCGTGCCCGGCTTCGCGGGCGCCTGGCTGCGCCATCGCGGCCTCGATTGGGCGGCCGACCTGCTGCCCACGTTCCCCGGCCTCGCGCCGGGTTCCCTCGCTGACCAACCCCTGGAGAACCTGCCATGAAAAAAAAGCGTTTTGTCGCCGCCGCCATCGCGGCCATGCTTTGCACCGCCACCGCCCATGCGCAATGGGTCGTGGTCGATCCCACGAACCTCGTGCAGAACACGCTGACCGCGATCCGCACGCTGGAGCAGATTAACAACCAGATCCAGCAGCTTCAGAACGAAGCGCAGATGCTGATGAACCAGGCGCGCAACCTCGCCAGCCTGCCGTCCAGCGTGGTGAACCAGTTGCGCGCCAACCTGGCGACGACCGAGCGGCTGATCGCCCAGGCCCGAGGCTTGGCCTATGACGTGACGAATCTGGATCGGGAGTTCGCGCGCCTGTATCCCGAGCAGTACGCCGCCACCGTCAGCGGCGACCAGATGTACCGCGACGCGCAGGAGCGTTGGCGGAACACGCTCAACGGCTTGCAGACCACGATGCAGATGCAGGCGCAGGTGTCGCAGAACCTGGGCGAAGACGAAAGCGTGCTGGCCGATCTTGTGGGCAAGAGCCAGTCGGCCGAAGGCGCGCTGCAGGCGATGCAGGCCATGAACCAGTTGCTGGCCTTGCAGGCCAAGCAGTCGATCCAGTCGCAGCGGCTTCAGATCACGCAAGACCGGGCCACTTCGCTGGAGCTGGCGCGGCAGGCGGCGGCCACGGAGCGCGCCCGCGAAGTGCGGCGGCGTTTCCTGGGCGAAGGCACGCCGTACACGCCGCAGCGCGTGGATTTCTACGGTAACTGACGGGAGGCCGCCATGCGATGCGTCCTCGCCCTGTCGGTTTCGCTGCTTATGGCACTGGTGGCCGCGTGCAGCGACCAGCCGGCCGACAACCTTGCCGATGCCCTGGCCACCGATCCCATACGGCTCAAGGCATTGCGCGCGCAATGCGCGGCCGACCGCCAGACCACGGGCGAGGACGCTTGCCGCGCCGCCGCCGAAGCCTTCCGACGGCGCTTCTTCTCCGGTCAGACCGGGCCGGATGAATACCAGACGCTGGCCGACCTGCCGCCGATCCCGCCGAGCTTCGATGAACCGGGCGATGGCACGGCGCCGGCATCGCCGGCCGAACCGGAGGGCACGCCATGAATGACGTGACCATCATCGACCAGTTCCTCAATATCTTCTCCGCCTACATCGACTCGGGTTTCGGGCTGTTGCAGGGCGAAGTGGCCTTCCTCACCGCCACGCTGATCGTCATCGACATGACGATCGCCGGACTGTATTGGGCGATGAGCCACGCCACCGGCCAGGGCGAGGACGTGATCGCCAAGCTGCTGCGCAAGGTGCTCTACGTCGGTGCCTTCGCCTACATCATCGGCAACTTCAACTGGCTGGCCGGCATCGTGTTCCGATCCTTCGCCGGGCTGGGCCTGACGGCCACCGGCTCGGCGATCACCATGGAAAACTTCTTGCAGCCGGGCCGGCTCGCCAAGACCGGCATCGACGCCGGGGCGCCGATTCTGGAGCAAGTCGGCGAGATGGCCGGCTTCCCCGAGGTGTTCGTGAACCTCGATGCCATCACGGTGATGTTCCTCGCGTGGCTGGTCGTGGTGCTGTGCTTTTTCGTGCTGGCGATCCAGCTTTTCATCACCCTGATTGAGTTCAAGCTGACCACGCTCGCCGGGTTCGTGCTGGTGCCGTTCGCGTTGTGGAACAAGACCTCGTTCCTGGCAGAGAAGGTGCTGGGCAATGTCGTTTCCGCCGGCATCAAGGTGCTGGTGCTGGCCGTGATCGTGGGCATTGGCTCGGGCCTGTTCGCTCAGTTCCAAGTCCATCCCGCCGAGCCGTCCATCGACCACGCACTGGTCATCATGCTGGCCTCGCTCACCTTGCTGGCGCTAGGGATCTTCGGCCCTGGCATCGCCACGGGCCTCGTCTCCGGTGCGCCCCAGCTCGGCGCGGGCGCGATGGCCGGCGCTGCGGTGGGTGCTGCCGGAGCCGCTGTTGCTGTCGGTGCCGCCGCGACGGGCGTAGGCGGCGCGGTCATGGCCGGGGCGCGCATGGCGCCTGCCGCGGCCAAGCTCGCCGGCAGTGGTGCGCGTGCTGCCACCTCGACGGCCAGCAGCGCACGCTCGGCGTTCCAGGCCGGTTCCGCCGCCGCAGGCGGTGGCGCGAAAGGCGCGATGGCCGGCTTGGGAAATGTCGCCAAGACCGGCGCGCAGTCTGCCGGACGGGGTGCAGCGTCCCGCGCATCCGCCTTCGGCCAGAAGATGACCAGCTCCTTCCGTGCCGGGTGGAACGGCCCGACTGACGACGGTGCGGGTGCGGCATCCGGTGGAGCCGGAGCATCCAGCCAGGCCTCCACAGGCGAAGCCGCAGCGGGCGGCGCCAACGCGCAGAAGCAAGAACAGCCCGCTTGGGCCAAGCGGCTGCACCGCCGCCAGCAACTCACTCATGCCGCGACCACCACCGCCCACGCGCTGCGCGGTGGCGATGGCGGCGGCTCCGGCCAGGGGCCGAGCCTGCGCGATTCCAATTCATAAGGAGAACTGACCATGCGATTTAAACGACCGCAGGTGCGCTACGCCGACACGCCGCAGCCTGCCACTCCGTACCAAGCTGCCGGCCAGGTGTGGGACGAGCGCATTGGCTCGTCCCGCGTGCAGGCGAAAAACTGGCGCCTCATGGCCTTCGGCTGCCTCGCGCTTGCGCTGCTGATGGCGGGCGGCCTGGTCTGGCGCTCGGCGCAGTCCATCGTCACGCCCTATGTGGTGGAGGTGGACAACGCGGGCCAGGTGCGCGCCGTGGGCGAAGCCGCTACGCCGTACCGGCCCAGCGATGCGCAGACGGCGCACCACATCGCGCGTTTCGTCACGCTGGTTCGGTCGCTGTCCATCGACCCGATCGTGGTGCGGCAGAACTGGCTGGACGCCTACGACCACACCACCGACAAGGGCGCGGCCGTGCTCAACGACTACGCGCGCGTGAACGATCCGTTCGCGCGCATCGGCAAAGAGTCGGTAACGGTGCAGATCACCAGCGTCGTGCGCGCCAGCGACACGTCGTTCAACGTGCGCTGGACGGAACGCCGCTACGTCAATGGCGCCGCGGCTGGGCTGGAGCGGTGGACGGCCGTGGTGTCCATCGTGCTCCAGCCGCCGCGCACCGAAGAACGCCTGCGCAAGAACCCCCTGGGCATCTACGTCAATGGCCTGTCGTGGAGCCGCGAACTGGATTCTTCCGAAGGAGCCAAGCCATGAATGCACTTTTCCGTAGATCCGCTTTGCCGGTGATCCTGCTTGCATCAACCATCTTGTTCACAGGCTGCGCCACGCAGGGCAAGCCGCCGCCGGTGATTTCGCTCGATGAGCCGGTGCAGGCGCAGCCACTGCCCGAACCGCCTCAGCCAGTGGAAGTTGTGACTGTGCCCGAGGTGTTGCCGATGCCGGCGCAGTTGAAGCCAGTGCCCGAGGGCGAGGAAGCCAAGCCTGCGCCGGAACCGGCCGACGAGAAGGTGCGCGTCTCGCGTGCCAACGCCGAGGCACGCATCGCGCCCACGCGCGAGGGCTATGTCAACGCGATTCAGGTGTGGCCCTTCACCGATGGCGCGCTGTATCAGGTCTATGCGGCCGTGGGCCGAGTGACCGTGATTGCACTCCAGCCGGGCGAGGAACTGGTGACGGTGGCCGCTGGCGATACCGTGCGCTGGATCGTGGGCGACACGTCCAGCGGCAACGGCGCCGACCTGCGCGTGAACGTGCTGGTCAAGCCGATCCGCTCGGGTCTCAAGACGAATCTGGTCATCACCACCAGCCGCCGGACGTACCTGCTGGAGCTGACCTCGACCGAGAAGACGTGGATGGCGTCGGTGTCCTGGGAGTACCCGCGCGACCGGATGCTGGCCTTGCAGCGCCAGGCGCAGGCGGCCAGCGCCGCCGCGCCTGTCGGTACCGGGCTATCGCTGGAAAACCTGCGCTTCCGCTACGCGATCAGCGGCAGCAGTCCGCCGTGGAAACCACTGCGCGCCTTCGATGACGGCGAGAAGGTCTATATCCAGTTCCCGCCGGGCATCGCACAAGGCGAGCTGCCGCCGCTGTTCGTCATCGGTGCGCAAGGCGACGGGCAACTGGTCAATTACCGTTTCCGTTCACCGTACTACATCGTCGATCGTCTTTTCGGCGCCGCCGAGTTGCGCTTGGGTGGCGACAAGGGCGACATGGTGCGGATCGAGCGCACGGATGGCACGCGGAGGAACTGACATGGGCCAGGACGACACCCCCGACCTTGCCACGCCGCAGGCGGGCAAGATGGCGCCCGAGGCGGTGGCGCTGCGCGCCCAGCCGCGTCCGGTCACGCGCCTGAACCGGCGCACGCTGGCCATCCTCGTCGGCGGCCTGTCGGTCGCCGTGCTCGGGGCCACGATCTGGTCGCTACAGCCGCAGCGGCGCGGGGCCAACGAGCAGACCGAGCTTTACAACGTCGATCGCGTGTCCAAGTCCGAAGGGCTGGATGGCCTGCCGGCCGACTACTCGAAGCTGACGCCGAAGGTGCCCGAGCTGGGGCCGCCGCTACCGGGCGACCTCGGACCGGCCATCGTGGCCTCGCAGCAGCCGGCCGTGGCCGCCTACTCGGCGCCCGGCCACGACCCGAATGACGCCTTGCGCAAGGAGGCGGAAGCCGCTGCGGCTTCGTCGGTGTTCTTCCGCTCGGGCGGCCAAGCCGCCGCCATGGTGGCGCAGGCGGCGCCGGGTGCAGCAAGCACGCTCGCGGCCTTCGACCCGCTCGCTGCCGGGCCCGCTTCGACATCGGCCCAGCCCGCCGACCCGACCGCCGTGCAGAACCGGCAAGATCAGAAAGAGGCATTCCTGAAAGCCGGTTCTACGGAAACCCGCAATTCCGGCAACCTGGCGTTGCCGGCGTCGCCGTATCAGGTGATGGCGGGAACGGTGATCGCCGGTGCGCTGGTGACGGGTATCAAGTCGGACTTGCCGGGCGACGTGATCGCCACGGTGACGGAGCCGGTCTATGACTCGGCCACGGGCAAGTTCCTGCTGATCCCGCAAGGATCGCGCATCCTCGGGCGCTACAACAGCCAGGTCAGCTACGGGCAGAGTCGCGTGCAGGTGGTGTGGAACCGGGTCATCCTGCCCGACACGTCCTCGCTGGCGCTCGACAACCTTGTCGGCACCGACCCGGCCGGCTACGCCGGCCTGGAGGACGACGTGGACTGGCATTGGAATCGCATCATCGCGGGCGCGGTGCTGACGACGCTGCTGGGCGTCGGCGCTGAGTTGGCTGCGCCGGAGAACCGGCAGGACGGCAACCGCATCGTCATTGCCGGACGCGACAGCGCACAGGACAGCATCAATCAGGTCGGCCAGGAGATGACCCGGCGCAACATGAACATCCAGCCGACGCTGACGACGCGGCCGGGCCTGCCGGTTCGCATCATCGTCAACCGGGATCTGGTGCTGCGGCCGTACCAGCCGCTGTTCTTCAATCGGGGAGTTTCGCAATGAGCGCGACCAAGAAGCTGCGGCTCGGGCCGCTGCCCAAGACCGAGAGCGTCAAGCTGACCTTTGCCTGCCCGGCCAGCCTGAAAGCCGACCTCGACCGCTACGCCGCGTTGCACGCGCAGGCGTATGGCGAGGCGGTCGATGCCATGACGCTGATCCCGCACATGCTGGAAGCCTTCATGGCCGGGGATCGTGGCTTCAAGCGCACACAGCCCAAGAACGGAAAAGCCGCCCCTGCGTGAGCAGGGGCGGCTCTGGATTGGTGCCCGAGGCCGGAATCGAACCGGCATGACCGTGAGGTCGAGGGATTTTCTTACCACTTCGGCTTTCGCCGCCGTCCTGCTCACACAGGGCGTTCGTGGTCTGGAGCACGCCTTCACCATAGCCTTACAGCCGTAGGTGCCCGCCGTCTGCTCTCTACACCTTCCCAAGCGCATAGCTTGGGCTTGGCTCGGCGTTGGCTCGGATGCCGAAGCATCCAGGGCTTTCGCCGAATTTGACGGGCTTCACTTCGGGCGTTTCCCCCCGAAGGCTCAAATTGTTCAAGTCCCTTGTGTCTACCGATTTCACCACTCGGGCGTAGCGCGGTGCGCTGGAAACACCTACCTCTATCTACTGGCGCCTAGTTGGCTCCTGATCGCCAAGCCAAGCTATGAAGCTACATCTTGGATGCTCGCAAACCGTTGTCACTATTGACCTTCTGGCCCGGTAGTTCAAGCAGAAAGGACTTGACAGAACAGATTTTAAGTCTCTTGCGTCTACCTATTCCGCCATGGACGCGAACCCGAAATTATTACATGAACGGCAAATCTTTGCTTGCTGCGAAAGAAAAGACGCAGGCCTGTTTATTGCACTTCCAGCCATGCCTGGAACATCAGAATGCACCAAAGGCTGGTCGAGCAATCGCATTTTCCGCTCAGGTGCTGTGCCCAGGCCTGGCGGATGGGCGCAGGGTTGAAATAGCCTTCGCGCCGCAGCCGCTGTTCATCGAGCAGGCTTTCGGCCCAGTCGCGCAAGGGTCCTCGCAGCCAGGCGCCCAAGGGAACTGAAAACCCCTTTTTGGGGCGTTCGATAAGCTCGGGCGGAACGTGCCGGTACAGCACCTGGCGCAGCAGCCATTTGCCTTTGCCGTCGCGAATCTTCATATCCAGCGGCAGGCGCCACGCCAGCTCGATGACGCGGTGATCCAGCAGCGGCACGCGCGTTTCCAGGCTGTTGGCCATGGCGGCTCGATCCACCTTTGCCAGAATGTCGCCCGGCAAATAGGTCTGCGCATCCATGGCCATGAGCCACTGTTCGAACGGCATTGAAGGAAATTCAGGCCAGTCTTGCGACGTGTTGAGGCGCGAGGGAGTTTCGCTGGCGCCGTATACGACATTTTCGGGATGGCGCCAGTGGCTGACCATTCCTCGGTAAAAGGCTTCGCGGCTGCCAGTGCATAGCAGATCGGCGAATTTGCGGACTTTTTCGCCGTTGGCGTTGCGCCGCAGGCGGGCCGGCATGAACGGCCGCAGGCCGCCCAGAATGCCGTCCAGCATGGCCGGCGGCGTATGCTTGAGCACGGCGCTTGCGCCACGGCGCACGGCTAGCGGCAAGTGGTTGATCTTGCGCCATGTGCGGGGGGCAACGCGATACGTGTTGTAGCCCCCGAACAGTTCGTCGCCGGCGTCTCCGCTGAGCGCAACAGTGACGTGTTGCTTGGCCAGGCGGCTGACCAAAAAGGTGGGGATCTGCGAGCTGTCGGCAAAAGGCTCGTCGTAGATGCGGGGTAATTCCGGGATAACGGCCAGCGCCTCTTCGGGCGTGACCAGCATGTCGCTGTGCTGGGTGCCCAAGTGCTGGGCCACCGCGCGCGCATAAGGCGCTTCGTCGTAGCGTTCGTCGCTAAAGCCCATGGTAAAGGTACGTACGGCCTGCTTGCTTTGCGCCTGCATCAAGGCCACGATCATGCTGCTGTCGACGCCGCCGCTAAGGAAGGCGCCCAGCGGGACGTCGGACATCATCTGCCCGCCGATGCTGCGCATCAATTGCTGTTCCAGTGTATCGGCGGCTTCGGTGTCGCTGCCTTCGAAGGGCTGTTCCAGGCCGGCTCGTATAGCGTGGTTCATGCTCCAGTACGACTGGCTGCGCGCTGCTTGCGCCGTGGCCTGGTTGTGCAGGGCCAGTTCGATGTAATGGCCCGGCGGCAGCTTTTGTATGCCTTCGTATATGCAATGGGGCGCCGCAATATAGCCGTGGCGCAAATAAAGCGCGAGTACGTTGCGGTCGACCTTGGCTGTGAAAGCGGGGTGCGCTTTCAGGCTTTTCAGCTCGGACCCGAACAGCAGCACATCGCCTTGCCAGCCCCAGTAAAGCGGCTTTTCGCCAACGCGGTCGCGAGCGAGCGAAAGCGTCTGGCGGTGACGGTCCCATAATGCAATGGCAAACATGCCCACCGTGGCCTTGAGTGTGCGTTCAAACCCCCAGGCGCTGATGCAGGCCAGCAGGGTTTCCGTGTCGGAATGGCCGCGCCAGGCCGGAGCCTGATCTTGCAGCCGCTCGCGCAGCTCCAGGTGGTTGTAGATTTCGCCATTGAAGATAATGGTGTAGCGCGTGTCGGCCGACTGCATGGGCTGGCTTCCCGCCGCCGAGAGGTCCAGGATGGACAGGCGCCGATGCCCCAATGCCACGCCGGTGTGCTCGTCCGTCCATATGCCCGATTCGTCCGGACCCCGATGGGTAATTGCGTTGATCATCCCCGGCAGCGGGTTGAAGCGGCCAGGTGCATTGTGCCTGTCGACGAATCCAGCAATCCCGCACATATATGTTTGCAACCTTCAGTAAGCAAGTTATCGCAAATTGTATGCGCGCGGCGTGGCTGTGTGGAGATAAAGCGGGTGGTTTGTGTGGAATTGCGACGGATTGGCGTAGCCAAGCATGGCGCGAAGCCGGGCAGGGGGCGGGAGAAGAGTCTTGGCCGTGTCTGATGAGTGCCGGCCCACGTTAGTGGGAAGAACTCAAACCATTGGGCGTATTGGTGTATTGGCGGAAGCGGTGAGATTCGAACTCACGGACGGGTTACCCCGTCGCTGGTTTTCAAGACCAGTCCATTCAACCGCTCTGGCACGCTTCCTGAGTTTTCGGGGAAACGATCTCCCGGAAAAGGTCGAAAGTGTAGCCCATGTGTACCCGCTTGTCACTTTGCACTGGCTTGTTTTGATGGCGGTTGGCGTCGCGTTATCAGGTTGCTCCCGTGTTGGGGCTTATGCGGCATGGCGTAATTCAAGCCCGCCGGGCGGGGGTGAAAAGGATTTTCAGGGCAGGGTGGGTAATAATAAGGGACTCATCGGCAGGAATCTCCCTCCACGGAGGCCTTCGGATTCGGTGCGCTCTCTTTTACGGAGCGCCGTGGCCGAAGCGATTTAATGAGAGAATTCATAACTAATTACGGACAGGAGTCGTGCATGAAAGCGGTAGAAATTTCCAAGCCTGGCGGGCCTGAAGTACTGAAACTGGTCGAGCGCCCCATGCCCGAGCCGAAGGCCGGCGAAGTCGTGATCAAGGTTTCGGCCGCGGGCGTCAATCGGCCCGACGTTTTCCAGCGTGCCGGAAGCTATCCGCCGCCGCCGGGGGCTTCGGACTTGCCGGGCCTGGAAGTGGCGGGTGAAATCGTTGGCGGCGATGCGGCGGCGGGCGGCTTCGCCGTGGGCGACAAGGTATGCGCGCTGACGGCGGGCGGAGGCTACGCCGAATACTGCATTGCGCCGGCGCAGCACTGTTTGCCTATTCCCAAGGGCCTTAGCGAAATAGAGGCCGCGGGCTTGCCCGAAACCTACTTTACCGTCTGGAGCAATGTATTCGAGCGCGGCCGTTTATCCGCGGGCGAAGCCTTGCTGGTTCATGGCGGTGCAAGCGGCATCGGCACTACAGCGGTACAGTTGGCTACCGCCATGGGTAATGCGGTCTACGCCACGGTAGGCAGCGACGAGCGCGCACGCGCGGTCGAGGAGCTGGGAGCACTGAAGGGCATCAACTATCGCAGCAAGGACTACGTGGAAGAAATCAAGGTGCTTACCGGCGGTAAGGGCGTGAATGTCGTTCTGGACATGGTGGCGGGCGACTACATCAATCGCGACATCCAGTGCCTGGCCGACGAAGGCCGTATCGTCATTATTGCTTTGCTTGGCGGCCCTAAAGGCATGGTCGATTTCAGCCAGCTCATGCGTCGCCGGCTGACGGTAACCGGCTCGACTTTGCGGCCGCGTTCGGTCGAGTTCAAGGGCCAGATCGCGCGGGCCTTGAAGCAAAATGTCTGGCCGCTGCTTGAAGCCGGAAAGATCAAGCCTATCGTGCATGCCACGTTTCCCCTGGCGCAGGCCTGCGATGCGCACGCCATGATGGAAGCGGGCGAGCAGATCGGGAAAATCGTTCTGACACTATAGTTGGTGTTTCGCTTTGGGCTGCTTCGGCAAACGTTTCATGCATAAAGCCGAGGCGGCCCGCTAGCCTTTCATTAGGAGCTTTTGGCCGGAACACGCTACAATGCCCGGTTGCCCCGATTTTTAATTTTGGGTTGGGTAAATAGTTAAGGCTAAAGGTTAGATGGGTACTTCTGAATCGCGCAAGCGTCTTGTCATTGGCAACTGGAAAATGCACGGCACTCTGGCCGGCAACGCGTCATTGTTGGCCGACCTGCGCTCAGGCGCCGGCGAAGCCGGCGCGTGCGAACTTGCGGTCTGTGCGCCGTTTCCCTATCTTGCACAGGTCCAGAGCCTTTTGCAAGGCAGCGCGGTCTCCTGGGGCGCCCAGGACCTTAGCGTGCACGAGCAAGGTGCTTATACGGGCGAAGTTGCCGGCGCCATGCTGAACGATTTTTCATGCCGGTGGGTATTGGTCGGCCACTCCGAGCGCCGCGCGCTGCATGGCGAAACCGACCAGTTGGTGGCGGATAAAGCCGCCGCTGCGCTGGCCGCGGGGCTAACGCCCGTAGTCTGTGTGGGCGAGACGCTGGCCGAACAGGAAGCAGGGCGGACGGCCGCGGTTATCGCCCGCCAATTGGCTCCTGTGCTGGCTTTGGGCGCGCAGGCTGTTGCCCGTATGGTTCTTGCTTACGAGCCCGTATGGGCCATCGGCACCGGCCGTACCGCAACGCCCGAGCAGGCCCAGCAGGTACATGCCTCCATACGTGCAATGCTGGCTGCGCTGGGCACGTCCCAGGTGCGGGTGTTGTACGGCGGCAGTGTCAAGGCGTCCAACGCCGCCAGTCTGTTTGCCATGGCTGATATCGACGGCGCCCTGGTAGGCGGGGCGTCTTTAGTGGCCCAAGAGTTTTTACGTATAGCGGCCGCATAGGCTTCGGAGCTTTCAAATGCATTTGTTGACATCTGTTCTTCTGGCGATCCAGGTTATTTCGTCGCTGAGTATCATTGTGCTTGTCCTGCTTCAGCAGGGCAAAGGCGCCGACATGGGTTCCTCGTTTGGCAGCGGTTCGGCGGGCAGCCTGTTCGGCGCCAGCGGCGCGGCCAACTTCCTGTCGCGTACGACCAAGTGGGCGGCCGTCATCTTTTTTGCGTCGACCATAGGCCTGGCATATACCTCGCATCACACCACCAATTCCATCCTGGATGGCGGCATTATGCAAGGATTCCAGTCGCAGCCAGAGGCTCCTGCCAAGGTCGCGCCGCAGGGGTCGGCCGTACCGACAGTTCCAGGAACGCCGGCTCCGGCAGCGCCTGCCGCCAATGGCGCCGCAGCCAACTCCGCCGGATCGGTGCCTTCGGTGGGCCAGCAGCCGGCCGACAAGGCCAGCGTGCCGGCAGCTCCGGCCGCTGAAAGCAAAGCCAGCGTTCCCTCGGCTCCAGCCAAGACAGACGGCGCCAAGCCGGCCGACAAGCCCGCAGAAAAATAAGCAGCATGGACCAACGCACGGGATAAAATCCCGTTGCGGATTCATGCTAGAATATCGCTCTTTGCAAGGGACCGGCCTTTTTAACAAGGCCAAAGCGTTCCGGCAAAAAAGTTTTGTTGCATGGTATTAGCCGACGTGGTGGAATTGGTAGACACGCTATCTTGAGGGGGTAGTGGCGAGAGCTGTGCGAGTTCGAGTCTCGCCGTCGGCACCATAAAAACAAGCTTAAATAAAGCAGCATCTGCTTTACATTACAAACCCGCGCATCTGCTGATCGCGGGTTTTTTTATGCGCGCTTGCCGCCGTTGCTTTATGTTGGCTCCGCAGGCTGCACCAGTTGGCGTTTAAGTACTTTTCCGGCAGGGCTGATTGGTAATGCATCGCGAAATTCCACGATACGCGGGATCTTGTGGCGGGCCAGGCCTTGTTCGCAATGGGCGATGATTTCCGCCGGATCGACGCGGCTTCCCGGTTTAAGCACCAGAACTGCTTTTATTATTTCGCCCAGGATGGCGTCGGGGCTGCCCACGACCGCGGCTTGGGCGACGGCTTCATGCTTCAGGATTTGGCCCTCGACCTCTGCGCTGGCTATCTTGTGCCCGCCCGAGATCACTTGGTCGCGTTCGCGGCCGACCACATAGAAAAAACCTTGCGGATCGCTATAGGCCAGGTCGCCGGTATTGAACCATCCGTCCGTGAATGCTGCCGCGTTTCGCTCCGGGTCTTGGTAATAGCCGCTCATCAGACGCGCGGAACGCACGAATAGCTTGCCTGTATTGCCGGGAGGCACGTGCTGGCCTTCGTCGTCGAGGATCTTGACTTCAGCTCCGTCTATGAGGCGGCCGGACGAGCCTTGTGGCGGCAGCGCTTCTGCGGCGAAGCTGAATGAGAAAATCGGGGTGCATTCGGACAGCGCGTAATATTCCAGCAGGGGCAGGTTCAGGCGGCGATGGAAGTCCTCTTTGATGCTGGTGGCGATTGGGGCGCCCGACGACGCCATGAATCTGACGTGCTTCAAGTTGTATTGTTTATTGGTTTGCCTGACGTGTTCGAGCATCATGGCAAACATGGCGGGTACCCCGACCATATAGCTTGCCTTGAACTTTTCTATCCCTTCAAGCACATGCACCGGATTGAATTTTTTGAACAGCAACACCGTTGCGCCTGCGGTCAGGGCAACAAACGACGCTGTAAACAATCCGAAGGTATACGACAGTGGCAGGGCGCAAACTGAAATATCGCCGGGCCGGATTTGCCATTCGTGAATCAAGGCCAGGGCGGATGAGACTTCCATCCGGTCTGTAGCCACCACGCCCTTGGGCAAGGCCGTAGTGCCCGAAGTGTGGATGACGACCGCCACGCTGTCGGGGCCGCGAACCGCTTGCGATTCTTGCCGTGGCGTATCGTTCGAGGCCGGCACAGCGCTGCCTGGCAGCAGCGCGTCTATTTCGCTGTATGGCGTCTTCAGCCCGTTCTGCAGCAATGTTTCGGCCAGGGCCTGCCGGCACTCGCTGTCGCACACCACCAGGGCCGGCGCAGATTTGGCAACGATATGGGCGATTTCGTTGTGGCTCAGGTCGGCATTGATCGGGAACAATGTGCCGCCGGCCCGCAACACGCCAAGGTACGTCGAATAGTAGTCCGGGCAATTGCGGGCGATCATGCCGACGCGGCTGCCGGCGGCGACTCCTTGCGTCCGGAGGGCCGCGGCTATCGCAATGGAGCGGTCCACGAGCTGGCGGTAGGTGAGGCTCTGGCCTTCAAACAGCACAGCGGCTTGGTCGGGTCGCTCGTGCGCATGGCGGTCGATAAGGCTTAGCGCGTTGAGGCGTTCAGCGTCGGCAGGGTGCGGGTGATCTATCATGCTGTTCCTCTGGCGTTACAGGCCGATCGCTTCGGCATCGCCCTTGAGCATGCGTTTTGCAATTGTCAGCTTCTGGATTTCGTTGGTGCCTTCCGTCAGGATATAGTAGGGCGCCTCGCGATAATAGCGTTCGGCGGGAAAGCCTTTGACAAAGCCGGACCCGCCATGGATGCGGACGCAGTCCAGCGTTACCTTGGCGCAGGTTTCGCCCGCAAAAAGCTTGGCCATGCCCGACACCATGTCGGATCGCTGCCCGCTTGATTTGGTATTGGCGGCCACCTGGACCAATGATTGTGCGGCCATGGTCTGGGTTGCCATGTCGGCGAGCAGCATCTGGATTGCTTGATGATGAACGATTTCCGTGCCGAAGGCGACGCGTTGTTCGGCATACTCGCGCGCCGCCTTCAAGGCCGAGCGCGACAAGCCGACAGCGGTCGCCGCCATGGCGATCCGGCCTGTTTCCAGGGCGTCGAGCATTTGCTTCAGTCCTTGCCCTTCGACTTCGCCGACCAAGTTGCCGGCTTTCAGTTCGACGTCCTGGAATATCAGTTCGGCGACATCGATATGCCGGTGTCCCATGGTTTGCGCGTTGGCGCCTACAGTAAAGCCCGGCTGGCCCTTCTCGACTATGAAGATGCTGAGACCGTCTTTTCCAGGCGCTGTTCGTGCCAGTACCAGAACCACGTCGGCGCGCGCTCCATTGGTAATGAAAATTTTGGTGCCGTTCAGCATATAGCCGCCGTTGCCGGTTGGCGTGGCTTTTGTCCGGATTGAATGCAGGTCGGAGCCGGCGCTGGGTTCGGTCAGTGCGATGGCCACACGTAGTTCTCCGGTTGCCATGCGGGGAAGATAGCTTTGTTTTTGCGCTTCAGTTCCGTGCTGGGCCAAGATGGACGAGGCTGAACAATGGCTGTTGATGAAGCAGTTCAGCGTTGTCCAGCCGAACGCAAGCTCTTCCATGATTTTCGCGTAGGTTGGAACAGAGAGCTCAAGGCCGCCGTATTCCTGCGGTACGGCAATGCTGAACAGGCCAAGTTCCTTCAGCTTGGAAACGATTTGCTCGGGATAGCTGTCGCTGGCTTCGAGGTCTTGGGCCTGCCCAATGATTTCTTGTCGGACGAACCGCTGGACGCCTGCTACCACTTCGGCGTCCCATGTGTTGGAGGTTGGCATTTTGCTTGCTCGCTTAAGGTCGATAGTATTGTTGTGTGCTTGACGCTTGGCCTATTGCACCGATGGACTATGCTCGGCGCATGGGGACTGATCCCCGAGGGCCGTGTTTTCCGGGCAGCGGTCCATGTATTCTTTGATGCGTGCGGAAATCTGTGCGGGTATCGGGATTGAGCGCAAGGCAGCGGCGTCCACGAAAACAAGCGTGAACGTACCGATGAATGAAAGAATGCCGTTGCTGCATTCGCCCAGCACGCGAAAAGACAAAGAAGAGCGCCCGTGCTTTTGAACCAGAACCGTTACGGCAAGCTCGTCGCCTGGCCGCAAAGCCGATTTGAAGTCGATGCTGGCATGCACGAACGGACAACTGATGTTGTGTTCCATGTTCAGGCTGTACAGGCTTACGGTGACGACTTCAACGTACCACGCGTCGATGGCGTCGAGCGCATATTCAAAGAACCTTGCGGTGTATACGATGGCGGCCGCGTCCGTTTCGCCAAAACGTATTGTTCTTCTGTGGATAAAGGGCGCAACGCTTGGTTCCGTAATGTTGTCTGGCATCGGGTCTTCCTGTTCAAACTGTTTTGTCGCTATACGGACGTCTTGGCCGTGCGAGGCGATAAATGCCGCCTATGCCGGACGTCTGTCATTGGCTGGCACTTGAATGGTGCAAATTGTACCTTATCTAACATGAATTAGAGAAAGTATTTTTTGCTGTGGTGAAACCGGCCTTGAATCCGTACTTTGTCATTATTGGGCAGCGGCGGCAGGCTGTCCGCCTTCGATCGGCTTTGAGCAGCGGCTTAAATAGTGGGTTAAGCTGCGATCGAGCCGCCGTCTGAACGGCCAGGCGGTTTAGCTTTCACGATGCGGTTCGCCGCCCGCCGCGCGCTGGAATCCGTAGCCGAACACAATGCGTATGAGCTGGCGTCCGATCTCTTCGGCAGACAGCCTTCCGGGGGCTTGGTACCACACCCACGTCCAGTTCAGGGCACCCAGCAAAGTAAGGCGCAGCAGCGTCTTGTCCGCCTTTTCATGTAAAGGCAGGGTCTCGATCAGGTCGCGAAACCGGTTTTCATAGGAGGCGCGGTCGGCGTCGACCTTTTGCTGTAATTTGGCCGGGAAGCGGACGCCTGGATCAACGCGCACTACAGTTGCCAATTCGCTGGGATTCAATTGAAACTTCAAGGCCGTGGCGCATGCTTCTTCAAGCCGTATCCAGGGATCCTCGTGCAAGGCCATGGTCGCGTCCAGCGCAGTGTTGATGCTGGTGATGCCTAGGTGGTGCACCGTGGCGAACAGATCTTCCTTGGAGGGGAAGTGGTAATAGAGCGAGGCCGGCTGGATGCCTACCGCCGCGCATACTTCGCGTAAAGAGGTTTCGGCATAGCCATTCTTTGCAAAAATCCTTGCTGCTGCCAGCAGGATCTCGTCACGCCGCAGCTCGGTAACGCTTTCATCCTGGCCCTTGGCTTTGGCTGCGAGCCGACGGTTGCGGCGCTCCCGCTCAAGCAGGCTGCGTTCGGCGTCATTCAGGCTGCCGCTGCGGCTGTCGCCCTTGGACTTGGCCATCAGGCGCAGGTAGCTTGTTTCCAGGCCGCTGCGCTTCCAGATATTGCGCACAGTCGAGGCCGAGATGTCGATACCCCGTGCCTGCAAGGCTTGGGCCACAGAAAACTGGCCAAGATTCGGCTGTTCCCGGGCATACCGAAGCACTAGCTCTTCGATTTCCAGTTTTGAAGGATTGCCATTAGAAACGCTCATTTTTTATTGAGTATGACGAGCTAAGGCGCGGATTTCACCAAGCCGGTGAGGCGGCTCGGGCATCGTTGACCGGTTTTTAGTTGACGGTTGGGCCGGGTGCAGTCCCCGGTTTGAGGCATTTTATACTGCATACCTCATGCCGCCTGCATCCGGCAAACAATCCTTATGGGGTAATGGCTTTCCCCCGGGGCTTAAGACGCTGCCAGCCCATGCCGCCGGCATGCCCGCGCGGCTTGCGGAAACTTGGGCTGCGTTGATATTGGAGCCTTAGCCCAGCCACTGCATGACGGCCAGGTTGATGCCGTAGCCGCCGACGATCAGAAACGCGAACAGCGTGGCGGCCAGCATGAGGGGCTTGAAGCCGGCCTGGCGGATGGCGCCCGCGTGAGTACGCAAGCCCAATGCGGCCATGGCCATGGCCAGCAGGGCAGTGTCGATGTCGACAATGACCTGGACGAGATCGGCGGGCAGCAAGTGCAGCGAATTGATGCCGCTGACCGCAATGAAGAACACGGCAAACCATGGAATGACGATGGGCGCCTTCTTCGAAGCCTCGGCGCCGTCGCCCGGCTGTCTGCGCAGCACCACGCCCGACAAAATAAGCAGGAAGGGCGCCAGCATCATGACACGCAGCATTTTTTCAATGACGGCGGTGCCGGCCGCGGCATCGCTCACAGCCTTGCCCGCCGCCACCACCTGCGCAACCTCATGGATGGTCGAGCCTGCGAATACGCCGTAAGCGTGTTCGCTAAGCGGCAGCAGTGAATATAGAAGCGGATAAAGAAACATGGACAGGGTGCCGAACACGACGACGGTGGCTACCGCTATCGACACCTTGTGAGCCTGGCCGCGCACGACGGGCTCGGCCGCCATCACTGCGGCCGCGCCGCAGATCGCGCTGCCGGCGCCTATCAGCATGGAAGTTTGCTTGTCCAGTTTGAACAAACGGGTGCCAAGCTGCACCGCCAGCGTGAATGTAAGCCCAACCATGAGCGCCGCGATAAGTACGCCCGCCCAGCCAATATCGCCAATTTGCTGGAAAGTGATGCGGAACCCGTAAAGAATGATACCGGCGCGCAAGAGCTTGTTTTTGGAAAAATCGACGCCGGCAGCCGTGTGGCCGGCAATGCTGGGAAAGAAAGTATTGCCGGCGACAATGCCCAGAACAATGGCCAAGGTAAGCGCGCTGATGCCCAACTGCTGCACCGGCTCCAGCTTGGCAAGCAGCAGGCTGGCTGCGGCCAGGGTGCCAGTCAGAAGCAACCCCAGCCACCAGGCGGATTGGCGCAGGGGTGCGGCGGGACGGGCGGGCAAAGTAGCGGTTTGATTCATGCTTGATGTGCTGTCGGCAAATGTTGGGGATACGGCCACGGCGTCGAATCCGTGATATTTGCATAAGCATATGGCGCGCAGTAATATAATACAAACGCATATATTTCACATTTCCATGAGTTTTAGTTCTGCTTGCTTTAAGTTGCCGGCGACGCGAATATCTGATGAATCTGCACCTGACCAGAATCTTTTTCCATGTGGCGCAGCACCGCAGCTTCTCGCGCGGGGCCGAGTCCCTATCCATTAGCCAGTCCGCTGCTTCCAAGGGGGTCCGAGAGCTGGAGCAGCAACTGGATGTGCCGCTGATAGAAAGAGGGGCAGGGGTGGGTAAACGCTCACGCGGGTTGCAGCTTACCGAGGGCGGGCAGGCGCTGTTCGAGCACGCCCGCGGTATTTTCGCGCTGGAGCGGGCGGCGGCCGACGACTTGCGCGCCAGGGCGGAACTGCGGCGCGGCGAACTGACCCTGGGGGCCAGCACGACCGTGGCAGCCTACTGGCTGCCGCTGTATGTCGCCCGATTCGCACGCGAACATCCCGCAATTCAGTTACATGTCGCGGTGGGCAATACGCATACGATAGTCCAGGGCCTGGCCGATTGCCGCATGGACCTGGCCTTGGTTGAAGGCGGGGTGGACGACCCGGACATTACCGCCCGGTATTGGCGCGACGAACAACTGGTCGTCATAGCCCCTGAACATTATCCTTTGGCCAACCGGCGTCCATTGAAGTCTTCGATGCTCAACGACGAAATCTGGCTGGTCCGGGAGCCCGGTTCGGGCACGCGCGAAGTAACGCAGCAGCTATTGAAGCAGAACGGCCTTGAGCCGGCCCATCAAATAGAAATCGGCAGCAACGAAGGCATAGCGCGCGCCGTGGCCGGCGGGCTGGGGGTGGCCATGCTGCCTTGGGTGGTCGTGCAAGACTTGGTTGCGCTGGGCCGGGTGCAGACGCTGGAGCTGGCCGGAGCTGCTACCCTTCGGCGGCCATTGTTCCGGCTCGAGCGGACAGAGCGCCCGCTCTCGCCGGCGGCCCAGGCCTTTTCGGCGCTGCTCGACAAAGTGGGCGAAACGCCGGCAGGGCAATGATATTGAATTGGAAATAGTTTTGAAAAGCAAGGAGTTATGCCGCGCGCTCGCACGGCCAAGCCGCCGCTTAGGCAAACAGGAATTCAACCCCGCACGAAACAAGCCGCGTATTGAAATGGCAAGCGTCGGTGCGCTATCCCGTGGAGGGCGATTCCTTTTTAAGTAGGCCTACTTAACGATAACCCGCCCATTCAAAGGTTGTACCGGACGGTTGGTGGCCTGGCCCATTCGTTGCTCGAAGGCGCGGATTTGCGTTGGTGAGGCGTGCACCGGGCTTTGCAGCACCAGCCAGCGTACGCCTTCGGAACAGGGGGGTGTGGTTAGCGAACCGCTATAGCGATAGTAAGACAGCGAGGCCGGCAGCAGGCTGGACGGCAGGGATTTTACCGGCAAGGGGGCGGCCGGCCCCGGGCTGGCGGGCATTTGCGACCAGATGCGGGCCAGGCTGGCATTGGGGCTGCCCGCCTGGAACATAACCGCCACGACAGCCAGCTTGCCTTGCGCGTCCGCGTTCACGAAATGCGCTTCCAGCGGGTAGCGTTTGCCATTGATTTCGTTTTCAGCGGGAGCATGGAAATGCACCTGCACCAGGTCGAACTGGTGGCCGTCCAGAGTTAGGGTATTGCCTTTGTCGAAGTCGATTTGTATGGTGTGGCCGTTATTGACTATGGTTTTGCCCGGTGCATCCTGGTAATGCAGCGTAAGCGGAGTGCTGGCCGTTTTCAAGGCGCCCTGGATATTGATGGGCGATTGATTCTGCCCGCGCTCGCAGACAGAGTAGTCCTGGCTAAGCGTACCCCAGTGCTTGGGGCCGTTGACTCCTTGATAAGACCACTGTGCTGCATGGGCCGCGGCAAGACATAGCGTTGCAGCAACGGCTGCAGCGGCAGTGGGCAATAGTTTTTTCACAGTAAGTTCCTTGCGGTATAAAAAGGGGACGTGAAAATCGCAGGCTAGGTGTTGTACCCCCGGGATATACATTTATATACATTTTTTCGAACTTAAGCGAGCCTCTGGGATACGGCCATAGTGAATATGAGTTTTTCTCATATTAAAAGGCGGTCTAAGGCCTCCCGCCGGCCAAATTTATCCCATGAAAACAAAGGGTTTATCTGGATTCAAAGTTTTGTTTCAATTAGGTTTCATGTCTTTTTCTGCTTGCCCGGGTTTTGAAAAACTCCAACTGAAACAATCAGCTATATAGGCTTCCTAGAATAATTATAGATAGGTAATAAGCTAAGAAACTTGCTGGATTTCGGCTGTTTCGCGAATCGGGTTAACCCTCTGGTATTTGGCTGTAAAAGCCCTTTCTGTTGTTTCATGCCAACAGAAAAGAAGGAAATAAGGGTTTTTATGGGGGTTCCGATAGCCAGTGCGGCGGAATTTTGATGCAATAGCTACAACTTCCCACCGCGGAGTTAAATAGGCGCCGAAGCAAATTCTGACTGCGTCGCCAAATTACTCAAATCTACGGAGATTTCCTACATGAAAAAGACTCTGCTCGTTGCTGCACTAGTTGCTGGCTTCGCCGGCGCTGCTCAGGCAGAAACCTCGGTCACCCTGTACGGCTTGCTCGACAGCGGTATCGGTTATCAGCAGTTCAAAGGCACAAACGCTGCCGGCAATTCCTACAAGGGCACCAACACCGGTATTCTGAACGGTGCACAGTCGAGCAACCGCTGGGGCCTGAAGGGCGCAGAAGATCTGGGCCAAGGCTTGAAGGCAGTTTTCGTTTTGGAAAGCGGCTTCAACATCAATGACGGTACTTCGGGCCAAAGCAACCGTTTGTTCGGTCGCCAAGCCACTGTCGGTCTGGCTTCGGATGCATGGGGTCAACTGGACTTCGGCCGTCAGACCAACATCGCCTCCAAGTATTTCTCGGGCGTAGCTACTCCGTTTGGTAACGACTTCAGCCAGGCTCAAACCGGTGCTGCATTCAGCTCCGCCGCCAGCCTGCGTTACGACAACATGGTCATGTACCAAACCCCGAATTTCTCGGGCTTCCAGTTCGGCGTCGGCTACTCGTTCAACGCTAATGGTCCTCAGCAATTCAAGGTCAGCGGCGACAACGAACCCAACACTCGTGCCTGGACCACCGGTCTGCGTTACGGCAACGGCCCCATCGCTGCTGCTTTGACATACGACCAGTTCAAATCGCCTGAAGGCGCTGGTGCCAATGATGGCGTTTCGGTCAAGTCCTGGAACCTCGGTGCCAGCTATGACTTCGAAATCGTCAAGGTCCACGCTGGTTTCGGCCAGACCCGCAACGGTTGGTTCGGTGACGTTTCGTCGCTCAAGATTGTCGACGACACCGGCGCTCAGTTGGGCAACAACGCTCTTCAAGCCAACGACGGCCTGAAAGTCAACTCCTACGCCTTGGGCCTGAGCGCTCCTGTTGGCGCCAACGGCAAGGTATTGGCTGGCTGGACCATGGCTGATCCTCGCAGCAACGGCGTGCGTAACGGCACCACCGAGTTGTCCAAGCAGCAAACATACAGCCTGGCTTACACCTACGCTTTGTCCAAGCGCACCAACGTGTACGCTTTGGGTTCGTATGCCAAGCACGTTGCCTTCCGCGACGACCTGAAGTCGACTTTCGTCGGCGCCGGCGTTCGTCACCAGTTCTAATCGGACTGCATGGCTTGCCCATGCGCCTTGTGGCCCGGCTTGCCGGGCCGCTGATTGGAAAACGGGCTTGTCCCGAAAAAAACCACCTCTCGAGGTGGTTTTTTTATGGGCGCCGGATATGCAGGCTTGGCGTAAGGCGGCAGGCAGTGTTTTTTTACACGAGACACACTCGTTTACGTTGTGTCTGCAAAACGCCACGCTGCGTTGTGTTTCTCTTTGATTACAAGGCTGATGGGTTTAGCATGACTTTCATAAGCCGTACACATTCAAAGAGTGTTTAGCGGCGGCATCAGTCCAGAATGGGAGTGCATGGACATGACGCACCGGGAACAAAGGCGCTTGCCGTCTTGGCCCCTCTACTCAATTACGGAGAATTGCCAAATGAAAAAGACACTGCTCGCAGCAGCACTTACCATCGGTTTCGTGGGCGCTGCTCAAGCTGAAACCTCGGTAACGCTATATGGCATCGTGGATGCCGGTATTTCCTATCAACAAGTCAAAGGTACCAATCCCGCCACTGGGCTGGACTACAAGGGCACCCGCACCGGCTTCCTAAGTGGTGGCCAATCGGAAGAAAGCCGCTGGGGTCTTCGGGGTACGGAAGACATAGGCGAAGGCCTGCAAGCGGTCTTCGTGCTGGAAAATGGGTTTGATCTTGGCACCGGCACAACCAACCACGACAATAAGCTGTTCGGCCGTCAAGCCACAATCGGCTTGCGCTCTGACGCCTGGGGTCAATTGGACTTTGGCCGTCAAACCAATATCGCAAGCAAATATTTTGCCGATGTAGCCAGCCCGTTCGGCACCGAGTTCAGCCAAGCGCGTGTTGGTACAACTTTCGGCGCAGCCGACCGCGTGCGTTACGACAACATGGTCATGTACCAAACGCCTAATTTTTCGGGCTTCCAGTTTGGTGTGGGCTATTCGTTCAACAATAACGGCAATCAGCAGTTCAAGCAAAGCGGCGGCGATCAGCCCAATTCGCGTGCCTGGACCACTGGCTTGCGCTACGTCAACGGCCCCATCGGTGCTGCTTTGACTTACGACCAAATCAAGTCGGCGGAAACCTTCGGCCCAGCCTCGGTTGATAACGGCGTTTCCATCAAGTCGTGGAACCTCGGTGCCAGCTACGACTTCAATGTCGCCAAACTGCATCTTGGTTTCGGCCAAACGCGCAATGGTTGGCTGCAGTCGGTCCAGTATGCCGATCTGCCTGCTTTTGAAACCGCCAACACCGGCTACTACGCCAACGACGGCATGAAGGTCAATTCGTACACCGTTGGCCTAAGTGCTCCTATCGGCGGCAACAGCGCCATCATGGCTTCGTGGGGCATGGCCGATCCGCGCGACGGCGGGGTTCATGGCGCCAGCGCCACCAGCAAACAACAGGTTTATAGCCTGGGCTACACCTATGCCTTGTCCAAGCGCACCAATGTCTATGCCATTGGTTCGTATGCCAAGCATGTTGCATTCCAGGACGACCTGAAGTCGACTTTTGTCGGCGCCGGCATCCGTCATCAGTTCTAATTTTTGAACCCGCTGGGGCTCTGTTAAAAACAGTAGCCCAAATAAAAAACCACTCTGCGGAGTGGTTTTTTAATGCTCTTTGCACCGTTGCGGCGCTTATTGCGCCGCTTTGCTTTGAATATGTTTCAGCCGGCTCAAAGTTCAGCGGGAAGACAAGTTCAAAATGCTACAATCTCGAGGTTTACTTATCGTGATTGGACGCTTGGCATGAATTTGCAACAGTATTTTCCCGTACTGCTCTTTATTGTTATCGCCACCCTGATCGGTTTTGTCTTGTTGGCGGCGGGCCGCGTGTTGGGGCCATACCGCCCGGACGACCAGAAACTGTCGCCCTACGAGTGCGGCTTCGAGGCATTCGATGACTCACGCATGAATTTCGACGTGCGCTACTATCTCATCGCCATTTTGTTCATTTTGTTCGACCTGGAAATCGCATTTCTATTTCCTTGGGCCATCGCCAGCGGCGACATAGGGCTGGTCGGTTTCTGGACAGTAATGGTATTTCTGGCAGTGCTGACCGTAGGCTTTATCTACGAATGGAAAAAGGGCGCGCTCGACTGGGAGTGACGCACGGTTTTGTGCAGCCGCGCGGGTGCCGCAAGCGGGCGCCGCAACAGGATGCCCCGCGATGGTGCCAGGCGCATCGCTAAATCAAGTTATTAGGCAAAATCATGGCTATTGACGGCATATTGAAAGAAGGTTTTATCACTACCAGCGCGGACAAGTTCCTGAACTGGGCCAAGACGGGGTCGATGTGGCCCATGTCGTTCGGCCTGGCCTGTTGTGCGGTGGAAATGATGCATGCGGGCGCGGCCCGTTACGACCTGGACCAGTTCGGCATTATTTTTCGTCCCAGCCCGCGTCAATCCGACCTCATGATTGTTGCCGGCACGCTGTGCAACAAGATGGCGCCGGCGCTGCGCAAGGTATACGACCAAATGCCCGAGCCGCGCTGGGTGGTTTCCATGGGTTCTTGCGCCAACGGCGGCGGTTACTATCATTATTCATACTCGGTGGTGCGCGGCTGCGACCGCATCGTGCCGGTCGACGTCTACGTGCCGGGGTGCCCGCCCACGGCCGAAGCGCTGGTTTACGGGCTGCTGCAAATGCAGAACAAGATCCGGCTGACCAATACCATTGCCCGCTAGGCCCCGAGCCTACCCATTCACGTTCCAATAGCTCGCATATGACACGGCTTGAAACGCTAAAAACCAATTTGATCGCCCAGTTCGGCGAGACGCTCAACCTTACCGAGAGCCTGGGCGAACTGACGCTTGAAGTGCCGGCCGAGCAGTGGGCCGATGTGTGCCTTACGCTGCGCGACCAGCCGTCGCTGGCGTTTGTCTCGTGCATCGATCTGTGCGGCGTCGACTACTCCGGCTGGGGCGCCCCCACTTATCCGGGCGCCAGCGCACAGTTTCCGCAGCGTTTTGCCGTGGTGGTGCACCTGCTTTCACTGGTCCATAACTGCCGCTTGCGCGTGCGCACCTTCGTACCCAACGACGAATTCCCGGTGCTGGTTTCGCTGGTCCATGTCTGGCCCAGCGTGAACTGGTTCGAGCGCGAGGCCTTCGACCTGTACGGCATTGTATTTGAAGGGCATCCCGACCTGCGCCGCATTCTGACGGACTACGGTTTTATCGGCCATCCATTCCGCAAGGATTTTCCTATCTACGGAACCGTGGAAATGCGCTACGACACAGAGCAAAAGCGTGTGGTTTACCAGCCGGTAACCATAGAGCCGCGCGAGATCACACCGCGTATCGTGCGTGAAGAAGGCTACGGAATAGAGCGTTAAAACATGGCTGAAATTAAAAACTACACTCTGAACTTTGGTCCCCAGCATCCTGCGGCCCACGGTGTATTGCGTCTGGTCCTGGAGCTGGATGGTGAAGTCATCCAGCGCGCCGACCCGCATATCGGGCTGTTGCACCGGGCGACCGAAAAGCTGGCTGAAACCCGCACCTACCTGCAAACCTTGCCCTATATGGACAGGCTTGATTACGTGTCGATGCTGTGCAACGAGCACGCCTACGTGCAGACAGTCGAAAAGCTGCTGGGCATTGAAGTGCCATTGCGCGCACAATACATCCGCGTGATGTTCGACGAGATTACCCGCATCCTGAACCACTTGATGTCCATCGGTTCACATGCGCTGGACGTTGGCGCCATGGCCATCTTCCTGTATGCCTTTCGCGAACGCGAAGACCTGATGGACTGCTACGAAGCGGTTTCAGGCGCGCGTATGCACGCGGCTTACTACCGGCCGGGAGGCGTCTATCGCGATCTGCCCGACACCATGCCTCAGTATGGGCAGTCCAGCAAATATCGCGGCGCCAAGGAAGTTGCCGCCATGAACGAAGCCCGCTCCGGTTCGTTGCTTGATTTTATTGAAGACTTCACCAACCGCTTTCCCGCCTGTGTCGACGAGTACGAGGTCTTGCTGACCGATAACCGGATCTGGAAGCAGCGCCTGGTCGGTATTGGCGTGGTCGACCCCGAGCGCGCCAAGGCTTTGGGCTTTACCGGCCCCATGTTGCGCGGTTCTGGCGTGGAATGGGATCTGCGCAAGATGCAGCCTTATGCCGCATACGATCGTGTGGACTTCGACATTCCCGTAGGCACGAATGGCGATTGCTATGACCGCTACCTGGTGCGCATTGCCGAAATGCGCGAAAGCAACCGCATTATTCGACAATGCGTTGAATGGCTGCGCAACAACCCCGGCCCTGTCATCGTGGACAACTTCAAGGTGGCCCCGCCTTCGCGCGAGCGCATGAAAACCGGCATGGAAGATCTCATCCATCATTTCAAGCTGTTCACCGAAGGCATGCACGTGCCCAAGGGCGAAGCCTATGCCGCCGTCGAACATCCCAAGGGCGAGTTCGGCACCTACATTATTTCCGACGGGGCCAACAAGCCCTATCGTCTCAAGATCCGCGCCCCGGGTTTTGTGCATTTGCAGGCCTTGGACGAGATGACGCGCGGGCACATGATCGCCGACGCCGTCACAGTCATTGGGACTTTAGATATTGTGTTTGGCGAAATCGATCGCTGATCGGTCTGTTGCCAAGTAAATACCGGATTCAAACTATGCTGCTTTCTGAACAAGCTTATCAAAAGATCGACAAGGAGTTGGCCAAATTCCCGGGCGATTGGAAGCAATCCGCCATCATGGCGGCACTGGCCGTTGCCCAGGACGAAATGGGCTGGGTCTCGAACGATGTCATTGAAGACGTGGCCGGCTATTTGCAGTTGCCGCCCATTGCCGTTCAGGAAGTCGCCTCGTTCTACAACATGTACAACACGAAGCCGGCAGGGCGATTCAAGCTTACGATCTGCACCAATCTACCCTGTGCCTTGCGCGACGGCGTCAAGACCGCCGACTACCTGAAGGAAAAGCTGGGTGTCGGTTTCAACGAGATTACGCCCGATGGCCTGTTCTCGTTGCAAGAAGGTGAATGCATGGGCGCTTGCGGCGATGCGCCGGTGCTGTTGGTCAACAACAAGCATATGTGCGTTCGCATGCAGCCACAGCAACTGGACGAAATGATCAGCGAACTTCAACAACGCGGAGAATCGGCATGAACGCTCCGGACACCTTTTTGCAGCGTTTTTCCCAGGGGCTGGCAGCAGTGCCGGACGGCGATGCGTCGCGCAGCATGATCTTTCACGACCGCCATATCAAGCCGCAAATCGTTGCCGGCCTGGACGGCAGCAACTGGCGCCTGGACGATTACGTCAAACGCGGCGGCTATGAGGCCCTGCGAAAAATCCTGACCACCGGCATGAAGCCCGAGGACGTCATCGCCGAAGTCAAGGCCTCGGGTCTGCGCGGCCGCGGCGGCGCAGGTTTCCCCACCGGGCTTAAATGGAGCTTCATGCCGCGCGCCTTGCCCGGCCAGAAGTATCTGGTGTGCAATTCCGACGAAGGCGAGCCCGGCACATTCAAGGACCGCGATATCCTGCGCTTCAATCCCCATATCGTGATTGAAGGCATGGCCATTGCCGCCTTCTCGATGGGCGTCAGCGTCGGCTACAACTATATTCACGGTGAAATCTTCGACGTCTACGAACGCTTTGAAGAAGCCCTGGAAGAAGCGCGCGCCGCCGGTTTTCTGGGCGAAAAAATCCTGGGCTCGAACTTTGATTTCCAGCTGCATGCCTTTCATGGCTACGGCGCTTATATTTGCGGCGAAGAAACCGCCTTGCTCGAGTCGCTGGAAGGCAAGAAAGGCCAGCCGCGGTTCAAGCCGCCATTTCCGGCCAGCTTCGGCCTTTATGGCAAGCCCACGACCATCAACAACACCGAAACCTTTGCCGCCGTGCCCTGGATCTTCCGGCATAGCGCGCAAGAATACCTGGAAACGGGGCTGCCCAATAACGGCGGCACCAAGCTGTTTTCCATTTCCGGCGACGTCGAGCGCCCCGGCAACTACGAGATTCCGCTAGGTACGCCGTTTTCGACCTTGCTTGAGCTGGCCGGCGGCGTCAGCGGCGGGCGCAAGCTCAAGGCGGTGATTCCCGGCGGCTCCAGCGCCCCGGTGCTGCCGGCCGACATCATGATGCAAACCACCATGGACTACGACGGCATCGCCAAGGCCGGCTCCATGCTGGGGTCGGGCGCTGTCATCGTCATGGACGAAACCCGCTGCATGGTCAAGTCGCTGCTGCGCCTTTCGTATTTTTATTTTGAAGAAAGCTGCGGTCAATGCACGCCGTGCCGCGAAGGCACGGGTTGGCTGTACCGCATGGTCAATCGTATTGAAAACGGCCAGGGGCGTCCTGAAGATCTCGACGTCCTCGACTCGGTTGCGTCCAATATCATGGGGCGCACTATTTGTGCGCTGGGCGATGCCGCCGCCATGCCGGTACGCAGCTTCATCAAGCATTTTCGCGACGAGTTCGCACACCACATCGAGCATAAAAGCTGTGTGGTGCCCAAATATCTGTAGGCTCAGGACACGCAATGGTTGAACTTACCATCGATGGCAAAAAGGTAGAAGTCCCCGAAGGCAGCATGGTCATGCAGGCCGCCAACAAGCTTGGACTTTACGTACCGCATTTTTGCTACCACAAGAAACTTTCCATCGCCGCCAATTGCCGCATGTGCTTGGTCGAGGTCGAAAAAGCGCCCAAGGCCATGCCGGCCTGCGCCACCCCTGTTACCAGCGGGATGATCGTGCATACCGCTTCGGCCAAGGCTGTAGCCGCGCAAAAAAGCGTCATGGAGTTTTTGCTGATCAATCATCCGCTTGACTGCCCGGTTTGCGACCAGGGCGGCGAGTGCCAGCTGCAAGATCTGGCGGTAGGCTACGGCGCATCTGCGTCGCGCTACCAGGAAGAAAAACGGGTCGTGTTCCACAAAGAAATGGGCCCCTTGGTTGCCGCCGAGGAAATGCAGCGCTGCATACATTGCACCCGCTGTGTGCGTTTCGGCCAGGAAGTGGGCGGCCTGATGGAGCTGGGCATGCTCAACCGGGGCGAGCACGCGGAAATCACTTCGTTTGTGGGCCGTGCGGTCGAGTCCGAATTGTCGGGCAACATGATCGATATTTGCCCCGTCGGCGCGCTGACCTCCAAGCCTTTCCGCTATACGGCGCGTACCTGGGAACTGGCGCGTCGCCGTTCGGTCAGTCCGCACGACAGCGTGGGCGCCAACCTGGTGGTACAGG
The DNA here is from genome assembly GCF_003315175.1 of Eoetvoesiella caeni. Taxonomy (GTDB): domain Bacteria; phylum Pseudomonadota; class Gammaproteobacteria; order Burkholderiales; family Burkholderiaceae_B; genus Eoetvoesia; species Eoetvoesia caeni. The sequence goes on along the minus strand of NZ_QNRQ01000001.1, from coordinate 699,619 downwards.
TCAAGGGCGAACGCGTGATGCGCGTCGTGCCATTCGAGAACGAAGAAATCAACGAGTGCTGGATCAGCGACCGGGACCGCTTTGCCTATACCGGTCTTTACACTGAAGATCGCCTGGCGCACCCCATGATCCGCACCGCCGACGGACGCTGGCGCGAGGCTTCCTGGAGCGATGCGCTGCAAGCCGTTGTAAAAGGCCTGAACGATGTGCGCGAACAGCACGGGGCAGGGCAGATCGGCGCCCTGGGTACTGAAGGCTCGACGCTTGAAGAACTTACGTTGCTGGCGCGCCTGACGCGCAGCCTGGGTTCGGAAAATGTCGATTTTCGCTTGCGCCAGACCGACGCGGAACTGGATCGCGCCATTCCCGGCGTGCCTTGGCTGGGCATGCCTATCGCCCAGTTGGGCGAACTCGACCGCGTATTGGTCGTGGGTTCGTTCCTGCGCAAAGACCATCCTTTGTTTGCCCAGCGCTTGCGCCAGGCAGCCAAGCGCGGTACGCAAATTTCGTTTATCGACGGCGCCGCGGACGACCCTCTGTTTCCTGTGCATGCACGCCTGACGGTGACGCCCGGCGCCTTGCCCAATGCCTTGGCCGAAGTACTGGTTGCGCTGGCACGGGCCGGCGAACAGAAAGTACCCGACGCCTTTGGCGGCGTGGAACCCGGCGCCGAGGCGGTACGCATTGCCGCCAGCCTGGCATCGGGCCAGAAAACAGCCATCCTGCTGGGTAATCTGGTGATCGCCTCGCCGCAGGCGTCGCTTATTTGCGCCAATGCGCAAGCGCTGGCCCAGGCGGCCAATGCCAAGCTGGGCTTCCTGACCGCCGGCGGCAACACGGTGGGCGGTTATGTCGCCGGCGCAGTGCCCGTGGCCGACGGCCTGAACGCCAAGCAAATGTTCGAGCAGAACCTGAAGGCCTACGTGGTGCTGCACGCCGAACCCCGTCTTGATGCCGACAACGGTGTGCAGGCGGTGCAGGCATTGAAGTCAGCCGATTTCACTGTGGCGTTGACTTCCTATCGCTCGGCGGTCGAAGAATGGGCTCACGTCATGCTGCCGGTGGCGCCGTTTACGGAAACCTCGGGTACGTTCATCAATGCCGAAGGGCGTGCGCAAAGCTTCAAGGGTTGCGCTGCGCCATTCGTCGATACGCGTCCGGCCTGGAAGGTCTTGCGGGTCATGGGCAACTTGTTCGAGCTGCCCGGCTTCGACGATGAAACCTCCGAGTCCATACGCGACAGCGTGCTGGTGGGCGGAGTCGAACCGCATTTGTCCAACGAAATCAACGGGGCTATTGGCCTTGCGGCCGCGCCGGCTGCGGTCGAACGCCTGGCCGATATTCCGATCTACCGCAGCGATGCCATGCTGCGCCGCGCCGAGCCTTTGCAGCAGACCGCCGCATCGCAGGCGCCGCAAGCGCGCATGTGCGCGGCCACCCTGACCAGCCTGGGGCTGGAGTCCGGGCAGCCGGTGCGGGTTCGCTCGCAACAAGGGGAGATCACTCTGGATGCGCTGCTGGATGATGCCGTAGCGCCGGGTGCTGTGCGTATTGCCGCAGCCTTTGCAGAAACAGCGGCTTTGGGCAGCTCGTTCGGGCAACTTTCGGTGGAGGGCGTCTAACATGGAATGGGTAAATACACTTGACGCTTTCGGCACAGGCCTTATCGGGGCAACGCCCTGGTATGTGGTCTGGACGATAGTCAAAATCCTGTTGATTGCCGTTCCGATCATCTTGTGCGTGGCATACCTGACCTACTGGGAGCGCAAGCTCATAGGCGCCATGCACGTGCGCCTGGGGCCCACCCGCGTAGGCTACCGCGGCTTGCTGCAACCGTTTGCGGACGTGTTCAAGCTGCTCAGCAAAGAATTGATCCTGCCGGCCAAGTCCAACAAAGTGCTGTTTCTTATAGCGCCCGTGGTTACCTTGATGCCGTCCCTGGCGGCATGGGCAGTCATTCCGTTCAGCCCCGAGCTTGTCCTTTCCAATATCAACGCAGGCCTGCTCTACATCATTGCAGTTACTTCGTTGGGCGTCTATGGCGTGATTGTTGCGGGCTGGGCCTCCAACTCTAAATACGCGCTGCTGGGCGCCATGCGCGCCGCGGCCCAGATGGTGTCGTACGAGCTGGCCATTGGTTTCGTCATGATTACCGTGCTGCTGGTGTCGGGCTCGCTGAACATGAGCGAAATCGTATTGGGCCAGGACAAGGGCTGGTTCGCCCAGCATGGCGTCAACTTCATGTCCTGGAATTGGCTGCCGCTATTGCCGCTGTTCATCATCTATGTGATTTCGTGTGTGGCGGAAACCAATCGCCATCCCTTCGATGTGGTCGAGGGCGAGTCCGAGATCGTGGCCGGGCCCATGGTGGAATACTCGGGTACGGGCTTTGCCCTGTTCTTCCTGGGCGAGTACGCCAACATGATTCTGCTGTCGGCGGTCGCTTCCATCATGTTCCTGGGCGGCTGGCTGCCTATCATCGACGTAGCGCCGTTTACCTGGGTGCCGGGATGGATATGGCTGGGCATCAAGACGTTTTGCGTGGTTTCGATGTTTATTTGGTTCCGGGCGACATTCCCCCGGTATCGCTACGACCAGATCATGCGCCTGGGCTGGAAAGTATTCATTCCTTTCACCGGCGTGTGGCTGGTGCTTGTGGCCATATGGATGCAAACGCCATGGAATATCTGGCATTAATGCGGGCAGAGGCAAAAGATGGAAGCAATTAAAGATTTTTTTGGCAGCTTCATGCTGTTTGAGATGTTCCAGGGCTTGCGCCTGACTGGCAAGTATTTCTTCAAGCGCAAGATCACACTGCGTTATCCGCAAGAGAAAACGCCGTCGTCGCCGCGTTTTCGCGGCCTGCATGCCTTGCGCCGTTATCCCAATGGCGAAGAGCGCTGCATTGCCTGCAAGCTGTGCGAAGCGGTCTGTCCGGCGCTGGCCATCACGATCGAATCCGAAGAGCGGGACGACGGTTCGCGCCGTACCACGCGCTACGACATCGATCTGGCCAAGTGCATTTTTTGCGGTTTCTGCGAAGAAAGCTGCCCCGTGGACTCTATTGTGGAAACGCATATTCTTGAATACCACGGTGAGAAACGCGGCGACCTTTACTACACCAAAGACATGTTGTTGGCCATTGGCGACCGGTACGAGCCCGAAATTGCGAGCCGCCGCGCCCAAGACGCCCCTTACCGTTGATCCCAGGACTTGAATTTATGACTTTTGCTACTGTCCTGTTTTATCTTCTTGCCATTGTCATGGTGGTGGCGGCGTTCCGCGTCATTTCCGCGGCCAATCCCGTAACCGCGGTGCTGCACCTTATCCTGACCGTCTTTACCGCGTCCATGCTGTGGGTTCTGGCGGGGGCCGAGTTCCTCGGCCTGCTGCTGGTCATCGTGTATGTGGGCGCCGTCATGGTGCTGTTCCTGTTTGTGGTCATGATGCTCGATACCCGCCTGGTATCGCTGCGCGGCGGCCTGAAGGTCTATTTGCCGCTGGGTCTGGGCATAGGCTTGATCATGGTCCTGGAAATGGCATTCGTCATTGCCAAGCTGTGGTCGGGCGCGGGCGAGCAGGCGCCGGTTGCCGCCGACTACAACAACACCCACGCGCTGGGTGTCATGATGTACACGCAATATCCATTCGCCATTGAAGTGGCCGCCGTCATTTTGCTGGTGGGCATGGTTTCGGCCATCGCGCTGACGTCGCGCCGCCGCCGCGACGTCAAGCACAACAACCCGGGCGACCAGGTGCGCGTGCGTTCCAAAGACCGCCTGCGTCTGGTGAGCATTCCTTCGCAAACCGAAGCCAAGTCCCAGAACAACGGAGAGTCGAAATGATGACCATTACATTAGCGCACTACCTTGTATTGGGCGCCATTTTGTTCGCCATCGGCGTTTTCGGGTTTTTTCTTAATCGCCGTAATCTGCTTATTTTGCTGATGTCGATCGAGCTTATCCTGCTTGCCGCCAACTTCAACTTCATGGCGTTTTCAACCTGGTTCGGCGACGCCGCAGGGCAGGTGTTTGTCTTTTTCGTTCTTACTGTGGCTGCCGCCGAAGCGGCTATCGGCCTGGCGATTCTGGTGCTGTTGTTCCGCAACCTGAATACGATCAACGTCGAAGAGCTGGATCACCTTAAAGGTTGATGGGATTACCAATAATATGAGTTCAACCAGTCTTTATCTTGTCATCGCCCTGGCGCCGCTGGTCGGCGCCTTAATAGTCGGGCTTTTCGGCACCGGTTTTCTAGGGCGCCAGGTCGGACGCCGCAGCGCTCACATCATTACCATTTTAGGCGTGCTGATTTCGTTCATCGGTTCAGTCGTTGTGCTGTTCCAGGTGCTGGATGGCCAAACCTTCGACGGCACTGTCTACGCATGGAACGTTATCGGCACGGTCAAGCTTGAAGTCGGCTTCCTGATCGATTCGCTGACAGTGCTGATGATGGTGGTGGTTACCTTCGTTTCGCTGATGGTGCATATCTACACCATAGGCTATATGGCCGACGACCCCGGTTACCAGCGCTTCTTCTCGTATATTTCCCTGTTCACATTTTCCATGCTGATGCTGGTCATGTCGAACAATATGCTGCAGCTGTTCTTCGGCTGGGAAGCGGTGGGCCTGGTTTCTTATCTGCTTATCGGCTTCTGGTACACGCGGCCCACCGCCATCTTCGCCAACCTGAAGGCGTTCATGGTCAATCGTGTCGGCGACTTTGGTTTCATCCTGGGCATAGGTCTGTTGTTCTCCGCGACCAACACCATGAACTACGGCGAGATCTTCCAGCAAACCGACAAGCTTGCCGGCATGGGTTTCCCGGGTACCGACTGGTTGCTGGTAACAGTGGCCTGCATTTCGCTGTTCGTGGGCGCCATGGGCAAATCGGCCCAGGTGCCGCTGCATAGCTGGCTGCCCGACTCCATGGAGGGCCCCACGCCTATTTCGGCCCTGATCCACGCGGCAACCATGGTTACCGCCGGCATCTTCATGGTGGCGCGTTTTTCGCCCGTGTTCGAACTGTCGTCCACGGCTCTGTCATTCGTGATCGTCATCGGCGCCATCGGTGCGCTGTTCCTGGGCATCCTGGGCGTCATTCAAAACGACATCAAGCGCGTGGTCGCCTATTCCACGCTGTCCCAACTGGGCTACATGACCGTTGCGCTAGGCGCTTCGGCCTACTCGGTAGCTATCTTCCACTTGATGACCCACGCGTTTTTCAAGGCCCTGCTGTTCCTCGGAGCGGGTTCGGTCATTATCGGCATGCATCATGACCAGGACATCCGCAACATGGGCGGCCTGCGCAAATACATGCCGATCACCTGGATCACTTTCTTGATCGGTACCCTGGCCCTGGTGGGCACGCCGTTCTTTGCCGGGTTCTACTCCAAAGAGCACATTATTGAAGCGGCCGGCGCGGCCAATGTGTGGGGGGCCGGTTTTGCCTACTACGCTACGCTGATAGGCGTGTTCGTGACGTCGCTGTATTCGTTCCGCCTGTATTTCCTGGTTTTCCATGGCAAAGAGCGCTTCAATACCGATGCCGCCGTCCATGGCGCGGCCGAACACGAACATGAAGAGCATCATGGCCATCATAGCCAGCCTCACGAGACTTCGTGGGTTGTGACGGTGCCGCTGATCCTGCTGGCGATTCCGTCGGTGGTTGCTGGGGCCATGTTCATCGATCCGCTGCTGTTCGGCGGCTACTTCAAGGGTGTCATCCTTTCCTTGCCTTCGCATCCGGCCATGGCCGAACTGGCGGCGCACTGGCACGATTGGGTGGCGTTCGGCCTGCATGGCTTCGTTACCTTGCCTTTCTGGCTGGTCGTGGCCGGCTTGGTCGTGGCCTGGTATTGCTATATCGTCAACCCGGCCGTGCCGGCGGCCTTGGCGCGCCAGTTCTCCTGGCTGTATCGCATTCTTGAAAACAAGTACTACGCAGACTGGTTCAACGAACAAGTCTTGACGCGCGGCGCGCGCTGCCTGGGCCATGGCCTGTGGCAGGGCGGCGACCGCGGCATTATCGACGGCATTGTGGTGAACGGCAGTGCCCGTGTCGTAGGCTGGGTGGCCGTGATTAGCCGCTATCTCCAGTCGGGCTACATCTACCACTACGCCTTTGCAATGATTATCGGCATCATGGCGTTCCTAACCTTTTTTGTGCTGACCGTTTACTGATGAGCGATATGGCGTCTTCTACTCTTCCTTGGCTAACGCTTTCCATTTTTGTTCCCATCGTGGCGGGCCTTATCGTTCTGGCGGTAGGGCGCGATGACCGCCCGGGGCTGACGCGCTGGCTGTCCCTTATTGGATCGGTGCTGGGCTTTTTGGTGACCTTGCCGCTGTATACCGGTTTCCGCTATGACACGGCCGATATGCAGTTCGTCGAAAACACCCCATGGATCGAAAGCATTGCGGTCAATTACCATCTGGGCATCGACGGCATCTCCATGTGGTTCGTGCTGTTGACCGCCTTCATTACCATTATCGTGGTGCTGGCCGGCTGGGAGGTCATTACCAAGCGGGTGGCGCAGTACATGGCCTCCTTCCTGATTCTTTCGGGACTGATGGTAGGCGTTTTCGCGGCGCTGGACGGCATGCTGTTCTATGTGTTCTTCGAAGCCACGCTTATCCCCATGTACCTGATCATCGGGGGCTGGGGCGGACCCAACCGCGTATATGCCGCGTTCAAGTTCTTCTTGTACACGCTGGCCGGTTCGCTGCTGACGCTGATCGCCTTCATCTACCTGTGGCACGCTTCGGGCGGTTCGTTCGACATCCTTACCTGGCACCAGCTCAAGTTGGGCTTTACCCCGCAGATTTTCGTGTTCATTGCGTTGCTGGCGGCCTTCGCGGTCAAGGTGCCGATGTGGCCGGTGCACACGTGGTTGCCCGATGCCCACGTCGAAGCGCCCACCGGCGGCTCGGTCGTGCTGGCGGCCATTATGCTCAAGCTGGGGGCGTATGGTTTCTTGCGGTTTTCGCTGCCCATCGCGCCGGATGCCTCGCATAGCCTGGCCGGCCTGATGATTGCCTTGTCGCTTGTCGCCGTCATTTACATTGGCCTGGTTGCCATTGTTCAGGACGACATGAAAAAGCTGGTGGCGTATTCGTCTGTTGCGCACATGGGCTTTGTTACCCTGGGTTTCTTTGTCTTCAACACGGCGGGGCTGGAAGGCGCCATCGTGCAGATGATTTCGCACGGCTTTGTGTCGGGCGCGATGTTCCTGTGCATTGGGGTGCTGTACGACCGGATGCATACGCGCCGCATCGACGCCTATGGCGGCGTGGTCAATGTCATGCCTCGTTTCGTGACGTTCTTTTTACTTTTTTCCCTGGCCAATTGCGGCCTGCCCGCCACCAGCGGCTTTGTGGGCGAGTTCACGGTCATCATGGGCGCGGTCGAGTACAACTTCTGGATCGGCTTGCTGACCGCGTCGGCACTGATCTGGGGCGCCGGCTATTCGCTGTGGATGTTCAAGCGCGTGGCACTGGGCGACATCGTCAACGATGAAGTGCGCTCCATGGTCGACCTGAACAAGCGCGAGTTTTTTATCATGGCTATGTTGGGAATTATGGTTCTTTACATGGGGATTTATCCCAAACCCTTTACCGATGTCGTGCACGTTTCGGTGCAGGCCTTGTTGCAACACGTCTCCATCTCGAAACTGTAAGCCCGGATCATTATGCAAAATCATTTTCAATTCGCCCTGGCCTTACCCGAGATCCTGTTGCTGGTCCTGACCGTCGCAATCCTGATATTCGACGCATTCAGCAAATCCAAGGACAGGCACTTGACGTTTGTGTTTACGCTGGAGGCCCTGGTTGCGGTGGCTGCTGTCAGCGCGGTTCAGTGGAGCGACGGCGTTGCCGGCACTACGTTCTACGGCATGTTCGTGGTCGACCCGCTGGCGCATTTCTTGAAAATTGCCTCTTATATTGCGGTTGCCCTTACGCTGGTTTATGGGCGCCAATATGCCGAAGAGCGCGAGATGCTGCTGCATGGGGGCGAGCTTTATACGCTGGCCCTGCTGGCGCTGCTGGGCCAGATGGTCATGATCTCGGCGGGCAATATGCTGATGGTGTATCTGGGCGTAGAGCTGATGTCTTTCGCTTTGTACGCACTGATCGCACTGCGCCGTGAAAACGTCAAGGCCACCGAGTCGGCCATGAAGTATTTTGTGCTGGGCTGCCTGGCTTCGGGCGTCTTGTTGTACGGGATCTCGATGATTTACGGCGCCACCGGCCAGCTCGACCTGGCCGCTGTCGCCGACATCATTGCCAGCGGCAAAGTTGAAACGCTGCCCCTGGTCTTTGGCGTGGTGTTCATCGTGGCGGGGCTGGCATTCAAAATGGGCGCAGTGCCGTTCCATATGTGGCTGCCCGATGTCTACGACGGAGCTCCCACCGCGGTTACTTTGATCGTCGCGGCCGCGCCCAAGCTGGCGGCGTTTGCGCTGACTTTGCGCCTGCTTATCGAAAGCCTGCACGGTCTGGCCCTGGACTGGCAGCCCATGCTGCTGATCATGGCCGTGCTGTCGCTGGCCATCGGCAACTTCACCGCTATTGCGCAGACCAACTTCAAGCGCATGTTGGCGTACTCCACCATTTCGCACATGGGTTTCGTGTTTTTGGGCCTGCTTTCCGGCGTGGTCGAAAACAATCCTGCGGCGACCGGGCAAGCATACGGCGCGGCCTTGTTCTACATGATTATTTATGTATTGACGACGCTGGCTACTTTCGGCCTGATCCTGCTGCTTAGCCGCAAGGGTTTCGAGTGCGAGGAAATTTCCGATCTTAAAGGCCTGAATCGCCGCAATCCGGTGCTTGCCGGCGTGCTGCTGCTGTCCATGTTCTCGTTGACGGGCATTCCTCCTTTGGCAGGGTTTTACGCCAAGCTTGCGGTGTTGCAGGCTTTGGTGGGCGCCGGCCATATTGCCTTGGCGGTGGCCGCGGTCATGTTTTCGCTGGTTGGCGCTTTCTATTACCTGCGCATCGTCAAGATGGCTTATTTTGACGAGCCTGAAGGCGCGGCGGTCCCGCTGGCCAATGGGGTGCTGCCTCATGGCCTGATGTCGATCAACGGCCTGGCCCTTATTGTGCTGGGCGTCATGCCCGGCGGGCTGATGGCGCTGTGCGTGCACGCGATCGAAACATCGCTCGGTTTTTAAAGGACGTTCATGGACCAGCTTGTGGCTGTCTGGATTCTGATCGTCCTTGCGTTGATCACCGCCAATCTTCCGTTTGTTCTAGAGCGGCCTCTCTTGGCCTTGCCCTGGGCGCAGCATGGCGAGGACAGGCGTCCGGGCTGGCTGCGCTTGCTTGAGTCATTGGTCTTTTTCGTGCTGCTGGCGGGCTTGCTCTATGCGATCGTAGGCTGGGTGGGAGGCTCGCTGGTCATGGCTTCGGACGCGGCCTCGGTTGGGCTGTTCCTGTTCAAGATCGCGGTATTGGCCGTTGCCGTGGTTCTGCTGCTTAGTTACCCGGGCTGGCGCGATACGAATAAAAGCGTGCACAAGTCGTTTTTTGTGCGCCTGCTTGAAGTGCTGGCTTTGTATGCTTTGCTGGGTGCGCTGGGGTTTGCGTTTGAAATCAATATTGGCAATTTCTTTGCCAAGGATTGGGAGTTCTACGCGATTACTTTAAGCCTGTATTTGGTGCTGGGATATCCTGGTTTTGTGTACCGCTATCTGATGCGGCATGGGCGCAATCGGGGTTAGGTGCCGGGTCGGGCTAAGCACCCAAAAGCCTTAAGTACTATTGTTGCAGCGGTGCCCTAGAAATTAGGTGAGGCTTTTGAGTTCTTGATCGGCCGTTTTGGCCCAACTGGTTTTGCTCAGGTCGCTGCGGCCCCGGCTACGCCGGGGCTTCCCATTTCAACGCTTGTTTTCAGGCGCTCACATAACTCGCGCAAACGGACAGCCACTGGCTGTCCGTAAACGTCGCGCTCAAACAGATGTTCGCTTGCCTCCTGAAAACAAGCATCAAAATGGCTTGCTCCAACTTCACAAAACCAGCTGGGCCAAAACGGCCTTATATGTGTGACTGTTGACGTGCGTGGTTGTTGATGTGTGTTCTAGATGAAAGTGGCTGGCTGTGTTTAAACGCCGATGTCTTCATTCCAGAGCTCTGGCCTGGCGGCCATGAAGCTTTTCATCAGTTCTATGCAAATCTCGTCTTGCAATACTTCCACCTGTACTCCGCGCGAGCGCAGCAAGGCTTCTTCGCCCATGAAGCTTTGGTTTTCGCCGATGATTATTTTTGGGATGCCGTACAAAAGTATGGCGCCGCTGCACATGGAGCAGGGCGACAAGGTGGTGTACAGCACTGACTCCCGGTAGACGTTGGCCGGCTGGCGGCCCGCGTTTTCAAAGGCGTCCATTTCGCCGTGCAAAATGGCGCTGCCTTTTTGCACGCGCCGGTTGTGTCCCGCGCCGATAATGCGCTGCTTATGTACGATGACCGACCCGATAGGAATGCCGCCTTCTTGCAATCCCAATCGGGCTTGTTCGATGGCAGCTTGCATGAACGTATCCATATATCTTCCTTTTGAGAGTGATCGGAGTCTTGCTCTTCGGCGTTTGGGTTATTCCATTCTCATATCAAGCGTTCGCGTTTTCGTCGCTATTTGCTTTGCAAGAGTATTGCTTGCGCTTCATCTTGGAAATGGAATTAATACTTGACTACACCGGGAATGTCAAACCAGTTCAGGACGGCGTCCAGTCCGCTGACGTTCAGCGCGAAGTTGGCTTGCGCGCGCACTACCGGCTTGGCGCGATAGGCAACTGAATAATCGGCCAGCGCCAGCATTTTCAGATCGTTGGCGCCATCGCCCAGAGCGATGATTTGATGCGCCTGCGCGCCGGTCTCGCGGGCCAGGTCCTGTAGCCGCTGGGCCTTGCCTTGGGCGTCGACGATATCGCCCAGCACTTTGCCGGTGAGCACGCCGTTGGCGGTTTCCAGCAGATTGGCGTGGGCCTGATCCAGGCCGAGGCGCTGCTTGAGCTTTTCGGTAAAGAAAGTGAACCCGCCCGAGACCAGCAAAACCTTCAGCCCGGCTTTTTTTGCAGCCTGAATTAGCGTCTCTGCGCCGGCGTTAAGGCGCAGCCGTTCTTCATAGACTTGCTCGAGCGCTGTTGCGGGGACGCCTTCCAGCAAAGCCACGCGGCGGCGCAGGCTTTCGGCGAAGTCGGTGATCTCGCCGCGCATGGCGGCCTCGGTAATGGCCGAGACCTGCGCTTTGCGCCCCGCCATGTCGGCGATTTCGTCGATGCATTCGATATTGATAAGCGTGGAGTCCATGTCCATCGCCAGGATTTTGCATTCGTGCAAGGGCCGTACTTCATCCAGAAACGCATAGTCCACATGCAGGTTGTCGCACAGCTGCTTGAGTTCTTGTGATTCGCCCGGGTCGATATCCAGCAGCCGCACGGCGGTGGTACTTAGATTTTGTACCCCGCGTGCGCGGGCTACGGCGGCGATGTTTTCGATGCGTTCGGTGTTCAGGTTTGGCGCTTGCAGTATCAGGTGGGTCATGTTGTAGCTTATATAAGGTTTGCTGGCATTCAGGCCAGGGCTTTCAGCACGTCGCGCACCGCGTCTATGCGGGCGCCGACAATGCCGGCGGGGGGCGCGTTCGGCGCTGTGGGCTTGGCCGTACCGGCCGGCTTGAAGTCGATTTTGATTTTGTCCTGGCCGGCCAGCTTGACGTTGCGCCGGGTCTGGATAAGTTGAATGATACGCAATGGGTCGATGTTTGGCTTGGCGTTGAACTGGATCATGGCCTGGGTTTCGCTTGCGTCGATTTTCGTCACGCCCAACGGTTCGGCATGCAGACGCAGGCGATGGGTGGACAGCAGGGTCTGGGCCGCCTCGGGCAGCTTGCCGTAGCGGTCGATCAGTTCTTCCTGTATGGCGATCAGGCTGTCCTCGCTATTGGCGTGCGAGAGTTTTTTGTAAAAGCCCAGGCGGGCATGCACGTCGGGGCAATAGTCGGCCGGCAGCAGGGCGGAGGCATGCAGATTGACTTCGCACAGAGCGGCAAAGGGAGATTCCAGGTCGGGCTCTTCGCCGGCCTTGAGCGCGCGCACGGCGGTATTGAGCATTTCCGAATACATGGAAAAGCCTATCTCGTGAATATTGCCCGACTGCGATTCGCCCAGCACTTCGCCGGTGCCGCGGATTTCAAGGTCGTGCATGGCCAGGTAAAAGCCGGCGCCCAGCTCTTCCATGGCCTGGATGGCCTCGAGCCGCTTTTTGGCATTATTGGTAATGGCGTCTTCGCCGGGGGTGAGCAGGTAGGCGTAGGCCTGGTGGTGCGAACGCCCGACCCGCCCGCGCAACTGGTGCAACTGCGCCAGCCCCAACCGGTCGGCACGGTGGATGACGATGGTGTTGGCTGTTGGCACGTCGATGCCGGTTTCGATAATGGTGGTGCACAGCAGAACATTGAAGCGTTGCTGGTAAAAGCCTTTCATGACTTCTTCCAGTTCGCGTTCGGGCATCTGGCCGTGCGCGACGGCAATGCGCGCCTCGGGCACCAGCTCTTCCAGGCGCGCCCGCCGGTTGTGTATGGTCTCGACTTCGTTGTGCAGAAAATAAACCTGGCCGCCGCGCTTGAGTTCACGCAACAGCGCTTCGCGTATGGTGCTGCCGTCTTCGCGCCGCACGAAGGTCTTGATGGCCAGCCGCCGTTGCGGCGCCGTGGCAATGACTGAAAAGTCGCGTATGCCTTCCAGCGACATACCCAGGGTGCGCGGAATAGGCGTGGCTGTCAGGGTCAAGACGTCCACTTCGGCGCGCAGGGACTTCAGGGCTTCTTTCTGGCGCACCCCGAAGCGGTGCTCTTCGTCGATGATGACCAGGCCCAGGCGTTTGAACTTGACGTCCTTGGACAGGATTTTGTGGGTGCCGATGACAATGTCCACGCGCCCATCGTTAAGGCCTTCGATGGCGGCGGCAACTTCTTTGGTCGAGCGAAAGCGCGACAGCTCTTCGACTTTGACGGGCCAGTCGGCAAAGCGGTCGGCAAACGTATGGGCGTGCTGCTCGGCCAACAGGGTGGTGGGGCACAGTATGGCAACCTGCTTGTTGTTGGCAATGGCCAGGAAGGCCGCGCGCAGAGCGACTTCGGTCTTGCCGAAGCCGACATCGCCGCACACCAGCCGGTCCATGGGGCGGCCTGACGTCATGTCGCCGATCACGGCTTCGATCGCCGCGGCCTGGTCGGGAGTTTCCTCGAAACCGAAGCCTTCCACAAAGGCCTGGTAATCGTTCAATGGCAGCTTGAATGAATACCCTTCGCGCGCTGCGCGCAAAGCGTACAGGGCCAGCAGTTCGGCCGCGGCGTCGCGTACTTGCTTGGCCGCCTTGCGCCGGGCTTTGTCCCATTGCCCCGAGCCCAATTGGTGCAAGGGCGCTTGTTCGGGATCGGCGCCGCTATAGCGCGCAATCACATGAAGCTGGGCAACCGGTACGTAAAGAGTGCTGCCGTTGGCGTACTCCAGGTGCAGGAACTCCATGGTGCCGTCGCCCAGGTCCATGTCGATCAGGCCGCGATAGCGGCCAATGCCGTGCTGGGTGTGTACGATGGGGTCGCCTTCGCGCAGTTCGGACAGATCGCGCACCATGGCTTCGACGTCGCTGCTGCCTTCCTGGGCGCGGCGCCGATGGCGCGCGGTAGCGCCCTGGCTGGGGTAAAGGTCGTTTTCGGTCAGGAGTGTGAGCGGGCCCTCAACCAGGCTGAAGCCTGTGCCCAGCGGCGCTGTTGTCAGCCCGAAACGGCTTTCCGATTGCAGGAATTCATGCAGCGAGTCGAACTGCGTGTCCGGCGCAATATCGAACTCATGCAGCATCAGCAGCAGCGTTTCACGCCGGCCGGCCGAGTCGGCGCACAGGACAATGCGGCCCGCGGTCTTGTTCAGCAGCGCTCGCAGTTTGCCGACCGGGTCTTCCGCACGGCGGGCCACCGCAACGTCGGGGGCCTTGGCGAAGTCGGGGTGCGAGCCTTCGGCGGTCAGCGCCAGTCGTCCGAATTTCTTTAAATTCAGGTAAAGATCTTCGGCGTCCAGAAAGAGCTCTTTCGGATCCAGCACGGGCCGTTCGCGGTCGCTTTTGAGAAACTGGTAGCGGCTTTGCGTATCTTGCGCAAAACGCCTCATGGTGTCTTCGATGTCGCCCAGCGTCACCGTAAGCGTGTGTTCGCCCAGATAGTCGAACAGTGTGGCTGTCTGCTCGAAAAACAGAGGCAGGTAGTATTCGACGCCGGCAAAGGCTATGCCGTTGCCCATGTCCTTGTATGGCAGCGCACGCGAGGGGTCGCCCTCGAAGACTTCGCGAAAACGCGCGCGGAAATGGTTGCGGGCGGCTTCGTCCATGGGGAACTCGCGGCCCGGCAACAGATGGACTTCTTTGACGGGGTACAGGCTGCGTTGCGTGTCGATGTCGAAACTGCGGATGGACTCGATTTCGTTGTCGAACAAGTCCAGCCGATAGGGCAGCACCGATCCCATGGGAAAGAGGTCGATCAGGCCGCCGCGTATGCAGAATTCGCCGGGCGCGGTGACTTGGGTAACGTGGCTGTAGTTGGCCAGGGTAAGCTGCTGCCTGAGCGCTTCTTCGTTCAGCTGATCGCCCTGCTTGAAGGCAAAGGTATAGGCGGCCAGGAACGAGGGCGGCGCCAGGCGGTATAAGGCCGTGGTAATGGGCACGGCCAGGATGTCGACAGTGCCCTGCATGAGTGCATGCAGGGTGTGCAGCCGCTCTGAAATAAGATCCTGGTGCGGCGAGAAGCTGTCGTAAGGAAGCGTTTCCCAGTCGGGCAGCTGCCTGACCCTCAGCTCGGGCGCGAACAACAGGATTTCTTCAGCCAGGCGCTGGGCATTCAATGGATCGGCGCAAAACACCACCATGGTCTGTTGCGAGGCGCGCGCCAGGTCGGCCAGCAGCCATGCATCGCCTGAACCCGGCGGGCAGGGCACGGCATGGCGAAGCCCGGGTTTAAGGGCTCGAATCAAGGAGGATGTCGAGGCAAGGGAGGGGGGGAGTGCAGTTTTTGAGGCCATTTAGCTTGTCATTATAAAATCTCTTTCACATGACTAAGAAAATCATTGCAATCGTTCCCGCCGCCGGCATCGGCCAGCGCGCTCAAACCGGTTTCTCGGGCCCGGAAAACGCCGTTCTTCCGAAGCAGTATCGCCTTATCCGCGGCGAGCCCATGTTGCGCCTGGCGGTTCAGGCTTTGTTGGCCGACAGCCGAGTCGATCAGGTGCGGGTGGCCGTGGCGCCCGAGGATGCCTGGGCGGCGCAGGCGCTGGCTGGCCTGCCGCGCACCGTGTGGCGGCCCTGCGGAGGCCCCAGCCGCGCCCAGACCGTGACAGCGGCCTTGCAGGATGCCGCGCTACGGGTTGACGATTGGGTACTGGTGCATGATGCCGCACGTCCCGGCCTGCCGGCCAAGGCGCTGGCCAGGTTGATCGACGCCTGCCTTGCCGGCGGGCAGGGCGGCTTGCTGGCGCAGCGCGTGGCCGACACGGTCAAGCGGGGAAGCCGGCGGGACAATGCGGCTGGCGGCGATGTGGTCCAGGCCACCGTGGTGCGCGATGCCTTGTGGCTGGCTCAGACGCCGCAAATGTTTCCCGCGGGCTTGCTGCTGCAGGCCTTGCTGGCCGCCGATGCTGCCCGGGCGCCGATTACCGATGAAGCTTCCGCTATGGAATTGGCCGGGTATCAGCCTATGCTGATAGAAGGGGCGGCGCAGAATTTCAAGGTAACATGGCCGGACGATTTCGACCTGATGGAAAAATGGCTATGAGCATTCCGTTTCGCATAGGGCAGGGCTTCGATGTACACGCATTGGTAGCGGGGCGGCCTTTGGTCATAGGAGGGGTCTGCATTCCCCACACCCATGGCCTGCTGGGCCATTCGGATGCGGATGTGCTGCTGCACGCCTTGACCGACGCCTTGCTTGGCGCGGCGGGGCTGGGCGACATCGGACGGCATTTTCCCGATACGGATCCAGCGTTCAAAGGCGCCGATAGCCGTGCATTACTGCGTACGGCTTATGAAAGGGTAGTGGCGGCGGGGTGGATTGCCGGCAATATCGATGCCACCATCCACGCCCAGGCGCCGAAAATTGGGCCTTATGCCAAGGCCATGGTGGCCAATATCGCTTCCGACCTGGGGCTGGACGAGCAGCAAGTGAATATCAAAGCCAAAACCAACGAAGGCCTGGGGCACCTGGGCCGCAAAGAGGGCATTGCCGCAACCGCGGTGGTGTTGCTGGCCAAGGCCGCTGCTTGAGCCCATGCCGGCCCTTGTGGGCTTAAAGGGTGGTGCCGCCGACTTCGCGGTTGCAGGCGCACAGGCCGTCGGTTTGCAGGCCGTCCAGCACCCGCAGCGTTTCGCCGGGGTTGCGCCCCACGTTGGCGCTGTTGACCGCGACGTGCTGGATGACGTTGTCGGGGTCGACTACAAACGTGGCGCGCAACGGAATGCCTTCACTGCGATCGCGGATGCCCAGTTGGTCTATCAATGAACCGCTGGTGTCCGCAAATTGGTAGTGGGCCAGCTTTTCCAGTTCGGGCTGCGCGCGGCGCCAGGCTAGCTTGACGTATTCGTTATCGGCCGAGCCGCCCATCAGTATTGTGTCGCGCTCTTCGAATTGGTCGGCCAGTTCATTGAAGCCCACGATTTCGGTAGGGCACACGAAGGTGAAGTCCTTGGGGTAAAAGTAGATGACCTTCCATTTTCCGGGGAAGGAGCTCTCGGTGATGTCTTCAAAAGCGGAAACGCCGTGTTCCTCGTGCTGGGTGAAACCGGGTTTGACGCCGATGACTTTGAAGGGTTCGAGAGTATCTCCGACTGTTTTCATATTGACTCCTGACTTTCGCATGGCATAGCAGTTTATATAAGGACATTATGCCATCGGAACCGGGCCTGCTTCGAGCGTGCTGCCCTTATGCCTCTTGCTGTATGCCCTTGCCTTTGCCCCGAGGCAGTTCTATGCGAGCCACCAGACCGCCCGAAGGGCGCGATAGCAATTTCAATTGCCCGCCCACCTGGCCCAACAGCCGTTCGACAATAGCCAGGCCCAGGCCGGCGCCGCTGACTCCGGTACGGGCGGACTCCCCGCGGGAAAACGGACGCAGCAAACGCGAAATATCGGCTTCGGCAATGCCCGACCCCTGGTCCGTGACCTCGATAGCGACGGTGCCGCTTTCGGCTTTGGCCGACAGGTGGATATAGGCGCAGTCGTCGGCCTTTGATCGGCCGTAGCGACGCGCGTTCTCGATGAGGTTGCCGACCACGCGCTTGAGGTCGTGCGCGGTGATCCGTGCATACAGATTGGGCGCGATACTGGCGCCAAGATGGCCGCCCAGGGACTCTGTATGAGAGCGCTCGCGCTCATATAGATCGTGCAGGACCCGGGAAACGTCTATGCCTTGCTCGGGCGCGGCGCCCGCCGGGCGGGCGTACTCCATGAGCTGGCCGATGCTGTGGTCGATCTGGGCAAGGTCCTCGTCGATGGCCTGACGGACCTCGTCGCTGACCTCGCTCATTTCGATTTCCAGGCGCATGCGGGCCAGCGGGGTGCGCAGGTCATGCGAGATGCCGGCCAGCATGATCTCGCGGTCCGCTTCGGTCTGGCGCAAGTCGCGTGCCATCCGGTTGAAGGCGATATTCATTTCGCGGATTTCAAGCGGCCCTTTCTCGGGCAGGGGCGAAGGGCTTTCACCGCGCGCAAGCTGTTGCGCCACTTTGGCCAATTGCGCCAGGGGGCGGTTGACAAAGCGCACGCTGATGGCCGAGCCAATCAAGGCCAGCAAGAGCGCGGTCGCGCCCCAGCTGAACCATTCGATGCCCGCGGTAAGGCCGAGCTGTTCACGATCGAAAACCAGCCAATAGTGGTCTTTGTTGATGTCGAAGCTAACCCAGATGCCTGGCGCATTATTGACCGCCCACATGATTTGAGTGTTGGCTCCCTGGCGCTTTTTTATTTCGGCGGCAACGTGGTTCCAGTAGTTGGAATTGGGCAGGGGTTCGAGGGTATCGGTGGGCTCGCGCGGTTGCACCCGCAGGCTTTCCTTGGTGGCCAGATCCAGCATCAAGGCCGGCCTTACCGTGGGTGGCGCGTAGACCAGCGCCGAGCGCGTGATGCTGAGGGACGTAGTGACGCGTTGCGCCATCTGTATGGCGCGCGGGCCTTCCTCCATGCTGAAGAAAACCTGCAGCCACGCGCCAAGGCTGACCAGCATGAGTGCGGCCAGCAATAAAAAGGAGCGGCTGAACAGGCCTAGCTTCAACCGGGAGGTGACCTGGCTAAAGTGTTGCGGGAAAAGCGGCATGTAGGCTGCCGGGGGCGCTTACCCCCGGTGATGTATGTTTTTAGCGACCGCCGTCGGGTACAAAGACGTAGCCCAGCCCCCAGACGGTTTGAATGAAGACTGGCTTGGAGGGATTGGGCTCGATAAGCTTGCGCAGACGTGAAATCTGGACGTCCAGGCTGCGGTCGAAGGCTTCGTATTCGCGTCCTCGGGCCAGCTCCATGAGCTTGTCGCGGGAAAGTGGAATCTTGGGGTGGCGGGCAAATACCTTCAGTACCGAGAATTCGCCGGTGGTAATTGGTACTTGTTCGTCGTTGCGGGTAAGAGTGCGCGTGGACAGATTAAGCACGTAGGGTCCGAATTCGATGGATTCGTTTTCTTGGCTGGGAGCACCGGGGTGTTCTTCGGTGCCGCGGCGGCGCAATATGGCATTGACGCGTGCGAGCAGTTCGCGCGGATTGAAAGGCTTGGACAAATAGTCGTCGGCACCCATTTCGAGGCCCACGATGCGGTCGATTTCTTCGGCCTTGGCCGTAAGCATGATGATAGGGGTGTTGTCATGCCCACCGCGTAGGCGGCGGCATATGGACAAGCCGTCTTCGCCGGGAAGCATCAGGTCAAGCACCAGAAGGTCGAAGTGTTCCCGCTGCCATATTTTGCCCATTTCTTTGGCGTCTTCGGCGACGAATACATTGAAACCTTGTTCAGACAAGTACCGGCGCAACAAGTCGCGAAGCCGGGGATCGTCGTCGACAACAAGAATTTTGCGTGTCAGAGATTGGTTTTGTGTGTTCATGGCTGAAAATGTAACAGGGTCGAGAAGGCCCGTGAAGGGGCTGGTAGCAAGATATTACATATTATGCGTTTAGTAGAATATGCCTTACAGTTTTCGGGCAATCGGACGGCATGTTTATTCGACCTGATTTGCTTCAGATATTTACGCGTATAGCTTATCATTACACATGTAAATGCGGTAGCATTTTTTGCCAATTCCGCTAAACGGCCTATAAAAGCAAGCCAAATATCGGCTACTACCCGGTAGTTCACGTTACAAAACTATACTGGCGGCGGCTTTGGCGGCATGCGAAAGACTCGCCCGGCTGGGCCCGCAAGCACATTTTCGCCGCGCTTCAAATGTATATTTGTATCGTATGTTTTTGCCACCGGCCGCTGCAAACGGCGCATGGAAAACTGCCGTCCGCGTTCGGCTTTGTCTTGCCGTATGCGTTTTATTGCCGGGTTTTCTGGCGCAAGAGTCGTTTTCTTATTCCTTGTTTAAAATGTCCCCCATGGATCTTCATATTCTTGCGCTGGAAACTTCCTCCAGTTTGTGCGGCGTTGCCTTGCTTTCGGCCGGCGAAGGGCGTTTGCATGTGCGAACGCTGGGACACGACGCGACCGCCGAGCATGCTGAGCGCCTGCTTCCCATGGTCGACCAATTGCTGAAAGAAGCCGGGGTCGAGCGGCGCCAGTTAAGTGCCATTGCATTTGGTCAAGGTCCAGGGGGCTTCACCGGTTTGCGGGTCGCTTGCGGCGTGGCGCAGGGCATGGCCTTTGCGCTTGGGCTTCCCGTCATTCCCGTGCCTTCGTTGTTGGCGGTGGCCGAGCAAGAGCCGGGAGGCAACGCGGTCTGCGTGGTGTTGCAGGATGCGCGCATGAACGAACTCTATGCCGCAGCCTATCGGCAGCCCACCGTGGACGGCGTGCCCACATGGCAGGCGGTGCAAGAACCTGTGCTGCTTAATGTGCACGATGCCCACTTGTGGCTGGAGCAGCTGGGCTGGCAATTGCAGGCCGAATTGGGCCCGGCCCAAGTAAATATCAAGTTGCTGGGTGATGCGCTTGGCGTCTATCCGATCTTGTCGACGCTGGCTGTGCCGGCGCACGGTGCCGCGCCAGCGCGCATAAGCTGGGGCCAGGCGCAAAGGGCTACGGCGGAAGCGGTGGCCCGAATTGCTCAGCAGGCCTGGCAGCGAGGGGAAACAGTTGCGCCGGACCAAGCAGCCCCGTTGTATGTGCGGGATAAAGTGGCGTACACGGTTGCCGAGCGCGACCAGGGCCTGGGCGGCAACCCCAAGGCGCAGGCGCCCGTCGCTATTGTGCGCATGCGCATGGAAGACCTGCCGGTTGTGGCGAATATCGAAGCCAGGGTTCAGGCATTTCCCTGGACCCTGGGCAATTTCCGCGATGCGCTCGAGGCCGGGTACGGCGCCTGGGTGGCACGCCAGGGCGAACAGATACTCGGGTTCAGCCTGGTCATGTTTGCGCCGGACATCGCCCATTTGCTGCTTATTGCCGTCACTCCCGAGGCTCAGCGCACCGGGGTGGGCTATATGTTGTTGCGCCATTGCGAACACGAGACGGCAAAGCGGGACTTGCCCGCGCTGATGCTTGAAGTGCGGCCCACCAATGAACAGGCTGTGTCTTTCTATCGCAACCGCGGCTTTATGCATACCGGTACGCGCAAGGGCTATTATCCCAAGGGTGGGAACGAACGCGAGGACGGCTGGGTCATGGAGAAAACACTGAAAACCGCCAAGGCGCCGGCATGACGGGCGCCGACCTTCGCCCGGGCTTGCCGCTAAGCGCCATTCAGCAGGCCTGGCTGCAGGAAATGGGTATGGACCGGCGTTTGCTGCAGCAGTTTGTGCAGCGTCCCAGCCCAGTTGCGCCGCCCACGCCTGTTCCAGTTGGACATATCCTGGCCCAATTGCAGCAAGGGGGGCAAGCCGGCGTCCAGACACCGGAAGGCCAGGCAGCCAGCCTTGTTGTCCAGGCGACCGAGTCTGACGCGACAGCCATCGAGGCCGCGCCGTCCAAGCGTCCGCCGGCGCCGCTTCCCAAGGTCGGTGCACGCGCGGCCGCCCCGGCCGCCATGCGACCCGTCGTCGTCCCCCCGCTTGAGTGGCCGGCCTTGAAAGAACACGTTGCGGCGTGCCAGGCTTGTTCATTGCATACCGGACGCAGCCAGACGGTATTTGGCGAGGGTGCGACAGAATCGGTCGAGTGGATGCTTATTGGCGAAGCCCCGGGCGATCGCGACGATCGCATGGGCTTGCCGTTTCAAGGCAAGGCGGGAGAGCTTCTGCATGCCATGCTTGCCGCGGCGGGACTGGCGGCCGACGCTCCGGTGTTTTATACCAATGTCATTAAATGCCGGCCGCGCGGCAATCGCACCCCCAGACCGGAAGAGATAGCTGCGTGCCGGCCTTATTTGCTGCGCCAGATAGAAATGCTCAAGCCGCGGCGCATCCTGGTGCTGGGATGGCTGGCAGCACAGTCGCTGCTGGACGAGACGGCCGACCTGGAATTGCTGCGTGGCCGAGTACATTGGCTGGATACCGAAAGCACGGGGCGGATTCCGGTTGTGGCGACCTACCACCCCGCCTCGCTGCTATCGCGCGCTCAGCACAAGGCCAACGCCTGGCGGGACCTGAAGCTGGCTTGCTCAGTGTAGTGCCTGGCCATGGCCGTGCTGGCCGATCTGATGCAGCAGCGTCGGGTCGGCTTTGTGATTCAGGTGGCTCCAGCGTATGAACAGCAGCATCAAGCTGGCCACAAGCAGGCCGAAAAACACAATAATGCTGTTGATGGGCAGATTAAGCCATAGCATCAGGCTGTAAAGTGCCAGCATCAGCAAAATATTCAGTTGTTCGTTGAAATTCTGCACGGCGATAGAATGGCCGGCGGAAAGCAGCACGTGTCCGCGATGTTGCAGCAGGGCGTTCATGGGCACGACGAAAAAGCCCGATAGCGCGCCTATCAGCAGCAGGACGCTATAAACGGCCCAGGGCTCGTAGACGAATGGCATCAGCAGTACCGTCAGGCCCATGATCACGCCCAAAGGCAGGACCGACAAAGCGCGTTTCAGGGGGACTTTGCCTGCCAGTATGGAACCTGCCACAGTGCCGACCGCGGCTACACCCATAAGTATCGAGGAGCGCTCCAGCGGGTAGCCCAGGTGGCGGGCGCCCCATTCGATGACGATCAGTTGCAAGGTTGCGCCGGCACCCCAGAAAAGCGTGGTTACCGCCAGCGAAATCTGTCCCAGTTTGTCTTTCCAGAGTATGCCGACGTAGCACCCGAATTCGGTGATGAGTTTGAACGGGTTGGTTTGCTGCTTGGGGTAGCTGACGCCCGTGCGCGGAATGAGAAGATTGCAGATTGCAGCCAGGAAATACACGACGCCGATGATCAGGATGGCTGCTTCGGTTCGGGTCTGGGCTATGGGGCCGACCCATGGATGTGCCAATAGCGAGCCGGATACAGCGGGGCTGATCAGCACGCCGCCCAATACCGTGCCCAGAATGATCGACAAAACGGTAAGGCCTTCGATCCAGCTATTGCCCTTGACCAGCATGTCGGGCGGCAGCATCTCTGTGACTATGCCGTACTTGGCGGGCGAGTAGGCTGCGGCACCGATGCCCACCAGGGTGTAGGCAACGAAAACCTGGACCAATTGCGCGTAGCTGCCCACGTCGACCATTTGGGTGGTAAACATGAGAATGCAGCCCCCAAGCTTGATGGCGTTGGTTGTGAACATGACCCTGCCCTTGGGGAAGGAGTCGGCAAACGCACCCACGAAGGCGGCCAGCACGACATACGCCAGGGCGAACCACCACTTCATCATGGGCACCATCCAGTCGGGGCCCTGCAAGTCGGCAATGAGCGCGATCGCCGCAATGAGCAGCGCATTGTCGGCCAGAGACGACAGCGCCTGGGCTGCCATTACGAGATAAAAACCTTTTTTCAATCGTAAGTCTCTGGAATAGGAGTGGACGCAAAGTGCAAGAAAATAATAAAAACAGTTTGTGAGTATAGCGTTAGCTTTAAGATCGTATCGAGATTATTCTTAAATTGTTTTCGGTTAGGGATCACTCGCATGGTGCGTTATCATACGAAACAGTTGCGCAACGGAGCCGGGTGCAGCAAGTCCGGGCCGGCCTGATCGCCCCGCTTGAAAGTCCAGCCTTCCTTGTTTTCATCGTTTACTTATCATTTCCAATTGTGCGCCTGACCCAAATAAAACTAGCCGGTTTTAAATCTTTTGTCGAGCCGACGGTTATTCCCACGCCAAGCCAGTTGGTCGGTGTGGTGGGGCCCAACGGTTGCGGCAAGTCCAATATTATCGACGCGGTGCGCTGGGTGCTGGGTGAAACCAAAGCATCCGAGCTGCGTGGCGAGTCCATGCAGGACGTGATCTTTAACGGCTCGGGCAATCGCAAGCCTGCGGCTCGCGCCTCGGTCGAATTGGTATTCGACAATACCGAAGGCCGTGCAGTGGGGCAATGGAGCACGTATGCCGAAATTGCGGTGCGGCGGGTCTTGACGCGCGATGGCACCAGCAGCTATTACGTGAATAACCAGCAGGTAAGGCGGCGCGACATCCACGATATTTTCCTGGGCACGGGCCTGGGCACACGCGGGTATGCCATTATCGGTCAGGGCATGATCAATCGCCTGATAGAAGCCCGCCCGGAAGAATTGAGGGTGTTCCTGGAAGAGGCCGCCGGCGTGTCCCGCTATAAAGAAAGGCGCCGCGAAACCGAAAACCGGCTGGGCGATACGCGCGAAAACCTTACGCGCGTCGAAGACATCATGCGGGAGCTGGCCGCGCAACTGGAAAAGCTTGAAGCGCAGGCTGAAGTGGCGGGCCGTTACCGTAGCCTGCAAGAAGAGGGCGAGCAAAAGCAGCAGGTTTTGTGGCTGCTTAAAGAAAACAACGCGCGCGACGAGCAAAAAGCCAAGTTTCAGTCCATAGAACAAGCTCAAACCGAACTGGAAGCCGCCATGGCCGGTTTGCGCGCAGGCGAATCGGCGCTGGAGTCCAGGCGGCAGGCGCATTACGCCGCGGCGGATGCCGTGCATGCCGCGCAGGGCCAACTGTTCGAGGCGGGGGCGCAAGTCAGCCGGCTCGAGGCCGAAATTCGCCACGTCGTCGATTCGCGCAATCGCGTTCAGGCGCGGCGCAATCAGTTGCAGGGCCAAATGCAAGAATGGGCCGACCAGCAGGCGCATTGCGCCGAGCAGCTGGAGCAGACTGAAGACGATTTGCAAATGGCCGCTGTGCGCACCGAAGAAGCTCGCGCGCGGGCCGAAGAGGCCTCGGTTGCACTGCCCGATATGGAAGCCCGCGTACGGGCGGCGGGCGCTTCGCGCGATGAAATGCGCAGCAGCCTGGCCCGCGTCGAGCAAAACCTGGCGCTGGCGGCGCAGGCGCAACGCGATGCCGACCGCCAGATTACCGCCCTGGCGCTGCGCCAAGAGCGTCTGGAACAAGAATTGCGCGACCTGAACGCGCCCGATCCGGCCAACCTTGAACGCCTGGCCGGCGACCACGCAGCCATCGACGATCAGGTGCAGGAAGCGCAGGCGCAATTGGCCGAACTCGAAGAGCGCTTGCCAGGCCTGGATCAGCAACGCAGCCAGGCGCAGGCCGCTGCCCAGGAAGAATCGCAGGCGCTGGCACGGCTTGAGGCGCGCTTGTCGGCGCTGACCAAATTGCAGGACGATGTCCAAAAGCAGGGCGCTTTGCAGCCCTGGCTCGACAAGCACGAATTGGGTTCGTTGGCGCGCTTGTGGCAAAAGCTGCAAGTGGAACCGGGCTGGGAAACGGCGCTTGAGTCCGTCCTGCGAGAACGCATGGCCGCGCTCGAAGTGCGCCAGCTCGAGCATGTGCGCGCTTTTTCCGCCGATGCGCCGCCTGCGCGCCTGGCGTTTTACCAAGTCCCGCCTGCGGCGCCCGCGCCCGCGGCGGCGCAAGAGCTCACACCCTTGAGTTCACTGTTGCGAATCAGCGATCCCGACCTGCGTACTTTGCTGAACGATTGGCTGCGCGACGTTTACGTCGCCAGCGACACGGCCACGGCGCTGGCTGCAAGGCGCGACCTGCCGGCAGGGGCGCTGTTTGTGCTCAAGGAAGGGCATTTGGTCGACCTGCACAGCGTGCGTTTTTATGCGCCCGACTCGGAACAGGCGGGCTTGCTGGCCCGCCAGCAGGAAATCGAAAACCTGCAGCGCGAAACCAAAGCCAGGCAATTGATCGCCGACCAGACTATAGGCGCCGTGGCCCGTGCCGAAACCGCATGGCAGCAGGTTTCGCAAGCCCTGGCTCCGGCACGCGTGCGCGTTTCCGAGCTGACCCGCCGCCTGCATGATGTGCAGCTCGAACATTCTCGCCTGCAGCAGCAGGCCCAGCAGTCGGGTGAACGAGCGGCGCGCATACGCGAAGAGCTGGCCGAAGTGGCTGGTCAGGCTGAAGAGCAGCGCATCAGCCGGGAAGAAGCCGAGGCGCGCTTTGAAGGCTTCGATGCCGAGCTGGCCGAGCACCAGGGGCGTTTTTCCGATGCCGAGCTGTCCGGCGAAGAACTGGCCAATAAAACCGAACTGGCGCGCCAGCAGTTGCGCGAGCTGGAACGGGCCGTGCACGAGTCCGAGTTCTCCGAAAAGTCGCTGCATACGCGTAAAGCCGACTTGACCCGCAACCTGCAGCTGGCTTCCGAGCAAGCCCGCCGTGCCAGCGACGAGCTGGAAGGTTTGCAGGGTGAACTGTTCGAGCTGGATGCCTCGGCGGCGCAGGCGGGCTTGCAAGAAGCGCTGGAGCAGCGGGCCGAGCGCGAAGAGGCGCTTAACCGCGCGCGCATCGAGCTTGATAACCTGGCGGCGCTGCTGCGCACGGCCGACGAAGAGCGGGTTACGCTGGAGCGTACGCTTGAACCGCGCCGCGCGCGCATTATGGAATTGCAATTGCAGGAACAGGCCGCGCGTCTGGCGGTTGAACAGTTTTCCGAGCAGCTTGACGCGAACCAGGTCGACCGCGCTACGCTGCAGGCTTTGCTCGATGAGCGTCCCGATGAGTGGCGCCGCGCCAATTGGCTGCAGTCCGAAGTTCAGCGCATTTCGCGCCAGATCGACAGCCTGGGTTCGGTAAACCTGGCCGCGCTCGACGAACTTAGCGCGGGGCGCGAGCGCAAAGGGTTTCTGGACTCTCAGTATGCCGATCTATGCAGCGCCATCGAAACCCTTGAAGACGCTATCCGCAAGATCGATCGCGAAACGCGCCAGTTGCTGCAAGAAACCTTCGATGCGGTCAACGGCCATTTCGGCGAGCTTTTCCCGCGCCTGTTCGGCGGCGGCGAGGCCAAGCTGGTGATCACCGGCGAGGAAATCCTTGATGCGGGCGTGCAGGTCATGGCGCAGCCGCCCGGCAAGCGCAACAGCACTATCCATCTTTTATCGGGCGGCGAAAAAGCGCTTACGGCCACGGCCTTGGTGTTTGCCTTGTTCAAGCTGAATCCGGCGCCGTTCTGTCTGCTTGACGAGGTCGACGCGCCGCTGGACGATGCCAATACCGAGCGTTATGCCAACCTGGTCGGCAACATGAGCGACCAGACCCAGTTTTTATTTATTTCCCATAATAAAATTGCCATGCAGATGGCCAAGCAATTGGTCGGCGTAACCATGCAAGAGCAAGGCGTATCGCGTATTGTTGCGGTAGACATCGATTCGGCCATGCAATTGGCCGAAGTGTAAGACAGAAAAGGTTAACGTATCGTGACGCGGCGGAACAGAAAATGAGTGAACTGCAAATCGGACTGATTTCTTTAGGCATCCTGCTGATTATTGTCGTCCTGTGCTTTAACTGGTGGCAAGACCGGCGTGTGCGCCGGCGCATGCAAGAGCAATTTCCAGAGGGCGAACACGATCCCCTTATGGGCGGGCTGGCGCCCGCCCCGGGGCGCCGCGAGCCCGGTCTAAGCACGCTGGCCGCGAACGACAGCGAACAAAATGAAGACGGAGTCGAGGCCGATCCCGCCTGCGAGGCGGTGATCGACATCAGCTTTGCGCAGCCCGTGCCGGGCCGCCAGCTGTATGAGGCCATCCAAGGCGTAAACAAGGTCGGCAGCAAGCCCGTGCGTATTTTTGCAGCGCACGAAGGCAACGGGCACCGCTTGCAGTTGCGCGAAAACGAGTCCTACGTATCGATGCAACTGGCAGTGCTGCTGGCTAATCGCAGCGGGCCGCTGACCGACATTGAATGGTCGCACTTGTGGACCATCGCGCAAAGCCTGGCAGAGCGCTTCGAAGGCGCCGTCGAAGGTCCCGAACAAGCCCGCGTTCTCGAACGCGCCAAACAGCTCGACAGTTTGTGCGCGGGCCTGGATGCCCAGGTCGGCTTGGCCTTGCGCTTGAAAGGCACGCGCGCCGTGGCCGATGTCGACCGTATCGTAAAAGAGGCGGGCTTTCTGGCGTATGGACGGCAATTGGCCTGGATGTCCGAATCGGGCGTGCCGCGCTTTACTATTTTGTTCGACGGCCTGCCCATTGAAGACGTGCAGTCGGCGGGCGTGGACCGCCTGGACCTGTTGCTGGATTTGCCCAACAGCCCCGCCGACGAGCAAGCCTTCAGCCGCATGGCCAGCGTTGGCCGCGACTTGGCCGGCCGGCTTGATGCCGAGCTGGTCGACGACCAGGGTCGGCCGCTTTCCGATGGCGCCGACCATGCCATCGACGCGCAATTATTCGAACTCTATGCCGCGCTTGCCGGCCATGGTTTTCCTGCCAGCGAGGCGCGCACGGTCAGGTTGTTTTCGTAATGAGCTCCAACGCAACGCCAGCGGATCTGCAGGACAAACTCAAGGCCTTGCGCCAGACGATCGAACAGCACAATCATCTTTATTATGTGCTGGATGAGCCCCAGGTATCCGACGCCGAATACGACCGCCTGATGGCGCAGTTGCAGGCCATCGAGGCCGAGCACCCCGATCTGATCGTCCCCGAGTCTCCCACGCAGCGGGTCGGGGCCGCGCCTTTGCCGGCCTTCGACAGCGTGCGCCACGCACGGCCGATGCGTTCGCTGGGCAACGGCTTTACCGATGAAGATGTCTTCGCTTTCGACAAAAGAGTTGCCGATACGCTGCGCGATTCAGGGTTGCTGAAGGGCGACGAACTGGTCGAATACATGGCCGAGTTCAAGTTCGACGGACTGGCCATCAGTCTGCGCTACGAGCAAGGCCTGCTGGTGCAGGCCGCGACCCGGGGCGACGGCCAGGTGGGCGAAGGCGTTACCAGCAATATCCGGACACTGCGCTCCGTGCCTTTGAAGCTTAAAGGCGAATATCCCGCGGTGCTGGAAGTGCGTGGCGAAGTGCTTATCAACCGTGCCGACTTCGAACGCCTTAATCGCGACCAGCAGGCGCGCGGCGACAAGGTGTTCGTCAATCCGCGCAATGCGGCGGCAGGCAGCTTGCGCCAGCTCGATCCGCGCATTACGGCGCGCCGCCCCTTGCGCTTTTTCGCTTACGGTTGGGGCGAGATAATCGGCGCGCGGCCCCGGACCGTGCCGTCGGGGCAGCCCGGCCTGTTCGACGAGGCCGTGCCCGCCGCAAACGACAGCGACAACGAGGGCGCGCCTTGCGCTACCCATGCGCAGATGCTCGATTGGTTCGAAACCATGGGCCTGCCTGTCAATCGCGACCGGCGCTTGCTCAAGGGCGCCAAAGGTTTGCTGGAGTATTACGCCCAAACGGGGGCGCGACGCCTGCAACTGCCTTTCGATATCGACGGCGTTGTCTACAAAGTCAACTCCCTGGCTGCACAAGAGGTGCTGGGCTATGTGGCCCGCGCGCCGCGCTTTGCCATGGCGCACAAGTTTCCCGCCCAGGAAGAAACCACGCTGCTGGTGGGCATTGACGTTCAGGTGGGACGCACCGGCGCCATTACGCCGGTTGCGCGCCTGAAGCCCGTCTTTGTCGGTGGCGTTACGGTTACCAACGCAACACTGCACAACGAAGACGAGATTCGCCGCAAGGATGTGCGCGTGGGCGATACCGTCATTGTGCGCCGTGCCGGCGATGTAATCCCCGAAGTGGTCGGCCCTGTTCTTGATCTGCGCCCCGAGGGAACGTCGTTATATGTCGTGCCGACGCAATGCCCGGTATGCGGGTCGGCAATCGAACGCCTTGAGGACGAAGCCATTTCGCGTTGCACCGGCGGCTTGTTTTGTGCCGCCCAGCGCAAGCAAAGCCTGACGCACGCAGCGGGCCGCAAAGCGCTGGACATCGAGGGTCTGGGCGAAAAACTGGTGGACCAGTTGGTCGACAGCGGCCGCATCAAGTCCTTGGCTGACTTGTTTTCGCTGCGCGTTGAAGAGCTGGCGCTGTACGAGCGCATGGGACGCAAGTCCGCCGAGAACCTGGTTGCGGCGCTCGACAAGGCGCGCCATCCCGTTCTGGGCCGTCTGGTGTTTGCCCTGGGCATCCGGCATGTGGGCGAAACCACCGCGCGCGACCTGGCCCGCCATTTCGGATCCCTCACCGCCATCATGGCCGCCGACGAAGAGGCCTTGCTGGCGGTCAACGATGTAGGCCCGGTGGTGGCGCGTTCCATCCGCCATTTTTTCGAAGAGCAGCATAACCGCGATGTCGTCCATGCGCTGGAAGCCGCCGGCGTCGACCCCCGGCCCGAAAGCGGACCGATAGGCCAGGCGCTGGCAGGCAAGACGCTCGTGATTACCGGCACACTGCCAACACTTACGCGCGACGAAGCAACACGAATGATACTTTCGGCTGGCGGCAAGGTAAGCGGTTCAGTATCGAAGAAGACGGCGTACGTGGTTGCCGGCGAAGAAGCCGGCAGCAAACTGGTCAAGGCGCAGGAGCTTGGCATTACAGTGCTCGACGAAGCCGCTTTTCTGGCCATGCTGGAGCAGGATTAGGTCGCCGTTGTTCGTTTGATCGCGGGACGCGGCGCATGCCTTCTCCGGCCCAGCACCCCGATTCAAGAACCTAATCCTTAAAGCCTAAGAACAAAAAATGGCCCCCGCTGCAAAAGCCAGCGGGGGCCACCTATATATTTACAATCTTGCGAGCTTCAAGGCAACGATGCCCAGCAGCCCGCAGAAAAAATACTTACTTGATCGTTGCCGATTTCATCAGGCTTTGCTGGTACTGGCCCAATTCCTGCTGGCGCAGCATCTCGGTGATTTGCGGCTTCACTTCTTCCAGCGTCGGGAACTTGATAGGACGAGTGTCTTCGACTTCAATGATGTGCCAGCCGAACTGCGTCTGCACCGGCTTGTCCGTCATCTGGCCTTTCTTCAGGCTTTCCACAGCTTGCGCGAATTCAGGCACGTAATTGCTTGTTGGGCCCCAGCCCAGCTCGCCGCCGTTCTTGCCGCTGCCCGGGTCGATGGAATCTTTCTTGGCGGCTGCGTCGAACGTAATCTTCTTGGCTTTCAGGTCGGCAAGAAGATCTTGCGCAGTTTTCTCGTCCTTGACCAGAATGTGGCGCAGCTTGTATTCGACACGTCCGGCCTGTTCTTTCTTGATGGCTTCGTAGTCGGCCTGAATCTTGGCGTCGGTAATCGGGTTTTTCTTCAGGTAGTCGGCCATCAGTGCGCGTACCAGAATGCCCTGGCGAGCCAGTTCGATTTCCTGCTTTACGGCCGCTTGCTTGTCGATGCCCGCTTTTTCAGCAGCCTGGACGGCAACCGTGCGGCCTATCATTTCTTGCTTTACTTGCTCGCGCAATTCGGGCGAATCTTTGGCGCCTTGCGTGATCAACAGCGAAACAAACTGGTCTACTTGTTTTTGGGTAATAGGCTTGCCGTTGACGGTGGCTACGTTTTGGGCATAGACCGGGGCAGCGATGGCAAATGCTGCGGCGAACATCACGAGTCGTTTCATTAAATTGCCTTTACTAAGTTGGGGTGGCGACAATTGCCAGTGCATGAATGGGGTAGGGAATTAAATCGTGCAAGCGATCATACACGAGTCGATGGCGGGCCAGTGGGGCCAGCCCTTTGAACTGAGTTGAAGCGATGACGACGCGAAAATGACTGGCTCCGCCCTCGGCGCCGGCATGGCCGGCATGCAGATGGGATTCGTCGATGATCTCGAGCCGGCTGGGCTGCAGCGCAGTGAGCCGCTCGCGGATTTGCTGTTGGCGTTCGGTGTTCATGGTCATTTTCCCGATTCGTTGGCGTCGGACAAAGTACGCGGCGCCGCGCCCGTTTCTTCTTTGATGTATCGGCCCAGCCAGATGGATTGCGCGATGACAAAGACCAGCATCAGGGCCATGAGCCCGAAAACCTTGAAGTTGACCCATTGCGACTCGGTAAAGTGGCCGGAGAATGCCACATACAGATTCAGCCCGCCCGAAACCACGAAGAAAAATGCCCAGCTAAGATTCAGCTTGGTCCAGACGGAGTCGGGCAGCGCAATTTGGGTGCCCATGACCTTCTGGATGAGGTTGCGCCCGAATATCCACTTGCCGCCCAGCAAAATGCCGGCAAACATCCAGTACAGCACCGTGGGCTTCCATTTGATGAACGTGTCATCGTGAAGCAGCAGGGTGGCCCCGCCGAACACCACGATAATAGTCAGGTTGATCCAGTGCATGGCTTCAACGGCCTTGCGCCTGGCTTTAAGCCAGATAATCTGCCCGACACCGGCGACCATTGCCACCGCGGTGGCGGTGAAAATATCGGAAAACTTGAACGCCAGGAAAAAAAGAATCAGCGGAAAAAGGTCGAACAGGAATTTTTTCATTCAGAGGGCTCGAACTTGAGCGATAGAGAGTTGATGCAATAGCGCAGGCCCGTAGGCGGCGGGCCGTCGGGAAAAACATGGCCCAGGTGGGAGTCGCATACGTTGCACATGACCTCGGTGCGCACCATGCCATGGGTCGTGTCGCGCTCTTCGCGCACATTGGCGGGGTCGATGGGTTCGAAGTAGCTGGGCCAGCCGCAACCCGCGTCGAATTTCGTGTCGGACTTGAACAGCGGCGTGCCGCAGCCTACGCAGCGATATATACCGTGCGTCGTGGTGTCCCAATACCGTCCGGTAAATGGGCGCTCGGTGCCCTTTGTCCGGGCGACGTAGTATTCTTCGGGGCTAAGCTGCGCTTGCCACTCGGCCTCGGTTTTATGGACTTTTTCCATTTCTGATACCTTCGCAAGAATCATGAATTCAATTCTAGATCCGTGACTATATTATGTGTTGAGGCGTTTATACGCGCCTGGTAAAAAAGCGGATCGAGCCGCCCGGCAAAATGCCGGCATGCCGATATCCGTTTGTCCGGTTCCCATTGGCTATGTTACATCGACCGCCAATTCCTTTGCAGGTTCCCCGCCAACATCGATTCTCGACTTTTTTATCCGTCTATGCAGGGAATCCCCTAAAAGACTTTGTATCCTTATTTGTCGATAATCATATGTTGCTATCAGGTAACTTGAGTCACCCACGCAGTAGAAGGAAATCCCTCCCGCCGCTATCGACGCATCGTTATCGCTGTGCGAGCCGTATCATAGCCAGTACTTGTATGGTTGCTTGCCAGTTTTCCCTTTTTTATTGATGCAGGCGCTGGCCATCAGCCGGTGTCGCGTGTCGGCTGCAGTGAGACAGCGGGGTTTTCCCGATCTCATATATTCATGGTGTTGTGTAGATGGATTCGACAATCATATTCATATTGCTGCAAGACGGTATTTTAAACGGCGCCGTTTATGCACTATTGGGTCTGGCGCTGGTAATGGTATTTCTGGTTACCCGTGTCGTATTCATACCACAGGGTGAGTTCGTCTCTTACGGCGCACTGACCCTGGCTTTCATGGTGAACGGAAAAATTCCAGGAACCGTGTATTTACTGGTCATTGTGGGCATTGTGGTGTTCCTGGCCGAATTGATTTCGGCTTTGCGCCATAAAGAATGGTCCAAAATGCCCAAGACCGTTGCATGGACGCTGGTGCTGCCCCTTGCGCTGTACTTCGTCGCGCCCATGGTGGTCAGTACCACCACGCCGCTATGGCTCAACGTTTTGTTCTCGCTGGTCTTGGTGATACCGCTGGGGCCCATGGTCTACCGCCTGGTCTATCAGCCCATTGCCGAAGCCAGCATCATGGTGCTGCTGATCGTCTCGGTGGCCGTGCACTTCGTCCTGACAGGGCTGGGGCTGGTGTTCTTCGGTGCCGAGGGCTGGCGCACGCCGCCCTTCATGGAAGGCGAAGTCCAGTTCGGTGCGGTTACCTGGTCGGCGCAAACTTTCTTCGTGCTTGGCACCTGCGCCGCGCTGATCATCGTCCTGTGGCTGTTCTTCGGTAAAACACTGTATGGCCGCGCCTTGCGTGCCACGGCGGTAAACCGTCGCGGCGCTCGTCTCATGGGTATCAGCACGAATCTTTCGGGCAGCCTGACCTTTACGCTGGCCGCCGCCATCGGCGCACTTTCAGGCATGCTGATTTCGCCCGTTACCACCATTTACTACGACACAGGCTTTCTGATCGGCCTCAAGGGCTTCGTGGCAGCCATTGTGGGCGGCATGGCCAGCTACCCGTTGGCCGCGGTCGGCGCTTTGTTCGTGGGCATTCTTGAAGCTTTCTCGTCATTCTGGGCTAGCGCCTATAAAGAGGTAATAGTGTTTACGTTGATCATTCCAGTGCTGATGTTGCGTTCGTTCGGCACTACGCATAGTTCCGACGAGGAGTGAAGCCATGAATTGACTTGCTCTCGTTATATTTATTTTGTTCTTGCTCGTGCTTCCCATGATTTCCGGGACGCCTGAATTCTGGATTACCCAGCTCAATTACATCGGTTTGGCGGCGCTGGTTGTGCTGGGCCTGGTATTGCTTACCGGGGTGGGCGGCCTGATGTCCTTCGGACAGGCCGCGTTCGTGGGTATTGGCGCTTATACAACGGCCTACCTGACCACCGCCATGGGCTGGTCGCCCTGGGTGGCTTTGGTGCTGGGCCTGATATTGACCAGTATTGTTGCCTATGTGCTGGGCGCCATTACTTTGCGCCTGTCGGGCCATTATCTGCCCTTGGGTACCATTGCCTGGTGCCTGTCGCTGTATTACTTGTTCGGGAATCTCGAATTCCTGGGCCAGTACGATGGTATTGCGGGCATTGAAGCCATACACGTGTTCGGTATATCGCTGTCCGAAGGCCGGCACATCTATTACCTGATCTGGGTGGCGGTGCTGTTGTCCATGTGGGCGACGCGCAATCTGCTCAATTCGCGTCCAGGCCGCGCCATTCGCGCGCTCAAGGGCGGCGGCGGCATGGCCGAGTCGTTCGGCATTAATATGGCGTCGTACAAGATCATTATTTTCGTTTATTCGGCTTTGCTGGCTTGCCTGTCCGGCTGGCTCTACGCCCATATGCAGCGTGCGGTCAGCCCCAGCCCTTTCGGCCTGAACTACGGTATTGAATACCTGTTCATGGCGGTGGTTGGCGGCGGCAGCAGCGTATGGGGCGCGATTGTCGGTTCCGGCCTTATCCTGATCCTGAAAGACCAGATCCAGAACGTTTTGCCGCAAATCATCAACACCACGGCAAACTTCGAACTGGTCGTCTTCGGCGTCCTGATGGTGCTGGTGCTGCAATATGCGCGCGACGGTGTCTGGCCCATAATAGCTTCGGCCTGGAAGGCGATAACCGGCCAGAAGGCTTCGCAGCGCAACCAGGCGGCTCCTCCTGTCGCCGAGGCCTTGCCTTTGCGCCCGCGTCCGGAAAAAGGCTCGCTGGTGCTTGAGCTGGATGCGGCCCGTAAAGAATTCGGCGGGCTGGTGGCTGTCAACGACATCAGCTTCACGCTGCGTGCCGGCGAAATCATGGGGCTTATCGGCCCCAACGGCGCGGGCAAGTCGACCACTTTCAACCTTATCAGCGGAGTCCTGCCGACCACCAGCGGGACGATCAGCTTCTTGGGCAAGCGCCTGGACAAACTGCTGCCGCGCGACATCGCCAAGCTGGGCGTGGGCCGTACCTTCCAGCATGTGCAATTGCTGCCTACCATGACAGTCATCGAAAACGTGGCACTGGGCGCCCACTTGCGCCGCCACGTTGGCGTGGCCGCGGCCGCCCTGCACCTGGAACGCAAAGACGAGGCCGAGCTTCTGCATGAAGCCGCCAAGCAGTTGCAGCGCGTCGGTCTGGGCGAGTATCTGTACGAACAGGCCGGCAACCTCGCCCTGGGCCAGCAGCGTATTATTGAAATCGCCCGCGCCCTGGCTGCCGATCCCGTTCTGCTCTTGCTTGACGAACCCGCGGCAGGTTTGCGCTACAAAGAAAAGCAGCAGCTTGCCCAAGTGCTTCGGCAGTTAAGCGACGAAGGCATGAGCATTCTGCTGGTCGAGCACGATATGGATTTCGTCATGAACCTTACCGACCACCTGGTCGTCATGGACTTCGGCACCAAGCTGGCTGAAGGCAAACCCGACGAAGTCCAGAAGAATCCCAAGGTCCTGGAGGCCTATCTGGGCGGTATCGACGACGATATGGAGTTTGACGATGATAAACAGGCGGGAGCGCCAGTGGTAGCAGGAGGTGCAGCATGACAACGCCCGTGAATCAACAACCTCTTCTCGAGGTCAGCAACCTGTCGACTCAATATGGCAAGGTTCACGCCCTGGTGGGCGCGAAAATAACCGTGTCGCCGGGCAGCATCGTTACCGTTATCGGCGGCAACGGCGCGGGCAAGTCGACCTTGCTCAACTCCATCATGGGCTCCTTGCCGCTGGCGGGCCATGCCACTGGGGCGGTGCATTACCTGGGCTCCGACGTCAGCGGCTGGCAGGTCGAACGCCGCGTTGCCGGGGGCATGTCGCTGGTGCCCGAACTGCGCGAGCTGTTCGGCAGCATGTCGGTCGAAGACAATCTTCTGCTGGGCGGCTTTCGTTTGTACAACCAGCGCAAGGCCGGCTGGAAAGACAAAATGGATGAAGTCTACGACTTGTTCCCGCGTTTGCGCGAACGCCGTGCGCAAGAAGCCGGTACCTTGTCGGGCGGCGAGCGTCAAATGCTTGCCGTTGGGCGCGCGCTTATGGCTCAGCCCCAACTGCTGATGCTGGACGAACCCAGTCTGGGCCTGGCTCCGCGCATCGTGCGTGAAATTTTCCATATTATTGCGCGCTTGCGCAGTACGGGCGTTTCTATTTTGCTGGTCGAACAGAACGCCCGCGCCGCCTTGCAAGTGGCAGATTACGGTTATGTGCTCGAAACCGGTGAAGTCGTGCTTGAAGGCCCGGCCAAGGACCTTAGCGGCAATCCGCGGGTTATTGAAAGCTACCTTGGCCTGGGAAATAAAGCCAAAGAGTGACCAGCCCGCCGCCTATTCCACCTCGGATATGGGCAAATGGAACAAGAAGCTCGCGCGCCCTTTATGGGCGCGTTTTTTTTGCCAGGCTATTGAAGGCCCCGGTTTATGACAGGCGTTCTTATAAGGCTTTTTTCCGCCTTGTGCGATAAATGAGTTCGCCGACGATGCCGCGCCGAAAGGCAATGACGCAAAGAACGAAAATCAGTCCGATAATAATGGTGACCGACTCGCCCAGGGTCTGGAACCAAGGCACGCCGGTAGTCTGGCTAAGATAGCGGGCGAACTCGCCCACTTTATTTTCCAGCAGCACCACAATAAAGGCGCCAAGCACGGGCCCGGTAAACGTCCCCAGGCCACCGATGAGCGTCATGAGGATGACCATGCCGGACATCTGCCAGGTTACGTCGCTGAGTGTGGCCGAAACAAAGACCAGCGCCTTGGTCGCTCCGGCCAGCCCCGCCAGCGCGGCCGACAACACGAATACCAGCAGCTTGAAGTGGTCGACGTTATAGCCCAACGAAACGGCTCGTGGTTCGTTGTCGCGGATAGCCTTGAGCACTTGCCCGAAAGGCGAGTTGATCGTGCGCCAGATCAGCCCATAGCCGGCAAAGAAGATGATCGCGACCACATAGTAAAGATTCAGGTCGTCGGACAGATTCAGGCCGAGTATCGTGCCACGCGGGATGCCCTGCAAGCCGTCTTCGCCATGTGTAAAAGGCGCTTGAAGGAAAAAGAAAAACAGCATCTGGGCCATGGCCAGCGTGATCATGGCGAAATAAATGCCGCTGCGTCGGATAGCCAGCCCGCCGATGACAAGGCCGAGCACAGCCGCGATTACGGTGCCGAACAGCAGGCCGGCGAAGGTCGAAAGGCCCCAGGCGGTCAGGGCGTGGCCGGCGGCGTAGGCGGCCCCGCCGAAAAACGCGGCATGCCCGAACGAAAGCAGGCCTGTATAGCCCAGCAGCAGATTGAAGGCGCAGGCAAATAGCGCATAACACATGACCTTCATGATGAAGATGGGATAAGCTCCCAACGCGGGAAGCAAGACGACAATAAGTATGGCGGCCAGATAAGCGATAAGTTGCCGTTTCATTTTTCTTTCCCGAACAGGCCTGCGGGGCGCAACAGCAGCACGATCACCATAATGATAAAGACCACTGTGTTGGATGCCTCGGGCCAGAATACTTTGGTAAAGCCTTCGATAATGCCCAGGCCAAGGCCGGTGACAATGGAGCCCAGGATCGAGCCCATGCCGCCGATGACGACGACGGCAAAGACCACGATGATCAGGTTGGTGCCCATCAGCGGAGTAATTTGCGCCACAGGTGCGGCCAGGACGCCGGCAAAGCCCGCCAAGCCCACGCCAAAGCCGTAGGTCAGGGTAATGACCTTGGGCACGTTGATGCCGAAGGCTTCGACCAGCTTGGCGTTCTCGGTGCCGGCACGCAGCACGGAACCCAGCCGGGTTTTTTCAACCAGGAACCAGGTAATGAGACAGGCGGCGATGGATGCCACGACGACCCAGGCGCGGTATATCGGCAAATACATAAAGCCCAGGTTGACGCTGCCCTGAAGCAGCGCGGGGGTCGAGTATTGTTGGCCCGAGACGCCATAGAAGCTGCGGAACAGGCCTTCGATGAGCATCGCCAGGCCAAAGGTCAGCAGCAGTCCGTAAAGAGGGTCTAGCTTGTATAACCTGCGTAAAAGCAGGCGTTCGATGACAATGCCTATCAAGCCCACTGCAATTGGCGCGATGACAAGCATGGCCCAGTAGTTCAGTCCCAGGTATTGCAGGCCCATCCAGGCAATGAAGGCGCCCAGCATGTACAAGGTGCCGTGGGCAAAGTTAATGACGTTCAGCAGGCCGAAGATAATGGCCAGGCCCAGCGACAAGACGGCATAGAACGAGCCGTTAACCAGTCCTAGCAGCAATTGCCCAAATAGCGCAGGCAGGGGAAGGCCAAAAAGTTCTGTCATGAGTTTGATGCTTTAGCGAAAAGGCCTGACGTGAAGACGCTTGCCGCGCGCCCGCTGTGCGCGCGCGGCGGGGTGGTCGGTTGCTTACTTCTTGACTAGCGGGCAGGACGATTCAGCCAGGGATGCATAGACTTCGTCGCCGGGCAGCGTTGCGATGACCTTGTAATAGTCCCAGGGCTTTTTGGATTCGGCCGGCTTCTTGACTTGCATCAGGTACATGTCGTGGACCATGCGGCCGTCTTCTCGGACGACTCCGTTGGTGGCGAAAAAGTCGTTGACCTTGTTCGACTTGAACCACTTCATCAGCGTGTCGCCGTCGTCCGTGCCGGTGGCTTTGACGCCCTCTAGATAGAACCTGGCGGCGGAGTAATCGCCGGCCTGTAAAAACGAAGGCATGCGCTTTTGCTTTTCGAAGAAGCGTTCGCCCCATTTGCGCGAGGCATCGTTCTGGTCCCAGTACCAGCCCGCGGTCAGATACATGCCTTGGGTGGCTTCCAGGCCCAGGGCGTGGACGTCGTTGATGAATACCAGAAGGCCGGCCAGGTTCATGGTTTTGGTGACGCCGAATTCTTTGGCGGCCTTGACCGAATTGATGAAGTCGCCGCCCGCATTGGCCAGCCCCAGTATCTGGGCTTTCGAGGCTTGCGCCTGCAGCATGAAGGACGAGAAGTCGGAGGTGCTGAGCGGCGCCCGCACGCTGCCGACCACCGTGCCGCCGGACTTCTTGACGACGGCCGAGGTGTCGCGTTCGAGGGCATGGCCGAAGGCATAGTCGGCGGTAAGGAAGAACCAGGATTTCCCGCCGTTCTTGACCACGGCCGAGCCGGTGCCCCGGGCCAGGGCAATGGTGTCGTAGGCGTAGTGCACGGTGTAGGGTGTGCACTGCTTGTTGGTAAGTTCGGACGCGCCGGCGCCGATGACGAAGAAAGGTTTTTTCTTTTCGGCGGCGACGCCGGCCATTGCCAGCGCCGTGCCCGAACTGGTTCCGCCAATAAGCAGGTCAAGGTGTTGCTGGTCGAACCATTCGCGGGCGCGCGCAGAAGCAATATCGGCTTTGTTCTGGTGGTCGGCGACAAGCAGTTCGATTTTCTTGCCGTTGATTTCGCCGCCTGCGTCGGCAATGGCCATGCGGATAGCCTCGGCGCCGGCCGGGCCGTCGATATCGGAGTACAGCCCCGACATATCGGTGATAAAGCCGATGCGTATGACGTCGTTGGAGATACCGGCCGCATGCGCCACGGGGAATGCCCCAAGGCTTGCGATGGTTATGGCCAGTGCTGCCGCCGGGCCGCCCCAAGGCAGCACGCGCCCCCTTGGGGGGCAGCGAGACGCGCAGCGTTGAAGCGTGGGGGTCGGTGCTGCCGCCGTGGAGGTCGGTATTGCCGTGTGCATTTTCATAAGCTTCTCCTGGTTGGGCGCCGAAAATGCTCCGGCGTCGGAATTGTTGTTAAACCCCTAAAAGCGTATTCAGCAACTCTTGCTTGGCCGGCAGTTCGGCTGATTCGAACTGTTCGATTATTACCCCGTGTTCCATAATATAAAAGCGGTTGGCCAGCGGGGCGGCAAAATGAAAGTTCTGCTCGACCATGACGATGGTGTAGCCTTTTTCTTTGAGCGTGCTGATCATGCGGGACAGGGCTTGCACGATAACGGGTGCAAGCCCTTCGGAAATCTCGTCCAGCAGCAAAAGGTTGGCGCCGGTGCGCAAGATGCGCGCCACCGCCAGCATTTGCTGCTCTCCCCCCGAGAGGCGTGTTCCGGGCGAATTGCGGCGCTCTTCAAGATTGGGGAACATGTCGTAGATTTCGGCCAACGACATGCCGCTGCCCGGGGCGCCGTTCATGGCGGGCGGAAGCAATAGGTTTTCTTCGCAGCTCAGGCCCGAGAATATGCCGCGCTCTTCGGGGCAGTAGCCGATACCCAGATTGGCGATTTTGTAGGTGGGCAGGGCGATGGCTTCGGTGCCTTGAACGCGGACCGAACCGGTGCGCGTGTCGGTAAGGCCAAGCAGCGCGCGCAGCGTCGTCGTGCGGCCGGATCCGTTGCGTCCCAATAGCGTGACGACTTCACCCTGGGCAACGTTGAAGTTCACGCCGTGCAAGACATGGGATTCGCCGTACCAGGCCTGTAAATTGGCGACTTCCAGAGCCAGTTTCGTCACTGCTGCGCCTTTTCGGTTGTGCCGGCGGCTGTGCCCATGTAGGCCTGCATGACGGCCTCGTTGCGCGACACCTCGGCGTAAGTGCCTTCGGCCAGTATGGTGCCGCGCGCCAGTACCGTGATTGTGTCGGCAATGGACGCAACGACATTCATATTGTGTTCCACCATAAGGACGGTGCGCCCCGCGCTGACTTTCTTGATAAGCGCGGTTATGCGCTCGACATCTTCGTGGCCCATGCCTTGAGTTGGCTCGTCCAGCAGCATCATCAATGGGTCCATGGCCAGGGTCGTGGCTATTTCGAGTGCGCGCTTGCGGCCGTAAGGCAGGCTGGCCGTGTATTCTTGCGCGAAGTCGGCCAGGCCGACTTGGTCGAGCAGGCTTATGGCTTTTGGATTGAGTGCGTCAAGGGTTTTGTCGCTGCGCCAAAAGTGAAACGACAGACCGGTGGCGCGCTGCAGGCCTATGCGAACGTTCTCGAGCACGGTAAGTTGTGGAAAGACCGCCGAAATCTGGAACGAGCGCGTCATGCCCCGGTGGGCCACCTGCGAGGGCTTTTCGTGCGTGATGTCGGTGCCCTGGAAGAGAATACGGCCGGACGTAGGCGCAACAAACTTGGTGAGCAGATTGAAGCAGGTGGTTTTGCCCGCGCCATTGGGGCCGATCAAGGAATGGATGCTGCCTTTTTTTACCTGCAGGCTGACATCGTTTACAGCAACGAAGCCATTGAAGTCTTTGATCAGATGCTTGGTTTCCAGGATGTATTGGTGCATGCCTAAGTTCGAGCCCATGTTCAAGACTTGCTTCGATTATGGAATCTTCCCCTTTAAAAGCCTATGCGGGTTTGTCATAGGTTAACGCGAACGGGACTAGGCGCCCAGCAGCGAATGCAATACATCCTGCTTTGACGGCAGGTCGGCCGCTTGGAATTGTTCGATGATGCGGCCTTGCTCGATGATGTAGTAGCGGTCGGCCAATGGCGCCGAGAATTGCGAGTTGTGTTCCGCCAGGATGACCGTGTAGCCTTTTTCTTTGAGGGCCGCCAGGATGCCGGCCAGCGATTGCACAATAATGGGGGCCAGGCCTTGGGCGATTTCATTCAGCAGCAGGATGTTGGCGCCTGTGCGCAAAATTCGCGCGACGGCCAGCAATTGC
Organism: Eoetvoesiella caeni; assembly: GCF_003315175.1. Taxonomy (GTDB): domain Bacteria; phylum Pseudomonadota; class Gammaproteobacteria; order Burkholderiales; family Burkholderiaceae_B; genus Eoetvoesia; species Eoetvoesia caeni. Next base: position 657,905 of record NZ_QNRQ01000001.1, on the reverse strand, counting down.
TGCTCTCCGCCCGAAAGCCGGGTGCCGGGCAAGTGGCGGCGTTCTTCAAGACTGGGAAAAAGTTCGTAGATTTCCGCCAGGGACATGCCCCCGCCCAGGGTTTCTTCGGTAGAAGGCGGAAGAAGCAGGTTTTCTTCGCACGTGAGGCCGGAAAAAATGCCGCGCTGTTCGGGGCAGTAGCTGATGCCCAGATGCGAGATCTTTTCAGGGGAAAGGTGGATGGATTCGGTTGCATGGATGCGCACGGAACCGCTGCGTTTTTCGGCGACGCCCAATAGTGCCCGCAAGGTTGAGTTGCGGCCCGAGCCTTCGCGCCCCAGCAGGGTGATGATTTCGCCTTGGGCGGCATTGAAATTTATGCCATGCAATACTTGTACTGCGCCATGCCAGGCTTGTAAATCGGCCACTTCAAGCGCGAGGTTTGACATGCAAACGCCTCTTTTATTATGCGCGCCCCCGCCGTTGACGACGACGCAAGTGCGAAATTCGGGGTCTCGAACCCGGTGCCGGTTTGACGTTATGCAGTTCTGTCGGTGAACCGGGGTCGAGGCTCAAGAGGCAGTATGAGATTTTCTTTTTTAAAAGAACATGCGGGTTTGTCATAGGTCTATGGAAAACCCCAAAGCCGCATGAACATTGAGTTTGCTGAATATTCGCCCGCACACCAAAACACCTCCACAAGCGTTACATTGCATGTACACGTGTAACTTTTTTTAGGAGTAGCAAGCCGCGTCAGCGGGGTAGAGTCTTATCCTTGTATTCGCATAGATCCGCAATGCCGCACTGGGGGCATTTGGGGGTGCGGGCTACGCATATATAGCGGCCGTGAAGTATCAGCCAATGGTGAGCGTCATGGCGAAACTGCGCCGGCACTACCTTTTCCAGCTTGCGTTCGACTTCGACGACGTTCTTGCCGCGTGCCAGCCCTGTGCGGTTGGAGACCCGGAATATATGGGTGTCGACAGCAATGGTCGGGTGGCCGAAGGCCGTGTTGAGCACTACATTGGCGGTTTTGCGTCCGACGCCGGGCAGGGCTTCGAGCGCAGCGCGATCGTCGGGCACTTCGCCGTTGTGGCAGGCAAGCAGGATTTCACAAGTCTTGATGACGTTTTTGGCCTTGGTCTTGTACAGTCCGATGGTCTTGATGTATTCGGTGAGCGCGTCAAGGCCAAGGTCGACCAGGCCTTGTGGCGTGCCGTGCTGGGGAAAGAAGCGGGCAGTGGCGATATTGACCGATTTGTCGGTGGCCTGCGCCGACAACAGCACGGCGATCAAAAGCTGGAATGTGCTTTCGTAGTGCAGTTCCGTTGTGGGGGCGGGGTTCGCGGCTTTCAGGCGCTCGAAAATCTCGTGGCGTATGGTGTTGTTCATGTTGCTGCATTATGGCGGCGCGCGCGGGCGCGGGCAACGGCGTCGCTTATGGTCTTTTGCTTGAGGGCCGCATCCGAAGCCATGGAGGATACGGCGGCCTTGTTGGCCAGGGTGCGAGCCGCGGCCGCCAGGGTTTCGGGGTGCGTGGCGTTAAGGCGATGCTGGCGTTGTTCGTATCGAAGCTTTGCGCTGGAGGCCAGCTGTACGGACCATGCATGCCCTGCAGGGATCATGCTGATGCAGTCGACAGGGCAAGGGTCTACGCACAGGTCGCAGCCTGTGCATTGGTCCGCCAGAACGGTGTGCATGAATTTATTGGCGCCGACAATGGCGTCGACCGGACAGGCTTGTATGCATAAAGTGCATCCTATGCAGTGCGCTTCGTCGATAACGGCACGTTGCAAAGGCTTGTGCTTGCCGCATTCAAGATCAAGCTCAAGAGCGGGGCGGCCCAGCAGTTCGGCCAGCGCCTGTATGCCGTCCTGGCCGCCGGGCGGGCAGCGGTTGATGGCTTCGCCGCTGGTGGCAATGGCGTGCGCATAAGGACGGCAGCCGTCATAGCCGCATTTGGTGCATTGCGTTTGCGGCAGCAGGGCATTGATGCGATCGGTCAGGGTGGTGGACATAGAAAATGAAAGCGGGGCCGCAAGGCCCCGGCAATGTGGCGCAAGTGGCGCGGGACTATGCCGAGCGGCGTATGAACTCGGCTATTTTAGGGCATATCGTCGAGCGCCAGCGGCTGCCCGAAAATATACCGTAGTGGCCGCAGTTCGGAGCCGTGTAGTGCTCTTTGCGCTTGGCGGGAATATTGCTGCACAGGTCATGTGCGGCCCGGGTTTGCCCTTGGCCGGAAATATCGTCGAGTTCGCCTTCTATGGTGAATAGCGCCACGCCGGTAATGGCGGAAGGGTCCACTTTTTTTCCGTCCACAACCCAAAGGCCGCGGGGAAGCTGGTGCTCCTGAAAAACCGTTTTGATGGTGTCCAGGTAGAACTCGGCAGGCATGTCCATGACGGCATTGTATTCGTCGTAGAAACGGCGGTGCGTCTGCGCGTCACCTTCGTCGCCTTGAAGCAGGTCCAGGTAAAAGTCGTAGTACGAGCGGACGTGGCGGTCCGGGTTCATGGCCATGAACCCGGCATGTTGCAGGAAGCCGGGATAGACGCGCCGGCCTTCGCCCGGATAGCGTACCGGCACCTTATGGATGAGGTTGTCTTCGAACCACGAATACGGCTTGGTGGTGGCCAGCCGGTTGACGTTGGTGGGAGACACGCGGGTATCGATGGGCCCGCCCATCATGGTCATGCTGCGTGGCATGCATGGGTCGTTTTCGGCCGCCATGAGCGAGATGGCCGCCAGAACCGGAACCGTTGGCTGGCATACCGATATGACATGGACCTCGGGGCCCAGCAGCCGTATGAATTCTTTGACGTACTTGACGTAGTCGTTCAGGTGGAAGGCGCCACAGGAATTCGGCACCATCCGGGCGTCGATCCAGTCGGTGACCACTACATCGTGGGCGGGCAGCAGGGCTTTGACGGTATCGCGCAGCAAGGTGGCGTGATGGCCTGAAAGCGGTGCAACCAGCAGCACGGTCGGGTCGGGCTTATGCGACTTGGGTAAGGCCCGTTCGAATCGCACCAGATTACAGAAAGGCTTGGCCAGTATGGTGCGTTCGGCGACAGCAATATCCTTGCCGTCGACCAGCGTGTTGTTCAAGCCCCATTGCGGCTTTTCGTAATCTTTTCCCAGCCGGTGGGCGAACTCGCAGGTGGCGGCAAGTTGGCGGGACATGGGCGTATAAGCCAGCGGGCTATAGGGATGCGAAAATAGCTGGGACCCTGTGTCGGTAAAAGCGGCCATCGGTGTCAAGAAGGCACGTTGGAGCTCGTGGAGGTCATACAGCATATAAGTTCATTTGCCTTACGTTGGTACTCGGCGGCATTCTTGGAAGTACCTCAAGGACTCGATGAGTGTTCTCTGAGTGTACTGAATGTACTGATCAGTTATTAGCTAAGCATAATTTCTTACAAATAGCCAGTACCGTAACGTGGTTTTCGAGGGTATTTACCAGTAGTTCTCTAAGGCAAGGTTACCAGAATTTCCGCGGCGGCCCACAGCGAAGTTGCGCTCCGACAACAGTTTGCGGGCGTCGGTCAGCATGTCCGGATTGCCGCAAAGCATGACCTTCGAAGTGGCGGGATCAAGGGCACAACCAACATGTCGTTCGAGCCCGCCGTCCGCCAGCAAGGCGGTCAGCCTCGCTCGCGGCGTGCCGGGCAGGTTTTGCTGGGTGGGGATTGGGTGGTAGCTAAGACGGGCGCGAGGGCTGTCCACGGACTGGGCTTCGCCGGCTTGTTCCCATTCCAGAAGCTGGTCGCGATAGGCCAGCTCGTCGGTGTTGCGTACGCCATGCACCAGGATAATACGCCGGTAGTCCCGCCAGACCCGTTCGTCGTAAAGCATCGACATATAGGCCGACAGTCCCGTGCCCGTTGCTATCAGCCAGAGAGTGCCGCCGGCGTCGAAGCGGTCCAGGGTCAGAAAGCCGAAAGCTGTCTTGTCCACGTACAGGTGTCCACCCGGCTGCAATTGCGCCAGCCGTGGGCTGAATTCGCCTTCAGGTACGACGATCGAGTAGAACTCCAGCGTTTCGCTGGCCGGGCCGTTCACCATGGAATAGGCCCGCCAGATATCAGGCTGCACGCCTTCAGTGCTTTGCGGCAGGCCTAGACGGGCAAATTGCCCGGGCGTAAACTGAAATTCAGGGTCGCGTGTCGTGGTGAGCGAAATCAGTTTGTCCGCTACCCAGTGCTTGACGCTCAAGACGTTTTGGCGGGTGTACTTGCTGCCCGGCATCAACGTTCTAGGTGCTTGAGCTTGCCTTCAACGCCATTCCATTCGTCGGCATCCGGCAGCGATTTCTTCGTACGGTTGATCATGCCGAACACTTGCGAGAGTTCGGCGTTAAGAGCCATGAATCCGACCTGGTCCTGTGGCACGTCTTCTTCGGCGAAGATGGCGTTGGCAGGGCATTCGGGCACGCACACGGCGCAGTCGATGCATTCGTCCGGGTCGATGACCAGGAAATTGGGGCCTTCGCGAAAGCAGTCGACGGGACAGACATCGACGCAGTCGGTAAATTTACACTTGATGCAGTTTTCGGTTACAACGTGGGTCATTGTGGAACTCCAACACTAAATATTGGAATGTTCAATAGCGCTGGAATCGCGGCCCCGCCGCTATGTTGACGGGGGCTTTGACGCCGGCATTAAACATTACAATAGCTACTGTGCTTGTGGCCTATTGCCGCTATTTTGTGCTTGCAATCGTTTTTGCAAAACAATTTTACTCAATAAACACAGTTCATTCCCGATAGACCTGATCGCATGCCAGGTCTTTGCCGTGTTCGTGGCCGGGTAAGCCGTTATGCTATGGTTGTTCCAGTGTCCCTTCATCCATGCAAAGCCGTACTTTTCCGATGATCATAACTTCGCTTCTCGACACCGATTTGTATAAGTTCAGCATGATGCAGGTAGTGCTGCATCATTTTCCCGCTGCGCAAGTCGAATACCGCTACAAATGCCGTACGCCCAATATCAATGTCAGCGCCTATCTTGACGAAATCCGCCGGGAAATCCACAGTCTTTGCCAACTGAAGTTCACCGAAGAAGAGCTTGATTACCTGCGCAGCATGCGCTTCATCAAAAGCGACTTTGTCGACTTTCTGGGTCTTTTCCACCTGCCTGAAAAATGCATCACGGTATCCGAAGGCGCGTTGCCGGGCGAAATCAACATTTCGGTCGTAGGCCCGTGGCTGCATACCATTCTCTTTGAAATCCCGGTGCTTGCCATCGTCAACGAGGTGTATTTCCGCAACGAATGCAAAGACCCGGGCTGGGAAGAAGGGCGCTTGCGTTTGCAGAACAAGATGCAGCTGGTCGTGGACGATCCGGCCCTGGCCGACTTTCGAGTGGCCGAGTACGGCACCCGCCGCCGCTTCTCCAAGCAATGGCACGAAGAAGTCGTCACAACCATGAAGGCTCAAATGGGCGTTCATTTTGCGGGCACCAGCAATGTCAAGCTGGCCATGAAGCACAATGTCACCCCGCTGGGCACCATGGGGCACGAATATCTGCAGGCATGCCAGGCGCTGGGGCCGCGCTTGCGCGACTCGCAAGTTTTTGCCCTGGAAAAATGGGCCAAGGAATATCGCGGAGACCTGGGGATTGCCCTGTCCGACGTATACGGCATGGACGCGTTCTTGCGCGACTTCGATATGTATTTCTGCAAGTTGTTCGACGGCGCGCGCCACGATTCGGGCGATCCCTTCATATGGGGCGAGCGCTTGCTGGCGCATTACGCCGCCAACCGGGCCGACCCGCGTACCAAGACCTTGGTGTTTTCCGACGGACTGACCATTCCGCGGGCCATCGAACTGGCCAAGCATTTTGCCGGCCGCTGCAAAGTGTCGTTCGGCATCGGCACCAACCTGACCAACGACCTGGGACACGAGCCCTTGCAGATCGTCATGAAGATGGTCCGATGCAATGGCCAGCCCGTTGCCAAGGTGTCGGATGCGCCCGAGAAAACAATGTGCGATGATCCTGCCTATCTGGCGTATTTGCGCCAGGTATTCCAGTTGCCATCGGCATAGTGCGCCGTTCGGTCAATTCGAAATCTCAACTAGTCAAACAGCGCACGCGCCTCCCGTTGTCGGGGCGGCGGGCATCATTGAATATCATGGAGAAAACATGAGCGATATCAAACGGCTCAGCGTAGGTAAGCGGTTATCGGAAGTGGTCGTGCATAACGGCGTGGCATATTTGGCAGGCCAGGTTCCCGAAGACGCGGGGCTGGACGCCGAAGGCCAGACCAAGCAGGTGCTGGCGGCTATCGACCGCTTGCTGGCCAGCGTCGGCTCCGATAAAAGCCGCATCTTGATGACCCAGATATTTCTGGCCAACATGTCCGAGTTCGCCGAAATGAACCTGGCCTGGGATGCCTGGGTGCCCGCGGGCCAGCCGCCGGCGCGCGCCACCGTTGAAGCGCGCCTGGCCAATCCTGGCTATAAAGTGGAAATCGTCGTCACGGCGGCGGTTTAATAAGTTTCCCGGGCCCGCGCCCGGGATCAAAGATGCGCGGTGTCCTTATGTCTACGATTGTTCGCTCCGATGCCGACAGCCCACCTTTCGACGAGGCTTGGTTCGCGCATGCTTGCGCCGATCTGGAGCCTGAAGGCAGGGCCTTGCTGGCCCGGGCGGTCGAATGGGCGCGCGAGCCGTTGCAAGGGCTACTGGCCAGCACCGGCGAGCCCTTGGCCGAGCATGGCGCGGGCGTCGTGCTTATTTTGGCGGGGCTGGGCTCGGATGCGCCTACGCGCGCCAGCGCCTTGCTTACCATTACCCCGATGCCCGATGGCAATGCGGCGCCGAACAAGAGCAACTCATTGCAAAAGGCCTTCAGCGCCGAAGTCGTCGCGCTGGTACAGGGCACGCGATCGTTGTTGCGGCTTAGCAATATGGCGGGCCGGTCCAGCGACACAGCGGTGGCCGGGGGCGGCCAGAAAGAGATGCAGCGCAAAATGCTGCTGGCCATGGCCGCCGACCTTCGCATTGTGCTGCTGCGCCTGGCATCGCGCTTGCAATCGCTGCGCTGGTACGCTCGCTCCAAGCTACCGTGCCCGGTGCCGTTTGCCCGCGAGACCATGGAGCTCTATACGCCCCTGGCCAACCGCCTGGGCATCTGGCAACTGAAATGGGAAATGGAAGACCTCAGTTTCCGGTTTCTGGAGCCGGACACCTATAAGGCCATTGCGCGCCAGCTTGAAGAAAAACGGACAGAGCGCGAGGCCTTCATCACGCAGGTGGTCGAACAATTGCAGGCGGCGCTTGCCCAGAACCGCATTGCCGCCGAGGTGTCGGGCCGGCCCAAGCATATCTACAGCATCTGGAACAAGATGCGCAACAAGGATCTTGATTTCAGCAAGTTGTACGACTTGCGGGCGCTGCGCGTGATCGTCGACGACGAACGCGCCTGCTACGCGGCGCTGGCACTGGTGCATTCGCTGTGGACTCCGGTTTCGAACGAGTTCGACGACTATATTTCGCGTCCCAAGCCCAATGGCTACCGCTCTTTGCACACGGTGGTAAGCGATGCACAGGGCCGCAGCTTCGAGGTTCAGATACGCACCCACGAAATGCACCAGTTCGCCGAGTTCGGGATGGCGGCGCACTGGCGCTATAAAGAAGCGGGTGCCAAAGGCGGAACCCAAAGCGCCGCCAGCCTTTACGACAAGAAAATCTCCTGGATGCGCCAGTTGCTGGCCTGGGAAAAAGACGGCGTGCAACCCTCGGGCCAAGCCATGGCCGAATACGAAGAGGCGGCGGCCGAGACACGTGAAGACGAGCGTATTTACGTCATGACGCCGCAGGCGCGCGTCATCGAGCTGCCCGCCGGAGCCACGCCGGTGGACTTTGCCTATTACCTGCATACGGATCTGGGCCATCGCTGCCGCGGTGCCCGCGTGGACGGCCAGATGGTGCCTTTGCTGACCCGGCTTAAAACAGGCCAGACGGTGGAAATCATAGCGGCCAAGTCGGGCGGGCCTTCGCGCGATTGGCTGAATGTGCAATTGGGCTATCTGGCCAGCCCGCGGTCGCGCAGCAAGGTGCGCGCCTGGTTCAATGCGGTCGAGCTGCAAGAGCGCATTTCGCAGGGCCAGGCCCTGGTCGAGAAAGAATTGCAGCGCCTGGGCAAGACCGCGATCAACCTGGAGCAGTTGGCCCAGAACCTGGGGTTTGCGCGCGCCGACGATCTATACGTGGCGGTGGCGAAAGAAGAGTTCAGCCTGCGCCAGATAGACTATTTGCTTAAAGAGGGCGAAGCGCCGGCCCAGCACGACGACAAAGTGCAGTATTCCAGCGGCCAGGCCAACGCGGCCAGAACCGGAAAAAGCGGCGTGCTGGTGGTGGGCGTGGATTCCTTGCTGACGCAGTTGGCGCGATGCTGCCGCCCTGCGCCGCCGGACCGGATTGCCGGTTTTGTGACCCGTGGCCGCGGCGTCTCCATTCACCGCGATGATTGTCCCGCCTACGCCGCGTTGCGTCTGAAGCAGCCTGAACGCATTATCGAGGTCGCCTGGGGCGATACTGGCGAAGCCGTCTACCCTGTGGACATCAGCATTCACGCGCAAGAGCGCGGCGACTTGCTGCGCGACGTCTCCGACGTCTTCGGACGGCTGCGGTTGAACGTCGTCAGCGTCAATACGCAAAGCAGGCGCTCGCTGGCCCATATGATATTTACCATCGAAGTCAAAGACGGCGAACAGATCGGCCGGGCCTTGGCGGCGCTCAATGAGTTGAGCGGCGTGACCGCCAGCCGGCATTGACCGCGCGCCAGGCGCCGGCTTTGCTCTTGGGGCCGCATCTTCGCGCGGCGGTGGCGGTATTGCGTGGTCAGCCCAGCGTATGGGGCCGAGCGCTGGTAAAATGCTGAATTACCCGCAAACTTTATGGCCATTGTGGGCACTATTCTTGCGTAACCAGAGAGTAATTCATTGAAAGCTTACAGTTTGCCCGATGACCATGGGCACTTCGGTCGGTTTGGCGGTTCGTTCGTAGCCGAGACGCTTGTGCACGCGCTGGACGAATTGCGCGATGCCTACGAAAAGTATCGCCGCGACCCCGAATTCCTGAACGAATACGCCTACGAACTGAAGCATTTCGTTGGGCGCCCGAGCCCTGTATACCATGCCCGGCGCTGGTCCGAGCAGCTGGGCGGGGCGCAGATCTGGTTCAAGCGCGAAGATCTCAACCACACCGGCGCACACAAGATCAATAACTGCATAGGCCAGATATTGTTGGCCCGGCGCATGGGCAAACCGCGCATCATTGCCGAAACCGGTGCTGGCCAGCATGGCGTAGCCACCGCCACCGTGGCGGCCCGTTATGGACTGGAATGCATAGTCTACATGGGCAGCGAAGACGTGCGCCGCCAGGCTTCCAACGTCTATCGCATGAAGCTGCTGGGCACTACCGTGGTGCCGGTCGATTCCGGATCGCGCACGCTCAAAGATGCGCTCAATGAAGCCATGCGCGACTGGGTCACCAACGTCGAAAACACTTTCTACATTATTGGCACCGTGGCCGGCCCGCACCCATACCCGCAGATGGTACGGGACTTTCAAGCCATCATCGGGACCGAATGCATCGAACAGATGCCGGTAGATGCCGGCCGCCAGCCGGATTACGTTGTGGCTTCGGTTGGGGGCGGCTCGAATGCCATGGGCATTTTCCATCCTTATATCGACCATGCCGATGTCAAGCTGGTGGGCGTCGAAGCGGCCGGCGAAGGGCTGGATACCGGACGCCACGCGGCGTCGCTGAATGCCGGCGTGGTTGGCGTGCTGCACGGCAACCGCACCTACGTCATGCAGGACGAGAACGGCCAGATCCAGGAAACTCATTCCATTTCGGCCGGCCTGGACTACCCCGGCGTGGGTCCCGAGCACGCCTGGCTTAAAGAAAGCGGACGGGCCGAATACGTCGGCGTTACCGACCAGGAAGCCTTGGCCGCTTTTCATGCGTGCTGCCGCACCGAAGGCATCATGCCGGCCCTGGAATCATCGCATGCGATAGCGCACGCGGTGCGCCTGGCACCTACCTTGCCCAAGGACAAGATCATTTTGGTCAATTTGTCGGGCCGGGGCGATAAAGACATGCACACGGTTGCCGAGTTCAGCGGCATCACTCTGTAAGCGCGAGAACCATGGTTAACACGAATTCCAACACACGGCTTGCCGCGGCTTTTGCGGCAGCCGCGCCGCGCACTGCCCTTATTCCCTATGTTACGGCGGGAGACCCCTCCATACAGGCTACTCCCAAGCTCATGCACGCGCTGGTCCAAGCGGGCGCCGACGTCATCGAGCTGGGCGTGCCGTTTTCCGACCCCATGGCCGACGGCCCGGTCATCCAGCGTGCGGGCCAACGAGCCATCGAGCGCGGCGTGGGCTTGACCCAGGTTCTGGACATGGTGGCTCGTTTTCGAGTCGACAACGATTACACGCCCGTGGTTCTTATGGGATATGCCAATCCTGTCGAACGCATGGGCCAGGAAGCCTTTGTCCGGAAAGCCAGCGCGGCAGGCGTGGACGGCGTGCTGGTGGTGGACTACCCACCTGAAGAAATGACTGAGTTTGCCACCATGCTGGATGCGGCGCATATTGCTCCGATTTTCCTGCTTGCCCCGACGTCGGTCGAAGAGCGCATCCGCAAAGTTGGGCAGATTGCGCGTGGTTACGTTTATTATGTGTCGCTTAAGGGCGTAACGGGCTCTGGAAGCCTGGATGTCGCCTCTGTCGAAGAAAAGCTGGCGCAAATCCGCCGCCACGTATCGGTGCCGGTGGGTGTGGGTTTCGGAATACGCGATGCCGAGGCCGCAAAACGTCTTTCGGCCGTGTCGGATGCGGTTGTCATCGGCAGCAAACTGATTGAAACCATGGAAAACGCGGTTGCCCAGGCTAATGGGGGCGATACCGACGCCGCCGCCATCAAGGCGGCGTCAACCTGGCTTGGCGGTATCCGCCAGGCGTTGGATGAAAGTGCCGCCAGTCGCTGAACCTGCGGCTCAATACATATTATTAGGGATACGCCACAATGAGTTGGATCGATAAAATCATTCCGCCGCGAATCAATCGCAGCAGCGACGCGACCGCCCGCCGTGTGCCCGAAGGCCTGTGGGTCAAATGCCCAAGCTGCGAAACAGTTTTATACAAGGACGACTTGGCGGCCACTTTGAATGTCTGTCCTAATTGCAGCCATCATATGCGCATCGGTTCCAGGGCACGCATCGATGCCCTGCTCGACACCGAAGGCAGAGTCGAAATCGGCCAAAATACACGTCCGATGGATCCGCTCAAGTTCAAGGACTCCCGGCGCTATCCCGAACGGGTCAGCGAAGCCACCAAGCAAACCGGCGAAACCGACGCCATGGTGGTCATGGCCGGCAGCATTCTGACCGTGCCTGTGGTGCTGGCTTGCTTCGAATTCGAGTTCATGGGCGGGTCCATGGGTTCGGTCGTGGGCGAACGCTTCGCGCGCGGGGTTCAAGAAGCCATCAAGAACCGTACGCCTTTTATTTGTGTTGCGGCGTCGGGCGGTGCGCGCATGCAAGAGAGCCTGCTGTCCTTGATGCAAATGGCTAAAACCAATGCCATGTTGACCCGGTTGTCGGCGGCCGGCTTGCCTTTTATCAGCGTGTTGACTGATCCAACCATGGGCGGGGTTTCCGCCAGCTTTGCATTCATGGGCGACGTGGTCATCGCCGAGCCCAAGGCGCTTATCGGATTCGCGGGACCGCGGGTCATTGAGCAGACCGTGCGTGAAAAATTGCCGGAAGGCTTCCAGCGTTCGGAATTCCTGCTGCAGAAGGGTGCCATCGATATGGTCGTGGACCGGCGCGAAATGCGCGCGGAGCTCGCGCATTTGATGGCTTTGATGACGCACCAGCCGGCCGACGCCGTCGCCAAGGCCGGTTAAGCGGTCCATTCCCGGCCATCAGGTTGGATGGACACCGCCGGTAAAAAAATGCCTCGCCGAAATGTAAACGGCGAGGTATTTTTTATCGCCGGGCCGCCCCAAGATAAAAAGCGCCCCCTTGGGGGGCAGCGAGACGCGCAGCGGTGAAGCGTGGGGGCCATTTTTATCGCCGGGCCGCCCCAAGATAAAAAGCGCCCCCTTGGGGGGCAGCGAGACGCGCAGCGGTGAAGCGTGGGGGCCATTTTTATCGCCGGGCCGCCCCAAGATAAAAAGCGCCCTCTTGGGGGGCAGCGAGACGCGCAGTAAAAAAGCTCCGGCAGCGATTTAATCTGCCGGAGCTCTTTTTGCCTCGGGTAAGGGCCGCCGAATGTAGCGGCCCATAATCCGTTTAGTTGTGGCCGGTTTCGACCTGTTGCAGCGGTTCGGCGGCAGCTGCCGCATGGCCCGTCTGCTTGCGTGCGCGGCCCAGGCGCACTGGCGGTGCGGCTGGCGTTGCCGGGGCGGCATGTGCGCGCGTTTCGACCAGTTGCAGGCCCGAAGCGTCGATTGCGCTTTGCAAGGACTGGCTTGTCGGAACGGCAGCAGCTGCAGCTGTATCGGCCGAAGCCTCAGCAAGCTCTTCCTGGGCCTGGGCAGGCTCTTGGGCGCTGGGCACGGCCGCGCTGCTCGTCGAAGAGGCCGCAGCTTCCTCGGGGGCAGGAGCCAGTACGGCGGGCACAGGCGTTTCGGCGACGGGTTCGTCGTAAGCCAGGGGCTGCTGTACAGGTGCGGTCGCCGGGGCCTCGGCTGGAGCCTCTGCCTGCGTTGCGGGGCTGGCAACGGCCGGTGTCGATGCCGGAGCGGCGGCTTCTTCGGCCTGCGGTGCAGCTTCTGGTTCCGCTGAAGCTATAGCCTGGGTGGGTACCGACGGGGTTGCCGCTTCGGTCGGGCTTAGCTCGGCTTCAGCGGTTTCGGCGGCCGTGTCGCGATTTGTCTTGTCCACCGAAGCACCCATGACGGTAGCCACGGCGGGCAGGGCGCCTGGGTTGAAGACTGGCGTCTCGTGCGCAACATAGGCTGGCTGCTCATCGTCGCGCTCGGCGTTTTCCGCAGTGCTTTCCTGCAAGGTCTCGCTGCTGGAGTCGCCCGTGCGACGACCGCGGCGGCTGCGGCGACGGCGGCGCTTGCGTTCCGGATCGAGCTGCTCGCCGTTTTCTGTGGCGATATCGTTCTCGATGACTGTTTCGGCGGTGTCCGCGTCGTCGGTCCGTTGGCTTTGAGCGGGATGCTCTTCGGCCTGGATCTCGGCCAGCTCGGATGCATTGCTTTCAAGTGCCGCGGCATCGCCTGCAACATGCTCGTCGCGACGGTTGCGTCCGCGTCCGCGGCGATTGCGCCCGCTGCGGGCCGGGCCGTTTGCGTCGGCGGCTTCGACCTGTTCGGTCGTGGGCTGTTCGGCATTGGCTGTGATTTGCGCGGGCTGGTTGCGCCGCTGGCCGCGTCCGCCCGGCTGGCTGGCGCTACGGGCTTCTTCGGTGCCGCCTTCCTGGCCGTCGCGGCGTTCGTTGCGGCGGTTGCGGTTGCGATCGCCCTGGTGGCCGCGTTCGCGTTTTTCGCCATTGCGGGAATTACGGTTGCGGTTGGCGTGCTGCTGCGGCTTTTCCGCCTTGTCGGCTTTTGCTTCAGGCTTGGCTTCGGTGCTGCCTGAGCCCGTAAGCCAGTTGATCAAGCGCTGGAACAGTCCTGGGCCGCCCGAGGTGATGACAGGCGCGGCTGGTGCCGGTGCCGACATTGGAGCCGGCTGGGAAGGCGTGATGCCCTTGACCAGGGCTTCCGGCCGGGCCTTGGCCTCGTGGTCCTTGTTGGGTGTCCAGATGACTTCGGTATCGGGACTTTGCACCAGGTCGAAGCTGGTCTTGCTTTCTTCCAGGCGCGGGTCGTCGTGGCGCAGGCGCTCGATGTGGTGATGGGGCGTTTCCAGGTTCTTGTTGGGAATAAGCACCAGGTTGACCTTGAGGCGCGACTCGATCTTGGTAATGTCGTTGCGTTTTTCGTTGAGCAGGAAGGTGGCTACATCGACGGGCACCTGCGCATGCAGGGCGGCCGTGTTTTCTTTCATGGCTTCTTCTTGCAGCAGGCGCAGCACATGCAGGGCGCTGGACTCAGCGTCACGGATGACGCCGGTGCCGTTGCAACGCGGGCAAGTGATGTGCGAGCCTTCGTTCAAGGCTGGGCGCAGGCGCTGGCGCGACAGTTCCATAAGGCCGAAGCGCGAAATCTTGCCCATCTGGACGCGCGCGCGGTCGAAGTGCAGCGCATCGCGCAGGCGTTGTTCGACGGAGCGCTGGTTCTTGTTGTCTTCCATGTCGATGAAGTCGATGACGATCAGGCCGCCCAGGTCGCGCAAGCGCAATTGGCGGGCCACTTCGTCGGCGGCTTCAAGGTTGGTGCGCAGGGCCGTTTCTTCGATGTCGGCGCCGCGGGTGGAGCGGGCCGAGTTGACGTCGACGGCAACCAGCGCTTCGGTGTGGTCGATGACCACCGAACCGCCCGAGGGCAACTGTACGGTGCGCGAATAGGCGGTTTCGATCTGGTGTTCGATCTGGAAACGGGAGAACAGGGGGACGTCGTCGCGGTAGACTTTGACGCGCTGGACGTTGTCCGGCATGACCACGCTCATGAAAGCGATGGCCTGTTCGGCTATTTCGTCGGTATCAATGAGGATTTCGCCGATTTCGGGCGAAAAATAGTCGCGGATGGCGCGGATGACCAGGCTGGACTCAAGGTAGATGAGTACCGGCGCCGCATTGTCGCGTGCGGCCGAATCGATGGCAGTCCAGAGCTGCATAAGGTAGGACAGGTCCCACTGCAGTTCTTCGACGCTGCGTCCGATGCCGGCGGTACGGGCAATAATGCTCATGCCTGCCGGAGTGTTCAATTGCTCCATGGCTTCGCGCAATTCCTGGCGGTCTTCGCCTTCGACGCGGCGCGACACGCCACCCCCGCGGGGATTGTTCGGCATCAGGACCAAATAGCGCCCGGCCAGCGAGACGAACGTGGTCAGGGCCGCGCCCTTGTTGCCGCGTTCTTCTTTTTCAACCTGGACGATAAGTTCCTGGCCTTCGGTCAGGGCGTCTTGAATGCGCGCGGCGCGTACGTCCACGCCTTCCTTGAAATAGGAGCGCGCAACTTCCTTGAAGGGCAGAAAACCGTGGCGTTCTTCGCCGTAGCTGACGAAACATGCTTCCAGGCCGGGTTCTATGCGGGTAATGACGCCTTTATAGATATTGCCTTTGCGCTGTTCGCGGCCGGCGGTTTCGATGTCCAGGTCAATTAGCTTTTGACCGTCGACAATGGCAACGCGTAGTTCTTCTTGGTGCGTTGCATTAAACAACATGCGTTTCATGAGTGAGACTCTCCGTAATGTGGCGCGCCGTTTATCGGCGCACGACCTCGGACCACTCGGTGTGTAACGCTAGGGCTTGCAGGAAAGGACGGGTAGGCTGACGAAACGTCGGCTGTGCCCGCCCTGGGTTGTCAGGTGGGCACAGCGTGCCAGTGGGCACGCGATTCATTCAGCAGGAAGGTCAGAAGCACGATAGTGGTTGACGAAAAAAATTGCTGGGAACGGCAGACGCGGTTTGGGTTGCGCGGCTGGTGCATTAAACTATGACTTTATCTTGCAAGAGCATTTAGCGTCGCACGCGGTTGGCAATAGATCTGAACAGCGGGCACGGTGTGCCACACCACTGTTGCAAAGACCGGCATCGCCCCGGCGACCTCATGGCCCGAAAGCTGAAACTCAGGCGGTACAATAATTCCATGTGCCCAACGGAGACGCATCCATTGCATCTCTACGTCAGGTAGGTTTCAGCTTTCATAGGCTGACGTGATTATATGCTGCTTTTCTATATGCGCAAACCAATAACTACTCCAACACAAATTCCGTCGGTCCGTCTATTACAAATTGATACCGAGCAAGCTGGGCAGCGTCTCGACAATTTTCTTGTTCGGCACTGCAAGGGCGTGCCCAAAAGCCACTTGTACAAAGCCATACGCAGCGGCGAAGTCCGGGTCAATAAAGGCCGGATCTCGGCCGACTACCGGCTGGCCGAAGGCGATACCGTGCGGGTGCCTCCCTTGCGCCTTCCCGCTGTGGGCGAGCCCCGGACGGTTCCGCCGGCGGTCTTCCCGGTGGTGTATGAGGACGATGCTCTGCTGGTCATCGACAAGCCCGCCGGTACGGCCGTCCATGGCGGCAGCGGGGTGTCTTTCGGGGTTATCGAGCAATTGCGCGCCGCCCGGCCCGATGCTCCTTTCCTGGAGCTTGCGCACAGGCTGGACCGCGAAACTTCAGGGTTGCTGATGGTGGCCAAGAAGCGTTCGGCCCTGTTGGCTCTGCACGATATGCTGCGTGAAAGCCGCGGCAGCAAGCGTTATCTGGCGCTGGTGGTGGGCGACTGGGTTAACGACCGGCAGCATTTGCGCCAGCCTTTGCTGAAGTGGCTGACCGCCTCCGGCGAACGGCGGGTCAAAGTAGACGCGGCGGGTAAGGTGGCGCACACCATTGTTACCATGAAAAAGCGCTATGGACGCTACACTTTGCTGGAAGCCGAGCTGCGTACGGGGCGCACGCACCAGATACGGGTGCACCTGGCATCCAGCGGCTATCCTATCGTGGGCGACGAAAAATACGGCGCCGACGAAGTGCGCGCCCATTTTGCCAGGCTCGGGTTCAACCGCATGTTCCTGCATGCGGGGCATCTGGAAATTGCCCATCCGCTGACGGGCGAACCGCTTAGCCTGCATGCGCCGCTGCCCGCCGCTTGCGAGAAAATCATCGACTATCTGGAGAAAAAGGCGTGAAACGTTATAGCGCGGTAGTGTTCGACTGGGATGGAACGCTTATGGACTCGACGCATTCGATTGCATCTTCCATTCAGGGGGCGTGCCGGGACCTGAGCTTTCCGGTGCCTTCGGACAGTGAAGCGCGTTGGGTAATAGGATTGTCCCTCGATATCGCCTTGTACCGGCTGGTTCCCGACCTGACGGCCGAGCAATACCCCTTGTTCCTGGAAAGCTATAAAGAGCATTTTCATAAGCAGGACACCCAGTTGCGTTTTTTTGAAGGCGTGCCGGAATTGGTTTCCGGGCTGCGCCAGAAAAAGGTGATGCTGGGCGTGGCCACCGGCAAAAGCCGGGCAGGGCTGGATCGCATGCTGCAGGCCCAGCAATGGCATCACCACTTCGACATTACACGCTGTGCGGACGAATCTTTCGGCAAGCCGCATCCCGGCATGCTGCTCGACATCATGCAAAGCCTGGATTTGCAGCCCGAACAAGTGCTTATGGTGGGCGACACATCGCACGACGTCTTGATGGCGCGCAACGCGGGCATAGACAGCCTGGCGGTTTCGTACGGGGCCCACGATAAATCCACTTTGCTCGACTCTCAGCCCACTGTCATGGTCGATACGGTCGATGCCATGCGCGGCTGGCTGGACGGGCACGTCGTTGAATTGAACTAATGCGCGGGCCGGCGTTCAAACCCTGATGGATTCGCAAGATATTGCGTATTGCGGGGCATGCGGCCGGCCGGTTTGCGGCAGTATTGCACCGGCGTGCAAGGCATTGCACGAGCCCGTACCTGTTTTTGATCTGTTCAAGTTTAATGCGGGCATGACGCTCCGCGTTCAAGGAATATCATGGCCAAGGTTCAAGTCCCCCGCATCCCCTCTTCGCTGATTACTCCTGAAGAGGTCTGGGCATCGCGCCGACAGTGGTTGAAGCAGGCCGGAATGGGGGCGTTGGGTGTAGGCGCGGGCGGCTGGCTGCCGTCCGCCTTGGCGGCGGCGGGTCCTTATGCCGGAAAGCCCAACCCCGACTACGTCGTCATGGACAAGCTTACGGCCGAAAAAGACGTCTCGACCTACAATAATTTCTACGAGTTCGGCACCGGCAAGCAGGATCCGGCCGATTATGCCGGCAAAATGAAAACCCGGCCCTGGTCGGTGGTGGTCGAGGGCGAAGTCGCCAAACCCCGCACTTTCGATATCGACGACTTGCTTAAATTGGCCCCCCTGGAAGAGCGCGTCTACCGCATGCGCTGCGTCGAGGCCTGGTCCATGGTGATTCCCTGGGAAGGCTACTCCTTGTCTACCTTGCTGAAACAAGTAGAGCCGACCAGCAAGGCAAAATACATTGAATTCGTAACGGCAGTCCAACCCGCCAATATGCCCGGCCTGAATGACCGCATTATCGACTGGCCTTATGTCGAGGCTTTGCGTATCGACGAAGCCATGCACCCCCTTACCCTGATGGTGTTCGGCGTTTATGGTAAAGCGCTGCCCAATGCCAATGGTGCGCCGCTGCGCATCTCCATCCCCTGGAAATACGGATTCAAGTCGGGCAAGTCCATTGTCAAGATCAGGCTGGTCGAGAAAATGCCCATGACCAGCTGGGTCAAGATCGCGCCGACGGAATACGGCTTTTACGCCAATGTAAATCCCGAGGTGCCTCACCCGCGCTGGAGCCAGGCAACCGAAAGGCGCATAGGCGGCGGTGTTTTCGCTCCCCGGGCCAAAACCCTGATGTTCAACGGGTATGCCGATCAGGTTGCATCGTTATATAGCGGCATGGATCTGAGGCGCAATTACTGATGGCGGGCCAGGCATCAGCGGCGGACAGCATGGCGCAAGCTAACGAACGAGGGAGCGGGGGCGGGAGTCCGCAGTCTGCGGAAGGCCCGCCGAGCCGTCGGCAGGTGCTGTCGTCCGGGCTCGGTGCCCGGCCGAAATGGACAGCCAAGCAGGTGGGGCGGGTCAAGCCGCTGGTTTTTATCCTGGCCTTGTATCCCGTGGCGTACTGGATCTGGCTGGGTTTTAACGATGGCCTGACGGCCAATCCTCCGGAATTTCTGATTCGTTCATCAGGCGTATGGGCGCTGGTGGCGTTATGCCTGACCCTGCTCATTACTCCTTTGCGCCGCCTTATCGGCCAGCCGGCGCTGGTGCGCTGCCGGCGCATGCTGGGGCTGTTTGCCTTCTTCTATACGGTGTTGCATGTCTGGGCATGGGCCTATTGGGAACGCGACTGGTCGCTGGCGTCGATGTGGGCCGACATTCTGCAGCGTCCTTTCATAGCGATCGGGGCCATCGCAACGCTGGCCATGCTGGCGCTGGCATTCACGTCCACGCGCGGCTGGATACGCCGCATGGGCCATTATTGGCAGGTTCTGCATTGGCTCGTGTATCCGGCGGCTGTTTTGTCGGTCTGGCATTTCTGGTTGATCCGGGCCGGCAAGAATAATTTTTTCGAGCCCTATGCCTATGGGGTGGTGGTGGCAGTATTGCTGCTGATCCGGCTGGGGTTTTATATTAGGAATCGTTGGTTGCCGGGTTCCTAGGCCGATGGTTTTTGAAGCCATGGTTGTGGTTCTTAAACGCCGCGCCATGATTTAACGCAGCGCCATGAGTATTGCCGCTGTTTCGATATCGGGCAGGCCGTCGTAGCGGCTGGGGCGGTAGTGCATCTGGAAAGCGGCAATAACGTTCTTGGTGGCTTTGTCCAGCACGTCCGTGGTGGGCGCGGCGTAGCCTACGCGGATTAATTCCTGCTGGAACCACCGCAGGTCGGGCAGGCCCGATGGCTGCAACTGGCTTATATTGGCGGTAACTTGCGTTTCGTCGTACCAGCGGCCCAATCCCGCCTGGGCCAATTGTTTCCAGGGGAAGAGGGGGCCCGGGTCGACTTTGCGCTGGGGGGCGATGTCGCTGTGCCCGACGATGTTCAAGGGCTTGATCTGGTGGCGCTGTACTATGTCGCGCAACAGGGCGGTGACGGTGGCGATTTGCGCCGCCGAATAGGGAGCCCAAACCAGTCCTTCGCCGCCGGCATTGACTATTTCAATGCCTATCGAGCCGGCGTTCAGGTCGTTGCGGCCATACCACTGGCTGGCGCCCGCGTGCCAGGCGCGGCGGCTTTCGTCGACCAACTGATAGACATGCGGAGGCTGTTCGTCGGTAACCAGGTAGTGGCTGCTGACATTGCGTTCCGACAGGATTTTAAGCGAGGCCCCATTGCCGGCCGAGGTGTAGTGCAGGACAACGAAGTCGACCCGGCTGTTCTGGCTTTTGGCCTGGACGCTGCGGTCGATATTCAGCTTGCCGGGCGGCCCGTAGGTGCCGCAAGCCGCCAGCAAGGCCAGCACGGGCAATGCCAGGCAGGATTTGATCCATCTTTTATGTAATGTCGTAATCAAAGCGCTTGTTCCGCATGCCAAATTCAGTCGTTGCGTTGATTTTCTCATGCTTGCGGGGCTTGCTGTAGGTGCAGGCCCGTGCTGCGTCCACCTTGTGCCGCATGTATTTATATACAGCTATCACGCCAGGAACAGGAAAATCGTTGGTTTTTTATTGAGGTCGGGCGCGGGAGCCGTTTTCCATTGGCCAATGCTGCGGGTCTGTATCAGTTCCTCTTGCGTGGTCAACGACCGCGCAATGCACAGCCGGGTAGTGCCCTTCAGCGTTTGTTTAAGGGTGTCGAACATGGCGCTGTTGCGGTAGGGGGTCTCGATGAGGATTTGCGTTTGGTGTTGTTTTTGCGACTCGATCTCCCAGGCCTTCAGCTGTTTGGCGCGTTCGCCCGGATCGACCGGCGCGTAGCCGTGAAACGCAAAGCGTTGGCCGTCCAGGCCGCTGCCCATCAGGCTAAGCAGTATGGACGAGGGGCCGACCCAGGGCTGAACGCGGATGCCCATGGCGTGGGCTGCCGCAACCACCTTGGCGCCGGGATCGGCCACGGCCGGACAGCCGGCTTCGGACACCAGGCCGATTTCTCCGCCATGCAGCAAGGGCGCCAGCCACAGGCGAATTTGTTCGGCGTCGACCTTGTCGCTTAATGTATGGATGGTGATTTCCTGAAGCGGGGCGGCGGTGCCGACCAGTTTCAGGAAGGCGCGGGCCGTTTTGGCATTCTCGGCTATATATGTGGTCAAGCGCCCCGCCAGCTCGCGCACGGTGTGCGGCAGCCAGGTTTCAGGGGGCGATTCCCCCAGGCCTACGGGTATCAGGTGCAAGGATCCAGTTGAATTCATGGCAGTGTCGCCGTCAGGGGGTTAATGTCGAAAGAGCGCAGCATGCGGCACAAAGCGATCAAAGGCAGGCCGATGATGGCAGTGGGGTCGTCGGTTTGTATGCTGTCCATCAGGGCAATGCCCAGTCCTTCGGCCTTGGCGCTGCCTGTGGTGTCGAAGGGCTGTTCGCGGTGCAGGTAGGCGTCGATTTCGGCACTGTCCAGTACACGAAACCGGCACAGGGTAACAATGTCGGCGGTTTCCAGGCGTTGCCCATCGGTCAGGCACAAGGCGCTGTGAAATTCGACCAGTTGGCCGCTAAGCTGGAGCAATTGCTCTCGGGCGCGCTCAAAATTGCCGGGCTTGCCTATAGGCGCTCCGCTGAGCGTGGCCACCTGGTCCGAGCCTATGACAAGAGCGTCCGGATGCAGGACGGCGACTTTCTGTGCTTTGGCAATGGACAAGCGCAGCGCCAGGTCGGTGGGCCGTTCGCCGGGTAGCGGAGTTTCGTCGATATCGGGCGAAATGGCGGTAAAGGGCAAGCCCAGGCGGGCCAGCAGTTCTTGCCGGTACGGCGAGCTTGATGCAAGGATGAGACGCATATGGTGTTCTAGGCTGGATTGGTTTGACTGTGTTCGGCCAAAAGCGTTATTATCTAATGTTTTCTTAACCAGCTAAGCGGTTAAGGGTAGGCGGGTCGAAAAATATGGGCGTGGGTTTAACAGGTGTTGGTTTAACAGCGGCGGTGCAAGTGCAGTATATCGATACCTACGAGTTTACCCAGCTAGGCCAGGCGATTGGCGGCGATGTTGCGCTTGCCCAATTTACCAGGCTTTTGGACGACTTGCCCGAGCAGGACAGTGCATCGCAGGTAACGTGGGCCCTAAAGGGCGAACGCGACATGTCTGGGCAGCGCTTTTTGCAGTTGCACGTGCACGCCAGCCCCCGGCTGACCTGTCAGCGCTGCCTGGCGCCGCTTGAATGGCCGATACAGTCGGATACCCGTTTGTTGCTGGTCAACTCGGAAGCCGCCCTCGAGGTCGATTCGCCGGATGACGAGTCCGCAGAAGGTATAGAACGTATTGTCGGTGCGCGGCGCTTCGATGTGTTGGCATTGGTCGAAGACGAGCTTAT
The DNA here is from genome assembly GCF_003315175.1 of Eoetvoesiella caeni. Classification (GTDB taxonomy): domain Bacteria; phylum Pseudomonadota; class Gammaproteobacteria; order Burkholderiales; family Burkholderiaceae_B; genus Eoetvoesia; species Eoetvoesia caeni. The sequence goes on along the minus strand of NZ_QNRQ01000001.1, from coordinate 635,810 downwards.
ATTGTGCCTGCCGTATGTGCCCAAGCACGAAGTTTGTCCGTCGAGCCTGGTTGCTCTTCCTGAACAGGACGAGCCGCCGACCGAAGAGCATGTGCGCCCATCGCCGTTTGCGGTGCTGGGCAAACTAAAGAAAGATTGAATTTGTATTAAACCTTGCGGGATCCATCGCATATACTAGCGACCCGCTTTCCAGGAGTCATTATGGCCGTTCAGCAAAACAAGAAAAGTCCGTCCAAGCGCGGCATGCATCGTTCGCACGATTTCATCACTGCGCCTTCCACGGCCATTGAGCCGACAACGGGCGAATTGCACCTGCGTCATCACATCAGCCCCAACGGCGTTTACCGCGGCCGTAAAGTGCTCAAGACCAAGAACGACGAATAATCAATCAGATCTGCGGTCTGGTTTAGATTGCGCGTTTGATGTCGACAACTAAGATTCGAATCGCCATCGACTGCATGGGCGGGGATATCGGCGTGCCGGTAACGGTTTCGGCTGCCTGGGATTTCGCCCAGCGCTACCCCGATACCGGTTTTCTGCTTGCGGGCGATGAAGCGGCTATTCGCGGCCAGCTGAAAACGCTGGGTTGCGGCCGCGACGACTGGTATCAAGTCCTGCCTGCTTCCGAAGTTGTCCTGATGGACGACCCGGTCGAGGTAGCCTTGCGCCGCAAAAAAGACTCTTCGATGCGGGTGGCGGTCCAGGCCGTCAAGGACGGCCTGGCCGATGCCTGCGTATCGTCGGGCAATACCGGCGCCTGGATGGCAATTTCGCGCTATGTGCTCAAAATGCTGGACGGTATCGACCGCCCGGCTATTGCCACGTCCATTCCCAACCAGAAAGGCGGCGCCACCACCATGCTCGACCTGGGCGCCAACGTGGACTGTACGGCCGAGCATCTGCTGCAGTTCGCCATCATGGGCACCGCGCTGGCCACGGCTCTTAACGGCCGCGACAAGCCCACCGTCGGCCTGTTGAATATCGGCGAAGAAGTCATCAAGGGCAACGAGGTCGTCAAGCAGGCGGCCGAACTGCTGCGCGCCAGCGGCCTTAATTTCTATGGCAACGTCGAAGGCGACGATATCTGCAAGGGCACGGTCGATGTCATTGTCTGCGATGGCTTCGTCGGCAATGTGGTTCTCAAGTCCATCGAAGGCGTGGCCAAAATGATATCCACCATGATGCGGGCCGAGTTCAAGCGCAACGCGTTCACCATGCTTTCGGGCCTGGTGGCGATGCCAGTGCTGAACCGCTTGCGCGGTAAGGTCGATAATCGGCGCTACAACGGCGCGGCTCTGCTGGGCTTGCGCGGCATCGTCATAAAAAGCCACGGCTCGGCCGATCCCTATGCCTATGGCCATGCCCTGCTGCGCGCACGCGAAGCGGTGCATAATGGCTTGCTTGAAGGCACGACCAGTGCCATCCACAACCTTCGCCAGAGCCTGCAGGCGGCTGCCGAGCAGTCGGCGAAGATCTCCAACGATATTTCTGGTCCCGGGCACTGATTCGGGAGCTGATGGAAGCGAACATGCCTTATGCAAAGATAGTAGGGTCAGGCAGTTATTTGCCGCCCCGGATCGTGACCAACGACGAGTTGGCTGCTGAACTGGCGGGCCGGAACATCGAGACTTCCGACGAATGGATAGTTACGCGCACCGGCATCCATCAGCGCCATATTGCGGAGCCCGGAGTCAAATCCAGCGAAATGGCCACCCACGCCGCGCGCGCCGCCATGCAGGACGCCGGGGTGACCGCCGAGGACGTCGACCTGATCATTGTCGCGACTTCCACACCCGATTTCATTTTTCCCAGCACCGCTTGCCTGGTGCAGGCTGGCCTGGGCGTACGCCAGGGCGCCGCATTCGACGTGCAGGCGGTATGCAGCGGCTTTGTCTACGCCCTGACGACGGCTGAGGCCTTCATCCGGGCCGGCCGCGCAAAAACAGCCCTGGTCATCGGTGCGGAAGTCTTTTCGAACATACTCGACTGGAATGATCGCAGCACCTGCGTGCTGTTCGGGGACGGGGCCGGGGCCGTAGTGGTCAAGGCGTCGGCCGAGCCGGGCATCATCGGCGCCCAATTAAGCGCCGACGGCAGCCAAATGAGCATACTCTACGCCGCCGGCAATGTGTCGCGCGGCGCCGTCGTGGGCGATCCTTTCCTGCGCATGGACGGCCAGGCGGTATTCAAGCTGGCGGTCAACGCCTTGACCCAATCGGCCAAAGACGTATGTAAAGAGGCGGGGGTCGAGCTCGACGACGTCGACTGGCTGGTCCCGCACCAGGCCAACGTCCGCATCCTGAATTTCCTTAGCAAGAAACTGCATATCCCCATCGAAAAAGTGGTGGTCACCCTGGACCGGCAGGCGAATACGTCGGCTGCCAGCGTGCCGTTGGCGCTTGATGCCGCCAGGCGGGACGGCCGCATCAAGGCTGGCGATCTCGTGATGATGCAAGGCGTCGGCGGCGGATTCACATGGGGTTCGGTGCTGGCGCGCATGTAGCACCCAGGGGCTTGCGGTGGCCTTGTGCTGTCGGGCCCGTGCCGCATTCCGGCCTATGGCCGCCGCATTAAAAAAACAAGAACAACGAAGACGATCACTATCCAAAGAAAACAATTAGGTTGACGACACTATGAAAATCGCATTTGTCTTCCCCGGCCAGGGGTCGCAATCCGTCGGCATGCTCGATGGCTGGGCCGGCAATGCCGCCGTTGCGCAAACGCTGGAGCAGGCCTCGGCGGCTCTGGGTCAGGACCTGGGCGCGTTGATAGCCCAAGGGCCGGCCGAGCAGTTGAACCTGACCACCAATACCCAGCCGGCCATGCTGGCGGCCGCGGTGGCCATGTACCGGGTCTGGCTGGCAGCGGGCGGGCAGGCGCCATCATTGGTGGCGGGACATAGCCTGGGCGAATATTCCGCCCTGACCGCCGCCGGCGCGTTCGAGCTGGAAGACGCCGTGCGCGTCGTGCGCATCCGTGCCGATGCAATGCAGGCCGCGGTTCCGGTGGGAACGGGCGGCATGGCGGCGGTATTGGGCTTGTCCGATGAGGCCGTTCAAGCCGTGTGCCAGCAGGCCGCGCAAGGCGAAATCGTCGAAGCCGTCAATTTCAACGCGCCGGCTCAGGTCGTTATCGCCGGACACAAGGCCGCGGTCGAACGCGCCTGCGAGCTGGCCAAGCAAGCCGGCGCCAAGCGCGCCCTGGTGCTGCCTGTTTCCGCTCCTTTCCATGCCAGTTTGCTCAAGTCGGCTGCCCAGGTTCTGGAGCAGGCTTTGGCAAGCGTTGCCGTGCGCGCGCCCTCTATTGCCCTGGTCAATAATGTCGACGTGCTCAGCCCGTCCGAGCCGGCCGCCATCAAGGACGCGCTGGTGCGCCAGGCCTGGCATCCCGTGCGCTGGGTGGAAACCATAAAGGCGATGAAGGCCCAGGGAGTGACTCATCTTGTCGAATGCGGGCCGGGCAAGGTGCTTACCGGCCTGACCAAGCGCATCGACAGCGATCTGATCGGCCTGGCCATCACCGACCCGGCTTCCCTGGAGGCGGCTTTGGAAACTTTACAGGGGAATTAACATGCAAGCACAAGAACTAGACGGAAAAATCGCGCTGGTCACCGGCGCCACCCGCGGCATCGGCAAAGCCATTGCGCTTGAATTGGCGGCTCGCGGCGCCAAGGTCGTCGGCACTGCCACCACCGAAGCAGGTGCGGCGGCCATTTCCGAAGCGCTGTCCGGTTTCGGCGGACGGGGCGTGGCCCTGGATGTCAATGACGTCGCCGCGTGCGACGCCCTGATCGCCGACCTGGGCAAAGACGATGGCGGCCCGCATATCCTGGTCAATAATGCCGGCATCACCCGCGACACGCTGGCCATGCGCATGAAGGACGAAGACTGGGACGCCGTGCTGCAAACCAATTTATCGTCGGTGTTTCGCCTGTCGCGCGCCGTGCTCAAAAGCATGATGAAGGCGCGCTGGGGGCGTATTATCAATATCACTTCGGTGGTGGGCTCCAGCGGCAACCCTGGCCAGGCCAATTATGCGGCCGCCAAGGCCGGCGTAGCCGGCATGGCCCGCGCCCTGGCGCGCGAATTGGGCAGCCGTAATATCACGGTCAATTGCGTGGCGCCGGGCTTTATCGAAACCGATATGACGCGCGCGCTCAGCGAGGCCCAGACGGCCGCGCTGCTGACTCAGATTCCGCTGGGCCGCCTGGGCTCGGCAACCGACATCGCGAACGCGGTGGCGTTTTTGGCGGCTCCGCAGGCCGGATACATCACTGGAACCACCCTGCATGTAAACGGCGGGATGTACATGTAATTCCATTTCCGGCTCTGGAAATGGAATAATTGGCCGAACAGGGTAAAATCCCAGCTTCAGCTTAGAGGTGTTCCCGAATAGACAGGGCGCATAAATAATGCAAAATGTCGTTTTGTCCGGGAATGCTGTTTTTTTGTCATGGCCAACGTGCACTATTTTGGTATTTGGCTATAATTTCGCGGGAATTTTTCCCAATTTGGAGATCTGCATGGAAAGCATCGAACAGCGCGTCAAGAAGATCGTCGCTGAACAACTTGGCGTCAACGAAGCCGAGATCAAAAACGAATCTTCCTTCCTTGACGACCTCGGTGCCGATTCGCTCGATATGGTCGAGCTCGTGATGGCACTCGAAGACGAATTCGAAACCGAAATTCCGGATGAAGAAGCCGAGAAAATCACGACGGTTCAGCAAGCAGTCGACTACATCACGTCGCACAGCAAGTAAGAAGTCATTAACTTTAACGGCGCTATGCGGCAATGCCGCAGGGCGTCTGGGGCGGTTTCCAAGAGCTTCCCGCCGTTTGCCCTGGTTTTCACTCTCAGTGCAGCGGTAGGCGGCGTTTGAAGCAAACCGCTTTTTTATTTTAGGAGTCATCCGTGAAGCGACGTGTCGTCATTACCGGCCTTGGTATTGTTTCGCCCGTGGGCAACACTATCGAAAGCGCTTGGGACAATATCGTCAATGGGCGTTCGGGCATCGGCCGCATCACGCGTTTCGATCCTTCGCCGTTTAATGCGCAAATAGCGGGTGAAGTCAAAGATTTCGACGTTACGCAATACATGTCGGGCAAAGAAGCCAAGCAAATGGATACCTTCATCCATTACGGCGTGGCCGCCGGCATGCAGGCCTGGCGCGACGCCGGCCTGGAAGTCAACGAAGCGAACGCCGAGCGTATTGGCGTCATCGTGGGTTCGGGCATCGGCGGCTTGCCGCGCATCGAAGAAACGCAAATCGAATACCTCGACCGCGGCCCGCGCCGAATTTCGCCATTTTTTGTGCCGGCTTCGCTCATTAACCTGATCTCGGGACAATTGTCGATTGCGCTTGGCCTCAAAGGTCCCAGTTATGCCGTGGTGTCGGCCTGCACGACGGGCCTGCATTCCATCGGCGACGCGGCCCGCCTCATCGAGTACGGCGATGCCGACGTCATGGTAGCCGGCGGCGCTGAATCCACCGTCTCGCCCTTGGGCATCGGCGGCTTTGCGGCCATGCGGGCCCTGTCGACCCGTAACGACGACCCTGAAACGGCATCGCGTCCCTGGGACATCGATCGCGACGGCTTTGTGCTGGGCGAGGGCGCCGGTGTGCTGGTGCTTGAAGAGTATGAACACGCGCGCAAGCGCGGCGCCCGTATTTACGGCGAATTCGCCGGCTACGGCATGAGTTCCGACGCGCATCACATTACTTCGCCCGACCGCGACGGCCCGCGGCGCGGCATTGTCAATGCACTGCGTAACGGCGGCATCAATCCCAACGAAGTCGACTACGTCAATGCGCACGGCACCTCCACCCCATTGGGCGACAAGAACGAAACCGAAGCGCTTAAGCTGGCCTTCGGCGACTACGCCAAAAAGCTGGTCGTCAACTCCACCAAGTCCATGACCGGCCATTTGCTGGGCGCGGCGGGCGGAATCGAGGCGGTCTTTACTACCTTGGCCGTGTATAACCAGGTTTCGCCGCCTACCATCAACATCTTCAACCAGGATCCCGAGTGCGATCTCGATTATTGCGCCAATCAGGCCCGCAATATGAAAATCGACGTTGCCTTGTCGAATTCATTCGGCTTTGGGGGAACCAACGGTTCTATGGTCGTAAGGCGGCTTTGAGCCCAGAGCGTCCTTCCTGCGTTCATCAATGGCCCATCCGGCGTCCCCGCCGGATGGGCCTGTTGGTCTGGGCCCTGGCCCTCGCCGGGATATTCTGCCTGGGCTATGTTTCCCTTTACACTATACCTGTCGCGCTGTACGGTTTGTGGCGCCTTAAGTCGCATCCGCACTGGGGCCTGCTTCCCCCTGATGGCGTGCTAAGCATCAATAAAGAAGGCGAGTGGGGATTGTCCATGGGCGAGTCGTTTCAGCCGTTGTCGTTGCTGCATGCCTGGCAGGGCATGGGCTGGCTGACGCTGCGTTTTGCCCGCCACGGTTGCGCAGCGGGCCCTGAAAAGCGGCTTGAACTGACCGTCTGGAAGTCCTGCGCGGCGCCGCAGGCATGGCGCTGGTTATGCGTACAGGTGGTCAGCGGGAATACTGCCGCCGAATCCACGCGCATCAGGACAAGGAGCGCGGCATGAGCGAGCGCGATGTCGATGCCGAACTGGTTGCACGAGTGCAGAAGGGCGACAAGCGCGCCTTCGACCTTCTGGTGCTGAAGTACCAGCGGAAAATCATGCGCCTGCTGTCCCGAATGGTCCGCGAACCCGGCGAAGTCGAAGACGTTGCCCAGGAGGCTTTCATCAAGGCTTACCGGGCCATATCGCAATTTCGTGGGGACAGTGCGTTTTACACCTGGCTTTACCGCATCGCGATCAATACGGCGCGCAATTGGCAGGCGGCCAACGGCCGCCGCCCGAGCACGTCAAATGTAATAGAGACCGAAGATGGTGAAACTTTTAGTCAGATCGACAACCTAACCGATATAAGTACGCCGGAATCATTGGCGGCCAGCCGCCAGGTGGTCGAAACAGTCAACGCGGCTATCGGCGCTTTGCCCGAAGACTTGCGCACGGCCATCGTCCTGCGCGAAATCGAAGGCATGAGCTACGAAGATATTGCTCAAACCATGAATTGCCCCATAGGTACCGTGCGTTCACGGATATTCCGCGCACGCGAGGCAATTGCGGCGCAGTTGCGCCCTGTTTTAGACACCGATGTCGAACATCGGTGGTAAGGAGTCCATAATGCAAGTTGCGGTTAAATCTGTCGAAGAAGAGACCTCGTCCTGGGAAAGCATGGTATCGGGATGGCTTGACGGCGAAGGCGAGATTCGCAGCGAAGATCTGGATACGCCTTATGGCCGCCAGCTTTGGGATACCTATCATTTGATCGGCGACGTATTGCGCAGCGAAGATCTGGCCATCAAGCCCTCCGACCTGTTCTACGCGCGTATCTCGAAAGCCATCGACGCCGAGCCGACCGTCCTGGCGCCGGCCCGGCACAGAGCGTCCACTGTCCGGCGCGGGCTTTCGGGCCTGGCGGTTGCAGCGGCGGTCGTTGCCGTGGTGTGGGTGGCCATGCCGTATTTTTCAACCGGCGATAGCGGCGCGGGCAAGGTGCAAGTCGTCGCTTCGACGGCCGACGACATCGGTTTGCGCGATTACGTCGACGCTCACCGGGAATTTGCCGGCGTGAATCCCGTGCGTCAGGTTTCCTTCGATGCCGGGGCTTTCAGGTAATGCAGGCCAGCAGTGATCATCAGCGTCATAAGCGGCATGTCACATCCGGTTTTTGGGGGCTGTGCGTCCTAGTCCTATGCTTGGGTGCGCAGGCCCAGGCCGCGTCCACGAACGAAGCGGCCCCCGACATCAGCGCCATTTTGCATCAGGTGCAGTCCGCCGCGCGCCAGTTGGACTATTCCGGCGTGCTTACTTATCAGCAGGGCGCGGCCATGCAATCAGCGCGCATCGTGCATATCGTGGATGGCACGGGCGAACGCGAACGTCTTGAAATCCTGGACGGCATTCCGCGAGAATATTTGCGCCACGACGAGTCGGTGCAAGGGCTGATTCCCGAGAAAAAAATCATTGTCGTCGAGCCGGGGCGCGCCGACCGATTTCCCGGCTTGCTGCTGGGCGACGCGGCCAAGCTGCCGCAACACTATCACATCAAGCAATACAAAACTCCCAGTCGTATCGCCGGCCACGTTTGCACTGTCTACGAAATTCACCCCAAGGATAATTACCGTTACGGCTATAAATTGTGCGTCGAATCGGGAACCAATTTGTTGCTTAAGGAACAAACTATTAACACGCAGGGCGAAGTAATAGACCAGGTTGCTTTTTCTATACTGGCTTTGCGTGATCAGGTCCGTGTCGAGAAGCTGGCCTCTCCCTGGGATACCCGGGGCTGGAAAGTCATTCAAAACCCTACCGAACCCGTCGATGTCGCGAAGCTGGGCTGGCGCATTTCCGTTCCGCCCGGGTTTGAGCCGGTAACTCAGGTTTCGCGTCCCATGAAGTCGGGCAAAGCGGTCAAGCAGTTGGTGTATTCCGATGGCCTGGCGGCGGTGTCGGTGTTCATCGAAACAGCCGGGTCGGGGCATGGCGGGGCGGCGCTGCCAAAAGGGGCGTCCCGCAATGGCGTCATGAATATTTTTGGAGGCCGGATCGGCGAGTACTGGATAACGGCCATCGGCGAGGTGCCGCCCGTGGCTTTGCGCGAACTGGTGGAGCGTACCGAATACGTTCCGTTGGCGGCGACACAATAAACAATGATTATGTTGAAGGAGTTTTTGCGATGTCTTTATCCTACAGAACAAATCGAAAAATCAAGCTAGCTATCGGGTCCGTTTCTACGGGGCTTGTATTGGCGTTCGCTTCGTTGGCGGGTGGGACCGTTCAGGCTCAAACCCCCGCGGCAACCGCCGCCGTGCCTGTGCTGTCCGTTCCCGATTTCTCTGCGGTCGTAGAAAAAACCGAAGGTTCGGTCGTCAATATCCGCACCACCGAAACAATCGAAGCACGCCCCTCCATGGGACCGGGCACCGATCCATACGATATGTTCCGCTGGTTCTTCGGGCCCGATTTCGTGCCTCCTGGCGCTACGCCCGGCCCGCGCCAGCGCGGCAATCCCGGTACGCCCAGCGTTCCGGGGCCCAAAGAGCGCACGGTTCCGCGCGGAGTCGGTTCGGGGTTCATCATTTCGGCCGACGGCTACATCCTTACCAATAACCACGTCGTCTCCGGCGCCAACGGTATCTTCGTAACCATGACCGACGGCAAAGAGCACAAGGCCAAGGTTATCGGCACCGACCCGCGTACTGACGTGGCTCTCATCAAGATCGAAGCCAAAAACCTGACGCCCCTGCCCATCGGCGATTCGCGCAGCCTCAAAAAGGGGCAATGGGTCCTGGCCATCGGTTCGCCGTTCGGGCTTGATTCGACCGTAACCGCGGGTATTGTCAGCGCCATCAACCGCGACACCGGCGACTATCTGCCTTTCATCCAGACCGATGTGGCGGTGAATCCGGGCAACTCGGGCGGGCCGCTTATCAACCTGGCCGGCCAGGTCGTGGGCATCAATTCCCAGATCATTTCGCAAAGCGGCGGCTTCATGGGCATTTCCTTGTCGATTCCTATCGATGAAGTCATGCGCGTCGTGGCCCAGCTCAAAGAGCACGGTAAAGTCACGCGCGGCCGTATCGGCGTGCAAATCGGGCCTGTTTCCAGCGAAGTCGCCAAAGCCATCGGCTTGTCCAAGGCACAAGGCGCCATGGTCAGCAATGTCGAAGAAGGCGGTCCAGCTGCCAGCGCCGGCGTGCAGTCGGGCGACGTCATCCTGAAGTTCAACGATACCGACATCAAGCACTGGTCCGATCTGCCCCGTATCGTGGGGGCGACCAAGCCCGACAGCAATATCGACATGCAGGTTTGGCGCCGCGGCAAGACCGTAACGCTCAAGGTCAAGGTCGGAGAAATGAAACCCACCCCGGCCGACGGTGCGCAAGACCAGGAACCGGCTCCCAAGGCCACTCCTGCCGATGCCCTGGGCCTGAAGGTCACTGCGGTGCCCGATCTGGTGCGTGCCAAGGAAAAAATCAAGGGCGGCGTGCAGGTGACGGCGGTCGAAGACCCCGCGGCCACGGCCGGCCTGGTTCCGGGCGACATCGTCCTGGTAGTCAACCAGACTGATGTGACCGATCCCGAGCAATTTGCCAAACTGGTATCGCGTTTGCCTAAATCCCAGGCGGCGGCTTTGCTGGTGCTGCGAGAAGGCCAAACCCAATGGGTTCCTGTAACGCCAGGAAAATAATCTTCAGAAACGGCTAAAATGCTGTGTTATCGGCAAAAGGGGGCGCTGAATGCGTCCCTTTTTGCTTGCCCTTCTTAAACTTCACCCAGGGCACTGCCCGGGTTTTCTTGTATTGGTGTATGGATCATATCCGCAACTTCTCCATTATTGCCCACATTGATCACGGTAAATCGACACTGGCCGATCGCCTGATCCATCGTTGCGGCGGCCTGGCCGACCGGGAAATGTCGTCCCAGGTTCTTGATTCCATGGAGATCGAGCGCGAACGTGGCATTACGATCAAGGCGCAAACCGCGTCTTTGAGCTACAAGGCCAAAGACGGCCGGGTGTATGCGCTTAATCTTATCGACACTCCGGGACACGTCGACTTTTCCTACGAGGTCAGCCGCTCTTTGTCGGCCTGCGAAGGCGCGTTGCTGGTGGTCGACGCCACGCAGGGGGTGGAAGCTCAAACGGTGGCCAACTGCTATACCGCCATCGAACTGGGCGTCGAAGTCATTCCGGTCCTGAATAAAATGGACTTGCCCTCGGCCGATCCGGACGGCGCACGCCAGGAAATCGAGGACGTCATCGGCCTGGACGCTTCCGATGCCATCATGGCCAGCGCCAAGACCGGCATGGGCATAGACGACATCCTCGAAGTCGTCGTTGCCAAGGTGCCGCCTCCGGTTGGAGACCCGCAAAAGCCATTGCAAGCCCTGATCATCGATTCATGGTTCGACAACTACGTCGGCGTGGTCATGCTGGTGCGCGTCGTCAACGGTATATTGCGCCCCAAAGACAAGATCCTGCTGATGGCCAGCCACGCCACGCACTTATGCGAGCATCTGGGCGTTTTTACGCCCAAGTCCGAGCCCCGGCCGCTGCTGTCGGCGGGCGAAGTGGGTTTTGTCATTGCCGGCATCAAAGAACTTGAAGACGCCAAGGTCGGCGACACCATTACGCTGGCCGGCAAGCCCGCGCCTGCGCCGCTGCCGGGCTTCAAAGAAGTCAAGCCGCAGGTGTTCGCCGGGCTTTATCCCGTTGAAAGCAGCGAATATGATCAGTTGCGCGACTCCCTCGAAAAACTCAAGCTTAACGATTCATCGCTGATGTTCGAGCCCGAAGTCTCGCAGGCCCTGGGCTTTGGGTTCCGCTGCGGGTTTCTAGGCCTGCTGCACATGGAAATTGTGCAGGAAAGGCTGGAGCGCGAATTCGACATGGACATCATTACGACGGCGCCGTCCGTCGTTTACCAGGTCGAACAGCGCGACGGCTCGGTCTCCATGATAGAAAGCCCTTCGCGCATGCCCGAGGTAGGCAATATTACCGAGATTCGCGAGCCCATTGTCACGGTCACGCTGTTCATGCCGCAAGAGTACGTTGGCGCCGTCATGACGCTGTGCATGGCCAAGCGCGGCGTGCAACTGAACATGGCGTATCACGGGCGCCAAGTGCACCTTACGTACGAAATGCCGCTGGCAGAAATCGTGCTGGATTTTTTCGACAAGCTCAAGTCGGTGTCGCGCGGCTATGCCTCGATGGACTACGAGTTCAAAGAGTACCAAAGCTCCGACGTGGTCAAGGTCGACTTGCTGATCAACGGCGATCGCGTCGATGCGCTGGCCATGATGGTGCACCGCGCCAATGCCCGCTACCGCGGCCGCGAAGTCGTGTCCAAGATGCGGGGGCTGATCCCGCGCCAGATGTTCGATATAGCCATCCAGGCGGCCATCGGCGCCGAAATCATCGCCCGCGAAAGCATCAAGGCCTTGCGCAAAAACGTACTGGCCAAATGCTATGGCGGAGATATTTCACGCAAGAAAAAATTGCTGGAAAAGCAGAAAGCCGGCAAGAAGCGCATGAAACAAGTCGGCAACGTCGAGATTCCCCAGGAGGCCTTCCTGGCGATCTTGCAGGTCGAAGATAAATAAATCCATAGTCAACCAAGATCGATAGGATGTGGTGTATATGAGTTGGGATTTTGCCCTGATATTGTTCGTGTTGCTGGTGGTCACCGGAGCCGTCTGGCTTGTGGACCTGGCGTTCCTGCGCCGCAAGCGCTACGCCCGCGCCGAGGCCGTCATGGCGGTATTCGACGCCAACCCGACCGGCGTCGGCACGTTCGAGGCGGCCCGGCTGCGCCAGCAGGCCTACGACAAGGCGCACCGCATACCCTGGTGGGTAGAGTACTGTGTCAGCTTTTTTCCGGTCATCCTGTTTGTATTCGTGCTGCGCTCGTTTTTGGTCGAGCCATTCCGGATTCCGTCCGGCTCAATGTTGCCCACCTTGCAAAACGGCGACCTGATCCTGGTCAACAAGTTTCAATACGGCTTGCGCCTGCCTGTCATCGATAAAAAAATCGTCGACCTGGGCGAACCCAAGCGGGGCGATGTCCTGGTGTTTCGCTATCCCGTCGATCCGACTGTCGACTACATCAAGCGCGTGGTGGGGCTGCCTGGCGACGTTGTGCTCTACCAGAACAAGACCTTGTCGATCAACGGCAAAGAAATTGCGCATCAGCGCGACGGCGACTATTACGAGCCAGATCGCTCGGCGTACGTCGGCCGCTATACCGAGAACCTGGGTACGAAGCAACACGAGATTCTGCTTAATAAAGATGCGCGGCAGGACTTTATGGCCATTTCGGACTATCCTTATCGAAGCAACTGCGAATACCTGGGCAATGGCGTGCGCTGCACGGTCCCGGCCGGACACTATTTCATGATGGGCGATAACCGCGACAACAGCCTCGACAGCCGGTATTGGGGTTTTGTGCCCGAGCAGAATATTGTCGGCCGCGCATTCTTCATCTGGATGAATTTCAGCGAGCCCAGTCGTATAGGCCGGTTCCGGTAATGGTCACTAATGCACATCTCGAAACAGCAATCGATTATCACTTCAGTGATAAGGGGTTGCTGCAGCAAGCGTTGACGCACCGCAGCCATAGTTCGCATCACAACGAGCGCCTGGAATTCCTGGGCGATTCGGTCCTTAATTTTGTTGTCGCCGCCTTGCTGTTCCAGCGCTTCCCGCGTATTGACGAAGGCGATTTGTCGCGCCTGCGCGCCAATCTGGTCAAGCAGTCTTCGCTGGCCGATATCGCCCAAAAGCTGGAGCTGTCCCAGTATTTGCGCCTTGGCGAGGGCGAGCTCAAAAGCGGCGGCTTTCGCCGTCCGTCCATTTTGGCCGATACTGTGGAAGCCATTTTCGGCGCGGTCTTCCTGGATTCCGGCTTCGATGCCGCGCAAAAAGTGATTGCCAGGCAATATGCGCCTATTTTGCAGAATGTCGATCCCCAAACCCTGGGTAAAGATCCCAAGACCCTGTTGCAGGAACTTCTGCAAGGGCGCAAGCTGGATCTTCCGCTGTACACCGTGGTGGCAACCCATGGCGCGGCGCATAACCAGATGTTCGAGGTAGAGTGTACGGTTCCGGCGCTGGATATCAAGGTAGGGGCCGCGGGCTCCAGCCGGCGCGCGGCCGAGCAGCTTGCCGCCACCCAGGCTATCGCCTCCATCCAGCAATTGGTCCCGGCCAAGGGCGCGGCCTCGCGCTCCAGGGCCCGCAAGTCCACGCAGTTATCTCTGCCTGTTGCAGTACCCCAGGAGCGTAAATGAGCCAAGCATTCCATTGCGGTTTTGTCGCCATCGTAGGGCGCCCCAATGTCGGCAAGTCCACGCTGGCCAACACCCTTATCGGCAGCAAAATATCCATTGTCTCGCGCAAGGCGCAAACCACGCGCCACCGCATCCACGGCGTCCTCACGCGCGAACACGAACAATTCGTCTTCGTCGACACGCCCGGTTTCCAGACCCGCCATGGCGGTGCCATGAACCGCATGATGAACCGGGTCGTGACCCAGGCGCTGGCCGATGTCGACGTAGTGCTGCATGTGGTCGAGGCCGGCAAGTGGTCGGCGGGCGACGCCCAGCTTCTGCCCTTGCTGCCCAAGGGCGACAAAACACTGCTGGTTGTGAATAAGGTCGACGCCCTGAAAGACAAGAACGCCATGTTCGCCTACGTCAGCAAAATCATGGCCCTGCATCCTTATGCGGCGGTCGTGCCGGTCAGCGCGTTGCGCGGCGTGCAGCTCGAGAATTTGCTGGGCGAAGTGGCCAAGCGCCTGCCCGAGGGCGAGGCCATGTTCGATACCGAAGCCCTGACAGACCGTTCGGTGCGGTTCATTGCCGCCGAACTGGTACGCGAAAAAATCTTCCGCCTGGTCGGCGACGAACTGCCTTACGGCTGCACGGTCGTCATTGAACAATGGGAAGAAAACGACAAGGGCGTGCGCATTGCCGCCTGCATCGTGGTCGAGCGCGAAACCCACAAGCCCATCCTGTTGGGCACCGGCGGCGCGCACATGAAGCGCATTGCGTCCGAAGCGCGCCAGGACATGGAAAAACTGCTGGATAAATCCGTATTCCTCGACGTGTACATCAAGGTACGCAAGGGCTGGTCGGATCGCGAGGGGGCCTTGCGCGAACTTGGGTATGAGTAGACGTTCGAACCGTGTCCAAGATGTTCGGGGGTATATGCTGCACGCCTCGCCCTGGCGTGAAACCTCTCTGATTGTGCATGTCTTTACCCGCGAACATGGCAATGTGTCGCTGGTTGCCAAAGGGGCAAAACGCCCGTATTCCGTTTTGCGCCCGGTGCTGTGCGCTTTCCAGCCGCTGTCCTTGTCATGGAGCGGGGCCGGCGAGATCAAGACGCTGGTGCGTGCCGACTCGCTGGGCATCCAGCCCTTGGGCGGGCGGGCCTATATGTCGGCCTGGTACATGAACGAACTCTTGCTGCGCCTGCTGCCGCGCGAGGATCCCCACGATATTTTATTCGACGCCTACGACGCGGCCTTGCAGCAACTGGCGCAAGGTTCCAAGGCGGCGGGGGCGTTACGGCGCTTCGAATGGATCTTGCTCAACGAAACGGGCTACGGTGTGGACGAGGCGTTGCCCAATTTCAACGATGCCGAGGGCGAGCCCGAACTGCGCCGCTCTTTGCGCGAACGTCTGGACGAACTGTTGGCCGGCCGGCCCCTGCTTACCCGGAAAGTCCTGATGGAGCTGCAGCGATTCTGACCGCTATGCCCGACATCATCGTCATCGATACCTGCGTGCTCATTTCCAATGTGCTGCGCCGCCTGCTGCTGCGCATGGCCGCGCACGGCTGTTTCCAGCCCGCCTGGAGCGCAGTGATAGGCGATGAGTGGCGGCGCAATGCCGCCCGCATCTGGGACGTTCCGGCGGCCGATATCCAGGCGCAGTGGGATCAATTGCAACGGGACTTCCCGTTGGCCGACCAGGGCGATGTCAGCGCCTACAAACAGGGTTTGCAGCGTAGCGACCCCAAGGATTGGCACGTCATTGCCGCGGCGCTGGCCGCGCAGGAGCGCAATCCCGGCAGCACCGTGGCCGTCGTGACACGCAACATCAGGGATTTCAATCGCAGCGAATTGCGCCAGCGCGGGCTTTTTCTGTTCGAGCCGGACCAGTTGCTGCAGTTGTACTGGCAAATCAACCCTGAACTGCTGCGCGGCCTGTGCGCCTTGATTCTTGCCGACTACGCCGAAGTGGGCCGGGCCGACGAAACACTGGAAGCCGTGCTCAAGCGCGAGCGCCTGTTTCGCCTGAACCGCCTGTGCGCAATGCCGGCGCAAGAGGGCAAGGCAGCCTGAGCGAAATACGGCAGGGCCGGGCAACTGCCAAAGAAACGAAGGATCAATCCGCAATCGCCATATGGCCCAGAAGCATGTGTAGACGGCAAAATGCATTGGGGCCGGAATTTCCGGCCCCAAATAGTATCTACGGCTTGGCTGATTTATTCGCGGTTGCCGCCGAAGATGCCCAACAGCATCAGCAGGTTCGCAAAAATATTGTAGACGTCAAGATAGATGGCCAGGGTAGCCGAGACGTAGTTGGTTTCGCCGCCCCGGATCACGCGTTGCAGGTCGACCAGCAAAAACGCCGAGAAAATGGCAATGGCCATGACCGAGACGGTAAGCACCAGCGCCGGCAGCTGCAGGAAGATATTGGCCAGCGAGGCGACGATCAGGATAACGACGCCGA
This sequence comes from Eoetvoesiella caeni, assembly GCF_003315175.1. Taxonomy (GTDB): domain Bacteria; phylum Pseudomonadota; class Gammaproteobacteria; order Burkholderiales; family Burkholderiaceae_B; genus Eoetvoesia; species Eoetvoesia caeni. The sequence continues at coordinate 619,479 of NZ_QNRQ01000001.1, read as the reverse complement.
TGAACAAAAACTTTTGCCAGTGCGAGAAGTCGCGCTTGGTGGTGGTGGCCACGCTTGCCATGGCTCCGAAAACCACGGCGGTGCCGCCAAAGGCCAGCATGATAAGCTGCGAGCCGTTGGAAAAGCCCAGGACATGACCGATAAGGCGCGACAGCATGAGGCCCATGAAGAATGTAAAGGCCAGCAGCAGGGCTACACCCAGCGAGCTTTCTTTGTTGCGCTCGACCAGATACATCAGGCCAAATGCGCCGATCAGGAAGACGATGGCGCTGGTGCCGGGGCTGGCCGCCATAAAGCGGTTCATGCCGCTGCTGAGCCCGACAAGCGCGCCCAGAACCGTGGGGATCATGGACAGCGCAAGCAGCCAATACGTGTTGCGCAAGACGCGGTTACGCACCACGCCTTCTGTGCCGGCGTATGCGCCCTGGACTGGAAGAGGGGGTTGACGAAAATCGCTCATGAAATATCCTTTTTGCCAATAGGCGGTGTTGTTGCGTGAAACCCGCGGCAAAGCCCCATGCTGCAAGCATGGGCCAAACCGCAATGGTACATACCAAATATAGCACTTAAAGCCTGGCGCCCCGGCATTCCGAAACCGGAATATCAAGGCGCCGACAGCCAGTAGCTAGAATAACTGACAAATAGCTGAATAATCAAGCCATAGTAGGGCTGTTTCCCCGTATCGGTATATTCAGGCGGGTTACCAGTTGCCGGCATAAGTGGTGGGCTTGTGCCTTGATTTCCTCGCCGTCGGCCAAAAGCAGGCGCTTGTTTTCATAGACGACTTTGCCGTCCACCATCGTCAGCGTTACGTCGCGCCCCGATCCCGAGTACACCAGGTTGGCAACCAGATCGAAGCAGGGCGCTTGTGCGGGCGTATCGAGCGAAACAACCGCAATATCGGCCAATTTGCCTGCGCTGATCTGGCCCGCGTCGATACCGGCAAGCCGGGCGCCTTCACGCGTGGCCAGCTCGAAGGCGTCCCAGGCGTTGCTGGCGACCGGGTCCAGCGCGGACAGGCGCTGCACATACACGACCTGCTTCATAATTTGGAACAAATCCATGGAATGGCCCGCCGCGCCGTCGGCGCCTATGCCTACGGTTGCGCCGGCGTGGCGCAAGTCCTTCAGGCGCATGGCGCCCGACGCCAGGTATTGATTCGACATGGGGTTGTGGGCAATGCCGCAGCGGCGTCGCCCGGCGATTTCCACTTCCTCATCGTCAAGCCAGATGGCGTGTGCGAATGTGGCATTTTGATCCAGCAGGCCTTCACGCTCCATCCAGACGAAAGGGCGCGCCCCGTAGGAACGTTGATAGATATCGGGGTCGATGGGGGCTTCGGAAACATGGGTTTGCCACTTGACCTTGAATTCGGCCGCCAGCGCTACCGACTGGCGCACCAGGTCCTGGTCGTTATAGATGATATTGATGGGAGAGGGCCAGATGGCAATGCGATCGTCCTGCCATTGTTCCAGGCATTCGCGCATTGATGCGATTTCGTGGCCGGTGTCGTGCTGGAACAGGGCTGGATCAAGTCCGTTGTCGCGGGCTACATCGGTAAATGGACCAAACATGCCGCGCGCGACGACGCCGCGCAGGCCCATGTCGCGCAAAGCCGCCGCCACGGCCAATGTAGTGGCGGTGTCGGCGGGGGCATAGTGGTTGTCGATGATGGTGGTCGTGCCGCAACTGACCGCCTCCATCGCGCCGGCCCGCACCGCGGCAATGGCTTCAGCCGGCGAGATGTTGGCCGCAAGCGGCAGCATGAATTCGCCCAGCCATTGCCACAGGGCCATGCCGTCGCCCAGGCCTCGGCCAGCCACCTGGAAAAGATGGTTATGGGTATCGATGAGTCCCGGGATCACGGCCTGGCCACGGCAGTCGATGCGGCGTGCCGCTTGCCAATGCTCCAGGCTTTCGGCGGAGCCGACAGCCGCAATGCGGTTGCCGCGCACAGCGACTGCGCCGTCCTTGATAAGGCGGCGCTCGTCGTCCATCGTTACTACAGTGCCGTGCATGAACAGGGTGTCGCAGATATCGGGCATGGGGAATTTCCGTAAAAGAGTCAAGGTCGGGCGCTGGACTGGGCCATGCCCAGCTCGGGTGGTGCGGCGGCTTCGGCCGGATCGTCGGACAGGTCCAGTTGGCTGTGGCGCACACCATTGAAAATCACGTTCAGGATTACGGCGGTAATGACTGTCAAGAGCACGCCGCTTTGCAGGAAGGGAGCCATGTATTTCGGAAAGGCCGAGAAAAAGTTCGGCGACATGGTGGGTATCATTCCTACGCCCAGGCTGATGGCCAGAATAAGCGTGTTGTGGCGGTTGTTGCGGAAGTCGACGCTTTGCAGAATGCGTACCCCAGAGGCCGCGACCATGCCGAACATGGCGATGGCCGCTCCGCCCAGGACGTAATGGGGAATGGTGGCAATGACATGGGCGACTTTGGGCAGCAGTCCCAGCATGATCAAAAAGATGCCCGCCGCGGCGCAGACATAGCGGCTGCGTACGCCCGTGATTCCCACCAGGCCGATATTCTGCGCGTACGAAGTGTAGGGAAAGGCATTGAAAATACCGCCGATGGTGGCACCCAGGGCATCGGCGCGCAGGCCGCGCTTGAATTCGCTGCGCGTGATTTTATGATTAAGGATTTCCCCCAATGAGAAAAACAGGCCGATTGACTCGACCATGGTGATCAGCACAATCAGCGTCATGGTGATGATTGCTACGGGCTCGAAGGTGGGCAGGCCGAACTGGAAGGGCCGCACCATTTCCACCATGGGCACGGCGTCAAGGCCGGTGATACTGACTTTGCCGAAGGCAACGGCCACCAGCATGCCCGCGGCGATGCCGGCCAGCACAGCCAGGCTGCTGAAAAAGCCGCGGGCAAAGCGGGCCACCAGCAACGTAACCACCAAGACCAGGCCGGCTACGCCGATATAGAAGGGGTTGCCGAAGTCGGCCGCGCCATAGCCGCCGCCGGCCCAGGCAATGGCCACGCCCAGCAGGCCGGTACCCAGCGAAAGCAGCGTGGCGCCGGTAACCAGCGGAGGAAACAGCGGCAGCGCCTTGATGATGACCGGCATGAACAGAAAACAGATCAGGCCGGCCGCGATAATGGCTCCGTAAAGGCCGGGCAAACCCATTTCAGGATTCATGCCGATGGCTATCATGGGTGCAATGCCCGCATAGGAAACTCCCATCATGACCGGTAGCCTGATGCCTATCCACTTGCCGATGCCCAGGGCCTGCAGCAACGACACTAGCCCGCAGCAAAGCAAGTCGGCGTTGATCAGAATGGCAAGGTGCTCGGGAGAGAGGTTAAGCGCTCCGCCGACGATCAGCGGTACGGTGACAGCCCCCGCGTACATGACGAGGACATGCTGCAAGCCTAAAGTGGCGGTGCGTCCTATGGGTGGACAAGTATCGATGTCATCGATGAATTTCTGGCTTTTCATGGTTGTCTCCTCGAATGGGAATGGTGCTGCATAAGCCTCTATGGGCATTTTTAGAATTGAACCGGCTGGACTGGGTTGCCGCACGCATTTCGGCCGCTATGTGCAAGGAGCGGCTAATATTGTTTTGCGGGTTGAATGGTTTTCTGCGTTGGGTGATGCCGGTAGCTTGAAAAGCCGGACGGGACTGCGAGTACGCTGCTGATGCCGCGTCGATTGAGTGAAGGTACTATCTTGGATGGAGGCAGTGAAGCGCATTGCGATAGGGATCCTTGAGGGATACTGTGCAAAAAGGCTTGTAAAGGTGCAGTTAATTAAACACGCCGCCTTCTTATTAAACAAATTATTTTATTTTAATAATTAATCTATTTTGTTTATGAATCATGGCAGCCCCGGGTCTTCGAAGAAAGGCTCGGCCTTGCGGCCGGAGTTCCGTGGCGGGCCAGGGAAATATCAGGGCTTGGCAGGCCGGGCGGCCCGCCCTGAAATATCGTGTGCGTGAAGCTCGTGGCCTTGGGCCTTGTATTGCTTCCAGCGCTCGCGTGCCGCCATGGTTTCCTCTTCGTCCTGGGATACGATTTCGAGCACCCGCTCGAATTGTTCGCAACCGGCGGGACAGTCCGCGTCCAGGTTAAGCAGCCATGCATCGGGCCTGGCCGTCGGCGGCGCGCTGGTAAGCAGGACGGGCGTCTGCGCGGCCAGGGGGTCGTCGGCGAACACATGGGGAACGAATGCCGTGGCGGCGACGCCCCACAGCATTTGGTCGAAGCGTTCCAGCAGCGGCATATCGCGGCTGTACACCACAACCGGATGTCCCGCCTGATAATGCTTGCGCACGACCTCGCAGGCCGCACGCAGGCGATCGGCGGCGCCGAATGCGAAGTCTATGCGGGCCATCACGCTGACCCGCCAGGCCGGCGGTATGCCGGCCTTGTCAGTTGCCAAGACAGGCTTTTCATGCCTGATTGAGCAAGTATTGAATCAGCATGGGCACGGGCCGGCCCGATGCGCCTTTGTCCTTGCCGCTACGCCAGGCGGTGCCGGCGATGTCGAGGTGAGCCCAGCGGTATTTGCCGGTAAAGCGCGACAGGAAGCAGGCCGCCGTAACCGAGCCGGCGGGGGGGCCGCCGATATTGGCGATGTCGGCAAAGTTGGAGCGCAGCTGTTCTTGGTAGGCTTCTTCAAGAGGCAGGCGCCATGCCGTGTCGTTGGCTTCTTTGCCCGCGCGCAGCAGGCTTTCGGCCAGCGCATCGTCGCTTGAGAAAAGGCCGGTATTGACGTGGCCCAGCGCGACGATGCAGGCACCGGTCAGCGTCGCGATGTCGATGACGGCGGCGGGCTTGAAGCGCTCGGCGTAGGTCAGCGCATCGCACAGGATCAGGCGGCCTTCGGCGTCGGTGTTGAGGATTTCGATGGTTTGGCCCGACATGCTGGTTACGACGTCTCCGGGCTTGTTGGCGCGCCCGCTGGGCAGGTTTTCGCACGAGGGGATGAGCCCGATGACTTCCTGGTCGATCTGCAGTTCTGCAACGCTGCGCAGCGCACCCAGGACGGTCGCGGCCCCGCACATGTCGTACTTCATTTCGTCCATGCCGCCGGCCGGCTTGATGGAGATGCCGCCCGCGTCGAAGGTAATGCCTTTGCCCACCAGCACGATAGGCGCTTTATTTGTCTTGGCGGCTGTTTTTGCGGCTGTTTTGGCGGCGGCGGGAGGGGTGTACCGCAGCACAATGAAGACCGGCGGTTCGTACGAGCCGCGCGCTACGGAAAGAAAGGAGCCCATCTTGAGGGCTTCAATCTGCTTGCGGTCGAGCACTTCGGCTTTGAGGGTCTTGAATTCCTTGGCCAGTTTTTTTGCAGTGTTGCCCAGATATGTGGGCGTGCAAATATTGGCCGGCAGGTCGCCCAGCAAGCGGGTAAGATTCATGCCGTTGGCGATGGCGCTGCCGGCGTTAAGCCCCAGTTGCGCTTCGGCTGCATGATTACGCGGCACCGAAAGCGTAATTTTCTTTAATTTGGGGCGGGCATTGGCGTCGCTTTTGCTTAGCGTGGCGTCGTAGCGGTAGGTGGACTGGCCGGCGGCCACGGCAGCGGCTTGCGCGCGCTGGCCCAGAGAGCTGTTGGGGCAGTCGATGGCGGCCAGGGTTGAAACGCCCTCGATCAACTGGGCCTGTGCGCAATAATTGGCAAACGTCAGCTCAGCGCCGGCATGGGTTTTGGCGTTGTAGGACTCTTGTTTGCCCAGGCCGACTAAAATAACCCGGGCGGCCGACACGCCATTCAGGTTTCTAAGAACCAAATGGGTGTTAGGCTTAGCCTGAAACTCGGATTTAAGCACGCTTTTCAGCGCGCCATTGCTGGCTTGGTTGATAATGTCGGCCGCCGGGCTAAGAATGCCGTCGGCAAATACGCCGATCGCCAACGCAGACGTTTTGATTTGGTGCAACGAAGCAGTGGTCAGTGTGCTAAATTCCATACGAGTTCCCGAAAGTGTCTATAGGATGCTGTCGATTATCCCGCATTTTCTCTTATGTCACTATTCAAGCGTTCTGTAGTCTCCGAAATCCTGGGTCATGGGGGGGTGGTATTTTCCACCTTGCTGGTGGTATGGCTTAGCGTGCTGCTGGTTCGCCTGCTGGGCGAAGCCGCCAACGGCACCATCGGAGCCGACGTGGTCTTCGGTCTGGCCGCGTTTTCCAGCATCACGGCGTTGCCGACTATTTTGTCGGTGTCGCTGTTCATTGCCGTACTGACTACGGTAACGCGTAATTTCCGCGAATCCGAAATGGTGGTCTGGTTTGCCAGCGGCCTGTCGCTTAAAGACTGGATCAACCCGGTCATGCGCTGCGCCGTGCCTGTGGCCGTGCTGATCGCCTTGCTGACTTTGCTGGCGTCGCCCTGGGCCTACCGCCAGATAGAAGAATACCGCCAGCGGTTCGAACAGCGCTCCGACTTGTCCAAGGTCACCGCGGGCCAGTTCATTGAAACCCAGGATGGGGCCAGGGTGTTTTTTGCCGAAGAGCCCACCAAGCCGGGAGACGAGCTGGGGAAGGTTATTGCTCGCGTGCTCGAGCCCGACTGGCTTAGTGTGATTACGGCCGATAGTGCGCGTGTCCAGAATGAAGCCAATGGCGACCGCTTCCTGGTGCTTAGCCACGGTCGGCGCTACGATCTCAAGCCGGGCAACAACGAATTCCGGCTATTCGACTTCCAGCGCTATGGCTTCAGGCTGGAAAGCAGCGGCACGGCTACTTCTCCAGATGCATTGCGCGCCACGGTCGAGCGCCAGATCAAGGCGCGGCCCACGATGCAGCTATTCAAGGACGCCACCGATACGGCTCGTTCGCAACTTATGTGGCGCATTGCCTTGCCGCTGGCAGCCTTGAACCTGGCCTTGCTGGCGCTGCCACTGGGGGCGGTCAATCCCCGCCTGGGACGATCGGGCGATATCCTTATCGCGGGCCTGGTCGGCCTGCTGTATATGAACCTGATCAATTTATCGCGGGGCTGGATCAGCAACGGCAAGCTGGATTTCGGGATAGGGGTGTGGTTGATCCACGCTTTGTTCCTGGCCCTGATGGCTTATATGATGTGGCGCAAGCTGCGGGTCAAGGCGCCAAAGGACTCCGTTGGCGTGAGTGCCGCCTGAACCCGCAGGCGCGGGTCGAGCCGGGCGACTTCGCGGCAGGCTTCCTAGCAAATTCGCTAAGAAGCTTATTTCTAATAATTATATAGAATAATTTCTATATAACATATAATGGTTTCGACTCTTTGAGGCCATTATATGAATCTCCAACAATTTCGCTTCGTCCGTGAAACCATACGGCGTAACTTCAATCTTACCGAAGCGGCGCGTTCGCTGTTCACATCGCAGCCCGGCGTATCCAAGTCCATTCTTGAATTCGAAGACGAACTGGGCATCAAGATTTTCGAGCGGCACGGCAAGCGCATCAAGGGGTTGACCAAACCGGGCGCGGTTGTCGCCCAGGTCATCGACCGCATCATGCGCGAAGTCGACAACCTGAAAAAGGTCAGCGACGAATTCGCGAGGCGTGACGAGGGCGGCCTGGTGATTGCCTGTACCCATGCTCAAGCCCGTTATATCTTGCCTAAAGTCATACCGGCTTTTCGCGAGCGTTTTCCAAAAGTACGCGTTTCGCTGGCTGAAGGCAACCCGCCCGCGTTGGCGCAAATGGTGCTGCACGAACAGGCCGACGTGGCCATCGCCACCGAAACCTTGGTCCATACCCAGGGGCTGGCCGCTTTGCCGGTCTATTCCTGGGAACACATCGTCGTGGTTCGGCCAGACCACCCCCTGGCCGAGCTTACTTCGCAGCAGGCCAAGAACCTGACGCTGGCCCAGGTTGCCCAGTATCCCATCGTTACCTATGACCGGCAGTTTTCAGGCCGCTGCGCCATTGACGAGGCCTTCGCGGCTGGAGCCGTCACGCCCGACATCGTGCTCGAGGCCATCGACGCCGACGTAATCAAAACCTACGTCGATGTAGGCCTGGGTATCGGCATTATTGCCGGCATGGCTTTCGATCCGCAGCGCGACAAGGGCTTGGTGGGCTTGCCCGTCGGCCATTTGTTCGGCACTCATACAACGCGGGTCGCCATCAAGTCCGGCGTGTTCCTGCGCGACTATGTCTACGTTCTTCTTGAAATGCTGGCCTCGAACCTGACCCGTGAAGTTGTACAAGAGGCGCTCGAAAAAAGTCCTCAGGCCGAAGAACCCGCCATAGCGCGATAAAAATCGCAGTAGCGGGGCTTCGCGCAGGCGGGGCCCATATCGTTTATTTTACAAATGCGAATCATTCTTGTTGACTATATTAATGAGAATGATTATCGTTATGTAAATCTCTGAGAAAGGAAGCGATATGTCTGGAACTGTTAATGCTGTCGTGGTTGGAGCGGATCGCCTGGGCAATATTCCCGACCTGCTGAAAGGGCACAATATAGCTATAAAACAGCATATTAGCGGGCGCGATCCGGCGCACCAGAAGAAGACCCTGCAACTGCCTTCGGGCACAGATCTGTTGATTTTGCTGACGGATTTCCTGGGCCACAATGTCATGAAGACATTTCGCACGGCCGCCCAGCGGTCGGGTGTCAGGGTCTTGGCGTGCCGGCGTTCGGTATGCTGCATGCAGCAGGCCTTGACGCAAAATGGATATTGTCAAAGTTGCCCTCAGCAGCTTGCCGTCAGTCCTGGAAAGCAGGGTAAAGCCGCATACGCCATTGCGTCCTAGCCTTTTCAAGGCAGGGTCGCTGTCAAAGAGTCTGTCGCGGCGGAGTTTTGCCGCAGGGTGGCCAACGAAGCACGGTGCCCATTAAAAATCCCTGCCGCACGAATGCTTGCAGGGATCGAATGCTTTCTTCTTTTAGGGCATGCTGCCCGCGTTTGGGCCGGATGCCCCGCATTGTCAGTTCAGGCTAAGAATCCTGCCCGAGCTGTCTGCCAGGCGGCGGGCGCCGTTGTAGCGCTTTTTCCAGTAGCTTTGGCTCATGTCTTCGACACGGACGACCGCGCCGGTGCGGGGCGCGTGGACGAATTTTTCGTCGCCCAGGTAAATGCCCACGTGCGAGTAGCGGTGGCCCCGAGTATTGAAGAACACCAGGTCGCCTTTTCTTAGTTCGTTGCGTTTGACCGAGATGCCTTCATGCGCGATCTGCGCTGAGTTGCGCGGGAGTTTAAGGCCAAGCGATTTTTCGGCCGCGTAAATGACCAGGCCGCTGCAATCGAAACCGGTGTAGGGGGTATTTCCGCCGAATTTGTATTTGGTGCCCAGAACGCCAAGCGCTGTGCCGGCTATGGTTTTTGAGCTGCCGCCCAGATTTACGGGGTATTGGCTGTTGCTGTAGCTGGGGAATTGATTGCTGGAGAGGTATGCGCCGAGGGGGTCGGACTTGGTTTGAACGAGGAAGCTGTCGCGCATTGCGCGCATGCTGGATTCGGCTTGCTCGTTTTGGCCGTTGGTGGCACATCCGGCCAGTGCCACCGTTGCGGCGATGATCAAGCCCTTGACGCCGCGCCATCCATATCTTGAGGTAATCGCAGTAATTGTGGATAGTCGGTGTGGGGGCATAGTTCGTGTTTGCTGTGGTTCAGGTTGAAATGATCCGTTGCCACGCTTTGCAAACCATTTGGATTACGTTAGTGATGACGTAATCCAAATAATCTCAAAGGCCTGGCCGGCTGTTGGAATCACAGGATTCGGTAAAAAGTACTCGGGGCAGTTTAACCAAAAGAGGTTGTGAGGTAAAGCTTAAATCCTTCTAAAAATGTAACAACTCGGCCGCTACCGATTATTTAAGTTCATGTTTTTTATGGAATTTGATTTTTCACCTTCTATTGTCGTTAATTGCAAAGAGCTAAAAAATTGGTGTATTCACTAATATAAGAGCGATTTTTCGGACCAGGTCGCGGTACAAGGCGGCGCTGCTGTAGTGCAGCGCCCCAGGCGATTGTGGCATTATGCGAAGTTGCAGCCCGGCAAGTTTCGTGTTCCATCGATAAGCCGGTTCGCCGCAATCAACACGGAGACGCCATGAAAACCAAACCCATGCTTACAGTTACCGATGTAAAGACAATTCTGGATGCGGCAGAGCAGTTTGCGCTTAGCCATAATTGGGCCGTCACCATTGCCGTGGCCGACGATGGGGGGCATTTGCTGGGTCTACTGCGGGTGGACGGAGCAGCGCCGTTTACAGCGCAGGTCGCTCCGGCCAAAGCGCGTGTGGCGGCTATAGGGCGGCGCGAATCCAAGGCTTTCGAAGAAATCATCAATCAGGGCCGCTATTCCTTTTTGTCTGTACCGGGCATGGACGGCATGCTCGAGGGCGGCGTACCGATAGTCATGGACCAGCAGGTGGTTGGAGCGGTCGGCGTTTCGGGCGTCAAGTCCAGCGAAGACGCTGAAATTGCACGTGCGGGCATCGCAGCGCTGCATTCGTGAACCACGGCGAACAAGGCGGGGCGACGGCCGCACCCGGAACCATTTCGCAGGGCCTGTTCCGCGACGCGGTCAACCCGGGAGTAACCCGGCGCGAAGTCTGGGCCTGGGCCATGTACGACTTTGCAAACTCCGGCTATACCACGGTCGTCCTGACTACGGTGTTCAACAGTTATTTCGTTGCCGTCGTGGCGGCCGGGAAGTCATGGGGTACCTTGGCTTTTACCGCGGCTCTGTCTCTTTCCTATTTGGCAATCATGCTGACCATGCCCACGCTGGGGGCGCGGGCCGATGCCAATGCCTCCAAGCGCCGGCTGCTTTTCACCAGTACAGTGGGCTGTGTCGCGGTTACGGCAATGCTGGCGTTGGTGGGGCCGGGTGACATTTGGCTGGGGTTGGCGATTTTGGCGGTTTCCAATTATTGCTATTGCGTCGGCGAGTCCATCGTTGCCGCCTTTCTGCCCGAAATCGCCAAGCCGCAGGCCCTGGGGCGGGTATCGGGCTGGGGCTGGGGATTCGGTTATTTCGGAGGCATGCTGGCCTTGGGCTTGTCGCTATGGCTGGTGTTTCGGCTGTCCGCCGACGGCATTCCCGAGTCGCAGTCGGTGCCCTATGTCATGCTGCTGACGGCCGGAATTTTTGCCGTCGCCGCCATTGCCCCATTCCTGTTCCTGCGCGAGCGCAGTGCACCGACGCATCGCCCGGCCGAAGGGTTGCTGGGCAGGTTGTGGGCGGCCTGGCAAGAAACCGGCAAGTCCTTTCCCGATTTTCGCCTATTGCTGCTTTGCGGAGCTTCGTACCAAGCAGGCATCGCGGTGGTCATTACCTTGGCGGCGGTCTATGCAACGCAGGTCATGGGCTTCGACATGACCCAGACCATGCTTCTGGTTTTTACCGTGAATATCGGCGCAGCCGTCGGAGCCCTGCTGTTTGGCCACGTGCAAGACCGCATCGGGCATAAAAAAGCGCTGACACTGACGCTATGGGGCTGGATCGTCATGGTGCTGATCGCCTATATGGCGGTAAGCCTGTGGATCTTCTGGGTAGCCGCGGTCATTGCAGGGCTTTGCATGGGGACCAGCCAAAGCGCGGGCCGGGCCATGGTGGGCGCGCTTGCGCCGCCGCAGCGTTCGGCGGAATTTTATTCGCTATGGACGTTTGCCATCCAGCTTGCGGCGGTGGTGGGGCCCCTGAGCTACGGCCTGGTTACGTGGATAACCCAGGGCAATCATCGGCTGGCTTTGCTGGTCACCGGAGTTTTTTTTGTAATTGGTTTGTTGGTGCTGTCCCGCGTCGATTTTGTGCGTGGCGCCCAGCGGCGCGATGCGGCGCCGGGGTAAGGGTCATCATGGCATTCGCTGCGCCGCGGGTGTACAACGTAAGCGTGCAGTAAGAATACTGGTGTTCTATTTGCCTGGTTGATCAAGCGGATCTTTGCATTTCCAATCGATCCCGGCGAATTCGGTATTAAGTCTAAATTGCTAAAAGGAGCCATTATTATGTCCAGTACGATTGAATCGGTCTTGGTTGAAAATCGCGTCTTTCCGCCTTTTCCCGACCTGGTCAAAAATGCGAATATTTCGGGTATGGAGGCTTACCAGGCGTTGTGCCGCGAAGCCGAGCAATCGCCGGATGCTTTCTGGGGGCGCCTGGCCCGCGAAAACCTCGTCTGGGATAAACCTTTTTCCAAGGTGCTCGACGAATCGCAAGCTCCATCCTACCGCTGGTTCGGCGACGGCGAGCTCAATGTGTCGGCCAATTGCCTGGACCGCCACCTGAACACGCCAACGGCCGATAAAGCCGCGATTATTTTCGAAACCGACGACGGCAAGGTCAGCCAGGTGACTTACCGCCAATTGCATGCGCGGGTGTGCGAGTTCGCCAACGGCATCAAGGCGCTGGGCTACCAGGCGGGCGAGCGCGCCATTATTTACATGCCCATGTCCATCGAAGCCGTGGTCGCCATGCAGGCCTGCGCGCGGCTGGGCATTATTCATTCGGTGGTGTTCGGCGGCTTTTCGTCGCGCAGCCTGCAAGAGCGTATTGTCGATGTCGGGGCAACGCTGGTCATTACCGCCGACGAACAGGTCCGCGGAGGCAAGTCCATACCCCTGAAGCCGGCCGTGGATGACGCCTTGGCTGCGGGCGGCTGTGAAGCCGTCAAGCACGTTATCGTCTACAAGCGTACCGGCGGAAAAATCGGCTGGCACGAAGGCCGCGATCTTTGGATGCACGATGTCGCCGCCAACCAGCCGTCTGTTTGCGCAGCCGTGCCCCTTAATGCGGAGCATCCGCTGTTCATCCTGTATACCTCCGGTTCCACCGGCAAGCCCAAAGGGGTTCAGCACGCATGCGGCGGCTTTTTGCTGTGGGCGCTGTTGACGGTCAAGTGGACGTTCGACGCCAAGGACGCCGATGTATTCTGGTGCACCGCCGATGTGGGCTGGGTAACCGGCCATACTTATATCGCCTACGGCCCATTGGCGGCGGGCCTGACCCAGGTCATGTTCGAAGGCGTGCCCACATATCCCAATGTGGGGCGGTTCTGGGAAATGATACAGCGCCATAAAGTCACGGTCTTCTATACGGCGCCAACGGCGATCCGCTCATTGACGAAAGCGGCCGATGCCGAACCCGCCTATCATCCGCGCGAGTACGATCTCGACAGCTTGCGCATTATCGGCTCGGTGGGCGAACCCATCAATCCGGAAGCCTGGATGTGGTATTACACCGAGGTCGGCCGCGAGCGCTGCCCCGTGCTTGATACATGGTGGCAAACCGAAACGGGGGCGCACATGATTACCCCGCTGCCGGGCGTCACGCCTCTTAAGCCGGGTTCGTGCACCTTGCCTTTGCCGGGCATCGCCGCGGCCATTGTCGACGAAGCCGGCGGCGACGTCGAGGCGGGGCAAGGGGGATTTCTGGTGATCAAACGTCCGTGGCCCGGCATGATCCGCGCCATCTGGGGCGACCCCGAACGCTTCAAGAAAAGCTATTTTCCACCCGAGCTCAAAGGCTATTACCTGGCCGGCGACGGCGCCCAGCGCGACCGCGACGGCTATTTCTGGATCATGGGCCGGGTCGACGACGTCCTTAACGTCTCGGGCCATCGCCTGGGTACGATGGAAGTCGAGTCGGCGCTAGTCGCCCACCCGATGGTGGCCGAAGCCGCCGTGGTGGGGCGCCCGGACGATACTACCGGCGAAGCCGTCGTGGCATTTGTGGTGCTGAACCGTTCGTTGCCAGAGGGCGAAGAGGCCGCAGCCATTGCCAAGCAGTTGCGCGATTGGGTAGCGAAAGAAATCGGTCCCATTGCCAAACCCAAGGACATACGTTTTGGCGAAAACCTGCCCAAGACCAGGTCGGGCAAGATCATGCGGCGCCTGTTGCGCATAGTGGCCAAAGGCGAAAAAGTCACGCAGGATGTTTCCACGCTCGAAAATCCGGCCATTCTGGACCAGCTGTCGCAGTCTGTGTAAACCATGCTCGGCTGATCCCGGCTCCGTCGCACGCTAGAGCGGTACCTGCCATGCACGGCGCGGCCGCAGTACACTGACTGCGGTGGACGGGTCGGCCGACATGTATTGGTACGGCAACGGAAAAGGCCGTCCATCAAGCGGGGCGCGGAGGGCGCCCCTTTTCTTGCCCGGAGCATATATTGAAGTCCAGCCAATCCGATCGCGGCGCCTTGCTGCTTATGGCCACGATAGTCCTGATCTGGGGACTGGGCTGGGTCATCATGAAATTCCTGAGTCCCTATGTGGGCTCTTTCGACGTGGTCGTCATCCGCTACGCACTGGGGTTCGCGAGCCTGCTCGTCATACAGCTGGCCTGGCGCCAGCCCTTGCGGATACCTCCTCTTGGGCTGACGCTGGGCATTGCCGTGGTCGACCCTTGGCACAATCAAAGCACGCTGGTCAGCATGCTGCTGGCTATTGGTGGGGGCGCCAGCTGGGGCATGGGCACGGTATTTAGCAAAATGCTGTTGCAGCGCCATCGCAATGTCAATGTGCTCAATCTTACGACCTGGCAGATGTTTTTGGGAACCTTGCTGGCCTTGCCGTTTACCCAGTTGATTCCGCAGCCCGCCATTGTCTGGAGTCCCGCCGTGGTGGTGGGCCTGCTTTATCTTGGGGTGATGTCCTCGGCGGTGGCCTGGGTCATGTGGCTGGCGGTCGTGCGGCGCGTCAATGCGACCGTCGCCGGCATGTCGGGCCTGGGCGTCCCGGTGTTTACGGTGGTGCTGGCGTGGGCGTTTCTGGATGAAATGCCGGGGGCGCTGGAGCTGACCGGCATTATCCTGATGCTGGCCGGCTTGCTTGTTGTGGTGCTTGCCCCGCAAGGCCGAAGAGCCGATCCGGTGCCGCAGGTTCCTTCCTGAAAAGAAAACCCAAGTACCGGACGGGGCTCACGGGCTGCGGCTACATGCCGCTGTAAACAGGCCCTTCGCCGCCTTGCGGCGCTACCCAGACGATATTCTGGGTTGGGTCCTTGATGTCGCAGGTTTTGCAATGGACGCAGTTTTGCGAATTGATTTGCAGGCGGTCGTCGCCCTTGTCGTCCTTGATGAACTCGTACACCCCGGCCGGACAGTAGCGGGCTTCGGGCCCGCCGTATTTGGCCAGGTTGATGGAGACCGGGACCGATGCATCTTTAAGGGTCAGGTGCACGGGTTCGTTTTCTTCGTGATTGGTATTGGAAATGAATACCGAACTGAGGCGATCGAAAGTGAGCTTGCCGTCGGGCTTGGGGTAGTCGATGCGCGCACATTCGGCGGCCGGTTGCAGGCAGGCGTGGTCGGGCTTGCTATGGCGTATGGTCCAGGGCATTTTGCCGCGCAGCAGCCACTGTTCTATGCCTGTCATGAGCGTGCCCATGGTTCGGCCTTTCTTGAACCATTGCTTGAAGTTGCGCGATTTGTTCAGTTCGTCATGCAGCCAGGATTTCTTGAAGGCTTCGGGGAAGGCCGAGAGTTCGTCGTGGCTGCGGCCCGCCACCAGGGCGTCGAATGCGGCTTCGGCGGCCAGCGCGCCGGTCTTGATGGCCGAGTGGCTGCCCTTGATGCGCGAGGCATTGAGGAAGCCGGCTTCGCAGCCGACCATGGCGCCGCCGGGGAAAACCAGCTTGGGCAAGGACAGTAGCCCGCCGGCGGTGAGCGAGCGCGCGCCGTAGGCGATGCGCTTGCCGCCTTCGAAGGTGCGGCGGATGGCCGGGTGAGTTTTATAGCGCTGGAACTCTTCGAATGGCGAGAGCCAGGGGTTGGCGTAGTCCAGGCCTACGACCAGGCCCACCACCACAATATTGTTGTCCAGATGGTAAAGGAAGGAGCCGCCGTAGGTGTCGGCATCGAGCGGCCAGCCCGAGGTATGCACCACCAGGCCGGGCTGCGATTGCGCCGGGTCGACTTCCCACATTTCTTTAATGCCCAGGGCGTAGCTTTGCGGGTCGCATCCGGCATCGAGCTTGAACCGTTCGATAAGCTGGCGCCCCAGTTGGCCGCGCGAACCTTCGGAAAAAATCGTGTAGCGCGCATGCAGTTCCATGCCGGGCTGGTAATTGGGGGTGTGCGAGCCGTCGCGCGCAACGCCCATGTCGCCGGTGGCGACGCCTTTGACCGCGCCTGTGTCCGTGTACAGGACTTCGCTTGCGGCAAAGCCGGGGAAGAGGTCGACGCCAAGGCCTTCAGCCTGTTCGCCCATCCATTTCACGACGTCGCCCAGGCGCACGATGTAATTGCCTTCATTGTGGAAACAGGCGGGCAGGAGCCAGTTTGGCGTGGCATGCGCTTTTTTCGCGGTCAGGAAAAGGAATTTATCCTCGGTGACGGCGGTATTGAGCGGCGCGCCTTTTTCTTTCCAGTCCGGGATCAGTTCGGACAGCGCTTGCGGGTCCATGACGGCGCCCGAGAGGATATGAGCGCCGACTTCAGCGCCTTTTTCCAGGACGCAGACGCTGATGTCCTGGCCGCGCTCGGCGGCCAATTGCTTAAGACGGATGGCCGTGGCAAGCCCGCCGGGGCCGGCGCCTACGACAACCACGTCGTATTCCATTGATTCGCGCTCAGACATTGAAGTAAATCTCCTGATTGTTTTGTATTGGGTTCGGCCGCCCTGTTGAGGGCTTGGCCAGTATTATTGCCAGTGCTCAATGCCGATAGTATTGCAGCTTGCCATCCGGTTTTCAAATAGGCGTTATGCGCCGCCGTGAGCTAGTACCCCGCCTGGTTAGTTGCTAGAGTATCAACTGGAAGATGGCGCTGGGTCTTGACGCATGCAGGGCCGCTTTTCTTGCCGTTATACTGACTTATACTTTAATTCGCGATTGTACTGATAAAGGATACGAAGGCGTGCCCATGCAGTTAGCCGATATTACGTCCCCCATCGCCGCCGGCGGCGTGTTTCGTTGCGTCATGCCCATGCGCTGGGGCGACATGGACGCCCTGGGCCACGTCAACAATGCCGAATACTTCCGCTACGTCCAAGAGGCGCGCGCCAAGCTGTTCGAACAGGCCAATATGGTCCAGCCCTACGATAGGGTGGGGGTGCTGGTCCATGCTTCTTGCGATTTTGTAAAATCCTTGCAGTACCCGGGCGATGTCGCTGTCAGCCTGACCCTCACGCGGGTCGGACGCTCCAGCCTGGAATTCGACTTTGTCATCGAGCTTCAACACGAGCCCGGGGTGGTCTATGCCCGCGGCAAGAACATTATTGTCTGTACCGAAATGAGCCGGGGCGTTTCGTCGCCCTGGACGTCCGACGAATTGGCGCGCTTTGCCGCATGTTTTTCGTCTGGCGCGGCAAAAGGGTGACAGGCAATCAGCAGATTTGTTTTTTAGACTGACTCGCCCGGGTGTTGCACTTTTTCGAGCAGTGCACTTTGGGCGCCAACAATGAGGGGATGGAGTAATGGATAAGGTCTACGCAAGTGCCGCAGAAGCGCTGAAAGGCGTCGCAGCCGATAATCTGACCGTAGCTGTGGGCGGATTCGGGCTGTGCGGCATCCCAGAGGCGCTGATTGCGGCGCTGCGCGATTCGGGGGTACAAAACCTGACTTGCATCAGCAATAATGCGGGTGTCGACGGTTTCGGGCTGGGGCAGTTGTTGTCCACGCGCCAGATCAAGAAAATGATTTCGTCCTACGTGGGCGAAAACAAAGAATTCGAGCGCCAGTTTCTGGCTGGCGAATTGGAACTGGAGTTCACGCCGCAAGGTACGCTGGCCGAAAAGCTGCGCGCCGGCGGCGCCGGCATCCCGGCATTCTTTACGCGCACAGGGGTGGGCACCGTAGTGGCCGACGGCAAGGAAATCCGCGAATTCGACGGTGAAAACTACGTCATGGAGCGCTCATTGGTTCCCGATGTAGCCTTGGTCAAGGCCTATATGGCCGACCGCAGCGGCAATCTCATCTTCCGCAAAACCGCGCGCAACTTCAATCCTGTTTGCGCCATGGCAGCAAAGCTGACCATAGTCGAAGTCGAGAAGCTGGTCGATACGGGCGCCATGGACCCAGACTCCGTGCACTTGCCCGGCATCTATGTCCATCGCATTGTCGTTAACGCCAACCCCGAAAAGCGCATTGAACAGCGTACGGTCCGCAAAGCATAAGGAGACGGAAATCATGGCTTGGAACAGAGAAGAAATGGCAGCGCGGGCTGCGCTTGAATTGCGTGACGGGTTTTACGTCAACCTGGGCATAGGCATGCCTACGCTGGTGGCAAACTATGTGCCCGAAGGCATGGAAGTTTGGCTGCAATCGGAAAACGGCTTGCTGGGCATTGGGCAGTTTCCCACCGAAGACGAACTCGACGCCGACCTGATCAACGCCGGCAAGCAAACGGTCACGACCTTGCCGGGTTCGTCCATTTTTTCGTCCGCGGACTCATTTGCAATGATACGCGGCGGTAAAATCAATCTGGCTATTCTCGGCGCCATGCAGGTGTCCGAGCAGGGCGATCTGGCCAACTGGATGATTCCGGGTAAGATGATCAAAGGCATGGGCGGCGCCATGGACCTGGTGGCGGGCGTCGGCCGGGTCGTCGTGCTTATGGACCACGTGGCGCGCAAGAAAGACGGCACCGAAGACTTCAAGCTTTTGCCCGAATGCACTTTGCCGCTGACCGGTGTTGGCGTGGTCGACCTGATCATTACCGACCTGGGCGTCATGGAAGTTACCGCAAACGGCCTGAAGCTCGTCGAGCTTGCCCCTGGCGTAAGCGTCCAGGAAATCCAGGACAAGACCAAGGCCAAGCTCGACGTTTCGGCAGTCGCGTAACAGCCGAAGGAATAGCGCATCAAGCGCAAAGCGCCTATTCTTCAAGGAATAGGCGCTTTGTTTTTTGCCGCCGGGCCGCCCCAAGGCAAAAAGCGCCCCCTTGGGGGGCAGCAAGCCGCGCAAGCGGCGCAGCGTGGGGGCTTTTTTTAAGGAAATATTGTGGGCAATACCATTTTTGCGGAACGGATTCAGGCTTTGCGTGCGGCCATGGCCGCACATAATCTTGATGCATGTGTCGTGCTGTCGTCCGATCCGCACTTGTCCGAATACCTGCCCGATCATTGGCAGGCCAGGTCCTGGATCAGCGGTTTCGAAGGGTCGGCCGGGACGTTGCTGGTGACGGCCACGTTTGCGGGTTTGTGGACCGACAGCCGCTACTGGGAACAGGCCGACCACGACTTGCGCGGCTCCGGCATCCAGACCATACGGGCCGGCGCGGAAGGCGTGCTGGGAATTACCGAATGGCTGGCGCACGAATTGCCTAAGGGCAGCCGGATAGCGGTGCATGGCCAGACCATCAGCGTTCAGACGCACCGCAACTGGAAGCTGGCGCTGGACGCCGCAGGCGTGCAACTGGTTTGCAATATGGATTTGCCCGGCGAAATCTGGAACGGGCGGCCTGCCTTGCCCAATGCGGCGGTATACGAACACAAAGCCCCGTTTGCCTGCCGTACGCGGGCTGAAAACCTGGCTGCCGTCAGAGCGGCCATGGCGGCGCACCATGCTGACTGGCATTTCATTTCTACCTTGGACGACATAGCGTGGCTGTTGAATCTGCGCGGCAACGACGTCTCGTACAACCCTGTGTTCCTGGCCCATGCCCTTATCGGCGCGGACACCGTGCGCCTGTTCGTTGCGCCCGGCAAAATCAGCACAGAGCTGGCGGCCGAACTTGGGCGCGACGGTATTCAAGTACAGCCTTATGAAGCCGTGGGCGAGGCCCTGGCTTGCCTGCCGGCCGGGCAGGCGCTGCTTGTCGATCCGGCGCGAACGACAGTCGGTGTGATCGATGCGGCCGCCTTTGTCGATAAAGTGGAAGGGCTTAATCCTTCGCAGTTGCTCAAGTCGCGCAAGAACGAGGCCGAGATAAACCATGTGCGCCGAGCCATGGAACAAGACGGCGCTGCGCTGTGCGAGTTCTTCGCATGGTTCGAACAGGCCCAGGGCCAAGAGCGCATTACCGAAATAACAATCGACGAAAAAATCACGCAGGCGCGCGCGCGCCGCGAGAATTTCGTCACGCCCAGCTTTTCGACGATTGCCGCCTTCAATGCCAATGGCGCCATGCCGCATTACCATGCAACCCAAGAAAGCCACGCCGTCATCGAAGGCAATGGGCTGTTGCTGATCGATTCGGGCGGGCAGTATCTGGGGGGGACTACCGACATTACGCGGGTTGTTCCCGTTGGGGAACCCAGCCGCGCACAGAAGCACGACTATACCGTCGTGCTGAAAGGCCACATGGCGCTGGCGCAGGCGGTTTTCCCGCGCGGCATACCGGGGCCCATGCTGGATCCAATCGCGCGCTTGCCCATCTGGCAGGCCGGCGCCGAATTCGGCCATGGCACGGGCCATGGCGTTGGGTACTTTCTTAATGTCCACGAAGGCCCGCAAGCTATTTCCTACCGTACGCCCTTCAACGCGCACATGGGCATGGAGCCCGGCATGATCACCTCGAACGAGCCAGGCTTGTATCGGCCCGGGAAGTGGGGCATCCGCATTGAAAACCTGGTGGTGAACATCCCCGCAGACACGACCGAATTCGGCGAGTTCCTGAAATTCGAAACCATAACTCTGTGCCCGATCGATACCCGTTGCGTGCTTCTTGAATTGCTTACCAATGAAGAGCGCAATTGGCTTGACGGCTACCACAGGCAGGTCCGAGAACGGCTTTTACCCTTGGTCCAGGGGACTGCGAAAGAGTGGCTTTTGGAGCGCACACAAGCAGTGGGAACGCTTTGATCGGGTTCGGGAGATTCGGCTGCAGCTTCCCCGGCGCGGCCTCTGTGAAGATCATCCGCGTCGGCTATAATTCTAATTTCCCGCTCCAGCCCGGCAACACCGGGTACCGATTACGATGACCAAATATGTGTTTGTAACGGGTGGGGTAGTGTCCTCCTTAGGTAAGGGCATTGCTGCTGCTTCTCTCGCCGCGATTCTTGAATCTCGCGGTTTACGGGTTACGATGCTTAAGCTCGACCCGTATATCAACGTCGATCCGGGCACCATGAGCCCATTTCAGCATGGCGAAGTTTTCGTCACTGAAGACGGCGCCGAAACCGATCTGGACCTGGGGCACTACGAGCGCTTCATTTCCGCCCGCATGCACAAGGTCAACAACTTCACGACCGGCCAGATCTACGAATCGGTGCTGCGCAAAGAGCGCCGTGGCGACTACCTAGGCAAAACCGTTCAGGTCATTCCCCACATCACCAACGAAATCCAGGACTTCATTGCGCGCGGCGCCAAAGCGGCCTGGAATGGCGAAACCGACGTTGCCATCGTCGAAATCGGCGGTACGGTCGGCGACATTGAATCCTTGCCCTTTCTTGAAGCGGCGCGCCAAATGAGCCTGCGCCTGGGCCGCAACAATGCGGCTTTCATGCACTTGACGCTGGTGCCTTTCATTGCTTCGGCGGGCGAACTCAAAACCAAGCCCACGCAGCACTCGGTGCAAAAGCTGCGCGAGATCGGTATTTATCCCAACGCCTTGCTGTGCCGCGCCGACCGTCCCATACCCGACGAAGAGCGCGCCAAGATTTCGCTGTTTTCCAATGTTCCGCTCGATGCCGTTATTTCAGTCTGGGACTCGGACTCCATTTATAAAATCCCGTCCATGCTGCACAAGCAAGGCCTGGACAACCTGGTGTGCGACGCGCTGGCCATTTCGCCTCCGCCGGCCGACTTGTCCATGTGGGACCGCCTGGTCGAAGCCATCGAACATCCGCGCAACGAAGTGCGCATCGGCATGGTCGGCAAGTATGTCGACCTGACCGAGTCGTATAAGTCCTTGTCCGAAGCATTGGTGCATGCCGGCATACACACGAACTCGCGTGTGGCCATCGAATATATCGACTCTGAAGTCATCGAGGCCGAAGGCACGGGCTGCCTGGAACATCTTGATGCCATTCTGGTGCCCGGCGGTTTCGGCAAGCGCGGCACCGAAGGCAAAATGGCGGCCATCCGCTACGCACGCGAAAACGGTGTGCCTTACCTGGGCATTTGCCTGGGCATGCAATTGGCCGTCATCGAGTTTGCCCGTTCGGTTGCCAAGCTTGAGGGCGCCAACAGCACCGAGTTCAATCCTTCCACCGCCCATCCGGTGGTGGCGCTGATCACCGAATGGCAAGACCGCGAAGGCAAGATCGAGCGTCGCGACCAGTCGTCCGATCTGGGCGGTACCATGCGCAAGGGCGCTCAGCGCTGCCCCGTCAAGCCCGGCAGCCGCGCTCATGCCATCTACGGCAATGAAGTGTACGAACGGCATCGCCACCGCTACGAAGTCAATAACGTCTACGTACCACGTCTCGAAGAGGCAGGCATGGTGATCAGCGCGCGCACGCCCACCGAACAGTTGCCCGAAATCATGGAACTGCCGGATCATCCGTGGTTCATGGGGGTGCAGTTCCACCCTGAATTTACCTCCACGCCGCGCGACGGCCATCCTTTGTTCAGCAGTTTCATTACCGCCGCGCTCAAGCGCCAAGAGCAGCACGGCAAAGGGAAGCCGGCATGAAGCTTTGCGGATTCGAGGCAGGCCTGGACCAGCCGTTTTTTCTGATTGCGGGGCCCTGCGTTATCGAGTCGCGCCAAATGGCGTTCGATACCGCCGGGCAACTCCAGGAAATCGCGCGCAAGCTGGGCGTGCCTTTTATCTATAAAAGCTCGTTCGACAAAGCCAACCGCAGTTCCGATAAATCGTATCGCGGCCCGGGCATGGACGAAGGCTTGCAAATTCTTGCCGACGTCCGCGCCCATTTCAATCTGCCGGTGCTCACCGATGTACACGCCACCGAACAGGTGGCGGATGTGGCGGCCGTGGTCGACGTCTTGCAGACTCCTGCATTTTTATGCCGGCAAACCGACTTCATCCACGCCTGCGCGGCCACGCTCAAGCCTGTCAATATTAAAAAGGGGCAATTCCTTGCCCCGCACGACATGGTGCAGGTGGTGGCCAAGGCACGCGCCGCGGCCATCGAAGCCGGCGGCGACGGCGGCAACATCATGGTGTGCGAACGCGGCGCTTCGTTCGGCTACAACAATTTGGTCTCGGACATGCGTTCGTTGGCCATCATGCGCGAAACCGGATGCCCAGTGGTGTTCGACGCCACCCACTCGGTGCAGTTGCCGGGCGGGCAGGGAACGACATCGGGCGGCCAGCGCGAGTTCGTACCCGTCCTGGCGCGCGCGGCGGTGGCGGTCGGCGTAGCCGGGCTGTTCATGGAAACCCATCCCGACCCCGACAAAGCCCTGTCCGACGGTCCCAATGCCGTTCCTTTGCATTACATGGCAGGCTTGCTCGAATCTCTGGTCGATATCGACCGCAGCGTCAAGCGCAACGGCTTGTTCGAAATCCGCTAGGCTTTCTTCGGCATTTGCGTGCTCGGGATGACAGGCGTAAAATCATTGACTTATCAATGATTGTGTTATCAAGAGTAAATCATGGCTCCCATTGCTGCCTCGGACTCATCGCTTACGGGCCGCGTACTGACCGTACGTCAATCGCTTTTTGCGATGCTGGGCCTGTCATTTGTCGTCATGATGGTTGCCATCGACCAGACCGTCGTGGGCATGGCCTTGCCGACCATAGTGGCCGAGCTGAACGGCTTCGAGCTGTACGCCTGGGTCGGCACCTCATATTTGCTCACTTCAGTCATCATGGTGCCCATTTTCGGGCGGCTGGGCGATTTTTACGGCCGCAAGCCCTTTGTCATTGCGGCCATCGTGGTGTTCGGCGCGGCGTCGGCCTTGTGCGGGTTTTCGAACAGCATGATGCAACTGGTGCTGGCGCGCGCCTTGCAAGGCATTGGGGGCGGCATGCTGGTGGGTACGGCGTTCGCCTGTATTCCAGACCTGTTTCCCGAACCAAGCGTGCGCCTGCGCTGGCAAGTCATTTTCAGCTCGGCCTACGGGCTGGCCAACGCCATAGGCCCTACGCTGGGCGGCGTTCTGACCCACTACGTGGGCTGGCGCTCGGTCTTTTTCGTGAACCTGCCCATCAGCTTGCTGGGCTTATGGTTCGTCTCGAATTATCTGCCCCATATGCGCCATGAACAGCGGGGGCGCATTCACCTGGATTGGCAAGGGGCGCTGTTGATCGCGGCCGGCCTGAGCTGCTTGCAGTTGTTCGTCCAGTTTTTGCCGGCACCGGGCCAGGGCCAAATGGCGGCGCTGGCCGGCATCGGCGGCGTCGTGATGTTTGCCGCCCTGTATTTTTGGGAGTCACGCTGCGCCCAGCCCCTGTTGCCGCTGGAAATGTTCCGCAACAGAAGCCTCTCGGCCTTGTTCGGGCTGTCCACCTTGCTGGGCTTTGCGCTGTTTGCCATTTTGTTTTATGTGCCCCTGCTGCTGCAGGGCGGCTTTGGCATGACGCCTCAGGTGGCCGGCCTGGTGATTACCCCGCTTGTGGTTTTCATTACCGTGGCCAGCATTGTCAATAGCCGGATTCTTGTGCGCTTGCCCAATCCCAACGTCATGCTGTATTGGGGGTTTGCCCTGCTGATCGCCTCGTGTGCCGGCCTGATTTTCATCAACCGTACTACAAGCGAATGGATCATGGTGGCGGTGCTGGTCGCAGGCGGCTTGGGGCTGGGCTTTGTCCTGCCCAACCTGACAGTCTTCGGCCAGGAAATTGCGGGCAGGTCGCACCTGGGCATCGCGACGGCGGTACTGCAATCCACGCGCATGATAGGCGGCATGCTGGGCATGGCCATTATCGGTTCGCTTGTCAACTATTATTATGTACAGCATGTAAGGCTTGCCGTTTCCACGCATATGCCGGCGGCGTGGGGCGGTTTGCTGGAAGACCCGCAAATGCTCATGAATGCGGCCGACCAGCAAAAGTTCGTTGCGCAATTGCAGGGCCTGGGGCTGGATGGCTCCATGTTTATCGATACAGCGCGCAGCGCCATGGTCTCTGCCATTCATGCAGGGATGATCGCGGTCCTGCTGTTCGTGATAGCTGCGGTGTTCTGGGTGCGCGTCATCGAACCCGTCAACCTTAAGCGCAATGCGGGGCGCAAACCGGCCCAGGACAAGGAAAGCCCAAGCGCCGGCATGGCTTCGGGCCACGGCGGACCGGCCAAAGGGGACGAATGATGCCAGCGGAACTACCGGCTTTCAAAGTCATTCAAAAATTGGGCCGCACCTATCGCGCCATGCTCAGCTCTTTTGATGCAAGCCTGGGCCAGCCTTTGCCGCGCTGGCGTATTTTGCTGGCCCTGCATCAGCAAGGCGAAGTCTCGCAAAAGCAATTGGTGGAAGACCTGCGCATCGATCCGGCGGCGTTGACGCGCCAGGTCAAGGCCATGCAGAACCTGGGGCTTATTGTGCGGCGTCCCGACGAGCGGGATAACCGCCTGACCAATGTCAGCCTGACGCAGCAGGGCATCGACGTGGTCCTGCAGATACTGCCTCGCCGCGCGGCATTCTTTGACCAGATGCTGTCGGACTTGTCCGCCGACGATGTGGAGACGCTTGGCCGGCTGCTCGATAAGCTGGAGCGTCGTCTAAGCACCGGAATGCTCGATGCGCCAAGCGGCAAGAGCGGCGGGCGGCTCAGAGCCGCGTCGCCATCTACAGATACCGCCTGAAAGTCTCCAGGCTGTGGGCGGGGCGGACATTTTCCGTTTGGTTCTTAAACCCTGATACGAAAAAATCGCCGCGGTTTAGCCTTGAAACGGGCTCATTTCGGCTGGCGCGGGTACAATCAGACCTTTAAATAAATCGCCATGCCGCCGCTTCGGGCGCGCGTGTGCCAATCCGATCGTTATTTCAGGCAGGACTGTCAAAATCATGAGTGCAATCGTAGATATCATTGGGCGCGAAATTCTTGACTCGCGCGGTAACCCCACCGTTGAATGTGATGTGCTGCTCGAGTCGGGCGCCATGGGCCGCGCGTCGGTGCCTTCGGGCGCCTCCACAGGTTCGCGCGAAGCGATCGAACTGCGCGACGGCGATGCCTCGCGCTACCTGGGCAAAGGTGTGCTGCGCGCCGTCGAAAACATCAATACCGAAATCTCCGAAGCACTGATGGGCCTGGATGCCCAGGAGCAAACCTTTGTCGACCGCAGCTTGATCGACCTGGACGGCACCGAAGGCAAGAGCCGCCTGGGCGCCAATGCCGTCTTGGCAGCCAGCATGGCAGTGGCCCGCGCGGCCGCCGACGATTCGGGCTTGTCGCTGTACCGCTACTTCGGCGGCAGCGGCCCCATGCAGATGCCCGTGCCCATGATGAACGTCATCAACGGCGGTGCCCACGCCAACAATACGCTCGATATGCAGGAATTCATGATCCTGCCCATCGGCGCGATCAGCTTTCGCGAGTCGCTGCGCATGGGCGCCGAAGTCTTCCATGCACTCAAAAACCTCATCAATAAGCAAGGCATGTCCACCGCCGTGGGCGACGAAGGCGGTTTTGCGCCCAATGTGGCCAATCACGAAGCCGCCATCCAGCTTATCCTGCAGGCTATCGCCGAAGCCGGCTACGAAGCCGGCTCGCAAATCGCGCTAGGGCTCGATTGCGCCAGCACCGAGTTCTATCGCGATGGGCGCTATCACCTGGCGGGGGAAGGCGGTGTTTCGCTTACGTCCCAGGACTTCGCCAATTTGCTTGGCACCTGGTGCGACAAGTATCCCATCATCACCATTGAAGACGGCATGGCCGAGAACGATTGGGAAGGCTGGAAGCTGCTTACCGACCAACTCGGCAAAAAAGTGCAATTGGTGGGCGACGATTTGTTCGTCACCAACACCAAAATCCTCAAGCAAGGCATTGACCAGGGCGTGGCCAACTCCATTCTCATCAAGATCAATCAAATCGGCACGCTGACCGAAACTTTTGCCGCAATCGAAATGGCCAAGCGCGCAGGTTACACGGCCGTCATTTCGCACCGCTCGGGCGAAACCGAAGACTCCACGATCGCCGACATTGCGGTGGCCACCAACGCCATGCAAATAAAGACCGGTTCGCTGTCGCGCTCCGACCGCATGGCCAAGTACAACCAGTTGCTGCGAATCGAAGAAGAATTGGCCGAAGTCGCGTCGTACCCCGGCCGCGATGCGTTCTACAACCTGCGCTAACCTTGAAAGCCCGGTTCGCCGGGCATAAAACCAGAAAATGCGATTGCTACTTCTAGTTTTGATTCTGCTGACCGCCGCCATTCAATATCCATTGTGGTGGGGCAAGGGCGGTTGGTTGCGTGTCGGCGAATTGCAGGAACAGATGGCCATTCAGCACGAAACCAACGAAGCCTTGGTGGCTCGCAACAATGCGCTGGCCGCCGAAGTGCAGGACTTGAAGTCGGGAACCTCGGCGGTTGAAGAGCGCGCGCGCGGTGAATTGGGCATGATCAAAGAGGGTGAAGCCTTCGTGCAGATCCTGGCACCCAACGAAAAAGAACCCGTCGTTACCACGCCTCATTTGGCCAAGCCCGGCGAGAAAAAAGGCAATTGAGCGCCCGGCCTGGCCAGGCCGGGTCAAGCCCCGGCCCGGTTCCGTCCAGGTCCAATTGTGGGCTGGCTGTGGCGCCGGTTGCCGCAGCGAACGCCGCTTGGCAGCTTGCCGGGCTTGATGGCGCCGGTGCAGGCTGCACGGCATTTTTCAACCAGGCAGACAGCATAGCGTTGCGCCGCATTCGGGGTCTGGGGCACCGCTGGGCGGCTTCGTGTCTGGACCGGCGGGCCCTTCGGTGACCGGCGTTTGGACCGGGGCTTCCGGAGCCGGGCCCAAGCCGGAGTCGGCCGGCGCGCCGGGTACTGGCACGGAGCCGCCATTTTCGAGCCCTGGCAGCGGCTTGAGGCTGGCTTCGCCCTTGAAACACCATATTCCTGTACATGCTGGCGTTGCGCCAGCGGCTTGCGCCGGTGCCGTGACAGTTGCACCGACGATTTTTCCATGGGCCGGCGCCGGCCATTGCAGCGGGTGCGTCTGCATGGTCAGGCGGATTTCCTGGCTTATGGGCAGGTAGCCCCCGCCGGCCATGGCGTGTGCGGAATAATTTTGAGCGCCGGGCGCCAGTTGCCGGACCAGGCTTTTTACGCCGGGCAATGCGGGTTCGTGCAAATAGGTAAGCCGCAGGACCAGGGTGTTGGCTTCGTGTATGGAAAGCCCCGAGGCCGGGCCGCGGCCTTGGTTCCAGCCGCGGGCCATATAACGCTGATGCTGCTCGGCCTGGTAGTTGTTGTCGATGGCCGGCAATCCATGCAATGCGCCTGCCTCAAGCCCCCGACTGCCGAAATCCTGAAACGCCTTAGGCCCCGGTTGCAGTATTTCGATTTGCCAGGGGGGGCCGCCCGTGTCCTTGCCGCGCTGGCGCAGCGCTTGGCCCAGCCTTTGTGCCGGTGTTTGCGTGCCCGATTGCGGATAAAGCGCAAGCAGGGCTTGCTCGAATGCTGCTTCGATGGCCTGGGGGTTTGCATGCTGCGTAATGCCGGCGCGGCCGGCTTCGAGCAAAGCCAGGCTGACGGCTTGCTTGACGAAAAACCATTGGGCAAGCTCGACCGTGCCCAGGCCTGCCATGAGCAGGGGCGCGGCAATAAGCGAAAACTCGGCCAGGCCGCTTCCGGCTTGCCGGAGCGACGGCCGGCAAGCCGCCGCGGCGGAGCATTGAACAGGAACCATAAGGCAAGTGTGCCCGGTCCCGGCTCAAGCGTCGATTGTGGAAAGTGCCCGCCTCGGTGCCGCGATCGCCACCAGGAACGCGCTACGCCTGGAGCCCCTTGCGGCTACTTGTCAATGCAGGGACTGGCTGCCGTCTTGCGCTGCATTGATATGCTGCGTGAACAGGGCGGCGCAGTCGACTGCGTCGAACCGGTAGGGCTTGCCGCAAAAATTGCACGATACGTCGATATGTTCGCGCTCGGACAGAATGGACTCGACCTCGTCGCGTCCCAGTATGCGCAGCATATCGGCCACACGCTCGCGCGTGCACGGGCACCACCAGCGTATGTCTTGCGGCGGGAAGGCTATCAGCGTCTCTTCCCAGAATAGTCTGTGGATGACGGCATCGCTGTCCAGATCCAGGAGTTCGGCGGGCTTTAGCGTGGCTGCCAGGATGCCGGCGCGCTCCCAGGTGCTTTCGGTTTCGGCGTCGTGGCCGGCCGCCGCATTGCCCCCTTGGCCCGGCAGGCGCTGCAGCAGCAGGCCCGCCGAATGTACTGCGTCGGCCGCCAGCCAGATGCGCGTATCCAGTTGTTCGGAATTGCGCATGTACAGTTCGAGCACCTGGGCCACGGTGTCGCCTTCAAGCGGCACCACTCCCTGGTAGGGCTGCATGTCGGTGGTGTCGCGGTTTGGGTCCAGCACGACAATAAAGCGCCCTTGGCCATGGGCGTTAAGCAGGCTTTGCAGCGTGCCGTCCGCAGGTATGGCGTGCCCTTCGCGCAATGTGGCGGTGGCCCGGATATTAAGATCGGCACTGCATTCCACCACGATGAGAGCCACGGGCCCGTCGCCTTGTAGCTGCAGCACCAGGGAGCCGTCGAACTTCAGGTTGGAGGCCAGCAAGACGGCGGCCGAGGTCAGTTCGCCCAGCAGCCGCTGGATGCATTCCGGGTAGTGCTGGTGCGCAAGCCCGGTCTGCCATGCATTGCCAAGCTTGACCGTCTGCACCCGGGTGCTGTGGTCATCGAATAGGTATTTTTTCAATTGATCAGTCATGCGGGGATTTTAACAAATAGCCCCTCATGATGCGGTGCGCCCGCACGGTGCCAGCCTGCGTACTTGGAGCCGTGGCTACTCAATCGAGCCTGTGGGCCGGGCAGCGCACTAACCCAGGCGTTTAAGGCCTTTTTTGTATTCGCGGCCTCGCTGGACATAGCCCTGTGCGCCTTCATGGATGCCGCGGATTTCGTCATCGGTCAGTTGGCGCACGATTTTGCCTATGCCGACCACCAGCGAGTTGTCGGGGATTTCGCGGCCTTCGGGAATGATGGCGCCGGCGCCGATCAGGCAGTTGCGCCCGATGACGGCATTGTTCAACACGACGGCTTGTATGCCGACAAGGGCGCCGTCGTGTATCGTGCACCCGTGCAGCATGGCCTGATGCCCGACCGTGACGTTTTCGCCGATGTTCATGGGAACGCCAACGTCCACGTGCAGTACGCTGCCTTCTTGAATATTGCTGTTGCGCCCAATGACGATAGGGGCATTGTCGGCCCGGATGCTGACATTGGCCCAGATGCTGACGCCGGCTGCGAGCCTGACATCGCCGATAAGGTCGGCACTGTCGAATATAAAGGTGTCTGGATCGATAGCGGGAGCTAGCGCTTCGTATTGATAAATTGCCATGGTGTTTCCTTTGCTGCTTTTTACTTGGCGCGCGCCAGCAGGATGTCCGCGGGCTGGATATGCTGGCCCGGGCTATTGGGCGTGTTGCCGCGCTGCCCACAATGCCAGAAATAGCCCTGCTTGTCGACAATGGCCAGATCGCCCGTCAGCAGCCAGTCGCCGCGCAGGTGGGCGTGAGTGGCGGCCTCGTTGCGCCAGTACCTTTGAAATACGGCCGGATCGGGATAGCCTTGGATATCGTAGCGATTGACTGCGATTTCGCCAACGATGTTGGCGGGGCACGGGTTGCCGTCATCGTCCAGTACCGTGACCAGATGGCCGGGGTAGGGGCGTCCGAGGCTGCCGGGAATGGCCGGCCATTTTAGATGGCTGTTGCCCACCACATGGTTGGCTTGGGCCTGGCCGAACATTTCGTTGGGCGTAACGCCCAGCGCTTGCCGGCACCATTCGTAAACGTGTATGGGCAGGCTGGCGCCGCTGGCCATGATGTTGCGCAAGGCCAGGTCATGACTTTCGCGCGGGGTCGGGGCAGCAGCCATGATAAGTTCAAGCGCGCTGGGCACGAAGAACGCGTTCGTGACGCGATAGCGTTCCAGAATGTCAAGTGCGCCCGCGCCCGAAAGCGGCGCGGTAGTGGCCACGATGCTGCGGCCGAAATACATGGTCGGCAACAAGGCGTTCAAGAGCCCTCCGTACCAGGTCCATTCGGACGGAGACCAAAAGACATTGCCGGTTTGCGGAAACCAGTTTTGTCCGGCCACAAAGCCGGGCAGATTGCCGATTAGCGTGCTGTGCGCGTGGACCGTGCCCAGCGTCTTGCCGCTGGGGCCGGTGCTCCCGTACAACAGCAGTGCAGGGCTGTCGGAACGAGTGGGCACAGGCTTGAAGTCGACCGGCTGGCGCGCAAGCAGGCTATTCCATGGAAGGATGTTGTCGTGCTGGAAGCCCAATCCTACGATTTGCGCCAAAGCGGGGCAGCGAACCTGAGCCTGCAGCAAGTCGGCTCCCGACGCAGTGTCCACGACCGCTACCCGGGCTTCGGCGTCGCGCAGGCGTACGCCCAGGCCATCGGGTCCCCATTGCGCCGACAGTGGCACGGCTATGGCGCCGACGCTGAGCACGGCCATGCAGGCTACGACGAACTCGGGGCGCTGTTCCATGACGATGGCGACACGGTCGCCGGGATTGACGCCCATCTTGACCAGGCCGTTGGCCAGACGGTTGCAGGTCTCGGCCAATTG
Organism: Eoetvoesiella caeni; assembly: GCF_003315175.1. Taxonomy (GTDB): domain Bacteria; phylum Pseudomonadota; class Gammaproteobacteria; order Burkholderiales; family Burkholderiaceae_B; genus Eoetvoesia; species Eoetvoesia caeni. Next base: position 588,048 of record NZ_QNRQ01000001.1, on the reverse strand, counting down.
AGTGTAGCTCCACACCTGTGCCGCGCCGTGTTCGTCCTCGAAATAAATGGCGGGCCGCCTGCCCTCGTGCGGATTCTCGGCCCACCGGTGTACGCACGCTTGGGCGATATTGAATTGAGTCGGGACAAACCACTGATAAGACGAGTAGAGATCAGGGTATCGATCGTTCATTGTTTGTTTTTTGGCTGCGACGAGGTAAAGAAAGGCGTGTACGCCTTTTTACTGTGCAAGCATGAACGACAAGCGGGTTCTGTGCAATCCCTGGGCTACAGAAAGTGATTGACCCTAGGGTTTTTACGGAGTCAGGCTGACCAGGCGTGTACCGAGCAGGCGATCGTGCAGAAATTGGCCGTCGCGATCAACCCAGGTCCATATGAATATAGCGAAGGGCGCAAAGACAATAAGCAGGTCGGTCGAGGCGTAGCCGGTGGCGTACGAAGCGCCTTTGACCAGCAGGGCAGCCGCCAGCGGGATGCACCAGGCCAGCAGATAGCGCGAAACCAGGCGCGCAAGCCTTGGTGTCGAACCATCGCGTTCGGCGATGCGGATATTCCAGGTTTTCATGGGCAAGGTTTGCCCGCCCCGCCGCCAGCACAGGATGAAGTAAATGCCGATGGCGACAAAGACGACCGCTTGCCGGCCGTGGCGCAAGGTCAGGCCGCTACGGCTTTGGGTCAGGGTGTCGAACACGTAGGCGGCCAGGAAGACGACGCCGAACAGCAGCACGCCTTCATACATCATGCAAGCGAATCGCCGCAAGCGGCTGGGGGTGGACGAAACAGGAGGCATGATGTGTGACGCGGCTGGTAAGGGGTTAAAAGCGATAAGCCGCTATTATCCCGCATATCGGATGCTGCAAAGCAAAAAGCCGCTTTTGCGGCTTTTTAGAGAGAGCAGGGACTACATTTATCCTGCAAGGCGACCGGAGCAACCCGATCTTAGCGCACTGTTATTAAGCGGCCGATTCAGCGTGCTTGGTGCCGACAGTTTTGGCGCCGCTGCTTTTTTGCGCGCTGCCGCCAAGCTTGACGAATAGATTCTTCAGTGCAACACCGGGTTTGAAGCGGTTCTGTTCTTCGATGGCTTCGTTCATCAGTTGACGCTCAAGTTCATCGGTAAGACGGATGTCGCTGTTTAAGTTGATCATGATTTAGCCTCTCTATGTGTTGAACGTTTCGTTCAGGGTTAACCCTATTATAGGGATAACCCTAGGCTAAAGCAAGCTTAATTTGTTGCGCTGCCGCAGAAATCGGCAATGTTGCGTAAATGCCGCAGTATTGCGTTTTATCGACGGTAGCCGGCTTCTACCATTTCAAAGCTGAATAGGCGGCAGTCCAACGCGCCGTTGTACAGGGGGTAGCGGCGCTTGGGCTTCAGCCGAAGCTTCTGCGGAAGGCTTAAATCGCTGGTAATGACGCCTACCTGCCAGCCGCTGAAGTTTTGCTTCAGGTTTTGCGCCCAGGCGCGCCACATCTCGGTGTCGTCGGTTTCCATGCGCTCGCCGTAAGGTGGGTTGGTGATCAGCCAGCCTGTCGGCGCCGGAGCGGGGGTGTGGCGCGCGTCTCCCACTTCGAAGCGGATGGAGTCGGGAGTCAACCAGGCGCGCTCGACGTTCTGGCGGGCGGCCTCGATGGCGGCCGGATTCAGGTCTACCCCCACCAGCGGGCTTTCCAGTTGCGTACGGATATGGGCGCGCGCGTCGTCCTTCAGGTCGCGCCAATGGCGCGCGTCGTGGTCGCGCAGGCGCTCGAAGCTGAATGGCCGCCAGATGCCGGCCGGCACGCCCAGCGCGATCCAGGCGGCTTCGATCAAGATAGTGCCGCTGCCGCAAAATGGATCGAGCAGCGGTTGCGATGGGTCCCAGTCGGATAGCGCCAATATCCCGGCCGCGAGATTTTCGCGGATGGGGGCGTCTCCTTTGTCCAGCCGCCAGCCCCGCTTGAACAGCGACTCGCCCGAAGTGTCCAGGTACAAGGTTGCGCTGTCTTCGGTTAAAAACAGGTGTACGCGCGCATCGGGCCTTACCGTGTCGATGTCGGGCCGGGCGCCTTCGAGTTCGCGCAGGCGGTCGCAAATGCCGTCTTTGGCGCGCAAATTGCAATATTGCAGGCTTTGCATGGGGCTGCGGATGGCCGACGTGTCGACCCGCAAGGTTTGTTCGGGTCCGAACCAGCGTTCCCAAGGCGTTTGGCGGGCCAGTTCTAGAATATCGTCTTCGTGATGTACGGCGCCGTGCGCTACCTGGAGCAGTATGCGGGTGGCCAGGCGCGAATAAAGATTGGCGCGCTGCATGCCGCTCCAGTCGGCATGGAAGTGGCAGCCGGCCCGCCCCGGCTGGGCGTCTTCAAAGCCCAGTTCTTGCAGTTCGGCGGCCAAGGCTTCTTCCAGCCCTTGGGGGCAAGGAGCGAATATTGCGAAGATTTCGGCTTCTTTGCGGCTGCGGGGTGCGGCGGTACGGCGCTTTATGCGGGGCGCGACGGTTTCGTGGGGCGGTTCTGAGTCGCGCGTTTGCCGCCGCGGACGGGCATCGGCCGCAGGTGCGGCAGCGCCGCGCGAAGCCGGCCTGGCGGAGCGTGCGCCCGGCGCGCGCTCGTAGGCAGTGCTGTCCGCAACGGGCGCCGGGGCTGGCCGGCGATTTGCGTCTTCGTGGGTGCCGTTGCCGCTGGCTTCCTGCAGGGCGCGTTGTTTGGCGCGTTCACGCTCCAGTTGCGCCACCTGGCGCGCGCGCGCGCCGGCGCGCTTGGGCTTGTTGTCGGAAGCTTCGGTATTGGGGGCGCTGGCGCGTCTGGAAAGCGTAAGGGTCTTGCGTGTCTTGTCGGACTCGGTCATAGGGAATTCGTGGATCAGAAGGGTCGGACTACAACCAGGGCAACAATAATAAGCAGCAAAAGCACGGGTGCTTCGTTGAACCAGCGGTAGTAGCGGTGACTGCGGGTGTTGCGGCCCGCCTCAAAGGTTTTCAGCAGGCGTCCGCAAGCCAGGTGGTAGGCAATGACCACCAGCACAAACAACAGTTTGGCGTGCATCCAGCCTTGGCCTTGTCCCAGCTTGAAGCCCAGAAACAGCCCTAGCCCGAACAGCACCGCAAGAACAGCCAGTTTGCTGGTGAAGCTATACAGGCGCCTGGCCATGCCCAGCAGGCAGGCCTGTACGGCGGGGTCCTGGTTCTGCGCAAGGTTGACATAAATGCGGGGCAGGTAAAACAGCCCCGCAAACCACGAAACGACGAACAAAATGTGTAAGGTTTTGACCCACAGCATCAGCCGCGCAACTGGCCGTCGCCGGTCAGTACCCACTTCAGGGTGGTAAGACCTTCGAGGCCGACCGGCCCGCGCGCATGCAGGCGGTTGGTCGAAATGCCGATTTCAGCGCCCAGCCCATACTCGAAACCGTCGGCAAAACAGGTGGGCAGGTTGATATAGACCGAACTGGAATCGACTTCGCGCTGAAATTGCGTGGCCGCATGCAGGTTCTCGGTGACGATGGCTTCGGTGTGGCCCGAGCTCCAGCGCGCGATATGGTCCATGGCCTGGCCGATATCGTCGACGATGCGGATGGCAAGAATGGGTTCCAGATACTCGGTGGCCCAGTCTTCGTCGGTGGCCGGCAAGGCCTGAGGAATGAGCGCGCGCGTACGTTCGCAGCCGCGCAGCTCTACGCCTTTGTCGAGCAGGCTTTGTGCCAGGCGCGGCAATATTTTTGGCGCAACGGCGGCGTGCACCAGCAAGGTTTCCATGGCGCCGCATATGCCGTAGCGGTAGGTTTTGGCATTCAGGGCAATATCGTGGGCCTTGTCCAGGTCGGCGGCCTCGTCGATATATACATGGCAGTTGCCGTCCAGGTGCTTCAGCAAGGGTACGCGTGCTTCGGCGGCCAGGCGCGCAATAAGTCCTTTGCCGCCGCGCGGAATGATCACGTCGATGTAGTCGGTAAGAGTAGCCAGCATGCCCACGGCGGCCCGGTCGGTGGTGCCTACGACCTGTACCGCGTGCTGCGGCAGGCCGGCGTCGGCCAGGCCCGCCTGGATAACGGCGCCCAGGGCGCGGTTGGAGTGGAAGGCTTCGCTGCCGCCGCGCAAAATAGTGGCATTGCCCGACTTCAGGCACAGGGCGGCCGCGTCGATGGTGACGTTGGGGCGCGATTCGTAAATGATGCCGATGACGCCGATAGGCACGCGCATTTGTCCTACCCGCATGCCGTTGGGCCGGGTGCTCGAGGCTGTCTGGCTGCCCACCGGGTCGGGCATGTCGGCAATCTGCAGCAAGCCCGTAATCATGGTTTTCAGGGCTTTGTCCGATAACATCAGGCGGTCGACCATGGCCGGCGCCAGGCCGTTGTTGCGGGCCGCTTCCAGGTCCTTGGCGTTTTCCGCCTGCAAAATGGCCTTGTCCTGTTCCAGGCGGGCGGCCATGGCGCGCAGTGCTGCAGCTTTGGCGTGTCCTGGCGCGGTCATGAGCGTGCGTGCGGCTTGCCGGGCCTGCTGTCCCAGGGTTTGGATTTGGGCGGCGAGTTCGGCATTGTGGGAGGAGGTGTCGGTAACGGGTGCGTTCATGATGGTATTCGTATGACGTGACATGCTAAAGACTATTATCCCAGCATAAGTAAGGGATTACTATAACGCGAGTGCGCGGTTTGGTTGTTTCGTGCGTCCGGATCAGTCAAATGACGCGCCGGCTAGGCGTGTGCGCCGGCGTTGGCGATGCGCAGCGTCAAGCGGGCCAGTTCTTCCCATGGGTCGTCCAGGCGGCCAGCTACCTTCAGGCCTTTTATCAGCCTGTCGACGTCATGGGCGTGCTGCACGGCGGCGGGCCAGGTCCGCGCCGGTACGCGTCTTAATGTCTGACGCATCAGGTTTTCGCGCGGGCCGAATATGCGCTGCTGGCGCATGGCGCCGGATAGATCCTGTCCGGCCGCCGTCATGGCCGCTATGCGCGCCATGACGCGGACTTCTTCGCCTACCGCCCACAGCACCAGCGGCAATGCCTCGCCTTCGGCGCGCAACCCTGCCAGCACGGACAAGGCCCTGGCCGGATTGCCCGACAGCATGGCGTCGCGCAAGCTGAAAACATCGTAGCGGGCAACATTCAATACGGCTTGTTCCACGTCCTTGGGGCTGAGCTTGCCTTCGGGATAAAGCAGGGCCAGCTTTTGGACTTCCTGGAAAGCGGCAAGCAGATTGCCTTCAACTTTGTCGGCCATCCATTCCAGGCTGGCCGGTTCCAATTGCTGGTTTTGCCGCGCCAGGCGTTGTTGTATCCAGCGCGGCAATTCGGCCCGCTCGATAGCGGGCAGCTCGATCAGCGTGGCCGCATCCAGCAAGCTTGCGGCCCATTTGCTGTTGCGGGTGGTTTTGTCCAGCCTGGGCAGTCCGACCAGGACCAGCGTATCGCTAAGAGCTCCGCCCTGGGTCAGGCCGGCCAGCTTGATAAGCGTTTCGCCGCCGATTTTCCCGGGCTTGCCGGTAGGTATCTTGACTTCAACGAGCCGGCGGTCACCGAACAGCGAAATGTTCTGCGTGGCGGCGATGACCGCCGACCAGTCGCCGCGCGCGTCAAGGATCAAGCTGGTGCGTTCAAGGTAGCCCGCACGGCGGGCGGCCGCCCGCAAGCCGTCTGTGGCTTCGGTGACCAGCAGCGGTTCGTCGCCCATCACCACATACAGCGGATCCAGTGCCTGCGGAGCAGTTTCAAGCTGGCTCAAGAGGCGGTCGATATCGAGCCGGCGTCCCATAGCGGGTTAGTACATTCCAGTACCAGGCGCGGCGCCGGGAATGGACAGCGGCGTCGGGATAGGCGACTGGTAGGTGTTGGGCGGGGTGCGTGCGGCGGGCGCGGTCGGTTCCGCAATCGGCAGGTCTTCAGGATTGTTGAAGGCCTTGGAGACCTCGGGTGCGGTCAGGCGCCGGACGATGCGATCGACCAGGCTTTGTTGCATCTCGATGTACAGCGTGCCGATTTCGCCTTGCTTGGCCTGCAGCGCGCCAGAATCGTAGGGAATTTCGCGGATGGTTTCCAGGGTGGTGGGCGGCAGCACCAGATGGCCTTTGTCGTCCGTAAGCTGGAAGACAAAGGTCAGGTTCAGTTCGTATTCTTCGACCTGGCCCTGAGGATTGATGGAGACTTCGCGCATGGACTGGTTGTTGGCCAGTTGAGTAAGCCGGGCACGGGCTTCGCCCGGTTCGGAGACGAAGCGCGTATTGGGCGAAGCGGCCCGGATGGCGCGGCGTATTTGCGCGCCGAAGGCCGAGTTTTCGGGAATATTGGTATACAGAGTGTCGAACGGCAGCGGCGTGACGCCCTTGAGGTGAAAGCCGCAGGCGCCCAGAACGGCAAACAGCGTCAGGCAGGCAAGCCCGCGAACCCAGTGGCGCGATAGTGTAGCGGCGGTACGGTAGGCGGTGTGTTGACTATGCATGGGTGCTGTTATCCGACAATGTTGACCAGTTTTCCAGGTACGACGATGACGCGCTTGATGGGACGTCCTTCAAGGAAGCGGCCTGTCGCGTCATGGGCGGTGGCGGCCTGCTCGATGTCTGCCTTGCTTGATCCGTTCGCCACTTTCAACGCGCCGCGCAGCTTGCCGTTGATTTGCAGCATGAGTTCGATCTCGTCTGCAACCAGGGCCGCTTCATCGACTTCGGGCCAGGGCGCATCCAGCAGGTCGCCATAAAGCCCGTTCAGCCCCAGTTCGTTCCAGATCTGCCAGGTGATGTGCGGTACCACAGGATACAGTACGCGCAGCAAGATGCTAAGCGTATCGGCAATGGCCTGGTGGGCGACTGGCGTATCGGGCAGATCGGCCGACTCAAGCGTATTCAGCATTTTCATGCACGTTGAGACGACGGTGTTGTACTGAATGCGCTGGTAATCGTAATCGGCCAGCTTGAGCAGGCTGTGGATTTCGCGGCGCAGGGTCTTGGTGGCTTCGTCGGCGCTGCTCCAGTCGGGGGCGGCCGGGGCCTGCGCCGCGGCCTGGACAATGGCCAGGCGGCTATGGCTGTAGGACCAGACGCGGCGCAAATAGCGGTTGGCGCCGTCCACGCCCGAGTCGGACCATTCGAGTGTTTGTTCGGGCGGGCTGGCGAACATGACGAACAGGCGCGCCGTGTCGGCGCCCATGGTGTCGATGAGCGATTGCGGATCCACACCATTGTTCTTGGATTTGGACATGGTGCCGATGCCGCCGTACTGCACGGCGGACCCGTCTTTCAGCAACTTGGCGCCGACAATTGCGCCCTTGGCGTCGTAGACATTTTCGACTTCTTCGGGCCAAAAATATTCTATGCCGCCTTTTTCGTTCTTGCGCGAGTAGATGTGGTTCAGCACCATGCCCTGGCACAGCAGGCGGGTAAAGGGTTCGCTGAACTTGACCATGCCAAGGTCGCGCATGACGCGTGTCCAGAAGCGCGCATACAGCAGGTGCAGCACAGCGTGCTCGATGCCCCCGATGTATTGGTCCATGGGCATCCAGTAGTCGTTGCGTTCGTCGACCATGGCATTGTCGTTGCCTGGCGAGGTATAGCGCATGAAGTACCACGACGAATCGACAAAGGTGTCCATGGTGTCGGTTTCGCGGCGTGCCGCCGTGCCGCATTTCGGGCACTTGCAGGACAGAAAGGCTTCATGCTTGGTCAGCGGGTTGCCGCTGCCGTCCGGAATGAGGTCGTCGGGCAGGATGACGGGAAGATCCTGCTCGGGCACCGGCACGGGGCCGCAGTCGGGGCAATGAATAATGGGAATGGGGGTGCCCCAGTAGCGCTGGCGCGAAATGCCCCAATCGCGCAGGCGCCATGTCGTTTGCTTTTCGCCCAGGCCTTTGGCGGCCAGGTCGGCAGCCACGGCATCGACGGTTTGGGCGGGGGTCAGGCCGTTGTATGGCCCGGAATTGACCGTATTGCCTTGCTGCTTGTCGCCGTACCATTCTTGCCAGGCGTCGGTAGAGTAGGTCTTGCCTTCGACGGCGACGACATCCTTGATGGGCAGATTGTATTTTTTGGCGAAGGCGAAGTCGCGTTCGTCATGGGCAGGCACGCCCATGACCGCGCCGTCGCCATAGGTCATGAGAACGTAGTTGCCTACCCAGATATCGATTTGTTCGCCAGTAATAGGGTGGGTTACCTGCAGGCTGGTGCGCATGCCTTCTTTTTCGCGCGTGGCCAGCTCGACCTCGGTGGTGCCGCCTTTTTTGCAGGTCTCGATGAAAGCCGCCAATTCGGGGTTGCTTTGTGCCGCATGCGTTGCCAGCGGGTGCTCAGGTGCCACGGCGCAAAACGTGACACCCATGATGGTGTCGGCCCGAGTGGTAAATACATACAGGCGGCCGTCCTGAATCAGTGCGCCGTTGTTGTCCTTGATGTCGTGCGGGAACGCAAAGCGCACGCCCGAGCTCTTGCCTATCCAGTTTTCCTGCATCAGGCGCACGCGTTCGGGCCAGCCGGGCAGGCCGTCATGAACCTGTTCGAGCAGTTCTTCGGCATAGTCGGTGATGCGCAGGTAATAGCCTGGAATCTCGCGTTTTTCGACGGGTGCGCCGGAGCGCCAGCCGCGTCCATCGATGACTTGCTCGTTGGCCAGCACGGTTTGGTCGACCGGATCCCAATTGACGATTTGGGTCTTGCGGTAGGCAATGCCTTTTTCGAGCATCTTCAGGAACAGCCACTGGTTCCATTTGTAGTATTTCGGGTCGCAAGCGCACATTTCGCGCGACCAGTCTATGGCCAGGCCCATCGCCAGCATCTGCTTTTTCATGTAGGCGATGTTGTCGTACGTCCATTTGGCCGGCGGCACCTTGGACTTGATGGCGGCGTTCTCGGCAGGCATGCCGAAAGCGTCCCAGCCCATGGGCATTAAAACGTTATAGCCGCGCATGCGCAGTTGGCGCGCCATCATGTCGTTGATGGTGTAGTTGCGCACATGGCCCATGTGCAGCTTGCCGCTGGGGTAGGGCAGCATGGAGCAGGCGTAGAACTTGGGCTTGGGTTCGCCCTTGGCATTGACGGCGGTTTCGCTGACGCGGTAGGCGTCGCGTTCGCCCCAATTTTGCTGGGCGGCTGCTTCGACGGCGGTGGGGCTGTAACGTTCCTGCATGGGATTCTTGGTCTTTAAGGTTTGATGCAAACCATACATTATAGGGTGCTGTGCCGTATAGCGCTTTGGATGCGCAGGCGGCTTGCGGGGAACGCAAAAAACCCTGGCGAACCAGGGTTTTTTTCATGCTGCTGTTGTCGATTACTTGAGTTTGATTTCTTTGTAGTCGACATGCTTGCGAGCAACGGGATCGAATTTCTTGATCAGCATTTTCTCGGGCATATTGCGCTTGTTTTTGGTGGTCGTGTAGAAATGACCGGTGCCAGCAGTGGATTCGAGTTTGATTTTCTCGCGAAGGCCTTTTGCCATGATGAGCTCCTGATGATTAGTACGCTGCTGCGGCTTACGCCACTACGCCACGGGCGCGCAGGTCGGCCAGGACGACATCGATACCGTTCTTGTCGATGGTGCGAATAGCCTTGGTGCTTACGCGAAGACGTACCCAGCGGTTTTCGCTTTCGACCCAGAAGCGGCGCGATTGCAGATTAGGAAGAAAGCGACGCTTGGTTTTGTTGTTCGCGTGCGAAACATTGTTGCCCGTCATTGGGCCTTTGCCGGTAACTTGGCATACGCGTGCCATGGTTATACCCCTTAAGTTTTTGCTATAAAGGCCCATCACCCTCAATAAAGCTCTTTGTATGTTTGCCTGGCAGCTTGTTTTGCCAAAACCCATACAAAGGGCAGTACCTATGGGTGAAACGATAAGACCGTAATATCTGTAAAGCCTAGTATTCTAATATGAATACGGCTAATTAATCAAGCTGCCCGTAGGCCAATGCGTCCAAATAACCACGATAGGACGGTGCTGATTGCCAAAATGCCTGTCAGCGGAAGCGCTGTGTCCGATTGCCATTGGCTGATTGCCAGGCCGGCCAGCGCTCCGAACAGCATTTGCAAAGTGCCCATCAGGGCCGAGGCAACACCCAGGCGCATGCCTTGGCGGGACAGCGCAAGCGCCGCCGCGTTGGGGTTTACAAACCCCTGGCTTGCCATAAAGCCCATCAAGCATACCATAAGCAAAGGCAGGGTCAGCAGGCCCAGCAAAGTCAGGGCCAGCGCGGCGGCAGAACTGACCACCACCGATATCAGCGCCAGTTTCAGCAGCTTTTCAGTGGTGTGCCGGTCAAGCAGGCGGGCGTTGACTTGCGCCGCGAGTATCAGCGCGGCCGCGCCCAGTCCGAAGATAAAGCCAAAGTACGTGGGGGCCACGCCGTAGACTCCCATGACCACGCGCGGCGTTCCAGATATATACGTGAACAGGCCGGCCGACCCGCATGCGCCGGACAAGGAAAAGCAAATGAATTGCCGATCGCGCAGCAATTGCCAATAATTGCCGGCAATGCTGGAGACGCGCAGCGGCGCGCGATTCTGGGGCGCGAGCGTTTCGCGCATGGTAAGCAGCGAAGCCAGCAACAGCAGCGCGCCGCCGATGGCCATCAAGCCGAAAATGCCGCGCCATCCGACAAACAGCAGTATCTGGCCGCCGAGTATGGGACCCAGGATAGGCGTGACGCCCATGATCAGCATAAGCAGCGACATGGCTTTGGCCGCGTCGCGGGTGCTGAAGTTGTCGCGGATGACGGCTTTCGGAATGACCATGCCCGCGGCGCCGCCGAAAGCCTGCGCAATGCGCCAAAGGGTCAGGTGTTCGATGTCGCCGGTCAAAGTGCAGCCAACGGAAGCGATCGTGAAGATGATCAGCCCGCCAAGCAATGGAGGCTTTCTTCCGTAGCGGTCGGCAAGCGGCCCGTAAATCATTTGCGCCAGCGCCATGCCGAATAAATAACTGGCCAGCGTGCGTTCGACCTGCCCTTGGGTTGTGTTCAGGCCCTCGACTATGGCGGGGAAGGAGGGCAGGTACATGTCTATGGCCAGAGGGCCAAGGGCGGCTAAAGCGCCCATGAGGACCAGCCATCCTGGCATTAGCGATTCTTTTTTTATTGGGGGCATGTAGTGGCGCGATCTTGATGATGCATGAGCGGACAGCTTGCTAGTCTAAAGGATTCCAGGAGTCGGTGCATGTGTGCACAATGCGACGTCGAAGCGCCTATGTCCCTGTTGCAGCCCCTGTTGTAGTTTCGGGATTGATCGTTTGGTGATAAATTGATAGCGGCTTTTTTGCAATCGCCCCGTAAGAGGGTGTCGCAGAAGGCCTGGGGACTTGTGCATATCTTTGAAATTTATAGACTTGTAAACAGGTAAGCACGCTTTGAACGAGCTCTGGCGGTTGCGCGTCTTCGTCTTATGCAGCGCTCCGCTTTGCGAGCTTCGTTCAGAGATGCTTGAACTATAGGGAGTGGGATGTGAGTTCGGTTTTATCGGCGGTAGAGAAAAAGTTGGCATCTTTGTCAATGGCGGTTCAGGTGCAGTTGCCCGACGGTTCTGTAGCTGGACCGGCCGACGCCAAGATGCGCTTGGTGGCTAAAGACAAAATTGCCTTGCTGCACCTGGCTTCAGGGCAAGCGGGGTTGTTGGGCGAGGATTACGTTGAAGGTCGGCTAGACGTCCAAGGTTCCATGCGAGACCTCATGCGTCTGGCCACCAGCATCTTGCCGGCCTCCCCCATCGACACGGGGCACGGCAATTGGTTTACCGGCCTGGCCAGGCACGCCGTTTCGGTCTGGCGCCACAGCACCGAACGCGATGCCAAGCAAATCCAGTTTCATTACGACTTGTCTGACGATTTCTACGAACTTTGGCTTGATCCGCGGCGAGTCTATTCCTGCGCGTATTTCCGCACTCCCGACATGACTGTCGCCCAGGCCCAAGAGGCCAAGCTCGACCATATCTGCCGCAAGCTGGCGCTCAAGTCCGGCGAGCGCTTCCTGGATATTGGCGCGGGATGGGGGGGCTTGCTGTTGTGGGCCGCGGAAAATTACGGAGTGGACGCCACGGGCATTACCTTGTCCAAGAACCAGCATGCCCACGTCAATCGTCTGATCGAAGAAAAAGGCCTGTCCGGGCGCGTGCGCATGACTTTGCTTGATTACCGCGCCCTGGACGAATCGCAGCCCTACGACAAGATAGCGTCCGTCGGCATGTTCGAGCATGTGGGGCGGGCGCAATTGGGGGCATATTTTTCCAAATTGCGCCGCCTATTGCGTCCGGGCGGCTTGATCATGAACCACGGCATCACGGCCGGCGGCGTATACAACGCCGAAGTCGGCGCGGGCATGGGGCAGTTCATCGAAAAATACATCTTCCCGGGCGGCGAGCTTACCCATATCAGCAACGAACTCGCGCGCATCTCGGATGCGGGTCTTGAAGACGTCGACGTCGAAAACTTGCGGCCGCACTATGCGCGAACGCTTTGGGCCTGGAGCGACGCGCTCGAGGCTCGGCTGGACGAGGCGCGGCAGTTCCTCAAGGGCGAGCAAGGAGCTAAATCGTTGCGGGCCTACCGCATATATTTGGCGGGTTGCGCCATGGGCTTCGAGCAAGGCTGGATAGCCTTGCACCAGGTGCTGCTGCAGCACAAGGCCACTGGACGCGGCGACGAGCTGGATTATCCGGCCGACCTTACCTACCCCTGGCGCCGCGAGTATATTTATCGTTGACGCGTCCTGGGTGGGCGGCAAGCAGCGTAGCCGCGCCTCTACCCGAGGCTGCGGCGATACTGGTTTAGTATGTGCCGGTACCAGCCATAAAGCAGCGTTGCCGAAATTGCCAGGCCGATCAGCGACATCAGCCATAAGCTGGCCGCCCCGATGGGGGCGCCCGGCATAACGCGTTCGATAATCGGTTCAAGGCTGCCCGCGGCAGGGCCGAAGCCCAGCCACCAGCCGCCTATCAGCCCTATGCCTGTAAGCGCGACGATTTGCAGCAGCATGGGCACTACCGCCACTTTGTAGGCACGCAGTAAATACGAGTTGATGCACTGCATGGCGTCGCATAAATGAAAGTAGGGAATGACCTGCATCAGGGCCGCGGCAATGGCGGCCACTTTCAGGTCGTTCGTATAGACGGCCAGAATCATTGGCTTGCCCACGATAAGCAGCACGATGGTTGCGATGGCACCCACGAATACGACTATTAGTCCTGCCTGTGCCGTTTTCTGGGCGCGATGTACGTCGTTGGCGCCGATTGCCTGCGCGGTGAGCGAAGCGGCGGCAATGCCGACCGCCATGGGCATCATGTAGCACAGCGCCACCAGGTTGGACATGATCTGGTGGCCGCCGGTCACGAACATGCCCTCGCGCGCCACCAGAAGCGCCATGAAACTGAATGCGCAGACCTCGACCAGATAAGAGCCGCCCATGGGCAGGCCCAGGCGCAGCAATTCTTTCTGGGCGGCCCAGCGGGGCCGGTACAGTTTAAGATTGAAGCCGGCGTAAAAAGTGTCGTGCTTGAGCATCCACAGCCCGGCCGCCAAGGTCATCCAACTGACGATGGCGGTGGACAGGCCCGCGCCGATGGCGCCCAGCGCGGGCGCGCCCAGCTTGCCAAAGATGAAGATCCAGTTGAACAGGGCCTTGAACGCAATGCTGACCAGGTTGATGCCCATGACCATTTTGGGCCGGGATACCGCTGTTCCCAACGCGTATATGGTGCGGAACACCAGCGCGGCGGGCAGTGCAAAAGCCAGGGCGCGCAAGTACCATGTAATGCCGTAGTGCACCTGGGGTTCGATGCCGCTGGACAGCGAGAGCCAGACGTCTGGAACCAGCATGGCGGCTATTCCCACCACTGACAAGCCAAGCGCCATCCAGACACCCTGGCCCCAGGCGTGGCCGACTTCGGCGTGGCGCTGGGCGCCGAAGTGCTGGCCAATAATAGGGATCAGCGCATGTACGACTCCCATCAGGCCGACGAACACCGTGATGTAAATCGATACGGACAGCGACATGGCTTGCAGGTCGGCGGCACTGGCATGGCCGGCCATGGCTGTGTCTATGACGCCAAAGGCGATGCTTGCCCAGGCGCTGATCAGCACCGGCCAGGCCTGGTGCAATGTTTGCTTGATATAGAAAAAAAGGCTGGCCGGGAGGGCTGGCGGGTTCATGCTAGTTGATCCGCAGCAGGCGGAACATTTCGCGCCGGTCGGCGCCGCGCTTGCCTTCCCATAGTACCTGCGCTCCATCGAAGCCAGCCGTGCCTGCCTCGACGCTTTGCGGCGAGGTTTGCTGCAGCACCAGTTTGCATTTGGAGCTGTAGCTGAAGTCAATGCCATTGAAGACATAGAACGATGCGCGCTGGCCGACGCCCAGCGCCGCGGCCCGTACGCAGTCCTGAGGCTGAGTCAAGGCTTTAAGAGTGACCGACAATTGCGCCGAGACGCTGCGATAGCTACGCACATAGTCCAGGGCGGGCATCCAGAGGGTGACCAACAGCAGCCAGGTCAAGGTGATGCCGCAGGCCGAAAGAACCGTGCCGCGCCATAATGCCGACGGCTTGGAGTGCAGGCGCCAGCGTACCAGGCCTATCCAGCAAAGAGTGCCCGCAAGCGCAATGGCTACTGCGGGCCACGAAATATATGCCTGGTAGCCGGTAGTCTGGCGGGCGATATTGTGCGCGATTTGCGTCGGCCAGCCGGCTTGCAGCGCTATCCAGCCCAGCCAGACCGTTGCGCAAGTCAGCGAAAAGCACATGACGGCAAACCAGTCCAGTGAATTGACGACGCCGCGGCGCAAGGTGGGCAGGGCGAATGCGGCCAGCACGGCGACCGGCAATGCCATGAGGCTGTATTCGGGTTCGAAGGGGTCGGCCAGAAAGCACATGACCGCCAGCGGCCAGACCGCGAACATCAGCGGAATCCAGATGTGGGGCGCGTAAAGCCACGAGCGCCAGCGCCAGATGGCCAGCAGTGCGAACGGCCAGGTGGGCCACAAGAACCAGGGCAGGTCGCGCAGGATGCTGATCAGCGCGGCGCTTTGAGGCCAGCCGAACGAATTGACGTTCCAGAGCCACCAGTTCTCCACCCAGTAGGGGCTAAGGTGGCTGGCGGGTATCCACCATAACAGGATCATGCTGGTGGCGATGACGGCGGCCACGATCAGCCAGTGCTTGGCCGGCCACAGCGCGCTGCGCGGCGCAAAAGCGAAAGGTACGGCCAGCATGATGGGCAGGGCGCCTATCCATCCGCGCGTCAGGAACGCCGCGCCCAAAGCCACGCCTAGAGTTACAGCGCCCGACAGCGGGTGGTCCAGCATGCGCGCGACGGCATAAAACGCCAATGCCTGGAAGGCGACAATGGCTGGGACCTCGGAGGTTTCGTGCAGGCGCCACATGATGCCGGCCGTAGCAAGGATTAGCAGCAATGCGGCGTCGGCGATCATGCGTCCGTAGGCGCGTACAGTCGGTTCGCCGCCAAAGGGCAGGGCCAGCGGCTGGGGTTCGGGGCGCCGGCCCAACAGGTAGGTTCCGTACCAGATGGACCACAGCAAAAGGCCGAACCACAAGAAATTGGGCAGGCGCGATGCGATGATGGCGGCGTCCAGCGGCGAGGTAAAAAACTCGAACAGTGGGCTGAACAGCCAGATGCTGAAAGCCCCTACCCACATGACGAAAGGGCCGTCCTGGGCGTACGCAAGTGTGCCGATCTGCGGCAGCCACAGCGCGTGGGCGGGCCCGTGCAGGGCGGTCAGCATGGTGGCCAGCCCTACGACGTCGTCGGTTTTCCATGGATCCCTGAAATACAGCCCGGCAAATATATAGACGACGGCCAGCAAAAGCAGCAACAGCCGCGGCAGCTTGGTGGTGGCCGAGGCGGTAAGGCGGGCAGGAGTCGAATGGGGAGATTGTAGGGCCACGGAGTCGGCGTAATTAAATGGATGACGGAGCCATCTTAAATTAAAACGGAAATAAAAAGGCAGCCCTGAGGCTGCCTTTTACGGGCGATAGCGGATAGGGGCAGTATGAATTCCGTGCTTTGCGGCCCCAGTGCATTTGCCTTGAGGCGGCCGGTGGAAAAATACTCCTGCGCTTCGCCGCTTGCCGCCCCGAGGGACAGCTTTTTCTATTACGACGCTTTCTTGACAGTGCCGGCGGTGCGGGCAAAGCGGGCGCGGAATTTCTCGACGCGGCCGGTTTCCACGAGGCGTGTTTGAGCGCCGGTGTAGAACGGATGCGATTCAGAGGTAACTTCGCACTTGAAGAGCGGGTAGGTTTTACCGTCCAGTTCAACGGTTTCGCGGCTGTTGAGCGTAGAGCGCGAAATGAACTTGTTGCCGGTTTGCTGATCCAGAAACACCACATCGCGGTATTCGGGGTGGATGCCTTCTTTCATGATGAATTCCTGTTGTATCGAAAAAGACGGGTCGCCAGCCAGGAGCAAGGCAAGGCACGTTCCTTGTTTTTGCTTATTCATGAAGTCTTTTTTCTTGGCTGTTTTATATCGCCAAGCGCCAAGGCTTCCCTAGCCACGTATCCAGATTAACTTGCAATTCTAGCACGAATGGCCTATGTGCCCAAAGCATAATAGTAGGTTTTGTGCCGGCGGTGTCGCATTCCGGCGTCAACAACCCATAGGCAAGCTTGGACGTCCATATTGCTGGGCAGGACCCAATTATTGCAGGCGGCGGCCCGGCCGGCCTCACAACTGGCCGCGTTCCGCCAGCGATACGGCGCCGCGCGGCGTCACGATAAGGTGGTCCAGCAGACGGATATCAACCAAAGCCAGCGCTTGCTTCAAATGGCGGGTCAGGGCAAGGTCGGCCTGGCTTGGCTCTGAAACGCCGGAAGGATGGTTGTGGGCCAGGATAAGCGCCGCGGCGTGATGCTTGAGCCCCGCCTTGACGACTTCGCGGGGATAGACCGAGGCTTGTGTAAGCGTGCCCTTGGCCAGTTCTTCGCAAATAATCAGGCGGTATTGGCTGTCCAGGTATAGGGCGAAGCAATGTTCTATCTTCAGGTGGCCGAGGGTGGCAATGCAATAGTGCTTGACGCGTTCCGGCTGGTCCAGCGCCTGGCCGATGCGCAGTTCTTCGGCCAGGGCGCGGCGGTTCAGTTCGTTGATGGCCTGTAGTTCGCAGGCTTTGGCCAGGCCAAGGCCGGGCAGCTTCAGCAAGGTATGGACATCGGCGGCGAGCAGGCCGCGCAGGCCGCTGAACTGTTCGATCAAGCGATGGCCCAACGAGACGGCATCGCAGCCCTTGGTTCCGGTACGCAGCACTATGGCTAGAAGTTCAGGCGAAGTCAGGGCCTGGGCGCCATGGGCGAGCAGGCGTTCGCGGGGGCGTTCGGGAGTCATGGCAATGGGGCGGCGAGGCGTAGGCGTGGGCATGGTTTTTCTCGGCTGGGTGGATGCATTCAGGAGTCTCGATCAAGCTGTCGGGCGTTTCGTCGGGTGGCGTGCCTGGCCTGGGACGGGATCGAAGAATTCCTACGATGCCTGTCTTTGGCGGGTTTGAGCAGCCGAGTGAACGGTTTTGTCCGTCTCGGCTTGTCCTGACAGGCCCTGGGCGCCGGTTGTAATGTGCGAAGTTGCAAGAGGCACTAAAATGATGAATTCGCAATGTTTTTTTGGTGAACGATTTTGATTTCCCCCATTGATTCCGCCAAGGCTGTCGTCCGTCCCGACTCTTACCTTACCTTGCATTACCGCATCGAATTGACAACGGGGCCGGCCGCGGGCTCGGTATTTGCCGACACTTTTGCCAGCCGTCCGGCGACCTTGCAACTTGGAATGGGGCAATGGGCGCCGCCCATGGAACAAGCCTTGCTGGGCCGCGAAGAGAGTACGCAATTCAGCATTGAATTGCCGGCGGCCCAGGCCTACGGCGAGCGTAATCCCGAGCTCATCCAGCGCGTGACCAATGCCATGCTCGAGGCCAATACCGAGCCGGGTACGGTATTCGAACTGGGCGATATCGTCGAGTTTTTCGCGCCCAACGGCGGCCGTTATTCGGGCATTCTAAAAGAGCGCGGCGAGGGTTGGGCCTTGTTCGACTTCAACCATCCTTTGGCCGGAGCCGACCTGCGCATCGATGTATCTTTGTTGGGGGTGTTGTAATGCCAGTAGGCAAGGTAGCGGGACAGGGCTCCGCAGAAGTCATCCTGGCCCAGCCGCGTGGTTTTTGTGCGGGGGTCGACCGGGCCATCGACATCGTCGAGCGTGCACTTGAACTGCATGGCGCTCCCATCTATGTACGTCATGAAATCGTTCATAACCGCTATGTGGTTCAAGACCTGAAGTCCAAGGGCGCGATTTTCATTGCCGAACTTGACGAGGCGCCCAAAGGCTCCATCGTGGTGTTTTCGGCTCACGGCGTGGCTCAAAGCGTACGCGCCCAGGCCGAAAAAATGGGCTTGCGGGTATTCGATGCCACGTGTCCGCTGGTCACCAAAGTCCATGTCGAAGTGGCTCGCATGCGCGAGGCCGGCCGCGAAATCATCATGATCGGCCATCGCGGCCACCCTGAAGTCGAAGGCACCCTGGGCCAGGCCGACAGCGGCATGTACCTGGTTGAAACCATTGAAGACGTAGACGCTTTGCAGGTCGCCGACCCGGACAACCTGGCTTTCGTTACCCAGACGACGTTGTCGGTCGATGATGCCGCGGCCGTCGCCCATGCATTGCGCACGCGTTTTCCCTCCATTGTCGAGCCCAAGAAAAGCGACATCTGCTACGCCACCCAGAACCGCCAGGACGCGGTCAAGGTAATGGCGCCCGATTGCGATCTGGTGCTGGTGGTGGGCAGTCCCAACAGTTCCAATTCCAACCGCCTGCGCGAGGTCGCCGAACGCAAAGGCGCGGCGGCCTATCTTATCGACGATCCCGACATGATCGATGCGGCCTGGCTGGTCAACGCCAAGCGAATCGGATTGACCGCGGGCGCATCGGCTCCCGAGGTGCTGGTGCGTCAGGTTATCGACCGTCTGAAAGAACTGGGGGCGGCTTCGGTGCGCACTTTGCCCGGCACCGAAGAGAACGTGGCATTTCCGCTGCCTCGCGAGCTTTCGCGCAAACGACAATAACTTAATATCTACGGATCGATCACATGAAAAAAGGCGCCAAGCTACTGACCGCAATTATTGTCTTGGGGGCGGTCTACACCGGGACGTCCTGGTATGTGGGCAAAGAAGCCCAGGCCACCATAGAGCAGATGGTCCAGCGGGCCAACGACCGGCTTACAGCGGCCTTGGGCGTCAACGTCCCGGAAAATGGCTTCAAAGTGGCCATCAGCGAATACAAGCGCCATGTTTTCTCGTCGGACGTCGTCTATACCTTGCAAATGCAGGACAGCCAGGGTGCTCCCGTCGAATACCTGCTAAGCGACCATTTGCAGCATGGGCCATTTCCTCTGGGCGCGCTTCAGTCGGGGCATTTTGCGCCGCTTATGGCACTAAGCCGGGCACAAATGATTCCGTCGGTGGCAACTCAAAAATGGTTCGACAGCCTGCAAGGCCAGTCGCCCGTGGTTGCCACGACCCGGGTCACATTTTCCGGAGAAGGAAATTCAGTTTGGCAACTCAAGCCTTTGGCCGTAAAAGAAGGGGGCGACAGCCTGAAATTCAGCGGCGGGGTCATCAACGCAACGCTTAGCAACAACTTTCAGGACAGCGTGGTCAAGGGTACATTCGAGGCCCTGGAGTACGCATCGGCGCGTAGCGGCGACAGCGTGCAAATCCACGGCATCGTTCTTGGCAGCACAACGAATGTGGCGGGCGAACCCAGCACGGTCAAAAGCAGCAGCCAGGCCGTTGCCGAACAATTCACACTGGCTTCGGCCGACAGCGTGCCTGTGCAATTAAGCAAGGTGGCCATCAACCTGGACAGCCAGCAGCGTAATAACCAGCTTGAAGGCGCATTGCAATATAGCCTTGGCGGGATCCGCTTGGGCGAGGCCGACTTCGGCAGCCTGACCGCCGGTTTCAAGGGCAGCAATCTGGACGTTCAGGCACTTACCGACCTGGTCGTAACTTACGACCGGATCAAGGCGCTGCACAACCTGGGCCCGGATGACGAACTCGAGCTTACCCCCGACGAAGCGGCGCAACTGCGCAACAAGCTTTGGGCGGTGCTGGACAGCCAGCCGACAGTCTCGATAGATCCGTTCATCTGGAAGAACGGCCAGGGCGAAAGCACCTTGAAGCTGGCCGTCAACCTGGCGCGTCCGGCGGGCTCCGACGCTTCGGAGGCCGCTTTGCTTTTGCCTCAGGTCATCAAGCGGCTGGAACTGAACCTTGCCATAGCCAAGCCCATGTTCATTCAGACCTTCAGTCAGTTTCAGGGCGTGCCGGGCGGCAACGGCAATGCAGCCATGATGGGCGCCATGGTGTTCGATATGTATGCCGCCAGGCTGGGGCGAGCAGGCCTGGCCGTGCAAGCGGAAGACAAGCTCAGCACCGCCATACGTTACGAAAATGATAGCGTCGAAGTCAATGGCAAGGCCATGTCGGTGCCTGAGTTCTTGCAGCGGGCGATAAGTGCCGTAATGTAGGCTTTGCTGGAAGCCGGCTTAGCGGCGCGGCTCGCGCCCGCCGGCGCGCTGCAGGGTAAGCGACGGCGTTTCGCCGTAGCGTTGCCGGTAAGCGGCCGAAAACTGCCCAAGATGGGAGAATCCCCAGCGCATGGCAATGCGCGTGACGCTTTGCGCCCCGGGCGGGGGCGAGACGAGGTCGGCCCGTACTTTTTCAAGGCGCAATGCGCGCAAGTGGGCCATGGGCGTGGTGTCGCGATATTTTCGAAAACCCGCAAACAGGCTGCGCGTACTTACGCCGGCATGAGTCGCAATATCGCTTGCGCTTAAGGGTTCGTGCGCGTGGTGCTGCATGTATTCTTCGGCGCGACGCACGAAATGCGGTGCTACCGAAAGGGGGAAGTGTGGCTGGCTGCCCTGGTTATGCGGTAGCGTGCTAAGCAATGAAGCCATGAGCGTGTCTTCGAATTGCGCGGCAAGCAAGGGATAGTCCAGCAAGGGCCCGTCGGAGGCTTCTTGCATAAGCCAGCTTATAAAGCGGTACAGAGCCTGGCCTTGCGCGGTGTCCAGGGCAATGCCCGGTGCGAATTTCAAAGGACCTTTAAGGGCGCGGCCCGAATAGCTGACAAGCTCGTGCTCGAGTGCCCGGCGGTCCAGCCGGACGAACAGTTTTTCGGTGCATTGTCCATGGCGCATCCGAAAGTCCACGCCGGGGCTGACGATGGTTGCCATATTGGCCGTGGAAGATACCGACTGTCCTTCGGAAATAATGGTTTCTTCTCCGTGCAGCGGAAACTGAAGCAGAAAAAAATCATCAAGACGGCCCGGGTCGATATCGACGGTGGCGCCGTAGCTCATGCGTCCATAGCCGGCGTAGCGCCCTGGCCGAAAATACATTTGCGTACTGAGCCGCTGCGATTTGCCGACGACGTTCAGGCGGTGATCGCAGAAAACGTGGGCGACGCGGTCACGGACTTCTTCCAGGTCGCAGGAGGCTATAACGGGGAAACGGCTGAACAAACGGGTACGGCCAACGGCGAAATCCGATCGCAACACGATAGCTCCCTGGGTAACGGAAAATTGGCATAGGACGAGGCGCCCTATGCCTGGATTTTCCTATAACTGTTTGAATTCAAAAAGTTTATACCTGATCGGGCGTTATTGCTGCGAGGGTTTTCCTTAATCTTCAGCATGCCGCAACGGTATGGCTTCGGTCCAAATGGCCGTACGGATTGCGGGCACGGGCGCGGCGCCAGCCGCCTATCTGATACCGCGCGCATGCAGGATGGGAAGCACCTCATCGCGGAAGTAGGGAAACTCTTCAACATAGTCGAAGAACGAAAGCGTAGTGCCCCGAAAGCCTGCTTCATGCAGGGCACAAATGCCGTCGGCCACTTGTTGGGGCGTGCCTACCAAAGGGTAGCCGCCGTGGCCAGCCGCCATGCGTTCGCGGATCAGGGCCAGCAGGTCGTGCGGAAACGATTGGGCATGGGCGAACTGCAAGGCAATCAGGTTGTCCACGGCGGCCCAGTCGGCGTTGTCCTGCAGCTCTTGCCACTTGGCCTTGGCTTCGGCTTCGGTGGGCCGGCAAATGACATGCGAGAACGTCAAGACATCCACGCGGCGCTGATTATCACGGCCTTGCTGCTTAAGGTCGGCAACTTCTTGCTTGGAGCGGCCCAGGTCAATGGCCGGTGTAAACAGGAAATTGGCGTTGCGGCTGGCAAACTCGCGTCCCAGGCCGGACCCCGCCGCATTGAAAATAGGCGGCATGGTGTCGGG
Source organism: Eoetvoesiella caeni (assembly GCF_003315175.1). Taxonomy (GTDB): domain Bacteria; phylum Pseudomonadota; class Gammaproteobacteria; order Burkholderiales; family Burkholderiaceae_B; genus Eoetvoesia; species Eoetvoesia caeni. The sequence continues at coordinate 565,820 of NZ_QNRQ01000001.1, read as the reverse complement.
CTTGGGGTCGCCGTAAGTGTTCTTGAGCTGAAAGTATTTGCCGTCCCAATTGAATGCGCCCTCATGGGACCAGAGTTTCTTGACGATATCGAACCATTCCTGGGCATAGCCGTAGCGGGTTTCGTGATCGTCGGGCAGATTCAGGCCCAGCGCCTCATATTCGGGTTTGTTCCAGCCGGCCACAATATTCAGGCCGACGCGGTTATTGCTTATCTGCGCAATCGTAGCCAACTGCTTGGCAACAATGACGGGATGGTTTGCAACCGTATGGACCGTTGCAAAGACCGTAATATTCTTGGTGTTGGCCAATAGGGCGGTTGCCCAGGTTACGGTTTCCAGTACATAGCCATGGAAATTGGTTTCACCACCGTAACCGATCCAGCGGGCAATCGGCAACATGAAATCGATGCCCGCATCGTCCAGCATTTGCCCCAGCTTCAGGTTGTTCTGCCAAGTTGCCTGCCAGCGTTTGGGCAGCTTGGAGACAGTCATGCCGCCGGAACAATTGCTTGAAAATGTACCCAATAAAAACCGTTCGCCGGCAAGAAAAGGATGGCTGTCCATGAGGGTCTCCGTGATGGTGATGCGCCATTGCGTATGGCTGCGTATTTGTTCATCACAGTACGGGATACATGGGACCTCAGCTATCTATTTTGTGCAGGCAATGTCCAATTAGCGCAAATATTCCTTTGACCTCGCTATGGACATGTTCTGCGACTATAGTCAGAGAGGTCGGCTTCGGTCGTAATGTCGCACTGCGTAGATCGGACTAAGGCAGGACCGCGGGCTGCTTGATCATATCTCTTAACCGTTTTCTGGCTCATTAATCCCCTAGTCGCAAGAATGCTATGAGAGCAGCCGGCTTATGTGGATGGTACAAGCGATGTACAGGCTACAGTCAAGTGATACCACACAGGAGGAAAGCATCATGGGCAGTATTGACACCTTCAAAGCCAAAGGTTCCCTGCAAGTTGCCGGCAAGTCCTACGCCATTTACCGGCTTGATGCACTGTCAGATGCCGGATTCGATATTGCCAGCCTTCCTTACAGCCTTAAAATTCTCTTGGAGAATCTGCTAAGAACCGAAAACGGCGTCGACATCACTGCGGACGATATTCGCGCGCTGGCGGGCTGGGGGGTTGAGTCGCAATCTGAACGCGAGATTTCGTTTACGCCTGCCCGGGTAGTGTTGCAGGACTTCACAGGAGTTCCGGCCGTCGTCGACCTGGCTGCCATGCGTGAAGCAATGCATACGTTGCGAGGGGACGCAGGTCGCATCAACCCACTTGCTCCTGTCGAATTGGTCATAGATCATTCGGTCATTGTGGACGCTTTCGGTGACGAAACGGCGTTTGATCGGAACATCACGATCGAATACGAACGCAACCTTGAGCGATATCAATTTCTACGCTGGGGGCAGACCGCTTTTGACGATTTCAAAGTAGTGCCGCCCGACACAGGAATAGTGCATCAAATCAATCTGGAGCATTTGTCGCGCGTTGTCTTCACCCACGAAGTGGAGGGGGGTACAGCAGCCTATCCAGATACTTGCGTGGGTACGGACTCACACACGCCCATGGTCAACGGATTGGGAGTCGTGGCATGGGGAGTCGGCGGCATCGAGGCCGAAGCCGCCATGCTCGGCCAGCCAATTTCAATGCTGATTCCCAAAGTGGTGGGTTTCAAGCTTATCGGTTCATTGCCCGCGGGTACCACGGCTACTGACCTTGTTCTGACCATAACGGAAATGTTGCGCGAACACCGGGTGGTAGGAAAGTTTGTTGAGTTTTACGGTCCCGGCGTAGCAGCGGTGCCATTGGCCAACCGCGCGACTATCGGCAACATGAGCCCAGAATATGGTTCCACCATTGCAATATTTCCCATAGATAACGTTACGTTGCGATATCTTGAGCTCACGGGCCGTTCTTCCGATCACATCGCGCTCATCGAAACCTACGCAAAACAGCAAGGCCTGTGGCATGATCCCGGGCTTGAGCCGCGTTATTCCGAGCGCCTTGAGCTGGACCTCTCCACGGTGGTGCCGTCTATAGCAGGGCCCACGCGCCCTCAAGACCGAATTTCGCTGACTGATGCCAAGCGGGCCTTTCGCAGAACGTTGCCGGCCTTTGTAAGCGAGGCCCCGCACAAGCTCAAGGGTTATGACGTAGCTGTAGCTCAGTCATTTCCCGCGTCGGACCCTCCCTCTCACGAGCAACCGGAAAGCTTTTCCGATGCTCCCAATATCAACAATGACCGAACATCCGAAGGCGGAGAGCGAAGCGCCAATCCAATGCCGGTGCTCCTTGGCGATGGGACGACATGTCATGTCGACCATGGCGCGGTCGTCATTGCCGCGATTACCTCGTGTACGAACACATCCAATCCCACAGTGATGTTGGCGGCGGCGCTGCTGGCTAAAAAGGCCGTGGAGCTCGGCCTGTCGCGCAAGCCCTGGGTCAAGACAAGCCTGGCTCCTGGATCGCGCGTGGTGACCGACTATTTCAAAAAGGCCGGTCTAATGCCGTATCTTGAAGCGCTTGGCTTTTATCTAGTCGGTTACGGCTGTACCACCTGCATCGGTAACTCGGGCCCGCTCATCCCTGAAGTCAGCGACGCGGTCGCCAGTGGCGATTTGTCGGTCGTTTCGGTACTGTCTGGCAACCGCAACTTCGAGGGTCGCATTCACGCGGAGGTCAAGATGAACTATCTTATGTCGCCACCGCTGGTAGTCGCCTATGCTCTGACCGGAACGATGGACACAGATCTGTCCAATGACCCATTGGGCTACGGCAAGGATGGTCTACCGGTGTACCTTCGCGACATCTGGCCGTCAAGCCAAGAAGTGGCGGCGGTCGAGCATTCGATTTCCACCGACATGTATACTCGCGGTTATACCGATGTGTTCGCCGGGAATGAACGTTGGCGTGGGCTGCCGACTCCACAGGGCGAGCTGTTTGCGTGGGATGACACCTCCACCTACGTGCGCAAGCCGCCCTATTTTGCCGAAATGCAGCGCAAGCCCGCACCCGTGAGCGATATCGCGGGCGCGCGAGTACTGGCCAAGCTTGGCGATTCGGTCACTACCGACCACATCAGTCCGGCTGGCTCCATTGCCCGAAATTCGCCCGCTGCGCAGTATCTGACCGATCACGGCGTCATGGCCAAAGACTTCAACTCTTATGGCTCGCGGCGCGGCAACCACGAAGTAATGATACGTGGCACCTTCGCCAACGTGCGCCTGCGCAATCAGCTCGCACCTGGCACAGAGGGCGGCTATACGCGTGACTTCACCCGCACGGGGGCACCCGTTACAGCTATCTTCGACGCTTCATGCAATTATCTGGACGAAGGCATTGCGTTGGTGGTGCTGGCCGGCAAGGACTACGGCTCGGGCTCATCGCGTGATTGGGCTGCAAAAGGAACGAGCCTGCTGGGCGTGCGCGCCGTCATAGCGGAATCTTACGAGCGCATTCATCGTTCGAATTTGTTGGGGATGGGCGTATTGCCGCTGCAGTTTCCGCCAGGAGAAACAGCCGAGTCGCTCGGTTTGACTGGCGAAGAAGTGTTCAGTATTGCAGGAATCACGGCGCTGAACGGGGGAGGCATCCCGCCTACGGTTAAAGTGCGCGCGGGCGACGTTACGTTCGAGGCTGTGGTGCGTATCGATACCCAGACTGAAGCGGACTATTACCGTCACGGAGGCATTATGCAATACGTCTTGCGCAATCTTTTGAACTAGGGGCTATGCATCGTAGCGTCAGAACACCAGCGTATTTTGACATGATCCAACATAATATGGGGCGACTATGCGAAGACCTGTTTTTTTCAACGTGCTGCAGATCCAGATGCCGGTGGGTGCTATCACTTCCATCTGTCACCGAATCAGTGGGGTATTGCTTGCCCTCGGTCTCCCCTTCAGCATTTACGCGCTTGATTTGTCGCTGAAAGATCCCGGTGGCTACGAACGGGCGATCGGCCTGCTTCACAGTATTCCCGTTCGATGTGCGGCAGTTCTCTTCGCATGGGCGCTGGGTCACCATCTGCTGGCCGGCGTGCGCCATCTGCTCAGCGATATCGATATCGGATCCGGACTGCATCAAGCCCGGCGCAGCGCATGGATAGTCAACTGCGTCAGCCCTTTATTTGCGGTCCTTGCCGCAATGGCCTTCCTATGAAAAAGTCACCTGTAAGCGGATTGAAGCCCTGGCTCATTCAGCGGTTTACCGCTATTTATCTGCTTTTTTTCTTTTTGTTTTTGTTGATCTACTTCGCTTTTTACCAACCAGTGTCGTACGAAATATGGCGTGACTCGATGTCGAGCGCGGAGTTCATCGTCCCAACCAGCGTATTTTTTATAGTTCTGCTCGTTCACGCCTGGGTCGGCCTTCGTGATGTGGTCTTGGACTACATCAAACCCCTGTCTCTTCGGATTACCGCGCTGGCGTTACTTGCGCTCTTTTTAATCAGCATGGCTGCCTGGGTGATGCTGGTATTGTTCGCCGCAACCTGACGAGCGCGATACTTACTATTAATATCGGAGCCATCCATGCGATTCTCTATATATAGATTTGATCCAGACACGGATTCCAGACCCAGGATGCAAGAATTCGACATGGAGATTCGGCCCAACGAACATATGCTGCTAGATGTCATTCTGCGTATTAAAAGCGAGAAGGACGATTCACTGACGTTACGCAAATCATGCCGCGAAGGTGTGTGTGGGTCGGATGCCATCAACATCAATGGTCGTAACGGGCTCGCCTGCATTACGCCAATCAAGGACCTGAAAGATCCGGTTGTGCTTCGGCCTCTGCCCACTTTTCCGGTCATTCGGGACCTGGTAGTGGATATGACCCAATTCTATAAGCAGTATTGGTCGATCAAGCCCTATTTGATCAATCATGAGCCTCCACCCGAAAAGGAACGTTTGCAGTCTCCCGAGCAACGCGAGTCGCTCAATGGCCTTTACGAATGCATCCTTTGTGCGTGCTGTTCGAGTCAATGTCCGTCGTATTGGTGGAATCCGGACAAATTTGTAGGACCTGCGGGGCTATTGAATGCATATCGGTTTATTGCCGATAGTCGCGACCAGGCGACCGAGGAGCGGCTGGATGAATTGAACGACGCTTACCGGCTTTTCCGTTGTCGCACCATCATGAACTGTACCGAAGTCTGTCCAAAAGGCCTCGAACCATCTCGCGCCATAGAGCATATTCGGCTGGCGATGGTCAACCATACACTATAAGATCTGCATTTATTGGGGCGGCTTTCGGGCCGCCGCCAATCCGTGCATCAAGAATCAGGAGCTTTTCGCATCATGTCCAGCAGCAGTACTGTTGAAAACCATTCGTCCGAGGCTGCCGCATTGGTCGACCAGGCCATCGAGGGCCGCCAATCCATTCGCGCGTTTACCGACAAGCCTGTGCCCCGTGCCCTGATCGAAGAAATACTTGCCGTTGCCAGCCGGGCGCCGTCGGGCGCCAATACCCAGCCCTGGAAGACCTACGTGCTGCAGGGGGCTGTCAAAGACAGCCTGATCGACAAAGTATGTGCGGCCCATGATGCGCTGCGGGCCGACCGCTCTTTGGCAGACGAATATACCGAAGCCTTTGATTATTACCCGCGCACCTGGGTCAGTCCTTTTATCGACCGCCGGCGCGAGAACGGCTGGGGCTTATATGGCTTGCTGGGTTTGGAACGTGGCAATAAAGACGGCATGCACGCGCAGCACCAGCGCAACTTTCGGTATTTCGGCGCGCCGGTCGGGCTGATGTTTACCGTCAATACCGTTATGGGCAGCGGATCGCTGATGGACTACGGCGGGTTCCTGCAAAGCATTATGATTGCCGCCCGCGCCCGCGGCCTGGATACCTGCCCGCAGGCAGCGTGGAATTCCTACGGGAAAATCATCCTGCCGCATATCGGGGCGGGGCCGGACGAAATGATAGTCTGCGGCATGGCGCTGGGCTATGCCGACGAGTCGGCATTGGTCAATACCTTTCGTACGCCGCGGGTGCCGGTCAGCGATTTTACGGTTTGGCTGGGCTGAGCCTTCAGCCTGCAATTTATAGTGGCATTCCATGGAACATTCCAAAAGCTCGTTGATTCGCCGGCTTAAATTGCAGCAAATAGCCATTTTTGAAAAAGTCGTGGAAACCGGTTCGATGCTGGCTGCATCGCGCGAACTTCACATGACGCAGCCCGCGGTCAGCAAGTCCATCCGCGAGCTGGAACAGCATTTCGAAGAAACCTTGTTCACGCGCGGCAAGCGCGGCGTGCAATTGACCGAGTTTGGCCAATTGCTGCAGCGGCATACGCAGTCGCTGCTGGCTGGCCTGCGCTTTCTTGCGGACGATGCAAACTCATGGAATGCGGGCATCTCCGGTCAGGTCGTGGTCGGAACCTTGTTGACGGCGTCGGCCAAATTGCTGCCGCGGGCTATTTTGCGTTTGCGTGAAATAGCCCCCAATATCATTGTGAAGGTTCGGGTTGGGTCCAATGATGCACTATTTCCGGAGCTGGCGCGGGGCCAGTTCGATGTGGTCATCGGCTTTCTCCCGGAAGAAAACGTCAATCCGGCATTCGTCCATGTTCCCCTGTACGACGAAACATTGTGCGCCGTCGTGTCGCGTCACCATCCCCTGGCCCTGGAGGCGACGGTCGACGCCCACCAGTTGGAAGAGATGACCTGGATAGTGCCGACGACGGAGTCTGTTGCCAGGCGCTCGGCCCAGTCTTTTTTTGAAAAGGCGGGCATGGCCATGCCCCGCAAGCTGGTGGAATCGGTCTCGTTTCTGACCAACCTGGGTTTGTTGCTGGAGTCGTCCCTGGTTGCGCTGATGCCTTACGCTGTGGCCGAGCAGTTCGTGCGTGCCGGCTTGCTAAGCATCCTGCGCCTGGGCGTAGTCAGTCCTGTCGGCAAGGTTGGCTATACCTTGCTTGCCGAGAGGGCGCCCACTGCGGCAACCGCGCGCCTGCTGGCCGCGCTGGAGGAAGTGGCCGGTATCGAAGCATTGGGCGGCCTGTAGGCGGTGGATACCTACGGCGCGCCGGACATGCGTTGATACGGCGGACAGTGCGGCCTAGGATATATGTATTGATTTTGGTTATACATGACCGCTTATTTTTCAATAGTCACCGCCTCGGAATGAATCTATAGTTTCCAGAGAAAACCCGCAGTAGCGTTATTTGCGGATGCCCCTCTCAGGAGACAGTTTTGAACCACAGATTTCCTTTGCCGGATTCCCTTGCGGAGCTGCGCAATTACGTCAACGGCGAGTTCGTCGCGACCGGCAAACTATTTGCCAATGTCAGCCCCATCAACGGTGCGGTGCTGGCCCAGGTGCACGAGGCCGACGCGGCCCTGGCCGATCGCGCGGTGAAGTCCGCCAAGGCGGCGCTTGACGGCCCATGGGGCAGTATGTCTGTGGCGGAACGAGCCGCGGTCCTGGACAAAGTCGCGGACGCCATCGAGCGCCGCTACGACGAGTTCGTTGCCGCCGAGGTCGCCGACACAGGCCGCTCGATCGAGCAGGCCCGCACGCTTGACGTTTATCGCGGCGTGGCCAATTTCCGCACATTTGCCGACTTGGTCAAGGTCGCTGGCGGCGAAACCTACGATATGCGCACGGCCAGCGGGCATGACGTCATGAATTACACCGTACGCAAGCCGCATGGCGTCATTGCGATTATTTCACCCTGGAACCTGCCGCTGCTCTTGTTGACCTGGAAGGTTGCGCCGGCGCTGGCCTGCGGCAATACCGTGGTGGTCAAGCCTTCGGAAGAAACCCCTTCGTCGGCCACATTGCTCGCGCAAGTCATGGACGAAGCCGGCGTTCCGCCGGGTGTGTTCAATCTGTTGCACGGCTTCGGGCCCGACTCGGCCGGCGAATTCCTGACCGGCCATCCCGATATTGACGCAATTACATTTACGGGCGAGTCCAGCACCGGCTCGACCATCATGAAAGTGGCCGCCGAGGGGGTCAAGGAAGTATCGTTCGAGCTGGGCGGGAAAAATGCCGCCGTTGTCTTCGCCGACGCCGATTTCGATGCTGCCGTGGCCGGCGTCATCCGCTCGTCGTTTACCAACTCGGGCCAGGTTTGCCTGTGTTCCGAACGCGTCTATGTCGAGCGTCCCATCTTCGATCGTTTTGTCGCCGCCCTGAAAGAAAAAGCCGAGGCTCTCAAAGTCGGTTATCCCGACGAGCCGGGTGTCGACATGGGCCCTCTTATTTCCAAAGGCCATCGCGACAAAGTCCTGTCGTACTACAAGCTGGCTTTGGAAGAGGGCGCAACATTGGTCTGCGGAGGCGGGGTGCCGGCATTCGGCGATGAACGCGACGAGGGGGCTTTCGTGCAGCCAACCATCTGGACCGGCTTGCCCGACACCGCGCGCTGCGTGCGCGAAGAAGTGTTTGGTCCGGTGTGCCATATTGCGCCGTTCGATACCGACGAAGAAGTCATTGCCAGGGTCAACGACAGCCCTTACGGCCTGGCGGCAAGCGTCTGGACGACCAGCCTCAAGCGCGCCCATAACGTATCGCGCCGTTTACGCACCGGAATCACCTGGGTCAATACCTGGTTCTTGCGCGATTTGCGCACTCCTTTCGGGGGCGCCAAGCAGTCGGGCCTGGGACGTGAAGGGGGGCAATACTCGCTTGATTTTTATTCCGAGATCAGCAATATCAGCATCCAGCTTTAGTATCGTAAGCTGCAAGTATGCGATTATGTATTTTGTCTTTTAGTCCGGAGTGAAAAATGGCTTTATCCCTGAATGAAATAGCTGAATTGTTGTGGCAGGCCGAGAGCACTGGCACCCCTTGTGCGCCGCTGCGCGAGCAGCTTGCCGAGGCAGCGGCGTCAAGCAGCACAGAAGATATCGTCGCCGCGGCCTACGCGGTGCAAAGCATGAATATCGAACGCAAGCTCAAGACGGGCGAGCGCCTGGTGGGCCGGAAAATCGGCTTGACCTCGGTGGCCGTGCAAAAACAGCTGGGCGTCGATTCGCCCGACTTCGGAACATTGCTGGCCAGCATGGCGGTGGGGCATGGCGAAGAAATCGCCGCCGGCCGCGTCATGCAACCCAAGGTCGAGGCCGAGATCGCCCTGGTCCTTGAGCGCGACCTCACACACGAGCAAAATACAGTGGCAGACATCATCAACGCCACCGCCTATGCCTTGCCAGCCATCGAGGTCGTGGGCAGCCGCATTGCAAATTGGGACATCCGCCTTGCCGACACGGTGGCCGACAACGCTTCGTCGGGCCTGTTCGTCCTTGGCGCCCGTCCGGTCAAGCTTTCCGATTTCGACCTGATCGGTTGCGGCATGGTCATGGAACGGCGCGGCGACCAGGTTTCCCTTGGCATAGGTTCGGCCTGCCTGGGCAACCCGTTGAATGCCGCCGTGTGGCTGGCCAATGTCATGGCGCGTGCCGGTTCGCCCTTGCGCGCCGGAGACGTGCTGATGTCCGGAGCGCTGGGTCCCATGGTGGCCGTGCAGCCCGGCGATGTGTTCAGCGCGCAAATTGAAGGCCTCGGGTCGGTAAGCGCTTATTTTTCCGCCTGATCCCGAATGTCCGGCGGGCAGCCGCCGAATCGAATTTCTGAAGAGTTTCATGAATCAACGAGACAACGCAATTTCAGTTGCAATTATTGGCTCGGGCAATATCGGCACCGACCTCATGATCAAGGTCATGCGCAACGGCCGCAATCTGCGCATGGGCGCCATGGTCGGCATCGACCCCGCTTCGGAAGGGCTGGCGCGTGCCGCAAGACTGGGCGTGCCGACTACTGCCAACGGCATAGAGGGCTTGCTGGAACTGCCCAATTTTGCGGAAATCGGCATTGTGTTCGACGCCACCAGTGCTGGAGCTCATGCCCGGCATAACGAACTGCTTCAGCCTCATGGCGTAAAGGTGGTCGACCTGACGCCTGCCGCCATCGGCCCGTACGTCATTCCGGTTGTGAACCTGGAACAGCACCTGGAGGCTTCGAATATCAATATGGTGACCTGCGGCGGCCAGGCTACGATTCCCATGGTGCACGCGGTTTCGCGCGTGGCGCCGGTGCATTATGCCGAGATCGTTGCCTCGATCGCCAGCAAATCGGCGGGCCCCGGTACCCGGGCCAATATCGACGAATTTACCGAGACCACTTCCAAGGCCATTATCGAGGTGGGCGGGGCGCGCACCGGCAAGGCCATCATTGTGCTGAATCCCGCCGAACCGCCCATGATCATGCGCGATACCGTGTACTGCCTGGCCGATGTCAATGCCGACCAGGACGCCATCGTCGAATCCGTAGAGCGTATGGTCAAGGACGTCACGGGCTATGTGCCTGGATACCGCCTAAAGCAAGAGGTCCAGTTTGAAAAGTTCGATGCCGCGCATCCGCTCAATGTGCCGGGGCTGGGCCGCATGCCGGGCCTGAAAGTGTCGATATTTCTCGAGGTCGAGGGTGCGGCGCATTATTTGCCATCCTATGCCGGCAACCTTGACATCATGACCAGCGCCGCGCTTGCCGCAGCAGAGCAACAGGCCCTGGGCCTGATTTCCCGCGATAGCGTGCGGGTCTAAGGAGCTTCCCATGTTCGACAAAACGAAAAAAATCTATGTCTCCGACGTTACGTTGCGCGACGGCATGCATGCCATCCGCCACCAATATTCGCTGGAGCAGGCCGTGCAGATCGCCCAGGCTCTTGATGAAGCAAAAGTCGACAGTATCGAAGTCGCCCATGGCGACGGCCTGCGCGGTTCCAGCTTCAATTACGGCTTTGGCGCGCATACCGACCTGGAGTGGATCGAAGCCGTGGCGGGCGTCCTTAAGCACGCGCAAGTAGCGACCTTGCTGTTGCCGGGCATAGGCACCATTCACGATTTGCAGGCGGCGTACGACGCCGGCGCGCGTGTTGTGCGGGTTGCCACCCATTGCACCGAAGCCGACATTTCGCGCCAGCATATCGAATACGCCCGCAAACTGGGCATGAACGCAGTCGGCTTTTTGATGATGAGCCATATGAATACGCCGCAGGGCCTGGCCGAACAGGCCAAGCTCATGGAAAGCTATGGCGCGCAATGCGTCTATGTGGTCGACTCAGGCGGTGCAATGAATATGTACGACATTGCTGATCGCTTCAAGGCTTTTAAAGACGTGCTCAAGCCGGAAACCGAAACAGGCATGCACGCCCACCATAACCTTAGCCTGGGCGTGGCCAATAGCCTGGTTGCGCTAGAGCACGGCTGCGACCGCATTGACGCCAGCCTGGCAGGGATGGGCGCGGGTGCGGGCAATGCGCCGCTTGAAGTATTTATCGCTGCCGTGGACCGCATGGGATTGAATCACGGCTGCAGCGTCAAGAAGCTGATCGACGCCGCCGAAGACATCGTTCGCCCGATCCAAGAGAGGCCGGTGCGGGTCGACCGCGAAACGCTGGCTTTGGGCTATGCGGGGGTGTATTCAAGCTTTCTGCGCCACAGCGAAGCGGCTTCCGCGAAATATGGCATCCCGGCCTTCGATATCCTGATCGAGCTGGGCCGCCGCAGAATGGTTGGGGGGCAAGAAGACATGATCGTCGACGTCGCGCTGGACATGCTCAAGGCCCGCGCCGCCAATCCACAGAAGGCACACGCATGAACCAGACCACTGAACACATTGCCGGCTTGCTCGATGATGCGGCCGCCAAAGCCCAGGCTATAGAGCAATTCGTTCCGGGCAGCTTCGACCTGGACCAGGCCTATCGCATCCAGCGTGCCTCCATCGAACGCCGCATTGCGCGCGGCGATGGTACGCGTGGCATCAAGCTGGGGTTCACCAGCCGCGCCAAGATGATACAGATGGGTGTCAACGACCTGATTTGGGGCTGGCTGACCGAGCGCATGCTGGAAGAAGAGGGCAGCACGGTGGACCTGGCCCGCTATATTCATCCTCGCGTAGAGCCTGAAGTCTGCTTCCTGACACGCCGCGACATTACCGGCCCTATCAATGCGCTCGAGGCCGCCGACTATCTGGAAGCCGTTGCGCCCGCCATGGAGATCATTGACTCGCGTTATCAAAACTTCAAGTTCACGCTGGAAGACGTCGTCGCGGACAACTGTTCCTCTGCTGGCCTGGTCGTGGGCGCCTGGTCGCGCAGGTTCGACCGTCTGGGCAATGCGGGTGTTTCCATTGCTTTCAATGGCCGCTCCGTACTGGCCGGTTCTACTGCCGCAATTCTCGGCCATCCGCTGCGCAGCGTGGTTCAGGCGGCGCGCCTTGTGGCCGCGTCCGGCCATACGCTGCCTGCGGGTTCGCTGATCATGGCGGGGGCGGCGACGGCGGCGCAAGAACTGGTGCCGGACGCACATATACGATGCGACGTGGGCGGTCTTGGCCATGTTGAATTCTTTACGGTAAAAAAATCATGACATCCACACAAGCTGGGGTGATCCCCGGTAAAGCCGTCCCTCGCGGCCGTTTCCCGCACTTCAAGCGCGCCGGCGATTTCATCTTTGTCTCGGGCACCAGCTCGCGCCGGGCCGACAATAGTTTCGAAGGCGCGCAGGTGGACGCGATGGGCACCACGGTCCTCGACATCCGCGCGCAAACGCGCGCGGTCATCGAAAACATAAGCGACATTCTTGCCAGCGCCGGTGCCGGGTTGTCGGACGTCGTCGAGATCAGCGCCTACCTGGTCAACATGAACGATTTCGGCGGCTACAACGAAGTGTATGGCCAGTTCTTCGATGAAACCGGCCCGGCCCGGACCACAGTCGCAGTGCATCAGCTTCCGCATCCGCACTTGCTTATCGAGATCAAGGCAATCGCGTACAAGCCTGTTTGACAAAAGCAATTGCACCGACTGACTGCTGGGTCAAGAAAATAGCTATAGACAAAGGAGACAATCATGTACAAGTACGGACGCCCCCTGAATTTCCAGCGCTGGCTGGACGATAACGCCCATTTGCTCAAGCCGCCCGTCGGCAATCAGCAAATATGGAAGGATGGCGATTTCATGGTTACCGTTGTTGGCGGACCCAACCAACGCAGCGATTTCCATGACGACCCCATTGAAGAATTTTTCTATCAGTTCAAGGGCAATGCCCATCTGCTGATGTGGGACCGCGGGCAATACGAGAAAGTGCCGCTGAAAGAAGGGGATATGTTCCTGATGGCGCCCCACACATTCCATTCCCCCCAGCGTGAAGAGAACAGCCTGTGCCTGGTCATAGAGCGCCAGCGCCCGAAGGGCCAGCAAGATGCGCTGCAATGGTGTTGCGCCAGTTGCGGCACGATGGTCAAGCGCTATGAGTTCCAGCTGGAAAGCATAGTCGAGGACCTGCTGCCGGTATACGAGCGTTTCTACAGCACCAGCGAAGCAGAGCGAACTTGCCCAAATTGTGGGCTTGTCCATGCGGGCCGGGATTTTCAAACCTGGCACAGCGACCTTAACAAAGCGCATAAGCTATAGCAGTCCAGCTTGCTGGAACACAATGACAAAACGCCAAGCATCACACGAAAAGCAGCCATGACCACACCTAAAAAAATTGATATGCATTCCCATCACTTTCCTCGCCTGTCCGAGAAGGAAGGTGCGGCCCTCGGCAACGAAAGCAGCTTGTGGCTGAGCGTTGATCCCAATGGTGAAACCGGCCAGATCATGACGGGAAGCAAGGCTTTCCGGCCGGTCGAGCGAGTGCTATGGGACGCGCATGCGCGCCTGGCCCAAATGGACGAACAGGGTGTGGATATTCAGCTTAGTTGCGCTACGCCGATCATGTTTCGATATAGTGCGCCCGCTACCGTTGCCGCCGACTGGTCCGCACGCATGAACGATCACGCCCTAGAGTTTGCCAGCGCCGATCCGGCCCGGCTGAAAGTCCTTGCCCAGATACCGCTGCAAGACCTCGACATGGCGTGCGCCGAGGCAAGCAGCGCCAAGGCCAAGGGCCATGTGGGCGTTCAAATTGGCAATCATCTGGGCGATCTCGATATGGACAGCGACCATCTGGTCGGTTTTCTGACGCATTGCGCGAACGAAGGCATACCTGTCCTGGTTCATCCCTGGGACATGATGGGCGGCAAAGAACGCATGCAAAAGTGGATGTTGCCTTGGCTTGTCGCCATGCCCGCCGAAACGCAACTGAGCATACTTTCATTGATACTTTCGGGCGCCTTCGAACGAATTCCAAAAAGCCTGAAACTATGTTTTGCCCATGGCGGCGGGGCGTTCGCCTTTTTGCTGGGCCGGGTGGAAAACGCCTGGACGCACCGCGACATAGTCAGGCAGGACTGCCCCAATCCCCCTTCCAGTTATGTCGATCGCTTCAGCGTGGACAGCGCGGTGTTCGACCCGGGGTCGCTGCGTTTGCTGACCAGCGTCATGGGGGTAGAGCGCGTCATGCTCGGTTCGGACTACCCCTTCCCTTTGGGCGAACCGAGAATCGGATCTCTGATCCGGGGCGCCGACTTTCTATCGGAAGACGAAAAGGCCCGCATGCTCGCCCGTAATGCCTCGGATTTTTTCAACTTGACGTGATGCGGGCTGGCCCTTTGCGGCCCGCGTAAGTCTCAACGCCATTGCCATGCCTGTGACAGTCCTTCCGCCAGCAACCTCGCTTGTTCCGAGGCTGGTCTCTGGCGGGCTTCGGCATTTTCAGGGTCCCGTGTGGCGGTATGTATGCCGGGGTTGTCCACATCGCGTCGTTTCAGATATGCTTTTAAGGCAAGAGCCATACTGGAGCCTCCAGGAAAGACTCTGGAGCACAGGAGGTAATCATGATAGGTTACAGAAAAGATGCCGATGCCGTTGCGGGGCTGTTTGTCGACAACCAGATTCATCGCGACGCTTATATCAGCGAAGAGATATTTCAGCTCGAGCAAGAGCGGGTCTTTGCCCGTTCGTGGCTTTACGTCGGCCACGAAAGCCAGGTGCCGGCCATCGGCGACTACATAACGCTTGATCTGGCCGGCAGTCCTGTGATTATGATCCGGCACACTGACGACAGTGTGCGCGTGCTGATCAATCGCTGCGCCCATAAAGGCGCTGGCGTCTTGTCGCAGCCCAAGGGTAATGCGGGCCGCATGCTGCGCTGCCCTTATCATGCATGGTGCTACAAGACCGACGGCTCCTTGCTTGCGGTGTCTCTCAAGGCCGGCTATGAGGACACAGGGCTTGACCAAAGCCCTGCTTCACAGGGCATGTCGACGCCGGGCGGTGTGGCGACGTATCGCGGCTTTGTCTTTGCGCGGCTCAGCAAGCAGGGCCAGTCTTTCCATGAGTATTTTGGGCAAGCATTGACGGCCTTGGACAATATGGCCGACCGTTCGCCGCAAGGCGAATTGCAGATAGCGGGCAGTTGCATACGCAGCGTCATTCGCTGCAACTGGAAGATGTACCTGGAAAACATCAACGATACGGTCCATCCTATTTCGGTGCATGAGTCCGCGTCGGCCACCGCCGGGAAGGTAGGCCAGGAGTTCCTGGAAACCGATCCGACCGCGCTGGAACAATTGCTGCCCTTCGGTGCCGGCTACGATTTTTATACCAAGATGGGTGCCCGGACGCTGCCTAACGGCCATAGCATTCTGGGTACCAAGTTCAGCATCCACACAGGTTATGCCGATGTCCCGAGCTACCGGCAGTCGCTTGAACAGGCGCACGGAGAGAGCCGGGCTCAGGAGATTCTTTCGTTCTCTCCGCAAAATGTAGTGTTTTATCCAAGCCTGGCCACGAAAGGTTCGCCGCAAATCATCCGTGTATTGCGGCCCTTGTCGGCGGGCCTGACCCAGCTTGAAGTGTGGGCATTCCAACCCAAGGGCGCTCCCGACATCATGCTCAAGCGTGGGCTGACCTACAGCCGACTGGTGTTCTCGCCCACAAGTGTCGTCGCCCATGACGATATTCATTTGTTCGAAAGCCAGCAGGCAAGCCTGGCGGCGGCCGGGAATCCGTGGGTGAACCTGCAGCGCCAATTCAATCCGGCCGAGCTGGGGGCTGGCGATTGCCAGTTTGAGGACGGCAACAACGAACTGGTCATGCGCAATCAGCATCGTGCTTGGCATTCCATGTTAATGAACCCCGCGGGAGACCAAGCATGAGCACAGCGGACTTGCACGATAGCCTGGTTGATTTCGTGTACTACGAGAACCGCCTGCTGGACAACCGGCAGTTCGGGCTATGGTACGACTTGTTCACCGATGACGGCGTCTATTGGATGCCGTCGCAGCCGGGGCAAACGGATCGCGAAACGCAGGCTTCGATTTCCCTAGAGGACAAGATGCTCTTGAAGCTTCGTATCGAACGCTATGAGCATCCGCGAGCGTATTCGCTGCAGCCGCAAGTACGCGGCATGCGCGTCGTGCAACGCCCTGAAATCGAAAGCGCGAAAGCCGGGGACGGATTGCCGGCGGTATCCTGCAATGTCATATACATGGAGTACCAGGCCGGCAACCCGCTTGTGCTGGGCGCACGCGTGCGCTATTGCCTGCGCCAGGTCGAAGGACAACTGCGCATCGTTGAAAAGAAAGTCGAACTGCTGAACATGGACAGCTTCTTGCCGGCCATACAGTTGTTTATTTGATGCTGGCGCTTAAGCGGCCGCCGCAAAAAACCGAGTCAGGTGCAGGTTAGCAGGGTTGGCGCTCAACCGTTGTTGCGGCTATCCGTCACGGTCTTTTCCTTTGCCGCCTGAGTTCTCGTGGCGCGATGAGCGCCGTTCTTGCCGTTCGGCCTGACGCTGCTCCCGCGGCCTGGCCGCCTCGCTGCGGCCGCCTCCGCGATTGCCGTAACCATTGCCGCTATTACCGGATTCCCGCGGTGTGCGCGTTATGTTCGCCGGCCGTTCCATGCGGGGCGCACGGTGCGATTCTGAAGACGGCATTTGGCTTTCTCTTTGAGCTTGTGGGCGCGCCGGCCTTTCGGTACGGCTGTCGTGACGCGGCGCACCGCTTTCGTTGCTGCGGCGTTTCTGGTCTGGATGACGGTCCCTGTTGCTGCTACGACTCGGAGTGTCCTGGCCTCTGCGTTCTTGCTTGAAATCCCCACGCGCCGGCGCTTGCATATTGTTACGCCGTTGATCCTCAAAACGATCGCGCGCAACGGAATTGCGGTGCACCGCTGCGGTGCGCCTGCGCTCGAAGTCCCGATGCCAGCCTTCGCTGGTAATGCGCGTGCGGTTAAAGCGGTTGTAGCGGTTTACATCGACATGAAAGCGGTGGTGGTGCCAATCGTAGCTGCTCCACAGGACGCTGCCTACGACAAGCGCGCCGGCGAAGGTGATGACCGGGCCGCTTACTGCATAACGGGGCGGATGCCAGTAATAAGGCGGATAGTCCGGATAAGGCCAGGCGCCGTAGATGACGGTGGGGTTATAGATGGGAACGTAGACGACGTCGGGTCGCGCCGGAACAATGGTGATGATGGCGGGGTTGCCCGATGCGCTGACGACTTGCTGCGGACTTGATTGCAGATGGCCGGCGGCCTGCGCCCTGGTTCGCAGGCGTTGTACTGCATCCATCACATCTTCCTGCTGGTCGAGAAATGCATCGCCCAATTGATCGGTCCAGCTGATGTTTTCGTTCATCATGTTCAAGACATCGGGGAATGCGGCCACTGACTTCACGCTCGGGTCCCAGGGCTGATCTTGCAGCATTTGCCCCAGTTGCGCGTCTGAAAGTTTTTTAGGCTGATCGGCACGCCAGCGGGCCGCCTCTACGACTTCGACAGGGTAGGTGGCGGCCATCAGTACCTGCGACAGCAAGGGATCGGGATAAAGCGCGACGGGAGCCACCAACTGTTCGATTTCTTGCTGGCTGTAGGCGTCAGCGGCATGGGCGGACGTGCTGCCGAAAATAAAGGGCAAGCATATCAACATGAGCGCTATGCGAGAAAATAAGTAAGTCACGGCCTGCTCCAGATTACGAAACGGCAACTTGCCTTGAAGTGCCTGTTTCACTATAGAGCAGCATATGTTTCCAAGCGCTACAGCCTTGTAGCCGTTTGGAGCAGTCCGTATCTGAATGTCGGTTTGGCTGCCAGTACCGCCGCGGCTTTCCGCGCCCGCCGAGCGCGTTTGAGGGCTCGTCGGTGAATTTCGTCGCGGCCTGGGGTTCCGTCAGGCATGGACAGGCCCCTTACGGGTATGATCACCGGGTATTCAGCACAAGTTGTGCGCAGTCCTTTGTTCATCATTTTCGGTACAGCAAATGTTTAGATGGCTTGCCGGCCGCGGCGCCAGCCGGCGGCGCGTGGCCCAGGAATTGTCCTTGATCTCGCCCCAGGCCTGGCGGCATGCGATGGCGGGCCTGCCGTTCTTGGCGGGCTTGTCGCGGCAGGAGCAAGAGGCCTTGCGCGACCGCGTTGCCTGGCTGCTGGCCAGCAAGGTCTTTAACGGCGCCCGGGGGCTGGAAGTGACCGACGACATCAAAATGGCGATTGCCATTCAGGCGGCCTTGCCTATTATGCAGCTTGATCCTGCATTGTATGAAGGCTGGATTGAAATCATCGTGTATCCGGGCGGATTCTTGATTCCGCGCAGCGAAGTCCACGAGGACGGCGTCGTGGCTGAATACATGCTTGAAGCTTCGGGCGAGGCCTGGGACGGTGGTCCCGTCATTCTTTCATGGGAAGACAGCCAGCCGGGCAACCCGCAAACCGTGAATGTCGTCATCCATGAGTTTGCCCACAAGCTGGATTTATACGGCGGCATTGCCGACGGCATGCCCAGCCTGCATGCTCATTCCGACATTCGGCCGTCAGTGTGGATGCGGGTGCTGGACGCCACCTTTGACAGTTTCGGCGATGCGCTCGATGCCATCGAGCGCGAGATTCCGCGTCATATCGACCCCGAATCCGAGGCTGCAGCGCCGTGGTACGACAGACTGCCGCTGGATCCCTACGCCGCTACGGATCCGGCCGAGTTCTTTGCGGTCAGTACCGAAGGGTTTTTTGTGAACCCGTTACCCTTGGCGCAGGCGCTGCCGGAATGGTATGGGCTGCTTGCGCAGTATTACCGGCAGGATCCTTTGCGGCGGCTGGGGTTTGCGCCGCATGGCATGCGATAGTGCGTCCTGGACGCGTTGCGGGCAGGGGCCAGCGGGCCAGGCTATGCTCGTATGCGGGCAGGTGCCGGCTTCGGTTGGGGCTTTTTGCCCTTTGATTCCTTTTTCTTGTCCTTGGTACCCATGGTGTTTACTCCTTGCTAGGTGATGTACTGCCGGCTTTAGGGCCGAATGAATTAAGCGGTGGGCAAGCGTGGCCGTTTCCGCACGTATTGGTGCCAGCGCACATTGCGTACATCATGCCAGAAACCGTTGCGCGAAAGGGGCCCTTCGGTTGTTATTTTCTCAAGCCCGCCTGCCTGGCTCGCTGCGGCCTGCAAAGCGCGGCCGTATTGAAGTAGACTGGGCAGCTTTTCCATCTGTTTTTCGAGATAGTCTTCATGTTGATAAAAGCCCTGCGTACCGGCCTTGGCCAGTTGATTGTGTTTGGCGATGCGCTTACCCGTCCGCGTCCCCAGCGGCGTTCGGCGCAAGGCCAGGCCGCCGTGGTCAAGGAAGCATCGAACCTGTCGCTTTACCAGTTCCATGCCTGTCCTTTCTGCGTTAAAACGCGCCGTGCGCTGCATCGCCTGAACGTGCCCGTGACTTTGCACGACGCAAAAAACGACGCAGTGCAGCGAGAGCGCTTGCGGACCGAAGGCGGCAAGATCAAAGTGCCTTGCCTGCATATTCAAGAGCACGGCCAGTCGCGCTGGCTGTACGAGTCGAACGAGATCATTGCTTATCTTGAACAGCGCTTCGGCGGTATCGCCTGATTGATCGGCGCTTGATTTTCTAGCGGGCTGGCTGGCCCGCACGCTGAGCCGCCGAAGTCCGTCAACATCGTCGTATATCATGACCTATAGAGTTCTTGCCGACCTGGTTCTTCTGGTGCATGCGCTTTTCATTGCCTTTGCTGTCTTCGGCGGCTTTCTGGCTTTATGGAAGCCCAGGCTTGCTTGGCTGCACTTGCCTGCCTTGGCGTGGGGCGCAACCGTTATTGCTCTGGGTTGGATATGTCCGTTGACGCCGCTTGAAAACGCCCTGAGACTCATGGCTGGCCAGGAAAGTTACAGCGGCGGTTTTATCGAGCATTATCTGCTGCTTGCCATTTACCCGCCGGGATTGACGCGGGCCATGCAGATCGCGCTGGCAGTTCTACTGGTAGCCGGTAATTTTATTGTCTACGCTATTTTGTTTTACCGCCGCAAAAATTAGAAGCGTGTTCGTGTCCGGCGTAAAACGACATCGATGTGTACACTACCGGCGCTATTGTTTTATTTTGCCTGAGTTATGACCATCAATATCAATGAAGACCTGCGCGCTTATATCGACCCATTGACCGAAGACGAGTACGCGGCGCTTGAGCGCAGTCTATTGGCTGAAGGGTGCCGCGACGCGCTGGTGCTATGGGGCGACTTGTTGGTGGATGGGCATAATCGCTATGCCATTTGCAAAAAGCACGGCATTGCGTTCAATACAGTCCAAGGCCATGCATTTGAGTCCATGGACGACGTGCATTTATGGATGATAGACAATCATCTTGGCCGGCGCAGCGTATCGGATTTCCAGCGTGGCGTGCTTGCGCTGCGTAAAAAGGAAATTATCTCCGCTCGCCGGGATTTGGCGCGGGTGCAGAAATCGCCGGCACAAGCCGATGATGCCGGCGCACAAGACGATGCCGGGGCGGCCGCTGCCGACGCGTCTGCCGAGGCGGGATCTTACCAAGAGCCGCCATGGACCCGCGAAGCCCTTGCGCGCGCGGCCCGTGTCAGCAGTACGACTTTGGGCCAGATCGAGAAAATCCAGAAGACGGCCGCACCGGAGTTGGTAGGCGCGGTCAAGTCGGGGGTGATTTCAATCAATGCCGCGGCGGCTGTGGCCACCTTGCCCAGCGACGAGCAAGTAGCCGCCGTTGCCGGCGGCAAGAAAGAACTGCGCCAGGCTGCACGGCAGGTGCGCGAGGCCAAGCAACCGCCTAGGCCCGAGCCCGAGCCGCCTCCCAGCGACGCCACGCCCGACCAGATCGAAATCCATCGCCTGGAGCAATTGGTCGCCGCGTTGACGGAAGAACGGGATCAACTGAAAAAGAAGGTCCAGAATTTGACCATTGCCTTGGCGGAAGAGCGCGCCAAGCTCTAGAAAATACGGGCGCCATAGCCGCACAGGTGCCGCTCGCGGTTGCACCTGTGCCATTCGCAGTTGTGCCGGCGGTATCGGCTTTTGGCCGGATCGCCCGCAAGGACTTCTTCGCGGCTCGGGCGATTGGCTCAGGCGATTTTATCCAGCGCCTTGGCCAGATATTCCACCGTGCGATCGACGTTATGCAGCTTGTCCAGGCCGAACAGCCCGATGCGGAAGGTCTTGAAGTCGGCCGGCTCGTCGCATTGCAGGGGCACGCCCGCCGCGGCCTGTACGCCTGCTTGCGCGAATTTTGCGGAGGACTGGATTGCGTCGTCATCGGTGTAGCTCACGACCACGCCTGGTGCTTGGAAGCCTTCGGCCGCCACACTTTTGAAGCCTCGCTGAGCAAGCAGGGCGCGCACTTTGTCGCCGAGTTCTTGTTGTTCGGCGCGGATCTTGTCAAAGCCATAGGCTTCCATTTCAGCCATGACCTTGCGCAAGGCGGTCAGGGAGTCAGTGGGCATGGTGGCGTGATAAGCGTGGCCGCCTTGCTCGTATGCCCGCATGATTTGAAGCCACTTGCGCAGGTCGCAGGCAAAGCTGGTGCTTGCAGTGGACTCGATCTTCTGCAGCGCTAAAGCGCTTAGCATGACCAGGGCGCAGCATGCCGGACCGCTCCAGCCTTTTTGCGGCGCACTGATAAGGACGTCGACCCCGGTCGCCTGCATATCGACCCAGATAGCGCCTGACGCAATGCAGTCCAGTACCAGCATTCCGCCTTGCGCGTGAACGGCGTCGGCAATCTTTCGTATATATTCGTCGGGCAGCATGATCCCGGATGCTGTTTCGACGTGGGGCGCAAATACAAGAGCCGGCTTTTCGGCCTTGATCGCGGCCAGCACTTCGTCGATAGGCGGGGGAGCGAAGGCCGCCTGGCGGCCGCCGGCGACAGGACGGGCCTTGAGCACGATGGTGTCGGAAGGGATGCCGCCCATATCGAAAATCTGGCTCCAGCGAAAACTGAACCAGCCGTTGCGGATCACCAGGCATCGCTGGTTTGTTGCAAATTGCCGCGCTACGGCCTCCATGCCAAAGGTGCCGCTGCCGGGGACGACGACGGCGGCCTGAGCGTTATAGACTTGTTTCAATGTCCTGGATATGTCTTTCATTACGCCTTGAAAGGCATGCGACATATGGTTTACCGCGCGGTCGGTATAGACCACGGAGTATTCCAACAGACCGTCCGGGTCGACATTAGGCAATAGGCTGGGCACGTTCTTCTCCAGGAGTACAGAGTGAAATGGGCTGGGCGATGCAACCCGATAAACCAGCAGTATCCCGCTGTTTACCCGGAATGTCGACTGCAGCGTATTTCGACGAAAGGCCGTGCGCCAGTATCGTTCAATCCATGGGCTTGTTGTTGGCGCCCGGTTCCTGGCATGGCGTTCTTGCCGCGGATGCGCCTGTTTGCGTCCCGTTCCGGCAAGCGTCGTCGTGCTGTGTATCCCGATACCGGTCGGTGCTTGGCGTACCGGGACTGGATTCGTTTTCTTTGCTGCCACTGCGCGGTGTCGAGCCCGAATTATTGTAGGGGTCTCTTATCGAGTCCGGTAGGCGGCGATCGGTGGCCGTTCCTGTGCCGCCGCTGGGCGGGGTGCCGGCCGTGGCCGGGCTGTGGGTGGAGCTGGACTCCACGCTACTGTTGTTGGCGCCGCTCACAGGAGCTCCAGTACTGTTCTGGGCGTGGACCGCAGAGACCAAGGCCAGCGGTACGGAATACAAGGCAATTGCTAGTAAGTTTTTCATTTGCATTTCCCGGGTGATTGATTCGAACAAGCCGCCTGAAACCAGCAACTGGCGTGCCGCATCGTACGGGGTCCGGCGGGACTACGGCTTGCTGATTGCTGATGCAGCACATCGACAACTCAACCTCCGAAGGAATCTCATGAAACTGCGTACTGCAATCTTTAGCTCCATAGCCTGCTGCTCGCTGACATGGGCAGGGGCTTTTGCCCAACCCGCGCCCACGGCACCGGCGTCGATGCCGCAAAGCTCAAGCCAGCTTTCATCCAACGACAAGGACTTTATGGAACATGCCGCACAAGCGGGTCACACCGAGATCGAGGGAAGCAAACTTGCCCAGACCCATGCGAAAAGCGAAGAGGTCAAGACTTTTGCGAACCAGATGATCATGGACCATACCAAAGTCGGCAACGATCTGGAGGCGTTGGCCAAGCAAAAATCCTATAAGCTTCCCGACGGGCCTTCGCTGGCGCAAAAGGCCAAGCTCAAGACGCTGGACATGAGGGACGACAGCTTCGATAAAAAATATGTCTCTCAAATTGGCGTCTCCGCCCATGAGGACGCCGTCAAGCTCTTCAAGAAGGCCTCGGCCGATGCCAAGGACCCGGACGTCAAGGCCTTTGCTGCCAAGAATCTGCCGACGCTGGAGCACCATCTGGAGATGGCCAAGGCGCTGCAGCAGAAGCTTGGCATAAACAAGTAATCCCGAAGTGATTCCGCCGCCGGCCTCGTCAGCCGGCAGCCTCGAAAATAAAGTGAAATGCCCAGGGGCGGCACGGGGCGCGCCTTGTCCTGTGGGGTAAATACTACTGTGTACTTTAACCCTCGACCTTTAAGATATGAAACATAAATAATCGGCCTCGCGAAAACGTTTTTGCGGGGCCTTAATAGTTATCTAAAAAAAGGGCAAGAGGATGACACACACACGTCGCGAGTTTCTACAGCGCAGCGCAACCCTGGCCGGTATTTCCCTGGCTGGCATATCGCTGGTAGGCGCACCCGCATTCGGGCAATCTATAAAAGACTTGGTAATTGCCTATAACGTTGGCGTGCCAAGCTGGGATCCAACGGTCGGACCCTCGGGCGTGAATCCGTCGCTGCAGTCCATTTACATGTCGGTATTCGATCACTACATCATGCAAAAGCCCGACCTCAGCTTCCAGCCTGGGCTGCTGACCAAGTGGGGTTTTTCCGACGACAAAAAGAAAATCTCCATGACCGTGCGCGAAGGCGTGAAGTGGCATGACGGTTCGGCTTTCGGTCCCGAAGACGTGGTTTGGTCTTTAAAGCGCGCGGGCGACCCGGCAACGGGCAATCCGGGCCAGTTCGTCTGGGGCAAGATCGGTAATTATTCCATCAACGGCAATGTCGTTACCGCCGACGTGCTCGAGTTCGAACCCACAATCTTCAAATGGATGGCCTTCCTGACCGGCTATATATTGCCCAAGGCTTATTTCGAAAAAGTAGGAGCCGCCGGCTTCGAAAAGGCGCCTATCGGTACCGGCCCTTATAAAGTAGAGGCCTACGAGCGCGGCGCTTATGTCCGGCTTGCCGCCAACAAAGATTATTGGGGTCCCAAGCCTGCCTACGAAACCGTGACCATCAAGTTCGTTACCGACGCCGCCAGCCGCGTGGCGGAAGTCGAGTCCGGCAATGCGCACGTTACGCTCGAAATCCCTTACGAAGAATATGATCGCCTTCGGAAAAAACAGGGACTTAAGGGCATAGCTTTCCCGGTATCCGATGTCGGCATGATCTTCCTGAACGACATCGACGTCATGCTCGATAAAAACGTGCGTCTGGCGGCCCACCATGCCATCGACAAAAAGTTGATTATCGACCGCTTGTTGCGTGGCTACGGCGTGCCTCTGTCCACCCTTGAAACGCCCGAATACACGGCTTACGATCCAAATCTGAAATTCGAATACGACCCTGAAAAATCCAAGCAGCTCCTGGCTGCCTCGGGCTATTCCACCAAAAAACCGGTCAAGTTCACCATCCAGACGACCAAGGGATTCAAGCCCAAAGATTACGAAATGATCCAGGCCATCGTGGGCATGTGGCGCAAGGTAGGCATCGAGGCCAACATCGAAATCTACGAAATCGCCAAGCACTTCGAATTGCGCGCCGCCGACAAACTGGCTCCCGCGGCCTTCTACAACTGGGGCAATGCCATCGGCGATCCAACTACGTCCACCGGCCACGCCATGTTTGGCCCATCGCCGCATTCGGTCTGGGACTCCAAAGACCTAGTCGACAAGATCATTCCCTTGTGGGGCGAAGCCGACGAGGCCAAGCGTATTCAAGGATGGAAAGACGTCAGCGCCTATATCATGGAAAACTGCTACGTCATTCCAGTGCTGCAATATGTGCTGCCCGTCATCCATTCCGACAAGGTGGTTGTGCTTCCGGCAGCCACGGGCGACGTTCAGCCGGCAATGATGAAACGTGCCTGAGCCTTGCCCCGGCGTGGTTTAAGCCTTACTTTCGGCGGTCCATCTGGACCGCCAATGCTTTCGCAACAACCTGTGTTTTATGCTGAAACCTCTTATTATCAGGCTCGCCTCAATGATCGTGACGCTCATAGGCGTTGCCATCGTGGTGTTTGTCCTGATTCGCGTCGCGCCCGGCAATCCTATTGCCATGATGCTTCCTCCCGGCGCTTCCGACCAGGATATCGCCCAGCTGGTTGCCCTGTACGGGCTCGATAAATCCCTCTTCCAGCAGTTCATCATCTGGGCGTCCGGGGTGCTGCAAGGAGATTTCGGCACCTCGATCGTACTGCGCCAGCCGGTTCTCGGCCTGGTGCTGGACCGTCTGCCGGCAACCCTGGAACTATCCTTTCTGGCGCTTTTTATAGCGGTGGCCATCGGCGGGGTTACGGCCATCTGGGGCGCTCGCGAACGCGGCCGCAGCCCTGAAGCGGCGGTGGACCTGTTCAACGGAGCGGCTTTGTCGATACCGGATTTTCTTTGGGCGCTTGTGTTCATTCTTTTATTTGGCGTTGTATGGCCGGTGTTTCAGATTTCAGGGCGGATTTCGCCGCACCTGGATTTGCCTTTTTCGACTCAGTTTTATCTGTTCGAATCAATTTTCCGGCTGCGTTTCGACCTGTTGGGCAATTTGCTCAACCACATGCTGATGCCGGCCTTGTCGCTGGCATTGCCGCTGGCAGCAATCGTGTCGCAGTTGTTGAAGCAGGGCTTGAAAGACGTGCTGCAGCTGGACTACACGGTTCTGGCCCGCGTGCGCGGCTTCACCGAGACGCAGGTAATCCTGCGCGAGGCGCTGCGCAACGCCGTGCTGCCCACGCTGACGCTCGTGGGGGTTCAATTTACGTTTCTCATCGGCGGCACGGTAATCGTCGAGCGTATCTTTTCTTACGAGGGGCTGGGAAACATGGCGATCGATGCAGTGATAAACCGCGACCTGCCGCTTATCCAAGGCATAGTCCTGATGTTTGCGCTGCTGTTCATTTTTGTGAATCTGGCCGTGGATATCGCTTATACATTCCTGAACCCGAGGCTACGCCATGGTTGATTTAACAGTAAGCGCGGTCGCATCCGAGCCGCGCACGCGGTCGCGCAAGCCCAACTTGCGGCTTGTCCTGTCCGTCGCCTGGATAGCCGTAGTCATCCTGGCTGCGCTGGCGGCGCCGCTGCTTGCGCCACATGACCCATTGGCGCAAGACCTCATGCTGGAACGGTTGCCCCCCATGGGATTTACCGGTGCCGAACCGGGCTATTTTCTGGGCACGGACAGCCTGGGTCGCGATGTGCTGTCGCGTCTGATCTATGGTTCGCAGATCGCCATCACCGTAGCACTGACCGCGGCCTTTGCCGCCTGCGTGGTGGGCTCGGCGCTTGGGCTGATCTCGGGTTATTTTGGAGGCTGGGCCGACCGCATTATTTCGCGCCTGATCGAAGTATGGATGGCGTTCCCGCCGGTCCTGTTCGCCATCTTGCTGGTGGCGGTCCTGGGCGCCAGCCTTACATCGGTCATTCTGGCCATTGCGGTCATCGACTGGACGCGTTTTGCCAGGGTGATCCGGGCCGAAAGCATGGTCCAGTCGCGCATGGACTATGTACAATCCGCACAAATCGGCGGCGCGTCGCGGCTGCGGGCGCTGTTTAGCGAAGTCCTTCCCAACGTCCTGCCCACCATTGTTGCGCTATTGGCGCTGGAAATGGGGGTGGCCGTCATTGTCGAAGCTATATTAAGTTTCGTGAATCTGTCGATCTCCACCGATGACCCCACCTGGGGCGGCATGATTGCCGAAGGACGCGCGGCAATACATTTTGGCTGGTGGGTTCTGCTGTTTCCGCTTATTGCCTTGTTCTTGACCGTGCTGTCTTTCAGCCAACTGGGCGAAGGTCTGAAAGACCAGTTCGACCCCTTGGCGAGGTAATGCATATGGTTTCGAATCATTCCGCTCTTGAAGTCCAGTCCCTGAGCGTCGCGATTGAAGGCGGCCCCCGTCTTTTGCGGGGCGTCAGCCTGGTAGTGCAGCCCGGCGAAGTCCGTGCGCTGGTGGGCGAAAGCGGTGCCGGGAAAAGCATGATAGGCAAGGCCGTATTGGGCGTTTTGCCTCGTGGTATCTCGGTCACGGCAGGCGAAATCCTGCTGCAGGGCAATAACCTGGGCAGCCAAAGCCCCCAGGTTCGCCGCCAAACGGTGGCGTCGGTCGCTTCGCTCATTCCCCAGGATCCCCTCACGGCATTGAACCCTTCGCGCCGAATTGGTCCGCAGATTACAGAGCGGCTGGTGCGCTTGCTGGGCTGGAGCAGCGACGATGCGCAACGGCGCGCACTCGACTTGCTCGACCGCGTCCAGATCCGGGACCCTAAACGGGTGATGTCCTCGTATCCGCATGAGTTATCGGGCGGTATGCGGCAACGAGTCCTGATTGCTGCCGCATTCGCGCCGCGTCCCAAGCTGATCGTGGCGGACGAGCCGACAACCGCGCTGGACGTGACGGTCCAGAAGCAGATCTTGCGCTTGATCCGCGAACTGCAGGCCGAGTCGCAAACCGCCGTTCTATTTGTGACTCACGACATGGGCGTAGTTGCCAAGATCAGCCAGACCGTGACGGTCTTGTTTGCCGGCAAAGTCATGGAAAGCGCGGCAACCCAAGAAGTTCTTGCCAATCCGCAGCACCCATATACCCAGGCGCTGCTTGCGGCAACGCCGCGCTACACCCATCCAGAAGAATCCTTGCTTCCCGTGCCGGCCGAGCTGATTGCCAGGCTTAAACACGAAATTGCATTAAGCGACGCACAAGAGGCCGCCCATGCCGGATAAGCCGCTGTTCCGTATTGCCGATTTGCGCCTGTCGCTGCCCGACATGACGCGCAAACCATTGTTTGGCGCGGCTCCTCGAATCGATATTCTCAAGGGGCTTTCGTTTGATTTGCCGCAGGGCGCCATTGTCGGCATCGTCGGCGAGAGCGGCTCGGGCAAGACTACGCTCGGACGTGCCCTGGTCCGGTTGCTGCAGCCATCCTCGGGGCAGATTCTGTTTCGGGGCCAGGACATCTCGCGTCTTGGCGAAGCCGAGATCAAGCCGCTACGCCGCGATTTGCAGATGATCTTCCAGGACCCCATGTCGTCTCTCAATCCGCGCCATACCGTAAGGCGCATCATCGCCACCCCGATGGAGCGCTACGGCATTGCCAATGCCAAAAACCGGGCTATCGAGGTGCTGGAGCGCATTGGCCTTTCGGCCCGTTTTACCGACCGATACCCGCACGAGTTGTCGGGCGGGCAGCGGCAGCGGGTGGGCATAGCACGCGCCATCGCGCTGGATCCCGCCTTTATCCTGGCCGACGAGATCGTTTCGGGGCTCGATGTCTCGTCCCAGGCGCAGGTCCTGGCGCTGCTGAAGGATCTTGCCGCCGACATGAACCTGACCATGGCTTTTATCAGCCACGATCTTTCCGTTATCCGCAGCCTTTGTTCCCACGTCATAGTGCTTAATTACGGCGTTATTGCCGAGGCGGGCCCTTGCGAGTCGGTCTTCAACTCGCCCCAAAGCGAGATAACCCGAACCCTCATCGACGCCATTCCTTTGCCGGAAATCGATGCGGGGTGGTTCGATACGGCCGAAACAGCGGAGGCCGTTGCCTGAGTACCGCGGCGCCGCGCCAGCGGCCGCCACCGATTGACGCTCCCCGCCGACACAGCCCCCCGACACAGCCCCCCGACACAGCCCCCCGACACAGCCCCCCGACACAACCCAGACCGACCCCGCCAGCGCGGGGTTTTTTGTTTTAAGGGAGGCGATTTTCGGTTCAGCACAGGCCCTGCATACGTGTTTACACTAATTGAGTTGTCAATATAAGAAGAGCAGAATGCTTGGCAATAGCGGAAATAAAACAATGTTTCGTATATGAACCGTAATATGAGTTGTCAATAATGCGGTTGCCGCGGGCCCATCGCCTGCAAATGAAAGAGCCGCGGCGTCTACTTGCGGCTTCATTCGAGGACTTGCCGGGCGGTTGCAGGGCAGGTCAATTTATGGGCGAACTAAAGAGCGGTATTCATTATGGAAAATTCAGCAAAAGGAAGTGAGTTGTCCAAGTATTCCACGTTAGGCAAGGAAATTCCCCAGGTCAATCATCGTGCAAAAGTCATGGGCCGGGCGCAATATGCCGGCGACCTCAAATTGCCGGGCATGTTGCATGGCGCCATATTGCGCAGTCCCTACGCGCACGCCCGCATTGTGCGCATAGACGTCTCCGCCGCCCGGGCTTTGCCCGGCGTGAAAGCCGTGCTTACCGGCGAGGACGCGCCGGCCACGCCGTGGGGCGGCGGCCCCATCAAAGAACGCTACGTCCTGGCCAAGGGCGTGGTCCGCTTTGCGGGCGAAGAGGTCGCGGCGGTGGCCGCCCTGACCGAGGACATTGCTCGGGACGCACTGGACTTGATCCAGGTCGAATACGAAGAATTGCCGGCTCTCCTGACGCCTGAACAGGCCTTGTCCGAAGATGCTCCCACAGTTCATCCAGAGCGCAAGAACAACATTGCCCACGAGATCGAGTTTCATCGCGGCGATGTAGAGGCCGGCTTCGCGTCCGCCGATCTCGTCTTCGAGGCCACTTACAGCACGTCCCGGCAATACCCCGGCTATCTGGAGCCTATGGTGTCGGTGGCTTCGCTCGAGTCCGACGATCGCCTGCATGTCTGGACCTCCACCCAAACGGTATTCCTGGCTCGTTCGCGGATAGCCAAGGCGCTGGAGCTGCCCATCTCTTCGGTGCGCGTCATCCAGCAAACAACGGGCGGCGGCTTTGGCGGAAAAATCGTCGAAGACGACAATCAATTGGTTGCGGGGCTGCTGGCCTTGCATACACGCCGCCCCGTGCGCCTGCTCAACAACCGGCTGGAAGATTTCCTGTCGTGCTGTACCAGCGTTCCTGAACAAATCACGCTCAAGCTGGGCATGACGCGCGAAGGCCTGGTCGTTGCAAAAGACGTTCATATTGTTGCCGACTGCGGCGCTTATTCCGGCCTGGCGGGCGAAGTCATGCACGTCAGCGCTATGCGCAGCGACAACATGCAGCGCAACATGAATGTCCGCTGCCACGCCGACCTGGTCTACACCAACACACCTCCGCACGGCGCGTTTCGCGGGTTCGGCGGCAGCCAGATGCTGTTTGCCTTGAACAGCCATATCGACGCCATGGCTCGCGAGCTTGGGCTGGATCCGGCCGTCATCCACGAACGCAATGCCATGGAGCAGGGCGAAACCACGGTGCACGGCTGGAAGATCCGAAGTACTGGATTCAAACAATGCCTGGTCCACGCAACCGAAGCGATCGACTGGGCGAACAAGCGCGCTGCTCCGCGCGGCACCGGCGTACGACGCCGCGGCGTCGGTCTGGCCGCCGCCATGCACGTTTGCGGCAACCGGACGATGGGCGACTGGGACGGTTCCACAGTCATGCTTGCACTCAATGACGACGGCGGCATCACAGCGCGCAGCGGCGAATGCGACATGGGCCAGGGCGCCATGACGATGATTACCCAGATCATTGCCAATGAATTCAAAGTGCCGCTATCCGCCGTGCGCTTGCTGCCGCCCGATACCGACAGCGCGCCATTTGCGTTGGGCACGTTTGCATCGCGCGTAACGATGTCGGCAGGCAATGCGGCTATTCGCGCCAGCCATGCCGCGCGCGACAAACTGTTTGCGTTGGCGGCAACCTTGCTGCAAGTGGCGCCAGGCGACCTGGAAATGGCCGATGGCGGGGGCGTGCAATTGCGGGGTTCCGACAAAACGCTCAGCCTGGCGGAGCTGGCGCGCGCGCACGTGTGGCGCCATGGCGGCGAAATTCTACAAGTCAGCGGAACCTGGGATCCGGACACCGAAGAGCCCGACGAGCAGTTGTACGGTAATTGCGCGCCCACCCACTCTTTTGCCGCGCAGGCCATCGAGGTAGAGGTGGACACCGAAACCGGCCAAGTAACTGTGCTGGACAGCTTCCTGTCGGACGACCTGGGCAGGGCCCTGAACCTCACCGCCGTCCATGGCCAGGCCAATGGCGGCAATGTCCAGGCCATTGGCTGGGCGTTGTACGAGGACCTGCGGGTCGAGGACGGCCGCATCGTCAATGGCAATTTTGCCGACTACACCATGCCCACGGCCGAGTCCGTGCCGATGTTGCGCGGCGACTTCGTCGAGTCCATGGACCCTGTCGGGCCATATGGCGCCAAGGCCTCCAGCGAAACAGCTATTTTGATGGCGGCGCCGGCCATCGCGAATGCGGTGTACGACGCCGTGGGCGTGCGTATCCGCGATCTGCCCATTACGCCGGAAAAAGTGTTGGCCGGATTGCAGGCCAAGAAGGAACAGCAAGGAGCAGTAAATGCGTGACTTTGACTATTTAGAGCCGACGTCCGTCGAAGAAGCCAGCCGCATGCTGGCTGATCTGGAAGATGAAGAAGTACGGCTGATTGCCGGCGGTACGGCCCTGATACTTACATTGCGCCAACGGATGCTGCGGCCGCAATATCTGGTGTCGCTGGCCAAAGTCGACCGCCTGCACGGCATCGAGTTCGACGAGAAGGCAGGCTTGCGTATTGGCGCACTGTCGCGCCACGCCGACATAGCGGCTTCGCCGCTGGTGCGACAGCATTTTCCGGTGCTGGCCAGCATGGCCCAGCGTGTTGCCAATCCCCAAGTGCGCAACCAGGGCACCATCGGAGGCAACCTTTGTTATGGAGACCCGTCAACCGATCCCCCCAGTTGCCTGCTGGCATTGGACGCTTCGGTCGTGCTTGGCAGCACGCGCGGCGAACGTACGATGCCTTTGGATGAGTTCATCGTGGACTACTTCGAGACCGCGCTCGAACCCGACGAAGTCCTGCTGGAAATTCGAGTTCCGCCGTTGGCCCAGGGCACGGGTGCAGTCTATTCGCGCTTCCTGCGCACGGCGGCCGAACACCGTCCCTTGGTCAGCGTTGCCTTTGTGGCGCATCGCGACGGCACCGTGTGCCGCGATGCCCGCATCGCGGTAGGCGCCACCACCCCCATACCCACGCGCTTGCGCCAGGTCGAAGCGTTCCTGGAAGGCCGCTCCGTGACTCCCGCCGTGGCGGCAGAGGCGGCGGACATGGTCGCCCAGGGCATCGAGCCATTGTCGGATTCGCGTGGCGACGAAACGTATCGGCGCAATATGGTGCGCGCCGTGGCTCGCCGCAGCATAAGCGAACTGTTCGAGCTGTCTGTTGATGAAGGAGTATCCGCATGAGCACGCATCGTATTGAATGCACGGTTAACGGCGAGCCGCATAGCGCCGACGTACCGGCAAGCCGCCTGCTTTCGGATTTTTTGCGCGACGATCTGCACCTGACCGGTACCAAGCGCGGTTGCGAAACAGCCATTTGCGGCGCCTGCTCGGTGCTGGTCGACGGCGAGGTAGTCAAGTCGTGCCTGCTACTGGCTGTTCAGGTGGCAGGCCGTGAGATAACCACTATCGAAGGTCTGGCCCAAGGCGACGAACTGCATCCTTTGCAGGCCAGCTTCATGGAATGCGGCGGCTTGCAATGCGGCTATTGCACCCCCGGCATGATCATGGCTTCGTGCGATCTTCTGAAGAACAATCCGGAACCCAGCATCGAGGAAGTCCGGCGCGGCTTGTCGGGCAATTTGTGCCGCTGTACCGGGTACACCCAGATCGTCGAGTCCATCATGCATGCAGCGGAAGAAATAAATCGTGGAAATTGAAAAAAAACTTGTGGTTGCCGCTACGCGCGAGCGGGTTTGGGAATTATTGCTGGATCCTCATGTCATGACCGGCGCCGTGCCGGGCATGAAGTCGATCGAGGTCATCAGCCCGACCGAATACATCGCGCTGATGCAGGTCAAGATTTCGTTCATCAGCGCAAAGTTCAAGCTGCACACCAATATCGTCGAGCAGCGTGCACCCGAATATCTTCGCGCCCAAGGCACAGGCGAGGACGCTTCGGTGGCCAGCTCGCTCAAGCAGACCAGCGAAATATTCCTGACTTCCACGCCGGAAGGCGGCACCGAACTGCGTATCAAGGTCAACGTCGACGTGCTTGGGCGTCTGGGAACTTTCGGATTGTCCGTAATGAAGACCAAGGCAGACCGCATGTGGGACGAATTCGGCAAGAACCTTGCCGAACGCATCGACGGCCCCGATGCGGGCGCGCAGGCCGTTGCCGATAGTCAAGACAGCCAAGCGGCCGCGGCGGCAAACAGTACGGCAGGCAATGGGGCTTCCGCACCCGCCTTCGCAGGCTCGACGCCGGCTTCTGCCGCGTTGCCCGCGTCGTCGTCGGCGGCTGTCCATACAGCGTCCCGTGAGCCCGAACGCCGGGGATGGCTTGCACGCTTGCTGGGCGACGGCCGCTTGGCGGCTGGCGCAGTGCCGCAGCGGTCTGCCGATACCATTCGTGTCGAGGTCAGGCAGGCCGATCGTGTCATAACGATAGAGTGGCCCGTGGAGGCGGCCGGCGAGTGCAAGGACTGGTTGCGGCAATTGCTGGGTCAGTCCGCAACCTAAACACACCAATCGTGCCTGCGGCTTCGTCATGAACTTGTTCCGTATAAAAGTTCCTTCTTGCCGCCGGTGCTTCAACTAGATGATGTTCGGCTGTTCACAGCTTGTATGTTCATTCCTCAGGAGGGGGTAAGTAAATGTCTTTTTCCACTAAAAATACCAAGGTCTTGCGAGTCGTGCGCAGCGCGCTTGCTGTAGGTCTTTTAAGCGCGGGCGCCATGGCGCAAGCGGCCGATCTTACTATTGGCGTCATCCTGCCGTTGTCCGGGCCTATCGCGGCACAGGGCATAAGCACCACCAAGGGCATCAAGGCGGGCATCGAGTATCAGGACACGGTCAAGGGCCACAAGATCAAGATGATCCAGTTGGACGACGCATCGAATCCGTCGCTGTCCACCCGCAATGCGCACAAGCTGATCAGCCAGGACAATGTCGACGTCCTGATCGGCACGGGCGGCGTCCCGGGCGCCATGGCCATGGCCACGGTATCGCGAGAAAGTAAAACACCGATGGTGTCGTTTACTCCCATCGGCCTTGGCGGCGATAAAGCCGAATGGGTCGTCACGACAGCACAGTCCGGCGAGACCATGGTGTCGGCCGTAGTCGACGAGATGAAGCGCAATGGCGTCAAGTCCGTCGGGTATATCGGCTTTGCCGATGCCTGGGGCGACGTTGCTTTTGCCGCCCTGAAGAAATTCTCGGCCGAAGCCGGAATCAAGGTGGTGGCCGACGAGCGCTATGCGCGTGCCGACAGCTCGGTTGCCGCTCAGGTGCTTAAAGTCATGGCGGCAAAGCCGGATGCGGTTTTGGGCGGCGGGGCAGGCACTCCGGGCGCATTGCCATACATTGGCTTGCATGACCGCGGATACAAAGGAGCCATTTATGGCACGCACGCCATTCTCAGCCCCGAATTCGTGAAGCTGGTCGGCGACGCGGGCGAGGGACTGATTGTTCCGACAGGTCCTGCGCTGGTCGGCGACCAACTGCCCGCCAGCAATCCCAGCAAAGCCATTATCGACGACTACCGCAAAGCCTATAAAGCGGCCAACGGCGAAGAACCCTACGATGTGTTCTCGGCCTACGCGTTCGACGCCTGGCTGGTCGTCACCAAAGCCGCCGAGCGCGTGCCCGCCGATATCCAACCCGGCACCGAAGCGTATCGCCTTGCCTTGCGCGACGCGATCAAAACCACCAAGGCCCTGCCGGCAACCGAAGGCGTGTTTACCTATTCGCCCGCCAGCTCCTTCGGCGATGCCAAAGACTCTGTAGTCATCGTCAAGCTGCAAAAAGGCAAGTGGTTGCTGCAGCATTGAAATAGCGCTTTCGAGCCGTGCCCGGCTCTTGGCTTTTGAATCACCGAAGCAATAACCTACAAGAAGTAGTCTAGGATGGATGCAAATATTGCGATGATCCTGCTGGCCGATGGGCTGGCAACCGCCGCCGTTTATCTGATAATCGGGCTTGGGCTCGTGTTGATATTTTCAGTGACACGAGTAATTTTTGTCCCCTTTGGCAGCATAGCGGTCTTCTCGGCGCTAAGCCTGGGAGCCATGGAAATGGGGCGCTTGCCGGCGGCCATCAATCTGGTCTGTCTGTTCGTGGCGCTGGCATTGGTAATGGAGTTTGTCCGCTTATGGCGGCAGCAGGCTCTGCGTCAATTGCCGCGGGCGCTGCTTTTCTGGGGTGTGCTTCCTTTGCTGCCGTGCGCCTTTGCCGCTTGGGCCACGGGCCAGCAGTCCGAGCTCTTGCGAGTGGTTGCGGCGGTGCTGCTGGTCGTTCCACTGGGGCCTCTGGTCGAGCGTGTCGCATTGCGGCCGGTCGCCCGGGCCTCGGTTCTGGCGCTGCTTATCGTTGCGCTGGTTCTTGATTTAATTTTGTCGGGGCTTGGGTTGCTGTGGTTCGGGCCGGAAGGCCTGCGCACAAAGGCCGCGCTCGACGGCTCCTTGGCCTTGTCGGCAAACCTTACCGTAAGCTACCAGACTTTGTTGACCATCTCGGTGGCGCTGGTGCTGGCCCTGATGTTTTATGTGGGTTTTCAACGAACAAGAATGGGTAAAGTACTTCACGCAACTGCTTCGAACCCGACAGGCGCCCGCCTGGTCGGGATCCGGCCGGCATTCACGGCCACCATCGCGCATATTGTAGGCGCCTTGCTGGCGGGTATTGTCGGCGTGCTGATTTCGCCGGTCGCCACGATTTATTACGACAGCGGCCTGATCCTGACTCTTAAGGCCTTTGTTGCCGCCATCATCGGCGGCATGGCCAGCTATCCCCTTACGGCGCTGGGCGCGCTATTGGTTGGAGTGTCCGAGAGCTTCGCGGCATTCTGGGACAGCGGCTTGAAAGACGCCATCGTATTTGGGCTGCTGATTCCTATCCTGGTTATCCGTTCCGGAATTTCCAGGCACGAGGAATCGGACGAGGAGGAGGGCGCATGAAACAACGTGTCTGGGCAGTCGGGATTCCTGTCGTCTTTTTATTATTGATTGCCGTCGTTCCGCGGTACTTGGGTAATTTCCACATTGCCTTGCTGAACGATATTGGCATAGCTTCGCTGGTCGTCCTGGGACTGGTGCTGGTTTCGGGCATAGGCGGAGCTTTGTCTTTCGGCCAAGCCGCGTTTGTCGGCATTGCCGCGTACGCCACCGCCTGGCTGACCACAACGCAAGGGCTTTCACCCTGGCTTGGGCTGGTGTGTGCCTTGGTGCTTACCTGCGGTAGCGCGGGTCTGCTGGGTTTGATTACCATGAGGCTTGGCGGCCACTATCTTGCCTTGAGCACCATCGCGTGGGGCCTGGCCGTGCCATTGGTATTTTCCAACAGCTCGGCCCTGGGTAGCCACTCAGGTGTGGACGGTATCCCGCCGGTCTCGATCGGCTCATGGTCGCTAGAGCAGGGCAGCGCCATGTTCGTCCTGATCTGGCTTATGGTGTTTTGCGGCGGCTGGTTTGCCCTCAACCTGCTGCGTTCCCGAGTGGGCCGCTCGGTCCGGGCTTTGCGTGGCGGTAAGGTCCTGTTGGCGAGCTTTGGCGCCGATGCGTTCCGGGTCCGGTTGATGCTGTTCGTCATTGCATCCGCATACGCGGCCCTGGCCGGATGGCTATACGCCCATACAAACCGCTTCATCAGCGCCGCCCCGTTTTCGCTGCATGCCAGCATCGACTACGTCTTTATGATGGTGGTTGGCGGCATGGCTCAACTGGGCAGCGCATTGCTGGGCTCGACGCTTTATATAGGCCTTAGCAATCTGCTGCAGGACATACTGCCCCATATCACCGATCGCGGCGCGCAAGTCCATTCGCTGGCATTTGCCTTGCTCTTTCTATTGATCCTGGAATGTTTGCCCGGCGGTATCGGCAAGCCTCTAGGACGCCTGTTGTCGCCGTTGTGGGCCGGTCCGCGCAAAGCCCGGATACCGACGGAAACACTGGCGCGCTGCGCCATGCCTCAGCGCGGAAGTCCCGTGCTTAACGTTGAAGGCGCTGTCAAGCGCTTCGGCGGCCTGGTCGCAGTCAACGACGTCAGCTTCCAGATACAGGCGGGTGAAATCGTTGGCTTGATCGGCCCCAACGGTGCGGGAAAATCAACCATGTTCAACTTGTTGACTGGCACTCTTCCCCTGACCGAAGGCGCGGTTCAGTTTCTTGGCAAGCCGATCTCGGGTCTGTCGCAACGCGACATTGCAGTGCGCGGAATAGCCCGCACATTCCAGCATGTGAAGTTGCGTCCGCAAATGACCTTGCTCGAGAACGTTGCACTGGGCGCCCATGCCCGTGGGCACTGCGGTTTGTGGCGGGGCGGTTTGCGCCTGGACCGCAACGAAGAAGCGCGCATCATGGCCGAAGCGATGACGCAATTGGAGCGCGTCGGATTGGCTGACCAGGCATATGAATTGGCGGGCAGCCTGCCGCTGGGCACTCAGCGCCTGCTCGAGATTGCGCGGGCGCTTGCCGCCGATCCGGTGTTGATCATGCTGGACGAGCCGGCGGCGGGATTGCGCCTGTTCGAGAAGCAGGCATTGGCCAAACTGCTGGATACGCTGCGTACCGAAGGTGTCACTGTCCTAATCGTAGAGCACGACATGGAGTTTGTAATGAATCTGGTTGACCGCCTGGTGGTCATGAGCTTCGGCAGTAAGATCGCCGAAGGAAAGCCCGCTGAGGTGCGCGCAAATCCGCAAGTTCAGGCGGCCTATCTAGGGAGCGACGCATGACGGCCTTGCTAGAAGTCCACGACCTGCATGTGGCCTACGGGCAAGTCGAAGCGGTGCGCGGCGTGTCGTTCTCTTTGCAAGAGGGCCATATCGGTTCCATCATCGGGCCTAACGGCGCGGGCAAGACAACGCTGCTGGCATCCTTGATGGGCTTGTTGCCTCCGGCGCGCGGCAAGGTCTGTTTCGACGGAGTCGATGTGGCCCGCCTGGATGTCGAGGCACGACTGGAACGCGGGCTTTGCCTGGTGCCCGAACAAAGAGAGCTGTTCGGCGATATGACGGTGCTGGACAACCTGGTCCTGGGTGCCTACGTCAAAAAGCTGGCAACGGCGGAATTGCGGCTTCGTCTTGATGAAGCCTATGCGCGGTTCCCGCGTTTGGCGGAAAGGCGGGACCAGCGCGCCGACACGCTGTCGGGCGGAGAGCGCCAGATGCTGGCCTTGAGCCGGGCGCTGATGAGCCGCCCGCGCCTGCTGATGCTGGACGAACCCAGCCTGGGCCTGGCGCCGCTGATCGTCACCGAGATACTGACTGAGATCGGGCATTTGCGCAGCATGGGTTTGTCGGTGTTGCTGGTTGAACAAAATGCCCGCGCAGCGTTGAAAGTGTCGTCCGAAGGGCATGTGCTGGAAGGAGGCCAGATCGCCATCAGCGGCCCCGCCGAGCAATTGATCAACGATGACAGGGTTCGCCACGCTTATCTGGGCGGCGCGTGATTGCTTATACTTGTGCACATCTTTTTCTGTAATTGGACGGTTGACTGTGACGCGCGACACCTCTGCACCATGCCCATGGGAGCACATTGAACCCGATGGCTCCAATCTGACGGTCGAAGATTTTCTCTCAGTACATATTGTGCGGATAGCCGCGCACTTGAAAAGCTTTCCCGCGGTCTATGCCAGGGGCATAGGCCTTACGTTGCCGCAATGGCGACTGCTGTCCACCGTGGCGCATCATAAGTCCATACCCTTAAAGCAGCTGGCCGAGGTTTCGGCCAGCGATAAGGCCCTGGTCAGCCGCACCGTCAAAGAGCTGGTTCAAAAAGATCTGGTCAAGACCGCATCCATGAAAAGCGGCGATCGATCCCTGGCCTGCAACATCACTCCGATGGGTAAAAAACTGGTCGACACCGCAATGCCCCTGGCACGCATGTTCCACGCCCGCTTGCTGCTATCGCTGGACACCGAAGACCGTGTCAGGCTCTACGATATTTTGCAGAAACTGCAAGCGGTTTGCACCGAGCAGGACTAGAGCGAAGCCGTACTCCTTGGTACAGAAGGACCCGGCCTATCAATTAATCGCTTTACCAATTTACCAAGGCCGCATCGGCTTGCTTGGTTGCAGCCATAAAGCAAAAATGCCAATCCCTGAGGATTGGCGTAAGCGCTTGAATATACTGGTGCCGATGAGAGGAGTCGAACCCCCGACCTTCTCATTACGAATGAGCTGCTCTACCAACTGAGCTACATCGGCATGGCTATTTGCAGTGTTGTATGCCCGCATGCTCTGCTTGGGCAAAGCGTAGCCAGCGTGGTACTGCTTTTAGCTAAGCCCATGATTATACATAGCCTGGATATTTTTTGCTTGAACATATGCTGTCGCGCAAGTCCGGAGTTTGGTCGATGTTGTCAAACGAAAATCTCGCTGATCGGCGTTGCCGTTATTTCCTTTTAACGTCTATTAATCTTCATTTTTCTTCTTATAATCCACAAAACTATACCTATTATGTGTTTGCCTTTTGGGGACGTTATGGTGGACCGGAAGCAATCAGGGGCGGATGACGACAAGGCGTGGCTTTCGAGCCTGGCGTGCTCGATGACGCAAGAGCACGATTATTACCCAGAGGTTCAGGGGCATTTGCCGGCCGCCTTGCAAGGCTCTTTGTATCGCAATGGGCCGGGTCGTTTCGAGTTGGGCGGGGTGCGTAAAACGCATTTGCTTGACGGCGACGGCATGATCCAGGCTTTCGACTTTTCCGGCGGGCGGGTGCGTTATCGCAATCGCTTTGTGCGTACGCCCAAGTTCCTGCAAGAAGAGCAGGCGGGGCGTTTTACGTTGCCGACCTGGACAACGCGGGCTCCGGGCGGCTTATGGCCCAATATGGGCAATAAAATCAAAAGCCAGGCCGGGGTTACGGTAGTGGCGCGGCCCAATTGCCTATATGCCTTCGACGAGGTTGATCTGCCTTATGGTCTGGACCCCGCCACATTGGAAACCCTGGGCGAGCAGCCGGTGGGTGCGGCCAATGTGCGGGCCAGTTATAAAGCCCATACCAAAACCGACGCCCGCACGGGCGACTGGCTGTTGTTGGGTGTGGAGTTCGGGCGACGGATGACGCTGCACCTGGCCGAACATGCTCCGGATGGTGCGCTGTTGCGCTCGCAACGGGTGGCGGCGCCCCGGTCTGCGTACTTCCACGACTGGTTCGCGACCGAGCGCTATGTCATTGTGTCGCTGCAACCGTTGCAACCTTCCTTGCCCTTATTCTTGGCCGGGCTTAAAAGCTTCACGGACAGCATGCGGTGGCGGCCTGAACTAGGCAACCTACTGATGATCATCGACCGCAGCGGCGCGCAAAAACCTTTGCTGCTGCCTGCACCGGCCTGCTTTATGTGGCATGCCCTGAATGCCTACGAACAAGGCAATACCATAGTCGCCGACTTCGTCGGTTACGACACGCCGGACCATTTCGTTGGCGCGCAGGCTGCATTCCGAACACTGTTGCAGGGGCGCCAGGGCTTGCAAAGCAGCGTTGGCTCGGTGCGCCGGTATGTTATCGACTTATCGCAAAAGCGGGTGCTTGAAGAAGTCATCAGCGCCCAAAGCCATGAATTTCCAATGCTTAGACCGGCGGCGGCGCTGGCTCGGCATCGTTATGGCTATTTTACGACCGCCTCCGAAGGAACAACCGTATTTCATGACGGGTTGGCAAGAATCGATGTCGATTCGGGGCGGCGCGATACGTTCAGCATGGGAGCCGGCGTGCATTTGGGTGAGGCTGTCTTCGTGGCCGATGAAACGGCTTCTGAAGAGCAGGGATGGTTATTGTCCCTGGGCCTGGATGGCACGACAAATCGCTCATTTCTTGGCGTGTTTGCCGCCCACCGCCTGGCCGACGGTCCGGTGGCCCGCATACAGTTGCAGCACCCCACTCCGCTTAGTTTTCATGGGTGGTGGCGTGCCGCAACGGCAAATTAATATTTATAAAAGGGCGGGACGATGAAACGGTTTTGTATTGCGGTACTTATGGCGGCGTCCGCAATGGCCTTAGCCTGCGCCGGTGCGGCGGCCGCTGCGCCGCTTACCGTTATCACCGAAGGGCTGCGCAATGGCCAGGGGCGGGTGGCTGTGGCTGTCTTTGCGTCGGAACAGGGTTTTCCCAAAGAAGAGGGCAAGGCGGTCAGGCGCGTGTTTGTGCCAATACAAGATCCGCACTCCGAGGTGTCGCTGGTCATTCCGGATTTGCCTGCGGGCACATACGCTGTTGCCGTTTTTCACGACAACGACGAAAGCGGCAAGCTTGAAACCAGCTTTTTCGGCGTGCCCCGCAAGGGCTACGGGTTCTCCAACAACGTCGTTCCGTCCATGCGGCCGGCAAGCTTCAATGAGGCGGCGTTCAAGTTGCCGCAGTCCGGCACAACCGTTCGCGTGCGCCTGGTGTATCGCGGCGACTGAGTCAGCATCGGGTATGGTTGGATTCACGCCGGCAAGTTGGCTGCCGGCTTGACGTTGGCATCGTCAATGCAGGTATTGCGTTGCGGGCTGGCGGCCGCGATTACTTATTTACCGTTAAATAAAGCCGCGCTTTTTGGCGATTTCTTCGCGTTCCAGTTGGCTGATGTAGCGTTGGACCGCTCCCGAGGCGGAATAGCTGGGCTGGACGAAAGAGCAGCCTATGCGATAGCGGGTGATTCCCAGCGCACTGGGCTGCTGGGTAACGTGGGCAACTTGCAGCGCTACCGTTATGCTTCCGACGCCGGGCAGGTCTATGCTGCAGTCCGGGTATATTTTGCCGACAATATAGTCCAGGTCTTGTTGTTCGGTGGTAAGGCAGACGCCGCCCAGGCTGATATCGGCAATCGACAAGGCAACCGGGGCTTTGCTGGAACCGGGGCAGATGTTGCAGTTAACGGGGTTTGTTACCGGAGTAAGAATGCGGTAGCTGTCGCGGCGTTGTACATGCATTAACTGGCTGGGAATGGGAATGCGCAGGGCGGCGTGCTTGTCGTGGTCATGGGGCATGGCATTGTTGCCTGCGAACTGCACATGGCTGGCCCCCAGCGAAGTGTCGGACAGGATTTTTTCGGCGGAAAGAAAGTCGGACGGCTCCAGTTCGTCGTCGGAAGGGCTCATGCGAAGAACCAGGGTGCCTTGCCGGGTATTGATGTCGATCAGTGAAGTTGCCGTAGTAACGCTGATGGGCTCGATAAGAGTTCGGAGCGTTGCGTTGCGGTTTCGTATTGATTGCAGGATATCCAGGATATCTGCGGGCGAGGTCAGGATATAGGGCTCTAAATCGCTTTGTCCTAAAAGGTTTTCAGGGGTATTCATGAAAGCCGCCATCAATGATAATGTAAATAGCAAGTAACAATATCAGTAAAAATGTATTATGTATATCCTGTAAGACCCCAGTGGAAAAGACGGGCCTGTTGGCAAAGGCAAGCCTGTTCCAGGCCGGCGTGGCGGCAATCGGGAATAAGTAGGAGCGGGGTACGGGCA
This sequence comes from Eoetvoesiella caeni, assembly GCF_003315175.1. GTDB lineage: Bacteria > Pseudomonadota > Gammaproteobacteria > Burkholderiales > Burkholderiaceae_B > Eoetvoesia > Eoetvoesia caeni. The sequence goes on along the minus strand of NZ_QNRQ01000001.1, from coordinate 522,921 downwards.
TGGCGCGGCGGTCCGCGCTTGAACCCGGCAAGCTTGTTTAGGCGAAGCCCTTCTTTTTGGCGATGAGGTCGCGCTCTAGTTTGCTGACGTAGCGCTGCACAGTCATTTCAGTTGCACGGCCGGGATTCTCGAATGAAAACCCAATACGTTGGCGTACCTTGCCGTTTGCGGTTGTACGCTGCTCGGAATAGGCAACGCGCAAACTTACGATGATTTGTCCCACGCCTGGCAGGTCCACGCTACAGTCCGGATACAGACGGCCAAGCGTCAGATCCAGCTTCTGGTCGTCATCGAAAGCTCCTAAGCCCGAGGTGCTGATATCGTCCAAGGTAAGCGTGATGGGCGTCTCGTTGTGGATAAGCTTGCATTGCACCGGGTTGGCAATAGGAGTGCTTATACGATACGCGTCGCGCCGCTGTATGCGTGAAAGCTGGGCAGGCAGCCCGCAGTAAAGCGCGGGCCGATTGTCGTGCGTGCAGCTTTGGATCTGGGCGACATGAAAGCGGATATTGACGCTGTCCAGCGAGGCTTCGCAGGTAACGCTGTCTGCCGCGATAAGCCGTTGATTTATATCTTCTTGCGGCGCGCAATCCAGGACGATCGTTCGGTCTTCGGTACGAATTTCCAGCAGCGTGGTGACAATAGTGCTGTTCGGGCGGCTGGCATGCATGCGTATCAGCGTCTTGTTTTTTTCGATAGCGCGCAAGATCGACAGAATTTCCAATGGCGAAGTAACTGCATGCGGATCGACTTCGTCTTCGGCTGGCGGGCTAGCGGTATGCATGGTGCGTAATAGTTAATAAATGTTAAAAGTTGTTTGATGATATACAAGATGGCAAGGCGCGTCTATCGTGCGCGGTGCGAGTCCGTCGCGGCCATAACCTGTACGGATTTACTCGGAGGATTGCGTCCGTGCTTTAGGGAATAGGTCCCAGGTGGCAATGAACAGGGCCGCGATCAATGGACCGATTACAAAACCATTAAGCCCGAATGTGGCCAAGCCTCCCAAAGTGGAAATGAGGACGACATAGTCGGGCATTTTGGTATCTTTGCCCACCAGCAGCGGGCGCAATATGTTGTCGACCAGGCCAATAACCAGCACGCCGAACAGAATCAATACAATGCCTTGCCAGATGGCTCCGGTCACCAGGAAATAAATGGCTACGGGCAGCCAAATGATCGCGGCGCCGATGGCGGGCAACAAAGACAGGAAGGCCATGAGCACGCCCCAGAGCAAGGCACCCTCAATACCCAATATCCAGAAAATGAAGCCGCCCAGCACGCCTTGGGTGGCGGCCACGACGATATTGCCCTTCAGCGTGGCCCTGACGACCGTGATGAACTTTTGCAGCAATAGTGTTTTTTGTTCGCCGCCCAGCGGTATCGACCCCATGATCTTGCGTCCCAGGACACCGCCGTCGCGCAGCAGGAAGAACAACAAATACAGCATGATGCCGAAGCTGATCAGGAATTCGAATGTGTTCTGGCCGATATTTACAGCTTGCGAAGCCAGGAACTTGCTGGCTTGCAGCGCTCCCGCGGATAGTTTTTCCTGGATGCTGAAAATATCGGACAGGCCGAAATGGTCCAGGGTTTGATGAATGGAAGGCGGCAGGGCACTGACGATTTGCTCGAAATAAAGGCCCAGGTTCAATTGCCCGCTCTCGATCCGCTTATAGAGCGATGCTCCTTCCTTGACCAGGGAACCGGTAAGCAAGGTAAGCGGCAAAATAACAATAAGCAGGCAAATCAGCAGGGTCAGCAAGGCTGTGGCATTGGGGCGGCGGCCCTTCATGGCGTAGCTTAGGCGCCGGTGCAGCGGCGAGAAGCTGATCGCGAGGACGGTTCCCCAGAAAATGGCGCCGAAGTAGGGACGCAGCACCCAGGCAAAGGCCACTGAAACCAAAAGCAGCAGGATGACGAAGCTGCGGTAGTAGGTGGTTTGACTGTCGTTCATGGGGTTTCCGGAAGGGTTGAACCGCAATGGCGGCAAGGCGCCCCGTATCGGGACAGGGGCAGGAACCGCAGGCTAGCATAGTAATTTAAAATCCATGTCAGCCCGTATCCATGTTTTGCCGATGGATGGTAAAGGTAACAGAAATTAAGCTTCGGTTCGAGAGACAGTCGATATGATAAACAAGGTAGTGGGCATGCACGGCATACCCGGTCGTGAAAACATGCGCAACGGCCTGAAATGGCGGTTTTTTTTGCTGCTGTTGGGAATGGTTGTGTTGTGGACTGTGCTGTGCGGCGTCAGCCATCGGGCACCCGACCTGGACGGAATGGAAGAGCTCGTTTGGGCCTCTAGCTTCGAGCTTGGCTATTACAAGCACCCGCCTTTTCCTTCCTGGGTGCTTTATGCATTGACCTCGGTGGTCGGCAAGCCCGTGTGGCTTACTTTCTTTGCCGGCCAGATTTTTTCGGCGTTGGCCTTGTGGTTTGTCTGGTTGCTGGGCTGTGAATTCACCACGCCGCGGCGCGCGCTGATTGCCACCCTGATGGTGTCGACCACCATATATTTTTCTTTGCGCGGCACCATTTATAACCACAATACGGCTCAGTTGTGGTCCATAGCCGCCGCTACCTGGCTGCTTTACCGCGCCTTGCGTTATCAGAAACGCAGTTCCTGGCTGTGGCTTGGCGCTGTCTGCGCTTTGTCCACAATGACCAAATACAGCGCTCTAATCCAGTTTGCCGTGTTTTTTTGTTTTATGCTGCGTCAGGGGCATTTGCGCCAGGCGGCAACCTTTAAGGGTATTGCTTATGCGTTGGCGGCATATATAGCGGTGTTGTCGCCGCATTTGTATTGGCTGGCCAAGCACAATTTCGCGCCCTTGTTGTATGCCGACAGCTCAATAGCTGCCAGCGGCTATTGGGAGGTCTGGCAAGACATGCTGGACTTTACGCTGGACCAACTGGCCCGGCTAAGCCCCATGGTCTTGGTGTGGTTGGCCTTGCTTTACTGGATCAGGCGCGACGCCAGGCAGGTCCGCAAGACTCTGGCAGGGGGTGAAAACGCAGCCATGCCGCGGCAAGGCGCCAGGAATGTACTGCGCTTCCCCGGGCGTGCTAGCAGTCCGGGAAGCCAGGCTGGCGGGTTTTCGTTTAGCGCCGTCCCGGAAAGCTACGCCAAAGACATGTCGGCCTGGGACCGTTCGTTTCTGTTGTGGATAGGCCTGGGGCCCTTCGTGCTTACTTTGCTGGTGTCGGCTTTGCTTGGTACCCGGCTGGTGGCCTCGTGGGCCAGCACTTTTTTCATGCTGTACGGCTATTTTGCGCTGTGGTGGCTGTTTGGCAACGAGCGCGTCAATTTGCGCCGGACCCTAGTACTGGTTGTTGCGGTGCACGTGCTCATGGCCGTCGGCTACGCGCTGGCGCGCGGACCCTTGGCTTATTACTCGGGCCGGACCGCGCGCTCCACATTTCCGGGCGCTATTATTTCAGCTGAGATGCAAAAAGTATGGCATGAACATGTACCGCAGCTGCCGCTGGGCCTGGTCGCTTCCGATACATGGCTTGGCGGCAACATTGCCGTTCATGCCGAACCGCACACCCAGGTCTTCATTGACGCCAATTATTTCGAGTCGCCTTGGCTGAGTCCGGCGACGGCGCTGGATTGCGGAGTGTTGGTTGTTTACAGCACCACGACGCGCGGCGAGCCCGCGGCCGACTTGATCAAGCTATACGACAAGGCTCAATGGCGCGGGGTTGTCGATATACCGTGGTCGTCCGCCAAAAGTCCTGCCATCGAAGTGACCTGGGGCATTGTGCCGCCGGAGCCTTCGTGCAAGATCAAGCCTTAGATATCGAAGGTCGGCGCGGTCGGGTAGCCGACATAGCCGTCCTGGATCAGCCAGGCGATATTGTGGGGGTTGATCTCCAGGCCGCCGGCCAACAAGCCGAAGGCAGCCAGCAGGGCCCGCTGCTTGGTTCCGCCTATGTCCTTGCCGATACGCACGATTTCTTGCGCAATGGCGGCCGGCTTGGGTGATGTTCCTTCGGTATGGACCCAGCGTTCGACCTCGCGAATCGCCGACAATATACTTTGATTGGTTTCGTAGGTCATGGTGTTTCCATTCACTGACAGACGAATGCACTCGCCCGAACCGCATGTTGGTTATTAATGGCGCCAAAGCGCAAAAACATTGGGTGGCCCGAAGGAGGGTCCACCGGATTCCTTATCGTCTCCAAATGTAACTTGCCTCGTATACGTAAAAAGCGCCGATAAGGCGCTTTTTTTACCGCTAATTCGAAGTTATAAAACCAAGCCTAGTTGTCGCCCCAGACCTCTTGGGCTGTTTCAACGACCAGGCGCAGCTTCTTGCGCTGGTCTTCAACCGCAATGTTGTTGCCATGCACCGTGCTGGAGAATCCGCATTGCGGAGACAAGGCCAATTGATCCAGCGGCGCATACTTGGAGGCTTCCTCGATACGACGCTTCAAGTCATCCTTGGACTCCATCTGGCCAACCTTGGTCGTGACCAGTCCAAGCACAACCAGCTTGTCCTTAGGCAAAAACCGCAGGGGGCGGAAGTCGCCGCTGCGATCATCGTCGTATTCCAGGAAATAGGTATCCAGGTTCATCGCTGACAATAGCGCTTCGGCGACAGGCTCGTAATTGCCGGAGGCTGCATGCGTGCTTTTGAAGTTTCCGCGGCACAGATGCATGCCCAGCGTCATGCCTGCGGGTTTCTGGTCTACCACCAGGTTGATGAAGCGGGCATAGCGCAATGGCAATTCGTTGGGATCGTCGCCGCGCGAGCGGGCGGCTTCACGCATCTTCTCGTCGCACAAATAGGCCAGATTGGTGTCGTCCATCTGGACATAGGTGCAGCCCGCCGCTGCCAGCGAGCGCAGTTCATCGCCGTAGGCGTTGGCCACGTCCTGATAGAAATCGGGTTCCAATTCCGGGTAGGCGTCGCGGCTGATGCCTGCACGGCCCCCGCGAAAATGCAGCATGGTGGGAGAGGGGATGGTAACTTTGGCGGTATGTCCCTCGGAAATCTGGCCTTTCAGGTAATTGAAGTCCGCCAGTTGAATGTCCTTGGCATGCCGGACTTTGTCGACGACACGGATGGTAGGCGGCGCCAATTCCAGGGTGCCGTCCGGCTTTTCAATGGTGAAAGGCTCGTCGCTTTGCACGCCGCCAATTTGTTTGAGGAAGTCGACATGGAAATACGTGCGGCGGAACTCGCCGTCGGTGATGGTCTTCAGGCCCACTTCTTCCTGGAATCTGACAATTTCGGCAATGGCTTTGTCTTCGACCAGGCGCAATTGTTCGGCGCTGATGGCTTTTTTGGCGAATTGCTCACGCGCTTCAAGCAGGTACTGGGGGCGAAGAAAGCTGCCGATATGGTCGGCACGGTAGATTTGAGATGTGTTTTTAGTCATGTTCTATGTGTTTTATCGAGGTGTTAGTCGGCAGATACCAGTATAGATAGAAATGACTCTTATTTAGATGACTTTGCTTCATGTATAGAATGTGCAAGTTGCGTCCATGTTAAGATGTAAAGAACGAAGCTAGGGCCATTTTGGCGCAAATTTAAAAGTCGCCTGCCTGTCTTTCCAGCATTTTGCATGGTGTGTTTTGGCCCGACTTGCACGACTAAAAAGATATATGCTATAGTCTTGCTTCTTTAATTCCCCGATAGCTCAGTCGGTAGAGCGACGGACTGTTAATCCGCAGGTCACTGGTTCGAACCCAGTTCGGGGAGCCAAGAATTCAGCAGGAAATCAAGCCCTTGCGCGTAAGCGTCGGGGCTTTTTTCTTTTTGCGCCGTCAGCCTTCATATAGAGCGCATTTTGTGGCAATTGAACCACGTTGGGGCAAAGAACCGTGAAAGTGCGGCCCGGCGATTGCATCAAACAAAAATAATGGTTGTGTTATGCCGTTTTACAGTCCATAGTGCTATAGGGATAATTTCCTCTTTTACTTAGGACTTACATTGAAAACAGAAATTGGCATCGTGAAATGGTTCAACAATGACAAAGGATTTGGCTTTATTACGCCCGAATCCGGCGGCAAAGACCTTTTCGCGCACTATAGCGAAATCCAGGGCTCTGGCCACAAATCTCTTGAAGAGAATCAGCGCGTTTCATTCGTCGCTGCTGAAGGACAGAAAGGCCCTCAAGCCACTATGATCCAGGTTATTTGATGCATTGGCGCCGGCCTTGACGGCCGGCGCCAGGCTATCAAGCAAACAAGGCCGAACCCTTTGATGCATTGGGTTCGGCTTTTTTGCGCGTGCCGTCTATGCGGCCACAACGCCGCCTCCATGGCGCGACGGCTCAGGGCGTGTCCCGTGTGTTGCGCCAGCCGTTCTTGCCCTGTGGCGTCAAGCGGATTCGGCCGATTTCTTCTGCGGGCTCTATAAGATGGGCGCCGCGCGCCCACTCCAGGATTTGAATCAGCTTGTTATTGTTGAAGCTCAAGGTGGAGTGAGAGTCGTACAGGTACTCTTCCGCAACCGTCGAGTCTTCGCGCATAAAGATTCCAAGCAGTTTTTTCCATGCGGCTTCCAGTTCTATATCCATATGGCCATTGGGTCGTTTATCGATCATGTGCGTATGTCCTCCGTCTTGCAGGACTGCGAAGCTAAGTGTCGCTGTAAGACCGCCAAGATGAAATGCGGCGGCCGGCCGCATTGGGCCGATCTCGTCTAACCGATGAGGTTTGTGTACGGTCCGAGCGGACCGTTGTGCCCGATTTGCGAACGTGCCAGAACAGACATTAGCACCGGGTATTTGCATGACTCAGTATGTTTGGCTGGTGCTCTCGCATCAATCGGACATATGGCCGACAGGACCGGCGATAAGCGCATCCAAATATATCCGCTTGAGGCGAGCCGCCATAGTGTTCTTATCGAATGAGACTCTTGGTTACGGTTTGCAAGACCCCGGGCCCAAGCCATGGCTAGAATCAATAACGTTACAAACACTAAGAGATAACGATGAGATTGCTATTGATTGCCTTGATGTTGTCCGCAATGTCGGGGTGCGTTGGATATGTTCACGACCGTGGCGGCTATTACGACCACGATGGATACTACGACCGCTATCCGCATGACAACAGGGATGGGGGATTTTGTCCGCCCGGACAAGCGAAAAAAGGGCGTTGTTGAGCCGCGTCGCCGCTATTCAGTCCAACCCCGGCAAAGCCGCCCGCATCTATTGCGGGCGGTCCGAAAGCCGGCGGAGCCAATGCTACGCAGAGGGAATGAACCGTTCTCTTAGCTTGTCGTAGCCCAAATTGAAAAAGAAGGCGTAAGGCAAGTAAAACAGGACGAGTCCGATGTCTGTGATCAGGGCATACAGCAGCGTGGCGTCAAGCCACCACGCCACGAACGGTACGGCGACCAGGATCAGGCCAAGCTCGAATCCGCAAGCATGCAGCATTCGGATCCACACCGTGCGTTCGAACCGATAGCGATTTTGCAGATTGTCGAACATCCAGTTGTAGAGCATGTTCCAGACTATGGCCATGAAGGCGATGACGGCTGTCAGGATGCCCATGCTGACGATGCTCTTGCCGGTGAGCCAGGCCGCCAAGGGGGCGGATATTCCGATTGCCAGGATTTCGAACAGAAGGGCGTGCACTATTCTTTCTTTGATACTGCGTTGATACACTTGCATTGCATCTTTCCAAGGGTGGTGCCGTCACCACGGTCGAGAGAGTAAAGCGAGGTCGTCCACGCTTGAAAGCCTGGTGCAATTTTACATTTTTTCGCTTTGCGCGGTCGTGCGGGGCGCTCTGTTTGCCGGCTAGCGGAATTTCGCAGGCGCGCCGGCCAAGGCTCGTTCCGATGTAACATGCATAACAAGCGGCGGCTTGCGCCGTACGGTTTGACGATAATTTAAAGACGTTGAGGTTTTGAAGATGGCTTACGACAGCAACAATATATTTGCCAAGATTTTGCGTGGCGAGGCGTCCTGCATTGCGGTGTATGAAGATACCGAGACCTTGGCGTTCATGGACTTGATGCCCCAGGCGCCGGGGCATGTCTTGATTGTGCCCAAAGAAGCGGCCGTCAATTTGCTGGATTTATCGGAAGCGGGCGCGCAAGCCTGCATCCGGACCACGCGCCGCATAGCCATTGCCGTCAAGAAGGCCCTGGGGGTCGAAGGCCTGCATGTGGCTCAGTTGAACGGCGCGGCGGCGGGGCAGACCGTACCGCACTGCCACTTTCATGTCATTCCTCACGCCGCCGGTACGGTATTGCGCATGCACGCCGCTGTGCTTGCGCCTCAGGACGAACTCAAGGCCATGGCCGAGCGCATTAAAGCCTGCCTGGTGTAAGCGCAGCGCTTTATGCCCGGCGCTTTGTTTCAATGCACCCCCGCCGCTTCCGCGCTGGCGGCTTGGTTGCGTTTGGGCCGGGCAAACCATACCAGTCCAATCAAAAACAGAAACAGTACGGCCGAGGCATAAAAAATATCCACCGCCGACATGGTGAAGGCTTGCTGCTGAATCAGCCTGTCTATCAAGGATAGCGACTGGCCGGTGCTTAGGCCTTGGCGCTGCAAGCCGCTCACGATGTGGTCGAACGCTGGTTCGCCAGGGCGCACTATCTCAGTAAGCTGCGCATGGTGCAGGCTGGCGCGGTTTTCCCAGAGCGTGGTCGTAATGGACGTGCCGAATGCGCCGAACAGCAGGCGTACGAAGTTGGACAGCCCCGCGGCAGCCGGGATGCGATGAGGATCCAGGCCCGACAAGCTGATGGTGGTCAAGGGAATGAACAGCATCGCCATGGCCGCACCCTGTATGAAGGTGGGCCACATGATGTCCCAGATCGTGACTTGCGGCGTGAAGTCGGCCCGCATGAAACTGATCAGTGAGAACAGCAGGCAGGCGCCCGTTACGATATAGCGCGGGTCGTGCTTTTGCAGCATCTTGCCGATGAAGGGCGAGAGAATGATAGCCAGTATGCCCACCGGGGCTGAAGCGATTCCGGCGTCGGTGGCCGTGTAGCCCAGCGTATTCTGCATCCACAGGGGAAGCAGCACGACCGTGCCGAAAAAGACGCCGTATACGATGGACACGGTAATGACGCCCGCATTGAAGTTGCGCACCTTGAACAGCGTCAGGTCGACAATAGGATGCTTGTCCGTCAGTTCCCATATTATGAAGAACACGAAAGCCACAACGGCGACCACCGCCATGATTGTGATGGCGGTGCTTTCGAACCACTCCAGCTCTTTTCCTTTGTCCAGCATAAGCTGCAAAGCGCCTACCCACACGACAAGCAGCGCAAGGCCGGTACGGTCGATAGGCAGCTTTCGACGCACCGAGTCGCGATCCTTATAGATTTGCCAGGAGGCCCAGCCGGCCAGCAGGCCCACAGGGACATTGATGTAGAAGATCCATGACCAGCTTATATTGTCGGAGATCCAGCCGCCCAGCAGCGGGCCGACGACAGGGCCGACCAAGACCGTCATGGACCAAAGCGCCAGGGCCATGCCCGCTTTTTCCTTGGGATAGCTGCCCAGCATCAGGGATTGCGACAAAGGGATAAGCGGGCCGGCTACGGCGCCCTGCACGATCCTAAAGAAAACCAGTGACTCAAGCGACCAGGCAAATCCGCACAGCCACGACGAGATGACGAACAGCAGCACTGACAGGACGAACAGGCGAACCTGTCCGAAACGCTGTGTGAGCCAGCCGGTAAGCGGCACGGTAATGGCGTTGGCCACGGCAAATGAGGTAATGACCCAGGTGCCTTGTGTAATGCTGACTCCAAGGTCGCCAGCTATGGTCGGGATGGACACATTGGCAATGGAGGAGTCCAGCACGTTCATGAACACGGCCGACGACAGCGCTATGGTGCCGAATGTGCGCATCCGGCCTTCTAGCGGGGCATAGACGCCTGGCGGTAACGGCTTGTCCGCCGACGAGCTGGAAGAATTGCCGGCGCTCATGATCCCAGATTGTCCTGGATGATCTGGTTGATCAAGGCGTCGGCGCCTTGTGCGCCCTCGGCGTAAACGTTGGTCTTCAGGGTGGTGTTGGGTGTGGCGGCGCCTTCCGGCGTTGCGCTGCTGGCCAGATCGACTTCTACCTGCATGGACAAGCCGATGCGCAGCGGATGGGCGTCAATGTCTTTAGGGTCCAGTGCAATACGCACCGGCACGCGTTGCACGACCTTGATCCAGTTGCCGGTGGCGTTCTGCGCCGGCAGAAGGGCGAAAGCGCTGCCGGTGCCGGCAGCAAGGCCTTGTACCGTACCGTGATACACCACTTTGCCGCCATACAGGTCGGCGGTCAGGGTGGCTTTCTGGCCCGGCTTCATTTTGCGAACCTGCACTTCTTTGAAGTTGGCTTCCACCCAAACCTGATGCAGGGGAATGACTGTCATGAGCGGAGTGCCGGGAGCTACATGCTGGCCTACCTGCGCCGAGCGCTCGGCAACCATGCCGTCAACCGGCGCCCGCAGTTCGGTGCGGGCATTGGCCAGCCAGGCCTTGCGCAGTTGGCCTGCGGCCTGCAATACGTCGGGATGCTTGGCGACGGTGGTGTTGGCGGTCAGCGCCTGGTTGGTACGCAGGGTTGAATTGGCGGCAGCCAGGGAAGCTTTGGTTTGTGCCAGGCCTGCCTGGGCAGCCTTCACCGCGGTCTGCGCGTGCAAGATTTCTTCGCCGCTGACTCCGCCCGAGCGTGCCAGCGTTTGGCGCCGCTTTAAATCGCTTTCAGCTTTGGCTAGATCGGCCCGCGCCCGGTCGACATTGGCCTGGCGCATGGCGATATCGGCTTCCAGCGATTCGTTCTGTACATACAGTGTGCGCGTGCGGCGCACGGCCTGGGCCAGCGCGGCCTGCGCCTGCATGAGCGCAACTTCGGTATCGGTGGAATCCAGCCTGATCAGGGGCGAACCCTTGGTCACGAGTTGTGTGTCGTCAGCTTCAATGCCAATGACAGTGCCTGAAATCTGCGGCGTAACCTGTACGATATTGCCATGGACGTAGGCATCGTCCGTGCTCTCGTAGTGGGCGGCAAAGATGAACCACCAGATGGCGTAGGCTACGCCCAGAAGAATGAAGACTAGTGCTGCGGTAGCAAGTAGACGTTTGCGTTTCGGATTCGTTGAGGTAACGGATGACATAAGCGTTTCGCGTTAGGTGTTTCGGAATTGAGGAACGACCCGGCTTGCAGCTATTTGGCGCCAGGCGTGGAAGAGGGCTGTTCGGCTGCGGCGGGCGCTTGGGCAGCGGTGGCGGCGTTCGGCCGAGCTTCGTTGTAGCCGCCGCCCAATGCCACCGCCAGTTGGGCATCCAGGTTATAGGCGCGCGCTTGCAAGTTAATGTCTTGCAACGCCTGCTTTTGCATTTCGCTTTGCGCCTGCAATACTTGAACGAAATTCCCGAGGCCCGATTTATAGCGTTGCACGGCGATCTCGTAGGCAGATGCAATGGCCAAATAGCTTGCATGCTGGTCTGCTATCTGCTGTTGCAATGCACGGATCGACGCTGTGGCGTCGGCCACCTCGCGCACGGCGCCCAGCAGCGTCTGGTTGTAGTTGGCGATGGCCAGGTCGCGTTCGGCCTTCTTTCCGCTAAGTTGGGCATTCAGAGCACCGCCATGAAAAATCGGCAGTGTAATTGCGGGGCCGGCGCCATATACCAGACTGTCGTCTTTAAGCAGGTTGCCCAGGCCCAAAGACAGGAATCCGGCGAAGGCAGACAGGTTTACATTGGGATAAAAAGCGGCCTTGGCCGACGAGACTTCGCTGGTGGCCGCCTCGACCTGGCGCCGGGCGGCGACGATATCGGGACGCCTGCCAAGCAGGTTCAGGGGCAGCGCCGCCGGCACGCCTTGCGGGGCTGGCGCCAGGTGCTGCTGCGAAATGCCATTTTCCTGGTCCGGCCCTTGAGCGGTCAGTGCAGCCAGTTGATGCCGCAGCAACTGGGCATTGGTCCTGGCCTGGTTCAACTGGACCTTGACGGCCGAGTAGGCCGAGTCGGCCTGGTTGACTTCCACCTGGGTGTCCAGTCCCGCCTTGACCCTGTCGCGTGTAATGGACAGCACATTGGCTTGCTGCGCGGCAATCTCGCCCAGCACCTGGGCCTGGGTCAGGGCATTCTGCAAATTGAAATAGCTTTGTACGACATTGGCTGCGAGCACGTTGCGCGCCACCGCTAAGTCGGCCTGGCTGGCTTCGACGCGGGAAACGGCCGCGGCGTATTTTGTTCGGTTCTTGCCCCAAAGATCCAGGTCGAAGCCGGCGTTCAAGCGCAGCGAGCTGTCGGTGAACATGGAGCCCGCGTAGGGAGGCGGATAAATGTAGTTCTCCGAAAAGCGTTGGCGCGATTGGTTATAGGCAAGGTCCAGTTGCGGCAGTTGTACGGCATGTGCGCCAGCAACCGCGGCATTGGCCAGGTCAAGGCGGGCGCGGGCCGCGGCCAGCGACGGATTGTTGGCCAGGGCCCGCTCCATGAGGCGATCCAATTGAGGATCGCCGTAGCGGGTCCACCATTGGGTATGCGGCCAAGCGACCGCGTTCGCCTTCAGTCCCAATTGCGGGCCCGGGATTTCGGTTAATGACGCTTTGCCGGGATCGATGGCGGCGCATCCTGCCAGAGACAGAGCGAGCAAGAGAGGCAATACAGATTTCATTGCTGACAATAAGCTGAATATAGTTGCTGGGTTGGTATCTGACTAGGCAATCATTACGCGATAAAGAGGCGATGTGTCGTGCAGAATACTTTATTGAAAAATTTCGGTGCCGCTAAAAAAGGTCAAGCAGTATTTTTTGAATGCTCTTTGCCGCCGCCGCAGTCGAAGGTAAAGCCTCCGTTGACAATGATGCGTTGCAGATAGCCGATAAGCTGGTTGACTTCGGCCTTGGAGAATCCTTCCAGGTGGGTGTTCAGCGTTGCCGCGACTGCCGGCAGAATCTTGGCGGCGACGTCGTGGCCACTGGTCGTAAGCGCCAGCAGGACCACCCGGCGGTCTTCCTGGCAGCGTTGGCGGGTAAGAAAGCCTTTGCCTTCAAGACGGTCGAGCGTGCGCGTCATGGCGCCGGTGTCCACGTTGACCAGGCGCGCGAGCTCGGCCGGGGTATTAATGCCACGATAGCGCAAAATGACCAGAGGGCGCCACTGCATGGCAGTCAGTCCCAGCGGCGCCACAGCTTGGTCGGCCTTGCGCGTCACCGACGACACGGCAAGCTTCAACAGGTGCCCGATATTTTCGTCGACACCTAGCGATTCGGGAGTGGGCTGGTAATATTCCATGGCTACAATTTTAAACCGATTTATTTGCCTAAGCAATAATCGTCGGGTCAATATTTACTGACAAACTCCTGACCGCAAATGGGGCGCAGGCCGCGGCAGCCGGCGCCCGGCCGTTCTTGATCTGGTTTGAAGTCCTGTCTGAAGTAGCCGCTTTTCTGCCTTTGCGCGGTGCTTGCGCACGGCATCGTGTATAACGTTGTGCCGCTATCTTTTATTTGGATATGTCCTTGTTTTTTCGTTCTCTGGTTTCTTCGCGTCCTAAAGAGTTCTGGGCAGGTTTTCTATTGGCCGGAATGGGGGCGATTCTGTTCTCCGCCAAGGCGGTCGTCGTCAAGCTGACCTATCGTTATGGGGTGGACGCCGTCACCATCATTGGTTTTCGCATGTTGTTGTCTTTGCCGTTCTTCCTGGCGATAGGGTGGTTCCAGGCACGCAAAGCCCGCCTTGGGCTGATTCCGCGCTTGACGGCTAAAGAATGCGCCCAGTTGATCGTGCTGGGATTCATTGGCTACTACTTGTCCAGCTTCCTGGACTTCCTGGGCTTGCAAACCATCTCGGCCGGGCTGGAGCGATTGATTCTGTTTTTATCGCCCACGTTTGTGCTGCTGATTTCCGCTTTGTATTTCAAGCGGGCTATCGCCGGCAAGCAATGGGTCGCCCTTGGGTTGTCGTACGTTGGCGTAGTGCTGGTGTTCTTGCAGGATCTGTCGTTCAGCGGCGAAGGCGTGTTGATGGGCGCTGGCTTTGTGCTGGCTTCGGCGTTTTCGTATGCGTTTTATCTTATAGGCTCGGGCGAGTTGATCAAGCGCGTGGGGGCGACCCGGCTGGTTGCCTATGCCATGACTGTCTCGTCGGTGTTTACCTTGATTCAGTTTTTTTGGGTGCACTCCTGGGCAGGTTTGCAGCAAGTGTGGCCGGTGTATCAGTTGTCGTTCATTCATGCCACCGTCAACACGGTGGCGCCCACGTTCATGATTATGTGGGCGGTGGCCCGAATTGGCGCGCCCATGACAGCGCAATTGGGGCTTATCGGCCCTGTGTCGGTACTGTTTTTGGCGGCCTGGCTGCTTGATGAACCGATTACATCAATGCAGTTGCTGGGAACTGTCTTCGTGCTGACAGGCGCGGTGGTACTGGGCCGGCGCTAATTTTTTTCCTTTTCCCTGTTGTGCACGTCGTGAGTCACAAAGCCTGACTCGTTGTCGGGCATGGCCAGGTAATGGCGCGTACTCAGCGTCGACCGGATGTCTTCCAGGCCGCTGTGCCAGTGTTCTTGCATGCTGGCCGGGCTGAAATCAAAGTCTTTGTAATGGCTTTCATAAGCCTTGTCCTGATAGATCAGGTGGATGACGTTATAGCGTTTGCTGCAGGCCAGCTCCTGGGCGACCTTGCAATAGGCCGCATGGTCGCGCACGTCTTTGGGCAGATCGTCCAGCATGCGTTGCAGAAGGCGCCTGAAATTCTGCGCCCGGCGCAACTGGTCGGTGACCATGCGGGTTCGGCTTGAATATTGAATTTCCTTGATCCGGTCGGCCACCTCTTCCAGATTGGTGGGCGCGGCGCCGCGCGCGCTCCATAGGTCTACCTGAAAGGCCAGGGTGTCTTCCAAGGGGCGCGATTCCAGCACATAGGCCAGCGGCGTGTTCGACACCAGGCCGCCGTCCCAATAGTGTTCACCGTCGATTTCAACGGCGGGAAAGGCGGGCGGCAGCGCGCCCGAGGCCATGAAGTGCTCGGGCCTGAGCTTGATCTTGCGATTGTCGAAATATGTGAAGTTGCCGGTGCGCAAATTGACAGCGCCCACGGAAACCCGCAGCTCGCTTGCGTTCTCATTGATCCGGTCGAAATCGCAAAGCCTCTCGAGCGTGCTTTTCAGCGGATGTATGCTGTAAAGGCTGGCATCTTCGGGCGAGCTCGAATGGCCCCACAGCGGCGAAGGAAAGCGCGGCTCGAAAAATCCTTTTTGCCCTCGCAGGGCTGTATTCGTGGCACTTATGGCATTCATCGCGCCGCGCATATAGTCGTTGATGCCCGAGAACGCCTGCTCCATTCCCGGCCACATTTCCAGGCTGACATTGGGTTGGCAAATGGTCTGCCAGAACTCGTTCAAGCGTTCAACGCGTTTTTCCGGAGGGTTGCCGGCAATGACGGCCGTATTCAGGGCGCCGATGGAAATGCCGGCCAGCCAGTTCGGTGCAATGCCGGCCTCGTCCAGCCCCTGGAATACACCGGCCTGGTACGCGCCCAGCGCGCCTCCGCCTTGCAAGACCAGGGCGATGGTTTCATACGGAGGAACACGGACGCGGCCGTTTTTTGAGGTCTCCTTCTGGAGAGTGTCGTTCTTGATAGTGTCGTTCATGTTCATGCCGTTCAGTTTGTCTTCGGCATTGACATCGTTGTCGAAGTTGAGTTCGATTTGCGCATTTTCGGCGGAAATGGACGTTAAGCGAACCACGATAAAGGATTGTGGCTAATGGCGACGCCGACGATATAAAAGAAAATCAGCACGGCAATGATGGCTGCAATGGCGCGCGTGCCGGGCGTCTTGCCGCGCTTGATAGCGATGGTGCCTACGCCTATATACAGAATGAGGCCGACGATTTTTGCCAATATCCAGGGCTGGTCGGCGCCTATCATCGAGGCCAGGATAACGCCGCATACCAGCAGCACGGTGTCGATGACGTGCGGTGCGATCTTTACGAAGCGTCCTTGCAAACGGGCTGAACCCGCGACAGACCAGTAGGCCCGCAAGACGAAAAACAGAATGCTCAGGACGGCGGCGGTGATGTGCAGGTGTTTGATAAGGGCGTAGTTCATGGTTCTGTGGCGTGTTGTAGTTGATGTAAAAGTCAAAGGGCTTGCTTGCCTGGCGTCATTGTGACTGCGTGAATGCGTTGCCGGGTTCACGCGTATTCAAACGACGCTTTAACAAGGGTAACGCGTTATGAGTTTGAAAGCTCCCAGGCGCCTTCCAGCTTCAGTGTCAGTTGGCGCGGATGATGGACAAGAAGAGTGCTGCGGTGGCCGACGCTGACCAGCGCCATTTGCGGCAGCTGCTCGCGTACCAGCCGGTACATCGCATCTTCAAGCCCTTCGTCCATGGCCGATGTGGCCTCGTCCAGAAAGGCTGCAATCGGCTTGGCCAGCAACAAGCGGCCGAAAGCCAGCCGTTGCTGTTCGCCCAAAGACAGGATTCGGCCCCAGTCGGCCGTTTCGTCCAGGCGATCGGCAAGATGGCCAAGCTGCACCTGCCGCAATACTTTGCGGGCTTGCTCGTCATGGGTGGCGTCCATGGTTTCGGCCGCCGAGTCGGAGGGGGGCAGGATGGCATCCAGGTTGCTGGGGGCTCCGTGCCCGGCCGCGGCGGACTCATCGGGCATTGGCGGGGCTTCTTTCAGGCCGGGCAAAGCCTGGGGATAATAAAGTGCATCGCGCAGGCTGCCTAGCGGGATATAGGGCTTCTGCGAAAGGAATAACGCGCCGGTGGCCGGCCGGATGATTTTTCCGTGACAGTAAGGCCATAGGCCTGCAATAGCGCGCAACAGCGTGGTTTTGCCCGCGCCCGATGGGCCGCGTATAAGCAAGGGCTGTCCTTCGGAAATATCCAGGTTCAGATTTTCTATCAGCAGACGACCGTTCGGGGTGGTAACGGTAAGCGATTCGAGCGCCAGGCGTTGGCCTTGCTCGCTGACGTCGGGTTCCGGTAGTTGCCTGGCCTGCTCAATTGCACCGCGAAAGCCGGTAAGCCGGTCCAGGGTGGCGCGGTACGAGGCGAAGTTGTCGTAAGCATTGCGGAAAAACGAAAGGTTGTCCTGCAGACGCCCAAAGGCTTGCGCTGTCTGTATCAGGTCGCCCAGGCTGATCTGCTTGGTAAAAAAGCGCTGCGCCTGAATAATGAAAGGAAAAACCACAGCCGCTTGCGTGACGGTAAAGTTAAAGCCCAGAAACTTCAAAGACCGGTAAACAATGGCCCAGGCATTGCCGATTACCTGGGCAAACCGGCTGCGCAACAGAGCGCCTTCAACCCGTTCGCCGGCATAAAAGGCAATGCTTTCAGAGTATTCACGCAGGCGCACCAAGGCATACCGGTAGTTGGCGTTGAAGCGTTCGTTAAGAAAGTTCAGCAGAATTAGCGGGCGCCCGATATGTATGGCGAACACCGTCGCGATAATTACATATAGGAAAACCAGGAAAACCATGGCGCGCGGTATGTCGACCCCCATAATGGCCAGCGGCCCCGACAAACCCCACAAAATGGCGGTAAACGCAATGGTCGAGACCAGGGCATTGACTACGCCCATGGATAGCGTCAGGGACGACTCGACAAAAACGGTTATGTCTTGCTGGATACGCTGGTCCGGGTTTTCTATGGATTTATCCAGATATTGGCTGCGGTAGTAGGATTGCTCGTTCAGCCAGCCTGAAAGCAGTTGTTCGTTCAGCCATACGCGCCAGTGGATGGTAAACGCCTGCTGCACGTAAAAGTCGAACAAAGAACGAATGACATGTGTGGTTGCCAGCACGGCAAACAGCCACATGGCCGCCCAGAAGGCGACTTCGTCCAGCTTTTGCAGCGAGGTATACATGCTGTTGTACCAATTGGAAAACAGCACATCCAGGCGCACGGCGGACAAGGTCAATAGCAGAATAAGCGCAACGGCCAAAATAGGGCGCCAACTGCGCTTGGGTGAAAAATATCCGCCGGTAATGCTCCAGAAATGGCCGCCCCAAACAGTGAATTTCGCCAGGGCCCAGACAGTAAGCCCGAACACCAGCGTGGTGATGACATAAGCCTTCACTACCCAGACACCGCTATTGATCACTTCTTGCTGCCAATCCATTTATGCTCCGTTAAGTAGGTGGCTTGTGTCGCTGCGCCAAAGCCAACGCTGCTTATTATGCCTGGCTGCTTGATCTGGCGGTTTCCCTATTAAAGGACGCATTCTGGGCGAAATGGTTCATTCGGTAAAGCTTCGGCAGTTGTTCTTGCGCGCAATGCTGTGGGACGGGGCAGGGGGGGGCAGCCTCATGCTGCGGCTACTGGCAGACAACGGAGTTTGTACAAGACGTCGGCATCCAGCGATAATGGTTTGCGATTTATTCGAATCATGGCTCTTCTTACCCCCTTTTAGGAACTTTTATGCCTTTCCTTACCATTACAGCTACCCCGGGTTTGACCGAAGATCAGAAGCAGCAATTGTTGCTGCGTTCGAGCGATACCGTTGTGAAGACCCTGGGTTCGTCCCTGGCCAGCGTGCGGATCACGCTGCATGAACTGCCTAAAGGCCACTATTTAAGCGCCGGACAGTTCGACATTCCCAACGTGACCTACGAAATCGATCTGATTGCGGGACGTACCGAAGAGCAAAAAGCCGCGCTGATCGCCGCACTGGGCAAAACTGCGCACGAGGCCACCGGCGTAGCGCTGGAAGAAGTCCGTGCCCGCATCACCGACTTTCCCAATACCAATATGGGTATGGCCAATGGGATCACCGCGAAACAGGCGGGCCGCTAGCCTTTTTGGCTGTATTTTCCTTAACTCATATCTGACAAAATTTATATAGGCCGAAAAGAGTGGTTAATTAACGTCAAATTGGTAGATTGATTTATTAGGCTTTAGGTTAGGCCCCAAAACTCGGATATTCATCCCGGTTTTTGGGGCCTTTTGGTTTTTATTGCATATGCATGTAAAACCATCGGAACCATAGAGTTAATGCGGATTACCAAGCAAGCCGGTATGCGAATAAGGTGAAAAATCAGCGCTTTTCCGAATATTTTTCGCCCTAAATACAGTGCCATTTTTATCCCCATCCAAACCGCCAAAATGCCCCGACCTAGGGTTTTTGCCCTAGTTGTAACGATACCTTTGCTTTAGTGTGTTGCAAGATACATACAAAAATTGTGTTTGGATACACTAATTTTACGTTTGTAACGAAAAAAAGATGCGTTCCGGGGCGCGTTTTGGTAGCGAAAACAATCGCGACATAAAACTTCACAGCAAGGGGTGAATATGAGCAGTTTGAACAAGAAATTGGCGGTTGTGCGCGTCACGACGTTGGCGGCGGCGTTGATGGGGGTTTATGGGGTGGCGGCGGCTGATCCTGCACTAACGCTGAATTGCACGTCATCTTCTACTTGTGACGTAACGGATCAAAATTACGTAATTAATGGTAGCGGCACCAATGTTTGGGCCGTGAAGGCCAGTGATAATGCGCAAGTAATTCTTAACGGCGGCAGCGTTACAGGGGCAGGCTCCAAAGGCAAGGGCATTCTAGTAAGCACTGGAGCGAAACTCGAAACTAATGGGGTCGTTGCTATCAGCACTTCTGGGACCGACGCGCACGCAGTGCAGTCATGGATAGCGAATACCAGCGATGGTATACCAGTAATCACGCTGGGTAGCGGTACTACGGTTAAGGTAACTGGTGATAAAGCGTGGGGCTTGTACTCAACGCGTGGCGGTCAGATAATCAGCTCGGCAGATATCAGAACGGAAGGTAAGGGCGGTTTCGGCGTATTCGTAGAGAGCAATGATGAGTCTGGCTTTCCCGCCGGCAAGGTGGTCCTGAACGGCGGATCTGTGACCACGACTGGCACCTTCAATGAGTGGGGTCACGGTAGCCATGGCGTTATTGCCAAGAGCGCTGGCAATTCCGTTGAGGTTAATGGAGCAAAGATCCGGATTGAGGGCAATCACACTCGAGAAGGATCGGCAAGTGCAATGCTGGCCGAAAAGGGAGGGTTGGTTACCGCTGACGGTGCAATCATCGAAACTATTGGAACGTGGGCTTTTGGGGCTCATGCCACGAATACAGGGTCGAAAGTTGTTACGAAAAACAACACAACAATCACGACCAGCAACGAGCGCGGCTATGGAGCTTATGCAACTAATGGCGGCGAGGTCGAGCTTAATGGCGGCTCAGTTAATACCGCTGGCTTTATGGCCTATGGTGTCTACTCCTCGGGTGCGGGCTCCAAAATTACCGCTAACGATCTCACTATTACGACGACCGGTGATGTTGGCGATGGCGCTTGGGCCTACGATGGTGGTGAAACCGTATTGAATCGCGGAAGCATAAGTATTATTGGTAATCCAAACGTTGCCGCGCCGCATGAGGCCGCAGCAGGGCTTGTCGCTTTAGGTGGCACTATCAAAGCTACCGGAACCAAAATTACAACTCGGGGAGTCAACAGTACCGGCGCGCAAGCTGGAGGGAACGTTGGGAGCACACTATATGCTGGCAATGTTCAGTTGACAAACGCTACGATAAGCACTACCGGCGAAAGCTCTGAAGCGGCCTGGGCCGGTCATGGCAGTACTATGAATATTCAGAATAGCTCGCTCAGTTCTGGTACTAGCGAAGGTATTCTGTCTCAAGATGCGGGAACTAAAGTCACTGTTGTTAATAGCGATATCACAACGGGGGGCACCGGTGCCAGTACGGGGGACTTACGAGTAGCAGTCTCCGCAGGGAGCGAGTCGGTTGTTGATCTGACAGGTGGTTCTATTCGTGCGACTGGAACTCAATATACCCGTGGAATTCTGGCTACAACAGGCGCATCGGTTACAACGACCAATACAGCCATTTCGACCACAGGCAATAAGTCGCATGCGGTTCATGCGTGGGCAAACGCCTCGGGCGAAACGCTGGTGCCTACTATTCAAATCAATGGCGGAACTATCTCCACTACCGGCGATGAATCGTGGGGCTTGTTTTCCCAGCGTACGGGCAACATCACCAGTTCCGCCGCTATTACAACCAGCGGTCTTGCTGGCTTTGGTGCGTTTGCGGAAGGCGGGGCTGGTCTGACTCTTAATGACGGCTCGATTACTACGACCGGGGGAGCACTGGGCGGAACCATAGGCAGCTTTGGTGTCTTGTCGAAAAACGGCAGCACGGTAAGCGTAAACAATACGTCCATCAAGACCAGTGGAGCTTTGGCCGACGGCTTGCGTTCGGATAAAGATAGCTCGATGGCCGGCGGCATTATTAACGCTACCAACACTGCCGTCAATACCAGCGGGAGTAATGCTCATGGCGTCAGCGTCTACGGCGGTGGCGGTAAAGTAACCATGCAAGGCGGTTCCATTGCGGCAACCGGTGCGAACTCTTCTGCCGTCTATGTGCAAGACAACGGGTCGGTCGTATTGAACGGGGTGCGGGCTGAATCGGCTGGCGCAGCGATCACATCGCAACTGAATCAAGCTGGGCAAACACAAGACATCACGATCGGCTCGGGTTCGAATCTAACGGTCAACAACGGCACCTTGCTTCAGGTGAACCGTTCCGCTGATGGGATGGATGGCATTGTCAACCTGAGCTTGAAGGCGGGTTCGGTCTCTACCGGTAGCGTCATCGACATGGACGGTCTGGTCGCGGGCGGGTCGGGGGAACGCACCCAAGGCGGAAAAACCAACTTCAATCTCGAAACCGGCGCTCAGTGGGCAGGGATCATCTGGGGTGTCAATGATGCATCGACAGGTGACGGCGCTACGTTCGTGGATGAAGGCGGCGCGCCGATTGCCGGCAACGTGCTCGGCGGCGAAAACTCGATCATTACCTTTAAGAATGGCGCCACCATCGGTGGTGGAGTGCAGACAGGGACGGGCAGCACGGCCACGTTCAATGGCCCAACAACCATTGGCGGTACGGTTCTGGGCAACGGTTCGAATTATGTATTCAGCCAAAGCGCGCCGACCACGATTGGCGGCAGTGTCGTATTGAATGTTGGTTCGACGCTTAAGGGGGGCACCATCGGGACTCCCATCACAATTGAAGGGGACGCTGCGGTTGGCACGGGGTCTACCCTTGGCGGCAACCTGAATGTTAAAGGTGCATTGAGCGGTTCCGGCGGCACGCTAAGCCCCGGTAACTCCGTGGGCACGCAAGTCTACGGTACAAGCGCCGATTTCTCGGGGGCGTACAAGGCCGAAGTGAATGCTGCAGGCAAGTCCGACTTGATCGTGATCAGCAACGGCAATTTCGACCTGTCGAATATCGCTTTGACGGTTGCCCAGGAGAACGGCAACGGCGGCTATGTCCTGAATCATGACTACACCATTGTGCAAACTCCCGGTGGCGAAGTCGTGAATACCTTCAAGCCTACCCCGGCGCTGGACAGCAGTTTTGCCGGTACGCTGGTCAAGCTCGATCCGGTCAAGTACGGCGCCAAGGACGTCAAGGTCAGTCTGTCGGTCGATAACTCGGCCGCGCAGGCAAAGCGGGCCGGACTAAGCGGCAACCAGAACGCTACATTGGACGGTGTGCTTTCGGTGGCGGGCAAGAACACCGCGGCCGACGCGGCGTTGCAGTCCACCGATACAGCCGGGGCCATGAACCAGCTTTCGGGCGAAGTTCATGCCAGCACATCCTCGGCATTGCTTGCCGCGGGCGGGCTGGTCCAGCGCACGGTGGCTCAGCGCATGCGCGGCAATCTGGGTGTTGGCATGATGGCAGGTGCGCCGACCGCTCAGGCCGGCGGTGCGCCGGTGGCGGGCAGCATGCCTCAGTCCGCGGCTTTGCCGCTGTGGGCCCAGGTCGTGGGCAATTGGAATACCTTGTCCGATGACGGTAATGCCGCCAAGGTCAAGTCCAATATGGGCGGCGTGTTCATCGGTGGCGACACGGCCGTCGGTTCGGGCTGGCGCGTGGGTGGAGCCCTGGGCTTTACCGATGGCCAGATCGATGTGGACGACCGTTCCTCGCGTACCAAGGCTCGCAGCTATACCGCGTCTTTGTATGGCGGCAATAGCTGGGCTACAGGCAAGGGCAGCGTCAACTTCCTGGCCGGTGCAGCTTACACCCGGCATAACCTTGACAGCCGTCGTTCCATCACCTTGGCAGGCGGGCAAAAGCTTACTGCCGACTACCACGCAAACTCCGCGCAACTCTTTACCGAGCTGGGCTATGCCTTGCCGGTGGGCGCAAACAGCGTGGTCGAACCGTATGCCGGCTTGGTATGGCTGAGCCAGCGCATGCAGGGCTTCAGCGAGTCGGGCGGATCGGCGGCATTGCGAAGCGATAGCCAGACCGACACGGTAACTACCTTTACCTTGGGCCTGCGTGGCAAGACCACAATGGAGCTAAGTGCCGGCAAACGCGTGACTTTGTTTGCGGGACTGGGCTGGCGTCATGCTTCGGGTGACGTAACGTCAACCCGAAATCTGGCGTTCATCCAGGGCAACGGTGCTTCGTTCCAGGTGTCGGGTGCACCCATTGCCAAGAACGCCGCCTTGGTGGATGCCGGCGTCGAAGCATCCATCGGGCGCAACGCCGCATTGGGCCTGAGCTATAACGGCCAGTATGGTAGCGGCAATACCAACCATGTTGGTTCTTTGTATGTGAAGATGCGCTTCTAAGCCGACTAAAGCGGTTCGTTTGCGCCAAGCCGGTATCCGGCGCGAACAAAAGCAGTCCGGGGCTCAGGCCTTCGGGCTGCTTTTTATTTTGTGGAGCGGCAGCCACGGGTTATTCTGAAATTTTTCCGTATTCATGGAGCAGATATGAGTAAAGAGACAGCGCCGGTCGAAGCAGCCAGGCATCCCGAAGCGGAAGCGGTCGTACAGTTTTGGCGAGAGGCGGGGCCCAAAATGTGGTTTGCCAAGGACCGGGCTTTCGATGCAGAGTTCAATCAGCGATTCGCCGACCTGCACTTTGCGGCTGCCCGGCGCGAAAAAGATGCGTGGCGCGACAGTCCGCACGCCAGCCTTGCCTTGGTGCTGCTGCTCGACCAATTTCCGCGCAATTGTTTTCGCGGCTCGGCGCATATGTTTGCAACCGACAGCCTGGCTCGCTACTATGCCCGTGAAATCATCGACTCAGGCCAGATCGAGCACATCGACGAGGCATTAAGGTCGTTTGTATACGTGCCGTTCATGCACTCCGAGGCGCTGGAAGATCAAGAATACTCGGTCAGTCTGTACACGAGGTTCGCACGCGACAATCTGAAATGGGCTGTCGAACACCGGGATATTATCCAGCGATTTGGCCGCTTTCCGCACCGGAATGCGGCCATGGGAAGGATTACCACTGCCGAAGAGCAGGCCTTCCTGGACGACGGCGGCTTTGCTGGCTAGGTGATCCGAACCGGCCGGCGGACCGCCGGCCTGAAGGCCAGCCGGTTTCGGACGCTGGCATCAGCGCCGTGCTTTGGCAAGAACGGCACTGTTGCCAACCCTGGCGCTGGCGCCTTTGCCCAGCACGCCAATCACCACCTGCCAGGCAACAGCCGCGCCGCCCACAATGAAGACGACGTCGCCAAAGGTGCGCACCCAGCGCAAGGTTTCCAGGAAGTCCTGCTGCAAGAAGGCATCGCTGCGCGCATACCACATGCCTTGGCTCAGGCTGGCGTAGAACTGGTAGATTCCTATGGGCAGCAGGCTGGTTGCTATCATCAGCACAAGACCGGCGTTCAGCCACCAAAATCCGGTACGCATCAGGCTGTCGCTAAAGCGCAATCCAGGCCGGATATACCTTAGCACCAGCAGTACAAAACCCAGTGAAAGGAAACCATAGACGCCAAATAGCGCCGCATGAGAGTGCACTGCCGTGGTGTTCAGCCCTTGCAGGTAGAACAAGGCGACCGGCGTGTTGATCATGAAGCCGAATACGCCGGCGCCCACCATGTTCCAGAAGGCGACGGCCACGAAACACATCAAGGGCCATTTGACGTTTTCCATCCAGGGCGCGCGGGCCTTCAGGCGCCAATGATCCCAGGCTTCGTAGCCCAGAAGAATAAGCGGCACCACTTCCAGGGCGCTGAATGCGGCGCCGATGGCCATGACCGGAGTCGTCGTGCCCGAGAAGTAAATATGGTGGAAAGTGCCGGGTACGCCGCCCACCATGAAGAGCGACGCGGCGGCCAGGCTGGAGGCCGTGGCCATGCGGCGCGACACCAGGCCCATACTGGAAAAGATGAACGCCAGGGCGGTTGTGGCAAAGACTTCGAAAATGCCTTCGACCCAAAGGTGTACGACCCACCAGCGCCAGTATTCCATGATGGTGATGTGGGTGCGTTCGCCGTAGAACAGGCCGGCTCCGTAGAACAAGCCGATGGCGATGGTCGAAGTGCACAGCAGTGCAAGCAGATTTTTGTCGCCTTTCTGCCTGAGCGCGGGCAGCATGGCGCGCAGCATCAGGCCCAGCCAGAAAAGTATGCCGATGAACAGGGCCACTTGCCACAGGCGGCCCAGGTCCAGGTATTCATAGCCCTGATGGCCCAGCCAGAAGTTCAGTTGGGCCGGCAGCACTTGCTTGATAGCCAGGAAGTTGCCGAGCAGGGCGCCGCCCACCACGACGATCAAGGCGCAAAACAGTACATTGACGCCCAGCTTCTGGAATTTGGGATCCTTGCCGCCGTTGATGATGGGAGCAAGAAACAACCCGGCCGTCAGGAAGGCCGTGGCGATCCAGAAAATGGCCAGTTGAAGATGCCATGTGCGTGTCAGGGAATAGGGAAACCACTGCGACACGTCGATGCCATAGAAGTGCTGGCCTTCAATTGTGTAATGCGCGGTGAATCCGCCCAGCAGGATTTGACCGATGAACATGGCGACGACCACCACGAGATATTTGCCCAGTGCTCTTTGCGAAGGGGTCAATCCGACGGACAGTATGGGGTCGGTGGCGGGGCTGGCCGGCTCGGGCTCATGCCGGCGCAAGAAGGCCCAGCCCAGCACCAGGAATCCGATGCCGGCAATCAGGATAATGACGCAGACCAGCGACCAGATTACGTTTTCGGGCGTGGGGTGGTTGCCTATCAGCGGCTCGGGCGGCCAGTTGTTGGTGTACGTGGCATCGGTGCCAGGGCGTTGCGTAGCAGCTGCCCATGAGGTCCAGAAGAAGAACTTGGTCAAGTCGGCCCGGCGTTCGGCGCTGGGCAGGGTGTCTTCCTTCATGGCGTAATTGTCGCGCGTTGCTTGCAGCTCAGGCGCGGCGCCGTACAGGCGCTGGTAATAGTCGGCCGTCTGCGCCATGGCCTTGGCGCGGCGTTCGGAAACTATGAGGGTGCCGGTTTGCTCGTTGAACGTGTTGTTGCGGTATTCGGTTTTGACTTTGTGTTCCAGAGCGGCCTGGGTGTCGCCGTCAAGCTGTTTGAATGGCTTTGCATACAGCTCTTGCGAAGCCAGGTCCAGCCAGGCCAGCAGTTCCCGGTGCAGCCAGTCGGCGCTCCAGTCCGGCGCCTGGTAGGCGCCGTGGCCCCAGATGGAGCCTATTTGCATGCCGCCGGTGCTTTGCCACGCGGTTTGGCCGTTCAGGATGTCGGTGGAAGTCATGAGCACCTGTCCGGCCGAGGTAACGACTTTTTCAGGAATGGGTGGCGCCTTTTTGTAGATCTCGACGCCTGAAAATCCAAGTATCGTGAACGTTACTGCCAGGATGGCAATCAGCGTCCACCATAATTTGCGATGCTCGCCCATGAAAGGCTCCTCTTTCTAGTCGTTTATTTGCCGCGACGGCGTTATAAATATGCGTTCAGATGGTAGAAGCTTCCGAAGCGCCGCATCATGATTAATATCAAGAGATCGGCCAGTTGCCGAAGGCTTGTGCGCATCATGGCAAAGAAGCCTTGGCCTTTCGGCCGTAGTTCTTCACCGTGATGCCCCCCGTGCCTGCGGTTGGGTCAGGCTGCGGCCGTCTCGCGCAAGAGTGCGGCGCGAGGCCGCGTCAGGATGGCCAGCGCAAATGTAAAGGCCAGGGTCGGCAGCGCCGAGCCCATGCCGGGCGCCCACTTGGCCAAGCCGTGGTACAGCACGATGCCGGCCAGCCAGATCAGCGCTGCGCTGACGCTGATTTTTTGGGATTGCGGCATAAAGCCTGCCCGCCCCATTCCCAAGCGGCCAAGTATGACGCCATACAGCGGCACGAACACTGAGCTGAGCAGCAGCAGGAAGGGTTCCAGGCTGTGCATGGGCAGCACCAATGCCAAAGCCGTGCTGGCGACCGCCAGCAGCATGCCCCAGCGGCGGATGCTCCAGCGCGGCTTGATGCTGTGCGCCGAAACCGATCCCGAATAAAGATCGCCGTAGGCATTGTCCAGCTCGTCGATCAGAATCAGGCCCAGCGCAACCAGGCCGCCTTGCGCCAGCAGCAAAGCCGCCACCAGATCGATGCCGGGCGCCGAGACGCTGGCCACAAGCACGCCCAGCCCGTAACACCAGATGTTGGCGATGGCATAGCCCAGCCATGTCCCGCCCAGCGCGCCGCGTCCGCTGCGGCCGTGGCGCGCATAGTCGGCAACCAGAGGCAGCCACGAAACCGGCATGGCAATAACCAGGTCCAGGGCGGAAAACAGCCCCATGCTGCCGTCGCCGGGGCGGTTCCAGATAGTGCTCAGGCCCTGGCTTTGCGCCAGGCCGACAAACTGCCAGCTAAGCCAAAGCAGTGAAGCGACCACCAGGGGCAGCCCGACGCGGCTGACAAAGCGCCTGACCAAGGTAATCATGGAGCCGGCCAGCAAGGCCATCAAGATGGCGCCCCAGAAGACTGTGGTGATGACCAGCCCGGCGGCGCCTTGCAGGTTCAGTCCGAACGCCTGGCGCAAGATGGCCGAAGTGCCGTCGCGCATGATGACCAGTTCGAAAGTCGTCCAGCCCAATAGCTGGACGATATTAAGTAGGACCGGCAAGCGGGCGAAGACGCTGCCGTAGGTGGAATGGATCAGCCCCGCGCTGGACAAACCGCTGATGCATCCTGTGCGGGCGACCCAGGCCAACAGCCCCGAGCCGATAATCGAGCCGGCAATCACGGCGACCAGGGCTTGCCGGGTGCCTATGGCGGGAACCAGGTAGGCGCCTATTTGCATGACCAGCAGGCCGACCCCCAGGCTGAACCACAGCGAGGCATGTTCGGACCAACCGAAGACGCGGTTGGCCGCGGGCACTGGGCTAAGAGCCTGATTGGTGGGGGAGGAAATACTTGTCATGGTGGCGCCGTGCAAAAAGTGGCAGGTCGCGACAAGTGCAAGCAGGGCGGTACGGTGCGCGATGCGCGGGCGTTGTGCCTTTGGTTTGCGTCGCTTTCCTGCGCGAGGATGATCTCACAGGTTCAAAGGGACTATCTCAGTCGCGATAACGCGACACCCCTAGCGAATGGTTGGTACTGCAAAAGCGATTGTACTGTGTTTAATGCGCTTTGGCGTGTGCCGGCAATGAAGACGGCCCAAAGGCGCAAGCCTCGGCCCTGGGGCCCGGGCTGTCAAAGCCATGCCCGCTTGCCGCCATGGGCTTCAGTCGAATTTGATAATGCTGAATGCCAGCCGGCCTTGCTCGTCGCGGGAGACGTCGTAGCCCAGTCGTTCATTGATGCTGTTGTCGGCATGGAAGGTCAGGATAACGGGTTTGATCTCTTCGATTTCGCGCTCTGTTACGTACACGGAATTGCAGATGATGACCTCGTCGCCGCGTTGGCAGGTACGGGCTGCAGCGCCGTTGAGGATGCAGCAGCGCGATCCGCGTTCGCCGTAAATAACGTAGGTGCTTATGCGGGCGCCCGAGTTTTTGTTCCAGATGTCGACGAATTCCATGGGCAAAATACCGGCCGCTTCGCAGTGGTCGGGATCGAGGGTAATGGAGCCGTGATAATCGAGGTCGGCGCCGGTTACTCGGATGCCATGAAGTTTGCCGCGTACAACTTTTCTCACTTTAGGTCTCTGGGAAGAATGAAGCAGCCGATAGTGTAGTTTTTTTTTGCGCCGTTTGTTGCCTTGCGCGGCGACAGCACCATTTTTATGTGCTTGATATTATAATCAAAATCACATTGAATAAGGCTGGTCGAAATGTTCGTTTTCCTGGAGGCGTATCGCGCCGGTCTGTTAAACCGCAACAACTGGACGCGCAATATCGTGGCCGGCGTTATTGTCGGCGTGGTTGCCTTGCCTCTGGCCATGGCGTTTGCCATCGCCTCGGGGGTCAAGCCTGAACAGGGGCTTTATACGGCCATTATCGCGGGTCTGGCGGTCTCGGTGTTTGGCGGCAGCCGTGTCCAGATTGCGGGACCGACGGGCGCCTTCATTGTCATTTTGTCGGACATCGTGGTTCGCCATGGCGTCGACGGGCTGCAGGTCGCCACTTTCATGGCGGGGATCATCCTGGTCCTATTTGGCCTTAGCCGGCTGGGCGCAGTCATAAAGTTCATTCCCAGGCCCGTCATTATTGGCTTTACAGCGGGCATAGGCGTCATTATCTGGGTTGGGCAATGGAAAGATTTTTTCGGCCTGCCGCCGGTCTCGGGCGAATATTTCCACCAGAAGCTTTGGCACTTGTTGCAAGTGCTGCCGCAATGGCATCTGAACACAACGGCGTTGGCGCTGTTGTCGTTGCTGCTGGTCGTTTTTTCGTCTCGTCTGCCTCGCATGCGGCATGTGCCGGGTCCTTTGCTGGCCTTGGTCGTGGCCACCGCGTTGCAGTCTATTTTCCATTTCGATGGCGTAGCCACCATAGGCAGTACATTTGGCGAGATTCCTCGCGGCCTGCCGCATTTTCAGTGGCCCGACGTTTCTTTGGGGCGTGTGGTCGAGCTGGTGGGGCCTGCATTTGCCATTGCCATGCTGGGCGCCATTGAATCTCTTTTATCGGCCGTCGTGGCCGATGGCATGGCCGGTACGCGCCATAACTCCAACCAAGAGTTGGTGGGGCAGGGGCTTGCCAATATTGCGGCGCCGCTGTTTGGCGGCATCGCCGCCACAGGTGCGATAGCGCGCACGGCCACGAATATTCGCAATGGCGGCAACAGCCCTCTGGCCGGCATAGTGCATAGCCTTACCCTGGTATTGATCATTCTGTTCCTGGCTCCGTACGCGGCCAACGTGCCGTTGGCGGTGCTTGCCGCCATCTTGTTCGTCGTAGCCTGGAACATGAGCGAAGCGCGGCATTTTGTGCGCATGGTCCGGCGCGCGCCGCGGGCCGATGTAGTGATCTTGCTGGTTACTTTCGGTTTGACCGTATTTGCGGATCTGGTCGTGGCGGTAAACATCGGCGTTGTACTCGCCATGTTGTTTTTCCTGCGGCGGATGGCGGGCAGTGTAGAGGTGAACAGGCAGTCCGATGCCTCGTTGCGCAAAGAGTTCGCCTATCTCGGGTTTGAAGGCCTGCCTGATGCGGTACAGGTTTATTCAGTAGAAGGGCCTTTGTTCTATGGCGCGGTCGAAGCCTTTCAGCAGGCTTTGTCAGAATCCGGCCCAAGTCCGCGGGTGCTTGTCATTCGTCTTCGCCATGTGCCGTTTATCGACGCGACAGGGCTGCAGGTGCTGGAAGAAGCCGTGGAAGACTTGCAGCGCCGCCGGGTGCGCGTGATGCTGGCTGAAGTCAACGGGCGGGTCTACCGCAAGTTGGGCAGGATAGGGCTGGTCGACAAATTGGGGCGCAAGAATATAGGCCAGTCCTTGATTGCGATTCTTGAGCGCGCCGCAGAGACCGCAGGGGATGACGGCGGCAACAATTAAGCCGGGGCGCAAGCGTCGATTATCGGTCGATTCCGCCTGAATCGGCCAACAGCGCGTTAAGGCTTGCCCGCGCGTATCCTGGAATTGGCCGCGCCGGCGCCGTAGGCGACGCCATGCTCGGCGAGGTAGTTGCGTATCAATTGGCGAACTACCTGCGAAGGCGTAATGTCCTGGCTTGCGCAAAGCTGCTCAAAGGCCTTTTTTTTCTGGGGATCAATCAGAACAGTCAGGCGGGCGGTTTTGTTTTCCATGACAATGGCAATGGCTATTTATCTATGTGACTTCCATTGTAATGGAAGTCACATGGTTCTATATGGCGCGTGGCTGTATTTCAAAAGGCGAAGCTGGTCTCGGCTAGCTGCGCGGCGACAGCCAAAGGTAGTCAGTAGGATTGTCAGGACATGCGCCAAACCCGCACTCCAGCGTGGTTGCTATCGCATTGGCGACAACCAGCAGCAGGAATAGCCACATAATAAAAGCTGGCAGGAGCTTTGCCCGAGGCTGAGCGGAGTATTGCGGAGTGAAGCGCTCGATCATGAGTACCAGGCCGCAAAAAACGATAAGCCCTGTAAACGCCAGCAGAGCCCAAGTATAAAAGTGCAAGCCCAGGAACGGGGAGCCGAAGCCGGCGTCTCCTGGCGCGATATGCGATAGCGTTTGGCGGCCTGCGGAAACAATGCCAGCCAGCGCTGACACGATAACGACGCCGTAATGCATTGGCGCTGGACCGCAGCGGATATTCAGCACCAGGCCTATGCCGGCCAGCGCAAAGGCGGCACGCTGCAACAGGCATAAAGGGCATGGCGGTTCGTTAAAGTAGATTTGCCATGCAAAAGCAAACAGCAGCACCCCGCAAATACCTGCAAGAGCCAGGCAGTTAAAAGTGCGGGACAAGGGGTGGCCATTGTTGATTGTGTGGTTTTCCATGGCAGCTTATAGCGATATTGGCAGGGCGTCGGTCATATGGTACTGGCACCAGGCGGCATAGATAGCCAGAGTAATCAGCCACAGCCACAAGCAGCTACGCCGCTTGCCCTGTAACGCAAGCCAGATCGCCAGGGAGGCGGTTAGAAATGGAAGCATCATAATCATGGTGGTTGCCTGTATTCGGTTTTTATCCACACGCTGGCGCAACGCGCCGATGAGTTGGTTGGCTAATGTAACCGATCAATGTTTTATTGACTATGCTTCCCGGTTTTTTTTCGAGTCAGGGCTTGGCCGGCTGGAAGTCTTCCTCGGACATGAACAGATAACGTATGGCGTCGATAAGGCTCAAGATTATGACCAGAGGCGTGAAAACATAGAACAAGACCAGGTAGAAAATACCCCAGCCGATTTGCCCCAGGTAAAAGCGATGGCCGCCGAGCCAGCCCAGGAAAATGGCCAGGACAATGGCAATTTTGCGCTGGCTGGTGCGCTTGGCCAGGTTCTGGCCTTTGTTGCGTATCAGCCAGATGCTGATGGGGACGGTAAGTATCAGCGCGATGATGACTTTGTTCAGATGCGCCGCGAAGTAATAGCGCAGTGTGTAGTAAACGTCGGCGAAATTGTGCACGACGATGCCGGTCAGGTAGGTGAACCAGCGCAGGACTTCCTGGCTTATGGTTTCGCCGAAAGTCAGCGCGGCCAGCACGACCAGAAACACCGCGATGGGCAGAATGATTTTTTGCAGCATAGTGATTGCCTTGCGAGTAATCGAGTTGGGCTTAGTGTAATAGTTGTCCAGAAAGGTGTCTTGGCCGGCGTTTCAGTTTGCCTTTCCTAGCCGCCATAGCGTGGTGACTTCAGCTTTGCGTGCTTGGTGCAAAGGGTCGGACTCGTCCAGTGCCTTGGGGTGGCGGGGTTTTGCGCTTAGCCGGCCCAAAATTTGCAGGCCGGCTTGCTTGATAGCGTTTTCAAGAAAATCCGCCGGGCGCAGCCCCAAGTGTTCGGCCAGGTCGGACAGAACCAGCCAGCCCTCGCCCTGCGGTGCCAGGTGTTCGGCCAGCCCGTTCAGGTAGCCGGTCAGCATTTGGCTGTCGGGGTCGTAAATGGCGTGTTCTATGTTCGAGGTGGGGCGGGCTGGAAGCCAGGGCGGGTTGCAGACTATCAACCCGTATTGGCCGTCGGGGAACAGATCGGCGCGGCGCACTTCCACTTGTTGCTCAAGTTCTAGCCGCGTGATGTTTTCGCGGGCGCAGGCCAGGGCGCGCTCATCCAGATCGGTGGCGATGATTTTGGCTATGCCGCGCTGCGCCAGCACGGCGGCCAGTACGCCGCTGCCGGTGCCGACGTCGACAGCCACTGACGCAGGGGGCAGCGGCGCCTGGGCGATCAGTTCGATGTACTCGCCGCGTAAAGGCGAAAATACGCCGTAATGAACATGAATGCGTTCGTGCAGGGCTGCAATGGCTACGCCTTTGGTGCGCCATTCGAACGAACCGATAATGCCTTGCAGGGTATGCAGGGGCAGCAGTATTGGGCCGGCAATAGTACCCAGGGCGGCCAGGCAGGCTTCTTTGACATCGGGTGCGCGGCGCAGGGCTATATGAAAGTTTTCATCCAGCTCGATAAGCACAGAATTCAACAGGCGCGCCCTTTGCGACTGCGCCAGGCGGTACAGGTTGAAAGCTTCTTGCGGTGAAGCGTGGGGGCCTTTTTTATTGCGGTGCTGGTCGACGCGGCGGGCCAACGCATTAAGCAATTGGCGGGCGTTGTTGAAGTCGCCGCGCCACAGCATGCTGCTGCCTTGGCTGGCCAGGCGAAAGGCCGAATCGGCTGTAAACGTATCGTCGATGACAACAATACGCCGTGGCGGCTGGCTGCCGTTTTCGGGGCGCCAGAGGGCTTGTCGGTCAACGCCGTTTTCGTTCCAGGTGGCGTAAGTAGCAGTATCGGTCATGGTGTGGCCTGAGTTGATGCCGGTTATATCGGGCGCTTGAAATTGCCGGTTATGGTGGCCGGCTGATAATACCGGTTTTGGAGGCCGGCGCCGTTAATCGGGTGTGGGCGGCAGGCAGGCTTGCCGCACGGCCTGGTTCCAGCGGACCATGAGTAGATCGGCATCGTGCCGGCTTAGTTGCGGTGTAAAAGTTCTATCGGCTTGCCACAGTGCTGAAAGCGCTTTTTTATCGGTGTAGACGCCGCTGGCCAGGCCGGCCAGCCAGGCCGCGCCTAAAGCCGTGGTTTCAGTGACGACGGGGCGTATTACTGGAATGCCCAGCAGGTCCGCCTGGAATTGCATAAGCAGGTCGTTGGTGCTCGCGCCGCCATCGACGCGCACTTCGGTCAAAGGCGCACAGCCTGCCGCCACCGCGTCCAGGCTGATCGCCTGCAACAGGGCGGCGCTTTGGAAGGCAATGCTTTCCAGGGCCGCCCGCGCTATGTGCGCCATGGTGGTGCCGCGCGTCATGCCGGTAATGGTGCCGCGTGCGTCGGGTTGCCAATAAGGCGCGCCCAGACCGGTAAAAGCCGGCACCATGACGACTCCGCCCGAGTCAGGCACGCTGTGCGCCAGGGCTTCGATATCGCGGCTGGACTGGAATGCGTGCAGCCCGTCACGCAGCCACTGCACCACAGCGCCGCCTACGAACACGCTGCCTTCAATGGCATATTCTGCTAGTTCTCCGGCTTGCGCTGTGCGGGTGGTGATCAGGCCATTGTGCGACGCCTGGAAGCGGCTGCCCGTGTGCACCAGCGTAAAGCAACCTGTGCCATAAGTGTTTTTGGCCATGCCTTCATAAAAGCATGCCTGGCCGAACAGGGCGCTTTGCTGGTCGCCGGCTACGCCGCAAATAGGAATGGCGCCGCCCAATGCTTGCGTCACTCCATATTCAAAGCTGGAAGGCAGGACGCCAGGCAGCAGCGAGGGTTCGATCTGCATGGCCTGGAGCAGGTCTTTGTCCCAGTCGTTGTCGCGTATGTTGAACAGCATGGTACGCGCCGCGTTGCTGATGTCCGTGGCATGCACCTTGCCGCCGGTAAGCTGCCAGATAAGCCAGCTGTCGATCGTGCCGAATGCCAGTTCGCCGCGGCGCGCTTGTTCGCGTGCATCCGGGACATTGTCCAGCAGCCATTGCAGCTTGGTGCCGGAGAAATAGGCATCAATGCGCAGCCCGGTTTTCTGCAGAATGTCCGTCTCCAGCCCTTGCGCACGCAATGCGGCGCAGGCGGGTTCAGAGCGCCTGTCTTGCCACACGATGGCGTTATGAATGGGTTGTCCGGTTTTGCGG
Organism: Eoetvoesiella caeni; assembly: GCF_003315175.1. GTDB lineage: Bacteria > Pseudomonadota > Gammaproteobacteria > Burkholderiales > Burkholderiaceae_B > Eoetvoesia > Eoetvoesia caeni. The sequence continues at coordinate 488,041 of NZ_QNRQ01000001.1, read as the reverse complement.
TTCCAGAGCAGCGTGGTTTCGCGCTGGTTGGTCAAGCCCAGGGCCTGGATGTCGCCGGGCTGCAGCTTGGCCTTGGCCATGGCTTCTTTGGCCGTTTCGAGCTGGGTCTGCCAGATTTCCAGCGGGTCGTGCTCGACCCAGCCGGGGCGGGGGTAGATTTGCTTGATCTCTTTCTGCGCCGCGGCAACCAGCCGTCCTTGTGCATCGAAGACAATGCTGCGGGAGCTGGACGTCCCCTGATCCAGGGCAAGCAGATAAGTCATGGTGATGCGGCGCCGATTTTATGAGATGCAAAGCATGATGCCCAGATCGTAACCCGATACGGCAAGCCCGCGCCAGCGATCCTCTGAAGGCGGTGCATTGCGCTGATATCTTGCCGCCGCGGGCTTGCCCCTTGAAGCGTCCAAAGAGTATTCTTGGGCGCTACGGCATGCCAAGCCGTTCAAGGCCGGGCACATGACAGTTTTCAATGCTATTCCCGCAGTAACTCATCGGCCGCAATTGCTGGCCCAGCTTGCGCAAGACGGAGTCTACGATCTGTTGGTCGTGGGCGGCGGCGCAACCGGCTTGGGGGTCGCGGTGGATGCGGCCTCGCGCGGCTTGTCGGTGGCCTTGGTCGAATCGCACGATTTTGCCAAAGGCACATCATCGCGCGCGACCAAGCTCGTACATGGCGGCGTACGCTATCTGGCCCAAGGCAATATCTCGCTGGTGCGCGAAGCCTTGCATGAGCGCGCCGCCATCTTGCACAATGCGCCGCACCTGGCTGCTCCTTTGTCTTTTGTCGTACCGGGCTATCGCGTTTGGGAAGCTCCCTTCTATGCGGCGGGGCTCAAGCTTTACGAGGCTTTGGCAGGGCGGTCCGGCATAGGGGGCGCCAGCTTGCTTTCCGCCCGGCAAACCGCCCAATGCCTGCCCGGTGTACGCGTGCAAGGCTTGAAGGGGGGCGCCAGGTACTGGGATGGGCAATTCGACGATGCGCGCCTGGCGCTTGCTCTGGCCCGCACGGCTGCGCGCGAAGGTGCCGTATTGCTTAATTATTGCAAAGCGATCGAACTTTTATACGAAAAAGAGCGTGTGTCCGGCGTGCAGTGCCGTGACATTGAAACAGACGCGGTATTTGCCGTGCGTGCGCGTTGCGTCGTCAATGCCACCGGCGTCTGGGTCGACGCCTTGCGCCAGCAAGACGGCCGCGGCCACCTTGTGCGCGATATGGTGGAACCCAGCCGCGGCGTGCATTTGGTCGTGGATCGTTCGTTTCTTGCGGGCGATAATGCCCTGCTTGTGCCGCGCACGCGCGACGGCCGGGTATTGTTTGCCGTGCCCTGGCTGGGCAAGCTTATATTGGGCACCACGGACACCCCAAGCAGCCGGATAGTGTGCGAGCCCCAGGCCGACAGCGATGAAATCGGCTTTATCCTGGGCGAGGCCGCGCGCTACCTCGCCAAGCCTCCGGCACGCGAGGACGTAACCAGCGTCTGGGCCGGCTTGCGCCCTTTGGTCCGCCACGGTCCGGATACGCTCGCGCCGCGCAGCACCAGCGGAATCAGTCGCGGACATACCGTTGCCCTGAGTCCATCGGGGCTGGTTTCCGTAACCGGCGGAAAATGGACCACGTATCGCGCCATGGCCCAGGATGTTCTGGCCCATTGCTCGGATGCTGGCCTGTTGCCGACCTTGCCGCCATGCCGCACCGAAGACTTGTTGTTGGTAGGCGCCGATCCTTTACGTGCCGCCAAGACCTTGGCCAGCGCCAGGGGCCTGGAAGCTTATGGCAGCGAAGCCGCCGCGGTGGGCGCGCAAGAAGGCGCAGGCATTGAATTGTGCCCGGGGTTGACGCTGGCCATGCTGCGCTTTGCCGTCAAATATGAATACGCCCGCACTGTCGAGGACGTTCTTGCCCGGCGCAGCCGTATCCTGTTTCTGGACGCCGCTTTGGCAGCCAATATAGCGCCTGAGGTAGCCGGCATACTGAAAGAGCTGACCGGGACGGATCCGAAGCTTGATGAGTTTATGGAGCTTGCAAAGCAATACCGGTACCTGCCATGAGGCAAATATCGGTGGGCTATTGGCTGAAAAAGCTTCGGGCACCATCGAACCTCTGGGCGAAATAACGGCTGCCCAGCGAGTCGATGCGTACACGTCCGCCACTGGATGGGGCATTGATAAAAAGCCCGTCGCCCACGTAAATGCCCACATGTGAATTGGGCTTGTCCAGCGTGTTGAAAAACACCAGGTCGCCGGCTTCCAGCTCGTCTTTGTGCACGGGGCGTGAAATTTGCGCCAGGCTGGCGGTGTTGTGCGGCAGGCGCTTGTTGGCAACGCTGTCGACCACATAGGCGACCAAGCCGCTGCAATCAAAGCCTTCCTCGGGGCTGGATCCGCCATATCGATAACGGGTGTTCAGCAGTGACATGGCAGTCATGACCAGTTCGGTACGTTGGCCGGGATCGATAACGATTTTTTGCAGGGCGGTATTGTTGCGTTGTGGCCCCGGACTGGCGCAGCCTGCCAGCAGCATGCCAAGGAAGATCAATGCAAAAGGCTGAAATATATTCTGCCGAAACTTTAATTGGACGACACGGCACGCGGCCGCTGCCAGGCGTTGTATTATGCCGGGCGGCTGCGCCGCGGCGTGGGTCGTTTGAAGAAGCATCATGCGGGCACTCCAGCCAGGTTCGTCTGCGGCGAACGGGCCGTACGAAACGAGATGTGTGGTTTTGCTACGTTTTAAAGGTAACTAATTTTTAGTGTACTAAACATACTGCCGTCAAGAATTCCTTCAAGAAATTTGATAGTTTTCAGCAGTTTAGCCCGACTATCTTATTTCGTTCGTAGCGTCGGCGTAATGCTTTCTGGGCCAATTACTACTTGTTATTGTTACTGGATGCGGGTAATGTTGCTAAAAATTAGCTAAATGCTTATTTTTGATAACGGCTTGATCTTTATCAATGGAACACCCTGACAAGGGATGTAACCTTTTGATATGTGATAAACCATTGAATTGATTTCTTTTTTTATTTGATATCAAAGTTTTCGATGGCTAAGTCGGCTTTATTGTTTTTTGGCCTGGCTTGGCAATGTATCTCGTTGTCATGATACATAAATAAAACATTGTTAGATTATTAACATATTGCAATGTTTTATCCAGGTTCGCCGGTGGGCTTTTCTTGTCGGCAAGTTAACAGCAATTTATTTAAGAGAGGGATTCGTGTCCGCAGATATAAATTCGGCACTGGATGACATCCGTGAAGTCAATTTGTCGTATCTTATGCTGGCTCAGCGCCTGCTGCGTGAAAATCACGCGGCCGGCATGTTCAGGCTGGGTATCGGTTCAGATGTTGCAGACATTATTCTAGGGCTTTCTCCTGCTCAACTGGTCAAGCTTGCCAGCTCCAACGCACTGGTCTGCGGTTTCCGCCTTGACGACTACAGCTTGCTGTCGTCCCTGACCCAAGGCGTGCTTGGCGGCGTATTGCAGCAAGCGCACTCAACCATTCTGCTGTCGCAGCAAGTCGCTGTGCCAGCAGTTTAGGGCGTCGGGCAAGCCATGGCTGTAAAGACCGAAGTTCGCGCGCCGGCAAAAAGCGTTACGCGCGAAGCCGAAGAAATCCTTTTGGCAACCGAAATGATCAAGCTTGGCGCAAGGCTGCAGGTCCTGCAGGCTGAAACCACGCTAAGCTACGATCGGCTGGCCCGGCTGTACCGCGAGGTCAAAGGCTGTTCGCCTCCAAAAGGCATGCTGCCTTATTCCGTCGACTGGTTCATGACTTGGCTGCCCAATATTCATTCAAGCATGTTCTACAGTATTTACCGGTACCTGGATTGCTACACGCCGGCTAAAAAATCTTATGCGCTTATCGAAGCCTATCGCTTGTATCTAGAGCAGGCCGATGCGGGTCGCCAGAATGGCTCCGAGACCGACGAGCCCGTGCTCAGTTTCACACGCGCCTGGATGCTGCTGCGTTTCTACGAAAGCGGCATGGTGCAGTTGTCGAATTGCGTCAGATGCAAGGGCGGTTTCGTGGCCCATGCGCACGATCCCGACCATGACTTCGTGTGCGCCATTTGCCGTCCGCCTCCACGGGCGGGCAAAACGCGTGCCCGCCATGTGCTTGGCGCGGCTATCTAGCCTAAACGTACTTTTTTCAGATGCAAAAAAGGCCTGTTGAACAGGCCTTTTTTATGGAAGCGCACAAGTTTGCATTTCGTGCTTCAGAACGTCGATTTAGCTTCGAAAAACCCTGTTGACGGACGCTTTTGGATTGGCCAAAACAGGCGATCATAGGGTGCTATGTATTTATCAAGGGCCCTTTTGTGTTGATTCTGATTGGATTTGTGATTGTTCTGGTGTCCGTCTTCGGCAGTTTTGTCGCATTGGGCGGACATATGGGCGCCTTGTACCAACCGTTCGAATTCCTGCTTATCGGGGGCGCGGCCCTGGGCGCGTATCTGGCGTCCAACAGCGGCAAGTCGGTTGCCTTGATGCTTAAGGCCATTCCACAGGTTTTCACGAAAAGCCCCTATACCAACAAAGACGTCTATATGGAATTGATGGCTTTGCTGTATGTGTTGCTGAACAAGGCCAGGCGCGATGGCCTGATGACGATCGAAAGCGACATCGAAGAGCCCGAGAACAGTGCTATTTTTTCCGAATACCCCAGAATTCTGCGCGACCCTCATTTGGTGCTGTTCATCACCGATTATTTGCGCTTGATGATCAGCGGCAACATGAGTCCCTACGAAATCGAAACGCTCATGGAGCAGGAAATCGAGGCGCACCAGCATGAGCGCGACATTCCCGCGCGCGCCCTGGCTTCGGTGGCCGATGCGCTGCCGGCCTTCGGGATCGTGGCCGCCGTGCTGGGGGTCATCAAGGCGCTGGCCTCCGTCGACCAGCCGCCGGCCATTCTTGCCGACCTCATTTCCAAAGCCATGGTGGGCACCTTCCTGGGTATTTTGCTTGCCTATGGGTTTGTTTCGCCCATGTCCTCGGCCATGGAGCGGCGCACCGTGGTTTCGGTCAAGGTGCTTGAATGCATCAAGGTTACCTTGCTGGCCAGCATGAACGGCTATCCGCCCCAGCTGGCCGTGGAGTTCGGGCGCAAGGTGCTTTATAGCAGCGTGCGTCCGTCCTTTGCCGAACTGGAAACCCATGTCCGGCAAGCCAAGTCGCCAGCCAAGAAAGTAGCGTAATAGGTCAGTGCTATGAGTCAAGCGGCACCTGATCGCATCGTTATTCGGCGCAAGAAAGTACAAGCCCATGGCCACCATGGGGGCGCCTGGAAAATTGCCTATGCCGACTACATGACCGCCATGATGGCGTTCTTTTTAGTCATGTGGCTGTTGTCGCTGATCCCGCGCGAGAATCTTCCTGGCATTGCAGAGTATTTCCGCATGCCTCTGATGACGGCCATTACGGGCGGCCCTCAAATGGACAATAGCCGCACGGTGATTCCAGGCGGATCTCCTTCGGTCATTCCCAATAAAAGCCCGGTGCCTCAGCGCAAGTCGATGTCGTCCGAAGACGCCGAAGACGACCGGCGCGACGTACAGCGCCTGGAAGACCTGAAAACCGACCTCGAAGCCCTGATCGAATCCAATCCGGTATTGCGTCAATTCCGTCCCCAGTTGCTGCTGGACATGACGCCCGACGGACTGCGCATTCAGATCGTAGACGAGCAGAACCGCCCGATGTTCGCCACCGGCCGGGCGCAAGTCCAGCCCTATATGCGGGATATCCTGCGCGAACTGGGGCCGATGCTTAACAAATTGCCGAATGCCATTACGATTTCCGGTCACACCGATGCCCTGCAATACGCTTCGGGCGAGCGTGAATACAGCAATTGGGAGCTCTCGGCCGATCGCTCCAACGCGGCACGTAAAGAATTGGTCGCCGGCGGCATGAACGAGCAAAAGGTCAAGCGGGTGCTTGGTTTGTCGTCGTCCGTCAGCCTGATTAAAGATAACCCAAACGCTGCCGTTAACCGTCGTATTAGTCTGCTTGTATTGAATCGGCGTGCGGAGCGCCGGATCGATGCGCAGGACGCCGTGGGCGAATCCCTGGCGAACCTGAAGTCGGTGATGGAAGATTCCGCAACCCCCACGCCGGCTCATGTCGACGGCAATAATGCGGGCGTTGCACCGGCCGAGGTTCCTCCGGCCGTTGTGAAGCCTTAGTTGGCGCAGGGGCGCAATTTCCACTGAACGGCCAAGCCTGGCAGGCTGTTGCGGTGCCGGCGTACCAATGCATGGGGCAAGCAGGCCATCACGCAGCCCGGGCAGGGGTTTTCCCGGGCCATGGGCGGATTCGATGTCGTTATAGGAATGATCATGAGTGCGGGTGTCGATTTAAGCCAATTCTACGAAACGTTTTTCGACGAAGCCGACGAGCTGCTTGCCGATATGGAGCAGACCCTGCTGGCCGTCGATGTCGACCATCCCGACAAGGATCAGCTTAACGCCATCTTTCGCGCGGCCCATTCGATAAAGGGCGGGGCTGGCACTTTCGGCTGCTTTGGCCAGTTGGCGGACACAACCCATTTGCTTGAAAATCTGCTCGATGCCTTGCGTCGCGGTGAAATGAGCTTGCGGACCGACATGATCGATTTATTTCTGGAGACCAAAGACGTGCTTACTGCCCAGGTGGCCGCATACCGCAGCTCGGAACAGCCCGACCAGGATGCCTACGAACGTATTTGCGAACAGTTGCGCGAGCTTGCCCTGGAGCAGGGCGGCGGGGCGGCCCCGGTTGCCGCGCCAGTCGTCGAGCCGTTGCGCGCGGCCGCGCCGTCGCCGGTTCAGGCCGCATCGGCCAGTGGGTCGCCCTACCGTGTCCTTATCAACGCTATTTCCGCCAAGGATTCCGAGGCTTTGCAGGCTGAAATGGCCTTGCTGGGCCAGGTTCTGCATACTGAGGCCGGCGCCGATTCTTTGTCGGTCTGGCTTGACACCACGGCCAGCGCTGCCGACCTCGAAGCGGTTTGCTGCTTTATTGTGGACGCCATGCAAGTCAGCGTAACGTCCGAGTCGCCTCCGGCCGCCGCGCGGGCAGCGGCGGCACCTAGCGCCCCTGCGGTGCAAGCGTCTGCGGCGCAAAGCGTAGCCGTGCCCGCGGCGCAATCCGCATCGGCGGCGCAAGAAGGGCAGACGTCCGAAGTTCGCAAGCAAAAGGCCGCCGAAAAATCGGGCAAAGAATCCAGCACCATACGGGTGGGGGTTGAAAAGGTCGACCAGATCATCAATCTGGTGGGCGAACTGGTCATTACCCAGGCAATGCTGGTCCAAACTGCCTCGACGCTCGACCCGGTGCTGCATGACAGGCTTTTGAACGGCATCGAACAATTGGACCGCAACGCGCGCGACCTCCAGGAATCCGTAATGTCCATCCGCATGATGCCGATGGACTATGTGTTCAGCCGCTTTCCGCGCGTGGTGCGGGAAAGCGCCTCCAAGCTGGGCAAGAGCATCAAGCTGACGACGCATGGCCAGGCCACAGAGCTGGACAAGAGCCTGATCGAACGTATTATCGACCCCTTGACCCATTTGGTGCGCAACAGCCTGGACCACGGCATTGAATCGCCCGAGGCGCGTATTGCCGCCGGCAAAGATCCCGAAGGGCATCTGGTTCTGTCGGCTCAGCACAGCGGCGGCCAGATCGTTATCGAAGTTTCCGATGACGGCGCAGGGCTAAGCCGCGAACGCATACTTAAGAAAGCCATGCAGCAAGGCTTCCCCGTCAACGAAAACACGCCTGACGACGAACTGTGGCAATTGATTTTCGCGCCGGGCTTTTCCACCGCCGAGCAGATTACCGACATTTCGGGGCGCGGCGTGGGCATGGATGTGGTGCGCCGGAATATCCAGGGCATGGGCGGCCATATCCAGTTGTCATCGCGCGCCGGCCAGGGCACTACCACCCGCATCGTGCTGCCGCTGACTTTGGCCATTCTTGACGGCATGTCGGTTCAGGTTGGCGAAGAAATATTCATTCTGCCGCTGACGCATGTTACTGAATCCATGCAGCCTACCGCCGAGCAATTGCACAGCATTTCCGAAAACGAGCATGTGCTGTTTGTGCGGGGCGAATATCTGCCCTTGGTTTCGCTAAGCGGTGTGTTTGCCGTCGAGGGCGCGCAAACGGAGATCACCCGCTCGATTGCCGTGGTCCTGCAAGCGGAGGAAACGCGTTTTGCCTTGCTGGTAGACCACTTGGTGGGACAGCAGCAGGTAGTCGTCAAAAACCTGGAATCCAATTACAGAAAAATCCCGGGTATTTCTGCCGCAACGATTCTAGGCGATGGAAGTGTCGCATTGATTGTCGATGTGTTCGCGCTGATGCGCATGACGCGCACTAAAGAAGGTGTAGCCGGTTTTTAAAGCTATCGGAGAAAAAAATGTTCAATAAAGTACAAGCGGCCGCGGGCCAGGTTGACGACACAGGGCGCGAATTTTTGGTCTTTACATTGGCCAACCAAGAATACGGCATCGATATCCTGAAGGTGCAGGAGATTCGCGGCTACGATGCCCAGACGGTCACCCGTATCGCCAACGTGCCTTCGTTCATCAAAGGGGTCACGAATCTGCGCGGAATTATCGTGCCTATCGTCGATATGCGGATCAAGTTCAATTTGGAAAATGTCGAATACAACCAGCACACAGTCGTCGTCATCCTGAACCTCGAAACCCGCGTCGTGGGCGTGGTGGTCGACGGCGTGTCCGACGTGCTTATGCTCAAGCCCTCTGAAATCAGCGCGGCTCCGCAGTTCGGTACAGCCTTTTCCACCGAATACCTTACCGGCATCGGGACGGTCGGCGAGCGCATGCTGATTCTTGCCGATATCGAACGGCTCATGACCAGCCAGGAAATGGCCCTGGTCGAGCAGGCCGCGGTGGCATAAAGCAACAAGATAAAGATGGCGCCGGCATGCGGATTGTGCCGCGCCATGAATAGAGCAGCGCTTCAAAAGGAGGGGTCATGAAAAGGTTTGCCGTATTCACAAATCTGAAGGTCCGCACTAGCCTGGTGCTTGTGTTGATTTTTTTCGTTGCGATGTTGTTGGTCGGAGCGGCTCTGGGCGTGTTTTCTTTACGCGCAAACAACCTTACGCTGACCCAGGTTACGCAAAACCAGCATATCCGGGCGGCGCTGGCCGACTCCATCGATCGCTTCAAGAGCGTGCAGGTTGCATTGGGCCGTGCGGTGGAAGCCATCCAGACCAAACGCTTGCAGGACGCCGAGGCGAAAAACGACCCCTCGGGTTCCATGAGCAGCCTGGGCACCTTGACCGAATCCGCAACGCGCCACGTCGAACGAGCCAAACAAGATTTTGCCGAGTCGCAGAAGGCGTATGAACGCTTTCGCAAGCTGTCCGCAGGACAAACGGACCGCGTGTTCAACGGCGTCAACAATGCATATTCGTCGTTGATGAACGGTGGCGTCGAGCCCTTGTTCGACTATCTGATGGCTGGCGACGTGGATGGCTATAACGCATATAAGGACAGCACCGGCGAATATCTTCAGGACGATCTGTATGCCTCGGTCGCCGATTTCAATAAATACCAGCAAAAAAACATCGAGCAAATCCAGGCCGACGAGGCCGCTCACTATTTATTGGTTATCAAGCTGGTAGCCGCCGGTATTGTGGCTGCCTTGATCATGTCGATTCTGGCCTATGTCTTCTTGGGCCGGACCGTATTGCGGCCGCTGCGCCAGGCCGGCATGCACTTCGATCGAATCGCCGGCGGCGACCTGACCCAGCGTATCGATGTGCGTTCACGCAACGAAATCGGCGTGCTGTACGAGGCCTTGCGTCGCATGCAGGAAAGCCTGACGCGTACGGTCACGCAGGTGCGCCAGGGCGTTCAGGAAATCGACGTGGGCTCGCGCGAGATTTTCATGGGCAACACAGATTTAAGCAGCCGCACCGAGCAGCAGGCGGCATCGTTGCAGCAAACCGCGGCCAGCATGGAAGAACTGGCCGGAACGGTGCGCCAGAACACTGATAACGCGCAACAAGCCGACGGGCTGGCTAAAGCGGCCTCGGACGTAGCCCAGCGCGGCGGCGTGGCGGTGTCGGCCGTAATGGAAACCATGGACGCCATATCGTCCAGCTCGGGCAAGATTGCCGAGATTGTCGGTGTGATCGACGGAATTGCATTCCAGACCAATATTCTCGCCCTGAACGCCGCCGTTGAAGCCGCGCGCGCCGGCGAACAAGGCAAGGGTTTTGCCGTAGTGGCCGGAGAAGTGCGTTCGCTGGCTCAGCGCAGCGCCCAGGCCGCCAAAGAGATCAAGGTCTTGATCGAAGAGTCGCTGGACACCATACGCTCGGGCGCGCGCCAGGCGGGCCAGGCTGGCGCAATCATGGGCGAGGTGGTCGATTCGGTGCGAGGCGTTACAACCATCATGGGAGAGATCTCTTCGGCCTCGAACGAGCAGTCGGACGGTATCGAACAGGTAAATCAGGCAGTGGCGCAAATGGATACGGTGGTGCAGCAGAATGCGGCACTGGTGCAAGAGGCGGCCGCGGCGGCGGGCTCGCTGCAAGAGCAGGCCACGCGCCTGACCGAAGCAGTGGCGGTCTTCAAGATCAGCGCGGCCGAAATCATCGACGCAAGCGCACCGCAATTACAGCAGGACAGACACGAAGAGAATGCTTACCCGGCGCAGTTGCCAGCATCGCTCCAATTGGCTGCACAAGGATAGCCCAACTGAATGTCAGTTCCTCATTATCAATACCTGATTCCTGCCCAGCCCGAAGTTGGGCAGGATGATTTTGAGCGCGCAGCGCGTATCTTGAAGCGCCGCGCCGGCATTTTGCTGGGCGACCACAAGCGCGAAATGGCTGCCCGCACATTAAGCATGAGGGGCAAAAGACTGCATCTGGCGAGCATTTCAGAATATCTGCAGTTTCTTGAACAAAACCAGGCGTCGGATGAGTGGGACCACTTTATCAACGCCTTTACCATCAACCATACGGCGTTCTTCCGCGAGCAGCACCACTTCGAGATCCTGAGCGATTTCGTGCGCACCAGGAAAACGCCGCTTCATGTCTGGTGCAGCGCCGCTTCGACGGGGGAAGAGCCCTACACCATTGCCATGACCCTGCAAGAGTCAATGCCGTCCGCAAGCACGCAGGCGTCCATATGGGCAACCGATATCGACACTCAGGCGCTGGAGCGGGCCCGGCGTGGGGTGTATTCGCTTGAACGCGTCAAGACCGTGCCCGAGCCCTACCTGAAAAAATATTTTCATCGGGGCAAGGACGCCAAGGCGGGGCTGGCTCGCGTCAAGCCCATTCTTCACGACATGATACGTTTTGAACAGTTGAACCTGCTGGCGCCCGTCTGGCCGGCGGAGCAAAAGTTCGATGTTATTTTTTGCCGCAATACCATGATTTATTTCGATAAGCAGGCGCAAACCCGCATTCTCGAACGGTTTGCCGCAACCATGAAAAAAGGAGGCCTGTTATTTGCGGGACATTCCGAAAACTTCACCTATTTGACCAAGGTGTTTCAGTTGCGCGGCCAGACGGTCTATACCCTGGCGCCATGATGATCAGTTTGGGCGTTGTTTTGCTATCCGTTTATTAGAAGGCCCTGGCAATGAAAAAAATCCGAGTTTTGTGTGTGGATGATTCGGCATTGGTACGTGGTCTTATGACTCAGATCATCAACAGCCATCCCGACATGGAGGTGGTTGCCGTGGCTCCCGATCCGTTGGTGGCTCGCGAGCTCATCAAGCAGCACAATCCCGATGTGCTGACACTGGACGTTGAAATGCCCCGCATGGACGGCCTGGACTTCCTAGAGCGGCTGATGCGCTTGCGTCCCATGCCGGTCGTCATGGTGTCGTCGCTGACCGAACGCAACTCTGAAGTCACTTTGCGCGCCCTGGAGCTGGGAGCGGTGGACTTCGTGACCAAGCCCAAGCTGGGGCTGCGCGACGGCTTGATGGAATACAGCGACATCATTGCCGATAAAATCCGGGCGGCCTCGCATTCGCGCCCCCGGCCGCGTCGCGCGGCGGCGGCCGATTCCGCGGAAGACACGCCAAAGCGGCGCTTGACGCATGTCTTTTCCACGACGGAGAAACTTATTGTCATCGGTGCTTCGACGGGCGGCACCGAAGCGATTCGCCAGGTCCTTGAGCCTATGCCGGCCAACAGCCCGGCCATCTTGATCACGCAGCATATGCCCGCCGGCTTCACCCGCTCGTTTGTGCAGCGGCTGGATAATCTGTGCGATGTGGAAGTGCACGAGGCCGAGGACGGGCAGCGCGTGCTGCCGGGGCATGTGTATCTTGCGCCGGGCGGGGTGGCTCACATGAGGCTGGCGAAATCCGGAGCCAACTATGTGGTTCGTCTCGAGGAAAGCGAGCCGGTCAACCGGCACAGGCCTTCCGTCGATGTCCTGTTCCATTCCGTGGCGCAGGTTGCCGGCAAGAACGCTGTAGGTGTGCTCTTGACGGGCATGGGAAAGGACGGGGCATTGGGCTTGCTGGCCATGAAGCAGGCCGGCGCCATGACCTTTGCCCAGGACGAAGCGACTTGCGTGGTGTTTGGAATGCCACGGGAAGCGCTGAGCATCGGAGCCGCTGATGAAGCCGTGGCTTTGCCTGATATCAGTGAACGTTTATTGAAAAGTGCTGGGTCATACGGCCATCGCGTTTGACGCTGATTCGGTCCGGATGACTGTTTATTATTATTGGAGAGTATCAAGTGGTACAGAAAACCATCAAAATTTTAGTGGTTGACGACTTTCCCACTATGCGTCGAATCATCAAGAACCTGCTTAAAGACCTGGGGTTCGAAAATGTCGATGAAGCGGAGGACGGTGCAATGGGGCTCGAGAAATTGCGTAACGGCAATTTCGAGCTGGTGGTGTCCGATTGGAATATGCCCAATATGGACGGTCTGGTCATGCTCAAGGAAATCCGGGCTGACGCGGCGCTATCCAAATTGCCTGTGCTGATGGTTACGGCCGAGGCAAAAAAAGAGAACATCATTGCCGCGGCCCAGGCCGGCGCCAATGGGTATGTTGTAAAGCCTTTTACGGCGGCAACGCTGGAAGAAAAGCTGAACAAGATCTTCGAAAAACTCGACGCCTGATCAAGGAGACGGTATGAATACCGCGACAAACCCCGTAGTCGCCAACGAAACGGATTCTTCCGAAAACCTGATACTGAAAATCGCTCAGTTGACGCGCATGCTGCGCGAAAGCATGCGCGAGCTTGGGCTTGACCACGCCATCAAGGAAGCAGCCGAAGCCATTCCCGATGCGCGCGACCGTCTTGATTATGTGGCGCGAATGACGGAACAGGCAGCCAATCGCGTACTGAACGCCGCTGAACAAATCCAGCCCCTGCAAGAGCAGATGCAAAGCCAGGCCCGCGGCCTGGATGCACGGTGGCAGGAATGGTTCGACCATCCGGTCGAACTGGACCAGGCGCGCGAGCTTGTCGATGATACCCGCGCGCTATTGAAGGATATTCCGCAAAAAACACAGGCCGCCCAGAACAGCCTGATGGAAATCATCATGGCCCAGGACTTTCAGGACCTGACCGGCCAGGTCATCATGCGGATGCTGGGCGTTATAGGCGCTATCGAAACCGAGTTGGTGCAGGTGCTTATCGACAACGTGCCGCTGGAAAAGCGTGAAGATACCCATACGCTGCTTAATGGTCCGCAAGTCAACCCTAGTGGCAAGGTGGACGTTGTAACCAGCCAGGACCAGGTGGACGACTTGTTGGCAAGCCTGGGGCTGTAAGAATATGGACGGGGTGGGCACGATGTAAAGAAGCGCGGCGGTCCGTGGCTTGGCGCGTCATTTTAATGATAATCGGCAAGGAGACAGGAAGCATGAAGCAAAAAAACAGGCGAGTCGTCGGCGTATTCCGTTTGCTAAGGCAACTGACTTCGGGCCGGGCCACTTTTTCCGATCGGGCCTGGACTCTCAGCCCGGCGGCATTGCCGCTAACGCGTTTCCTGTCGGTCGTACGCAAAGGGCTGGTGTCGATGCGTGAAGCCAGCATCGACATCGCCTTGAATACCGCCCGCCTGCATTCGCAAGCCCAGGCCTGCGGCGAAATGGCTTCAGAGCAAGCTGGGGCGGCCCAGGCGCTGGCCGCAAGCGGCAGCCAGATCGAGGCGCTGTCCGAACAAACCGTTGCCAGCGTCGGCGAGGTGGCTCAAACCTGCAGCGCTCAATTGACCATCGCCAATAAGACGCTGGTGCAGCTTAATGAACTGCAAGAGCGCGTAACCAGGGTTACGGCCCAGATGGAAACATTTGCGCAAGTGGTCTCCCAGCTTAGCCAACGGGCGCAGTCGGTGGGCGACACCAGCCGCTTGATCAAGGACATTGCCCTGCAAACGCATTTGCTGGCCTTGAATGCAGGGGTCGAGGCCGCCCGCGCAGGCGAGGCGGGCAGGGGCTTTGCCGTGGTGGCAAGCGAAGTCGGCAAGCTGGCCGAACGCGTCAATTCGGCCACCGGCGATATCGTCCGGCACACCACCGAAATCCTGGACCTGGTGTCCGATACGCGCGAGAAGACCGAAACCATACATCTGGACATGGCTGGCTCGGAAAAAGTGGTGGACAGTTTTTCGGGGGATTTCACTCAATTCGTGAAAGACTTCGATCATATGAACCGGCAAATGGGCGATGTGGCGCAAACCGTCAAGCAGGTCAACGTCACCAATCACGACATGGGTCGCGCCATTGCCCGTATTGCGGCACTTAGCGGCCAAGTGCAGACAGGCATGAGCAGCATGGGCCAGCAGGTGCAGGCCGTGCGCCTCAAGACCGAGAGCCTGCAACGGCAACTGACGGCGCTGCGCACCGGCGAGACGGCGTTCGACTGGCTGGCGATGACACTGCGCGAGCTGCGCGGATCTTGCGTGAAGTTGCTGGACCAGGCCGGAAAACGGGGTGTCGATATTTTCGACCAGCAATACCGCCGCATCCCGGGCAGCAACCCTCCGCGCTACAACACTCTTTATGATGCTGCGATCGAGCAGCATCTTCAGCAAACGCTCGACAACGTGCTTGACCGCGTTCCGGCAGGCATGTATTCGGTCATGATAGATCGCAATGGCTATTGCCCCGCCCACAATGCGCGCTATAGCCAACAGCCCATAGGCGACGTGGCGCACGATACGGTCCATGTCCGTAACAAGCGTATTTTCGACGATGCCTTCAGCCTGGCGGCGGTCAACAACGAGCGCGGCGTCTTGTGCCAGACGCATATGCGCGATACCGGTGAAATCGTTACCGACTTTTCTTTGCCCCTGGATGTCGGCGGCCGGCGCTGGGGAGCCGTGCGCCTGGGGGTCGACTACGAGCGTTTCGAACAGCTGGCCACCTCGGCCAAGAGGGCATGAAAAACGTGCTGCGCTAAAGCTTTAGCGGAATTAAGCGCCTTTTATAGGCTTTGCTTTGTCTATCGTGTCTTGCCGGCATCTATAGAATGGTGCCCAAGATAGCACGATTGTGATGATGCATGGCTGAGGACAGCGATCTCGAAAAGACCGAATCCGCCACTCCGAGGCGCCTGGAAAAGGCGCGGGAAGAGGGGCAGATCGTCCGTTCGCGCGAGCTGAACACCTTTATGTTGTTGGCCGCGGGCGTGGCCGCGCTGTGGTTCACCGGCGGCCAGGTCTTTCAGACTCTGCGCGGAGTTCTGCGCTCGGGGTTGTGGTTCGACCTGAGGGTCGGGCGCGATACGGCGGTCATGACCTCGGTTGCCGTGGATTCTGCGTGGCAGGCCCTGAAAGGAATGCTGCCGGTATTCGGCACCCTGGTGGTGGTGGCGATCTTCTCTTCGGTGGCGCTGGGCGGCTTTTTGTTCTCGACCAAGGCGCTGGAGCCCAAGTTCGAACGCCTGAATCCGTTCAAGGGCGTAGCCCGCATGTTTTCGGCGCAAACCGGGGTCGAACTTGTCAAAACGCTGCTTAAGGCCGCGGTAATCGGTCTGATCGGAGCGGCCGTCATCATGCATTATCTGGACGAAATGATGTCGCTGATGCATGCGACGCCGACCGAAGCGCTGACCAGAGGATTGCAGTTGGTGGCCTTGTGTTGCGCCCTGATCGTGGCGGCTTTGTTCTTGATTGTCGCCATCGATGCGCCCTGGCAGTTGTGGAGCCATTATAAAAAGCTCCGGATGTCGCGCGAAGACGTCAAGCAGGAACACAAGGAAAGCGAAGGCGACCCGCATGTAAAGGGGCGAATCCGCCAGCAGCAACGCGCGATGGCGCGCCGGCGCATGATGTCCGAGGTGCCCGGCGCCGATGTGGTTGTGACCAATCCCACGCATTACGCTGTGGCACTGAAGTACCAGGATGGCTCGGGCGGAGCGCCCAGGGTGGTGGCCAAGGGCTCGAACCTGGTGGCCGCCCGGATTCGCCAGTTCGCGCAAGAGCATAAAGTGCCGATGCTGAGCGCGCCGCCTTTGGCGCGCGCCCTGCATCACAATGTCGAGCTGGGACAAGAGATCCCGGCCGAGCTGTACTCGGCGGTTGCCGAAGTGCTTGCCTGGGTTTACCAGTTGCGCACCTGGAATTCAGGGCTGGGCGCCGAACCGATCCAGCCCGCCGATTTATCTGTCCCGTCCGGTTTCGATCCCGAAAGCCCGGCCGGGCCTATTACGACTAATTCATGAATAGTTTTCTAGCTTTACTGAAGAACGACGGCGCTCAGCATGCGCGCCTGCTGGCCGGTCCGGTTCTGATCCTGATGGTGCTGGGCATGATGATACTGCCCCTGCCTCCGGTCATTCTGGACTTGCTGTTTACCTTCAATATTTCCTTGTCGGTGATCATTCTGCTGGTGGCGATGTTCACCAAGAAGCCGCTGGACTTCGCCGCCTTTCCGGCGGTGTTGCTGTTTGCCACGCTGCTGCGGCTGGCCCTGAACGTCGCCTCGACACGCGTGGTATTGCTGCATGGGCATAAGGGCCCGGACGCGGCAGGACAGGTCATCGAGGCATTCGGCCATTTTCTGGTGGGCGGCAATTTTGCCGTCGGGATCATTGTTTTCGTCATTCTGGTCATTATCAACTTTGTCGTAATCACCAAAGGCGCGGGCCGCATCGCCGAGGTCGGCGCGCGCTTCACGCTGGACGCAATGCCGGGCAAGCAGATGGCCATCGACGCCGATCTCAATGCCGGTCTTATCGGCGAGGACGACGCCCGCAAGCGGCGCGTCGAAGTTGCGCAAGAGGCCGAGTTCTATGGGTCGATGGACGGCGCCAGCAAGTTTGTGCGCGGCGACGCCGTTGCCGGCCTGCTGATTATGGTGATCAACGTAATCGGCGGGCTGATTGTGGGCGTGGCCCAGCACGGCTTGAGCTTTTCCGATGCGGGGCGCGTGTATACCTTGCTTACCATCGGCGACGGCCTGGTGGCCCAAATTCCGGCGCTGGTCATTTCGACGGCGGCGGGCGTGGTGGTGTCGCGTGTGGCCACCGAGCAGGACGTGGGCCAGCAAATGGTCAGCCAGTTGTTTGCGAATCCGGCCGTCATGTTCATTACCGCGGGTATCCTGACCCTGATGGGGCTGATTCCCAACATGCCGCACTTTGCTTTCCTGCTGCTGGCCGCCATTCTGGCCGGCGCGGGCTGGGTGGTGTACAAGCGCCAGCAGGAAGAAAAAGCCGCGCTGGCGGACGAACCCATGAAGAACCAGGCTGCCGTGGAGGCCGCGGCGGCGGAGGCCAGCTGGAGCGATGTGGCGCTGGTGGATCCGCTGGGACTGGAGGTCGGTTACCGGCTTATCTCTTTGGTCGATCATGCGCAAAATGGCGAGTTGCTGCATCGCATCCGCAGCTTGCGCAAGAAGTTCGCCCAGGACATGGGATTCTTGCCGCCGGTCGTGCACATTCGCGACAATCTCGAGCTCAAGCCCACCGAATACCGCATTCTGCTGTCTGGCGTCGAGGTGGGACGCGGCGCAGCCACGCCGGACCAATGGCTGGCCATCGACCCGGGCGAAGTCGCCATGAAGCTGCCCGGCAAGGTCACTACCGATCCGGCTTTCGGCCTGCCTGCTGTCTGGATCGATGTTTCCCTGCGCGAACAGGCGCAAATTGCCGGCTATACCGTTGTGGATGCCGGTACGGTCATTGCCACTCACTTGAATCATTTAATGCATCGCTATGGCGCCAATCTGCTGGGTCGCCAGGAAGTCCAGCAATTGCTGGATCACATCGGCAAAGAGTCGCCGAAGCTGGTGGAGGACCTAGTGCCCAAGGTGGTCAGCCTGTCGCTGCTGCAGAAGCTGCTGCGCGGCTTGCTGGACGAGGAAGTGCCTATCCGCGATGCCCGCACAATTATCGAGACCTTGGTCGAGCATGCGCCCCGCCTGGCCGCCTTGAACCCGAACGGAACCGGCCCCGACCCGGCCGAGCTGCTGTCCCTGGTGCGCGTGGCCCTGGGCCGGGCCATTGTCCAGCAATGGTTCCCGGGCGAGGGCGACTTGCGCGTCATAGGGCTGGACCCGCGCCTGGAGCGCGTGCTCGCCCAGGCGCTGACCAGCAGCGGCGTGCTCGAACCCGGGCTGGCCGAAACTGTGCTGCAGGATGCCCAGCGCGCCGTCCAGACGCAAGAGGAAAACGGCGATGCGCCGGTGCTGGTGGTGCCGCCTGTCTTGCGCGCCTCGCTTTCGCGCTTCTTGCGCCATCATTTGCCTCAGTTGGGTGTGTTGTCCAATTATGAAATTCCCGATGAGCGCATGCTGCGCGTGACGACGGTAATAGGCGGGACTCAAGCGTGAACATAAGCCGTTTTTTTGGCACGACCAGCCGTGAAGCCATGCGCCAGGTGCGCATGGCCCTGGGAGAGGAAGCGCTTATCGTATCGAACCGCCGCGTCAACGGCGGCGTTGAGATCCTTGCGACCGACCAAACGTCGGCGTCGCAGATGGCCGCCGCCCCGCCAGCGCCAGCGGCCGAGCCGGCGGTGCCGCAGCGTTTGGCACCAATGCGCCAGCCGGCGCCGGCCGCCGCGCCCGCGCCCGGCGTCGACGTGGTCGATGCAATCGGCGCCATGCGCGGCGCCCTTGAAGCGCGCATGGACGAAGTGTTGTGGGGCAACCATTTAAGGCGCGCGCCGCAGGCGGTGCATCTGTTCCAGACCTTGATGAGTCTGGGCTTCAGCACCGCCTTGTTGCGCGCCATGCTCAAGCGCCTGCCCGAAGGTTTGTCCGGCAGGGCGGCCTTGCAATGGGCCCGTGGCGAGCTGACAACGCATTTGCCTGTGCTGGACAGCGAGGAAAGCCTTTGGGTTCCGGGAGCGGTGGTGGCGCTGGTGGGCCCGACCGGGGTCGGCAAGACGACGACGCTGGCCAAGTTGGCGGCCCGTTGCGTAAAGCGTTTCGGCCCTGACAAAGTGGTTTTGCTGACGACCGATACTTATCGTATCGGCGCGCACGAGCAACTGAAGATCTACGGTGAGCTGATGCGGGTTCCGGTGCATATTGTTCAGGATGCCGAGGAGCTAAGGCGCATTGTGGCCGGCGTGGCGCCCGAGCAGTTGATACTTGTCGACAATATGGGAATCAGTCAGCGCGACCGCTACGTTTCCGAGCAGGCTGCCATGCTGGCCCAGGCGGGCCGCAAGGTCAATCGTCTTGTGGTGCTCAATGCCTCCAGTCACGGCGATACGCTGGACGAAGTGGCGCGCACATATTCCAACGATGGCGGCAGCCCATTGCGCGGATGCATCATTACCAAAGTGGATGAGGCGGCGCGCCTGGGAGCATGCCTGGACACGGCTATCCGCTATCAGTTGCCTATCTGCTATGTTTCCAATGGGCAGAAGGTACCCGAGAATCTGCTATTTCTTGGAGCGCAGGAACTGGTCGAGCGCGCCTTGGCCCAGCAGTCGGCGGCGCATGCCTTGTATGCGCCCACTGAAGCGGATTTTGCCGCGCTATTGTCCATGACGAAAGCCCCCGCCGACGAGTCGGCCGGGGCCGCGGCTGAAACTCGGCGTCGGCAACTGCTGCCCGGCTTGCTGGCCGCCATGGGCGACGGCCAGCCGCTGCGCGAAGCCGACCTTCAGGCTGCCTGCGCCTATATCGATGAGGCGCCGGCTTGCTCGCAGGCATACGATTTGTGGCGCGGCTACGCCTTGCCCCAGGAAACCGCCACGCCGCTTTCGCTGCTTACCGAGAGGTTGTTGCGGAACGTGCAAGGCCAGGCCGGAACCGCCGGCAATGCCCATGTGCTGGCCGTCCATGATCAGGTTGCCCTCAGGACGGCTGCCGGTTCGGCGGGGCGTCTGCGAACTACCTTTCTATTGGATGAGCGTGCCCAAGCAATGGTTGCTCCCATGCAGCAGCTTGCCTTGCCCCAGGGCTGGCAATCGTCCGACGGGGAATCGGGGTTGATGCAGCCGGCAGCCGGCGACCTTCTGCGACAGCAAGTCGGTTTCGTCCAGGAGCAGCTGAAATTGCCGCTGATACATCTGTTCGAAGGCGGTACGCAAGCGGTATGGCGCACTTTGTCGGCAATGGGGGCTTTTTGGCTTGTGCAGTGTCCGGCTTCTACAAGAATACTGGATGCCGAATCCTGCCCGACGACAGTGGGCGCCATGCTCAAGACGCTGACCTATCGGCCGGCGTCGTCGACCGGTTCGGACCTTAACCTGGAGCAGGTGTGCGGCTATCCTGTACAAGACTGCGTGATCTGGATAGGCCACGCCAATGTTTCGCTGGCGGGCCGGCAAGTCAGCGCGTTGCCGGCGCAGTTGGCGGCGGTACGTGTGATACGGCGCAGCGATGGGGCCTTGCTTAAAACCATGCACGGACTTAGCAATATACCCGCAGGCGGCGTGCCGATCGAAACGCTGGCCCAATGGCTGGTGGCGCAGCACGAATCCAAGGCCGCGCTGCGCTACACGGCGCGTTTATGGCAGCTTTTGGGCCAGGGCGGCCAGACTCAGCCCGAGCTGCGGCGCGCGTTGCTTGCGTCCCAGGCGGGCCTGGCCGTATGGCAGGCGATGCACGGTGCGGGAGCTGGCCAGGTGCGTGAGGTATTGCAGGTTTTGGCCGGCAAAGAGGCCTTGAATGCGCCGGTGGCGGCGTCGATGATGATGAAGCTGTTTGCCCTGAAGGAAATGACGGCTTGATTCCGCCCATGGCCGCGGGCTTTTAGCCGGCGCGGATGCCTTTGGCTTTGGAGGGGGCATTCTGCGCGCGCCCGCTGGCATCGTATAGATTGCCGATGCCCGCCAAACCACGCAAAGTGTCCAGGGCCTGCTGGTTGTATTTCAGGAAAGTTTCAATAATGTAGCCATTGGCGGCATTAAGCTGGCGCGCGCGTTCGGCCAGTTCGAACAAATTGCCGGTAACCGCTTGAAGCTGCGGGCTGGACAGCCCTGCAGTGTCCAGCCCCGCTTTGCCGGCACTGTAGCCAAGCTGCGCTAACAAGGCGTCCCGCGCGGCGCTGGCTTGGGCAAGCTGCCCGGCCAATTCGTTCTTGGCGTGTGTAGAGGCTTCCAGAGCTTCGTTGCCGCCTGGTTCAAGCAGGGTGGAGGCTTCTGCTTCAAGGATAACGATAAATTGCTCGATCAGGCCGGTTTCGTGTTGCAGGCTTGTTTGCAGGGCGTGAATGGACATGGTGGCGAAAGCGCCTTATTTCAGGAGTTCGCGTACGCTGGCCAGCAGCGAGTCGGCGATGCGGCTGGGATCTACCTTGAGCTTGCCGGCCGCGATGGCGTCGCTGATTTCACGCACACGTTCCAGGTTTACGTCGTTGTCGCCGTTTTGCAGGCTGGCCAGGCTGCGGGCCGTGGCACTGAGGTCGACCGTGCTTTTGCCGCCTGCGGCGGTATTGGCCGGAGCCGCGCCTGCATTGCCGCGTGTAGCGGATGGGGCGTTGACGACTTCGTTTTTGAGGGAAGATGAGATCTTCAAGTGGGACTCCGAACGGGCGGTAGGGTACTGTGATTCGTATATAGCTGGTAACGGCCGCGGGGGCGGAAACTTTAGCGGCGGAACTTAAAACGGCAAGGCTTGAACTAGTTTAATACATTCATACAGTTACATCAGGACCAGGACGGTATGTGAGTTGATCACAGTACCGCTGACTGTCTGGCCGGAGGCCGTGCGCACCTGGATCTGGCTGCCAGGTTCGCCGTTTTGCATGGCTTTGCCGTCGCTGGTGGCGACAAAGCCCGCGCCGCGGGCCTCCAGGCGTACAGCCTGTCCGCGCAAAATCGATTCCGGGCCGCGCAGCGCGCTGGCCTTTATGGTCGCCCCGGCGGCAAGCCGTTGCGTGGTTATGCTGCCGATCAACAGGCTGGGGTCAAGCACAATGCCATTGGGCAGGCGCAGCAGGTCTCCGGACCTCTGGCTAAGGTCTTCGGGGCCCAGGGTGGTGCCCGCTTTAAGCGCATGGGCCGTTACATAGTAATTGCCTTCAATACTTATATTGGCCTGGGCATAGGCAACCCAGCTTTGCGGCGCTACGCAGCGGATGCCGACGCTTATGCGCGAACGCAGCTTGGTTCCGTGCGGCAGGAAAGCTTCGGATTGTTCGCAGGCCGCCAGTCTGTCGGTGGCCGGCGCTTCGACGTTGATTTGCGCCGTGCCGGCGTAGGGGGCAGCCTGTTCCAGTAAAAACGCGTGGATTTTTTCGGCGTAGTTTACGGCTTCGGGCTGCGCAGCCGCAGGGACCGCGTCCGCGCCTGCGGCAGAAGGCCCGGCCCCGGCTGGGGCGCCAATCGCGCCGGGCACGGTGCTGGCCATTGCATGCATGCAGGCAAGCAAGGTTAGGCTGGCGACGGAAATTCTGATCATGCAAGCATTTTATAGTCCGCGCCAATTGGGCATTGGGAGAACTGGATGATAAATGCTGGCTTATTTCATACTTTGTCTTTACCGGGCGGCCTTTACTATTTGTCGTAACTTGCCGCGACAGCAATGTCGCCATACATAATCAAAGACCGGACATGATAGATCGTATTGGTGAAGACCTGGGTTTTTTTCAGACCGCCATCAACTTGCGCCAGCAGCGCCAGGAAATCCTGGCGTCGAATATTGCCAATGCGGATACGCCCAATTACAAGGCCCGCGACTTCGACTTCAAGTCGGCCCTGCAAGACGTGATGACCGAGCGCATGCGCCTGGCCGACACCAAGCTGGCCTTGACCTCGGCGCGCCATATTCCCGGTGCCGCCGTTTCGCCCGATTCCGCCGAACTGTTATACCGCCAGCCTTTGCAGCCCAGCCTGGACGGCAATACGGTCGACATGGATGTCGAGCGGGTGCAGTTCGCGGACAACACATTGCGCTACCAGTCCGACCTGACGATCATTTCGCAGCGCATCAAAACCATGCTTGCAGCACTGCAGCAGTAATCCAGGATAGCCATGTCTTCAATGAGCATATTTCAGATCGCCGGATCGGCGCTTACCGCGCAGTCGCAGCGCATGAACGTCACGGCCAGCAATATGGCCAATGCCGACAGCGTGGTGGGCCCCGATGGCCAGCCCTACAAGGCGCGCCAGGTGGTATTCCAGATGGCGCCCACGCCGGGGCAGGCTTATTCGCAATCAGTGGGCGGCGTGCGCGTGGCTGAAGTGGTTGAAAGCGCTGCGCCGCCGCGGCTGCAATACGACCCCAAGAATCCTTTGGCCAACGCCGATGGCTACGTGACCATGCCCAATGTCGACGTCGTGGCCGAAACCGTCAATATGATTTCGGCATCGCGCTCGTATCAGGCGAATGTGGAAGTGATCAACACGGCCAAGAGCTTGATGATGCGGACACTGTCGATTGGACAGTAGGGCGCTGCTATTACGTTTTTTCACGGTTGCGGGTTAACGCTGCCGTTTTACAAGAAAGCCGTTTATTAATTTGGAGCATTCAGTGGCTACAGTCAATCCAACAGCTAACAACCCCGTCAGCGCGGGCGGCTTGGCTGGTGCCAGCGCCGCGACGAACCAGCGCGTGGCCGAGACGCAGGACCGGTTCATGACTTTGCTGGTTACCCAACTGAAGAACCAGGACCCGCTTAATCCCATGGACAACGCGCAGGTCACTTCGCAGTTGGCCCAGTTGGAAACCGTGAATGGAATTACGCAGTTGAACAACACCTTGCTGGCTTTGTCGGGCCAGATGGATTTGTCGCAGTCCATGCAGGCGGCCAATCTTATTGGCAAGAGCGTGCTGTATCCGGGCGGGAAAATCTCGCTGGGCAGCTCCACGGTCGACGGCGTGACGACGTCCGAAGCAACCCCGTTCGGCGTGGATATCATTTCGCCCGCGGCCAAGATGTCGGTCACCATACACGACGGCAGCGGCAAGGTCGTGCGCAAGATGGATCTGGTCAACCAGGACGTGGGCGTGTTGCAGATGTCGTGGGACGGCAAGGACGATGCCGGCTCGATGATGCCCGACGGCGCCTATACCGTGCAGGTCGCCGCCACCGACGCCGACGGCGGCACGGTCGCAGCCCAGGCCTTGAGCTACGGCAAGGTGTCCAGCGTGTCTTACGCTTCCAGCGGGCTGCAGATGGACCTGGGCCTGGCCGGGGTTCATTCGCTGTACGACATCCGCAAGATCATGTAGGACATGAGTTGCAACTGAAAGGCGGGCGCATGGCGCCGCTTCATTAATCGAATCAACGAATCAAACGACTTAACGAATAAGAGGTCATCATGGGTTTCGGTCAAGGTTTAAGCGGCTTGAACGCCGCTTCGCAAGAGCTGGACATTATCGGCAACAATATCGCCAACTCGGGCACGGTCGGCTTCAAGTCGGCCTCGGCAACGTTTGCCGATGTCTATGCCAATTCGAAGATGGGGCTGGGTGTGCAGGTGGCCAGCGTGACCCAGCGCTTTACCGTCGGTACGATCAGCGGCACCGGCAACCAGTTCGACATGGCCATCGATGGCGCCAAGGGTATGTTCCGCGTGCAGGACGCCAGCGGCAATATCATGTATACCCGCAACGGCCAGTTCTTTGCCGACAAGGATAACAACATCGTCAATGCCCAAGGCTACCGGCTTACGGGCTATGGTGTTACGGGCACGGACCTGAATCCCATCAAGGTGCCGATCGGCAACCTGGCGCCCCAGGTTACCTCCACGCTTACCACCATGACCAACCTGAATGCGAACGCGCCGCTGGCGGCGACGAAAGAGGTGCCGGGGAAGGTAGAGATGACCACGAGCCCTGGCGGTGTGCTGAGAACGTATTATTTTACGGGTACGGATGCGGCGCCAGTCTGGGTGGATGAAAATGGAAAAAGCCTGAACGCGGGCGACCCGGGTTATCCTGATGGGACCTACAACACAGGGTCGGGTCCTACAGCGATCACTATTGGGGGAGGGCTGATCACTGCAGGCGGGCCTCTGCCGCTTGATGGTACTAATGATGTAGATATTGTTCCTTCTACTCCTATTGCCTTCGATGCAGCCAATCCCAAAAGCTATGCGCACTCGCTGCCCATCACTATTTACGACTCCCTGGGTAATAGTCATCAGGTCATGCAGTATTTCGTGAAGAAAGAAGCAATCGGCAACGAAAGCACCTGGGATGTGCATTACACCGTCAACGGCAGCAAAGCCAATATTACAGTGCCAGTCGGCGGCGTTACAACCTTGACCTTTGACAGCACGGGCCGGCTGATGTCTGGCGGCAATGTCGCTTTGGCCATTACCAATCCGGGCGGCACGGCTTCGCCTGCGGCGGACATGAACATTGCCGTCAGCTATGCCGGCTCTACTCAGTTCGGCGGCGATTTCTCGCCTAACTTCACCCAGAACGGTTTTACCACGGGCGAGTACGCTGGCATGACCATCGGTTCGGACGGCGCGGTTATGGCCAACTACACCAACGGCGAAGCCAAGGTAATGGGCTTTGTCGCGCTGGCGGACTTCAACAACCTGCAGGGCTTGCAGCCCGCGGGCGGTAATGTATGGATCGAGACCGCGGCGTCGGGTCAGCCCTATGTGGGCCGACCGGGCGAAAACAGTCTTGCCTCCATTAAGGGCCAGGCGGTTGAGGAATCCAACGTGGACATGAGTCAGGAACTGGTCAAGATGATTATTGCCCAGCGCACCTATCAGGCCAATGCCCAGACCATCAAGACCCAGGATCAGGTGCTGCAAACCCTGATGCAGATGCGCTGATCGCTGAATAATCATGGATCGCATCGTCTATACCGCCGCGGGCGGAGCCGCGCGAGTACTGGAGCAGCAGGCCGTACTCAGCAACAATATGGCCAACGTCAGTACCACGGGCTTTCGCGCCCAGCTGGCCAACTACCGCTCCGTGCCGCTGGTGGCCGAACAGGGGCTGCCCACGCGGGTCGGTACGGTTACGTCGACGCCGGGCAGCAATTTCGAACAAGGCGTCATGGCCGAGACCGGCAGCGCACTGGACGTGGCCATTACCGGCGAAGGCTGGTTCAGCGTGCAGACGCCAACAGGCGAAGCGCTGACGCGTGCCGGCGAACTGGCGGTCAACCCGCAAGGCTTGCTGGTTACGCAACAGGGCCATCCGATTCTGTCGGCTGCGGGTGCCACTATCGAGATACCTGACCGCGGTACGGTCACGTTCACCTCGGACGGGTCGATTACCGCCCTCGGGGCGGGCGACCGGCCCAACGACATCCAGATGCTGGGCCAGTTGAAGCTGTCGAATCCCCCCGCCAATACTTTGGTGCGCGGCGACGACGGTCTGTTTCGGACGGAAGGCCCCAATGCCGGCCCGATACAGGCCGACCCGCGCGTGAAGATGGTTTCCGGCTTCATTGAAAAAAGCAATGTCAGCGCCGCCGAGACCATGGTGGGTCTGATCAAGAACGCCCGTCAGTTTGAAATGCAGATGAAGGTAATCCAGGACGCCAGCACCAATGCCGAGCGGGCCAACTCCATTCTGTCGAGCAACGGTTGACCATGGGCCTGAGTGCAAGCCTTGTTCTTTCGGCCGAGGTTCTTCACATTGATTTGAAGGCGGGCGATGCCTGCTTTAACAAGGAATAACGATGATACGTTCACTATGGATTGCAAAAACCGGTCTGGAGTCGCAGCAGACCAATATGGATGTCATTTCCAATAACCTGGCCAACGTCAATACCTCGGGTTTCAAACGTAGCCGCGCGGTGTTCGAAGACCTGATGTACCAGACGGTGCGCCAGCCCGGCGCCCAGGTCGGCGCGGCCAATCAGTTGCCCTCAGGCTTGCAATTGGGTACGGGCGTGCGCACGGTCGCCACCGAACGCATCCATACCCAGGGCAACCTGAAGGATACCGGCAATTCGATGGATATCGCCATTCAGGGCCGCGGCTTTTTGCAGGTGGAAATGCCCGACGGTACGTTCGCCTATACGCGCGACGGCAGCATGCAAGTGGACCAGAACGGCCAGTTGGTGACCGCCGGCGGCTATCCGGTGCAGCCGCCGATTAACATTCCCGACAATGCGCTGACAGTGACTATTGCCCGCGACGGCACGGTCTCGGTGACCCAGCCCGGCGCAACCGGCACCAACGTGCAGATCGGCCAGTTGCAGCTAAGCACTTTCGTGAATCCCACCGGTTTGCAAAGCGCGGGCGAAAACCTGTATGTCGAGACCGACGCATCGGGACCCGCCAACTTCGCCCAGCCGGGCCTGGACGGCGCCGGCCTGGTGTTGCAGAACTATGTCGAAACGTCGAACGTGAATGTGGCTGAAGAACTGGTCAATATGATCACCACGCAACGGGCCTATGAAATGAACAGCAAGGCCATTCAAACCTCGGATCAAATGCTGGCCCGCCTGACTCAACTGTAGAACATGCTTAAACGTTTTTTTCTTGGCGCGGCGATGGCGGTGCTTTCGGGTTGCGCAATGATTCCACCCGAACCCGTGGTAACGGGTCCGCTTACAGCGCAGCCGCCCATGCCCAGCCTGCCTTCGCCCGAGGCCAATGGCGCTATCTTCCAGCCCACCTCGTATGGCAACTATCCCCTGTTCGAAGACAGGCGGCCGCGCAATGTGGGCGATATCGTTACCGTGGTGATCCAGGAAAAGACCAATGCGGCGAAGAATGTAGCTACCTCTACGGATCGTTCGGGCAAGGCGGCGCTGGGCATTACGGGCGTGCCGCAATTCCTGCCGGATGAGCTGGGCGCCAAGCAGAACTTCGACATGAGCGGCAGTAATGTGGCCCAGGGCAAGGGCGCCAGCAGCGCGGCCAATACATTTTCGGGCACCTTGACGACCACGGTGGTGGGAGTCCTGGGCAATGGCAATTTGCAAATTGCCGGCGACAAGCAGATTGCGATCAACCGCGGCAGCGAACATATTCGTTTTTCAGGCGTGGTCGATCCGCGTTCCATTACCGGCTCGAATACGGTTTCGTCGACGCAGGTGGCCGATGCCCGCATCGAGTTCCGCAGCAAGGGCACGATGGATGAAGTGCAGACCATGGGCTGGCTGCAGCGGTTCTTCCTGAATATTGCACCATTTTGAGGGTTGCGGTTTTGAATCGATTATTTTCACGCGCAAGCAGTCGCTGGGCCTTGGTTCTTGGCCTGGCGGGCGCTGTCCTATGTTTTGATGCACAGGCCGAACGCGTCAGGGACCTGGCATCCATTCAAGGCGTACGCGCCAACCAGTTGGTGGGCTACGGCCTGGTGGTGGGGCTGGACGGCAGCGGCGACCAGGTGCGCCAGACGCCGTTCACCCAGCAAAGCCTGACCAACATGCTGTCGCAATTGGGCGTGACCGTGCCGCAAGGCACCAATATGCAGGTCAAGAACGTGGCGGCCGTGATGGTGACGACGCGCTTGCCGGCATTTTCGCGCCCGGGCCAGACACTTGACGTGGTGGTTTCTTCAATGGGAAATGCCAAGAGCCTGCGCGGCGGCACCTTGCTCATGACGCCGCTCAAGGGCGCCAATGGGCAGGTCTACGCCATGGCGCAAGGCAATTTGCTGGTGGGCGGCGCCGGCGCGCAGTCGGGCGGCTCCAGCGTGCAGGTCAATCAGTTGAATGGCGGCATCATCTCCAATGGCGCCATTGTCGAGCGCAATGTGCCTACGACGTTCGCACGCGACGGGCTGATCCACCTGGAAATGAACACCACCGACTTCAGCACGGTCCAGAATGTGGTGCTGGCCCTGAA
The DNA here is from genome assembly GCF_003315175.1 of Eoetvoesiella caeni. Lineage (GTDB taxonomy): Bacteria > Pseudomonadota > Gammaproteobacteria > Burkholderiales > Burkholderiaceae_B > Eoetvoesia > Eoetvoesia caeni. The sequence continues at coordinate 458,918 of NZ_QNRQ01000001.1, read as the reverse complement.
CAAGGCCTTGGGCGCGAATACCGCTGTGGCGCTGGACGGCCGCGTCGTCCAGCTGCATGGCCCGCTTGCCCCCGCCGCCCAGGCCGGCTTTTTGTCGCGGGTGGAAAACGTCGACGTCAAGCTGCCGCCGGCGCGCGCCAAGGTCATTATCAACGCCCGCACCGGGTCGGTGGTCATGAACCGCACGGTGCGGATCGAAGAGGCAGCCGTGGCTTACGGCAACTTGTCGGTGGTCATCAACAACCAGCAGCAGGTCAGCCAGCCGGATACGCCGTTTACGCAGGGACAGACGGTGGTAACCCAGAATACGCAAATCGAAATGCGTTCGGATGAAGGCACGATCAAGCGGATGACGACCAGCGCCAATCTTGCCGACGTCGTCAAGGCCTTGAACGCATTGGGCGCAACGCCGCAAGACTTGCTGTCCATCTTGCAGACGCTCAAGAGCGCCGGTGCCTTGCGCGCCGACCTGGAAATCGTTTAAGGAGGCGCGGCTATGGCATACTTTATTCCCAGGCCGTCGGACGGGGCGAGCTCCGCCATGGATTTCCGCCAGCTGGACCGGCTGGGCCACGCGGTAAAAGGCGGGGCCGGCGCATCGGAGCAGGACCAGAAGCAAGTTGCCCAGCAGTTCGAAGGCATGTTCATTCAGCAGTTGCTCAAGCAGGCGCGTCAGGCATCCAGCATGACCGGGCTGCTGGATAGCGACCAGACGCGCCTGGCGCAAAGCATGTCGGACGAGCAAAGCGCCCTGCAATTGGCCAATCCGGGCATAGGGCTGGCGCAGGCCTTGTTGGCGCAGATCCAGGGCAATATGCCGGGCGGGCAGGGCGCGGCGGCCATCGAGAGCCGCGCCAAAGCCATGCCCGAGCTGGCGTCTTCGCGCATTCCAGGGCTGAAGTCCAGGATAGGAGACGAGCGCAAGCAGGACGCTTCGTCCATATCTGCGTTGATCGACTTGCTGTCGGCCAGTCCTTTGGGCGAAGCGGCGGGCGCCGCGATGTCGGCAATAAGAGGGGCGCCTTCGCATATCCAGAGCTTTGTCGACCGCATGAGCGCGGCCGCCAAAGTGGCCGCCAACGAAAGCGGTGTTCCCGCCAAGCTTATCCTTAGCCAGGCCGCACTGGAGTCGGGTTGGGGCAAGCGCGAGATCCGGGGCGAGGACGGCAGCAACAGCTACAACCTGTTCGGCATCAAGGCCACACCCAACTGGAAGGGCAAGGTCGCCAACATCATGACCACTGAATACGAGAACGGTGTAGCGCGCAAAGTTATGCAGCCGTTTCGTGCCTACAACTCGTATGCGGAATCGTTCGCCGACTACGCCAAGCTGATCAGCCGCAGCGAGCGCTATAGCGAGGTTGTCGGCGCACCTTCGGCCGAAGTCGCGGCGCGCCGCATCCAGGACGCGGGCTACGCCACGGATCCCAACTACGCCGACAAACTCATTTCGATCATGGGGTATTTCAATCGGCTTTCAACCTAGCGATCCTCTGTGCAATTTCCTGCGTGAGGGCGATGGCAGCCGGGCCGGTTCGGCCGGGCAATTCGCGGGGGCAGGCCTTGTGGCGCATAGAGTGATGACAGTGAGCGGGACCTAAACAATTCCGCCAAGCTGCCGTAAATACTGTGGATGGTCTTTCTTTTTTTGTAAGCCCCATTTTGCAGGGCCGCGGCGTTACTTGAACCTATCAACGGAATATCGATGAATTTAGCAAACCTTGGTCTCTCGGGCATCAATGCCGCACAGAATCGCCTGCAAACCACCGGCCACAACATCAATAACGCGGCAACCGAAGGCTATAACCGCCAAAGCGTGCTGGTGTCCACAGCAGGCGCAACGCCTACCGGATTTGGCTTTATCGGCCGCGGCGTGCAGACCGACAGCGTCGAGCGTGCCTATAACAATTTCCTGTCGCGTCAATTGGTCAATTCGCAAAGTACGGGCGCGTCCATCAGCGCATACGGCAACGAGATCGTGCAGATCAATAACCTGTTTGCCGACCGTACCGTAGGCATTACGCCAGCCCTGCAGAAGTTTTTCGATGGCATCCAGGCCGTGGCCTCCTCGCCCGCCGATCCCGCCGGACGGCAGGAGCTTCTGGGCCGCTCCGCCAGCCTGGTGGGCCAGCTCAACGACGCCAACGCGTTCCTGGATGCCCAGCGCAACAATATCAACACCCAGGTTTCGACTGTCGTCACGCAGGTCAACAGCTATGTGGAGCGCATCCGCGACCTGAACCATCAAGTCGTCGTCGCCAAGGCATCCAGCTCGGGGCAGCCGCCCAACGATTTGCTCGACCAGCGCGACCAGGCTGTTTCCGAACTGAGCCAATTAGTCGGCGTGCGTGTCCTTGAACAAGACGGCAGCGTCAACCTGACCCTCAGCAATGGCCAGGTGCTGCTGGGCGGCGACACTGTGTTTCCTTTGCAGGCCGTTCCGGCGGCCAACGATCCCACTCGCACGGTCGTTGCCTACTCTGCGTCCACGGGTGCCGGTAGCACGACTCTGGTCGAGATGGACGACAGCAGCATTTCGGGCGGCACCTTGGGCGGCCTGCTTTCATACCGCAACACTACCCTGGATTCGGTGCAGAACGAATTGGGCCGCCTGGCCGTGGGCGTTGCGCTAAGCGTCAATAAGCAGCATCAGGCCGGCTTCGATCAAAACGGCAACGCCGGTGCCGAGTTTTTCAGTATTGGCAATCCGAAGGCATTAAGCAGTATCGACAACAAGGGCTCGGCCACCGTGACTGCGTCGTTCAGCGATGCCAATGCCCTGACCGGCCAAGACTACAAGATCACGTTCAATGGCGCCAACGATTACACGGTAACTTCTGTGCCCAACGGCACTCAGGTTTTCCGGGGCGACCTGAGCACACCGCAGGAAATCGGCGGCATGCAAATCCAGGTTGCAGCCGGTGCGCAGGCCGGCGATAGCTGGGCATTGCAGCCGACCCGCAGCGCCGCGGGCGACCTCAAGCTTAACCTGACCGATCCCGCCAGCATTGCGGCCGCCGGTTCGGCCATTGGCGATGCCGACGGCGGCAATGCCTTGCTGCTGGCCAAACTGCAAACCGAAAAAGTGCTGGGCAACGGCACCATGGGGCTTAACGAGGCGTTCTCGCAAATCGTCAACAAGGTTGGGGTCCAAACCCAGCAAAACGGTACGTCGGCCAAGGCGCAAGCCACCTTGATCCAGCAGAACTATGCAGCGCAGCAAGCGGTAGCCGGTGTCAACCTGAATGAAGAGTACGTAAACCTGGACCGTTCGTTAGAGCAGTTCCGGGCTGCGTCGCGGCTTATCGACGTCAGTTCAACCTTGTTTGATACGTTGCTGGGAATGCGTGCATAGTGTGTTGACAGGATTCTACAACTCGTCCGGCAAATTATTCTAAGGTTGTTGTCATGCGTATCAGTTCCAATCTGTTTTTCCAGACCGGGCTTAATTCCATTAATGCCCAGCAGTCCGATCTTATGCACTTGTACCAGCAGATCGGCAGCGGCCAGCGCATGGTCACTCCGGCCGACGATCCTTTGGCGGCGGCGCAGGCCATCAATATCGGGCAGGCCCAGGCGCTTAACAAGCGTTTCGCCGACAATCGCGAGGTGGCCAAGAACAGCCTGGGTATCGAGTCCAATACGCTTGATTCGGTAACCACGCTATTGCAGGACGTCAAGACGCGGCTGATCGAGGCCGGCAACGGCACGATGTCGGATGCCGACAGGGCCACTCTGGCCGGCGTGCTGAAAAGCTCGAAAGAAACTTTGCTGGGCCTGGCCAATGCCAAGGACGGCAATGGGCAGTACTTGTTTTCCGGCCATGCCGGGTCGCAGCCGGCGTTTGTCACGGACGCCAACGGTAAAGTGACTTATAACGGCGACGCCAACCAGCGTCTGATCCAGGCCGACCAAACCCGCCAGATCGCGGGCAGCGACATCGGCACCGATATCTTTATGCGTGCAACCGCGGGCGCGCGCGATTACGTAACCAGCGCCGATGCTGGCAACACGGGAACGGCGCTGATAGGCAAACCGGTGGTTACCGACTCTCAAGGCATCAACGTTGGCAAGACATTCGAGGTCGAGTTCTCCAACTCAGCCGCCGTGCCACCGGTTTTGCAATATACGATTACGGTCAAGGACATCAGTGGTGGCACCACGGTAGGTACGCCGGTCACAGCAGACTATGTGACGGGCACAACAAGCCTGAATCTTGGTGGCGGGGTGCAAATCGACTTCTCTGGCGCTCCGGCCGTGGGCGACAAGTTCTCTATTCAACCGGCCAACGCCGGATACGTGACGACTGTGCAGAAGGCGGATCCGCTCGGCACTTTAAGCGCCGGAAATACAACGGTTACCGATAAGACGGCGTCTTATTTCGGCAAGCCGTTCACCATCGACTATAGCGGCGGAACCGTCGGCGATCCGTTTACCGTTACGTTCTATTCAGACAACAGCCTCGCTACGCCGCTGGGCACGACTACCGGTGCCTTTGCTGTGGGTACAGTTGCTATTCCCGGCGCGGGGGTGAGCCTGGATATCGCGGGCGCGGCAGGCGCCGGCGACAAGGTCACCGTTCAGCCTGGACAGCCTACGGAGTTGAACATCTTCGATACCCTGGATGGCGTCATCAAAGCCCTGACCGCTCCCACAGAAGGCGACGCCGTCAAGACAACCGCCATGCTCAATACTCTGGGCGGGGCCATTCAGCGCATCGACCTGAACTACAACCAGGTGCTTACAGTCAATTCCTCGCTGGGTTCGCGCTTGAACGAGATCGATGCCATCGGCGGCAACGGCACCTTGCGCAATCTGGGCTATACCTCGCAGCTGTCCAGGCTGGAAGATCTGGACTACTACACCGCGACGGCGCAATTGCAATTGCGCCAGTCCGCACTTGAAGCGGCCGCCTTGGCATTCAAACAGCTTCAGGGAACAAGCTTGTTCAACATGGGTTCTAAATAAAATGCAATCGACGCGCGCGCAGCTTAAAGTCAGCTTGTTTTTGCTGGTTCTGCTTTTGTCCATTTCGACCTTGCTCGCGGCGGGCCTGGGCTGGTATAGCCTGCCGGAAGGCGGGGGCGACAGCCTGGCGCAGACTCGATACGCTTTTGTGGCCCTGGCTGTATTGTCAATAGTACTGGCGCTGCTTACCTGGGTGATACTGTCGCGCAAAGTCTGGCGGCCTCTGAAGCAGATCGGCCAGTATTTCGACCGTATTTCCGTGGGCGACCTTACTCAAAGGGTGGAAGCCGCCAGCCAAAGCGAAATCGGCGCCCTGTATGCCGCGGCCAAGCGCCTGCAAGAAAACCTGAGCCGCAATGTGGGCGCGGTACGGGCAGGGCTGGAGCGCATCAGCGTGGGAACGCGCGATATTGTCGTTGGCAATACCGACTTGAGCAGCCGCACCGAACAACAGGCGGCGGCATTGCAGCAAACCGCGGCCAGCATGGAACAGCTTGCCAGCACGGTCAAGCAGAACGCGGATAACGCCCGCCAGGCCAATCAATTGGCGGCCACCGCTTCCGAAGTGGCGCTGCGCGGAGGCAGTGCGGTGGGCGAGGTCGTGTCCACCATGGAAGGCATTTCCGCCAGCTCTCGCAAAATATCCGATATCGTAGGCGTTATCGACAGCATTGCCTTCCAGACCAATATCCTGGCCCTTAATGCCGCGGTCGAGGCCGCCCGGGCAGGCGAGCAGGGCAAAGGCTTTGCCGTGGTCGCGGCCGAGGTTCGTGCCCTGGCCCAGCGCAGCGCGAATGCGGCCAAGGAAATCAAGGGCCTGATCGACGACTCGGTCAAGAAGGTGGCCGAAGGCTCGCAACAGGTCGAGCACGCCGGTGCAACCATGCAGGAAATCGTTTCGTCCGTTGCGCGGGTTACCGACATCATGGGTGAAATTACCGCCGCCACCACCGAGCAATCCAGCGGCATCGAGCAGATCAATCTGGCGGTAACCCAGATGGACGGCGTTACGCAACAGAATGCTGCGCTGGTTGAACACGCGGCTCGGTCGGCCTCCGAATTGCAAGAGCAGGTGGGGCAGGTCAGCACTGCTATTTCGGTCTACAAGCTTTCTTCGGGCAACAAGGTCATTGACGTGACGCCAAAGACCCCAGCCCCCGCAGCCGCCGCTGGCCGCGCTGCACCTTTGGGACGCTCAGCATTGGCCGGCGCGCCGGGCAGCGCTGCGCTTCCCAGGCCCGCCGCAACCCCCGCCCTCGACAAACCAGCGTCTGCAGCCCGTTTGACAGGTGGTGCGACGGCCAGGGACGCCACGAATAACGACGGCGACTGGGAAGAATTCTAAAAATCATGAAACATTCGGCCAGAACGGTAGGGCGTTTTTCGTGGCGCCTGGCGACGGCGGGCGCCGCATTGGCCCTGTTGGCGGCATGCAGTACAACCGGCCAGTCGTTCGACTCGGCTGGCTTGTCCAAAATTGTCCCCGGCACTACCACCTTGACTCAAGCCGAGGGGCTACTTGGTGCAGCGCCAACGGATATTTATCGGCAGTTGGACGGCTCGCTTACCGCGCGCTGGGCCCAAAAGTCGTCGGTGCTGACCGATGCCATTTACTTGCGTAAAGAATTATGGCTGAGGTTCGACTCGTATGGGCGTTTCGAACGGGTGGTGAACAGCGTCAACGTGATGTCCGAACCCGGCAAACCGCCCGCTGCGCCAAACACGGTCCCCGGTCAGAACGCTCAGGCCGCGAGCCCGGCGCCCAACCCCCTGGCCGATACGTCGGCCAAGAGCATCGACAACACCGTCGTCAGCTATCCGTTGTCGGCTGAATAATCTGGTCGAACCCTGGACAGCGGCGTCGATGCTCGGGCCTTTGGGCTGGAGCCGTTCGCCTAGTATTCGAATTGACAGGCCAGCGCTAGCCGCCGGCCAGCGCTTGCGTCAGGCGGCTCATGGCCGCATACCCCGAATCAAATAGCCGGGTCAGGAACGGCGAGGTTTGCGGCAGCACGACCATAAGCAGGATCAATCCGGTCGTGAGCGAGATGGGAAAGCCCACGGCGAAGACTGAAAGCTGCTGCGCGGTGCGGTTCAGTATGCCCAGAGCAAGGTTGATGGTCAGCAGCACAATGATCAAAGGCAGGGCCAGCAGCATGCCGCTGGTCATGACCTGGGAGCTCCATTCGAACAGCACGCTGAAGCCGTCGGTATTCATGGCGTGTGCGCTGATGGGCAGGACTTCAAAGGTGCGCAGCACGCCGGCCAGCATTAGCAGATGGCCGTTCAGTGCCAGGAAAAGCAGCGTGGCCACGACATTCATGATGCGCGCCAGCACGGCGGTGTTGGCGCCGGTGGCCGGGTCGAAGAACGAGGCAAAGGAAAGCCCCATCTGCAGTCCGATGAATTCTCCGGCGGTCTGCACGGCGGCAAACACGATGCGCATGGTCAGCCCCAGCGCAATGCCTATCAATACTTGCTGCAGCGTAATCCACAGGCCTTCGTACGAGGCGGGTGCAACGGCGGGCATGGGGCCCAGGCTGGGCGCTATGGCAACGGTAACCATGGCCGCAAAGCCGACTTTGACGCGCAATGGAATGGATGCATCGCCCAGCACCGGGGCCGTGCCCATCAGCGAGAGGATGCGAAAGAACGGCCAGAGAAATGCCGTGATCCAGCCGTAGAGTTGATCCAGTTCGAATGAAACCATGACTTAGTGCATGCGGGCCGTTTGCCTTGCCCTGCGCTCAGGACACCATGCCCGGAATTTGCGAGAACAGCAGGGTCATGTAGTCCACCATGGTGCTGATGAGCCAGGGCCCCAGCAATACCAATGCGGCGCCCACCGCCAGCAGCTTCGGAATGAAAGACAATGTCATTTCATTGATCTGCGTTGCGGCCTGGAAAATACTGATGAGCAGTCCGACGGCCAGGGTAACCATCAGAAGAGGGCCGGCCATGATCAACGCCACTTTCATGGCGAGGTAAGTCATGGACATCACGGTTTCTGAAGTCATCGCATCGCCTTATTGGTAAAAGCTTCGCGCCAGCGAGCCAAGCAGCAGGTGCCAGCCGTCGGCCAGCACGAACAGCATCAGCTTGAACGGCAAAGAAATGGTAACGGGCGGCACCATCATCATCCCCAATGCCATCAGCACGCTGGCAATGACCAGGTCGATAATCAGGAAGGGGATGAAAATGGTAAAGCCGATCTGGAAAGCGGTTTTCAGTTCGCTTGTGACAAAGGCGGGCACGAGTACGCGCAAAGGAACTTCGTCCGGGCTTTGCAGTTCGCCAATATTGGCCATGCCGGCAAACAAGGACAAGTCGGTTTGCCGCGTTTGGTGCAGCATGAAGGTATGCAGGGGCTTGATGCCGCGGTCCAGGGCCGTGTCGAACGAAATCGTTCCGGCGTTCAGCGGCTGGTAGGCATCGGTGTATACCTGGTCGAATACCGGGGACATGGTGAACAGCGTCAGGAACAGCGCCAATCCGATCAATACCGAATTGGGCGGCGAGGCGCCCGTTCCCATGGCGTTGCGCAGCAGGCCCAGCACAATGATGATCCGGGTAAAGCCGGTCATCATCAGCAGGATGGCCGGCAAGAACGACATCATGGTCAACAGCAGCAGGGTCTGTATGCTAAGCGAGTAAGTCTGGCTGCCGTTGGGGCCGGTGGTCGACGTAATTGCAGGCAAGGCCGCCTGGGCCAGGCTGCTTGCAGGGTAGGCGGCCACCAGGAAAATCAGGCCGAAGAATATTGCAATTCTGAACGGCGGCGGCAAGCGGCTGGCGAAGGTAAAGGCATTCATGGTTGGTGATGCGTTGCGTCAGGCGCGGCGGCGGGACAACACCCGTGTAAGCGAACTCGCAAATGAAATCGGTTCGGCGGCGGGGCGGTCCGCTTGCTTTAATCCTGGCGCGGGCGAAGGAGGCATGGTGTGCAGCAGCGTCACCTGGTTGCCGGTCACGCCGATGACCAGCCTGGCGTCTTCGACCTCGACGATGGAAACGTAGGCGCGCCCGCCCAGGCTCTGGGTGCCGGCAAGCTTGATGCTTTGGCCTTGCGCTGCGCGCAGCCAGCCGCTGCGGCGCGTGATCCAGGCACAGGCCAGGATCAGCGCAACAATAATGAACAGGCTGGTTATCAGGCGCAGAATGTCGGCTTCGATCATGTTTAGCGGCGGCTGTTCAGTCGGTTCAGCCTGTCTGACGGCGTGATGATGTCGGTCAGGCGTATGCCGTACTTGTCTTCGACAACCACCACTTCCCCTTGGGCGATAAGGTAGCCGTTAACGAAAATATCCATGGGTTCGCCTGCCAGTCCGTCCAGCTCGACGACCGAGCCCTGGCCCAGTTGCAGAATATTCTTGATGGTGAGCTTGGTGCGTCCCAGCTCAACCGACAACTGCACCGGAATGTCCATGATCAAGTCGATATCGCTGTCGCCTTCGGCGGCGCTATCGACCAGCGGCTGGAAAACATGTGCGGCGGCGCTGGGGGCGGCGGGCGCGGCGGTATCTTCGGGTGCGGGTCCGATGGCCGCGGTTTGTTCGGCCAGGGCGCTGGCCCAGTCGTCCATGTCCTGCTGCAGGCCGTCGGCCTGATTGGCTTGCTTGGTTTGCGCCGTCTGCTCGGACAGGGCGGCAGCCCAATCCGCGTCCGTGGTTTCCGGCGTCTTGCTTTCTTTGTCGGCGTCTTGGTTTGGATCAGTCATGGTGAGTCGCTTTGGTTGGTTCGATTTCAGAGTTGGCCAGCATTTTTTGCACGCGCAGCGCATAGCGCCCGTTGTGCGTACCGTAGGTGCACTCCAGGACGGGGACTTCTCCGGCGCGGGCGGTGATGACAGGCTTTATGTCGATAGGCAATACATCGCCAACCTGCATCCTGAGCAGTTCGGCGATAGAAGAGGGTATGGTTGCGAATTCGGCGGTCAGCTCGACGTCGGCGCTGCGAACCTGGCGAGAAAGCTGGTGCATCCAGCGCTGATCCACCGCTTCCATGGTGTTTTCCTGCAATGGCCGCGTAAGCAAGTCGCGCACGGGTTCTATCATGGAATAAGGCAGGCAGATATTCAGGTTGCCGCCCGATGCGCCCAGTTCGATATTGAACGAAGATACGACCACGATTTCGTTGCCGCTGGTAATGCTGGCGAACTTGGTGTGCATTTCCGAGCGGATATATTCGAACTCGACCGGATACACGCTTTGCCAGGCTGTGCCGTAGCTGTCCAGCGTTAAATTCAGCAGACGGCGGATGATGCGCTGTTCCGTCGTGGTGAAGTCGCGGCCTTCGACGCGCGTGTTGTAGCGGCCGTGGCCGCCGAACAGGCTGTCGATAACAAGAAAGACCAGGTTGGGGTCGAAAGTGAACAGCGAAACACCGCGCAGAGGTTTCATGCTGACCATGTTCAGGTTGCTGGGCACGGGCAGGTTGCGTTCGAAATCGGAGTACTTCTGGACTTTGATCGCCGACACGGTGATGTCGGCATTGCGACGCATGAAGCTTAGCAAGGTAGAGCGCATGCGCCGGGCGAACCGCTCGTTGATGAGTTCGAGCGTCTGCATGCGGTGGCGCACGACGCGATCGGGGGAGCTAAGGTCGTAGGGCCTGACGCCGTTGGTATTTTTGGCCGCCGCTGGTGCGCTGTCGCTTTCGCCCGTTACGCCCGCCAGCAGCGCATCGACTTCATCTTGCGAGAGAAAGTTCGAGTACGGCATTTATTGGACCACGAACGCGGTAAACAAAACGCTGGAAATGGCGGGAGCGGCCAACTGGCTATCGTAGGGAGCTTTAAGGGCGGCAAGTACGTTATTGGTAAGCTGCGAGCGGCCTTCGGTGCTTTGCAGGCTGATCGCGTCGTATCGAGCCATCTCGGCCAATACGCGGCTGCGGACTTCGGGCATGTAGGTTTGAAGCTGTTGGCGCGCTGTGTCGTCCATCACGCGCAGGCTGATTTCAGCGTACAGGATGCGGTTGGCACGTGGTTCGTTCAGGGTAACGGTGAAGGGTTCAAGAGCCAGGAAAATAGGCTTGGGCACTACAGGCGCCTGCGGCTCGACGGCCAGCGCTGGCTGTGCTCCCAGCAAGCTGGGGCCGAACTGTTTCAGCAGAAAAAATGTGCTGGCAATGCTTATCCCGATGATCAGAACTATAAGCAATATGGTTTTAATGAGCTTCGAGGTGTTTTTTGCTTCAGGGGTTGCCATGGTTTCTTCGGGATCGATTCAAATGGTTCTTGGACTGTAGGTGCTGCCGGCGTTATGCGAAGGTGTCTACCAGCGAATTCGGATTCTGGGTTGCGCGTGCGCCGGCCTGGGCGACCGCGCTTTCAAGGCCGTTGGCGGCACCGGCGCTTGTGGAGCGGCCTGTGTGCTGGCCGCTGGCCTGGAATGATTGCTGGAAGGCGGACTGTTGCTGGCCTTGGTCGCTTACGTTGGCTTGCCCCAGGGAAATGCCTGCCTGCGCCAATTGCTGCTGCAATTGAGGCAGGGCATTTTCAATGGCGCTGCGTACTGACGCATGAGCGGAAACGAATACCGCATGGGCGACATTGTCATTGATGTTGATGGTAATGCGGATAGGCCCCAGTTCGGGGGGATCCAGGCGCAATTCGGCGGTTTGAGGCTGGTTGCCCGCATTCTGCGACAGCATCACGAATTGGCGGCCGAAGTCGCTGGGCCATTGCGGGCTTTGCAGCGGAGCGGAAATTCCCAGGCTGGCGCCGGTAAACATAGCGTTGCCGGCGTTTTGTGTCTGGGGGGCCGCGCCTGCCAGGGCCGAGATGTCATACGTGGGCGGGGTACTGAGAGGCGTTGAACTTATGCTGTCCGGCAGCGCCGCGGCGGTGTTTGCCGCGGCGATTGCGCCAAGCGCGTTCTGGGTGGAAGTGGGGACTTGCTGTGCGGCCTGGCCGGCCGGCTTGTCGACCGCTTGTGCGCCCGCGGCCGACGCGCGTACAAGCTTGGTTGCCGTACGTGCGCCGGGGGCGGCGGCTTCGGTCAGCGCAGGGTTGGCTGGTGCAAATTGCTGTGCGCCCGCGCCCGCGACGCTGAACCGCGCGGAAAGGACGGCTTCGCCGCCCACGGCCTGAGGGTCGGCCTTGGCGGGCGTGTCGCCTTGCGCTGGCGCGGCCTTGGCGAGCAGGGTGGCCAGATCGGCTTTGCCGCGTTGTAAAGCTTGCGTTGGCGCCTGCGCGGCCAAGTCCGAGTCTTCAGACGGCTGTGCCGGGCCTTGCGCTGTTCCTGCCAGGGCGTGGGCGGCAAGGCTAAGCGCGATCTGCGGCAGAGACAAACCTTGTTCGCCCGCCAGTTCGGACAGCGCGGCGTCGCTTGGGGCGTCTTCAGCGCCGGCCTTGTTCTTGGCGGACGGTTCGGCTTTGCCCTTTACGGTTTGCCCCGTTGCGCCGCCGGCGGCCGGGTGGGTCTCGGTGCGGCCTTGTTGCCCGATGGCGGCCTGTTGATCGCCCAGCACATGAGAAAAGCTGGCGCCGCTTTCAGCGTCGCTGGAATTGCCGGCCGCCCGCCCCGCTTGCGGGGAGGGGCTGGAAAGCGCAGCGGCGATTGTCGGTGTGTTCATGGCTGGACTCGAAATTAATGTAGGTTGCCGGTTCGGCGAAAAATATTGGCTGAAATTTCGTCGTTGGCGCGTTGTTCGTTGCGGTTGTCAACGACACGCTGCTGTTGTTTTTTCCTGGCTTGCAGCGTTTCAAACGAGCTAAGGCGGCGTTTTTCCGCATACCAGTGCTTTTTGCCGGCCTCGATTTTCAGGTCGATATGTGCCACCACTCTATTTTGCTGTGAAATGGCCTCGTCCAAAGTGGCGATAAACTGCCTAAAATTATGATAGTTCGAGGCCGACATCCCCGATTCCGTGGATTTCATCAGTCTCTCGGCGTAATCCTGGCGATAAACATGCAGGGTGGAAAGCTGTTCTTGCGCATTGCGCCGTTCCGCTGTCAGAAGCTGCAGTTTTCTTTCCGCCTGCTCGGCCTGGTTCAGGGTAAGCTCGATGAGCGTGTCGAGCGGATTGGATTTATGCATGGACGGCTCCCGGGTCCGGCTTTTCGTGGCCCAGCACGGCAGCCAGTTCGCCGGTGGCGCGTGCATAGTCGATGCGGCTTTCTATGCCTTGCTGCAAGTACGCTTCCAGCCAAGGGTATTTTTCGATCGCTTCGTCGATGTTCGGGTCGTTCCCCATGGTGTAGGCGCCCACGGCAATCAGGTCGCGGTTGCGCTGGTAGCGCGACAGCATTTTCTTGAACTGATGCACCATGCTGAATTGTTCCTTTGGAACAATGGCGGACATGACGCGCGAGATGGACGCTTCGATGTCGATGGCCGGATAGTGGCCGGACTCAGCCAGGCTGCGCGACAGTACGATGTGTCCGTCAAGTATGGCCCGGGCCGAGTCGGCAATCGGGTCTTGCTGGTCGTCGCCTTCGGTCAGCACGGTATAGAAGGCCGTGATCGAGCCCGCGGGCCTGCCGTCGACGGATGCGCCGTTGCCGGCGCGCTCGACCAGCGCCGGGAGTTTGGCAAAAACCGATGGAGGATAGCCTTTGGTGGCGGGCGGCTCGCCGATGGCCAGCGCTATTTCACGTTGCGCCATAGCATAGCGGGTAAGCGAATCCATGATCAACAGTACGTTCTTGCCCTGGTCGCGAAAATGCTCGGCAAGGCGGGTGGCGTATACGGCGGCCTGTAGGCGCAGCAAAGGCGACACATCGGCCGGCGCGGCGACGACGACAGAGCGCTTCAGGCCTTCGGGTCCGAGATTGTGTTCGATGAACTCCTTGACTTCACGGCCGCGTTCGCCGATGAGCCCGACGACGATGACATCGGCGGCGGTATAGCGCGCCATCATGCCCAGCAGTACGCTTTTCCCGACGCCCGACCCGGCGAACAGGCCCATGCGTTGCCCGCGTCCGACGGTCAACAGGCCGTTGATGGCACGCACTCCGACATCCAGGACCGAGTCGATCGGCGCCCGGGCCAAAGGATTGATGGCCGTCGCGCTGAGCGGAGCCGGTACGACGTTGCGCAAGGGGCCCAGGCCGTCCAGGGGCTGCCCAGCGCCGTCCAGCACGCGCCCCAGCAAAGCGTCCCCGACCGGCAAATGGCGGGTTTTGGTGGTGATGGGGTTCTCGGCCACAGCATACAGGGGCAAGTCGATGGCATGCCGCAATCCGGCCTCGACCGGCACGACGCGTGCGCCCGGGGGCAGGCCCGAGATATCGCTTTGCGGCATCAAGTACAAAGTGTGGTCATTAAAGCCAACGACCTCCGCGTCCGCCCAGCTATCTTGGCTGGGCGAAATTTCGATCTTGCAAGCCGCGCCGACGGCCAGGCGCAGTCCGGTCGCTTCCAGTACCAATCCCGTTGCGCGCGTGATCCTTCCTGTCGTGTGCCAGGACTCGGTGCTGGAGACCCGGCTTGCGCCGATATCCAACTGCGCCCGCCAGCGCTGAGCGGCGTTGGCAAGCCGGCCGGCGGGCGCGCCGCTCATGGAGCGATTTCCCAGGCGCCGGGCAAGCCCAGTGCGGATGTAACGCGTTTCCAGCGCGTTTGCAGCGTGGCGTCAATATTGCCCAGCAGGGTTTCGGCGGTGCAGCCGCCGCGCAGTATGGTTTCGTCGGCGATCAGACGCCATTTGGCGGCGCCCGGCTCATCGGCCAGGTGCTCTCGTATCAGTTGCAGATCGTCCGGGTGCACGCGCAGCTGCAGGGTACCGTCCTGGCCGCTTTCCAGATACAGGATGTCCCGTACGGTATCGAGGATTTTTTCCGGGTTGGCCTGCAATGTGCTGCGCACTACTTGTTGCGCAATATTGATGGCCAGGCCGATCAGCGCCTGCCCCACGTCGTTCTCTATAGTGCTTAGCGACTGGGCGCATGCCGAAGCCAGGGCGCCAAGTTGCTGGGCTTCTTGCTTGCTAAAGTCCAGGCCTTGCGCATGGCCGGCCTGGAAGCCCTGGTCGCGGCCTTGTTTGGTGCCGGTGTCGAGCCCTTGGGTCAGGCCGGCGGCGTAGCCTTCGGCGTGGCCCGCCGCGTAGCCGGCATCGTGTCCCGCGCGCTGGGCCTTGACACGAATAGAGCGGCCCAGCTCTTCGAGCTGAGCCACGACGTCGTTGGGCAAGGCGGCAGGGGCATTGCCTGTTTGCTCGGCGGCCGGGGCGGGCGGTTGCGCGACAGTGTCCATTTCCCAACGCCGCCAACCCAGGTTGGCGTAGGGCTGCGAAGATGCCGGCTTGTGTTCAGACATATTCGTCTTTTCCAAGACCGCCCAAGGTAAATTGACCGGTTTCGGCCAGGCGGCGGGCTACTTGCAGGATGGCCTTTTGCTCTTCTTCCACTCGGGACATGCGTACCGGGCCCTGGGCCTCGATATCGTCGCGCAGCATTTCCGCGGCGCGGTTGGACATGTTCTTGAGGAATTTTTCGCGCAGCTCTTCGGCCGAGCCCTTCAGGGCGATCATCAGCGAATCGGTATCGATTTCCTTGAGGATGAGCTGGATGGCAAAGTCTTCGATGTCGATCAAGTTTTCAAACACGAACATCTCGTCGACGATGCGCTGGGCCAGGTCGGCATCCAGATCGCGCAAGCTGGCAATGACGGCTTCTTCTTCGCTGGAGTTCATGAAGTTTAAGAGCTCGGCGGCTGTGCGCACGCCGCCCATCTTGCTGCGCTTGGCGCCTTGGCCGGACAGCATGTCGTTGAGCACATCGGTCAACTCGTGCAAGGCGGCGGGCTGTACTCCACCGAAGGTTGCGATACGCAGCATGACGTCGTTGCGCAGGCGTTCGTTCAGCAAGGCCAGCACGCCTGAGGCGCGGTCGCGTTCGAGGTGGACCAGGATGGTGGCGATGATTTGCGGATGCTCGTCGGCGATCAGTTCGGCAACGCTGTTGGCATCCAGCCAATTTAATGCATCTATACCGTTGGCGCCGTCCCCCGCTTCCAGAATGTCTTCAATAAGGCCCGCGGCCCTGTCATTGCCCAGCGCCTTGTTAAGGACGGCGCGTATGTATTCGTCGGAGCCGACAGTAACCGCCATGAATTGGTCCGCCTCCTGGCGAAAGCCTTCCAGGACTTCGTCGACGTCGTGCCGGGTAATTTGCTTGAGATTGGCCATGGCCGCGCCCACTTGCTGGACTTCATGGGCGGACAGGTACTTGAATACTTCGGCGGCGGAGTCTTCGCCCAGCGACATCATCAGAATGGCGCAGCTCTCGAGGTTGGGATTCTTACTTGCCATTTTTTTCCATCCAGGAGCGCAATACCATTGCCACGGCGCGCGGATCTTTTTCAGCCAGATTGCGCGCCACGTTCAGGTTGTCTTCGTAGCGGCTGATCTCCGAGGCCCGCTTGGCCGCGATTGCGGCCGCTGCCGCCGCTGCCGCCTGCTCGGACTTCAGTTCGGCGCTGGCAGCAAGCTTGGCGGCGCCGGCCTGGCTTATGTTATTTACCAACGGCTTGACGATTTTCTTCCAGACAAAGAACAGGCCGATGATGATGAACAGGTATTGCGCTAATTGCATGGCTAAAGCCTGGTATTCCGGGTCCTTCCAGATGGGCAGGCTGGCCGCCGAATTGTCGTTGAACGGGCTGTTGATGATACTGAGCGTGTCGCCTCGTTCAGCCGAATACCCCATGGCGTCCTTGACCAGGCTATTGAGTTTTTGCAGTTCGTCGTCGGACACAGGAACGAACTTGCCGTCTTCATTGAGCTGGTGGTTGATGACTACAGCAACCGACAGGCGCTGCAGCTTGCCGGTGGGATCCTTGACATGGCTGATCGTGCGGTCCACTTCATAGTTGATGGTTGCGTTGTTCTGGCTGCTGCTTGGCACGGTGTTTTGTGCGGCATTGCTGCCGGTGCCCAGGGCTGTCTGCGCGGCCGCGGTGTTTGCGGCGTTATTGGCAGCGTTATTGCCGGCTCCGGCGCCGGGCCGGGCGGGCGGCTGCGCCGGTGCTGTGGTGATCGGCGCCGTGGCATTGGCCGGCGGCTGGTTGGTCAGCGCGCCGGGAATGCCTTCGGGCGGCTGGACGCGCGATTGCACCGATGAACTGGTTTGTTCGCTGCGCACAGCGGCTTCGCCCGGGGTTTGATTGGGGCGGTAGACTTCCGATGTTTGCTCGCGCTGTGAAAAGTCGACCTCGGCGCTTGCCTGTGCGCGGACATTGCCGGCGCCGACCAGCGGCGTAAGCAGGGTCATGATGCGTTGCACAGTGCGCTGTTCTACGTCGTGAACAAAGCTGCGTTGCGTACCGTCCACGCCGGCTTCGCCGGTGGGCGAGGTAAGCAGGCGCCCGTTCTGGTCGATTACCGATACGTTCTCGGCGGACAGATTGGGCACGCTGGACGACACCAGCCAGGTAATGGCTGCGACCTGGCCGGCGCTGAGAGTTCGGGCCTGTTGCAAGGTCAGCAGCACCGATGCGGTCGGTGCCTGGCGTTCGCGCACGAACAAGGATTCGCGGGGAATGGCAAGATGAACGCGGGCGGTTTTTACAGCATGCACGGCCTGGATGGTATTGGCCAGTTCACCTTCCAGCGCGCGCTGGTATGTAATTTGTTCGGTGAACTGGCTGGCGCCAAAGCGGGTGTTGTCCATCAGCTCGAAGCCCACTCCGCCGCCGCGCGGCAGTCCCTGGCCCGCCAACTGCAAGCGTACTTCGTGGACCTTGTCTTTGGGAACGAGAATGGCGCTGCCGCTTTCCGAAAACTGGTAGGGCACATTCATTTGCGTCAATGCCGTAACAATGGCACCGCCGTCGCGGTCTTCAAGATTCGAGAACAGCAAGCCATAGGCGGGGGCTCGGCCCAGCAGAAGAAGCACAACGACAACAGCGATCACGGCGGCCGCGGCACCGATCAACACCGGCTTGGGTAGATTGCTTAATTTCTCGAGTGCGGGAAAGCGGGCCAGCAATGCGGCCTGTTGGCTCATCGAGAGCCTCTTGCTGCGCAGGGGCGAAAATACGGCGGTGGCGTAAGGCAGTTCGTGAACAGGTTAGGCATGCGGCGGGAATCAGGTTGACGATATCTTGTGGCCTGAATTATTGCGTGTATCTTTCGGTAGCCAATGGTTGAAAAACGATGGTTTTGGGGCTCAGTTATCTGTAATGGATAGCGTGGTCGCCCATTTGCAATGTCGTAAGAATGGAATAAGCCGGTGTTTTGCCGCTTGATGCGCCGCTTGCTTGCGGGGCGTTTTGGATACAGTACGTTATAGAGAAGGCCGGCATGTTTTGTACTGGCCCGTTTTTCCGCTTTTGTATCCGGACATAATGGCTATTTCACAATTATCCAGTATCGAGAACATGCTTGCGCAGATGCGCGCGGTGGCGCAGGCGGCTTCGTCGCCTTCAATGCGCACCGACGACAAGCCTTCGGTCCAGGGTGGCTTTGCCGCAGAACTGCAGCGTTCACTGCAAAAAGTATCGGCAACCCAGAACGCTGCCACGGCACAGGCCCAGGCTTTCGAGTTGGGAGCCCCTGGCGTTTCCCTGAATGACGTAATGATAGACATGCAAAAGGCGGGCATTGCATTTCAGGCAACGGTCCAGGTGCGCAATCGCCTTGTGGCCGCCTACCAGGAAATCGCCAGCATGCCTGTTTGATGGCGCCGGCTATATACATACATATCAAGCTACATATCAAGCGCGGTTTGCGGGCCTAGCCTGCCTTGGGCCGATGATGCCGCAACGGCATGGGCCTGCAGTCAGGGCTGCTTGAAAGATTCGCCTTCCAGCTTGTAAAGCCAGGCAAGCAGTTCCGCGATGGCTTGATAAAGCTGGGGCGGAATATGTTGATCCAGGTCTACTTGCATCAGCAGCCCGACCAGTTCGGGCGACTCATGAACATACAAACCATTTTCCTTGGCCGTCCGGATAATGGTTTCGGCCATCGTTCCATAACCTTTTGCCACGACGCGCGGCGCGGTATCGCTTTTGTCGTAGGTAATGGCGACAGCGCCGGGGCGGCCCGCATTGGGTCCGGGGACGGGGCTCATGCGCGTGCCTCCGGCGCCGCGGCAACTTGCTGCGCAGGCTGGTCTTCCGCCGCTTGCTCACGCACGGACAATGCACCGACTTGCAGGCCGCGAGCCAGCAAATGGCTTCGCAATGCATCCTGGTTTTGATCCAACAGCGTGGCCGATTCGGGCGCGACGAGCTGCATGACGATTTGCCGGTCCGAAAGGTTGATGCGTGCCTGGATTTCACCCAGATTGGGCAAGTTCAACGTCAGGCGGGTTGCCCAATGCGAAACGGCTTCTTCGTGTTCCGAGCTGCTGTTTTCGCGTGTCACTTCCCATTGCATGGGCGCGTTGGGCCAGGCTTCGCCGCGCCAGGCGACGGTTTGATTGGCCAATACTTCAAGTTGCTGGCGCACCAGCAAGTGCGTGTCGGGATGCAGTCCTGCAAGAGCGCTGTTCTGGGCGGCACCGGCTTGCGCCGCGGTTGCCGTGCCGGCGGTGTTCGGCTGGGCCGCATCCGCGCCGGAGCGGGGGGCGGCTTCGGCCGGCGCTGGGGCTGCCGTAGAACCTGGATGGGCGCTTGCGTTGCGTCCGGCGTGGGCCTGGGGTTCATTATGCAGGGTGGCGGCATCTTGCGCGCCGAAGGCGACGTTGCTTAGGTGTGACTCGTAGAACAGGCCGCTGTTTTGCAGGGTTTGCGACAGCGCCTGGACGAACTGCGCCGCGGTTGCCGCGGGTGCGTTGGGCACCGCGCCCGGCGGCGCGCCTGCCACGCCGCTGGCTGCGTTGCCGACGGCCGAGTTTGCGGATGGCAGGCCGCCTGAAGGCGCGGAGCCGCCGCTTGGGCCGCCGGCTTGATTCGTTGCTGCCGCGCCCGCCGTTGTTCGTGGAGTTTGCTGCGAATCTTGCGTCGGCGTGCCGGCCTGGGCGGGCGCTGCCTTGGGGTCGGCCCCGGCAAGTGGCGACTTGCCTTTCAATGGGGGCGCGCTTTCGGGGAAACTTTGCAGCAAAGCCAGAATAGCCCTGGCTGCCGATCCCAACGTAGTGGGTGCGGAGGGTGTGCTGGAGGTGGCCGGCTGGTTGCGTCCGGCCAGAATGGACTGCTGCGCATCGAGCTTGGTTTTCTCCACAGTCTGGCGCAGTTGCTGGCCGCTTTGCTCCAGCACTTTGTCGACCGTACTGCGCGAGTCGCGCGCTGTCTGGTTTTGCGCGGGGTCGGGACTAAGCGGCTGCCCCGGCTGGCTGACCGCGTCGGGCCGGGCGCCCGAAGCAAGATTCGTCTGTTGCGAAAGCGTCGTTCCCAGGACGGCATCCAGCCGCTGGACCAGCAAGGTGCCAAGAGCGGAAGGGCCGCCTATGCTCATGAACGCTCAGTACGGGCGGGAGCGCAATAGGTTTCCAGAACGGACTGTTGGCGTTTCATGTTGCCCAGCATCGCACCCAGTCGGCGCAGCTCGGGCGAGGCCAGGTCGCGGATGCGGGCGTCGTCGTCCAGGATTTTGGTGAGCAGGGATTGACGGGCGATTCTGTCGTTCTGATCCAGCGGTGCGAACCTGCGCAACTGCTCCACAGCCTCGTAGTAATTTTTACTGAGCTCAATAACAGTGTCCCAGTCGTTGGAGCGAGCTTGCTGCAACATATGTCCGGATATCTCTGCAATGATTTCGTACTGGCGCAGCACGGGTGCGGAGGTTGGCGTCATAAATTTTTGCCGTGCCGAGGCGACGGTCTTGCTTAATAGGTGAAAACAGTGCAAACAGCGAGGCTTGGCAAGCAAGCCTTGTTCCTTATTGGGATGGAGCGTGCTCGGAGCGGCTTGGGTCGACGGAAATTCGCCATGCGTCGCCGATTTCGGTAAGCAGGCGGTTCGCCAGGTCCAGCTTTTCCAGGTCGGCATTAAGATTGGCCAACAGCAGATTGCGGATGATCAGTTCATAGGTGGCTGTCAGGTTGGTAGCCAGTTCGCCGCCGGCTTCCCGGTCGACACTGGCTTTCAAACCCGAATCGACGATGTCGATGGCTTTTGAAATGGCCGTGCCGCGGCCCTGGATATTGCCGTTCTGCATATATAGCCGGGCCTTGGCGATGGCCGCCTGCGCCCCGTTGAACAGCAGGGTGATAAGGTGCTCGGGACTGGCGCTGAGCACCTGGGTTTCGAGCCCAATAGTGGCATAGGCCTGGGCCGATCGAGGGCGCCGGGCGCCTTGCGGTAAGGAATAGGTCATTTATTGCTGCTATTGTTGCCCAGCATGGAAAGCTGTTGGGTCAGGTAGGTACTGACAGAGTTCATCTGGGCCACCATGGTGTCCAGCGCGGTGAACTGTGCGCGATAGACTTCCATCTTGGAGTCGATGCGCGCCGATGTTGCGTCGTATTGTTTTTTCAGGTCGACAATGCTGCGGTCGGTGCCTTCTTTTGCTGCGTTGATGAGCCCGTCTGTGGCCAAGAAGCTATCGGCGATCGTGGCTATTTTTTTGGTAAGCCCATTTTCGCCGGTAAGCAGATTCTGCACATCCGGCAGATGGTCCTTCAGAGCGGCGGTCAGTTTGTCGTTGTCGATGCTGAGCACGCCGGTCTTGGGGTCGGACTTGATGCCTATCGCGCCCAGGCTGCGTATTGTGCCGGTATCGCCGACGACGTTCAGGACGCTTTGAAACTGGGTTTGTACGCGCCGGGCCAGGGAGTCGCCGGTAAGGGCGCTGCCCTGTTTTTGAGTGACATCGTATGTAGTCAGCGACTTGATCGTACTTTGCAGGCTGTTGTAGGCCGATACGAAAGCGCCGATGGCCTTGGTTGCGGCAGAATCGTCGCGGGAAATCACGACGGTATTGGTGGCGTTGAGGTCTGCCTTGGTCAACGAGAGCGTCACGCCGTCGATGGCATCGGTAATGGTGTTGGCCTGGCTGCTGATGGCAATGCCGTTGATCGTAATGGCCGCATTGGTTGCGGCCGTTACGGACATATTCGCAGCAGGGGGAGTGGTGGCGCTGTCGTAGCCGATGATGCCTTGCAGGGTGCTGTTTCCTGAAACGTCTATGGACGCCACCGAGGCCTTAGTGCCGGTTTTCGTGCTGGTAAGCAGCAGGCGGTGGGGAGTGCCCGAGCCGTCGTTGACGATGGTGGCTTGTACGCCCAGCTTGGGGTCGGCATTGATGGCGCTGACCAGGCCTTCGAGCGAGGTGCTTTTGCCGGCAAGATCCAGCGTCTTTGCCGTGCCGTCGTCCAGGGTGATGGTTATGATGCCGTCAGTGCCGTTGGCGTCGGTGCGGCTGGCCTGCCCCGAAGTAACCAGGGTTTGCGCGGTGGCCAGGGTTTCTACCTTGATGCTGTATTGCCCGGCAATTGCCTTGCTTGAGGCGCTGACGGTCAGGCCGTCCCCGGTGACGCTGGATTTGAGCGCGCCGAATGTGTCTGTGTTGGAAATAGCCGCGCCGGCGGCCTTGAGGGCGTCGATGCTGCTGGCCAGCTTGCTGTAGGCCGACAGGCGGTTCTCGGCCGTGATTTGCTTGGACTGGATAGCCAGCAGCGCGTTGTTTTCGCTGTTGCGCAAGTCGTCAAGCAGCTTATCCAGAGGCAGGTTCGAACCTACGCCGATTGAAGAAATTGCCATTTTAAAACTCCTGATCCATGTATTGTCGCGTAGTCGAAGCAGGTTTAATGTAAGTGATAAACATGCTAAAGCTACCTATTTTGTTCGTTTGCCTTGCCGTCCAGCGGCAAATGCCGCAAGCCGAACCGCGTTCAGGCCTGTGTGTCGATGCCTTTACCCTGTAACTGCACTATCATTTTCGCGACCCGCACGACCGCGTCGCTGGGAACGGTACGCAGCACTTCACCGGTTGCGCTGTCAATAATGGAAACAACAACCCGTTGGGCGTCTTCATCGACGTCGAAGCGCATTCCGGTGGACCAGGCCTGCATGCTGTTGTTCAACTCTTCCAGCGCTTTATCCAGCGGCAATTGGAAGGTGTCTTGCGGGGTTTGCTGCCTGGCGTCGTTGAAGGCATTGGCGCTTAAGGTTTCTGCCGTAGCGGTTACTTGCCGGGCCGGTTCCGGAAAGACGGCAGGTCTTTCGATTTCAGGCGGAGCCGGGTTGATGGCGCTAGACAAAGCGGAAGATATTGGGTTGACCATGAAAAAATCCCCGAGTTTCGGAAAACCAGCCGCTGACGGATAATGCAGCGCCCCCAGGTCTTGAGTAATTGGCCATGTGGCCAGCCTGCTAGGGCTCTGCTCGACAAACTGTCGAATACCTTAACGGTGTTCCAAAGGGAAACTTTAGGGTTTTTTGCGTCTAATCCGGCGAATAGGCGATAAAAGTCGGGGCAGCTTCAGTCTATCTTTTGGTTGAAACCGGGGAAAATACGTAATCTGTTCATTTTTGCGACCAAATTATTAACGCATGTCGAGTTCCGAAGACCAAATGGTCGGGCAGTACGCTCCTATGGTGCGCCGCCTGGCTTTGCAGCTTATCTCAAGGCTTCCCGCCAGTGTCGAGCTTGATGATTTGATGCAGGCGGGGCTTATGGGTTTGCTGGATGCCATCCGTCGCTACCAGAAAACGCCCGACGCTCAATTCGAGACTTATGCGGTCATGCGGATTCGCGGGTCCATGCTGGACGAACTGCGCAGCCAGGATTGGCTGCCGCGCAGCGTACGCACCAAAACCAAAGGTATCGAGCAGGCCATTCATCAATTGAGCCACCGGCTGATGCGCCCGGCCACCGAGCTTGAAATAGCCCAGGAAATGGGGCTGTCGCTGCAGGAATATCAAGAGCTGCTGGAAGATGCACGCGGCGTTCAAGTCATTCACTACGAAGATCTGGCACGCAATCACGGCGAGTCCGGCGACGGCCTGGATCATCCGCAATTGCAGTCCGAAGCACAGGGCGAATGGTCCAATCCCTTGAATGCACTGGTTTCGGACGGCTTGCGCGAAGCCCTGGTCGGCGCAATCCAAAGCTTGCCGGAACGTGAAAAAATGCTGCTTTCCCTGCAGTTCGAGCAGGATTTGAACCAAAAGGAAATCGGTGCGGTCATGGGGATTACAGAAGGGCGGGTGTCGCAGTTGCGCTCGCAGGCCGTAACCCGCATCCGCGCTATGCTGGCCAGCGACTTCTGGGACGAAAGCCCCGGCGAGTACGCCTTGCAAAACCTTTTGTAGCCTCCGAATCGTCCATTCGGGGGCCGCGAGCCGCGCGGCAGCGAAGCATCGAGGCGCCCCTTTCCGCCTCGCGTTTATAATGCAGCATTGCGGTTCTCGAGAATAAAATTGGACTACGTTACTTCCTGCAAATTGCCCACGCCCTGGGCCATGTTCCAGTTGCATGCCTTTGTCGTGCCTGAAACAGGCAAAGAACACGTCATGCTTACGTTAGGTGACCTGGACAACGGCGAACCCGTGCTTGCGCGTGTCCATTCCGAGTGCCTGACCGGCGACGGCCTGTTCAGCCAACGCTGCGACTGCGGCGCCCAACTGGAAACGGCGCTGGAAATGATCGCGGCCGAAGGGCGCGGAGCCTTGCTTTATTTACGCCAGGAAGGCCGCGGCATTGGCCTGCTGAACAAGATCCGTGCCTATAACCTGCAAGACCAGGGGGCCGATACGGTCGAGGCCAACGAACAGCTTGGCTTTCCCGCCGATCTGCGCCGCTACGACCTATGCAAGCCCATGCTGGACCACTTCGGCATTGAGCGTTTGCGCCTGATGACCAACAATCCGCGCAAAGTCGACGCATTGCGCGAACTGGGCATCGATGTAACCGAACGCATTCCATTGCAGGTCAACCGAAACCGCTATAACGAAGGCTACCTGCGCACCAAGGCCATCAAGCTGGGCCATTTGTTCAAAGGCTATCTCGTCGAAGAAGAGTAGGAGCCCAGAAAATGAACGATTGGTATATTTTGCCCAATGGCAATATCAAACATTTGGATGGACTTGAAGTCCAGCCCGAGCGCGACTGGCTGCCCACCGACGAGAGCCTGGAGGCTTATGCCGGCCGCCAGCGGGAAGCCGGCAAGACCGAGCTGCAGATCGTGCGGATGGTCATGCAGCTTGCCATGGACGGCGAGGCCTGGGTCAAGGAAAATCTGAGCTAGGGCAGGCGTTTGCCGGCAATCAAAGATACAAGTCGTTGTGCATGAAGCGCATTCTGAAACGGCGGCCTTTGATAGTGCCTTCGCTAAGCTTGTCGAATACATCATTGGCGATATGCCGGTTCAGCGCAACGAAAGTCACAAACTCGAATACCGTGATTTTGCCGATTTGCTCGAAGGCAAAGCCGGCGTCCTTGGTCAATGCGCCCACCAGGTCGCCCGGGCGCAGTTTGTCTTTTTTGCCGCCCTGTATGCACAAGGTCACCATGGGGGCCTGAACCGGGCCTTCGCCTGTCGGTTTGAGCTTGTCCAGCTTGGACCAGACGATGGGTTTGCCTTGATACGCTTCTATAAGCGCCGCCCATCGCATTTCGGCCGGCGCCACCAGGCTTAGGGCCAGTCCTTTGGCGTCGTTGCGGCCGGTGCGGCCGATGCGGTGGATATGCACTTCCGCGTCCGGTGTGATGTCCACGTTGATGACGGCATCCAGCGTCTGGATGTCCAGGCCTCGGGCGGCCACGTCGGTTGCGACCAGCACCGAACAACTTTGATTGGTAAATTGCACCAGCACATCTTCGCGCTCGCGCTGTTCCAGGTCGCCGTGCAGGGCCAGCGCCGAGAAGCCGCGCTCGCGCAGGTCCACGACCAATTCGCGCACCTGTGCCTTGGTGTTGCAAAATGCCAGGGTCGATGTGGGCCTGAAGTGTTCAAGCAGCTTGGCGACCGCGGCATTGCGGTACGCCGGGTTTATTTCATAGAAAAACTGTTCGATTTGCGAGCCGTCGTGCACGGATTCCAGCCTGACCTCGACGGGTCGATTCAGGAAGCGGGCGCTGGCCTTGCGAATATTGTCGGGATAGGTGGCCGAAAACAGCAAGGTTTGCCGGCGTATGGGGCAGGCTTTGACGATAGTGACCAAGTCATCATAGAACCCCATGTCCACCATGCGGTCGGCCTCGTCCAGCACCAGGGTTTTCAGGCCCGACAAATCCACGCTGGCGCGTTCGATGTGGTCCAGCAGGCGCCCGGGCGTTGCCACGATAATGTGGGCCCCGTGCTGCAGCGATTCGATCTGCGGCCGGATGGGGGCGCCGCCGCATAGCGTCAGAATCTTGATGTTGTCCGCGGCCCGCGCCAGGCGGCGCAATTCGGTTGCTACCTGTTCGGCAAGCTCGCGCGTAGGGCAGAGCACCAGGGCCTGCGTGCCGAACCAGGCTTGTTTGAGCGTATGCAGGATGCCCAGCCCGAACGCGGCGGTTTTGCCGCTGCCGGTCTTGCCCTGGGCTATGACGTCCTTGCCTTGCAGTATCAAGGGCAGGCTCTGGGCCTGTATGGGCGTCATGCTGCGATATTCCAGCCGCTCGAGGTTTTCGAGCAGGGCGGGAGACAGGGGCAGGCTGGAGAAAGTAGAAGAGGTCACAGTGCGGCAAGGCCAACGTTTGAGGAGAAGGCCAATTCTAACAGGCCGGCTGCCCGCTACTTGCACGTCGCCGCATATTGGGGATTCCAAGGGACGACCGGGTTTGCCGGGCCGCCCTTGGATTAGCCTTGATGGCGTGTTATTGCGATTTCCCGAATAGGCCGGCCTGGAAGTCGCTGACCGCTTCAACCAGTTCCTGCTGGGTATTCATGACGAAAGGTCCGTACTGGGCGATAGGTTCGCGCAGCGGCAGGCCGGCAATCAGCAGCACGCGCGCCGAGCCCTGGCTTTCCAGGACGACGCCGTCGGCTTTGGGGTCGTTGCGCAAAATGGCCATCGTATGTTCCGGCACCGTTTGCCCTTCAATGCTGGCGCTGCCCTGGTACACATAAACAAATGCATTGGCGGCCGCCGGCAGCGTTTGGCTGAAGCTGCCCGCGGAGTCGAAATGCAGGTCGAGGTAGAGCGGTTCGGTGGTGGCGCGCTGCATGGCTCCGTCCAGCCCGTGGCTGCGGCCGGCAATGACGCGCGCCTTGACGCCGTTGTCCAAGCGCAATTCGGGAATGGAATCGTTCTGGAAGTCGTGAT
This sequence comes from Eoetvoesiella caeni, assembly GCF_003315175.1. Taxonomy (GTDB): domain Bacteria; phylum Pseudomonadota; class Gammaproteobacteria; order Burkholderiales; family Burkholderiaceae_B; genus Eoetvoesia; species Eoetvoesia caeni. Next base: position 431,865 of record NZ_QNRQ01000001.1, on the reverse strand, counting down.
AGCCCGGGGCCGTCATTTTGTCTTTGGCGGGCAAGTTAAGCCATAACTGAAAGCCTTCCATGCGGCCTTCTTCCTGCTCGGGCAATTCCGAGTGCACGACACCCCGGCCGGCTGTCATCCATTGCACGCCGCCGTTTTGCAGGATGCCTTCGTGGCCGTAGCTATCGTTATGGCGCATGCGCCCTGAAATCATATAGGTAACGGTTTCGAAGCCCCGATGCGGATGGTTCGGAAAGCCGGCAATATAGTCGTCGGGATCGTCGCTGCCGAAAGCGTCCAGCATAAGATAAGGATCCAGCCGCTGCTGTAAATCGTGTGTCAGTACGCGGGTAAGCTTTACGCCGGCGCCGTCGGAAGTCGGCACGCCCTTTACCAGGCGTTCGATGCCGCGAGGCTGCGTAACGGTTTCGGGCGTATAAGCGGTTGTGTTTTGTACAGTGCTCATGGTGAGGCCTCGCAAGTATGATGGGCCTGGCATCAGGCGCCGAAATTGACCTTGCGCACCGGACAGGCAGGACGCTGGGTTTTGATGAATCCATTATAAGTACTCGGCGCGGCGTCGGTAAGCCGTCCCGGTGCGCCACAGCGTTCTGTTTTTGCGGCCTATGCCGCGCGACCCTTCCGCGGGCGCCGCAGCACCGAGCGCAGGGGGGCTTTAGCGCGGCATTCGACGCGTCGGCGGCCATCCTGTACAATCACGCCGTCATTAGGGAGTAGCTTCGCCCCGCAACGGGGCGGCTTGCATCAACATACTTGGCATTGTCCATGGTGCAAGCGGCGCGGCAATAGCCGTATGTGCTTAGCAAGACTTTTGGCCATAAGGTGTCCGACGCTGGCGGGACCCTCATGGTCAATCGTGTCCGCCAGCACACTAGGTACTCCAATCCATGGAAGCTTTTCTCGTTTCAACAGGCGTTGTTGCGCTGGCGGAAATCGGCGATAAAACGCAATTGCTGGCCTTCATTCTTGCCGCCCGTTTCAAGAAACCCGTGCCCATCGTCCTGGGCATACTTTGCGCCACTTTGGTCAATCATGGCCTGGCGGGTGCATTGGGCACCTGGATCACGTCGGTCTTGAATCCGGAAGTGCTGCGCTGGGTATTGGGCCTGTCGTTTCTGGGAATGGCCGCATGGACCTTGATTCCCGACAAAATGGAGGACGACGAGGCGCAACTGGGCCGGCGTCTTGGGGTGTTCGGCGCAACCTTTATTACGTTTTTCCTGGCGGAAATGGGCGACAAGACGCAGATCGCCACCATCGCCCTGGCGGCCAACTACATGGCGCCTTACTTGGTGATTGCCGGAACGACGCTGGGTATGTTGATAGCGGATGTGCCGGCGGTGTTCGTAGGCAACAAGTTTGCCGCGCGCATTCCCATGAAGCTGGTGCACACGATGGCTGCCGCCATTTTTGCAATTATGGGACTGCTGGTTCTGTTCAAGGTGGAGCAACTGTTCTAGGCCGCCACGCACGTGCGCCGCGGCAAAGCTTAATGCACTTGTGCCAGTTCGTAAGCCAGGCGGTTGTGGCGCTCGCACAGCAGCGCGGTGTCGAGTGTTGTAAGCCGGCCTTCCCGAACCACCACGCGGCCGTTGATCAGGCTGTAGGCCACGTTGGACGGGGTGCAGAACACCAGCGCGGCCACCGGGTCGTGCAGCGCGCCGGCAAAGCCGATTTGCCGCATGTCGAATAGTGCGATATCGGCGGCCATGCCGGGCTTCAAGGCGCCTATATCGTCGCGGCCAAGCACCTGGGCTCCGCCCAGCGTGGCAATTTCGAGCGCCTGGCGCGCGCTGAGGGCCGCCGGGCCCAGGCTGTCCCAATGCGCAACCCGCTGCAGCAGCATGGCCTGGCGCACTTCGCCCAGCATATGGCCGCCATCGTTCGATGCAGAACCGTCCACGCCCAGCCCCACCGGCACCTGCGAGTCCAGCATCTTGCGCACCGGCGCTATGCCGGACGCCAGCCGCATGTTCGAGCACGGACAATGGGCGACACCGGTACGAGTGCGGCCGAAGACCTCTATACCGGCATCGTCCAGCTGCACGCAATGCGCATGCCATACGTCATGGCCGATCCAGCCGCAATCCTCGGCATACTGGGCCGGCGTCATATTGAATTTTTCGCGGCTATAGGCTACGTCGTTGGTGTTTTCCGCCAGATGGGTATGCATCGACACCTTGAAGCTGCGCGCCAGCACCGCCGATTCGCGCATAAGATCGCGCGAGACCGAAAACGGCGAACACGGCGCCACTACGATGCGCTGCATCGCATAGGGCTGTGCATCGTGATAGCGTTCTATCAAGCGCTGCGTATCTTTCAGAATGGCGGCTTCGTCTTCCACCACGCTATCGGGCGGCAGCCCGCCTTTGGACTGGCCCACGCTCATTGAGCCGCGCGCGGCGTGAAACCGCATGCCGATTTCCTGCGCGGCTTCGATACTGTGGTCGAGCGTGCAGCCATTGGGATAAATATAAAGATGGTCGCTGCTGGTAGTGCAGCCCGACAGCATCAGTTCGGCCATTGCCGTCTGCGTCGAGACCCCGACCATCTCGGGCGTCAACCCCGCCCACACGGGGTAAAGATTGGTGAGCCAATGAAAGAGCTCCCCGTCCTGCGCGGCGGGCAGCGCACGGGTCAGGGTCTGGTACATGTGGTGATGCGTGTTGATCAGGCCGGGTATAGCCACATGGCCGCTCGCATCGATGACTTCGTCGGCCGTTTGGGGAAGCTCATTGCCGGGGCCGACCTGCTCGATGACATTGCCGCGAATGAAGATGGAGCCTTGCGCAATCTCACGTCGTTGATCGTCCATGGTGACGACTATATCGGCATTGCGGATAAGCAGGGTTTTCGTCATGCGCAGCTTCTTGTGTTTATTCCGGACGCGGGCACGCGCCGGCTGATAAATAAAGGCGTCTGGTCTTCAAACAGCTTGCCCCTGCACAAAAAGGGGCAAGCTGCTTTTTTATGCGCGCATGGTCTTTAGCGGGCCGGTCCAGCGATGCAGTTCGTCCAGCATGGTGCGGGCCGAAGTGTCGATGAGGTCGTTGGACTTGAATTTGCGGTTTTCGTCCAGAAGCGTGGCAACCATGGGGATGGCGACGCCTTCGACCATGGGCATCATCTTCAGTGTGGTGACCAATTGCTTTTCCATTTGCACAGCGCGCAGGCCGCCTGAAACCCCGCCATAGCTTACAAAGCCGCAAGGTTTGTAATTCCATTCCTTGTAGACGTAGTTCAGTGCGTTGACGAAAGCGGGAGGAGGGTTGTAGTTGTATTCGGGCGTGACAAAAACATAGGCGTCCGCCGCGGCCACGCTGGCGCTCCATTTTTTGGTGTGGTCTTTTTCGTATTTTTGCATTACGGGATGGACCGGCTCATCGTACAAAGGCAGATTGAATTCCGCGAGGTCGACGAGGGTTGTTTCGAACTTGCCGTGCTGGGCGGCAAAGTTTTCGAACCACTGGGCGACGGAAGGCCCGACACGGCCGGGCCGGGTACTGCAGATAATCACATGAAGCTTGAACGCCATTTTCTACATCTCCAGATATAACGGGAAGCAAGCCGCCAGGCTATCGAAATGGCTGAACGGTTGCGGTGTTGGGCAGAGCAACGATGACGGAAGTCAGCGTGCTTGGATGGTAGCTTGAATTCGTTTCCAGATCAAAATCAATGTGGGCCCGTTGTGCCGTGCCGTTGCGAATGGGATCAATAAGCTGCGTTATGCGTGCGGGATGGGCATGCTGCTTGCTTTGGCCTTGGCGGGGCCGTGGTTCCCCCAATAAAAGGAGAAAACATATGCGATCCATTCTGCTGTGGCTGTTGGGCGTTCCTATCCCGATAATTATTTTGCTTGCGTTGTTCTGGCATTGACTCTTTGCCTGGCAAAGAGCGGTCAATCACTGAAAGGATATGTCATGCAAAGAACTGAACCGATTCCCGCGTATGCGCAAAGCCCGGATATTCTGGTGGGACCCGCACATTCCGCGGTATCCTGGGGCGCTGTAATAGCCGGCGCCGTCATAGCGGCGGCCCTGACGGCCACCTTGATAATCGGAGGCACCGGCCTGGGATTTCTTGCGGTGTCGCCTTGGCATAGCGAGGGCGCCTCTGGCACCGCGTTCGCCGTTGGCACCCTTGTTTGGCTGTTTGTGACGCAACTTATCGCCTATGGCATTGCGGGATATGTGGCGGGAAGGCTAAGGACGAAATGGACGGATGCAAGAGGCGATGAGATCTACTTCCGGGACACAGCCCACGGCTTTCTGGTCTGGGCGCTGAGTGCCGTGGTAAGCCTGGTCTTGTTGGGAACCACAGCGGCTTCGGTTGTTTCGGGCGCGTCGCAGGCCGGCGCCTCGCTGGCGGGATCCGGGGCGGGGGCGATCAGCGCGGTGGCGGGTCAAGCCGCGGGGGGCGGCGAAAGGTCCGCGATGGATTATCTCACCGACACCATGCTGCGTCCGGCCGACCCCGCCCAGGCGGTCGGCCAGGGAGACGTTCGCCCCGAGGTCAATCGCATTCTGGCCAGGAGCGTGGCACAAGGAAAGTTGTCCCCCGAAGACCAGTCGTATCTGGTGAAACTTATTTCCGCATGTGCGGGCATCCCCGAAGTCGAAGCTCAGCGGCGCTTGAGCCAGGTTACTGCCCAGGCAGTCGAGTCGGCGCAGGATCTTAAGAAAAACGCCAAGGAAGCGGCGGATGCGGCACGCAAGGCGGCCGCTGCGTTTTCCCTTTGGGCATTCGCCTCGCTTTTGTTCGGCGCGTTCATAGCCAGTTTTGCCGCCACCATCGGAGGCCGGGCCAGGGACCTGTAGAACCGTGGTCCGGGCTTGCCTGGCAGCCATGTTTCGTTACACAAACATGGCTGTTTTTTTCATGGTAAATATGGATTTCGCTTCTTGCTTATTGTTAATATGTGTACGCCGTACACAAGGAAATGACATGGTTGTGTTTTCTCATTAAGCAAGGAAATATCATGCAAGTCTTCTCTTATTTGTTCCTGGATGGCAAAGCCGACCAGGCCATCGAGTTCTACCGCCAAGCAATCGGCGCGAAGGTCGAGGCGCTTATGCGCTTCAAAGAATCCCCGGAACCGCCGCCGCAGCGCGAAGGCCAGCCCGACAATTCTGAAAAAGTCATGCACGCCAGCCTGAAGATCGGCGATACCACCCTGTTTCTGTCCGACGGCGAGTGCGCGGGCAAAGCCAAGTTCGAGGGCTTCGGGTTGGCCCTGACGACGCGCGACGAGATCGAGGCCAAAAAAATGTTTTCGGCCTTGTCCGAGGGTGGCCAGGTTCGAATGCCATTGGCGAAAACGTTTTTCTCGCCCAGCTTCGGCATGGTGGCCGATCGCTTCGGTGTCTTGTGGATGGTGATGGCCGAGAGCAAAGGCGCGTCTTAGGCGGCTTCTGCCGTTGTCGGCAAGTTCTGTGGCTTCGCGACATGTGCAAAGGCACGACGCTGGCGGTTTTTCGTAAAACGGGCTGTTTTCGGAAAAATTTGGCCGTTCTGCTCCAGGCCCGGGAACTAAATGCGGTAACGCCACTCCAACCTAGTAATGTAAGGTACACTTGCATTACTGGGGTCGATCCGGTTTCGACGTGGGTCGCGAAACAGAGCAGGGCATGCCGAGCGCCAGTGAGCTCGTAAATCCAACTGGAAACAATACAAACGCCAACGACGAGCGTTTCGCTTTAGCCGCTTAATGCGGTAAGCCGTTGCACTGATTTGTCTTTGGGTCAGGTAGGGTAAAACCTACAGCAACGTCACTTACAAAGAATCGGGGTTGGTTGGGTCACTCAGCCAATTCTTAAATTAATGTGAATCGCCAAGGAAGGGCCTGTTGGTTGGCACGCACCGAGGTTAAAACTTTAAAATTAACCGACTAAGCATGTAGAACTGCCTGCAGAGGGCTTGCGGACGGGGGTTCAATTCCCCCCGACTCCACCAGCTAACACTACGCTACACTATGTAGCACTAGACGGGGCCAGACGAAAATCTGGCCCTTTTTAGTGTCTGGTGGTGTAGCAGTCAGGCCGGAGCGCAGTCCACCGGCAAAAGCCGCTGTACCGCATGCCAGATTTCGGCAGGGGTACGCGCGATGGCGTCGGCTTGCCACGAGCTGACTTCGCCCAGGCCGCAATAGCCATAGGCGGCAGCTATGGTGGGCATGCCGGCGGCTTTGCCGGCGATGACGTCGCGTTCGTCGTCCCCTACGTAAATGCATTGCTCGGGCGTAAAACCGGCCTTATCGGCGGCGTACAGCAGGGGGGCGGGATGCGGCTTGGGATGGCTTGCGGTGTCTCCGCCTACTGTTACCGTGCAGTCGGCGGCCAGGCCCAGATGTTGCACGATCGGCAAGGCCAGGTATTCGACCTTGTTGGTGACAATGCCCCACCGGTAGCCATTTTGCCTTAGTGTGGCCAGCAACTGCGGAATACCGTCGAACAGGACGGTCAGCGAGGTCATGTCTTGTTCGTAATCATCGAGAAACTGCCGTTTCAGCACTTCGTATTCGGGATGGCCGGGGTCGATGTCCAGCCCAGCCTTGAGCAGCCCGCGCGCACCTTGCGAGGCCATGGGCCGCAAAGTTTCGTAGGGCAGGGGCGCAAGCCCCTTGCGGGCGCGGGCCTTGTTGGCTGCCGCAGCCAGGTCGGGGGCGGTGTCGGCCAGGGTGCCGTCGAAATCGAACAGTACTAGTTTGCTCATGGTATATATCAGGCTTCGCGCCGGGTGGCGACGAGGTAGTTGACCGAGGTATCGCGGGAAAGCTTGTAAATGTCGGTGATGGGGTTGTATTCCATGCCGGCCAGTTCGGTCAGGCTTAGGCCTGCGCGCCGCGCCGCAGCGGCCAGTTCGCTGGGCTTGATGAAATTTTCGTAGCTGTGGGTGCCGCGCGGCAGCAGGCGCAGCAGGTATTCGGCGCCGACGATCGCGAACAAGAAAGACTTTGGGTTGCGGTTAAGTGTGGAGAAGAACACGTGACCGCCCGGTTTGACCAATTGGCTGCATGCCTGGACGATGGAGCCGGGATCGGGAACGTGCTCCAGCATTTCCATGCATGTTACGACGTCGAATTGGCTAGGCTGCTCGGTGGCGAACTGTTCGGCGCTGACCGCGCGGTAATCGACCTTGACGCCCGATTCCAGGCTGTGGAGCTTGGCGATCGTGAGGGATCTTTCGGCCAGGTCGATGCCGGTGACGTCCGCGCCCGCCTGCGCCATGCTTTCAGACAGAATGCCGCCGCCGCAGCCTACATCAAGGACCCTCTTGCCCAATAACGGGCCGGCATGCTGCAAGATCCAGTTCAGTCTTAGCGGGTTGATGGCATGCAGCGGCTTGAATTCGCTTTCAGGATCCCACCAGCGCGAGGCGAGGGCGCTGAATTTGTCCAATTCGGCCTGGTCGACGTTCGCAGAAGGGGCGGAGGAGGTAGTTGCTGTCATAAGGGGCCTGCTGAAATGAATAAGGGCCCCGCTATGCGGGGCCCTTTATTGTAGCCGTTGCGGCAACAAATATTACCCGAAGGTATTATTTGCGAACGCCAACGATTTCGATCTCGACGCGGCGATTTTTAGCACGGCCTTCGCGAGTCTTGTTGCTGGCGATGGGTTGTGCTTCGCCCTTGCCTTCAACATAGATACGGTTGGGGTCCATGCCTTTTTGCACCAAGTATGCCTTGACGGCATTGGCGCGGCGCTGCGAGAGCTTCAGGTTGTAAGCATCAGTACCGATGGAGTCGGTATGGCCGGTAGCGATCAGGGTTTCGAGGTTGATCGAACCAGCTTGCTGAGCAACTTGGTCGAGAACCTGGCGGCCTTCAGGCTTGATGGTGGACTTGTCGAAGTCGAAGAACGTATCTGCATTCAGGACGACTTTAGTGGACGTAGGTGCGACCACATTGTTTTGAGCGACTGGCACGCCGTCGCAGCCGGCGATGCCGGTTGCAGGGGTCCAGAAGCTGTCGCGCCAGCATAGTTCGTTGGTACCGTTTTTCCAAACGTGACCGTCCGAATTTTGCCAATTATCGACTGTTTGCGCAGATACTGCACCCGAAGCCGAGAAGGCTGCAATGGCGAGCGCTAATGCGATTTTGGAGGGTTTGTTCATGTTTCTCCTCATTGAGCTTAATGCTGGTAAGTGATCGCAGCGAACCTCCGCCGCACATATAAAAATAAAGAAAACCAAAACGTAACCAGTATAGCAACGCAGTGTGTTCAAACAAAGAATTGCACTGTATATCATTCGTTGTTAGGGCAAATCTTACGGCATTTCCGCTGGCTAAGCTAAGCCCGTTTTACGTCTGGTAGCCAGATAGACGGAATTCTACCGTAACTTTTGCATTAATGTTGGATTTAGGCAACAGGGGCTACTACTTAATGTGGTTTCTCACCTCGCATAAGCAAAAGTGCGGTTTTGCGCTGTCCGGATGCGTCCAGGTCTTTTAGTGGGGCTGTCTTATATGTGCCGAAGGGGGAAGTGCTAGAATTTCCTATTCGCCCGCTAGCGGTCACCATCACGATTTTACCTTTTAGATACTTCTATGGATTCCTTCGCCAAGGAGACCCTTCCAATTTCGTTGGAAGAGGAAATGCGCCGCAGTTATCTCGACTACGCCATGAGCGTGATTGTCGGGCGCGCTTTGCCGGATGTACGCGATGGCCTCAAGCCAGTGCACCGCCGCGTTCTATTCGCCATGCACGAACTGAACAACGACTGGAACCGCGCTTATAAGAAATCGGCGCGTATCGTCGGTGACGTTATCGGTAAGTACCACCCTCATGGCGACTCTGCTGTCTATGACACCATAGTTCGCATGGCGCAGGATTTTTCCCTGCGCTATATGTTGGTCGACGGGCAGGGCAACTTCGGTTCGGTCGACGGAGATAGCGCGGCAGCCATGCGTTATACCGAAATCCGCCTGGCCAAGATCGCTCATGAGCTGTTGGCCGATATCGACCAGGAAACCGTCGATTTCGGGCCCAACTATGACGGCAGCGAGCAAGAACCGCTATTGTTGCCTGCGCGTCTGCCCAATCTGCTGGTCAACGGCAGCTCGGGCATTGCCGTGGGTATGGCAACGAATATTCCCCCGCACAACCTCGCCGAAGTCATCGACGGCTGCCTGTTCTGCTTGCGCAACCCGGATTGCAGCGTCGACGAGCTGATAGAAATCATTCCGGCCCCCGACTTCCCCACCGGGGGAATCATTTACGGCATGTCCGGGGTACGCGAGGGCTACCGCACCGGGCGCGGGCGCGTCATCATGCGCGCCAAGACCCACTTCGAAGACATGGAGAAAGGCAATCGGCAGTCCATCGTCGTCGACGCCATTCCTTATCAAGTCAACAAAAAGTCGTTGCAAGAGCGCATTGCCGAGCTGGTCAACGAGAAGAAAATAGAAGGCATTTCCGATATCCGCGACGAGTCCGACAAGGACGGTATGCGCCTGGTTATCGAACTGAAGCGCGGCGAAGTGCCCGAAGTGGTCCTGAACAACCTGTATAAGAATACGCAGTTGCAGGATACTTTCGGGATGAACCTGGTTGCGCTGGTCGACGGCCAGCCCCGTTTGCTCAATCTTAAGCAAATGGTCGAATACTTCCTGCTGCACCGTCGTGAAGTCGTTACGCGCCGCACGGTGTTCCAGCTGCGCAAAGCGCGCGAGCGCGGTCATGTGCTTGAAGGCCTGGCCGTGGCGCTGGCCAATATCGATGAGTTCATCGCCATTATCAAGGCTGCGCCCACGCCACCCGTGGCGCGCCAGGACTTGATGGCGCGCACGTGGGATTCGTCCCTGGTGCGCGAGATGCTGGACCGTGCCGAAGGCGGCACGCCGGGCGGGCGGGCGGCGTATCGCCCCGATGGGTTGACCGAGGACTTCGGCCTGCAAAACGACGGCATGTATCGCTTGAGCGATGTCCAGGCGCAGGAAATCCTGAACATGCGCCTGCAACGCCTGACCGGTCTTGAGCAAGACAAGATTGTCGGCGAATATAAAGACATTATGTCCACCATTGCCGACCTGCTTGATATCCTGGCCCGGCCCGAGCGCGTCACCACGATCATCGGCGACGAGCTGATCGCCATCAAGACTGAATTCTCGACCAATGCCAAAGATACCCGGCGCGCCGAGATCGAATACAACGCCACCGAGCTTGATACCGAAGACCTCATCACCCCCATGGATATGGTGGTGACCCTGTCGCAGAGCGGCTATATCAAGAGCCAGCCGCTTTCCGAGTACCGGGCGCAGAAACGCGGTGGGCGCGGCAAGCAGGCCACGGCAATGAAGGAAAACGATTGGGTCGACCAGTTGTTCATTGCCAATACGCACGACTTCCTGTTGTGTTTCTCCGACCACGGCCGCGTGTATTGGCTGAAGGTCTGGGAAGTGCCGCAAGGTTCGCGCAATTCTCGCGGCCGCCCCATCGTCAACATGTTCCCCTTGGTCGACGGCGAAAAAATTACCGTCGTGCTGAATGTCAAAGAGTTCAGCGAAGATCATTATGTCTTCATGGCGACATCGCGCGGCACGGTTAAAAAGACACCGCTCTCCGACTTTTCCAATCCGCGCAAGGCGGGCATTATTGCCGTTGCCCTGGATGACGGCGACTACCTCATCGGCGCCGACCTTACCGATGGCGAACACGACGTCATGCTGTTCTCCGATTCGGGCAAGGCTGTGCGCTTCGACGAAAACGATGTGCGCCCAATGGGCCGTACGGCTCGCGGCGTGCGCGGCATGATGCTGGAAGAAGGGCAGGCCGTCATTTCCCTGCTGGTGGCCGAAGATGAAACGCAAAGCGTGCTGACAGCCACTGAAAACGGCTTTGGCAAACGCACCTCCATACTCGAGTACACACGCCATGGCCGCGGCACCAAAGGCATGATCGCCATCCAGACCAGCGCCCGCAACGGCAAGGTGGTTGGCGCCGTGCTGGTCAGGCCGTCCGACGAAATCATGCTCATCACCACGGGTGGCGTGCTGGTTCGCACCCGCGTTTCTGAAATCCGCGAAATGGGCCGGGCAACCCAGGGCGTGACCCTCATCAACGTTGACGAAAACACCCTGCTGTCGGGCGTACGCCGCGTGGCGGAAAGCGACGTCGATGACGATGACGAAGCATCTGAGGCCAATGGCGACGATGCTGCCGTGGATTCCGGCTTGAACGCCGCGGGCTCCGCCGGCAGCGATTCCGACGGCACCGGTCCTGAAGACGGCGATGCCAATGATGCCGATTCGGGCGAGGATGCAGGAGACGACGAGTAATGCGTCCGTGGAATTTTTCGGCAGGTCCGTCGGCCATGCCCCTGGAAGTGCTGCAAACGGCTGCCGCCGAAATGAGCGATTGGCACGGCAGCGGCATGTCGGTCATGGAAATGAGCCATCGCGGCAAGCAGTTCATACAGATCCATGCCGAAGCCGAAGCCGATCTACGCGAATTGCTGGGCGTGCCCGACGATTTTGCCGTGTTGTTCATGCAGGGCGGGGGCATAGGCGAGAACGCCATTCTGCCTTTGAACCTGATTGGCCGCGGCGGCGCGGGCAAGGCCGATTACGTGCTTTCGGGTTCGTGGTCGAACAAGTCGTATAAAGAGGCAAGGCGCTACGGCGACGTGGCCATCGCGGCAAGCAGCGGCGACTCCTGGGAAGCCGGCGAGGCCGAGCAAGGACCCTGGACCTGGTTTCCAGACCCGGCTATCTGGAAGGTTCGTCCTGATGCGTCGTATGTGCATTTTTGCAGCAACGAAACCATCGACGGAGTGGAATTTACCGACTGGCCCGATCTGGCCGAACTGGGTGCGCCCAATGCGGCGCTTACCGTGGATGCGTCTTCGCACATTCTGTCGCGGCCCATCGACTTTTCCAGGACGGGCCTGGTGTTCGCGGGCGCCCAGAAAAATGCCGGGCCGGCGGGCGTGACGCTGGTTTTCGTGCGCCGCGACCTTATCGGCCATGCATTGCCGATATGCCCCTCTGCATTTGACTACAGCAATGTGGCGGCGGCGGACTCCATGTTCAACACGCCGCCAACCTACGCCATTTACATGGCGGGCCTGGTATTCAAGTGGCTTAAGAAACAGGGCGGCATCGCAGCCATGGAAAAGGCCAACGCGGCCAAGGCCCAGGCCTTGTACAGCTACCTGGACAGCAGCGGCTTCTATGCAAATCGGGTCCATGCTGATGTGCGCTCGCGCATGAATGTGCCGTTTTTTCTGGCCGACGAAGGGCTGAATGCCGAATTCCTGAAGCAGGCCGACCAGGCCGGCCTTTTACAGCTTAAAGGGCATAAAAGCGTTGGAGGCATGCGTGCCTCCATATACAACGCCATGCCCATCGACGGTGTGAACGCCTTGATAGCGTTCATGCAGGAATTTGAACGCCGCCATGGATAATTCACTTCAAAACCAGTTATTGCCTCTGCGCGAGCGGATCGATGCTTTGGACGAGCAAATTCTTGCCTTGTTGAACCAGCGCGCGCAAGCGGCGCTGGACGTTGGCAAGGTTAAGCAAGAATTCGATGCCGGCGGTCCCATCCTCAAGCCCGAGCGCGAAGCCAGCATTATTCGCCGGCTGCAGGGTGCCAACCAGGGCCCATTTCCATCGCAAGCCATCGATGCCGTCTGGACCCAGATAATTTCCGCGTGCCGCGGCCTGGAAAGCGTACTGACCGTGGCCTATCTGGGACCGCAAGGCTCGTTTTCCGAACAGGCGGCGCTTGAACAGTTCGGCAATTCGGTCGAAAAGCTGCGCTGCGCTTCGTTCGACGAAGTGTTCCGCGCCGTCGAGGCCGGCCAGGCCCAGGTCGGCATGGTGCCGGTCGAAAACTCCACCGAAGGCGCGGTCAACCGCACGCTCGATCTACTGCTTAATTCGCCCTTGAAGGTGCTGGGCGAGCGTTCTTTAAGCATTCATCATTGCCTGATGACCCAGTCGGGCAATATGCAGGGCGTTACCCGCGTGATGGCGCATCCGCAGGCGTTGGCGCAGTGCCAAAGCTGGCTGACGCTGCACCATCCCGGTTTAATCCGCGATGCGGCGTCCAGCAATGCCGAAGCGGCGCGTATTGCGGCCGAGGACCCCACAGTTGCCGCGATTGCGGGTGCGATGGCGGCCGAGGCCTGGGGCCTGGGCCTTGTCGCTTCGGGGATCCAGGACGACCCTCAAAACCGTACACGCTTTCTGGCCGTGGGCGCTATCGACACCCTGCCTACCGGGCATGACAAGACCAGCGTGATCCTGGCCGTGCCCAATCGCGCCGGCGCGGTCTACGACATGCTTGCCCCGCTGGCCGATAACGGCGTGTCCATGACGCGGCTGGAGTCGCGCCCGGCTCGTACCGGACAGTGGGAATATTATTTTTACGTCGACTTGCTCGGCCATCGCAACGACCCTGCCGTAACCAAGGCCCTGGCGGACTTGAAGCGGCGTGCGGCCTTCTTTAAAGAGCTAGGCTCTTATCCCATCCAGTAAGGGCCTGTACGCATGACCCTGCGCGATTTCGATTCCGAGGCACCGGCCGCCGCATCGCCCGTACTGGTCGGCGTACTGGCGGTGGTGGGTGTCGGCCTGATCGGCGGTTCGCTTGCCGCCGCCTTGCGCCAGCAGGGCGCCGTGGGCCGTGTACTGGGCGTCGGCCGGCAGACGCGAACGCTCGAGCGGGCTTGCGGGTTGGGGCTTATCGACGCGGCGGCCAGCCTTGAAGAGGCGGCGGCGCAAGCCGACATGATAGTGCTGGCGGTGCCGGTGGGGGCGATGCCGGCCATTTTGCAGGAGCTTGCACCGCTTTTGCGTCCGCATACGCTGGTGACTGACGCCGGCAGCACCAAGTTCGATGTTCAGCAGGTAGCTTACGCGGCGCTGGGCGAAAAGGCCGGCCAGTTCATTCCGGGCCATCCGATCGCGGGTTCTGAAACGACCGGGCCCGACGCCGCCGATGCCGGCTTGTACCGGCAGCGTACGGTGGTGCTGACCCCCTTGCCCGAAAACAGCGCCAAGGACAAAGCTTTGCTGACCAAGGTATGGGAGCGCTGCGGCGCGCGCGTTGTCACCATGGACGCGCAGGCGCACGATATTGCGCTGGCCTCGGTAAGCCATGTTCCGCATTTCCTGGCCTCGGTCTTTATGGAACAAGTGGCGGCCGCCTCCGACTCCGATCTGCGCATGGCCCTGGCCGGCACCGGGTTTCGCGACTTTACCCGCATCGCGGCGGGCTCGCCCGAAATGTGGCGCGATATCTTCCTGGCCAACCGCGAAGCCCTGTTGTCCGAGCTGGGCGAAGTCAAGGCGGCGCTGGAGCGCGCCGAGCAGTGCGTGCGCGATGGCGATGGCCAGGGTTTGCACGATTTTCTTGAGCGCGCGGCGCTGGCGCGTCGTTTTTGGGGCAGCAGGAGCGGTTTGTCATGACATCAGAACCTAAATTGTGTTTGTCGCCGGTGCGGCTTGCCCACGGCGATGTCCGCTTGCCGGGTTCCAAAAGCATTTCGAATCGGGTGCTGCTGCTGGCGGCTCTGGCCCAGGGCGTCACTCGTCTTGATGGACTGCTCGACTCCGACGATACGCGCGTCATGCTGGCCGCCCTGCGTCAGTTGGGCGTGGTTGTCGATGACGTTGGGCCGGCCCAGGTCGACGTCCATGGCGTAGGGCGCTTTCCGGCGGCCAGCGGCGAGCTGTTCCTGGGCAATGCGGGTACCGCGTTCCGGCCCTTGACGGCGGCGCTGGCTTTCATGGGCGGGGACTATCGGCTTTCGGGCGTGCCGCGCATGCATGAGCGCCCGATCGGCGACCTGGCCGATGCCTTGACGCATGCGGGCGCCGAGATTGAATACCTGGGGAACCCGGGTTATCCGCCACTGGCGATAGGGCGGGGACGCATCCGTACGGACAGTCCTATTCGAGTCAAAGGTTCGGTTTCCAGCCAGTTTCTTACCGCTATTCTTCTTGCCGCGCCGATCCACACTTCACAGTATGACGAGGCTATTACCATCGAGGTCGATGGCGAGCTTATCTCCAAGCCCTATATCCTCATTACGCTCAATCTGATGGCGCGTTTCGGCGTGCATGTTCAGCGCGAGGGCTGGCAGCGCTTTACGATTCCGGCGGGTGCGGCCTACGGTTCGCCTGGTTCCATGCTTATCGAGGGCGATGCTTCGTCGGCTTCGTACTTCATGGCCTTGGGCGCCATCGGCGGCGGTCCGGTCGTGGTGCGCGGCGTGGGTTCGACCAGCATCCAGGGCGACATTGCCTTTGCCGACACGCTGGAAGCCATGGGCGCAAGCGTGCTCAGGCGCGCCGATGCGTTTGAAATAAGCGGCATGCGTGTGGCCGACGGTGAAAAGCTCAAGGCCTTCGATGGCGATTTCAACCTGATTCCCGATGCGGCCATGACGGCGGCCATGCTGGCCTTGTTCGCCGACGGCCCGTGCACATTGCGCAATATCGGCAGTTGGCGGGTAAAGGAAACCGACCGGATTCACGCCATGCATACCGAACTGGTCAAGCTGGGCGCGAAGGTGGAATCGGGGCCGGACTGGATACGGGTATATCCCATGGAGCCCGGGCAGTGGCGGGCGGCCAGCATTGCCACGTACGACGATCATCGCATGGCGATGTGTTTTTCGCTGGCATCGTTCGGCCCAGCGCCGGTTACAATTCTCGATCCCGACTGCGTCGTCAAGACCTTTCCCGATTATTTTTCTGTTTTCCATAGCCTGGTTCATGCATGAGTTCAGCCGATAAAGCCCCCGTCATTGCCATTGACGGCCCGACCGCGTCGGGCAAGGGCACGATTGCCCATTGTGTAGCCCAGGCTTTGGGCTGGGCCGTGCTTGATAGCGGGGCTTTGTATCGGCTTACCGCGCTGGCTTGCCTGGATTCGGGTATAGATCCGGCCGATGAAGCGGCGGTGGCGAATGCAGCCCGCGAACTCGATGCGCGCTTTGAAGGCGGGCTTGTTTTCATGCACGGCCAGGATGTTACCGACCGCATTCGGGCTGAAGTGGTGGGCAATCTGGCTTCGCAGGTAGCCGCGGTGAACGAAGTGCGCCAGGCTTTGCTCGATCGCCAGCGAGTATTCCGGCAGGCTCCGGGCCTGGTCGCCGACGGGCGCGACATGGGCACGGTGGTGTTTCCCGATGCGCCCCTGAAGATATTTCTTGTGGCCGATGTGGCGGCCCGTGCGCAAAGAAGATGTAAGCAGTTGAAGGAAAAGGGTTTTTCTGCTAATCTAGCAAACCTCATGCAAGATATGGAAGCGCGTGATGCGCGCGATCGTTCTCGCACGAATGCGCCGCTGGTTGCTGCAGCGGACGCAATTACTATCGATTCGTCGAATTTAAGCATCGATGAAACGGTTGATGCAGTTCTCGGCCTTTGGTCGAAATTGGTGTCTTCAAAGGCGTAGTTGGTACGTAAAACTGATACGTAACAGGTGATACGTAACAGGTGATACGTAACAGGTGATACGTAACAACAGGCTTTTGCAGGCTTCTACTCACTCCACCAGGGCTTAGGCCCCAGTGTGTTTTTAACAGCCATTCCGGCTTAATGGAATTATTTAATGTCCTCCATTCCAACCCCAGCCGCCTCCGGCGGCGAAAGCTTTGCCGACTTGTTTGCAGAAAGTATCAAGAACCAGGACATGAAGTCCGGTGAAGTCATTTCCGCTGAAGTCGTCCGTATCGACCATAATTTTGTCGTGGTCAATGCCGGCCTCAAGTCCGAAGCGCTTATCCCACTTGAAGAATTCCTGAATGATCAAGGCGAAGTCGAAGTCCAGCCCGGCGACTTCGTTTCCGTAGCCATCGATTCGCTCGAAAACGGTTATGGCGACACCATCCTGTCGCGCGACCGCGCCAAGCGCCTCTCGGCCTGGCTGCAACTCGAGCAGGCGCTCGAGTCCGGCGAAATGGTCACTGGCACGATTACCGGCAAGGTCAAGGGCGGTCTTACCGTCATGACGAACGGCATCCGCGCGTTCTTGCCTGGTTCGCTGGTCGACCTGCGTCCCGTCAAAGACACCACGCCCTACGAGGGCAAGACCATGGAATTCAAGGTCATCAAGCTTGACCGCAAGCGCAACAACGTTGTGCTGTCGCGTCGCTCGGTGCTTGAAGCCAGCATGGGCGAAGAACGCCAGAAACTGCTCGAAACCCTCAGCGAAGGCGCTGTGGTCAAGGGCGTGGTCAAGAACATCACCGATTACGGTGCGTTCGTCGACCTGGGCGGTATCGACGGCCTGCTGCACATTACCGACATGGCATGGCGCCGCGTTCGCCACCCTTCCGAAGTCCTGCAAGTGGGCCAGGAAGTCGAAGCCAAGGTCCTCAAGTTCGACCAAGAGCGCAGCCGCGTTTCGCTGGGCGTCAAGCAGTTGGGCGAAGACCCATGGGTCGGCCTGGCTCGCCGCTATCCGCAAAACACCCGTTTGTTCGGCAAGGTTACCAACCTGACCGACTACGGCGCGTTCGTTGAAGTGGAATCGGGCATTGAAGGCCTGGTGCACGTTTCCGAAATGGACTGGACCAACAAGAACATCGATCCGCGCAAAGTGGTTACGCTGGGCGATGAAGTCGAAGTCATGGTTCTGGAAATCGACGAAGAACGCCGCCGCATTTCGCTGGGCATGAAACAGTGCCGCGCGAATCCCTGGGAAGAGTTCTCCATCAACTTCAAGCGCGGCGACAAAGTCCGCGGCGCCATCAAGTCCATCACGGACTTCGGCGTGTTCGTCGGCCTGCCTGGCGGCATCGACGGCCTGGTTCACATGTCCGACATTTCGTGGGCCGAAACAGGCGAAGAAGCTGTGCGCAACTTCAAGAAGGGCGACGAGATCGACGCTGTTGTACTGGGCATCGACACCGACAAAGAACGCATCTCGCTGGGTATCAAACAGCTTGAAGGCGACCCGTTCAACAACTTCGTGGGCACCTACGACAAGGGCGCGGTTGTTCCTGGCGTGATCAAGTCTGTCGAAGCCAAGGGCGCTGTCGTAACCCTGTCGCTCGACGTCGAAGGCTATTTGCGCGCTTCCGAGATCTCTTCGGGCCGCGTCGAAGATGCAACGACCGTACTGAAGGCTGGCGAAAACGTCGAAGCCATGATCATCAACATCGATCGCAAAACGCGTGCGATTCAGTTGTCGATCAAGGCCCGCGACAATGCCGAAACAGCCGACACCATTCAGCGCATGTCCGATGCAAGCGCCTCGTCCGGCACCACTAACCTGGGCGCTTTGCTTAAAGCTAAGCTGGATCAGCAACGCGACGACGGTTAATCAGTGTGACTAAGTCAGAACTGATCGCAATCCTGGCCAGCCGCTACCCGCAGCTGGCCGTGCGCGATACCGATATTGCCGTCAAGACGGTGCTCGATGCCATGACCCAGGCCCTGGCCAATGGTCAACGCATCGAGATCCGCGGTTTTGGCAGCTTTTCGCTATCAGAGCGTTCGCCGCGCGTGGGGCGCAATCCGAAGTCCGGAGAAAAAGTGATGGTGCCCGGTAAACGGGTGCCGCACTTCAAAGCGGGCAAGGAATTGCGCGAAAGGGTCGATGCCGCATTCGATGAAGAAGTCAAAGCGGCCAACGAGGCCGACTTCGTATCGTTGCAAGCCGACTCCCGCATCATGCACGGCTGAACACTTCCCGCAAAGTATTGCAGTGTTGAATTGAACAGGCCTCCCGGTAAATCGGGAGGCCTGTTTTCTTTAGCGTTGGTCGAGGTTCGATCTGGGCGCAATCGAAAAACTTTGTGCCCAGGTTCGGCGAGGGGGGCGATTCCCCTTACAATTACCCCATTCCCGAGCTATTGGAGTTTTGTTATGCGCTATCTGGTCTGGATACTAAGGCTGCTGGTGTTTGTGCTGGTGCTGTTGTTCGCCCTTAAAAACACCGACCCGGTCGATGTCCGTTTCTATGCCGACCATATTATTGCGGGCGTGCCGCTGATTGTGGTCATGCTGGCCGCATTTGTTGCCGGCGTGGTGTTTGCGCTGCTGGCGGTGCTTCCGGCCGGGCTGCGGCGTCGCCGCGAGATCCGCCGGCTGCGGCGCGAGGTGCAGCGCTTGCAAGAGCCGGAGAGCCCGTCCGCCGCCGCGGCACAAGGCATCTCTCCTGAAACGATAGCGCCGCTGGCGCCCTTGTGATCAAGCGAGGCTGAAACCGTGGATTTCGAACCCTGGTGGTTGATTTCAGTGCCGGTGCTGTTTGCGCTGGGCTGGATAGCGGCACGCGTCGACATTCGGCAGATGTTGTCCGAAACCCGCGCCTTGCCCGATTCGTACTTCAAGGGGCTGAACTTCATCCTGAATGAAGAGCCCGACCGCGCCATCGATGCCTTTGTCGAAGTGGCCAAGCTGGACCCTGAAACAACCGAATTGCATTTCGCCCTGGGCAGCCTGTTTCGGCGCCGCGGCGAAATGGAGCGAGCCATACGGGTGCATCTAAGCCTGCTGGCGCGCGCTGATCTGCCCGTTGCCGAACGCGAGCACGCGCAGCATGAGATTGCCCAGGATTATCTCAAGGCGGGCATGCTGGACCGCGCCGAACTGGCGTTTCAGCAAGTCATGGATACGCGCTTTGCGGTACCGGCAGTGCGTGCTCTTATTCGCATCTACGAGTCCGAGCATGATTGGCCCCGGGCCATCGAAGCCGTCAAGCGGCTGCGCGCGCTGATCGACGAACCGGTTCCGCAATTGGTGCATTATCAGTGCGAACAAGTGCAGGCCGCGCTGGCCGCCAAGCCGCCCAATATCGCCGAGGCCAATGCGGCGCTCGATGCTGCCGACAACGCGGCGGCCGCTTTGCACGGCCAGGAACGCGGGCAGCCTTCGCAGGCCCGCATTGCCATGTTGCGGGCCGCACTGGCCAAGTTAAGCAACAACGCCGAATCGGAGCGCACGTATCTGGAATCGGTATTGGCCATTGCACCCGAGTACGGGGGGCTGATCGCCGACGATTTGATCAAGAGCTATCGCAGTGTCGGCCGCGAGGCCGATGGGCTGGCGGTGCTGAAAAAACATTACTTGCGCCATCCTACGCTGGATACTTTCAATGTGGTGTTTCGCGAGATGCGCGCGCAGCAAGGCCACGATGTTGCCTGGGAGTTCGCGCGCGATGCCTTGCGCGCCCAGCCTTCGCTGCTTGGGCTGGACCGTCTGCTGGAAATTGAACTGGCGGCCGGCGACAGATCCAGCCTGACGCAGATAACTTCCGACGCCGATCTAAGCTTGCTGCGTTCGCTCATTCACAAGCATACGCAACGCCTGGATCGCTACGCTTGCAATGTGTGCGGTTTCGAGGCCCGGCATTTTTATTGGCAGTGCCCGGGATGCAATTCCTGGGAAACCTACCAGCCTCTTCGCCTAGAGGAAGTCAAATGAAGCCGTTTCCGGCCGATGCTGTAAATAAAGTCAATGTTCTGGTGGTCGGCGACATCATGCTCGACCGCTATTGGTTCGGCGAAGTCGACCGCATTTCCCCCGAGGCGCCCGTCCCGGTGGTGCGTGTCGCGCACCGTGAAGACAGATTGGGCGGCGCGGCCAACGTGGCGCGCAATATCGTTGCCCTGGGCGCCCGCGCCACGCTGATCGGCGTGGTGGGTGATGACGAAGCGGGCCGCCAAGTGCGCAGCCTGCTTGCCGACGAAGGCATAGAGCAATCGCTTATCGACGACCCCGCTCTGCATACCACGCTTAAAATGAGAGTGCTTGGGCGCCAGCAGCAACTGCTGCGTATCGACTTCGAAGAAACGCCGAGCCCCGCAAGCCTGGTTCGGGTTCAGGCCGACATGCAAGAACTGCTGTCCACGCACAGCATGGTCGTGCTTTCCGATTATGCCAAGGGCACGCTGGCGCAGGTGGAAACCTTGATCAAGGCTGCGCGTGCGCAGGGCGTTCCTATCCTGGTCGATCCCAAGGGGCATTTATACAAGCGCTACGCGGGGGCTACCATCATCACGCCCAATCGCGCAGAAATGCAGGAGGCCGTTGGGCGCTGGCAGAACGAAGACGAGCTTGCCGAAAGGGCGCAGCATCTGCGTATTGAACTGGGGCTGGAAGCTTTGCTGGTTACTCGTTCCGAACAAGGCATGACCCTGTTCAGCGAACAGGGGCGCCATCACATCGATGCACAGGCCCAGGAGGTCTTCGATGTATCGGGTGCGGGCGACACGGTGCTGGCCACGCTGGCGGTCATGCGGGCGGCGGGCCTGCCGTGGTTTGAAGCCGTCGACTGGGCAAATCGGGCGGGCGGTATTGTGGTTGGCAAGCTGGGCACTTCGGTGGTCTCGGCGGGAGAATTGGCATGATAGTGGTCACAGGCGGAGCCGGCTTCATAGGCAGCAACCTGGTGCGGGGCTTGAACCGGCGCGGGTACGATAATATTTTAGTGGTCGACGACTTGACCCAGGGCGACAAGTTCTTGAACTTGGTCGACGGCAAGATCGCCGACTACCTGCACAAAGACGACTTTCGCGAGCGCTTGCGGCAAGGCCAGTTTGACGATATCGAAGCAGTCCTGCACCAGGGAGCCTGTTCCGATACGACCGAGCGCGACGGCCATTACATGCTTGACAACAACTATCGTGTCACCCTGGAAATCTTTCAGTATTGCCAGGCCGCAAAAGTGCCTTTGCTGTATGCCTCTTCGGCCGCCGTGTATGGGGCCGGCCCGGTTTATATAGAAGACTTGCGCCACGAATCGCCTTTGAACGTCTATGGCTATTCCAAGTTCTTGTTCGACCAGGTCTTGCGCCGGCATCTCCATGACCTGGCCGCGCCTGTCGTGGGCTTGCGCTACTTCAACGTATACGGCCCCAACGAACAGCACAAGGAACGCATGGCTTCGGTCGCATTCCACAACATGAACCAGTTCCGCAAGGAAGGGCATGTCCGCCTGTTCGGCGGCTGGGACGGCTATGCCGACGGCGGGCAATTGCGCGACTTCATTCATATCGACGACGTGGTCGACGTGAATCTGCACTTTCTCGACCACCCCGAAACCTCGGGCATCTTCAATTGCGGTACAGGGCGCGCCCAGCCTTTTAACGACGTGGCAAGTACCGTCGTCAACGCGCTGCGCGCCGATGCAGGGCTCGAGGCCTTGTCGCTGGCGCAGCAGGTCGAACAGCAACTGATACGCTACATACCGTTTCCCGACGATTTGAAAGGGCGCTATCAAAGCTATACCGAGGCCGACCTGAGCCAGCTGCGGGCAGCCGGCTTCACGAAGCCGATGCGCGACGTGCAAACCGGCGTGGCCGAATATGCAAGCAGTCTGCTCAAGCAAGGCAGGATTTAAACAGCGGGGCTAGGGCCGGTAAGGTTTTTGTGCTGTCGCTTGCGGCATTGTGCCGGCCGCAGCTTTGTAGTTTTACCCATGGATCTTTGCCTGCCTGCCAGCTATCGGTTTTATCGGCGGCACTTCAAGATGGAACTTCGTACCCAGGGCTGCAATACTGGCGTCCTCTTCGGTCGCGGGGGGATGCGGGCACGCCCGGGTTTGTAGGTTTATTCCACTTTTGGAGCTTGCCATGAACCCGTTTACCGAATCCACAGTAGCTCGTCCTTTATCGGAAAGCACGCAGGCGCAGAACCCTGCACAATCCAGTGCCATACCCGCGCAGGGTCCCGATGCTTCGTCCGGCGCCCCATCTGATGCCGCTGCTCCTTCAGGCCAGGCACATGTCGCGCGCCTGGCTTTTTTACAGGCCTTGGGCCGGCGTTTAAAAGGTCGCTCGCTCAGCGCCGCCAGCGCACGGATACTGCTGGCTTTGGGGCTTGGCCTGGCCGCGTCCAGCCTGGCGCATGCGGTCGACGTCAATACCGCTACGGCCGAACAATTGCGCGCGGTACGGGGTATTGGGCCCAAGACCGCACAACTAATCATCGAAGAGCGTACCCGTGGCGGTAAATATGAATCGTTCGACGACTTTTCAGAACGGGTAAAGGGAATAGGCCCCAAGAAAGCGGCGGCGATGCAGGCTTCAGGCCTTACAGTCGGAGGCGCGGCAAGCAGCCTCAGTATGGCAGGCGCAGCCACTGCGGGCTCCCCTTCGCCTCGCGCCGCGTCCGCCGTCCCGGCGCGGGGCGGCAAGCCCGGCACAAAGTAAAGCGCTGTCAGGCTACAGCGCGGCGTAGGGGTTTATTCCGTACCGGTGCAGGTTGGGTGTATTATTTCTTCTATGAAAAAGTACTCCACAATCGAAGACACAATCGGCTCGACTCCGCTGGTACGTTTGCAGCGTATCCCCGGCTCGGCAATCGAAGCCCGCGGCAATGTTGTCCTGGCCAAGCTCGAAGGCAATAACCCGGCCGGCTCGGTCAAAGACCGTGCCGCTCATTCCATGATCCGCGGCGCTGAAGAGCGCGGCGAAATCAAGCCGGGCGACACGCTTATCGAAGCCACCAGCGGCAACACCGGCATTGCGCTGGCCATGGTGGCTGCGGTACGCGGCTACAAAATGACGCTGATCATGCCCGACAATCTTTCACTGGAACGGCGCGCTTCCATGACGGCCTACGGCGCGAAGCTAATACTGACGCCCGCTAAAGAGGGCGGCATGGAATATGCCCGCGACCTGGCCACGCAAATGCAGAAGGACGGCAAAGGCAAGGTGCTGGACCAGTTTGCCAACCCCGACAACACCCGTGCGCATATTGAGACGACCGGGCCCGAGATATGGCAGCAGACCGACGGCGAGATCACGCATTTTGTCAGCGCCATGGGCACGACCGGCACAATCATGGGGGTGGGCACGTATTTGCGCAGCCGTAATCCGTCCATCCAGGTCGTGGGGGCACAGCCGGCCGAGGGCTCGCAGATTCCCGGCATTCGAAAATGGCCGGAAGCCTACCAGCCTAAAATCTACCACCCCGAAAATGTCGATGCATTCGAGCTTATCAGCCAGACGCAAGCCGAAGACATGGCCCGGCGCCTGGCGATCGAAGAAGGTATTTTTGCCGGCATTTCATCGGCGGGCGCGCTGGTTGCGGCGCTGCGGGTTGCCGAACGCGCGAACAACGCCACCATTGTCTTCATCGTATGCGACAGGGGCGACCGTTATATGTCGACCGGCGTATTCAATTAGCCTGGACGCGTGCTTGCGCCGCAGCGCATGTGCTGTGGCCATTATTCAGCCTGTCACCGCATGCCGGCGCTTTCATGCCGCAGAACGGGCAAGCCGGATGGCGCTGAATTGCCAGCGCGCATGGCTGGGGAAAAAATTACGGTAGCTCAGCCTGCTGTGCCCCGGGGGCGTGGCACACGAGCCCCCGCGCAAAACATACTGGTTCACCATGAATTTGCCGTTGTATTCGCCGACGGCTCCGGCGGCGGGCTGGAAGCCCGGGTAAGCCGCATAGCTGCTGCAAGTCCATTGCCATCCCGTGTCCAGCAGTTGGGTCAACCTGACCGAACCGGCTTGCCCGGCCTCGCCCGAAAGCGCTGCTTGGCGCGAAGCCGCGCATTCCCACTCGGCTTCGGTCGGTAGCCGCGCGCCCGACCAGCGGGCGTAGGCGTCGGCTTCAAAAAAAGAGACATGGCGGGCCGCGCGTTCGCCGTCCAGTTCTACCAGCCCATTCAGGGTGAATTCATACCAGCTGTCTTTGGAGCGGTGCCAATATAAAGGGTGGCTGATGTTGTTGGCTTGCAGCCAGTCCCATCCTTCGGCCAGCCACAAGCTGGGGTCGTCGTAGGCGCCGGCTTTCACGAAGGCCAGGTATTCGGCGTTGCTTACCAGGCGCGAGGCCAGTTCGAATGGCTCGACATAATGGCGGTGGCGCGGCAGTTCGTTGTCGAAGCAGAATCCGCCGCCTGCGTGGCCGATTTCGACTATGCCTTCGGGCACGGCCACCCATTGCAGCGCATGCGCCGAGGCTGCCGGTTCCATGCGCCGTTCGGTGTAGGCGGGATAAAGCGGATTGTTCGAGAGCAGATGCAAAACATCGGTAAGCATCAGCTCCTGGTGCTGTTCCTCGTGGTTCAAGCCCAGCGTAATCAATTGTTCCAGCTCGGGCGAGGGGATGTAGGTAGGGGCCGCCGCAATGAGCAGCAAGGCCTCCATGCGGGCATCGACCTGGCTGCGGTAGTCTTCGACTTCGGCCAGGGATGGGCGCGTGATCAGGCCCCGGCGGGCGCGAGGGTGCCGCGCTCCGACCCCGTTATAGTACGAATTGAACAGCATGCGAAAGGCCGGATGGAAGGGCTTGAAATTGGCTTCGAATTTTTCCAGGATGAAGGTCTCGAAAAACCAGCTGGTATGGGCCAGATGCCACTTTATGGGGCTTGCGTCCGGCATTGACTGCACGCAGCAGTCTTCGTCGGAAAGCGGTTCGGCAAGCGCCATCGATGCGCTTCTGACGCTTTCGTAGCGATCGAGCAGGGAACTGAAAATAGTCATTGCTTGCTCGGCGACTATCATGCGGCGCGGGCATGGACCACGGCAAACCAGCCGTTTTCGTCGGTCCAGGCGCTGGCATGCTCGAAACCGGCTTCCGCCAGCATGCGGGTGAAAGAAGGCAATGTGTATTTGTGGCTGTTTTCCGTGTGTATGCGGCTGCCCTCATCGAAGGCGCGCCGTCCGCCGGGCCAGCGCACGACCGCGGGGCGGCGCGCCTGCAAATGCATTTCAACGCGCTGTTCGCGCTGGTTGAAATATGCCGTATGCATCCAGTCGGCGACGTCGAAGTCGGACCCCAGCAGGCGGTTCACATTGCGCAGCAAGTTCAGATTGAAGGCAGCGGTCAGGCCCAGCGCGTCGTCGTATGCTGCCTGCAGCATGGCGGCATCCTTGATGAGGTCGATGCCGATGAGTACTGAGCCATCGTCATCGCAGGCCGCGCGTATGCGCCGCAAAAACATGCTGGCCTGGGCGCGTGAAAAATTGCCGATGGACGAACCGGGATAGAAAAACACGCGTCGTTCGGCCGGGATGGACGAAGGCAATACCAGTTCTTGTGAAAAATCCAGACCCAGCGCGGTAATGTGCATTTGCGGATAGCGCCGCTGCAATTGAGCAGCGGCATGCACCAGGAATTCTTTGGAAATATCTATGGGTACGTAGTGGCGCGGCGCCAGCGCCGGGAACAAGCGCGCCGCCTTGGCGCAGTTGCCGGCGCCCAGGTCAATAAGCGTAGCGCCGGTGCCGATCGCTTCGCGGATGTCCCCCATGTGGGTGCCGATGATGGCGTCTTCTGTGCGGGTGGGGTAGTACTCGGGCAGCAGGCAAAGTGCTTCGAACAGTTTCGACCCCAGCGTGTCGTACAGATATTTTGGCGAGACGAAGGCCGCGTCGGCCAGCAGGCCATGCGCCAGTTCGGCGGCAGCAGCCGTGTGCGCGGTGACGATGCTGCCGGATTCAATGCGAGTGATGGGTTCTTGCGTTATTGGTGCTTGTGCAATGGATTCAGATTGTGTCGACATGTACGAACATCCCAATGAGCCGTCAGGTATTCAAGGCAGAATATTTAGAGTAACACCGTGAGCCACGGCGGCCAAAGCAATGAGTGTTGAAGAATGTGTCGACGGCAACCGTTGGTGCCCGCATGTCGGCCGGATTCGGCACGTGTCAGTTGGGTGCCCCGTAGCCCACTCGGTTGGCCAGCTCTTGTGCCAGGTCGGCCACCGAAGCTGCATAAAAGTAGCTGCGGTTGTAGTGCGTGATGGCGAAGAAGTTGGGCGTTCCAGTGCGGTATTCAGCCGTGCCGCGCGGTTCGTCCAGCAGGTCGACGATGCCCAGCAGGTGTTCCCGCCAAGCGTAGGGCGGCGGGCTTTGGCGTTCTCTGGCGCCCAGTTGGCGCAATTGTTCCCATGTGTAGGTGGGCTCCAGTCCTCCCTTGACCAATTTTGCGGCATCGCCCGGCAGGGCGACCGGGGCGAATACCGGCAAGCCGGGTTGCCAGCCGTGCTGGCGCAGGAAGCTGGCAACCGAGGCGATGGCGTCGTCGGGACTGGTGCGCAGGTCGATGTGCCCGTCTTTGTCGCCGTCGACGGCGTAGCGCAGGATACTGCCCGGCATGAACTGGGGCAGGCCCATCGCGCCCGCAAAAGAACCAGTCTCGGTGCGTGCGTCCAGCTCGCGGCGGGCATCGAGCTGGATAAGGTCGGCCAGTTGGTCGCGGAATAGCTGGCTGCGTTCGGGACGGGCAGTGTCGGGATGCCTGAAACCCAGTGTGGCCAGCGCATCCAGAATCCGGAAGTTACCCATATGGCGGCCGTAAATGGTTTCTACGCCGATAATGGCAACGATGATCGACGGCGGAACGCCGTATTGCTTTGCGACGCTGTCCAGCTTGGCGCGGTGCTCTTGCCAGAACTGGACGCCGGCCTTGATGCGCACAGGCTCGATGAAGCGGTTGCGGTAAGTGAACCAACTGCGGCGGATGCGCGTGGGGCTGGGGGTCATCAGCCGCGCGACGGTGGCGTTGTAGCGCGCTTCCTTCAACAGGCTTTGTACCTGCGCCAAAGGAATGTTGCGGGTTTGCGCGACTTGTGCGGCATACACTTGAACATCGGGCAGCAAAGTTCCGTTGGGAGCTAGAAATCCTTCCTGGCCCTGGGCCGAGCGGGCTGCCGCGACGGAAGCCCGGCCGTTGCGTTGCGATGGACTGCCTTTGCCTGTCGCGGCCCCGTTTTCTGCCGGGGCGGATGCCGCTGCGGACTGCGCCTGCGTGTCGGCGGGCAGCGCCGTAACCGGGGTTTTTGGGGACGAAGCACAGCCCGCCAGTACGATGGCTACGAGGGCGACTTGCAATACATGGGCGGGTTTGAACATAATCATCCCTTATGGAAACGCTATATATTACCCACCCCGCCTGTCATCTGCACGAAATGGGCGATTGGCACCCCGAAAGCCCGAGCCGGCTGGACGCCATCAACGACCAATTGCTTGCCAGCGGCATCATGGGCCTTGTCAGCAGTAAAACGGCCGCCGTGGCGACCCGCCACGATCTGCTGCGGGTCCATGCGCCCGAATACCTGGCGCGGCTGGACACCTTGCTGCCCGCGCAGGGCTATGCCCAGATCGACCCCGACACCCTCATGAACCCGCACACTCTGGAAGCGGCCTATGCCGCAGCGGGATCGGGCATAACGGCGGTCGACGCCATTATGGAGGAAACAGCGCAAACCGCGTTCTGCTCGGTGCGCCCGCCAGGGCATCATGCGGGCCCCGCTCGCGCCATGGGGTTTTGTTTTTTTAACAATCTTGCCGTAGCTACAGCGTATACGCTTGAAAAATACGGAATACGCAGAGTAGCCATTATTGACTTCGATGTGCACCATGGCAATGGTACAGAGGAGATTTTCGCGGGAAACGATCAGGTTTTAATGTGTGGTTTTTATCAACATCCATTTTTTCCTAACGTACACACTCAAAATTGTGTTAAAAACATGGTCAATGTACCAGTGGATGCTTATACGTCCGGCGAAGCCATACGCGAAGTGATCAACGATTCGTGGCTGCCGCGCCTTCGCCAGTTTCAGCCCGAATTCATTTTTATTTCGGCGGGTTTCGATGCGCACCGCGAAGACGACATGGGGCAGTTGGGGCTGGTCGAATCCGACTATGCCTGGATCACCAGCCGGGTCGTCGAGATTGCCGATGAGTTCGCGCAGGGGCGTATCGTCAGCTTTCTGGAAGGCGGTTATAACCTGTCGGCGTTGGGGCGTAGCGCCGTAGCTCATATTAAGGCCTTGGCAAAGCTGTAAAATGGCACAATGTTTTTTTTGGCTTGATCGAAACTGCTTGCCGGCAGTATTGCCCTGACGGGCGTGCACGGCATAAAAGCAGGGCGGTTTTAATTTATTTCTCTGGAGGAAGGCTCGATGAAGGTATTAGTGCCTGTCAAGCGTGTAGTTGATTTCAACGTCAAAGTGCGCGTAAAGTCGGATCAAAGCGGCGTGGATATTGCCAACGTCAAAATGTCAATGAACCCCTTTGACGAAATTGCAGTCGAAGAGGCAACACGCCTGAAAGAAAACTCGGTTGCAACCGAAGTCATCGCCATTTCCTGCGGTGCCCAGCAATGCCAGGAAACGCTGCGTACGGCGATGGCCATTGGCGCAGACCGCGCCATGTTGGTACAGACCGATGCCGAACTTCAGCCCCTGGCCGTAGCCAAGCTGCTCAAGGCGGTGGTCGACAAAGAACAGCCGCAGCTGGTCATTCTTGGCAAGCAGGCCATCGACGACGATGCCAACCAAACCGGCCAGATGCTGGCCGCCTTGCTCGACTGGCCCCAGGCCACTTACGCCAGCAAGGTCGAAGTCGCAGGCGATACCGTCAAGGTCACTCGCGAAGTCGACGGCGGGCTGGAAGTTCTGTCGCTGAAGCTGCCGGCCATCATCACGACCGACTTGCGCCTTAACGAGCCGCGTTACGTGACGCTGCCCAACATTATGAAGGCCAAGAAAAAGACGCTCGACGTCGTCACGCCCGAGGAATTGGGCGTCGATGTTGCGCCGCGCCTTAAAACCCTGAAGGTTTCCGAACCGCCAGCCCGGTCCGCCGGCATCGTCGTCCCCGATGTTGCAACGTTGGTCGACAAACTCAAAAATGAAGCAAAGGTAATTTAATCATGTCGATCCTTGTCATTGCAGAACACGATAATGCGCACCTGAAGGGTGCAACGCTCAATACCATTGCCGCGGCCCAGAAAATCGGTGGCGACATCCACGTTCTGGTGGCTGGTGCCGGCATGCAGGCTGTAGCCCAGCAGGCCGCCCAGGCAGCCGGCGTGGCCAAGGTCCTGGTCGCCGATGCGCCCGCCCTGGCCGACAGCCTGGCCGAAAACGTCGCGGCCCAAGTGCTGGCGCTGGCGCAAAACTACAGCCACATTCTGTTCGCTGCTACCGCGGGCGGCAAGAACGTGGCGCCGCGCGTGGCCGCCAAGCTTGATGTCGCCCAGGTCTCCGATATTATTGCGGTCGAATCGGCCGATACCTTTGCGCGGCCCATTTATGCCGGCAACGCAATTGCCACGGTGCAGTCCGCCGACGCAATCAAGGTAATTACCGTGCGCACGACCGGTTTCGACCCTGTGGCCGCCACCGGCGGCCAGGCCGGCATCGAGTCTGTCGACGCGGTCGCCGATTCGGGCCTGTCGTCGTTCATCAGCCGTGAATTGGCCCAGAATGACCGCCCCGAACTGGCTGGCGCGGGCAAAGTGGTTTCGGGCGGCCGCGGTCTGGGCAGTGCAGAAAACTTCAAGTTGCTCGAGCCCTTGGCCGACAAGCTGGGCGCGGCTATTGGCGCGTCGCGCGCGGCGGTCGACGCCGGCTATGCGCCCAACGACTGGCAGGTGGGCCAAACCGGCAAGATCGTTGCGCCGCAGCTGTATGTGGCCGTGGGCATTTCGGGGGCCATTCAGCATTTGGCCGGCATGAAAGACTCCAAGGTCATTGTGGCCATCAACAAAGACGCCGAGGCTCCCATTTTCGGCGTGGCCGATTACGGCCTGGTTGCCGATTTGTTCCAGGCCGTGCCTGAGCTGGCCGCCGCACTGTAAGGTTTGCGCATAAGGTTTGCGGCCCTTGTGCCGCAAGATGCTCCAGCCGTTCGGCCAGAGTTCTTTATAGAGATTCCCCTCGGGTTCGCCTGCGGGGAATTTTTTTATTGTGGGCCTGCCGCAAGGTTGCCAAAGGCGATTAAAGGCCGCAATATGCCTGTATACCTTTTTATCCAGCGGGCAAACGGGTAAGGCCCGGTGCCAGGCCGCGGTGGCGGTTTGCCCATTATCCGGAGATTGCAATGGCTTTTAGCGCACCCATTCAGGACATTCTGTTTGTGCTTGACGAGTTGGCAGACCTGCCCGGCGTACTGGCTTTGCCGGGGTTCGAGGACTGTTCCAGAGATTTGGTGCAGGCTGTACTCGAAGAAAACGGCAAATTCGTCGAGCAGGCGCTGGCTCCTTTGAACCGAGTCGGCGACCGGGTATCGGCGCAATGGGCCGATGGCACGGTGACGATGCCCGCGGGTTTCGCCAAGGCTTTCCATGAGTTTGCGGCCGCGGGCTGGCAAGGCCTGCAGCACGATACGAAGTGGGGCGGCCAGGGCTTGCCCAAACTGGTGGGCGCGCCCGCCAGCGAAAATCTGAACGCGGCCAATCTGTCGTTTTCTTTATGTCCTTTGCTGACGGACGGCGTTATCGAGGCGCTTACGCGCGTAGGCAGCCCGGAACAGCAGTCGGCGTTCATGCCGCCGCTGTTGCAGGGCCGCTGGACCGGCACCATGAACTTGACCGAGCCCCAGGCTGGGTCCGATCTGGCGCGCGTTGCCGCCAAGGCGGTACGCCAGGACGACGGCACTTACCGGATTAGCGGACAGAAGATCTTCATCACTTACGGCGAGCACGATCTGGCTGAAAACATCGTGCACCTGGTGTTGGCCCGCACGCCCGACGCTCCAGCCGGAGTCAAAGGCATTTCACTGTTCATCGTGCCCAAGTTCCTGACCGCGCAAGATGGCTCTTTGGGGGCGCGCAACGACGTGTGGTGTGCTTCCATCGAACATAAGCTGGGCATCCATGCCAGCCCCACGGCCGTGCTGTTGTATGGTGCGGGAAAAGGCGAAGTGGGCGAGGGCGGCGCGGTCGGCTATTTGGTCGGCGAGGAAACGCACGGGCTTGAATACATGTTCATCATGATGAACGCGGCACGGTTTGCGGTGGGCCTGCAAGGGATTGCGGTTTCCGAACGTGCCTTGCAACAGGCGCAGGCCTATGCGGCCGAGCGCGTGCAGGGCCAGGCGCTGGACAACCCGGGCCGGTCCGTCACGATAGACCAGCATCCCGATGTGCAGCGCATGCTGGCCAGCATGCGTGCGTTGACCGAAAGCGCGCGGGCCTTGGCGTATTGCGCGGCTGGTGCGCGCGACAAATCGCTGCGCCATCCCGATGAACGCGAGCGTGCCTGGAACCAGGCCTTGTTCGATTATCTCGTTCCCATCGTTAAGGGATTTTCCACGGAAAACGCGGTCGAGGTGGCGTCCCTGGGCGTGCAAGTGCACGGCGGCATGGGATTTATCGAAGAGACAGGGGCGGCACAGCATTACCGCGATGCGCGGATATTGCCAATTTATGAAGGAACGACCGCCATTCAGGCCAATGACCTGGTCGGCCGCAAAACATTGCGCGATGGCGGCAAGGTGGCTGCCGAGCTGGCCAGGCGCATGCGCGCCACGCTGGCCGAACTGCAAGCGCAAGCGGATTCGGGGGGGAGGTCAGGACCAGGCACGGGGGCGTCGGCAGCAGGGGCAACGGGCGCCGTTTCGGGTTCCGGCGAACTGGCCTTGATTGCGCGGCGTTTCGAGGCGGCGATACAAGCTTATGAGCAGGCGGTCGCCTACGTGCTGGACACGGCCTCTAAAGAGCCGCGCGCGGTGTATTTGGGCAGCGTTCCGTACTTGATGCTGTCGGGATTCGTGTTGGCCGGATGGCAAATGGCGCGTGCCGCCCTCGCGTGCTGCCGGATTATGCCAAGCGGTGCCGGCGACGCCTTCCATGCCCGCAAGCTGGCAAGCTGCGTTTTTTACGCCGCGTACATTCTGCCGCGGACCCAGGCCTTGGCAACCGCGATTCTGGAGGGGGATGGCGCCGCCAACGCGGCGCTGGTTATATGTAAAAAATGATGGTTTAGCTTGTTTGTTATGCTGGGACGTGATTAAGATATGCAAAAACGATATTTCGTTTAGCCGTTAAACAATGCCACAATCTTTTGGAACGCCCCATAGGGTTTATGGCAGCGGACAATAACCCACTTTTAAGAGAGATATTATGGCTACTTTACGACTTGGCGATACCGCCCCCGACTTCGAACAAGATTCGAGCGTTGGAACTATCAAGTTTTATGAGTTCCTGGGCGACAAGTGGGGCGTCTTGTTCTCGCATCCCGCCGACTTTACTCCGGTTTGCACAACCGAACTGGGCTACACCGCCAAGGTGGCCGACGAGTTCGCCAAGCGCGGTGCCAAGGTTATTGCTGTTTCAGTCGACGACGCCGATTCGCATCGCAAATGGATCAGCGACATCAACGAAACCCAAAACACCACGGTCAATTACCCGATTCTTGCCGATGCCGACCACAAAGTCGCCAATTTGTACGACATGATTCACCCTAATGCCAGCACGACGGCAACGGTGCGTTCGGTATTCATTATCGACCCCAATAAAAAAGTGCGCCTGATCATCACTTATCCGGCCAGCACGGGCCGCAACTTCAACGAAATCCTGCGCGTTCTCGATTCGCTGCAACTGACCGACAGCCATAGCGTTGCGACACCGGTCAACTGGGAAAGCGGCGATGACGTGATCATCGTGCCCTCCATCAAGGACGAAGCCGAGCTCAAGGCCAAGTTTCCCAAGGGCTATACAGTGGTTCGCCCTTACTTGCGCATTACTCCGCAGCCCAACAAATAAAGCTGCGGCGCCCGCGCTGCGCAGCAGCGGTAAGCGCGGCAGCCGTAAAACCGCCAGGCCGCCCTGTAAACCGCTGGGCGGCCCGTCACGCAGGCGGCTCAGAACCGGCCATCTTGCCAACACGGCAGATGGCCGGTTTTTTATCGCCTGAAGCCCGTACCTGTAGCTGAGGCTGAGGCTGAGGCTGAAACCGGCCTAACCCTGGAATCCAGAGTAGGGCTCAAGCCGAAGGCCAAGGCGTTGTGCACGGCGGGCCATCTGCGTGCCGAAAGGCAACAATCTAAAAAAAGTGCTTGCAAAGATATCTGTAATTTTATACAGTACGTTTATACGTTTACTGTTAATAAAAACAGTGTTGTTTAAAGCAGTGTTTATCCAGAAAGAGAGGCAAGCATGCGTAACCAACCTTCCCAAGCTCCCGGCAAATGGCCGTTTCCTCCCGCCCCAAAACGCGGCGGTTTTCCAAAGCTTACGCGCGGCGCGATGGTGGCCGACATCTGCCTGGTTGTCGTATGGGGCGCAACAATTCCTGGATTAATGTGGCTGGGTACGGCAGGGGGCTTTTAAAAAGGCCTTTTTCACTGTAGAATGTTGGGTTTTGCAACTTCATCCTCTGGCGGCAACAGAAGCTAAGCATCAACTGGCATATACCACGGTATATACCGCTTGCGGTTTACTTCGAACATAAAGCAATCTGCCAAGCGCGTTAGCGCAAAATTTGCCGCGTCATGATGATACCTGGAGCCTAGTATGGACCTCATCGCCCTTCTTGAACAAGAAGAAATCGCCCGCCTTACCGGTGGCCAAGCCAAGCCCGAATTCGCCCCCGGCGACACCGTGGTTGTTAACGTAAACGTTGTCGAAGGCACT
Organism: Eoetvoesiella caeni; assembly: GCF_003315175.1. Lineage (GTDB taxonomy): Bacteria > Pseudomonadota > Gammaproteobacteria > Burkholderiales > Burkholderiaceae_B > Eoetvoesia > Eoetvoesia caeni. The sequence goes on along the minus strand of NZ_QNRQ01000001.1, from coordinate 397,577 downwards.
CGCAAGCGCGTGCAGGCCTACGAAGGCGTTGTTATTGCCAAGCGTAATCGCGGCCTTAACTCGGCGTTCATCGTGCGCAAAATCTCGTCCGGCGAAGCCGTCGAGCGTACTTTCCAGCTATATTCCACGCAAATCGCATCTATCGAAGTCAAGCGCCGCGGCGATGTTCGCCGTGCTAAACTTTATTACCTGCGTAGCCGTTCGGGCAAAGCTGCACGCATCAAGGAAAAACTGGTTCGCAAGGCCGCCAAGGTACAAGCCGCAGAATAATTTCTGCAGCCCTTTCGGCGCAAACCAGCAAAGGCACCCGAGCGGTGCCTTTGTTTTTTGGGTCTTATGTCATCAAGCATATTGCGTCCTTCTGCCAAAAAGCGTATTGCCATTGTTCCGGGCTTCGATCCTCGGACCCAGCCCCTTGTGTTGTCCGATTGCTCTTTGCAACCGTTGCCGTTCGCGGCCATGCGGCTGGAGTTCATTTGCGAGGCATTTAAAGACCGCATCGACTGGGAGGTCGAACCGGTTTTTACCGCGGCCTTTCATGTCGACGACGTCTGCCTTGAAAATATCGTGCGTGCGGCGGTATTCGTTCCGCTGGTACAGCGCACGGACGGACTGCACGTGATTTTTACGCGGCGCGCGTCACACTTGTACGACCACGCCGGACAGATCAGCTTTCCGGGCGGGCGGATCGAGCCCACCGATACCGATGCCGTAGCGGCGGCGCTGCGTGAAACCCGCGAAGAAATCGGCGTAGAGCCCCAATATATTCAGCTTATCGGCACCCAGCCCAGCTTTCTGACTTCGACTCATTTCATCATGAAGCCCGTTATCGGCTACATACGCGAAGGCTTCAGCATCCAGCCCGACGCGGCTGAGGTCGCCGAGGTGTTCGAAGTACCGCTGGCATTTCTCTTGAATCCGGACAACCACCGTTTGCATCGGGCCGAGTTGCCGGGCGGCGGCCATCGTTTTTATTTTTCCATCTCGTGGGGGCCGTACTTTATATGGGGCGCCACGGCCGCGCTGGTGCGCAATCTTTACCACTATCTGGCGGCGGCTGTGGCGCAGTCCGCCTTACCGCGCTGATCGCCAGTTTCTGGCCTCCCGGTGCGGGGCCATCATTCAATAACGGTTCTGGTCTTCGTGTTCCGCCAGAAGGCGCTTGTACAGGTCGTGGCGCTCGCGCGCGATGGTGCCCTTTTCGACGGCGGCCAGAATACCGCAGCCAGGTTCATGCAGGTGGGTGCAATTATAGAAACGGCATTCGCCCAGCAAGGCTTCGAACTCGGGAAAGCCGCGTTCGATATTGCCCGCGCTAAGGTGGCTAAGGCCAAAATTCTGGAAGCCGGGAGAGTCGATAAGATCGCCGCTGCCATCGGGCAAATGATACAGGCGGGTGCTGGTGGTCGTATGCTTGCCCGCATCCAGGGCCACTGAGTGTTCTTGCGTTGGCGCCAGGGCCTTGGGTACCAGCGCGTTGAGCAGCGTCGACTTCCCCATGCCGCTTTGACCCAGCAACAGGGCGGTCCGGCCTTTCAATAAAGGAAGCAGTTTTGCATTGACCTGCTCGGTATCGAGTGCGCTCAGTTCAATGACTTCAAGGCCCAGGCCGCGCAGTTTTTCGATACGGGCTTGCGCGGCCGGCAACTGGGCAAGCAGGTCTACTTTGTTAAGAATGACCAGGGGCTTGATGCCGGCGCAGCGTGTGGCCACCAAGGCTCGCCCGATCAGTTCGTCCGAAAAGGCGGGTTCCACCGCCACGACGATAAGCAGCAGGTCGACATTGGCGGCAAAGAGCTTGGTGCGCATTTCGTCGGATCGGTACAGCAGGTTGCGCCGTTCCAGTTGGCGGACGATCACGCCTTCGTCAGCGCCTTGGGGTTCTATGACCACTCGATCGCCGACGGCGGTTCCGGCCTTCTTGCCGCGCGGAAAGCATTTGCGCAGGCTGCCATCGGGCATCTCGACGGTGTAATGGCGCCCGTGGGCGGCCACAACAAGCCCTTCATGCAAGGGGTTATGACCCATGTTTCTTTAGGTTCTGGATACGCAGCACCGCGGGAGGGTGGCTGTCGTAGTAGGCTGAATGCAGCGGGTCGGGAGTCAGTGTGGCAGCGTTGTCGTCGTACAGCTTTACCAGCGCATTGACGAGTGCGGCGGGCGAACACTGTTTTGCGGCGTAGTCGTCGGCCTGGAACTCGTCGCGCCGCGAAAACCAGGCCGCCAACGGCGTTGCCCAGAAGGTGAATACCGGCATGACCAGGAAAAACAGGATCAGGGCCAGCCCATCGTTGGGGCGGCCCAACTGGGGAATGACGCCAAGTTCGGTGTAGAACCAAATTTGTTGCGACAACCATCCCAGGGCCAGCAGAAACACCAGGGCCAGCACCAGGCTGATCACCATGCGCTTGATGATGTGCCGGTGCTTGAAGTGGCCCAGCTCGTGCGCCAGCACGGCTTCGATTTCGTCGGTGTTCAGCCGTGCAAGCAGCGTATCGAAAAACACGATGCGCCGCGCTTTGCCAAAGCCGGTAAAGTAAGCATTGCCATGAGCGGAGCGCTTGGATCCGTCCATGACGAACAGTCCGCTTAGCGAGAATCCGCAGCGCTGCGCCAGCGTCTGGATGCGTTGGGCGATTTCGGGATTGTCCAGCGGCTTGAATTTATTGAACAGCGGCGCTATGGCGGTGGGAAACAGCCACAGGATGAATATATTGAAGACAACCCAGATAAGCCACGCCCACCATACCCAGGCCGGGCCTGCGCTGCCCATGACCCATAGCACCAGGGCAGCCAGGGGGCCGCCCAGAATGATAAGCAGCAGCGCGCCTTTAATGGTGTCGGCGCAAAACAGGGCAGGGGTGACGCGGTTGAAGCCGAAGCGCTCTTCAAGCTTGAACTTACGCCACAGGGTGAAAGGCAAGCCTATGACGCTGATAATGAGCAACACCGACCCGATCAGGGCCAGTTGGCGCAGCAGTTCATGGTCGATCAATCGCGCCATTTGCGTGTCCAGGAACTGCAAGCCGCCCAGCAGCGTAAGCGCCACCAGCACCGCCGCTTCGGTAAATGATTCGAGCAGGGCCAATTGCACCTTTGCGTGGGTGTAGTCGGCCGCGCGCTGGTGGCTGGCCAGTCCGATGCGGCCGAGAAACTCGGTGGGAACCTCGTTTCGATGCCGCCTGACGTAGCGAATCTGGCGCATGGACATCCAGGTGCGCAGGCCGATGTCGACAAGCAGGAAGGCGATAAACAGCAGGGTAAACATAGGCGGATTGGGGAGTATGCGAAAATCTCTGTTTTAAGGATGGATTATATGGCGGTTAATGATCAGCGTTTGGTTTGGCTCGACCTTGAAATGACAGGGCTGGATCCTGAAAAAGAGCGGATTATCGAGGCGGCAATCGTTGTAACCGAGGCCGACCTTACTTTTGTGGCCGAAGGGCCAGTCATGGTTATACACCAGAGCGACGAGCTGCTCGATGCGATGGACAAGTGGAACACTTCCACCCACGGAAAAAGCGGCTTGACGGACAAGGTCAAGGCCTCGACGATAACCGAGGCCCAGGCCGAGGAAGAGTTGCTGGCTTTTCTGGCGCAACACCTGCCGTCGGGCAAGTCGCCCTTGTGCGGCAACACTGTGGGACAGGACCGCCGCTTCCTGGTCAAATACATGCCCCGCCTGGAAGCCTTCTTCCATTATCGCAATCTTGACGTCAGCACCTTGAAAGAGCTGTCGCTACGCTGGAAGCCCGAGGTATACAAGAGTTTCGTCAAGAAAAGCCGCCATGAGGCGCTGGCCGACATTTATGAGTCGATCGAGGAACTCAAGCATTACCGCGAACACTTCATTAAACTATAAGGCCGGGGCGCCAACGCCCATAACCCTACTTGGCGCATAGCGCGTGCGTGCGCATTTTGCTTGGCTTGCCGGCGAGACAGGACCCTATGACCTACGAAAATATTCAGTTTGAATTGGGCGATGCAATCGCCCGCATTACGCTGAACCGGCCCGACAAGCTCAATAGCTTCACGGCCGACATGCACGAAGAAGTGCGCAGCGCGCTGACCGAAGTCGAAACGCGCGGCGCGCGGGTTTTGGTTCTTACCGGAAACGGGCGCGGGTTTTGCGCCGGACAGGACTTATCGCAGCGCGTGGCCAAAGCCGGCGGCCCCCCGCCGGACCTGGCTGAAAGCATAGAAAAAAACTACGCGCCGCTGGTCAAGCGCTTGCGCAATTTGCCCATGCCAGTGGTGGTTGGCGTCAACGGCGTTGCGGCGGGCGCAGGCGCCAACCTGGCCTTGGCGGGCGACATCGTCATCGCCAAGGCATCGGCCAGTTTCATTCAGCCTTTTTGCCGTCTGGGCCTGCTGCCCGACACCGGCGGAACCTACGCCCTGCCGCGCCTGGTGGGCCCGGCGCGGGCCATGGGACTGGCCTTGCTGGGCGACAAGCTCGGTGCCGAGCAGGCCGCTCAGTGGGGGCTGATCTGGCAGTGCGTGCCCGACGATCAGTTCGACGCCCGGCTCAATGAGTTGGCCGCGCAATTTGCCAGCGCGCCCACCAAAGGCCTGGCGGCCTCGAAACACGCCCTCAATCAAAGTCTGAACAACACACTGAGCGAACAGTTGGACCTGGAGCGCGACTTGATGCGCGAACTCGGCCGCAGCGAGGACTATGCCGAGGGCGTCGCCGCCTTCTTGGCCAAACGCCAGCCAGTATTCAAAGGAAAGTAGTATGGCTTTGGCCGCGTTGCCCGGTTCGGTGGCTGGAATAGGCACGGACATTGTGCGGCTCGAGCGCATCGTCAAAGCCTACGAGCGCCAACAGCTCAAGTTCGCTCAACGGATACTGGGCGAACAAGAGCTTGCAGTATTCCACCAGCGCCTGGCACGCGATGCAAGCCGCGGCATGCGCTACCTGGCTACGCGCTTTGCCGCCAAAGAGGCGTTTTCCAAGGCAATAGGCCTGGGCATGCACAGCCCCATGAGCTGGACGCGCATGCAAGTGCTGAACCAGTCTTCAGGCAAGCCCGAAATCAGCCTCAGCGAGCCCTTGGCCGCATGGTACGCTGGACGCTACGGCGCAGCCCACGTGTCGCTGACCGATGAAAGCGATATTGTGATGGCCTTTGTGGTGCTGGAGTCGCGTCCGCCCGCCTGATGCGCCCAGGGTCTTTGCACAGCGGCCGGCATACGCCTATCCACCAATACATCAATACCTATTTCGCACGGACGATATTATGAGAGTAGACGCATTGCACGCCAGCCAGCCTCCGGGGCCGGTCATGGTGGACATTGAAGGCACCGAACTGACGGCGCACGAGAAACAGCGCTTGCGCCACCCGTTGGTGGGCGGAGTGATCCTGTTTGCCCGCAACTTCGAGAACCGCGCGCAATTGACCGCCTTGTGCCAGGCCATCCATGCCGAGCGCGACGAACCCCTGCTGATTGCCGTCGACCACGAAGGAGGGCGTGTGCAGCGTTTTCGCGAAGACGGTTTTACGCCGCTGCCCGCCATGAATGTGTTCGGTGAAATCTGGATGGACGATTCCCTGGCGGCAATGCGCCTCGCAACGGAAACCGGCTATGTGCTGGGTGCCGAGCTTCGTGCCTGTGGCGTGGACCTTAGCTTTACGCCGGTGCTGGATCTGGATTACGGGGTCAGCAAGGTCATTGGCAATCGCGCTTTTCATCGTGAACCGCAGGTGGTTTCCATGCTGGCCCGCGGCTTGATCCAGGGCTTGATGCTGGCCGGCATGGCTTCTTGCGGCAAGCACTTTCCGGGCCATGGCTGCGTCGAGGCCGACTCGCACCACGAAATTCCGGTCGACACGCGCGAGTTCGACGAAATCATGCAGGAAGATGCGGCCCCTTACGGCTGGCTGGGCGACATGGTGCTGCCTTCAGTCATGCCCGCGCATGTCATTTATTCCAGCGTTGACCCGAACCCGGCGGGATTTTCCCCGTTCTGGATACAAGAGGTGTTGCGCGACAAGCTGGCTTACGACGGCGTGGTGTTTTCCGACGACCTGACCATGGAAGGCGCGACCGTCGCCGGCGATATCCTGGCGCGCGCGCAGGCCGCCCTGGGTGCGGGCTGCGACATGGTTCTGGTCTGCAACCGCCCCGATCTGGCCGACGACCTTTTGAGCCGCTTGCAATTTACGCTTTCATCCGCCTCCGTTAACCGTATCCGCCGCCTGATGCCGCGCCTGCCGGCCCCCGACTGGGCCGAGCTGCAGGGCCTGGGCCGCTATCAATATGCCAGACAGCTTCAATCTCAAATCATTTCTGGCTGAACTGCCGCGCCTGCCCGGCGTGTATCGCCATATCGATGCCGCGGGCGAGGTGCTGTATGTAGGCAAGGCCAGCGACCTCAAGCGGCGGGTTTCGTCCTACTTTCAGAAAACAGGCCATAGTCCGCGCATTACCCATATGGTGGCGCGGGTGGCGCGGGTGGAAGTGACGGTCACGCGTTCTGAAGCCGAAGCGCTGCTGCTTGAAAACAACCTCATTAAAAGCCTGCATCCGCGCTACAACATTCTGTTTCGCGACGACAAGTCCTATCCGTACTTGCAGATTACCGGGCATGCCACGCCGCGCATCGTCTATTACCGGGGCAGCACCAGCGGCAAGGGCCGTTACTTCGGGCCGTTTCCCAATGCCTGGGCCGTACGCGAAACCATACAGATCCTGCAGCGTGTATTTCGTTTGCGCACTTGCGAAGACAGCGTGTTCGCCAATCGATCCCGGCCATGCCTGCTGCATCAGATAGGGCGTTGTTCGGCCCCTTGCGTCGGCCTGGTTTCACCCGAGGACTACCAAGCCGACGTTGAGCGCGCCGTGCGTTTCCTGGACGGGCAGGCCAAGGAGGTTCTGGGCGATATCGAGCGGCGCATGAAGCATGCGTCCGATTCATTGCAGTTCGAGCAGGCTGCCGTTTTGCGCGACCAGATGGGTGCGCTGGCCCGGGTGCTGCAGCAGCAAACCATGGAGCAGATCGGCAACGACGATGTCGACGTGATCGCCATTGCCTCCAGCGGCGGGCGGGTGTGCGTCAACCTGGCCATGGTGCGGGGCGGACGTCATTTGGGCGACAAGCCGTTCTTTCCCACCCACACCAACGGCGATGAAGCCGGCGATGTGCTGGCCGCATTTATCGCCCAGCATTATATGGACAGCGCCATGCCCGCGGTACTGGTCTGTTCGCACGCGCTGCCGGACGCGGGCCTGATGAAGCTGCTGGCAGAGCAGACCGGCGTGAAAGCCCGAGTCTTGACCAAGCCGCAGGGTGTGCGCAGAAGCTGGCTGGAGCAGGCGCAAAAGAACGCCGACATTGCATTGGCCCGCGCGTTGACCGAGTCCGGTGCACGCGTGGCGCGTACCCTGGCGCTGGCTGAAACCCTGGAGCTGGACTCCGACGAGGCGGCCCTGGACGCCATGCATGTCGAATGCTTCGACATCAGCCATACCGCGGGCGAGGCGACGCAGGCTTCCTGCGTGGTTTACAAGCACCATGCCATGCAGCCTTCGCTTTACAGGCGCTATAACATTGCCGGCATTACCCCGGGCGACGATTACGCCGCCATGCGCCAGGTCCTGATGCGTCGTTTTGCCCGGGTGGCCGATGGTCACGCTGAAATGCCGACCATCGCCCTGATCGACGGCGGCAAAGGACAGGTTGAAATGGCCCGGCAGGTTTTTGCCGAGCTGGGCCTGGATATGCGGGCCATTGTCGGGGTGGCCAAAGGCGAAGGGCGCAGGGTGGGACTGGAAACTCTGGTCTTTGCCGACGACAGGCCGCCTGTGGCGCTGGGGGTCGAGTCGGCAGCGCTGATGTTGGTTGCGCAGATACGCGACGAAGCCCATCGGTTTGCCATAACCGGCATGCGGGCTCAGCGCGCCAAGGCGCGCAATGTGTCGCGGCTGGAGCAAATCGAAGGGGTGGGCGCGAAGCGCCGCCAGAAGTTATTGGCGCGTTTTGGCGGATTTACCGGTGTGGTCGATGCCAGCATCGACGATTTGAGGTCGGTGGAGGGAATTTCCGATGAACTGGCCGAGCGAATCTACGAGGCGTTGCGATAGGGTAGTATTGCTGTTATGCCTATAAATGTACCTATTATCCTGACATGGCTGAGAATCGCCATGATTCCGCTGCTGGTGGCGCTTTTTTATGTGCCTGACAGCTGGTTGTCAGCTTCCATGCGCGACACTATCGCTGCATTGGCATTTATATTCGCGGCTTTGACGGATTGGTTCGACGGCTGGCTGGCGCGGCGCTGGAACCAGACCTCGTCGTTCGGCGCCTTTCTAGATCCCGTGGCCGACAAGCTGATGGTATGTGCGGCTTTGCTGGTGCTGCTTGACCTGAACCGGGTCGACTCATTCATTGCCCTGATCATCATCGGACGCGAGATCACTATTTCGGCCCTGCGCGAATGGATGGCCAAAATAGGCGCTAGCGGCAGCGTGGCGGTTCATTGGCTGGGCAAATTCAAAACGGCAGCGCAGATGATTGCAATTCCGTGCCTGTTGTACTGGCACCCTTTGTACGGCGTCAGCACGCAAGCGCTGGGCCAATGGCTGATTATCGTGGCCGCCGTCCTGACCGTCTGGTCCATGTGCTACTACCTGCGCCGGGCCTGGCCCGAAATCCGGGACCGATCAGGGCATTAAGCGGCCGGTGTAGAAGGTGTTTTGCCGCCGGGCCGCCCCAAGGCAAAAAGCACCCCCTCGGGGGGCAGCGAACCGCGTAGCGGTGAAGCGTGGGGGCATTTTTTTGCCGCCGGGCCGCCCCAAGGCAAAAAGCGCCCCCTCGGGGGGCAGCAAGTCGCGTAGCGGTGCAGCGTGGGGGCATTTTTCTATTTTTTATCGTTTGCATCATGACAGCCACAACTCTAGACCAGTTTCCCGATAGTCCCGCCATCTTGCGCCAGGATTGGAAAATCATCAGCCTGATAGGCGCGGCGCACTCTTGCTCGCATTTTTTCCAACTGCTGCTGCCTACTTTGTTCCTGTCGCTGGCCAATGAATTCGGCTACAGCTTCAGCGAACTGGGTTTGCTGGCATCGGTCTTTTATCTGGTGTCCAGCTTTGGGCAGGCATCGTCCGGTTTTGTCGTCGACCGCGTCGGACCGACGCCAGTGTTGCGGTTCGGCCTGGCGTGTTTTGTCGCGGCGGGGGTGTTGATCGGCCTGTCCAATGGCTATGCCATGCTTTTGCTGGCGGCATTTATCGGCGGTGCCGGCAATTCGGTATTCCACCCTGTAGACTATTCCATCATCAACCACCGCATCAGCGCGCCGCGGCTGGGGCACGCCTACAGCACGCATGGCCTGACGGGCAACCTGGGCTGGGCGTTGACGCCGGTCTTCATGACCACCATCATCCACCTGGCCGATTGGCGCGTGGCGACATTCAGCGCAGCGGGCCTGGTGGCCATCGTGCTGTTGTTTGTCTGGCTGGGCCGCCATCTTTTGTCGGGCCGCAACGAGGCACAGCCTTCCGCCGTGCCAGCCGCCAAAGAGCAGCAACAGGAACCGACCGTTTCGCTGGCCGAGCAGACCGTGGGCCAGACCCTGGCGACCTTGCTCAGGCAGCCGGCCCTGTGGGGCGCATTTTTCTTCTTCGTATGTACTTCAATCGCGTTGTCGGCGGTTCAGAACTACACCATTCCCATGCTGGGCGACGTCTATGGCATCGACAAAGTCCTGGCCGGCTCGACCTTGTCCGGCTATATGGTGGCATCGGCGGTAGGCATGCTGGCAGGCGGCTTCTTGGTCAGCGCCACACCCAAGACCGAGCTGACGGTTGCCGCTTCGCTTGTCATGGCGGGTGTATTCCTGGTGGTGCTGGCCTTGGGGGTATTGCCGCCGACCTGGGCCATGCTCCTGGTCGGCCTGGCCGGTTTCAGCGCCGGCGTGGCCACGCCTTCGCGCGATATGCTGATTCGGCGCGTGACGCCCAAGGGCGCAACAGGCACTGTTTACGGACTCGTCTATTCGGGCATGGACGTCGGTTCTTCGCTGGGGCCGGTGGGCTTCGGCCTGATGCTTGACGCGGGCCTGAGCCAGGGCCCGTGGGTGGGCGCGGCGGTGGCGTTCGTCGTGGCGGCCTTAGCCGCCATGATGGTGGCCAGGTCGGTGGCAAATCGTCCGGCCATGGCCGCGGCCTGACAGCGCAATTGTGCTCGCGGCCGTCGGCCCGCTTTATTGCCTTGGCGTACGCGCCTGTTCTACAGAGACGGGTTCGCTGCTGCGCCAAGGATTGATATCCAGGCCGCCGCGCCGGGTATAGCGGGCATAAACGCATAGCGCGACGGGCTTGCAGGCCTGCCAGATATCGCAATACATCTTTTCTACGCAGTGCTCATGGAACTCATCGTGCTGGCGCAAAGAAACGATATAGGCCAGCAGGGCCTCGCGGTCGATGCGCGGGCCTGTGTAGCGGATCTGTACGCTGCCCCAGTCGGGCTGGCCGGTGACCGGACAGTTGGACTTCAAAAGATCGGAAGTCAGGGTTTCGCTGACGACTTGCGCCTGGTCCACGCAGCGCAATAATTCGGGCGCCGGCCGATAGGCCGTAATTTCTATGTCGGCGTCGTCGATATTTTCGCCTTCCAGCGGTGTGCACTCCACACGAGTATTCACGGGCTCGAACTCAATCTCTATTTCAGCCCCCGCGGCGCGGCTCAGGTCGCGCCGCATAATATCCAGCACAGCCGGTGCGCCGGGATAGCGTTCTTCGTTGAAAGAGTTCAGATACAGCTTGAACGACTTGGACTCGATCAAGTTGGGCGTCGACTGTGGAAATATGAAGCGCGCCATTGCAATCATGGGCTTGCCTTTCTGGTTAAGCCACGAAATCTCATAGCCGTGCCAGATGTCCGCACCGATCCAGTCGGGCATGTGCGGCAACGCGTGCCGGTTCGTGGCGCGCGCAATCGGAAACAACAGGCTTGCATCGTATTTTTGCGGGTAGGCCACCTCGTGGCCAAGCGGGGCATCCGCCAATTTGGGGTCAAACATGGGTTGTGTATCCAGGACAGCTATCAATATGCCTCTTATTGTACCGCCCCGCTTTCCGGCTTTTCATATTGTGAAATAGGCGTTGCGCAATATAAAAAACGAATGCTGTGTCGCGTTATTCTTATTTTCACAACGGGGAAAATCATTTCGTATTATGAAAGAAAATTAGCAACCTACTGATTTATATGACAAATATAATTGGTCTTATATAAGACATAAGTCTACTGTGCGACGCAACAAAAGCTTAGAATTTTTCTCATGGGTTCCAGGCTTTGACAATAGATTCCAGCTTTTATTTCTCTTTGTTTTTAATATTTAAGGAGCAGCACCATGAGCACACGCGAAACCGAGATCCGCAATCTGCAAAAAGATTGGGCCGAAAATCCCCGCTGGCAAGGCATCAAACGCGGCTATGGCGCCGAAGAAGTCGTTCGTTTGCGCGGTTCTGTCGTGGCCGAACATACTCTGGCCCGCCGCGGCTCCGAGAGGTTGTGGAGCCTGCTGCATTCCGAGCCTTTTGTGAACTCGCTGGGCGCACTGACCGGCAACCAGGCCATGCAGCAAGTCAAGGCCGGCCTGAAGGCGGTTTACTTGTCGGGTTGGCAAGTCGCGGGCGACGCCAACGGCGCGGGCGAAATGTACCCTGACCAGTCTTTGTACCCCGCCAATTCCGTGCCGCAGGTGGTACGCCGCATCAACAATGCCTTGACGCGCTGCGACCAGATCCAGTGGATGGAAGGCAAGAACCCGGGCGACGAAGGCTATATCGACTATTTCGCTCCTATCGTGGCCGATGCCGAAGCCGGTTTTGGCGGCGTGCTGAATGCTTTCGAGTTGATGAAAGCCATGATCGAAGCGGGCGCCAGCGGCGTTCATTTTGAAGATCAGTTGGCTTCGGTGAAAAAATGCGGCCATATGGGCGGCAAGGTGCTGGTGCCTACACGCGAAGCCGTGGCCAAGCTGGTTTCGGCCCGTCTTGCCGCCGACGTTCTGGGTGTGCCGACCTTGTTGCTGGCGCGTACCGATGCCGATGCAGCCGACCTGATCACCAGCAATATCGACGAGAACGATCACCCCTTCATCACCGGCGAACGCACGGTCGAAGGTTTCTTCCGCACCCGTCCGGGTCTGGAACAGGGAATTTCGCGCGGCCTGGCGTATGCGCCTTACGCCGATTTGCTGTGGTGTGAGACGTCCACGCCCAATCTGGAATACGCACGCCAGTTTGCCGAGGCCATTCACCGCCGCTTCCCCGGCAAGATGCTGGCTTACAACTGCTCGCCGTCGTTCAACTGGAAAAAGAACCTGGACGATGCAACCATTGCCAAATTCCAGCGCGAGCTGGGCGCCATGGGCTATAAGTTCCAGTTCATTACGCTGGCCGGCTTCCATGCTTTGAACTACGGCATGTTCGATTTGGCGCACGGCTATGCACGCAATCAAATGAGCGCTTTTGTCGAACTGCAACAGAAAGAGTTCGCCGCGGCTGATCTGGGCTTTACCGCGGTCAAGCACCAACGCGAAGTCGGCACCGGGTATTTCGACGCGGTAACGCAAGTGATCGAAGGCGGCCAGTCATCCACCACAGCACTGAGCGGATCGACTGAAGAGGCCCAATTTCACGCCGCCGAAGCTGTTTAATCCATGACCTGTGCGCCGGCTTCCGGCGCGTGTGGCAGCAAAAAGGGCGCTTCGGCGCCCTTTTTGCGTACGGTGTGCGAGCGGCCGGCCTATGCCCGTGCCGCCATGCGGCGCCCGATGTTTGATTTTGATCAAGGCTTGTCGCGCAATACATCGCTATAGTGCGAAGCTATGCGCGCATTCTCATTATTCTCGCCGGTTGAAGGTCTTCCAGACGACGAACGAAAAAGACGCCGTCGTATGCTGGCGCGGCTGGGCCTGGCGTGGTTGGCCATGATGCAAGTCATGATGTTTGCATTTCCGGGGTATTTGCGCAGCAGTCCCATGTCCGCCGACGAAGTCTCGCTGCTGGACGAAGCCATTTTCCTCATGAACTGGTGCAGCCTGGTGCTGACGGTGCCGGTGGTGCTGTATTGCGCCTGGCCGGTCTGGCAGGGCGCGCTAAGCCGCCTGCGCCTGGTGCACGTGGGTATGGACGTGCCGGTTGCCCTGGGTATTGTGGCGGCCTTTGTGCCCAGCGCCGTTGCGACCTGGACCGGGCAAGGAGAAGTGTATTTCGACTCTGTCACGATGTTCGTCGCATTTCTTCTTACCGCCCGCTATCTCGAACTTTGCGCCCGCCAGGCGATCGGCGTCGGCGGCTTGCATCGCATCATCGAGCAATATCGCCTGGTGTTGTCGGCCCGCGCCGACCGCATTGCCGTCTGGTTCACCCTGGGACAGCTGATGCTGGCGTTTGCCGCCGGCGCTGCCTGGTCAGCCATCGAGCCGTCCCACGCCATCGGCGTCATGGTGGCCTTGCTTGTCATCAGCTGTCCTTGCGCGATGGCCATGGCGGTTCCCACGGCGGTGGCTGCCGCACATGCAAGCGTTATCGAGCAGCCGGGCTTGAGCCAGGCGCAATTGCAGCGGCTGGTGCAGGCCACCGGCAAGATTTCGCAACAGAACCTCTATGGCTCCATGGCCTGGCATTTTCTGATGACGCCCTTGGCGGCGCTGGGATGGGTGCAGCCTTGGCTGGCAGCCGTCACCATGCTGTTGTCGTCGTTGGCCGTGGCGGCCAATTCCTGGCGCTTATACCGCGGCCAAAGCCGGGCGCTGGCCATGCCATGGCGGGCGGCGGCCGAGAGCGCCTGATGGAAATATTGTATTTGCTGCTGCCTGTCTCCCTGGTTTTCGTGATTGGGATAGGCGTGGCGTTTTGGTGGGCCATTTTCGCGGGCCAGTTCGACGATGCCGACGCGGCAGCCAGGTCGATACTGGAAGACGACGATGCGCCGCCACCGGCCTAGGTTGTACAGGGCCGCGGGCTGGCGGCTGAAGAATTCAAGCAGTCTTATTTGTTAGTTTGAGAGGATACTCATGGGCAATTCCGGTACGCTGGGAAAAAAGGCCGAAACCTTTAATTATGGGGTGGTCAGGCAGTTCACCATCATGACCATATTCTGGGGCGTCGTCGGTATGGCGGTAGGGGTCTTGATTGCATCGCAATTGATCTGGCCCGAATTGAATTTCAATATTCCATGGCTCAGCTATGGCCGCCTGCGCCCGGTACACACCAACACCGTGATCTTCGCTTTTGGCGGCACGGCCTTGTTCGCCACCTCGTATTATGTGGTGCAGCGAACTTGCCAGGCCCGGCTGTTCAGCGACAAACTGGCGGCCTTCACATTCTGGGGCTGGCAGTTGTCGTTGTTTTTGGGTTTTGTCACCTTGCCCATGGGTTATACCAGCACCAAGGAATACGCCGAATACGAATGGCCCATCGATATCCTCATCACCCTTGTGTGGGTGGCGTATGCCGTGGTGTTCTTCGGCACGATAGCCAAGCGGCGGGTCAAGCATATTTATGTGGCCAACTGGTTTTTCGGGTCTTATATCGTCACGATCGCGGTGCTGCATATCTTCAATAACCTGGCATTGCCGGTGTCGCTCTGGAAGTCGTATTCGGCCTACGCAGGCGTGCAGGACGCCATGGTGCAGTGGTGGTACGGCCATAACGCCGTGGGCTTTTTCCTGACCACCAGTTTTCTGGGCATGATGTACTACTTCGTGCCCAAGCAGGCCGATCGCCCGATTTATTCGTATCGCCTGTCCATTGTGCACTTCTGGGCGCTGGCCTTTACCTATATGTGGGCCGGGCCGCACCATTTGCACTATACGTCGCTGCCCGACTGGACCCAAGCCCTGGGCATGGCGTTCTCGCTGATTCTTCTTGCGCCTTCGTGGGGCGGCATGATCAACGGCATCATGACGCTGTCCGGCGCGTGGTACAAGCTGCGCACCGATCCGATACTCAAGTTCCTGGTAACGGCGCTGTCCTTTTACGGCATGGCCACCTTCGAAGGCTCGATGATGTCCATCCGCACGGTCAACGCGCTGTCGCACTATACCGACTGGACTGTGGGGCACGTGCACGTAGGAGCCCTGGGATGGGTGGCGATGATTACCTTTGGCTCGTTCTACTACATGATTCCGCGCCTGTACGGACGCACGACCATGGCCAGCATGAAGATGGTTGACGTGCATTTCTGGCTGGCCACCATTGGCGTCGTGCTGTATATCTCGTCGATGTGGGTGGCAGGCGTCATGCAGGGGCTGATGTGGCGCGCGACCGGCGACGACGGCACGCTGACGTACAGCTTCGTCGAAAGCGTGAAAGCCACTTATCCCCTTTACACCATCCGCATGATAGGCGGGCTGTTCTTCCTGGGCGGCATGTGCCTGATGGCCTGGAACACCTGGAAGACCATCAAGGGTCAGGTCAAGGTGGACCCCGTGATTTACCTGTATAACCCGGACAGCACGGAACCCGCGCTGGTCGGCCCGGCATCGCCCGCGGCAGCGGCATCGGCTTAAAGGAGAGCTCTATGTCCAATCAGAAAAAGCAGAGCTTCAGCCATGACAAAATCGAAACCAACGTCGGCTTGCTCATCGTCCTCAGCATTGTCGTCATTCTGTTCGCCGGGCTGGCGCAAATCGTGCCGCTGTATTTCCAGCACTCGACCACGGCGCCGGTAGAGGGCGCAAGGCCCTACGAAGCCTTGCACTTGGTAGGGCGCGATATCTACATTCGCGAAGGCTGCGTAGGCTGCCATTCGCAGCAGATCCGCATGCTGCAGTCTGAAGTGCAGCGCTACGGCCCGTATTCGCTATCCGGCGAGTTCGTGTACGACCGTCCGTTCTTGTGGGGCTCCAAGCGCACCGGGCCGGACCTGGCGCGGGTCGGCCAGCGTTATTCCGACGATTGGCATCGCGTGCATTTGCGCAATCCGCGCGATGTCGTGAAAGAGTCGAACATGCCCGCCTATCCATGGCTGCAGAACAACACGGTAGAGGGCAGCGATGTTCAGGACCGAATGAATGTCCTACGCACACTGGGGGTGCCTTACACCGACGAGGAAATTGCCAAGGCGCCCGCACAGCTGGCCGGCAAGACCGAAGAAGACGCCCTGGTGGCGTACCTGCAAGGACTAGGCGTGGCAACCCGCGCCGCGGCCCAGCAGGCCGTGACGGAAGGGAGGCGGTAGTCATGGGCGTGCTCAATGGCATCATAACGGCCGTCGCCCTGGTCACGTTCATCGGCATCGTATGGTGGGCGTACTCGCGGGGGCGGGCCAAGGACAATACCGAAGCCTCTCTTTTGCCGTTCGCCTTGCCGGACGAAGATGAGAGCGGCAAGGGAGAAGAAGGCGGCGAAGACGATTCGTCCGGCCCAAGCATGAACGACAAGAAACAAGGGGATACTCATGAGTGATTTTGTGAGCGGCTTTTGGAGCTATTACATCTCCGCCATTGCCCTGGGCGGGATAGCGTTCTGCCTGTGGCTGATCTATACGCAGCGCGCATGGCTCAAAAAAGAGGTCAAGCAAACCGAAGAAACCGGCCATGTATGGGATGGCGATCTGTCCGAACTGAACAATCCTGTGCCGCGTTGGTGGACGGTGTTTTACGTGGGGCTTTGTATATTTGCCCTGGGCTATCTGGTGCTTTATCCGGGCCTGGGCACTTATAAGGGCGTGCTCGAGTACACCACGGCGCAGTCGGTGCAGGATGCACAGGTAGAGCTGAACGACAGGATCAAGCCGGTGTACCAGCGTTATGCCGGCATGGAAATTACCGAGGTGGCCCATGACGAGCAAGCGCGTGAAATCGGGCAGCGTCTTTTCCTGAACAATTGTGCGCAGTGCCATGGTTCGGACGCGCGCGGCGGACCGAGCTTTCCCAACTTGACCGATCATGACTGGCTGTATGGCGGCGAGCCGGCGCAGATCATGCAGTCCATCACCAAGGGTCGCCATGGTGTCATGCCGGCCTGGAAGGCGCAGATCAAGCCAGGCGAAGCCGCCGATATTGCGCAGTACGTGCGTTCTTTGTCGGGCCTGGCCAGCGATGCCCTGCGCGTCGTGCCCGGCAAGCGCGGTTTCGATACTTTCTGCGTAGCGTGCCACGGCGCGGAAGGCAAGGGCAATACGGCATTGGGCGCGCCCAATCTAACCGACGGCGTATGGCTTTACGGCAGTTCTGAAGCAAGCATCGTCGATACGATCCTGAACGGGCGCAATAACCAGATGCCGGCTCAAGAAGCGCATCTGACGGCCGACCAGATCCGTATGCTGACCGCCTGGGTGTGGGGATTGTCCAATCCGGATCCCGCGGCGAAATAAAGCCAAGGAGCAAGCAGCATGAGCGACCGTCCGCCCGATAGTCCGAAGCAAGCCGCTGTGCCGGGATGGCAGCCGCCCAGGGTTACAAAGGCTGCCATGGGCGGAGCCTCGCCCCAGGTCGAAGTTGCACTGGCCGACGTACGCAGCAAGATATATCCGCGCTCGGTTGCGGGTGTGTTTGCGCGCTGGCGAATCGCCATGGTGTACATCACGCAAATCATTTTTTACGGTTTGCCATGGTTGCAATGGAGCGGCAGGCAAGGCGTTTTATTCGATCTGGGTGCGCGCAAGTTCTATATTTTCGGCATGGTGCTGTGGCCGCAAGATGTGGTGTATCTGGCTGTTTTGCTGGCCGTTTCAGCGTTTGCGTTGTTTTTGTTTACCGCAATGGCGGGACGCCTGTTCTGCGGCTATGCCTGCCCGCAAACCGTATATACCGAAATCTTCATGTGGGTAGAGCGCAAGATCGAAGGCGACCGCCTTGCGCGCATCCGGCTCGATGAAAGCCCCTGGAATCTGCGCAAGCTGCGGCTTAAAGCAGCCAAGCATTTCGTCTGGATCGTGATTGCCTTCTGGACGGGCTTTACTTTTATTGGCTACTTTGCCCCCATTCGCGAATTGGGGGCAGGGCTGCTGGCAATGTCGCTGGGGCCCTGGCAATGGTTCTGGATGCTTTTCTACGCGTTCGCCACCTGGGGCAACGCCGGCTTCATGCGCGAGGCCGTGTGCAAATACATGTGCCCTTATGCGCGCTTTCAAAGCGTGATGGTCGACGACGATACCTTCGTGGTCACCTACGACCATGTGCGCGGCGAGCCGCGCGGCGGGCGTTCGCGGCGCGTCGACCATAAAGAGGCCGGCATGGGCGATTGCGTGGACTGCAGCCTGTGCGTGCAGGTTTGCCCCACCGGCATCGACATCCGCGACGGCTTGCAGTATATGTGCATAGGATGCGGCGCTTGCGTCGACGCCTGCGACCAGGTCATGGACAAAATGCATTACGACCGCGGGCTTATCCGCTATACCTCGGGCAAGGCCATTACCGAGCGTTTAAGCCAAAGCCAGGCGCGCAAGCGCCTTTTCCGGCCCAGGGTGCTGGCCTATCTTGCCGTACTGGGCGTCATCGTCGTCGGCTTTGCCATTGCGCTGGCTATGCGCACGACCTTGCGGATTGATGTGATTCGCGATCGCGGTGCGCTGGGGCGCGAAGTGGCGGGCGGACAGATCGAAAACGTCTACCGCTTGCAAATCATCAATACCAGCGAAGTTCCGCTTGAAATCAAGCTTAGCGCCAGCGGCCTGTCCGAGCTCTCCATCGTGACCGCCGACCATGGTTCGGAATACGTGCACGTAGAAGGTTCGTCCAACCGGCTGGTTCCGGTCGTGGTCAGGGCTCCGGCGTCGGACATGACGCCCGGAGTGCACGAGATCAGTCTGCTGGCGGTGGCCAGATCGTCCGACGGCAGCGAAACCTCGGTCGCTGAAAAATCGAGTTTTTTCGTGCCTCGCTAATATTCAAGGTTTAGGAAGAATTTTATGTCGAACACATATTCCGGTAGTGGCGCCCAGGCCGAGGCCGCGGCCAGGCCCTGGTGGCGCCAGCTTTGGCCATGGCTGCTTATCGCCGGTCCGGCCGTGACCATGGTGGGCTGCATCATTACGATAATCTTGGCGGTACAGAATTTTGGCGACCAGGCCATGACCGACGGCGCGGTCAAGCGTGGCCTTAAAGTAGAGCGGGCGGCGGCACCCATGGACCAGGGTTCCAAAAAATAACCCGGCAATGACGGATAAAGGACAAATTTTCTTATGAACTGGCGCTCGTTGATGTGGACTTTATGGCCGTCGTTTCTGGTAGGAGCTGCAACCAGTGCGACGGTTTTTGCCATGGTCGATCCACTGGACCTGGTGTTGTTCGGCGCTGTGCAGCTTAGCCGCCAGGCTGTCTATGCGGGAGGGTTTTTTTTGTTTTGGCTGATGGCCGCGCTTTCAAGCGCGCTTAGCCTTTTCATGGCACCACCGGCGCGCACTGAAGAACCCGACGACTTCTAGGGTAGCTCTGAATAAGTCGAGCGGTTAGCAGTCCGCCCGAGTCCGCAGATGCATGCGCCGCGGTGACTTGTTCAGGGCTTCCCCAGCTGTATCAGCCGCAATCGGTGCCGGCCAGGTCCCGCAGGGCTTGCATGTCCAGCAGCTGGACATCGCGCTGGCGCACACGCAGCAGGTTTTCGCGCGCAAAACGCGAAAACAGGCGGCTTACGGTTTCCAGGGTAAGGCCAAGATAATTGCCGATTTCTTCGCGGCTCATTCTTAGGACGAATTCCGAGGGCGAATAGCCCAGTACCGCAAGGCGTTGCGAAATACTGAGCAAAAAGCCGGCCAGGCGTTGTTCGGAGCGCAATACCCCCAAGGACATGACCAATTGCTGCGAGCGCTTGATCTCGTTGCTGGTAAGGCGCCTGAGCTGATATTGCAAAGCGGGGACCTGGGCGGTAATGCGGTCCATATCGTCGATGGGGGCGACGCAGACCTCGGTGTCTTCAAGGGCAATGGCGGTGGATAGCTGGGATTCTTCCAGGAAGCCGTCAAGGCCGACGAGTTCTCCGGCCAACAGAAAACCGGTAATTTGAACCAAGCCGGCGGAATCCACCAGTTGCGTCTTGATCGAGCCGGAACGGATGCCATAGATGGCATCGGCTACGTCGCCCTGGTGAAACAGGGCTTTTCCTTTGGGTATCCGGATACGTTCGTTTACAACTTCATCCAGATGAAAGACTTCGTTTTGCTCTATGCCGATAGGTAGGCAAAGGGTACTGAGCATGCATGCCGAACAACGCATTGATTCGGGTGTAAGCAAAATTTTTTTTGGCATACGCATCCTACGGAACTTCCGAAAGCCAACACTTCCATCGGCTGTTTGGGGCTCCAGTTGAACGGCCATTGTACCTTGTTTGGCTTAAGGAATTTGTCAGAGAAGCTTACAGACGCTTAATGACTTTCCCAGTACTCGGCTTGTGCGTAGGTTGTTTTGAGCAGGTCAAGAAATGCGCGAACGCGAAGAGGCAGATGCTTGCGCTCGGTCAGCATCGCGAAAATGCCGTTGGGCGGCGCGGCGTATTCGTCCAGGACGGTTACAAGCCGGCCTACTTCGAGATCTTCGCGAACCTCCCAGAGGGAGCGCCAGGCCAGGCCGCAGCCCGCCAGGGTCCAGTCATGCAAGACTGAGCCATCGCTGCAGCTCAGGCTGCCCTTGACGCGTACGGCTCGCAACTGTTCGTCCTGCTTGAGCAGCCAGCCTTTGGACTGGTTGCCTTGAGGACCAAACGAAAGGCAATTGTGCAAAGCCAGGTCCTGGGGCGAATTGGGCCGTCCGAACTGGGCAAGGTACGCCGGCGACGCCACGATGACGCGTCGATTGTCCGCCAGACGCACACCGATGATCTGGGAGTCGTCCAGGTCGCCAATGCGGATGGCGCAGTCGTAGCGCTCTTCAATAAGGTCTACCAGCCTGTCGCTGAGGTCGAGGGTTACGCTTACGTGAGGGTGGGCGGCAAGAAAGCGCGGCAGCAGGGGCGCCACATGGCGCCGGCCGAAGCCCGCCGGCGCGCTGATGCGTAGATGGCCACTGGGCTGGGCGCTGCCCTGGCTGATGCGGGTCTCGACTTCGGCAAGGTCGCGCAAGATGCGTTGGGCCTCTTCGAGCAGTGCTTCGCCTTCGGCCGTCAGCGACAGGCGCCGGGTCGAGCGTACCAGCAGCTTGATGCCCAGCCGGGACTCCAGCGCGCTGATGCGCCGCCCCATCATGGCCGGAGCCACGCCTTCAATGCGTGCCGCGGCCGACAGGCTGCCTAGCGTGGCGGCGGCAATAAAGCTTTCCAGCTGTTTGAATTTATTCATGATTGAACGCGAGTCGAGCCGAAGCGCAAGCCTCGTCCCTGAGGCCGAGGTGGAACAAGAAGCACGGCCTCTATTGTGCCCTAAGCGGCTGGGCGGCGGAAAGGAGTAAAGTAGGCGAGGGAGGCGCCGCCGCGCCGTTCTTCGGGCGGTTTGCATTTCACATCTTGAAATCCGGGGAATTGACCGCAACTATGGTTCATTCGGGCCAAAGCCCTCAATCTTAAATGACACGACTATGCGATTCGATAAACTAACCACGAAATTCCAGCAGGCGATTGCCGATGCGCAAAGTCTGGCTGTAAAGCACGATAATCCTTATATCGAGCCTGTGCATGTCCTGGCGGCTTTGCTGGCCGATTCCGATAGCGGTACCAGCAGCCTGCTGGCGCGCGCCGGCGTTGCCGTAAGCCGGCTTGGGCCCGCGCTTAATTCGGCCATCGAGCGTCTAAGCCAGGTCCAAGGCGCCGAAGGCAACATCCAGGCCAGCCGCGAACTGCAAACGGCTTTGACGCGTACCGACAAAGAGGCGTCCAATCGCGGCGATACCTATATTGCCAGCGAGCTGTTCTTATTGGCGCTGGCCGACGACAAAGGCGAAGCCGGAACCATATTGCGCGAGGCCGGCCTGCAACGCAAGGCGCTTGAGGCGGCCATCGACGCCGTCCGCGGCGGAGCATCGGTTTCCGATGCCGAAGGCGAATCCAACCGCGAGGCGCTCTCCAAGTACACCACCGATCTTACCGAACTTGCCCGCCGTGGCAAGCTGGATCCGGTCATCGGGCGCGACGACGAAATTCGCCGCACCATCCAGATCTTGCAGCGCCGCAGCAAGAACAACCCCGTGCTTATCGGCGAGCCCGGCGTGGGCAAGACCGCCATCGCCGAAGGCTTGGCGCAACGCATCGTCAACAATGAAGTGCCCGAAACCCTCAAGGGCAAGCGGGTGCTGGCGCTGGACCTGGCATCGTTGGTGGCCGGCGCCAAGTTCCGCGGCGAGTTCGAAGAACGCCTAAAGGCCGTGCTGAAGGAACTGGCGCAAGACGAAGGCGGCATTATCGTCTTCATCGATGAGCTGCACACCATGGTGGGCGCGGGCAAGGCCGAAGGTTCAATGGACGCCGGCAATATGCTCAAGCCGGCCCTGTCGCGCGGCGAGTTGCATTGCATTGGCGCCACCACGCTGGACGAGTACCGCAAATACATTGAAAAGGACGCGGCTCTGGAGCGCCGTTTTCAGAAAGTGCTGGTCAATGAACCCGATGTGGAATCGACCATCGCCATTTTGCGCGGCTTGCAAGAGCGCTACGAATTGCATCACGGCGTGGCTATCACCGACCCGGCCATCGTCGCCGCGGCCGAGTTGTCCCATCGCTATATTACCGACCGCTTTTTGCCCGACAAGGCCATCGATCTCATCGACGAGGCTGCGGCGCGCATACGCATGGAAATCGACTCCAAGCCCGAGGTCATGGACAAGCTCGACCGGCGCATCATTCAGTTGAAGATCGAGCGCGAGGCCGTCAAGAAAGAATCCGACGAGGCATCGCTGCGCCGCCTCAAGGCCATTGAAGACGAGCTGGAACAACAGCAGCGCGAGTACAACGACTACGAGGAAATCTGGAAGGCCGAGAAAGCGGCCGTACAGGGTTCGCAGTCCATCAAGGAAGAGATCGAACGCACCCGGGCCGAGATGGCCGAACTGCAGCGTAAAGGCCAGTTCGACAAATTGGCCGAGCTGCAATACAGCAAGCTGCCCGAACTGGAAGGGCGCCTCAAGTCGGCCGAAGCCAACAAGGGCGAAGCCAACGGCAAGCCGCATTTGCTGCGCACCGAGGTGGGTGCTGAAGAAATCGCCGAAGTCGTGGCTCGCGCCACCGGCATTCCTGTGGCCAAGATGATGCAGGGCGAACGAGCCAAACTGCTGGGCATGGAAGAACATCTGCACGAGCG
The DNA here is from genome assembly GCF_003315175.1 of Eoetvoesiella caeni. GTDB lineage: Bacteria > Pseudomonadota > Gammaproteobacteria > Burkholderiales > Burkholderiaceae_B > Eoetvoesia > Eoetvoesia caeni. Next base: position 374,392 of record NZ_QNRQ01000001.1, on the reverse strand, counting down.
CGTCGTGGGGCAGGATGAAGCCGTGCGCCTGGTGTCCGACGCCATCCGCCGTTCACGTGCGGGCTTGTCGGACCCTTCGCGTCCATACGGTTCATTCTTGTTTCTTGGGCCCACCGGTGTCGGCAAGACCGAACTGACCAAGGCGCTGGCCAATTTCCTGTTCGATTCCGAAGAGCACCTCATACGCATCGACATGAGCGAATTCATGGAGAAGCATTCCGTGGCGCGCCTGATCGGGGCGCCTCCGGGCTATGTCGGCTACGAAGAGGGCGGCTATTTGACCGAAGCGGTACGGCGTAAACCGTATAGCGTCATCTTGCTTGACGAAATTGAAAAAGCGCATCCCGATGTGTTCAATGTATTGCTGCAAGTCCTGGACGACGGCCGGCTTACCGATGGCCAGGGCCGCACGGTGGACTTTCGCAATACGGTTGTCGTCATGACCTCCAACCTGGGCTCGCAGCACATCCAGAGCATGGTCGGCCAGCCTTACGATGTCATCAAGGAAGTCATCTGGGACGAACTTAAAACGGCGTTCCGCCCCGAGTTCCTGAACCGCATCGATGAGGTGGTCGTTTTCCATGCGCTGGAAGCCAAGCACATCGAGTCCATTGCCCGCATTCAGCTGCAACGCCTGGCCGCGCGCATGGCGCAGCAGGAAATGCGCCTGGAGGTATCGGAAGAGGCCGTCGCGCAGCTGGCGCGTACCGGGTTCGATCCGGTGTTTGGAGCGCGTCCGCTGAAACGGGCCATCCAGCAGAACATCGAGAACCCCGTTTCCCGGCTTATTCTGGAAGGCAAGTTCGGGCCCAGGGACGTGGTGCCGGTAGATTGGAAAAACGATAAATTCGTTTTCTCTAGAACCCTGCAATAAGCCACGGCGCTGAAAGCGGGAAAGTGAAGAAGGCGGGGATGCCGGGCATCCACCGCCTTTTTCATTTACGCGCCAACCCTGGTCGGGCGCGGCGCTGAAAGCGCTGAAGGCCCGGCGGCCAGTTGCGGATGCTCAGTCCCGATTGGCAAATTCCAATAGCCGTTGATTCAGCTCGGTGCCGCGCTTGACGTTATCGTGCGCCACCTTCAAGAGGTGTTCTATTTTGTCATTCTGGATGTATTGTTCTTTGAGCAGGTCGAGGCTCAAGTCGATGATCATCAGAACGTTATTGAGTTCATGGGCAATGGCCTCGGCGGTTTGATCGGACTTTTCCATTCTTGATACTCATTCAGGCGGTTCGGTGCGATGTAAGATACTCGATGGCGAAGTAGGCGGGCGCCGCCGCGCACAAAGGGATAAGCTGGTACAGCACACGATACATGAGCAATGCGGCCAGGACTTGGTGGTCGGGCATACGGCCGGCCAGCGCGGCAACGAAAATCGCCTCGGTTACCCCCAGCCCGCCGGGAATATGGGCAATAATGGCCGCGATGCTGCAAAACAATAAGATGCTCAGGACTTCCCCGTAGGGTATCTGGCGCTCCAGCAAGATATAGACGATTGCGCCCATTATGCTCCATGACACAATGGCAACGGCGCTTTGGGCTAAGGCCATCCATACAGACGCAAGCATAATACGATGCTTGCGCCAGGTCCAACTCCGCTTGCGGCTTGCGGCGCAGGCAACCACGTATGCCGTGGCCACTGCCAGCAGGCCGAATCCTACAAGCTGCACGGTGGCGCGGCTGACTCCCCATTTATCGGGGGCGGGCACGGCGCCAATGACAAATACTGTGCCGGCCAGCCAGAAGTAGCCGAGCCAGTTCGTCAAAGAGCTGAAGAGCACGATTTCGGCCGCTGTCGTGTTGTCCAGTCCCAGTTTGCGATAAAGCCGAAGCCGCACGCCAATACCGCCCAGCAAGACCCCCAGATTCAGGTTGATCGCATAGCTGACAACCGCGACGACGAGTGTCTTCCATATTGCTACAGAGTGATTCACGACCTGTCGCGAAAGGTATTCGATGCTGGCGTATGTAGCGTAGCCGGCGCACACCAGCCCGCCGGACACGGCAAGAGTCGTTTTGTCGATCTGGGCGGAGGCATGAATCACGTCGCGCCAGTTGATCCGGCTTCCCATCTTGAATACCAGAACTCCCACCACCGTGATGATGGCCAAGGTGAACAAGCGTAGCAGCCACGGCCACGCGGCGAGCGTGTATTGCTGGATCGCGGCGCGCGAGATGATCATGGGAAGTTTCGCTGGTCGGGACAGGCATGGCTTTCCGGTTCTGGGGCGACGATGGACTGCAATTGCGGCTTGTGGGCGGGAAGGCTGCCCGCCCATACAGGAAAACGCCGCAGAAAATGAAAAACCACCACCCCTACCCACAGGCGGCGCAGTCCCCCGCCGGCATGAGCGGTAACAGGCACAGCACGGCAATATTTGCTCAATAGGTCTTCCAGCGTTCGGTGCAGCGCGGCGGTAAACTTGCTGTCCTGGATAAAGACATTGGCCTCCAGGTTCAGGGCCAGGCTCAAAGGGTCCAGGTTACTTGACCCGATCGTGGACCAGACCTCGTCGATGCAAGCGACTTTGCCATGCAGGGGCCGTTCGCAATACTCGTATACGCAGACGCCAGCGTCGACCAGATATTGATAAAGCATGCTGGCCGCATACCGGGCGATCAACATGTCGGGCTGGCCCTGTAGAATCAAGCGCACCCGCACTCCGCGGCGCGCCGCGCCAGCCAAGTCGCGCAGCAGGCGGTAGCCGGGGAAAAAATAGGCGTTGGCGATAATGATGTCCGATTGCGCCAGACGGATGCTGGCCCGATAAGAGTGTTCAATGTCGTCGCGATGCTTGGCATTGTCCCGTATGACCAGCCGTGCATAGCCGTCACCCACGGGGGTGGCTTGCTTGCGCGGCTTGAGCCTTTTCCTGCGCCCGGTTGCGGCATTGGGTTCGGCAAGTGCCTCGCGCGCAAACTCCATGATGTCCTCGGCAAGCGGGCCTTCGATTTCAACCGAATAGTCCTGCTTGGCTTCGGGGCCGAAATCGGGCAAATGGTCGGCCGAAAAGTTGATGCCGCCAATAAACGCCCGTGCCCCGTCTACCGCGACGATTTTCCGGTGCATGCGGCGAAACAGATTGGTGCGGATGCCCAGCAATCGCGGCCGCGGATCGAAAATGTGGAAGCGCACGCCGCTGTCGGTCAGTCCCGCAATGAACTCCTGAGATAGTTCGTCCGAGCCATATCCGTCGACTGTCATGTCGATTTCCACGCCCCTGGACCTTGCATCGATCAAGGCGCTGCGCAAAGCCTGGCCGACTTTGTCGTCGAACAGAATGAAGGTCTCGAGCAGGACCTCCGACTTCGCTTCTTTTATGGCTTGCAGTACTCGTGGAAAATACTCCTCGCCATTTTCCAGCAAGAGAAACTTGTTGCCTCCGCGCCATTCATTGATCATGTTGTTCCGCTCCCCACGCGAGAACCGACCACCATTTCGGTCGTCCAGTTGGCCAGGATCGACGTGTACGCCTCTTGCGACGGCTTGGAGCTTAGCGCGTGGTCGGCCTTGTCGACAACGCGGTAGGTCAAGGAATGGGCCGAGCGAAAAGCCGCCACGTAATTCATGATCGTCGAATGCGGGACGAAGTCGTCATGCTCGGCCTCCACGATCAGGGCGTCCCCCTTGAACGTACTGCAAGCCGCCAGGGCTCGATTGTCGTCGGGGGTGATCTGCGATCGGCGGTAGGTCATGAGCGCGTCGCGGTTCAATTGGCGCTTGGGCAGCATCCATTCGTCGTCGCGATAGAGGGCGGGAACATGCAAAGCCAGCCATTTGACCGGACGCACCTGCGTAAGCAGCGCCGCAAGATATCCGCCGTAACTGCTTCCGACCACGGCGATCGCGGTGGTGTCGATGGTGGGGTGCGTGATCAGTTGATCGTAAGCGGCCACCACATCGCGCAGGTTGTCGTCGCGCGATACGCTCATTTGCTGCGAAACGGTGTCGGCATGGCCGCGCAGGTCGAACGTCAGGCACACGCATCCCATGCCGGCTATACGCTTGGCACGCAACAAGTCGAAAGCCTGGCTGCCGCCCCAGCCGTGCACGAAGAGCACGCCGGGGACTGTGTTGCTGGGAACAAGGAAAGTGCCGGCAATGCTTTGATGTTGTACCTCGATACGAATGATTTCGCTATCCGTCGTCATACGAATAAATGCCTGCGCATTTGGTTATGAATCCTACCTTTTCGTCGTCTCCCCGGTAGGTAAGCCGCGCGTTGCGTGGAGGATTGGCGGCTTCGCCATAGCGTTCGTGGGTAAAGGCGCGCACCGAACGCAGTTGCGGCTGCTGCAGAAAAGCCTCCAGTGCAAGAACCTCCGCCATGCTGGCGCCCCCAGGGCGCCACGACTGCTCCAACACTCCAAGTTTCACGGTTCCGGCGGCGTCCCTACCGTGCGCGATATCGTAGTTGCGCCTTGATGCATACAAGCCGCGGTAGCAGCTCATGGCCGCCTCGTCATAGAGGCGCGCCAAACGGATCGCTTCGCGCTCCAGATCCGTCAGGGCCAGCGCCAGCAGGGCTTCGAAATCTCCGTGGGCCAGGCGCAGGTCCGAGCCGCCGTACACTGACGCCCCAGTGTTGTCCGTGGTCAGGCTTTGCGTTCCTACATAGGTCGATAGCAGGCTGCCTATTTGGACTTTTCCTACGCTGAGCGTAGCGACTTTCTCCAGATGTTCTTCCAGGACCAGTCCCTGCGTGGCCAGGGCGCGGGAGTCGCACTCATCGATTGCGGCTTCCAGGGCGGCCATATCCTTCAGCAGCCGTTGTCCACGTCCGGCGGTGCCGTCTACCGGCTTGAGCCGTATCGGGCCGTGGCGCAGCAATTCGGCCCCGGCACGGTGTGCGTCCTGAATGCAGAAGACTGTTGTGCCGCGCAAGACGGCTTCCTGGACGCGGCGGCCGAACTCGACCGACCATCCTGGCGGCCGCTGAGCGTCATGGTCGAACAGGGCATGCGTGATTGCCTTGGTTGCTACAAAGGGATACGGCACCATGCCGCCGAACAGATCGCCGTGTCCTCCGATACGAGGCGGCGCCGCACCGGCTTGGGCAGGCGAGTCAACCAGCGTATCGCCCGGAACATAGTAGGGACGATGCGAATGTCGATACTCGCCAAAGTCGTCGCCCTCGGGCTGAAACTTCCAGCCAAACAAGCGCGCGATTTCGCGGGCCAGCCCATCCTGCGACGCGGTTTCGTGAGCCGATGCGTTTGCCGGCCTGGGCCTGGCAAACACTACGCGCGGAGCTTGCTCGAAGTACGGCACGCCGTTGGCCAGCGTGTCTCGCGTTGGTTGCGATTCAAGCTTCTCTTGCATGGCATTCTCACTCATGGCTGGTTACGGCTCTTTCCAGGATCGGGATCGTCGATCTTTTGCGGCGTTTCCCGGGGAGGAAGGTCGACTTCGTCGGGTGCCTCCGGCGGGATGCTGGGAGGCTCTTTTTGCTTTCCCGGTTCGTGGTCCGGTTCGGGATTCGGTGGAACGTGCGCCCACAGAAAATCCAGATATCTGCCGGGCGCTTGCATGGGGGTGCCGCCTATGTTCATGGTGCTCTCCTTGGTACATGGTTCGAACGTATGCAAATGGCATGCCCGGCCGTGTAGCTCCGTCGTTTTCAAGGCTCTCCCCAGGCACGGCGTTTGCTAGTCGGAAAGCGTGAAAGGGCAACAAATTGGGGCTCTTGTCCGAATCTATCAGGCCTTTGCTTTGGGCCGATCAAGACGCATCAAGGGAGAACAATTGTGGCGTTGAAAATATTGGCGGTAGCGGCGGAGGCGTTCCCTCTCGCCAAGACAGGCGGTCTGGCGGACGCGGTGAGCGGCCTGTGCCGCTCAGTGCAACAGGCCGGTGCCGAGGTGACTTTACTGCTCCCTGCATACCGCGGTGCGGCGCGCCACGTCGACAATCTGCATGAAGTAGCGCGCCTGGAGAATCTGCCCGGCGGGGCAGCGGTGCTGCTGGCTGGCGACTCGCCCGAGCTCGGCACATCGGTGTTGCTGATACAAAATGATGACTTGTACGATCGTGACGATTTATACGTGGACGGCAATGGAATGGAATACGTGGACAACGCCGTGCGCTTTGCCATGCTGGGCCAGGTCGGAGCCAGGATCGCGCAAGGTATTGCACAGGTACCGCGCCCAGATATCGTGCATGTGCATGACTGGCATGCCGCATTGGTGCCCTTGTATATGCGCCAGTGGGGCGTCAATAGCGTGAAAGTCATGCTGACGCTACATAATGTTGCGTTCCAGGGCATATTTCCCCTGGATGTCGCAAATTCGTTGGGCATCGAGAGCCGCTTTTGCACCGAGAGCGGCGCAGAATTCTGGAGTCAGCTGAGCTTTCTGAAGGCCGGCATCCAGTACGCCGACTTGATCAGTGTCGTTAGCCGCAATTATGCGCGGGAAATACTGAGTCCTCAGTTCGGTTGCGGACTCGAGCAGGTATTGGCCGCCCGCAGTGATAGGCTGGTCGCCATACCCAACGGCATCGACGCCGAGCTATGGAATCCCCGGGACGACATCTATTTGGCCGGCCGAGCGTTCGACATCGACAGGATGGGCGACAAAGAGGCATGCAAACGTGAACTGCAACGTAACTTTCAACTGGTTCCAGACTGCAATGCCACGATAGTCGCGGTCGGCAGCCGCATGACGACCCAGAAAATGGCGGATGTCGCTGCACAGGCGCTGCCGGCTGCGCTTGATGCCCATCCGGATCTGCAAGTATGCATTCTGGGCCATGGCGACAAGGCTATCGAGGCCGATTTGAGAGAGTTGGGCCGTCGGTATCCGGGACGCTGCGGGGTCAAGATCGGCTTCGATGAACAGCAAGCGCATATGCTGCATGCCGGCGCGGACATATTGCTGCACGGTAGCCGCTTTGAGCCGTTCGGACTGACCCCCTTGTATGCGATGCGCTATGGCACGATACCAATCGGTTCGAAAGTCGGCGGCATGGTCGACACTATTGTGGATCCCGGGCGTGAAAGCGGCATAACGGCAATGCGCCTTGCGACAGGAATTCTGTTTGAGGGCGAGGCGCCCGCCGACATGGAGATGGCGATTGCGCGGGCTATGGCGCTGCGACGCCACCCGCAGGTGTGGCGCGCGATGCAGCATAACGCGATGGCCGCTAATTTCAGTTGGTCGCGATCGACGCCGCTTTATGCCCGTGCCTATCAGTCGCTGCGGCCGGATATTCCCATGGAGACCAAGGTAGAGCACGTCGGCGCGGAGTCTGCGCCAGGTACCCGAAAGGAAGCGACAGTGACCAGCTTCGCGTTGGCCGCGGCGCGTTCCGAGACGGTCGATGCGCGCCGGGCCGCCAACAGGCGGATCCGCAGTCGCGGCCGGGCGGCGAGGGTCGGTTCGCTGCGTGAAGTCCCCGCGTCCTGACCATGCCTATTACTTGCACCCGTATCTGCTATATGCGTGAGACGTCCGAGGACGATCAATTCTGGCACGACAGGTGTCGCGATGCCAAAACGCTGGGATTCGATGCCGTGATGGCCGCAGATCCCGGCGGGGCGAGACGCATGCTGGCGGATGTATGCAATCAGTACGGGCTGCCCCTGATAATGGACGCGACACCGCCCTGGCCCGAAACGCCACAGGCTGCAAGCGGCGACCTTGGCGGGCAGGGGCAGGACGCCGCCGGTTTGATGGATGCCGGGTACGACTATCTGGCACAATGCGCAGCAGACGGAATCGCGGGATTCAGGTGCCGCGAACTTGCAGTCTTGCCGCCGGCGCACTGGCGCGCACTGATAAAGAGCGTTCGTTCGAATGCTCCGAATTGCCGATTCATGGCATGGACGCCGGGGCTTGCCGCCGGCCAGTTGCAACAGCTTTCCGATGTCGGTTTCGACACGGCGTTTTCCTCTTTACCCTGGTGGGACGGCCGTGCCTCGTGGCTGGTGGATGAGCATGCCCGGCTCCAAGCCATGGCTCGGGCAGTCTATATGCCCATCGCGGATCCCGACGCGCCGCAAGGCAGTACAGACGATGGTCCGTCAAGGGGCGTGGCGCGGCTATCCGTTCGAATGCAGGCGGCCATTGTCGCGGCAAGAGGCGTTCTGGTTCCGTACGACCTGGCATGCCGGGCGCATCGTAAGCAGGTCGTCGACATGAACTCGTGGATCGACAAGCGCGCTGCCATGTCCGGCCAAGTGCAAATGCTTAATGGCGCATTGTCCCCGCTTACAGTGCTATACCGTGCAGGCATGGGCCTGCTGGTCAATCCGGATGAGCATAAACCTGCTGCCATCGACTGGACGGCCTTGCTTGCCCGGCTGCCGCAGGGCCGAACTCGCCTGGAAGAGGTGCAAATTTCGACAGTGCGCAGTGACGGCCCGCTCATGCAGCGTTCGTCGATTGCAGCGGGCGAAACGGCTCTGTTCAAGGCGGCCGCGCTCGAGCCCATATGCCGCGACGTACTGGCAAGGGGCAAGCGGCGTGCGCCGGCCGTCTCGCCCGCCTTGCGCATCGCCATCGAGAATGTCGAACCGACGGTCGACTCTGGAAGATTTCCGGTCAAATGCACCGCCGGCGAAGCGCTGCGGGTCCAGGCCGATATATTGATGGACGGCCATGACCGCCTGGCAGCCCAGGTACTTTGGCGCGCGGCGGATGAAGCCGGTTGGCACGAAGAGCGCATGGCGCCGTTGGGCAACGATCGATGGGCCGCCACGTTCACGCCTGTGCGCATCGGTAAATATTACTTCACGATCCAGGCGTGGCGGGACACATGGGGCACGCACCGGGAACAAGTCGAGAAGAAGCATGCGGCCGGACAGGACGTATCTCTGGATGTCGAAGAAGGCAGGCAATTGGTGGCGGCTGCCCACAAACGCGCCCAGGGGCGCGATGCCGGCCTTGCCGCGACGCTTGGTGAGCTTGTGCGCCATTGGGACTTGCAGGCAATGTTGGCGCCTTCTACCGCGAATGCCATGAGCGCGGCCGACCCGCAGGACTGCAAGACGACGGATCCCGTGCATTATCCGGTAATGGCGGACCGCCGTGAAGCCGCCTATGCAAGCTGGTATGAGCTTTTTCCCCGCTCTTGCGGCGCTTCGCCGAATGAGCATGGACGTTTCCGGGATGTCATCGCGCGCCTTCCCGCGATTCGGGATATGGGTTTCGATGTGCTGTACTTTCCTCCGATCCATCCTATCGGCACGAGCAATCGAAAAGGGAAGAACAATGCGGTAAGAGCGCAGCCCGGCGACCCGGGCAGCCCCTACGCGATCGGGTCCGAGTACGGAGGCCATACGGCGGTCCATCCGCAATTGGGCTCTTTGCAGGACTTCCAGGCCTTGCTGAAGTGCACTCGCGACCACGACCTGGAGATCGCGCTGGACTTTGCAATTCAGTGCTCGCCGGATCATCCATGGCTGGCACAGCATCCTGAATGGTTTGCATGGCGGGCGGACGGCTCCTTGCATTATGCCGAGAATCCGCCGAAGCGATACGAGGATATCGTCAATCCCGATTTCTACAGCAGGCGCAACGGCGCATCGCACCAGGCGAGGCTATGGCGGGAACTGCGCAATATTGTGGTGTTCTGGATAGAGCAGGGCGTGCGCATGTTCCGTGTCGACAATCCCCACACCAAGCCCCTGCCATTTTGGGAGTGGATGATCGCCGATATAAAAAGCGACTATCCCGACACCGTGTTCCTGTCCGAGGCCTTCACACGGCCCAAGTTGATGTACCGCCTGGCAAAGCTGGGATTTTCGCAGTCTTATACTTACTTTACCTGGCGCAACGACAAGCAAGAGCTTACTGCCTATTTATCGGAGCTTAGCTCGCCGCCGGTTTCGGACTTCTTCCGCCCGAACTTCTTCGTCAATACGCCCGACATCAATCCGTATTTCCTGCAGGAGTCGGGGCGCCCGGGATTCCTGATTCGCGCGGCGCTGGCCGCGACGATGTCCGGTCTATGGGGGCTGTACAGCGGCTTCGAGCTGTGCGAGGCGCGCGCCGTGCCGCACAAAGAGGAATACCTGGATTCGGAAAAATATGAGTTGCGCACGCGCGACTGGAATCAGCCGGGCAATATCGTTGCCGAGATCACACGGCTCAATCAAGTCCGCCGGACCAACCCCGCGTTGCAGACTCATTTGGGCATTCGCTTTCATCATGTCGACGACGGGCAGATTCTGTTCTTCTCCAAATCGACGCGCGGCGGCGACAATGTGGTGCTGGTCATCATCAGCCTGAATCCCCACCAGACCCGCGAGGGCACTCTGGATCTGCCGTTGTGGGAGTGGGGTCTTCCCGACGATGCGAGGCTGGATCTTGAGGACATGGCCGACGATCGTCGCTTTTCGTTGTGGGGAAGGCACCATCGCGTGGCCTTGCCGCCTGAGCGTCCTTACTTGTTGTGGCGCAGGGTGCAGTCGCCATGAGCAAACCCATGAATGTACGCACGGTATCTGGCAATGAGCCTCTTTGGTATAAAGACGCCGTAATCTACCAGTTGCATGTGAAGTCGTTCTTTGACGCCAACAACGATGGCGTGGGCGATTTTGCCGGGTTGATGTCCAAGCTGGACTACATAGCCCAGCTTGGCGTCACCACGATTTGGCTGCTGCCGTTTTACCCTTCGCCGCGCCTGGATGACGGCTATGACATTGCCGAGTACCGGAATGTGCATCCGGACTATGGCACGCTTGCCGATCTTCGCAAATTCATACGCCTGGCCCATCGCCGCGGACTGCATATCATTACCGAGTTGGTGATCAACCATACTTCGGACCAGCATGTGTGGTTTCAACGCGCGCGCCGCGCCAAGCCCGGTTCGGCCGCGCGCAATTATTACGTATGGTCCGACAACGACCAAGGCTATGCCGGAACGCGGATTATTTTTTGCGATACCGAGAAGTCGAACTGGACCTGGGACCCCGTGGCTGGTGCATATTTCTGGCACCGATTCTATTCGCATCAGCCGGACCTGAACTACGACAATCCCCAGGTATTGAAAGAGGTCATAAGCGTAATGCGGTTTTGGCTGAACATGGGTGTGGACGGCTTGCGTCTGGATGCCGTGCCTTATCTGGTCGAGCGCGAGGGAACCAGCAACGAAAACTTGCCCGAAACGCACGCCGTGTTGCGCGACATCCGCGCGGTCATGGATGCGGAATATCCGGACAGATTGCTGTTGGCCGAAGCGAACCAGTGGCCGGAGGATGCGCAAGAATACTTCGGCAAGGGCGATGAATGCCATATGGCATTTCATTTTCCGTTGATGCCCCGCATATACATGGCCATCGCCCAGGCCGACCGCTTTCCGATCACCGACATCATGCAACAGACGCCGGAGATTCCGGCGAATTGCCAATGGGCGATTTTTTTGCGCAACCATGACGAACTCACGCTTGAAATGGTCACCAGCAGCGAACGCGACTATCTCTGGGACGTTTATGCCGCGGATCGCCGTGCGCGCATCAACCTGGGCATACGGCGCCGCCTGTCGCCGTTGCTCGAGCGCGACAGGCGCCGGATCGAACTGATGAACAGTCTACTGCTGACCATGCCTGGCACGCCGGTCCTGTATTACGGGGATGAGCTTGGAATGGGCGACAACATACATTTGGGCGATCGCGACGGTGTACGGACGCCCATGCAGTGGACGGCGGACCGCAACGGCGGCTTTTCCCGCGCCGATCCTGAGCGCCTGATCCTGCCGGTGCTCATGGATCCGCTATACGGCTATGAAGCGGTCAGCGTGGAGGCGCAGCAGCGGGATCCTCATTCGCTCTTGAACTGGACGCGGCGCATGCTGGCCAAACGCCAGCAAACGCGAGCCTTTGGACGCGGCAGCCAGCGCTTCCTGTTTCCCGGCAATCGCAAGATACTGGCATATCTGCGCGAGTATGAAGGCGCCATGCTGTTGTGCATCGCCAATCTATCGAACGCTTCGCAGCCGGTGGAGCTCGATCTGTCGAGCATGTCGGGGCGCGTACCCGTTGAACTGCTCGGCGGCACTCCGTTTCCGACCATCGGCGAATTGCCGTATCTGCTGACGCTTCCGCCTTATGGCTTTTATTGGTTCGATTTGAGCAGCGAGGCCGCGCCGCCGGCCTGGCATGCCATTGTTCCCGAACGCATGCCCGAGTATGCGACCTTGGTATTTCGCCAGAGGGGGCGTGCCCCGGTGCAGTTGTTGGAAGGATCCAGGAGTGTGCTGTGCCGCCAGGTCTTGCCCCTGTATTTGGAGAGGCAGCGCTGGTTCACGGCCGACCAGACGATCAAGGACATTCATATGGATTATCTGGCCGCGATGCCGGGCGAACCGGATCTGTTCATGGCCGAGTTTGAAGTAGAGGGCGCCAACGCGCAAGCGCATTATTTTCTGCCTTTGGCTGTTTTGTGGGACGACTCGGTGCCGGAGTCGGCCCAGCCATATCGCCTTGCACGTGTGCGTTGCGGCGCCGAGGTGGGGTTGCTGGCCGATGCCGCTCGTACTGCCGCCTTCGCACTGGCGCTGGTCGACAAGCTGTGCGGCAATTGTGAAATTGCCATGGACAGCCGTTCAGGCAAGTCTGTGTTGCGCTTCCAGGGCGAATCCGGCCTGCGCGACTGGAGCAGGCCGCCAGATGCCGACATAGTCTGGTTCAGCGGAGAACAATCCAATACGTCGATCATGCTGGGCGACGCTGCGGTGCTGAAGCTGGTGCGCCACGTCGTGCCCGGCATACATCCCGAGGCCGAGATGACCCGCTATCTGACGCAGGCCGGCTATGCCAACTGCGCTGCCCTGCTTGGCGAAGTCGTTCGCATCGGTCCAGACGGCCAGCCTCATACTTTAGCCGTCCTGCATGCCAGGGTGAACAATCAGGGCGATGCCTGGGGCTGGACCCAGGATTATCTGAAGCGTGCGCTCGACACGACCGGCCTTACCGAAGCCAACGAACCCGACTACAGCGACGAGTTGCTGGGCCTGGCCGCGGTCGCGGCAACCATAGGCAAGCGCCTGAAGCAATTGCATGCGGTATTGGCCCGGCCCTCTGACGACCCTGCGTTCGCCCCGGAAACGGCAAGCGCCGCGGATGCAAAGCAGTGGTCAAAGAGCGTGCAAGCGTTGGTGGGCGATGCCATCGCCGCGGCGTCGGCGGTAAAAGCGGCATCCGCCCAAGTTTCGTCGCAGCTTGCCCAGATAAAGTCGCTGCGGCGTTCTTTATGTGCCCGGATCGACCAAATGGCTCGCGATCTGATCGACACGCAATTGACGCGCATACATGGCGACCTTCATTTGGGCCAAGTATTGGTTGCGCAGAATGACGTCTATCTCATCGATTTCGAAGGCGAGCCGCTGCGTACGCTGGAGCGGCGCCGCATTAAGTCATCGCCCTGGCGCGATGTTGCGGGCATGCTGCGTTCCTTCGATTATGCCGCGGCGGTTTTCTCCAAGTCGATGCAAGGCTCGGTGGAGCAGGCGCCGCCGCCGGCTATGGTCAAGACGGATGCTCCGCTCCGTCCGGCCGAGACGGAACTGCTTGCCAGTCCGCCTGTGCTCGTGCCTCAACAAGACTTCCTTCGCTTGATCGAGCAGTTCCGCGATAGCGCCTATGCCTCGTTCCTCAATGCATACCGGGAATCGGAGCCCACGCGGCCGCAGACCGCGGCCGGGGCTGACATGGACGCGCTGCTGCGGCTGGCCTTGATCGAAAAAACCGCGTATGAGGTCTGTTACGAGGCCGCGCACAGGCCGGAGTGGCTGGCGATACCGCTGGAGGGGCTGTTGCGCCTGGCGCGGCAGACGAACGAGGCCTTACCCGCCGCTACACGGGGGCATGCGCGCCATGATGAAAAGGAATAAGACCGCCCGGCTTTGCGGAGGACCGAGCCGATGACAGAGCCCTTTGATTTCATGAGCGGAGTGGACCCGAGGCAGTTGCGCGCTTTGCTGGAGGGGCGGCAGAGCGATCCATTCTCCATCCTGGGTCCGCACAGCGTCGACGGCCAGGTCGTTGTCCGTGTATTCCAGCCGGGCGCGTTCGCCGTGCAGGCCATCCTGCCGGACGGTTCCGTCTTCGACCTGCGCGAGGGTCCCGACGGCTTTTTCTCGGGCCCGCTGGGCAAGGACAGCAACCTTGCCGGCCGGGGCGATTACCGGTTGCGGATCAGCAGGCCTGAAGGCGTGCAGCTTGCCGGCGATCCATACCGCTACGGCCTGTTGTTGGGCGAACTGGATTTATATCTTATTGCGCAAGGCACGCATCTTGATCTGGCGGATTGCCTGGGTTCCCACATCGTCGAGGTGGAGGGCACATCGGGTACGCGCTTTGCCGTATGGGCGCCCAATGCGCGCCGCGTGTCGGTGGTCGGCGACTTCAATGCATGGGACGGCCGGCGCAATCCCATGCGCCTGCGGCCCGAGGCCGGCATATGGGAAATATTCCTGCCCGATGTCGGCGAAGGCGCCTGCTACAAGTTTGAACTGCTGGCCGCGGATGGAAGGCTGCTGCCATTGAAAGCCGATCCACTGGCGCGCCGCATGGAAGCGCCTCCCGCGACCGCGTCTGTGGTCACCGGAGCCGGCGAGCTTGTTTGGTCGGACTCTGACTGGATGGCCCATCGCGCCGAACGCCAAGGTCTGGATGCGCCTCTGGCGATCTACGAGGCCCATATCGGATCGTGGGCGGAGCGGCACGGCGAGGAGGGCAGCGTCTGGCAGTCCGCGGGCGCACGCCTGATTGAATACGCCGGCGCGATGGGGTTCACGCATATAGAACTGTTGCCGGTCAGCGAGCATCCATTCGGCGGTTCGTGGGGATATCAACCGATAGGCATGTTCGCGCCGACGGCACGGTGGGGCGGTCCCGAGGACTTCGCCGGGTTCGTCGATGCCTGCCATCGGGCGGGGCTGGGACTCATACTGGACTGGGTGCCGGCCCACTTTCCTTCCGACCCGCATGGGCTTGTCGAGTTCGACGGCACGGCTTTGTACGAGCATGCCGACCCAAGGCAAGGCCTGCACCCGGATTGGAACACTTTGATCTACAACATGGGCCGCAATGAAGTACGCAACTTCTTGCTGAACAGTGCCCTGGAGTGGACCAGGCGCTACCATGTCGACGGCTTGCGCGTCGATGCCGTGGCGTCCATGCTGTACCTGGACTACAGCCGCGAGGCCGGAAGCTGGATTCCCAATCAGTATGGCGGGCGCGAGAACCTTGAAGCGGTCGGCTTTTTGCGGCAGTTGAATGCCATGGTGGCGGAGCAAACGCCGGGGGTGATGATGATTGCCGAGGAGTCCACAGCATGGCCCGGCGTTACCGCCCGGCAGGAGCAGGGCGGCCTTGGGTTCCAGTACAAGTGGAATATGGGATGGATGCACGACACGCTGCAGTATATGCGGCAGGACCCGGTATATCGCCGCTACCATCACCACGACATGACGTTCGGCCTGGTATACGCCTGGTCGGAACACTTTATTCTGCCTCTGTCCCATGACGAAGTCGTTCACGGGAAAAAGTCTTTGCTGCACAAGATGCCCGGCGACCGGTGGCAACAGTTTGCGAATCTGCGTGCCTACTACGCCTTTATGTGGAGCCATCCGGGCAAGAAGCTGCTTTTCATGGGCAGCGAGTTCGGACAGGATCGCGAATGGAATCATGACGCACCGCTGGACTGGGCGGCGCTGGACGATGCTATGCATGCGGGGGTGCTGGCCGTGGTGCGCGACCTGAACTTTCTCTATGTCGAGTCCGCTGCCTTGCATGCGTGGGACGCCATTCCTTCAGGCTTTCAGTGGCTTATCGGCGACGACATAGACAACAGCGTCTTTGCATTCTTGCGCCGTCATGAAGAGGAGCTTGCCCTGGTTGTGTGCAATATGACGCCGGTGCCACGCCATGGCTATCGGATAGGCATACCGAGGGCAGGCCGCTGGACGGAGCGGCTGAATACCGATGCGGCCTGCTACGGCGGTTCGAACATGGGCAACGGCGGGTCTGTTCTTGCGCAGGAGACCGATGCGCATGGGCAGCGGCAGTCGCTTTCGTTGGTGCTGCCGCCGTTGTCGACTTTAATACTACTTGCACAGGATGACTGACATGGGTTTGCATCTACCGGAACGGCTGGAAGTGGGATGTCCCAAGCCTTTGGGCGCCTTCAGCGACGGCCTGGGTGTGAATTTTGCGGTGTTTTCGGCCAACGCCGCCAAGATAGAACTGTGCATCTTCGACAGCCGGGGACGTGTAGAACTGGCGCGTCTGCCCATGCCGGAATGCACCGATGAAGTCTGGCATGGCTATTTGCCGGACGCCGGACCCGGACTGTTGTACGGTTATCGGGCGTATGGCCCCTATGACCCGAAAAACGGACATCGATTCAACCCGCATAAGCTCTTGATCGATCCCTATGCGCGCCAGTTGCGCGGCAACGTACGCTGGTCGGATGCCTTGTTTGGTTATCGCGTCCAGCATCAGAAGGCCGATCTCAGCATGGACAGGCGCGATAGCGCCGCATGGGTGCCCAAGTGCGTGGTCGACCAGGATGAATACAACTGGGGGGCAAGCCGCCGGCCCGGTACTCCTTGGGCGCAAACTTATATCTACGAAGCGCATGTGCGCGGCGTTTCCATGCGCCGTTCCGGCGTGCCGTCCAAGGCCCTGGGCACGTGTCAGGCCTTGGCGCATCCTGAATTCATCGATCATTTGAACAAACTGGGAGTGACCGCCATCGAGCTGATGCCGTTGCATGCCTACTTGCATGATCATTTTCTTGTTGAGCGCGGGTTGCGCAATTATTGGGGTTATAACAGTCTGGCCTATTTTGCCGCGGAGCCGGCCTATCTGGCCTCGGGCCAACCGGATGAACTGCGCAGGGCCATCCGGCGTTTCCACGAGGCAGGGATCGAAGTGATTCTGGATGTCGTTTACAACCATACGGCAGAAGGCAATGAACTAGGTCCCACGCTGTCATGGCGCGGCCTGGACAATGCCAGCTATTACCGCCTGATTCCAGGCGATGAGCGCTACTACATCAACGACACGGGTTGCGGCAACACAATGAATCTGTCGCACCCGCGCGTATTGCAAATGGTGATGGACTCTTTGCGGTACTGGGCCGAGAGCTTTCGCGTTGACGGCTTTCGCTTCGACCTGGGAGTCACCCTTGGGCGCGAAGGCACGGGCTTCGATCCTGGATCCGGCTTCTTTGATGCGTTGTTGCAGGATCCTGTGCTCAGCCGCCTGAAGCTGATTTCAGAGCCTTGGGATATCGGGCCGGACGGCTATCAACTGGGTAATCATCCTCCCGGCTTTGCCGAATGGAACGATAAGTTTCGCGACGGCGTCCGCCAGTTCTGGCGCGGTGACGCGGGGCTGCGCAGCCAGCTTGCCAGTTGCCTGCTGGCATCGCCGGAGATGTTCGATCGGCGCCATCGGCGCCCGTGGGCGTCGGTCAATTACCTGGCCAGTCACGACGGCTTCACAGCATGGGATGTCGTCAGCTACAACGACAAGCACAACGAGGCCAATGGAGACGGGAATGCCGATGGCCATAGCGATAACAGCAGCGCCAACTGGGGAGTGGAGGGGAATACCGGCGACGAGCTTGTGCTGGAATTGCGCGAGCGCGTCCTGCGCGCGATGCTGGCCAGCACCTTGCTTTCGAACGGCACGCCGATGCTGCTGGCCGGCGACGAATTCGCGAATAGCCAACAAGGCAACAATAATGCCTATTGCCAGGATAACGAGCTTTCCTGGCTGGATTGGGAGCAGGCCGCGTCCGCCAGGGGCCGCGAATGGACGGATTTCGTCGCGCGCCTGCATCAATTGCGGCGTGCCCATCCCTCGCTGCATCTGGCGCGCTTCGAAGATGCCGACCAAGACGTCGTGCAAGGGATCAAGCGCGTCGCATGGTTCGACTTGGACGGCGAACCCATGAGCGAGGAGGCATGGGGTTTTGCCGAAGGCAGGGTTCTTGGTTTCCGGCGCGCCGCTCGGGTCTTGCCGGGTCGGGCGGATCTGTCGCTGTTGCTGATGAATGCCAGTGCGGACGATATCGAGTTCAAATTGCCCGCCATGGCGTGCACCTGGCTGTGCGAGCTTGATACCGCCGATCCGGGCGCGGCGCCGGCCACGCTGTCGCAACCCACGGTGCTTGTTCGTGGGCATAGCCTGCTGGTGCTGACCTCTATGGTTGCAGAGGCAGCCAATGGCTGAGGCTTGCGCATCCTTCGATTACGCCTTTGGCGCCATACCCTGCGGCGATGGCCTGGTCCGCTTTCGGGTGTGGGCTCCCGGCATCGAGCGGCGGGATGTCGTCCTTGAAATAGAAGGACAGCAGCCGGTTCCAATGGACTACGAAGGCGGTGGCTACTATCGCCTGACGCTTCCTTGCCGAGTCGGCGCAAAATACCGTTATCGGATGGGCGGGGGACGGGCTGTGCCCGATCCCGCTTCGCGCTTGCAGGACGGCGATGTGCACGACGCCAGCGTCGTATGCGAGACCCGCGCATATCCGTGGAAGAACACCGATTGGCGAGGCCGTCCGTGGACGCAGGCTGTCCTGTATGAAATCCATTGCGGCCTGGCCGGCGGCTTCGAAGGCGTCGAGGCGCGCCTGCAAGGCTTGGCCCAGCTTGGAGTAACAGCTCTGGAACTGATGCCTATCGCAGATTTTCCGGGACCCCGAAATTGGGGATATGACGGTGTTCTGCCTTATGCGCCCGATTGCCGCTATGGCACGCCCGACCAGTTGCGGCATTTGGTGGATGCCGCCCATGGACTGGGGATGATGGTTTTTCTGGATGTCGTCTATAACCATTTCGGCCCTGACGGCAATTATCTGCCTTCGTATGCCGCGGATTTTTTTCGCGCCGATATCCAGACCCCCTGGGGGCCGGCCATCGACTTTCAGCAAGAAGCGGTGCAAGCATTCTTTTCGGAAAACGCCTTGTATTGGCTGAGCGAGTTCCGTTTTGATGGATTGCGGCTGGATGCGGTGCATGCCATTGCCGATCAAAGCTGGCCGGCCAAAATGGCACGCTTTGTGCGCAGCCATATTCCTCAGCAAAGGCATATCCATCTTGTGCTTGAGAACCATAACAACGCGGCGTCCTTACTGACCCAGGGTTTCGATGCACAATGGAATGATGACGGCCATCATGTGCTGCATTACATTCTTACCGGCGAAACGCAGGGCTATTACTCCGATTACTCGCAGCAGCCTACTGACAAACTTGCCCGCTTCCTGGCGGAAGGGTTCGTCTATCAGGGCGTCCGGGACGGTGTGGCGGACGGCGTCCGCGGCGAACCAAGCGCCGGTCTTGCGCCTACGCAGTTCGTATGTTTTCTACAGAACCATGACCAGGTCGGCAACCGCGCATGGGGCGAACGCCTGGTGTCGCTATGCAAGGGCGACCTGACGGCTTTGCATGCGGCTGTCGCCTTGCAATTGCTTATGCCGCACATCCCTATGTTGTTCATGGGCGAGGAATATGGCGCAGCTACACCGTTTCACTATTTTACGTCGCATGAAGATGAAGCGCTGGCGCGTGCGGTGCGCGAAGGCAGGCGCAAGGAGTTTGCCGCGCAGCATGCCTTCGAGACGAACGAGGGCCAAGCTGGCATTCCGGACCCCAATGACATTCAGGCCTGGGAAGCGTCCATCGTGGCCGCGGAGCCCCACGACCTCGAGGCGCGTCAATGGCGCGATTACTACCGCCGGTTGCTGGGCTTGAGACGCGGTCATGTCACTCCATATCTCGAGGGCTCGCGCAGCCTGGGGGTGGCTGTTCTTGCTCCGCTGTGCGTGCATGCGCGCTGGCGCCTGTCGCACGCAGGCGAACTAAGCATATATTGCAATCTGTCCCAGGCCGCTTGCGTCTCTTCCGGCGCGCAGGCCTGGCCCGACGACTTCGCTTTGTTTGCCAGCAAGAGCGGCGGCTATGAGGCATTGCGCCAGCGGAAATTATTGCCGGCCTGCACGGTCGCGGTCTTGCGGCCCAGCGCACATTACGGGCAGGAAGCATCGTGAGCGCTTCGATGATCGATCCAGGATTGTCCAGGCTTGCCGCGCACAGCGGCTTGATACAGTCATGGAAAGATGTCCACGGCCAGGTGCGTCAGGTCCGACCGGCCGTGCTGCAAGCCTTGCTGGAGGCCTTGGGCCTGCCTTGCGGCTCGGCCGCGCAGATACGCGAAAGCCAGGCCCGCATCGACCAAGCCGCTGGCGCGGATTGCGCCATGGTGTTTGCCGACGCGGGATCGTCCCCGGCTTTCAACTATCGCGGCGGAATGAGCTACCGCGTGGCGCTGGAGGGCGGGGGATACGAGGCCGGTTCGGCGGAACTGGCCGAGCCCGGCCGGGTTCGCATTGCGGCGGTTAGCGAACCTGGATATCACATGCTGGAGATCGGCGCCAGGCGCATTCCTCTGGTGGTTGCGCCCTTGCGCTGTCCGTCGATTGCCGAGCTGGCCGGACGGCCGCATCCCCGTCTTTGGGGAGTGGCTGTCCAGCTGTATGGCTTGCGTCGGTCCAGGCAGAATCCAGCTGGCGACGACGATGGCGCGGGCCTTACCGAGGCCGGCGACTATGCAGCGCTGGCCGAATTTGCGCGCGCCGCGGCGCATTGCGGCGCCGATGCCGTGGCCATCAGCCCGATACATGCGATGTTCAGCGCCGATCCGGCGCGCTATAGTCCTTACGCACCATCCAGCCGCATATTCTTGAATGCCAACTTTGCCGATCCGGGCATGGTCCTGGGCGCCGAAGCTATGAAAGCCGCTCGGGCAGGGGCGGCAAGCCATAAGCCGGGCCCGAGCGAGCAGCTTATCGACTGGCCCGAGGTCCTGCGATATCGGATGGAAGTCTTTTCCCAAGTATTCCGATGGTTCGAAAGCAAGTCGCCGGCGCAGCTATTGCGGGCATTCGAGGATTTTCGCGCACGAGGCGGGCAAATGCTCGAGAACCATGGCTGCTACGAAGCATTGCACGCGTACTTTGCTCCCATCCTCGGTGCTTCTTGCGGCTGGCAGGAATGGCCTTCGGCGCTGCGCGATCCCCAGTCAGCGGCGGTGCGGCAGTTTGCGGCCGAGCACGCAGCCGATGTCCGTTTTCATGTCTTTTTGCAATGGCTGGCCGATGAGGGCATACGGCTGGCGCAGCAAAGCGCCGTGCAAGAAGGGATGGCATTGGGCACTATCGTCGATCTTGCCATCGGAACCGATGCGCGCGGCAGCCATGTCTGGAGCCGCCAGGACGACTTCCTTGATGATGTTTCCATAGGTGCGCCGCCGGACCTGCATCAGCCGAAAGGACAGGATTGGGGATTGGCGGCATTTTCACCCAGGGCCTTGGCAGGCAGCGGCTACGAGCCGTTCAAAGAGATTCTGCGTGCCGCTTTGTCGCATGCGGGAGGCATACGGGTTGACCATATACTTGGATTGGCGCGAATGTGGCTGATCCCGCGAGGTGCGTCGGCGGCCGACGGCTGCTATGTCAGTTATCCGCTGGACAACATGTTGCGCATCCTCGCGCTGGAAGCCACACGCCATCGCGCGGTGGTGATCGGCGAGAATCTGGGCACAGTGCCTGCCGGTTTCAACGAGCATATCTACAATAAGAATGTGCTGGGGACATCCGTCTTGTGGTTCGAGCATACTGCGGCCGAACCCGGTGGCGCGGTGGCTTTTCCATCGTCGCGATCGTGGCCGCCCCAGGCGGTGGCGACTACAACCACGCATGACCTGCCGACAGTTGCCGGCTGGTGGTGCGCGCGCGATCTGCAGTGGCGCAGGCAATTGGGTCAGATTTCGCAAGAGGAGTCGACGGCGCTGGAGTCTGCGCGAAGGCAAGAAAAAAACGCCTTGTGCCAGGCGTTGAACCGGGCCGGCGAGGGCGATCTGCATCCATGCGACTCATCGTTGCACTCGATACGCCGAGCCATATTGTCGTTTGTCGCCAGCGCACCCGCGCCTTTGGTTCTGATTCCCATCGAGGACTTGCTGGGCGAGGCGGAACAAGCCAATCTTCCGGGAGCGCCGCGCGGCGGAACAATGGCCCACCCCGACTGGCGGCGGCGCCAGCCGCGTGCGGCCGCCGTTATTCTGGATTCCGGCGATGTGCGCGAGTGCGTGTCCGCTGTGGAGCGCGGGCGGAGGACGCCGTGAGCACTCCTCTGGCCACCGCGCGTCTGCAATTGAATGCCGGCTTTACACTGGCCGATGCCTGTGAGCAGGTGCCGTACTACGCGGCAATGGGAGTCAGCCATTTATATCTCTCGCCGATAACGCAAGCTGTTCCAGGCTCCATGCACGGCTACGATGTGACAGATCCCACGATCGTCAGCCGGGAGCTGGGCGGCGAGGCGGCGTTCGCCGAACTGGCGCAACGACTGCGCGCCCATCGGATGGGCATTGTCCTGGATATTGTGCCGAACCATATGGCGGCGCATGCCGCCAACCGCTGGTGGTGGGACGTGCTGCTGTTGGGGCAAGCCAGTGCCTATGCCGATTGGTTCGACATTGACTGGAATTCGGAAGACCCAGAGCTGAAGGGCAAGGTTCTTGCGCCTTTCCTGGCGCAAAGCCGCCAGGCAGAGCTTGACTGCGGTACGTTGTCCTTGGTGTTCGATGATGCGTCGCGTTCATTTCAGGTTCAGGCCGAGGGCGCCCGCTATCCCTTGAGGCACGAATCCTTGCCCTTGACCGGCGATTCCGTTGCACAGACTCTTGCCCAGCATGATTGCGCCACGCAGGCGGGCCGCATGCGCTTTGAAGCATTGCTCGATCGGCAGCATTATGTGCTGGACTGGTGGCGTTGCGCCGGCGAACGCATCAACTGGCGCCGCTTCTTTGAAATCAGTTCGCTGATTGGAGTGCGAGTCGAGCGGCGGGCGGTGTTCGACGCGGTGCACGCGTTGCCATTGCGCTTGTTTGCCCAGGGCCTGATCGATGGCCTGCGTATCGACCACGTTGATGGGCTGGCGCAACCGTTGTCGTACTGCCGGCAATTGAGAGCCCGGCTGCGGGCCGGATCGGTGCAACGTCCGGATGCGTTGCGCCATGACGAACCCTGGATTGTCGTGGAAAAAATCCTCGCCCATGACGAGGTGCTGGACGGACGCTGGGCCGTGCATGGAACCACAGGCTATGATTTTATGGACCAAGCCAATGCCGTGCTGCATGATCCGGACGGTGAGGCGGCTTTGGCCGATTGCTGGAGCGAGATATCGAACGTGAAGTCGCCGGCCCAAGAGTGGCTGGTCGAAGCGCGCCAATTAATGCTGAACCAGCATTTTGCCGTTGAGTACCGGGCATTATTGCGAGCTTTGTGGAGCCTGGTGCAATTCGACGCGGCAAAGCACGGCTGGACATTGGCCGCCATCGACCGTGCCATGCAGCGCTTCTTGAGCGTTTTTCCGATCTACCGGACGTATCTGGAGGAAGGCAACGGCGACTCACGCGATATCGGTTGGCTTTTAGCAGCGGCTGCGCAGGCCAGCCAGCGGTTCGGACAGGGTGACGACGCAAGTCTTCGCATGCTGCTGGATGGGCTGTTTCGCAGCTTGAGCACTCCCATGGCCGCGACGCAGCCTCAAGGGAAAGAACGCGAACAATTGCGCCGCAATGCGATCAATCGCCTTCAACAGCTTACTCCGCCGCTTGCGGCCAAGTCGCTTGAAGATACGGTGTTTTATCGCTACGGCAGGTTGTTGTCCCGCAATGAAGTCGGCTCGGGCCTGAGCGATTTCTCGCTTTCCAGCGCCGACTTCCACCGCCGCAATGCGTGGCGGCTGGCCCATATGCCGGAATCGATGGTTAGCACCGCAACGCACGACCAGAAACGCGGAGAGGACTCCCGCGCCCGCCTGGCGGTAATCAGCGAGATGCCCGGCCGGTGGGCCGCGGCCAGCCAACGCTGGCTGAGGTGGGCAGGCTTTCAGGACAATGCCAAGCCTGTTCACACGGCGGAGCGCTATATGCTGATGCAGACAATAGTGGGATCATGGCCACTGGATCTTTCGCTGGACGACGCCGAAGGCTTGGCGCGCTACACCGAGCGCCTGGCGCAATGGCAAGTCAAGGCGCTGCGCGAAGCCAAGACCAGTTCAAGCTGGTTCACGCCGGATCTTCGCCATGAGGAGCGCTGTGTGCAACAGTTGCGAGCGCTGATGCTGGGCGACCAAGCGGATATGCGGGCCGATATCCAGCGGTTCATAGAAGACCTGGCCCCGGCGGGCGCCGTCAACAGCCTGGCGCAGCTTGTGCTGCGAATGACGGTGCCGGGCGTGCCCGACCTATATCAAGGTACGGAGTTCTGGGACTTCTCTCTGGTCGATCCCGACAATCGTCGCCAGGTCGATTTCCGCGCACGCCGCCGCGCGCTGGAGGCTTTGCAAATGCAGCCCAGCATTGAAAAGCTGCTTGCAGGCTGGCGCAACGGCCGTATCAAACAGGCGGTGATTGCGCGGGTGCTGCGGCTACGCCGGCAAGTGCCGCATGTTTTTGCCAGGGGCGGCTATACGGCCTTGCTGGTTGCCGGAGAGGCCGGCAGCCACGCCATAGCCTTTTTGCGTGCAGGCGGCGACGATGCGGTGCTTGTGGTGGTTCCGCGCTTGTGCTGGCATGCCATGGCAGTCGGGAAGGGCACCGGCTTGCCTTTGATCGGCCTTGATTTTTGGCGCGAGACCTATGCCCAGTTGCCCGTGCATATGTCCAGGCGGACCTGGCTGAACGCGTTGACCGGTGAAGAGCATTACTTTCATGACGTCCGGCTTCCGCTGGAGACTCTGCTTGGGCGTTTCCCCGTTGCCGTACTGCACAGTCCGGCGGCATGAAACAAGGCGATGCCGATGGCTGCCATAGGTTCTGTGGCATTCATATGGCCGGCGCGGCACGAGGATTGCTGCGCCCTGGACCTATACTTGCGACGGAAAATCATGGCTATCGAACGCGCAGATCTTGCACTGAAAGTACTTACAGTCAATGCTCATAAGGGATTTACGATTTTCAACAGGAAATTCATGCTGCATGAGCTGCGCGACGCAATCCGGGCTACCGAGGCCGACGTGGTTTTTTTGCAGGAGGTACTGGGCGCGCACGAGAGGCATGCAAGCCGCCAGACTCGATGGCCGTCCACCAGTCAATACGAGTTCCTGGCCGATTCCATCTGGTCGGACTTTGCCTATGGGCGCAACGCTGTTTATTCTCATGGCCATCACGGCAATGCGTTGTTATCCAAGTACCCGATCGTCAGTTACGAGAACGTCGATGTTTCCGTGGACAAATTCGAAAAGCGCGGCTTGCTGCATAGCGTACTGCGCCCGCTTGGCCTGGGCCAGGATGTTCATACCATCTGTGTACATTTGGGATTGCGCGCGCGGCAGCGCAGAGCGCAGCTGGAGGCGCTTTGCCGCTGGATTGCCAACGAGATTCCCGCGGACTCGCCGTTGATCGTCGCCGGCGACTTCAATGACTGGAATTTGCACGGCCAGCGGTTTCTATCAAGATCCAGCGAACTGAAAGAGGTATTCAACGAATCGCGGGGACGGGTGGCGCGATCTTTCCCGGCGCGTTTTCCAGTGCTGCGGCTCGACCGGATTTACGTGCGCAATGTAGCCGAGTATGCCCCTGTGGTACTGAAGGCCAGCCGATGGGGATTGCTGTCCGATCATGCGCCCCTCGCGGCGCGCATCAGTCTATAGCCGCTATTTTTGCGCCGGACGCTTCTGCGGCGCTTTCGACGGCTTCTCGACTTGAGCCAGCAGTGCGCCGCAGTCGCTGGAGTCGTTGGTTCCCAGGTTCAACAGGGGCAGGATCGCTGCGAAAGGCGAAGCCAGGCCCAGGGCAATGGCGGCTCCGGCGCGCGCCGCCAGCGGCCCCGCCTGGACGCCTACGTCGGGATTCTTGAATGTGCCTTTCACGTATAACGGGGAACGCAACGTAAAAATGCGCAGTGATTTATTGTCGGGCTTGACGTCCAGGTCCAGCCGTTCGTTGGCGAAGGTGATCTGCCCCGTCAGCTCGACCAGCGCGTCATCGGTTTCAAGAGTGAATACGCGCGTTTGCAGCAGACCGTCGGTCATGACGAAGTCGCCCGCCAGGCAATTCAGGACGACCTGCTTGTCGCCGAACAGTTTGCCGATGATGATGTTGGCAATATTCAACCCAGCCGTTTCCAGTAGCGCCTTGCTTATGGTGCCCCTGCTTACCAATAGCTGGACCTGGCCGTTGGCATGCGCCAAAAGCGTTGCAACCGATGTCCCGCTGCCGGTAAGTGACAAGTCCCCATACACTTCGCCGAAGCTTGCTTTCATGGAGGCGGCGGCGGGAAAGAGCTGTTTCAACTTCAGGTGCTTGGCGGTGGTTTTGATGCGGGCCTTGATGGTTTTTTCCTGGCCGTTGAGCACCAGGGTATTGCTTAGCGTGCCGCCCGCTACACCGAAGTTCAACGGCCTGAATGAAAGTACGCGATCATTAAGTTCGACGTGTGCGGAGATGTTGTCCAGCGGCAGCGATTTGTCGCGCACAATCTTGCGCCCGGTAAACTTGACGTCGGCATCCATGGCCCCCCAGCGGGCCGTGTCGATATGCTTGACGGGCAGGGCCTTGTTCTTGGGCTGGGCTTGCGCCGCCTGGCGAGCGGTTTTGCCTTTTACCGTGCTGGTGTCGATGCCGATCAAAGGCCCCAGATCGCGCAGCCGCAGTAGCTTCGACTCCAGCTGTCCGGTCAGAAGAGGGCGCGGCTTGCGTACTTGGTAGCGCAGCGTTCCGGCCAAATCGCTTTTTCCGACTGTGCCTTTGAAGTTTTCATAGAGCCATGTGTCGCCGTCCGCACCCGGCGTGCGGACCAGCCGGCCTTCCGTGTGATAGGGCGCGGTCGTTGGCAGCACCACGCCAAGAATCGAATAGAGTTCGTGCATGGAATCGCCCGACAGGCGCAGTTGTATGTCGAGCGGGCCGGAGAGATCCAGCTTTGGCAGAGTCCCGGTTGCGCCGATGCTGGTCGAGTCGATCCGGACGTCGCCGTCCACCCGCAGCGGCGCCGCGTCGGCTCGCAAGGAAAGCAGCGTTCCCATCCGGCCCTTGCCCTGCACGGCCTTGTCTTGGTACGTGCCTTTGACGACCCAGTCGACTTCGTATGGTTCGGGATTGGAAGCGGTACTTGAGCTGGCTTGCCGCAGACTGTTGAACGTGGCTGTAAGGTCCAGTTGCCGCGTCTGGTCGGCGAATCGCAGCTGTACATTGTTCAGGATCAGGTGCTGGATTTCGAAATCCCAGGCCGAAGGCTTGGTGTCCTGTTGTTTCCCAAAAGTCCAGTTATTGCTTTTATCTTCGCGTTTTTCAAGAGAGATGTTGCCGTCGCGGACTTCGAGGTTTTGAATCTGTACCGTATGTCCCGGCAGAGCCCAAGGGTTGAACACGACTTTGAGGCTTTTAATATCGGCCATGTTCGCCGCGTCTTTCCAAGGATTGCCCAGCATGATGTTGTCAGCGGAAATTTCCGGCCACGGAATCCAGCTGCGCCAGCCTTCCTGGTTCGACGGCTTTACCCAGCGCAGTGTCAAACGGCCGTTGACGGCGACGGGACGATTCGCCAATGTACTTGCCTGCTGGTTTATCCAGGGTTTTGCGTACTCCCAGCTAACGGTCGATATCACTATGACGCACAGGATCAAGCTCAGTAAAAGAGCGGCCAATCCTGCGAGTATTATTTTGACGTAACGCGGCATGCTGCTCTGACTCCTGGAGCGCGGAAAATGCCGGCTTTCCTGGTGGCCGGGCCGACGGCATTTTCCGCATATCCCAACGCCGAGAATAACGAGTTCGGCGTTATTTCATGTAGCGCGTCTTAGCATTGGCGATACATTGGTCTTTGGCATCGCCTGACATAGCGTCGCATTTCTCTTTTGCAACTTTATATTGGGCATCCGCCTTTTCGGATTGCGCATCGTGGTGGGCTTCGGCCTTTTCCTTGGCTTCCTTATTGTTGGCCTTGGCTGTGTCGCGCTTGGCTTTTGCTTCTTTCAAGCATACATCCTTATCGTTGCCCTTCATATCATTGCACCGTTGCTTGTCCTGCCTGTATGTATCGTTGATGCTGCTTCGGTTGGATGACGCGGCTGCACCGGTGGTTGCCGCAGCATTGGGCGTTGCGGCTGGAGCGGTGGAGGTTTGCGCCTGGACCCCGAAGGCGGCAACGCACAAGCCTAATACCAGAGTACCGATAGCGGGTTTGATAGCTTTCATGTGGATCTCCAAAAAGTTGCGGCCGAGTAGCGGGCGCTTTCCCGGCTCATGCCGGTTCTAGCAAGTGGCGTGCCCCCCCCATGCCTTGCACATAGCCTTTACGCATGAGGCCGCGCCGAGGGGAGAGTGTGGAAAAAGTCGGGCATTCTTGCGGAAACCACCACTGCACGACGTTTGCGGGCATGGAACTTGCTCACGATGGGTGTGTTTCACCGGGCAATCGTATTGCGCAATATCTTATTGAAGGAGCATTGAATGAACAAAGACCAAGTGAAGGGGCGTGCCAAAGAAGTCACAGGTACCGTCAAAGAAGCCGCGGGCCGGGCCACTGGCCGTCCATCGACCGAACTGAAGGGGGCCGCGGAAAAAGTGATAGGCAAGACGCAGGCGGAGTACGGGGACGCCAAGGAGCGCACGACGCACAAAAGCAAAAAACCGTAGCCACAAGGTAAGCATCTGATACGCGGATGGCGGACCAAGCTGGACTGCGGTATCTTATAAGTTCATATTCCGACCATTTGATCTGGAGAGGATAATGCAAAAGGCCAACACGCCAACCGGCACGCCGCCATCGCCCGCGCATCGTGGCACGCCAACCCGTACCGATGCGGACGAAAAAGGCAAGCCTTCGTCTGAAGGAAGTACAGAAGAGGTCAAGCCGGTCCAGAATCGCGAAGACGCCCTGGACGACGCCCTGGAAGAAACATTTCCGGCCAGCGACCCGATTTCGATCGTTCCTGAAAAGCCGCAAAAACCCAAGAAGCCCAAGTCCTGAAGGCAGCCACACCGGCCGGCGCCTGGCGCGGCCAAGGCGGCTTTTAGGAAGCTTATGAAAGCCGTTGTGGCAGGGCTTGCGCCTACTTTCCGGCCTTGGCCGGAGCACGCTCGTCTTTGCCGTAGAACTTTACGCCTATCGTGATTGCTTCGCGCCCATGTTCGCGCCGATGGCGATTTGTGTCTCGCAGCGAGTAGATGCAGCCGCAATACTCTTGCTGGTAGAACTCTTCGCGCTTGCTGATTTCGATCATGCGCGCCGAACCCCCACCTTTGCGCCAGTTGTATGTCCAATACACCAGTTCCGGGTAGCGTGCCGCGGCGCGCTCGCCGCAACCGTTGATCTGGTTCATGTCTTTCCAGCGCGAAATGCCCAGTGAACTTGTAATCGTATCGAACCCATGTTCGTGCGCATAGAGCGCTGTACGTTCAAAGCGCATGTCGAAACAGACGGTGCAGCGTGCGCCGCGTTCAGGTTCGTTCTCCAGGCCTTTGACGCGTTCGAACCAATTGTCGCGGTCGTAGTCTGCATCGATGAACGGAATATTGTGTTCTTCAGCAAAACGGATGTTTTCGTTCTTGCGGATTTCGTATTCGCGATCGGGATGAATGTTGGGGTTGTAGAAGTAAATGGCGTAGTCGATGCCTGAAGCTGTCATGGCTTCCATGACCTCGCCGGAGCAGGGCGCGCAGCAAGAGTGCAGCAAAACTTTTTTGCTGGATTTGGGCAGATCGAGAACGGGGCGTTGAAATTCAGTCATACCCGGTATTTTAATACCCAAAGCCGGTATTCCAAAATACAGAGTTGTAGGCGGCGCGGTCCTGGCGGCGCCCAAAAACGAGCAGCCGGCAGGAAGCCGCCAAAACTTCAAAAGGGGCTGGTGTCCTGTTTGCCTGGTTTCAAAGCAGGGTATTAGTCGCCCATGACCAGGTCCCAAAGCGCGGCTACGGCGTCGCGTTCGGCAATTAACTGGCCCGCATCGATTCGGGCTTTTTCCGCGCCTTGCAGGCGCAGCGCATGTTGGGTCTTGCGGAAGGTCCGGTAGGCAGCGGCGCATTGCACTGCCAGCGGCGGCGGAATTAGCCCTGCCTGGGCGGCTAGCCCCAGCAACGCGATATTGCCCAGGTTTTCGAGCAGTTCAGGATGGGACGAGGCTTGGCTCAATACCAGGTATTGGATGACGAATTCCAGGTCCACCATGCCGCCCCGGTCATGCTTCAGGTCGAAATTGCCCGAGGGGTTGGGGTGGCCGGCGCTGATTTTCGCGCGCATCTGGCGCACTTCGTGCTTGAGCTTTTCCGCGTCGTGCGGCAGCAGAAGCACATCGCGCCGTATGTTTTCGAAGCGGGCACCTACTTGCGGATCCCCGGCGGCGAAGCGTGCGCGCGTGATGGCCTGGTGCTCCCAGGCCCAGGCGTGCGAGGTCTGGTATTGGGCAAACGCCTCGACCGAGGCGGCCAGCACGCCCGCATCGCCGTCGGGGCGCAGGCGCAGATCGATCTCGTACAGCCGGCCCGACGAAGTCATGGTCGAAAGCCAGGACGACATGCGCCGCCCGAGCTTGGCATAGATTTCGGCCGCATCCTCGCGGCTGTCGTCATACAGGAAGACCAGGTCCAGGTCCGAGGCATAGCCCAGTTCTTTGCCGCCCAGCTTGCCGTAGGCAATGACGGCGAAGCGGGGAGGCGGCAGGTGCTCGCGGTTTTGGCCCTTGGGCTGAACCAAAGGCCAGACCCTGTGTATGGTTTCGGCCAACAGCATGTCGGCCAAGGCTGAAAGCTGATCGGCCAGCTTCTCGACGCTGAGTTCGCCGGCCAGGTCCTGAGCCAGCAACTGGAAGCTGATTTGGCGCTGGGCGTCGCGCATCAGGTTCATTTGCTGTTCTACATCCGGTTGGCCGGTGGGCAGCAGGCAGGCATCCATTTCTTCGTGCAGTTGCTGGGCCAACTGAGGAAAGTCGGGCGCGGCCATGAGCGAGCGCCATTCGATCAGGCTGTCCAGCAATAAAGGGTACTGGCGCAGATACTGCGAGGCCCAGGGACTGGCGCCGACGATGCGGGCGACACGCGCCAGAGTTTCCGGGTATTCGGCCAGCAAGGCCAAGTAGGCGCTGCGCTGTGCAATCTGTTCGATAAGGTCGAACAGCCGAATGGCGGTTTGCTCGGGATGGTCGGTTTTAGCTGCCGCGCTGATCGCGGCCGGCAACAGTGTTTCCAGGCGCTTGCGGCTGGTGGTGGGCAGGCTGCGTATACGGTGGCTGTCGAGCAGCGAATCGATGCGGCGGGCCAGCGTTTCGGAATGTTCGTCGAACTGCGCCTCTACTTGCCGGTTCAGACTGGCGCAGGAGGTTCCAGGGCCGACGCTCTGGTCGGCCTGATCGACTTCTTCGCCTACGCCTGCGATGCGGAAGGCGTCGCGGAAAGTCCGGTTGACGAAGGCACGGTGGCGGGCCAGGGTGGCTTCGAAGTCGGCCGGACTCATGTTCATGGCCTGGGCAAGGTCGTCGCGCAGCGCCGCGTCGTGCGGCAATAGATGGGTTTGTTCATCTTCGCGATACTGCAACATGTGCTCGGTGCGCCGCAAGAATGTGTAGGCCGCTTGCAGTTGCGTGGCGATATCCGATTCTATGACGCCCGCCGCTTCTTGCTTGCGCAGGGCCTTGAGCAGATTGCGCTGTTGCAGCGAAGGCAGTCGTCCGCCGCGTATCAGTTGAGTCAGTTGCACGACGAATTCGATTTCGCGTATGCCGCCGTCGCCCAGTTTGACGTTGTGCGTGGTGTCTATGCCGTTGCGCGCCATGGCGCGCCGTTGCCAGTCCTGGCGTATACGTTCGCGCAATGAGCGCAAGGCCGAAAGCGAGTCGAAGTCGAAATACTTGCGGTAGACGAAGGGCGTGCGCAGGGATTCCAGTTGGGCCTGCTGGGTGTCCGTATCGCTGTCGGCGTAGGCTTTGCAAGGGATGGCCCGCGCCTTGAGCCAGGCATAACGTTCCCACTCGCGGCCCTGCGTGATCAAGTAATTTTCCAGGGCATCCAGGCTCCAGGCCAATGGGCCCGAGTCGCCGTCGGGCCGCAGGCGCAAGTCGGTACGGAACACTTGCCCATGGGCGTCGATTTCAGACAGCACAGGCATCATGCGTTGCGTTACCCGGCTATAGAATTCGTGGTGGCTGATTCTGCGCCTGCCTGTGGTTTCTCCTTCTTCGCCATAAAGCATGATCAGGTCGATATCGGACGACACGTTCAGCTCTTTGCCGCCCAGTTTGCCCATGCCGATGATCAGCATTTCCTGCGGCTTGCCGGTGGCCGGATCAAGCGGCATGCCGTGGGTCTCGGCCAGATCGGCTATTACGCTTTTATAGGCCTGGGCTATCGCCAGGTCGGCGAAAAGGCTCATGGCCGCCACGACTTCCTGCAAGGGGGCGTCGCCGTTTATGTCGCGCACCAGCAGCGTAAAGAATACGCGCTCGCGCACCTGGCGCAGCAAGCGGCGCGTGGCGTCCAGCGCCAACGGCGTATCGGCCGGTTGGCCGCGCAGCTCGTCCAGCCATCCATGAATGACGGACGAGCTAACGGGCTGGGCGCAGGCCTGAATCAACCATTGCTCGAATGCCGCATTGGCGCCGACTTTGCGGCGCAGCGCGCCGGACCAGCGCAGGGAGCGCTCCAGAGGGGAAGGGTGAGGCATAGATTGATTACAAATAGTGAGGACGGTTGACCCAAATTCAGGTATAAGTCTTGGTATAGTCGTCAAAGATACTGCATATCACCCCGCTCTGGCTAATTTCAATCTGTGCTGCAACCAATAACCTATTTTCGCTTTCTTGCCCGAGCCGCCCTGGTCGTTTATTTTCTGGCCGCTGTACTTTTTTTAGGGGTGCGTTATTGGGTCTTGCCCAATATCGACCAATGGCGCCCGCAAATTGCGCAGCAACTTTCCTTGGCCACCGGCACAAAGGTTACGTTGGGCCAGGTAAGCGCACAGTGGCATGGGCTCAATCCCCGTTTGCAGATCCAGGACATCTCCTTCACCACCGAGCAGCGGGGCCAGGTCCTGCACTTGCCGCAATTGAAGGCGGTTTTAAGCTGGCGCAGTATTTTTTCAAGGTCGGCCCAGTTCGCCAGCCTGGAAGCTCATGGGCTAAGCCTGAAAATTCGGCGCGACAACGAGCATAAGCTATGGGTAATGGGCCAGCCCTTCCAGTTGCAAGAGCTGTTGGGCGGCAATGATACAGGGCATGACGATGCGCTGTTGCGGTGGGCACTGAACCAGCGCCATGTTGCACTGACCGGCGCATCCGTCCAGTGGCTGGACGAGACGCGTGCCGCAGCGCCGCTGATTCTGAGCGATGTGGACTTTGTCTTCCAGGGGGCAACGAGCAGCCCTCGCGTCTTTTTGCGCGCCGTGCCGCCGCAGGGTTTGGGAACAGCCTTCGAATTGCGCGGGCAGCTTGACTTGGCGGACAGCGGCGCCCAGGTCCCTGTACTGGACGACTTGCGCGGCCGGCTTTACGTACATGTCGACGATATGGTCGCCAAGAGCTGGA
The DNA here is from genome assembly GCF_003315175.1 of Eoetvoesiella caeni. Lineage (GTDB taxonomy): Bacteria > Pseudomonadota > Gammaproteobacteria > Burkholderiales > Burkholderiaceae_B > Eoetvoesia > Eoetvoesia caeni. Next base: position 340,851 of record NZ_QNRQ01000001.1, on the reverse strand, counting down.
GTCCCTGGGTGGATATTTCGCCGGGACTGAACTCCGGCAAGGTGTCGCTGCAGGGCTGGCTGGCATTCGAACAGGGACGGGCCGGGCGGGTGGTCGGCCAAGCCAGCGTGCGCGACGCGCATTGGGCCGTCGATGCAAATACTGTTGTTCAGGCCCGTGCGGCAAAGATATATGTAGCCGGCAAGGCGTCCGATTATGCCGGACTTTATGCGGCCGCGCGCGCTCAAGACGCGAATTCGCCTCCGGCTTCCGGGTCCTCGGCGCCGCCGCAAAATCCCGGGGCCGCAGCCGCTTCGGAGACTTCAGCATCGTCAGGCCCTTCACATTCCCGCAAAACGGATGCAGCTTCGGATATCGATGTGTCGGTGCAGGCGGAGGGGCTTGAAATACATGCCCGCGAACTGATTGCCTTGCCCGTCAAGTTCGATGGGATAGCGCTGCGGGCGGGTGTGGGCCTGCAGGAAGGTGGCGAAGCGCTGCGCGCGTCGATCAAGCAGGCGCATCTTGTCAGCCGCGATATGGATCTGCAACTGCAAGGCAGCTGGAGCCAGGGCGGATCGGGCGCGGCCGGATTGGCCGACATAAACGGTATGTTCAAACGGGCATCGCTTTCCGAGATCGACGAGCATCTGCCGAATACCGTCAATCTGGACGCACGCGAATGGCTGGCCAAGGGCCTGCTGGCCGGGCAGCTAGAAAATGCAACTGTAAAGATCAAAGGCGATCTCGAGGATTTCCCGTGGGGAGACGATACGTCCAAGGGCGACTTCCTGATCGCGGGCGATTATGTCGGCGGCATTATCGACTACTTGCCTGCCGAACACGGGAAGCAGGGCTGGCCCCGCTTGACCGACATGAACGGCAAAGTATCGCTGCATCGCGTCGATTTGCGAATTATGGCCGACCAGGCAAAGATGTGGCCGACGGACAGTGCGCCCATTTTGCTGCGCAATGTGGTCGCCAGGATACCGAATATTGAAGATGGGTCGGTGCTTGGCATCCAGGGTGAAACCCAGGCCGCGGCGCAAACGTACCTGGCCCTGGCCGAGCATTCGCCCTTGGGCGGATTGCTTGACGGCCAGTTGGCCGAAGCCAGTGCCCAGGGCAACTGGGAGGTTCCGCTGCAGTTGCGCATTCCTTTGCTCAATAGCGACGATACGACAGTCTCGGGCACGATCCGGTTCGACGGAAACTCCTTCCGGCTTATGCCGGAAATGCCGGCCTGGGAGAAAGTAAAAGGCGAGCTGCATTTTTCCGACACGGGCGTGAATGCCGAAAATTTGAACGCTGAACTCCTGGGCGGGGCCGTGGCCTTCAGCGGCGGTGTGGGCGGCGCGCGCAAGGGGCTGCAAATGCGCGGGCAGATTACCGCGCAGGCGCTTGCCGATTATGTGGGCCTTGCAGGAATGAAGCGCCTGAAAGGCCAGTTTCCCTATCAAATGCTGTGGCAACGCGCCAAATCCGGCGGATCGGTGTTTACGGTGGACAGTTCACTGAAAGGGTTGAACCTGGATTTGCCCCAGCCCTGGGGCAAAGCGGCAGACGAGGCTTTGCCTTTGCATGCGCGCTGGGCCAGAGCCGGTAAAAGCCGGGATATGGCGCTGGACATTGCTTTGGGGACCAAGGTCAAAGCTTCGATGCTGCATCGGGAAGGAAGCGCGAAAGGCTCGTATTTTTATGCCGGCAACCTGGCTGTAGGCCAGGAGACAAGCTTGCCGCCGGCGGGCATGACCGTCGACGTGCGCTTTCCCTTTACTGACCTGGACGCATGGGAAAGCCTGAGCGGCGAGTTTTCGCAGCCTTTGCCGGATTCCAGCGGCGCGCGCCGGCGCCCCTTGTTGCCTGATTTGCAGCAGTTGCGCGTGCAGTCCCGGCAATTGCATGTCAAGGGCTTGTCGTTGGACGAGGCAGTGCTTACTGTTACCCGGCCCCAGCCGGAACGCTGGCGCATGGACGTTGTGTCGGCGCAGACCAGCGGGACCGTGGCCTGGAACGAAGCCGTAGGTAAAAAACCGGGCACCGTGGAGGCCCATTTCGAACGCCTGGCGCTGGGTTCGGCCGACAAGGCGGTGGTCAATCCCGATGATAAGCCTCAGGCCGACCTGTCCGAAAACGCGCTGGACGACATACCGTCGGTGCAGTTGCAGGTCGACAAGCTGATTTTGTATGGCCATATGGCGGGCAGCCTTTCGGCGACGGGCGTCAATCAGGAAAGAGGCAAACTATGGCGGCTGGACAAATTCAGCCTGACGAGTCCGTCCGCCCAGCTCAGCGGGACCGGGCAGTGGCGTCTAAGCGGCGAGAACCGCGGGCTGACCCTGAAGGCCGATGCGAAGATAAGCAGCCTTGGACAGTATATGGACCAACTGGGCTTCAGCAATATAGTCCAGCAAGGCAAAGGCACGCTCAACGGAGAGTTCTTCTGGCGTCATATGCCCTGGAGATTCGATGTTGCCGACCTGAGCGGCAAAGTGGATGTCAAGATGGAGGCCGGGCGCTTCAAGTCCGTCAGTTCGCGCTCGGCGCGACTGCTTGAACTGCTGTCGCTGCAATCCATACAGCGGCTGGCCACGTTAAACATCAGTCCCGCCAGCCTGTTCAGAGAAGGCTTTCCGTTCGATCGCCTGTATGGCACTTTGCATATCGACCAAGGCATCATGGACTTCAACAATTACCATGTCGAAGGCCCGGCCGGAAATATCAGCATCGGCGGCGATGTGAACCTGGCCACTGAAAAATTGAATCTGCAGGCCATGGTGGTGCCGAACCTGGACATGAGCGGAGCGACGATTGCCGCCGGCATAGCGCTCAACCCGATTATCGGGGTTGGGGCGTTCTTGACCCAATGGCTGTTGCGCAATCCCTTGGCCCGGGCCATGTCGGTGCACTACCATGTGTCGGGCGACTGGGACGATCCCAAGCTGGATGAAGTGCCCGCGCCGAGCGGTGCACAGTCCGGGTCTTCAGGGCCAAAGAAAAAGGCCGGGCCCGATATGGCCCAGCCTTCATCCAAAGCGCCCGAAGTCCTGGCGGCGCCCTGAGTCGGGGGTCGTAGGTTTAATACACGCCCTGGGCCAGCATTGCGTCGGCCACTTTGACGAATCCGGCAATATTGGCGCCGTTCAAGTAATTGACTTCGTTGCCATGGGCGCCGTAGCGTACACAGTTTTCGTGGATGTCGCGCATGATGGCGTGCAAACGCGCATCGACTTCTTCGCGCGGCCAATTCAGGCGCAAGGCGTTCTGGCTCATTTCAAGGCCCGACACGGCAACGCCGCCCGCATTGCTGGCCTTGCCCGGCGCATACAGAACCTTGGCGCCGATGAAGGCGTCGACGGCGTCCAGGCTGGTGGGCATATTGGCGCCTTCGGCGACGCAGCGTACACCATTCTTGATAAGCATTTTTGCATCGTCCAGCTCCAGCTCGTTCTGGGTGGCGCAAGGCAGGGCGACGTCAACCGGCACATGCCATGGGCGCTTGCCGATCTCGTATGTCAGGTTGTGTTCTTTGGCGTAGGTTTCGATGCGGTCGCGGCGGTTGTTCTTGAGGTCGATAAGCGCTTCGAGCTTGGCGGGTGTAAAGCCGGCCATATCGACGACACAGCCGTGAGAGTCGGAGACCGTGACGACTTTGGCGCCCATCTGCATGCACTTTTCAATGGCGTATTGCGCGACGTTGCCCGAACCTGAAACCGAAACAGTCAGGCCGTCGAGAGACTGCTTGGCGTGCTGGAGCATTTCTTCGGCGAAGTAAACCGTGCCGTAGCCCGTGGCCTCGGGACGGATCAGGCTGCCGCCGAAAGTGATGCCTTTGCCGGTGAAGACGCTGGAGGCCGAGTTGGACAGTTTTTTCATCATGCCGGCCATGAAGCCGACTTCACGCGCGCCTACGCCGATATCGCCCGCCGGGACATCGGTGTCGGGGCCCAGGTGGCGGTACAGCTCGATCATGAGCGCCTGGCAGAAACGCATGACCTCGGCGTCAGACTTGCCCTTGGGATCGAAGTCCGAGCCGCCCTTGCCGCCGCCCATGGGCAGGGTGGTCAGTGCGTTCTTGAAGGTCTGTTCGAAGGCCAGGAACTTCAGGATGGACAGGTTGACCGAAGGGTGGAAACGCATGCCGCCCTTGAAGGGGCCGATGGCCGAATTATGCTGGATGCGGAACGCACGGTTGGTTTGCACCCGGCCGTTGTCGTCAACCCAAGAAACGCGGAACTGAATGGCGCGCTCGGGTTCGACCAGGCGGGACAGCAAGCCGTATTCGGCATAACGCGGGTTGTTTTCGATGAACGGCCACAAACAAGCCATTACTTCTTTGACTGCCTGCATGAATTCGGGTTGATTCGGATCGCGTGCGTGGACTTGGTCTAGAAATTGGTCGAGTGTGGGTAGTTTCATCAAAGGTACTCTGTAAGTGCTTGCCTGGATTAAGCCGTGTTGAACTTGGGCAGGCGAAATTAAAAGAATTGTTTACCGTATCAGGTTGTCCGGTGGGGGCTTATTTGAAATAGTAGGGCCATTGACAATTAAGCCTCTCGGGTGAGAGGCTTTAGTGCCATTGCTTGGCTATTTTTTCATCATATCGAAGAATTCGGCATTGGTCTTGGTTGCGCGAATCTTGTCGAGGATGAACTCCATCGCGGCAACGTCATCCATTTCGTGGATGAACTTGCGCAATACCCAGATCTTTTGCAGCAGTTCCGGCTTGATCAGGAGTTCTTCGCGGCGGGTGCCGGATTTATTCAGGTTGATGGACGGATAGACGCGTTTTTCGGCCAGGCGGCGTTCGAGGTGAACCTCGGAGTTGCCGGTGCCTTTGAACTCTTCGTAAATCACTTCGTCCATGCGGCTGCCGGTCTCGATCAGCGCTGTGCCGATTATGGTCAGCGAACCGCCTTCCTCGAGGTTGCGTGCGGCGCCGAAAAAGCGCTTGGGCCGCTGCAGGGCATTGGCGTCCACGCCGCCGGTAAGCACCTTGCCCGAGGCGGGCACTACGGTGTTGTAGGCGCGGGCCAGGCGGGTGATGGAGTCCAGCAGGATGACGACGTCTTTTTTAAGCTCGACCAGGCGCTTGGCCTTTTCGATGACCATTTCCGCAACCTGCACGTGGCGGGTGGCGGGCTCGTCGAACGTAGAGGCAACGACTTCGCCGCGCACCGTGCGCTGCATTTCGGTGACTTCTTCCGGGCGTTCGTCGACCAGCAGCACGATCATCGTGGCGTCAGGGTAGTTTGTGGTGATGGCATGGGCAATGTGCTGCATCATGACGGTTTTGCCCGACTTGGGGCTGGCCACGATAAGAGCGCGCTGGCCTTTGCCTATGGGCGCAAAGATATCCAGAATGCGTCCGGTGATGTTTTCTTCGCTTTTGATGTCGCGCTCAAGCGTCATGACCTCGTTGGGGTGCAATGGCGTCAGGTTCTCGAACATGATGCGATGCTTGATGGCCTCGGGCTGCATGCCGTTGACCTTGTCGACCTTGACCAGGGCGAAATAGCGCTCGCCGTCTTTGGGAACGCGTACTTCGCCTTCGATGGAGTCGCCCGTGTGCAGATTGAATCGGCGGATTTGCGAAGGCGATATATAGATATCGTCGGTGCTGGCCAGATACGAGGTATCGGGCGAGCGCAAGAAACCGAAGCCGTCAGGCAGGACCTCGAGTACGCCGTCGCCGAAAATCTGTTCGCCTTGCTTTGCACGGCGCTTCATGATGGCGAACATGATTTCCTGCTTGCGCAGACGACTGGCGTTGTCGATTTCCAGGCTGGTGGCCATTTCGAGCAACTGCGAAACGTGCAGCGCTTTTAGTTCGGTGAGATGCATGTGAGGAGAGAAGGGGGTATTTGCAAAAATGATGGCGGGCCCAAGACAGGCCCGCGCGCAAGGAATCGTTTTAGACGGATTCGTCGAGGAAGCTGGTGAGCTGGGATTTGGACAGGGCGCCTACTTTCGTGGCAGCGGCTTTGCCGTCTTTGAACAGCATTAGCGTTGGGATTCCGCGTACGCCGAACTTGGCGGCGGTGTCGGGATTTTCGTCGACGTTAAGCTTGGCTATGGTAACACGGCCCTGGTATTGCTTGGCGGCTTCGTCGAGCAGCGGCGCAATCATCTTGCAGGGACCGCACCAGGCCGCCCAGTAGTCCACCAGAACCGGACCGTCGGCTTGAAGCACGTCGGCTTCGAAAGAGGCGTCGCTCACGTTTTGGATTAATTCGCTCATGATTTGAATAATGTAGGTAGATAAATGCGTACAGGTTGACTATACGAAACGACGGTGCCGCAACACAATGTATTCTAGTAATTGGCGGCGTCGTTTTTGCCGATTTCCGATAAGCATACCATTGTCGGGGGCGTGTGTGCATTACCTGTTAATTCAGACCAACATTTTAGCCCATTCGGCACGCCGCCGCGCGACATCCGTAAAATAGAGTTTTCGATCCACGGAATTTTTGGGGTTAACTTGGCTACACCACGCTACGACGAAGCTTCAATCCGGGTGCTGAAAGGGCTGGAGCCCGTGCGCCAGCGGCCCGGCATGTATACCCGCACGGATAATCCTTTGCATATCATGCAAGAGGTCATCGACAATGCCGCCGACGAGGCCCTGGCGGGCTATGGGTCGCAGATCAGCGTCACCCTGCATGCAGACGGCAGCCTGTCGGTCGAGGACGATGGGCGGGGCATTCCGGTCGGGATGCATCCCGAAGAGAAGGCGCCGGTGGTCGAAATCGTTTATACCCGGCTGCATGCAGGCGGCAAGTTCGACAAGAAGGCCGGCGGGGCTTATGCGTTTTCCGGCGGCCTGCACGGGGTGGGCGTGTCGGTGACCAATGCCTTGTCCACGCGGCTGGAAGTTACAGTGTGGCGCGACGCCCAAGAGCATCAACTGGCGTTTGCCAATGGCGAAGTGCTTGAGCCCTTGCGCCAGACGGGTACGGCCGCGCGCAAGAAAACCGGCACCCGTGTGCGTGTCTGGCCCGACCCCAAGTATTTCGACAGCGCTGTGGTTCCGGTGGCCGACCTGGTGCATTCCTTGCGCAGCAAAGCTGTGCTTCTTAGCGGCATCAAGGTGTCGCTGACCGTCGAGAAAACCGGCGAAGTCCGCCAGTGGCAATACGCCGACGGCTTGCGCGGCTATCTTGACGAAGCATTGGGCGATGCGGAAAAAATCGTGCCGATGTTCGAAGGCAGGCAGTATGCCGGCGCCGACGACGAGTCGTTTTCCGAAGGCGAAGGAGCGCAGTGGGCCGTGGCCTGGACTGTGGACGGCAGCGTTGTGCGGGAATCCTATGTCAACCTTATTTCCACCACGGCCGGCGGCACGCACGAAGCGGGGCTGCGCGAAGGGCTGTTCAGCGCGGTCAAGTCGTTCGCCGAATTGCACGGCTTGATTCCCAAAGGCGTCAAACTGCTGCCCGACGATGTATTCGCCCGGGCCAGCTTTGTACTGTCGGCCAAAGTGCTCGATCCTCAATTTCAAGGCCAGATCAAAGAGCGTTTGAATAGCCGCGACGCGGTGCGCCTGGTCAGTGGCTACGTCAAGAATGCCTTGGACCTGACCTTGCATGCCAACGTCGACGCCGCTAAAAAGCTGGCCGAAAGCGCAATACGGCAAGCCCAGGCGCGGGCGCGATCGGCGCAGAAGGTCGAAAAGCGCAAGAGTTCCGGCGTGGCGGTGCTGCCCGGCAAGCTGACCGATTGCGAGTCCAGCGATGCAACGCGTACCGAGGTATTCCTGGTGGAGGGCGATTCGGCCGGAGGCTCGGCCAAGATGGGGCGCGACAAAGAGTTCCAGGCCGTCCTGCCGCTGCGCGGCAAAGTGCTCAACTCCTGGGAGGTCGAACGCGACCGCCTGTTCGCCAATAACGAGATCCACGATATTTCGGTTGCCATCGGCGTAGACCCGCACGAAAGCAATAGCGCGGTGGACTTGTCGGGATTGCGTTATAACCGCATCTGCATTCTGTCCGACGCCGATGTGGACGGATCGCACATTCAGGTGCTGCTGCTGACTTTGTTCTTCAAGCATTTCCCCAAGCTGATAGAAACCGGCCATGTTTATGTGGCGCGGCCGCCCTTGTTCCGGGTAGACGTGCCGGCGCTGGGCAAGCGGCCCGCGCGCAAAGTGTATTGCCTTGACCAGGGCGAACTGAATGCGGTGCAGGACAAGCTGCGCGCCGAAGGTGTGCGTGAAAGCTCATGGAGCATCAGCCGGTTCAAAGGCCTGGGGGAAATGAGCGCCGAGCAGCTATGGGACACCACCATGAACCCGGACACCCGCCGCTTGATGCCCGTGAGCTGCGGCGAGGCTGGGGTGGAAGCCACGGTGCGCATGTTCGATATGTTGATGGGCAAGGGCGAGTCGAGCCAGCGGCGTAGCTGGCTGGAAGAAAAAGGCAATCTGGCCGAAGTGGATATTTAAGGTATGGACACGACACAAGCAGGTTTATTCGACGGACCCGCCGACGACGAGGGCGATAGCCTGACGCTGGCCAATTACGCCGAGCAGGCGTACCTGGATTACGCGGTTTCGGTGGTGCGCGGGCGAGCCTTGCCCGACTTGGCGGACGGGCAAAAGCCGGTTCAGCGCCGCATTCTTTATGCCATGGACGCCATGGGGCTGGGGGCCAATGCCAAGCCGGTGAAGTCGGCGCGCGTGGTGGGCGATGTGCTGGGCAAGTACCACCCGCACGGCGACCAGGCCACTTATGGCGCCATGGTGCGCATGGCGCAGGACTTTTCATTGCGTTATCCCCTAGTCGACGGCCAGGGCAATTTCGGTTCGCGCGACGGCGACAACGCCGCGGCCATGCGTTACACCGAAGCGCGCCTGACTCCGTTTTCACGCGTTTTGCTGGACGAACTGGACGAAGGCACGGTCGACTTCATTCCCAATTACGACGGCAGCCAGAAAGAGCCCCAGTTGCTGCCGGCGCGCTTGCCGGTCATGCTGCTGAATGGCGCTTCCGGCATCGCCGTGGGGATGGCGACCGAAATTCCTTCGCACAATTTGCGTGAGATCGCCGCCGCTTGTGTGGCCTTGCTCAAGAATCCCAAGCTGGCTGATGAAGATCTGTTGGCCCTGGTGCCGGGGCCGGACTTTGCCGGAGGCGGACAGATCATCTCGTCATCGTCGGATATAGCCCATATCTACAATACCGGACGGGGCTCGATCAAGGCGCGGGCGCGCTGGCAATTCGAGGAAATGGCGCGTGGCCAATGGCAGTTGGTTGTGACCGAGCTGCCGCCAGGGGCGTCTTCCCAGACCATCCTGGAAGAAATCGAAGACCGCACCAACCCCAAGGTCAAGGCCGGAAAGAAAAGCCTCACCAACGAGCAGCAGCAAACCAAGGCCTTGATGCTGGGCTTGCTGGATGCGGTGCGCGACGAGTCGGGCAAGCAGGCTTCAGTGCGCCTGGTGTTCGAACCCAAGACCAGCCGCATCGACCGCGACGAGTTCGTCAATACATTGCTGGCCCAAACCAGCCTGGAAGGCGGCGTATCGGTCAACCTGGTGTGCATCGGCACGGACGGGCGGCCGGGGCAGCGTGCCTTGCGCCAAGTGCTGGTCGACTGGCTGGGCTACCGCACAATTACAGTTACCCGGCGTACCCAGTATCGCCTGGACAAGGTTACCGACCGCATCCATGTGCTCGAAGGGCGCATGGTGGTGTACCTGAATGTGGACGAGGTCATCCATACCATCCGCGAATCCGACGAGCCGCGTGCGGCCCTTATGCTGCGTTTCCAGCTGTCGGAGCGGCAGGCCGAGGACATTCTTGAAATGCGCTTGCGCCAGTTGGCGCGCCTGGAAGGCTTCAAGATCGAAAAGGAACTGAACGAGCAAAAGGACGAACAGGGCAAGCTGACAGAGCTGCTGGCCAATCCGTCGTCGCTTAAGCGCCTGATCATCAAAGAGATCGAGGCCGACGCCAAGCAGTATGGCGACGACAGGCGTACCCTGATCGAAACCGCGGAGCGTGCGGTGCTGGAAACACGGGTAGTGGACGAACCTGTAACCGTATTGGTTTCGCAGAAGGGCTGGCTGCGTTCACGCCAGGGGCATGGGCATGACGCAAGCCAGTTCGGCTTCAAGACCGGCGACGCTCTGTATGCCGCCATTGAATGCCGCAGCATCGACAACCTGGTGGCCTTGTCCAGTACCGGCCGGGTCTATACCGTGGCGGTATCCAGCCTGCCGTCCTCGCGCGGCGACGGCCAGCCCATTACGTCCATGGTCGACGTCGAACATGGCGCCCGTATTGTGCACATGATGGCCGGGGCGGAGTCGCAGCGCTATGTGCTGGGCACGCAGTCAGGTTATGGTTTCATGACCAGCCTCAAAGACCTGACGACGCGTCAACGGGCGGGCAAACAGTTCGTTACGCTGGAACCAGGCGATGTGTTGCTTCGGCCGCTGGCTTTGCATCCCGGACACACCTCTTTGGCGATGCTCAGCAAAAAGAACCGTTTCCTGGTGGTGGGCTTGACCGAGCTCAAGGCCTTGTCGGGCGGCGGGCGCGGAACCATACTTATGAAACTGGATGCTCCGGACGTGATCGCGCAGTGGGCCGCCTTCGGCCCGGAAGGCTTGACGGCCGTTGGCGTTTACCGCAACAAAGAAACCGAAATGCTCTTGAGCCCTACCGAGCTGGAGCCATACGCGGGCAAACGGGCAAGCAAAGGCAAGGTGCTTGCAATCAAGATAAAACAGCCTGTATTCAAGAGCACGTAATCAGCATGCAAGTTGCCGTGTCCGTTCATAAATCATTCAGACGAAATTAAGCCATGAGTTTCAAGATTACCGTTCAGTCCAGCCACCACGAGTTCACCGCCGCGCCCGGAGCGTCGGTGCTGGACGTCGCCATGGACGCGGGCATAGTACTGCCGTACAGTTGCCGCAACGGGGCATGTTCCACCTGCAAGGGCAAGGTCGTTTTGGGCAGCTACGAGGCCGGCCCCAATCCGGCGCAGATACTTTCGCCTGAAGAGCTGGCCGAGGGCTACACCCTGTTTTGCCAAGCCAAGCCCACTTCCGATCTGGTCATTGAGGCGCGCGAGGTGCGCATGGCCAGCGACATCCAGATACGCAAGATGCCGGCCCGGGTCATGGGTCTGGAAAAGCTGACCGACGATGTGACGGTCATTCGCTTGCAGATGCCGCCCGCCGAGCCATTTCGCTATTATGCCGGCCAGTATATCGAGTTCATCCTGAAGGACGGACGGCGCCGCAGCTACTCCATGGCCAATCCGCCGTCCGACAACAATCTGGTCGAGCTGCATGTACGGCATATGCCTGGCGGCGTCTTTACTGATCATGTCTTTGGCGCGGGTCCAACCCAGATGAAGTTGCGCGAAATCGTCCGTGTCGAAGGGCCGCTGGGGTCTTTTTTCCTGCGCGACGATAGCGACAAGCCGGTGGTTTTTCTGGCCAGCGGCACGGGATTCGCGCCCCTAAAGGCCATTATCGAGCGCATGATGGAACAGGGCGTTGCGCGCAAGGCGGTGTTGTATTGGGGCGGGCGTCGCCCCCGCGACCTGTACATGGACGAGACAGTAAAGGAATGGACCGCGCGCTGGCCCGCACTGTCGTATGTGCCGGTGGTTTCGGACGCCACGCCGCAAGACGGCTGGACGGGACGCACGGGGTTTGTGCATGCGGCCGTGCTGGAGGACTTCGCCGATCTTTCAGGACACCAGGTGTATGCTTGCGGCGCGCCCATCGTGGTGGAGAGCGCGCGCAAGGACTTCGTGCACCTGCGCGGGCTGCCCGAGGAAGAGTTTTTTGCCGACGCCTTTACCTCGGAAGCGGATGTGCAGCGGTAGGGGCCCGGGTAGCGGCTTCGATGCTCCGGCCCAGGCCGGAGTTGTTCACGTTTAAAGGTTGGAGTCATGAAAGTAGCGGTATTGGGTAGCGGTATTATCGGAACAGCCACCGCCTGGTGGCTTAGCCAGGCGGGACATGAGGTTGTGGTGATAGACCGGGAACCCGGGCCGGGGCAGGAAACCAGCCGCGCCAACGGCTGCCAGATATCGGTTTCCTACGCCGAGCCCTGGGCCAATCCGCAGGCTCCCTTGCGGCTGCTCAGGTGGTTGACGCAGAAGAACGCGCCGCTGTCCTTCAAGCCGCAGTTCGACTTGCGCCAGTGGGCCTGGGGCCTGGCATTTTTGCGCGAATGCCTGCCCGGCAGGCTGGCGCCCAATATCCGGGCCATGGTCGCCATGGCCGAATACAGTCTGGGTACCCTGAAATCCATGCGGGCCGAGTTGGGCATTGAATACAACCATCTCGAGCGCGGCATCCTGAACTTCTACCGCGACAATGAAGAGTTCGATGCTTCGCAGAAAGCAGCGGACGTCATGCGCGATTTCGGCGTCGACCGCCGTATTGTCGGACCCGACGAGATCGTGCAGATCGAGCCGGCGCTGGAACCTGTACGCGGCAGCATCGTGGGCGGCGACTATACCGCCGAGGACGAAAGCGGCGACATCTATCTATTTACTGTTGCCCTGGCCGAACGCGCGCGGCAGGCTGGCGTGCAGTTTCGCTATTCCACCCAGGTAAATCGCCTGGTCGCGGCAGGCGGACAGGTCCAAGAGGCGGAGGTAATCAATCCTGACGGTTTGTTCGATAGCGTTACCGCGGACGCTTACGTTGCGGCTTTGGGTTGCTGGACTCCGAATCTGGTGTCGCCCCTGGGCGTGCCGTGCCGCGTTTATCCGGCCAAGGGGTATTCCGCCACCTTCGACATCATCGACGAATCCAGCGCGCCGATGGTCAGCCTGACCGACAGTGCGCATAAAGTCGTTTACAGCCGCCTGGGGAACCAGTTGCGCATGGCCGGGGTGGCTGAATTGGGAGGGTATTCGCGTGCCTTGAATACAATACGTTGCGAAAATATGTCAGGTTTGGCGCGCGACTTGTTCCCAACAGCGCTTGATTTTGATAATGTTCAATATTGGTCGGGTTTGCGTCCGTCTACCCCGTCCAATGTGCCGTTGATCGGCCGTACTCGCGTCTCCAACCTTTATCTGAACACCGGCCATGGCACGTTGGGCTGGACTATGGGTGTAGGTTCCGGACGAGCACTGGCCGATATTATTTCGGGCAAAACGCCCGAGCCTGTTTTTCCTTTTCTAGGTTGACACCATCTTATGAAGATACATCGGCTTTTTAGCGCGCCCCAGACCTTGCGCGCGCTATCCTTGGCCAGCGCCGTCGCGTTCATGGGCTTTTCCAACGCCCAGGCGGCAACCGACATTCAGGTTTGGCATTCGCTTAACGACCACAATGCCGCCGTTTTCGAAAAACTGGTCAAGCAGTTCAATCGCGACCAGAAAGATGTAAGCGTATCGCTCAAGTCTTTCCAAAGCAACGATGCCATCGAACCGGCCCTGGCTGAAAGCGCAAAAAGCAAAAAAGCGCCCAATCTGGTTCAGCTCGACGACAACCGCAACCCGGACGCCATTGCAAAACGCAGTTATATTTTGCCGATGTACAGCCTGCTGGCAAAACATCCCATCAAGGACGCCAAATGGTTCGTGGCCGCCGACGCGGGGTTCATGCGCGACGCCAAAGGACGCTTGCTGGCGCTGCCCTACATGGTCAATGTGCCGGTCATGTTCTACAACATCAGTGCCTTCCAGAAGGCCGGTATCGTTCCCGCCGAACCGCAGCGTTCCTGGCCCGGCCTGCAAGACCAGTTGGTCAACCTGGCCAACAAGGCCACGCGCTATTGCCCCTTGGTTACCGACCAGCCGGTTTCCGTCAACCTGGAGAACCTTGCCGCCGTCAACAACCAGTTCTACGCCACCAACGAAAACGGTCGCAAAGTCCCCAAAGGCAAGGCAGCGGCCCAGCCGGCTTTCGATTTCGACGTCATGTATGTAAGGCATTTGTCCTTGATGATCAGTTGGGTGCGCACCGAGCTTATGCTCAAGCCCGACCAGGAAGACAAGGCGGTCAAGCGTTTTACCAATAACGAATGTTCGGTGCTGTTGTCCTCGTCCAGTAACTTGGGCGCTTTCCGCGACAAGAACACCCTGAAATTCGGCATTGCCGGGCTGCCGTACTACCCCGCCGTAACTTCCAAGCCGGGCAATCCCTTTGTGGACGGCTCGGGCTTGTGGGCGACGTCGGGCCATTCGGCCGAGCAGGACAAAGCTACGGCGCAGTTCCTGGCCTGGCTGGCGCAACCCAAGAATGCCGCTGCCTGGTATCAGGACACCGGCTACCTGCCCTTGACCGAGCAGGCGTTCGCCATGACCGACGCCAGCTATTACAAGAACCTGGGCGATTGGCGCAACTTGGTGGCCGTCTACGCCAAAGAACCGATCCTGACCGCGCGCGGCTTCAAGATAGAAAACTATCCCAAGATCCGCGCCATGTTCCGTCAAACGCTGAATAAAGCGCTTAACGGCCAGGAACCCGCTGCGCCCGCGCTCAGTACCGCTTCGGCCCAGGCAACGCGCATGATGCGCGAAGGATCCCGTTAAGCTGCTGCGATATCGCCTCAAACAGCTATGCCGGCCTCGAGCCGGCATTTTTTTGGCCGCGCGCCCGGAGTGGACGCTCCAGTCCGCCGCGGCGCGCTGGACTGCCGGCAAAAGCCGTATCAGTCGGGTATTGGGGGTTCGGGTATTGCGGTTTCGCGGCGTAGAATCCTGCGCAGGTTGATAATCCCGTAGCCTGGCTTGCTGCGGACAGTGCGGTTGGCGGTTTTCGCCTAAAATCGGCGTCTTGAAAATATAGTCTTGAGTAAGGGTTTGAAGCATGAGTGCAAAGATACGTATTGGCATTGTCGGTTACGGAAACCTGGGGCGGGGCGTCGAGGCGGCCATTGCCCAGAATCCGGATATGGACCTGGCGGCGGTATTTACGCGGCGCGGACCCGGGGCTTTGAAGCTGCAGAGCGCGGCGCCGGTTCACCATATTGACGATGTCGCCGGCTTCAAGGGCCGTATCGACGTCATGATTCTATGCGGTGGCTCGAAAAACGATTTACCCGAGCAGGGGCCGGCATTGGCGGCCTTGTTCAATACGGTCGACAGCTTCGACACCCATGCCAGGATTCCGGCTTATTTCGAAGCCGTGAACCAGTCCGCCGAGCCGGGCGGCAATACGGCGCTTATCTCCGTGGGCTGGGATCCGGGCCTGTTTTCACTGAACCGCCTGTTTGGCGAGGTCGTGCTGCCGCAGGGGGCTACTTATACCTTCTGGGGCAAGGGACTTAGCCAAGGGCATTCCGACGCGGTACGCCGGGTTCCCGGCGTGAAGGGCGCAGTACAGTACACCCTGCCGGTTCAGGCTGCGGTCGAGCGCGTGCGCAGCGGGTCGCTGCCGCAGTTGTCCACTCGCGAAAAGCACACACGCGACTGCTATGTGGTACTGGAGCAAGGTGCCGATGCGGCCCAGGTCGAACACGCCATCGTCACCATGCCGGACTATTTTGCCGACTACGATACGACGGTCAATTTCATAACCGAAGAAGAACTGGCGCGCGAGCACGCGGCCATGCCGCACGGCGGATTTGTCATCCGCAGCGGCACTACCGGCGGCGGCAATGATCAGGTCGTGGAGTACTCGCTTAAATTGGGCAGCAATCCCGAATTCACTTCCAGCGTGCTGGTGGCCTACGCCCGCGCGGCTTACCGTTTGAACCAGCTGGGGCAAACAGGCGCCAAGACAGTGTTCGACGTCCCCCCCGGCATGCTGTCGCCGAAGACCCCCGCGGCCCTGCGTAAAGAATTGCTGTAAGCAAAAAAAAACCTGGCTGCTCGGTGCGGCCAGGTTTTCATCATAGGCCGCGCTTGGCGGGCTAAGGTATTTACTCTATAGGCTCGTAGGGCAGTCCTACGTAGTTTTCGGCGATGTTGGTCAGGCCTGCTTCCGAATTTGTGTAGTAGTCAAGCTCGGCTAGCTGAATGCGCTGGCCGAAACCGTCGTCGGAGAACTTGTGCAGCATGGAAGTCATCCACCACGAGAAGCGCTCGGCTTTCCAAATGCGGCGCAGTGCGATTTCGGAATATTTATCCAGCAGGTCGGTGCGCTGTTCCTTGTATACCTTGATCAGGATGCGGGACAGGTAGTGCACGTCGCTGGCGGCCAGATTCAGGCCCTTGGCGCCGGTGGGCGGCACAATGTGCGCCGCATCGCCGACCAGGAACAGGTTGCCGTACTTCATGGGTTCGGTGACGAAGCTGCGCAGCGGCGCAATGCTTTTTTCGATGGAGGGGCCGGTAACCAGGCGTTCAGCCACATGTTCTGGCAAACGGGTTTTCAGTTCGTTCCAGAAGCGGTCGTCGGACCAGTCGTCCACTTTTTCGTCCAGGCCGACTTGCACGTAATAGCGGCTGAGCGTCAATGAACGCTGGCTGCACAGGGCGAAGCCGCGCTCGTGGTTGGTGTAGATCAGTTCATGGTCTACCGGAGGAGTGTGCGACAGGATGCCCAGCCACCCGAAGGGATATACGCGTTCGAAAGTCTTGATCTTGTCCTTGGGCGCGGACTGGCGCGAGACGCCGTGAAAGCCGTCGCAGCCGGCAATGTAGTCGCATTCGAGCTCAACGGTCTTGCCGTCTTTGACAAAGGTAACGCGCGGCTTGTCGGTGTAGAGGTCGTGCAATTGCACATCTTCGGCCTCGTAGATGCTGACTCCGCCTTCTTTGGTGCGTGCTTTCATCAGGTCTTCGGTAACTTCGGTCTGGCCGTACACCATGACGGTTTTGCCTTTGGCGTATTTTTTGAAGTCGATGCGCTTTTGTTGGCCATTGAAGGCGAACGAGACGCCTTCGTGCACGTGGCCTTCGCGATCCATGCGCTCGTTGGCCTTGGCTTCGCGCAGCAGGTCGACCATGCCTTGTTCAAGCACGCCTGCCCGGATGCGGGTCAAAACGTATTCAGGCGACTTGCGTTCTAGAATGACGGTGTCGATGCCCTGGTGATGTAAAAGCTGCCCCAGCAGCAGACCGGACGGGCCGGCACCGATAATGGCTACTTGTGTTTTCATTGAAAGCCTCCTGATATGACGTGTCTGTTGCCGTCGCGGGCAAATTGGTCTCGCATCCAGCATAATCGCGGTCAGCGTGAATAAGCATGACCTGCTTACCTCGATATAGTGCGTCTTATGGCGGGCTTTTGGAATGGACTAATAAGTATAATAATTGTACTTTTCGAATATATTGCGAAATCTTGCCGCCCTAGGCCGCCGAGACTTGCAACCAGGGGTAGGGATGGCCATGGCGACCAACGTTCCTGTTTATAAATTATATGGCGAGCACAAAGAGTGGCTGACGCCCGATATGGTGCATTGTGAGTCCATTGCAGACCGCAGCAAATTGCACGATTGGCAAATCAAGTTGCACCAGCACCACGGTTTGATCCAGCTTTTGTATTTGCGCGGCGGCAGTGCGCGGGTGGGCCTGGACGGCCAGTATTTCGACATGCTGCCGGGCCGGATCGTGGTTGTGCCGCAGATGTGCGTGCATGGTTTCAAGTTCGACCCGGATGCGGTCGGCCATGTGGTGACCCTGGCGCATCCATTGGTGAACAAGCTTACCCAGGATATCGGCGATACGCGCGTCGTTCCCAGCGTGGCGCGCATCTATGAAGTGGGCGAGGGCGACGATGGGGCGCGAATGACCATGGCATTTGCCTCGCTGGACGCCGAGTACCGCGGCGGCGGCATGCATCGCAACTCATTGATGGAAGCCATGCTGATTGCCATTTTCGTCTGGCTGAGCCGCCACGAACCCTATGCAAGCGGCGACGCCGCCATCGAGCAGGACAGGGGACGGCAGTACTTTCAGCATTTTTGCCAGCTGATCGAAGAAGATTACGCCCGGCAATATCCGGTCGAGCATTACGCACGCCGCGTGGGCATCACGCCGGCTTACCTTAACGTGCTGTGCCGCCAATATGTCGACCAATCGGCGCTGGAGCTTATTCACCAGCGCGTTGTGCTGGCCGCCAAACGTAACCTCGTCTATACGTCGATGACCATCAGTGTGGTGTCGTATACGCTGGGCTTTTCGGACCCCGCGTACTTTACGCGCTTTTTCAAGCGCGAAGTAGGGCTTTCGCCCAAGGAATTTCGCAGGCAGGCCGCAACCTTGCTGGAGTAGGGCGGTGGCCGTTCGCAATGGCGGCGAGAAACGGCCGCACAGCAATCGTGGCGGCCGGGTCCGCTGTTCCGGCGTTGGCGGCTTCTATTTGGCGGTTTCGAAGTTGGTAATGAAGTCTTCGGGCATGGTCGGACCCCATACGTAAAGCGAGTCCTCGGGGGGGTAGTTGTCTGAAGGCCAGTCCAGCGTGGGCGGGATGAAGTCGATGTCGAATGAATATTCGGCATAGCTGCCCCAGGGGTCGCGTATGTAGCGAAAGTAGTTCGATCCCAATACATGGCGCCCCAGCCCCCAGCCCTTGTCGTAGCCCGCCTGGCTCATCTGTTGCGAGCCCAGCCCCACGGCGTCGATCGACTCGACATCCCAACTGCTGTGATGCAGGCCGTAGCCGTCGGATTTGGCCAGCGCGATCAGGTGATGGTCGCTGCCGTGCGGCGTATGAATGAAGGAGATGATGTCTTCCGAGCGGTCGGACATCCGCAGGCCCAGGGCCTCGGTGTAGAACTTCTGGCCGGCCGGGACATCGGGTGAAAACAACAAGATATGCGATAAGTGGCGCGGCCGCACCTGGCGGATGTGGTTGCGCTGAGGCGCCCGCCCGTGGTCGCTGTCTTCAATGGGAAAGACCCTGCTGGACTTGGCGCTGGGCGAGCTTTTTTCGGCCACCACCAGTTGTTGCGGCAGGCCGTCCGGCCCCAGAAACCACACGCCGTTTTCGCCTTGAGCGTGTTCGGGCGGCGCGCAGGAAGGCACGCCCAACTTGGTGAAGTGTTCTTTGAAGGCCTGCAAGTCCTTGGCGTCGATGCCCCAGGATATCCACAGTACCCGCTTGCGCTCGCCGCTTTGCACGATGCGGCCCCAGCGGTGGGGATTGCCGTCGGTGTACAAGGCCAGCGCGGGGCCTTCGCGACGTACGTCCAGGCCGAAATTGCTGTAAAAATGCTCGGCTTCGTCCAGGCGCGGAACGCTGAAAACGAATTCATGCACGGAGTGAACCGCCAGTACGCCTTCGCGGCGTGCCAAACTAGGGTCGGTAAGCATGTTGTCTCTCCACAGTCTTGTATATCCATGCGGACGCGGTCCGGCCCCTTACTGTTGATTGCAAGGGGCCGGTCTGCGCCTGTTAGACGACTTTTTGGGTTTGGGTGCCGAGCTGGTCGATGCGCAAAGTGACGACATCGCCTTTCTTGAGGAACTGCTGGGGCTTCATTCCCAGGCCCACCCCCGCTGGGGTGCCGGTGATGACGACATCGCCCGGCAATAGCGTCATGAACTGGCTAAGGTAGGAAACAATAGTGGCTACCGGGAAGATCATGTCGGCGGTGTTGCTGTGCTGGCGCACTTCGCCGTTGACCTTGAGCTCCATTTCGAGCTTTTGCGGGTCGGTCAATTCGTCGGTGGTGACAAGCCAGGGGCCGATGGGGCCGAAGGTGTCGAAGCTTTTACCCTTGCTCCATTGGCCGTTGCGCTTGATCTGCCAGTCGCGCTCGGAGACATCGTTGGCCAGGCAATAGCCGGCGATATATTTTAGTGCGTCTTTTTCGCTGACCTTTTGCGCCTTGGTGCCAATGACGAAGCCAAGTTCGATTTCCCAGTCGGTGGCGGTCGAGTCGTCGGGCAGCAGGATGTCGTCGTTAGGGCCGCTAAGCGAAGTAAGGGCCTTGGAGAAAATGACCGGTTCTTTGGGAATGTCCAGGCCCGATTCGGCGGCGTGGGCGCGATAGTTCAGGCCGATAGCCATGAACTGGCGCGTGCCGGCCACGGGCACGCCCAGGCGCACGTTTTTGTCGACCAGCGGCAGCTTTTCCAGGTTGATGGCGGTCAGGGCCTGCAAGCGCTCGGGCGAGAGCCAGTCGGGGGTAAGGTCGCCAGGAATCAGAAGGGACAGGTCCCGGATATTGCCCTGCGCGTCAAGCGCGCCGACTTTTTCCGCGCCAGCGGCGCCGTAACGAAGTAATTTCACAATAGCTCCAGTTTGAGGGGTGACTAAAATATATATTATTAATGCAGATATATTATGCACGAAGCGAGGCCAAAATGGCCACGCAATATGATTCTTCCTCCAACTTTACTCTTTGATCGGGTTTTTGTAGTCTTTCAGCGAATCGTCGAACTCCACGTTTTGCAGCTTGCCGGCCACGCGCTCCACTTTGCGTATGTATATCGTCTGGTTGATGTCGCGGGTCTCGGGGTCTATTGTTATGGGGCCGCGCGCGCTGACGAATGACATGCCACGCACTGCGGACATGAATTTGGCGGCCGAGGCGTCGCCTTTGGTTTTTTCAAGCGCTGCGTTGATAAGATGCATGCCGTCGTAGCCCGCCACCGCCATGAAATTAGGGCGCTGATTGGGGTAGGCCTTGTAATAGGCCTGTGTAAAGGCCTTGTTCTCCGGGGAGTCGTGCGCTTCCGAGTACTGGTGGGCGGTGACGACGCCCAGCACGTGGTCGCCCATGGCGTCGATGCTGTCTTCGGCGGTCAAGTCGCCAGTGGCTATGACTTTGATCCCCGCCTTGCCCAGGTCGCGTTCATTGAAGCCCTTGAAAAAGGCAACCGGCTGCTCGCCCGTAGGCAAGAACAGGAATAGCGCATCGGGCTTGGCGTCTTTAATGCGTTGCAGGAAAGGGCCGAAGTCGGGGTTTTTCAGCGGAACGCGGACCGCGCCGGCAATCTGCCCGCCTGCCTCGGTAAAGCTTTGAGTGAAGTAACGTTCGGCATCGTGGCCGGGGCCGAAGTCGGCCACGACGGTGAAGACTTTTTTCAAGCCGTTTTTCACCGCCCATGGGCCCAGGGGCACGGTATATTGCGGCACCGCGGCCGAAGTGCGCACAATATACGGCGATTTACCGGGCAGGCTGGATGTACCCGCATTCATGACGATCATGGGTACCTTGCCTTCGGTCGCGACCGGAGCCACGGCCAGCGCGCCCGGAGTCATGGCAAAGCCTGCCAAAATATCCACTTTGTCACGCACGATCAATTCCTGGGCGGCGCGCCGGCTGACTTCCGGCGCGGCGCCGGTATCGTCCTTCAGGATGACTTGTACCTTGCGGCCGGCAAATGTGTCGCCGTGTTCTTGCAAATAAAGCTTTACGCCGTTTTCGATGTTTTGCCCGTAAGATGAAAATGGGCCCGACATGGGAAGCACGAGGCCGATGCGCAGCGGTTCGGCGGCCTGCGAGATCGAGGCGGCGGCCAGCCCCAGGCTTAATGCGGCAAGTGTGCGGGTTATATTCATAGTTGTCTCCTTCGTGGTGTATTGGTCGATACTTGAAAGGCCTGGCGGCTTGACAAGCCCGCCAAACAAGGTTGCCCGAGTCCCAGGGGGCTTCGGGCTGTTAAGTTGGGTCGTCAGGGCTGCGTGTGGCCCAGAGATTTCTTCAAGGCGTGCCCCAGTTCTTCGCCCAGCACGTTTCCGCGCCAGGCGATGTGTTGGTCTGGGCGTACGAGTACATAGTCCGCGGCGTAAAGATCCCGCGCCTCGTCCGATTCGACGGCGCGATCCACCAGATGGCCGTGGGCCTGCAAGCCGGCCAGTTCATGCGCGGGCCTTCGGGCGCCGGCGCCCAGGCGCAACAGGGTAAAGCCCTGGCCGAAGTGGTCGTAAAGAGAAGACCCGTCGTCCAGCCATACGTGCGGCGCCCGGTGGCCCGGTCGTCCAGAGGGCAAGTACAGGTTGGCGGTGTCGGGCGGCGGCGAACCCGCTTCGGTGCTGACCAGCGGTGAATCTTCGTAGCGCGTGCCCAACTGAACGCCCGGGATGACAAATTCTTTATGCGCATGGAAGTTTAAATGCGCGCCGACGGCTTGCCGCGCGGCCCGGCCCGCCGCGTCGTCG
This sequence comes from Eoetvoesiella caeni, assembly GCF_003315175.1. Taxonomy (GTDB): domain Bacteria; phylum Pseudomonadota; class Gammaproteobacteria; order Burkholderiales; family Burkholderiaceae_B; genus Eoetvoesia; species Eoetvoesia caeni. The sequence goes on along the minus strand of NZ_QNRQ01000001.1, from coordinate 318,890 downwards.
TTTTCCAGCGCGCCGGGCAGGCGCACATAGCCGATGCTGTCCGCAAATTGCCGCGCAAATTCCGTATTGCGCCCGGCCACCGGCTTGCGCTCGGCTTCATAGCTGTTTGCCAGTTCGCTATGCCCGTGGCCTTTGACCAGCGCCTCCAGTTTCCATGCCAGGTTGGCGGCGTCTTCAATGCCGGTGTTGTAGCCCATGCCGCCGGTGGGCGTGAATAGATGTGCGGAGTCGCCCGCAAGAAATACCCGGCCTTGCCGCATTTTTTCGGCGACCAGGGCAAAGCCCGCCGTCCAGCTTGTGTTGCTGATAAGGTCGAACGGTACGCTGACGCCGATGGCGTTGGCCAGATGGCGTTCGACGTCGTCGCTGCTGGGCTGTGCGCCTTCCCGCAACTGGATGTTGATGGTGTAGCGGCTGCGGCCGTCGACGGCAATAATGAGCGAGCGCTGCTGGTGATTCAGAGTCCAGTATTGCCAGGCGCGCTTGTCTTTCAGGATGGAATGCAGTTCGGGAGAGTCGAAGTACGCGGCCGCCATCCGTCCGCCCATGAACTCGCGTTTTTCGCCGGCCGTACCGGTATAGTGCAGGCCGAGCAGTCCGCGTACGGTGCTGCGTGGACCGTCGCAGCCTATCAAGTATTTGGCGCGGCACGAGCTTATGCGGCCATCTGCGTGCGCAATGGCGGCCGTGACCGATTCTTTGTCCTGTTCAAGCCCTTGTACGGCGGCGTTGTAGTGGACCTGGGCTGCGGGGTTGCGCTTGGCGGCCTTCAGCAATGCGGGTTCGATATAAAGCTGGGAGCAGCGGTGCGGCAGTTCGGGGGTGGGCCATAGAAATTCCATGTCCCTGACTTTGGCAGGGGCGTCGGCAGAACCCGGCTGGTGCAGGCGGGCCAACTCGTGCTGCGACAAGCGGGTGAAATAAGCGACATCGGTCGGATGGTCGCCCGGCAGTCCCAGGCTGCGGACTTCGGCGGAAATTCCCAAGCGCCGATAGTGCTCCATGGTGCGCGCGCTATTGGCGTTGGCGGCCGGGTGGCTGCTGGTGCCGGACTTATCGTCGAACAGCTGTACCGACAAACCGCGCATACCCAGTTCGGCGGCCAGAAACAGGCCTACCGGGCCGGCGCCGGCGATCAGAACATCGCAGTCGTATTGCATGCAGTCTCTCCTCAATTTGGTACTAGTGTGAGTGCGCGGACTGTATGTGTCTATATAATGGGCCTTATTGGAAATATTAATTCAATTCATAGTAACGGTTTTTATTTTTCATGCCATGGACTCGCACGATCTCAATTTCTTGTATTTGGTAGATGCGCTGTACCGCGAACGCAGTGTGTCGCGCGCGGCGGAAAGGCTTGATTTGACGCAGCCGGCGGTCAGTCACGGGTTGAACCGCCTGCGCACCAAGTTCGGGGATAGCTTGTTTGTCAGAACCGCGGCAGGCATGTCGCCCACGCCGCTGGGCGAGCGTATAGCCCTGGGCGCGCGCCGCGCGCTGGAACTGATCCAGACCGAGATTCTGGACGAGCCTCAGTTCGACCCCTTCCGGGCCAAACATACTTTTGTGGTGGGCATGACGGACATGGGCGGCACGGTCATCCTGCCGCGCGTCATACAGGCGCTTAGCGTGCAGGCCCCGCAGATGCGCATCGTGCCGGTTGCTTTGCGTCCGCACGAAGTGAACGAGACTATGCAAAACGGATCGGTGGACATGGCCTGGGGATTTTTCGGCCACCTTAGCGCGGCTTTGTACCAGCAGACCCTGTTTCGCCGGCCGCTGATCGGGATACGCCGCAAAGGCAGGAGCGGAGCCCGGCAGACACCCATGGACTTCGAGGCTTTTGTAAATACGCCCCACGTTTTTGCCACCGCTACGGCGGTAACCAACGAATTATTGATGCAGGAAGTGAAAAAGCGCGGCGCCGCCTTGCAGGTGGCCCTGGAATGCCCTTATATCCTGGCGGTGCCCGCCATTATTGCCAGTTCGGATTATCTGGCTACGGTGCCCGACCAATTGGCAAGCCTGTTCTTGCGCCTGGCCGATATCGAGACTTTCAGTTTGCCGCTGGTCATTCCCGATGTAATCGTCAAGCAGCATTGGCATGCCCGCAACAACGACGACGTGGCGCATCGCTGGATGCGTTCTTTCGTGGCCGACTGCTTTGTTGCGGGCGCGCCTTCCTAGGCTTAAGCGCGCGCGTCGATCAGTTCAACGGGGGTAAGCTTTTGCAGTTCGGCGAAGCTCAGGCCGTCGACCAGGTCGATGACTTTGGCGCCTTGCGGGGTAAGGTCTATGACGGCAACATCCGTATACAGGCGGCTGACGCAATTGATGCCGGTGATGGGGTAGGTGCAGGCCTGAACCAGTTTGGATTCGCCGGTTTTGGTCAGCAAGTCCATCATGACGTAGGTCTTCTTGGCGCCAAGCGCCAAGTCCATTGCGCCGCCCACGGCCGGGATGGCGTCGGGCGCGCCCGTGCTCCAGTTGGCCAGGTCGCCGGTTGCCGAAACCTGGAAGGCGCCCAGCACGCAGACGTCCAGATGTCCGCCGCGCATCATGGCGAAGCTGTCGGCGTGATGAAAAAAGCAGCCGCCCGGCAATAAAGTAACGGGTTGCTTGCCGGCATTGATGAGGTCGTAGTCTTCTTCGCCCTTGGCCGGAGCGGGGCCCATGCCGACGACGCCGTTTTCGCTGTGCAGGATGACTTCGCGGTCGCTGGGCAAATGGTTGGCTACCTTTGTGGGCAGGCCGATTCCCAGGTTCACGACGGCGCCGTCAGGGATGTCCTGGGCGACACGCGCGGCGATCTGGTCGCGCGTCCAGGCGGGGGTGGAGGTAATAGTTTCGCTCATTTGTGTCTTCCTTAGGCCGCTTTGAAGCCGGCGGGGCCGGTGGCCGTACGAGGTACTTGTACGATGTGCTTGACGAAAAGGCCGGGGGTCACGACGGTTTCAGGGTCGATGCTGCCCAGTTCGGCAATGGTGTGCACCGAGGCAATCGTGGCCTTGGCCGCCGTGGCCATGATGGGACCGAAGTTGCGGGCCGTCTTGCGGTAGGTAAGGTTGCCCCAGCGGTCGCCGACTTCGGCCTTGATCAAGGCGACGTCCGCAAAAATGGGATGCTCGAGCACGTACTGGCGGCCATTGATTTCACGCGTTTCTTTGCCCTTGGCCAGCTCGGTGCCGTAGCCCGTGGGCGTAAAGAATGCGCCGATGCCTGCCCCTGCCGCGCGGATGCGCTCGGCCAGGTTGCCTTGCGGCACCAGTTCAAGCTCGATCTTGCCTGCATGGTACAGCTCGTCGAAGACGTAAGAGTCCGCCTGGCGCGGGAACGAGCAGATGATCTTGCGCACGCGCCCGGTTTTCAGCAAGGCGGCCAGACCGATTTCGGCGTTGCCGGCATTGTTATTGACGATGACCAGGTCTTTGGCGCCTTGGGCGATAAGGCCGTCGATAAGCTCGGCCGGCTGGCCCGCGCCGCCGAAGCCGCCGATCATGACGGTGGAGCCATCGCGGATATCGGCCAGGGCCTGCTCGATAGAAGGAGAGATTTTGTTGATCATGTTTTCCGTACGAACAATTTATTGAAAATTCATCATTAAGTTCTTATAATGAATAACTATTCGCATATAGAACTTGTTCTGTCAAGCATAATGAACCGGGCCAGGATTGTCAATGCTTGGACCGGCCGTTGTGCGGGCAGGGCTGCCGGCTTAGGGGCGCTTCGACCGTTGTCGGCTGTTGTATTTAAATGCGACCGGCAGGGCGCCATGGCCGGCCATTCGAGGCATCGCTTCAGTATCTTCACAGCAAGGCCCATGCCGTCTCTTCACTGAAAATATAACTATGAAACGCACTCCTACATTAGCACAGGATGAACCGCCCGAGGCGGCCGAAATCATCGTTGCGGATTCTTCCGAATTCCCCAAACCAGGCGACAGCTTTGTGCGCTCGTTTGCGCGCGGCCTGGCCGTTTTGCGCAGCTTCGGTGCCGATGCCCAGGCGCAAACCTTGTCGGAAGTGGCCGAGCGGGCCGGATTGACCCGGGCCGGCGCGCGCCGCATTTTGCTGACCTTGTTGAGCCTGGGCTATGTGGTGGCGGAAGGGCGCTTGTTTCGCCTGACGCCCAAGGTCTTGGAACTGGGCTTTGCCTACTTGACTTCGCAGCCGGTCTGGACGCAAGCCCAGCCGGTCATGGAAACACTGGTCGAAGAACTGCGCCAGTCCAGCTCGGCCGCGGTGCTGGACGGCAATGAAATCGTCTACGTGCTGCGTATTCCGGCACACAAGATCATGTCGATCAATCTTGGGGTTGGCAGCAGGCTGCCGGCCGACAGCACTTCGATGGGGCGCGTGCTATTGGCCGGCCTGGCGCCGGAGCAGTTGCGCGAACGCATTGGCGGCATGAAGCTTGTAGCGCATACGCCCAATACCATCGTCGATCCCGAACAGTTGCTGGCCGCCATCGAGCAGGTGCGGATTCAGGGCTGGAGCCTGGTTCAAGAAGAGCTTGAGCCGGGCCTGGTTTCCATGGCGGCGCCGATATACGATCATGCGGGCCGGGTGGTGGCCGCCATCAATATCAGCGGCCATGTTAGAACCAGCAGCCCGGCGCACTTATTGCAGGTGTGCCTGCCCAAGCTGCTGGCCGCGGCGGCCAAGATAAACATGCTGATGGGCGCGCGCAAATAAGCAGATGCAGGCGAAGACGCGCAAGCAAGTGTTTTCAAAAAAAAGGCTTTCAAGCAGGCGCTTTTACGCTGATACTTTCGAACGGACGCCATCACGCAGATCCTTCCAAACGCTTGCCAATAAAAAGGCGGACTGGCTTATATAAAGAGCCAGTCCGCCTTTGCGTATCATGACGCGCCGGCCCGCGAGCCGGCACCAGTCTTGCAACTTAAACGTCGAAGAACACAGTTTCTTTGTCGCCTTGAAGATAGATGTCGAACGTGTAGACGACTTGACCGTCTTTTTCGCTGCGCTGGGCTACCAGCGTTTTACGGCGCTCGACCCATTCGATGCTGCTCATGTCGGGATCTTCGGCATTGGCTTTTTCCTCGTCGGAAAAATAAATGCGGGTGCTCAGGCCGATATTGATGCCGCGGGCCACAACCCAGACATTAATATGGGGCGCCATGGCCTTGCCGTTGCGGCCTGTCACCGAACCGGGCTTGATGGTTTCGAACGAGTACACGCCGCTGTCGAAGTCGGTGCAGGCCCGGCCCCAGCCGCGAAAGCTCTTGTCCAGGGGTTTGTCTTCTTGCTTGTCGGCAGGGTGGTTGTAGCGGCCGGCCGCGTTGGCCTGCCAGATTTCCAGCAGGACGTCCTTGATGATCGCGCCGCTGCCGTCGAACACACGGCCTTCAATGCGGATGCGCTCGCCCTTGGTTTCGGGGCTGGTCAGCACGTTGCCGAAGTTGTTCTCGAAAATATCGAAGCCCGCCTGCTTGGGAGCCAGGCCGATGTGGACGTATGGGCCTGCTGTTTGAGAAGCCGTTTCTTTCAGGTAAACCGGGGTACTGACGGGATTCATTATTTGGCTCCTTGAACATAGTTCTCAAACAAGGTTGCGCGGCTGCCGCGCACCACGATGTCGAAACGATAGGCCATGCTGTCCATCGCGGCAAAAGCATTGCGGTCCAACTGGGCGATGAGGCCGCGCACGGACTCTTCGTTGTTGATGGAACGGACAATGGGGCAGCCGGGGATGAGGGGGTCGCCCTCGAAGTACATTTGGGTGATCAGGCGCTGTGCGAAACCGGACGCCTGGATCGAGTAATGAATGTGCGCGGGGCGCCAGTCGTTGATATTGTTGCGCCAGGGGTAGGGGCCGGGCTTGACCGTGCGATAGAAGTAATAGCCGTTCTTGTCGGTCAGGACGCGTCCACAGCCGCCGAAGTTGGGGTCGATGGGCGCAACCATGTAGCGGTCGTTCTTGTGGCGATAGCGGCCGGCCGCGTTGGCTTGCCAGACTTCGACCAGAGCATTGGGCACCGGCTTGCCGTTTTCGTCCAGCACATAACCGTGCACCAGAATGCGCTCGCCTACTGGCATGCCTTCATGGGCGTAATTCAAAATAAGGTCATTATCCAGTGCGCCCAGCTCATCGGCGCTGAACTGAGGGCCGGTGATGTCGGACAAGCTGTTCGGCAGCGAGATCAGCGCCTTCTGGTGCGAACGCAGAACGCTGGTTTTATAACCTGGGGTGTAGGCCGCCGGATGAATGGTCCGGTCGCGCTGATAGAACTCGCCGAATTGTTCGGTGGGTGTAGTCATGGAATTCTCCTATGGATTCTGCCTGCGTCGTCCTGCGACTCAGTGCATGCATAGTAGAACCAAAGAATATTCATGTAAATTGAATTAATGATGGTTATTTGATAACCTGAGGTTATTCAATATAGACTTCTGCCGCCGGAATCCGTACGCTTTTTTCTCATTGCGCGGCGGCACCAGCCTGGCAGGCCATGGGAATTCATGCAAATAGACAACTTTGCCCATCGTATCCGCTTGCGGCATATCCAGTGTTTCGTGGCCGTGGCGCAAGAGCGTCACTTGGGCAAGGCGGCCGACAAGCTATTGCTGAGCCAGCCCGCGGTGTCCAAGACTTTGCTCGAGCTTGAGGAATTGGTGGGGGTGCGCCTGGTCGAGCGTGGCCGCTTTGGCGCGCGCCTGACTCGCGACGGCCATGCCTTTCTTACCCACGCGGTGTCGGTGCTGGATGCCCTGGAGGGCGCCAAGCGTTCAGTCGGCGTGGACAACACAGCACAGCACGAAGCCGTGCACGTGGGCGCCTTGCCCACGGTGGCGCCGGATTTATTGCCGCCCGCCCTGGCAAAGTTTCGATCCTTTAGTCCCGATGCCAAAGTGGATATCCAAGTGGCCGCCAACGCTCCGCTTCTGGACAAGCTGCAGGCGGGCGAAGTGGACTTTGCGCTGGGGCGGATGGCGGATCCGCAAATGATGGTGGGCGTTTCGTTCGAACTGCTTTATGTCGAGCCGCTGGTCGTCGCCGCGCGTTCGGGCCATCCGCTGTCGGCGCGCAACGGTGTTTCGTTGAATGAGCTTATCCAGTACCCCCTGATCGTTTCGACCCGGGGAACGGTTCCGCGCCACAACACCGAAAGCTATCTGCAATCGCGCGGCCTGAAGCTGCCGGCCAATTGCATTGAAACCCTGTCGGTGTCGATCGCCAGGCTGATCGCCATTCAGTCGGATGCCGTCTGGTTTACGCCGATGGGAGCGGTGCGGGAGGATCTGGATATGCAGTTGCTGCAGTTGTTGTCCGTACCGCTTGAGGGTACGGAAGAGCCGGTCGGGCTTTTGCATCGCGGCGATGCCAACCTGGGCCCCTCGGCCAGAAACCTGATGGACCTCCTGAGAGAAGCGGCGGCGCTGCGGCGTGCATCCGCCCAATCGTGGACATTGGCCAAGTAGTTGGCGGCACGGCTGCGGCATTGTCAGCCAGTTTTTGGGCGGCAGCCCAGCCTACGGGGAAATTCCCCATTGCCTGATATGGCGCATTGACAAACACTGACTCCCAACCTAAGCTTTATATTAAGTTCTTTACACGAATAAATGTTTTGTGTAAGAACATTTGGCTGTTAAGATGGCAAGAGCTGCAATAGAATATTTTAAGAGTTGTTTCTTCATTTTCCACAGTGCGCCCAAACTGGCGCACTGCCGGGAATCGTTTCATTAATGGGCGGGTAAGCCTGATAGCCCGGTTGTGGGCACAACCAGAAAGTACCAAGGAGAGATATTAATGCGTATCAATAAAACCCTGACGGCCGTCGCTTTGGCGTTGGGCGCAAGCACTTCCGCCTATGCGGCCGACGCTCTCAAAATCGGGATGGTGCTGCCTATGTCGGGTCCCTTCGCCGCTTACGGCGAGCAGATCCTCAACGGGGCCCGCCTGTACATTGCCGAACACGGCGACACCGTCGACGGCCGCAAAGTCGAACTCATCGTCAAGGACGATACCGGCGTCGCCCCTGAAGTCAGCAAGCGCGTGGCGCAAGAGCTTGTTGTCAAGGACAAGGTCAATATTCTGGCCGGCTTCGGCTTGACGCCGTCGGCGTTTGCGGTAGCGCCTTTGGCGACGCAGGCCAAGGTGCCCATGGTGGTCATGAACGCTGCAACCTCGTCGGTTACTGAAAAGTCGCCTTATATCGTGCGCACCTCCATGGCTCTGCCGCAGATCACCGCGCCAGTGGCCACCTGGGCACTTAAAAACGGCATCAAGAATGTATATACCGTGGTGGCCGACTACGGTCCGGGCCATGACGCCGAGAAGCAATTCGTCAAAACCTTCACCGAAGGCGGCGGGAAAATCGTGGGTGAAGTCCGCACCCCTGTAAAGAGCCCCGATTTTGCCCCGTTCCTGCAAAAAGTCAAAGATACCAAGCCTGACGCCGTTTTCCTGTTCGTGCCGGCTGGCGAGCAAGGCGTTGCCTTCCTGAAGGGCTATAAAGAGCGCGGCCTGGACAAGGACGGCATCAAGCTGATTTCCACGGGCGACCTTACCGATGAAGACGTGCTTGACGCCATGGGCGATGCCGCGCTCGGCGTGGTGACCTCGTTCCATTATTCCGAAAACCACAAGTCGGCGGTGAACAAGGCTTATACCGATGCCTATTACAAAGCCTATCCCAACAAGCGCCCCAATTTCATGTCGGTGGCGGGCTACGACGGCATGCATCTTATTTATGACGTCGTCAAGAAAAACGGCGGCGATTCGTCGGGCGAGAAATTCATTGCCACCGCCAAGGGCATGAGCTGGGAAAGCCCGCGCGGCCCCATCACTATCGACCCGCAAACCCGCGACATCAATCAAAACATCTACATTCGTAAAGTAGAGAAAGTCGGCGACAAGAACCAGAACGTAGAGTTCGATCACATTGCCGATTTCAAGGATCCCGGCAAACAGAAGTAATCGTGGCCGATTCCGATTTTTCAGCCTGGGCTCATGGCATTTGCCCGGCTGAAATTTTGGAAAGATCCATGTCCGGTCCATGTCCCGGCATCATCGGGCATGGCCCGATCCAAAATTAAAAAGCGCCGCCGTTCATGATTGAACGGCGGCGCTTTTTTTGCCGAAGGCTGTTTTACGCTTTCAGCGTATCCAGGAAATCCAGCACTGCATGCGCGAATGCTTTGGGCTGCTCGGCCACGGCAAGGTGCGACGCATCGTCCAGTACGACCAGCTGCGCACCCGGGATGTTTTCAACCATGGTTTGCGACATGGAGACGGGGGCGCCCTGGTCCAGCGCTCCGGCAATCACCAGCGTGGGCGTGGCGATCTTGGGCAGGCGCGCGGTGGTGTCGACTGTGCCGACGGCATTGCAGCAGCCGATGTAGCCTTCCTGGTCGGTCGAGGTCAGGCGGCGCCGGAATGCCGCGACGACGCCGGCCTTTTCGCTGCGGAACTGATCATGAAAATAGCGTTCCATGACCGCGTCGGCAATGACTTCGATGCCATTGGCGCGTACATTGCTTATGCGCTGCTGCCAGACTTCGCGCACGTTCTCGGGGTAGGCAGATGTGGAGTTGGCGATGATCAGGGCTTGAACCAGTTCAGGATTGCGAATGGCCAATTCCTGGCCGACCATTCCGCCCATCGACAAGCCCACCCACACCACAGGGCCGCAGTTCAGTTCGCGCACCAGCCTTGCTGCATCTTCAGCCAGCTCTTGCATGGTGTACAGCGTTGCCGGGGCGTCCGAGCTGCCATGGCCGCGATGATCGTAGCTGACTACGTCGCAGTCTTCGGCCAGCACATTGGCCAGCCAGTCCCACATGGTCAGGTCGCAGCCCAGCGCATGGCTGAGCACAACGGTTTTACGTGCGGCGCCGTTGCGGGCCCTGCGCAGGCTGTAGTGCAGGGCGGGCTTGCTGGTTGTGACCATGTCTTTGCCCAGGCCGCTATGGAAGGCGTCCAGGGGCGACATGGGCTCTAGGGTATAGCCGATTTGCGGACCAATTTCGCGCAGGATTTCCTGGGCATGGGTGAAGCCGGTATTGGCGGCGGGTACGCCGGCGTAGATGGCGGTCTGCATTAGGATTTCTTTCAGTTCGTCGGGCGTCAGGCGCGTCTCGGGGTCGCTGCCTATCAGCGCTGCGCGCACGTGCAGCTCGAACTCTTCCCAGCGGCCCAGCGCCATGGTGATGGCCAGCACCATGGCGCGGCGGGTTTTCTTGTCCAGGCCGGGCCGGCCCCAGATCTCGTTCCAGGCGAAACGCGTGATCATGTGCTGGAACTCGGCGTTGAAGTTGGTGGCGCGCGAGAGCGAGCGGTCCACCCAGGCATCGCCGAGAATTTCCCGGCGGTTCTTGAAACCGCGCTCAAGATCAAGGTCAGATGTATCGTAGCTCATGGTTGTCCTAGTCGAATGAAGGTAAAGAAGGCGTCGGCATGCGGCCTTGCGTGTTATATGCGGTACGCCCGGTGCCGTCTTGCCCGGATTCCGGGCGGTTTGGATTAAGCCAGGCTTGCCTGCAGGCTGGATAATTGGGCACCAGCCAAGTTGGCGGCGCACGCCGTGGCCACCACGGGATCGAACAGCGCTTCCAGCGTGGGCAGGTCGATTTTGCCCGACAAGCGGGCGTCGGTCTTGACGGCCGCCACGACAACGGCGCTTAGCTGCTGGCGGCTGGAAACGGCCTGGCTGGTCAGCTCTTCCATCAGGCGGTGCGCCTCGGGCCGGCCAATCACGCCAGCCAGATGAATGGAGGCCGCTTCGGCGAACACCAGCCCTTGCAGGGCTTCGATATTGACCAGCATGCGGGCGCTGTCGATTTGCAGTCCGTCCATCGCTTCGCGCAGTGCATGAAGCGCCCCATAGGCGCTTATAAAGAGCCCCGGCCATTCGGCCAGCTCGGCTTGCCAATTGCCCAAGCCGCGTTCATGTTCTTGCGGCATATTGGCCAGCAAAGCGGCCGCGCGCTGCGGCGTACGGCCGGCGGCGGCCAGCGCGATCATGCAGGAGACCGGATTGCGCTTGTGCGGCATGGCCGACGAGCCGCCGCGTCCTTGCCCGGAAGGCTCGGCCAGTTCGGCGATTTCGCCTTGGGCCATCAGGCTAAGGTCTTTGGCAATCTTGCCCAGGCTGCCGGCCAGAACGGCAACTTCAAGTCCAAGGCGCACCCACTCGTCGCGTTGCGTATGCCAGTTGGACTGGGGTTCGGCCAAGCCGAGTTCTGCGGCAACGCGCTTGACTACGGCGGGCCCTTTGTTGCCCATTACGGCCAGCGTGCCTACGGCGCCGCCCAGTTGCAGTTGCAACGCCCGGTGCGCCACGGTGCGCAACTGCGTGCGTGCACGGACGAGGGGCGCGGCCCAGCCGGTGAACTTGAAGCCCAGGCTGGTGACTTGCGCCGGCTGCATCAGTGTGCGGGCCAGTACCGGGGTATTCAGGTGTTGTCCGGCCAGATCCAGCAGGCGCCGGATGAGTCCGAGCAAAGTCGAATCGATCAGCTCCAATGCGCGGCGCGTCAGCAGCACGGCGGCGGTGTCGATGACATCCTGGCTGGTGCTGCCCCAATGCACGTGCGTGGCGGCGTCTTTGTCGGCCTGCGCGACGGCCTTGGTAAGTTCCTTGACCAAAGGAATGGCCATGCTGCCGGCGCGGCGGCTGGCCACTACGATGGCGGCAATGTCGTAGTTGCGCACATTGCAATGCGCGGAAATTTGGTCGGCGGCGGCCTGCGGAATAATGCCTTCGGCAGCCTGAGCCTGGGCCAGCGCTTGTTCGAACTGCAGCATCGCTTCGATGACCGCAGCATCGTCAAAGACGTCGATGATTTCCGTGGTGGTAAGAAAGCTGTCGAAAATTAAAACGCTCACTGATGCTCCGTATTGCTAGAACATGGCCGCATCGGCGGCCGACCCCGCATTGTAGCGGTTGCGCGTAATGGGCGCGAGGCCGGCGGCAGCAGTGGAAGGTCTCTAAGCCGACGCCAGGGCGGGTTTTGGAGAGGCCGGGCGTAGCGCGGGCGCGGCGGTTGAGGGCGCTGCTTGTTTGTTGGCGCCTGTGCTGCCAGCCCGCGACTGGGCGTGCAAAGAAGCGGGGCGGCCTTCTTTGCGCAGGCCGGTGTTCAGCACGCCGATGGCCTCGCCCAGGTCTTCGGCCTCGGCCGACAAGGTCCGCACGGTTTGGCCCAGCTCGTGCACCAGGTTGGAGTTTTGCTGCGTAACGCCGTCCATGTGGCCGATGGCCTGGTTGATCTGCAGCAAGCCGCTGGACTGTTCGGCCGAGGCCGTGGAAATTTCGGCCATGATGTCGGTGACTCTTTGCACCGAATCGACGATCTCTTGCATGGTTTGGCCGGCGCGCGAGGCCTGTTCCGAGCCGGTGGAAATCCGCGAGGTGGAGTCGTCGATCAGGGCCTTGACCTCTTTGGCGGCTTGCGAGCTTTTAAGCGCCAGGTTACGCACTTCGCTTGCCACCACGGCAAAGCTCTTGCCGGCTTCGCCGGCCCGGGCCGATTCCACCGCGGCGTTCAAGGCCAGGATATTGGTCTGGAAGGCGATGCCCTCGATCAAGGTGACGATGTCCGAAATTTTGCGCGAGCTGTTGCGTATGCCTTCCATGGTGGTAACGACTTCAGACACTACTTGGCCGCCGCGCTGCGCTATCTGCATGCTTTCGTCGGCCAGGCGGGCGGCGCTGTTGGCGTTGTCCGAGTTTTGCCTGACGGTGACGGTAATTTCTTCCATGGCGGCGGCTGTTTGCTGCAGCGAGGCGGCCTGGCTTTCGGTGCGGGCCGAAAGGTGGGTGTTGTTGGAATAAAGAACCTGGGCCGTATGGCCCGTGGCCGTGACGCCGGTCTGTACATCATTGCCGATGCTGATCAGGCTTTTACGCATGATATCGAGGTAGAAGTTCAGGTTGTTGACCTCGGCGCTTTTGCCTTCGGGGGGCTCTGCCGTGAGGTTGCCGGCGGCAATCTGGCGGGCCGTGCGCGCTGCTCCTTCCAGAGAATTGCTGATGCGCTCGGAGATGGCCCAGCCATAGCCCATGAATCCGGCGGTCAGCAAGCCCAACGCCGGCCATGCGGCCCACTTCCATTGGTCGGGCACGCCTCCGGCCGCGGCAAAATAGCCGGCGCCCGCAATCGCGGCGAGAGCCAGTGCCGCCATGCGAAACATGCTGGAGCGCAAGCTGTTTTGCAAGGGCAGGGCAACCAGGCCCGGCAGGCGGCGCCAGCCGCGCGGCACGCGCTGGCCGCCTTTGACGGTGTGGCCGCGATCCCGGCCTTCGTTCAAGTCGGCGTAAAACGCCTCGGCCGCCCGGATCTGTTCGTCGCTGGCCTGCACCCGCACGGACGCATAGCATGTGACTTCACCGTTTTCCCATACGGGGTAGGCGTTGGCCAATACCCAGTAGAACCCGCCATCCTTGCGCCGGTTCTTTACCACGCCAAGCCACGGTTTGTTGGCCTTCAGACATTCCCACAGATCGGCAAAGGCCGCCGGTGGCATGTCGGGGTGGCGGATGACGTTATGCGCTTTACCGATAAGTTCGTCGCGATGAAAGCCGCTGACCTCGATGAAGGCCGGGTTGGCATAAATAAGCCTACCTTTCATATCGGTTTTGGAGATCAGGTACTGGTCGCTGCGTACTTTGGTTTCGACGTTGGTGATAGGAAGGTTCTTGCGCATAAAAAGGTTTTCGGTCCTGTGAAGTGTCTCGGTAATCCCCGCCCAACAATCCGAAGGGCTAGCGGCGGTGGAGCAGCTTATTTTTCTGTGGCGATTCTAGGTGGTGTAGCTGCCACGCTGTTTGATTAAGATCATCCATGATCGCTTTACGGCTGCCGGCGGTGAATCTTTACCAATGGCGCGGCTTTATGTGCGGCGGCAACAAGTCATGCGTGGCACGTTGCAATAGCCAAAAAATTTATGTTATAGTTTCGTGCTTTGGCGCATTAGCTCAGCCGGTTAGAGCGACGGAATCATAATCCGCAGGTCCCCTGTTCGAATCAGGGATGCGCCACCAAGAATATCAAGGCCCTCAAGCGATTGAGGGCCTTTTTGTTGGTTCTTTGCCTTCACGGACGGTGCTTTGGAGCGCCTGCGCGCTGTTCACTGCTAGCCAGATTGAGTCCTATAACGTAAGGCTGCCTTGAGACATCATGGCAATTCAGTGCGCCGCTCAGGTTGGCGATGATGGTGTTCCAGGTCAAGGTTTTCAAGAACGGATGCCACTCGGTCGGGGCCATGAAGCGAAGCTTGTTGCCGACTCTCCAAACCGCTGCCGCCGGGGCGTCCAGGCCGGCTTTGAGCGCGGCTTTCTGTATGTTTGCCAGGGCCTCGCAACGCTGTGAAAGCGGCCTGTCTTCGAAGCTGCAATCAAGGGGTATGACTATGATTTGACGATCTCGTTGCTGGAAGATCGCTATTCTGGTTTTGTACATACAGCCTCCTTCGCCCAACAGCTTGAGCAGCATAGTTGAACCTGCCATTGCGCCTTTTCGCGCCCGACCATCTATTGAACCTGAGTTATGTGTCGTATATAGCGTTACACAGCCTTCTTGCGGAGTGAACTCCGTTTTTTTGGAGTGCCGTATATCGAGCGCCGTGAGCATTAATCGTGCCCGCTATTGCGCTGAAAGCCGTGCGGGGGAGCGTAACGAGATGAGCAACGCCGAAACCGCCGGGCCGTGCCGCTGCTGCGAACCCAACGGATGCCGTGGATTGTGTTTGGTCTTGGTGTGGTTTGCTGCGCTATTGATGTCGGGCAGGCGGGTGCCGGGGGTGCAGAAACGTGAAGGCCCCACCTTTTGGCGGGGCCTTACTGCCTGATGGCAGCGGACACCTACGATGACGTGGTGTGCGAGGACTGCCTCGAGGGCAGTCAGACTGCCGTGTGGCAGTGACTTAACGATAGATCGAACTACCGGATTTCGCAACCTGGGGTTACTACTAGTTTTTCGCCCCTTCCGGGCGCTATGGGTTTCCAGCAGCTGGCGCGTCCGCCTCGGCGAAGGCCTGGGTGGCGCCGCCTTGATTGTTGCCGTCGGGTACGGGCATGTGGCCATGGCCCGAGATGGCGGCGCTTAGGCTGTAAAGCGGGTCGAACGACTCTGCCTGGGCCATGGGCCAGCTGACCCTGAATATCGTCTGCCGGAAATTCCCTTCCAGCAGTTCGCCTTTTTTCATGTCGGGGAAGAGGGCGGAAAGAACGCGCACCTCGCTGCCTGAAATGCGGCGCGCGATATGGTGCGGGCGCAGGTCGCTGGGGTGTTTCAGGCCGGCCGCGGCCAGCAATTCGGCCAGCGCCTGCAGGGTGTTGTTATGAAAATTTTTCACCCGCACCGATTTGTCGCTTACGACCAGGGCGGCCTGGCGTTTAGGGTCCTGGGTGGTGACCCCGGTTGGGCACATGCCGGTATGGCAAACCTGCGCTTGTATGCAGCCCACCGCAAACATGAAGCCGCGTGCGGAGTTGCACCAGTCCGCGCCCAAAGCCATGATGCGCGCCATATCGAAGGCGCTGATTATCTTTCCCGATGCGCCCAGCTTGATCTGTTCGCGCAGGCCGATGCCGACCAGGGTGTTGTGTACCAGGCGCAAGCCTTCGCGCAAAGGCGTGCCCACGTGGTCGACGAACTCGATGGGGGCGGCGCCCGTCCCGCCTTCGGCGCCATCCACGACGATGAAGTCGGGCGTGATGCCTGTTTTCAGCATGGCTTTGGCGATTGCCATCCACTCCCAGGGGTGGCCGACGCACAGCTTGAAGCCGGTGGGTTTTCCGCCCGAAAGTTCGCGCAGGCGCGCAACGAACTGCATCAGCTCTATAGGCGTGCTGAACGCGCTGTGCGTAGAGGGGGAATCGCACTCCTGCCAGGCAGTAACGTCGCGGGCCAGAGCGATTTCGGGCGTTACCTTGGCGGCGGGAAGAATACCGCCGTGGCCCGGCTTTGCACCCTGCGACAGCTTGATTTCTATCATCTTGACGCTGTCGTGCCGGGCCCGACGCGCAAACACTTCGTCCGAGAAATTGCCGTCTTTATCGCGGCAGCCGAAGTAGCCTGAACCGATGTTCCAGATCAGGTCGCCCCCATGTTCCAGATGGTAGACGCTGATGCCGCCTTCGCCGGTGTCATGGGCGAATCCGCCCATGGCGGCGCCTTTGTTCAGTGCAAGCACGGCATTGGCGGAGAGGGCGCCGAAGCTCATGGCTGAAATATTGAGGGCTGAAAGCGAATAGGGCTGTGTACAGTCCGGTCCGCCCACGACGATGCGAAAGTCGCTGTTCTCCGGACGGGTGGGGTTCATGGAATGGTTGATCCATTCGTAGTCGTTGCCGTAGACGTCGCCCTGGGTGCCGAACGGACGTTTGTCGATGACGTGCTTGGCGCGTTGGTACACCAAAGAGCGGTTGACCCGGGAAAACGGCAGTTGCTGTGTATCGTCTTCAAAAAAATACTGACGGATCTCTGGGCGGATGAACTCGAAAAAATAGCGCAGATTGCCGATCACCGGATAGTTGCGCCGGATGGAATGCCGGGTCTGGCGCAGGTCGATGCAGCCCAGTATTGTCAGGCTTGCGCACAACAGCGCAAGAGGCAGCCACCATGCGCTGATGGCCGCCGCAAGGCCAAGAAAAAGTATTGTCCCGGCGATGACGGTATAGAAGGCGGTGTGGCGTGTAAGTATGCTGCTCATGGCGTTCCTTGTAGTGCTGATCTGTTGCTATATTAGTATTGGTTCTTGTTTTTAGCGTCATAGGCCGGTACTTCGGGCCAAGCGGGCCGTTATCGGCCTTTGCTGCATAGGCGGCCAGCAACGAAGCCCAGGCGCCCTTGTATGTCGATAGGCCAGAGTATAGGTATATGAAAAATTTTTCAGTGCGGTTGGGCGGTTGGGGTGATGTCGGCGTGCAGGCAGGCGCAATTCGTCTTGAAGTATTTGTGCGCGAGCAGAAGGTGCCGGTCCAGGAAGAGCTGGACGAGGAGGACGCGCATTCGGTACATGCCCTGGCTTGCGATGCGCGCGGAAATGCCATTGCCACCGGGCGTTTGCTGCGCGACGGGCATATTGGCCGCATGGCGGTGCTTGAGTCCTGGAGAGGGCGCGGCGTGGGCTCGGCCGTGCTGCTGGCATTGGTCAATGAGGCGCGCCGGCGCGGTCACGCCCAGGTCGAGCTGTCGGCGCAGTGCCACGCCTGCGATTTTTATGCCGCCCATGGGTTTGTTGCCGAAGGCGGCGTTTATCTGGACGCGGGAATAGAGCACCGCACAATGAAGCGGCCGCTGTAATGAAGGGAAGGGCGAAAAAAAACCCGCATTCGCGGGCCTTTTTGCTGGCTTAGAGACTGTATATGGTAGAAGTCTCTAAAAAATAAGTGGTGCCCAGAAGAGGACTCGAACCTCCACACCTTGCGGCACATGGACCTGAACCATGCGCGTCTACCAATTCCGCCATCTGGGCACGTACAAGTATGCTAACGTACTGAACGTCGCAACTGGTTAAAAACCTTTTTGAAGT
Source organism: Eoetvoesiella caeni (assembly GCF_003315175.1). Taxonomy (GTDB): domain Bacteria; phylum Pseudomonadota; class Gammaproteobacteria; order Burkholderiales; family Burkholderiaceae_B; genus Eoetvoesia; species Eoetvoesia caeni. Next base: position 301,394 of record NZ_QNRQ01000001.1, on the reverse strand, counting down.
GTTAAAGCTTTTTAATAATTAAGCTTTAAAATTCAGTTAAAGCACTTAGCCACCTGCGCTTTCAAGCACTGTTTTAAATATTAGCGTAATCTTGAAAGAAAAGAATTATACACTGTTTTTTTTACAAGGGAAGTATTCTTGATCAAAAGATCTAAAAACAACAACAACGAAGCCTCTGATAAGGGCTCTAAAGATAAAGGCTCCAAAGGTTCGTCGGCGGGGCTGCAAGCTAGCGCGCCGGCGCTGCCTCCGGATTTCGATCCGGCGGTACCCAGCCGCGAAGACATACTCGGGAAGCTGCGGTCTTCCGAAAAGCCCCTCAGCCCCGAGGCACTGGCCGAAGCATTGGGCGCGCAGCTACCGCTTTCAGTCGGCTTCGAACGGCGCATCGGCGCGATGGAGCGCGATGGGCAGGTAAGCCGCAACCCTCAAGGCCAGTTGGCTATCGTCAAAACCGACTTCATTGCCGGCCGCGTGCTTGGGCATCGCGACGGTTTCGGATTTTTATTGCGCGATGACGGCGGCCCCGACTTATTCTTGTCGCCGCGCGAGATGCTCAAGGTGCTGCATGGCGATCGGGTGCTGGTACGGCCCGACGGCGAATACCGCGGCAAGCCCGAAGCCACCATCGTCGAGGTGGTGGAGCGGCGCACCAATAAACTGGTCGGCCGTTTCTTGCGCGAGCATGGCGCCTTCATGGTGGCGCCCGAAGACCAGCGCATCAAGCACGACATCCTGATCCCGGCCAGCGACACGGGCGGGGCCGAACACGGCCAAGTCGTCTCCGTGGAAATCGTGCAGCAGCCGACACGGCATACACAGCCATTGGGCCGGGTTGTCGAAGTGCTGGGCGAAATCGACGACCCTGGCATGGAAATCGAAATCGCGGTACGCAAGTTCGATGTACCGCTGGATTTCTCTGATGCGGCATTGAAGCAGGCGGCGCAGATTCCGGCCACGGTCAAAGACGCCGAAATCAAAGGACGCATCGATTTGCGTGATCTGCCTTTTATCACCATCGACGGCGAAGACGCGCGCGACTTCGATGACGCGGTATTTTGCATGCCGGTCGAACTGGGTACGGAAAAGCGCAAGCGTTCGGGCTGGAGGCTTCTGGTTGCCATTGCCGATGTCAGCCATTATGTGCGGCCCGGCCAGGCGCTGGACGACGATGCGCTGGAACGCGGTACCAGCGTGTACTTTCCGCGCCGCGTGATCCCGATGCTGCCAGAGGCCTTGTCCAACGGCATTTGCTCGCTCAACCCCGACGTAGACCGGCTGGTGCTGGTATGCGATATGGTCATTCCCGATAGCGGCGCCAAAGCCGGTACGATAACCGCCTATCAATTCTACGAGGCAGTCATCCACTCGCAGGCGCGCACCACCTATACCGATGTATGGGCCGCGCTGCAGCAGCCCACGGGACCGGCTGCGAACGCCATGCAGCATGTATATCCTTATGTGCGCGACTTGTACGAACTGTTCCAATTATTGTCAGGCTCGCGCGTGAAGCGTGGGGCTATCGACTTCGATACGGTCGAGACCAAGATCATATGCAACCCCCTGGGGCGTATCGAAAAAATCATTCCCTACGAACGCAACGACGCCCACCGCCTGATCGAAGAATGCATGCTGGCCGCCAACACCTGCGCAGCCGATTACATGAAGCGCAACAAGCGCATTGGCTTGTATCGTATTCACGAAGGGCCCACTCCTGAAAAACTGAAGGCTTTGCGCGACTATCTGCGCAACCTCGGCTTGACCCTGGAAGGGGGCGACGAGCCAACCACGCTCGATTACGCGCGCCTGATCCAGGCATCCCGTTCGCGGCCCGACCACGAGGTATTGCAGACCATGTGCCTGCGGTCGATGCAGCAGGCCATGTACAGTCCGGAAGAATCCGGGCATTTCGGATTGGCCTACGAGCATTACGCCCACTTCACATCGCCTATCCGGCGCTATCCGGACTTGCTGACGCACCGGGTAATCAAGTCCATTATCAATGGCGAACGCTATGTGCCCGCCCTGGACGATGCCGCGGCCATGGCTGCCTTGCCGCGCGGCGAGCGCGAGCATGCCATCTGGGAGAAGCTCGGCTTGCTGCTGTCGGCTCGCGAGCGTCGCGCCGATGATGCATCGCGCGACGTCGAGGCCTGGCTTAAATGCTGGTTCGTAAAAGAACATGTGGGCGAAGTGTTCAGCGGACGGGTGACCGGGGTTGCCACCTTCGGCATATTCATTACGCTGGACACCTTGTTTGTGGAGGGCATGGTGCATGTCTCCGAGCTGGGTTCCGATTATTTCCAGTACAACGAGGCCATGCACGAATTGCGCGGGGAACGAACGGGCATCCGCTATCGCTTGACCGACGCGGTGCAGGTTCAGGTGGCCCGTGTCGATCTCGAGGCGCGGCGCATCGAGTTTCGCCTGGTCAAGGGAACAACGTTCAAGGAATTGAACAAGGCCTCCAAAGAGCCGTCTGCAGCTCCCAAGCGGATCAAGCGCGCCGCTTCGGCCAAGCCCGAGGCCCTTAAAGGCACGACCTCGCGCGAGCGCCGTGCCGCCGCCAAACGCAGCACCAGGCAGCCGCCGGCGGGCAAGCGCTCGACCCGCACGCGGCATTGAACCGCACGCAAGGCGGCGGGAGAAAGGCGCCAAAGCCCCCCGCCATCCGCCCGTTGGGCGGTTGAGGCGCCCCGGCTTTTGAGCGGTGTCTCGACGGAATGTCGAGCGCCGCCGGCGCGATCTGTGCGAAAATTGTTCCGGCGGCCACTTTCGGGCCGTTATTTAGGAAAAATATGTCGTCCCATCAGGTTTTGGCCGGTTTTCATGCCGTGACTGCGCGCTTGCGCCATGCGCCATCGTCGATCAAAGAGCTCTATGTCGAGGCGTCCCGCCGCGACAAACGCATGCAGTCGTTCATCGAGCAGGCGCAGGCCGCCAATATACGGATCCATCCTGTCGGCATCGAGAGGCTCGACGGCCTGTCGCGCGGCGTCAAGCATCAAGGCGTAGTGGCGCTGGCTGAAGAAAACAAATTGGCCATCGATGTCGACGAAGTGCTGGATTTGCTTGAGGACAGGGGACAAGCTCCTTTGCTGCTTATTCTGGACGGGGTTACCGATCCGCATAATCTTGGCGCTTGCCTGCGCACGGCAGACGCGGCCGGCGTGCATGCGGTCATCGCCCCGCGGGACCGGGCCGTGGGCTTGAACAGCACAGTGCAACGGGTTGCATGCGGCGCCGCCGAAACCGTCCCTTATATTATGGTCACCAATCTGGCACGCACCATGCGTCAACTGAAGGATCGCGATGTCTGGCTGGTGGGCACCGACGACCAGGCGCAGGGCACGATGTATTCGGTCGACGCCCGCCGTCCCATGGCATGGGTCATGGGCGCCGAAGGCGAGGGCATGCGGCGCCTTACCCGCGAAACCTGCGACGAGCTCGTCACAATACCGATGGCCGGCTCGGTCGAAAGCCTGAACGTCAGCGTGGCAAGCGCAGTTTGCCTCTACGAGTCGGTGCGCCAGCGCTCCAGCGGCTAAGCTTCCCGCATTGGCGCCGGCTGCTTGCGGCGAGGCCGCGTGCGAGCAGGTAGGCTGCGTGGCCCTGCCATACAGGCAGGCATTGTTTTATATCGTCTTCACTTCACTATCATGGCTAATAAAGATAATAGCGGTAATGGTTTTACGACCACCATTCTTCATTCCGACCGGCGCTCCAGTGTCGAGCACGGCGCCATCCACAAGCCCTTGCATCCCTCATCCGAATATGCGTTTTCCGATGCGCGCGAACTGGCGGCGGTGTTCCAGGGCAAGAAAGGATTTACGTATGCGCGCCAGGGTACGCCCACTACCGCAGCGCTGGAAGACAAGATCACGAAGATGGAGGGCGGAGCCGGCACGGTGACTTTCGCGACCGGCATGGCCGCCCTGACCGCTGTCTTTTTCACTTTGTTGCGCAAAGGCGACCACCTGATCACCAGCCAGTTTATTTTCGGCAATACCAATAGCCTGCTGACTACGCTGGCGGGGCTTGGCGTCGAAGTCACCTTGGTCGACGCCACCGATGGCGAAAACGTGAAGGCGGCATGGCGCCCCGAAACACGCATGGTGTTTGTCGAGACCATCGCCAATCCGGGTACGCAAATCGCCGACCTGCGGGCCATCGGCCAGTGGTGCAAGGAAAAGAATCTGGTCTACGTCGTGGACGGTACCTTGTCCACACCCTGGCTGTGCCGCGGCATTGACGTGCATGCCAGCCTGGTGGTGAACTCCCTGTCCAAGCACCTGGGCGGCCATGGGCATGCGCTGGGCGGCGCGGTCACCAGCACGGGCCTGTATGACTGGACCGGCTATGAGGCCATTGCCGAGCCTTATCGCAAGGGCTCGCCCTATGATTGGGGCCTGACCCACATCAAGAAAAAAGGCCTGCGCGATATGGGCGGGACGCTGTCGGCCGACTCGGCGCACCGTATTGCGGTCGGCTCCGAAACGCTGGCTTTGCGCCTGGCAAAAGAGTGTTCCAATGCCATGCGCCTGGCCCAGTACCTCGACGCCCACCCCAAAGTCGCCAAAGTGCATTATCCCGGCCTTGCCGGCCACCCCCAGCACAAGCTGGCCGACGAACTATTCCAGCATCGCTTTGGTGCGTTGCTTGGCGTCGAACTGGTCGATAACATCGATGTCTTCGAATTTTTGAATCGCTTGCGCGTGCTGATCCTGGCTACCCATCTTGGCGATACACGTACGCTGGTGCTGCCTGTCGCACACACGATCTATTACGAAATGGGTCCTGAACGCCGCGCGGTCATGGGCATTGCCGACAGCTTGCTGCGCGTATCCGTCGGTATAGAAGATATCGAAGACCTTATCGAGGATTTCCGGCAAGCCCTGGAAGGATAAAACAACATGCTGATCGAGATTCCGGAATTGTTTTCCACGGCTGAGGCTTCGGTCATACGAAAACAACTTGAGCAGGCCGACTGGATCGACGGCAAGGCAACCGCCGGTTATCAGTCGGGCAAAGTCAAAAGCAACCGGCAGCTGCCCGAAGACCATCCGCTGGGCCGCGAGCTGGGCCAGCGCATTATCGAACGCTTGACCACCAATAATGTGTTCATGTCGGCGGCGCTGCCGCAAAAAATATTCCCGCCGCTATTCAATTTGTATGCGGGCGGCGAATCTTTCGGCTATCACATCGATAATGCCATCCGTCCGGTAAAAGGTACGCAGGAAAGAGTGCGTACCGATCTGTCGATGACGGTGTTCTTTTCCGAGCCGGACTCCTACGAAGGCGGGGAACTGGTCATCGAAGATACGTTCGGCACCCGGGAAATCAAACTGGCGGCCGGCAGCGCGGTTCTTTATCCCGGCATCAGCCTGCACAAGGTCAACCCAGTTACCCAGGGTGCACGCATCAGTTCCTTCTTCTGGATCCAAAGCCTGGTGCGCGAGGACAGCGAGCGCGCTCTGCTGTTGCAACTGGATGTAGCCATACAGCGCCTCATGCATGACACGCCTGGCCATGCGGCCCTGGAAGAGCTCACGGGCATTTACCATAATCTGCTGCGTAAATGGGCTGATGTTTAGCCTGGGCATGGGCTGTGGCGTACCGTATTGGGCGCACAGAGTCCACAATGTTAAAAAAAGTCAGCAACCGTGCGGGTTTTGAGCGATATTTGCTTGACACGTGCGCGTTTCAAAGGCTTAATACGCGTTAGCTGGTTTGTTGCGCAAACTGTTGTCTGGCTTGCCTTCAACCCGTATTTGCTGCATCGATTTCGGGTAGTGAAAACAGCACATCTTGTGCTGAATTTTTTTGATTGGTCGTCGGGCAAAATTGCCCGGCCATAATAATTTTTAGGGGTAATCCTTAATGAACAAAACAGAGCTCATCGAACACATCTCCACTAAAGCCGACTTATCCAAGGCCGACGCCGGCCGCGCCCTCGAGGCCTTCATTGGTGCCGTCAAAACGACACTCAAGAAAAAGGGTTCGGTCACCCTGGTTGGATTCGGAACGTTCGCGGTTTCCGAACGCGCTGCCCGTACCGGCCGCAATCCCCGCACTGGCGAAGCCATCAAAATCAAGAAAGCCAAGGTGCCTAAGTTCCGTCCAGGCAAAGCACTGAAAGACGCTGTCAACTAATTGGCGCGTTCTGGTTTGCGCGGGCAATAATAGTCAGCTATAATTTGCCCCGTTTTGCAAGAAGTTAAGTGGCCCCGCAGTTCTAATGGAAGTTAAGGTAGTAGCAGTTAACGGCATGTGTCTGCTAGTAGTGCAACGGCAATACTAGAGTACCAGCAGGTTAACGGCAGCAGCTTGATTTGCGATGCACAAGGGGTGCTTAGCTCAGTTGGTAGAGCGGCGCCCTTACAAGGCGTAGGTCACAGGTTCGACCCCTGTAGCACCCACCAAAACTTCATGCACAAGTAAGAAGCACTTAGAGAGCAATCCCTAAGTGCTTTTTTGTTGCCTGAAGGTTGATGCCTGAAGGCGGTGCATCTGGTGATGCGCCGCCTTCAGTGCGCTTAGTCGGCGGCCGCGAAGGCGCCGTCCTTGATGGTAAGCATCATTTGGGCTTGCTTGTCGAAGCCGAAGTGGTCGTCCTTGGTGTAGGTGATGACGCCTTGGGTGATGGGAATGCTGCCGTGGGTTTCCAGCGCGTTTTTCAGAGCGGTGCGGAACTCTTGCGTGCCCGGCTTGCCGCTCTTGAGCGCTACGGGAACCACCTGGCTCAGGATCAGGTAGGCATCGTAGGCGTGTGCGGCGAACTGGTTGCGTGTGCCCGCGCCGTATTTTTTCTCGTAGGCGTTGACGAAATCGGTGGCAATCTTCTTGGAGGGATGGCTTGCCGGCAAACCTTCGGGCAGCACGGCCAGGCCCGAGACGACGAACGAGCCTTCGACGGCTTTGCCGCCCAGGCGGATCAAGTCGCGCGATGCAGCGCTGTGCGTCTGGTAGATCTTGCCCTTGAAGCCGCGTTCGACCACAGTGGTGTGGGGCATGGCGGAGCCGCTGCCCGACGCGACGATCAGGATGGCATCGGGTTTGCTGGCAATGGCTTTGAGGGCCTGCGCGGTGACGCTGGTGTCGGCGCGGGCGTAGCGTTCGACGTCGGTAATCTTGATGCCTTCCTTGTCGGCCAGCTTGGTCAGCTCTTTCAGCCAGCTCTCGCCGTAGGCGTCGCCGTAGCCGATGAAGGCGAAGGACTTCACCCCAATTTTTTTCATGTGGTCGATGACGCCGCCTGCCATGACGGCGGTCGATTGCGGCAGGCGGAATGTCCAGGTGCCTTTGCCTTCAGGGAACTCCGCAGGCGCGGCGGCCAGTTGCACGGTCTTGCCTTCGGCAGCGACTTCGCCCATGGCGATGGCCGGCGTGGTGGTGCTGGAACCAATGATGACGTCGACCTTGTCTTCGCTGATAAGGCGCTGTGCATTCTTCTGGGCCTTGGCCGGATCGCTGCCGTCGTCAAGCGTGATGAACTTGACCTTTTCGCCGGCGATATTATCGGGCCACAAGGCGAAGCCGCTGTTTACGGGGATGCCCAGTCCCGATGCTGGGCCGGTCAGCGAAAGGTCGACGCCGATGGTGATTTCGGCATTGGCCTGCGTAACGGCAAAGCCCAGTGCGGCGGCCAGCAGGCTGGCGTGGAATACTTTTTTCATTCTGAATCTCCTTTGTTGTGAACTACCTTGATGTGCTGCTTTTATACGGGTTAAGAGCCGGGTAAGCGGCTGGGTGCGGCGGGTCTGTGCCCGCTCGTTGAAGTGTTTACTTGGCGGTTGGCCGTATGATTGCTGCGTCGGTGCCGGTATACAGGGTTTCAACCATTGCACTGCGGTGCGTCAGTACGGCGCGCTGGTTTATGGAGCCTTTGTCGGTGATCTCGCCAAGGTCCAGCGACGGCGCTTTCGTCAGAATCATTGCGCGTGCAATGCGGGTTGCGCTGCCGGTGCCTTGGGCATAGAGCCGGTCGCTCATGGCCTGGAAAAATGCAACGACGGCCGGGGATGACAGAACCTCCCCGTCGGGGGCTGATGCGTCCAGCCCCGACAATCGGCGGCATAGAGCCACGTTGGGCACTATCAGCATGCCGACTTCGCGCCGGTTGTGGCCGGTAATGACTGCGTCCTGAAGGTAGGGCGCGCCTTCGCGCGCCGCGACGGCGCGCAGCGGCCCCACGCTGACCCAGGTCCCGGTGTCCAGCTTGAAATCCTCGGCCACGCGTCCGTCGAAGACAAATCCTTGATTGGGATCGTCGGAGTCCAGCCACTTGACGGCATCGCCCGAACTGAAGAAGCCTTCTTCATCGAAGGCCTGGGCGGTTTGCTCGGGAGCGCGCCAGTAGCCCGGCGTGACGTTGGGGCCACGATAGCGGATCTCGGTTTTGTCGCCGTTGGGTATGAGCTTCATTTCCATGCCGGGCAAGGGCACGCCGATCTGCCCAGCTTGCGCGCTTTCTTTCAGGACGAACATGGCGGAAGGGGAGGTTTCCGTCATGCCCAGGCCAGTCGTCATGACGATGCGCTCGCCGCAGGCTTTCTCGGCCGTGGCATGCAGCTTGTCCCAGACGGGCTGGGCAAGTGCGGCTCCGGAGTAGAACTGGATTTTAAGATTGCGATAGAAGCTGGCTAGCAGCGTGTCGTCGGTTTCGAGCGCATTGGCGATTTTTTCCCAGCCGATGGGGACATTGAAGTAAAGGGTAGGGGAGATCTCGCGCAGATTGCGCAAGGTCTCGGCAATGCCCTGGTCTGTCGGCTTGCCGTCGTCGATATAAATGGTGCCGCCATTGTTCAGTACGATGCCCAGGTTATGGTTGCCGCCGAAGGTGTGGTTCCAGGGCAGCCAGTCGACCAATATGGGGGGCTCTGTTTCAAGAAAAGGCCAGGCGTGGCCGATCATTTTGAGATTGCTGCACATCATGCGCTGCGTGTTGACGACGGCCTTGGGCAGCGAGGTCGAGCCCGACGTAAACAGGAACTTGACGATGGTATCCGGGCCGGTGGCCTGGTAGGCGGCATCGACGGCATCGGTAATGGGTGTGGCCAGCAGCGATTCGAATGTGGTGCAAGGGCGGCTGGCAGCCGCGCCATGGGTGCACAGGTACTCGACATCGTCCGGCACAGTGCTGGAAACGGCGGCTTCGTATTTGCCGGCGTCGGAAACGAACACCAGCCCTGGCGTCAAGACCTTAAGTACATGGCGCAGTTTGTCGTAGTCTTTGGACACCAGAGAATAAGCCGGCGAGATCGGCGCGTAGGGAATGCCGGCATACTGGCAGCCGAGCGACAGCAGGGCGTGTTCGATATCGTTTTCAGACAGTATAAGAACAGGGCGTTCGGCGGACAGGCCGCGGTTGATCAGGCCCTGACCGATATGGCGCGCGGCCTGCAGTGCCTGCGCGTAACTGATGCGGCGCCATTGACCGGACGCGTCGCGCTTGGCGATATAGCAGCGCTCGGGCGTGGTCTGTGCCCAGTGCGTCAGGCGGTCGGTCAGGCGGCGCGGATAATCGCCCAGCGGCATCGAGGTCTTTACGTAAACCACGCCATCGGCGCCAGGGTGGGTTTCTACCGGCAAGCTGCCTAATGCCACATGGCGGTAACGGTGATGTGAAGCCATTTTGTCTCTCTGTTTCTTGCCCGCAGGGGCGGTTGCAGCAGTTATTGTTTTTATTATGAATAGCGCGATGAAAGATTTTGCTTGCGCTGGCGCTGCCGTATTTTCGTTGCGGCGCCACGTAATTATTTTTTCATCGCAGAGTATCAGACTACCTGATATTGGGCTTATACTACACGCAGAAAAACAGACTTGCAAGAAGAATTCAAAACGCAGTAGTCACACATGGCTAAAGGAGCTACCAGTGGACAAACCTAGCGGCATTGCCTATTTGATCGGGCGGCTCGACCATATGCTTAATCGAAGAATCCGCGACAGCATTGCCCCCATGGGTATCACCGCAGCCCAGTACACGGCGCTGTCGGTCTTCCGCAAGCATGGGCAGTTGTCCAATGCGCAGTTGGCCGAACGCTCGATGGTGTCGCCGCAGTCGGCAAACGAGATGGTCAAAACCATGGAGCAGCGCGGCTGGATAGCGCGCCAGTCGCCGTCTACTCACGGCCGCATTATTCAAATTGGACTGACCGAGCAAGGCTTGGACTTGCTGAAGAAATGCGATGCGGCGGTGATAGAAGTCGAAGCGGCCATGCTGGCCGAAATCGACGAAGACCTGCAGGCGCCGTTGTATGCGCAGCTAAAAACGATGGTGCGCGGCTTGAGCGTGCTGACGCTATAGCGGCCCTAAGGCTTGTGGGCAAGCTCGCGCAGTCTGGCGTGAGGGGCGTTGGCCAGGAAATCCCGCAACTTCAACATGAACGCTGGGGTGGCAGTTTGGGGCACAAGCTTGAACCAGCCAATGGCCTCATCCAGATGGCCCCGCGCCGCCAATAGCCGGCCGTAATTGAACTGCCCGCGAAAATCCCCGCCTTCGGCGGCCAGGCGATAATAGTCAAATGCGGTTTGTTCGTTGGCTTCGGCCTCCCAGCCATCCTCATAAAAGCCACCCAGGATGTTCATGGACTTGGCGTGACCCTTTGCTGCGGCATTCTTGAACCATATGAATGCTTCCACGCGGTTGGCTTTCGTGCCGCGCCCCAAGGTCAGCGAGGTGCCATAGTTGTACATGCCCCATACCGAGCCGTTGGCCGCTGCGCGCCTGAACCAATATGTGGCGATGGTTGTGTCGGGTTCTACGCCCCAGCCGTTTTCATGACAGCGCCCGACCATATTCATGGCCATGGCATCAAGCTGGTCCGCGGCCTTCTTGAACCAGTCCAGGGCCGCGCCGGGATCGCGTTCGATTCCCCGGCCTTCAAGCAGCATATGGCCATAACGCAGTTGCGCATCGGCGATGCCGTGTTCGGCTGCCGTTGCCAGCCAACAGGCGGCGATTTCAGGAGGACCGCTGATAATGGCGGCAAATTCTTCCGGAGTCGCCGCGTTGAATTGTTCGACGCTTATTTTGTTCATAAAAAAACCAACGCTAAAGAAGCGGGCCGGCCGCCCTGGTGGACGACCGGCCCAATGTCTTTACAGGATTATGTCGGCGACTGTTTGATTTGTGCGGACATTTACTGTTTTAGTAAGACATATTGAGATTGAGAATGGCCGCGCGCCCCGGAGCAATGTTGGCATAGTGGCTTCCGTAGGCTTTGTCGTAATAGGTCTTGTTGAAGACATTCAGTACGTTAAGCTGTACGTTTAGGTTTTTGTTGAACTGATAGCCAGCCATGGCATCGAAGCGCCAGTACGATGGAATTTCCAGTTTGTTGGCGGGATCGCCGAACTGTTTGTCCACATAATAGGCACCGGCGCCAACGGTGAATTGCGGCAGGACTTTGTAGCTGGTCCATAGGCTGAAACTGTTTCTTGGCGTATTTGGGAACTGGTTGCCGTTGTTGGCATCGCCAGGGCCATTATCTTTAAGCTTGGCATTCAGGAAGGTATAGCCGCCGAAGATCTGCCATTTTGGCGTGATGGCGCCAGAGAAGCCCAACTCAAGGCCATCCACTTGCTTTTTGCCGGCCAGAGCGTAATCGCCGTTGGCCTGGATAATGCGGGCATTGGTCGTTTCCGTACGGAATACGGCGGCGGTAAGGCTCAAGCTCTTGTTAAGCACATCCCACTTCGTGCCGATTTCATAAGTGCGGTTTTTTTCGGGAGCTAATTGGTCCGCATTTCCGCCTCGGCCGCGCGAAGGGAGGGAACCGTCGCTGCCTTCGCCCGCTGACGCATTGAACGGCGTCGAGGAGGTGGCATAGGAAATATAGAAACTGCCATTGTCGGCGGGCTTATAGACCAGCCCCAACTGATAGTTGAACAGCGTATCGTCGCGGCTGAGATTGGTTGTACTGGACTTGGTCGAAGTAGAGTAGTTGTCTACGCGAACGCCCAAGCCGGCCTGCCATTGCTTGCTGAATTCGATGGTATCGAAGGCATAAACGGACTTGGTGGTGACTTTGCTGTCGGTGGGATTGCCTGCGCGGCCGCCGCTAAGCGTGTTGACCCACGGGTCATTGGGATTGGGGCTGTACAGGCTGGTGCACTGATAAGCGCTGGCCGCGCCTGTACCGGTGGGGCATTTCGTGTAGGGGCTGACAGCATTCGTGCGGTCGACCAGCAGTGAGTCTTTCGTGCCTTTCTCTTGCGAAAGCTCGATACCGACATTGAAACTGTGCTTGAGACTGCCGGTCGTAGTCTTGCCGACCAACTCCGTCTGGTTGGCCAGGCTGTTCACGTCGCTGATACGGGTATTTGCCCTGCGCCAGACCATGCCTTTCAGAACGTTGCCCTGGCTGTCGTCAGGCTGGGTCCAAACATATTTTTGGTCTGAATAGGTATAGCGCGTAGTGTTGCGCAAGGTCAGGTTATCGTTGAAATCGTGCTCGATCCCGACGGTAGCCATGTCGCTGGTGGTCTTGCGGTAGTCGCTGGACAGGCCGTAGAAGTTATTGCGGTCGACATCGGCCGGTCCGACAATGCCGGTACGCAAGTTGGTGGCGTAGGGAATCCCGCTATCGGGCAGGTCGTCCGTCTGCAAGTGGTAATAGCTTAAGGTAACGCGGGTGGGTGTGCCCAGGCCGAACGTGATGGTCGGCGCGACGCCCCAGCGCTTGTTGTTGACCATGTCCCGTCCGGCGACATCGGCGTCGTGGTACATGGCGTTAAGGCGGAATGCCGTGTTGTCGTTCAGTTTCCAGTTGCTGTCGATGGTGCCGCGGTAGTAGCTGTCGGTACCCAGGCCCAGGCTGGCATTGGTGAAGTCATAGGCTTTGGCGGTTTTGCTGATCAGGTTGATGCTGCCGCCTGCGCCGCCGCGCCCGCCGTAGGCGCCGTCGGAACCCTTGATGACTTCCACCTGTTCCAGGTTGAAGACTTCACGCGACGTGGCGCCGATATCGCGCATGCCGTCCACGTAGGTGCTGCTTTGGGCATCGTAGCCGCGGATGAAAGGGCGGTCGCCCAATGGGTTTCCGCCTTCGCCCGCGCCAAAAGTAATCCCCGGCGAGTTGCGCAGTACGTCGGTCAGGCTGGAGGCCGCCTGGTTTTGAATAATCTCTTGCGGAATGACTTGTACGGACTTGGCTGTGTCGAGCAGCGGCGCGGTGAATTTTTCCGAGGCGGACTGCTTGACGTCGTAGCTGTTCGGTGCCTGGCCTTGAACTTGCACGGGCGCCAGTTCAGAAACATTACCGGCGTTTTGCGCGGTGGCGGCGAATGGCGCCATGAATAATGCCGGAGTAGCAATGGCGCAAGCCAGGCTGCCGGCCATATTGCCGCGCAAGAATGACGTAGGCGAATTAGTAGGTACAGACACCGTTTTATACTCCCTTTTGTATTGCGAATCATTATCGTTTGAGATCGCTATTCTATTCTCATCATTTTTTTATGCAAATAGTTATTGCGCTGGATTACCAAAAAACAACATGGTCCTGGGCGTGGAAGAGAGCTTGCTGCGCTTTCCACATCCCTGCAGCCGCGCGGTTTGGCACAGCACACAGACGGTTCCGGTCCAACTCAAGATTATTGTATTGCGAATGGTTCGCATTTCTGATATTGTGCTTGTCTGTTGTCGTTTTTCCAGGCTTTCAAAGACTGTTTTGAGTGGTGCGCGGGTGGTATTCAGATGCGCCATCGTCCTTGGCTCAATGTTTTTGTTCAAGCTTTGTCACGGTTTTTTTGTCGTTGGATGCATGACGCGTTTTCTTTTTTCTCCTTCAAACCGCTCTACACAGATCAAGCTGGCTGCCGTGCTTTGTGTTGCCGGATTGCACGTGGCGGTCATTGCGGCAATTCTCGCCGCGCCGGTCAAACCGAATATTTCAATGCCCGAGTCGGTGGAAATTCAATTCGTGGAGATCGGTCCAGAGCTCGTCGATGCCGCGGTCAATCCAGAGCCAGCCCCGCAAGAGGCGCCTCCGGAACCCGAACCGGAACCGGAGCCGCCCAAGCCCGAGCCAATTATTGAGCCCGAGCCGGTGGTTCAGCCGCCTCCCGAACCTGAACCCGAACCGGTAGTAGAAAAGCCCGAACCCGACGCGATCACCCCAGAGCCGCCCAAGCCGAAACCCAAGCCTAAGCCGAAGCCCAAGCCCAAGCCTGTGGTCAAGGCGGCGCCCAAGCCGCCGCCCGAAACACCGGTCGCCGCACCCAGCGGGGCGGCCGCTGTGCAGGCCGCGCCCCAGGCTCCTGCCGCGCCGCGCGACCCTAATAAGCCGCGCTTGATCGGCCGTGTGGACTACCTGGGCCAACGTCCCATGCCGGAGTACCCGCGGGCGTCGCAACGCCGCGGCGAAACCGGCCGGGTCATGGTTCGCGTGCTGATTTCCCCGCAGGGGGCGGTCGCCAATGCCAGCGTGCGCTCTTCTTCAGGCTATGCCCGGCTGGACGAGTCGGCGCTTGCGGCGGCGCGTTCGGCAAGATTCAAGCCCTATACCGAAAACGGCATTGCTTATCCCGCATTGGCCGATATTCCATTTGATTTTGTTTTATAGGAACCAGCATGTTCGATTTCGTAAATAATCTGCTGCAAGTCGTGGCGCAAGTAGGGCAGGCGGCTTCCGAGGCCGCAGCGCCCGTGGCCATGACGCCGGACAGCGGCATGTTGCACTTCGTCGCGCAAAGCGACGTGGTCGGCAAGAGCCTGTTCGGCATCTTGATATTCATGTCGCTGATCACCTGGTATTTGATCTTTGTGAAGTCCTTCACCAATATGCGCACTCATCGGCATTCGCGCCGGTTTCTGCATGAGTTCTGGGCCGCCAGTTCGCTGGAGCAGGTCGAAAACGAAATCGCCACTCACGGCGCGACAGAACCCTTCGCCCACGTTACCAGCCATGCCATCCACGCCCGTAATCATCACGCGAAATACGGGGCGCTCAAGCTGGAAGAAAAAGGTTCGACCAGCGCCTTCGTTACACGCATGATCCGCAAAGTCATCGACGAGGAAACGGCCAAGCTGGAAAACGGCCTGACCGTACTGGCTTCCATCGGCTCGACAGCGCCGTTCATTGGGCTGTTCGGCACGGTGTGGGGGGTTTATCACGCTTTGGTCGGCATAGGCCTGTCGGACGGCGTGAACATCAATCGCATTGCCGGCCCTGTGGGCGAAGCGCTGATCATGACGGGACTTGGGCTGGCGGTTGCCATTCCCGCGGTGCTGGCCTATAACGCCTTTGTACGCGCCAACCGGGTCTATCTTGCCCAACTGGACGCCTTTGCCCACGATTTGTTTACGTTCTTGTCCACGGGCCAGCAGGTCATCGAGTCCCGAACCGGCGGCAATGTGCGCAACATGGCTGTCGCTGCATCTAAAAAGGACTGATCATGGCATTCGGAAGCTTCGACAGCAAGGTCGGAAACCACACCATGTCCGAGATCAACATGGTGCCCTTGATCGACGTCATGCTGGTGCTGTTGGTCATTTTCATTATTACCGCGCCTTTGCTCAGCCATTCCATCAAGATCAATGTGCCGCAGGCAAGTGCCGAGCCGGTCGAAACCAAGCCCCAGGTCATCGACTTGGCGGTCAATGACGCAGGGCAACTGTTCTGGAACGAGCAACCGGTGCTTATCGAGGACTTGAAGCCTCGCTTTGCGGCCGAAGCAGGCCTGGATCCGCAACCCGAATTGCGCATTCGCGCCGATCTTGGCACGCGCTATGAAATATTGGCGCAAGTCATGAGCAGCGCCAAGGCCGCGGGCATGAAGCGCTTGGGATTCATCACCCGTCCTGGCGAGCCCGGAGCGGAGCCGGCGGTCAAGTAGGCGTGTCGGTCGATGCGCGTCGGTGTGTGCAAGCTTTTGCGCAGTGCAGGCGGCTGGCTTGGCCACCAATGGTGGAATCAACGCCGTATTTTCTCAGCCCCTTGTCAGGTTTGTAACCGGGGCAGGTTTATATGGCGTTTTCGCATTGAAAAGCTGTCGCTTCGAGATAGAATCACGGCATGCGACTACTAGTTATAGAAGACGATGCTACTTTAGGCCATGCCCTCCAGGAATTTCTGGTCGGCCAGGGCTACGCCGTCGATTGGCTGCTGGACGGCGAACCCGTGCTTGGCGCCGTTACCGGGCAGGTCTACGATTTATTGCTGCTAGACCTTAATCTGCCGGGCATGAGCGGGCTTGACGTCTTGCGCCAATTGCGCGCTCAAGGCCAGCAAGTCCCCGTATTGATACTGACAGCGCGCGATGGCGTCGAGGACCGCGTGGCGGGCCTGGATGCGGGCGCCGACGACTACGTCACGAAACCGTTCGAACTGGCCGAGCTTGCCGCCCGAGTACGGGCGTTCGCGCGCCGCCGCGTCGGTCAGGTTCAGCCTCTGCTCGAGCTTGGGCCGCTGGTGTTCGACAGCGTAAGCCGCGAGGTCCGGGTCGGCGGCCAGCGTCTGGCGTTGTCCGTGCGCGAGCTGTCGGTGCTGGAAATGCTCATGAGCCGTGCCGGCCGGGTTGTTACCAAGCGCCAGATCGTCAATTCGCTTTCCGCCTGGGATGCCGATTTCAGCGAGAATGCCGTCGAGGTGTATGTCTATCGTTTGCGCAAACGCCTTGAAGGCACAGGCGCCGGTATCCAGACGGTGCGCGGTTTCGGATATCTGCTCGATGTCGACAGTGCCGCGTAGCGCTTCGGACGTTTGTCAGGGCTGTTGCGGCGTCCTCAGCCACTTCATCCACGGCTCATGATTCGCGATTCGGTGCCTGACGAGCGCGCCACGCTATCGCCGCACATGCGTCTGGCCGCCTTGCTGCAGCCGGGTTCGCTGGCCCGCCATCTTATTTTTCGCCTGTTGCCGCCGGTTCTCGTCCTCGTCGTCCTGGACTTGGCCGTGACCTGGATTGTCACCAGCCGCATCAATCTCTCGGTCTGGCTGCTGCGCGATATCTTCTGGGTGCTATTGCTGAGCCAGGTTTTCCTGGTCTTGCTGATTGCCGGCGTGCTGATCGCCGGGGTGCGCTCGGGGCTGAAGTCCATCAATAAACTATCGGATGAAATCAATCAGCGCTCCATCGACGACTTGCAGCCACTTGATGTTTCGGGGCTGACGACCGAGATCGCCCCGGTCGTGAACCGCATCAACGACCTGCTGCTGAGGCTGGATGATTCCATGCAGGCGCAAAAACGTTTCATCGGGCACGCGGCCCACCAGATCAGGACGCCATTGAGCGGGCTCAAGCTGGAGTCTGAGCTCATGCTGGCGGGCGACTTGCCCGACGATGTGCGCGAACGGGCCCAGCGCATCAAGTTCGTGACCGACCGCATGATACGCCTGGGCCAGCAGTTGCTGGTCCTGGCGCGGGCCGATTCGTCCATCCGGCCCCAGGACAGTTTCCAACGGCTGGATTTGGCGGAGTGGGCGCGCTTGAGCGCCTCGGAATGGATCCGGGCAACACGGGCCCAGGGGATAGATTTGCAGTTGTCGGCGCCCGAGGACCCTATCTGGGTGGACGCCGATCCGTTGCTGCTTGAAGAGATGCTGAGCAATCTTATCGATAATGCTTTACGTTATGGGGCGGGGGCACGCTACATTCTTATCCAGGTGGGCGCGACACCGCCCTCGCTGGCCGTGGAGGATGACGGAGTGGGCATCGATGCCGAGGACCGCGAAAGGGTATTCGAAGCCTTTTACCGCTCGCCTAGAGCCAGCGCCGGCGGATCGGGGCTGGGCCTGGCCATTGTCCGCGAGATTGCCAGGGCACATGGAGGATGGTGGAGCCTGGCCAGCCGCCCCGAGTTTCCGGGCACCCGTATCAGCATCGTTTTTCCCGGGCCGCGCAAGGGAACCAATTTGACGCGACATGAAGGATAGAGTCAGTACTATGAGCACAGAGCTAGAACACGCAAAATCCCGGGCGTCGCCGGGCGCGGCGATGCTTATCGGTGCATTGGGAGTCGTATACGGGGACATCGGCACCAGTCCTTTGTATACCCTGCGCGCGTCGCTCAGCGGCTTTGCAACATTGGGCGAACAGCACGTCATGGGCGTGTTGTCGCTGCTTTTCTGGATGTTGATGCTGGTCGTTTCATTGAAATATGTCACGCTGATCCTGCGCGCCGACAACCGCGGCGAAGGTGGGACCCTGGCTTTGATGGAATTGGCTGTACGCGGCATCCAGGGGCGCCGCCGCTGGTTTCTGGTGGTGCTGGGCCTTATCGGCGCAAGCCTGTTTTACGGCGACAGCATGATTACCCCTGCCATCTCGGTGCTGTCTGCCATTGAAGGCATAGGCATTGTGTCGCATACGCTGGACCCCTGGGTGGTGCCCGCGGCGCTGGCCATCATTGTTGGCCTGTTTGCCGTGCAGTCGCATGGCACGGGTGCCATGGGCAAGTTGTTCGGGCCCATCATGCTTGCGTGGTTTATTGTGATTGGAGTCTTGGGTGCTTGGCGCATTGTCCAGACACCGCAAATCCTTCGGGCGGTCAATCCAATGTGGGCGGTCGACTTTGTGGCACAAGGGCCCTGGACGGCTTTTTTGCTGCTTGGCGCGGTCGTGCTGGCGCTGACCGGCGCCGAAACGCTGTATGCGGACATGGGCCACTATGGCCGGCCCGCCATACGGCGAGCCTGGTACGGTTTGGTGCTGCCTGGCCTGGTGCTTTGCTACTTCGGACAAGGGGCCTTGCTGTTGGCCGACCCATCGGCAATTCGCAATCCCTTTTTCCTGCTCGCGCCGGAATGGATGCTGATACCCCTGGTCGGCCTGGCAACGATAGCCACCATCATTGCTTCGCAGGCGGTCATCTCGGGCGCCTTTTCGGTAACGCGCCAGGCGGTGCAATTGGGCCTATGGCCACGCATGGATATCACGCACACTTCGGCGCGTGAAGAGGGGCAAATCTATTTGCCGCGAGTCAATCAGTTGCTGTGCATAGCCGTACTTGTATTGGTGCTGGGATTCCAGTCTTCTGAAAACCTGGCGCACGCCTACGGCTTTGCCGTTACGGGCACCATGTTGATGACTTCCCTGTTGGCGTTTTCGGTTTTGCCGCGTCATTCCTCCGGCCTGCGCAAGATATTGTGGCTGGTTCTTATTAGTTTCTTTTTGGTTGTGGACGTGTTGCTTTTCTCGTCCAACACCTTGAAGATCATCGATGGTGGCTGGCTGCCTTTGGTGGTGGGGGCAAGCATCTTTACCTTGATGCTTACCTGGAAACAGGGCCGCGATAAAATGCACCAGACGTTGGCGGGCGACCACCAGCCCTTGAAGGATTTTATCGAGGCCATCGAGCAGTATCCGCCGGTTCGCGTGCCCGGCACGGCGGTGTTCATGAGCATGATTGTTGACACGGTGCCGCCGGCGTTGCTGCACAACCTCAAGCATAATAAAGTCCTGCACGAGCAGGTGCTGTTTCTTAACGTGCAAAGCGCCGACGTGCCTTATGTGGCGTTTCACGAACGCTACGAACTTGAACGAATGGGCCGCAGCGGCTGGCAAATCGTTGCCAAATGGGGGTTCAAGCAAGAACCCAATGTGCCCGACTTGCTCGAGCAATTGGCGCAGGACCATCCGGAGATCAATCTGGAGCCCATGCAGACATCGTATTTTTTGTCCAGACAAACGATTATTGTCGTGCGCAAACTATCGTTTCGCATGCGCTGGCGCCGCAGCCTTTTTGCGTTCATGGCGCGCAACGCCAGCCGCAGTACGCGTTTTTATAAGATACCGCCCAATCGAGTGGTTGAAATGGGCATGCAACTGGAACTTTAGTCCTCTGGTTTTTTTGCCGCGAGTCATTTATGAAGTGGTTGCCAGCGTTGATATTGGGTCTGTGTTTCTGCGGAGCACTTCGGGCGCAGGAAAACAGCCTTGTTTTGTATGGGACCGTTGATTCGGGCATTGCTTCGACCCGCTCATCGGAGCCAGGCGATGGCTCGCGCTCGAACGCTCAAATGCTGTCGGGCGGGCTTACCGATTCCCTGTTTGGCATTCGCGGCCAAGAGGCGCTGGGCGGCGGTTGGTCGGCATCATTCGAACTCGAATCTCAGTTCGGCAGCAATACAGGCATGCTTGAAGTTGGCTCCTCGTTATTCGACAGCTCGGCTTGGCTTGGCCTTGGCGGCAGCGATTTCGGCGAGCTCAGGCTGGGCCGCCAGCATACGGTAGCGCAACAGTTTGGCAGCCAGCTTCAAGTCGCTTCCTGGAAGGACATGGACATGGGCGCCATGTTCAAGGCATCCACCAATTACCAGGTGAATCAGGCGGTCAATTATTTGTCGCCGTCGTGGGCGGGTTTCAAGCTGGGCGCCGGTTATAGCTTCGATGTGCAAGGTTCAGGCGCGCGGCTGGACAAATCGCCCGCGCTAAGCCTGGCCCTGCAGTATCAGCAGGGTCCGTGGTTGGCGGTGGCAACCTGGGATAAAACCTATTTGAAGCAGTCGGTGTTGCCCGATACAGTGCACCCGGAGGCTTGGCAGCTGGGGTTAAGGTACGATGCCGGTTTTGCGGCGGTGTCCGTGGCATGGAGCCGCCAGCGCAATGGGTATGTAAGCCTGGAAGGTATAGACCCCGATGCGCCGAACCTGGGTTTGGGACTAGCCGGATTTCTTACGGGCGGGCATGTAGGCACCTATCTGCTGGGCCTTGCCGTGCCGGTAGGCCATGGAGAGCTGCAGTTGCAATGGTCCTTGGCCCAGCCTTCGTGGTCTTGGGAAAATGGCGAAAAAGCCCATTCGGCGCAATTGGCGACGCTGGGCTATGTGTATAACTTGTCGCCGCGCACGCGTCTTTATCCGATGGCAGGCGTAGCTGCGCGGTATTCCCTGGAGAGCTCGTTTGTCCAGGGCCAGGGTACGACCACAAGGTACATGGCCGGCGTCGCGCATAGCTTTTGACAGCCAAACGGGGGCGGTGCGTTGGCATGAACGCCGTATGCACCGCCGCTTGGCAAGCCGTATGGCTGTTTACTTCATGCTGCCGTTGGACATGGAACCATTCGGCATGGAGCTGTTCGGCATGGCGCCGGGAGCGGCCGGAGGCATAGACCCCGACATCGTGGCGTCGCCGGGAACTGTAATGGTGGTTTCACGCAAGACGCCGCCACCGCCGACACTGCCTTGCACTCGAGCATTTTGCGGATTGTTCATCAATGTCATGCAGTCCTGGCGCTGGCCCTCTGGCAGGCTCATGCAGCGACTGGTGGCGTCTTGCTTGTATCCGCTGGAGCTTTCAGCCGTAAGCTGGCCTCGTTCGGCGGCTTGAAGCGCTGCGCCGGCCTCGCGTTCGCAGGTGGCCCGGCTTTCGGTCGTGCTTTGGCCGGACTTGCACAAGGCCATGTCTTGTTGATATTGGGCGCGTGCACTGCTGTTGGCTTGGGCCGACCCGCCGGCGGCAAGTGCGGACGCGGAGGCCAGCCCCAGACATAGGGCGAATAGAACGGAAGTGGGGCGGGACAAAACCGATAATTGGCGATTCATGGTCGTCTCCTTAAAAGCGTGACAGTCAGGGACTGAGGGGAAAATCTGCTTTTAAGTATAAAAGAATCCGCCGACTGTCCGGTAACGAAATGTTGGCTACGGAACAACAGCCGGTCCGCGCCAGCGGACCCGGCTGTTGTTCAGTCGTCCCGGACCGGACGCCTGGCGTCCCGGCGCAGTCCTGCCTGCATCAGCAAGATAGCCGTCACCGGCGATACCAGCACCAGCAAAAAGGTGATCAGCAGTTGGTGGATGACCAGGCGGCCTTCAGTGGCCGATGAAACCAGGACCGAGGCCAGCAGCACAAAGGCCACGCCCAGGGTGTTGCCCAGCGTAGGGGCATGCATGCGCGGGTAGAAGCGCTTGAAGCGCAGCAGCCCGGCCGAGCCGAACAAGGTCAGCACGCCGCTAAGCACCAGCAGAATGGCTGCCGGGACGGACGCCCAAAGAGGAAGTTCTGTCATGGTTCGATGACCTCGCCTTTAAGCAGGAACTTGGCCATGGCGGCCGAGCTGACAAAGCCGAACAGGGCGATAAGCAGGGCAATGTCAAAATAAATATCGCTTTTGAATTGAATGCCCAGCCCCAGCAAGATGAGCAGACCGTTGATATACATGGTGTCCAGCGCCAGGACGCGGTCTTGGGGAGTGGGGCCAAGCAGCAGGCGCAGCGTGGCGCAGCCCAGCGCCAAGGCAAAGCAGCAAAGTGCGAACATGCCAGCCCAATACAGTATTGCCGTCATTCGAAAATCTCCTTTAAAGGCTGTTCGTAGCGTTGCTTGATCAGCGTGATCCAGTAGTTTTCGTCTTTAAGATCGAGTACATGCAACGTAAGGACGCTGCTGTTTTCGGAAAAGCCGGCCCAGACCGTGCCGGGCGTATAGGTAATGATGCAGGCCAGCGCCGCCAGGCCATGCGGATCGCTCATTTCTATGGGAATGCGGATGAATCCGGGTGTGTGCGACAAGGGTCCCAGCCAGATAAGGCGGGCGACCGCAACGTTTGACTTGGTGATGTCGACGGCGACATGAGTCAGCAGCCGGATCAGCGTCAAGCCGCGCTTGGGCGTCGAACGCAGCGGACGCAAGGCCATGGCGGCCCATGCCAGCAGCAGCGCCAGCACACTGCCCAGGATAATGTCGCCCACGGCCAGTGTTTCGTTGAGCAGCAGCCAGATTGCCAGCAGCAAAGCCGGCATCAGCAGCCAGTACAAAATGCGTTTCATGGCGCGCCTCCCGGCGCCAGCAGCCTTGCCGGCTGGGCGTGCAATACGGCGTCGATATAAGAGCGGGGATTGTCCAGCGCCAACGCCGTGTCGTTAAGGTAGGCCAGCACAGGGCCAGCCCATATGGCCAGGCCGACGCAGCACAGCACCAGGAATGCGACAGGCGCCGCTTCGACCACGCGCAGGCGCGGCGTGATGGAATCTTCCGCGCTCCAGAACAGGCGGATGCCCGCCCGGGACAGGGCTATCAGGCTGCCCAGGCTGGAGATCAGGACAGCGGCAACCAAAAGCCAGGCACCCACTGTAGGCCCATCGGTGGAAGCCTGCAAAGACGCCGACAAGAGCGAGAACTTGGCCACGAAACCGGACAAAGGCGGAAGCCCCGAAACCAGCAAGGCACAGGCAATGAAAGCCATACCCAGGAAAACCATGGCCGCGGGCAGGGCAACGCCGACGACGTCGTCGGAGCGGTCCGGGGATTCCGGGTCGTCCAGATCGAAGGCTTCCAGGCTGACGGCCAGCACATCGGCGCCGAAACTGCGCGTTCGTTCAACCATCTCGACCAGCAAGTAAAAGGCGCCCAGGGCCAAGACAGAGTTGATCAGGTAAAACAGCGCCGGCCCTGTAAGCGTTACGCCGGGCATGCCCAGCGCGGTAAGCAGTGTGCCCGACGAAGAAATGACGCAATAGCCGATCATGCGTTCGGTCTGCTGCGAGGCAAGCATGCCGATAGTGCCGAAAGCCAAAGTGGCCAGGCCTACCGGAAACATCCACTCGCCGCCGAATGCGGCGGGGGCGCCGGTGGGAAGCAGCAATGACCCCAGCCGCAGCAGCGCGTAGATGCCGACTTTGGTCATGATGGCGAAGATGGCGGCTACGGGAGCGCATGCGCTGCCATAGGCATTCGGCAGCCAGAAATTCAGCGGCCATGCGGCGGCCTTGATAAGAAAGGCGATGCCTAAGATGGCCGCGGCAGTTTCGAACAGCAGGCGGTCGGGCCCGGCCAGCTTGCCGGCCTGGACGGCAAGGTCTGCCATATTGAGTGTGCCCGTAACGCCGTAGATCAACGCCATAGCAATAAGCAGCAGGAACGAGGCAAACAGGTTGGTCGCAATATAGTGCAACCCGGCGGTGACCCGCGACTCGCCCGAGCCATGCAGCATCAAGCCATACGATGCGGCAAGCAGCACCTCGAAAAAGACGAACAGATTGAACAGATCGCCGGTAAGAAAGGCGCCGTTCAGCCCCATCAGCAAGAACTGGAACAGGGGGTGGAAATGTACGCCGGCCCGGTCCCACCGCGCCGTCGCATAGGTAAGCGTAGCCAGGCCCAGTATGGCATTCAGCGTCAGCATGATGGCGGAGAGCCTGTCCACCACCAATACGATACCGAAGGGAGCGGGCCAGTCGCCCAGCAGATAGACGGCGATATGGTTGATCCAGGACGAGGGCTGAAACCCCGACGCCATAAGCAGCAGCTCGATGGCTATGGCCAATTGCGCCAGCACCGAGACAAACGAGACAGCCAGGCGCGTGTAGCGGTAAGAGTCTTTCAGCAGCAACAGGCAGGCGCCTGTCAGCAGCGGCACCGCTATGGGCAGAACAGGCAAATGGGCCGGCCAATCGATCACAGGTCGGCCTCTCTTCCGTCGACATGGTCATTGCCGGCCAAGCCCCGGGAGGCAAGCAGTACCACCAGGAATAAAGCGGTAGTGGCAAAGCCGATGACGATGGCGGTCAGCACCAGAGCCTGGGGTACGGGGTCGGCGTACTGGCTCGGGTCGGTGCCCTTGAGTGTGCTGATAATGGGCGCGGCGCCCACGGTAAGGCGGCCCATGCCGAATATGAAAAGATTGACGGCGTAGGACAGCAGCGACAAGCCCATGATGACCTGGAAGGTTCGTGGGCGCAGGATAAGCCAGATGCCTGATCCGGCCAGTACGCCGATTGCGGTGGCCAGTATGATTTCCATTAGTTCACTCCTTCATGGACGGACATTCGCCCGTCGGGTGCGTGCGGCACGGCAATCTTGCGATGGAAGCGGCGGGACTGGTGCGCCAGCGCCACCAGCATCAGCACCGTTGCTCCGACCACCAGCATATAGACGCCGATATCGAACAGCAGCACGCTGGAAAGATGGATGTGCCCGACCACCGGCAAGGCTATGTCCAGCGCCTGTGCCGTAAGCAGGGGGCGCAAGCCCCACCAGGATGACACGGCGGCGCCGCCGGCAGCCAGCAGGCCCAGAGCTATCCAGTATTGCGGCCGCAGGGCTTGGCGGGATTCTACCCAGGTCACGCCGCCCACCATGTATTGCAGAATAATGGATGTGGCCATAATCAGGCCGCCGACAAAGCCGCCGCCCGGAGAGTTGTGCCCGCGCAATAGGAAGTACAGGGAGATGAGCGCGGCGATCGGCAAAAGAAGGCGTGCAAGCACAGCCGGTATCTTCATGTCGCCGCGCGGCACCAGGGCGTCGGGGTCGGCCTCGGGTATTGCGGTTGCGCTGGAGTTGGCCGCGCCTTGCTGCTGGCGCAAGGGGCCGTCGGTAATGGTTTCGGGAGGCGGACGAAAGCGTCGCAACAGGGCGTAAACCGTAAGCGCCACGATGCCCAGAACCGTGATTTCGCCCAGGGTGTCGAAGCCCCGGAAGTCGACCAGGATGACGTTGACGATATTGGTGCCGCCGCCTTCGGACAGGGCTTTGTCGACGAAGAACGCGGAAACGCCTTCGCGGGCCGGACGCGTCAGGACGGCATAAGCCAGCGCAGCCAGGCCGGCGCCGCCGGCTATGGCGACCACCAGGTCGCGTGTGCGCCGCGCCAGCCTTGAAGAACTCATGCCGCCATCGTCGCCTTCGATGCGCGGCGGCAGCCAGCGCAGGCCAAGTAAAATAAGAACGACGGTGACAACTTCGACGGTCAATTGGGTAAGGGCCAGGTCGGGCGCCGAAAACCAGGCAAACGTGATGGCGGTTGCCAGGCCCGCGCCGCCGGCCATGGCCAGCGAAGCGGGACGATGGTATTTGGCCTGGCTGGCCGCGCCAATCGCGCAGGCCCCGCCAGCCACCCACAGAATAAAGAAGAACAGATTGAATGGGGTGCCAAGGGTGGGTTTTATCCAGTTGCCGCCCAGCAAGGGCAGCGTTGCGACCGCCAGCGTGGCCAGCACCCCCAATAGCAGTTGGCGCTGCAGGCGCGCCGAATATGTTTTGTCCAGCAACCAGGCGGTCGTGGCATCGATATTTTCGAGCAAAGCCTCGAAGCTGCGGCGACCATCGAAGCGATACAACAGCGGCGTTCGGTCGGGATGGGCCCGGCGCCGCCAGAGCAGCAGGCTGTAGATGGCAACGCCGCCGAGCAGGGCGGCAAAGCTCATGAGCAGCGGCTTGTTGATGCCATGCCAGATGGCCAGGTCGTACTGCGGCATGTCGGCGCCGAGGATCGACAGCGTTGCGGCATGCAGAAAGGGGCCTAGAGTGTATTTTGGGAAGATGCCGACCAACAGACAGGTGAGCACCAGCAAGCCGCTTGGAACCAGCATCCAGAACGGAGGTTCATGCGGTGCACGCGGCAAATCGGACGGAGGCGGCCCGAAAAATACCTGGGATACGAAGCGCAGGGAATAGGCGACACTGAAGGCGCTGGCAATGACGGCCGCCAGCGGCAGGAAAACTTCCGTCAGGGTACTGCCGTTCAGGAATACAGTTTCGGCAAAGAACATTTCCTTGGACAGGAAGCCATTCAGCAGCGGGACGCCCGCCATCGAGGCCGCTGCCACCACCGCCAGCGTGCAGGTAATGGGCATGACCTTTGAAAGGCC
The DNA here is from genome assembly GCF_003315175.1 of Eoetvoesiella caeni. GTDB lineage: Bacteria > Pseudomonadota > Gammaproteobacteria > Burkholderiales > Burkholderiaceae_B > Eoetvoesia > Eoetvoesia caeni. Next base: position 274,863 of record NZ_QNRQ01000001.1, on the reverse strand, counting down.
CGACAAGCGTTGCATGTCGCGCGTGCCCGTCTCGTGGTCGACGATGCCCGCGGCCATGAATAGTGAAGCCTTGAACGTGGCATGGTTCATCATGTGGAAGACCGCGGCCACCAGCCCGAGAGTGCTGTTCAGGCCCAAGAGCAGGGCGATGAGGCCGAGATGGCTGATGGTGGAATAGGCCAGGACGCCTTTCATGTCGCGCTGGAAAATCGCCGCATAGGCGCCCAGCACCAATGAGCAAAGCCCGGCTCCGCCTATCATCCAGAACCATTGGTCGGTGCCCGCCAATACGGGCCAGAAGCGGGCTAGCAAAAATACACCGGCCTTGACCATCGTGGCCGAATGCAGGTAGGCGGATACCGGCGTAGGAGCTGCCATGGCATTGGGCAGCCAGAACTGGAATGGAAATTGCGCGCTTTTGCTTAATGCGCCTATAGCGATAAGGACGAGTACAGTTGTGTACCAAGGATGACTGCGCACCAGGTCGCCGGATGCCAGCACGGTATCGAGGTCGTAGCTGCCGACGATATGCCCCAGCATCAGCACGCCGGCCAGCAAGCAAAGCCCGCCGGCGCCGGTGACTGTAAACGCCATGCGGGCCCCGCGTCGTGCATCAAGGCGGTGGTACCAATAGGCGATCAGCATAAACGAAGACAAGCTGGTCAATTCCCAGAACACCACCAGTTGCAGCAAGTCGCCCGACAGCACGACGCCCAGCATCGCGCCCATGAACAGCAGGAAAAACGAAAAGAAGCGGCGCACCGGATCTTGCGGCGACAAATAATAGTGGGCGTACAGCACGACCAGCGCGCCCATAAGCGTTATAAGCAGGGTAAACAGCCAGGCATATCCGTCCAGACGCAGTACGAAGTTGATATCGAGGGCGGCCGGTATCCAGGACGCAACGACTTTAACGGTGCCGCCGTCGGCGACGGCCGGGTACTGGGCCATGGCGAGCAGCGCGGTAGCCAGTGCCACGCCGCCTGCCAGCCACGCCTGGACGTTGCGTTTGTTGGCGGGTATCAGCGCAGTGATCAGGCTGCCCGCGAAGGGCAAGGCGAGGATAAGGACAAGCGGCATCTAGACCTTGCTGGTGTATGGGATTCTGCTTGTAATGATACGATATTTTATTGGCGATTCTTGGGCCTGTTTGCAAAATAAGTGCTAGTTAGCAGGCGCTATCGGCATTTTGCGTTGCGATGCATGGGCGTTGCCATCATCTGTGCGGCAGTCGCTTGCTTGTTTTCAAGGTCTTGATGCGAAACAGGATATAGGCGCTTACGCCCAGTCCTGTCAGGGCCAGCAGGACCTTGACGGCAAGAACGGGGACGATATAAATGGAATACGACATCGAGGCCCATAGCAGGACCAGCGCAATCGCTTTGGTCGAGGGCGGGATGCCGGAGCGGTCTTCCATGGCCTTGATGTAGGGGCCGAGCAGGCGGTTATGGCTTAGCCAGCGATGCATGCGTTGCGACCCGCGCAGATAGCAGGCCGAGGCCAGCAACAAGAACGGGGTTGTCGGCAGCAGCGGCAGGAATATGCCGGCAATTGCCAATACCAGGGCGACGGTGCCCACGATATTGAAGAGTACTTTCATGGTGGGCGCAGGTAAGGCGGGTGCTCCAGTCAGCTTTTGCCCACATTATCGCTTAACGCCAGCCTGATGTCATCGCGCGACAGTTGCGGCGTCAATTGCTGGATGAAGTCGTACATATAAGACCGAAGATAAGCACCGCGGCGCACCGCAACGCGGGCTATGTTGGGCCTGAACAAGTGGGTGGCCGGGATAGCGTGCAGGCGATGGACATTGTTGTGCTCTATTGCCATGGACGCGATCAGCCCCACCCCCATGCCAAGCGAGACATATTGCTGGATAACGTCCGAGTCCATGGCGGTCAGCACGATGTCGGTGGCGACCCCCGCTTGCTGGAAGGCTTCGTCGATATGGCTGCGTCCGGTGAATCCAATGTCATACGTAATGATGGGATAGGCGGCAATATCGGCCAGGGCGACCGTGTCGCGCGCAAGCAAGGGATGCCCCTGCGGTACGACGACTACGTGGCTCCATTCATAGCTGCGCAAGGACACGAGCTCATTGAACTCGCTCAGGCCCTCTGTTGCTATGCCGATATCGGCCTTGCCGGAAATGACCCAATTTGCAATGTGTTCGGGCGAACTTTGCTGCAAGGCTATGCGTACATCGGGAAAGTTTTTTCGAAATGCCTGTACGGCGGCGGGCAGCGCGTATCGGGCCTGCGTGTGCGTGGTCGCTATCGCCAGCGTGCCCTGGGTCTCGCGGGCATAATCCCGTCCTGCCTGCTTCAGGTTTTCGGCCTCGAGCAGTATCCGTTCTATGATCGGAAGAATCTCCGTGCCCGGCTTGGTCAGGCCGGTCAGGCGCTTGCCGTTGCGCTCGAAGATGTCCACTTCAAGTTCCTCTTCCAGTTCGCGGATCTGCCGGCTGACCCCCGGCTGGGATGTGAACAGGGTGTTGGCTACTTCCGTAAGGTTGTAGCCGCGCCGGGCTGTTTCGCGTATTGATCGAAGCTGTTGAAAGTTCATGTGCCCTTAACCGACCTGTTCTACAAAAACATCCAGGCGCTTGGGGCTGACCAGCAGCCTGTCGCCTTCTGTGTAGGACTGTTGCGCGAACTGATCGCGGGAAATAACGGCTTCGATGAGTTCTTGATTGTCTTCGCGTACAAGTTCAAGCTGCGCCAGCGGGCCTATTGCGTGGGCGTGGCGCAGTTGCACTGCAATGCCTTCTGCGCCCGGCGCATAGCGTTGCACGTCCAGGTCGTGCGGACGCACATAGCCTACGCCCGCGGCGTCCTGAACCTTTGCGTGATCGGGTACGCGGAATGTGGCGGAACCCGCCTCCATGACGCCCTCGTGTATACGTCCGCGAAACAGATTGACGTTACCCAGAAAGCCGTACACGAATGGAGACGCAGGGCGATTGTAGACATCGGCCGGTGCGCCGATTTGTTCGACATTGCCTTTGTTCATGACGACGACCTGATCGGCCACCTCAAGCGCTTCTTCCTGGTCGTGGGTGACGAAAATGCTGGTGACGCTCAGTTCGTCATGCAGCCGCCGCAGCCAGCGGCGCAGTTCTTTGCGAACTTTTGCATCCAGGGCGCCGAACGGTTCATCCAGCAGCAGCACGCGCGGTTCGACCGCCAAGGCCCGGGCCAGCGCGATGCGTTGGCGCTGTCCGCCCGAGAGCGTGGAAGGGTATTGGTCTGCCAGCCAATCCAGCTGGACCAGGTTGAGCAGCTTGGTGACCTGTTCGCGAATGGCCTGCTCGGTAGGGCGGATATTGCGCGGCTTGACGCGCAAACCGAACGCAATGTTTTCGAACACAGTCATGTGCTTGAACAATACATAATGCTGGAACACGAATCCCACCTGGCGTTCTCGCACATGGCGTGCCGAAGCATCTTCGCCGTCAAGCAGCACCTGGCCGCTGCCGGCTTGTTCAAGGCCCGCGATAATGCGGAGCAAAGTGGTCTTGCCGCAGCCTGACGGGCCCAGCAGTGCTGTTAGCTCGCCATCTGGAAATTTCAGCGATATATTGTTAAGCGCGACGTAATCGCCGAAGCGCTTGTTGATGTTGCGGACTTCAATGCTCACGAAAGTGCTCCTGCGGAAATCGCGATGGCGTCTTTGCGGTGCAGACGCCATTCAATAAAGGACTTGATGGCCAGCGTGACAAGGGCCAGCAGGGCCAGCAGCGATGCGACAGCGAAGGCTGCGGAAAAGTTGTATTCGTTGTACAGAATCTCGACATGCAGCGGCATGGTATTGGTTTCGCCGCGGATATGTCCTGATACGACCGATACGGCGCCAAATTCGCCCATGGCGCGCGCATTGCAAAGAATGACCCCGTACAGCAGGCCCCACTTGATATTGGGCAGCGTGACCTTCCAGAAAGCCTGCCAGCCCGTGGCGCCAAGAACCAGCGCGGCTTCTTCCTCTTCGTTGCCCTGCGTTTGCATCAGCGGGATAAGTTCGCGGGCCACGAAGGGAAAAGTGACGAAGATGGTGGCAAGCACAATGCCCGGCACGGCGAACAGAATCTGGATGTCGTGATCCATGAGCCACTGGCCTATCCAGCCCTGGGCGCCGAAAATCAATACATAGATCAGGCCGGAAATAATGGGCGAGACGGAGAACGGCAGATCGATGAGGGTCAGCAAGATATTCTTGCCGCGAAACTCGAACTTGGCGATAGCCCACGCCGCAGCCACGCCAAAAACCAGATTGAGCGGCACGGCAATTCCGGCGGCAATCAACGTCAGCCTGATTGCCGACAAGGCATCGGGTTCGACGATTGCCGCAATGTAGGCATCCCATCCTTTGCGCAGTGCTTCCGTAAAGACGGCGACCAGCGGCATGAACAGAAACAGCGCCAGGAATGCGAACGCAGCGACGATCAGCAGCGTGCGCACCCATGAAGGTTCGGTGGTGGCCGATGGCGCCTGGGTTTGGGCGGCAAGCGGCAAAGGGATGGAGAGAGTGGCGGTGGCGCTTTGCATGTCAGGTCCGAAGCGGCTGGCCGCGGCGACGCGCCCAGGCCTGAAGTAAATTGATGGCAAGCAGAAGAATGAACGAGACTATCAGCATGACCATGGCGATGGCTGTCGCGCCGGCGTAGTCGTATTGTTCCAGCTTGGTGACGATGATCAGCGGCGTGATCTCCGAAACCATGGGCATATTGCCGGCAATGAAGATGACTGAACCGTATTCGCCGGCGGCGCGCGCAAAAGCCAGGGCGAATCCCGTAAGCAGGGCCGGCACCATTGTTGGAAAGATCACGCGGACAAAAGTCTGCAGACGTGTGGCGCCCAGGCTGGCCGAAGCTTCTTCGAATTCGCGTTCATAGTCTTCCAGCACGGGCTGCAGCGTGCGCACGACAAAAGGCAGGCCAATGAAGATCAAGGCGATGATTACTCCCAAGGGGGTGAAAGCCGCCTTGATCCCGACTTTCGCAAGAATGCTTCCGATCCAGCCGTTTGGCGCATACAGCGCCGTCAAGGCAATACCGGCCACGGCCGTGGGCAACGCGAAAGGCAGGTCGACAAGCGCATCTATCAGTTTTCTGCCTGGAAATTTATATCGCACCAGCACCCAGGCGACAATGCCGCCAAAGACTGTATTGATGGCGGCGGCAAGCAGCGAGCCGCCAAAGGTCAGGCGGTACGACGCCATGACGCGATCGGAGGTGACCGCGCTGATGAATTCGTCCCAGGTAAGCGTGAAGGTTTTCAAAAAGACGGCCGATAGCGGTATCAGCACGATCAGGCTCAGGTAAAGAATGGTGAAACCCAGGGTCAGGTTGAAACCCGGCATGACTCTGAACGGCTTGTTCCTGCCATCCAGCGGTAGTGCTGCAGCGTTCATATGCGGTCGGAGGTCAGAAGTTTATTTTCGACTAAGAGAGTAAGAATGGTTGCACTTCGCTGTTATAAATAGAACGATTTTTTTTGTATTTTCTTAGATGCATTAAGCATAATGCTGCGGGGCGCCATTGCCATGTGAACCCTCGTCATCAAGCTTCGGAGCGTTCTGCGACACGATGGTATTTCGGCCTTGCTGCCAGCCGGCAGCAAGCCGCCAAGCGGCCGCCCAAGAGAGCGAGGCCCTCATGGGCAGATCGATTGAAATAAGCTACTTCTTGCCCGGCTGATAGATCTGGTCGAAAATTCCGCCGTCGCCAAAGTGTTCTTTTTGCACTGTGCTCCAGCTGCCCGCCACATCTTCGATAGTGAACAACTTGATCTTCGGATATTGCGCAGCGTATTTTTGCGCCACTGTTTCCGAGCTTGGCCGGTAGTAGTGCTTCGCGGCAATCTCCTGGCCGACATCGCTGTACAAGTATTCCAGGTAGGCGGTAGCTACTTTGCGCGTACCGCGCTTGTCGACATTCTTGTCAACGACAGCAACGGGCGGTTCGGCCAGGATGCTTACTGACGGAGCGACGATCTCGACTTTATCGGGACCCAGTTCCTTGATGGCCAGCAGCGCTTCGTTTTCCCAGGCCAGCAGCACATCGCCGATGCCGCGCTCAACGAACGTCGTCGTCGATCCGCGGGCTCCGGAATCCAGAACGGGCACCTGCTTGAAGAGCTTGCCGACGAACTCCTTGGCCGTATCGACGTTGCCGCCGGGCTTTTTCAAGGCATAGCCCCAGGCGGCCAGATAGTTCCAGCGCGCACCGCCTGAAGTCTTGGGATTCGGGGTAATCACCTGGATGCCGGGCTTGATCAGGTCGTCCCAGTCCTTGATGCCTTTGGGGTTGCCTTTACGAACCAGGAAAACGATGGTCGATGTATAGGGCGAGCTGTTCAGCTTCAGCCGCTTCTGCCAGTCCTTGTCGATCAGCCCGCGACTGGCGATGGCGTCAATGTCGGAGGCAAGCGCCAGAGTCACGACATCCGCCGAAATTCCGTCAATGACAGTACGGGCTTGTTTGCCCGAGCCGCCATGCGATTGCTTGATAGTGACATCGTCACCGGTTTTGGCCTTCCATTCTTTGGCGAAGGCGTGGTTGAACTCCTGATAAAGTTCACGGGTCGGGTCGTATGAGACATTCAGAAGCGAAACCTCAGCCGCCTGCGCCAGCGGTGCGACGGCAACAGCCAGGACAAGGGCGGATCGTACGAGTTTTTTCAACAGCATCGTTATTACCTTTGGGACAGTTTCGAAGAATGTATTTCGGAGTTGACAGGTTATCGATTGCGAGATTGAAATAAAACGAATGATTTCGCGATTGCTTAGTTGGTCCGCGCATAAGCGCGGATATGCCGGATGCTTGTTGCTTGTCACGAAAACACGGCATAATTGCGCACATTTGCCATAACCAGGAGCACTGATGAACGACGAAATTATTACCACGGCGAGCCAGCCGGGTTCGAACCCTGACAACGAAAAGCTGAAATCGGCCAAGACAATCACCACCGTGGTCTATGCGCTTCAGGCCGTGGCTTTTTTGGTGGGGATTACAGCCCTGGTTGCCATCATCATCAATTACGTGAAGCGCGGCGACGTCCAGGGAACCTGGCTTGCTTCGCATTTCAAATGGCAGATCCGTACCTTCTGGTACAGCATGCTATGGGCGGTTATCGGCTTTGTGCTGTTGTTCGTGTTTATCGGCTACCTGGTCCTTATGGCCAATGTCGTTTGGGTTATCTACCGCATCGTCAAAGGCTGGCTGCGCTTGGTGGACAACAAACCTATGTACGTCTAAGTTCCGCTCTACAATAAAAATACCGGCCGCTAAGCCGGTATTTTTATATAAATAAATAATTAAGATGTATATCTATATGCCTTTGAAGTATGGGAAAATAAGCTCTTCATTGCGCTAATTTATTCAGGCCGTTCAAAATGAAATTCTTCGCCACCTTGGCCGCAACGGCGGCTATTGCCTTCAGCGCCGCGGCTGCAGCGGCCCCATTGCTTACGCCTGCCCAGCTCGATGCGCTTAAATCCGACTCCGCAGTACGGGTCGTCGACATTCGTCCTGTCGCCGAATACAGCGCCGGCCATATTGCCGGAGCCGTGTCCGCACCTTACGGGCAGTGGCGCGGGCCGGCCGACAATGCCGGCAAGGTTCCCGCGCTTGACAAGCTGACAGCCCTGGTACGCAGCTTGGGCCTGAATGAAGCCACGCACGCGGTGGTGGTTTCCTCGGGTGCCGATTCAACCGATTTTGGCGCGTCGGCGCGCGTTTACTGGACCCTCAAGTATCTGGGCTTGAACAATCTGTCGATACTCAATGGCGGCCTCAAGGCATGGACCGACGCCGGCCTGCCTCAAGACCAGGCGGCCACTCAAGTCGCGGCCAGCCAGTACACGCCGGTCTTGAACACGGCCATCATGGCCGACCAGGACCAGGTTCTGGCTCAGGTGGGCAATCCAAAGACTCAGCTCATCGATGCGCGTCCCGCTGCCTTTTTCAAGGGACAAACCAAGGTGCCAGCCGCCAAGACCGCCGGGACTATTCAAGGTGCCGTCAACCTGGAAAACAGCAAGTGGTTCAAGCCCGGCACCTCCATTTTCGTGTCGACCGACGAGGCACGTAAAATCGCCGCCAGCTCATTGCCCGAGACAGCCGATGAAACCATTTCATTCTGCAATACCGGGCACTGGGCGGCCACCGATTGGTTCGCGCTGTCCGAAGTCCTGGGTCAAAAGAACGTGAAGCTTTATCCCGCTTCAATCGTAGAATGGACGCAGTCGGCCAAAGCGCTTCCCATGGACAATGTTCCCGGGCGTGGCACGCAAATTCTGAACGACCTTAAAAACTTGGTCGGCAAGGTTACTTCCTGACTATTTCATAACTATGACTCGAATTCCTTTCGCGGCCGTAATGGCCGCCTTTTTTATAGGGCTGGCCTGGTTCGTTTCCACGCGCCAGGCTGTCTTGTTTTTGGTTGGCATCGGCATGGGCGGCGTGCTGGCCGGCGCCCGTTTCGGTTTCACCACGGGATGGCGGCGTTTGATCGAACAGCGCGATCCGCGCGGCGTGATGGCGCAGTTACTGTTGCTGGGTATCGCGGCGGCTGTATCCATGCCGTTGCTGGCCGCATTTCCCGGCGACCTCGGCGCGGCGCTGGGCCCTCCCAGCTTCAGCCTTCTGATAGGGGCTTTTGTTTTCGGTGCGGCCATGCAAATAGCCGACGGCTGCGGCTCCGGTACGCTCTATAAGGCAGGGCTGGGCATTCCGCTCAACATGGCGATATTGCCCATGTTCGCGCTGGGCAGCTTTATGGGCTCGGCACAGCTTGAGCAATGGCTAAGCCTGGGCGCCCTGAAGCCCGTGGGGCTGGTGACTCAATTTGGTCCCTGGGAAGCCTTGGGCCTGACATTGCTGGGCCTTGCCGCGTTAGGCTGGGCCGCTTTGCGCTGGTCGGGGAAATCGGCGCCCTGGTTCGACCGGCGCTTGTTCATCGGCGCTGTATTGCTTGCAGTCCTGGCGGTGCTCAATTTGCTTATTGCGGGCCAGCCGTGGGGTGTGGTGTATGGCTTTGGCTTATGGTTCGCCAAAATCGCAACAGCAACCGGCGTGTTCGACCCCGCGGCTAATCCCTTCTGGAGCCAGCCCGTCAATTTAACGACGCTGTCGCAGTCGGTTTTCATGGACGTGACCTCCATCACCAATATCGGCATTCTTGCGGGTGCGCTGTGGATTGCGGCCGGCAAGCGCACCGCGTCGGCGGTGCCCGCCTCATTGACGGCAAAGCAGTGGGCGGTGGGCATTGCCGCCGGATTTTTATTGGGCTATAGCTCGCGCCTGGCTTTCGGCTGCAATATCGGCGCCATGGTCAGCGGCATTTCTACCGGCAGCATACACGGCTGGATCTGGGTGCCCTTGGCATTTTGCGGCTCGCTGATAGGCGTGCGAGTACGCCGCCATTTCGGTTTCCACTAAAAGGCGCACGATGAAAAAATCATTCTTCATGCTGGTCTTTTGGGCGGCCCTGATTGCGTTCTTTGCATGGGATTGGGCGGCGTCCGCGCCTGTCAATCATAGACTGGAGCCGCCGCTGATCGCGGCCGGGTCGGGCCAGGCGCCCTCCGGGGGACATTGTGCTTCCACCTTCTGAGGCGGGGCGCAAGTAATTTGTTACGCCTGATACGCCTTGTTTCGTAATGGGGGTATACTTTTCCCCATGTTATGAAATTAAAGGTGTGCGTATCTGTGCTCCTCGTGTCGCAGTTATAGAGTTCGGTCCGCAATCTGCCTCGGATAAGTCAAGCGCCGACTCTTACGATTCGGTCGACGGCTTATTGGCGGCATCCGCGGTCTATGACGCTCTTGTTCTCGATCTGCCCGCCAGTCAGGCCGGGCAATCATTGCGTTTGCTGCGCGCCCATCCCGCCTATCGCTACACCTATATTTACTGTGCTCGGGATCAAGACGGCTGGTGCGATGCCTTGGGCGATGGCGCGCCGCCCAAGGACAGCCAGGCGCTGGCGTGTGCGGTGCAGGGATGGAAGGACCGTTACGCCACCTTAAGTCCCGAGAGCCTGGAAAACAGTTACGAAACACGTGTGCTGGCTTGGCTGTGGCTGGGCGGCGCGCGGCGGATACTCGCCCTGCAGGATGCCAGCAAGGCCGATTTCTACGCTTATCCTTTGCTTGATACGCTGGCCGAGGGCAAGACTTTCGACGCTCTTTCGACCCTGCAATTGTTGGGTCAGGGAGGCTGGCTTGGCCGCGCCGCTTTGGTGGACAGGGTGCGGTTTTGCGCGCGTTGCGGATCGCGGCGTCTTAGCCAAGTGCGCTGTCTTCAGTGCGATAGCAGGCACGAGCAGAACGAGTTGCGAGTGCAGGAAATCTACAGTTACCAATTGACGGAGGCTGGATATATGCGTTGTAGCCAAGGTTTGCATATGGAGCTTGCGTTCAGCGCGAATTTCGATGTTCAGGGGCTGATAGGCGAAGAAGCATTTCGCTATTCCCTGGATTGGCTGCTGGATATGCATCGGCGTTATGGGGAGCCCGTCTTTTCGCTAGTGGGCTTGCGGTTCGTCAATTTACAGCAGGTATTGGAGGCTTCGGGCGAGCAGCAGGGCCGTGTGCTCGTCGACTCCCTGATCGAGCGCCTGGTCGATATTATCCGCGAACCGGATCGATGCGCGCGCAGCGGCGAAGATATGTTGTGGCTATTGCTGCCCAACACCAACAAGCAAGGGCTGGCAAAAGTGGTCCAGCGTCTGGCAGGCTTGATGGATCCGTTCAAGGAATCCATGCCCGGGCTTGAGATGCGCCTGAAGGGCATAGCCGCTCCATTGGATTTGCGCATCGATGAAGACGCGGGCTTATTGATGACCCGTGTGGGCTCGGGGCTGCGATAATCGCATCCTATGATGCTTGTTTTTTTAAAGATCGCGGGTTTATTCGCTGCGACGGCGGTGGCCGAAATCGCCGGTTGTTATTTGCCGTGGCTGGTTCTTAAGCAGGGCAAGCCGGCGTGGCTGCTTATTCCCGCGGCCATATCGCTGGCTTTGTTTGCCTGGCTGTTGACCTTGCACCCCAATGCCGCGGGGCGCACCTACGCGGCTTACGGCGGCATGTATATCGCGGTAGCGCTGGTCTGGCTGCATTTTGTCGATGGGGTCCAGTTGACCCGCTGGGATGTGGCAGGCGCCTTTGTCGCCCTGCTTGGGATGGCAATCATTGCGCTGCAGCCCGCGTCCATGAGTTAATCAGTCTTGTTCGGGCTCGTCCGGCAAGTCGAAACCGCCATCCGCCTCTTTGTTGTTCAGCCGTTCGGACCATGCGCGTCCGGCCTTGAGGTAATGGCAGATGCGCGACACATGGCGGGCTGCCCTGTCCATCCAACGGAAGGCGTCCAGAATATGCAAGGCCTGGGAGGTATTGCCATCGGTGCCGGCATGCTTGAGGATTTCGCGGCGCACCTGGTGCGCCAGCTCGGTCAGCGCCTTGGCTTCTTGTTTGACCAGCTCCAGGCTTTTCGTACCGGGCAGGGCGGGGGGGCCGGCCGCGCCGCCCTCGGCCGCCACCAGCATGCTACGGCTGTGTTCAACGGCTTCGCGGTAGCGCGCATTTGCGAACTCGATAGGCGCATGCCTGAGCTCTCGCAGGCGGGCTGTCATGCGCAGCAGATGGTCGATGGCATGCAGCAAGGCGATTCTTTGTCCCGACAGAGGTTTGTCGTCGCTGGCTACTTGCGTACGCGTGACAAAATCGAAAGTCTGCTGCAAGGCCTCGTGCAGTTGCGGCAGTTCGTCTGGCTGAATCGGCATCGAAGGGCTGTCCAGAATACGGCTGTAGAGACTGAATAGCCGTAGCGCCATGTGTTCGAGTGCGCGTTGGGCAGCCTCGAGCGCGATGGCCGGAACCGAGAGCAGGCTATTGTCCAGGTGCCGGACCAGATTGTCGCTGCGTTCGGGCAAAAGACGCTCGACGACCTGGGCAAAGCGCGAAGTCTGGGGAAGAAAGACGGCTACGCCGAGCAAAATGAACAAAGTATGGAACGTCGTCAGGCTTAGCGGGCCGGCTGTTGTATTGAAGTAGCGGTCCAGAAACTCGATAACTGCCAGCAAGGCGGGCAGCAGCGCAATGGCGATCAGGCCGGCGACCAGGTTGAACAGAATATGGGCAAGCGCCGTGCGCTTGGCGGAGACGTTTGCTCCGATGGCGACGATGGCGCTGGTCAAGGTGGTACCGATGGCTGCGCCGACGACTACCGCGGCGGCCTGGTCGAAATTGATGGTGCCGGTATGAAGGGCGGTCAGCGTTGTGGCGATCGCCGCCGCCGACGATTGAAGCAGGGCCGTCATTGCCAGTCCTATCAGCATCACCGCAATATGCGCCCAGAAGCCGCCAACGGGCAATCGCGCCAGGTTGAACACGCCGGCCAGTCCGCGCATGCCGTCCTGAAGCATGTCCAGGCCCAAGAACAAAAGCCCGAAGCCGGCCAGCGCCAGACCGATTCCGGCCCAACGTCCGTGTGCCAATAGCTTGATCAAGGCGCCCAGTCCAATCAGCGGCAGGGTATAAAAGCCCAGCTTCACCTGCAAGCCCAGCCCCGCCACCAACCAGCCCGTTGCGGTACTGCCCAGGCTGGCGCCGATGACGACGCCAATAGCCTGCGAAAAAGTTATCAGGCCCGCACTGACGAAACCGATTAGCGTGACCGTAGTAGCGGTGGACGATTGCACCAGCGCGGTAATCAGCGCGCCGGAGGAGAACGCTTTGAATGGCGTGCCGGTAAAGCGGATCAGGCCTCGGCGCAGCGCGCCGCCGGCAAACGCCACCAGGCCGTCGGACAACAGCATCATGCCGACCAGAAACAGGCCTACGCCTCCCACAAACGGGAAGATGGTATCGAGCATCAGTTACCCAGGCTATATACCAACGTGTCCAGGCGGTCCAGGCCGCGTTGCTTGAAGTGCGGCTCCTTGCTTAGCGTTTCGATCCGGTCCAGCAGATGGGCCTTGGGCTGTCCCGAAAAGAGAGTTTGAACCTCGTCCGCGCCGACCGAGAACGGCGGTCCTTCCATTTGGTCTTGCGGATAGTCCAGGGTTATCAAAAGGCCGCGGCAAGGCGGCGGCAGGCGGGCGTAGACGTGCTCGACATACGCTGGGCGCATGGGTCGCGGCAGGGCAATCAGCGCGGCCCGGTCGTACACCCCGGCGCATTGCGCCATCGTTGCTTGGTCCAGTGCGAATATGTCGCCGCAGATTATTTCGATGTCGCCGGCGACATAATGTTCGCCCAATGCGGAAGCGTGCACTTTGGGTTGCAGGTGGTTCTCGGAAAAGAATTGCCGCACCGCCAGCGGCGAGAGCTCGACGCCAAGGACGCGATGGCCTTGGCCGGCAAGCCAAAGCATGTCCTTGGATTTGCCGCAAAGCGGCACCAGAACGAGATCGCCCGGCGCGACGGAAAGGCTGGGCCAATACCTGGGCAACAGGGGCGTCACCGAGTCTTGGTGAAACCCCGTGCGCCCTTCGCGCCAGCGCTCAAGCCAAAAATTGGCATCCATTGATCTATCCTCGAATACGTTGTCATTGACCGCGGGTCCAGGCGCAAGCCTGTCCTGCCTTGAGTTCCAGCGGGGATGCTTTTTCTGCAACTGAAGAGCCCCGGCCGCAAGGCACGGAGCTCTTCAGTATTGTAGGCATTTTCAAGAATGAGTTGCTACCGGGATGGCGCTTGCGCCGCCTTGAGTGCCGGGTGTAGCTGCTTATTGGCCGAGGATGATTTGGGCGATGATGCCGGTGGCAATTGCGGCCAATACGAAATCGCTGCCGGTCTGGACCCAGTAATAGCCTCTAGGCGGGGGGCTTAGACGGTGTCCACGCCAGTCCTGCACAATATAAGGCCCTGTGCGGTAGCGCGCCGGCAACCTGCCGCCTCGATAAAAATTACGCGCCGGCCCGGCTCCGTATCGCCGATAGTCGCCGGGATGGGCTCGATGCGACTGATTGCCGCGATTGCTATACGTCCGATAGCCGTGGTTGTCCTTGCGGCCGTTGTGAACGGACCGATCGCTGCGATCGACGTGCGATCTGTGCTGGCCGCGGCTGTTGTCGCGACCGTCGTGGCCTTTGGCCAAGGCTGCGCCGCTTGCGATTGTCAGGCAGATCGCCAACACGGCGGATCCGATCAGTTTCTTGTTCATGTATAAGCTCCTGCAAATGTCGCCGGCCTATAGTGGACTACTACGGCTTGGCCGGCTCATGGCGGTTCTTGAAACGCCATGGGTTGCCACGGACTTATTGAAGCATCGGAAATGCTTCAATCCGGTTGCAGTTTCGGTGCTTGGCGTTACAAGAGGTGTCGCGGCGGCATCTTGCGGGCGAACTTGGGCGCCCGGCAAGGGCGGATGGACCCACAATCTGGCTCGGACGGCATTTTTTGGCGGATAATGTCGTTTTTTCAATAATCATTTCGCGGATGGAGCGCCTATCATGGCAAAAAAGAAAAAGTCCGAGGTGGATCCAGACGAAGCGGCGCTTATCGAATGGTGCGTTGCCGTTGAAGAGCTCCTGGTGCAGGCGGGCGCCAGCCGGGACGAAGCGCAAGAGCATATCGAAGAGCAGGCCGAATGGTTTACCGATCTGTTCTATGAAGGCTTGACGCCGGAAGAGGCTGCCAAGGCCGCGCTTAACTAAGCGGCCGTGGCGGCCGCTTAATGCGGCATTATCTGTTTTTTTGCGGGTCGATGCGCGGCAGCCACTGCCAGAACACGGCCGCCGCCGCAAAGCCCATGCCGCCTATGACAGCCACGCCGGCGCCAAGCGTGGCAACGGCGGCCACCCCCGAAAGCAGCAGCGGTCCGCCGCAGGATCCCAGGTCGGCAATAAAGCGCCAGACCCCAAGGAATTGCGTTCTGCCCGCCGAAGGCGAGGCGTCGGCGCCGATGGTCATGATAAGGCCGGATCCTATACCGTTGCCCAGGCCAAGCAGCATGGTTACGGCAACGAACCAGCCCAGGCTGGAGGTCAGGGGCATAAGCACCAGCGACAAGCCCATGAGCAGCATGGACGGCACGGCGACCCAAAGCCGGCCATGCCGGTCCATGACATGGCCCGCGGGATAAAACAGCAGCATGTCGATGGCGCCCATGCAACCATAGACGATGGCGGTGGTGGCCGCATCCAGCCCGATCTGGCTGGCCCACAGCGGAATGACGATTTGCCGGCAGGCTCGCAACGCCGAAACCAGAAGACAGCCCGTCCCCAATGTAAGCAGGGGTGTGGAGTAAGTGCGGATGATATCGCCGATTTTGGGCGCGGCGGGACGGCCGTCGGTGCCGGCCGCCGATCTTGACCCGGCCTTTTGCGCAGTGGCGGCGACCGTATGGGCCGCGGGCTGCGTCGTGCTGCCCATGCCCTTGGCGTTTGCGCCGAAGGGTGCGCGGTGTTCCAGGTCGGGCAGGGCGCTGGAAAGCGCGCCGGCGGCGGCAATGGCAATAATGGCTGTCCAATAGGCGCCCGGCATACCCATGAACTGCATCAGGGCCGCCGCAATGAATGGGCCGATGAACAGGCCGATGCGCATGACGCCGCCCAGCGTAGAAAGCGCCCGGGCCCGCATCGCAATGGGCACGGCCTCGGTCAGATAGGTTTGCCGGGCCAGCATGAACACGGATTGCGACATGCCTATCATGAATACACCGGTGGCCAGCATCCAGATAGAGTGGGCATAGACGCACAGCAGCAGCGCAACGACGCTGAAGAGGGCTGCGCCTATCATCGAGCGGCGTTCGCCGTAGCGCGCGGTGATTATGGATGCCGGAATATTGCTGAGCAGGGAGCCGACGCCGATAAGCGCCAGGATGAGTCCCGACAGCGCAATGGACGCGCCAAGCCCTATGGCGCTAAGAGCAATGACAGGGAAAATGGCGCCTTCGCCGGCGCCGAACAGCAAGGACGGGCCAAACGCGGCCAGCGCGATTTTTTTGAGGCTGAACTCGGTATTGCTTGACGGCACGTCTTGCGATTCCAGGCGAAGGAAGAGGAAAGGGGCTTTGGACCGATAGGCGCCAGGCGCGGCAGTTCGATGCCTGGGGTTGAATGCAGTACGTATTTTGACATCTGCTCCGGTGCTTGTCGATTGCTCCGCTCAAGGCCGCGTGATAGTGTAATCGCTTCGAAGCATTTTATCGCTCCCATGCCAGTTCTTTTTGCCGTTACGACGTTGTTGTTCATGCAGTTTTTAGGCGAGGCCTTCGTGCGGCTTACCGGCCTGCCCGTGCCCGGAGCGCTGGTGGGCTTGCTGTTGCTGTTTGCGGTGCTTTGCCTGAACCGCGGGGCGCCCAAAAGCCTGCGCGACACCACCAGCCATATTCTTCAGCACCTTATGCTGCTGTTCATTCCCGTGGTGGCCGGCATCATGCTTCATTTCGAGCGCATTGCAAACGAATGGGTGCCGTTTCTGGCTGCCAGCCTTGGCGGCACGGTAATTACCATCCTGGTCACGGCCATTACGTTCCGATGGATGCTGCAGCGGGCCGAAGCCAGCAAGCCGCCCGAAGCCAAACGGAGCGCATCTTGATTCCCCGCTTGCTGGCCACTTGGGACGCGTTGTCGGCAACGCCCGTGCTGTGGCTGACCTTTACGCTGATGGCCTATATTGCTGCGTTGTGGCTGTATCGGCGCTGCGATAGCAATCCTTTGCTGCTGCCGGTACTGACTGCGGTCATCGTTGTGGTCGGCGCTTTGTTGTTGACCGGCACGCCTTATCCCGTCTACGAGCAAGGCACCGAACTGCTCATCTTTTTTATTGGGCCGGCCACGGTAGCATTGGCGGTTCCGCTATATGGCCAGTTGCCGCAGCTCAAGCGCATGTGGAAGCCTGTTTGCGTCGCGCTTTTGGCGGGCTCCGTGACGGCTATTGTTTCGTCGGTGGGAATAGCCTGGGTCCTGGGCGCAAGCCTGGAAACGATGCTGTCCCTGGCGCCCAAGTCGGCCACGACGCCCATAGCCATGGAAGTGACGCGCGTTGTCGGGGGCTTGCCCTCGTTTGCAACGGTGGCGGTCGCCATTACGGGGATATCGGGCGCCATCATGACGAGCTGGCTGCTTGCGCTGGTAGGCATCAAAGACCCGGTGGTCAAGGGATTTACCTTGGGGCTGACGGCGCATGCCATCGGCACAGCCAGGGCCTTTCAGTTCGGCGAGCGCGCCGGCGCATCGTCGGCCCTGGCCATGAGCCTGAACGGCATCCTCACGGCCATTCTGGTGCCGATTCTGCTGGCCATGGCCGGGCTTTTTCATTTTGGATGAAGGCCTGGCTTTTTTGCCTGCAAGGCGCCTGTCCGCGCGCTGATCGGTTCGGTGATTGGTTGTACACTCGGTGCTTTGCAGGTTTTGTCAGTGTGTTAATAAGGATGCAGCCATGCCGTCGTTTGATGTGGTTTCCGAAGTCGATAAACACGAGTTGACCAATGCGGTCGATCAGGCCAATCGCGAATTGGTCACGCGCTTCGATTTCAAAGGCTCGAATGCGAAGTTCGAGCTCGAGGGTTTTGTGGTCACACAAGTGGCCACGAGCGCTTTTCAGTTAAAGCAGATGCTGGATATTCTGCGTGGCCGCTTGTCGGCGCGCGGCATCGACGTGCGCTGCCTGGACGTGGCCGAGCCCAACGAAAACCTGGGCGGTGCGCGCCAGAAGATAACCATCAAGCAAGGCATTGAACAGGCGGTCTCCAAGAAGCTCATTGCCGCCTTGAAAGAAGCCAAGCTCAAGGTCGAATCGCAGATTACGGGCGAAAAACTGCGCGTCAGCGGCAAGAAACGCGACGATTTGCAGGCCGCCATGGCGCTTTTGCGCAAGACCGAAGTCGAATTGCCCCTGCAGTTCAACAATTTTCGCGATTAAGCCTTCAGCTTGAAGAGCCCCGGCCTGTCGGGTTATGCGCTTGCACGACGGCCCGGGTGACGGTTTCCGAGGCCTGGGCGTATTGCTTGAACTCCATTGTGTAGGTGGCGCGGCCCTGCGTCAGCGAGCGCAAGGTCGTAGAGTAGCCGAACATTTCAACCAGCGGGACTTCCGCGCGCAGGGCTTTTCCTATGCCGCCCGGCAGGTCTTCCATGCCCTGGATGGCGCCGCGCCGCGCCGACAGGTCGCCCAGCACGTCGCCCATTTTTTCTTCAGGGGTTTCCACTTCGACCGCCATGATGGGTTCGAGCAAGACAGGCGCGGCCAGCCGGCAGCCGTCTTTGAACGCGATGGCCGCAGCCATCCGGTATGCGTGTTCGCTGGAGTCGACATCGTGCGACGAACCGAAGATCAGGGTGACCTTGACATCGATGATGGGATAACCGGCCAGCACGCCGCTGTTCAGGCTTTCTATAACGCCCTTTTCCACAGCGGGAATGAACTCTCGCGGGATGACCCCGCCCTTTATTGCGTCGACAAACTCGAAGCCCTTGCCGGCGGGCTGCGGCTCTATTTTTAGAACGACGTGGCCATATTGGCCGTGCCCGCCGGTTTGCTTGATGAATTTGCCTTCGGACGATTCGCAGACCTTGCGCAGTGTTTCGCGAAAAGCCACCTGGGGCTTGCCGACGGAGGCGTCGACGCCGAACTCGCGCCGCATGCGTTCGACCAGAACCTCCAGGTGCAATTCGCCCATGCCGGAAATAATGGTCTGGCCGGAGTCGGGATCGCTGTTGACGCGGAATGAAGGGTCCTCCTGGGCCAGCCGTTGCAGCGCCACGCCCATCTTTTCCTGGTCCGCCTTGGTTTTGGGTTCGACCGCCTGCGAGATGACAGGCTCGGGAAACACCATGCGTTCCAGGGTAATTGGATGGTCGATATCGGACAGGGTGTCGCCCGTTGTGACTTCTTTCAGGCCGACCGCCGACGCAATGTCGCCGGCATGCACTTCGTCGAGCTCGAGGCGGTGGTTGGCATGCATTTGCAACAGCCGGCCGATGCGCTCTTTTTTGCCTTTGGTGGAGTTAAACACCGTATGTCCCGACGTCATGATGCCGGAGTACACCCGGAAGAAGGTCAGATGGCCGACAAAAGGGTCGGTCATGATTTTGAACGCCAGCGCGCTGAAATGCTCGTCGTCGGCGGCGCGCCGGCTTGCAGGCTGTTCGCGCCCGTCGACGCCGGTAACGGGCGGGATATCGGCCGGGGACGGCAAGTAGTCGATGACGGCATCAAGCAGCGCCTGTACGCCACGATTCTTGAAAGCGCTGCCGCACAGCGCCGGAACGATTTCGCCTTTGATGGTGCGTTCGCGCAAACCGGCCTTGACCTGGTTCTCGTCCAGCTGGCCGCCCTCTAGATACACTGCAAGCAGTTCGTCGTTGGCCTGGGCGGCCTCTTCAAGCATGCGGGCGCGCCAGGACTGTGCGTCTTGCAGCAGGGCGGGCGGGATGTCGATGTATTCGAAATGCACGCCCTGGCTGGCGTCGTCCCACATGATGGCCTTCATTTTTACCAGGTCGATGACGCCGTGGAAGGTGTCTTCGGTGCCGACGGGCAGTTGCACCGGCACGGGGACGCCTTTGAGGCGCTCACGTATTTGCTGGACGACGCGCAGGAAGTCGGCACCCACGCGATCCATTTTATTGACGAAGGCCAGGCGTGGAACCCCGTATTTATTGGCCTGGCGCCATACGGTTTCGGATTGCGGCTGAACACCGCCCACCGAGTCGTACACCATGCAGGCGCCGTCGAGCACGCGCATGGAGCGTTCGACCTCGATGGTGAAGTCGACGTGGCCCGGAGTGTCGATGATATTGATGCGGTGTTCGGGATAATTGCCGGCCATGCCTTTCCAGAAGCACGTAGTGGCGGCCGAGGTAATCGTGATGCCGCGCTCTTGCTCCTGGTCCATCCAGTCCATCGTGGCCATGCCTTCGTGGACTTCGCCCAGCTTGTGGTTGACGCCCGAATAGAAAAGAATGCGTTCGGTGGTGGTGGTTTTGCCAGCGTCGATATGGGCGCTGATGCCGATATTTCGATAGCGTTCGATGGGTGTTTTGCGCGCCACGGTCGATTCTCCGCAACATGAGGGTTGTCAGGCCCCCAGTCTACACCCGCAGCGGCGCAAGCGATTACGGCTTTAGGCGGTAGCCGGTTCTGAACATCCACAAGACGATGATCAGACATGCCACTAGAAAGGCCAGCGTCATGACCAGGCTGACGACAACGCTGACGTCGGCAATGCTGTAGAAACTCCAGCGAAAGCCGCTGATCAGGTAAACAACCGGGTTCAGCAACGTGACCTTTTGCCAGAATGCGGGCAGCATGTCTATGGAATAGAAGCTGCCGCCCAGGAAGGTAAGCGGCGTGACGATAAGCAAAGGCACCAATTGCAGCTTTTCGAAGCCATCGGCCCAGATGCCGATAATGAAACCGAACAAGCTGAACGTGACGCAGGTCAGTACCAGGAACAGCAGCATCCACAATGGATGGTCGATGCGCAGCGGCACAAAGAACGTGGCTGTGGCCATGATGATTACGCCAAGGATCAGCGACTTGGTGGCAGCGGCGCCGACATAGCTGACGAGGATTTCAAGATGCGAGACCGGCGCGGAGAGTACTTCGTAGATGGTTCCGGAAAAGCGCGGAAAATAAATGCCGAACGAAGCATTGGAGATGCTGTGGGTCAGCAGCGAAAGCATGACCAGGCCGGGCACGATGAAGGCGCCGTAGCTGATGCCGCCGACCTCGTTGATGCGATGGCCGATGGCCGCACCGAAAACTACAAAATACAAGGAAGTGGAAATGACCGGGGCTATCAGGCTTTGCGCTATGGTGCGCCAGGCCCGCGCCATTTCGAACAGATAGATGGCCCGTATGGCGTGCAGATTCATCGTGTCTCCCGGACCAGGGTTACGAAAATATCTTCCAGCGAGCTTTGCCTGGTCCGCAGGTCGCGAAAGCGGATACCGGCATTGTGCAGATCGGCAAGCATGGCGGTGATGTCGGTTTGGTTGTGCTGGGTGTCGTAGGTGTAGGTAAGCTCTTTGGCATCGTCCGACAGCATCAAGCCGTAGCCGTTCAGTTGCGCCGGGACGTCCCGCAAGGGTTGGTGCAATTGCAATATGAGCTGCTTTTTTCCGAGCTTGCGCATGAGCTCTTTTTTTTCTTCGACTAGAATAATGCGGCCCTGGCTGATGACGCCGATGCGATCGGCCATTTCTTCGGCTTCTTCGATGTAGTGCGTGGTAAGAATTACCGTAACGCCGTTGGCGCGCAAAGAGCGCACCAGTTCCCACATGTCTTTGCGCAGCTCCACGTCTACACCGGCGGTAGGTTCATCGAGGAACAGGATTTGCGGTTCGTGCGACAGGGCTTTGGCGATGAGGACGCGGCGCTTCATGCCGCCCGACAGAGTTATCAGCTTGTTGTCTTTTTTGCTCCAGAGCGACAGAGCCTTGAGCGTTTTTTCGATATAGGCCGGGTCGGCACGTTTGCCGAACAGGCCGCGGCTGAAGCTGACCGTATCCCAGACGGTTTCGAAGGCGTCGGTGGTAAGCTCTTGCGGCACCAGCCCAATGCGGGCGCGAGCCTGGCGGTATTGGGTGACGATGTTGTATCCGTCGGCAACAATGGTGCCGCCGGATGCATTGACCAGGCCGCAGATTATGCTTATGAGAGTGGTCTTGCCCGCGCCGTTGGGGCCTAGAAGGGCAAAGATCTCGCCGCGCCGGATGTCCAGGCTGACGTCTTTGAGCGCCTCGAAGCCCGAGGCATAAATCTTGGATAGGTTTGATACGGATATTACAGATTGCATGAAAAGCGCTCTTTAATCATAAGTCTGATTCCAAGTGTGCGGCTATGATCGAATATACGCAGTTTACTAAATGGCAAGGCATGTATGGCAATAGACGAGTATGCGCTGCTGACTCCCGCTGAAATGGCGCAGGCCGATAGCGCGGCCGTTGCCCATGGCGTCGAGGGCTTGGCGCTGATGGAAGCGGCGGGCCTGGCGGTAGCGCGGGCGGTGCAGGAACGCTGGTCGCCGCGCCCCCTTACCGTGCTGTGCGGGCCGGGCAATAACGGCGGCGACGGTTTCGTCGCCGCCCGTCACTTGGCTTCCTGGGGCTGGCCGGTCACGCTGGGCTTATTGGGCACCAAAGAATCGCTGTCGGGCGACGCAGCCCATCATGCCTCCTTATGGACGGGCGCTATCCACCCCATGTCCACAGGCTTGCTCGACGGCGCGCAGCTGGTCGTCGACGCGCTTTTCGGCGCGGGGTTGTCCCGCGCGCTAAGAGGGGCGGCCAGGGACGTCGTGCAGGCGTTGTCCCGTGCGCAAATACCAGTATGCGCCGTTGACGTGCCCAGCGGCATGGACGGCGCCACCGGACAAGTCCTGGGTGTGGCCGCGCAAGCGGCATTGACAGTCACTTTTTTTCGTCGCAAGCCGGGGCATGTTTTGCTGCCGGGCCGCTGCTTGTGCGGCGACGTAGTGGTGGCCGATATCGGTATTCCCGACACCGTGCTGACGCAGGTTGCGTCAACGACATACGCCAACTCGCCTGGCTTGTGGCTGGCCGATTATCCCTGGCCGCGCCAGGACGGGCATAAATACAATCGCGGGCATGTGCTGGTGGTGGGCGGTGAAATCCTGACCGGTGCCGCACGCCTGTCGGCTCTGTCGGCCGCCCGCGTTGGAGCGGGTCTGGTAACAGTGGCCGCACCCGAACCGGCCTGGGCGGTATACGCAAGTGCGCTGACCAGCGTCATGGTGCAGCCGCTGGACGATGCCGGCGGCTTGCCCTATTTGTTGGCTGATGAGCGGCGCAACGTGATTGTCGTCGGGCCGGGTGCGGGCGTGTCCGAAGCTACCCGCCAGCACGTGTTGGCGGGGTTGAAAACCGGACGCGGCGTGGTGTTGGACGCCGACGCCATCACCTCTTTCCATTCGGCCCCGCAACAGCTGTTCAACGCCATCGCAGGTCCCTGCGTACTGACGCCGCATGAAGGCGAATTTACGCGCATCTTCGATTTTTCGGGCAGCAAGCTGGAGCGAGCCCGCGCCGCCGCCGCGCAAAGCGGTGCAGTCGTAGTCTTGAAAGGCGCGGATACCGTTGTGGCATCCCCCGACGGTTGTGCCGTCGTGAATGAGAATGCACCGCCCGACCTGGCAACGGGCGGCACAGGCGATGTGCTGACCGGCTTGATTGCGGGCTTGATGGCCCAAGGCCTGGATCCATTCCAGGCCGCCGCCGCCGGAGTCTGGCTGCAAGGCCAGGCCGCACAGTGCTTCGGGCCGGGGTTGATTGCCGAGGATCTGCCTAACATCCTGCCCGAGGTATTGCGGCAGTTGAAGCAATGGCCCATGCGCTGAGTCCATAGCACTGGCCTGCTGCCGTGTCCGGACTGTGATGGAATTTCTCAATCGGCCTGCCGTACCAAGGTGGCAGGCCGATGCAGCCCGTGCCTAGTGGGAAAAGAGAATAGGCACGGTCATGGATTGCAGCAAGGTTTTGGACGTGCCGCCCAATATCCATTCGCGCACCCGGCTGCGGTTGTAGGCGCCCATGACTATCATGTCGCAGCCATGATCGGTGGCCGAATTGAGTATGGTGTTGCCGATACCATGGCTCAGACTTTCTTTTTTCACGACCTGGGGTGTCGGGTAACCTTTGGCGGCGCAGTAGGCATCCAGATCTTTGGGTGTGATGTCCTGGGCGTTCAGTTGGTCGAGGTTCTCATCGACTTTCAAAACAGTAAGATGACTGGCTTTTTGCAGTATTGGGGCCGCATCGGCCAATGCGCGCGCAGCGCGTCGGCCATTATCCCAACAAAACAGAACACGGCGGCCGATTGGGTTGAGGTGGCCGATATAGGGAATCATAAGCACGGGGCGGCCTGCCGAAATAATGACCGATTCGGCCAAGGTGGGGCGGACGCCGGGCGAAGGGTTGGCGCTGTCGGCTTGGCTCATGACGAGAATATCGCAATAGCGGGCATGGAGTGCCAGCACTTCTTCGGTGGGGCCTTGAGGCGCGCGATAGCTGGCCTTGACGCCGGCATTGGCTGCCGTCTTGAGGAAGTTGTCGCGGATCTCAGTCATTTCGTTACTTACGTAGCTGCGCATAAGGTCGGCTACTTGAGTGGGTACTACCGTTTCGTCGCGCAGATACTGGCTAGGCACGGGGGAGGAATAAATGCCTACAAGCTCCGCCTGGTGTTCTGCGGCAAGCTGGACGGTAAGATCCAGGCGCAGTTGGTGGGAGCGGTCTTTCGTTAGATCGAGTGCTATGCGGCCAAACATGTATTCCTCCTGTGAGGGTATGGGGTGTACGGCTTCGTGTCTATAGCGGTAATTCGCTACTTTGATTCTATGAGTGGGTTGGGCCCGCGCAGTTGATTTAACGCAAACTTGTATGAATGAGCGGACCCGGTCCGCGTGGCTTGCAGTTGGGATCGTGCTGCAGCAGGCGTTACACTCGAGGCTTGTTTGACGCCCAGGCCGCGGCGCTGCGGCTTTATTCCAGGAAGAACATGTCCGACGTCATTGCCCTGATTTTCGATTTCGACGATACGCTGGCCCCCGACAGTACTAGCGGGTTTTTGTCCGATATAGGCGTCGATGCCGGGCATTTCTGGTCGCAAGAGGTAGGGCCTTTGCTGTCCCACGAAGACTGGGATCCCGTGCCGGCATACCTGTATCAAATGATAGAGCTTTCGCGTTCGGGCCAGAATGGCCTCATCACGCAAGAGCGGCTGGCCGATTGGGGCCGGCGCCTGCCGCTGCATGACGGCGTGCGGACTTTATTCAGCCGGCTGCGGGCTCAGGTCAAGGCGCAACACCCCCAGGTGCAGATCGAGTTCTATCTTATTTCCAGCGGTATAGGCGATGTCGTGCGCAATACCCCCATTGCACACGAATTTACCGATATCTGGGCATCCGAGTTCATATACGGCAGTGACGGCGGTATCCATTTCCCGCGCCGCATCGTCAGCTTTACCGACAAAACCCGTTATCTATTCCATATCCAGAAGGGCATAGTGGGGCAGGCCTCGCGCAACAAGCCATTCGAGGTCAATAAGAAAGTCGACCAGGACAAGCTGCGGGTTCCATTCCAGCAAATGATTTTTGTCGGCGACGGCTATACCGATATTCCGTGCTTCTCATTAATACGCAAGTCGGGGGGCGTGGCGTTCGGGGTATGGGATCCTCGCCATAAAGACAAGCGCAGCCGCGCCTGGGGATTCATTCAGGAAGGAAGGGTCTCCAATCTGAACCAGGCCCGTTACGACGAGAATGCCGAACTATATCAGTGGCTGGAAGAAGCAGTCGAAAGCCTGGCGGGCCGCATTTCGCTCAATGCGCGCATATACGGGGGCTGATATGGCGGCGGGAATGCCAGAGGATATGCCCGCGGACCCAAACGCTTCCGGCTGCCTGGGTCCAGGTGCCGGCGGGGCGTTCAATGATGCCGATATCGCCGCCATGCGCCTGGCTCTAGCGCTTGCCGGCAAAGCTCAGGCCGCGGGCGAGGTTCCTGTGGGCGCAGTCTTGCTCGATGAAAGCGGGCAGGTCATAGGCGAAGGTTTCAATTGCACCATCGGCAGCCACGATCCCACGGCCCATGCCGAAATCGTAGCTTTGCGCGAGGCCGCCGAAGCGGCGCGCAATTACCGCCTGCCGGGCGCCAGCCTGTATGTGACGCTGGAGCCTTGCGCCATGTGCATGGGGGCGATGATGCACGCGCGCCTGAAACGGGTGGTGTATGGCGCGCACGACCCCAAGACGGGCGCCTGCGGCAGTGTGCTCAGCCTGCACGCCAGCAAGCTGAATCACCAGACGGATGTGGCAGGCGGACTGCTGCAGGAAGAATGCGGCGAGCATTTGCGCGCTTTTTTTCGCGCCCGCAGGCTCAGCGCGAAGCGCGCGAAGGCGCAACCCGGCGAACCGTCAGAATGATCAGTGCTGCAGCCAGGCACGCGGCTCCTGCGGCGTATAGCGCCGGAGTATAGGTAAGCAGCATGGTTCGGGTCAGTCCGGCGCCATAGGCGGCCGTGGCGGCGCCCAGTTGATGCGCCGCGAATATCCAGCCGAACAGCATGCCCACTTGCTCTTTGCCGAAGGCTGCGGTTGCCAGCTTGACGGTAGGCGGTACGGTGGCAATCCAGTCCAGCCCATAGAACATGGCGAAGAACGTAAGCCCGTAAAAGGTGAATTCGGAGTGGGGCAGCCAGAACAAGGACAAGCCGCGCAATCCGTAATACCAGAACAACAGCTTGCGATTGTCGTAGCGGTCCGAGAGCCAGCCCGACAAAATGGTACCGAAAAAATCGAAGGCGCCCATCATGGCCAGAACCGAGGCGGCCGGCACGGCCGACATGCCGAAGTCGCCGCACAAAGAAATGAAGTGCGTCTGGATAAGCCCGTTGGTGCTCAAGCCGCAAATAAAGAACGTGCCGGCCAAAACCCAGAATGTACGGTTGCCGCGCACGGCCAACAGCGCTTTGAAGGGATCGGCCAGCGAAAGATGGACGGCCTTGGGCGGAGCGGCCGGGGCGCGGCCGCTTGCGGCTGGCGCGGCGCCATAGGGCGCCTGGCCGATGTCTTCGGGATAATTGCGGATGAAGCAGAAGGCCAGCACCGCGACTAAAAGCGTCAAGGCGAAAATGGGCAGGATAGAAGAGCGCCAGCCGTGGTTTTCGACCAGCCATGCCGCAAACGGCAGGAAGGCCAATTGGCCGGTGGCGATGCTGGCGGTAAGCGCGCCGATGACGACGCCCCGGTGGGCTTCGAACCAGCGGTTGGTGATAATGGTGCCCAGCACCAGGGCCGTCATGCCGCTGGCAAAGCCAAGAACTATGCCCCATAGCGCCACCAAGTGCCAGAACTGCGTCATCTCTACGGCCAGGATCAGGCCGATGGCCAGCAAGGTCAGGGCGGTGCTCATTACGGCGCGCAAGCCGTAGCGGCTGATGAAGACGGCGGCAAAAGGCCCCAGCAGGCCGTAAAGGATGAAACGCAGCGCAAGGGCCGACGATATCTGCTCGGTGCTCCAGCCGTATTCGGCGCTTAGCGGGGTAAGCAATACCCCCGGCAGGCCCAGTGCGGCCGACGATGTCAGCATGGTCAGGAAAGTAATGGCCGCGACTACCCAGGCAAAGTGGATATTGCGCCGGGCGAGCCAGGTGGAAAGAGCTTGGGCAAACATAAGCTTTTATGAAGAGGAGGCGGCGTCAACTATACTTATGCCTGCCTGAAAGAGCCAGTTTTTTCGCTGTTCGATATGCATTGCCGTTACTTGCGGCTTAAAAGAGACGTATTCGTTCCGTTACGCTGAGCTCTGGCCGGTTTGTTTTCCTCAGGCACTTCCTTTTATACAGGCGCACCATGACGCATGCGAAAGAACATCAAGATCACGACCACTCCCATCATTCCCGCCAGCCGGCTCCCAAAGGCATTTACCTGATTTCGCCGTCGGGTGCTGTGGCGGAACCCGCCCGGGTCGAACTGGCGTGCAAGCGACTGGGCGAACTGGGCTTCAAGACCGCGGTCGACCGCGCAGCCCTGGCGGTGCATGAACGCTTTGCCGGTACGGACAAGCAGCGTTTGGCCGGCATTGCGCGAGCGCTCAAGCAAAAACACCCTATTGTGATGGCAACGCGCGGCGGCTACGGCTTGAGCCGATTGCTGCCTTTTATCGACTGGCAGGCCGTGGCCGACAGCGGCAAGATCTTTATCGGCCAAAGCGACTTCACGGTATTCAATCTGGCGCTTTTGGCGAAAACCGGTGCTTCCAGCTACGCGGGACCCACGGCTGTCTTCGACTTCGGCGCCAAGAAAATGGATGATCTGACAGCTGCGCTGTTCACCGAAAGCATGCGCGGCGAACTGGAAATCCTCAGTTTCGAGTCGCCCGATTCCGACCCGGTGGATGCGCGCGGGGTCTTGTGGGGCGGCAACTTGGCCATGGTGGCCTCTTTGGTAGGTACGCCTTATTTGCCCAAGATCAAGGGCGGCATACTGTTCCTGGAAGACATCAGCGAACATCCGTTCCGGATCGAGCGCATGTTGACGCAGCTATGGCATGCCGGCGTGCTGGCTCGCCAAAAAGCCATTGTCCTGGGCCGTTTTACGGATTACCGCTTGGCCGCGCACGACAACGGCTTCGATATGCCGTCGGTGCTGCGATGGCTGCGCGAAACCGTGAAAGTGCCGGTAGTCACCGGCCTGCCTTACGGCCATGTAAAGATCAAGGCAACGTTGCCGATAGGCAAAAAGGTTGGTGTGGCCACGGAAGACGGTATGGCGCATTTGGTGCTTGAAGAGCACTTTTAAGCGCCGTGGGCACTTCATCGTCTTGCGGTTCGCGGCCATTCGGGGGCGGCGAACCGCATTTTGCATGCCCGCAACCGAAAGGCTTCTTAAGTCAAAACTTGTTAAACTAGCAGGTTGTCCAGACCATTTTTTTGAATCGATAGAATTTAAGTGATATCCACAGCAAACCTCACCATCCAGTTCGGCCCCAAGCCTTTATTTGAGAACGTCAGCGTCAAGTTCGGCGGGGGCAATCGTTACGGGCTTATCGGCGCCAACGGTTCCGGTAAATCCACTTTCATGAAGATTATCGGGGGCGACCTGGAGTCTTCGGGTGGCAATGTGTCGCTGGACCCAGGCGTGCGCCTGGGAAAGCTGCGCCAGGATCAGTTTGCCTACGAAGATCTCCGTGTGCTGGACGTTGTGTTGATGGGCCACGAGGAAATGTGGCAGGTCGTCTCCGAGCGGGACGCCATTTATGCCAATCCGGATGCAACTGAAGAAGATTATATGCATGCGGCCAACCTCGAGGCCAAGTACGCCGAGTACGACGGCTATACGGCCGAATCGCGGGCGGGCGAACTCTTGCTTGGCCTGGAGATTCCCGTCGAGCAGCATAATCTGCCCATGCGCGAAATCGCGCCGGGCTGGAAGCTGCGCGTGTTGCTGGCGCAGGCTTTGTTCTCCAACCCCGACGTGCTGTTGCTCGACGAGCCGACCAATAACCTGGACATCAACACCATACGCTGGCTGGAAGATGTGCTGAACAGCTACCAGAGCACCATGGTTATCATCAGCCACGACCGGCACTTCCTGAACCAGGTATGCACTCACATGGCCGACCTGGATTATCGCGAGTTGCGTGTCTATCCGGGCAACTACGATGACTACATGATGGCGTCGACCCAGGCCCGCGAACGGGTTTCGGCGGTCAATGCCAAGGCTAAGGAACGTGTTGCCGAGCTGCAGGATTTCGTACGCCGCTTCGCTGCGAATAAGTCCAAGTCGCGCCAGGCTACATCGCGCCTGAAGCAAATCGACCGCATTAAATCCGAAACCGTCGAGGTCAAGCCTTCGTCGCGCCAGAATCCTTATATCCGCTTCGAGCAGAACAAGGTCATGCACCGCCTGGCCGTCACTGTCGAGTCCCTGACCAAGGCTTTCGACCACCCCGTCATCGGGCGCTTTTCGGCCATGGTCGAAGCGGGTGAAAAAATCGCCATCATCGGCGCCAACGGGGTGGGTAAAACCACCTTGCTACGCCTTTTGGCGGGCGACCTGGCACCGGATTCGGGCAGCGTCAAGTGGTCTGAAAACGCCGATATCGGCTATATGGCCCAGGACGTTTCCGAGCAGTTCCAATCCGACGATAACCTGTTCGACTGGCTTAGCCGCTACCGCCAGCCCGGCGACGATGACCAGACCATGCGTTCCGTCATGGGCCGCCTGCTGTTCTCGGCCGACGATATCGTCAAGGCGGTCAAGGTGCTTTCCGGGGGCGAAAAAAACCGCATGAGTTTCGGCCGGCTGATGCTGGGCCGCCATAACGTCATGCTGCTGGACGAGCCGACCAACCACCTGGACATGGAATCGATCGAGTCCCTGCAGTACGCTTTGGAAAAATACGAAGGCACGCTGGTCTTCGTGTCGCACGACCGTGAATTCGTTTCGGGGCTGGCCACGCGCGTAATCGAGATCCTGCCTAGCGGCGAGCTGATCGATTACAGGGGCGGCTACGACGACTACCTGGCCTCGCGCGGCATCGAGGCTTAATTCCGGCCGGCTTTGGGGATACGGCGGGGGTTGCGAAGAGTATTCAATGGAGTTGGCCTGTGGCCCAATATACGCTGACGGAATTGGCTACCTACCAGGAAGATGTCCGTAAAAGCCGGTTTGCGGCGCTGGCATCAAAAGCGGACAATCCCGACGAAGCCCTGCGGTTTTTTGCCGAACACAGCGTGCCGACGGCCACGCATAATTGCTGGGCCTACCGCATCGGCAACGAATATCGTTTCAATGACGATGGCGAGCCTGGCGGCACCGCGGGCCGGCCTATCCTGCAAGCAATCGAAGGCCAGCAATGCGACCGCGTAGCGGTATTGGTAGGGCGCTGGTTCGGTGGAATCAAACTGGGTCCCGGCGGACTGATACGCGCGTATGGCGGCGTTGCGGCGCAATGCCTGCGGCTGGGCAGCCGCATCGAGTTGGTCGATGAAGAGCAGCTCTTGCTGCAGTGCACTTTTGCCGATATGGCGCTGGTGCAATCCAGGCTGGGAACTTTTGGGGCGCGTATCCAGGCCGAAGAATTCGATGCCGCTGGTGTTCGCTGGCAAGTCGGTGTGCCGCGACAATTGGCCGACGCGCTTGTCGCGGCATTTACCGATCTAACCAGGGGTCAAGGCCGATATCGGCGCGAAGCCGATGAGCAGGGACACTAGCGGCATGGCCCTGCCCCATTCGCAAGGGCCGGCGATCGACATCGCACCGCATTTACCAAGGTAAGGCCTGCTGCGACTGTTATTGCGGCTTGTCGCCGGCTTTGGCCTGTTCTTCGGCGATTTCGGCGTGCACTTGCGCCATGTCTATGTCCTTGACTTGGGTGATCAGTTCGCCCAATTGGGGGGCCGACAAGGCGCCTGCCTGGTTGAACAGCAAAACTTGTTCGCGAAACACCATCAAGGTAGGGATCGAACGGATGCCCAGGCCGCCGGCCAGCTCTTCCTCTTCTTCGGTGTTGACCTTGCCGAAGACGATGTCGGAATTTTGCTTGGCAGCCGCCTCGAACACCGGGGCAAAGTTGCGGCAAGGACCACACCAAGGAGCCCAGAAGTCCACGATCAGGGTCTTGCCCTCTTTGATGGCTTCCTGGAAGGTGTCTTTGTTCAGGTCTATTGTGGTCATAAAATCATCCAGAAAAAAGCGGCCTGCAAGAGCCGCTTTGGGTAAGCTGCTATGCGCAGCTTCTAGTTTACAGTTTTCCTTACCGCTGTTTTGATTCTACTTGTATGTAAAGTGTGCGCTTTGCCGGCTTTGCGTGGCTTACCCAAGTAATGCCACGCTTTGCCCTGGCGTTGAAGCCTTAGCAGCAGGCGGATCAGTCGGGAAAGAAACCGTACTTGATGACGAACAGTATGGCGACGATCAGCGTAGCGGGGTGGATGTCGCGGAATTTGCCCGTGGCAGCCTTGAGGATGACGTAGCTGATGAAGCCGAAAGCCAGGCCATTGGCGATCGAATAGGTGAATGGCATGATCATGGCGGCCAGGGCGGCGGGCGCGGCTTCGGTTACGTCGCTCCAGTCGATTTCGGTGATCTCGCGCAGCATCAGGCCGGCTACATACAGCAGGGCGGGAGCGGTGGCGTAGCCCGGAACGGTTTTAGCCAAAGGCGAGAAGAACAAGGCCAGCAGGAACAGAATGGCGATGACCAGCGCGGTCAGGCCCGTGCGTCCGCCCGCTTGCACTCCCGAGGCGCTTTCGATATAGGCGGTAGTGCTGCTGGTGCCCAGGAACGAACCGGCCACGATGGCGGTGCTGTCGGAAAACAGGGCGCGGCCCAGACGGTTCGGCTTGCCTTCAGGGATAAGGCCGGCCCGCTTGGCAACCCCGATCATGGTGCCGGTGGCGTCGAAAACCTCGACCAGCACGAGCACCAGAATGACGTGGATGAAGCCGGTGTGCAGCGCACCCATGATGTCAAGCTGGAAGAAGGTGGGTGCCAGGCTTGGCGGAGCGGAAAATACACCCTGGAATTCATTGTGCCCAGTGACCATCGACAGGGCAGTAATAATGATGATGCCCAGCAGGATGGCGCCGCGCACTTTCATGGCGTCCAGCGCCGCAATGATGAAGAAACCCAGGATGGCGAACAGCGTTGGTGTGGAGCTTAGGTCGCCCAGGCCCACGATGGTGGCTTTATTGGGGACCACGATGCCGGCGCCGTTGGGCCCCAGGGCAATAATGGCCAGGAACAGGCCGATACCGGCCGCAATGGCCGAGCGCAGCGATTTAGGGATGCCGTCGATCAGCCATGAGCGGATGCCCGTGACTGTAAGAATGACGAACACGACGCCGGAGATGAAGACCGCGCCCAAAGCTTGCTGCCATGAATAGCCCATGGCACCCACGACGGTAAAGGCGAAGAAGGCGTTAAGGCCCATGCCGGGCGCCATGCCGATCGGCCAGTTGGCCACGAAAGCCATGATGAGCGTGCCGAGCGCCGCGGCCAGGCAGGTTGCCACGAACACTGCGTTATGATCCATGCCGGTCGTCGATAAAATGGCCGGGTTGACGAAGATGATATACGCCATGGTCAGGAACGTTGTGATCCCCGCCAGTATTTCCGTTCTGGCTGTGGTGCCATGCTCGCGCAGCTTGAAAAGTTTCTCCAGCATCTAGTGCCTCCAAGATTAATTTAGTTATTTCAATCTATTGTTTAACCGAGTGCCATTCTAAGACGGTTTTGTGTCCAGTTGTACACTTATGCATCATGATTATTATCGGTTTTGAAAGTTCTTGCGACGAAACAGGGGTCGCCGTGGCCTGTACCGAGCGGGGGCTGCTTGCCCACGCCTTGCACAGCCAGATCGCAATGCACCGCGAGTACGGCGGCGTCGTGCCGGAGCTGGCTTCGCGCGACCATATTCAGCGCATTCTTCCGCTAACCGCAGAAGTCCTGCAAAAAGCGGGCTTGGCCATGGGCGATATTGACGCCGTGGCATATACCGCCGGTCCTGGCTTGGCGGGGGCCTTGCTTGTAGGGGCCAGCGTCGCGCAGTCCTTTGCCTGGGCGCGCGGCCTACCCGCCATACCCATCCATCACCTGGAGGGGCATTTGCTTTCGCCCCTATTGGCGCAGCCGCGTCCCGAGTTTCCTTTCGTGGCCTTGCTGGTATCGGGCGGGCATACCCAATTGATGCGGGTCGACGGCGTAGGGCACTACGAACTGCTGGGTGAAACCCTGGACGACGCGGCCGGCGAGGCGTTCGATAAAACGGCCAAGCTGATGGGGTTGGGCTATCCGGGCGGCCCTGCTTTGTCGTTGCTGGCGGAAAAGGGCGATGCCGCGCGCTACGATTTGCCGCGTCCGCTGTTGCACAGCCGCGATCTGGACTTCAGCTTCAGCGGCCTTAAGACCGCGGTGCTGACGCGCTTGAAAAGCATTGAAAAAGAAAGTGGACCGCTGGATTCCACACAGCAAGCCGATCTGGCCGCCTCGACCGAAGCCGCCATTGTCGATGTGCTGGCGGCCAAGGCGATCAAGGCGATGAAGCAAACCGGCCTGAAGAGCCTGGTCGTAGCCGGCGGAGTCGGCGCGAATCGCCATTTGCGCGCGAAGTTGCAGGCGGCAATGAAAGGGTTGGGCGGTGAAGCTTTTTTTCCGCCGCTGGAATTTTGTACCGACAATGGCGCCATGATTGCTTTTGCGGCAGCCGAGCGCGTAAAGGCGGGACTGGCGGACTTGTCCGGCGACAGCCATGCTTTTACGGTGCATCCACGCTGGGATTTGCAGGACGTGTGCGTCTAGCGGCGCACGCCCCAGCCAGGCGGGGCAAGGTTGCCGCGCTTGAAAAACCTTGGCATTCGGGGCCGCGGCCAAAAAGGCAGTGCCCGGCGCGGCCCGAGCGGCATTAGTGGGCGTTGCGGTGGGGGCCTGCGGCTTTTTTCCCGCCGATGCGGCTTTCTTTGCCTACCAGAAGCCGCGCGATATTGGCTTTGTGGCGAAAACACACAATAACGCAGATCACCACGATCGCGGCGCAGATCAGCGGGCTGAACGGCCAGGCGACGTTGCCGCCGAACAAATAATAAAGCGGAGTAAAGATGGCTGCGGCTATCGCGGCCAGCGACGAATAGCGGCTGGCGTAAGCTACTATCAGCCAGGTGGCGACGGTGGCAAGGGCCAGCCAGGGCTGCAGCGCCAGCAGGACGCCCAGCGCGGTGGCAACGCCTTTGCCGCCTTTGAATCCGAGGAATACCGGGTACAGGTGGCCCAGAAATACGGCAATGGCGCACAGGGCCACGATAAAATCGGGCAAACCTACGCTTTCGGCCAGCCACACGGCAAACCATCCTTTGGCCGCGTCGCCGCACAAGGTCAGGATGGCGGCCGATTTGTTGCCGCTGCGCAGCACATTGGTGGCGCCCGGGTTTTTCGAGCCGAATGTCCGGGGGTCCTGCAAGCCCATGCCGC
The DNA here is from genome assembly GCF_003315175.1 of Eoetvoesiella caeni. Taxonomy (GTDB): domain Bacteria; phylum Pseudomonadota; class Gammaproteobacteria; order Burkholderiales; family Burkholderiaceae_B; genus Eoetvoesia; species Eoetvoesia caeni. Next base: position 240,421 of record NZ_QNRQ01000001.1, on the reverse strand, counting down.
GGCTGACCAGCACGGCAAACGGAATGGATCCGATCAAATAGGCGCATAAAATGGCGACTATTCCAGATAAGGACAGGGCTATCGATGACATGTAAGCGAACTCCGCAATAATTCAGTGTGATTCTACCGTGAGCGGCGGCCAAATCGCTAAAACGAGCAGGTACAATTGGCTACGTTCAGTTGAAATTATGGAAGGGCAATGCGCATACTGGTGGCCAACGACGATGGTTATAACGCTTCGGGCATCGAGGCGCTGGTCGGAGCATTGAAAGGCCTGGGCGAACTGACCATAGTCGCACCCGAAACCAATTGCAGCGGCGCCTCCAATTCGCTGACCCTCAATCGCCCGCTGTCCGTCAGGCAGGCGCCCAACGGCTATTATTTCGTCAATGGCACGCCGTCCGACTGCGTGCACATTGCCTTGACCGGCCTGCTGGACTTCCGCCCGGACCTGGTGGTTTCCGGCATCAACAACGGCGCCAACATGGGCGACGATACCTTGTATTCCGGCACGGTCGCCGCGGCCACCGAAGGCTTTCTGTTCGGTATTCCTTCTATCGCGTTTTCGTTGGTAAAAAAGGGCTGGGAACACCTGGATGCGGCAGCGCGCATCGCGCGCCAGATCGTCGAGCGCCAACTGGAACAGCCGCTGCAGTCGGTTCTGCTCAATGTCAATATTCCGGCCGTGCCCTTCGAAGCAATGCAAGGCATGGCCGTTACCCGGCTGGGCAAGCGCCATCCTTCCGAACCGGTGGTCAAAAGCAGTACACCGTATGGCGATCCAGTGTATTGGATAGGCCCGGTCGGCATGGTGTCCGATTCGGCGGCCGATACCGATTTTGGCGCGATCGCGCAAAATCTTGTGTCGGTGACGCCGCTGCGGCTCGATCTCACTCACTACGAACAGCTTCAAAATGTAAAAGTCTGGATGGGTTCGCTATGAGCAAACCTGTCAATCGCTACCCATTTTCTTCGGGCACGCCCAACCGTTTCGGACGCTCGGGCGTAGGCCAGGGGTTTTCCGCGGCCAACAGCAATACCCGCATCAGTCTGGGCGGCCTGGCCAGGCCGGCCCCCGTGCCGACCGCTTCGACCCCCGCAAACTCAAGCAATCTGGGCCTGAACTCCGATCGCTTGCGGGCTCAAATGATTCAACGCTTGCGCGCCCAGGGCATTCAGGACGAACGCGTGCTGGCCGCCATGATGTCGGTGCCGCGCCATTTGTTCGTGGACGAAGGCCTGGCAAGCCGTGCCTACGAAGACGCCGCGTTGCCCATAGGCCATGGCCAGACGATTTCCCAACCATGGGTAGTTGCACGTATGATTTCAGCGGTGTGCGAAAATCGCGTACCTGTTAAAGTTTTGGAGGTCGGGGCCGGCTGCGGCTATCAAGCCGCCGTACTGGCCCAGTTTGTCAAAGAGGTGCATGCCATTGAACGCATACGCGGTCTCTACGAGCTGGCTCGCAACCATTTGCGAGCCTTGAAGCTGGTTAGCCGCGTTCGCATCTCGTTTGGCGATGGAATGTTGGGTTTGCCGGGCGTCGCGCCTTTCGATGCGATAGTCGTGGCGGCGGCAGGCATTAAAATTCCCCAGACGCTGCTGGAGCAGCTTGCGGTTGGGGGTCGGTTAATTGCGCCGGAAGGGGGCGCAGCGCAACGTCTGATTCTTATCGAGCGGACGGGGCCTGCAGCATGGCATCGCGAAGAGCTTGAATCCGTTCGCTTCGTCCCTTTACGAGCCGGTACACAGCTATAGTTAGGAGAATCATATGCAGGTAGGGACGTTCCGGTCCAGCGTTACACAAGCGGCTTATCGCCCCGGGCTTAAGTCGGCAAGGCGGGTAGGGTTCGCGGTTTCCGCCGTTGCGCTGGCCGTGCTGGCCGGTTGCGCTTCGCGCCAGACCCAGGCGCCGGTTACCGATATGTCGGGCGGCGGTGCAACCAGCAGCGTACCTGCGACAGGCACTTATATCGTCAAGCCGGGCGATACGCTGTACAAGATAGCCCAGGCCCACAATATCGAGGTCGGAACCCTGGTTCGCCTCAATAATATTACCGATCCGGGACAATTGCGCGTGGGCCAGTCGCTGCGCCTGTCGGGTGCGGCAGGGCCGGTAAGCGCACCGGTAACCACGGCGCCGGTTGCGCCGGTGCCGGCTACAGAACCTGCGGCCGAGCCCACCACGGCTGCGCGCGCCAAAGATGCCAGCATCATTTCCTGGGGCTGGCCGGCCACGGGCAAGATAATCCAAAGCTTCAATGCCAATACCAAGGGCATAGACATTGCCGGTTCGGTCGGCGATCCGGTCGTGGCCGCCGCCTCGGGCAAGGTCATGTATGCGGGCAATGGGGTGCGGGGTCTGGGCAATCTTATTTTGCTTGGCCACGACAGCGGTTTTATTACCGCGTATGCGCATAACCAGAAACTGCTGGTCAAGACGGGGCAATCGGTGCAAAAAGGCGCCAAGATTGCCGCCATAGGGCAAACGGACACCACCTCGCCGCGCTTGCACTTCGAGATCCGGCGCAGCGGTACTCCGGTCAATCCCCTGTCGTATTTGCCGGCACGATGATTCCCACGCTGGTCTTCGACCTTGAAACCATTCCCGATGCCGCGGGCTTGCGCCGATTGGGAGACTACGACCCGGGCATGAGCGATGTCCAGGTCATCGAGGCGGCGCTGGAAGCGCGACGCGAGTCGCATGGTTCCGATTTCCTGCCTTTGCATCTGCATAAAATCGCCGTCGTCGGCTGCGTGTTTCGCGACGACAGCGGCTTCAGGGTCAAGACCCTGGGCCAGGCCGAAGATCCCGAGGCCAGCCTCATTGCGGGGTTTTTCAAGACTATCGAACGCTATACCCCCCGGCTGGTCAGCTGGAACGGTTCAGGCTTCGATTTGCCGGTTTTGCACTACCGCAGCCTTATCCACGGCGTTCAGGCGCCGCGTTATTGGGATACGGGCGAGGATGATCGCGACTTCAAGTACAACAATTACATCAGCCGCTACCACAACCGCCATATTGACCTTATGGATCTACTGGCCAAGTACAACGGCCGGGCCAATGCGCCGCTTGACGATCTGGCCAAGCTTTGCGGTTTCCCGGGCAAACTGGGCATGGATGGCGGCCAGGTCTGGAAGGCCTGGTCCGAAGGCAAGGCCGACGAAGTGCGCGCGTATTGCGAAACCGACGTCGTCAACACCTGGCTGGTCTATTGCCGTTTCCGTTTGCTAAAGGGCGAACTGGACCAGGCCGGCTACGACGCCGAGGTACAACTGGTGCGGGATACGCTGCAGGCCAGCGACGCGACCCACTGGAAGGAATACATGGCTGCCTGGGACGCAACGTAGCGTTTTTATCCCGTTGGCAGCTCTGTAATCGACTGAAAACAAATTACCATGGCTGAAACAGATCCGAAACCACTAGAGGACGACAATGAGTTTCCTCTTTTTAAAGGACTGAATCATGACCAATACCGCAAAATCCCCATTGCTGCTTAAAGTTGCCGCTCTAGCCGCGGCGTTTTCGCTGCAAGGCGCAGCCATGGCTGCGGCAGTCAACGAACCCAGCCCCTTGCTGATCGCGGCGGCCGAGCAGACTGCAACGACGCAGTCTTCGGATCAGGCCGCGGCTCCTCGCGCCGACAAGTCCATGCGCGGCCATCATCGCCATCAACATCAGAAGGCTGCCATGATGATACCGGGCTACGGGGGCTTGAGCGAGGCGGCTGTACAGACGCTGGGTCTCAACGACGCTCAATCCAAGCTATTGGCCGACGCCCAGTCCGCACAGAAAGAAGCGCGCAAAAGCCGTTACGAGTCCATGAAGGCCGAACACCAGGCCCGGGCCGAGCAACTGAAGGCGGGCAAGATCGATCCGCATGCGGCCGTGAAGCAAGCCGATGAAGCCCGTGGCAAAGCGCTTGAGGCCCGCAACCAGATTGCCGCCAAATGGTTTGCGGTATGGGATTCGCTGGATACCGCCCAGCAGCAGAAGGTCGCCACCTTGCTTGGCGAACGCGCAGCGCAGCGCGGCGAACGCATGAAAGAAATGAAGCGCATGCACAAAGGTTCTCATCACTCCGAGCAAACCCAGTCCGATAACAAGACATCGGCTTCCTGATTATTGGCCGACGGCTAGGCCTCGCTCTTCGGCGCGAGGTCTAGTTAGCAACGTCTCGGCATCCCGGTGCCTGGGCCAGCCGTTTCATTTAACGCCCCGCTGTATGAAGCGCACCCCATGAAGTTGGACACCCATCCAACCTTTTGGGGGCAGTTCAGTAGCGGGGCGTTTGTTTTGGCCCTTGGGGGCACCAAGCCGCGCAGTGGTATTTCCCCTTCAAAATACTCGACTTGCGCCATTAGCATAAAATTCGTGCCTGATCTGTTTTTGAAAGCATGGATTTTTATGTCGGAAGTATTCAATATCGAGTCCCTCGACCTGGAAGCGCGCGGCGTGGCGCACAGAGACGGGAAAGTCGTATTCATCGAAGGCGCTTTGCCGGGCGAGCAAGTGTTGGCCAACGTCGTACGCCGCAAGTCTTCGTATGATACGGCCAGGACCGAAAAAATCCTTTCCGCGTCGTCGCAGCGCGTCAATCCGCCTTGTCCTAATTTCGGGGTGTGCGGTGGCTGCGCCATGCAGCACCTGGATTCCGCCGCCCAAGTGGCCATCAAGCAGCGTGTGCTGGAAGATGCCCTGGGGCATGTCGGCAAAGTGCAGCCAGCACGTATTTTGCCGCCTTTGCATGGGCCGGCGTGGGGCTATCGCCATCGCGCCCGCCTGTCGGTGCGCTTTGTCAATAAAAAGGGCGGGGCGCTGGTGGGCTTTCGCGAGAAACGCGGCAGCTATGTGGCCGACATGACCGAATGCCTGGTCCTGCCTGCGCATGTTTCGGCCATGCTCGTGCCCTTGCGCAAGCTGGTGGACGGCCTGGCCAAGCCGCACAGCATTCCCCAGATAGAGGTCGCGGTGGGCGACGCGACGACGGCCTTGCTGCTGCGCCACCTCGATCCTTTGGCGACGACCGACATTGAAGCTTTGCGCGCCTTCGGCCAATTGCACAATGTGTCGTGGTGGCTGCAGTCCAAGGGTCCCGACACCGTGCACCCGCTGGACGCAGGCGATGCTGAAAAGCTGGCTTATCTTCTACCTGAATACGGCTTGCGCATGCCTTATCGGCCTACCGACTTTACGCAGGTGAACCAGGACATCAACCGCACACTTATTTCAAGGGCCCTATCTTTGCTGGAGGCCGAGCCCGAAGACCGTGTTGCCGATCTGTTTTGCGGCCTGGGCAACTTTACGCTGCCCCTGGCCACGCGTGCCCGCGCTGTGGTCGGCATTGAAGGCAGCAAGGCGCTGGTCGACCGTGCTTATGAGGCAGCCACCCAGAACGGCCTGGGCGAGCGCACCAGTTTCGCGGTGCTGAACCTGTTTGAAGTCGACGTTCAATGGCTGCGCGACCTGGGACGGTTCGAACGAGTTCTTATCGATCCTCCGCGCGAAGGGGCGGAAGCCGTGGCGCGCGCTTTGGCGGCCCTGGCTGTGGACGAACGGCCCAAACGCATTGTGTATGTTTCCTGCAGCCCCGCCACGCTGGCGCGCGATGCGGGCATCCTGGTGCACGAAGGCGGCTACCGCATGATGTCGGCCGGCGTCATCAATATGTTCCCGCATACCGGCCACGTGGAGTCGATAGCAGTATTCGAATAGGCTTTCGAAGCCGGTTCTCATTGATGTGCATCATGGCCGGCCCGGACGTGCCGGGTCGGTCAGATGCTGTTGGCGCGCCGTAGTGTTGCGCCGGTAAAGCCGGTGCTGCGGAGGTGTCCGGATTATGGTTTGACCAGCATCCAACGGCCTTCCCGGAATTGTCCCAGCATCAGCGCATTGGTATCGAGCCCAGCATGATCCGTCGTGGTCATGTTGTACCGGCCCCGTGCGCCGTCCAGATTGTGGGTGTTTTCGATGGCGTCGCGTAGCGCAGCCCTGAATTCGGGCGTGCCGGGCTTGGCCTTTTTTAGTGCGACGGGAGCGGCGGCTTCGATCAACTTGGTCGCGTCCCAGCCTCCTGCGGCAAAAATATTGGACGCGCCCTTGCCGTATTTCGCGTCATACATCGAGACGAATTGTTCTGCGCTTTTCTTGGCTTCGTACGAGTCGGGAATTTGATCTACGCCCATTACTGCCGCGAACGGTGCATAAATGCCTTCAGCTGCAGAGCCCGAAAGTTTGAGGAATTCGCCGAATGTGGCGCCCAGGGTCACGTAAATATCCTTTGTGTAGCCGCGTTTGCGCAATTCCAGAAGCGGCGTCGACGCGCCGGCGCCCGATCCGGCGATCAGAATTGCATCGGGATTCTTCGACAGCATTTTTATGACCTGGGCGGTCACTGAGGTGTCTTGCCGGGCGTAGCGCTCTTTGGCGACGACATTTATGGCGGGAGCTCCGTCCTGGGCCGGCGTATAACGCTGAACCAGCTTGTCCCATTGATCGCCATAGCCGTCGGAGAATCCAATGTAGGCCAGGTTCTGGATACCCTTTTTGCGCATGTCCTTGAACAGGGGTGCTGCTTCGTGCTCGTCGTTGGTCGTGGTCTTAAATACCCATCGGCGTTGGGCATCCATAGGCTGAACTAGCGAATTGGTTGGACCCTGGCTGATATTCGGCGTGCTTCCTTCGGCGACGACCGGGATGATTGCTATCGCGGCCGGGGTAATGGTTGGACCGATAATAACGTCGACCTTGTCCTCGGACATCAGCTTTCTGACACTCTTCACGGCGACGGTGGCGTCCGATGTATCGTCCAGAAAAATATAATTTACCTTTTGTCCGGCGATGGTTTTTGCGCCCAACTGAACGCCGTTCCTTTCGTATATGCCCAGCGATGTGGCGGGTCCGGTAGTGGACAGTACAACCCCCACATTAATGTCCGCATGGGCTGATGCCGCACCCAAAAGCAGTGCGAGGACGGCTGCATACTTTAGCTTGATCATTGTTGTGTCTCCTTTGTTTTAAGAATTGCTTTGTAAGATTATTCTGCCCGGATCGGATTTTTCAGTATCCCGACTTTGCTGACTTCGATCTCGACGATGTCGCCGTCTTTCATGAAGACGGGCGGCTGGCGCTTGACCCCTACACCGCCTGGTGTGCCGGTGACGATAACATCGCCGGGCAGCAGCGTAATGAAAGTGGATACATAGCTGACCAACTCGGGAATCGAGAAAATAAGCAGGTCGGTAGTCGTGTGCTGCATGACTTGGCCATTCAGGCGCGTTTCAAGCGTAAGGACTTCGTTTTCGCCGATTTCATCGGTCGTGACCAGGCTGGGCCCGAACCCGCCTGTGCCTTCAAAATTCTTGCCCGGCGTCCATTGCGATGTATGCATTTGCCAGTCGCGGATGCTGCCGTCGTTGTAGCAGGAGAAGCCCGCAATATGGCTGAAGGCTTTGTTCTCCGAAATACGCCGGCCTTCTTTCCCGATAACGACGGCAATCTCGCCTTCGTAGTCGAACTTATCGGATTCAGGCGGCAGAATCATGGGTTGCATGTGGCCTACCTGGGCGCTGGCAAAGCGCGTGAACATGGTGGGCTGCTTGGTGCGTTCTTTGTTGGTTTCTTTGACGTGAGCATCGTAGTTCAGGCCCGCGCAGAAAATCTTGTCCGGGTCGGCCACGACAGGGCGGTAGCTGCTGATGTCTTCAATGGAAAAGTCGGCCGAATTTTTGTCCGCTTCGTTTTTGAGTTTATCCAATCTGTGCCGGCGTAGGGCCCGACCAAGGTCGGCGATGCCCAGCCGTCCGCCCAGGTCGATGACTTGGCCGTCGCGCAGGGCGCCGAAACTATGGGCGGCGCCTTTGGTAAAACTGATGAATTTCATTGTGACTCCGTTGTTGTTTGCCGCCATTTGGCGGCGCGTTGGTGTTCAGGAATGACTCGGCAATGAAGGCGGCACAAGTGTGCGCAAGCATTGTTGGCCGCTTGAGGTCAGGCATGCGAGGCCGCGGCGTGCCCGGCTTGTTCTGTGCGTCTGGACTGCAAGGCTTGCAATTTATGCAGCACGCTTTCAAGCTCAAGCAGATCGTTGGCCAGCCCCAGCAGATAACGGTCCGGCCGGATTACCGCGGCTTGGGTGCCGATGCTTTCAAGCCAGGCCCGCGCTTGCGGGGTATTGGCCTGAAGCGCGACTACCGGAACGGGTGCCGCATTGCATAGGGCTTGGATGTCGGCTGGAGCAAAGGCGCCCGGCAAACTGAGAATCGCAAAATCGAGCCCGGCAATATCGTCCATCAGGCGATCCGCATCCAGCTTGGGCTGGTGCGAGAGGGTGCCGGCGTAGTTCTTGGCGTCGTTCAAAGCGCTGCGTCCCAGGACAGGGCTAAGGTTCTTCATGTGGCGTGGCCGTTCCGACAGTTGCCGATCGCGTTCGGCCACGGCCTCTGCGTCCCTGGCCTGGATGAGATTGCCCATTTGGACTGCTTGCTTGATGTATTCGGCCACATGAGGGTGACGCTCTTCCTGGTATGTGTCCAATATCGTGTCATTGAGCTGGCCGCGCACCACAGCATGCAGTTTCCAGGCCAGATTGGCCGCGTCGCGTATGCCGGCGCACAGGCCTTGCCCAAGAAACGGCGGCGTTTGATGCGCCGAGTCGCCCGCCAGCAGCAGGCGTCCTTTACGCCATTGCTTGGCCAGGACCGAATGAAAGGTATAAACGACGCCGCGCTCCAGATCGGCATCTCGCGGTGTAATCCATTTTTCAAGCAGCGACCAGATTTTATCGGGATGTACGATTTCGGCGGCGTTGTCTTCGGGCAGAAGCATGATTTCCCAGCGGCGCCGATTGCCCACGCCGCGCACGTAAGTGGCTGGACGGGAAGGATCGCAAAATTGCACGGTGTAGTCGCCCAGCACCGACCAGGGCTTCTTCAACAGAACGTCGAAAACCAGCCAGCGTTCATGCAGGCCCAGGTCCTGCATTTCGGAGCCGATGAAGCGGCGCACGATGGAGCGTGCGCCGTCGCAGCCAACCACGTATTTGGCGCCAAGCGTGTTCAACTTGCCGTTGCTTAAGTCTTCGTAGCGGACGGTGACGCCATCCTGGGCCTCGTCAAGAGCGAAGACATCGCAACGATAATGGCGCTGGATATTGGGCCAGCGGGGCAATGCCTGAGCCAGGGTCTTTTCCAGGTCGGGCTGATGGAAGCGATAGCTGGAATGCCAGTTTTGCGAGCCGACTTCGGCGGGACGCGGCCAGTCGACCAGCAGTTGTCCCTGCGCGTTCACGTATTTCATGCCGGGGGTCAGAATGCTTAGCGCCGTCATTTCTTGCGCAATGTCGATGGCCTGGAATACCCGCATGGATTCGCCGTCGTAGTGAACGGCGCGGGGCAGGGCGTAGTAAGAGGCCTCGCGTTCGAATACGGCCACCGACAGGCCAAGCTTGCCCAGCAGGCTTGCCAGTATTCCTCCAACCGGGCCCAGACCGATGATGGCCACATCTACCTGCATGATAGTTTCCTTTTTTGATATTTTGAATATATCACATTATGATAAAAACCATTGATAAATTATTTAATTTGATTTAATTGTTTAGTAAATATCTTAAATTGATTTTTATTTCTTTATTTAAGCGCGGCTGGCAGCCATAGCGAAATAATGGGAAAAGCCATGAGAATGGCCAGGCGGATGCCGTTGGCCAACAGATAGGGCGTGACGCCGCGATAAATGGCCGATAGAGGAATGCTCTTGGCCACGCCATGCACGACGAATACATTCATGCCCAACGGGGGGCACAACATGCCGATTTCGATAATGACGACGTTGACCACACCCCACCAGACCGGATCGAATCCCCAGCTCATGACTAGCGGCAAGACGAATGGCAAGGTAACCACCATGGCGGCCATTTCATCGAAGAAGGCCCCCGCAATGATGAACAGTACGACAATGATGCACAGGGCCAGCCAGACCGGGGCACCTGAAGCCTGAACGGCTTCAATCAGTGCCTGGGGCGCTTGGGTTACCGCTGCGAAATAACCGAACAGCGATGCGCCTATGATCAAGACGTAGATCATGGCAGAGGTCGATGCCGTGCTTGTCATCACTTGGCGCAGGCCCGCCATGCTGAGTTTGCGGCGAAAGTAGGCAAACAGGAAGGCCAGGGCGGCGCCTACCGCGGCGGCCTCGGTCGCGGTAAATACGCCGAAGGCCATGCCGCCCACCACGGCGCAGGCCAGGAGAATGACTTGCCAGCCTTGCCCCGCAGCCCGCCACCGTTCGGCCGCAGTGGCCTTAGTGCCTATTGGGGCATGCAGCGGGCGCCAATGCGTATAAAAATAGATGGCGGTAAAGTAAAGCACTATGGCGATCAACGCGGGCAATAGCGCCGCCACATACATAGTGACGATAAGTTCCTGAGCCAGGACGGCGTAGATCACCATGACCGACGAGGGCGGAATCAATATGCCCAGGGTTCCGCCCGAGGCAACGGTTCCGGCGGCGAAACCCGGATCGTAGCCGCGCGAAAGCATGGACGGCAGCGAGGCTTTGCCGAAGGTGGCGGCCGTCGCCACGGAGCTGCCGCATACGGCGCCAAAGCCCGCGCAGCCTCCGACCGTTGCCATGGCCAAGCCGCCGCGTTTATGTCCGATCAGGGCGTATGCCAATCGATAAAGGTCTTCCGAAAGGCCCGCCACGTTGGCAAAAGCTCCCATCAGGACAAAAAATGGGATAGTCAGAAGGTCTAACGAGGAAAAGGTGCTTGCGGCTTCGGAGGCCATCATGGCCAGGGCGGGAGACCATCCGGCGATCAGGGCGAACCCGCCAACGCCGGCAATACCCATGGCAACGCCGATCGGAACGTGCAGCAAGACCAGCACGAAGGTCAGGACGAGCCCCAACACTGTCAGCATGGCGGGATCGTTCATGCTTGACCTCCTGCGACGGGGCGTGAGGGACCGGCGCTATATCGCAACTTGACTGAGCGGTGCGCGTTCATGTGGGCTCACCTTGGTCGGTCAGCGTGGCAAATGCAATAAGCGTTGTCAGGGCAATAAAGCCTGCTACCACCGTCCACCATGGCCAGACCGGCCAGCGCAGTATGGCCATGACTTCACCGTTGGCTTTCATGTCCAGCGCAAACCGCGCACATTGCCACGCCATGGCGGCAAAAAACAGGCCTGTTATCGTGGCCCCCAATAGATTCAGGCCACGGTGCGCCTGTCGACCCAGCAATCGTCCCAGGAAGTCGATCATGATATTGCCGCGGCTGGCAACTACATAAGGCATGCATGCCGCAAGGAGGACGGCTGCGGCCAGCGCCGTGACGTCGGCCAGGCCGTGTATGGGGCTGGCGAACAGATAGCGCAGCAGGATATCCAGCGTGGTTACCATGGCCAGGAGCAACAGCCCCGCTATGGCGCAGCCGGCAAGCAGCTCGGAGAATGTGAAAGCGTGCCGATGTAACGTCGATAAGCTCATTATTGTCCCTGGATGTTTTGGTTTGTTGTGCATCGCTGCCGTCGCTTCCGACAGTCCACGCCAGTCAGCAAATTTTTTATAAATTATCACACCTTGAGATTACTTTGTGGATATAAGATGCGCAAACCCGGCACTGCCAGACTGGCTTATGTAGATGCATATCCGAGTTGACTAAGGATTTGACGGGTTTTCCCTAGGTTGACGCAAATATTAAAGAAAATTAATCTGAATTATCGCTATTTGATATTAATGAAAATGGAGACGAGATGCAGGACACCACCGCACCGAACCGCATATCCACAACGCGGCATCTACACCCAGCCAACTCGATCACGCAGCAGGATATTGACGATTTTCAGCGCGACGGGGTGATCTGCTTGCGCGGCATGTTCAAGCCTGAATGGTGCGATATGCTGCGCGAAGCATCCCTCGAAGCCATGGAAAACGGGGCGGGCAGAGTCCGGGAACCCAAGCTCGAACCCGGCAAGGGCCGTTTCTATTCGAACGTTTATTTGTCCGACAGCGACGAGCGTTTCCGCTTGCTGCGCGATGCCTCGCCCGCGCCCGAGATTGCCGCCAAGCTCATGGGCTGCGACGAGGTCAGGTTTTATTACGATCAATTGTTCATCAAAACACCCGGTACGGCGGCACCGACGCCCTGGCACAACGACTTGCCTTTCTGGCCGTTTGCAGGCAATGACCTGATCTCCATATGGATAGCTTTGACGCCGGTGTCCGCTGAAACCAGCGGTGTGCAGTACGTGGCCGGTTCGCATCGCTGGAACAAGATGTTCCGTGCCGTCACTCCAGACTACGATCCGCGTTTTCTTGATCCGGCCCTGGAAGAATGCCCCGATTACGGCTCGCCGGAAACTCCGTCGGCTGGCAAGGTGTTGTCCTGGGATATGCAGCCCGGCGATGTTTTATGCCATCACCCCTTGACTGTGCATGGTGCGGCGGGAAACGCCTCGACAACGCAGACTCGCGTCGGCCTGTCCATCCGTTATCTAGGCCGCGACGTGCAATGGGATCCTCGTCCCCATACCATGACTTTGCGCCGCCCGCCCGAAGTCGAAGCGGGCGAATATCCGGCTGACGATATTGCCTTCCCGCGAATATGGGATAGCCAGCATGGTCATTTGCAGTTCGATGGGCCGGCAAAGCTTTGAGCCTTGCTCCGGTTTGTCCTGGATGCAGAGACTTGCAAACCAGCCTCCCGAGTTATTGAATCTTTGTGAACCCTTGCGGGTTTTCGCATTTAACAGGCGGTGTCCATGAATTCAATCCGAATCACACGTCGTAAAGTGCTGAGCGCGTTCGCTGCGGCGGCCCTGGCCTGTACTGCAAGCATGGCGTCGGCCGAGCCGGTCAAGCTGAAGCTGTCCAGTTTCGAATCTCCCTTGGGCAATATCACTGCAAATGTCTTGACTCCCTTCGCCCGCGATGCAAGCGCCGCTTCGCAGGGAACCCTGCAAATCGACGTTTTTGCCGGCGGGACGCTAGGGCGCAGCCCGGCCCAGCAGCTCAAGCTGGTAACTGACGGCATCGCTGATTTTGCCTGGGTTGTATTGCCTTATACGCCGGGGCGTTTCGACGATGCCGAAGTCGTCGGCCAGCCATTCTTGATTACCAGCTCGACCGAAGCAAGCATCACGCTGCAGCGTATGTACGACAAGGGCCAGCTTGCCGGCTTTGATGGGCTCAAGATGCTGGTTTTGGGCGCTACACCGCCGGTGACGATACATTCCACGAAACCGGTGCATGTTCCGTCCGACCTGAAGGGCAAGCGGGTGCGTATTTCGGGTAGCTTGCCGACCAAGCTGGTCGAGTCGCTGGGTGGCGCGCCCGTTCAGGTGGGCGGCGGCCAGATCGGGGACGCGCTTTCGCGCGGGGTGGTGGACATGACCTTCAATAATTGGGGATTTGTCAGCGACTTCAAGATCGACGAGGTTACTTCGCAGCATGTCGACATTCCTTTGGGGGCGGTCGCCGTGGGCATCGTCATGCGCCAGGACCGCTACGACTCCTTGCCTGAGCAGGCACGGGCTGCACTGGATAAGGTCAGCGGCGAGAAGTTGGCGTACAAGCTGGGCCAGGCTTTCGATACCCAGGACGAGGATGTGCGCAAACGCATAGCCAAGTCTAAACGCAATACTATTATCAATCCGAGTGCACAGGAAATCGCCTTATGGCATCAAGCGGTTGAGCCCGTCAATGCAGCCTGGCGCGTGGCCATACCCCGGAACGAACAAATCAACAAAGAGTTTTCGGTAGCGCTTGAACAAGTGCGTAAAGATTTGCAAGACAAGAAAGTCGCGCAGTAGCGGGCGCAGGATTGAAAAAACCGGCCTTTGGGCCGGTTTTTTTGCCAAGCTAGTGCCTCAGCGTTAGCCGGCGGTCTGATCCAGCACGCGTTGGGCTTCCAGCTTGACGCGCTCGGGCGCGGTGCCGCCTATGTGCTTGCGCGCGGCGACCGAGCCTTCCAGGGTAAGCACGGCGAAGATGTCCTGCCCGATGGATGGATGGAAGGCTTGCAGTTCGGCCAGGCTAAGGTCGGCCAGGTCGCAGCCCTTTTCTTCGCAATGGCGCACCGCGTGGGCCACGGTTTCATGCGCGTCGCGAAAGGGCACGCCTTTTTTGACCAGATAGTCGGCCAGGTCGGTGGCCGTGGCAAAGCCTTGCAAGGCGGCCGCGCGCATGGCGTCGGCCTTGACCTTGATGCCCGAGATCATGTCGACGAAAATTGTCAGGGTGTCGCGTATTGTGTCGGCCGAGTCGAACAAGCCCTCTTTATCTTCCTGGTTGTCTTTGTTGTAGGCCAGGGGCTGGCCTTTCATCAAGGTAAGCAGGGCAATGAGGTGGCCGTTGACACGGCCGGTCTTGCCGCGTGCAAGTTCGGGAACGTCGGGGTTTTTCTTTTGCGGCATGATCGAGCTGCCGGTGCAGAAGCGGTCTGCCAGGTCGATGAAACCGACGCGCGGGCTCATCCATAGCACCAGCTCTTCGGAAAGGCGCGAGATGTGAGTCATTATGAGCGCTGCAGCGGCGCAGAACTCGATGGCGAAGTCGCGGTCCGAGACCGCGTCGAGCGAGTTGCGGCAGACTTCATCGAAGCCCAGCGTTTTGGCCACGCGTTCGCGGTCGATAGGGTATGACGTGCCCGCCAAGGCTGCCGCGCCCAGGGGCAGGCGATTCACACGCTTGCGGCAGTCGGCCAGGCGCTCGGCGTCGCGGCCGAACATTTCGGCGTAGGCCAGAAGATGGTGGCCGAAAGTCACGGGCTGGGCCACCTGCAAGTGTGTGAAGCCCGGTAGTATGGTGGCGTTGTGCTGCAGTGCCAGCTTGGCCAGTTCGCGGCGCAATTGGCGCAGCAGGTCGGTGGCGATGTCTATTTCGTTGCGCAGCCACAAGCGGATATCGGTGGCAACCTGGTCGTTGCGCGAGCGGCCCGTATGCAAGCGTTTACCGGCGTCGCCAACCAGTTCTACAAGCCGTTTTTCGATATTCAGGTGCACGTCTTCCAGGTCGAGCAGCCAGGTAAATTGCCCGCTGGCGATTTCTTCGAGGATTTGCGCCATGCCGTGCTCGATGGCTGCCTTGTCGTCGCTGCTGATGATGCCGATGGAGGCCAGCATGTCGGCGTGGGCCAGCGAACCCTGGATGTCGAAATTGGCCATGCGCTGGTCGAAGCCGACCGATGCCGTATAGCGTTTGACGAGGTCCGAGACGGGTTCGGAGAAGCGTGCCGACCATGCCTGGGCCTTGTTGGCGAACTGGTCTTGCTGGGATGAGGTGTTTTTTGACATAGTGGCGCAATTATAAAGGACGCTGTCCGGATCGCGGCAACAAGGCCAAGGCAGGCTTTTCGGCTTTGCGCGCAGGCGTCCGGCGGCTTAATGCGCTAAGGTTACGCTTGGCGAGTAAAACGGCATCGGCTGCGCGGAGTAAGCGTGACAACGAGGCTTTGTATTGCCGGGCGGCCGCAACTGCGCCATGGTTGAATGAAGGCAAGGATGACTGGATGGAAGGTTCGAATTTATTGATGGATTGGCTGGAGCATAGCTGGCTTGGCCAGAACGTGCCCGACGCTCTGTGGGCGCAGATTCTGCTTGGCCTGGTGGTCCTGGCCTTGCTGGTGCTGGTCAGCGGCTGGCTGGTTAGCCGCGTATTTGTCACTGTCGCCCGGCGCACCATGACAGCCACCGGCCATGGCGACTGGGCCCAGGCACTGACGCAATACCGGGTGTTTCGCCATATCAGCTATGTAGCGCCGCTGCTGGTCATCATCGCCAATATCGGCTTGTTGCCCATCGCCGAAAAATACATCGATGTCTTGCTGCGGCTGCTGATTTCGATTTCCCTGGTACTGGCATTCGCCGGGCTGACCGGTGTGCTCAAGGCTTGGCAAAGGGTTTATTCTTCCACGGCCCGGGGCCGGGTCCGCTCCATCAAGGGTTATCTGGAGCTGGCCAAGATCGTGCTGTGGGGCGTATGCGCCGTCCTGGTTTTTTCCACGCTGATCGATCGTTCCCCGATCTTGATGCTTTCCGGGTTGGGTGCCTTGTCGGCAGTGTTGCTGCTGGTATTCAAGGACACTTTGCTGTCGATGGTGGCCAGCACGCAGATGTCATCCAACGACATGCTGCGTATCGGCGACTGGATCGAAATGCCCCAGGCCAATGCCGACGGCTTTGTCATCGACATGGCGCTGCACACAGTCAAGGTCCAGAACTGGGACAAAACAGTTACCACCATCCCCACTTACAAGCTGTTCTCGGAAAGCTACCGGAACTGGCGGCATATGTTCGAGTTCGGTGGGCGGCGGATCAAGCGCACCCTGCGCATCGATGCTTCATCGGTGCGATTTCTGAATGAAGACGAAGTACGGGATTTGTCCAGGTTCAGCCTGTTGCGCGACTACCTGGCAGGCAAGGAAAACGAACTGCAGGAAAGCAACAAGGCGTTGGGCGAGGCGGCCAGCGTGGCGGCGAATCGGCGCCGCTTGACCAATATTGGAACATTTCGGGCTTACGCCACCGCTTATGTGAAGCAGAATCGCGAAATCCGCCAGGACCAGCTTTTGCTGGTGCGCATGCTCGAGCCGGACTCGCAAGGCGTGCCTATCGAACTGTATTGTTTCTCGGCCAATACAGCCTGGGTCGAGTACGAGCGCATCCAGGGGGATATTTTCGATCATTTGCTGGCCATTTTGCCCGAACTGTCGCTGCGGCTATATCAAGCGCCGGCCGGGGCCGACTTTACAAAGGCCTGGGGCGATTTTCCGGCTGCCGTGCGATAATTTTGCACTTGATTATTTATAAATAAAGGCCTTGTTAAATGACAGCGGTCAAGGTTGGGCTTGCACAGATCAATATGACGGTGGGCGATTTGCGCGCAAACGCCGCCAAAGTTGCGGAGACGGCGCGCTGGGCCGAGAACAATCACGTAGACATTCTGCTGACCCCAGAGCTGACGCTTACGGGCTATCCGGCCGAAGACCTATTGCTGCGTCCCGAGTTCATTAGCCGGCAGCTGCAGGTGCTGGAGCAGCTTTGCCGCGATTTGGCGCGCCATCGCGGCCTGCATGTCGTGGTGGGCTACGTGCACGAGCAGGACGGCGCGCTGTACAACGCGGCGGCGGTGCTGTCGGGCGGGCGCGTTATTGCGCGATACCTCAAACACGAACTGCCCGACTATGGCGTCTTCGACGAAAAACGCTATTTCGCGGCTGGCGGCGAACCGGTCGTGTTTGCCGTCAATGGAGTTAAATTCGGCCTGAACATCTGCGAAGACGCATGGTTCGCCGCCAGCCCGGCGCTGGCCGCCGAAAACGGCGCGCAAGTGCTGCTCGTGCTGAATGCATCGCCGTACTCGGTGGCCAAGCAGGCCGAGCGCCTGGGACAGGTGGGGCGCAACGTGCATGGCTTGCCGACGGTGTATCTGAACAAAGTGGGTGGCCAGGACGAATTGGTATTCGACGGCGCCTCGTTTGTGCTGGATGCCCAGGGTGTGGTGGTGCAGCGCTTGCCCGTGTTTGAAGAAGCACTGGGCATTGTCGGATTCGATGACCAGGGGCGGCCAGAGCCTTTGTATCCCGTGAATTCACCGGCCTGGCCCGACATGCACGCCCAGGTTTATCAGGCGCTGACCCTGGCGCTGCGCGACTATCTGGGCAAATCAGGTTTTTCCAGCGTCGTTCTGGGGCTTTCGGGGGGCATAGATTCGGCGCTGGTGCTGGCGGTGGCGGTGGACGCCATCGGCGCGCAGAACGTGCGTTGCGTCATGATGCCTTCGCGCTATACCGCCGACATTTCCCAGATCGATGCGCGCCGCATGGCCGATGGCCTGAACGTGCGTTACGACGAGATTGGCATTGCAGGCTTGGCGAGCGCTTTCGAGCTGGCCTTGTCCCATCAGTTCGCGGGCCTTGAACCGGACACTACCGAAGAAAATATCCAGGCCAGGGTGCGGGGCACTTTGCTGATGGCCTTGTCCAACAAGTTTGGGTCGCTGGTGATAAGCACCGGCAACAAGTCCGAGCTGGCCACGGGCTACTGCACGCTGTATGGCGACATGGTGGGCGGTTTTGCGCTGCTCAAGGATGTTCCCAAAACCCTGGTCTACGAATTGTCGCGCTGGCGCAACCGGCAATCGCCCGTCATTCCCGAACGCATTATCGAGCGTCCTCCTTCGGCCGAGCTGCGTCCCGACCAGACCGACCAGGACAGCCTGCCTCCTTACGATGTGCTGGACGCCATTATCGAGCTATACGTCGAAAAAAACGCCTCCATCAAAGCTATCGAGGCCGCCGGCTTCGAACGCGACGTGGTAGCCCAGGTGGTGCGCCTGATCCGCATCAACGAGTACAAGCGCCGCCAGGGCGCCATTGGCCCCAAGATTACCGCGCGTGCGTTTGGGCGCGACTGGCGCTATCCCATTACCAACGGTTTTCGCGAGTAGGCGCGGCGCCATTATTGAATCGACAAGAGAACACATCATGAAACTTATTGCGGCAATCATTAAACCGTTCAAGCTTGACGAAGTCCGCGAGGCCTTGGCCGAGATCGGCGTCAGCGGCCTGACGGTCACCGAGGTCAAGGGATTCGGCCGCCAGAAGGGACACACCGAACTGTATCGCGGCGCCGAGTATGTCGTGGACTTCCTGCCTAAAATCCGCGTCGAGGTCGTCGTGCCTGCCGAGATGGTCGAAGGCGCCATCGACGCCATCGTCAAGGCCGCGCATACCGGCAAGATCGGCGACGGCAAGATCTTTGTCACCGCGGTCGAGCAAGCTATCCGCATTCGCACCGGCGAAAGCGGCGCCGACGCGCTATAAGCACTTTCCATGGCATTGCGAGCAACAATATTCAAGCTGGAACTGCACATTGCGGATATGGTGCGGGCTTATTACGATAGCCACACGCTGACCTTGGCGCGCCACCCGTCCGAGACCGATGAACGCATGATGATGCGTGTCCTGGCATTCAGCCTATTGGCGGACGAACATATGGTGTTCACCCGTGGGCTAAGCACTACCGAAGAGCCTGCGTTGTGGCGCAAAGACCTGACGGGGTCGATTCTTACCTGGGTGGAGCTGGGCCATCCCGACGAAAGGCGCATACTTCAGGCCAGCGGCAAGTCGCAAGAAGTTGTTGTGTTTTGCTATGGCGGGCCGGCCAGCCAAGTGTGGTGGCAAGGCGTAAGCAAGGGCCTGGAGCGCGTACGCAACCTGAAGGTCTATGCGGTGCAGCCGGCCGCTGCGCGCGAACTGGCCGGGCTGGCTCAAAGAAACATGGCCTTGCATGCCAGCATCGAAGAAGGGATGGCCATGCTGTCGTCCGATACAGGCAGCGCAGTCGTCGAGATCGAAGCCTGGCGCTAGGCGCGGGCCGGTCTATCCACCGGACGCACGCCGGCCAATCGGCCGCGCCGGAGTCTTATCGCTCATTTGCATACAATACGGTTTATGGAAAAAATACGAATCTCAAAATTGATGGCCGAACAGGGGCTGTGTTCACGGCGCGAGGCCGACGGCTATATCGAGCGCGGTTGGGTTCGTGTGGATGGCGTGGTGGTATCGGAACTGGGCAGCAAAGCCTACCCCAACCAGAAAATCACGCTGGACAAAATGGCCCAGCGGCGCCAGACGTCGCGCGTCACCATACTGCTTAACAAGCCGGTGGGGTATGTGTCGGGGCAGGCCGAACAGGGCTACCGTCCCGCCGCGTCATTGATCAGTGCACGCACCCAGTACCATGCCGACCGCGCGACCGTGCGGTTCGACCCGGCGCATTTGCGCGGCCTGGCGCCGGCAGGGCGGCTGGACATCGACTCGCAAGGCTTGCTGGTGTTGACGCAAGACGGGCGTATTGCGCGCCAGCTTATCAATGACGATTCCGAACTCGAAAAAGAATACCTGGTGCGCGTTGAAGGCAAGATATCGGGCAATGGCCTCAAGCTGCTGAACCATGGCCTGAGCCTGGACGGCAAAGTGCTGCGGCCCGCGCACGTTACTTGGCAAAACGACGACCAGCTGCGTTTTATTCTGCAGGAAGGAAAAAAGCGCCAGATTCGCCGCATGTGCGAGCAGGTCGGCTTGAAAGTAGTGGGTTTGAAGCGCGTGCGCATGGGGCGCGTCGTGCTGGGCGACTTGCCTCCCGGGCAGTGGCGCTATCTGCGCGAGGGCGAACGCTTTATCTAGTTTTTCGCCGGGCCTGGGCCGGAGCCCAGGGCGCGCCGGCCCCAGACACTTTAATCGCGTTTGGCGGCCGGCTTGCCCACGCGTTTGATGTGCCTGTCTTTTTTCACGCGCTTGGCTACCGCGGGGGCGTCGGCCGAAGCCGATTGCGTCAGCGTGAACCCGCCGCGATCATCCTGGGCTAGTTTCTTGGCCAGCCACGGCATGGCGGTTTCCAGTGCCTTGTGCAAAGTCCAGGGCGGATTGATGATGAACATGCCGCTGCCGTGCAGCCCGAACCCGTCTTCGACCGGCTTGCGCACGGTAATCGACGCATTCACCCACTTCACGTCCATGTTTTCCAGTGAACGCACCATTTCGTGCGCTTCGCGCCGCTGCACCAGCGGGTACCAGACGATATAGCAGCCGGTCGAGAAGCGCGTCATGGCGTCTTTGACGGTTTGCAGCGTTGCGCGGTAGTCGGTCTTGTCTTCGTAAGAAGGATCGATGATGACTATGCCGCGGCGGGGCAGGGGCGGCAGCAAGCCCTTCAGCCCGGCGAATCCGTCGGTGTCGTGAATAGTGGTTTGATCGAGCGCGCTACGTCCTTGCGAGGCCAGGTTGTCGCGCAGCACGCCGACTTCCGAGGGATGCATTTCGAACAGGTGCAGGCGGTCGCTGTCGCGCAGGGCACGCAAGGCCAGCCAGGGCGAGCCGGGATAGAAATTGGCCACGCCGTCAGGATTGAAATGCTGGACCTCTTCGAGGTAGCGCTCGATCATGGGCGGCATGTTTTCGGCGCCAAGCAGGCGGTCCAGACCGTCGATGAATTCGCCGTTCTTGGTGGCCCAGTCGCTGGTCAAATCGTAGATGCCGGCACCCGCGTGCGTATCGATGACCCAGTAAGGGGTCTCTTTGCGGTTGAAGTAATCCAGGATATGCACGAAAGCGGCGTGCTTGAGCACGTCGGCATGGTTGCCGGCATGGAAGGCGTGGCGGTAGCTGAACAAATCGGGGCCTTTATGGGCAGATGATTAAAAGTCGGGCGTAATGAGCGTGATGGCGTCGGTAAAAATGGCGTCGCAGCCCCAGTCGAGCAGCTCGCGTGCGCGCACCGGCTCGTTTACAGTCCATGCCGCTATTCTATAGCCTTTGGCATGCGCTTCGCGGATGAGCCCGGGTGTAGCATAGGCATGGTCGATATTGAGCGCGATGCATTGATGCCGTTGCATGCGCGCTTCCCAGTCCTGCGGAATCCTGCCATCCAGAAGCAGGGCGCGCGGCAGATAGGGCGCGGCTTGCATGGCGGCCTGCAATGCTGTTTCCGAAAACGACGACAGCAGCGGCGGCGCCGCGGGGTTGCCCCACAATTGCGCGGCGAACAAGGCTATTTGCATGCCGGTCTGGGATTCGGCCCCCGGGCTGGGCTTGATTTCGATATTGCTGAAAATGCGGTTGGCCTGGGTAAATGCCGCAACGGAATACAGCGTGGCCATGGGCTCGCCGGCGTAATCGGGCGAATACCAGCGGCCGAAATCCAGTCTTGCCAGCTCGTGCCATGCCAGTTCGCAGGCCTTGCCGTGTCCGTTGGAGGTGCGTTCGACGGTATCGTCGTGCAACAGGATAGGGACGCCGTCATGGCTGAGCTTTACGTCGAATTCGACCATGCCGAATCCATGCCGGGCCCCGGTCCGCATTGCGGCCAAGGTATTCTCGGGGGCGGCTGCGCCGCCCCCGCGGTGGGCGATGATCCTGGGGTAGGGCCAGGGGTGTTGCATGGCTGTCATGGCATGGGCCTGGGAGGTGGTAAACTCACGGCATATTTTAAGCGTTACCCAGTAACTGCGGTGCCCGGCGAATCAGTTCGCTTTTTTTTGGCACGTGTTGCGGGGTGCGTTTCGAGCACCTTCGCGAATCAGAGAGTCCAATCAATGTTCGATTTTATCCGCCAGCATCAGCGCCTGATGCAGCTGGTTTTGCTGGTACTTATTTTGCCGTCCTTCGCCCTTATCGGTGTCAGTGGCTATAGTAATTACGTGTCCGGCGATCATGAATTGGTCAAGGTCGGCGATTCGGCCGTTACCTCGCAAGAGTTCGACCAGGCCAGGCGCAACCAATTGCAGCAGTTGCAGAACCGCGTCGGCGCTTCATTCGATCCCGCCATGCTGGACAATGTTCCCGCCCGCAAAGCGCTGCTTGACTCGCTGGTCGACCGGCGTGTGGTGGTGGCCACGGCCATGAAAGAGCATTTCAGTGTATCCGACGCCGTCCTGCGCCAAACCATCGCGTCCATACCCGAGCTCCAGGTCGATGGCCGGTTTTCGCCCGAGCGCTATAGCCAGGTGCTGGCTTCCATGGGCGTCTCCAGCCACGATTTTGAACAGGGTCAGCGTTCCGATCTGGCATTGCAACGGGTGCTGGGTCCGGTCTCCATGACCGCCAGCGTGCCCGCTCCGGTCGTCCAATCGCTCGAGCAGGCCCTGACGGCCCAGCGCACAGTGCGCTTGCGCGTCTTCGCTGCCGACGATTTCAAGAAAGGCATACAAGTCAGCGACGCCGACATCAAGGCCTGGTACGAGAAAAACCCGCAGCGGTTCGAGGTTCCCGAATATGTCGAGGCCGATTACCTGTTGCTGGACGAGGCCGCCGCCATGCGTGGCGTACCCGAAGTCAGTTCGGAAGACATGCACAAGTATTACGAGCAGAACAAAAGCCGCTACGTAACTCCGGGCCGCGTTCAGCTTAGCCACATCCAGGTCAGCCTGGCGCCCGACGCCAGCGCCGAGCAGCGCGACAAGGCCCAGGCGCGCGCCGAAGAAATCGCCAAGAAAGTGGCCGCCGACAAATCCAAGTTCGCTGAAATTGCAAGTGCCGAGTCCGACGACGCGGGCACGGCGAAAGACGGCGGCAAGCTAGGCTGGATCTCCAAAGGCGTCTGGCCGGCCGATCTTGAAAATGCTGTTTTCGCTTTGAAAAAAGGCGATGTCAGCGGCGTGCTCGAAGGCCCCGGAGGCTTGCATATTTTCATGGCTGACGACGTTCAGCCCGAACAGGGTGAAACCTTCGAACAGGCCAAGTCGAAAGTCCAGAGCGAGATCCGGCGCCAGCTCGGTGCCGACCGGTTTGCCGACATGGCCTCCAAGTTGACCAGCCTGGTTTACGACAATGCTGGCAGCCTCAAGCCGGCCGCCGATGCGCTGGGCCTGGCTGTCAAGCAAGCCAATGGCATAGCCCACGACCGCCTTCTGCCGGCTGCCGAAGTCGATGGCGGGACCGCTGCCTCGGCCAGTCCCGACGCCACGGTGCTGGAAGACATGCGCGTGCGCCGGGCTCTGTTTTCACCACAGGTGTTTACCGACAAGAACAATTCCGGCGTGATCGAGATCTCGCCCTCGACCATGGTCGTCGTGCGGGTTGCAAAGGTTACGCCCAAGCATGTGCAGCCGCTGGACAAGGCCAGCGCTTCGATCCGCGAACAACTGGTCAACGAGCGCGCGGCCTCGGCCGCCGAGAAGGCAGGCGAAGCCTTGCTGGCTTCGCTCAATAGCGGCGCCAGTGCATCGCTTGACGGCTTCGGTTCGGCATTGACGGTCAGCCGCGTCAACGCGCAGGGACTGAACAAAGAGGTGCTGGATACTGCGTTCGGCGTGCAAACCGCCAAGCTGCCCGCCTATGCCGGCCTGAAAGGACCTGGCGGCTATGTCGTCGTGCAAGTCGAACACGCCGCGGCGGGCAAGCCCGATGCATCCATGAAGGCATCGTTGTCGACGCAGCTGGCCCAGGCCTGGGGACAGGCTGAAGAACAAGCCGTACTCAAGGCCATGAAAGCGGCAATCGGCGTGAAAATGCTGCCGGAGGCCGAAAAGGCCCTGGCGGGCGAAAACAAGGAGCAAGGCTGATTTTCAGTGTTTCGCGGCATGGGCGCGGCGGTATTCAGCTACCACCAAGCCCGGCTGCGGTACAACGCCCAAGCGTGCAAAAAAGCCCTTAACGGGCTTTTTTTGCGGCGGGGTCCAGCAGCGTCTTTAGTTGCACCCAGACATTCCGGGCCAGTATGGGCTGAGCGTCTTCGTTGGGATGTATGCCGTCGGCCTGGAACAGCTCTCGTTTGTCGGCCATTCCTTCAAGTAGAAAGGGTACGAGAGCCGTATTGCGCTGGGCGGCTACATCGATGAACAGCTGGCGGAATTTTTCGGTGTAGTTTCGGCCGTAGTTGGGCGGAATCTGCATGCCCACCAGCAATACTTTTGCGCCTGCCTTCTGGGCCAGAGAGATCATGGTTGAAAGATTGTCCTGGGTCATTTGCAAAGATAGCCCGCGAAGGGCGTCGTTGCTGCCAAGTTCAATAATCACGATGCCGGGCTGATGACGGGACAGGGCCGCAGGAAAACGGCTCAGGCCGCCGCTGGTCGTGTCGCCGCTGATGCTGGCGTTGGCTGTGCCGACGCCGTATTTTTCTGTTTTCAATTTGTCGGCAATAATAGACACCCAGCCCGACCCGCGTCTCAAGCCGTATTCGGCCGACAGGCTGTCGCCGACAACCAGTATATTTCGGTTTGCCTGCGCCGCTTCCTGTGCGTAGGATGCAGGCAGGCCGCACAAGACGGCTGCACCAATAAGAAAACGCCGACGATCAGTCATGAGTCATATCCACCTAGTAAAAAAGCCCTAACGTAAAGAAGCCCCAACGCATGAGCCCAGTTTATTCTATCGAAGTAAAGAACCTTTGCCGGCAAGTCGCCGATTCGTCCGGTGTGCTGGATATTCTGGATGATGTCAGCTTTTCGGTGTCCAGCGGCGAGGCCGTGGCCATCACGGGCAGTTCGGGGTCGGGCAAATCGACGCTTCTTGGGCTGATGGCGGGCCTGGATCTTCCGACGTCGGGCGACGTTGTCCTGTTGGGGCAGGACATGTTCGCACTGGACGAAGAGGCCAGGGCCGCTTTCCGTGCCAAGCATGTCGGTTTTGTGTTCCAGTCCTTCCAGTTGCTGCCCAATTTGACGGCTCTGGAAAACGTCATGCTGCCCCTGGAATTGGCGGGCAAGCCGGCGGCGCAGGCTGCCCGCGCGGCTTTAAACCGCGTAGGCTTGCAAGAGCGTCTGCATCATTATCCCAAGACTTTGTCGGGCGGCGAGCAGCAGCGTGTGTCGCTGGCCCGCGCGTTCGTGGTGCAGCCGCGCCTGCTGTTCGTGGACGAACCCACGGGCAGCCTGGACGCGCATAATGGCGCCCTGGTCATCGACCTTATGTTTTCTTTGCTGCTCGAAAAACAAACCACCCTCATCATGGTGACGCACGACCAGGCGCTGGCTGACCGGTGCCAGCGCCAGTTGCAGCTTCAGGGCGGACGCCTGTTGGCGCCGGGGCAAACAGCATGATGGTGTTGGTGCTGTCAGGCCTGTTCGTATTTACCTGGTCCAGCGGCTTTATAGTAGGCAAGGCCATCGTGCCCTACGCCGATCCAACCCTGTTTTTGTTCGTGCGCGTTTGCATTTCGGCCGTTATCTTCGGCTTGGTGGCATGGCATGCCAAGGTAAAGTGGCCGGCCTGGAGCGAAGTGCCCAAGCATGTGCTGGCCGGCATCCTGCTGCAAGGCATCTATTTGTCCGCCACGTACTGGGCCATCGCCGACGGTCTCCCGCCCGCCGTCATGGCGTTGATGGGTTCTTTGCAGCCCATATTGACTGCCGTGTTGGCCATACCCATACTGAAGGAAATTCCCACTGGGCGAATATGGTTCGGGCTGGTCATGGGGCTGGTCGGCGTCTTTTTTGTCATCCAGCCTGCAATGGACGCCAGCAGCGGCATTACCTACACCACGACAGCCTTGCTTACGGGCCTGCTGGCGGTATTGTCGATCACGTTCGGCACTTTGCTGCAAAAGACGTCGATTGCGGCGGCGGACATTCGCGCCTCGGCCGTGCTGCAGAATATCGGCACCATGCTTTTTACCGGGCTGTTCGTGTGGATACGCGGCGAAGACCGCTGGATCTGGTCGCCCGAGCTTTGGGCTTCGTTGTTGTGGGCGGCGATTGTCCTGACCTGCATAGGCACTTTGCTGCTGGTGTGGATTATCCGCCGGGGACAGGCCGCGACAGCATCGTCGCTGATATTCCTGGCGCCGCCGCTGGCTGCCATTGAGGCTTATTTCATGTTTGGCGACCGTCTGGACGCGGTACAACTGGCCGGATTTGTGCTGGCGCTTGTGGGCGTCGCCGCCTGCAATATGCGCTGGCCCTTGCTGCGGCGCCCAGGTCGATTATAAGGAGCTCTTATGTCCCGTATGTTTTGCGTGCTGTTTGCTGTTGTGGGGGCCATGCTGGTGGCTGCCGGCGCACATGCTGAAGGTTATGTCAGCCGGGTGCTGAATTATCCGGTGCCTGGCGGCGTTGCCGTCGTTGCGCTGGGGCAGGACGGCCAGGCTCCGCAGGTAAGCTACAACAAACATCCGGTGCTGGTTATGCGCGACAGCGACCAGCAATGGATAGCGGTGGTCGGCATAGGCCTGAAGGCCTTGCCGGGTTCGCAAACGCTAAAAGTATCAACAGAGCGGGGCAGCCGCAATCTGGCATTCACGGTGGGTACGAAGAAATACCGCGAGCAGCGCATTACCCTGAAAAACAAAAGCCAGGTCAATCCGGATCCCGAGCAGCTTAAGCGCTACGAGCGCGAGTTCGCTGCTCAGACCAAGGCCTATGCGCAGTTTCGTGATGTCTTGCCCAGCAATGTCGTGCTTGACCGGCCTGTTGAAGGCGGGCGGCTTTCCAGCCCTTTCGGCTTGCGGCGATTCTTCAACGGCGAAGAGCGCAACCCTCATTCAGGCCTGGATTTTGCCGTGCCCGCAGGTACCCGTGTCAAGGCGCCCGCCGACGGCGTGGTCACGATCGTGGACGACTATTTTTTCAACGGCAAGACGATTTTCATCGACCACGGCAACGGCCTGGTCACCATGTACTGCCATCTTTCGGCGTTCGACGTGGTGGTGGGGCAAAGTGTGAAGCGCGGCCAGCTTATCGGCCGCGTGGGCTCGACCGGCCGGGCGACAGGTCCGCATCTGCACTGGAATGTCAGCCTGAACAACGAAAGAGTGGACCCCGCCATTTTCATCGGCGCATTCCAGCCGTAATGGCTGGCGGTTAAGCCGGGGCAGCGAACCGCGTAGCGGTGAAGCGTGGGGGTATTTTTTGCCGCCGGGCCGCCCCAAGGCAAAAAGCGCCCCCTCGGGGGGCAGCGAGCCGCGTAAGTGGTGAAGCGTGGGGGTATTTTTTTGCCGCCGGGCCGCCCCAAGGCAAAAAGCGCCCCCTCGGGGGGCAGCGAGCCGCGTAAGCGGTGAAGCGTGGGGGTATTTTTTGCCGCCGGGCCGCCCCAAGGCAAAAAGCGCCCCCTTGGGGGGCAGCGAGCCGCGTAGCGGTGAAGCGTGGGGGTACTTACTCTTACCCTTTCAAGCGGACGATTTTTTGTACCTGCGGTACGTGCCGTATTGCGCGAATGACTTGTGCCAGGTGTTTGCGGCTGTCTACCTGGACGGTCAGGTGCAGCACGCCGGTGGCGGTGGCGTCGTCCTGCATGGTCAGGTGAATGATGTTGGAGTCGGCGTCGGTGATTTCGGCCGCTATCCGGCCCAGGACGCCGCGTTCGTTCAAGACCGTGACGTCCAGGCGCGTGGACAGGTGGCGGGCCGTGTTGGTGTCCCAGGCGACAGGAATCCAGCGTTCGGGTTCGCGCGCACGCTGGCGCTGCGCTACCGCGCACTCTTCCATGTGGACGACCAGTCCGTGGCCCAGGCGGATACCGCCAATGATGGCGTCGCCGGGCAGAGGACCGCAGCATGGCGCCAGTTGCACGGCTTGCCCTTCGTTGCCGTGAATCAAAATTGCCGTATTCGCGGTGGAGGTGATTTCGTCCACGGCTGCGGCGGTCGTGGCCAGCATGGCGTTTTCAGGGGCGAAGCGCCGCGCAACCACCTCGGCCAGGCGCTTGCCCAGCCCGATGTCGGCCAGGATTTCTTCGCGTGAACTGGCGCCCGAACCTTTGGCCAGCTTTTCCCACTCAGGATCGTCATCGACCGGATGGGGCAGCTTGAGCTTGTCGAAAGCCTGGTTCAGCAGCCGCTGCCCGAAGGCCACGGATTCTTCGTACTTGACGGTGCGCAGATAGTGGCGGATTTCCGAGCGTGCGCGGCCGGTGCGCACATAATTGAGCCACTGCGCGCTGGGGCGCGATGCGGGCGAAGTAATGATTTCGACAGCATCGCCGCTGCGCAGCTCTGTGCGCAAAGGCGAGAATTCGCCGTTGATCTTCGAGGCGATGGCCTGGTTGCCGATGTCGGTGTGTATGGTGTAGGCAAAGTCGACCGGCGTAGCGCCGCGCGGCAGCGAGATGATTTTTCCTTGCGGGGTAAAAACATAGACGGCGTCGGGAAAGAGGTCGACCTTGACGTGCTCGAGGAATTCGCCCGAGTCGCCGGTCTGGCTTTGTATGTCGAGCAAGGACTGCAGCCACTGGTGCGTGCGCTTTTGCAAGTTATTGAGGGTGACGTCTTCTTCTTTGTAGAGCCAGTGCGAGGCCACGCCTTCTTCGGCGACATGATCCATTTCGCGCGTGCGGAACTGGAATTCGACCGGCGTGCCATACGGCCCCACCAAGGTAGTGTGCAAAGACTGGTAGCCGTTCAGTTTCGGGATGGCGATATAGTCTTTGAACTTGCCCGGAACGGGGCGGTATAGCTGGTGCATGGTGCCCAGGGCCAGATAGCATTCGGGCAAGGTATGGACGATGATCCGAAAGCCGTAGATGTCCAGTACATCGGAAAACGACTTTTTCTGCTCGGTCATCTTCGTATAAATGCTGTACAAAGATTTTTCGCGGCCGCTTACTTCGGCTTCGATGCCCGCGGCCGGCAGGGCGGCCTTGGCCGCTTCGGTGATCTTGCTGAGAACCTCGCGCCGGTTGCCGCGCGCCGCCATCACGGCTTTATGCAGCACGCGATAGCGGTTGGGGTAGGTGGCCTTGAAACACAGGTCCTGCAGTTCGCGAAACAGCGCATTAAGCCCAAGGCGGTGGGCAATGGGCGAGTAGATGTCGAGGGTTTCGCGGGCGATGCGGCGGCGCTTTTCCGGATTGACGGCGTCCAGCGTGCGCATATTGTGCAAGCGGTCGGCCAGCTTGATCAGTATGACGCGTACATCGCGGGCCATGGCCAGCAGCATTTTGCGAAAACTTTCGGCTTGCTGTTCGGCCTTGGTGGCGAATTCAAGCCGGTCCAGCTTTGACAGGCCGTCGACGATTTCCGCTACATCGGCGCCGAATTTTTCCGCCAGGTCTTGCTTTGGGATACTCTGGTCTTCCATGACGTCGTGCAATAGCGCGGCCATGAGCGAGTCGGCGTCGAGTTTCCAGCCGGCACACACTTCGGTGACGGCAATGGGGTGTGAAATATAGGGTTCGCCGCTGGCCCGGAACTGCCCAAGGTGGGCCTGGTCGGCGAACCGGTAGGCTTCTTTGACACGCTCGACGTCTTTGGGGTCGAGGTACTGGCTGATGATTTTGGTCAGCGGGGCCAGTGACGCAATGGTGTTCGGTACGTTTTCAGCGGCAGGCTTGGATACCGCGCTTGCGCCTGCCTGGCGCCGGCGCAAGCGCGGTCTTTTCTTGAGTGCGGCTAGTAGCCCTGACGAAGCCCCGCGAAGACTGGAAAACGCCATGAGCTTGCCTGCGGGTTAAGTTGGTACTTTGCGCAGCATTTCCAGGCCGGTAACGCCTTCTGCGATTTCGCGCAGGGCGGTGACTGTGGGTTTGTCATCGCTTTCGATGCGCGCTTCGTGGCCTTGGGCCAGTTCGCGGGCGCGATAGGTGGCTGCCAAAGTTAGGTTGAAACGATTCGGGATTTTTTCGAGGCAGTCTTCAACGGTGATGCGGGCCATACGGATGTATCCTGTTTGCAAAGAGTAACGGTGTGTCAGGCAACGGTTTTGCTGATGCCCAGACTTGAAAAAAGATCGGCATTGCGTGCTGCCTGCGTGGCGTAGCGCAGTCGCGTGGCGCCAACGATTTGCGCAAGCTGCGCTAAAGCAAGGCTAAATTCTTGATTAATAATAACATATTGGCACTCGGAAGCATGCGACATTTCGCCCCCCGCCGCCAATAAACGCTTGGAGATGACCTGGGGCGCGTCTTGTCCGCGGTTTTTAAGCCGCGCTTCCAGCGCTTCGATGGACGGTGGCAATATAAATATGCCCACCGCTTCGGGGAAGTGGTGCTTGATCTGGCGCGCGCCCTGCCAGTCGATTTCCAGCAAGACATCCTGGCCGTTCAGGATGGATTCTTCAATGCGGTCGCGCGGCGTGCCGTAATAATGTCCGTGCACTTCGGCCCATTCGAGCAGGGCGTTGCCGTCGCGCATGGCGGTGAACTCGTCCTTGCTGATGAAACGGTAGTGCTTGGCTTCGACTTCGCCGGGCCGCGGCTGGCGCGTCGTACAGGAGATGGACAGCAGAACATCGGGATCTTGTTCGAGCAGCGCGTTGACAAGGCTGGACTTGCCCGCCCCGCTTGGGGCAACCACCATAAATATATTGCCGGAATCCGCCATGGTCATTCAGTAGTAACAATCAAGGTGAAAGAATAGCAAATCCTGGCGGGTTTGTTTGCGCAAGCGCCGATTTTTTTCCGCCGGGCCGGGCCGCCCCAAGGCAAAAAGCGCCCCCTTGGGGGGCAGCGAGCCGCGTAAGCGGCGAAGCGTGGGGGCATTTTTAATGTTGCGGGCCGATTAGGCGGCGGCCAGGGCCTCCAGGGCGGCTTCGTAGGCCGCCTGATCAGCGCATAAAAAGACCGCGGCATCGCCTTGATTCATGTTGAAGGCCAGGTCTTCGATCTGGCTGTGCGCTTCGGAACTATCGGCGACGGCCGTGACGTGCAAGTCGCCGTCGGCATCGAATTGTTCGCGCGGCACGAAGTCGGCAACCAGGTTGATGTCCGGCTCGCTGACCACGACATAGGCTTTAAAACGGAGTTCTTCGATAACGACATCAACGACGACGCCAATGGGATGCAGGGCAAGCGAGTGGGAAATCATGGCAAGGCGATGTCGGGCGTGGGCTCGTTGAATGAAAAGATATTGATATTGGCCGGCGGCAGATTGGCCCAGACGATTTTAGAGCGTTCGTGCCGAGCAGCCAGGTATTCGCGCCACTTGGGCAGGCGCAAATGATACGTGAATTGCACGGCCAGGCCATTGGGTTGCAGCAAGGCTTGCCACTGCTGCAAGATGGCTTGCGTGACGGTGGGGGGCAAAGAGCACAAGGGCAGGCTTGAAACGATGGCCTTGATCTTGCGTCCCGGAGGTACTAATTGGCACAAGTCGGCCGCATTGCCATGCACGATATTCAAATCGGGAAAGCGCTGGCGCAAGCGCTGCACAAATACGGCCGAGAACTCGACGATCAGCAGATCGGCCGGTTGAACGCCGTGCTTCAACAGCGCTTGCGTGATGACGCCGGTGCCTGCGCCCAGTTCGATGACCAGGCCGTCGCCTTCTAAAGGCACTTGCCGCGCCATGTCGGATGCGAGAAAGCGCGAACTAGGACAGATGGCCCCGACGGCCCCCGGCCGATTAAGGAGTTCTTGGAGAAAAATACCCGGGGCGATGTTGCGAAAATACTCTTTCATACGCCGCGCACGCTCGAACCGAAGAACTCGATGCATCTATCCACCCTATGTTGTTCCGGGATAAGTCTTTAGCCTCGCAATGTACATCAAATACGGGGTGTACTGCAGGCCGCAATGTGAAGGAGTGTTCCCGGATTGGCGAACATTACCAGTTGGCGAGCCGGCATGCCATGAAGAATTGTAACTATCTGGACAGGAGGGTTACAGCGGCGCTGTTTGCATGGGCGCTTCACCAGCCGTCCGCGTAGTTCCAGAGCTCCGGGTTGTGCGTGTGAATTCGTTTATAAGCGCCGCTATAGAAGATCAGCGGCTTGGCTTCGATGCCGCGGCGCAAGTGTTCGACCTGGGCAATGTACAGGACATGGTCGCCGGCCGGATGGATGTCGACCACGCGGGCTATGAGATGCGCCAGGCAACCTTCCAGCAGAGGGGCTGGCAGCGCCTCGTTGAAAGGAACCTGCAGGCCCGCGATGCTGCGGCCGCCAAAGTGCGAACTGAGGTCTTGCTGATGTTCGGTGAGGAAGTTCACGCCGTAATAGCCGCCCAGCGCCATATGCTTGATGAACTGCGAACTTTGCCGCACTGAAACAAGCACCAGGGGCGGGTCCATGGACACCGACAGAAACGCATTGGCGGTGATGCCTGTTGGAGTATCGCCGCGCCGGTAGCTGATGACGGTTACGCCGGTGGCAAAACGGCCCATGATCGAACGAAATACGGATGGCTCGACGGTAGGGCGGGGTGACTTCGCGCTGTGGGGTTCAGCCATGGTTTTAGCTTCTTTGGTAGCAAATTGAAATGCCCCGGCTTGAATGCTATATTCGCCGCGGGTTAGACTCTATGCGCACTATCCCGGCATTTGATTGCCGATACCCCGTTATTGTTGCCGTTCGCGCCGGCGATGGCAATATTTCCGCCCGCTCTCGCGATTGCGCTATTTTTCAGAACTAAAAAACATTGTCCACTACCTTGAAACTCGCCACCTGGAACGTCAATTCTCTTAAAGTCCGCCTGCCCCAGGTTCTGGATTGGCTGGCGGCCAATCCAGTCGGGGCCTTGTGCTTGCAAGAGCTCAAGCTGGACCACGATAAATTTCCTCTCGAAGCCTTCGCCGAGCTGGGGTATCAGGCTTGCTGGGCGGGGCAGAAGACCTATAACGGCGTGGCGGTAATCTCCAAAGGCGAAGGCTTGCACGTGCAGCGCAATCTGCCCGAATTCGACGACCACCAGCAGCGCATCGTTGCCGCCACCTTGTCCAGTCCAATCGGCGACATACGCGTAATCAGCGCCTACTGTCCCAACGGGCAAGCCGTGGGCAGCGACAAATACGAGTACAAGCTCAGGTGGTTTGCGGCGTTGCGCGAATGGCTGGCCGGCGAACTCAAGCAGTATCCGCGCCTGGCGATTCTTGGCGACTACAACGTGGCGCCGCGCGACGAGGACGTGCACGATCCGGCCAAATGGAAAGGCGGCGTGCTGGTGTCGGCGCCAGAGCGCGAAGCCTTCGGCGCTTTGCTCGACTTGGGATTGACCGATGCCTTCCTGATGTTCGATCAGCCCGAGAAGTCGTTCAGTTGGTGGGACTATCGCCAAATGGCATTCCGGCGCAATGCCGGACTGCGTATCGACCACGTGCTGGTGTCAGACGCCTTGAAGCCGTTTTGCACGGCATGCATTATTGACAAAGAGCCGCGCCGCAACGAACAGCCGTCGGACCACACCCCCGTAGTGGCAACCCTTGAGTTCGGTTCGGCATGAGCGCGCAGCAGCCTTCTGAAGACGACATTCCAACCATGTCTGAGCTGGCCGGCGTGCGCTATTTGCATCTGGGCACCGAGTGGGTGCAGGGTGCCATGCGGGTGCGCCGCCCCGACCAATTGGTCCTGGCCTATGCGCAGCAAATGATGGCCTGGCTGCTGTTCCTCGAGCCTGAAAAAGACAGCCATGTGGGCATACTGGGCCTGGGTGCGGGTTCTTTGTTGCGGTATACGCTGGCCCACACGCCGGCGCAGGTCGACACGGCCGAATGGAATCCCGGGGTTACGGCCATATGCCGGGCGTATTTCCGTTTGCCCGAAAGCCCGCGCTCGCACATCGAACACATCGATGCGCAGTTATGGATAGAGCAGCCTGGCAATATCGGGCGCTATATGGCCTTGATGGTCGACTTGTACGACGCGTCGGCCCAAGGGCCGGTGCGCGAATCGCTTGAGTTTTATACAGGGTGTTATCAGTCCTTGGGCGATGCCGGCGTCATGACCGTCAATTTATTCGGCGACCATGCGAGCTTTCCGCGCAATATGGCCAATATTCGCGCGGCGTTTGGCGGGCGCGTGCTCGAACTGCCCGAAGTCGATGCGGGCAACCGTGTGGTGCTGGCTTTCAAGGGGCCGGTGCTGCAGGTGTCCACGGCAGTGTTTCTCGAGCGTGCCGCCCATGTAGAATCGTGCTACAAGCTGCCGGCCCGGCGCTGGGCGCGGCATTTGCTTTCCTTGCGCCCCGAGGGGTTAAGTATTTAAAGATGTCTGGAAACGCAGCGACAAAAGGAGCTTCAATGAAAGCGATCACTTTGGGCTTTGCGGCCCGCGCGGCGATGGCCGCGGCTTTGTATGCAGGGGCGGCGCTGGCAAGTCCGGCGTCGGCGCAGTCCGTCGCTGTGACTTCCATCGTCGAGCATCCCGCGCTGGACGCCATCAAGGACGGTGTCAAAGAGGCCCTTGCCAAGGCCGGCTATACAGAAGCCAATGGCTTGAAATGGCAATTTCAAAGCGCGCAGGGCAACACCGCCATTGCGGGCCAGATCGCGCGCAAGTTTGTGGGCGACCGCCCCGACGTGATCGTGGCCATTGCCACGCCGTCCGCTCAGGCGGTGGTGGCCGCCACCAAAGACATCCCGGTCGTGTACGCGGCCGTAACGGATCCGGTGGCGGCGCAATTGGTGCCCTCGATGCAGGCATCGGGCACCAATGTGACCGGCGTTTCCGACGGTTTGTCCCTGGAAAAGCAGGTCGACCTTATCCAGCAGGCTTTGCCCCAGGTCAAACGGGTGGGCATGGTGTACAACCCGGGCGAGGCCAACTCGGTGGTGGTGGTCAAGCGTTTGCACGAATTGTTGCCGCAGCGGGGGATGTCGCTGGTCGAGGCCAGCGCGCCGCGTTCAGTTGACGTGGGGGCCGCGGCCCGCAGCCTGGTCGGCAAAGTGGATGTCATCTATACCAACACCGACAACAACGTTGTGTCTGCCTACGAGGCGCTGGTCAAGGTCGGCAATGATGCCAAGATCCCGCTTATTGCCTCGGACACAGACAGCGTCAAGCGCGGCGCCATTGCCGCGCTGGGCATTAATTACCACGACCTTGGATTGCAGACGGGCGCCATGGCGATCCGCATACTCAAGGGGGCCAAGCCCGGCGAAATGCCTTCCGAGACCAGCGACAAGCTAGAGTTGTTCGTCAACCCCGGCGCCGCGAAAAAGCAGGGGGTCAAATTGTCCGACGCGTTTGTGGCGTCGGCTACCCGGGTTATAGAATAAACGCATCTGTGGCCAAAAACAGGCAGGTTGTGTTGCGCAGCCTGCCTGTTTTATTTTCCGGTGAAAATCCATGTCTATGTATTCGTTGTGGGGCGCGCTTGAAATCGGCTTGATATTCGGGCTGGTGGCGTTGGGTGTGCTTATTTCGTTTCGCATCCTGCGCTTTCCCGACCTGACGGTCGACGGCAGTTTTCCGCTGGGGGCCGCCGTGGCGGCAACTTTGATCAGCGCGGGTTTCGATCCCTTTGCGGCCACACTGGCCGCGACGCTGGCGGGCGCTCTTGCCGGGGCCATCACCGGCTGGTTGAATGTGCGGCTGAAAATCATGGACTTGCTTGCCAGCATACTGATGATGATTGCGCTGTATTCGATCAACTTGCGGATCATGGGCCGGCCCAACGTACCCTTGATTACCGAGCCTACCGTGTTTACATTGTTGCAGCCCGAAGCGGTCAGCGACTACATCATGCGGCCCCTGACGCTTTTGGTCGCGGTTGTCGCCATCAAGTTTTTGCTGGATTGGTTTTTGGGCACGCAAATCGGCCTGGCCATCCGGTCTACCGGCTCCAATCCCAGGATGGCGCGCTCGCAGGGTATCGCCACCGGGTCCATGGTGCTGGTGGGCCTGGCCATCTCCAACGCTCTGTGCGCCCTGGCCGGCGCCTTGTTCGCCCAATCACAGGGCGGCGCCGATATTTCGATGGGCATTGGCACGATAGTCATAGGTTTGGCCGCGGTCATTGTGGGCGAAAGCATTTTCCCCTCGCGCAGATTGCTGGTGATGACCCTGGCCGCGCTGGTGGGAGCCGTGGTGTACCGTTTTTTTATTGCGCTGGCCCTGAACGCCGACTTTATAGGACTGCATGCGCAAGACCTCAATCTGGTCACCGCTGTGCTGGTTACCGTTGCACTGGTCATTCCCTTGCTTAAACAAAAGCTGCGCATCAAGAAGGGGGTACGCTGATGCTGAAGGTCTCCAATCTTCACTTGACGTTCAATCCTGGCACGCCCATTGAAAACCATGCGCTGAGAGGCCTGTCGCTGGACATCCCATCCGGGCAGTTCGTGACGGTCATCGGGTCCAACGGCGCCGGCAAGTCGACGCTGCTCAACGCAGTTTCAGGCGACCAAGCGGTTGACTCCGGTTCTATCCTGCTGGACAACACCGAGGTTTGCCGCTGGCCCGTCTGGAAGCGTGCAGGGTTGGTCGCGCGCGTATTTCAGGACCCGATGGCAGGAACCTGCGAAGACCTGACCATCGAAGAAAACCTTTCGCTGGCATACTGCCGCGGCGGTCGGCGCGGTTTGTCCAAGGCCGTCAGGCACAGTATGCGCGACGAGTTTGCCGCAAAGCTTGCCGTACTGGAGCTGGGCCTGGAAAACCGGCTCACCGACCGCATCGGGCTTCTTTCAGGCGGCCAGCGCCAGGCGGTAAGCCTGCTGATGGCAACTTTGCAGCCTTCGCGTATTCTATTGCTGGACGAACATACTGCTGCCCTGGACCCCCGTACCGCCGCATTCGTGCTGAAACTGACGCGCCGTATCGTGCACGAAAAAAAGCTGACGACGCTGATGGTGACTCACAGTATGCGCCAGGCTTTGGACGTTGGCGATCGCACTGTCATGTTGCATCAGGGCAACGTAGTGCTGGATGTGTCGGGTCAAGAGCGCAAGGGCATGGAGGTGGCCGACCTGCTTGCCATGTTCGAGCGGGTGCGCGGCGAGGCGATTTCAGACGATGCCTTGTTGCTTGGGTAACCGGGCAGCACTGCGAAAACAGGACAAAGGCGCGATGCCGTACTGGTTTGCCTTAACGGCTTTGTACACAAAAAACATATTTCAGCCAGCAAAAGCATTGACACATTTTGAAATTTTTATTTGATGCGATGGCGTGAGTTATTTGCCTAGGCAGGTTGTTTTCGTTTTATACTCTTCGTTTACTAAAAACCACAGACGTCACAATGGCGCCCCAATGCGGGGCGTTTCTGTGTTGAGGGGTAATAAAAATGCATAGTTTTGGTTTGTCTGCACGGCGTCAGGCTTTGATGGTGGCAGTTGTCTGCACGGCAATGCTCGCGGCATGCGGCAAGAAGCCGCAGCAGAATATGGGCGATATGAAAGTGCCCGTCAGCGTAATTACCGTCCAGCCCATGCGCACCGACGTGTATGCGCAGTTGCCAGGTCGGGTCGAGGCTATCAAAGACGCCCAGATACGGGCTCGCGTCAGCGGCATTGTCACCGATATCAACTTCAAGCAGGGCAGCGAGGTCAAGGACGGCCAGTTGCTGTTTACCATCGATCCCGCTCCTTATCGCGCCGTGCGCGACCAGGCAGCCGCACAGCTCAAGCGTGCCCAGGCAGACGCGCAAAGTGCTCGTCTGCTCGCACAGCGCTATGCCAAGCTGATCGATGCCCGGGCTGTCAGCCGCCAAGATTACGATAACGCCATGTCGGCCTCGGCCCAGGCGCAAGCCGCCGTCGCGGCAGCCAAGGCAACTTTGCAGTCGGCCGAGATCGATCTTGGCTATACCAAGGTGGTCTCACCCATTTCAGGCCGTATCGGCAAATCCCTGGTTACCGAAGGTGCGCTGGTCAGCGCCACTTCGGCGACGCAACTGGCCACAGTTCAACAGATCGACCGCGTCTATGTCGACCTTACCCGTTCCACGACCGAACTGGCCCAGTTGCGCAAGGCCCTGGCCAGCGGCGTGCTCGAGCAGACGCCCGGCGGTGCTGCCAAAGTACATGTATTGCTGGAAGACGGCTCGCGGTATTCGGAAGAAGGGCAATTGCTGTTTTCTGGCATTACCGTCGACCCCACCACAGGGCAAGTAAACTTGCGTGCCGA
Source organism: Eoetvoesiella caeni (assembly GCF_003315175.1). Taxonomy (GTDB): domain Bacteria; phylum Pseudomonadota; class Gammaproteobacteria; order Burkholderiales; family Burkholderiaceae_B; genus Eoetvoesia; species Eoetvoesia caeni. The sequence continues at coordinate 202,212 of NZ_QNRQ01000001.1, read as the reverse complement.
ATTTGCCAATAAGAACGAAATCCTGCTGCCTGGCATGTACGTGCGCGTACAACTGCAGCAAGGCATCGATGAAAAAGCCTTGCTGGTACCCCAGCAGGCTGTCCAGCGCACCGCCGACGGACGCAGCAGCCTCATGCTGGTCAAAGATGGCAAGGCTACTCCCTCGCCCGTTACTGTAGGCGCTGAAATCGACGGCAAATACATTATTACCAGCGGGCTTGCTGCCGGCGATGTTGTCGTGGTCGAAGGCTTCCAGAAAATCCGTCCGGGTGCGGCGGTGCAAGGCATGCCCTGGAAAGAACCCGGGCAGCCGGGCGCTGGCGCGCCGGCCGGCGGCGGACAGCCAGCATCCGCCCAGCCTGGGGCGGCCAAGCCGGACGCAGCCAAGCCCGAAGCGGCAAAGCCGGCTGCCGGCGACGGCGCCAACAGCGCAGCCAAGCCCTGAGCCGGGGTTGAATGACGGTCGAGCGGGTCGTGATCTGCCCGCTGCAACACATTAAAGTGAGTGCGTATGTCACAGTTTTTTATTGAGCGGCCTATTTTTGCCTGGGTTGTCGCGTTGGCGATACTGCTGGCAGGTTTGCTGGCGATCCCCAATATGCCGGTATCCCAGTATCCCGAAGTGGCGCCGCCCGCCATCAATATCCAAGCTACGTATCCGGGGGCATCGGCCAAAGACGTCTCCGAGTCGGTTTCCAGCATTATCGAAAACGAGTTGAACGGGGCCAAGGGCCTGCTGTACTACGAGTCGGTCAGCGATTCGTACGGCATGTCGCAAATCACCGCAACCTTCAAACCAGGCACCGATCCCGACCTTGCCCAGGTCGACGTACAGAATCGTATTTCCAACGTTACCTCCAAACTGCCGGGTGCCGTAACCCAGCAGGGCCTGAAGGTCAGCCAAAGCAATGCCAACTTCCTGCTGGTCGTCACCATGTCGTCGGCGGACGGTTCCATGGACCAGACGGCGCTGGCCGATTACATCACACGCAATGTACAGAACTCGGTTTCCCGCGTACCGGGTGTAGGCAAGTTCCAGCTGTTCGCATCGCCGCGCGCCATGCGCATCTGGGTCGACCCCAACAAGCTCATGGGCTACAAGCTGAGCATGGCCGAGGTCAATGCCGCGGTTGCCAAGCAAAACACGCTGATTTCAGCAGGCATTATCGGCTCGCCTCCAAATCCTGATGAACAGCGCGTCACAGCGCCCATTGTGGTCAATGGCGAATTGTCGACCGTGAAAGAATTTGAAGACATCGTGCTGCGCTCGAATGTCGACGGTTCCAGCGTGCGGGTGCGCGATGTGGCGCGCGTTGAGATCGGCTCCGATAATTATCAGTTCGGTGCGCGCCTGAACGGCAAGCCGACCGCGGCTTTCGCTATTTCGCTGACCGCCAATGCCAATGCCCTTTCCACGGCAGAGGGCGTCAAGGCCAAGATGGAAGAGTTGTCGGCGTTTTTCCCGCCCGGCGTCTCGTACTCGATTCCTTACGATACGACGCCTTATGTGCAGATCTCCATCGAGCAGGTGGTCCACACTCTGCTTGAAGCCATGGTGCTGGTCTTCCTTGTGATGTTCCTGTTCCTGCAAAATGTACGCTACACGCTGATCCCCGCCCTGGTCGTGCCTATTGCCATCCTCGGCGCGTTTGCCGTGATGCTGCTTTTGGGCTTCTCCATCAATGTGCTGACCATGTTCGCCATGGTGCTGGCCATCGGGATTCTGGTCGACGATGCCATTGTGGTGGTCGAGAACGTCGAACGCATCATGTCCGAAGAGGGGCTGTCGCCCAAAGAGGCAACCAAGAAAGCCATGCCGCAGATCGGCGGCGCGGTTGTCGGGATGACGCTGGTGCTGGCCACCGTGTTTTTACCGCTGGCCTTCATGAGCGGATCAGTGGGTGTTATTTATCGCCAGTTTTCCATGGCCATGGCTGTGTCCATCCTGTTTTCAGGTTTCCTGGCCCTGACCTTCACCCCGGCTTTGTGCGTGACGCTCTTGAAGCCCGTGGCCAAAGGCCATCACGAAAGCAAGAAGGGCTTTTTCGGCTGGTTCAACCGCAAGTTCGACGGCCTTACCAGCCACTATGAAGGATGGGTAGGGCGCAGCCTGAAGCGTGGTTCGCGCATGATGCTGGTTTATCTTGTGCTGGTTATCGGCTTGGGCCTGATGTACTTCCGCCTGCCTACGTCCTTCCTGCCTGAAGAAGACCAAGGCTATATCATTGCCAATATCGAACTGCCCGCGGGCGCCACGGCAAACCGCACCATCGAAACCATCGAAAAGGTCGAGCAGTTCTTCGCCAAGCAGCCGCAGGTTCAGGACATTATTACCGTGCAAGGCTTTAGCTTCAACGGCAACGGTTTGAACGCCGCCATTGCATTCGTGCCCCTGAAGGATTTTTCGGAACGCAAAGGCGAAGCCAATTCGGCGCAGGCACTGGCGGCCAAGGCCAACCAGAACCTGCTGTTCGGCTTGCCCGATTCCATGGTGTTCGGTGTGGTGCCGCCCGCGATCTCCTCGCTGGGCAATGCCTCGGGCTTCGATATGCGCCTGGAAGACCGTGGCGGTGTGGGTCACGATGCCTTGATGGCGGCCACTCAGCAGTTGCTGGGCATGGCCATGCAAAGTCCTGTTCTGGCCAATACCCGCATTACCGGCCTGGGTGCCGGGCCGCAGCTGCGCCTGGATATCGACCGGCAAAAAGCCGCAGCGCTGGGCGTGGATTTCAACGAAGTCGCGACGCTGATTTCCACGGCTTTGGGTTCGTCCTACGTGGCCAAGTTTCCCAATATGGGCTGGATCCAGAATGTGTGGGTTCAGGCGGACGCCTCGCATCGCATGAACGTCGATGACATCATGAAGCTTAACGCGCGCAATGGCGCCGGCGAGATGGTGCCCTTGTCATCGTTCCTGAAAGCTGAATGGGAACAAGGCCCGGTGCAGGTCGTGCGCTACAACAGCTACGAATCCATTCGGATAGGCGGCTCGGCCGCCCCAGGCTACTCGACAGGCGATGCCATGATCGAGATGGAGAACCTCGTGGCCAAGCTGCCCGGCGGCTTCGGCTACGAATGGACCGGCCTGTCGTATCAGGAAAAGCAGGCCGGCAGCCAGACCATAGTTCTTATGGGTTTAGCCATGCTGGTCGTCTTCCTGCTGCTGGCCGCGCTGTACGAAAGCTGGGCTATTCCTTTGTCCGTCATGTTGATGGTTCCCTTGGGTATGCTGGGCGCGGTGGGGCTGGTCTCGGCCCTGGGCATGGCCAACGACGTCTATTTCACGGTGGGCATGATTACAGTCATAGGCCTGGCCGCGAAAAACGCCATTTTGATTGTCGAGTTCGCCAAGGATACCTACGCCCAAGGAGGCAACATCATCGATGCGACCATCGAGGCGGCGCGCTTGCGTTTCCGTCCGATCCTCATGACCTCGTTCGCGTTCATCCTGGGCGTGCTGCCTTTGGCGATTGCGACCGGCGCAAGCCACGCCAGCCAAAACGCGGTCGGCCTGGGCGTGATGGGCGGCATGATAGCGGCTACGCCGCTGGCCCTGCTGTTCGTGCCGACATTCTTCGTTGTCGTTTTGACCTTGTTCAAGACCAAGCCCAAGCTGTTTGGCGCACATGCCCACATGGCACCGCTGACACAGGTCCATCACACGCATACGGAAACCACCAACCAACCGGAGCCCCGTTCGCCCAATGACGGGGGGCAAGCATGAGTCAACGATATTTCCAACTCACGGCGCTTTCCGTCCTGACAACGCTGGCCCTGGCAGGCTGCTCGCTCGCTCCCAATTACGAGCGTCCGGCGGCACCGGTCCCGGCTTTGTATCCCGACGCGCCGCCGGCCGGAACGGCCACTCAAAGCGCGTCCGCCGCGGCCGACCTGGGCTGGCGCGAATTCTTCCGCGATCCGCGTTTGCTGGCATTGATTGAAATCGCCTTGCAGAATAATCGCGATATGCGTATTGCGGTCGAACGCGTGCAAGAAGCCCGCGCCCAGTTCGGCATTCAGCAAAGCGAACGCCTGCCCACCATAGGCTTGGGCGGCAACGCGCAGATACAGCGCAATCCCGAGAACCTGCGCGTGGGCGCGGATGCGCCCAGCGTTTCGCGCTATTACCAGGCCGGCATTGGCAATACCGCATTCGAACTGGACTTTTTCGGCCGCGTAAAGAACCTCAGCGAAGCCGCGTATCAGCAATACCTGGCCACCGATCAAGCCCAGCGCACGGTGCATATAAGTCTGGTTGCGCAAGTGGCCGAAGCCTACTTTGCATTGCGCACCGCAGAGCTGCAGCAGGATCTGGTTCAAAAAACATTGCAGTCGCGCCAGAATACCTACGACCTTGTCAAGACGCGCTACGACATAGGCGTTGCAGGTGCCCTGGACCTCAACCAGGCCAAGGGGCAGGTCGAATCGGCCCGGGCCGATCTGCAAAATATCAAGCGGGTGCAGTCGCGCGCCCTGAATACCTTGCAATTGCTGGCGGGACAGCCCTTGCCGGCCGACCTGCCTGCGCCTTCCGTATTCGGCAAGGATCAACTGTTGGCAGCCGTTCCGGTAGGCTTGCCTTCTGATTTACTGGTGCGGCGCCCTGACATCATCGGCGCGGAACATGCGCTGATGGGCGCGAATGCCAATGTCGGCGCCGCCCGCGCCGCCTTCTTCCCGAATATTTCCATTACCGGCCTGCTTGGTTTTGCCAGTCCGGCGTTGGGCGGGCTGTTCAGCTCCAGCCAGCGTTTCTGGTCGTTTGCGCCCCAACTGACCATGCCGATTTTCTCGGGAGGGGTCAGCGGCAACCTGGACTTGGCCAAGGCGCGCAAGAACATTGCAGTGGCGCAGTACGAAAAGACCATCCAGACGGCGTTCAAGGAAGTTGCCGACGCCTTGGCGGGCGAAGCGACCTATGCGGGCCAGCTCGACGCGCTCAGGTCGCTGGAGGACTCGGCGCTTCAAACCCTGAAGCTCGCCCAACTGCGCTATGACAGCGGCATCGACAGTTTCCTGCAGGTGCAAAGCGCGGAAATCACGCTGTACACCGCGCAGCAACAGTTCTTGCAGACCGGCCTGGATTCGCTCATGAACCGGGTAGAGCTGTATAAGGCCTTGGGCGGCGGCTGGACCGAAACCACTTCGGCCGCGGGTGCAAATCCCGCGCCAGCGGGTGCTTCGGCAGGTTAGCCTGTGTCCGGGCGCGGGACAGGCGCCGTGCAAACCGTCATAATAATGGGATCAAGGACTTGTGTCCTTGCCTGTTGAAGAGGGTTTGCTCAGAATGATTGAACTTGGTGTAAATATTGACCACGTGGCAACGCTGCGCCAGCAGCGTTTCACGACGTATCCCGATCCGGTCGAAGCTGCGGTGCGTGCCGAAGAGGCCGGCGCGGATGCCATTACATTGCATCTGCGTGAAGACCGCCGGCATATCCAGGACGCCGACGTAACTGCCATACGCTCCAAATTGCGCACGCGCATGAACCTTGAATGCGCCATTACAGCGGAAATGCTGGCGATTGCCTGCCATATCAAGCCGCAGGACGTATGCCTGGTTCCTGAAAAGCGCAGCGAATTGACCACTGAAGGCGGCCTGGATGTCGCGGGGCAATTCGACGTGGTCAAGGCCGCTGTGGGGCAATTGCACGACGCGGGCATACGCGTCTCGTTGTTCATCGACCCCGAGGCTGCGCAGATCGATGCGGCTGTCCGCACCGGCGCCACAGTCATTGAGTTGCACACGGGGGCCTTTGCCGATGCCGACGGCGATGCTGCGACCGCACTGCGCGAACTCGAGCGCATACGCAAGGGTGTCGTCTACGGCATAACGCAAGGCTTGCGCGTCAATGCGGGCCACGGTCTGCATTATGGCAACGTCCACGAAATTGCCGCCATCCCCGGTGTGTCTGAATTGAATATCGGCCATGCCATCGTGGCGCGCGCGGTATTCGACGGCTGGGAAAAGGCCGTACGCGATATGAAGGCGTTGTTGGTGCTTGCCTGCCGCGCCGCGTAAGCCGCGGCGGCTTCGAATTTGTCCAAGCGCTTTTGCGCTTTACTTTTTTTTGTAGGGGTAGTGCATGTCCGTCACGCCAATCGAATATCTTCTTTCACGCCGCTCCGTCAAGTTTGTGCAAGCGCCCGCGCCCACTGAAACAGAGCTTTCGCAAATTCTGCAGGCGGCGATGTCGGCGCCCGATCACGGCAAGCTGCAGCCTTGGCGGTTTGCCTTGATACGCGGCGACGCGGTGGCGCGCCTGGCGGATCTGGCCATGGAAGCAACCAAGCGGGCGGGGCGGCCTTTGACCGCCGAGAAAGAGGCCTCGACCCGCGCCTGGCTGGCCAAGGTGCCTTTGCTGATAGCCCTGGCTTGCCGTATCGACCATAGCAATACCAAAGTGCCGGAACATGAGCGTTTGCTGGCGGTAGGCGCGGCCGTGACCAATATGCTGAACGCCGCGCATATGCTGGGTTACGGCGCCTACTGGAGCACCGGGCTTGGAACTTACGTTGACGAGGTCAACGAGGCTCTGGGCTTTGACGGCCTGGACTACCGCTTTCTTGGATATCTGGCCGTAGGTACGCCCATACAGCCGCCCGCCGCCGTCGAACGGCCCGACTACCGCAAGTTCGTGTCGGAATGGACTGGCGCTGCCACGCAGCTATCGTAGCAGCGACCTGACGCCCGCGGTTATGGCTTCGGTCGAGTTCGAATCAGAGGCCAGCAGGCGGGCGCGTCCGGCCGTATCGAAGATATATACGCCGCGGCCGTGGGCCACTTCGTAGTTTTCAGTGTCGCCGGCTTTGGGCTTTTCGATTTGATAGGCTACCCGGTAGCGCCGGGCCACATCGGCGATCTGGCGTTCGCTGCCGGTCAGCCCAATCGCGTTCTTGCCGAAGACGTCGACGTAGGCCTGCAGTTTGTCGGGCGTATCGCGGTGCGGGTCGACGCTGATGAATAAAATGCGCACCTTGGCCGCGTCATCCCCAAGTTCGTGCATGACCTGTGCCAGTTGGGCCATGGTAGTGGGGCAGATGTCCGGGCAACTGGCATAGCCGAAGAACAGCATGACTGCCTTGCCCTTGAAGTCGTCCTGGGTCACGGTTGTGTTGCCGGCGCCGCGCAGGGTAAAGCGCAAGTCGGGCAGGAATCCCCGTACCTTGTGCACGGCGGTTGTACTGGCCGGCGCGGAATCTTGCGCGTTTGCCGTTGGCGGCAGGGCAACACTGACGGCTTGCGCGGCGGCGCATGTGGCGGCCAGCGCCGTGGTCGCCAGCAAGTGGGCTAGTCGCATGGCGTTGATCCTTAGTTAACGGAGGTGGTGTCGGCCATGCCGCTGTGGCGCAGCAAGGCCTGCATCGAAGCATCGCGTCCGCGAAATGCACGGAACGAATCGGCGGCGGGGCGGGCTCCCCCAACGGCCAGTATCTCGTTGCGGAAACGCATGCCGGTCTGTACGTCCAAGGTGTCGCGCGTGCCGTCGCCGCTTTGCGCGGCAGCCTCTTCAAAGGCGCTGTAGGCGTCGGCGGAAAGCACTTCGGCCCATTTGTAGCTGTAGTAGCCGGCGCCGTAGCCGCCTGCGAACAAATGCGAAAAATTATGCGGAAAGCGATGCCATTCAGGCGGAAACAGAACGGCGACTTCCTTGCGCGTTTCATTCAGGACATCCATGACCTTGGCGATAGGCAGGCCATTGGCCTGGTGATGGATGGTCATGTCGAACAAGGAAAATTCGATCTGCCGCACGGTCTGCATGCCGCTTTGGAAGTTCTTGGCCGCCAGCAGCTTGTCGTACAGGGCGCGCGGCAAAGGCTGGCCGGTATCGACGTGGGCCGACATGGCCTGCACGACAGACCATTCCCAGCAAAAGTTTTCCATGAATTGCGACGGCAGTTCAATAGCGTCCCATTCGACGCTGGCGAAGGCCGACGCGCCCGGGTCGTCGACTTGCGAGAGCAAGGCGTGCAGGGCATGGCCGCTTTCATGGAATAGCGTGATGACATCGTCGTGCGTAAGCAGCGCCGGCTTGCCCGCCTGCGGAGGAGAAAAATTGCAGGTCAGGTAGACCACCGGCGTCTGTATGCCGCCTGCGTTCTTGCGGCGGTTGCGCTCGCTGTCGACCCAGGCGCCGCTTTGCTTGCCGTTGCGGGCGTACAGGTCGATGAATAAATGGCCAAGCAGTTCGCCATCGGGCGTTTCGATTTGGAGGGCTTTGGCATCGCTATGCCAGGTCTGGGCTTGCGCCGTGCGCAGGCGTACGCCGAACAGTTTCTCTACGACGTGGAACAGCCCTTTCAGTACCTGCGGTTCGGTGAAATACTGCTTGACCTCTTCTTCGGAGTAGGCGTAGCGCGCTTCGCGCAGGCGCTCGGAAATAAACGGGATATCCCAGGGCTCGAGCGTTTCAAGCTGATGTTCGTCGCGCGCATAACGGCGCAGCTCGGCCAGGTCGCGCTGCGCGTGCGGCTTGGCTTTTTGGGCCAGCTCGCGCAGGAAATCCAGGACTTCGTCGGCATTGCCGGCCATGCGGGTTTGCAGCCGCAGCTCGGCGAAATCGGCGTAGCCGAGCAGGGCGGCTTCTTGCGCGCGCAGATCGAGCAATTGTTCGATCAGGGCGGAGTTGTCCAGTGCCGGGTCGCCTTGTTCGGATGCAATCGTGCCGTAGGCGCGATAAAGCTCTTCGCGCAGGCTGCGATCGAGCGCGTGCTGCATGACGGGCAGATAGCATGGCATCTTGAGCGTCAGCAGCCAGCCTTGCTTGTCGGCGGCCTGCGCGGCGGCATGCGCCGCATGGACGGCGTCGGCCGGTACGCCGGCCAGCCGGGCCTGGTCAGTAACTAGCAAGGACCAGCGATCGATGGAGTCCAGTACGTTCTCAGAGAACTTCTGCGAGACTTGCGCTTCCTTGTCGGAAATCTCCGCATAGCGGATGCGATGGTCGCCTTGCAGTTCGACACCGCTTAGCCGGAAGTCGCGCAAGGCAAGGTCTATTATGCGCTGGCGTACCGCGGGAAGGGCGCCGAAGCCCGCACTGGCCTTTATGCGGCGATACTGTTCATACAGGCCGGTGTGCAGGCCGACCCAGGTGGAAAATTCGGTGACCAGGGGCAGGCATTGGTTGTAGGCTTCGCGCAGCTCGGGCGTATTGACCACGGCGTTAAGGTGGCCGGCGACCGACCAGGCTCGCCAAAGCCTTTCGCTGGCATTTTCCAGGGGCTCGACTATTGTTTCCCAGCTTGCTTGCAACGCAGGGTCGGCGGCTTGTTCGACAGCCGCGCGAGATTCCGCCAGAAGGCTGGATATTGCGGGTTCGATATGGGCCGGCTGGATGGCGGCATAGTCGATCAACGCTTCGATCGGAACAAGCAAGGGGTTTTGATTCATGTGGGGGCCTGCAAAAAACTAAAGAAGGTACGGATTAGACAGCCAGCTCAGCGCAACGTTCCGCGGCTTCCAGGGTGTTGACCAGCAGCATGGCAATGGTCATGGGCCCCACGCCGCCGGGTACGGGCGTGATGGCGCCCGCCACCTGGCTGGCGGATTCGAACTGCACGTCGCCGGTAAGCTTGCCGTCGGCCTTGCGGTTGATGCCGACGTCGATGACGATGGCGCCCGGCTTGATCATTTCGCCGGTAATCATCTCGGGTTTGCCGGTGGCAACGACCAGTACATCGGCTCGGCGAGTTTGAGCGCCCAGGTCGCGGGTCTTGGAGTTGCACAGCGTGACAGTGGCGCCGGCGGCCAGCAGCAGCATGGCCATGGGCTTGCCGACAATATTGCTGGCGCCCACCACAACGGCCTCGGCGCCGCGCAATACCGCGTTTTCCGATTCCAGCATCTTCATGATGCCATATGGCGTGCATGGGCGGAACAAAGGCTGGCCGGTCATGAGCAGGCCGGCATTGCTGATATGGAAGCCGTCGACGTCTTTTTCGGCTGCAATGGTTTCAATGACGCGCGCCGCATTCATGTGGGAAGGCAGCGGCAGCTGGACCAATATGCCGTGTATGGTGCTGTCGGCGTTCAGTTCGCGAACAGTATTCAGCAATTGCTCTTCGGGCACGTCGGCGGCCAGGCGGACGACGCGTGAATACAGGCCGGCCTTCTCGCATGCGGCAGCCTTGTTGCGCACGTAAACATGCGATGCCGGATCTTCGCCGACCAGGACTACGGCCAGGCCCGGCGTAATGCCTTGTTTTTTCAGTTGCACGACCCGCTGGGCGACATCGGCCTTGATGGCGGCGGACAGCGCCTTGCCATCGATGATGCGTGCCGTCATGCTGTGCCCTCGGCCTTGGTCAGCGCTATTTTCATGAGATCGGCAACCGTCGTGACTTCCAGCTTTTCCATGATGTTGGCGCGGTGGGCCTCGACGGTCTTGATGCTGATATTCAGGTCGCCGGCAATTTGCTTGTTCAGACGCCCCGCGACGATGCGTTCAAGCACCTGCTGTTCGCGCGAGGTCAGGCGGCTTAGGACGGCCTGGTGGTTTTTTTGCGCCAGGAACTGGGACGCACGTTCTGTAGCCTGCTCGAGCATGCGGGCGACGATGGTGCGCAGATCGGTTTCGTTGAAGGGCTTTTCAAGAAAGTCGACAGCGCCTTTCTTGATGGTGGAAACCGCCATGGGAACGTCGCCGTGGCCGGTGATGAACACGATGGGCAAGGGCGCCTGGCGCGCGATAAGCTCTTCCTGAAGCTCAAGGCCGCTCATGCCGGGCATGCGCACGTCGACGATGAGCACGCCTATCTGTTCGGGTTCGTAGGCGCTCAGGAAGTCCTCGGCGCCGGCGTAGCTTTTGACCCGGTAGCCGTTGGCTTCAAGCAGCCAGCGTAACGAGTCGCGCACGGCTTCGTCGTCATCGACAATGAAAACGGTATTGGAAACTGGGGGTGTACTCATGCATGCAACTCCTGAGAATTCTTAGATTGCCCAGACGCCAAAGGCGCCGCGCAAGGTAGAGTAAAGCGAAAGATCGTGCCCCCTTCGGGATTGGCGGATGCCCATAAACGTCCGTGGTGGGATTCGATAATGGTGCGGCAAATATTAAGCCCCATGCCCAGGCCTTCGGACTTGGTGCTGTAAAAAGGTTCAAACAGCCGCTCGGGGTCGCGCAGTCCGTAGCCTCGGTCAATGACAGCGATTTCTATCAGTGGCGCTTGATCCGTGACGACGACGTGCAGGGTGTGGTATTCACTTTTTTCCATGGCTTCGATGCCGTTTTTTAACAGATTTAGCAACACTTGCTCAATCAGTATCGGATCGGCCATGACTTCAGGCAGGGTTTCGGGCAGGCTTTTTTCGATTTCGATCTGGTATTTGCGTGCGTCGATATCGGCAAAGGCAATGGCGTTGTCCAGGATGCGGGTAACCGGTACGCGCTGGCGGCGCGGTTCGCTGCGTTTGACGAATTCGCGGATCCGGCTGATTATTTTGCCGGCGCGCTCGGCCTGGGCGGCAGCTTTTTCCAGGGCCTCGAGCAAGGTCTCCGTCTTGGCATTGCCCGATTTGATCATGGCCACGGCGCCCATGCTGTAGTTGCTGATGGCGGTCAGGGGCTGGTTCAGTTCGTGCGCCAGCGACGAAGCCATCTCGCCCATGGTGGTGAGCCGGCTGGTGATCTGTATTTTTTCTTGCTGCACGCGCGACGCTTCTTCGTGCTGGCGGCGTTCGGTGATATCGCGGGCCACTTGCAGGCGTACGCGCCGGCCATCGGTCCAGGCCAGCATGCGGTGGTGCACCTCGAACCAGCGCTGGGCCGATTTTGAAAAAACATCCACGGTTTCGTCGGTAAAGCGTCCCAGGCGTCCGCCAAGAAGTTCGCCGTGGCCGCTGGATTGCGCACCGAAGAAGCGCCGGTACGTGCGGTTGGCAAACAGCAGTTCCAGTCCTTCCGGCGTGTCGGCCACGACCGAGATCGCGTCGTCCAGTCCTTCAAGCACGGTCATGAAGCGTTCGTGGGCGGCGGTCAGGGCTTCACGGATGCGCTTGGGCTCGGTGATATCCGTCATCGAGGTCATCCAGCCGATCTGTTCGCCGTTCGGGTCGCGCAGCGGCGACACATACATGCGCGCGGTAAAGCGCGAGCCATCGCGCCGTTGCGCTTCGACTTCCAGTCCGCTGCTGGGCGTGCGCCCCGAAAGCAGGAGGTCCAGCGTTTCCTGGTGGTAAGCATGCCGTCCCGGCAGCCAATACGGAAAAGGGGTGGTGCGGCCGATGAGGTCGGCTTCGTTCCAGCCTATCATCCGGCAGAACGCGGGGTTGACATAGGCAATGCGGCCCTGCATGTCGAAGACGCGCATGCCGGTGGACATGGAGTTTTCCATGGCGCGCCGAAAGCCGGTTTCGGCGATCAGGGCGGCTTCGGCGCGCGTGCGAAAACGCGTATAGCGCCACAGTGCAAGCAGGCTCAGGATAATGACGCAGGAAAGCGCCACCACGACCATCATCAGCCGCTGCTGGCGGGCTTCCTGGTCGATGGTCACGAACATGACGCTGTCGTTGTGCAACTGCTGCAGCCAGATGAACGCACCCATGACGCACAGATACAACACCAGCACAACGACGGGCGTCAGCCAATAGACGCCGCGCCGGCTGCGCCGGGCCTGATCGTAGAACGTCGTTGGAATAAGAGACTTCTTTGCTGGACTTGCCATAATTCCGAAATAGAGTGGTTGAGCTATTTTAGTCTGTATGGCCGAGAAGGGTTTTCCGCATTATGAAAACTTATGTCATAAAGTGGAATTTCGCTTGCCCTAAGGGTTGCTCTTTCCTAGAATGGATACATCCCCTGGGCGGCTGAGTCATTTTCCGCGATTCGCCGTTGTGCAGGGCTATTACGTGATACAACACTTTTGAAGTGATGGTGTCGGTTCGAAATACCTAAAAACAGGAGACTTTCAATGTCCTCTCTTGGTCAAGTACCGGTTAGTGCAATGGCAAACGCAAGCGACGAAGACGCGTTTGAAACTCAAGAGTGGCTCGAGGCGCTTGCAGCCGTTTTGGACCGCGAAGGTCCGGAACGCGCTCATTTTTTGCTTGAGCGCCTTATCGATCTGGCGCGCCGCTCCGGCGCCCACATTCCGTTCTCTCCCAATACCGCGTACGTGAACACGATACCGCCTGTGCTCGAGCCCGCGCACCCCGGCAATCTGGTGCTTGAAGAACGCATCCGCTCGTATGTCCGCTGGAACGCCATGGCCATGGTGGTCAAGGCCAATAGCCACCACCCGGCCGACGGCGGCGACCTGGGCGGGCATATTGCCTCGTTCGCGTCCCTGGCCACCATGATAGGTTGCGGCCAGAACCATTTCTGGCATGGCGAAACCGCCGAACACGGCGGCGACCTCGTTTATTTCCAGGGGCATACTTCGCCCGGCATGTACGGACGCGCCTATCTTGAAGGGCGGCTTACCGAAGAACAGCTCGACCATTTCCGCCAGGAAGTGGGCGGCAAGGGCCTTTCGTCGTATCCGCACCCCAAGCTGATGCCCGAGTTCTGGCAGTTTCCCACGGTGTCCATGGGGCTGGGCCCCATCATGGCCATCTACCAGGCGCGCTTTCTCAAGTACTTGCATGCCCGCGGCATTGCCGACACCAGCAATCGCAAGGTCTGGGTGTTTTGCGGCGACGGCGAAATGGACGAACCCGAATCGCTGGGCGCCATCAGCCTTGCCTCGCGCGAAAAGCTCGACAACCTTATCTTTGTCATCAACTGCAATCTGCAGCGTCTTGACGGCCCGGTTCGCGGCAACGGCAAAATCATCCAGGAACTCGAAGGCGACTTCCGCGGCAGCGGCTGGAATGTCATCAAGCTTATCTGGGGCGGCTACTGGGATCCGCTATTGGCGCACGACAAAGAAGGCATTTTGCGCCGTATCATGGAAGAGTCGGTCGACGGTGAATACCAGGCCTACAAGGCGCATGACGGCGCGTATGTGCGCGAACATTTCTTTGGCAAGCATCCCAAACTGCTCGAAATGGTCAGCCGCATGAGCGACGAAGCCATCTGGCGCCTGAATCGCGGCGGCCACGATCCGCACAAGGTGTATGCGGCATTCGACGCCGCCAACAAGCACACCGGCCAGCCCACGGTCATCCTGGCCAAGACCATCAAGGGCTACGGCATGGGTCATGTGGGACAGGCCAAGAACCCTACCCACCAACAGAAAAAGCTGGACATGGACTCGGTGCGCGAATTCCGCGATCGCTTCAATATTCCCGTGCCCGACGACAAGATCGACGAGTTGCCGTACTTCAAGCCGGCCGACGATTCGCCTGAAATGAAGTATCTGCACGAGCGCCGTGCGGCGTTGGGCGGATACCTGCCCAAGCGCCGCACCAAGGCCGACGAACACTTCAAGGCGCCTGCTCTTGAAGTCTTCAAGGCAGTGCTTGAGCCCACCGCGGAAGGGCGTGAAATTTCCACGACCCAGGCATTTGTGCGCATCCTGAACCAGGTTCTTCGCGACAAAGAGCTTAGCCCGCGCGTGGTTCCCATCCTGGCCGACGAGTCGCGCACTTTCGGCATGGAAGGCCTGTTCCGCCAGATCGGCATCTATGCGCCCGAGGGGCAAAAGTATGTGCCGGTCGACAAAGACCAGGTCATGTATTACCGCGAAGCCACCGACGGCCAGCTATTGCAGGAAGGCATCAACGAGGCGGGTGCGTTCAGTTCGTGGATAGCCGCTTCGACGTCCTATTCCACCAACAACCGCATCATGATTCCGTTCTACATCTATTACTCGATGTTCGGATTCCAGCGTATCGGCGACCTGGCCTGGGCCGCCGGCGACATGCAGGCGCGCGGTTTCCTGCTGGGCGGTACGGCGGGGCGCACCACCCTGAACGGCGAAGGCTTGCAGCACGAAGATGGCCATAGCCACATCATGTCGGCCCTCATTCCCAATTGCGTGTCGTACGATCCGACCTTTGCGCACGAGCTGGCGGTCATCATCCAGGACGGCCTCAAGCGCATGATCGAGAATCAGGAAAATGTTTTCTACTACATCACCGTGATGAACGAAAACTATCCCCAGCCGGGCCTGACCGCGGGCGACGAAGAAGGCATCATCCGCGGCATGTACAAGCTCAAGTCGGCGGGCAAGCCCAAAGACAAGCTACGCGTGCAGCTTATGGGGTCAGGCACTATTTTGCGCGAAGTGCTGGCCGCCCAGGAACTGCTCGAATCCGATTGGGGCGTGGCTTCGGACCTCTGGAGCGTAACCAGCTTTACCGAGCTGCGCCGCGACGGCCTGGACTGCGAACGTCATCGCATGCTCAATCCGGAAGACACCAAAGCGCCGCTGCCGTACGTAACGCAAAAGCTGGGCGAAACCACAGGGCCTATCGTGGTCTCGACGGACTATGTCAAGCTGCTGGGCGACCAGATCCGGCCATTCATCCCCAAGGGCCGTACGCTTTCCGTGCTGGGTACCGACGGCTTCGGCCGATCCGACTTCCGCTACAAGCTGCGCGAGCACTTCGAGGTCAACCGCCACTTTGTGGTACTGGCCGCCTTGCGCGCGCTGGCCGACGAAGGCTCGGTACCGGCGTCCAAAGTGACCGAGGCCATCAAAAAATACGATATTGATATTAATAAAGCGAATCCGCATCACGCCTGATCGGGGGGAGACACTATGAGCAATGCTGTCGAAGTTAAAGTTCCTGATATTGGCGACTTTAGCGAAGTTGAAGTCATCGAAGTCCTTGTGGCGCCGGGCGATACGGTCAAGGCCGAACAAAGCCTCATTACCGTCGAGTCCGACAAGGCCTCGATGGAAATCCCGTCGCCGGGTGCGGGCGTCGTCAAGTCCGTGAAGGTCAAGGTCGGCGACAAGATCAAGGAAGGATCCATCATTCTTGAGCTGGAATCGGCTGAAGCCGCTCAGCCGGCCAAGGCCGCCACGCCTGCTGCGCCGCAAGCGTCCGCCCAGCCCGCGGCGGCACCGGCAGCCGCAGCACCGGCTGCCGCGGCAAATACGCCTGAAGCCGCGCCTCCGGCTGCGCCCGCGGCGGCCCAAGCCGGCGGCTCAGTCAAGGTCGAAGTTCCTGACATCGGCGACTTCAACGAAGTCGAAGTCATCGAGGTCCTGGTCGCGGTGGGCGATACGGTCAAGGCTGAACAAAGCCTTATCACCGTCGAGTCCGACAAGGCCTCGATGGAAATCCCATCGCCCCAGGCGGGGGTGGTCAAGGCCGTCCATGTAAAGGTCGGCGACAAGATCAACCAGGGTTCGTTCATCCTGGAACTGGAAGCCTCCGGCGGGCAGGCCGCGGCTCCGGCGGCAAGCCCGGCTCCGTCTGCAGCTCCGGCACAGGCTCCGGCAGCGGCTTCGGCGGGTTCTGCGGCGCCGGCCGCCGACCAGAACGGGGCCCTCGCATCGGAACCCGTGGTGCATCCTTCGCCAACCGCCGAATTCGATGCGGCGCCCAAGCGCAATCTGCCGCATGCTTCGCCTTCAGTGCGAAAATTCGCACGCGAACTGGGTGTCGACCTGACCCGTGTCGTAGGCAGCGGCAGAAACGGCCGCATCGTTGCCGACGATGTGCGCGGCTACGTCAAGCAGGCAGTGGCGGGTGGTGTGTCCGGCGGCGGATCCACGGCTGCGGCGGGCGGCGGCCTGTCGGTGCTGGATTGGCCCAAGGTCGATTTCGCCAAGTTCGGCCCGATCGAAGCCAAGCCCCTGTCGCGCATCAAGAAAATATCCGGCGCCAATTTGCATCGCAACTGGGTGATGATTCCGCACGTCACCAACAACGACTTGGCCGACATTACTGATCTTGAAGCCTTCCGGGTCGAGCTGAACCAGGAAAACCAGAAGTCCGGCACCAAGGTCACGATGCTGGCCTTTATCATCAAGGCGGTGGTTGCCGCGCTTAAAAAATTCCCCGACTTCAATGCTTCGCTCGACGGCGACAACCTTGTCCTGAAGCAGTATTTCAACGTTGGGTTCGCGGCCGATACACCCAACGGCCTGGTTGTGCCGGTCATACGCGATGCCGATAAAAAAGGCATATTTGAATTGGCCAGCGAAACCTCCGAGCTGGCCAGGCAGGCGCGCGACGGCAAGTTGTCGCCGGCCCAGATGCAAGGCGGCTGCTTCTCTATTTCGTCCTTGGGCGGCATAGGCGGCACCTCGTTCACGCCTATCATCAATGCGCCCGAGGTTGCCATTTTGGGCGTGTCGCGCTCGGCTCACCAACCGGTCTGGGACGGCAAGGCATTCCAGCCGCGCCTTATGCTGCCGTTGTCGCTGTCTTATGACCATCGGGTTATCGACGGGGCGTCGGCGGCCCGGTTCAACGCCTATCTGTCGGCGCTGCTGGCCGACTTCCGCCGCATTGCGCTATAAGGAGCCACTATGAGCACGGTTGACTTGCAAGTGCCCGATATTGGCGATTTTGCCGAAGTCGAAGTTATTGAAATCCTGGTTGCGCCAGGCGACACCATCAAGGCCGAGCAAAGCCTCATTACCGTCGAGTCCGACAAAGCCTCCATGGAAATTCCCGCGCAGCAGGGCGGGGTGGTCAAGGCCGTGCTGGTCAAGGTCGGCGACAAAGTCGCCCAGGGCAAGGTCATTGTGCAGCTGGACGCGGCGGCCGATTCACCCGCACAGGCGCCGGCCAAGCCCGCGCCGGCTGCAAGCGCCGCCGCTCCCGCTGCCTCAAACGCTCCGGCCTCCGCTGTTGCGCCGGCGGCTGCGGCGCCCCAGCCGGCCCAGTTCTCCGGCCAGGCAGACGCCCAATACGATGTCCTGGTACTGGGCGCCGGGCCGGGCGGCTATTCCGCCGCGTTCCGCGCGGCCGACCTGGGCCTCAATGTGGTGCTGGTCGAGCGTTACGCGACTCTGGGCGGCGTATGCCTGAATGTGGGCTGCATTCCCTCCAAAGCCCTGCTGCATACGATGGCCGTGGCCGAAGAGGCCCAGTCCCTGGCGGCTCACGGTATTTCGTTCGGTGCGCCAAGCATCAATCTGGACGCCTTGCGCGGCTATAAAGACAGCGTGGTCGGAAAGCTCACCGGCGGGCTGGCGGGCATGGCCAAGGCGCGCAAGGTTACCGTGGTGACGGGGGTCGGGCAGTTTGCCGGCCCTAATCATTTGTCGGTGCAGATGGAGGGCGGCAAAACCCAGACCATCCAGTTCAAATCGGCCATTATCGCGGCAGGCAGCCAGTCGGTGAAATTGCCGTTCCTGCCTGACGATCCACGCATCGTCGACTCTACCGGCGCCTTGCAACTGGCCTCTATTCCGCAAAAAATGCTGCTGGTGGGCGGCGGCATTATCGGTCTGGAAATGGGTACGGTTTATTCCGCTTTGGGCGCCAGGCTCGATGTCGTTGAAATGCTGGGCGGCCTGATGCAGGGCGCCGACCGCGACCTGGTCAAGGTCTGGCAAAAAATGAACGAACGCCGGTTCGACCGTATCATGCTCGATACCAAGACCGTCGGCGCCGAGGCCCGGGACGATGGCATTTGGGTGAGCTTTGAAGGCAAGAACGCGCCCAAAGAAGCGCAGCGCTACGACCTGGTCTTGCAGGCCGTAGGCCGCAGCCCCAACGGCAACAAGCTGGCTGCCGAAAAGGCGGGCGTTGCGGTAACTGAACGCGGCTTCATAAATGTGGACAATCAAATGCGCACCAATGTGCCGCATATCTTCGCCATCGGCGATATTGTCGGGCAGCCCATGCTGGCCCACAAGGCAGTGCACGAGGCGCATGTTGCCGCTGAAGTCATTGCGGGGCAGAAAAGTTATTTCGATGCGCGCGTGATTCCTTCCGTTGCCTACACCGACCCCGAAGTAGCATGGGTGGGTCTTACCGAAGAAGAGGCCAAGAAAGAGGGCATTGCCATTGAAAAGGGATTGTTCCCCTGGGCGGCTTCGGGACGCGCCATTGCCAACGGCCGCGACGAAGGCTTCACCAAGCTTTTGTTCGATGCGCAAACCCACCGTATTGTGGGCGGCGGCATCGTCGGCACGCATGCGGGCGATCTGATCAGCGAAGTGGCCTTGGCCATAGAAATGGGCGCCGACGCGGTGGATATCGGGAAGACCATACATCCGCATCCGACCTTGGGCGAGTCCATCGGCATGGCGGCCGAAGTGGCAGAAGGCAGTTGCACCGACCTGCCTCCGGCAAGGCGTAAATAGTTCTGCCGGGACTGGCATGGGTATACGCCGCGCAGCGTGCGCCCTTGCTCTTTCGGCTCTTGCCGCCATTCCGGGCAAGGCCGTCCAATAGGGTTTAAAATAGCGCCTGGAAGCCGATGCCTGAATGGGCATCGGCTATTTATCTGGGCGGCGCGCTCACGCGGCATGCCGCCTGTCCGGCCGTTGCGCCAGCCAGGTTCGCTCGTTGATCCATAGGCTCGCGCAGCCGGCCTGTTTGCAAGTCATTATGTCTCTTCCAAAACCCAACCAGTTGTCCAGCCTTGCCCAATGGCTGGGCTATCTTGAAACCCTGCATCCCAAGGCCATCGACCTTGGGCTGGACCGAGTAAGGGCCGTTGCGCGAACCTTAGGCCTTACTCATCCGTTCGTCGCCATTACCGTAGGCGGCACCAACGGCAAGGGCTCCACTTGCGCCATGCTCGAGGCGGTGCTGCTGGCGGCGGGATATCGCACAGGCATGTATACCTCGCCGCATCTTATTGACTACAACGAACGCATCCGCGTCAATGGCGAAATCGCCACTGACGCGCAGATCGTTGAACAGTTCCACAGTATCGAGCAAGCGCGCGGCGATATTTCGCTGACTTATTTTGAGTTCTCGACCTTGGCCGCCCTGCGCCTGTTCGAGCAGCAGGGACTGGAAGTTGCCGTTCTGGAAGTGGGCATGGGAGGTCGGCTGGACGCCGTCAATATCGTCGACGCCGATTGTTCCATCGTGACCAGCATCGACATCGACCACGCAGAATGGCTGGGCGATACGCGCGAAAAAATCGCATTCGAAAAAGCCCATATTTTCCGCCCGGGGCGTCCGGCCATTTGCGCCGATCCAATGCCGCCTGACACCTTGCTGGCCTATGCGCGCGAGATCGGCGTCGACTTATGGCTGTTCGGCAAAGACTTCAATTATTCGGGCGACCGACAGCAATGGGCATATGGCGGGCGTTCGCGGCGCCGCGCGGGCCTGGCCTATCCGGCTCTGCGGGGCGCCAATCAACTGCTTAATGCAAGCGCCGCACTGGCGGCCCTGGAAGCCCTGGAAGACCGCATCGCCATCCCCCAGCAGGCAGTCCGGCTGGGTTTGTCCCAGGTCTCCTTGCCCGGACGGCTGCAGATCCTGCCGGGCAACCCGCTGGTAGTGCTGGACGTCGCGCATAATCCGCACGCCACCGCCGCATTGGCGCAAAACCTGGACGGCATGGGGTTTTACCCATACACCCACGCGGTTGTGGGTATGCTGGGCGATAAAGACGTTGCCAGCACGGTCGGCAAGCTTCTTACGCGGGTAGATCATTGGTATTGCGCCGGTACGGCCGGGCCACGCGGTTTAAGCGGCAGCGAACTTGCAGCAAAGGTAAGCGCCATGGTGCATCAAGCGTCCCCAAGCGCAAAGGCGCCAGGCGTGCGCCCGGTCATCGCCGGCCAGCCGCCGTCCCACAACACGGACTCCATAACTGTTGCAAGTTTTGATAATCCGGTTCAAGCCTTTACCGAGGCGCGAAAACAGGCGTCCGACAATGATAGAATTCTTGTGTTTGGCTCGTTTTCTACGGTTGGTCCTGTACTTGAAGAGCTACGACGTAAAGATTAACGAATGTCTGTCGAGGCGGCGCAAGCCGGCCCACAGCCAACAAGGGTTGCCGCATGGGATTGTTTTCTCGTAAAGAGTCCGCGACGGGTGCTGATCAGCAGCGTTCGCGGGCGCGTTCATCCATGTCCAGCGAGGCGCAGGCCGACGAAATGCGCAGCCGCGCCCGCAGACGCCTTATCGGCGCGCTGGCGCTGGTCATCGCGGCAGTCATTGTAGTGCCCATGCTGATCAATACCTCGCCGCCCGAAGAACAGTCCACACCGCTTGTGGTGCCGGCAATTCCTCCGCTGCCCGCGCCTGGTGTCGCAGCGGTAGCGCCTGAAGGCGCGGCAACCGGACCGGTTACAGAAGATACCTTGCCGGTTCCCGATTCCGAACCCGCCCAGCCGGCGCCCGAGCCGCAAGTTGCCGAACCAGTCAAACTGACGCCCGAGGCCGAGAGCAAAGCTGCGGCAGAAGCCAAGGCCGCGGCCGAAACCCGAGCCGCCCACGATGCCGCCAAAGCCAAGGCGGCTGAGAAGCCGGCGCACAAAGAGCCGCCCAAAACCACAGAGCGCACGGACGACGGTTCGGTAGCCATTGCCTTGCTCGAAGGGCGCAAGCCCGCCAAAAAGGCCGAGCCAGCGGCCACAGCCAAGGGTAATTTCGTTTTGCAGATTGCTGCTTATACCGTTGAAAAAGACGCACAGGCCCGGCGTGAAAAATTGGCCGCCGCGGGCGTCAGCAATGCCTACGTCGAGACATCCACATCCGGCGGAAAATCGACTTATCGCTTGCGTGTCGGTCCTTTCCCTACGCGCGATGCCGCCCAGGCGGCTCAAACACGCTTGCGAGCGTTGGGCTACGAGAACGGCTTCATCTCCAGCAAGTGACCAGCTTCGACTACATCGTTCTGGCCATCCTGTGCGTGTCGGCCTTTCTGGGCCTGCTGCGCGGCCTGGTCAAGGAATTGCTGTCGTTGGTTGCGTATTTGGTGGCGTTTACCGCGGCCATCTGGTGGGGGCCCAGAACCTCCACCTGGCTGTCAGCCTACATAGAAAACGACTTGCTCCGTACCGCCGCCGCTTATGCGGCGGTATTTATTGCAGTGCTTTTGCTGGTGGGACTGGTTAATATTACTTTGGCTACCCTGATCCAGAGAACCGGCCTGACGCCGGCCGATCATGGCCTTGGAGCGTTGTTCGGATTATTGCGGGGACTGCTTATCGTCCTGGTTCTGGTAGCGCTGGCCGGCTATACCGAACTTCCTAAAGAACCCTGGTGGAGCGAAGCGCGCTTGTCGCCCGCCGCCGTAAAAGGGGTGCAGCAGATAAAGCAACTGCTGCCTCCGTCTCTGGCATCTTGGTTGCCGTACTGATTGCTTTAACAGGAAAAAACAATGTGTGGAATTGTAGGGGTCGCGGCACGCAGCCCCGCTAATCAGGCTATTTACGATAGCCTATTGTTGTTGCAGCATCGCGGGCAGGATGCGGCGGGCATAGCCACTTCGCATGACCAGTTTTTCAATATGTACAAGGCACATGGCCTGGTGCGCGATGTATTCCGCACGCGCAACATGCGCGCCTTGCCCGGCACCAGTGGCCTGGGGCAGGTACGCTATCCCACGGCGGGTTCCAGCGACAGCGTTGACGAGGCCCAGCCGTTTTACGTCAATGCGCCGTTCGGCATCACTTTTGTGCATAACGGCAACCTGACGAACTGGCGCGAGCTGCGCGAAGAACTGTTCCGTATCGACCGGCGCCACATCAATACCAACTCCGATTCGGAAGTCTTGTTGAACGTTTTTGCGCACGAACTGCAATTGGCCTCCAGCGGTGTTTCGCTCGACGAAAATGCTGTGTTTAACGCGGTCTCGGCAGTGCACCGGCGCACCAAGGGCGCTTATGCGGTAATTGCCCAGATTGCCAGTTTCGGCATGGTTGCATTTCGCGACCCCTATGGCATCCGGCCTTTGTGCCTGGGGTCCCTGGCCACCGACAATGGGGTTGAGTGGATGGTGGCTTCAGAGTCTGTGGCTTTGACGGGTTGCGGCTATACCTTCGTGCGCGACATTGCGCCCGGCGAGGCGTTGCTTATCGACCTGGACGGCAATGTGTCCAGCCGCCAGTGCGCCGAGAACCCCATTTTTACGCCCTGTGTGTTCGAGTACGTTTATTTTGCGCGGCCCGACTCCTTGATGGACGGCGTTTCCATATACGATGCGCGCCTGAATATGGGCGAATATCTGGCCGACAAGGTGGCGAAGAACTTGCGCCTGGGCGAGATCGACGTGGTCATGCCGATTCCCGATTCGTCACGGCCTTCGGCGATGCAGCTGGCTTCGCGCCTGGGCTTGAATTACCGGGAAGGTTTCATCAAAAACCGGTATGTTGGTCGCACTTTCATTATGCCGGGGCAGGCGGTGCGCAAGAAGTCGGTGCGCCAGAAGCTCAGCGCCATCGATATGGAATTCCGCGGCAAGAATGTCTTGTTGGTGGACGATTCTATTGTGCGCGGCACGACCAGCCAGCAGATTGTCGAGATGGCGATAAGCGCGGGCGCAAACAAGGTGTTTTTTGCTTCGGCGGCGCCTCCTGTGCGTTTTCCGAATGTGTACGGTATTGATATGCCGACGCAGGCGGAGCTGATCGCGACTGGGCGCGATACGAATGAGGTGGCGCGGGCGATCGGCGCTGCCGGCCTGGTGTATCAGGACCTCGAGGACCTTGAAAGTTCGATCCGCGATCTTAATCCGGGTATTACTCAGTTCGAGTCGTCCTGCTTCAATGGGCGGTATGTGACCGGGGATATTGATGCGGCGTATCTTGAACGCCTGGGTAGCACGCGGGGCAACCAGGCGGCTTCGATATCCGACGATGATGCGTAACTTGCCATCAGCTGAATAGGGCCGCTTTCTAGAGAAATGGGCAACTGTTAGAGCCCGCTTCATTGCCGGGCTGTGGCGTTCACTTCATCGCCAGGCTGTTTTAGCTTCAGTAATTTTGCGAAGTTGGAGCAAGCCGCGCCAGCCGCCGTTTTCGGGATGCAAGCGAGCGCGTGTTCGAGCGCGGCGTTTATGGGCAGCCAGTGGCTGCCCATTCGCGTGAGTTCGCGAGCGCCCGAAAACGGCGGCTGGCGCGGGTAGCCTCGGCGCAGCCGAGGCCGCAGCGACCTGAGCAAAATTACTGGAGCTAAAACAGCCGCTTAGGATCTCAGAATTCAGAATCCCACAACGCCCAAAACGAAAAACCCACTTGACGCGGTCCACTTGTGTACGTTAAATTATTAACAGTAAGTTCAAAAATGAACGTATCAACAGCTTAAACCGCCTTCGGAGGCAGTATGAAAGAGAAAGTCATTGGGATATCGGGTGCCGGGATAGGCGGGCTGGCGGCGGCTATTGCCTTGCGCAAGCTGGGCAAGCAAGTGTTGGTGTTTGAGCAGGCCAAGCAGTTTGCGCGGGTAGGGGCGGATATCAATTTGACGCCTAATGCCGTACGGGCGCTGGATGGCTTGGGCGTGGGCGAGGCTTTGCGCGAGACCGCGGCTCGGCCGGGATATCGGATCAGCCGGGACGGCTTTACGGGCGAGGAAACTTCGCGCCTGGAGATGGCGGAGGCCGCCCAGCAAAAGTACGGGGCGCCGCAATTGACGATGCATCGGGCCGATTTGATGACGGCACTGGAAGGCGCCGTGCCGGCCGAGTGCATCCGTTTGGGCAAGCGAACGACAGGCGTTCAGGATTTGGGCGACAAGGTGGTGGTCGAGTTCGACGATGGTACGCAGGAAACGGTGGATGCGCTGATCGGTGCCGATGGCATTCATTCTATGGTGCGCAATGCTTTGCTGGGGCAGGAAAAGCCGCAATTTACGGGTGTGGTGGCTTATCGGGCGGTAGTGCCTATTGAAAAGCTGGGCAATCTGCCGAATTTGGACAGCTTCACCAAGTGGTGGGGCGCGGTACCAGAGGTGCAGATTGTCAGCTTTCCATTGAATCGCGGCAAAGATCTTTTCATTTTCGCCACCACGCCGCAAGAGGGTTGGGAGCTGGAGTCCTGGACGGCTCCCGGCGAGGTCGGCGAGCTGCGCGAAATTTACAAAGATTTCCATCCTGAAGCGCGTGCTTTGCTGGATGCTTGCGACTCGGTGTTGAAGTCGGCATTGTACGTGCGCGATCCTTTGCCTACTTGGCACAAGGGGCGCATGGCGCTGTTGGGCGACGCCTGTCATCCGATGATGCCGTTCATGGCACAAGGGGCGGGGCAGGCTATTGAAGACGCGGTGGTTCTGGCGCGTTGCCTGGCCGATAGCCGTTACGCCGATGTGCCTTCCGCGTTTACGGCATACCAGAGCGTGCGCCATGAGCGCGCCAGCCGCATTCAGATTGCCTCGCGCGGCAATGCCTGGCTTAAAGAAGGCGGCAATGGCGACTGGGTTTACGAGTATGATGCCTGGGCGGTGCCTTTGGCCTAAGGCGACGTGGCGGCTTGTGCTGTGCTTCCCTATCGACTGGAATCTAGACTGCTATGACCGAATCCGTTTCCGACAACTCATCGCAGCTCGTTTCGCCCGTAATCCGGGGGTTGCGGCTTTTGCGTTATATCGCACAGGGCGGCAATACCGGAAACTTGTCTGAAGTGGGCCGGCTCATCGATGTCAATCGTGTAACGGTAATGCGCTTGCTGGCGACGCTCGAGCACGAGCGCATGATAGAGCGCTTGCCGCAAGGCGGCCATCGGATAGGCCTCAGCTTCCTGACCATGGCGGCTGCGGGACTGGGCGCTTGCGACTTGGTGGAAACGGGGCGGCGCTTTCTGTTGCGCCTGTGCGAAGGCCTTGGCCTTTCGGCTTATCTGGTCATCATGGACGGCAACGATGTCGTGTATGTCGCGCGCGAAATGCCCGAATCGGGCCTTATCAGCCATATCCGGGTGGGCAGCCGCGTTGCGGCGCATCTGACCGCTCCTGGCAGAAGCATGCTGGCGTCGTTGGCACCGGGCGATCTGGAGCAACGGTTTGCCAAGTCCATGCCGGCGCCCATACGCGATAAAGGCCCAGCCGACTTTACTCAGTTGAAGGCCCTGCTTGAAGAGGACCGCACACGTGGTTGCGCCTGGAGCTTCTCCGGCTACGAAACGGGCATCAATGCTTGCGCGGCGGCGGTGCGCGGTGCGTCGGGCGAGGCCGTTGCGGCGCTTAGCGTAGTAGGACCCGAACATCTGTTCACCCGCGACGAGGCATTTGCAACGAACGTCGAAGCGGCAGTCAGGCAGGCTGCGGGCGAATTGTCGCTTATTGCTGCGGGCGGACTTCTTTGATCGGCGCTGGCGCATGCAAACCAGCCGTTTGCCGGCAGTAAGGACTACGGTAACCGGGCCGTGTGACCGGGGCCGGCTTTCAGCCGTGAGCCGCCTGAAAGCAAGCGTTCATAAGTATAAAGAGGACTTGAACAAAAGCGGCGGATTGTCCAGCGGTACAGCGCTTGCTGACGAAATGCCAGCGCGGGCCTGGCGGAGTTTGTCGTCTCTTTAGATCTGAGCAGGCTGCGACTGGAGCCTTGCCGATGCCGATTCCGATTGAAGACTACGCACTCATTGGCGATGCGCATAGCGCAGCGCTTGTGGGGCGCAATGGCTCGATCGATTGGCTTTGCTTTCCCCGCTTCGATTCGCCGGCCTGCTTTGCCGCATTGCTTGGGGGCGCCGAGTACGGGCGCTGGCTGATAGCGCCGCAGGCAAAAAATTGCAGCGTCCGGCGCAAGTATCGCGACGGCACCCTGATATTGGAAACGGAGTTTTCCAGCGATGAAGGGACCGTGCGTATCCTGGACTTCATGCCGCTTTCAGATATCCGTCAGGATGTCGTGCGGCTGGTCCAGGGCTTGAGCGGGCAAGTGGCCATGCGGATGGAGCTGGCCATCCGCTTCGACTACGGCGCCACGATGCCATGGGTGCGGCGCTCGGAGGACAGCTTGCTGGCGGGCACCGGCCCGTACATGCTTGAGCTGCGCAGTTCAGTGCCAGTGCGTGGGCAGCACATGCGGACCGTGGCTCAATTCAAAATATGCCAGAACGAGCAAGTCGCCTTTTCCTTGAACTGCCGACCTTCCTATGAGGCCGCGCCGCCGGCGCTGGACCAGGAGCAGGCGCTGGCAGCAACGGAAGAGGGCTGGCGTCAATGGTCCGGGCAGTGTTCTTATCGGGGCCGCTGGCGCAATGAGGTCATACGCTCGCTGATTACACTCAAGGCGCTAATCTATAAGCCGACCGGCGGCATCATTGCTGCGCCGACGACCTCATTGCCGGAACGCATGGACGGAGCGCGCAACTGGGATTACCGATACTGCTGGCTGCGTGATGCCACGTTTACATTGAATGCCATGTTGGTCGCGGGTTACCGGGACGAAGCCATTGCCTGGCGCGAGTGGTTGCAACGCGCTGTCGGCGGCCCGCAGGATGCCCAGGTGCTTTACAGCGTGACGGGTGAACGCAAGCTTGACGAGCGGGTTCTGGAATGGCTGCCCGGCTACGCGGGAGCCGGCCCTGTGCGCATAGGCAACGCTGCCTCCAGGCAATTGCAGCTGGACGTCTATGGCGAAATCATGGATACCCTGCATTTGGCGCGGGCCGTCGGCCTGGAGCCCGACGCGCAAGCCTGGCAGATACAAAACACCCTGCTGCGGTTTCTGGAGTCGAACTGGTCGCAACCGGACGAAGGTATCTGGGAAGTGCGCGGGCCGCGCCGCCATTTCACGCATTCCAAGATGATGGCCTGGGTGGCATTCGATCGCGCGGTCAAGGATGTTGAGCTGTTTGGGCTGAAGGGTCCCGTCGAGCACTGGCGCCACGTACGCGACGCCATACACGCACAGGTCTGCGCCAGGGGCTTCGACGCTCGGCGCAACGCATTTGTACAGTCCTACGATTCGGATCATCTTGATGCCAGCCTGCTGTTGATGCCGCAGGTGGGGTTCTTGCCGCCCAGCGATCCGCGGGTGCGGGGCACTATCGAGGCGATTGAGCGAGACCTTGTCGTGGATGGGCTGGTCTTGCGGTATTCGACTGCTGCTCATGTGGACGCCTTGCCGCCGGGAGAAAGTACATTCCTGCCGTGTTCATTCTGGCTTGCCGACAGCCTTGTCGCGCTTGGGCGCCGGGAAGAGGGTGAAGCGTTGTTCGAGCGGTTGCTTGCCTTGCGTAATGATGTTGGCCTGCTGTCTGAAGAGTATGACCCTCAGGCCCGGCATATGCTGGGAAATTTTCCTCAGGCATTGACGCACATGGCGCTGATCAATACGGCGTGTCTGCTTTCCATTTCGGCTGCCCGAGCCGAACAGGCCTACCAGCGCGGCGAACGCCCAGCGGCGGCGAGCCAAATACCTGAACTGCACAAACGTTACTGACGAGGTGAACGCAATGGCCGACAAGGTAAGCGACTTTATACTGCAAAGATTGGGCGACTGGGGCGTCAAACGGATATACGGTTATCCGGGCGACGGCATCAACGGCATCATGGGCGCGATGGATCGCGCGGACGGCCGTTTTGAACTCGTGCGGGCACGGCATGAAGAGATGTTGGCATTCATGGCTTGCGCGCATGCAAAATTTACAGGACAGGTAGGCGTATGCCTGGCCACATCGGGTCCGGGCGCCATCCATCTGCTGAATGGCCTGTACGACGCCAAGCTCGACCACCAGCCCGTGCTGGCCATAGTGGGCCAGCAGGCACGTACGGCGTTGGGCGGGCAGTACCAGCAAGAGGTCGACCTTGTCTCTCTGTTCAAGGACGTTGCCAGCGACTATGCGCAGATGATCACCGTGCCGGCGCAGGCCCGCCACATTGTTGATCGCGCATTGCGTATTGCTATCTCCGGACGCACTGTCACCTGCATTATTGTCCCCACCGATGTGCAGGAACTGGATGCGGCGCCGGTGCCGCCGCGAGCGCACGGCACCGTTCATTCGGGCATCGGCTACAGCGCGCCGCGCGTGGTTCCGACTGACACCGATCTGAAAAGGGCCGCCCAAGTGCTGAACGAGGGACGCAAGGTGGCCATCCTGGCAGGCGCCGGCGCATTGGCCGCAACGGACGAGGTAATGGAGGTGGCGGAACTGCTTGGCGCCGGCGTGGCCAAGGCGCTGCTGGGCAAGGCCGCGCTGCCCGACGACCTGCCTTATGTTACCGGCTCGATCGGCCTGCTTGGTACCAAGCCAAGCTGGAACATGATGTCCGATTGCGACACCTTGCTGGTGATTGGTTCGCGATTTCCCTATTCCGAATTCTTGCCCAAAGAAGGGCAGGCCCGTGCGGTACAGATCGACCTGGACCCGAAGATGCTCTCGATCCGATACCCCATGGAGGTGAATCTGGTGGGGGACAGCGCAACCACGTTGCGCGCGCTGATGCCGTTGTTGCAACGCAAATCCGGCCGCGCCTGGCGCAGGACGATAGAACAGGATGTCAAGGCATGGTGGAAACTGCTGGACGAGCGGGCGATGGCGGATGCCGTTCCTATCAATCCGCAGCGCATGTTTACCGAGCTGTCGCCGCGTTTGCCGGACCGCTGCATCATTGCGGCCGATTCGGGCTCCGCCGCCGACTGGTATGCTCGCGACATCAAGATACGCCGGGGCATGATGGCTTCGCTGTCTGGCGGCCTGGCCAGCATGGGGCCGGGCGTTCCCTATGCGATTGCCGCCAAGTTCGCTTTTCCCGACCGCGTTGCAATCGCGCTGGTCGGCGACGGCGCCATGCAAATGAATGGCAACGCCGAATTGATCACCATTGCTGCGTATTGGAAGCAGTGGTCCGACCCTCGGCTTATCGTGATGGTGCTGAACAATCGCGACCTCAATCAAGTGACGTGGGAGCAGCGTATTCTGGGAGATCCAAAGTACAACGCCGCCCAGCATGTTTCGGATTTTTCCTATGCGGAGTATGCAAAGCTGCAAGGCCTGAAAGGCATCTTCGTGAATTCGCCGGACCAGATCGGCCCGGCATGGGATGCAGCCTTGGCCGCCGACCGGCCATGCGTCATCGAGGCGATCACCGACCCGGACGTGCCGCCGCTGCCGCCTCATATCAGTCTTAGCCAGGCGGCGGCATTCATGTCTTCGATGCTCAAGGGCGACAGCGATACTGCCGGCATCATCGCCAACTCTGCCAAGCAAGTCTTTGCTTCCATCGTGCCGCACGGCAAGAAAGGCGAGTAAGATGGCGCGCACCGAAGTTGTCCCGGCGGCCGAAGCCGGTCCGTCGAGTGACGCAGTCCGGATCGAGCGAGTTGAAGTGGACGCGTACACCGTGCCGACGGACTTGCCTGAATCGGACGGCACATTGCAGTGGAGCGCCACGACGATGGTGCTGGTCCGCATCTTTGCAGGCGGCAAATGCGGCCTGGGTTTCAGTTATGCGGATAGATCGTGTGCAATCCTGGCGCACGATCTGCTGGCGCCCTTGATAACCGGCGGCGATGCCTGGGCCATTGCCAGCCTATGGCAGGAAATGCTGCGGGCCATCCGCAATCTGGGCCGTTCGGGCATCGCTTCCATGGCCATTGCCGCCATCGACAACGCCTTGTGGGATTTGAAAGCCAGGTTATTGGACTTGCCGCTGGCCGTTTTGCTGGGCGCGGCGCGCGAGCGCGTTCCCGTGTATGGCAGCGGCGGGTTCACCTCATACTCGGACGCACAACTGAGCGAACAACTGGGCTGCTGGGCCGGCGCAGGTATTGGCCGGGTCAAGATGAAGGTGGGACGCGAACCCGCGCGCGACGTAGTGCGCGTCAAAGCCGCGCGCGATGCCATCGGCCCCAATGTCGAGTTGTTCGTGGATGCCAATGGCGCTTACGGCCGCAAGCAGGCGCTGGCGCTGGCCGATTCGTTCGGGCGCCTGGGCGTGGCCTGGTATGAAGAACCGGTATCTTCCGACGACCTGGAGGGCTTGCGGCTCATTCGCGACCACGCTCCGCCGGGCATGGAAATCGCAGCTGGCGAATACGGCTACGACCAGGCTTACTTTCGCCGCATGCTGGCGGCAGGCGCCGTGGACGTATTGCAAGCGGATGCGACGCGCTGCGCCGGCATCAGCGGTTTTATGCGCGCCGCGGCCCTGTGCGAGGCTTTCGGGCTGCCTCTGTCATCGCATTGCGCTCCGTCGATGCATCTGCACGCCGCTTTGGCTGTGCCATGCCTGCGGCATATGGAGTACTTCCATGATCATGTGCGTATTGAGCACCTGCTGTTCGATGGCGTGGCCACGCCCAGGCACGGCCTGCTGCAAGCAGATTTGTCCCGGTCCGGCATGGGGCTGGAGTTCAAGTGCGCCGATGCACGGCGCTACCAGGTTTAAGGGTGGAGCGTTGATATGGCCGTCGACCCATCCGCGCGAAAAGCCTGGCCGCCGCCGCCATATGCACGCGACCTGGCCGGCGAGCTGAGCGCCGCAATCGCGGGCGAAGTGCGCTTCGATGCGGCCAGCCGCGCTTTGTATGCGACCGACGGATCGAATTACCGCCAGGTTCCAATAGGCGTTGTCCTGCCCAGGAGCGTCGACGACGTAATCAAGGTGGTTGCGGCATGCCGCCGCCATGGCGCCCCGATACTGTCGCGCGGCGGTGGCACGAGCCTGGCGGGCCAGTGCTGCAACGTGGCCGTCGTGATGGATTTTTCCAAGTACCTGTATCGCATCGTAGAGCTGGACCCGTCGCGCAAGCTTGCGCGGGTGGAACCCGGTTGTGTGCTGGACCGCCTGCGCAACGCGGCCGAAGAGCACGACCTGACCTTTGCGCCCGACCCTTCCACCCATACCCACAATACCCTGGGTGGAATGATAGGCAATAACTCTTGCGGCGTGCATTCGGTGATGGGCGGCAAGACCAGCGATAATATTCACGAACTTGATATCCTGACCTATGATGGCTTGCGCATGCGCGTCGGACCGACCTCCGAGCAAGAGCTTGCCGCCATTATCCAGCAGGGCGGGCGCCGGGGCGAAATTTATGATGCGCTGAAAAATTTGCGCGACAAGTACGCCGATCAGATCCGCGCGCGTTATCCGAAGATTCCGCGCCGGGTGTCGGGCTATAACCTGGATGAGTTGCTTCCCGAGAACGGCTTTAACGTCGCGCGTGCGCTGGTGGGCTCCGAGGGTACTTGCGTAACAATACTGGAAGCCAGCGTGCGGCTGGTGTACAGCCCTCCAGTGCGTTCCTTGTTGGTGCTTGGCTACAAAGACGTATTCAGCGCGGCCGACCATGTTACGCAAGTGCTCGAGTTCGGGCCTATCGGCCTTGAAGGCATCGACGACAGGCTCGTGCAAGACATGAAAGCCATCGGCCTGCATCCCGAGGACATTGCTTTGTTGCCGCCTGGAGGGGGCTGGCTGCTGGTCGAGTTCGGCGGCGCAACCAAGGAGGAAGCCGACGCCAAGGCCAAGAAGCTCGCGCATGCGCTACAACAAAAAGGCGATGCGCCCAGCATCAAGCTGTTTGTCGACAAGGCGGAAGAAGATCTCATCTGGAAAGTGCGGGAATCCGGTCTGGGGGCTACCGCGCATGTTCCCAATAAGCGCATTACCTGGGAAGGGTGGGAAGACGCGGCTGTGCCGCCCGAGAGGCTGGGCGGCTATCTGCACGATTTTCGCAAATTGCTGGAGAAGTATTCGTATCAAGGCGACCTCTACGGCCATTTTGGCCAGGGCTGTGTGCATACACGCATCGATTTCGACCTGGAGACGCGGGAAGGCATCGATGTTTTCCATCGCTTCCTGAACGATGCGGCGGACCTTGTCGTCCGCTATGGCGGCTCTTTGTCGGGCGAACATGGCGACGGCCAGTCCAAGGCTCAATTCCTGTCCAGGATGTTCGGCCCCGAACTGGTACATGCCTTCGGCCAGTTCAAGGCGATCTGGGATCCGCAGGGAAAGATGAACCCGGGCAAAGTGGTCGATCCTTTTCTGCCCACCGAGAATCTGCGCATCGGCGTTGATTACAATCCGGTCCAGCCTGTCACGCAGTTTCAGTATCCCAAAGACAGCCATAACTTTGGCCGGACGGTATTGCGCTGCGTCGGCATAGGCAACTGCCGGCGCGAAAGCGGCGGCACTATGTGCCCCAGCTATCGGGTTACGCGCGAAGAAAAGCATTCCACGCGGGGGCGGGCACGGATGCTGTTCGAGATGCTGCGCGGCGAAGTCATTACTTCCGGCTGGCGCAGCCCCGAAGTCAAGGACGCCCTGGATCTTTGCCTGTCCTGCAAGGGCTGCAAAGGCGAATGCCCGGTCAACGTGGACATGGCCACCTACAAGGCGGAGTTCATGTCCCAGTATTATCGGGGACGCCTGCGTCCGCGCACTGCTTACGCAATGGGATTGATCCACACCTGGGCGCGAGTTGCCGCGCATATGCCTCGGGTTGTGAATTTCCTGTCTCATTCGCCGCTGTGCGCGCCCGCCTTTAAAGCACTGGGCGGAATAGCGCCGCAGCGGGAAATTCCCGTCTTTGCCAGTGAGACATTTGTTGCCTGGTTCCGCAAACGGCGGGCCGCCGAGCCGTCCCGCCCCGGCGTCATTCTATGGCCGGATACTTTCACCAATCATTTTCTTCCCGATACCGCCAAGGCAGCGGTCGAAGTGCTGGAAGACGCGGGCTATCGTGTCACGCTGCCGCGGCGCCCGCTATGCTGCGGCAGAGCTCTTTATGACTGGGGCATGCTGGACCTTGCCAAGCATCATTGGCACCAGACCCTTGATGCCCTGGCGTCCGACATCCGCCAGGGTACGCCGGTGGTGGGGCTGGAGCCGGCCTGCGTGGCGGCATTTCGCGATGAACTGGGCAACCTGTTTCCCGCCAACGAAAATGCCAAGCGCCTGGCCATGCAGACTTATATGCTTGGCGAATTCCTGGAGAAAGTCGACTACCAGCCGCCGCCATTGCATTGCAAGGCCGTTGTGCACGCGCATTGCCACCAGACGGCCATCATCGGCATGGCGGCCGAGAAGTCCCTGCTCGACAAATTGGGGTTGGATTACACCTTGCTTGACTCGGGCTGTTGCGGCATGGCGGGGGCTTTCGGTTTCGACAAAAACAAGTACGAGACCTCGCTTGCGATCGGCGAACACGCCTTGCTGCCTGCCGTGCGCGGAATGGGAGCCGACGTCTTGCTGATCGCCAATGGCTTTAGCTGTCGCGAGCAAATTCGCCAGCTCGCGGCAAGGCGCGCCTTGCACTTGGCAGAAGTGCTGCAAATGGCGCTGCGCCAGCGCGACGAATCCATGGCTAACGCACCCGTACGTAGCTATATGCGTACATAAACCGGAGACCTGAACATGAACACGAGCACTGACATGAACAAGGACATAAACGCAAACACCGGCACGAACACCGACACGGCCGAGAACGTGGGCATGAACAGGAGCGATTCAAAACGGCTTCGGGCCGCGAAGCGGCCGGTGGTCGTCATTACCGGCGCCTCGGCCGGCGTCGGCCGCGCGACCGCACAGCTGTTTGCCCGGCGCGGCGCACATATCGGCTTGCTGGCAAGAGGCCAGGAGGCGCTGGATGCAACGGCGCGCGAAGTCGAACTTGCCGGCGGCAAGGCGCTGGCCATATCGGTGGACATGGCGGACGCCCAGGCGGTAGATCGTGCCGCCGACACTATCGAAGCAACGCTGGGTCCGATCGACATCTGGATCAACAATGCCATGGTCACGATATTTTCCCCGTTCAAGCAAATCGAGGCCGCCGAATTTCGCCGCGTCACTGAAGTGACTTATCTAGGCAACGTACACGGCACCATGGCCGCGCTCAAGCGCATGCTGCCGCGCGATCGAGGCGTCATTGTCCAGGTGGGTTCCGCGCTGGCCTACCGAAGCATTCCCTTGCAATCGGCCTATTGCGGCGCCAAGCATGCAATAGCCGGTTTCACCGACTCCGTGCGCAGCGAACTGGAGCACGACAAAAGCCGGGTGCGCATCACATCCGTGCAACTGCCGGCCATCAATACTCCGCAATTCAACTGGGCGCGTAATCGAATGCCCAACCGGCCTGCGCCCGTGCCTCCCGTCTTCGAGCCCGAAGTGGCTGCGCGCGCCATAGCCTGGGCCGCCGAACATGAGCGGCGCCAAGTTGCTGTCGGTTTTCCAACGTTATTGGCCAAATGGGCGCAAAAACTGGTTCCGGGTCTGGCCGACCGCTACCTGGCGGCAACAGGCTATAAAAGCCAGCAGATGCGCGGAGAACCGGAGCTTGGCGACCGGCCCGACAACTTATTTCAACCCATCTCCGGCGACGCAGGCATGCGCGGCCGTTTTGGCGACCGCGCATACAGCCGCAGTCCCGAGCTTTGGGCTACCGAACATCGTGGCTGGTTGATGCTGGGTGCCGGCGTTGCGGCCGGCGCGTTGTTGCTGGCGGCAAGCCGCAGGCGCTAAGGGCCCGCAGCAGCGGGCTTATCCTGCATCCAATCGGGATAGTCCAATGCGCAAGGAGAATGACATGGCGATTGGGAAAACACTGTGGGCCATTCCGGAAGGCTATATCCCGGCGCAAAGCACCAACGGCGAAGACAGCCGCTTCGTAAGCCACGAGGCGGCCTGCCTGCTCAATGCAAACGACGGCGATGCCCATATTACGATTACCATTTACTTTGCGGACCGCGAGCCGGCGGGGCCTTATCGAGTTACCGTCCCCGCGCGCCGCACGCTGCACCTGCGTTTCAACGATATGTCCGAGCCCGAGACCATCCCGCGAGACACACCTTATTCCAGCGTGATCGAGTCCTCGTTGCCGATTGTGGTGCAGCATACGCGCCTTGACTCGCGCCAAGCCGCGCTGGCACTGCTAAGCACCATGGCCTACGCAGCCGGTTAAGCGGCCTGGATATGCCCTGTGCCTGAGCCGGGCTGGGCGTGCAGTCAGGTGGCTACGGCTTCTATATTGTGGTTCAGGCAGGATGACAATTCCCGCGCGGCAAAGCGCACCTTGTTGATCAAGTGGTCTTTGTCCGCGGGCGGGATGTGCATTTGCGGTATGGTCAGCCCAAGAGCGGCGGCGACATTGCCTTCTTCGTTGAAGACCGGCGCGGCGATCGTCGAAATATTGCTTTCGAAAAAGCCTTCTTCCAGCACATAGCCATGGGCTTTGTCGGTAAGCAGCAGCTGATACAGGTCTTTGACCGTGGGCGGCGTGTGTGGGCCGTAGGGCTGAAGGCGTTCTTCGGGGTAAAGGTCTTGCAACTCGTGAAAACTGTGATTGCAAAGCAGAACTCTTCCCAGCACCGTGGCATGCGCCGGCAGGCGCGTACCGATATGCACCGAGCTGGTAAATAAAGAGCTGGAAGCGACTTTCTGTATGTAGACGATATCGCGCCCGTCGCGAATGACCAGGTTGGCCGAAAAGCCCAGTTCGTCGCGCAGGCGTTCGAGTATGGGGCGGCTTAGCTCGGTAAGGCTTAACGAGGCCAGGTATTCGAACCCCAGTTTCAAGACGGCCGTGCCCAGCTGAAAATCGCGCCCGTTCTTGGCGCGTTCGACAAAGCCGAGGTTTTCCAGGGTTATCAGCAGCCGGAATACCGTGGTGCGCGGGACATCCAGGCGCTTGGCCAGTTCGGGTGCCGTAAGCGTGGGCGTATGGCGGGAAAACTCGGAAAGTATCCGCAAACCGCGCTCCAGCCCTGGTACGGAGTACTTTTCGGTATCCCTGGTGCTGCTCATTTTTGTCCCTTTGTTTTATTTGTTCCGGCCGCCACTCATATTTCACCGCTGCGCGGTTCGCTGCCCCCGAAGGGGCGCTTTTTTCTTGGGACGGTCCGGCGATAAAGAAAGCGGCAGTGTCGATGCCAACAATACCGCTGCCATTGTAGTGGTTCGCGCCGTTATCGTCCTTCAGCGGCTAACTGGAAGACGGGCCGTATTGCGATTGGCCGCGGCAACGCGGCCGAGCCTTATTTACCGGCAAGCTGGTCGATCGCCAGTTTGCGCATCTGGCGCCGTACACGCATTACGCCAACGTCATGCTGATACAAATGTTCGCGTTTGTTGGCATCGGGCTCCATGACTTCAAGCACGGCGCGATCTTGTTCCAGCACGGCCCAATGGCGAGCTTCGAGGCGGTTCTTGTACAAAAAGCGCCAGACGTCGCGTTCCCATCCCGAGACTTTGCGGGTGCGCCAGAAAAACACGGCCGCCGAGTTGGGG
Source organism: Eoetvoesiella caeni (assembly GCF_003315175.1). Taxonomy (GTDB): domain Bacteria; phylum Pseudomonadota; class Gammaproteobacteria; order Burkholderiales; family Burkholderiaceae_B; genus Eoetvoesia; species Eoetvoesia caeni. The sequence goes on along the minus strand of NZ_QNRQ01000001.1, from coordinate 165,272 downwards.
ACGATGGGGGTGGAACTGCCTGAAATACCAAAGCTGCCGCCAGGGCCGCCGCTTTTCGGATAGGGGATATCAAGGCGCTGCCACTGGTAGTTGGTGTCGGCAAACTCGCTCCAGTCGAAGTTGACGTCGCGCTGGCCGGCCTTGGCGAACATGAAGCCGTGCTCGGTGTCTTCCAGCTTGAATTCCGCCGCGCGTTCGCCCGCTGCCATGGAGTGCGATTGCTTATGCAAGAATGTACCGTGCATGGGGTCCATGACGTTGTCGATGACGTAGCGGTAGTCGGCGCCCCATTCGACATAGCACAGGAAGCTTTCGTACTCGTCGGAGACGAGCTGCTCGGGCAGGACTAGGGGAGGAGGTTCGTCGATATTGACTTGCGACTTGTACATGAAGATGGCGCCACGCGTTTCTTTCAGATGAAAGGCCAGCGTGGGGCGGGAACCTTCAAGCTTGCAACCGGGGCTGCCCGGGACCGCAAGCACCGTGCCGTCGCAGCGGATCTGCACGCCGTGATAGCCACAGGCAATCTTGTTGCCCAAGGGGATGCCCACCGACAGGGGGGCGCCGCGGTGCGGGCAATGGTCTTCCAGTGCATAGGGCGTGCCGTCGGCATCGCGCCACAAAGCCAGTTTGAAGCCCAGACGCCGCAATGAAATAGGCTTGTCTTTAAGAAAGTGCGAAGGGCAGATGGCGTACCAGCGATTGTTCAGGCCATTGACCAGAACGTCTTCGATTTCTGCTTCGGTGGGATTGGTGCTCATGGGAAATTCCTCTGTGATCCGTTAATCGTTGCCCAAACGCTTGAGTTCCGCGGCAAGCGATTCCGTCGTCCAGCTTAAATTTTTGTCTTGCGGCTGAGGGCCGTGGTCGTTCAGGTATTCGACGAGGCCTTCAAGCGTCACGACGTCCGAACTGAAGGCGCGCTCGATAGTGTCGCCAAGCAGATTCTCGTAAACAGTAGGCTCGGCTTTGCGGGCCTGATGGGGTTGCAGGTAAAGGTCGGGCATTTAATGGCCTCCGGATTTGACGCGTTGCGCGATGCTTGCGCGTACAGAGATGAAATCGTGAATAGGGAAGTTCGGTCGGCCAGCGTTGGGCTGTCTGGCGTACGATTGTTCCATATATTAAACGACGTTTTATTTTTTGAAAGTTTAGGCGTCTAATTCTGGATGTTCTATCCGTAAAAACCCGTAATTTTCCCTGTTGGGCTAATTTATCTTATATATATCCACACCTTGCGTGGGGATTCATTGGCTGTAGGGCGGTATAAAAGGCCGTAAAACACGAAAATAAGTGTGAAAGGAAGGGATTTCCCTAATTCTCAACTCGCTAGTGTGGATTTAAAGTTTGTTTAATTTGCAAAACACCAGTTCATATATAAAACGTTTTGGCCTGTGTTTTGTGCGGTATCAATGCAATAGTCTCAAGGAGCCAGGCCATTATGGTTGAGATTGAATTCAGGGATGTAGGTAAGTCTTTTGTCGACAAGCAAACGGGTGAACTGCGCCCCGCCGTATCCAATATATCCCTGTCCATCGCAAAAGGCGAGGTCGTGTCATTGATCGGTCCGTCCGGCTGCGGCAAAAGCACATTGCTCAATATGGGATCGGGCATTTACGCGCCCACCTCCGGCCAGGTCTTCATTGCCGGCCAACAGGTAACCAAGCCCGTGCGCGAAGTGGCTTTCATGCTGCAGAAAGACTTGCTCATGCAATGGCGCACTATCGAAGACAACGTAGCCCTGGGCTTGGAGATTGCCGGCGTCGACAAAGCGGAACGCCTGCGCATTGCCAACGAATTACTGGTCAAGTGCCATTTGCGCGGCTTCGAAAAGCACTACCCATATCAATTGTCGGGCGGCATGCGCCAGCGCGCGGCGCTGGCCCGTACCTTGGCGGTCGATCCCCAGGTCATGCTGCTGGACGAGCCGTTCTCGGCGCTTGACGCCCAGACCAAGATGATTCTGCAGCAAGACCTTGCCAAGATGCTGTACGAAAAAAAGAGAACAGCGCTTTTCATCACCCACGATCTGGTGGAAGGCATTGCGTTGTCCGATCGTCTGCTTGTCATGAGCGAGCGGCCCGGCACCATTATTGAAGAGATCATCATCGACCTGCCGCTGCGCGACAACCCGCTCGAGCGCCGCAAGCTGCCGGAAATCGGCCCCTTGCAAGGCCGTTTGATGGATCTATTGAAGATCGGCAAAGAAGAGGACGCAGTACTGCATTAACAAGAAACACCATCGCAGTAAGAATTCGCTGCAGTTTTATTATTGATTTGCGAGTCTCATAACCTAGGAGAACACAATGAAAAAAATTATTTCGGCTCTTGTGCTTGGCGCCTGCGTAACACTGGGGTCGGCATCGGCCCTGGCTGCCGACGCCAAACTGGAACCTATTACGTATTTGTTGCCGGCACCTAAAACCTTGCCTGCGTTTGCCCCTTGGCTGATCGCCCAGCAAGAAGGCTATTTCAAGGCTGAAGGCCTGGATGTCAATTTCGTCACGGGCAAGGGCGGCGTCGACGTTGCCAAGCAGGTCGGTGCGGGCAACGCCCCGATCGGCGGCGCCATCGGCGATACGCCCATCATCGTTCGCGCCAATGGCGTGCCGGTCAAGGCCGTAGCCGTCTTGGGCGCAGGTTCGCTCACGCTGGTCGCCTCGCACGAGAAAGCGCCCATCGACAACCCGGCTCAGCTCAAGGGCAAAACCATTACGGTAATTTCCTATAGCGACACGACGTATTACTCGTTGCTGGGCACCATGAAAAAGGCCGGCCTGTCGCGTAACGATGCCGAGATCCAGGCCGCGGGCCCCGCGGGCGTGTGGCAGCTGTTTGCGGCCGACAAGTCCGACGCCATGGCTGCCGTGCCCGATTGGGTTGTCAGCGTGCGCGAGACCGGCAAGAAAGTACACCTGATGGATCCGGCGCAGGGCTTCAACAGCATGGCGCAGGCCATCCTGGCGTCCGACGAACTGATCAAGTCCAACCCCGCGCTGATCCAGAAGATCGTCCGCGCAACGCTCAAGGGCATGGAACTGATCATGAAGGACACCGACGCTGCCGTCGCTTCGTATATCAAGGCCGTACCCCAGCACAAAGGCAAAGAAGCCGAAATCAAGCAAGTATTCGACCTGTACAACAAATACGTCTACGCCGACCAGAAGGTGCTGGGCCAGATGAATCGCGATCGCCTTGGCAAGGTCCAGGACTTCTACGTTTCAGAAGGCATTGTCAGCAAAGCCGCGCCGCTTGACGAGTTGTACACGAACCAGTTTGTCGAGGCTGCAAAATGAGTTCGGTTTCGTCCACTGCCGGACTGAGCTCCCCCGCTGGGGGAGCGCAGCCCAAGCCGAGCCCGATTAAAGCAGGAGAGCCCAAGGTGTCTAAACGTCAAGTAGTTACAGTAAGCAGCAGCGTGGCCGTGTTGGTCGTGTTCCTGGCAGCCTGGCAGTGGTTGCCGGGCTGGTTCGGCATGCCCGAATTCGTATTGCCCAAGTTCACGACTGTGGTGCAAGAAGCCATGCATATGTGGACCAACGGCGGCTTTATGGAGCACTTCTGGATTACCGCGCTTGAAGTGGTCGTCGGCTTTGCGCTGGGCGCGCTTCTGGGCTTGGGCGTCGGCGTGGTTCTGGGCTTGTCGCCCATGGCCGAATCCGTGCTTTCCCCGTATATTCTTGCGCTGCAAATAGCGCCCAAGGTGGCGTTCGCTCCCTTGTTCGTGATGTGGCTGGGCTATACGGTTTATCCCAAGATTCTGGTTGCAATCCTGATCGTTTTCTTCCCCATCATGATCAACGTTCTGTCGGCCATCCGCACGGTGGACCCTGACATGGTCAATCTGGTACGCACGCTCAATGCAAGCCGCTGGCAGATCTTCAGGCTGGTCGAATTCCCATCGTCGCTGCCATCGCTGTTTTCGGGCTTGCGCATCGGCGCGACCCTGGCTGTCGTGGGTGTGACCGTCGGTGAGTTGGTCGGCGGCAACATGGGCCTGGGCTTCTTGCTGGTCGATGCCGAAGGGCAGGGCAACACGGCAGGCGTATTCGTCGCGATCATCGGTCTGACCATTATCGGTATTGCCGCCTATGCCGCGGTCGTCTGGGCCGAGCGCCGCTATTTGCACTACATCCCCCGCGCCACCACCACAACCATCTGATACGGAAAAGAGCGTTCATGAACTCCACGACTTCCTTATCGTCAGCCGGCATTCTGCAAGGCCGCAGGGTTCTGGTCACCGGCGCATCGCGCGGGCTGGGCTTTGAATTTGCCAACCGCATAGTGCAGGCTGGCGGTTCCGTCGTGCTGGCCGACATCCTCGAAGCCGAAGTCCGGCAGGCCGCGGCGCGCTTGAACGAACAAGGCTTTGCCGCTCATGCGCTGGTCTTCGACCAGGGCGACCCCGAGTCCGTGACGCGCTGCGCCGAGCAGGCCGCCGCTTTATTGGGCGGGCTGGACGGCCTGGTCAACAATGCGGCCATGACGCACTCCGGCGGCAAGACGCTCGAACAGCTTGAAATCGATGTCTGGGATCAAGTCATGCGCATCAACGTGCGCGGCAATTGGCTCATGAGCCGCGCTTGCCTTGGCGCTTTGCGCGCATCGGGCAACGGCAGCATAGTCAATCTGGCTTCGGACACTCCAATGTGGGGCGCGCCCAATTTGCTGGCTTATGTGGCCAGCAAGGGCGCCATCATGTCCATGACGCGATCCATGGCGCGCGAGCTGGGCGGCGACAACATTACCGTCAATGCCGTGGCGCCGGGGCTTACGCTGGTCGAAGCCACCGAATATGTGCCGCAAGAACGGCACGACCTCTACGAAAACCAGCGTGCCATCAAACGCGCCCAGCATCCCGACGATGTCAGCGGCGCCGTCACGTTTTTATTATCGGGCCTTTCACGCTTTGTGACAGGCCAAGTGTTGGCCGTCAATGGCGGCTTTGTCATGCATTAATTTTTATAGGTGATTCTAATGAGCGAGCAAGCAGTTAGCGAAAAACCTTCCTGGGTACAACCCGAAGGCGCCAGTTTCAAAGAATGGATGGAACAGCGCGTCGCACGATACTCCACGCGCAAGTACGATTGGGATGCCCTTAAGTTCCAGGCCGACTACGATCCCAAATACCGCCGCGCGCAAATGCGCTATGTCGGTACTGGCGCAACCGGAGTGTCCAGCGACATGAACACGGTCCCGGCCGAGCACTTCACATTCTCGACCATGGTCATCCCCGCCGGCGGCGTTGGCCCTTCGCATATTCACTACGATGTCGAAGAGGTATTCTTCGTCATTCGCGGCAAGGTCAAGCTGGTTCTTGAAAAAGACGGCGAACGCTACGAAACCATGCTTTCCGATCGCGATCTGGTCTCGGTTCCCCCCGGCGTGTACCGTGAGGAAATCAACGTCGGCGAAGAAGAAGCCCTTATGTGCGTATTGCTGGGTGCCAAGAAGCCTCAGATCCCCAGCTATCCGCCCGATTCCCCCTTGTCCAAGATCAAGCGCGACCTGAAATGAAACATGTCGCCGATGCTGCGTCCGTAAAGGCCGACCAGGACGAACTGGAACTTGCGTTTCCAGAGCGTCAGGTCAGCCTGGGTACGGACAACATCAGTTTCCGCGAATGTGGGCAAGGCCCGCAGACGGTGCTGTTGTTGCACGGAATCAGTTCCGGTGCGGCGTCCTGGGCGCAGTGCGCCCGAATCCTCGGCGAGCATGCCCGGGTAATTGCATGGAACGCCCCGGGTTATGGGGCTTCTTCGCCCCTGCCCATGGCCGTGCCATCGGCGCGCGACTACGCGCGCCGGCTTGACGCCATGCTTGCCGAATTGAATATCGATCGCTGCTTGCTGGTGGGCCATTCGCTGGGCGCCTTGATGGCTGCGGCGTATGGTGGCTTGCCAGGGCAGCGCGCATGGCATCGGGTCTTGATCAGCCCCGCGCTGGGCTACCAGTCCGATGCAAAAAAACACTTGGCGGCGCAGATCCGGGCCAAGCGCTTCGAGGCGCTGGAGCGCGACGGCCTGGAACTTATCGCGCAAAAACTGCCGGACAGGCTGCTGACGGCCGCCGCAACGCAGCGGCAACGGCAGATCGTTACCGAAAACGCCTTGCGCCTTGATATCGCGGGATACAAGCAGGCCGTCGAGATGCTATGCGGCGAGAACATTGAACAGTATGACTTCGATCCGGCTGCATGCGATGTATTTTGCGGGCAAGACGATGTGGTGACTACGGCCGAGCAGACGCGGGATTTTGCCCGGCGCGCCGGCCTGCCGTTTGCCCTTATCGAAGACGCGGGCCACGCCTGCTATGTCGAGCAGCCTGCGCGGGTTGCCCAGGTGCTGAGCAAACTGGTGCGAAACCAGGACGATCGGGTTGCCGGATAGCGTTATGGATAACGTTCTTAAAATCGAAACGCCGGACAAATATACTGTGCCGGGCCTGGACCGCGGTTTGCGCATATTGCGCGAGTTCACGCGCCACGAGCAGGTATTGTCGGCCCCCGAGCTGGCACGCCGGCTGGGCATTCCGCGTTCGACGGTGTTTCGGCTGCTTGCCACGCTTGAAGGCCTTGGCTTTATCGAGCGCGATGCGGGAGGGCGCGACTATTGCCTCGGTTTGGGCGTATTGCGCCTGGGCTTTGAGTGCCTGGCGTCCAAAGAACTCACCGAGCTGGGCAAGCCCATACTGGAAAAGCTGCGCGACCAGGTCAACTACACCTGCAACCTGGTTGTGCGCGACGGACGCTCGGTGGTGTATGTGGTGCGGTCGGTCGCTTCTTCGCCATATTCCAATACCGTGCAACTGGGTACGCGCTTGCCTGCGCACGCGACGTTGCTGGGCCGGGTGTTGCTTAGCGAGTTGTCGTATACCCAATTGCAAGAGCTTTATCCCGAAGAGCGCTTACAGGCCGTCACCGATAAAACCCCGGATACGGTCGCCGAACTATATCGGCGCATACAGGCCGACAAAAACTCCCAGTGCGTATTCGAGCCCGCTTACTTCGAGCCCAGCATCGCAACCTTGGCCGTGCCGGTGCGCGGCGAGCGTGGCGCGGTAGTCAGCGCATTAGGGGTCACCCTGCCCAGTTCCCATGCCGACGACGCCGCGATAGTGGCCAGGCTTACGCGAGCCGCATGCGCCGCCGCCGGCGAGTTGTCACAGTTGCTGGACCACATTGTGGCCATGCCCAATTCAGAAATTTCACGATTGCACGAGAGGAAGTAATGATAGACCTTAAAGGAAAGGTGGCCGTGGTCACAGGAGGCTCCTCCGGTATAGGCCTGGCAACGGTAAGGCTGTTGCTGCAGCAGGGCGCCGCCGTTGCTTTTTGCGGGCGCAACACCGAAAGGCTGCAGGCCGTGCGCACGCAGTTGCAAGAAGAATTTCCCAAGGCCAGTATGTTCGCCCAGGCCTGCGATGTGCTGCAGGCTGAAGACATGCAGCGTTTCGCCCAGGCGGTGCGTCAAGAGCTGGGTTCGGTCTCCATGCTTATCAACAATGCCGGCCAGGGCCGCGTCTCCACCTTTGCAGACACCAACGACGCCGAATGGGAAACCGAGCTCAAGCTCAAGTTTTTTTCGGTCATCAATCCGACTCGCGCCTTTATGCCCGATCTCGAGCAAAGTCCCGAGGCGGCGATTGTCTGCGTCAATTCTTTACTGGCGGCCCAGCCCGAGCCGCATATGGTGGCAACATCGGCTGCGCGCGCCGGTGTAATGAACCTGGTGCGTTCAATGGCAACCGAGTTCAGCGCCAAAGGCGTGCGGGTCAACGGTATTTTGCTGGGCCTGGTCGACTCGGGCCAGTGGCGGCGGCGCTACGAGGCTCGCGAAGAGCGCAATCAAAGCTGGGAAGAATGGTCGCGCAACCTGGCGCAGCGCAAACAGATTCAGTTGGGCCGGCTGGGCCGCCCCGAAGAGGCCGCATCGGCCATCGTATTTTTAGCTTCCCCGTTGTCGTCGTACACAACGGGCTCCCATATTGATGTTTCCGGAGGAGTATCCCGCCATGCATAAAACGAATGTAGAAGTGACAGTAGGCTCGGTGATCGCGGCCTTTCTAGAGAACTGCGGTGTACGCACGGCGTTCGGCGTGATTTCCATCCATAACATGCCCATCCTGGACGCCTTTGGCGAGCGCGGCGTAGTGCGTTTCGTACCGGCTCGCGGCGAAGCGGGCGGCACCAACATGGCCGATTCGTATGCGCGCAGTACAGGCAAGCTGGGCGTTTGCCTGACCAGCACCGGCACTGCGGCCGGCAATGCCGCCGGCGCCATGGTCGAAGCACTGACGGCCGGCACGCCCATGCTGCACATTACGGGCCAGATCGAAAGCCAATATCTCGACCAAGGCCTGTCGTATATTCACGAAGCGCCCGATCAACTGACTATGCTGCATGCTGTGTCCAAGGCGGCTTTCCGCGTGCGCAGCGCTGAAACCGCCATCAGCACCATCAAGCACGCCGTGCAGGTGGCGCTGACCGCGCCCACGGGCCCCGTCAGCGTTGAAATCCCCATCGACATCCAGGCTGCGCTGATCATCGCCCCCGAAGACCTCACGCCTTTGGAAGTGCCGGTGTATCAGCCGTCGTCCGACGCGCTGGACCGCCTGGCTGAAAAACTGGTCCGCGCGCACCGTCCCATGCTGTGGTTGGGCGGCGGCGCCCGCCATGCCGGCGACGCGGTGCGCCGCTTGATGAAGCTGGGCTTCGGCATTGTGTCCAGCACCCAAGGACGCGGTATCGTGTCTGAAACCGATCCGCAAACCCTGGGCTCGTTCAATTTGCACAAGCCCGTCGAAAACTTCTATCAAACCTGCGACGCCATGCTGGTTGTCGGGTCGCGCCTGCGCGGCAACGAAACGCTGAAGTATCAACTCAAGCTGCCGCGGCCGCTGTATCGCGTCGACGTCGACCCCGCCAACGAAGGCCGTTGCTACGAAACGCAAAGCTTTGTGCAGGGCGATGCGCGCCTGGTGCTTGAAGGCCTGGCCGACCGCCTGGAAGGCAAAATGTCGGTCGATCCCAAGTTCCTGGGCGACTTGCAGGCCGCCAGGAAAGCCGCGGTCGCCAGCCTGGTCGATGGCCTGGGCCCATATTCGGCGCTTGTCAGCGCATTGCAGGACGCGGTGGGCGACAACTTCAACTGGGTGCGCGACGTTACTGTCTCGAACAGCACCTGGGGCAACCGCTATTTGTATTTGTCCAGCCCCCTGGCCGGCGTTCACGCCCTGGGCGGCGGCATCGGCCAAGGCCTGGCCATGGGCATTGGCGCCGCGGTTGGCGCGGCCCAGAATGCTCCCGGCAAGAAAACATTCTGCCTTGCAGGCGATGGCGGTTTCATCCTGAACCTGGGCGAAATGGCAACAGCGGTTCAAGAAGAAGCCGATATGGTCATCGTGCTGATGAACGACAAAGGCTACGGCGTGATCAAGAACATCCAGGATGCGCAGTACGGCGGCCGGCGCCACTATGTCGAGCTGCATACGCCCGACTACGCTCAACTATGTCAATCGCTGGGCATGCGGCATACACGGGTATCCGACCTTGGTCAGATCAAGGATGCGCTCAAGCAGGCTACCAGCCAGAAAGGTCCTTTCATGCTGGAAGTCGACATGCTGTCCATCGGCACGTTCAAGACAGCGTTCGCAGGCCCTCCGGTCAACCAGCCCGAGCCGGCAACGCTCCAATCTTAAGAGGCCGCGCATGTTGCAACAACGTATAGCCCTGGTGGGTTTCGGCGCCATTGGCCGTGCCGTATTCGATATTCTCAAGAACGAGCCCAGGCTGCAGATCGCGCAGATCATCGTGTCCGAGGCGCGCCGCGAGGCCGTTCAGGCCGAATTGGGGGAGCTTGCCGCGGGCATGGCGGTGCAGGCGCTGACTGACGTTCCGGTTGGCGACGACCGGCCCGATCTGGTGGTGGAGTGCGCCGGCCACAGCGCCATTCAAGCCCATGTGCTGCCGGCCTTGGCGGCGGGAATTCCCTGCATGGTGGTGTCCATCGGCGCTTTGTCGGCGCCGGGCCTGGCCGAACAGCTTGAAGCAGCAGCCGACAAAGGGCGCACGCAAGTGCACCTGCTGTCAGGCGCCGTCGGTGGCATAGACGCTTTGGCGGCCGCCAAAGTGGCCGGGCTGGATTCGGTCGTGTATACCGGACGCAAGCCGCCTTTGGGCTGGCTGGGCACGCCGGCCGAAGACACCCTGGACCTCAGGAACCTGACAGAAAGCACATTGTTCTTTTCCGGCTCGGCGCGCGATGCGGCACGTTTATTTCCCAAGAATGCCAATGTGGCGGCCACTTTGTCGCTGGCGGGCATCGGCCTGGACAACACCCGGGTCGAACTGTACGCCGATCCCACGGTCAAAGAAAATATCCACTATTACGAAGCTCAGGGCGCGTTCGGCTTCATGGCCGTAACCCTGAAGGGCAAGCCGCTGGCCAGCAATCCGAAAACCTCGGCGTTGACCGTGTACAGCGTCGTGCGCGCGCTGCATAACCGTGTGTTGCCCGTTGCCATTTAGCACGGGCCCAAAGGACAGAAATGAACACTATCAAACATTGGCCTCTTTACATTGCCGGCGCCTGGCGCGATGGCGGCGGAGCAAAGTACAACACCTGCTATCCAGCAACCGGCGAGGTCGTTGGCACGCTGAATGCGGCCGATGCCGGCGACGTTGAAGCGGCCATCCAGGGCGCCCATGAAGCTTACCTGCAAGGTCATTGGTCGCAACGCAAGCCGCACGAACGGGCTGCCGTCCTATACCGCATCGCCCACCTCATTCGCGAGCAGGCCGAAGATCTGGCCCAGTTGCAGCGCCGCGACAACGGCAAGCCCATCAATGAAACGCGCGCTCTGGTGGCCAGCGCGGCCGGCACTTTCCAGTTCTTTGCGTCGGCTTGCGAAACACTGGAAGAAACAATCACACCGCCGCGCGGCGACTATATGTCGATGAGCGTTTACGAAGCGATGGGCGTTGTAGCTGCCATCACGCCGTGGAATTCGCCGATTGCCAGCGAGGCGCAAAAAATCGCGCCGGCTTTGGCGGGCGGCAACTCGGTGGTGGTGAAACCCGCCGAGATCACGCCCTTGCTTGCGCTGGAACTGGCGCGTATTTGCGAAGAGGCCGGATTACCCAAAGGCGTCCTGAGCGTGCTGCCCGGCAAGGGGTCCGTCATTGGCGACCTGATAACCCGCCATCCGCTGGTGCGCCGCGTTTCGTTCACGGGCGGTACCTCGGTGGGCAAGCATATTGCCCAGATCGCGGCCGAAAAACTCATGCCGGTTTCGCTTGAGCTGGGCGGCAAGTCGCCCACCATCGTGCTTGAAGACGCCGACCTGGACCACGCCGTTGCCGGCGTGTTGTACGGTATTTTCAGTTCGTCCGGCGAATCCTGCATTGCCGGTTCGCGCCTGTTCGTGGCGCGGCCCATATACAAAGAGTTCATGGACCGTCTGGCGAAGGGCGCTGAGAAACTGCGCGTCGGCGATCCTTCCGATACCGGCACGCAAATGGGCCCGCTTATAAGCGAAAGCCATCGCGCCTCGGTCGAGCGCTATGTGAAAATAGGCCTGGACGAAGGCGGCGTGCTGCGCGTGGGCGGCGAGCGTCCGAAGGGCGAACTCTACGACAAGGGCAGCTACTTTTTGCCTACAATTATCGAAGGGCTCAAGAATACCGACACCATCTGCCAGGAAGAGATCTTCGGCCCGGTGCTGGTGGCCATGGCTTTCGACGATATGGACGATCTTGTCGCACAAGCCAACGACAGCGTGTATGCGCTGGCCGCCGGCATCTGGACGCGCGACTACAAAAAAGCCTGGCATTTGGCCAGGGTGCTTAAAGCCGGCAACGTCTGGATCAATACGTATAAACAGTTCTCCATCGCCACGCCCTTCGGCGGCTGGCGCGACAGCGGCCTGGGCCGCGAAAAAGGCCGGCTGGGCATTTTGCAATACATGGAGCAAAAGGCCGTGTACTGGGGGATGAACGAACAACCCTTGCCCTGGGCAAATTAAGGAGTCAGCTATGGACATAATGGGTATCGACGAAATCACCTACGGTGCGGACGATTTCGAACAGTGCAAGAAATTCTTCCTCGATTGGGGCCTGGAGCTCGTTTCCGAGACTTCGGCCAAGCTGGGTTTTTCCACGCTCAACGGCTGCCTGGTCAATGTGGTCAAGACCGACGCGCCGAATCTGCCGCCTCCCATCGAAAAAGGACCGACCCTGCGCGAAGTAGTGTGGGGCGTATCCAGCCAGCAAGTGCTTGATCGCCTGGCGCAAAGCTCGAAAAAGCTGCCGGGATACAACTACGCCGACGGCAGCCTTTCCTGCGTGGATCCCATCGGGCTATCCGTGCGCTTCCAGGTAACGCGCAAGCGCGAACTGGACCTGGAGTGCGGCCAGATGAATACCTGGGCCGACAAGCCGCGCCGCAATGCGCGCAGCCCCATTTACGAACGTGCGCGCCCGATCGAAGTCGGCCACGTGGTGTTTTTCGTAAAGAGCGTAGAGCAGACCGAAAAATTCTATGTCGACAATTTCGGCTTCGTGCCTTCCGACCGCTATCCCGGCCGAGGCGTATTCCTGCGCTGCGATGCCGATGGCGGCCATCACGACCTGTTCCTGCTGCAAACGCCGGACGCCAAGGTGGGTTTGAACCACGTGGCTTTTGCCGTACGCGACATACACGAAGTATTCGGCGGCGGATTGCAGATCGACCGCTGCGGCTGGAAAACCCAGCTCGGCCCCGGTCGTCATCCCATTTCCTCGGCTTATTTCTGGTATTTTCAGAACCCGGCCGGGGGCCTGATCGAATACTACGCCGACGAAGACCAGCTCGACAAAGACTGGGTCGCGCGCGAGTTCGAGCCCGCGCCTACGCGCTTTGCCGAATGGGCGGTCGACGGCGGGCTGGACGGCAACACTCGCCGCCAGAAGGACATAGCCGCGCCCGAGGGCAAGTTCCTGACCGACAAGAAGTAAAGCCATCCGGCAGCAAAGCGCTTCGGCGCTATGTTCCAGTGGGGGGTAGCCGCGCTATAAAAGTGCGTGCTTTCCCCCATTGTCGTTTGTATTCGCTGGATCTTTCCGATGTGTGGTTCGCCACTTATAGTGGGTATCTCTTGGTCTGAGGAATCAGTAGCACTTATGTGCTACATTAGGTATATGTTTTAGCGTTGGAGATGAGATTATGGCTACGACAACTATACGTTTGTCCGAAGAGCTGAAAGCTCGCGTTGTCGTGGCGGCGGAACGTTCAGGCACCACAGCCCATGGCTTTATCATCGAGGCCATTGTGGAGAAAGCCGAACATGACGAGGCGCAATCTCGGTTCGATACAGTTGCCGAGGAGCGCTACGCTCGTATTGTTGCTTCAGGAAAGAGTATTCCCTGGGAGGAAATGCGTGGCTACTTGCAAGATCGTCTTGCTGGCAAGAAGGTGAAGCGTCCAGTTGCTCGCAAGCTGGCACGCTGAAAATGTCGCGTATTGAGCTGGCTGATGAAGTGGGCGACGATTTTGACCGCATACTTGAACACCTGGCTCAGTATCAAGTCGAAAATTCGATGCACCGCATTCAAGAAATCATTGAAGCGCTTAATGTGCTCGAGCATAATCCTTTGATCGGCCGCCCAGTAAATAATGATAAGCGAGAGCTGGTAATAGGGCGTGGATCACATGGTTATATGGCGTTGTATCGCTATATAGCCGAAATCGATACTATTTTCGTTCTGGCTGTCCGTAGCCAACGAGAAGCTGGCTATACGATTCCAGCTTCCTGAGCTTGTGTCGTCTTTTGTTTTCGACAACCGAAAATAAAAAAATCGGGTTAAGCGCAAAGGCCAACCCGATAAACTCAAATCTACGGAAAAGAACGAATACTACGGTGTTACCTGCTTTTACCCGAAACGGGAGCCATGTTTATGGCATGAGTCCCGCTTCGGTTTACAGCATTACTAACTTAGCTTAGAAGCTGTGACGCAGGCCAGCCATGACAGCGGTTTGGCCTTTGCCGGGTTCTACACCAAAGCCACGGCCAGCGGTACCACCAGCTGCGGAGATGGCGCTGTCACCCTTGTTCTTGATGTAAGCGGCCGAAGCGTACACCGAAGTGCGCTTGGACAGCGAGTACTTGGCGCGAGCAACGTAGTACCAGGCGCTGGAGGTGTTGACTGCATTGTTGAACTTGATGTAGTTCACGCTACCGTCCAGAGTCACAGCCGGTGTAACGTTGTAAGCGGCGTTGATCGACCAGAGGTCGCTACGATCACCGAGCGAGCCGGAACCCGTGTTGGTGCCTTGGTTGGAGCCGCTGATGATGCCTTGTTGTGCATCGGTTTTGCGGTTCAAATAGATCACGCTGAATTTCAGGTCAGGAGTGACTTTGAAGTAACCGTTAGCCATGATGCGGCGGTCTTTTTGGCCGTCAGCCAAGTCGTAGTAATTACCGACTGGTAGAGTGCCTACGCGGTTGCCAGTACCGGTGATGACGTCATATGCCGCTGCTACGCCCCAGTTGGAGCTATCGTAGCCGAGCATGGCGGAATATGCGCTACAACCGGTTTGGTTTGTGTAATCGACACCGCAATTAGTGGAAGCTGGAGTCTGAGGGACGGTATTAACAGTGTCACGGCCACGAGAATAAGCCAGACCAAGCTTTATGCCCGAGAAATTGCCCATGTACGTAATGGAATTATCCATACGGGTGTTGGGGATATAGCTGTCAAGAGTACTCAGGCCGTAGGCGTTGGGGCCAAGGAAGTCGGCGGCCAGCGAAGCGCGCATCAGCATGTTGTACTGACGGCCGAAAGCCACTTGGCCCCAGTCGCCGGTCAGGCCGACATAGGATTGACGACCGAACAGGCGGTCGCCTTGCAGCGAAGTGCCGGTACCGGGGTTGAAGCCCGATTCCAGGGTGAAGACGGCGCTGAGGTTGTCGCTGATTTTTTCAGTGCCGCGCAGACCCCAGTACGAAGTCCAGTAGGAGGTCAGGTTAGTGAAGTGCGTGGAGCTATGTTTGACATAGGAGCCTGGCGCTGCGCCTGGGCTACGATCTGGCGAGGCAACACCGCTGACATATTCAATGGCTGTATCGATAACGCCGTACAGGGTAACGCTGGTGTCGCTTTGGGCGGAGGCCAGCAGGGGGAAGGACAGGGCCAACCCGATGGTTAGTGCTTTTAACTTCATTGGTTTCTTCTCCAACGTTGATGAAAATAAATCTGTTTTATATTGGTTTTGCTAGATGGCAGCACTTGAGTGCAAGCGCTGCCATTATTACAAAAGTCTTACCAAATGTATACAGATGCTTCAATTTACAACAATGCCCAACTGCTAAAGTGAAAATGACAGCAAAACAGTGTTGATTTGTCCCCGATCAGTTACTGGTGGCTACTAAGTATTCTTCGTGTAACTGCCTGATCTTTGTTAGAAATGATTTTATATATGGCAGTTATAGGGCACGATAAGGGTTATCCCGTTTTGGCAGCTAATGCGGCATAAAAACAACACAACATGCGTATAAAAACAACATGAATGGCCTTGTCGTTACAGATACAGGGCATTAATTGGTGTTTAACAGGCCGTTTTAGCAGGGTTTAATAATTTCTTAATAAAACGGAAACATTCGGCGGTGCAGAAAGCTCGCCCATGCGCAAGCTTTGCCATGCCAGGCAAAACGCAGAAGAAAATTATTGTTTGAAGCAGGCTGCTCTATAGGAGAGGCCGTGAAGCCCTCGGGCATTGTCAGGCAGCCCCGGCCTTTATGCCCGCCGCAGAAGCGCAGCCAGACCTAACAGCGCCAGCAGTCCGAACAGCGCGAGGCTCCAGATGGCGTATTCCACGCCCAGCAGGTTTACCCTGGCATCCATGCAACTGGCGAAAATGCCGAATAGCCATGGCACATGTGCATCCAGCCCCGATTTGACGATAAAGCGGTCGGCAAAGGTCAAGTCGCAGGAAAACAACTTGGCTGCCACTGTGTACTGGTACCAGGCAGCGATAAACCCGCTTACGCTCAGGCAGGTGGCTACCAAGGCGGCCAGGCGGCGTATGCCGGGCAATCTGGCCAGCAGCACGCCAAGCCAGCTAACAACGGCAATAGTCAGGTAAATAAGGCGTTGCAGCACACACCAGGCGCAGGGTCGCAGGTCGAACACATGCTGGGATATCAGTGCAACCGCCACAGCGGCGACGCACAGCAGGGCAATCAGGTTCAGAATGCGGGTGGCGGTAAGAGTCATGATGTCTTTCAAAGAAAGTTTCTAAAAAGCGTTTGGATGCCGCAGGTTAAAGGTCGCGCATCGATACTCGGCGGCTAAATACCGGTCTCATCCAGCTTGGCCAGTACGGCGCGCTCGAATTGCAATTGAGTGCGCGGGTTTTCGAGCGCGGCGCCTTCGACGATGAAAACGTCTTCGACTCGATCGCCCAGGGTCATGATCTTGGCCATCTTGAGGCTGACCGCATGCGCCTCGAATACCTGCGCCAAACTATACAGCAGGCCGGGCCGGTCTGAAGCGGCGACGGCCAGGCGCCATGAGCGACCGCTTTCGTCGGGCTGCAGCAGAACATTGGGAACGATCGGAAAAACCCTTGAGCGGCGCGACGAGGAGCGGCGGGAGATGGTGTAGGGCGATATCGGGGCTTGCGCCTGTGTGGTGCTTGCCAGCCGCTCGTATAGTTCATGTTCGACCAGAGAGGCTTGCGAGCGGTAGTCTTTGTCGTGGGCAGGCAAAAGCACAATAAAGCTGTCCAGCGCCCAGCCGTGCCGGGTGGTATGGATGCGTGCGTCCTGGACCCCCAGCGCACGCTGGCCGAAATACCGGCACAAGGTCACGAAGAGGTCGTCGCGATCCGGGGTGTACACCATGATTTGCAAACCTTCGTTTTGGCCGATGACCCGTGCCTTGACGACCGGGTCGGGCGAGTTCACCCGGTAATACAAATGGCGTGTATGCCAGGCGATTTCAGAAGCCTCGTGGCGCAGGAAGTAAGCCACGTCCAGTTCCGACCAGAACTCGTCGCGGCTGTCGTCGCGCAGGCCCAGCAAGCGTATTTCGGCGGCCGCGGCTTCTTTGCGCTGGGCCAGCACGGTGCCGGTATCCGGCTGCTCTCCGCCCAGTGCGCCCAGTGTCAACCGGTACAGGTCTTCAAGGAGCTTGCCCTTCCAGGAGTTCCAGACCTTGGGGCTGGTGCCGCGTATGTCCGCCACGGTCAGCAAATACAGCGCCGCCAGGCGCCGCTTGGTCTGGACGATGCGGGCGAATTCGTGAATGACGGCGGGGTCGCTGAGGTCGCGCTTTTGGGCGTACTGGGACAGGGTCAGGTGCTGGCGCACCAGAAACTCGGCCAGCTCGGTGTCGGCGTCGTCGATATTATGGTTTTTGCAAAAGCGGCGCACGTCGCGCGCGCCCAGTTCGGAATGATTGCCGCCGCGGCCTTTGGCTATGTCGTGATACAGGGCCGCCACATAAAGAATCCAGTGCCTGTCCATGTCGGCGATAAGCTGGCTTGCCAGGGGAAATTCCTGCGCATGCTCGGGCATGGTGAAGCGGCGCAAATTGCGGATGACGCGCAGTATGTGCTGGTCCACGGTGTAGGCATGGAACAGGTCATGCTGCATTTGTCCCACGATCTTGCGAAATTCGGGCAGGTAGCGCGGCAGGATATTCAGCATGGTCATGCGCCGGAGGGCATGGACTATGCCTTGCGGCTGCTGCAGGATCTGCATGAATAAATAGCGATTGACGGGATTGCGGCGAAACTGCGGGTCGATAAGCCTGCGTGCGTGCCACATGGCGCGCATGACGCGGGCTGACATGCCGGTGAGTGCCGGCCTTTCCTGCATGACAAGAAATGCGCGGAACAGCAGGGTAGGCTTGCGTTCGAAGGCGTCGTCGCGGGTAATGTCCAGGCGGCCATGCACGATGCGAAAGTCGTCGTCTATGGCTTCGATCTCGTCTTCAGGGCGAGGGAACAGTTTTTCCTCGACGGCTTGCATCAGGATGGTGGTAAGTTGGCTTACCACCCGCGCGGCCCAGTAATAGCGCTGCATCAGCAATTCGCTGGGGCGGCGCGTTTTGGCCGCTTCAAAGCCGTAGATGGCGGCCAGCGCGGGCTGCAGGTCGAACAGCAGGCGGTCTTCGCGCCGCCCGCTAAGCAGGTGCAGTTCGATACGCAGGCGCTTGAAGGCCAGCTCGGCGCGCCTCAGGGCGCGATATTCCGTGGCGGTCAGCAATTGGGTCTGGCCGACCTCGCCCCAGTTCTGGCCTATGCCCGCCGCCTGGCAGACCCATAACAGAACCATCAGGTCGCGCAGGCCGCCCGGCGATTCCTTGCAGTTCGGTTCCAACGCATACGGCGTATCGCCCATGCGTGCGTGGCGCTGCTGCATTTCGGCGCGCTTGGCCTGGAAAAACGTTTGTGCGTCTTGCTGCTCGTGCATCGTGCGCACCAGCGTTTCCAGCAGGGGTTTATTGCCCGCCAGCCAACGGGCCTCCATCAGCGCGGTTTCCACCGTTATGTCGCTGGCCGCCTCGTGCCGGCAATCGGCTATTGTGCGTACGCTGTGTCCCAGGTCCAGGCCCAGGTCCCATAACGCCGCAACCAGTGCCTCCAGCTTTTCGGTGTCGGCCGCAGAGGGCGGCTGTTGCAGCAGGATAAGGACGTCGATGTCCGAGTAGGGATACAGCTCGCCGCGTCCGTAGCCGCCCACGGCCGCCATAGCGGCGCCCTGCGGCAAGGGGGTGTGCTGAATGATTTCGCGCAGGGTCTGGTCGGTAACGCGGCGCAGGGCCGCCAGCAGCGCCTCCGGGCGCGGCTGCTTGCGATAATTTTCGATAGCCTCTTGGCGGCGCAGATTGAGCCGGTCTTTGGCCGTCATGGCGGTAACCGGGGAATTCATGGCCAAATAAAGCCTTAGGCGGCTTTGGCGAAAGCCGGAGGGGCCGGCATGCGGGGCGATACCGTCAGCACCTCGTAGCCGGTGTCGGTAACCAATATGCTGTGTTCCCACTGCGCCGACAGGCTGTGGTCGCGCGTTACGACGGTCCATCCGTCGGCCAGTTGGCGAATTTCCTTGCGTCCGGCGTTGAGCATGGGTTCGATGGTGAAGATCATGCCAGGCTGCAGTTTGACGCCGGTGCCCGGCTTGCCGTAATGCAAGACCTGCGGATCTTGGTGGAATTGCCTTCCTACGCCATGGCCGCAGTATTCGCGCACCACCGAGAACCCCTGGCTTTCGGCGTGTTTTTGTATGACATGGCCGATATCGCCCAGCGTGGCGCCGGGGCGCACCTGCTCGATGCCCATCCACATGCAATCGTAGGTAGTTTCGGTAAGGCGCTTGGCCAGGATCGAGGGTTCGCCTATGTAGTACATGCGGCTGGTATCGCCGAACCAGCCGTCCTTGATGACGGTGACATCGATATTCATGATGTCGCCGTTCTTGAG
The DNA here is from genome assembly GCF_003315175.1 of Eoetvoesiella caeni. Taxonomy (GTDB): domain Bacteria; phylum Pseudomonadota; class Gammaproteobacteria; order Burkholderiales; family Burkholderiaceae_B; genus Eoetvoesia; species Eoetvoesia caeni. The sequence goes on along the minus strand of NZ_QNRQ01000001.1, from coordinate 145,809 downwards.
GACTTTGTCGCCTGGTATGCCATGGCAGATTACATGGTTCACCGAGGTGCAGATCGAGCCTGGGAAGGGGGGGTAGCCAGGTGGCGCATAGCCTACGGTGGCCGACTTGACCTTGAGTTCGTTGGTGATGAAATCCATGCAAAGCCGGTCGAGTTCGCCGGTGCTGATGCCTGCCTTGACGTGCGGTTCGAGGAAGTCCAGCGTTTGCGCCGCAGCCTGGCAGGCTGCGCGCATTTTATCCAGATCGGTGGGGTCGGTAACGAGGTTGCTCATGTCAACTTGAATAGTATGGTGTAAAGATAGTAGAATTATAGGCTTTCCCAAATTTCCTACTTTTGAATAAAGGCAGGGTAATTTGGGGGAAGCCAGTTCTAAATTATTAGTTTTAGATCGTCATTAGTTTTAAATCGCGTGCCAGCCACCAATAGGGTGTCCGGATCCGCAAGCGGCGTTTGGTCTTCATTGTAAGCCTTACTGCGTGCCTTGCGTTTTTGGGTACAGGCCTGGTACAAGAACCAACCCTTGGAGAATAGTATGTCTTTAATGCGTGAAATGCTGGAAGCCGGTGTGCACTTTGGCCACCAAACCCGTTACTGGAACCCCAAGATGTCCCAGTACATCTTCGGCCAGCGTAACAAGATTCACATCGTCAACCTGGAACAGACTGTCGTCAAATACCAGGAAGCGGCCAAGTTCGTGCGCCAGATTGCAGCTCGCGGCGGCAACATTCTGTTCGTGGGCACCAAGCGTGCAGCGCGCGAACTGGTGGCACAAGAAGCCGCCCGTTGCGGCATGCCTTATGTCGACAGCCGTTGGCTGGGCGGCATGATGACCAACTTCAAGACGGTCAAGAGCTCGGTCAAGCGCCTGAAAGAAATGGAAGCCCAGCAAGCCGAAGGCGCGACCGAATCCATGAGCAAGAAAGAAGGTCTCATGTTCGAACGCGAACTGGCCAAGCTGAACAAATCCATCGGCGGCATCAAGGACATGAACACCTTGCCCGACGCCTTGTTCATCATCGACGTCGGCTACCACAAGATTGCCGTTGCCGAAGCGAACACCCTGGGTATCCCAATTGTGGCCGTGGTCGATACCAACCACTCGCCCGACGGTATTGACTACGTCATTCCCGGCAACGACGACTCGGCCAAGGCCATTGCGTTGTATGCACGCGGCATGGCCGACGCGGTGCTGGAAGGCCGTGAGCAGAACCTGAACGGTCTGGTCGAAGAAATCGCCGAAGGCGGCGAAGAATTCGTCGAGGTCGACGAAGAGCGCGGCGAGTAAGCGTATTGCGCCAAGCCATCAAGGCTTGGCCGCAGGCTGCCCCGGCTTTCAAGCGGGGCTTGCCGCTATTTGTCTGCCCCTGCCCCGGTCCTCCCGGGGCGTGTTTTAGATATTGGAGAATACTGTGGCTCAAATTACCGCATCGATGGTCAAGGAATTGCGCGAAAAAACCGACGCGCCCATGATGGAATGCAAAAAAGCGCTTACTGAAGCCGACGGCGACCTGGTTCGCGCCGAAGAGCTGTTGCGCGTCAAGCTGGGCAACAAGGCCAGCAAGGCAGCCAGCCGCGTCACGGCCGAAGGCCTGGTGGGCCTGTACATTGCCCCGGATGCCAAGCAGGGCACGGTCATTGAAGTCAACTGCGAAACCGACTTCGTCGCCAAGAATGACGATTTCATTTCGTTCATCGACCAATTGGCCAAGCTGGTTACCGAAAAGAATCCCGCCGACGTCGCGGCCCTGGGCGAGTTGGCCTTCGGCGAAGGCACCGTCGAAACCACCCGCTCGGCCCTGATCGGAAAAATCGGCGAAAACATCTCCGTGCGCCGTTTCCACCGCATTGAAACCGCCAATCAACTGGCTTCGTACGTGCACGGCGGCAAGATCGGCGTGCTGGTCGAATTCAGCGGTCCCGAAGAAACCGGCAAGGACCTGGCCATGCACATTGCGGCCACCAAGCCGCGCGCCATCGACGCCAGCGGTGTCGATGCCGCCCTGATCGCGGCGGAACGCTCGGTCGCCGAGCAAAAGGCCGCCGAATCAGGCAAGCCGGCTGAAATCGTCGCCAAAATGGTTGAAGGTTCGGTACAGAAGTTCCTTAAAGAGGTAACTTTGCTGTCCCAGCCTTTCGTCAAGAACGACAAGCAAAGCGTCGAGCAGATGCTGAAAGAAAAAGGCGCTGCCATTCAGTCGTTTGCCCTGTACGTCGTAGGCGAAGGCATCGAGAAAAAGTCGGAAGACTTTGCCGCTGAAGTGGCCGCCGCAGCTGCCGGCAACGCCTAAGCCGTTTGCTTTAGCAACCCAAGGCCGGGAAGGGACTGTACGCCCAACCCGGCCTTGGCTTAAACTTTCGTTGGTTTATTTACTCGGGATGCAATTTTTATGACCACCAGATCCTACAAGCGCGTTCTTCTCAAGCTTTCCGGCGAAGCGCTTATGGGCGAAGACGCTTTTGGGATCAACCGCAGCACGATTTTGCGCATGACCGAAGAAATTGCCGAAGTCGCGGCGCAAGGGGTCGAGCTGGCCATTGTGATCGGCGGCGGCAATATTTTCAGGGGCGTGGCTCCCGGCGCCCAGGGCATGGACCGGGCAACAGCCGACTATATGGGCATGATGGCTACCGTCATGAACGCCCTGGCCTTGCAAGATGCTTTGAAGCATCGCGGCATCGATACCCGGGTTCAATCCGCCTTGAATATCGATCAGGTCGTCGAACCGTATATCCGTCCCAAGGCGCTGCGCTACCTCGAAGAAGGCAAGGTCGTGGTGTTTGCAGCTGGTACCGGCAACCCGTTTTTTACTACCGACACGGCCGCCGCCTTGCGCGGCGCCGAAATCGGCGCTGAAATAGTACTCAAGGCAACCAAGGTCGACGGCATCTACAGCGCCGACCCCAATAAAGATCCATCCGCTACGCGCTACGCCCGCATCAGCTTCGACGAGGCCATAGTGCGCCGTCTTGAAGTCATGGACGCCACGGCATTTGCGTTGTGCCGCGATCAGAAATTGCCGATCAAGGTATTTTCCATCAATAAGCCTGGCGCCCTGAAGCGCATCGTAGCGGGCGAAGATGAAGGTACACTGGTTCACGTTTGAAAAAGGAATAGTAATGAGCCTTTCAGAGGTCAAAAAATCTGTCGAAGAACGCATGGAAAAAAGCCTGGAAGCGCTCAGGGCCAATCTGGCCAAGATCCGTACCGGCCGAGCCCACGCAGGCATTCTTGATCATGTTCAGGTTGAGTACTACGGTTCGCCCGTGCCCGTGGGGCAGGTGGCCAATGTCAACGTTGTCGACGCTCGTACGCTAAGTGTCCAGCCATACGAAAAGCCCATGGTTGGCGCTATCGAGCGTGCCATTCGCGACTCCGACCTTGGCTTGAACCCGGTGTCGATGGGCGACACGATCCGCGTACCTATGCCAGCTCTTACCGAAGAGCGCCGCCGCGACCTCACCAAGGTCGTGCGCAGCGAAGGCGAGGACAGCAAAGTGGCCGTTCGCAACTTGCGCCGCGAAGCCAATGAGTCACTTAAAAAGCTGGTCAAGGACAAAGAAATCTCCGAAGACGACGAGCGCCGTTCGCAAGACGACGTGCAAAAGCTTACCGATAGAAGCGTCGCTGAAATCGACAAGATGGTTGCGCAAAAAGAAGCCGAGATCATGACGGTCTAGCCGTCACGCCATCATCACAGCATTTCCATGTCTATCCCAGAAAGCTCGACTCTTGCCATTCCAGGGCGCAACGACACGCCCCGGCATCTTGCCGTCATCATGGACGGCAACGGGCGCTGGGCAACCAAGCGCTTTTTGCCGCGTGCCGCGGGCCATGCTCGCGGCGTCCAGGCAGTGCGCCGCGTCGTCGAAGCCTGCGGCAAGCGCGGAGTCGAATATCTGACTCTGTTTGCCTTCAGTTCGGAAAACTGGCGCCGCCCCGAAGACGAAGTGTCTTTGCTGATGCGCTTGTTCGTGCAAACCCTGGAAAAAGAAGTCGACAAGCTTAATGAGCAGGGCGTTCGCCTGCGCGTGGTCGGCGAGCTGTCAGCGTTCGAGCCCAGGCTGCAAGACCTGATTCGCGCAGCAGAACAGCGCACCGAAAAAAACAATGCACTAAACCTTACCATTGCAGCCAATTACGGCGGGCGCTGGGATATCCTGCAGGCTGTTCAGCGCCTGCTGCGCGAGCGCCCCGAACTGGCCGTGGCGCCGCACGAAGTCAACGAAGAGGCGCTAAGCGCTCATCTTTCCATGTCCTGGGCCCCCGAGCCCGACCTGTTCATCCGCACCGGCGGAGAGCAGCGCATTTCAAATTTCCTGGTCTGGCAGCTTGCTTACACCGAGCTGTATTTCACCGACCGCTACTGGCCCGATTTCGACGCCAAGGAAATCGATGCCGCGTTCGAGTGGTATCGTAGCCGGGAGCGCCGGTTCGGCCGGACCAGCGCCCAATTGGCCCAGTCCGAATAATCGCCTATTACGGAGTTCCCTTATGCTGGTTCAGCGCGTGATTACGGCAGTAGTCCTGCTTGCGGTGCTGGCGGGCGCCTTGCTGGCCGCTTCGCCCTGGCCGCTGGTAGTCTTGCTGGGTCTGGCAGCCGCATGCGCGCTATGGGAGTGGCTGCGCCTTACGTGGCCGAATAAACCATCCGCCGTCCCTGCTGCGCTCGGCTTGCTTTTTTTTGTGTTTGCCATGGCCTTGTCTTTTCAATGGCTGGGCGACGAGCCTTCGCTGCAAGTGCTGGCGTTGTCGGCGGCGCTGGGCGGCTGGCTGGTGCCCGCAGTGGGTATTGCGTGGGTGGTCGGTGCAACCGTTTTGGTCGTGCGCGGCAATGCGCAGGGCCGCGCCGGAAGTATTTGCCTGAGCCTGTTTGCCATAGCGGCAGTGGTCGCCGCATGGACCGCGCTGGTTCAGCTATACCTGGCCTTGGGCGCTTGGTTTCTGGTGTCGCTCATGGCGTTGATCTGGTGTGCCGACATTGCCGCCTATTTCTCCGGCAAAGCGTTCGGCAGGCATAAGCTTGCGCCGCGAGTCAGTCCGGGCAAGACCTGGGAAGGGGCCGTGGGCGGCATCGCCGCGGCTACCTTATGGGTATTCGTCAGCCGCTGGTGGCCGGGAAGTTTCGGCGATGTCCTGGCTGCGCGCTGGCCCTGGTGGGGCGTGGCGATCATTGCCGTGTTGCTGGCAGCGCTTTCAATCGTCGGCGACTTGTTCGAGTCGCTGCTCAAGCGGCGCGCCGGCGTCAAGGACTCCAGCCAGTTGCTGCCCGGGCACGGCGGCGTATTCGACCGCATCGACGCATTATTGCCGGTTGCGCCCATTGCCTTGCTGCTATCCGGAGTATCCATGTCATGAAACAGCAGCGTGTTTGCGTTCTAGGTTCCACCGGCTCCATCGGCGAGAACACGCTGGACGTCATTGCCCGCCATCCCGAGCGCATGTCGGTGTATGCACTAAGCGCCTACAGCCGCATAGAAAGGCTGGTCGCCCAGGCATGGGACACCCGTGCGCAAGTCGTTGTCGTGCCCGATGCGGCGGCGCGTAAACGCTTCGAGCAACTCTGGCCCGCGGGCCGCAAGCCGCCCGAAATCCGGGTGGGCGCGCAGGCACTGGAGCAAACCGCCGCCGATGACGGCGCAACCACCGTCATGGCGGCTATTGTGGGCGCGGCGGGATTGCCGGCGGCATTGGCCGCGGCGCGCGCTGGCAAGCGCATACTGCTGGCCAACAAAGAAGCCCTGGTGGCCGCGGGCGGGCTGTTCATGCAGACTGTGCGCGAACACGGTGCCGAATTGCTGCCCATAGACAGCGAACACAACGCTATTTTTCAATGCTTGCCTCAGTCCGGCCAGGCGGGGGCTCCTTCCGAGCCCGCCAAGGGCGTGCGCCGGCTGTTGCTGACAGCCTCCGGCGGCCCGTTTCGAACAATGGCGCTAGACCTATTGTCCCAGGTTACCCCCGATCAGGCATGCGCCCACCCCAATTGGCGCATGGGCCGCAAAATATCGGTTGATTCGGCCACCATGCTGAACAAAGGCCTGGAAGTTATCGAAGCCCACTGGCTGTTTGCCATGCCGGTGCAAAGAATACAGGTGGTCATACATCCCCAAAGCATGGTTCATTCCATGGTCGAATACGAAGACGGGTCCATCCTGGCGCAGCTGGGCCAGCCCGATATGCGTACGCCTATTGCGTACGGCCTGGGCTTTCCCGACCGCATCGACAGCGGCGTGGGGCTGCTGGGCCTTACAGCGCTGGGCCGGCTTGATTTCGAAGAGCCCGACTTGCAGCGGTTTCCCTGTTTGCGCCTTTCCTTCGAGGCGCTGGGAGCCGGTCAAGCGGCCTGCATTGCTCTGAATGCGGCCAATGAAATTGCTGTAGCCAGTTTTCTTGACAGCAAAATCCGCTTTACCCAAATAGCCGGCGTCATTGAAAGCAGCCTGGGCCGGATTACCGGTTGTGCGACCCCCAGCCTGGCCTCGCTGGAAGATGTATTGGCGCTGGATGCGCAAACGCGTCGGGTGGCTGCCGAGTTTTGTCTGGAAATGGCCTGAGGCCGGATGATATAGGGCTGGTCTTCTGCGCCGGACCAGCGGTGCTAGTACAATAATTTCTTTGCGCAGCGCTGGCTTTGGGCAGTGCGTGCGGCGACGTCTTGCAGCGCCTGTAACGGCTATGCACTGTTACAGTGATCGGGAGTTTCATGCTTTTCACTTTGCTAGCCTTCGCGGTGGCTCTCGGGCTGCTTATTACGTTTCATGAGTTGGGTCATTATTGGGCTGCGCGGCGTTGCGGCGTGACGGTTTTGCGTTTTTCCGTCGGCTTCGGCAAAGTGCTGTTCAAGCGTGTAGACCGGCAGGGGACCGAATGGGCCTTGTCCGCTATTCCCTTGGGCGGCTACGTGAAAATGCTCGACGACCCCGCGCCGGACGCTACCGTGCAAGAGGCCGCCAGGGCGTTCAACAGCCAGTCCGTGAGCAAGCGGTTTTTCATCGTGGCCGCGGGGCCCATTGCCAATTTTGTGCTGGCGGCTCTGTTATATGCCTTGATCAATATTGCCGGCACACAAGAGCCAGCGGCGATCATCGCGGCGCCTGCCGCCAATACCGCGGCGGCACAGGCCGGTTTCGAGCAGGGCGAACGCATCACGGCCATCGACGGAGCCGCCGTGCGCTCATGGAGCGAAGCGCGCTGGGGGCTGCTGGATGCACTGACCTCCGGCGGCACGGTGTCTGTTGCAACCGAAGGCCCGCACGGGGCAAGCCGCGAACATACGCTGGTTTTGCAAGCGGCAACACTAGAGCCCGAAGGAACCGACCCCATGGCGCGCGCCGGGCTGGCACTGGCCAAGCCCAGGCCGCAGGTTACCCAGGTTACGCCCGGAGGCGCAGGTGCCCAGGCCGGCCTGCAGGCGGAGGACATCATCATCGCGGCAGGCGGACAGAATAATCCGGATGCGGCGGCGCTGGTCAAGGAAATCCAGTCCCACGCCGGCCAAACCCTGGCTTTGACGGTGCTGCGCGGCGACACGCGCCTGACACTGAATGTAACGCCTACGCCGGAGAACTCGGCGGCGGGCCGGGTGGGGCGCATAGGCGTCATGCTGGGCGCCGACTTTCCGATGGTCGAGGTGCGCTACGGCCTGCTCCAGAGCCTGGGGCGCGGGGTGTCCCGCACGTTCGAGACGGCGTGGTTTTCCTTAAAAATGATGGGTCGCATGGTGACCGGGTCGGTTTCGGTGCGCAATATCAGCGGGCCGGTGACTATCGCCGACTACGCCGGGCAGACTGCACGCATAGGACTTGCGGCGTATATAGGCTTTTTGGCCCTGATCAGTGTTAGTATCGGAGTCTTGAATTTATTGCCGATTCCTATGCTCGACGGTGGCCATCTCATGTACTACATCCTGGAAATAGTGCGTGGCAAGCCTGTTCCAGAGCAATGGCTCGAAACAGGCCAACGAGTGGGCCTGGGTTTGCTGGCTGCGCTTATGGGGCTTGCGTTTTTCAATGATTTCACGCGCCTTTTCAGTTAGGGGCGTTCTGTCATACAATCCTTCACCAATTTGATCGACTAAGGATCCTCTAGGATGTCGTTGCGCCGGAAACTACCTTTTATCAAGCGTGCCATGCCCATAATTCTGGCTGCGCTGCTTGCACCTGGCATTGCCAGTGCATTTTCCCCTTTTGTAGTGCGCGATATCCGCGTCGACGGCATACAACGCGTGGACGCTGGCACGGTATTCAGTTACTTGCCGGTAAAAGTCGGCGAGAAATTCACTGACGCACAAGCAGCCGAAGCCATCCAGCGCCTGTACGCAACCGGGTTCTTTAGCGACGTCAAGATCGACACCACCAACGATGTGCTGGTCGTAACAGTCAAAGAGCGGCCTACCATCGCCTCGGTATCGTTCAACGGCATGCGCGAATTCGATGCAGCCGCACTCAACAAGTCGCTGAATACTGTCGGTTTCGGCCCCGGGCGGGTGTTCGACCAGGCCATGCTCGAGCAGGCGCAATTCGAGCTCAAGCAGCAGTACTTGTCCAAAGGTAAATACGGCGTCGAGATCAACCCCATTATCACGCCACTGCCGCGCAACCGCGTGGGCGTCAGCTTCGACATCTTCGAAGGCGACCGGGCCGAGATCAAGCAAATCAACTTTGTCGGCAACAAGGCTTTCTCGCAAAGCACGCTCGAAGACCAGCTTGAGTTGACGACATCAGGCATGATGACCTGGTATACCGGCACCGACAAGTATTCGCGTGAAAAGCTCGAGGGCGACCTCGAGCGCATCCGTTCGTTCTACCTGGACCGCGGCTACCTCGAGTTTTCGTCCGAGCCGCCACAGGTATCGATTTCGCCCGACCGCACCGGCATATTCCTTACCCTTACCTTGCACGAGGGCGAACCCTACAAGGTGCGCAGCGTCAAGCTGGCGGGCGACCTGCTTGGGCTGGACGACAAAATCCAGAAACTTATCGAGGTCAAAGAGGGCGAAACCTTCTCGGCGGCCAAAAGCAATGCCACGGTCAAGGCCATTACCGACTATCTGGGAAGCTTGGGCTACGCCTTTGCCAACGTCAATCCCAACCCTGTGCTCGACCGCGAACAGCACGAGGCCGACCTTACGTTTTACGTAGACCCGGGCCGCCGCGTTTATGTGCGCCGCATCCAGATCGGCGGCAATACACGCACGCGCGACGAAGTCGTGCGCCGCGAGATGCGCCAGAACGAATCTTCCTGGTATGACTCCACCAGCATCAAGACCTCGCGCGACCGCATCGACCGCCTGGGCTACTTCAACGAGGTCAACGTCACCACCGCGCCGGTACCCGGTTCGGCCGACCAGATTGACGTCAACGTCGACGTCAAAGAAAAGCCCACCGGCCTGATCAACCTGGGCGTCGGCTATGGTTCCACCGACAAGGTCATTTTGTCGGCCGGCATCAGCCAGGACAATATTTTCGGCAGCGGCAACAGCCTGTCCCTGCAGGTCAACACCAGTAAAACCAACCGGGCCGCGGTGCTGGCGCACACAGACCCATACTGGACCAAAGACGGCATCAGCAAGACCACTTCGCTGTACTACCGCCGCACCACGCCTTACCAGACCAGCAGCAGCGACCAGGGCGACTACCGTGTTACCGCGCTGGGCGGCGGCGTCAACTTCGGCGTGCCGATCTCCGAGTACGACCGCATCTTTACTGGCATCAGCTACGAACACAACACCATCGACCTGTACAACCCGCCGCAGGCATATCAGGACTTTGTCGACCAGTACGGACGTACGACCAATTCGGTCGTGTTCAACGTGGGCTGGTCCAAAGACACGCGCGACAGCGCCCTGGCGCCGACCAAAGGCAGCTACACCCGCGTTTCAGGCGATATCTCCACCATGGATCTGCGCTACTACAAGCTTAGCGCGCAGCAGCAGTACTTTCTGCCGCTGGGCCGCAGCTTCACCTTGGCGCTCAATGGCACGGTCGACTGGGCCCGTTCCTACGGCAGCAAGCCATACCCCATCATCAAGAACATGTATGCCGGCGGCATCGGTTCGGTTCGCGGCTACGAAGGTGCCTCGCTGGGTCCGCGCGATGACAGGACCGGCGACTACCTGGGCGGTGCACGCCGCATCGTGGGCAACGTACAGCTGTACCTGCCGTTCCCGGGCGCCACACGCGACCGCACCTTGCGCTGGTTTGTGTTTGCCGACGCCGGGCAGGTTGCGGCCGGCAATGGCCTGACTTGCATGAATTACAAAGGGGCAGTCACCGATCCTTGCGGCTGGCGCTACTCGGCTGGTATTGGCCTTTCCTGGCAGTCGCCCATGGGCCCTCTGGAACTTTCCTTCGGTCGTGCGCTCAATGCGAAAGAGGGCGACGACAAGCAAGCGTTCCAGTTCCAGATCGGGACCGGTTTTTGATGTTAAGCATTTAGTGGCACAATATCTTTTTTTATCTATGCATTTTCGCAAGGTAGATTTTTCATGAAGTCTCAATTCGCATTAAAACTTTCCAGCATACAAAGCAGTATCGCCAGGGGCAACCGCGCCTTGGTGCTTGCTGCTGCAGTGGGCGCGATGTCGGTGGTCGCCGCTCCGGCGGTTCAGGCGCAAGCCACCAAAATCGGCTTTGTCAGCACAGAGCGCATTTTGCGGGACTCCAAGCCGGCCAAGGCCGCCCAATCCAAGATTGAAGGCGAGTTCAAGCGCCGGGACGACGAGCTGCAAAGCCTGGCCAACACCTTGCGCAACCAGGCCCAGAAGTTCGACAAAGACGCTCCTGTGCTGTCCGAGTCCGAACGCGTGAAGCGCCAGCGCCAGTTGGCCGACCTTGACTCCGACCTGCAGCGCAAGCGCCGCGAATTCCAAGAGGACTTCAACCGCCGCCGCAACGAAGAATTTTCCAGCATCGTCGAGAAGGCGGACGCCGCCATCAAGAAGATCGCCGAGCAGCAAGGTTACGACCTGATCATTCAGGACGCGGTTACGGTAAGCCCCAAGGTCGATATCACCGACCAAGTGATGAAAGCTCTGGGTGGTTAAGTACTTATGCCGGTGTTGCTAGCGCCCGAGCAAGCGCCAACCTTGCATGAGTTGTTGCGGGATGCAAACACCGCGGGCCTGGACAGCCAGATCATCCAGGCGCCCAACATGCCCGAGCCCAGAATACGGGGCTTGGGCTCTTTGCTTTATGCCGGACCAAGCGAAATCAGCTTTCTGTCCAATCCAAAGCTAAGCGATCAACTGGCCGACTGCAAGGCGGCCGCGGTCATTCTTACTCCGCAGGCTTATCAGTCCCTGTTCGAAGAGGCCACGCCCCTGCGCAGGGATGCTGCCCCATCTACAGAGACTATCCAGCCCACGGCGGCCACCTCTACCGCGAAGGCTGCGCCCTTGTCCTTTCACGTGGTGTTGTGCAGCCGGCCTTACCTGATGTACGCCTTGTTGGCGCAGTGGTTCGATCGGCACAGGCTCGACAGCCTGGCAACAGGCATACATCACACGGCGGTGGTCGCAGACGATGCCGAGTTGGCCGAAGGGGTCAGTGTGGGCCCGCATTGTGTGATCGAGTCGGGCGCGCGTATCGGCGCGGGTTCGCGGCTGGGGCCGGCGTGCATAGTCGGCGCCGGTTCGGTGCTGGGGCGCGACTGCTTGTTGCATGCGCGTGTAACGCTGTATCACGGTGTCAAAGTGGGCGACCGTGCCATCTTGCACAGCGGCGTGGTGTTGGGCGCCGACGGTTTCGGGTTCGCGCCCGATCCCCGCCAAAGCACTGGGGCCTGGGCTAAAATTTCGCAATTGGGCGGCGTTGCAGTCGGCGACGACGTCGAAATCGGGGCCAATACCACAGTGGACCGCGGCGCGCTCGAAGACACGCTCGTCGGCAACGGCGTCAAGCTGGACAACCAGATTATGTTGGCACACAACGTCAAAATCGGCGACCACACCGCCATAGCTGCGTGCGTCGGCGTGGCGGGCTCGACTGTCATCGGCCAGCGCTGCACAATTGCCGGCGCCGCCATGATTTCAGGGCATCTGGTCCTTGGCGACGACGTGCACGTGTCGGGCGGAACGGCTATAACGTCCAATGTGGGCGCACCGGGCCGCTATACCGGGGTGTACCCTTATGCAGAACATACACAATGGCAGCGCAACGCGGCAGTCGTGTCGCAATTGTCCCAATTGCGCCGCCGGCTTCGCGCACTCGAGCGCTCTGAAGACTGACTTCACAATAATTGCACGCAAGGCGTGCCAGTAGGGTAAAAAATGGAACTCGATATTAAAGAAATAATGGCTCGGCTACCGCATCGCTATCCGATGCTGCTGATCGATCGAGTCCTTGAAATGGTGCCGGGCAAAAGCATAGTCGCCATCAAGAACGTGTCTATCAACGAACCGTTTTTCGAAGGCCATTTTCCGCATCATCCGGTCATGCCGGGCGTATTGATCATCGAGGCCATGGCCCAGGCGGCCGCTTTGTTTTCTTTTGAAGGCAACCCGGAAGTCAATCCGGCCGACAAGAAGATTGCGTATTATCTGGTGGGCGTCGATGACGCGAGGTTTAGGCGCCCCGTGGTGCCAGGCGACCAGTTGCGCCTGGAAGTCACCGCCGAACGTATCAGCCGCAGCATTTGCAAGTACAGCGGCTCGGCTTTGGTCGACGGCAAAGAGGTCGCACATGCCAAGCTTATGTGCGCGATTCGTACAATGGAAGAGTAATGTCCAGCTTGATTCACGCCACGGCCATTGTTGCGCCCGGAGCCAGGCTGGCTCCCGACGTGTCGGTCGGCCCCTACAGCATCATTGGCGAAAATGTGACGATAGACGAGGGCACGGTGGTCGGCCCGCACTGCGTTATCGACGGCCATACCAGCATTGGGCGCAAAAACACCTTTTACCGGTTTTGTTCGATTGGCGGCATGCCTCAGGACAAAAAATACGGTGGCGAACCCACGCGTCTTGAAATCGGCGACGGCAATATGGTGCGCGAATACGTCACCATCAATACCGGTACGGCGCAGGATGTCGGTGTTACCCGCATTCGCGACGACAACTGGATCATGGCTTATGTGCATATTGCCCACGACTGCCAGGTGGCCAGCCACACGGTGATCGCCAACAATGTGCAGCTGGCCGGCCACATTCACATCGACGACTATGCCATTATCGGCGGTTCTACCGCCGTGCATCAGTTTGTGCGCATAGGCGCCCACACCATGATCGGCGGTACCAGTTCTATCCGCCAGGATATACCCCCTTATGTCATTGGCGCCGGCGACCCTTTCCGGCCTGTCGGCATCAATTCCGAAGGCCTGAGCCGGCGCGGCTATGACGCCGACGTCATAGCCGCCGTCAAAGAGGCCTATAAACTTGTCTACAGGCGCAAGTTGACGGTCGAACAGGCATGCGAGCAGATGCTGCAGATGCAAGGCAGCAAGCCGGCGGCGCGCGACGCCTTGCAGGTGTTCATCGACTTTCTCTCGGCTTCGACCCGGGGCATTTCCCGGCCATGAGCCTGAATATCGGCATGGTGGCCGGCGAGCCTTCGGGCGATCTGCTGGCTGCGCGAGTCATGCGCGGCATTGCCGCCGGCGCCGAGCCGGGACGCTGCCAGGGAATAGGCGGGCCGGCCATGCTTGAGCAGGGCTTCGAGATGTGGCATCCCATGAGCGCCTTGAGCGTATTCGGCTATGTCGATGCGCTTAAAAGCTTGCCGCGCCTCATGCATACTTATCTGGATGTGAAACGGCGCTGGATGCGCCATGCGCCCGATGTTTTTGTCGGTGTGGACGCACCCGACTTCAACCTGCGGCTGGAATTGCAATTGCGCCAGGCAGGCGTGCCCACGGTGCATTTTGTGGGGCCGTCGATCTGGGCATGGCGCTATGAGCGCATACACAAGATACGCGCCGCGGTATCGCATATGCTGGTGTTGTTTCCGTTCGAGGTTGCCATCTACGAGAAAGAAGGCGTGCCGGTTACATATGTGGGCCATCCACTGGCCGAGATAATCCCCATGCAGCCTGATCGCGCCGGTGTGCGCGCCCGACTCGGGCTGGATCCCGGAGCCCGAATATTGGCGTTGATGCCTGGCAGCAGGGCCTCGGAAATCAAGCTGCTGGCGCCGCGTTTTTTACAGGCGGTTCAGCGTTTGCAGGTCCAGGATCCGGCGCTGCAAGTCTTGGTGCCCATGGTCAATGCGCAACGCCGTGATGAGTTCCAGGCCTGGGTGCGTCAGTATCCGGTGGCCAACCTGCGTATGCTGGAGCAGTCTTCGCTGGCGCACCGGCCGGCTTCCTGGGACGCGCTGGAAGCGGCCGATGCGGTCCTGGTAGCCAGCGGCACGGCCACGCTGGAAGCGGCACTGTTCAAGCGGCCCATGGTTATTTCGTATGTGCTGTCGCCAGCCATGCGCCGCCTGATGGCCTGGAAATCGGGACAGAAAGGCCCCTTGGTACCTTGGGTGGGGCTGCCCAATGTGCTGCTGAACGACTTTGCCGTACCCGAATTGCTGCAGGACGATGCGACACCCGAGAAACTGGCACAGGCCAGCTGGAAGGCCCTGACGGACGCCGAGCATACCGCCGGTATTACCAAGCGTTTTACGCAGCTTCACGAGACACTATGGCGCGATACGCCAGCCCTGGCCGCGCAAGTCATAATCAGCCAGGCCCGCCAAGGAGCGGCAAGATGAAACAAGCGGGCACGGCGCAAGCCGACTTGTTTGCGGTGCCGGCAGCCTGCGATGAAATGCTGGCGGGCATTGACGAAGCGGGCCGGGGCCCCTTGGCGGGGCCCGTGTTTGCCGCCGCGGTCATTCTTGACCCGGCGCGGCCTATCGACGGCCTGGCCGATTCCAAAGTTTTAAGCCCGCTGCGGCGCGAGCAACTTGCGGACGAAATTCGCGGACGCGCGCTGGCCTGGTGCATTGCCTACGCCAGCGTCGACGAAATCGACAGACTGAATATTTTGCAGGCGACCATGCTGGCCATGCGGCGAGCATGCGAAGGCCTTTCCATCGTGCCGGCAAGGGCGCAGATCGACGGCAATTGCATTCCCAAGGGGCTGGCCTGCGTCGCCGAGGCCGTCGTCAAGGGCGACTCCACGGTTCAGGCCATTTCCGCAGCCTCCATTTTGGCCAAGACGGCCCGTGATGCCGATTGCGTGGCCCTGCATGGCCAATATCCGGAATACGCGTTCGATCAGCACAAGGGCTATGGTACGGCCTTGCACTTGGCGCGTTTATTGCAGCATGGGCCATGCCCCGCGCACAGGCGCAGTTTCGCCCCGGTAAGGCGCTTGCTGATCGTGCAAGACTAAGACCAAGACCGGCCATGAAGCACATCAGTTCGCGCGACAATCCCTTTTATAAGCGCCTGCACCGCCTTATTGACGGCAAGCGCGCCGGCGAAGCCGTGCTCGAGGGCGTGCACCTGTGCCAGGAATGGCTGCGGCACAAGGGTTTGCCCCAAGCGGCGTTGTTCGATTCCAGCAAGCTGGCGTCGGGCGGCGAACTTGCCGAGTTGGCCCGGGCCTTGCCTGAATCGTCCTGCATTTCTTGCGAACCCGCTTTGGTGCGCGGGTTGTCCCAGGTAGGCCATGGGCAGGGCGTCTATTTTTTGGTTGGGGTGCCCGAGCTTTCGCCGCCGGCGCGAATTGCCGAAAATTGCCTGTGGCTGGATAGGGTCCAGGACCCAGGCAACTTGGGTACTTTGTTGCGCACCGCCGCAGCGGCCGGAATTGCGCACGCCTATCTCTCGACGGGCTGCGCTTCGGCCTGGGCGCCCAAGGTCTTGCGCAGCGCGCAGGGCGCGCATTTTGCCATGGCGGTATACGAGCACCTGGACTTGGCGCAGTTGCGCCAGCGCCTGGATGTTCCGCTGCTGGCTACCGCCTTGCAAGGCGGGGAGCCGCTATACGATGCCGTTTTGCCGCAACGCTGCGCCTGGCTGATCGGCAACGAGGGACAGGGCGTGGAACCTTCCCTGTTGGACTTGGCGGATATGCGTGTGTTCATTCCGCAAGAACAGGGGGTAGAGTCCTTGAACGCCGCCGTGGCCGCCGCAATTTGCCTGTTTGAACAGCGCCGCCGCTGCATCTAGTACGCCTGGCGGTTGAGTCCCACTTCTTCCAGCACTTTGGTGGAAATTTCTTCGATGGAGCGAGTGGTGGTCGAGAGGCACGGGATGTTTTCCATCCGCATCAGGCGTTCGGCTTCGGCCACTTCGTAGCGGCATTGTTTCAAGGAGGAGTACTCGCTGTTTGGACGGCGTTCATTGCGAACTTCCGACAGGCGCAGCGGTTGAATGGACAAGCCGAACAATTTACTGCGGTATGGGGTCAGGGTGGCAGGCAGGGTGCCGCGTTCGAAGTCTTCGGGTATCAACGGGAAGTTGGCGGCCTTGATGGCGTACTGCATTGCCAGGTACAGGCTGGTTGGAGTTTTTCCGCAGCGCGAGACCCCAACCAGAATGACGTCCGCCTGTTGCAGGCCGTGAATGAACTGGCCGTCGTCATGGGCCAGGCTGAAGTTGATGGCTTCGATCCGGTTGTTGTATTGCTTGCTGAGGCCGACCGAATGCGAGCGCCCGATGGAGTGGTTGGACTTCATGCCCAGCGCTTCTTCAATGGGTTGCAGGAAAGTGCCGAACAAGTCCAGGAAAGTGCAGTTGGCGTTGCGGATTCTGTGCGAGATCTCGGGATTGACCAAGGTGCTGAAAACCAGCGGCGCGTGCTTTTCTTCGAGGGCGCAGCGGGTGATGCGGGCGGCGACTTCGTCGGCTTTGGCGGCGCTGTCGATGTAGGGAATGCGTATGGGTTTGAACTTGGCTTTGTCGAACTGGGACAAGACAGAGTGGCTGAAGGTTTCGGCAGTGATGCCGGTGCTGTCTGAAACAATGAAAACGGTGCGTTCGATCAAGGGGGTTGTCATGGGCAGTATTCGCGCAGAAGGGACGGGAAACGGTACAATTGCAAATTCACCTTGGCCGTTAGCCGTTGAGGCTGGTTTGGTTAGTGCGTAGATTGTAGGGCAAATGCGGGTTGTTCGGCAGGCAGGCGGACACGCAAGCAGGCAGGCCAGCGGGCCTGTGCGGTACTTGCAAGTGGCTATGCGATAAGC
The DNA here is from genome assembly GCF_003315175.1 of Eoetvoesiella caeni. Lineage (GTDB taxonomy): Bacteria > Pseudomonadota > Gammaproteobacteria > Burkholderiales > Burkholderiaceae_B > Eoetvoesia > Eoetvoesia caeni. The sequence continues at coordinate 128,683 of NZ_QNRQ01000001.1, read as the reverse complement.
AAACAAGCTTTCTTCTATAGTGTTAAAGGTGACTTTATGTCTTATGTTGTATCTTTCGAGCAGCTCCGCATGACGGACGTTGACTCGGTAGGAGGGAAAAATGCATCGCTCGGTGAGATGATCAGCCAACTGGCCGGAGCCGGAGTACGGGTTCCAGGCGGGTTTGCGACCACAGCCGATGCGTTTCGCAATTTTCTTGGGGCAACGGGGCTCGACCAGCGTATTGCCGAGCGCCTGACCAGACTCGACCCGGACGACGTGCGCGAGCTTGCCGTGGCCGGTGCCGAAATCCGCCAGTGGATAGTCGAAACGCCGTTTCCGGCCGAGCTTGACGCCGGCATCCGTTCGGCGTTTGCGCAGCTTGACGCCGACGGCAAGGGCTCGTTTGCCGTGCGCTCTTCGGCTACCGCCGAAGACCTGCCCGATGCTTCGTTTGCGGGCCAGCAGGAAACCTTCCTGAACGTCGTCGGCATCGACGATGTGCTGGATAAAGTGCGCCATGTTTTCGCCTCGTTGTACAACGACCGCGCCATCTCATATCGCGTGCACAAAGGCTATGCCCACGCCGATGTCGCGCTTTCGGCCGGCATCCAGCGCATGGTGCGTTCCGACAAGGGCAGCGCCGGCGTCATGTTCACTCTGGATACTGAATCGGGCTTCGACAACGTCGTGTTCATCACGTCTTCGTACGGACTGGGCGAAACCGTGGTGCAGGGCGCCGTCAACCCCGACGAGTTCTATGTATTCAAGCCCACGCTCGAATCGGGCCACTATCCGATTATCAGCCGCCGCATCGGCTCCAAGCTCCTTAAAATGGAATTCGATCCGGCCCGTACGGCTGGGGTAGCGGTGCGTACCGTGGATGTGCCGGTTTCCGAGCGCAACCGCTATTCGCTCAGCGACGAAGAGGTCATCGAGCTGGCGCGCTATGCCGTCATCATCGAAAAGCATTACAAGCGTCCCATGGATATCGAATGGGGCCGCGACGGTATCGACGGCAAAATCTATATTTTGCAGGCCCGCCCCGAAACGGTTAAGTCGCAAATCGCGCAAAGCGACGTGCAAGAGCGCTATCGTCTTAAAGCCACCGGCGAAGTCCTGGTTACGGGCCGCGCCATCGGGCAAAAAATCGGCTCCGGCAAAGTGCGTGTCGTGGCCGATATTTCCGAAATGGATCAAGTCAAGGCAGGCGACATTCTTGTAACCGACATGACCGACCCCAACTGGGAGCCGGTCATGAAATTAGCCTCGGCCATTGTCACCAACCGTGGCGGGCGTACTTGCCATGCGGCCATTATTGCGCGTGAACTGGGCATTCCGGCTGTGGTCGGTTGCGCCAATGCCACCGACGTGCTGGCGGCCGGGCGCGAAGTTACTGTTTCTTGCGCCGAAGGCGACGAAGGTCGCATTTACGACGGCCTCATCGAAACCGAGATCGAAGAAGTGCACTGGGGCGAAATGCCCGAGATCGGCTTGAAAATCATGATGAACGTCGGCAATCCGCAACTGGCTTTCGACTTTTCGCAGATTCCCAACGCCGGTGTCGGCTTGGCGCGCCTTGAGTTCATCATCAACAACAACATCAATGTGCACCCGAAAGCCGTGCTGGACTATCCCAACGTCGACAGCGAGCTTAAAAAGGCGGTCGAGTCGGCCGCGCGCGGCTATGCCAGCCCGCGTGCTTTCTTCGTCGAAAAACTGGCCGAAGGCGTGGCGACGATTGCCGCGGCTTTCTATCCCAAGCCCGTCATCGTTCGTATGTCCGACTTCAAATCGAACGAGTATCGCAAGCTGGTTGGCGGTTCCCGCTACGAACCCGAAGAAGAAAACCCCATGCTGGGCTTTCGCGGCGCGTCGCGCTATATTTCCAGCGAGTTCGAAGAGTGCTTCCGCATGGAATGCGAAGCCCTGAAGAAAGCGCGCGACGAAATGGGCCTGACCAACATCGAAATCATGATTCCGTTCGTGCGTACCTTGCCGCAAGCGGCCAAGGTGGTTGCGTTGTTGGCCAAGCACGGCCTGGCACGCGGCGAAAACGGCCTGCGCTTGATCATGATGTGCGAAGTGCCGTCCAATGCCATTTTGGCCGAGCAGTTCCTGCAGTATTTCGACGGCTTCTCGATCGGTTCGAACGATATGACCCAGCTTACTCTGGGCCTGGATCGCGACTCGGGCATGGAACTGCTGGCCGCCGATTTCGACGAACGCGACGACGCGGTCAAGTTCATGCTGAACCGCGCCATCAAGGCTTGCCTGGCGGCGGGCAAGTATGTCGGCATTTGCGGACAGGGCCCCAGTGACCACCCCGATCTGGCCGAATGGCTGCGTGACCAGGGTATTTTGTCCATGTCCTTGAACCCGGACACTGTGGTCGATACATGGCAGCGCCTGGCCAAGACCAGCTAAGCTGGGCAGGCAGTACGCAGTAAACGCGGCGCTTTCGGCTCTCGTCCGAAAGCGCCGTTTTCTTTGCGTAAGCGGTGAAGCGTGGGGGCACCCTTTTGCCGCCGGGCCGCCCCAAGGCAAAAAGCGCCCCCTCGGGGGGCAGCGAGACGCGTAGCGGTGAAGCGTGGGGGCACCCTTTTGCCGCCGGGCCGCCCCAAGGCAAAAAGCGCCCCCTCGGGGGGCAGCGAGACGCGCAGCGGCGAAGCGTGGGGGCACCTTTCATCGCCGGGCCGCCCAACGTTTATACTGTGTGCGACAGGTTTTTCGCAAAGGATGCCAATCCTATGACCCAAGAAGCGCATAAAGTCGTCATTGTCGGCGGTGGTGCCGGCGGCCTGGAGCTGGCCGCCAAGCTGGGCCGCAAATTCGGCCCCGGCAATATTTTTTTGGTGGATAAAGAGGGCTCGCATATCTGGAAGCCTTCATTGCACGAAGTCGCCGCCGGAACGCTGGATATTCATCGGGAAGGACTGTCGTACCCGATGCTGGCCAAGGACTGCGGCTTTACGTTTGTTCTGGGCGAGGTCCGCGCCGTGGACCGCGCAGCGCGCACCTTGCTGTTGGCCCCGGTGACCTTCGAAGGCTGCGAGATTTTCCCCGAGCGCAGTATTGGCTACGATACGCTGGTGCTGGCGCTGGGCAGCAAGTCCAACTTTTTCGACACGCCGGGCACGGCCGAGTATGCCGTTGCCCTGGACTCGACCGAACAGGCCGAACGCTTCCGCCAATTGTTGCTGCGGGCGCTGGTCATTGTCGACAGGGATCAACCTTTAGGGACGGCCAGGGTCCTGAATATCGCCATTGTCGGCGGTGGAGCGACCGGTGTGGAGCTGGCCGCGGAACTGGTCGAATCCTGCAAGAACGTGGCTTATTACGGCTTGACGCATCTGGATCCTGCCGCCGACGTCAAGATCACCTTGCTGGAGGGCGCTCCGCGCATTCTGGCAGCCCTGCCCGAAAAAGTGTCGGACGCCGCTCACGAGCTACTGTCACAGCGCGGCGTTACGGTAAACACTTCGGTCAAGGTGGCAGCAATACAGGCGGATGGCGTGGTCGATGTCCAAGGCCGGCACTATCCTTGCGACCTGTGCGTTTGGGCCGCCGGCATCAAGGCGCCGGCGCTGCTGAAAGAGACCGGCTTGCCGGTGAACCCCATCAACCAGATCATCGTCGATGCCGGCTTGCGTACCGAGGACCCGGCTGTGTTCGCCTTTGGCGATTGCGCCCAGGCCCCTTGGAACGGCACAAACAAATTCCTGCCGGCCCGTGCACAGGTCGCCCATCAGCAAGCGGACTTCCTGATCCCCGTCCTGAGCGCGCGCATTGCAGGCACCGAACCGCCATCCGCTCCGTTTCGCTTCAAGGACTATGGGTCGCTGGTTTCGCTGGGCCATAACCGCGGTGTCGGCAGCCTGATGGGCGTGCTCTCGGGTAAGAATATGTTCGTTCAAGGCATTGTGGCGCGCCTGATGTACATGAGCCTGCACTTGATGCATCACCGGGCTGTTCTGGGGCTGGTGCGCACCGCCAATATCGCCATCGGACGGCTGCTGCTGAAGCGCAGCGCGCCCCGGGTTAAACTGCATTGAATCAGTCATGCCAGGTTAGCGTTTATGGATTACTACGCCAGTATGCCCAGTCCCTTGGGGCTTTTGCTGATCAAGTCCGATGGCTTGGGCTTGTCCGGCCTGTACTTTGTTGGGCAAAAAGATTGTCCTGATGTCCAGGGTTTTGAACCAATGCGGCCGACGCGTTTCGATCCAAAGGCAGGCGAATACCAAGGCCAGCCTATACGCAAGTTCAAGGCGGTTCGGCCGGAAGAGCAAAGCGCAGACCTGTTCCCTTTTGAACATCCAGGGGCCGAGAGTGCCGTTCATGCCTCGCCCGTTTCTTCCAGGCAGACATCGGCAGCCCCGGAGTGGGATGCAGGGCAGATAGCCAAGCCGCTGGCAGGGCAGGCTGGTGAAGACGCCGCCAGTGCCTTGTTGACGCCCATGCAGGCGGATACGCCGGCCGCGGCCATGGTCCTGTTCGAGCAGACCCAGGCCGAAATGCGCGAGTATTTCGAGAGCAAGCGCCAGGTGTTCGATATTCCGCTGCGGCCGCAAGGAACAGCTTTTCAGCAAAAGGTCTGGCGCGCTCTGTTGCAGACACCTTACGGCAAACTTGTTTCCTATGGCGATATTGCTCGCGAAGCCGGGATGTCCGGTGGGCATGGCCGCGCGGTTGGAACGGCGGTAGGCCGTAATCCTTTGACCATCATCATTCCCTGCCACCGGGTGGTGTCGAGCAGCGGCACGCTTACGGGTTATAGCGGCGGGCTGGACCGAAAACTGGCTCTTTTGCAGCTCGAGGGCTTTGCCCTGGGCTAAGCTTTCGCCCCCGCGGCCGGCAGCATTTGTTACGCTTAATATCATTGGCGCAGCACTGCTGCGCTTGTCGCCGGTGTTCCGTTGCCGGGCGTGTCAGCCTTCTTTGCGGCGGGTGTCGTGCTTCATCAGGCGTTCTTTTTCGCGCGCCCAGTCTTGGTCGCGCGATGCATCGCGCTTGTCGTGCAGCTTCTTGCCGCGCCCCAGGCCGAAGTCCAACTTGATCCGTCCGTTCTTGTAGTGAAGGTTCAGCGGCACCATGGTGTAGCCGCGCTGTTCGACCTTGCCGATAAGCTTGCCGATTTCTTCGGCTTTCAGCAAGAGCTTGCGGGTACGCGTGTTATTAGGATGTATATGGGTCGACGCGGTGGGTAAAGGGCTGATATGCATGCCCACGATGAAAATTTCGCCGTCGCGCACGATCACATAGCTTTCCTTGATTTGCACATGGCCGGCGCGTATGGCTTTGACCTCCCACCCTTCCAGCACGAGGCCGGCTTCGTAGCGGTCTTCGATAAAGTAATCGTGGGTTGCCTTGCGGTTTTCGACAATGCTCATGAATCAATGTTGCTATAGTAGGTAAAATCAATACATTCTATCCATTAACGACATTCAATGCATACAGTCCAACGCTCCGTTCTGGTTCCTTATAGCTGCGCGCAAATGTTCGACCTCGTGGCCGATGTCGAAAAATACCCTGAATTCATGCCATGGTGCGGGGGAGCCAGTGTTCAATCCCAAGACGAACACGGCATGCAGGCGTCGATCACCATCAGCATTGCGGGCATCCGGCAAACCTTCACTACGCGCAACGAACATCAGTATCCAAGCCAGATTACCTTCCACCTGGTGGATGGGCCTTTTTCGGCACTGACCGGTAAGTGGCAATTCCAGGAACTGGCGGAAGATGCCTGCAAGGTGGTGTACACCATGGAATATGCGTTTTCCAGCCGTGCGCTTGAAATGGTGGTGGGGCCTGTATTCAATCGTATCGCCAGCAGTTTCATCGATTCTTTCACGCAGCGCGCGCAGGCTTGCTATGAAGACTAGCAGCGGTGCCAAGACCGAGGCGCCCTTGAGTATTCAGGTCGTATATGCGCAGGCCGACGAGGCCTGGCTGAAAACCTTGTCCGTGGCACCGGGGACGACTGTCGGCCAGGCATTGTCTGACAGCGGTTTTGCCCAGGAATTCCCGGCCTGCACGGCCGAAGCTTCGTTGGCTGTCGGCCTGTACGGTCAAGTCTGCTCCAGCGACCGGATATTGGCCGATGGCGACCGTATCGAAATTTACCGGCCCTTGGTGTTCGACCCGATGGAATCGCGCCGGCGGCGCGCCCAGCATCGCAAGGCGTTCATGATCAAGGCACGCAACCGGCCCAAGCGGCGCAAGGCAAAAATGGCCGCCGCTTTGGCAGCCGGCGCAAGCTCTGAAAATGGGTAATAGCGCCTGCTTGAAGAACTAACAAGGTAAAAAGGCCTGACGCGACCCTGGCTCAAGTAGCAGGGCATGGCAAAGAAAGGGGGGGGCACTGGACCAGATGAGTACTTCGGTTTTATTTGAAACATGGCCGACCGCGGGCCGGCAGAATATTGCCGTGGCCACGCTGAATCGGCCGGCCAGCCTGAACGGGCTGACGCTGGAGATGTGCCGGTCGCTAAGCCGTCAACTGGCACGGTGGGAGGCGGACAGCTCTATTGCGTTGATTGTCCTTCGGGGTTCGGGCGAAAAAGCATTTTGTGCCGGCGGCGATATTCGCGAGCTATACAGTTCTGTACTTGCCAATGTTGGCGGAAGGCCTTGGGACAATACGCTGGCGCGCCAGTTTTTCGAAACCGAATATCGCCTGGATTATGCCATTCATACCTGCGCCAAGCCGGTACTGTGCTGGGGTTCGGGCATTGTCTTTGGCGGCGGCGTGGGCCTGATGATGGGGGCCAGCCATCGGGTCGTCACCGAATCCACGCGTTTTGCGATGCCCGAAATCAGCATAGGCATTTTTCCCGATGTCGGAGGAACCTGGATGTTGGGCCGCCTTGCCGACGGCATCGGCATGTTCCTGGCCTTGACCGGCGCCCAATTAGGGGCCGGCGACTGCCGGTTTCTGGGTCTTGCCGATTACTCTATCGACTCTTCCAAATGGACGCAGTTGCGCCATATTCTTGACGAGCAGCCTTGGACCGACGCACGCCGCGAGAACGACATACGCCTGGATAGGGCGCTGCGTACATTCGAATCCGATCCGGACGGCGGTGTCTTGCCCGGTCCCTTGCAGAATCATTACACCCTGATCAAGGGTTTGTGCGCGGGGCCGGATTTTGACGCAATATGCGAAAACTTGTTGTCGCTGACGGAACATGAAGATGCCTGGCTACGGCGTGCGGCGATGACGTTCCGCGAAGGCTCGCCGGGCTCGGCGCGGCTTTCGTTCGAGCTGCTCAAGCGCGTGCGCCGAATGTCCCTGGCCGACGCTTTCCGGCAAGAGTACACGGCCGTGCTGCAATGCATGGCGATGGGCGACTTTCCAGAGGGCGTGCGGGCATTGCTGATAGACAAAGACAAGTCGCCGCGCTGGAATCCGCGTACGCTGGCAAGCGCCAGCAACGATTGGGCCGAGCTTTTTTTCACCCCCTCCTGGCCGCAAGGCGCGGGCCATCCCTTGGCCGACATGGAGCAACGAACGCATTTTGCAGGGTAGGCCACAGGGCCCAGGCCTTTGGCCAGCCTAGGGTAAAGACCAGTGTGCGTTCAAGGATGGCGCCGAAGCTGCGGTACCTGAGGTTCAGGCCGCTATTGCGTACGGCAGTGCCTGAATAGCGATTTTCGCGCCATCCGCCGTTGCCAACCGGAAGTCAGCCGCATCCAGGTCGGCCAGTTGAATTTCCAGAAGCAGATGAATGCTGCCGCCGGCCGCCGCGGCGTTGACGACGCGCCCGCATGGCGAGTCCGGCTTGGCGGCGTTGTAGATGTCGACGCCTGCAAGTTGGGCCGCAGGTTCGGCCGGGGCGGCCAGGCCATAGGCCATGCGGCGCTTGACTGTGCCCCGGTAGTGGCTGCGCGCTACGACTTCCTGCCCTGGGTAGCATCCTTTGGTGAAGCTTACGCCGTCAATGAGGTCGAGATTCAGGGTTTGAGGAATAAACGTGTCTTGGGTTGCGGCGACCACCCAGGGCAGGCCGGCGGCGATATCCGCGGCTTGCCAGAAAGAACCGTCCGCCTCGGCCGGAAGGGCTTGGGGGCTTTCCGATGTTTGAACCAGCCACCAGCGGCTGATTTGAGGATCGGCCGAAGGCGCGGCGATCCATGCGGCTGCGGACGAATGCAGCGTCGTGTAGGCGGGAGCCGTTGCGGGCAGGTCGGAAGGTGCCAAGCCGTCCAGGGCCGGAGCAGCCTGGCCCTGGGGCAGCGCAACGCCGTATACCGGCATATCGGTAAGAGAGAGCCTGACTTTGGCACGCAGGACAAACATGGAAAGGCGTTTGACCAGCGCCGGGGCGATGTCGGTTTTTGCCAGCGCATAAAGCGTGTCGGCTGCAACGCCCCGCCATACGACAAGGCTGCCCAAGAGCCGGCCCTTGGCCGTGCAATACCCGGCCAGCCGGGCAGACTCGGGTTTGAGTCCGGTTATATCGTGGGTAAGCTGGCCGTGCAGGAAACTGGCTGCATCGGCCCCTGTTATTTCAATGACGGATAGGTCATTCAGGCGGGTAATAAGGCTTTCAATAGAGTCGGTCATGGATATACGGCAAATTCAGGAGACACAAGTAAACGTAACGTTTATGATACGGTCTTTCCGGAAATAATTCCTGTTACGCTTTCGCGATGACGCCGGCGCGGGCGGCAGTTTGCCTCGGCTACACTTGCAACAATGAATAGAATCAAACGTTTTTTCCTGTGGCTGGTATTGCTTGCTTTCGTTGCGATGGCGGGGCTTTCTGCAGCTTTCTGGTATTGGTCGATCAAGCCGGTGCAGTTAAGCGCCGAGCGCATCGACTTCCAGGTCGAACTGGGTACCAGGCCGCGTACGGTTGCCGTGGCCATGCAAAAAGCCGGCATAGCCATGAACGCCGATGCTTTTGTCGCACTGGCGCGCCTGACGGGGCGCGACACGCTGATCAAGGCCGGAGCCTATGAAGCAGTGCGTGGCGACACGCCTGCCATGCTGCTGGAGCGCATGGCCAACGGGGACATGACCCAAACCAGCCAGATACTGGTGGAGGGCTGGACCTACCAGCGCATACGCCAGGTCTTGCGTGAAAATACCCATATCAAGCAGACTTTGGGCGATGTGTCCGATGCACAGCTGCTTGAACGCCTGGGCTCTTCCGAGACCAGTCCGGAAGGCCTGTTTTACCCGGATACCTATGTATTCGTTCCCGGCACCAGCGATTTCGACATATTGCGCCGCGCCTATCAGGCGCAGCAGAAGCTGCTGGCCTCCCTGTGGGAGCAGCGCGCGCCGGACCTGCCCATCGCCACGCCATACCAGGCCTTGATACTTGCTTCCATTATTGAAAAGGAAACAGGACATAATGCCGATCGTGAACGCGTTGCGGGTGTTTTTGTGAACCGGCTGCGGCTGGGCATGCCGCTGCAAACCGACCCTACCGTTATTTACGGCATGGGCGACGCGTATCAAGGGCGCATCCGTAAAAAAGACCTGACCACCGACACGCCATGGAATACTTATATGCGTGGTGGCCTTCCGCCCACGCCTATTGCGTCCAGCGGCAAGGCGGCCTTGTATGCGGCGCTGCATCCCGAGCAACATAAATTCCTGTATTTTGTATCCAGGGGCGACGGTACAAGCGAATTTTCCGAGAACCTGGGCTCGCATAACCGGGCAGTGTCGAAATATATTTTGGGGCAAGGTCGATAATGCAAAGTCAGCGTGGTTGTTTCATTACCCTTGAAGGGTTGGATGGCGCAGGCAAGAGCACGCATGTGCAGTGGCTGGTAGAGCACATCTCGGCCCAGGGCATTGCTGTGGTTTGTACGCGTGAGCCCGGCGGCACCGAACTGGGCGAACAACTGCGCCAGATGGTGCTTAGCCAGCCCATGCACCTGAAGACCGAAACCCTGCTGATGTTCGCCGCGCGCTGCGAGCACATTGCAACCGTGATCGAGCCGGCCTTGCAGGCCGGACATTGGGTGGTGTGCGACCGTTTCACCGATGCCAGCTATGCCTACCAGGGGGGCGGCCGCGAATTGGGCAGCGCCGCCATCGCCTCGCTGGAACAATGGGTGCACCCGGGTTTGCAGCCCGACCGCACCTGGCTGTTCGACGTCCCTTTAAGCGTCGCCCGCGAACGCTTGGCTCGCAGCCGGGATCTGGACCGGTTCGAAAAAGAAGGCGATGCGTTTTTCGAACGGACACGCAAGGCTTACCATGAACGCACAGCCCAGTGTCCGCAGCGCTTGCGCATCGTGGACTCGACCTTGCCGATAGAAAGCGTGCGCGCGACCATGCGCGAACAGGCGCAGCAGCTTATCGACGCATGGAAGAGCGCGGGGTCGGCGCAGCCTTAACCTTAATATTGCGCCTGGCCTCGGGCCAGTTAATCGGCGGCTTGACAGCCGCCGCAGTCCATGCGGGCGGCAGCCGCGCAATTGTTGCGATATCGCGGCTGTCATGCGGTCATTTGGACTTTGGCGTCGAAGGCGTGGTCGTGGTCGATTTGCCCGTTTTATTCGCCTTGCCCGCAGCCTGCTGCGCGGCGTCATCTTTACTATTGCCGCTGGCCGAGCGGTTGCTCGACGGGCTGACGGTGGGACTTGTGTCGGTGGAGGTACCAGGCTGCACCGGCATATTGCTGGAAGGGGTCCCGGGCTTTTTTGTTGGCGTCTCTTCGCGGCTTGCGCCCGAGTTGCCCGAAAGAGCATCCGGATGGGTCGATTCGGCCTGATGTTCCGCGCCCATCGAGCCCGACCCGCTGGGGCCGTTGACCCCCTGGGAGAATGCCGGCGGCAAGAACGCAAGCGGCATCAAGCATAGCGTAAGGGTAATGGATTTCTTCATGGCGTTTTCCTATCTTGAGTCGAATGGAATGAAAAGGGCGGCCAAGCCCGTGTTACCGTATGGCCGGCCCAGGCGCCTTGCGCCTAGCCGGGACTGCCCGTAACGGGAAGGACGATCCCGGTTATATAGCTGGAACATATGGGCGAAGCCAGGAATACATAGGCTGGCGAGAGCTCTTCGGGTTGGGCGGGGCGCCCCAGGGCAGTCTTGCCGCCGAATGATTTGATTTGCTCGGGCGACTGGTCTGCCGGGTTCAGCGGCGTCCAGACAGGCCCCGGCGCGACCGCATTGACGCGTATGCCCTGGCTTGCCAGGTTGGCAGCCAGCGACATGGTGAAGGCATGTATTGCGCCCTTGGTCGTGGAGTAGTCCAGCAGCTGCGGTTGACCCCTTAGGCCGGTTACCGAGCCGGTGTTGATGATGCTCGAGCCTTCTTTCAAATGAGGCAGTGCCGCGCGCGCCATATTGAAATATCCGTAAACATTGGTTCGCATGGTTTCGTCGAAACGTTCATCGGTAAGGTCCAGCAGGGATTCCGCATGTTCCTGGAATGCCGCGTTGTTGACCAGGATGTCCAGCTTTCCAAAAGCCTGCACCGCCTGTTCAACGGCTTTGCGGCAAAACTCCGGGTCCTTGACGTCGCCCGGAATCAGCTTGCATCGCCGTCCCTCGGCTTCGACATGGCGCTGCACCTCTTCGGCGTCTTCATGCGATTGCAGGTAGACGATAGCCACATCGGCTCCTTCGCGGGCGAAAAGCACCGCCGTGGCTCGGCCGATTCCCGAGTCGCCGCCCGTTATGATCGCCGAGAGGCCTTCCAGTTTTCCGCTGCCCTTGTATGCCGGCGCTTCGAATTGCGGCTTCAGTCCCATGTCCTTCTCTAGTCCGGGCTTTTCCATATGTTGGGAAGGCAAGGGCGGGGCGGCATGCTCGCGCGCGCCGGTCTGTGCCGCGGGCTTGCCTTGCCCTTGCTTGCCTTCGGGCTTGTTCCGGTCGCGCTGGTCCTGTTCGCTTTGAATCTTGCGCTGCTTGTCCGCCGTATGCGCGGCATCGTCGTCGTGTTTGGTCATGGGGTTCTCCTTCGGTCCGTCAATCCCTGACCGAGCAAATTTCGTGCCCCGCAGGCAGCCGCCGCAAAAACTCAAGCAGGCGTTTTTCATCGGCGCGTAGTTCGCGGGGGCCTGAAGGCTTTGCATGGCGGGCGGGCAAGCGGCCTTGAAGATAACAGTCCAGGATTGCCGGATGGACATAGCATTTCCGACAGATTGTCGGCGTGTTGGCCAAATGCCTTGAGACTTTCTTTATGACTTCGACCACCGTTCTGCGCGCGGCCGACTCACTGCTGCTGGGAGTACGTTGCAGTTCGGCCAAGGCCTGAACCGAACCGGCCCAGGTTCGATAGTCCTTCGCGGTGAAGTCCTGCTGGGCGGCTTCTTTCAAATAGGCGTTGACAGCATTCGAATCGATTGCATGCAGCGTTCCGTCACTGTCTTTATAGTGAAACAACTGGTGTCCAGGTATGTCCATGCATCGTTTGATAATTCTGGCCACCCGCGCGTCTGTCACCGTGACATCATGCTGGACGCCGCTTTTTCCTTTGAAGCGAAAACGGATCCGATCGGAGGTGATTGCGACATGCCTGCGTTTGAGCGTGGTCAAGCCATAGGATTTGTTGGCGTGCGCGTAGGCCTGCGATCCTATGCGGATAAGCGAAATATCAAGCAGCCTTACCACGCTGGCAATGATTTTTTCCTGGCATAGGGCGTGCTTTGAGAGATCTTTGGCGACCCGGCGCCTGATCCTGGGCAACGCCATGCCGAAGGCATAAAGCTGCTGATATTTATCGGCGTCCCGGATGCGTGCCCACTGATCATGGTAGCGATATTGCTTGCGCCCACGCGCATCGCGTCCCGTTGCCTGCAAGTGACCATTATCACTGGGGCATATCCAGACGTCCTCATAGGCCGGTGGAATAGCCAGGGCCTTGATGCGCGCAAGAGTGCTTTCGTCCGTAATGGTTTTGCCAGAGCTGTCCGTGTACCGGAAACCGTTTTTCAGCCGCTCGCGAACAATGCCCGGACCGTCGTCACTGACATAGACCAGGTCCGGATCGGAGTTTCCGGCGCCGTCTTTCATCGCCTTTTGTTGGTGGAGTCGCGCACGCCGACGCGGCTGCTTTGCTGGTCCTGGCCGGATCCTATTTGAGTCGTATGCCCATCCTTCTTGCCGCGGTTCTGCTCGGAACCGTGGCTTTTCTGTTGTTCGCGCGGCGTGTCGTCCTGGCTGGGATCGCCGCCGAGCCGTTTGTCGTGCTGTTTGTTTGCTGAAGTCATGATGAACCCATTGAAAAGTTGAAGGCTGCGCTTGCAGAACCTTGATGCGCACAGCCGGCCTTGGGGCGGTGGCGCGTCCGGCGGGACTTGCAACTTTCATACCTGATGCTTGCAGCTATCAGTCATATGGACTGGAGCGGCCATTTCCGGCATGCCGATTGCTGAGGCTGTTATGTGTTTCATGCCAGGGGCCACCGGTATTGCGGCTCGAAGCCGGCTTTCCGGTAGCGCACCGAAATGCATTCTCTCGATAACAGACCTACAGGAGCTGAAGAAATGAGCTATTTGAATCGCGACACCTACGGAATATACAAAAACAGTCCTTCCTCCGGCCCGGGCCCGGCCACGATGGGGGCGGACACCTTGATCGGCAACGATGTATACAACGCCGCCGATGAGAAGTTGGGCGACATCAAGGAAATCATGCTCGACATGAGTACGGGCAAGGTGAACTATGCCGTCCTTTCTTTTGGCGGCTTTCTGGGCATGGGAGAGAAGTTGTTCGCCGTCCCATGGGCGGCACTGAAGCTGGATCCCGTAAATGAACGCTTCATATTGAATGTGGACAAGGAAGAGCTCAAAAATGCTCCTGGCTTCGACAAGGACAACTGGCCGAACATGGCGGATGAGACATGGCGCCAAGGGATTCATGCGTACTACGGGACGGACTATCCCGCATAGCGCCCGGGACTTTTGGCCCGACGGCATGCGCACGCATCAGTGATGCGGCCCGGGCGTGTAGCCGACTTCGCGAATGACGCGCTCAATCTCGTCGACATCGGAAATGCCGTCCACCCGTACCACGTGGTTCTGCAGGTCTATTTGAATGGAGGCCGCGGGTACGGTTTCTTTAATGACGCGCGTAATGGTTTTTGCGCAATCCTCGCCAATCATGTCTTTTATTTTGAATTCGATCATGGCAGCCTCTCTCCAGAAAAAAAGTGGTGCAAGCCGCAAGCCACCTTTTGCTAGTCGCCTAGCAAGTGTTGTGCCGTTCACACCGCCCAATCGGTCTGTTCCCTACGGCCCAAAGCTTGCTGGGTGGCTGCTATGACTACGGTGCATACGTGGACCCAAGCCCGCAATGTCCTTTGTGTCAGGCTGGACAATATGGGCGATGTCCTGATGAGCACGCCGGCGATCCGGGCTTTGAAAACGTCGGTGCCCGGCCGCCGCATAACGCTGCTCGCGTCCGATTCGGGAGCGGCCTTGGCACCTTACCTGCCCGAAGTCGATGACACTCTGGTATACAACGCGGCTTGGGTCAAGAACGGCGGCGGCTATCCCGGAGACGGCCGTGCGATGGTTGCGGAGCTGCACGAGCGTGGCTTCGATGCGGCTGTAATATTTACCGTGTACAGCCAAAGCGCATTGCCCGCGGCGCTGATGTGCCATTTCGCCGGCATCCCGCTGGCGCTCGCACACTCGCGCGAAAACCCTTACCACCTTCTTAGCCATTGGGTCAAAGAGATAGAGCCCGCGCAACTGATAAGGCACGAAGTGCAGCGTCAACTGGACCTGGTCGCCACAGTCGGCGCCGCCTGTAGCGACGTCGGGCTTTCTTTGGCTACGCGGGGCAGCGACCGCCGTTCCCTGCAGGCGATTCTGCGCGATCTGCAGGTGGCGCCGGATGGTCAATGGATAGTGGTGCACTGTGGCGCCAGCGCGGCGTCCCGGTGCTATAGCCCCGAACGCTATGCCAGGGTCATTTCACAACTGGCCGACAGCGGCTGCCAGGTCTTGCTGACAGGCAGCGCCCAGGAAAAGCCGCTGATCGAAAGCGTCATCCGGCAATGTACTGCAAGAAAGCATGTATTCGACTTGACGGGCAAGCTTGGCTTGGGCGAGTTCGCCTGCCTGATTGAAGATGCCCGTTTGCTGATTTCGAACAATACTGGACCGGTCCATATTGCCGCCGCTGTCCAGACCGCGGTGGTCGACCTTTATGCATTGACCAATCTGCAGCATACGCCCTGGAATGTGCCGCACCGTTTGCTTTATCACGATGTTCCATGCAAGAACTGCTACAGCAGTGTTTGCACTCAGGGAACGAATGCCTGCCTCGAGGGCGTGGATCCGCAAGCGGTAGTCGATGCGGCATTGGAAATGCTGAGCCCAAATGAAAACGGCCCGGCGTGTCTCGACAGCTTCAATAGGCAAGAGAGCGTCCGCGCCAGGCCAGCCATTCAACTTGGAAAGCCATGACTGATTCTATGAACGTGAACATATCGGTGATTGTGCCGACTTATAGACGTCCGGACTTGCTGGCACGTTGCCTGACAGCGCTGTTGCATCAGTCCGCGCCCGCTCAGACCTACGAAATCGTAGTCTGCGACGACGGCCCTAGTGCGCAGGTGAAAGACCTGGTGCTGGAGTTCTCGGCTTCGGGGCACAAGCCGCCATTGATTCGATACATTGCCGTAACCGCCACCCAGGGCCCTGCGGGAGCGCGCAATGCGGGCTGGCGCGCCGCCAGGGCGCCGATCATAGCATTCACCGACGACGACACGATTCCAGATGCGGGTTGGCTGGAAGCAGGGCTGCAAGCAATGGAAGAAGGCGCCGCGGCGGCCGTGGGGCGCATCGTCATGCCGCTGCCCGAGAACCCCAGCGATTACGAGAATGATGCGGCGCGCTTGCAGCAGGCCGAGTTTGTTACGGCCAATTGTTTTGTGCGGCGCGAGGCCCTGGCCATGGTCGGAGGGTTCGACGAAGGCTTTACCTTGGCGTGGCGCGAGGACTCCGACCTGCATTTTTCCTTGTTGAAAAACGGATGCCGGATAATCTCCGCGCCGCAAGCCATTGTGACGCATCCCTTGCGTCCCGCCCATTTTGCAGCCGGCCTGGCAATGCAAAAAAAAGTCATGTTCGATGTGCTGCTGTATCGCAAGCATCCGGAACTGTATAGGCAGCGCATCCGTAAGGCGCCGCCCTGGCTCTATCTGTCCATCACGGCCTGCTTGCTTGGCGCCGTGGTCTTCTTCCTGGCCGGAAGGACGGAGCTGGCTGAAGCGGCCGCTTATCTCTGGCTGGTGTTGAGCCTGTATTTCTTCTTGTATAGATTGAGTCGCAGCTCGCTGGATATGCGCAATATCAGCGAGCTGCTCGTCACCTCCATACTGATACCGCCTTTGTCCATCTTCTGGCGCCTGGTCGGCGCCGCGCGTTTCGGAAGGGCCTTGCCATGAGCGCGGCCAGCTTATGGCTGCCCGCCACGCGCAAGGTCGCAATATTTCGCGCGTTGAACCTCGGCGACCTGCTGTGCAGCATTCCCGCCTTGCGCGCCGTGCGCCGGGCTTTGCCGGCCGCCTCAATTGCATTGGTCGGGCTGGATGGCATGCGGCCGCTTATGCGGCGCTTCCGCCATTATGTGGATGAGTTCGTGGACTTTCCGGGGGACCCTGCTTTTCCCGAGCAAGCGGCATGCGTTGCAAGGCTGCCGGAGTTTTATCGCTACATGCGGGCGCAGGGGTTTGATCTGGCTTTGCAAATGCATGGTAGCGGCATTCAGTCCAATGCCATAGTTGGCAAATTCGGCGCCAGGCAATGGGCTGGCTTTGTCCCCCTGCAATCGCAGCAGACGCCGCAATTGATGACCTGGCCCGACCGCCAACCGGAAATCAGGCGATATCTTGCTTTATTGGAGTATCTGGGTTTGCCGGAGCAGGACGCCAGCCTGGAATTTCCGCTGGACGATGCGGATCGCGAGGCAGCCGCCGAAGTTGCGCGCCAGGCGGGCATCGAGGCGGCGCGGACTGTTTTCATTCATCCGGGCGCACGTCTGGCCTCGCGACGGTGGCCGCTGCAGCGTTTCGCCGAGGCCGGCCGGCGATTGGCACAAGACGGTTGGCGAGTCGTGGTGACAGGTTGCGAAGCGGAACGTCCTCTCACCAGGAACCTGGCAGCCGCCATCGGCCATGGCACGGTGGACTTGGGCGGTGCTACAGGACTGGGCGCTTTGGCAAGCCTCATGAAGCAGGCAAGGCTGCTGATCTGCAACGACACCGGCGTGTCGCATATCGCGGCCGCGGTAGGCTGCCGCAGCGTCGTCATCGCTTCGGGCAGCGATACAGCGCGCTGGGCGCCGCTGGATGCGGGCTTGCATACGGTGTTGCACGCCGATATGTCTTGCCGGCCGTGCGCCTACGATGTTTGTCCTGTGGGCCATGCATGCGCGCTGGCGGTGAGCTCACAGGAGGTGGTGGACGCCGCCCTGGCGCAACTGGGTAAGGAGATCGTTCATGAAGCGCGCTGAGGAGGGGATCGAAACACCGGCGCACCCGAGCGTCTCCGGCCGCCGCTTGCGTGTACTGACTTGGCATGTACATGGGAATTACCTGTATTCCCTGACACAGGCGCCGCATGATTTTGTTATACCGGTCTTACCGGGAAACCCGAATGGGTATAGCGCGTTGGGCACCAAGATTCCCTGGGGCTCCAATGTGCGCGAGGTGCCGGCACACGAGTTGCGCAATGAACAGCTGGATTGCGTGATCTACCAGTCGCGCAGCGCTTTCGAACGCGATCGTTTCGATTTATTGACTCCGCGGCAGCAAGCGCTGCCCTGCGCATATATCGAGCACAATCCGCCGGAGCCGCATCCTACTGATAGTGTGCATTTCTTCAAGCACGACAATGGTGTCCTCGTCCATGTCACCCCCTACAACGCATTGATGTGGAACGCGCCGGACGTGTGCGTGCGCGTTGTCGAGCACGGCGTCGTCGCCCATCCCGATGTCCTTTATACCGGCGAATTGGCGCGCGGCATCGCCGCGGTCAACCATTTGCACAGGCGCGGACGGCGCGTGGGCGCCGATATCTATGAATGGGCCGCGCAACAGGTGCCGCTGGACTTGATCGGCATGCAGTCCGAGACCATGGACGGGCTCGGAGAGATATCCAATATGGAAGTGCCGGCGTATATGGCCAGATACCGTTTTTTCTTCACGCCCATACGCTATGCAAGCCTGGGCCTGTCGTTGATTGAAGCAATGATGGCCGGCATGCCCGTGGTCGGAGTGGCGGCTACGGAATTGCCCAATGTAATCACCAATGGAGTCGAGGGCTACGTCGACAGCAGGCGCGAAAAGCTGCTTGATTGCATGCGGCAACTGCTTCATGAACCTGAGTTGGCCAGATCCTGGGGCATCGCCGCCAGACGGACTGCACTGGAACGATTTTCCATCGATCGCTATATCTGCGATTGGAACGAGATTCTTCTTTTACTGGCTGGAGCACGACATGAATGACAACTTCGGTACCAGCGGGACGGTCCTGGTGGCCGGAGGTGCCGGCTTCCTGGGTTCGCATCTATGCAAGAGGCTGGTACACGAAGGCCGGCGGGTAATATGCCTGGATAATCTGCTTACTGGCCGTCGCGAGAATGTGCAGGCGTTGTTGGACAACCCCTTGTTCTCGTTTGTGCTGCACGATGTCATAGAGCCCATACCTCTCGATATTTCAGCTACCCATATTTATAATCTGGCGTGCCCCGCGTCGCCACGGCACTACCAGGCCGACCCTGTCCATACGCTGCTGACCTGCGTGTACGGATCCCGCAATTTATTGGAGCTGGCGCGCAAATGCGGCGCGCGGATACTGCAAGCGTCCACAAGTGAAGTATACGGAAATCCTCATGTGCACCCTCAGCCCGAATCGTACCGCGGCAGCGTCAATACAGTGGGTCTGCGGTCTTGTTATGACGAGGGGAAGCGCTGCGCCGAGACCTTGTTTTCGGACTATGGTGCGCGCTGGCACCTGCCTGTAAAAATCGCCCGGATTTTCAACACTTATGGTCCGGGAATGGCGCCCGACGACGGGCGGCTGGTGTCCAACTTCATACTCCAGGCTTTGAACGGCAGCCCGCTTACGGTCTATGGCGACGGCAGCCAGACGCGCTCGCTGTGCTATGTGGACGATCTGATAGAAGGGCTGGTGCGCTTGATGAACACTCCGCCTCTTTTTCACGGCCCGGTAAACCTGGGCGGCCCACAGGAAAACACAGTATTGGAAATCGCCCGGCTGATATGCAAGCTGGTGGAAGTTGAAGAGTCGTTCCAGTTCTTTCCACTGCCATCCGACGACCCGGAGCAGCGTTGCCCTGATATTGCGCTGGCTCGCCGCTGTCTGAAATGGCAGCCAGCCACGGGGCTGGAGGCAGGCTTGCGTAAAACCATAGACTATTTTGCGCACGATGCTGCGTACGAGCCGCAGGAGGCGCAAGGCGATGTGTCTGGAACGCTGGGTCACGATAGCGGTATTAACCTATAACCGCCGTGAGCAAGTGCTTCGTACCCTGGCGGCTTTGTCGGCGGTTGCCGGCGACCGCAGCATTGTCGTCGTAGACAACGGGTCGGGCGATGGAACGCCGGCCGCCATTGCCAAAGCTTTTCCGTCCATAAGGCTTATAAGCCTGCGGCACAATATCGGCGCCGCTGCGCGCAATGCCGCTGTCGCCCAAATAACCACCCCGTATGTTGCATTCTGCGACGACGATACGCAATGGGAGCCGTGGGCGCTGGAGCAGGCAGTTCAGATACTGGAGGCTGCGCCGCAAGTAGCGGTGCTTAGCGCCCGCGTAGTCGTAGGTACGGAGGGCCGGCTTGATCCAACCTGTGTGGATATGGAAAACAGCCCCTTGCCGCGCGAAGGGCTACCCGGGCCTCAATTGCTGGGGTTCATGGCGGGGGCGTGTGTCATGCGGGTGCGGGCCTTCAACGAGGCCGGCGGCTATTGGGCACCGTTTTTCATTGGCGGCGAAGAGGAGCTAATGGCGTTGGATCTAGTGCAAAAAGGATGGTGCATTGTTTACGCGCAACAAGTCGTCAGCCGCCACTTTCCTTCGTCGTTGCGCGATTCCGGCTTGCGCAAAAGGCTGCTGGCGCGTAACGCCATTTGGGTGGCATGGATGCGCCGCCCATGGACGCGGGCTTGGCGCGAAACGGCGCTGCAACTGCGCAAAGCACACCGGCAGCGCGACTTCTGGCCCGTGGCCCTGCGAGCCGTGGCCGGGCTTCCGCGCGCTCTGGCAAATCGCAAGCTTATATCGCAGCGGGTCGAAACGATGAGAATGCAGTTGGATAGTTACCGGCCGCCGCCTTAGCCTGTCCCGGCTAGTACTCGCTGAAACAAAGCTACGGGCCGACGGGAGTACCGCAAGCGCATGCATCAGTCTTTGCGCAAGTCTATCCCCGGATCAAGTGGAGATGCGTCGGTCTGCTTGCCTTTTTCTTTGGCTGGCGACTTCAGGCCGAGTTCGGGGAGCCAGTCTTTCTCTTTGTCTGACTTGCGCTCGCCGCCGTCGCCCTTGGGCTTGCCCGCCGGCGACAAATTGGTTCTGCCTGGTTCGATCTTGGCTTGGGTCATGATTCTCGCTCCAAATACTGAAATACAGCATGGCTTCCAGCAAACGTCGTGCCGTAACCGCGGCCCGGGTCGATGCTCGGGCATACCAGTTGCTAGTCGTCGATATACCGCGTTTAGAGGTCAAGTCATGGACGTCCAGTGGAGCGAGCTTTTTGTTTTTGGCGTATCGCCATGGGAGTTGGTGATCCGCGGCAGCCTGGTATATTGGTTCATCTTCATTTTGCTGCGGCTTGCCGGGCGGCGCGACTTTGGTACCGTAGGTTCGGCCGATGTGCTGCTTGTCGTCCTGATTGCCGACGCGGCGCAAAACGCCATGTCCGCGCAATATGAGAGCGTCGCCGAGGGCATGGTGCTGGTGGGCACTTTGATCCTCTGGAGCGTCGCCGTGGACCGAGTCGGCTATTTCTGGCCGGCGTTCGAACGCTTGCTCGACCCGGGACGCGTCTGCCTGGTCAAGGACGGGGTCATGCAGCGCAGAGGGATGCGCCGCGAGTACGTGACCCCGGACGAGTTGATGAGCGAGCTGCGCCAACAAGGCATTGACGACCTGGGCCAAGTGCGCAGGGCCTATATGGAGTCCCAAGGTGAAATCAGCGTTCTCAAGTTCAAGAAAGGCTGAACAGCCTCAGGAGCGTCGCTTGTGCTCGTTGTCCGGGTCGTTTTCCGCGGGCGGGCGGTCGATGCCGGGTGTCTGCTGCGGGTCCACGCCGGGCAGTATGTCGGGTATGCTGTCAGGAGGCCTGGCAGGTCGCCTAGTGGTTTGAGAAGGCGGCTTATGCCGCGAAGGATTCTTGTCCTTCCCGGGCGAATGTTCGTTGGTCATGGTCGTGGCCTATCCTGTACGCGTACTGGAATTGACCACTCGTAGCTTGGGCGAGGGCACCGGCGCTGTATCACTCTCGGGAGAGCAGACCAACCCATGGTATTTGCGTCCCAGTTCCACCGTCGCATGGAAAAGACCCGCCTTGCTGCCGCAGTCGTAGCGTGTCCCTTCAAACTCGAAGCCAAAGACGGCGCGCGCTTTCAGCAGGGCCGCTATGGCATCGGTAAGCTGAATCTCGCCGCCTTTGCCGGCTTGCGTCTGCCTCAGGAATTCAAAAATCTCCGGCTCCAGAATGTACCGCCCTACAACGGCGTGTGTCGAGGGCGCGTCGGCCGGGTCGGGTTTCTCCACGATAGAAGCCAGGCAAGTCGTTTTGCCGTCGACCGTAACCCCATCAATAATGCCGTATTGGTTGGTGTTGGCCCGCGGGATGTTCTGGACCGCGACTATGCTTGCGTTGTGGCGATGAGCGGCTTCGATCAATTGCTGAGTAACCGGAATGTCGGCGTCGATCAGGTCATCGGCCAATATGACGACAAAGGGTTCGTTGCCTACTATGGGTGCTGCGCACAGTACCGCATGGCCCAGTCCCAGAGGAGCCGTTTGTCGGGTGTAGATACAATTGACATTGGCGGGAAGTACATTTCTGACCGCATCCAGCAGGCTGGACTTATGTTTGGATTCGAGTTCGGCTTCGAGTTCGGGTTTTCGGTCGAAGTGGTCTTCGATGGCGTGCTTGGTGCGGCCGGTCACGAAAATCAGTTCAGTGACGCCGGCGGCAATGGCCTCTTCCACGGCGTACTGGATAAGCGGCTTGTCCACGACGGGAAGCATTTCTTTGGGCATGGCCTTGGTAGCCGGTAGAAAACGGGTTCCTAGCCCGGCAACTGGGAATACAGCTTTACGTATCGGTTTCATCGCTGGAGCGCCTTTCTGAAGGGATCATGCCTTTTCCAAGCAAGCGCCGTTCCTGAACCGTTTGCCGGTGAAGTCAGGCTTTTCGCGCCTTGGGCTTGAAGTCCAGCAGGCGCATCGCCGCGGTCAGCGTGCGAGCTGAATTGTTGTAGTCCTGCCATGGTTCGTTGCCTATGCCGAGCCGTTCATGGACATTGTTTATATGCCAGTGTGCCGAGCTTTCCAATGTTTCGATCTCGTTCCAGGCTACGGGCACGGACACGCCCATTCCCGGTCTGACCCGCAGCGACCACGCAGCCACAGTCGTCGCGCCGAAGCCATTGCGCAAGTAATCAATGAAAATTTTCCCTACCCGATTGCGCGGGCCGCTCAGGACAGCGAAACGCGCCGGCAGCGCTTTGCCTATATGCAGCACGACCGCATGCGAAAAATCCTTGACGGTGTCCCAATCGTGTCTTCGTTTCAGGGGCACGACGATGTGCAGGCCTTTGCCGCCGCTGGTTTTTGCAAATGGTATCAGCCCAAGCTCCTCCAGGAAGGCGCGAATGGCCAGCGCCGCCTCCTGCACGGCCGTCCACTCCACGTTCTTGCCCGGATCCAGGTCGAAGATCATTCGGTCCGGCTTGGCGATTGTGGTCTTAATGGCGTTCCAGGTATGAAACTCGATGACGTTCATCTGGGCGGCGCTTAGCAGACCTTGCGCAGAGGGGATCTCCATTAGAGGCGCATGGCCCGGATCCAGCGCGGGCGAAAGTTGTCGCACGCCTGTCATCTTGGCGGTTTCCAGATGCTTCTGGAAAAAGGTCTGCCCGCTGACGCCCTCGGGAGCGCGGACCAGCGATACCGGCCGGCTTTTCAAGTGTTCGAGCATCAGCGGTGCGACCGCGGCATAGTGGCGGACCACTTCCATTTTGGTGGTCCCGGACGTTTCGTCCACTACGCGCTCCGCATGCGTGACCTTGAAGTTGGCGGGCAGCGTACCGGCTTGGTCTGATCCGACATCGGCCTGCATGGGACTCTCCTTGGTGATGGCTTTGGCGGGCTTGTCATCGCGCAAGCCATGAAAAACCGGATGGCGGACATGGCCGCTTTGCGTCCATTGGCTGAAAGAGACTTCCGCCAGCATAACGGGCTTTACCCAATGCGCTTTCTTGTCGATGCTGGTCGAGGCCGAGAACGGAGTCGTCTCCGAATGCAGCTTGTGCAGCTTTTGTTTGATCTGGGCAAGGGTCTTGGTATTGAAGCCGCTGCCGACATTCCCGGCGTAGCGTAGCTTGCCCGCGTCGTCATGTATTCCCAGCAACAAGGAGCCTATTCCGGTCCGCGATCCTTGCGGGTCGGTATAGCCGCCTATTACAAACTCCTGGCGCATACCGCACTTAAGCTTGATCCAGTCCGGCGAACGGCGAGACACGTAACGAGAGGTCTTTCTCTTGCCGATCACGCCTTCAAGCCCCAGTTTGCAAGCCGCGGCAACGATATCGTGTCCCGGCACGTCGAACGTGTCGCTAAAGCGTACGGCACCATCACTAGCGTCCGCAAGCAGACTACGCAGCTTCTCGCGCCG
Organism: Eoetvoesiella caeni; assembly: GCF_003315175.1. Classification (GTDB taxonomy): domain Bacteria; phylum Pseudomonadota; class Gammaproteobacteria; order Burkholderiales; family Burkholderiaceae_B; genus Eoetvoesia; species Eoetvoesia caeni. The sequence goes on along the minus strand of NZ_QNRQ01000001.1, from coordinate 104,849 downwards.
CGTGGTCAGCGGCAGGGCGCGCAAATCCATGCCGTCGCAAAAGGGGAGGTCGAACAGGTAGTAAACAATATCCCGGGTCTTGGAATTGTCGAATGCATTTTGCAAGGCTTGAAAGTCGGGCCGGCCGTGCTGGTCCATCATGACGATCTCGCCGTCATACCAGCCCTCGGGCAGGCGCAGGGCCTTCAGTCGCCGCGCCAGGGCGGCAAGCTTGCCCGTCCAGTCGTTGCCGTTGCGGGTATATAGTTGTATCCGGTCCTTTTCCACCCGTGTCAATAGACGGTAGCCATCGAACTTTATTTCATAAAGCCATGTTTCCGGATCGCGGGGAGGGGTGTCCACCAGCGTGGCCAACTGCGGCTTGAGCGCGGCGGGCGACATCGCCGGGGCGCTGTCGCCCTGGCCTGCAACGCTGCCGGGCATTTCGTCGACGACGCTGAACTCGCTGGCCGGGCGCGAGAACTCATCTTTTTCCTTGATCAACAGCCATGGGTCTTGCTTCGATTCCTTGCCGTGCATGCGAACCAGCACCCAGCTTCCGTGCAGCTTGTGGCCCCGCAATTCGAACTTCAGCTTGCCGGCCCGATATCCTTTGCGAGCATCGCCTTCCGGAATCCAAGTCCCTTTATCCCAGATAATGACTTTTCCCGCGCCGTACTGCTTGGCGGGAATCTCGCCTTCGAAGCTGTTGTACGAAATAGGGTGGTCTTCGACATGCACCGCCATGCGCTTGTCGGCGCTGTCGAAACTGGGTCCTTTCGGTATTGCCCAGCTTTTCATCGTACCGCCCAATTCCAGACGAAAGTCGTAATGCAGGCGGCGTGCCCAGTGCTTTTGGACGACGAAGGAACGGGCTTCCGTGTTGGGCAGGCCGCCCTGGGCCGGCTCGCTGGTTTTGGAGAAGTCGCGCTTGGATTTGTAGGTTTGCAGGGGATCGTTTTTCTTAGCCATTCTTGCGCCGCTTTACGGCCGTGGCCTGCCGTGGTTTTGCGCTGGTCGCAGGCTTTTTCTTTGGTGCCGTGCTCGAATCGCTGTTGACGGAGCGTGTGCGTGATGCCCTCTTTGCAGAGCCTTGAGCGGGCTTCTTCAGGCTGCGTTGCAACATTTCGGTCAAGTCATAGATCTTGGCGCCGCCACTTTCCGCTTCCTCCTCTTCGGGCTGGGTGACGGACTGCGTCTTGCCGGCCTCCGCCTTGTCCTTGACCAACTGGAGGATTTGTTCTCTGAATGAGTCAGTGAACTTTTCAGGCGCCCACTTCGCGCTCATGTCGTCGATCAATTGCTCGCCCATTGTCAATTCTTTCTGGGTCAGCCCTGTCGACTTGGTGCCTTCAGCGGGCAAATTCAGTTCGTCCCAGCCGCGGATCTCTTCGTCCCATCGGATCAGATTCAAAATAAGCGCAGGCCCGCACGCCATCAAAATGGCAAGATGCTGCTTGGTTTGTATGACGACCTTGGCGATCCCGGCTTTTTTTGTCTTATGCAGGACTTCGCGCAGCAGGGCATAGACTTTGGCGCCCTTGTTGATGGGCGAAATATAATAGGGGCGCTCCAGATATATGAAAGGAATGTCGCTTAATTCGACGAACGCCTCGATCTCGACAGTTTGCGTCGTTTTGGGAAAAGCGGCCTCGATTTCCTCGGGCGATAAAATGACATATTGTCCGTCTTCGTATTCAATTCCCTTGACTATGTTTTCCTTGTCGATCTCTTTGCCTGTTGCCTTGTTGATGCGCTTATAGCCTACGGGGTCCATGCTTCGCTTGTCCAGCCAGTCGAAGTCTATTGAGCGGTTGTCGGTCGCCGAGTGCAAGGCTATCGGTATATGAACCAGACCGAACGAAATTGCGCCTTTCCATAAAGCGCGTTTACTGGAGCTTGCCATGGACGTTTTCCATTGATTTGCGCGTAGTCTTTCGCCTTTGGCCTTTTTGAACAGGCCCTCAACCTCCCAGCAAAAGGCGTTCCCAAGTAATATTAGGGTTTAGGTAGCATTCGCAGACTGGACGCATGAGTGAAATTCCGCATTTTCTTCCCTGGCAGCAACAAGTTGCCAGCTCCTGGCTGACGCAGCGCGAGCGGTTTGCGCACGCCTGGCTGATCCACGGCATGGCAGGCATCGGCAAGCGCCAGTTTGCGCTTGCCGCCGCAGCCAGCCTGCTGTGCGAGTCGCCCCAAGAGGGGCTGGCTTGCGGACATTGTGCGGCATGCCTATGGGTGGCCGGCGGCAATCATCCCGATTTACGCCGTATCCGGCCCGAGGCGATTGCCCTGGAAGAGGGCGCGGATACCGCCGAAGAGCCCACCGAGCAGTCCGGGGCCGCCAAGAAGGCGCCTTCACGGGATATTCGCGTAGAACAGTTGCGCGTGTTGTCGCCCTGGTTCAACACCGCAACGCACCGTGGCGGCTGGCGGGTGGCCGTGCTTTATCCTGCCGAAGCTCTTAATTCGATCTCCGCCAACGCCTTGCTTAAAGTGCTGGAAGAGCCGCCCGAACACACCGTGTTTCTGCTGGTGGTGGATGCGCCCGACCGGATTCTGCCTACCCTGGTTTCCCGTTGCCGGCGCCTGCCTTTGGCGGTTCCTTCCCCCGCCGATAGTGCCGAATGGCTAAGCAGCCAGGGGCTGGACGACTCAACGCAGTGGTTGGCTGCGGCGGGCGGCGCGCCGTTGCGCGCCCTGGAAATGTCGCGCGCGGGCGGGGGCGCCTGTCCCGAGTGGCTGGCACAACTGGTCCGATCGTCGGCCCAAGGTGCCATGCCGGATGTCGGAGCATTGGCCGAAAGCCTGGAAAAAGAAGCGCCCAAAGTATGGATAGATGCGTTGCAGCGCTTGTTCTTGGACTTGTCTCTCGCAGCAGCCCAGGCCTCCGTGCGCTACTTCCCGGAACTGGCGGGGCAGATCAAGGCCATTGCGCAAAAGGTGCCGCCCGCCACACTGGCCGATACCGGCAAGTGGCTGGTCCAGCAGCGCGCTGTCGCGGATCATCCTTTGAATACTAAACTGTTCACCTATAGCGCTTTATCGCGTGCCGCTCTGGCCTGTCAGCCGCAGCGATGATCCAGGCAGGGTAAGTGGCGCCATGCATTTACTTGTTCAAGCCCATTCACGTAAGATTTTAATTTAGAGTTTTGCCATGTATGTAGATTCTCATTGCCATCTGGATTTTCCGGAACTTGCCCAGAACCTGCCAGAAATTCTTCGGCGGATGGAGCAGAACCTGGTCAGCCATGCGCTAGTTGTAAGCGTCAATATGCCGCAGTGGCCCGGTTTGATGGAGCTTGTCGCGCCGCACCCGCATTTGTATGCGTCGGTAGGCGTACATCCGGATTACGAAGACACGCCCGAGCCCAGTGCCGATGAATTGGCCGGCATGGCCGAGTCGCCCAAGGTGGTCGCCATCGGCGAAACCGGCCTGGACTATTTCCGTCTTTCCGAGCCGCTGGAGTGGCAGCGCGAACGCTTCCGCACTCATATCCGCGCCAGCCGCAAAAGCGGGCTGCCGCTGATCATCCACACCCGTTCGGCCAGCGAAGATACCTTGCGCATTATGCGCGAGGAGGGCGCCGATGAGTTTGGCGGGGTAATGCATTGCTTTACCGAGTCATGGGAAGTAGCTCAGGCGGCCATGGCGATGAATTTTTATATATCGCTTTCGGGGATCGTTACCTTCAAGAAGGCGACCGACTTGCAGGATTTGGCCGTCAAGCTGCCCTTGGACCGTCTGCTGATCGAGACCGATTCGCCCTATCTGGCGCCGGTGCCGTACCGGGGCAAGGTAAACGATCCATCAAAAGTGATTCATGTGGCCGAGAAAATTGCCGAGTTGCGAAACATGCCAGTCGCAGATGTGGCACAACAATCAACTGAAAATTTCTTCAGATTATTCAATAAGATACGTAGATAAATCAAACCTATTTATTTAAAGTTATTTATCAGGTCTATTTTTACTTATATTTCAGCTAGTTGTGATGGAAATTTAAAGTAAATTAGTTGATAATTTACTTTAAGTTTCATTGATAAATATGTGCCTTGTATCGAAATTTATTGATTTCGAATCATTATTAAAAATTCGATGGGCTGATGCCATATTGGTATGCAATCCTCTTCAAAAGACAATTCTATGAAAGAACGACTACGCGTTTGCATGGCGGTTAATCACAACACGGCACGTTGCGTGTTCGGCGGCTTGCTGCTGTGCTTTGCGACGGCCGTGGCGGCTGTTTCGCCCAGTTGGTGGGTCGATATCGCCAACGACCGCGTCGAAGCCATCAAGACTGAATTGGCACAGGGCGAGTCGCCCAACGAAATCAGCCCTAAAGGCCAACCAGCCCTTATGCAGGCCATTCGCGACGGGGCCTGGAAAGTGTACGACTTGCTGGCCGCTCATCGGCGCGTTGACGTCAATGCCGAGAACCGCATGCACGAAACGCCGCTCATGTATCTGGCGGTGGTGGGCGATGTCAAGCGCGCCCAGGCCCTCATCAAGCGCGGGGCCAAGGTCAACCATCTGGGCTGGAGTCCATTGCATTACGCCGCCTCTAAAGGCCACGCTGACATGGTCAAGCTGCTGGTTGTCAACAAAGCTATTGTGAATGCGCCTTCGCCGGAAGGCACGACGCCGCTGATGATGGCGGCCTTCGCGGGTAGCGACGAAAGCGTGCGTATATTGCTCAGTGCCGGTGCCGATGTCACTACGCGCAACCTCAAGCAGCAAAATGCAGCCGATTGGGCCCGCATGCGCAATCAGGCGGGGCTGGCCAAAAGGCTGGATCAGCTAAACGCTAAAGTGCTGGCCGAGCGCGCCGCCGCGCATGCGCGCAACCGGGCGGCGGGAGCGGCCGAAGAGGAAAACGGCTCGGCCGCCGTGGGTGGTTTGGGGGCGGCTGCGGTCGCCGGGGGCGCGGCCGCGGCCGGCGTGTCGACACCCGCAGCGACGCAGGCGCCAGGGGCTTACGGCTTGCAGATGCCCGAGGGCCTTACTCCTGACGCCGGATATCGCAGCGGCAATAGCAGGGCGCCAGCTGCTTCCTCAGGCAACGAGGTAAAGGCTGTCGACATCAGCCCGCCAGCCATTCCGCCGTCTTTCGACACAGGCAAGCCGGCCAAGCCAAGCGCTACCGAGGGCAACGCCACATCGCGATATTTCGACTTGAACCGCTTCGATAAAGACCCGGCATACTGAAGCTGCGCGAGCATTGCGGTAAATAGCCGGTGCAGCTATGGCACTGGCCTACATTATTGTTTTGCAGGCCCGGTTTCGCTCAAGGCCAGCGATGCCGTCGTGTTGATGTGGTCGCAGATCAAGCCTACGGCCAAGTCAGGCTTGCGGGCCAGGCAAGCGTCAAGGATGGCGGCATGTTCGGCCGCGACATCCCGCGCCTGCCGCGAGCTTACCGATATATGGCGGTAGCGTGTGGTTTGATCGCGTAGCGTATCGGCAAATTGCAAAAGCCAGGCAGAGGAGCAGGCCGAGATCAGTTGCCTGTGAAAGTTGTCGTGTGCGGCTTCCCAGTCCAGGTCCAATTCGTGTTTCATTGCGTCGGCGTGGATACGCAGTCTTGACATGCGGTGGTGGGCGGACAGCACGTGTTCCTCCCAGGCAATGTCGCCATGTTCGATCGAGTCGCGCAAAGCGGCGGGTTCGATCATCAGGCGTACACGCGTCAGGTCGAGCAGTTCTTCCCGAGAGATTTCCTTGACGAAAAAACCGCGCCGGTCCAGAGCGTAAACGAAGCCGCTGGTCGTGAGGCGCGATAGCGCTTCGCGCACAGGAATGGTGCCGGAGTCGTAAAGCCGGGCCAACTCCTGGACCTTCAGCCGCATGCCTGGCGCCAGCCGGCCGCGAATGATGTCCGTGCGTATTGTTTCAGCTAGCGCCGAAGCCATGGTCGAGCCATGTTCCACTGCCGGCGGCTCGTGGGGGATAGCTTGCGCGAACGTTATATCTGATTTCATGGATTCAATTCTAGCATTGCAAAATATATTATTTTTACAGCTCTAGGGTTAACTCGCTTGAAATGGTCAAATAAACGATCCAAACTCTATACAAAATATAGATCTATATTCTCTAACTTGAATCCAAGAAGTAGCTCTTTCGAAGCCTTCCCCATGCCCATCGTGGCACCCAAAGTCGTCAAGGAAATCCTCAAAACCATGAATGAGACAAGAAACCGAGAACAGCTCGCTGTATTACGGGCGGACGATGAACGTTATGGCGCGATGATCGCCAACAACCTGGCGGTGTTGGATCAGCTCTTGGACGGTGATCTCGTGTACACGCATTCGTCCGCCATAGTCGATACGAAAAGACAATATCTGGATTCTTTACGCGATGGCCGTGTCAAGTACGTTGCTGCGGACAGGCGTGACGCGGTTGTGGCCGTTTACGGAACTATCGCACTCATGCATGGGCAGACGGTCATGCAGGCGGTCATTGACGGTACAACGAAGCAGTTGAATAACTTATTCCAGGCTGTGTGGATACAGCGCGAAGGCAATTGGCGGCTTCTGGCCTGGGCCTCGACTGTCATTCCGGCCACGCGCTGACAGCAAACCGAAGAGCAAGCCTGGTTCACATTATGCGCATTGCATCTTATGCACGTGGCAAGAGCACAGGCCTGGCCTTATTATCCGGTACCGCCTGGTTGGATTTAAGCGCGGTGGCGTCCGATTTCAGTCGATATGCTGGTTACCGGAACGCCCGCAGGTGGTGGCTTGGGCAGATGCGGCCGTCGCAAGCCTTTCATCAATAATTAATAGTGCCCGCTGCGGTATTCCCGGGGTGTGCAGCCGTATGTTGCCTTGAAGCTGCGGCTAAAGTGGGAAAAATCATTAAAGCCGTACATCAGTGCAATATCGCTGATGCTGTGCTGCACAAACTCGGGTTGATCGTAGGCGGTTTTGCAGCGCTCCAGGCGCTGCAGCCAAAGATATCTGGAAGGCGGCAGGAGGCCGCAGTCTTTGAATACTTGCTGCAGCCTGCGTGTTGAAACCGACAGGGCCCGGGCCACGGCTTCGACAGTCAACTCGGGGTCGGTCAGTTCGTTTTCAATATAGCGCTGGGCCCGGTACAGCAGGCGATATCGGGCGATTTGCGCAGGTTGTTCCGCCTGGTCGGGAGCAACATCCGAGAGAGCCGAAACAATCAGTTCCAGAGCGCCGATTTTCAGCGCTTCAGCCACAGAGCTCTTGCTGTCGATAGGGTTCGGTCGGTGCAATTGCGTCGACAGGCCTTGCATGAACTGGCCGACCAGCCGTACGGTGCTGCGGGCGCCCGAGATCCGTTGAGTGCAGCGGTGCTCGGCATCGTCGAACACGTTAAGCAGTGCGTCGCGCTGCATATGCACTATCAGCTGTTGGGCGGGCGCAGGAAAAGTTACGCTGTACGGCCGCACGGAATCAAGCAGCGCCATATCCCCGGGAAACAGGCGGGCTTCCAGACCGTTTTGATGCAGCACGCAAAGCCCTTCTTGCTGGATGCAAAGCATGAAGTTGCTATGCGAGCTGCGCCGGATGAGCGCCGTATTCTTGCTTACTTGCACCGGGCTGCTACTGCTCTGGCAAAAATGCAGTCCTTTTAAGCCGGCGTCTGTAAGGCGGGCGTGAAATGGCGTGCCCGACATAGCCTGGCACTCAATGTCGGCAAAGGTATTGCAGACGGCATCGCGCCAATAGGCCAGACGCTTGGCGGCGGCAACCGAGTCGGTCGAGAATTCGATATTCATGGCGTACCCTCCGGGCGGCGCAAGCGGCCAACCCCGCGTATAGAGCATACCGCATTGCGGATGCAGTCAAGAACTATGTTCAAGGCGGCCGGAGAATGGGGAATAAACGATAAAAGCCTCGTTACAAACTACCCATCAAATCGGAGGATATATGAGTGCGAACGATATTAAAACCGCGGTAAAGGAGATTAGCTCGCTGTTTGTCGACGGCGTCTGGCGGCCAGGATCCGAGCAGCAGGCCAGTGAGGACCTTAACCCGCTTACCGGCGAAGTGTATGCCTTTGTCGCGCAGGCTTCTGCCCAGGATGTGAAGGATGCCATCGAGGCAGCCTATCGGGCGCGTGAGGGCTGGCGCAATAAGCTGGCTTCGGAAAAGGAGGCCATTTTGATCAAGGCGGCGGATGTGGTTGCCGCACGCACGGACGAGCTTCGGGACGTAATCATTGAAGAATCGGGCTCGGTGTTTGGCAAAGCCATGTTTGAAATCAGCTACTGCGTTGATTTGTTGCGCGTGGCGGCAGGCCTGGTGCGCCAGGTTACGGGTGAGACCTTGCCTATGACCATGCCTGGGCAATTGGGCATGACAGTACGCCAGCCGCTGGGCGTCATTGCCGGCATTGCGCCGTTCAACGCTCCATTTTTATTGGCGATGAAAAAGGTGGCGTTTGCACTGGCGGCAGGTAATACCTTCGTGCTCAAGCCCTCCGAATATACTTCCGTCATTGGCTTGAAAATTGCCTCTATCTTTGAAGAAGCTGGTTTGCCCGCGGGCGTGTTGAACGTGATTCCCGGTCCATCGGAAATGGTGGGCGAAATACTGATGTCCGATCCGCGCGTCAAAATGGTGACGTTTACCGGCTCGACCCGGGTTGGCCGCTTGCTGGCCGCGCAAGCCGGGAAAAACCTGAAGCGGCTGACGCTGGAAATGGGCGGCAAGAATCCGTTCATTATTTTGAATGATGCCGATCTTGATTACGCGGTCGACGCCGCAGCCTTTGGTATCTACTTTCATCAAGGCCAAGTGTGCATGGCCAGTTCCCGCATTATTGTCGAAGCGGGCCTGTTCGACAGTTTCTGCACCAAGTTCGCGGCCAAGGCCAAGTCGCTCAAGACCGGCGACCCGCATGACCCAAGCACTATTGTCGGACCGCTGATCCGCGAATCGCAATGTGCGGTGATCAATGAACATGTGCGGGATGCCGTGGCCAAGGGCGCAAAGCTATTGTGCGGCGGCAAGCACGAGGGCGCTTTGTACGCGCCGACTGTGCTGGCAGAGGTAACGCCCGAGATGAAAGTCTATGGAGAAGAGTCCTTCGGACCGATCACCTCGGTGATACGTGCTGCCGATTCTGAAGATGCACTGCGTATTGCCAACGACACCTCATACGGATTGTCTTCGGCGGTGATGACCAACGACTTGCAAAAAGCCTTTGATCTTGCCTTGCGCCTGGAAGCCGGCATGGTGCACATCAATAACTGCACGGTGGCCGACGAACCGCATGTGCCTTTCGGTGGCGTCAAGAGCAGCGGGGTCGGACGCGAAGGCGGGCATGCGTCGATGGACGAAATGACTGAACTGAAGTGGATTACCACCCAGCTTGGCAAGCGCGGGTTTCCGTTCTGAGTCTTATTGATTGTGGTTTCAAGGGCCAGGTTCTGCGCAACACAGAACCCGGCCCTTGGTTCGTCCGGCCTTGGCGGTTTGGTTGTGTCGCAAAATCATTTATCATGATTCGGGCACCGGACTATGCGGCCGGGCATATACGTTCGAGGAGCAATAGGCATTGATGAAAGCAGCAATTTACGGTCTTGGGGCCGTCGGAGGACTGGTGGCGGCGCGGCTGGCGGCGGCAGGGTGCGATGTCAGCGCAGTGGCCCACGGCCAGACGCTGGCCGCATTGCAGCAACACGGCTTGAGACTGAAGATCGCAGGCAACACGCAGGCCATTCCGCTGCGGGCCGAAGAAGACCCCGCCAGTCTTGGCGTACAGGATGTCGTGTTCATTGCAGTGAAATCGCCGGCGCTGCCTCAGGTGGTCGAGCGCATTGCTCCGCTGATAGGGCCGCATACTACTGTGGTGACCGCCATGAACGGCGTGCCGTGGTGGTACTTTGAAGGCGAAGGCGTGCCGTTTCAGGGGGCGCAGCTGCAGTCCCTGGACCCCGGGCGCAAGCTGGCAAGCGCCATTCCGGTCAGGCATATCCTGGGCTGCGTTGTGCATTTTTCCAGTGCCCGTCCAGAGGCCGGCGTTGTGGAAGTCCGCTCGGGCAACCGGCTTATCCTGGGCGAGCCCGACGGGCGCGACAGCGGTCGGCTGCGCGAACTGGTCGGCCTGCTGACCAAGGGCGGTTTCGAAGCCGAAGCCAGTTCCAATATCCGGGGCGATATCTGGTACAAGCTGTGGGGCAATATGACCATGAACCCGGTCTCCGCCATTACAGGGGCGGAAACCGCGCAAATAATAAGCGATCCGCTGCTCAACGAGTTTTGCCTGGCCGCCATGCGCGAAGCCGCGCAAATAGGGGAAAAAATCGGTTGTCCCATCGCGCAAAGCGCCGAAGAGCGCAGCCGGCTTACCTTGCAACTGGGCTCTTTCAAAACGTCCATGCTGCAAGACGCCGAAGCCGGCCGCCCGCTGGAAATCGACGGTCTGGTTACTGTCATGCACGAAATCGGCATACTGACCGGCGTTGCTACGCCCACCATCAACAGCCTGCTGGGCCTGGTACGCGTGTTCGGGCGGGCTCACGGCATTTATTGATCACGCATCCAGGCCGGGCCGCAGGCCGAAGCCGGGGGTTGGGTAGTTGAAGCTGGTTGCGGCCCAAAACGTCAGCGTTCTGGGCTTTTTTCAGCACGCCGGGCTATCCAATGCTTGCCGTTGTGTCGCCGGCGGCGCTTGCACTTCGGGCGCCGCTGCGGCCAGGATTTCGGCGCGATCGCCGCTTTGAGGCGGATAGATGCGCTGGCCGTTGATGGTGCGTTTGGTTTGCTTGGCGGCATCCCGCGTGGCGATAACCTGGCGGTCCCATCCCATGGTGTAAACAGCGCCCCACGGCCCCAGGTCCAGAACCGTGGTGTACCAGTCAATGTGCAGCGGCAGCATCTCCGTGCCCATGATGTCAGCTGCAACGTTATGGCCCGCATAGCGGCCCATGGGCCTGCCATGCTGGCAGGACATCACTGACGCGTGTGTTTCATCCAGCATGGACCAAGCCGCATCGCCGGCGGCGAAGACATTGTCCATCCCCTTGACGCGCATGAACTCGTCGACTGCGACACGGCCCATTCGGTCCTTTTCAACCGGCAACAGGCTGCTCAGGTCATTGGCCTTCATGCCTGCGCACCAAATGACCGTTGCTGCGGGGATCTCTTCGCCATCAGCCAGGGTAACGCCCGATGCGTCGACCTTTGTTATGGCAACACCTGTACGGGTTTCCACGCCCAGCGACTTCAACGCCTCGTCGATCACGGCCTGGGCTTGTGACCCCATGTCAGAGCCGATAGTTGGGCTGGAGTCTGCCAAGAGGACACGTATGGGTTCGGTTCCACCGGCCAGGGCCTTGATTTTTGCCAGGCGGGCCGGCAGTTCGCACGCTATCTCGATACCCGTCAGGCCGGCGCCCACCACCAGGGCGGTATACCTTTCATCGCCACGCGCGGCGGCGGGCAGCGATTCCAGATGCTGCTCCAGCCGCTTGGCGCCGTGATAGGTATCGACGTCGAACGAGTGATCGGCAAGTCCGGGAATCGGCGGGCGCCGCAGCTGACTGCCCAGGGCGTAAACCAGCTTGTCATAAGTCACGTCCTGCGTGCCCATGCCGGTGTCGACCTGAACGGTTTGTCGCGCAAGGTCCAGGCCCACGACTTTGCCTTTGACACGCGCGACATTGATGGGGTCCAGAACCCGGGCTAGGGGAATAACCGATACTTCCAGATCGTCTTCGTAATTGCGAACCCTGATGCTATGGAAGTCGTTCTGGTCGATCAGGGTAATTTTTACCTCGTTCGCTGAAACGTTCAGTTCGTCCAGTTTTCTGGCTGCGCCGGCGGCGCTCCAAAGCCCGGCGAAGCCTCCGCCGATAACGACAATACTCTTCATTTTGACCACTCCTTTAAACGTAGTGATGGCATGCGGCGTATAAATCGCCGCATGCGGCTGCAATCGATCGCATGCAAATTTGCGTGCTACATACCGATATGGTCCTGGACCGGCCGCGGATTGGCGCTCAGCTCCTGCGAAGAGCCGTTCCACACGACCACGCCTTTTTCCAGGATGTAGTGGGTGTCGGCGACGCGCATCAGCGCGCCCAGGTTTTTATCAATGACCAGCAAGGCAAGTCCGCGGCTTTTCAAGAGCGCTATGCAACGCCATATGTCTTTGCGAACAATAGGTGCCAGCCCTTCGGTCGCTTCGTCAAGAATCAATAGTTCCGGGTTGGTCATCAGTGCGCGGCCGATAGCCAGCATTTGCTGTTCTCCGCCCGAAAGATTGCAGCCCAGATGGCGTTCACGTTCTTGCAGTCGCGGAAACATGGCATATACATCGTCGAGCTTCCACGTGGGTCCGCTATGCGCTGCTTGTTTGGCGGTGGCTATCAGATTTTCGCGCACAGACAGATTGGGGAACACGCGCCGGCCTTCGGGAACCAGCCCTATGCCTGCATGCGCGATCTGATGCGGGCGCATACGGCACAGATCGGCGCCGCGCAACGTAATACTGCCTTTCTTCAGCGGCTGCAAGCCCATAATGGTTTTAACGGTGGTGGACTTGCCCATGCCGTTGCGCCCTAGCAAGGCGGCGCACTGTCCAGCCTGGATCTCCAGGTTGACACCGAACAGAACCTTGCTGTCGCCGTACGAGGTCTCAATGCCGTGCAACTGCAGCAGGGCCCCCGAGCCTGGCGGCGGGATGGCTTCAGAATTCATCATCGTCGTCTCCGAGGTATGCGCTTTTGACTTCCTGGTTTGTCTGTATGGCTTGCGGGGTGTCGCAAGCAATGGCGGTGCCGTAAAGCAGCACGGTGATGCGGTCGGCCAGGGCAAAGACGGCATCCATGTCATGTTCGACCAGGACAATACTGTATTGGCCCTTGAGCCTGTGCAGCAGGTCGACCAGCCGTGCCGACTCTTGTTGGCTCATGCCCGCCATGGGCTCGTCCAGCAAAAGTACACGGGGTTGCATGGCCAGCGTCATGGCAATTTCCAGTTGCCGCATTTCGCCGTAACCCAGGGCACCGGCCCGCCGCTGGGCTGCATGGGACAGCTGCACCTGGCACAATGCCTCGTGCGCCGGCTCCGAAAGCCTTTTATCGCGGCTGGCCGTCGACCAGAACCGGAAGCTGGAACCCTGGCGCGCTTGTACCGCCAGCATGACGTTTTCCAGAACTGAAAAATCCTTGAAGACGGATGTGATCTGGTAAGAACGTCCGATACCGTTCAACGCCCGTTCGTCCACGGACGATCCGGTGATATCGATGCCATCCAGAAATATCCGGCCTTGATCGGGCATGACTTCCCCGGCCAGTTGATGGATGAAAGTGGTCTTGCCTGCGCCGTTGGGGCCGATGACGCCATGCAGTTCGCCGGCGCGCAAAGTCATGTTCAGGTCGTTGGTTGCGGCCAGCGCGCCGTAGCGCTTTACCAGGTTCTGTACCTGCATGATCTCAGTCATGGTCGCCGCCTTTCGCAGTGAATATTCCGTAAATGCCGCGCCGCATGAAAATGACCACCAGCACGATGAACACTCCAAAGAACCCCAGCCAATGCGTCGTTATCAGTTCGGTTGCGCTGCCGGGCAGTTCTATGGGCATGGTCGACAGGAATTCTTCAAGACCGACGAAGGCCGCAGCACCCACCAGGGGGCCCAGCAATGTGCCCAGGCCGCCCAGCACACACATCAGTATCAGGTCGCCCGAAAGCGTCCAGCTCATGTATGAAGGCGAGGCGAACAGCGCCAGGTTGGCAAGCAAGGCGCCCGCAAGAACGACTATTTGTGCCGAGATGACGTAGGCCAGCAGTTGATAGCGCCTTGAGCAAAACCCCAGGGCATACATGCGGCGAGTATTCTGCTTGCAGCCGCGAATCACCGTGCCAAAGCGTGAACGGATCAGGCGATGCGACAGGAAGGCGACAAGCGCCAGTATGGCCAGGACCAATACATAGAACTGGTAGGGGTCGCCGATGTCGATGCCGGGAATATGGCTGCGCGCGGCGATCTGCAAACCGTCGTCGCCGCCATACTGTTTCAGGCTGATGGCCAGAAAGTAAAACATCTGCGCGAAGGCCAGCGTGATCATGATGAATGCCATCCCGCTGACCTTCAGGCATATATAGCCGACGCCGTAGGCGATGACGGTGCCGGCTGCGAAAGCCACGACCAGTTGAAGCAGCGCCGAATGAACGCCATATTGCGACAGTATGCCTACCGCGTACGCGCCTACGCCCAGGTAAAGCGCATGGCCGAAGCTGACCATGCCGCCATAGCCCAGGATTATGTTCAGCCCTATGGCGGCCAAACCCAGGATCATCATGCGGGATACCAGGTCAAGATAATATGTATGCCCCAGCATGTGCGAAACAAACGGCACAAGGCAAAGCAGCAGGAAGATGCCGATAGCCGGCAAGGCTTGTCCAGTACGCCGCTTGGAGGGCAGCGCCGCGGGCGGTACTTGGCTGGAGCCTGTCGCCAAATGGGGAATGGCATCCATGGCCATGGTTTGTGGAGTCGAGGTGGAGGGCATGGGAGTCATCCGTTTCTGACAGGAAATAGTCCGTGCGGCTTGACCGCAAGCACGAACGCCATCAGCAGGTAGATCAGCATGGAAGCAATGGCCGGGCCGGCGGCTTGGGCGAGCGACTTTTCAAGCAGTTCATTGAATATGTCGGGCAGAAAAGCGCGTCCCAGAGTGTCGACCAAACCGACAATGAGGGCGCCGTAGAAGGCACCGCGTATGGAGCCGATGCCGCCGGTGACAATGACGACAAGGGTAAGGATGAGAATGGGTTCGCCCATGCCCGGCTGAACCGAGAGAATGGGGCCCGCCATGACCCCGCCCAGTCCCGCCAGTCCCGCGCCAAGGCCGAAAATCAAGGTATTCAGGCGCTTGATATTGGTTCCCATGGCATCGACCATTTCCGAGTCCGAGGCTCCGGCCCGGATCAACATGCCGATTCGGGTTTTATTAATGAGCAGATAAAGCAGCAAGCCGCAAAGCAATCCAGTTGCAATAATGAAGAATCGATACGAAGGATAGGGCAGTCCGAAAAGGCTGACAGTACCTCTGAGCGCCTCGGGCGCATTGATGTAAATGGGCGCGGAACCCCAGAGGTAGCGCACGATTTCGTTGAAGACCAGGATCAAGCCGAAGGTGGCCAGCACCTGGTCGAGGTGGTCGCGGGTATAAAGGCCGGCAAGCACGATGCGATCCAACAAAATACCGATCAGGATCGCGGCGGGAATGGCGGCCAGCAGCGCCAGCAGAAAAGAGCCGTATATATTGAAGACGGCCGCTGCGACGTATGCGCCCATCATGTACAGCGAGCCATGCGCCAGATTCACGAAGTTCATGATGCCGAACACCAGCGTCAGCCCGGCCGACAGCAGGAAAAGCAGAATCCCGAACTGCAACCCGTTAAGAACCTGTGTGGCGATTAATTGCATGTCCATGTCAGTTCGCCTTGACGCTTATTGCATTGCGCAATCGTTGTGGTATGCGTCTTGCTGCGCTTTTAGCGGCGTGGCAATCTTCTTGAGCGTAAACCGGTCCTGGGCGTCTTTGACTACTTCGAAAACGGACAGGTCCTGGATGGGGAAGTTGTTGTTGCCAAACTTGAAGTCGCCGCGCACCGAAGAGAAGTCGGCTTGCTTGAGGGCGGCCATGAAGGCAGCTTTGTCCTGGACGTTGCCGTTTACTTTTTTGATTGCCGAATCCAGCAGTTGTGCGCCGTCGTAACTTTGCGCGGCAAAGTCCGAGGGAATGCGCTTGTATTCCTTTTCAAATTCGGCCACGAATTTTTTGTTGGCGGCGTTGTCCAGGTCGGGACCCCAGACAGGGCTTGTAATGACGCCCAAAGCGCTTTCACGCTGCGCTGGAAGATTGATGGCGTCGGTCGTCGATGTGGAAAGAACCGGGATCTTGCCCAAGAGGCCGGCTTGCTGGTATTGCCGCAAGAAATTTACGCCCAGGCCGCCGGGATAGAAAACGTAGATGGCATCGGGCTTTTCCGAAGCGATCTTGGCCAATTCGGCAGAGAAATCCTGTTGATTGAGCGGCGTATAAATTTCGTCCAGCAGCGGCGACTGGTAGTAGCGCTTGAAGCCCGTTACGAAATCGAAGCCCGATTGATAGTTCGGCACCATGGTGATGATTCTTTTGTATCCCTTGGACTTGGCATAGCTGCCCATGCTTTCGGCTTTTTGATCGTTCTGGTACGAGGTACTGAAAAAATACGGCGAACATTCCTTGCCTGCTATCTGGCTGGGCCCGGCGTTGGTGCCGATCAGGAATACTTCTTTTTTTGTAATGGGTGAGTGCACGGCCAGCATCACGTTCGAGAAAGTCACGCCAACAATAATTGGCACACCGTCTTTATCAATAAGCCGCTTTGCCAGTTGCACGCCGACTACGGGCTTGAGCTGAGCGTCAACCTTGATGACGTCTATGTGGCGGTTGCCAAGCTTGCCGCCGTTGTTCTTCAGGTAAAGCATGAAGCCGTCGTATGAGTCCTGGCCCAAGGCCGCTTGTACGCCCGAGAGCACGCCCATGAAGCCGACCTTCAGGTCTTTCTGGTTGTCTTGTGCCAACGCGGCATTAGCCATGGCCATGGCAAGACCCAAGCCGGTTGCGGCAATTGCTTTTATATAGCGATGTTTCATGTTGTCTCCTGGGCGCCGGTGGCTGGGCCAACGGCTATCGTTATTGGTAGGCTGGTTCTGAACCAATCTAATCTGGATGTTTGGTATCCAGAATTAAGACAATTCTAGGGGGGCTTTTTACGCTAGTCAAGAACAATCTAGACATATATAATCCAGATTATGAGGTATACGGATTAGATTATTATGCGAATGAATCAAGGTGTGGAGTGGGGGCTGCACTGCTGTGTTGCACTTGGCTGGATCGGCCAGAACGAAGTTGTCTCTACGGCAAGGCTGGCCGCCAAGTTCGATTTGCCGGCGGCTTATTTGAATAAATCTTTGCAGGCGCTGGCGCGGGCCGGCGTGCTGGTGTCGTCCGCCGGACCGCGCGGCGGATTCCGGCTGGCAAGGGCGCCGTCCAAGATTACTTTACTGGAAGTCGTCGATGCTATCGAAGGTCCCGAGGCTGCGTTTCGGTGTACCGAGATCCGTCGCACGGGCGACGGCGCTTCCCCGGCCAGCGAATGCAAAAAACCTTGTGCCATTGCCTCGGCAATGCGGCAGGCCGAGCTGGCCTGGCGCAAAGAGCTATCAAGCCAGACTATTGCGTCGGTCATGATGAACGCGCCGCAAGCGGCTGCCGAAAGAGCCGTGCAGTGGTTCGAGGCCACGCGTGCGGTAGCCTCGAATACGGCGGCAGCAGCAGCTACTTAAGCGGGTATATATTCCGGCCTGAGTATGTCTTGCAAGGCACTATACGGGATCAGCAATTCCGGCTGGCCGGACGAATAGGGCGCGATTTCGTACGAGTTGTACTTTACGACCAACCCCGCATCCGAAAACCCGAAGTTTTCGCTGGGCTGGAAAGGCCATATCCGGCTGTAGGCCGCTGGGTCGCGCTGCGCGTCGGGGTTGGTGCTTAGCCATTGCGCATGGGCCTGCTTCAGTGCGGCGAGATAAGCGTCGCGCTGCCCGGGGCGGATAACGTTAGCCAGCCCCAACACCTTTTCGCTGGCGTTGTCCCAGTTCAAAAACTGGGTAGCCGAGATGCCATGGGCTGCGCCTGTGTAGTATTGCCAGGTATTTAGCTCGACGACAGTCAGGTTTTTATTGCGGTACGGGGTCTTGGCCGAGAAGACGACGGAGTCGCGCGGTGCGGCGGTCTTCCAGAAATAGGCTTCATACTGGGCCAGGCTGTCGTAGGGCTGCGGCCGGTCAGCGCTTACGCCGGTCATGACCGCCAGTGCATGGTCGACAAGCTGCGTAAGCTTGGGGATGCCCGGAAATACGATGGAGTCGACTTTGATCGTAGGGCATTCGCCCGAGCATTCGGGCTTTTTGCGTTCCCATTTGACTGGCTGCGTGAACACGCCTTCTTTGCTGGTTTGGTCGGCGGTCTGGTCGGCGGGGATCAATGAAATATTGTCCCGGGGGCCGCTTGCGCAAGCCGTCAACAGCAGGGCAAGGCCCGCAAATGCAAGATTGCGACTATAGCGATTTAATATGTTCATGCGTTGTCTATTATTTGACAGTGTGGGCATCCTGGCCAAACAGCAGCTTGCGGGCGGCCTCGGTATGGATGGTGGGCGCGCTATTGATGCTTTGGGCTTTGTCGTAGGCGCGTATGGTGGCCGGGCGCGCGGCAATGGCTTCGAACCAGCGTTTCAGGTGCGGGAATTCGTTCAGGTCTTGCTGTTGTCTTTCGTGCGGCACTATCCAGGGGTAGCAGGCCATGTCGGCGATAGAGTAGGCGCCGGCGATGAATTCGCGATCGGCCAGACGTTTGTTCAGGACGCCGTACAGGCGGCTTGTTTCGCGCACATACCGGTCGATGGCGTAGGGCAGTTTTTCGGGGGCGTAAGTGGCGAAGTGGTGATTCTGGCCCGCCATGGGTCCCAGGCCGCCCATTTGCCAGAAGAGCCATTGCAGCGCGTCGGTACGCCCGCGCAGGTCTTGGGGAATAAAGCGTCCGGTCTTCTCGGCCAAGTACAAAAGTATGGCCCCGGACTCGAACACCGAAATCGGCTCGCCGCCGCCCGCCGGGGCGTTGTCGATAATGGCAGGGATGCGGTTGTTGGGCGAGATGCGAAGAAAGTCGGGTTGAAACTGGTCGCCGTTGCCGATATTGATCCCGTGCAGGGTATACGGCGTTGCGGCCTCTTCCAGGAACATCGTGATTTTGTGGCCGTTAGGAGTGGTCCAGTAATACAGATCGATCATTGCAGTCCTCTTGAAATCGGAAATGGCTTGTTGCGGCAATAGGGGCAAATTATGCGCTTGGCGGATGCTGATCCGAGGGCGCGGCAAGCGCTTTTTCAATATCGCCGCGCAGCTCGTCCGGCGTGGTGGAGGAGCCATAACGTTTTATGACCTGGCCATCGCGTCCTACAAGAAACTTGGTGAAGTTCCACTTGATGGCCTGGGTACCAAGCACGCCGGCCTTTTCGTCTTTAAGCCAGCGGTACAGGGGGTGGGCATCGGCGCCGTTGACGTCTATTTTGGCAAATAGCGGAAAGCCGACCTGGTAAGTAGAGGTGCAAAACTCGAGGATTTCTGCCTCGGGGGCCGGTTCCTGGTGGCCGAACTGGTCGCATGGAAAGCCCAGCACAACCAGGCCCTGGTCTTGGTATTGGCGGTAAAGTGCTTCCAGTCCTGTGTACTGCGGCGTAAAGCCGCACTTGGAGGCGACATTCACGATAAGCGCCACTTGGCCCTGGTAACGGGAGAGGTCGATGTTTTCGCCGGTTATGGAGGCGGCGGAAAAGGAATTCAAAGAGGTCATGGCATTGCTCGGAAAACGCCGGGCCATGACGAACACGGCCCGCTCAGCTGTCACTGTAGCAGGGCGTCGCCAACGCGTCCATTCGCAATTTTTGCTAGTTTACTTTTCGTTTGCCCTCTCGAACCAGGTGCGCGGCGACAAGCCCTGGTCGGGACCCAGGATGGAGAAACCGCCGTCCACCGGGATATCGACGCCGGTGATCCACGAAGCGGCGTCCGAGGCCACGAAAGCCACGGCCTGGCCGATTTCGGCGCCATCACCAACCCGGCCAAGCGGATGGAACTGGCTGGCCACAGCGTCGGCTACGGGACGAGAGTTATTGCTGAAGCGTTCGACCGAAGGCGACCATGTCCATGCCGGAGAAACCGCCACAGCTCGTATGCCCTGCGGTGCAATGCTTACCGCCAGGTTCTTGGTGAATTGCAGCATGGCGGCTTTCGAGGCGGGGTACAGGGCCCGGCCCGCGGCACCGAACTTGCCGCCGGTGCTGCCCAGGTTGACGATACAACTGCCGCGCTGCATGTGCCGCAGTACTTTCTGCGCAAAAATGGCTGCGGAAACCAGATTGACGCCCAGGGTGCGATGCCATTGTTCGCGGGTGGAGTCCACGCCGTTGTCATCGTAGCTGCATGCGTTGTTCACAAGGATGTCGATGCGCCCGAAGGCGTCCAAAGTGCGTTCTATGCATTCGTCGATCTGCGCATCGTCCTGGATGTCGGTCGCGCAATGCAGCGCCTTTGCGCCTTGGGATTGAAGCTCATGGACAATTTCCGCACCGGCTTGCTCATTGCGTCCGACGATAACCACCGCTGCGCCGCAAGCGGCCAGCACGCGGGCAATGTCGGCGCCCAGGCCCTGGGTGCTGCCGGTGATGATGGCGGTTTTGCCCGTCAATGCGGGTAGAAAGGAAGGCGTGGTCATGATGGAAGTTCGTCAAAAAATTGCGCAAGGGCGTTGGCATCAAGAATTTGGGCCATCAGGCTCATGCTGTCCAGCGCGGCCTGGTGCGTGACGGGGCTGGCGCTGGCGCAGGCCGGTGCCGCCACCAGCACTTCGTAGCCGGCATCTGCGGCATGCCTGACCGTGCCTTCCACCACGGAATGTGTTGCCACGCCCGCAATCAGCAGGCGCTTGGCATCGACGATGCGCAAGACTTCTTCGAGCGGGCTGCCGAAGAAGGCGTTGATGCGCGTGTGCTTGACAATGAATTCGCGCGGGCTGCCGGTGTCGGGTGCCAGCTGTTCATGGAACTGGGCGCCCCAGCTGCCCTCGGTCATGGCATTGCTGGCGGCAACGCCGCGCATGATGGGCATGTTGGTCAGCAGGTCGGCGTAGTCGGGCCGGAAGGCAATGCGCACGTGCACGATGGGCAGGCCGCAAGCCCGCGCACGTTGGAACATGGCGCTGGCGGCATCGAGTACGTTCTGGCGGACAGGGCTGTCGCTGTCCAGCCCGACCCGGATCTTGCCGTCCGGGTGCAGGACTTCGTTCTGGTAATGCAAGGCAATTACCGCAGTCGTAGCCGGCTGCATCAGATATACACCTGGATGGCGCCGTGGGTGTCATTGCAGTTGACCAGGTTGACCTGCTTCAACCTGATGCGCCAGCCGTCGTCGGTGGATGCCAGTTTGTGAATATACGAGCCGGCCAATTGGCGCGCGTCGCCCTTGCGCCATTCGGTCAGGTGAAAGGCGGAACGGACCACCAGGTAGCCTTCGCTGTCGGTGCCGTCGATCATGACGCTGCCGACTACACGCGAGGTGTGGGTAATAGGCTGTTGCGCCCAGTTGCGGGCATTGGTCAATGTGCGCATCCGCATTTCGCGCAGCATTTTATTGTCCCAGCACAGCGAGATGTGGTCGTAGGGGCTGGCTTGCCCCGGCTGCTGCGGAATCCAGTACATGCCGTCATCGGTCCAGAGGGCCAGCCAGTCGTCCCATTTGCGTTCGTCCAGCAGGCGGGCTTCGTTATAGATGAAGCGCTGGATCTCATGGTACGTATCGGGCGGGGTCGTCACCGCTTTGGCGTTGTCGCTGGCGACATCGAAGTCTATGTCGAAAAGCATAATGGTCTCCTTGGAACTAGATTTGTCCTAGCATGTATTGTTTCCAGGCATGGAACTGGTTGCGCATGGGAAGTTCGCTGGTGCCGTTGACGGAAACCATGCCGCCCGGAACCTCTTTGTCGGTGCCGGCGTACCGATGCTGGCTGACCCAGTCGCCGCCGTGGGTCATATTGCCCAGTTGGCAGCGGTTGTAGACTTCCAGGTCGTCGGGCATGACGTTGGACGAAGGAGAGTTGATGAGGTTGGCATACATCAGCCCGCGCTTGAACACTTCATCGGGCGCGCCTTTCAGGCGAAACACCTGGATTTCCACTCGGGTACTGTCCACAGTGACGGGCCGTATGACCCGGAACTGCTGAAACACGGTATGCGGCGAACCACTGCCGTAGATAATGGTGTTGTGGCGGTTTTCGCCCAAGATGGCGAGGGCGCGCTCGCGGCCATAGGCAGCCTCGAGCGATTCGAAATGGGCTTTGCTTATGGGGTCGGTTTCGATGGCGCCGGGATTGAAAATTCCTTCCATATAGCCATGGCCGTAGTCAAAAGCGCACAGGTCCAGCTTTTCCCAGAATGTATAGGGTTCGCCGTTGCCATCCATGATGTGCAGTTCCAGCGGCATATTGCCGATTACTTCGGCCTGTTCGCGCGCCGAGGTGTAGGACGATTCGTGGGTGACTCGCGCATGCATGGTGTCATGCAGGTTTTCGTAGAAAACCTTCCAGTTCGACGGCTGCAGCACCTTGAAGATGCCGCCGGCCACTTCGACTTCGCCAACGGGCGAACGGTCGCACATATTATCGATGGACGAGCGCACGCCGCCCAGGAAGTCGACAAGATCGGGACCCTTTTCGGCCTGGCTGGCAAAGATGAAGCCGCGATAGTTGCCAACGCGGGCAAGATTGCGCATGGCGAACTGGGGATTCTTAGGGTCGAAGTCGGTGCCCTCGAAACCCGCGCGCATGGGGGCCGCCAAGTGCGCGCCGTCCAGCTGGAATGTCCAGGCATGGTAAGGACAGCGGAAGAACCGTCCGGTGTTGCCGCTGCTGTCCGCCGGTACGAGCTGGGCGCCTTTGTGCGGACAGCGGTTATACAGCACATGCACTGTCTTGTCGGCTGCGCGGGTCATGATTACATCCTGGTCGCCGATGCGGGTGGCGTAATAGTCGCCCACTTCGGGAACCTGGCTTTCGTGGCCCACGTATATCCAGGCATGGCCGTAAATACGATCCATTTCAAGTTGAAATAAATCGGGGTCGGTGTACACGGACTTGTGTACCGAATCTTCCCGCACCAGTTCGGCGATTTGTTGATCGGTGTAATGCATGATGACTCCTAGTGTGCTCCTTGGCTATGTGATTGAGCATTGGTGCCGCCCGGCAAGACGCAAGGCGGCACGGCTTGGGATTTGCAACCTATTTCATTTTGCATTCCGTCGCATAGCGGTCGTGATAGTCGGTAAATACTGTGCCGACGGTTTTGTTGGTGATCTGGCCTTTGTCGTTTTTGTAGATGAGGCGCATGTAATAGTTCTGGATGGGATAGTGGTTGTTGTTGAATTTGAAGTTGCCCTGCACGGCCTTGAATGGCGCCGAAGCCAAAGCCGCGCGGAAGGCGTCCTTGTCTCCGATTTTGCCGTTGACCTTGCGAATGGCGCCGTCAAGCAGCATGGCCGAATCGTAGCCCTGGGCCGCGTACATGGTTGGTATGCGGTTGTAGGTTTTCTGGAAGTCTTCCATGAATTGCTTGTTCTGGGCGTTGTCCAGATCAGGCGACCATTGTGCGGCGTTATACATGCCCAGCATGGGTTCCCCGACCGCCTTGATGGTGTCCTGGTCGCCCGAGAAGCCTGGTGTATACATGGCCATGTCCTTCGATAGACCCGAAGCCACCAGTTGCTTGATGAAGCTGATTCCCATGCCGCCCGGCAGGAAGAAGAACACCGAGTCGGCCTTGGAGGCCCGCGCCTGGGCGATTTCGGCCGAATAGTCCAGTTGCCCCAGCTTGACATACACTTCGTCGGCGATCTTGCCTTTGTAAAGATGCTTGAAGCCTTCGATGGACTCGCGCCCGCCAGGGTAGTTGGGGGCGATCAGGAATACGCCTTTGTGCTTTTGCTCGGTAACATACTTGCCCATGGCGGCGGGAATGTCTTCATTTTGCCAAGAAACGACAAAAAAGTTTTTGTCGCATTTTTCGCCCGCATATTCTTTGGGGCCGGTATTGGTCGAAATGTAGACGGTATCATTGGCCAGAATGCTGGGCATGACAGGCAGCAGCACATTCGAGAACACCATGCCGGTCATTACGTCTACGTGATCCTTCTTGAGCAGGCGGTCTACGGCCTGCCTGCCCACGTCGGCCTTTTGCTGATCGTCCACGACGACGACCTCGGTGTCGAGCCCGCCAAGCTTGCCGCCTGCGTGCTTTACCGCCAGTTCGAAGCCGTCGCGGATGTCGATGCCCAGTGCACCGCCGGGCCCCGACAACGTCGACAGAAAGCCTACCTTGACGGAGTCGGCGCCATAGGCCGCACTGGTGGATAAGGCAAGGGCAGATAGGGCAGCAACTAGTATGCCTCGTTTCATGGTTGTCTCCTGTTGTGTCAGCCGACCCAGTGGGGCGGCTCGGTTTGTTATAGATATTCGTGCTTGCCTGGTAAAAGGGCTAAAACAGAATAAAGGATCTTGCAAGCTAATAATGTTACGTCGCAGAAATATGGGCTATCCACTTATGGCAATTTCCAGCCAAATCAGGCAACATTAAGCCTACGGCCCCGGGTTGCGGGGCTTGGGCCTGCCACCCGGTCGGCTTTGTCGACTGGGCGGTATTTCCAGTGCTTGGCCAATAACGGCGGCCCTGACCGGGGTTGCGTCTTTTACAGGAGGCTTGCTGTGCAATCATGGTTCCGCAATGGCTTGCAGCCCTTGTTCGACGTTCCGCCGATTTTCGCATCGCACGACCCCGACCAGGCCCGGCTGGGTACCGCGGGCGCACTCAAAGAGCACGACCTGGTCTGGCGGGCCGGCAAGGTCGATTGCGCTTTGCATCGCGCCCAGTTGGGGGCCTTGTCTTTTTTCATATTGCGCTATGGCGCCGCGGTCACTATCGCTCCTGGCGAATTGCAGCACTTCATGTTGTTTCAGGTGCCGCTTAGCGGCGCGGCACATATACGCGTCGGCAATCAGTCGGTGGCCGCCAGCCGCAATACGGGCGTCATTATTTCTCCCACCTTGCCCTTGCAACTGGATTGGGGCCAGGGTTGCGAGCAACTGCTGCTGAAGATTCCGCGTCGGCGCATCGAGCAAGCCTGTAGCGAACTTTTAGGCACCGACCTTGACGAGCCCGTGGAGTTTCTGCCTGAGCTTTCCCTTGGCACCCCGCATGGCAGGGCATGGCAGCATCAAATCGGCACCTTGCTATGCTATTTGGGCGGCCCCCCGCAGGCGGCGCCTTCTCCTTGGCTGCAGGCCCAGGAAGAAGCGCTTATCCATCACTTGCTGCTGTGCCAAAAAAGCAATTACAGTCAACGCCTCATGCAGCGGCCGGCCGGGGCGCAGAAAAAAGTGCGCGTCGCCGCCGAATATATTCACGAACACTTGCAAGAACCGCTGACGCTAGCTGTCATAGCGCAGGCCAGCGGCTCCAGTGTGCGGGGTCTTAGCATGGCGTTTCAAGAGCACTATCGCCAGTCTCCCATGGCGTATGTGCGCCGCGAGCGCATGCGGGCCGCACGCAACGATCTGTTGCAAGCACAGCCAGGCGCACGGGTAACCGACATAGCCTATCGCTGGGGCTTTGGCCATTTGGGGCGTTTCTGTGCCGAATACAGCAAACGATACGGCGAAACCCCAATGCAGTCGCTCAAGCGTTAAAAAGGGCGGGCTTTTTGCACCGCGCGGCTCAGAATGCCGGCGCTGGCAACGCTGCGTTAAACTCCTACATAGCGCTGCCAGATTTCGGGCGACTCGCGCAGGGTCCCGGAAGGGCCCGACCACACCACCTGGCCGCGTTCGATGATTGTGTGCTGGTCGGCCAGCTCGATCAGGCGCTGCACATATTTGTCGATAACCAAGGTGGTTTGGCCCAGGTCGCGCAACTGGCCCAGGCAAGTCCAGATTTCTTCGCGAATTAGCGGGGCAAGGCCTTCGGTGGCCTCGTCCAGTATCAATAGATGAGGATTCGTCATAAGGGCGCGTCCGATGGCCAGCATTTGCTGCTCGCCGCCCGAGAGTTCGTTGCCCATATTTCGTGCACGCTCTTTCAGCCGCGGAAAGAGTTGGTAAATTCGCTCCAGGGTCCACGGCCCCGGACTGTTGGAGCGATTGCAGGCAAAGGCGATCAGGTTTTCCTTGACGCTGAGGTTGGGGAATATCTGGCGGCCTTCCGGTACTACGGCTATCCCCAGGCGCGCGATGCGGTCGGCGGTCCAGCTGTTGATGGCGTTGCCCCGGAAGCGGATCGATCCGGCCCGGGCAGGCGTCAAGCCCAGGATGGAGCGTACGGTCGTGGTCTTGCCCATGCCGTTGCGTCCCAGAAGCGTGGCAGTCTGGCCGCTATGTATCTCCAGGTCGATGCCGAACAATACTTGGCTGGCGCCGTAGGCGGTATCTATTTTCTCGACTTGCAGCAGGGCGCTCATGCGGCAACCTCGTCGCCCAGATAGGCTTTTTTTACTTCGGCATTGCTGCGTATCTCGTCGGCATTGCCGCTGGCGATAATGCGCCCGAAGACCAGAACGGAAATGCATTCGGCCAGTTGGAAGACAGCTTCCATATCGTGTTCGATCAGTAAAATGGTGACTTGGCCGCGCAGACGGTTGATCAGCTCGACCAATTGCAAGGATTCGCCATGCCCCATGCCCGCCATGGGTTCGTCCAGCAGCAGCATGCGCGGGCGGGTTGCAAGCGCAAGCCCGACTTCCAACTGGCGCTGTGCGCCGTGTGCAAGATTGCTGGCTATGGCGTCGACCCGCGTGCTCAGCCCCACCGTGTCGGCCAGTTCGCGGGCTTCGTCGAAAATGGCGCTGTCGCTCAAGGCCGGGCGCCAGAAGCGCATGCTGCTGCCGCTGCGGGCCTGGACGGCCAGGGCAAGATTGTCGAGTACCGAGCACGATTTGAAAATATTGGTTATTTGATACGAGCGCGCCAAGCCTCGTTGTACGCGCTTGTGCATCGGCAGCACGGTGATGTCCTGGCCGTCGAACCTGATGGTGCCTTCATTGGGGCGCAAGCCACCGGCGATTTGCTGGATCAGCGTGGTTTTGCCCGCGCCGTTGGGGCCGATAATAGCGTGGGTTTGCCCCGCTTTGACTGAAAGACTGAGGTGGTCGGTTGCGACCAGGCCGCCATAGCGTTTTACCAGTCCTTGCAGCTCTAGCAATGTTTGGCTCATGAGCTTTCCCCCCGTCGGCGTTCAAGCAGGCTGGCCAGACCATTGGGCAAGAACAGAACAATAAGCAGAAGTATCACGCCCATGGGCAAGCCCCAGTAGATTGTGAAGCTGGTCAGTATTTCTTCGAGAATCAGCATGAAGAATGCGCCAATGACACCGCCAAAGAAATAGCCCATTCCACCCAGTATGACCATGACCAGCAGCGTGCCCGACTGCATCCAGTACAACTGGCTGGGGCTGGCCATCATGTTTTGGTTGGCAAACAATGCGCCGCCCAAGGCTGCCAATGCGCCGGCCACGGTAAAGCAGGCCAGTTTGTAGCGATACACCGGGTATCCTATGGCCTGCATGCGCGTTTCGTTTTCTTTTATGGCCTGTATGACGCGGCCGAATCGCGAGTTCACCAGCCGGTACATGAAAAAAAGAGACGCTGTGCAAAGCGCCAGCACAACATAATAAAAAACCGAGTCCGAGGCAAGGTTCAGGCCCATGCCGGAGCGTTGCGGCAGGCTTAGGCCGTCATCGCCGCCATACGTGCTGAGCGAAACGAAGATGTAGTAGATCATCTGCGCAAACGCCAGGGTGATCATGATGAAATACACGCCCTTGGTGCGCAGGCACATGGCGCCTATGCCCAGGGCCAGCACGGCGCCCGCCGCGATGGCCGCGGGCCAGCTTATCCAGGCGGCAGTGACGTCGTAATACATCAGGATCGCGACCGTATAGGCCCCCACGCCGAAGTAGGCGGCATGCCCCAGGCTGATCATGCCGCCAAATCCGAGAATAAGATTCAGGCTGGTGGCGACCAGGGCGAAGATGAGCAGGCGGCTGCCGAAACCAATGTAGAACTCTTGGCCCAGCAAGGTGGCCAGCAAGGGAAAGGCCAGCAGGACGGCCAGCAAGAGGGCGCAGCGCCAGGGCGAAAGGCGGTGATGCAAGGTGCTTTTTATAGGTGTCATCAGCTTCGTGCGGGAAACAGGCCTTCGGGTTTGAAGAACAACACCCCGGCCATCAAAACATAAATAAGAATCGAAGCCAGGGCCGGTCCCAGGTTGGAGGCGGCTTCAGGCGACATGAAAGAGCGAAAGAGGGGCGGCAGAACAGTGCGGCTGATGGTGTCCACCCCCCCGACCAGTAGCGACCCGATCAGGGCGCCGCGTATCGAGCCGATGCCGCCGACGACAATAACCACGAACGCCAGGATCAGTATGCTTTCGCCCATGCCGACCTGCACCGAAAGTATGCTGCCCAGCAGCGCCCCGGCAATGGCGCAGAGCGCTGCGCCAACGGCAAACAACGAGGTGAATATCAGCTTGATGTTGGCGCCCATGGCGGTTGCCATTTCGCGGTTGGAGGCGCCGGCGCGCACCAGCATGCCGATGCGGGTCTTGGTGACAATGAAGTACAGCAGCGCTGCCACCGCCAGCCCGGTGCCGATGATGAACAGCCTGAAAGAGGAATAATCGAATCCGGACCAGAGCTGGATAGGCTGGGAAAGAATGTCGGGGGTGGAAAGGCGCAGAGGTTGTTCGCCCCAGATGAGACGCGCGCTTTCATTAAAAATAAGAATTAGCGCAAAAGTGGCCAACACTTGCGACATGTGGTTGCGATGATAAAGCCGCCGGAACACCAGAACCTCGAGGACTATGCCGACAACCACGGTGGCGGCCACCGAAAGCAGCAGGCCCAGCCAGAATGAGCCGGTCAGCAAGGTGAACGAGGCGGTAAAGTAGGCGCCTATCATGTACAGCGAACCGTGCGCCAGATTAATGAAGTCCATGATGCCGAAAACCAGGGTCAGCCCAGCCGCCAGCAAAAAAAGCATCAAGCCGAACTGCAATCCATTAAGAACGAGGTCGGCAAGCAAGCTGCTATCCATGCAAGGGGTCTCCTACGGTGCGTTGTGGGGTTCGACCTCTGGTGTTTCAATCTTTCAGACCAAACTACTTTAGGTATCGAATTTTTAGACGCTAAATATATGACGGGTCGATGGCAGCATGCAATGCAGACAAACACTAGTTTTCGTCTTCGGTCTGTTGCAAAAATAGCGATAATGAAGCGGCTGAATCCTGTTTGCAGTATGGTCTATGCGAAACACGCATCCATTGTTATAGTGCCTTCTACACTTTATTGTCTGTTTTTTTATGGCCGAGTCATGACCAAAATTTATCACAACCCCCGTTGCGGGCATTCGCGCACCACCTTGCAAATCCTGGAAGAGCGCGGCCTGAAGCCCGAAGTCATCGAATATCTTATTACCCCTCCCAGCCGGGCCGAGCTTGAAGCGCTCATCAGCAATGCCGGCTTGACCGTGCGTGAAGCCATGCGCAGCAAAGAAGCCATATACCAAGAGCTAGGCCTTGAAAATCCCGGCCTTAGCGACGATCAACTGCTCGACGCCATGATGGCGCATCCCATACTTATTAATCGTCCCTTTGTCGTCACCGACAAGGGGGTACGTCTTTGCCGTCCGGCCTCTGAAGTGGAAGCCATTCTTTAATAGTCCTCCTGCCGCTGCCTTCCCCATCGCTTAAGGAACAAGCATGAATTTTTACGACGCGCTGTTCCATCTGTCGGATTTCTGGCTGTTTTGCGTTTGCGTTTTAGGGGTTTGGTTGTTGACCATGCTGGCCGCGGCATTGATGGCGGGGTTAATGGTCGTGCTTCCGCATCGGGGCATTCCCATGGTGGGCACTGTGCTTACCGGAATACTGCTGCCCACCGGCATGGTCATAGCCTTCGTCGCCAACGATGTCTGGCAGAACGATGCGGCTGGCCGTGCGGCCGTGGCGGATGAAGCGTCGGCCATTTCGGACAGCTTGCGGGTAGCCAAATACCTTTCCCCGGAGTTATCCGAAGCCGTTCGCGTGCTGGTTCAGGACTACACCAAGTCGGTCATAAAGGACGAATGGCCGATATTGGGCAGCGGCCATTTCAACGATGCGTCCGAGCACTATCTTGAACAACTCATGGTCAAGGCCGTTCAGTTGCAAAGCAATCAAGCAGCAAACAGCTCGCTTGCCATTGCCGGGCAAGAGTTGCGCCGATATGTCACTCGCATCGAGCTGGCTCGGGACGCGCGGCTGCGGGTGGCGGACACCCTGGTGCGCATGCCCAAATGGGTGTCGGTGCTTGTCATGCTGTTTGTGGCGGCTTGTGTGCTGGCGGAACTGCACATCACATCGCGCCGTTCCCTAGCTGTAGTAACCACGCTGTTTGCCCTGGGTTTTGGGGTGACTATCTACTTGATAGCCGTGTACGACAGGCCTTTTACCGGAAAAACCATTATTACCGCGGAACCACTGCAGCGCGCGCTGACGCGCGCTTATATCTTGCCGGATTTATAGTTCGTATCAAATTCTCCATAATAGGAGTATAATTCGTCCATATCCGGAGAAACAGCCATGGAACTTGCATACAGCTATCCTGTCAGCCGCTTCGAGCCCGCCGTTGTGGTGGACCTGAACTCGCGTGTTGCGCGCGAGCGCCTGTCCAAGTCGGCGTTGAAGGGCTTTTTCAATCTCGTACAGGCCTGGGGCCTGCGCGACGACGAAGCCTGCGTCTTGCTGGGCGGGCTTTCCAGCAGTGCTTTTTACGAATGGAAGAAAAAGCCCGGGCGGCTGCTGGAAGTAGACCGCATCACCCGCATTTCTTACTTGCTGGGCATTTATAAAGCCTTGCACATCCTGTACGGAGACGAACTGGCCGACCTATGGGTCAAGTTGCCCAACAGCAATGTTATTTTTGCCGGCAAGTCGCCGCTCGATTACATGCAAGAAGGCGGGCTGCTTGCCATGCAAACTGTTCGCAAACTGCTGGATGCCCGAAGAGGCGGGGTTTGAATGCCGTCTTCGGTACCGCCCTTGTGCCTTTTACGCCAGCTTGACACCTGCCGGCTGCTGCCGTCCCGGTTTGCCGACCAGGAAGACTCCGTCCTAACACCGCTTTCCAGCGACCAGGCACACCTAGAAGACTTGTTCGACCTGGACAATGCCACGAACCAGCGGCTGCTTGGCGAACGTGGCGGAATGCCGGGCATAGGCATAGACGAGCTGGTGTTCGGCGTGCCCAATTTTCGCATCATCAATGCCGCATATACCTATCCGCGCCCTGAAGGCAGCCGCTTCAATGGCGGCGAACGCGGCGCCTGGTATTGCGCATTCGACATTGATACAGCGCTGGCGGAGATCGTTTTCCATAAAACGGTCGAGTACGCCGAGATCAACTACTTTCAAGACAGTGTGCGCTACCAGGCATTCCTGGCCGATTTCTCCAGCCAGTTCCACGACTTGCGCAATGCCCCCCAGTTCACCGACTGTTTGGCTCCGGGCAGCTATGTTGCCTCGCAAAAGCTGGCCGGCCGTTTATTGCAGGACGGCTCCTTGGGTATCGTGTACCCCAGCGTGCGGCGCGAAGGCGGCATCAATCTGGCTTGCTTTCGTCCGGCCTTGGTCGGCAATGTGCGCCGTGGCGCGGCCTATCAATTAAGTTGGTCAGGTTCGACCGAGCCATTGGTTACAGCCCTCAGTTAAAGGATCTTCGTGAGCAGCCGGTTGTGTTTCAAGCTAGCCTTGGGCAGCATACTATTGTGGTGGCTGGCATTGCCTTTGGCCTGGGCGGGTCCTTCGCTTGGCGAATGCCATGGCATGAAGAACCTGGTTTTCGTCGCCCACCAGGACGACGACCTGCTGTTCATGAACCCCGATATCGACCAGGTCATCGATGCCGGCGGGTGTGTGCAAACCGTGTACCTGACCGCGGCTGAAAGAGGCGAAGGTGTGCGCTATATGCTGGGCAGGGCGCGCGGTGTGCGCGCCGCCTATGCCCTGATGGCGGACAGCAACGACAACTGGACCGAAACGGAAACCGTATACGGCGGCAAGCACCAGGCACGTTTCAGCCTGAATGCCAACCCGCGCGTTGTCCTGGTGCATATGCGGCTAGAAGACCCCTGGCTGGGCAAAGGGTGGGGCAGCCTTACACCATTGAGCCGAACCGAGTCGATCGCTGGCACCAGCGCCAAGGCGCTGGGGTCCTACAGCGAAAGCTATACGCGGGCCGACCTTGTGGCTACGCTGGCAGCCATCATTGCCGACTACGGTCCCACCGTCATTCGCCATATGGACGACTCCATCTCCATCCCCTATACCTCGCTGTGCTGGCGTTGCATAGGCCACGATCATCCGGATCACATTGCCAGTGCCAGGCTGGTACGGGACGCCATCCGGATGGCGCCTGGCGATTATGCCGAAGCGGCCTATGTCGACTATCCGACCCAAGAGCGTGGGGTCAATCTGACCGCGGCCGAGATTGCCGCGAAAACCAATGCCTTCAAGCGCTATGCTCAAGACGACTATCAATACTGCCCCAATCCCAAGCAATGCAACGAACCGGCGGGTACCGCGGCAGCCTGGGTGGGACGCACTTACTATGTAGTTCGCCGCAACGAATCGCCGGCCCTTATCAAGACGGGCAGCAACGGCTATTTGCTGTTCACGACAGGCGAGCAAAACAGCGCCGCCAATGTGCTGGCCAGCGACAACGCCCAGGCCGATAAAGATCCTGGCTGGGAATCCCTGGGCGGGCGTACCGCCAGCGGCGTGGTTGCCTTTCGTTGGGTCGACGGGCGCGCCGGCATCGTGACACGAGACACGATGGGGCGGCTGTGGATCAACACCCAGAAGACCGGCGCCGGCTGGCAAGGCTGGCACTCTTTGCGCGATATGCACAGCATGCGCCTGCCTTTGGTCGTGAGCCTGAGCGACGGCCAGCCGGCGTTCCTGCTGCAAGACAGCACCGGCGCCCTGCAGTATTGTTCCGGGGTGCTCCCCGATGATTACGTTGTGGGAAGCTGCACGGCTGTACCGCGTTTGAAAGGTTTTTTGACCGAAGCGGTCATGGCTGTGAATGCCGACAATCTGATTTCCGTCTTTGCAGCGGACCGGAGCGGCAGGCTTTGGGTTACCTCGCAAAACAAGGCCGATCCGCAAACCTGGTATCCCTGGAGGCATATGGCCTCGATCCATTCTTCAGGCGGGCTGGCCGCCATGCGCGATGCGGGCGGGCAGATGGTGTTGTTCTGGCGCAATCAGGCCAACGGCAACATGATGCGCACCGACGAAGTCGTCAAGCCTGGCGGCCAGCGCGTTTGGGACGCAGCGCAGGACCTGGGCTTTTCTTATGTCGGCCGTCCATCCATCGGCTTGAATGAACACGGCTACGTGACTGTTGCCGCCCTGGAGCAAGCGGGCAGCTCGTTGATGCTGGTTGAAAAGCAAGGGATGACACGGCTGGGAACAGGCGTGGATTCGGCTCCGGCGCTATGCGCCGTCGACAATCAGTTGGTGTTGATATCCCGCAGCAGCGACGCCAGCCAGAAGTACTGGGTATGGAAGCGTGTTGCCGGAATCTGGCAGGCTCCGCGATTATTGTCTGAGCCGCCGCACGCGGGGGGAGGCTCGTATGCGCCGCTGCCCGTGCCGGCCGCCGGCGAGGCGCCCCGGGCATTTACAGGAACCCCTTCAGTTCCCCCGCCGGCAGCGGCTTCCGGTCCTATTTAGCTAGCGCTTGGCGGCGTGCCATATATCGCGGAACTTGTCGCCGGTCTTATCGCCCGGCTTTTGGTCGGATTTATAAAGATACAGGGGCTGGCCTTTATGAGCCCACTGCCGAGTTCCGTCTTCGCGCGTAATAATAGAAAAATCGCCGCTGGCCTTGTCGCTTTTGTCGGCTGTCAGCGGAGGCCAATTAGCGGCACATGGCCCGGCGCATGCGCTTTTACCGCTAGTGGCCACGTCTTTGTCGAAGGTATAAAGCGTCATGCCCGCATGGTCGACCAGCATGCCGTTGCTGCCCGCCGTAGGCGGCGCAGCATAGGCGCCCGCGCTGAAAAGGCCGCCGCCAGCCACGAGCAGCAATGCAGGCAGGAATAATCTTTTTTTCATGGGTTTCATGGTGAAGTTCCTGAAGAGAGTGTTGCGGTTGAAAACGGGTGAACGTGTTGACCAGCTTACCCTTACTTTGAGGACGGGCGAACGAAAATAATTCCCCCCGTATGTAAAGATTATTCTTGAACGACAACGGGCCAATTGCGGTTACAGGCGCTCTGCGGCGTGTATCGGCCTTGAGCCCGCGCGGTTCCGCCTTTTAGCTCTCGGGCGTGTAGCCGGCTTCGCGGATGGCGTTTTCTATGACCGGCTGCATCTGCGCCGAGGCATCGACCCGGACCAGGTGCTGCTCAATATCGATATTGACGGCGGCGCCGGGTGCGGCTTGCTGGACGGCTTTAGTGATGGTGCTGGCGCAATGGCCGCAGGTCATGTCATGGACGCGATACTCAATCATGTCGACTCCGGTGTAGTGTGTAGGGGTTAAGTGGAACTTCGGTGGAACTTCGCCCGAGGCTTACCATGCACTGTAAAGCTTCCTATAATAGGAAGGTCAAGCCGTCTGGCCGATTTCAAAAAGGTGCAAGCATGAATATTGGGCAAGCCGCCGACGCCAGTGGCGTGACGGCGAAAATGATTCGCTACTACGAAAGCATCGGCCTGGTTGCGGCGGCGCGCCGTACCGAGGCTGGTTACAGAATCTACTCCCAGGCCGATGTGCAGATTCTGCGCTTCATCAAGCGTTCGCGCGATCTGGGATTTTCGCTTGAACGCATTCGAACCTTGCTGGGCCTATGGAAGGATACGGACAGGAAAAGTTCCGACGTCAAGAAATTGGCAAGCCAGTACATTACGGAACTCGATCAGGATATTCTTAAACTGCAATCCATTCGTGATCAATTGGAGCAATTGGCCATATGCTGCCAGGGCGATAACCGGCCCAACTGTCCCATACTGGAAGAACTGGCTTCCTGACCAAGGCCCTCCTGAAACATCAGGCGGGCCTCGAGTGCCGCCCGCGAGGTGTGTGTCCGGAGGGCCGCGGTTGATGCGTTATGCGGCGGCCGCACGGGAGTGCGACGCACGAACGATGCGGTTTATTGGGTGAACCAGACTATGACTTCGCCGCGCACGAATACGGGTTGCGGCAGCGGCCCTTTGCCCGGCGCGGTATGCACCAGGTACATGGGTTTACCGGCATCAAGGCCGTTAAAGGCATTGGTATTGAAGGAAGAGCCGCTGACGGGTACGCACCGCTCTGTGCCGTTCCAGCACAGGCTGGTCTGGACAAGGACGTTGGACTTGTATGAAAGCCTGGCATGTACGCGGCTGATGGCCTGCGGGCCTGGCCCGCCGGCCGCCGGGCGCGGCGGCGCGTACTGGGTACTGACGCTTATGCCGCCATAGTTCAGCGCGGGGCTGGTGCCCGTGGCATTCCACGAAAAATCGCCCGCAATGGCGGCGTGCGCAAACATGGCGCAGGCAAGGGCTGCCAGTCCCTGCGTCAGGCGACGGGCGTCGAAGAGTGCGGCGGATTTATTCAATAGCATTCATGCAGTATCGCCGATGGCGGCAAAAGAAAGGGGCCGTATCCACTTCAAGGGTTTCGCCGGGTTGCGCGATATCCTTCGGCAAATTGTCATTCCATGCCCATCAACTGCACCATGCGGGCGCGCCATTGGCTGCGCGGCTGGAACCCCGGCAGTTGCCGCGCATGCGCTTCCACGGATTGCATGAGTTCGTCGTTGGACTGCCTGAAGTCCACCGGCACACGCATGGGCTGGTCGACATACCAAGGCGTGTCGATGAATAGTTCAAGACGATTGCCTTCGGGGTCTCGCAAATAAACGGAAATGGCGTTTCCGTGTGTGACCGGTTGAATGTCGCTTGCCCCTGCTTCGGCAAGCTTGTCATACAGATCCCTGAGCGTATCCAGGCTGTCGGCGCGCAATGATATCTGATTGATGACATTGAACGAAACTGAGTCCGGCTTTCCGGTTGCCAGGACGATCTGGTGGTGTTCATCGGGATCGCGGCTGAGAAATACCAGTTTGAATTCGCCCGAGGGGCCTGAAAGGGTGCCGCGATCAGTCACGAAGAAGCCGAGCAGCCCCTGATAGAACTGCTCCATTTTATCGATATCCTGGACATAGAAGCCCACGTGGCTAAAGGATAATCCTGCTTGCATGAAAGCCTCCTGTTTATCATTTATAGAAATTATTCTATTTTATAAATGCTGGACTTGCAATTAAATTATATTATTTATCTTATTATGATATTTATTTGATTCTTTGGGCGGCATCAGGCCGGTCTGCGTTGCGCAGGACCTTGCCCAGTTCATCGGCTGTGGTCGTCAATAGTTCCAGCAGTTTGTCATGGTTCATGAACTCGATCCGGCGCACGGGAATGACCAGCGCCAGCGAACCAACGGCGTATGGGCCTTCGCCGAAAAATGGTACGGCAATGGCGCCGACATCGGACTCCAGTTCGCCGCTGGAAAGGTAAAACCCGTCCTTGCGGACTTTCTGCAGCGTTTGCCAGAAGACTTCCCAGGTTTCCGACAAAGGGAAACCAGCCAACTCTTGTTTATGGCTTTCGTAAAGGCGCCTGAGCTTGGCCTTGGGCTGGGTGGCCAGTATGACTTTGGGAGCGGCGCCCAGGAATAGCGGCCGGGACCGGCCGCGGCCATAGGCCAGGTGCAATCCATCGGCGCCCGATTCGCGGTGGGTATCGATGATTTCGTTGTCGAACAGTCGGGTCATGACGCAGTCGCAGCCAGTCTGGGCCGACAGCGCTTTCATGAGCGACTGGCCCGCCGCATAGTAGGGGTC
This sequence comes from Eoetvoesiella caeni, assembly GCF_003315175.1. Classification (GTDB taxonomy): domain Bacteria; phylum Pseudomonadota; class Gammaproteobacteria; order Burkholderiales; family Burkholderiaceae_B; genus Eoetvoesia; species Eoetvoesia caeni. The sequence continues at coordinate 68,308 of NZ_QNRQ01000001.1, read as the reverse complement.
GGTAGTGCGCAACTGGTAGTCCAGTGTAATAATGCGCGGCCCCAGCGAATAGCTTCCGGTACCCAGGCGCAGAAGTATGCCGGCGTTGACCAGTTCCCTTACGTAGCGGTATCCGGTGGGCGCCGAACAGCCGATCTCGGTCGATATTCCTTCGGCGGACCAGATTGGCGTATCGACGGTGAACAGGTCGAGAATGGACAACATTTTGGATAGACTGGACATCGGATAGACCTTGGCGACAGCGGGAAGATGAAAAATCGTTGCACAAACAGCCAGCGGCGATTGTAGCTTTTCGCCGGGCATGATTCGATTTGCCGATACGGAACGGCTTGCCGAACTTATTGTGGGTGCTCGATTCAGAATACTGCCGTTTTATCACAATATGACAAGTTTAGTGGCGCACCTGCGGTTGTTTCATGCCGGCGTTGAATCTAGCGCGCTTGTTGCCATGCCTGCTTTGGGGGTAAGGTAAACACATATCAATTGTCGGGCGGATTCTATGTGGCAGCCCAGCGAAAGCTACCCCGATCCACGAGTGCAAAGTCTGCATGGCAGCTTTGATAAGTATCGCCTGACCGGAGCGGCGGTCGAACTGCTGGCGTCGGGCACCCGTTGGGGCGAGGGCCCAGTGTGGTTTGGCGACGGGCGTTTTTTGCTGTGGAGCGACGTGCCCAACGACCGCATCATGAAGTGGGAAGAAAGCACGGGTTCGGTGTCGGTTTTTCGGCAGGGCGGCAATATGGCCAACGGCAATACCCGCGACCGCCAGGGACGCCTGATAACGTGCGAGCATTTAAGCCGCAGGGTAACCCGCACAGAATATGATGGCAGCTTGACAGTCCTGGCCGATGCATTCGATGGCAAGCCCTTGAATTCGCCGAACGACGTTATCGTAAAATCGGACGGATCAATCTGGTTTACGGATCCGCCGTTCGGCTTGCATGATTTCTATCAAGGACAGGTTGCACAGCAAGAGCTGCCGGCCAATCTATACCGTATCGATGCCGGCGACGGCAGCATTGCCGTTGCGGCGGGCGATATCGAATACCCCAACGGGCTATGCTTTTCGCCGGACGAAAGCAAGCTTTACGTGGTGGCTTCACGTGCCCGGCCCAATCGCGTCATCTATGTCTTCGATGTGTCGGGCGGCCGCGGCTTGATCAACAAGCAAGTGCTTATCGATTGCGGACCCGGGGCGCCCGACGGCATTCGGTGCGACGAGGACGGAAATTTGTGGTGCGGATGGGGCATGGGTGCGGAACAATTGGATGGCGTACGCATTTTCAATCGCGCCGGCGTTCCGGTGGGGCATATCCGCTTGCCCGAGCGCTGCGCCAACCTGTGCTTCGGCGGGCGCCATAAAAACCGCTTGTTCATGGCGGGTGGCCAGAATCTGTACAGCCTGTTCGTCAATACCAAAGGCGCAGCCTAGAGTTTTACCGATGCGGTCTTGCCCATGATTACATGCACGCGATGCGTAAAGCCATCGTCCACAAGAGGAATGCCGGCGAAGTCCGACAATTTCTTGCCGTCCAGTTCTACGCAGGCTACGCCCGCGGCGACGCCATGTGGGTTTTCGACTGTAATGACATAGCGTGTGTTCGCGCCATGCCGGTAAGTCAGCCGGTAGTTGCGCCAGTCCTGAGGAATGCAGGGAGCTATCTGCAATCTGCCACCTCGCTTCCGGAAGCCCAACATGGCTTCGATTCCAGCCCGGTATAGCCATCCGGCCGATCCGGTATACCAAGTCCAACCGCCGCGCCGGCGATGCGAGGGCGAGGCGTAGATGTCGGCCGAGACGACGTAGGGTTCAACCTTGTACACATGTACTCCCGCCCGGCTCGAAGCATGGTTGACGGGATTGAGCATCTTGAACATTTCCCCGGCCCGGTTGCCGTCTCCAAGGGCGGCATAGGCCATCATGCACCATACCGCCGCGTGGGTATACTGGCCGCCGTTTTCGCGGATGCCGGGCAAATAGCCTTTGATATAGCCAGGATCGCGGGTTGTATTGTCGAAAGGGGGAGTAAACAGCAAGACCTGGTTGTCGCCCTGGCGAACCAGATACTGCTCGACCGATTTCATGGCGCGGCTCTGGCGTGCTGGATCGGCGACTCCCGAAAGCACGCTCCAGCTTTGTGCTATGGAGTCGATTCTGCACTCTCTGTTGGACGCGCTGCCCAGGGCGCTGCCGTCGTCGAAGTAGGCCCTGCGGTACCAAGCTCCATCCCATGCCTTTTTTTCCAGCGCCTTTTGCATGGCGCCGGCATAGGCTGTCCAGGTATCGACATGCTTCTGGTCGGCCCGGGCTCGCGCCAGATCTGAAAATCTTGCGATGGTGTTGCATGTAAACCAGCCCAGCCAGACGCTTTCGCCCTTGCCCTCGTGGCCCACCCGGTTCATGCCATCGTTCCAATCGCCGCCGCCCATCAGCGGCAGGCCATTGCGTCCGCGGGTGAGGCTGCAGTCGATGGCTCGCGCGCAATGCTCGTATAACGAGCCCGTCGTGGCGGACACCGTCGGCGCATAGTAGGCGCTTTCTTCTCCGGCGGCGATGGCGGCGCCTTCCAGGAACGGGACTTCCTCATCCAGGACCGCCATGTCGCCGGTAACGGAAACATATTCGGACACGGCGTAGGGCAACCAAAGGCGATCGTCGGTGATATGCGTTCGCACGCCGCGGCCGGTGGGAGGATGCCACCAGTGCTGCACGTCGCCTTCAAGAAACTGGCGGGCGGCACTGCGCAGCAAATGGGCGCGCGTCAAATCCGGTCGGGCCAGATTCAGGGCCATGCTGTCTTGCAGTTGGTCTCGGAAGCCATACGCGCCGCTGGCTTGGTAAAAGCCGGCGCGCGCCCACATCCGGCATGCCAGCACTTGGTACAGCAGCCAGCCATTGAGGACAATGTCTGTTGCCAGGTCCGGCGTCTCGACCTGAAGCGTATTCAATATTTCGTCCCAGTGCGCCTTGGCTTCGGCAAGAACCTGGTCCGGGTCGGCCTTGCGGTAGCGCTGAATAAGCTGACCCGCATCAGGCCTGTTCTTTGCCTGGCCCATGAGGAAAGTCAGTTGCAGTTGCTGTCCCGGCGCCAGCTCAATGGCGGTCTGCAAGGCGCTGCATGGGTCCATTCCGGCGCCCGTGCGATTGCTCAGGGTTTGCCTGGGCCGGAGCGCCGCCGGGTGCCTTAGTGTCCCGTTGCGCCCGACAAACTCGGACCTGTCGCCGGTCCAGCGTTCTGTGCGCCCATTCCAACCGGCAAAAGCAATACATTCGCCAAAGTCTGGATTCCAGGGATTGCTGGCAAACATGGCTCCGGTATCGGCGTCGATCTCGGTTGCGATGAACGGCGCATTCGCCTGACGCGACTCTCCTAAGGCCCACTCTATGTAGGCCGTCGCCGTCAGCTTGCGGCTGCGCGACGAGGTGTTGGTCAAGGTCAGCGTGGATATCTTGATGGGATCACTCCAACTGACGAATTGCAGCAAGGTACTGGAAATGTCGTAGGCGTGATGTTCGAAGCGGCTGTAGCCATGGCCGTGATGGGTCACATAGCGGGTATGCTCCAGGCGAATGGGCAGGGCCGTGGGGGTCCATAGGGCTCCGCTGTCCTCATCGCGCAAATAGAACACTTCGCTGGACGGATCACTGACCGGATCGTTGGACCAGACGCTGAGTTGGTTGCTTTGGCTGTTCGACGCCCAGGTATAGCCGGAGCCTGATTCAGACACCAGGAAGCCGAAATCCGGATTGGCTATGACATTGACCCAAGGAGCCGGCGTTCGCTGGTCCCGACCAAGCACAATGACATACTCGCGCCCCTGCTTGGTAAATCCGCCCAGACCGTTGAAGAACTCCAGCGGCGGGGCAGGCGGCGTCGACTCGTCGACCGGTACAGGCAAAAGGGCATGCGGAATGACGGGGGCAGGCCGTACCTCAGTGCGCCGCATGCGTATTACTTGCTCCTCCAGGCTGCCTTGCTTGGCGCCGCTGAGCGTCACCCGGGCCACGCATTGAACCAGGTCGATTTCGGCCGGCTCCATCAAGTCGGCGCGCAGCACAAAAATATTGCCTGCTGCGGAACCCGACGGCGCAGCTATCTGGCTGCCCTGGACCATGTTTTCAATCGAGTTCTGTAGATCTTGTATATACGAAGATTTGCGTTCGTTCAGAATCACGAGGTCGGCGGCAAGGCCCTTGCTATGCCAGTATTCGTGCGCGCGCAGCAGCTGCCTGATGATGTCTCGGTCTTCCTGATCGTCGATGCGCAGCAGAATTATCGGCAGATTGCCGGAGATGCCAAAGCGCCATAACGAGGTGGCGTTAAGGGTGTTGTGCTTCAGGATCTCCGAGCCAGGGCGCATGGCCGGATCGGTGAACAGAATACGGCTGCCCAAGTATTGAAACAGATTGGCCTCTTCGGCGGCGATGCCAAGATGATGCAAGCCGACCTGGCTCTGAATCCAGGCCTGGGTCGAGATGCGATCGAAGCTGGATGGGTCATGGTATTTGTCAGCCAAGGCCAGCACATCTTCGCGCGTGGCTGCCGCCATCGTGGCGAACATGACCCTTTTGGTAGCTCCGGGCGGCAATTGTATGCGGGTACGCAAGCTGAAGATCGGATCAAGAACGGCGCCTTCCGTGTTGGACAAAGGGCGCCCGTCGAAAATGGCGACAGGATTGTGAACCGAACGGCCCCGGCCGTGGAAAAGAGCGCGGTCGGTCTCATATTCCAGTGTCTCGCCCTGCGTCGCGCCCGACACGACATGCGCGGCCCAGACCGGCGGGTCTTGCGTTGCGCGCGGGCGCCGCTTGGCGACAAGCCCGTGTATCTGGGGCAGGTATTCTGTTTGAATGAAGAGATTCGAGAAGGCAGGGTGGGCGCTGTCCGCCGCTTTGGGCGCCAGCACTATTTCAGCATAGGAAGTGATTTCGATTTCACGCGGCTGCGCGCCCGAATTCGTGATCGAGAGACGGCGGATTTCAGCATTGTCTTCAGGCGAGACGATGATTTCGACCATGCTGGACAAGGTATCGTCCTTGCGGCTGATACGCGCGCGGTCTTCCGAGAAGACGACTTCATAGCGGTCGGGTTCGATGCCGATCGGCTGCAAGGTCGCCGACCAGACATCACCGCTTCCTGTGTCCCGCAGATAAAGATAACTGCCCTGGTCGTCGGCCACGAAGTCTTCCCGCCAGCGCGTAATGGCCAAGCCGTTCCAACTGCTGTAGCCGGACCCTGCGGTAGTGACCATCAACGAGTAGCTGCCGTTGGACAACAGCAAGGTGGACGGAACCGCCTGTTTTGCCGAATGGAACCGGCGGGAAATCGGCTGGGCGCTTTTCCTCGCCTGTGCCACATCAATGATATCGGGACCCGAGCGGGTAATTCCCGCTTCACGCGGCTGCGGCTCTTGCAGCAGCAGGTCGGCGGCGCGGATGATGGGATGCCGGTGGAAACGATGACGCATATTGCCTGCGAACAGCGCGTTGCCCAGCGCTACCAGCGACATGCCCTGATGGTGAGCCATATAGACGCGCACCGGCGCGGACCGCTTGCCCTCGGGAAGGCGTTGGAGTGTGTAGTCGATGGCGTCATAAAAGCCGAACGTGCCCCGTCCGCCGGCCATTTCGATGTGCTTGAGATTCTCAGCGGACGCGGGAGTGTCGTACATGGCCGCCAGCAAGGTTGCATAAGGTGCCACCACCATGTTTTGCGTCAGGCCTCGCTTCAGCCCCAAACCGGGCACTCCGAAGCCGGAATACTGGTAGGTCAGGGCGCGATCGCGGATGTTGTACGCGGATTCGGATATGCCCCAAGGAAGGCGGCGTTCGCGGCCGTATTCGATCTGGCGTTCGACGGCCAGGCGGCATGAGTGCCCCAGCATGCTGTGGCGCGGCGTAAACATGATGAGCGAGGGCATCAGGTATTCGAACATGGACCCCGACCACGACATCAGTACCGCGCCGCCGTCAATGGCGGTCAAGGGGCGGCCCAGGCGGAACCAATGTATCGAAGGGATATCGCCCTTGGCGATCGCGATGAAGCTGGCGACGCGCGCTTCGGATGCCAGCAAGTCGTAATAGCTATTGTCCAGGCTGTCTTCCTGTACGCGATAGCCGATAGAGAAAAGCTGCCGGGTTCGGTCATACAGAAAGCCGAATTGCATCTCCTGGAACAAGGCCATGGCGGTCTGTGCCAGCGCGTCGAACCTGTTGTTCAATTGACGCCGGGCATCGGTGGGTGCCTCGACATTGACGTCGTCCATGCCTTCGTCGTCGTGCTGATCCAGCAGCGGCAAGTCCCTCAGGTGACTGGCAACGTCGTCATGAACCGCCTTGGCCCACGCATACACCTCGCTGTGGCCGATATCGCCGCGTTCGTGGGCGAAGGTGTGAGCCAGGTCAAGCAAAACCGTAGCCCGATTGTCCAGCTCGGACCAGCGCTCGGCCCATTCCCGCGCGTTGGCTGGCGTGTCGAGCAGGCAGGATTCGAAATCGTCCAGGCCTTTGTTCAGCTGGCTTAGATTCACCGTCGATGTGCGCCGATCGTCCTTGGCGGACATGATGGCGTCGCTGAGCAGTTGTACAGAATCGGCGATGCCGGCCAGGTCCATGGCGTCGAACAGCGGACTGGATGCCATTTCGCGGCAGCCGCTCTCGAGCGCCAGCAGATGTCCCGCCAAATTACCGCTGTCCACGGTGGAAATGTATTGCGGCTTGAGCGTGTCGAGGGTTTGGGTGTCGTACCAATTGAAAAAATGTCCTCGATACCGTTGCAGCTTCTGCATGGTCTCCAGGGTGGCTTCCAGCCGCTGCGCCATGTCGTCCGAACCGATCCAGCCGAAGTCGCGCGCCGCCTGAATGGACAGAAGATAAAGCCCCAGGTTGGTGGGGGAGGTCCGATGGGCGACGACGGGGTCGGGGTCTTCCTGGAAATTGTCAGGAGGAAGGAAATTATCCTCGGCACTGACGAAAGTAGTAAAGAATCGCCAGATGCGCCGCGCTTCGAGCCGCAATGCGACTGTGTCGGCCGCACTGGTCTCTTCAAGCAGCACCTTTTCAGGCGGCAAGCTGATAAGCCGGGCAAAAATCGACGCCAGGCACCATAAAATAAGAAATGGCGCGGCAGGGTATAGGTTATGAGGACTGACCCAGGCCACTATCAGGAACAACACACAAGCCAGAATAAGACTGCCGCGCAGGGACCAGGTAAAGCTCTTTAGCGACACACCCGCGTGCCGCTTGGCCTGCGCGGCGGTCACCCATTCAAGCAATAGGCGATGGCTGACAAGCAGGCGGAACAAGGTACGGCCGATGGCGTCCAGCGCCAGCCAGCATTGATGCCCGAGCAGGGTCAGCATGACGGCGGTCTGGCCGGCGCCATACAGCAGGTCGTTGCCGACGGCGCGCGCGTGGCTTGCCAGGGAAACGTCGCGGTGCGCGGGCAGCAGGCCGCGCAAGATGGACAATATGGCCGGCGCCGCCAGCGCCAGCAGCACATACGCGGTCCAGACGGCTACTGGGGCGTTCGGCACCGTCCAGGCTGCAAGCAAGGTAAGGACCATGGCCGGAGACGATACCGAGCGGCGTAGATTGTCCAGCATCTTCCAACGGTCGATGGCGGGAATCGGCTGTTTGGTCAGGCCCAGTATCCATGGCAGCAGTTGCCAGTCTCCGCGCATCCAGCGGTGCGTGCGCGATGCGGCCACCTGGTAATTGGATGGGAAGTCTTCAAACAGTTCAACGTCGGTAATCAGACCGCAACGGGCAAAAGTACCTTCGAAAAGATCGTGGCTGAGAATGGTGTTTTCAGGAATGCGTCCCGCCAGGGAAGCCTCGAATGCGTCCACGTCATAGATGCCTTTGCCTGTGTAGCTGCCCGCCCCGAATACGTCCTGATAAATATTGGAGACTGCGCCGGCATACGGGTCTATGCCGCTGGGGCCGGAGAATATCCGCTGGAATACGGATGTGTCGCGGCTATTGGGCAGCAGAGGCGTGATGCGGGGTTGCAAAATGCCATAGCCTTCAATGACCTGCTGCGTGTCCGGATGCAGACGGGGCCGATTCTGCGGGTGGGCGGCCGTTCCCACCAGTTGCCTGACAGCGCCCAGAGGCAAGCGTGTGTCACTGTCCAGGGTAATGACAAAACGGATGCCGGCGGGAGCATGGGGTTGGCGGCCGTCCAGGGTGATGAACGAGGTGTTGCTTGCTCCTCGCAGTAATCGATTGAACTCATGCAGCTTGCCCCGCTTGCGTTCCCATGCAAGCCATTTTTGCTGCGCCTCGTTCCACAGCCGCTTTCTGTGGAAAAGAAAGAAGCGGGGCTCGCCGTTCGAGGCGGGACCATATTGGGCATTCAACGCCGCAATCTGTTCGATGGCCGTCTTCAGCAGCGGTACATCTTCTTCACGCGTTTCGGTGTCGGCGTCGACCCAATCTGTCAGCAGGGCAAAGTGAACATGGTCTTCCGGGTTGGCAAGATAATGTACTTGCAGTTGTTCTATCTGAGCCGACACAGTGTTCTTGTTGGCAAGCATGGTGGGTACCACGACAAAAGTTTTCATGTCGGGCGGAATTCCATGCTTGAGCTCAAGCCTTAGCAGATGTCGCGGCGGCACCATGCTTTCGATTGCCTTGTTGGCCAGCAGCACGGCCAAGTCCGAGGCAATAAACGCGCCCGCCACGGCCAGCAGAAACAATCCCGCGATGGGCGCGCCTGCCTTGTGGCTATACCATAGCGGCACGAACAGGAACAGCGCCGTCAGCAACAGTATGGTTCCGATATATGCGGTGGCGGGATACGAGGTGTAGGCGCGCAGGCAAAGTTGGCCGAAGCTGGCGCGATAAGCTATTTCACGTTCGAATTCACGGCGACCCTGCGTGATAAGGTAGTACCCCGGATCGCATCTTCGCGGATCGTCTGGAAATTCGGCTTGGGACTTGGCCGCCTTGGCCAGCGCGGCGTGCGCCACTTCCATTTCGCTAAGCGGCGACCTGCCGGCCAGCACCTCTATCGCGTGCCGGTATCGATCGCGGGTGGTGAAGTCCATGTCGGCGTAACCGGGATGGCGGCGCAAGAGCTCTTCGACCACACTGACTTCTTCGAAAAACACTTGCCAGTCGAACGCCCACATTTCACGCAAACTGGTAATGATGTTGCGTACCGTCATGTTGTCGGCCGCTTGCGTGGCGTGCTCCATTTGGACCAAAGTCTCGGACGATAGGCCCTGGCGGTTCAGCTCTTGATTCAGCCAATGCAATGAGATGTCCTGATAGCGCAGCCGCTGGATAAGCTGTACAGCGAACGAGGACGCAATCGGCTTGCTGGTCAGTTCGCGCAGGATGGAGTCGACTTTTTGCGGATCGAGTTTGTCCACCCGAAGCAGATCGTCGGCGAAGCGGTCGGCCCGCTGCCGTACCTCTTGCCGTTCGGCGACATTCACGCTTACCCGCCGCAGGTTCTCTATCATCAAGCAGCGCAGCGTAACAGGAATGGCCCACAGCTCGGCGATGCTCAGAGGCTGGACTTTTTGATAAGCCTCAAGGTAGCGACGCAGCAAGCCCGGATCAAAACGGCTGTCGGTATGTGCAATGAAAGCCCAGATGACGCCGTAGACGTGCGGCTTGCCTGCCAGGGGGCCTTGAGCCAGTCGCGGCAGGCTGCGATATGAACGCGACTGAAGTCCCAGCTGGACATCTTTGAATTGCCCTTCAATAACACGGTAATTATCCAGCAGCCATTCGGCCGCCGGCGTGATGGATCTGTGTTGCAGCGTGTCGCCGGTGGCGGTGTTATAGCACTTGAGCAATTTTTTTTCGTTTTCGGCGCTGCGCCTCGCAAGCATATTGCCGCTTTCCCGGCCAGCATCGACGACCTGGTTGGCTGCCAGGCTGGCAGCATGTTCTTGCAGCCGTTCAACGCTGAACAGTTCAGAGCGTATTGGCTGCTGATCGGGGTGTGTGTCCGTCGCGTATTGTGCAGACTCAAGGAATTGGCTCAGGCGTGCTTTCAGTCTCATTCGCGTCCTCGCTGCACTGTCTTGTCGCGGAAGCCTTGCTGGTGTGCATAGAGCGTTGCCACGGTTCTATTCCTCGAGTGCGGCATCGACCATTGCTTGCGCCTGGATCAGTATGGAGCTTAAATGCTGCTCGTCGCGAAAACTTTCGGCGTAAATCTTGTAGATGTCCTCCGTGCCGGAAGGTCTGGCGGCAAACCATCCTTGCGCAGTGATCGTTTTCAGACCGCCGATGGGCTCATTGTTTCCGGGCGCCCGGGTCAGTACGGCCAGAATCGGGTCGCCGGCCAAGGTAGATGCCGTCATTTGCCGCGCCGACAGGCTGGCCAGCTTCTTTCTCTTTTGTGCCGTGGCGGGCGCCTGGATCCGCTTGGCGAATGAAGTGCCCAGCCTTTCCGACAGTGCGTCATAGGCCTGTGCGGGGTCCCGCCCCGTTCGCGCGGTCATTTCCGCCGAAAGCAGGGCGGCCGCTATGCCGTCCTTGTCGGTAGTCCAGACTTTGCCATTACGGCGCAAGAAACTCGCTCCCGCGCTTTCTTCACCGCAAACGCCCAGAGTTGCGTCGCGCAGGCCTGCCGCAAACCACTTGAAGCCCACGGGAACCTCGTACACATTGCGCTTCAGGTCGCCCGCTACGCGGTCTATCATCTGAGTGCTTGCGATGGTCCTGCCTATGGCGGCGCCCTGATTCCAGTCGGGCCGAAATCGAAGCAGATAATCGACCGCCGCCGAGAAGTAGTGATTTGCCGGGATCAGCGCCGAACCTGGTGTGACGATACCGTACCTGTCATGATCGGTGTCGCACGCGAACGCCAGCGTGTAGTCGTCTTTCTTGGCTATAAGGCTTTGCATGGCATATACCGAAGACGGATCCATGCGGATACGGCCATCCCAGTCGACGGGCATGAAGCTGAAGGTGGCGTCGATCTTGGAATTGAGCACGCTCAGGTCCAGTTGATAGTGGCCGGCGATCATGGGCCAATAGTGCACGCCGGCCCCGCCCATCGGGTCGACTCCCATGCGTATGCCGCTGGCACGTATCGCCTGCATATCGATTACCGACTCCAGCTCCAGCACATAAGCCGCCATGAAGTCGTAGGCGTGCGTAGTCTGCGCATGCAGGGCGCGCTCAAAGGGGATGCGCTTGACGTCGTTCGCCGAGCCATTCAACAGTATTTCGTTGGCTTTGTGTTCTATCCAGGTAGTGACATCGGTGTCGGCAGGGCCGCCGTTGGGCGGGTTGTATTTGAATCCGCCGTCTTCTGGCGGATTGTGCGAAGGGGTAATGACGATTCCGTCCGCCAAGCCGCTGCTGCGTTTATCGTTGTAAGTCAGTATGGCCAACGACACCGCCGGGGTAGGGGTGTATTCGCCGTCCAGTGCCGCCATCACATGCACGCCGTTGCCCGCAAGCACCTCAAGCGCCGAACGGAAGGCCGGCACCGACAGCGCATGGGTGTCGATGCCCATGAATAGGGGGCCGTCTATGCCTTGATGCCGGCGATAGTGGCAAATGGCCTGGGTAATGGCCAAGACATGCAGTTCGTTGAAGGTCAGGTTGAAAGCCGAGCCGCGATGCCCTGAGGTTCCAAATGAAATGCGCTGCAATGGATCGGCAATATCGGGAACATCGTAGTAGGCCGAAATCAGTTTATCGACGTCGATCAAAGCATCGGGCGGCGGCGGCAACCCGGCCAACGGACTGATCTTCATCATGGCATCGGTTCCAGCATTCATTATCAAGCTCCTTTGTCCAATTGCGAATTCAGGCGTTGGTGTTCGATCTGCTCCTTGGCTGTTTGCACAATATGTTGGGGTTCGAATCCAAAATGCCGTTCGACGGACTTGCCTGGCGCCGACACGCCGAAACTCTGCATGCCAAGAATGCTGCCCTCGATGCCGGTATAGCGTTCCCAGCCGAACGCGGAGGCTTGCTCGACAGCGACGCGGGCCCTGATTCGGGGTGGCAACACGCTGTCGCGGTAAGATCTGGATTGGGTTTCGAACAGTTCCCAACAAGGCATGCTTACTACACGTGCCTTGACGCCTTGCGCGGCCAAAAGCTCGTAGGCCTCGATGCATAAAGCAAGTTCCGTGCCCGAAGTCAACAGTATGACCTCGGGCTCGCCGCGATCGGCATCGGCCACGATATAGGCTCCTTGCGCCAGGCCTTCGGCACCGCCATATTTTGAACGGTCCAGGGTGGGTGTGGCCTGGCGGCTCAGTACCAGGCAAAATGGCGCATCATTCAGTTGCATGATTACTTTCCAAGCCTGAACGACCTCGTTGGCGTCGCCGGGACGCATCACCAGCATGCCGGGCATTGCCCTGAAAGACGCCAGTTGTTCTATGGGCTGGTGGGTTGGCCCGTCCTCGCCCAGGCCAATTGAGTCGTGTGTCCAAATGCCTATGACTGGCAGCCTCATCATGGCGCCCAGCCGCAGCGCCGCACGGCCGTAGTCGGTGAAGATCAGAAAGCTGGAAACATAAGGACGCAAGCCGGACAGGCTCATGCCGTTGCCGACGGCGCACATGGCGTGTTCACGAAGGCCGAAGTGCAGATTGCGTCCGCGGTAAGTGCCGCCTTGAGCGCCGCCGGGGTGCTGGAAACCGTTCGGCCGGGAGCTTTCCAAGTCCGTCTTGGTCGATGGCGACAGATCGGCCGCACCGCCCATCAGCCACGGAATACGGGCCGCTATGGCGTTCAGGACTTTGCCTGATGAATCGCGCGTGGACAGGCCTTTGGCATCCGCGGGGAAGACCGCAAGGCCCGTCTGCCAATCCTGAGGCACCTTGCGTTGCAGGATATGTTCTATCTGGCCCGCCAGATCCGGGTACCTGGCCTTATAGTCGGTGAACATCTGCATCCAACCAGCATGTGCCTGTTTGCCGCGCTGGCCAAACTGCGCCGCAAAGTGCTCCTTGACGCCGTCCGGAATGTTGAATGCGGCATCGGGGTCGCAGCCCAGGAACTGCTTGGTCAAGCGGACTTCGTCCGCGCCCAGCGGTTCGCCGTGGGCTTCCCGCGTATCTTGTCTATTCGGAGAGCCATATCCAATATGGCTTTGCACAATAATAAGCGTGGGCCGGTCCTGGGTGTCCAGAAAAGCCTGGTAGGCCTCTGTAAGTTTGCCGAGGTCGTTGGCGTCTCGCAGTTCTTTTACGTTCCAGCCGTAGGCGGCAAAGCGCAGCGCCACGTCCTCAGTGAAAGCAAGGGCCGTCGAACCTTCAATAGTGATGTGGTTGCTGTCGTACACCCAGCATAAATTGGAAAGCTTCAGGTGGCCGGCCAAGGACGCCGCTTCGCTTGCGATGCCTTCCATCATGTCGCCGTCGCTGCATAGGGCATAAATGTTGTGGTCGAACAAATCATAGGATGGACGGTTATAGGTCTCAGCCAACCATCGCTGCGCTATCGCCATGCCTACGCTGGTGGCCGCTCCTTGACCAAGAGGTCCCGTAGTGGTTTCGACCCCCGCGGTCCAGCCATATTCCGGGTGGCCGGTACAACGGCTGCCCATCTGCCGAAAATTCAGCAGATCCTCCATTTCCACGGCGCGGCGCTCTTTATTGATTGAAGTGGGGGCACCGGCTTTTATCTGGCATAAATACAGCAAGCTGTAGAGCAGGGGGCAGGCATGGCCCGCCGAAAGGACAAAGCGGTCGCGGTTGGGCCAGTCAGGATCGAAAGGGTCGTAGCGCAGAAAGCGCTGCCATAGGCAATAGGCCGTGGGAGCTGCCCCCAGCGGTGTACCGGGATGACCTGAATGCGCTCTCTGCACCATGTCGATCGAAAGAGTGCGCAAAGTATCGATACATTTCCAGTCCGATTCGTCAGTGTTCATTACCATGATCTTGTCCGAGGTCTTCTTCAACGGGTTCGGAGCGCGGCGAAAGCCGCCTGTATATTTCGATCAGCGCTCGTGTCGAACCATCGAATTCACGCGGCGGTTCGTCCCTGCCTTCCAGGTGGGGAATAATCTGTCCAGCCAGCTTTTTGCCCAACTCAACGCCCCATTGGTCGAACGAGTCGACGCCCCAGATTATTCCTTGGGTAAAGACGCTGTGTTCATACAGGGCAACCAGGCTTCCCAATGTGCTTGGCGTCAGTTTGCGGGCCAGCAGGGTATTGGACGGTTGGTTGCCTTCCAATACCCTGTGCGGTACCAGCGCTGGGGCCGTGCCTTGCGCTCGCACATCGTCCGCGTTTTCGCCGAATGCCAGCGCTCTGCTTTGCGCGAACAAGTTGGCGATCAGGATAGAGTGTTGTCGAACGGAGCTTACCGTCTGGCAAAAGCCGATAAAGTCGCAAGGGATGAGCTTGGTGCCTTGATGAATAAGCTGGTAGAACGAGTGTTGCCCGTTGGTACCGGGCTCGCCCCAGTAAATCGGCCCCGTCTGGTAGTCGACCGACGCTCCGTCCAGCGTTACGTGCTTGCCGTTGCTTTCCATCGTCAGTTGCTGCAAGTAGGCGGGAAAGCGCTTGAGGTATTGCTCGTAGGGCAGGACCGCGACGGTCTGCGCATTGAAGAAGTTGTTGTACCAGATCGTCAGCAAGCCCATCAGGACAGGTAGATTGCGCTCGAAAGGTGTGGTCCTGAAGTGCTTGTCCATGGCGTGAAAGCCTGACAGCATAGAGCGGAAGTTTTCGGGCCCGATGGAAAGCATGGTCGACAGGCCGACAGCGGAATCCATCGAATAGCGCCCTCCATCCCACTCTGGCATGCCGAATACATTCGACCCTTCGATTCCGAACTCGATAGCTCCTTTGACGTTGGCCGACACGGCAACAAAGTGCCGGGCGGTGACGCCGGAGTCGCCGGTGCCGGCCATGATCCATTGGCGTGCGGCATTGGCGTTGGTCAGGGTTTCAAGGGTTTTGAAAGTTTTAGAGCATACGATGAACAGGGTTTCATCGGCGGCAAGGCCGCGTGTCGCTTCGGCAAAGTCGGTACCGTCCACGTTCGAGACAAAACGAAAGACGAGGTCGCGTTGGCTGAAGTTGCGCAGAGCCTCGAAGGCCATGACCGGCCCCAGGTCCGAGCCGCCTATTCCTATATTGATGATGTTGCGAACAGGCTTTCCGGTATGGCCAAGCCATTCTTTGCGACGAACCGCATTGGCAAAGCGGGACATTCTTTCCAATTCGGCATGTACTTGCCGCACAATGTCGACGCCATCAAGCAAAATGCTCTCTTCCAGCGGGGCACGCAGCGCTATGTGAAGCGCCGCCCGCTGTTCGGTCACGTTGATTTTCCGGCCCTTGAACATGGCTTCGATATGTTCGTCCAGCCGGCAGTCCCGGGCCAGCTGCAGCAGCAGGCGGACGGTTTCGTCGTTGATGCGGTTCTTGGAATAGTCCAGATAAAGGCCGCAGGCCTGGGCGCGGAATTGTTCAGCGCGTTTTGGATTTTCAGCGAAAAGCTGGCGCAGATGCCAATGCCTGGCCGCACGATAGTGTTCGTGCAAAGCCTTCCAGGCCGGTTGCCGGGTCAGTGAAGGCTGGACTGCGGGAATTGTATAAGCCATGATTGCCGATCCATTTCCGTGCGGCACTCAATTGCTTTTTTCCGCGATGAGTGCCAGCAGGTCGCGCCAGGACTGTTTGAACGACTGCGCGCCTTCTTCTTGAAGTTGTTCGCCCATCACCGCAACGTCCAGCCCAGTGTCCTGTATGGCCGCCAGGATCCGGTCCGCACTGGCGCCGTCCGAAGGCATGGGACGCGGCGCGGCATCGTGTTGCTCTACCGCCAACAGCGTCTTTTCCGGCATGGTGTTGATGGTGTTGGCCGCGGCCAGTGCGTCGACATAATAGGTGGGCGGCAGGGCCGGATCTTTCGGGCCGGTACTGGCCCACAGAACACGTTGGGGCAGCGCGCCGGCTTCCGACAAGGTTTGCCAGGCGGTTGTTTCCAGCTTGGACAGGTGGGACTGGTAGATTTTCTCGCTCACAGCGATCCCCAGCTTGTTCTTCAACGCCGGGGGCAGCACTTGTGCCGAGGCTTTGTCCCATCGGCTGACGAATATCGATGCCACGCAGTGCACTCTGGGATCCAGGCCGGCGTCCATGCGGCGGGCAATGCCCTGGCAGTAGGCGTCGAAAGCCACCGTATATTGCTCCGGTGAGAACAGCAGAGTGACATTGACGTCTATGCCCCTGAAGATGGATTCCTCGATGGCCTGGGCGCCGGCTGTTGTCCCGGGAATTTTTATAAGCAGATTCTTGCAGCCGGCCAACTCGTGTAGTTGAGCCACTTGTGAAATAGTGGCCTTGGCGTCGTTGATCAGTAAAGGAGAGACTTCCAGCGAAGCCCAGCCGTCCTTGCCGCCGGTGGCATCGTGGACAGGCCGGAATATATGGGCTGCGCGCCTCAGGTCTTCCAGGGCAAGCTCAAAGAAAATATCTTCGAAACCTTTGCCTTCTTTGCTCTTTTGCGCAATAGTGCCGTCGTAAGCATTGCTGTCGCGCATGGCTTGATAAAAAATGGTGGGATTGGAAGTCAGGCCGGTTAGCGAAAGCTCCCGGCAATAGCGCTCGAGTGTGCCGCTGTCCAGCAACTGGCGGGTGATGTTGTCGAGCCAAAGGCTTTGGCCCAGCATGTGCAATTTTTTAGTCGTCATCAGTCTGCTCCTTCCTTGTCCTTATGCGGCGATGCCCGCGACGCAGGGGGCCGCGGGGTTGTGCCAGCCTCCGTCCTGGGCAGGTAGCGCCTGCGCCTGCGCGGGCCCCCAACTATGAGGCGGGTAATCCAGCACGGAAACCGCGTCTCCCAGCACCGGCTCCACAACGCGCCACGCCGCCTCGATGCAGTCATAGCGCGCGAACAGCGATCCATCGCCTTGAATCGCGTCGCCCAGCAGACGCTCGTAGGGTGCCATTTCGTCGCCTGAGTGGCGGCGGGCAACCAGCTCTACAGGATGGCCTGTCATGGTTTCGCCTGCCTCCTTGACCTGGGCGCATACCGAAATAAGCACGTCGGGACTTATCCTGAATTTGAAATAGTTGGAGTGGCCGGTCCGTTCAGACCTGAACATGGGGCTTGGCGGCGGCTTAAGCTGGATCAGGACTTCGGTACTGGTTACGGGAAGCTTTTTGCCGGCTCGAATGTAAAACGGCACGCCCGCCCAACGCTTGTTGTCGATGTGCAGGCGCAGCGCTGCAAAGGTCTCGACGCTGGAGTCGGAGGCCACGCCATAGATGCCGCGATAGCCCTGGAACTGCCCGCGTACAATTTCATCGGGCGCGATGGGCTGCATGGCCTTGAACAGTTCCAGCTTGGCGTCCTGCAAGGACAGGGGACTATTGTCGCGGGGCGGTTCTATCGTAAGCAAGGATATGACTTGCAGTAGGTGGTTCTGGATTACATCGCGGATGGCGCCGACGCTTTCGTAGAAATTTCCACGTTCGTCCACGCCGAAGGCTTCGGCCATGGTGAGTTGAACGCTGGCAACGTATTCGCGATTCCATATCGGTTGCAAAAACGCGTTGGCGAAGCGGAAGTACAAAAGATTTTGCACTGGTTCCTTGCCCAAGTAATGATCAATATGAAAAACGTTTTCCTCAGGAAAGGTTGCGCTTAATAGCCGGTGTAATTCGCGGGCCGACGCAAGGTCGCGCCCGAACGGCTTTTCTACGATGACTCGCGCATTCGCGGCACATCCGGACCGATTCAGGCCTTCGATCACCACCTGGAACATTTCGGGCGGAATCGCAAGGTAAAGCAAAGGCCGCTTTGCACCGGCCAGCGCGGTGAACAAGCGCTTGTAGGTAGAGCCGACTTGATAGTCTCCCGCAATATACTGAAGCCGACCTGCCAATTCATTGAAAGCCTTGCTGTCCGGCGTGCCTCTTTTTTCGATGCTTTCCCGGGCGCGTTCTATGAACCGCTCCAGGTTCCAGTTGGATCTGCCCAGCCCTATGACGGGCATGTCGAGCCGGCCGCTGCGTGTCAGCGCCTGCAGTGCGGGAAATATCTGCTTGTAGGCCAGATCGCCAGTGGCGCCGAATAAAACAAATGCATCTGAGCGTAAAGCGGGCATTGTCGTTTCCTTGCGTTTACTTGCGGCCGGGCGGTTCCAGGTGGCCGCCGAACTGGTGCCGCATGGCTGACAAAACCTTGTTCGCGAAATCCGCCTCGCCACGCGAACTGAAGCGGGCGTATAGCGCTGCGCTGAGTACAGGAGCCGGCACGGCCTCATCAAGGGCGGCCATGGCCGCCCAGCGCCCTTCGCCCGAATCCGATACATGGCCGTCGTACTGCGCGAGCCTGGGGTCCGCCTGCAGCGCGTTGGCGGTAAGGTCCAGCAGCCACGAGCCAATTACGCTGCCGCGCCGCCAAAGCTCGGCGATTTCGGGCAGATCGAAAACATACTGATAGTCCTCGGGGTTGCGCAGGGGCGTGGTTTCCGCGCTGGAGGTTTCTGGCCTGCTGCCGATATCGGCATGCTTGAGGATGTTCAGGCCTTCGGCATATGCGGCCATCATGCCGTACTCAATGCCGTTATGCACCATTTTTACAAAGTGCCCCGCGCCGTGCGGACCGCAATGCAAATAGCCCAGCTCGGCGCTGCGGCCTTTGCCCTCTCTCCCGGCCGTCGTGGGCACCGTACCTTCGCCCGGCGCCAGGGCCGAGAATATCGGGTCCAGGTGCGCAACAATGTCTTGTTCGCCGCCTATCATCAGGCAGTAGCCGCGTTCAAGCCCGAATATGCCGCCGCTGGTGCCGACATCGACGTAATGAATGTCCTGCGGCTCAAGATCGGCCGCACGCCGGATATCGTCCCGGTAGTAGGAATTGCCGCCGTCGATGACGATATCGCCGGCGCCGAGCAGCGGCATCAGCGCCGCAATCACTGTATCCACAACCGCGGCGGGCAGCATAAGCCATACGGCGCGGGGCTGTTCCAGCCTTTCCACAAAAGCTTCAAGGGTGGAGGGTGCCACGGCGCCCAAGGCACGCATCTGCTCCATGGCTGTGGCGCTGGCGTCATGAACGACGCAGTCCACACCGTGTTTTATCAGGCGTTGCACCATATTGTTGCCCATGCGTCCTAGCCCTATCATGCCCAGTTGCATTGCAAGTTCCTTGATGATTGCTGCGGCAGCAGAACAAAAGAGCTGCCGGCGCCGGCTCGTGGATATGGCGTGAATTGACTAAGCCGGGATGGCAGCGGGGTGCGCCGGCCGGCTACGGCAATGAGGAGTTACGTGCCGGCCTGTGCGGCTGTGGCTGCGTCGTGCGTTGCGGCTTGGTCTTGCCAACTTGTAAACGAGACAGGATTTATTATGCGCGTCCAAGTCTGAAATTACTATGAACGAGAAGAAGTGTTACGGGATCGGCCCGTTGCTTGCTGATGAGCCTACTACTATCGCGCGCAATAATGTAACGATACAGGTTTCAGAAAATTACCAGCCTTGACTCGCGCGACGGGACTTCCAGATAATGAATTCACGCAGTTCAGGAAACAGATGCCAAGTAATCTTTTCGGTCTATATAAGGAGAATGTCATGCTTTACTATGCCGTCGTATTTTTTGTGATAGCGCTTATCGCCGCCTTGTTCGGTTTTACTGGAATCGCCGCCGGCGCCGCCGGGATCGCCAAGATATTGTTTATCGTCTTCCTGGTTATTTTCGTCATTACGTTATTGATGGGAATTCTGAAGCGATAACCCGGGTTGCGGTTTTATTCCCTTCATGACACGGCAAGTCGATGCCGTCTTTACACCTGTCAAGGAGAGTTGCATGGATAGCAATGTCAAACCCCAGCAAGGGCGCAGAGCTTTCGAAATGGACGTCAAGGCAATACGCGCCAACGCTCGCAATAATTTGGACAAGGGCGCCATCACCGAAACGTATACCGCCGATCGAGATACAGTCCTTAAATTATTGAACGACGCACTGGCCACGGAGCTGGTCTGTGTCATGCGGTATAAGCGCCATCACTATATGGCCACCGGAATTCATGCCGAGCCGGTTGCCGCAGAGTTTGCATTGCACGCCGACCAAGAAATGCAGCATGCCGACAGCATCGCCGGTCGCATTGTCGAGCTTGGCGGCGAGCCGGATTTTTCACCGGATACGCTTACGGCGCGCAGCCATGCCGAATATGTCCCGGGCACCGACCTGCACGATATGATCAAGGAAGACTTGGTGGCCGAGCGTATTGCCATAGACAGCTATCGCAAAATGATCAAATATATCGGCGACGGCGATGCCACTACGCGCCGTATGCTCGAAGAAATTCTGGCGGTAGAAGAAGAGCACGCCAACGATATGGCGGATCTGCTTCAACGCGGCTGAAGCCATCGGGCTTGCCACCCGGCTGAAAATCAGCTGGGCGGCAAGCTGGATTCGCGGGGATGTATACTGCCGCCCATGAAAAAGCTCTCTGCAAATCATGCAATTGAAACAGTCTCGGTTCGAATAACCGGCCATGTGCAAGGGGTCGGCTTTCGTGCCGCGGCGGTGCGCCAGGCCCACGCGATGAAAATAACCGGTTGGGTGCGCAACAATACCGACAGCTCGGTCGAGGCCGTCTTGCAAGGCCCGCACGAGCAGGTAGACCGCATGCTGTCCTGGCTTTTGACCGGGCCGCCGGGCGCACGCGTCGCCGCCGTTGAAAGCCAGGAAATGCATACCGAACGGTATTTCGACCGCTTCGAGCAGATTTAGACTATTTGCGCGTCCTCAAGCTGGCCAGCTCTTGCTCCAGCATATCCACGCGGCGCAACAAATTCAGCGCCAGCGCCAGGCCGTCGGCATTCAAGTCGAAGTCCTCGCGCAAGCGGCGCGCTTTGCGAGCCACCACTATACAATCGACTCGAAAAAAATAGTTATGCGGGTCGTCGTTGGTGGGCTCCAGTATGCCGGCCTCGACCAGGTCCAGGATATCGTGTTCGGCAAGCCCGGATACCTCGACAATATGGGCCAGCGAGCAGATGTCCGAGCTGTTCAGCCAGATGCTTTCGCTAATGTGAACGGTGGTCATGGCTTGTTTGCTCCTGCATGAATTTGGGCGCGCGGATCGAAGCTGGATTCAGCGGCAAGCTGGCTATAGAGCTCGCGTTCGCGCGCCGTCGATGTTTTAGGCACGGCGATGCGTATCACGGCATAGAGGTCGCCGTGAGATTCCGCCCCATAGGGCAGGCCGCGCTTGGCCAGGCGCAACTTGCGGCCGGCGGTGGTCCCGGCAGGGATGGACATCTCGACAGCGCCTCCGAGAGTGGGCAACTGTATGCTGGCGCCCAGTACGGCCTCCCAGGGAGCCAGCGCCACGTCCATATAAAGATCGTGTCCGTCGACCTTGTACACGGGGTGCGGCTGCACCTGCATGATCAGATACAGATCGCCCGGCTTGCCGCCATTCATGCCCGTACCGCCTTTGCCCGGCAAGCGCAGGCGCTGGCCCTCGGACGATCCCTTGGGTATTTGCACTCGATACGTCCTGGGCACTCGGTGCAAAAGCCCTTGTTGGTCGTATTCGGGCACGGCGATATTGATTTCGGTTTCTGCGCCGGTGTAGATTTGTTCCAAGGTGATGGGCAGCACCGTTTCAAAGTCCTGGCCGTGCATGGGCCGCTGCGCATAATGTTGCGGCCCGGCGCCGCGCTGGGCCGCGGCAAAGGCGGCCAGCAGGTCGGCCAGGTCCACGTCGTCGAAGTCGGCCGCCGATTCGTGGAATTGCTCTTGCCATTGATGCGGTGGAACAAAATCTTCGCCGGAAGCGTGGGCGCCCAGATTGTCGTAAGCTGCGCGCTTTTCGGGATCTTTCAAGGTGGCGTAGGCCTCGGCCACCTGTTTGAATTTTTCTTCCGCACCCGCGTCCTTGGAGACGTCGGGATGATATTTATGGGCCAACTGGCGATATGCCTTTTTTATGTCGGCCGCCGTGGCGTCGCGCTCGATGCCAAGTACCTTGTAGTAGTCAACGTATTTCATTGAGCCTCGCAAGTAAAGTTGGCGTTGCCGGACGGCTGGCAATACCGTAAGCCGCCGCGGCAAGGACTCGCGCCGCGCAAGAGCAAACCATGGAAAATTATGACCGCTGCGGCGCCGTAAGACAAGCCCTGGGCCGGCGTCCGTTGCAGCACCAGGGCCCATGGTTCAAGTGCAGACTACGCGCTCTCATCCTCGGTCTCTTGCAGCATGCTTTGGATATCGGCCGCCAGGAGGTCGTTCATGCGATCGCTGGTTTCCTTGCTGGCAATGATGAAGCGTTCCTCGTCCTTCCATACCGGGGCCAGGGCCCGAAATACGTTTTCATCGTGCCGGCGAAAAAGACGGGCGGCGCGTTCGGCCTGAAAGTCCTTGAAACCCAGAAACTTCAACGCCTCCGCTCCCAGAGTCAGGCTGGCCTCAAAGGTTTCGCGCTCGACAATATGGGCGCCTTTTTCCAGCAGCCGGTATGTGTGGCGCCTGTCGTAGGCACGCGCCAGTATCTTCAGATTGGGAAAGTGCCGCGCGGCAATTTCGACCAGGGTTTCGGCCTGGTCCCGGTCGTCGATAGCCACGATCAACAGTTTTGCATCGGCGGCGCCCGAGGCCTTCAGAAGGTCCAGCCTTGTCGCGTCGCCATAGTAAACCCGGCGCCCGAAACGACGCACCAGTTCGACCTGTTCGGCGCTGGCGTCCAGGGTTGATGTCTTGAAACCATTGACAATCAGCCGCCGCGCCGCAATCTGGCCAAAACGCCCGAAGCCGGCCACGATGACATCGGGCCGATCGTCGAACGCGTCGTTTTCAGGTTCCGGGCCGGAAGACAGGCTCCGCGTACACCAGCGCTGGTAGCCCATCAGGGCCAGTGGAGTAAGCGCCATGGAAATGGCCACTGCGGCTGTGGCCAATACCGAAATCCGGGTTTCAATTATGCCGTTGGCCTGGGCGATGCCCAACATGACAAAGGCGAACTCGCTTCCCTGGGCCAGCGCCACCGCGGTCAGGGACGCTGCCCGGCTGTCGACGCGGAATACTCGGGCGATAGCGAAGATCACCAATGCCTTGATAGCCATCAGGCCGATGACCAGAGCAGCCACCAAGGCAAGGTGCTGCACGATAAACCCAACATTGATGCCTGCACCTACCGAGATGAAGAACAGGCCCAGCAGCAGGCCGCGAAACGGCTCGATATCGCTTTCCAGCTCGCGCCTGTATTCGCTGTCGGCCAGCATGACGCCCGCAAGAAAGGCGCCAAGGGCGGCGGAAAGGCCCACGGTCTCCATCAGCAAGGTTACCGCTATGACCAGCAGCAAGGCCGTGGCGGTAAAGATTTCGCGCGAGCGCGTATCAGCGATGAAACGAAAAATAGGCCGGGTGAGGTACCGGCCGGCGATGATGATCAATGCAACGGCGGCCATCACGGCCAGCGCATGCATCCAGGCTGGAAATTGCGCCAGCATATCGCCTGGGCCCGCCGCCTGGCCTGCACCCAGAACCAACAGCGGCAATGCGGCGAACATGGGAATGGTGGAAATGTCCTGAAATAGCAGTATGCCAAAAGTGGCCGTGCCGGCGCTTGTATGCTGCAGGCCTTTTTCAGCAAAGGTTTGCAGTACAACCGCCGTGGAGGACAAGGACAGGATGAAGCCCAGAGCCAGCGCTGCACGCCAGTCCAATCCCAAGGCCAGGATGGCGGCGGCCAATACCAGGGCGGTAAGCACGACCTGGGCTCCGCCAAGTCCGAACAGCACGCCGCGCATGGCCCACAAAACAGAAGGGCGAACCTCCAGGCCGATGAGGAACAGCATGATGACAACGCCGAACTCGGCAAAATGCATGACGCCGCTGTAATTGCCGACCAATTGCAGGGTGAATGGGCCGATCAGGATGCCTGCAATCAAATAGCCTAGTACCGACCCCAGGCCAAGTCGGCGGGCAATGGGCACGGCAATGACGCCGGCGGTCAGGTAAACGACCGCCAACGGCAACAGGCTTGCGTCTTCCATGGTTATGTCTTTGTGAAGACCGTTCTTAAATCCGAAGATACTTGTTCAGGAAGTCCAGCGTGCGCGACCACGCCAGCTTGGCCGCCTCTGCGTCGTAGCGCGGCGTTGTGTCGTTGTGAAAGCCGTGGTTGACGCCAGGGTACATATATTCTTTGTAAACGACGTTATGGGCTTTGAGCGTACTTTCAAACGCCGCGCGCCCGGCATTGATGCCTTCGTCCAGGCCAGCATAATGCAAAAGCAAAGGCGCTTTTATCTTGGCGGCGTCCTCGGCCTTGGGTTGCTTGCCATAGAAGGAAACCCCGGCACCAAGGTCCGGCAGCCTGGTGGCAAGCGTATTGACCACGCCACCTCCGTAACAAAAACCTACTGCGCCCACCTTGCCCGTGCATTCCGGCCGAGTCTTCAGGAACTCGTCGCCGGCAATGAAGTCTTCGATGCTTTTTGCAGGATCCAGCTTGGCAAACAGCTCTCGTGCTTTGTCTTCGTCCCCGGGGTAGCCGCCCAGGGACGTTAAGGCATCGGGAGCGAAGGCAACGAAGTTTTCAAGCGCCAGCCGGCGTGCGACATCTTCGATATAAGGATTAAGCCCGCGGTTTTCGTGGATGACCAGGACCCCGGGCAGTTTCTGCGTCGTATCGCTGGGCCGGGCCAAATAGCCCCGTATGGTGCCAGAACCATGGGGCGATGGGTATTCAAGGTATTCCGCCTTGATGCGCGGATCGTCCTTGGTAACCTGCTGGGCCAGTGCGAAATTGGGCTGCAGGCTTTCCAGCATGGCGGCCGCTGTGATTCCGCCAATAGCGAACTTGGCGGCGCGCTCCAGAAATTCGCGCCGGTTGATTTCGCCATGTACATAAAAATCGAACAACTTCATGACGTCGGGAGGAAAATCGCTGGCTTTCTTTCGTTCCACGGTCTGGCTCCTTGAAGGAAGAAGGGACGCTGGCCGGTTCTCCAAATCAAGGATATTTGGCGGCTGCGGCGATAATGACGGATGAGCGTTTAAGCATATTGCCACCAAATTCTGATCCAGAACAGAAAAAAAGTCATCTGGCGCGAAAAGCGGGGTGCATGCCGATTCCTGTTCAGGATCCCCGCGCCTCGCGCAGCAGTATCGCGCGTTTGCGCTCCACGCCCCAGCGGTAGCCGGAAATATCGCCGTCGCGCCGGACTACGCGATGGCAGGGAATCGCTACCGCTATGCGGTTCGCGCCGCAGGCCTGTGCGACGGCTCGTACCGCCTTTGGCGCGCCGATGCGTTCCGCGATCTGTGTGTAGCTGACGGTTGTGCCGGGGGGAATTTCCTGCAAGGCCTGCCACACCCGCTCTTGAAAGGCCGTGCCCTGAACATCCAGCGGCAGGTTCAAGCCCAAGGCGGGCGCTTCGACAAAGCCCACGACTTGCGCAACAAGCTGCTCAAAGCCGGGATCGCCGCCGATGAGGTCGGCTTTGGGGAATTGATCCTGCAAGTCCCGCACTAGCTGCTCGGCGTCGTCGCCCAGAAGAATGGCGCAGATGCCGCGCTGACTTTGCGCAACGAGTATCGCACCCAAAGTGCATTGGCCAACGGCGAACTGGATGCGCGCATTTCGCCCGCCTGCGCGATAGTCGCGCGGGGGCATGCCAAGCATCCGCTCAGAGGCATCGTAAAAGCGGCTGTTGGAATTAAAGCCTGCTTCGTAGATGGCCTCGGTGACAGTGCCGGCCTTGTTCAACTCATGGCGCATCCTTCGGGCGCGGTGGGCGTTGGCGTAAGCCTTGGGGGTAAGGCCGGTCTGCGCCTTGAACAAGCGATGGAAGTGGAATGAGCTGATGTTGGCTTGCCTGGCCAGGTCTTCCAGGCGGGGAGGAGTTTCAGAGCTTTCAATTTGGCGGCAGGCCTGCGCCACCAGGGCCTTGTGCTGGTTTGCGGAGTCGGTGCGATCCGCACTGGCGCGCAGGCTGGGGCGGTAGCCTGCCGCTTCGGCCTCGCATGCCGTATCAAAGAAAATCACGTTTTCGCGCTTCGGCAGGCGGGAGGACGAACTGGGACGGCAATATACGCCTGTGGTAGTCACCGCGTAGACGAATTGGCCGTCCGCAGCCGGGTCGCGAGCCTGGACGGCCGCCCAGCGGATTTCATCGTTGCTGTACAAAGGGGAAGGAATACGGGCGTTCACGGTGCGCTCCTGGCAAGTGTGCGTTATACGGACACCTGAACTTTAGAATAGAGCATAATTGCAAGCACTGCGTTTCTTGCTGTCGAATTTTTTACGGAAAACGCATGCCTGTGGTGCTCTATTTTTATACCGCCAACTGCAGCCGTTCTTCGCTGCCGCGGCCCAAGCAACTGCCGTCCTGAACGCTTTTCGCCGCCCGCGGCTCAGGCGCCGCCAACGATGCCACGCTGTATCTGGTCGCGTTCGATCGATTCGAACAAGGCCTTGAAATTGCCTTCACCGAAACCGTCGTCGCCTTTGCGCTGTATGAATTCGAAAAAGACCGGGCCGAGCAGAGTTTGAGAAAAAATCTGCAGCAGCAGGCGCTTTTTGCCATGTTCGCTGCTGCCGTCAAGCAACACGCCGCGCGCCTGCAGCTCGCCGACCGGTTCGCCATGTCCCGGCAGGCGCTCTTCCAACATTTCATAGTAGGTGGCGGGCGGAGCCTTCATCAGACTTACACCGGCTTTTCTAAGACTGTCGACGCTGGCAAGGAGGTCGTCGGTAAGCAAGGCAATATGCTGGATGCCTTCGCCATTGAATTGCATCAGGAACTCTTCGATCTGGCCGCCTCCGCCCGCGGCTTCTTCATTCAGGGGGATGCGGATTTTTCCGTCTGGCGCGGTCATGGCGCGCGAAGTCAGGCCGGTGTATTCGCCCTTGATATCGAAATACCGGATTTCCTTGAAATTGAAGATTTTTTCGTAAAAATCGGCCCAATAGCTCATGCGGCCGCGATAGACGTTATGGGTGAGATGATCGATCAGCGTCAGGCCATGTCCCACAGGGTGGTGGTCGACGCCCTCCAGGAATTCGAAGTCGATGTCGTAAATGGCTTTGCCTTCTGTAAAACGGTCGATAAGGTAAAGCGGAGCGCCGCCTATGCCCTTGATTGCCGGCAAACGCAACTCCATTGGGCCTGTAGGCAAGTCCAGCCCTTGCGCGCCTCGTTCCAGGGCAAGGGCGTAAGCCTTGTGCGAGTCCTTGACGCGGAAGGCCATGCCGCAAGCCGAGGGGCCGTGTTCGGCGGCAAAATACGACGCCACGCTTTTCGGCTCGTTATTGATGATGAAATTGATACCGCCCTGGCGATACAGCGTTACGTCTTTGGAGCGATGCACCGCCACCTTGGTAAAGCCCAATAGCTCGAATACCGGTTCAAGCACATTCGGGGCAGGGGAGGCGAACTCGACGAACTCGAAACCCATGAGTCCCATAGGATTTTCAAACAAATCAGCCATTGAATGCTCGCTTATTGGATATTGGCTAATACGTTAACGGGTCTGGGGCAAGCACGCAAGTAGGCATCAAGGCGGCCTTGATCGGCTGTGCCACGACGCAAATGGCGACGGGCAGCGCGTTGCGCTTGCCCGTCGCCAATGGGCCTTCTGAAAGGAGCTAGGCTGCTTTGACTTATGACTCCGATTTATGTTCGGGCTTGCCCTTGCGCTTGGTCGAGGCCAATTCCTCCAGTTCCTTTTCACTCATGGATTTATACATGGACTTGGAAGCACCTTTGAGCTTGGCGGTTTTTGTCTCGCCGCGCTTGGCGGAAAGGGCGGCGCCCGCCGCCTTCTGCTGTGCTTGAGATTTCGCTGGCATATCGGATCTCCCAGTAAGGTTCGCGCAAGAGGGCGCCGCTCTATCGACGCAGCACCTTGATGTCGTAATCCACTCTTTGAACGCCTGGCACCTGGCGCGCCGCCTGTACGTCGGTTTGCGCGATGAGCTGGGTGTCGGCCACGCCGCGCAATGTCACGACACCATTCAGTGTCGTCACTTGAAGATTTGCGGCTCCTGTGCCGGAAGCCTGGCTGATGGCCTGGATTACATTGGCGTTGATGGTGGCGTCGTTGTTGACGGGCGCGCCGTTGCTTTCGCTGCCCCGATAGTAGTATGGGCCGGTTGCCACGTTGCCGGGCTGAGTATTGTCGTACCCGGCGCCGTATTGGTTCGTGCCGCGCTGGTCGGAGTTGGCGACACAAGCCGAAAGCGCCAGCGCCGAGGCGGCCGCAATCAATATATGCGTGTATGTTGTGGAACGTATCATAGCGACTCCTTGTTTAAGCGAGAAGACGTAGATCGGACGCGACGAACGCCAGGCTTGCCGGGCCCGAGCCGAACGCCTATTTTGTAACCTTGACCTCCGGCAATTCCTTCAGTTGGTCTTTGGTATAGCCTGTCAGCATTAGTTTGTCGCCGGTCTTGGAAACCTTGTCGAACGGGATGGCGACATTGTGTTCGCCCATACCCAAGAATCCTCCCGCCCCTATGACCAGATTCGAGGCCTTGCCTTCCGGAGTAAGCACCACGTCCTCGATTGCGCCGATTTTTTCGTCTTTTTCGTTATAGACGTTCTTTCCCATGAGCCTGTCCTTGACGCTTAAGCCCGAAATCATCTGAGCCGGCTTGGACGGCGGGGCGCTGGGAGCGGCCCCCATGCCCGGACTTGCCGGTGCCGGCGTCATGCCTCCCGTTGCAGGCGCCGCCGGTCCTGGCGTGGACGGAGCGGTAGGACTGCTTTGCGTTTGCGGCGCGGTCGCCGCGCCCGTTTGCGCGAACACGGCTGGCGTCACCGCCAAGGGCAACGCATAGAAAGCCAGAGTAAGAAGTTTCTTCATGGTGATCTCCTGAAAGTGAGCAAATGCATCAATGTCGAGAGCAAGTCTTGTGCCGCCGCCCTTGCCGCTGCACGCGGGCGCACTATTTGCTGATGCTGTCATGCACACTTGCAACTTGCTAAGCCGGTTCAGATTAAGGAGCGTACTCATGAAAACGACGAAACGTATGGCAGCTTATGCATTGATTACGGCCGTTTTGTTTGGCCTGAGCGCTTGCAGCGGCATGTCGAGACAAGGGCGGAACACCGCCATCGGCGCGGGGGTAGGAGCGGTTGGAGGTTCCGTCTTGACGGGAGGCAGCACTCTTGGGACGCTAGGCGGCGCCGCAGTCGGCGGTGTGGTTGGCCACGAATCGACCAAATGATTGAAATTTGAAGACCTATCACCGAGAGGACATATGTACTACGCCGTGGCAATACTCCTGCTTTTTCTATGGTTGCTTGGATTGGCTACGTCATCCATGATGGGAGGAGCGCTTGCTCCCTGAAGCGGCAGCAGGCTTACTCCTCCAAGAGCCCGGCGGGCGTCACAGTGCTCTACGCAGTTCCGCCGCCGGGTATTTGATTTGACTTCGATATTTCGACACCGTCCTGCGAGCAACAATTACACCCTCCCTGGCCAGCTTGCTGGCCAGGACCACATCGGATAGCGGCTCTTTGGGATTTTCTTCCTCGATCATTTCCCGAATCAAGGCACGCACTGCCATCGCCGAACACTTCCCTCCCGAGTTGGTCGCCAATTCGCGCGAGAAAAAATACTTGAACTCCAGTATTCCTCTTGGCGTGGCCAAGTATTTGTGGGTCGTAGCGCGCGAGATTGTCGACTCGTGCAGGCCGAGCTCATCGGCGATCTCTTTCAGCATCATGGGGCGCAGCGCAATGGCTCCGTAGTCGAAAAACGTCTGCTGCCGGGCCACGATGGCCTGCGCAACCCGCTGTATGGTGACGCTGCGCTGTTCCAGGCTGCGCAGCATCCAACGGGCTTCCTGCAAAGCCTGCGACATCAAGGAACGGTCGCCTCCATGGGATTGGCGAAACAGCTTGGCGTAGACATCGTTCATGTGGACTTGCGGCGTAGCCTCTTGGTTCGGGACTGCGACCCATAGCTTTCCTGCCTTGCGCACGCTGGCGTCCGGGATCACATAACTAGAAGCATCGGTCGGTATAAAGCAAGCACCGGGGCGAGGGTTCAGGCTTCGTATAAGGACGCAAGCGCGTTTTATCTCTTCTTCGTTGCATGCCAGAAGCCGCGTCAAGCCGGCATAGTCGCAACGTGCCAGCTTGTCGAGCCCGCCCGCCGCAATGCGCAGCGCAAGTTCCCGATAAGGTGTTTGGCCGGGCAGAGCGTTCAATTGCAAGCGCAGGCACTCGGATAAATCGCGCGCGCCGAGTCCCGGCGCTCCCAGTTGCTGCACCAGCTTCAGTGCCGTGGTCCATTCACCGTCGGTGATGGCGGGGCTAAACCGATGTGCATCGGCTAGATCGGCAAAAGGCGTCCGCAAATAGCCGTCCGAGTCTAGAGCGTCAATGATGAACTCGATGAGGCAGCGCTCTCTAGCAGTCAATTCGCAGCCATACAGGTCGGCGCGCAATGAGTCTTGCAAGCTGACAGGGCTTCTGGCCCAGGCGCCCACATCGTTGTCGGCATGATCATTGCTGTGAACGCTGGGGTAGCTGCCCGCATGATTGCGTTCGGCCTCGCCTGCGTTGTATTCCAGATGCTCGATGCCGGGACCGTCGTGGGAGGCAGCCGTGGCGGCCTGATCCGGCGCAGGGAGGTCCGGCGTATCCACATCCGGCTTTCCGGCCGCGGCTTCGGCCATAACAGCGGCTGGCGACACGTCCGAAGAGTCGGCGATCTCCGTCCCATCTTCGAGGAACGGATTGGCGGCGATAGCCTCGGCAACTTCGCGATTGAAGTCCAGCGTAGACATCTGCAATAGCTTGACCGATTGCTGCAAGCGTGGCGTAAGGCTGGTTTGCTGCCGCGTTTGTATTTCGCAAGTGAGCTGAGTCAATTTCCACCTCTTTTAGTGTTTCGTTGATTTGAAGGCTCGTGAGTATTTGGGGCTACTGGTCCATTCCATGCAATAACCATGCCAGATATCGAAACTAGTTGTAATAGAAGTAATTTGTTGATATGAAAAGTCGATCGCCATTCTTGTTCTCGGCCTGCTGTTTCTGGTGACAAAGTATGTGCGCGGTCTTGCAAGAGGGGATGTTTTGTGGCGGCGAAGCATCTAACGCTATAAATTGCCGATTTGTGTAAAAAGTACCTCCGCCCCAGTACTGATCGGCCCGTGTTGGCCGGGCACTCTTCATGCTATCGGCCCCAAGGTAGTCCTTCTGGAAAGATGCTATGGAACATTCTGTAGAGGCGCGCATTACGATTCTGATCTTGACCAGCAATCGTCGCGCACAATTATTGAACAAGCTTGAATTGCTGTGTCAGCTACCAGAGAGATGGCCGATCATTGTGGTCGACAACGGTTCAAGCGACGGTACCGCGGACATAGTCGCTTCGCGGTTTCCGCAAGTTCTATTGGTTTGCGCCAAGCGCAACCTGGGTGCGGCGGCGCGCAATATTGGCGTGGCTTATGTGCACACGCCGTACGTTGCATTCTGCGATGACAATACCCTGTGGGAATCCGATGCGCTCAATCGCGCGCTGCATCTGCTGGACACAGCAGCGGACGTAGCGGTATTGAGCGCCCACGTAGAGCCTGGCGCAAGGCAGGAAGCCGGGCCAGGCCTGTTTCGCAAAGAATACGGCTTGCAGGAGGCCAGGCATTTTTACGGCCCGCAATCGCTCGGTTTCATGGCCGGAGCGTGCATCATGCGTACGCGTGCGTTCTATGACGTGGGCGGGTATTGGCCGCCATTGTTCCTTGGCGGAGAAGAAGCCCTGATGGCTTTGGACCTGGCCGAGCAAGGCTGGCGCATAGCATACGCGGACGATGTGGTGGCTCGGCACCTTCCAAACCGCGACCAGGCCTCGGACCGGGGACGTTACCGCCTTATCCGGAACGCCATCTGGGTCGCCTGGATGCGACTTCCTTTGAGGGCCGCCTGGCGCGAAACCTGCTTCCAGGTTGTGCTGGCCCGTCGGCACGATATGTTCGGATGGACGATGCTGCAAGTGCTATGGGGGCTGCCGCGGGCGCTGCGGCGCCGCAAAGTCATTTCTCCCCCCATAGAGGCCCTGAAAGTACTGCTTGAGAGGCCGGCGGCTACCCCGGCCGCCGGCTCGGAATCCTGAGCCAGACTGGAGGTGGGGCGCCCGAAGCCCGAGCAGTACAGATGCAAATGGGTATGCTTATTGCTACCTTGCTGTTCCCGCGAGGCAATTTCGTTGTGAGATTGCGATGAGGTCGGGTTTTGACAAGGAGTATATATGAATGGGGAAGAACACCGCGCCAATATCAGCCGCCGAAAAAACCGCGTCGTTTTCGATTGGCAAGACCTTGTGACCGACGCAGAGGCGTTGTTGCGCTCCACGGCGGCTTACACCGGAGAGGAAATCGAAGATGCGCGCGCCCGGCTCAAGCATCAGCTTGATTCTGTCCGGGGGCACGCCGGCCACTGGAATCGACAGGCCATGGAGAGTTGCCGTGCGGTATCGGGCGCCGCGGATGAATATGTACACGATCATCCATGGAAGCTGTTGGGCGTGGTTGCGGTATTAGGGGTGATGGCGGGCCTGTGCGTAGGTAACGATAAACGTCGGCAATAAATGGTACCGGCAAGGTACCGCGGCAAACCGGTAGGGAGAATGCCATGTTGGGAACGATTTTATTGATTATCTTGATTCTGCTTCTGATAGGCGCGCTTCCGAGCTGGCCCTATAGCAGGGCCTGGGGCTATGGTCCCAGCGGCGGCCTGGGAGTGCTGCTGGTGATCATCATTGTCCTGTTGCTGTTCGGAGTCGTGTAACGGCCGCCCCCAAGGGTGCGAAGTTCCTTGCGGCCACTTCGCATCCCAAGCCGCACGGGGCCGAGTTTGAAAGAAGAAGTAATCGCAATCCCATGAGCTTCGCCGGCAAAGTTCGGCAGCTTGCCGGGACTGCTGTTGCCGGCGGCCCGGTCTATGGACTTTGCGTAGTTTTTTCATTATTATTTTGTTGCCATTTTTTTGATTTTTAGGAACCGATATACGGTACTTTAAAGAACCCGTCGTCACCTGATATCGGCGGAACGCCGATCGGAAGTTGCGGGTTGGGACATTACGCGTAGAAAAACCGTTTTGTAATAATCGCAGGGATACACTGCGCCTGCTTGATGCTGAACTCCTGAATGTACCGAACTCTATGCCGCATTTATTGATAACCGATGATGAGCCTGCCATATGCGATGTGCTCGCCGAAATAGCGTCCACAGAAGGCTACACTGTTGCCGTGGCAAAGGATATACGCCAAGCCCGTATCCAGCTTGGACGTCAGAAACCCGACCTGATGTTGCTCGACATGGTATTGCCCGACGGCGACGGCATCCAATTCTGGAGCGACCTCGAACTGCCCGATACGCGGGTGGTCTTCATGACGGGCCACTCCAGCATCGATAGCGCCATCGAAGCCTTGCGTTGCGGCGCTGTCGATTACCTGCGCAAGCCCGTAAACCTGCAACGAGTTCGCGCCTTGCTGGCCGGAATGAAGCCTTCCCTGAACGAGCGCCAAGAGCCCAGTTCCGCCGATTGCTTCAAGAATATGATCGGGCAGTCGCGCGCCATGCAATTGCTGTGCGCGCATATTGAAAAAGTTGCACCTACGCAAGCCACTGTCCTGTTGGTCGGAGAAAGCGGCACGGGCAAAGAGCTTGCCGCCGAAGCCATTCATTTGGCCAGTCCTCGGCGCAAGAAACCCTTCATGCCGGTCAACTGCGGAGCCATTTCGCCCAACCTCATCGAAAGCGAATTGTTCGGGCACGAGAAGGGCAGCTTTACAGGCGCCGACCGCCAACACATAGGCTATTTCGAGCGCGCCCAAGGAGGAACCTTGTTCCTCGATGAAATTACAGAAATGTCCATGGACTTGCAGGTGCGCTTGCTCCGGGTCCTGGAGACCGGCCGGTTCATGCGGGTCGGCACGAATGTCGAAATCCCCGCCGATGTGCGCATAGTTGCCGCTACCAACTGCAATCCCGAGCAGGCCATGAGCGAAGGCACCTTACGCGAGGACTTGTATTACCGCCTAAGCGTCTTTCCTCTTGAACTTGCGCCTTTGCGCGAACGCCAAGACGACGTCATGCTGCTTGCCGACCATTTTTTGCAAAAGCTCAATAAAGAAAACCGTACGCACAAGGTTTTCTCGCCCAGCGCGCTTAAAGCCATACAAGAATACGCATGGCCGGGCAATATCCGCGAACTGAGAAACTACGTATATCGCAGCTTCATTTTGGCCGATGACGTAATCGAAGGGGACTTCACCACTTTCGACTTGCATTCGCCTTCGGGGGGCTCGAGCAAAGACATCGTATTGCCGGTGGGTGTTCCCTTGGCCGAGGCAAACCGCGAACTTATCCTCGCCACGCTGAAGCAGTGCGGAGGAGTCAAAAAGCTTACCGCCGAAAGGCTGGGCATCAGCCTGAAAACGCTGTACAACCGTCTCGAGGAATACGGCGCCACAGAAGGCGATAGCAGTACGGCGCGTCGTACTCTGTAGTAGGTCGGCCCAAGACCTTTTCTTTTCATTCCAGCCGGGTGCCGCAGCTTGCACGCGGCGCAGGATCGCGCATTAATGGGCACGCTGCTTGCTTCTCGTAGGCCACAGTACCTACAACCACAGAGGCCCATTATGAAACAACAACTATCGGTACCCCGGGGTAAAAGCCTAGCCATTATGGCGGTTGCGCTGTCCAGCCTGGTTTTTGCGGGCTGCACCACCACCGCGCCGAAAGACCAGGCGACCGCCAGCCAACAGCGCAAAGATATCAACGCAAGCGTGGATTCGACGCTGACCCGGCTTTACAAGTCGGCGCCGGATGCGCGCTCGATGGTCGAGCGGGCCAAGGGCGTGCTGGTCTTTCCGAACGTTCTGAGCGCCGGGTTTGTCATAGGCGTCGAGCACGGCAATGGCGTCTTGCGGGTAAATGGCCGCAACCAGGGCTATTACAGTACGACCGGCGGCTCCATAGGTTTTCAAGCAGGCGCGCAGTCGAGGGCGATCGTGCTGTTGTTCATGACCCAAGAAGCCCTGGATAAATTTCAGAGCAGCAATGGCTGGACGGCCGGCGTCGACGCAACGGTAGCCGTGGCCAAGATCGGCGCCAACGGAAAGGTGGACACCAATACCGCTCAGCAATCGGTCGTCGGCTTCGTGTTGACGAACGCCGGCCTGATGGCGGGGGTCTCGCTTGAAGGTGTCAAGATTCAAAAAGTCGAAGGACTCTAGGCGGAGTGCGACAACCCTGCGTTGAGCAAGGCGGGCTGCAGAGCATGCAGTCCGCCGCGTTTAGTGTTCGCTTGATTGCACGTCGTCCAGCCGCGTCACATCCAGCGTGGCAATGCGCCGGCCGGTCATCTGCACTACTTCAAATCTAAGGCCGTTGAACTCTATCACGGCACCGATTTCGGGCAGGGTTCCAAAGCGATCCAGCAGCAAGCCGGCAATAGAGGTGAATCCATCGCCGCTGGCGGGCAGAATATCTGTGCCCAATACTTGTGCCAAATGATGAAGATCCGCCGCGCCGTTGACGCGCCAGTGTCCCGGCCCCATCGACTGAATGGTCGGTTGCTCGTCTTCGTCGGGAAATTCGCCGGCTATTGCCTCCAGGATGTCTATCGGCGTAAGAAGCCCTTGAATCGTGCCGTATTCATCGGTGACCAATACCAGTTGTCCGCGCGACTTCTTAAGTGTGTCCATCGCCTTCAGAACGGCTGTCAGTTCGTGGACGACGATGGGCGCCCTTAAACTCGGCAGCTTATCAAGGCTCTTGCCGTCCATCATGTCGGCCAATAGGTCTTTAGCCCGCGCAACTCCCAGTATATTGTCGAGTTGGCCGCGGCAGACCGGGAAGAAGCTGTGGGGCGTGTCGCGCAAATAGCGTTGTATTGTCGCAGGGTCGTCGTCCAGGTCGATCCACGAGATCTCGGTGCGGGGAGTCATGATGGATCTAATCGAGCGGCCGCCCAGCGTCAGCACTCCGCTTACCATGCTGCGTTCCTCGGCGCCAAAGGCGGGTTGGCCGGCATTCGAGGCATCTTCGGGCACGGCTTGCGATGCATCGGGGCTCGGCTTGCCTCCAAGCATGCGCAACACCGCCTCCGCGGTACGATCGCGCAAAGGCAGGCGCGCTTCGCTCTTTAACAGGCTGCGGCGGGCAACCTGGTTGAAAAACTCGATAAGAATGGAAAACCCGATGGCCGCATACAGGTAGCCTTTTGGAATCTTGAAGCCCAACCCTTCGCTGGTAAGGCTCAGGCCTATCATCAGCAAAAAGCTAAGGCACAACACAACAACGGTAGGATGCGCATTCACAAAGGCGGTCAAAGGCTTGGAGGCCCACATCATCATGGCCATGGAAATAACCACCGCCGCCATCATCACGGGTAGCTCATCCACCATCCCCACGGCCGTAATGACCGCATCCAGCGAGAAGACGGCGTCCAGGACCACTATTTGCGCCACCACGACGGCAAAACCGGCATAGGCCGCCGACTTGCCATGTTGGTGCGGAGTGCCCTCCAGACGTTCATGCAATTCTGTAGTGGCCTTGACCAAAAGAAAGATGCCGCCCAAAAGCAGGATCAAGTCTCTGCCCGAAAGCGAAAAAGGCCCAAACGCAAGTAGTGGAGCGGTCAGTGTCACCAGCCACGAGACCATCATGAGCAGTCCCAAGCGCATCAACAACGCCAGGGAAAGGCCAATCAGCCTTGCCTTGTCGCGCTGGTGGGGCGGCAGCTTGTCGGCCAGTATGGCAATAAAGATCAGGTTGTCGATGCCGAGCACGATTTCCAGCACGACCAGGGTCAATAGACCCAGCCAGATATTGGGATCCAAGAACCATTCCATACGCTAGCCTAATAAAAAGAGGAATAAAGCCACGCCACAACGCTCCCCATGTACGAATCGAAGCGGAGATGAGAAGAGTGGCGGATTTAATACAGAGCCGATCGTTCGGATGTGCGGTCCGGACGAATACAGACGGGGAAGGGGCAGGGACAAGGGCGTCGGCAGGCAAGCTGCAAAGGGCCGAGTCTGATTTGAATACGGAGAGTGGGGGATAAAAAAAGGGACGATAAATCGTCTCATAGGTAGGAAGGGGCTGGTGATAGTGACGCCTAGTATAGCGCGCCGCGGCCCTAAACGGCCTGGCCGAATGTTGCTGGTGGCGCCAGGGCGTAGCGGCCTGTGCAAGCCGGTGAGTTTCCGGCCCGCACAGGCAACATTCAAATTGCCTGGATCGATTTCGCCTGGGGGCCTTTGGGGCCTTCGGCGACTTCGTAAGAAACCCGCTGGTTCTCTTCTAGCGATTTGTATCCGGTGCCCACAATGTCGGTGTGGTGCGCAAATAAGTCCTTACCGCCATTCTCGGGCGTAATAAAGCCGAATCCTTTGTCATTGTTGAACCACTTGACGGTACCCGTTTGTCGTTGCATTGCTGTTGTCCTTGAAGATTGTCTGGAATACTCAGCATATTGTCCCACAGCTTGCGCCGAAAGAACGCCTTGATGAATGGTCTGGCTTGCAAAATATTGCCGCAAACGATGGCTGCCCCTCGCGCGGCGCAAGCTGGATGACTCCAGCGACCGCCGCCTCTACACCATCGCCAAAGTGCACCAGCACTTTCTGTGCCTGAACATCGGCCGACGCCCTTGGCGAGCGGCCAAAGCAACAATAATCCCGCCCAAGCGCTTTGCTCATGCGTTGGCAGGGTCAAATTCCGGTCGGGAAGGTTTCCGCCATGTCGCGGCCTTCGGCTTTGATGTATCCGATCGGCTCGACTGGCCCTGTGTCGTCGAAATGCACTATGGCGTCGAACTGTTCGCCCAGATTGACATGAAAATAATGGCTTTGCCGCTCGGTTTCGGAGCGATAGATGACACCTATGGCCCGTTCCAGCAGAGGCCGGTTCAGCGCCGCGCGCAATGGCGCGTCATCCCGCAGAAGCAGCAGGAAGCGCGCTATTTCGGTTTGATGAAAGACGCGCTCAATGCTGTTCTTCAGGGCGGGTGACACCCGCTTTTGCTGCGGCGGCATATCCCAGTCCGAGGTGGCGATGACGGCGCCCTGATAGGTAGTAAATCCCACGAGCAGGGCGTCCCTGCCATATCGCTCGCGGACAAGTTGGCCAAGATTCAGTTCGCCCAACTCGCCCATCTCTGTAGCCCGGGCATCGCCCACGTGAGAGTTGTGCGCCCATACCACCACCTTGGCATCTTTCTGCTCGGTACTCAGGTAGTCCACCAGTGCCTCGAGCGTTTGCGCCATATGGCGATCGCGGTTGTTCCAGGACTCAACGCGGCCTCGGAACATGGAGCGATAGTATTGTTCCGCATTTTTTACCAGCCGGGCATTTTGCTGGGCGAAGAAGAACTCATCGCTTTCGACTCTGCCGTCTTGGCCAGCGTAGGCGATTGCCTGCTTTTGCAGTTCAAGCGCCTGGCCCAGCGCCTCTTGCTCGCATGAAGAAGAAAGGTCGAAACTTGCGGCGTAACCATAGGCCTGGGGATCTTCGGCAAAGTGGTCGAAGCAGGAGTAGCGATAGCGGGCGCGGGCGGCCGCCTCGGGATCGACCTTTTCAAGATAGCGAAGCACCGCGTCCATGGAAGAGTACATGCTGTACAAGTCCAGCCCATAGAGTCCGGTCTTGCTTTGTTCTTCCCGGTTGTCGTTGAAACGGCGCAGCCATTCGACAAATGCCAGGACATCAAGGTTGCGCCACATCCACGTCGGAAAGCGCTTGAAGTCTTTCAATGCATCGCGGCTATTGGAATCTATGCCTGCCGCCCGGACATAGCGATTGATGCGATATGCATCAGGCCAATCTGCCTCGATGGCAATGGCGTTGAATCCCTTTTCTTCGATCAGCCGCTTTGTAATTTGCGCGCGAGCATCGTAGAACTCATGCGTGCCGTGCGACGCTTCGCCCAATAAGACGAATCGAGCATCGCCGACGAGATCAATAAGCGGATCATAGTCGCGCGCCGCGCCCTGCATTAGGTATGCGGCATTGCGGATCGCCTGGACAAGTGCATTGTCTGTTTCGTCAACCATATTTGTGTTCCCGGGTTCTTCGGCTCGTCCTGTGGGATTTGGGCCATATCCGCAGCCGTAGTGCACCAGATGGGCGATGGCTGGACTCGTCCAGGGTCCAGCAAATGGCATGCCGCGAGAGTCGCGTACACCGCCGTTCTGCGTTGAGCCCGTTATGCAAAAAGCATAAGAAGCGCGCCCGTCGGCGGCATATCAATTGCTGTGCTTCTCGCTTAGGGCAACTTACCGTGGATTTTCCGCAAGGTCCTAAATTTCCATAGACAAGGAGATCAACATGCCTAATGATTTTCAGAGGAATCGACGAAACTTCGATTATCCCGACCTTGACCGCGACCCCGCCGAAAACCGTGGACGCCAGTCGCCGTTCGGGCGGGAGCAAGGCGCTTACCAAGGTCACGATCAACGAAGCTACGACCGCCAAGCGCCGTCGCGCGCAAGGAGCGACTTCAGTGGCGATTGGCTCGACCAAGGCGGTGAGTATGGCCGATACGAAGGCCGCAGCGGCAATGAAGGCGACAGGTACGATCAAGGCGGATACGGCGGCCCAGGGGGACGCGGGTATGCAGGAGGCGATAACTATGACCGTGGAGCATCTCCGCAGCCGCGGCGCAGCCAACAGGCCGGCTATCTGCTGGAAGAGCAATTTACGCCAGGAGAGGACTATGGCGGCTACGCCAACCGCATACTGGACGAGGGCGGCTATGGCCGGCGAAATCCGCAACGCCATGCCTACGAGCCGGCTAATGCCTTTCGATCTCAAGGCGGGCCGCAATCCAATTTGCAAGCGGGCGGCAATCGTGGCTTCGAGGCCAATCGACCGCAAGAACATTATTCGGCACCAAGAAGCATGCCCAAAGGCTACAAGCGGTCGGACGAGCGCATTCGCGAAGACGTGTGCGAACAACTGAGTCGCAGCGGCTGCGATGTCAGCGACGTTTCCGTGGACGTATCGGATGGAAAGGTCACGCTGCAGGGCACAGTCACGGACCGTTATGCCAAGCACGCAATAGAAGATTGCGCCGACGACTGCATGGGCGTACAGGAAGTCGACAACCGCATCCGCGTACAAACGCAAGCCGGGAACAGTGCTGCTTCTTTGCCACGGGAACGGAAGCAGCAGTAGATTGCCGGACGGGAAGCGCACCCAAGGAGACAAAGCATGGCGGAAACGACGACGGAGCTCGACATAGCCGGACGTGTTGCATACTTTTCCATGGAAATGGCGCTGGAACCGGCCATACCCACCTATGCGGGGGGGCTTGGCGTGCTAGCCGGGGACGTAATGCGCTCGGCGGCCGATCTTGAACTTCCTGTCATCGGTATTACTCTTGTCAGCCGGGCAGGGTATTTCAAACAAGAGATCGGTCCGGACGGCGGGCAGATCGAGAAGCCCGCGACATGGCGCCCGGAGGCGCATACGCGGCGGCTGGGTGCGAAAGTGGCCGTTCATCTGGAGGGCAGGCAAGTCTGGATCATCGCGTGGCTTTACTTCGTTTCCAGTGTCCGCGGCGCGAGCGTCCCCGTCCTTTTGCTCGATACTAACCTGGAGGAGAACCATGTTGAAGACCGAACTTTGACAGACTCGCTGTATGGCGGGGACGCGGCCTATCGGTTAAAGCAAGAGGCAATCCTGGGAATTGGCGGCGTACGCATGTTAAGGGCGCTGGCCGTGAAGATCCGGTGCTTCCATATGAATGAAGGGCACTCTGCATTCATGGGGCTCGAGTCTCGTCGTGTCGAGCCCAAAGCTCGCCGAATTTTCACCACTCACACGCCGGTCGACGCGGGACACGACCGGTTCCCGTACACCCTGGTAACGCAGGTGCTCGGAGATTATTATGAGTTGGAAGAGCTCAAGGAATTAGGCGGGTCCGACGAACTGAACATGACTCGCTTGTCCCTTTCGCTTGCGGATTATGTCAACGGCGTGGCGCGGCGCCATGCCATGGTTTCGCAACGCATGTTCCCGGGTTACGAAATCAAGGCTGTGACGAACGGCGTTCATCCGTTTACCTGGACCAGCGAACCCTTCCGCGCGCTTTATTCCCGGCATTGGCCCGGCTGGAGCCACAACCCTGAAGCGCTTATGCGCTCGGAGCAACTTGCTTCGGAAGACATCTGGAACGCCCACATGATAGCCAAGGCGGCGCTGATTCGCTTGGTACAGGCGCGAGCAGGCTCCCAACTGGAGGCCGGCGTGCCCATCTTGGGGCTGGCGCGCCGGATGACCGAATACAAAAGAATCGATTTACTGTTTCGCGACCTGTCGCGCCTGAAAAGCATCGCCAACTCACATCCGTTCCAGGTCGTGCTGGCGGGGAAGTCCCACCCCCACGACGCGGGCGGAAAGCGCATTATCGAGCGGCTGCATCAGTACGCTTTAGCACTGAAAGGATCGGTCCAGGTGGCGTTTATACCGGACTACGACATGGAGGTCGCGCTGGCCATGGTTTCAGGCGCCGATGTGTGGCTGAATACACCATTACCGCCGCATGAGGCCTCGGGTACTAGCGGTATGAAGGCGGCTTTCAATGGCGTGCCGAACCTGAGTATTTTGGACGGTTGGTGGCTGGAAGGCTGCATCGAGGGCATCACCGGCTGGGCAATTGGCAACGACTCCCAAGCCACGGATGAATCCCACGCAGCCAGTCTTTATGACAAACTCGAACATATCATTCTACCCATGTGGTATCGCGACCGTGGGGCATGGGTCAATGTCATGAGAGGAGCTATCGGTCGAAACGCCAATCATTTCAATAGTCAACGCATGATGCGCCAGTATGCGGCAGAAGGCTATCTGCTGTGAGCCGGCGCGGCGCGCGCCGCAGCGAATTGGACGCGTTCCGGACTGGCGCCGTTTTACCCCTGTGGCCATTTCCAATGCTGAATCTCATCTCTGTCCGTGCCTTCGGTATTGGCATGGTTGATGCTGTCGATGATTTGTCCTTTAAGCCATTCTTTCAAGTGTGCGCCAGAGTTTCGTAATCCTGGAACACGGTCGATGACGTCAATTGCCAAATTGAAGCGGTCGACCTGGTTTTGAATGGCCAGCTCGAGCGGCGTGTTGATGTTGCCTTTCTCTTTGTATCCGCGTACGTGAATATTGGAGTGATTCGTCCTGCGATAGGTGAACTTGTGAATAAGCCACGGATACCCATGGAAATTGAAGATCACGGGCTTATCACGGGTAAAAAGTGCATCGAAATCACGGTCAGAGAGACCATGGGGATGTTCTGTGCTGGGTTGAAGCCGATACAGATCGACAACATTGACAAAGCGGATCTTAAGCTTTGGAAGATGCTCGCGAAGAATAGCGACCGCAGCCAGCGCTTCTTGAGTCAAGATGTCGCCAGCGCTGGCCATGACGACGTCCGGCTCGTCGGCGGCGTCAGTGCTGGCCCACTCCCAGATGCCGATGCCCTTGGCGCAGTGGATTGCGGCGGCTTCCATATCCAAATAGACCAAATGCGGCTGCTTATCGGAGACTATTACGTTGACGTAGTCGGTGCTGCGCAAGCAATGGTCCGCCACACTGAGCAGGCAGTTTGCGTCGGGAGGCAGATAAATACGCGTTATCTCGGCGCTTTTATTGCTGACCAGATCCAAAAAGCCCGGATCCTGGTGCGTAAAGCCATTGTGGTCCTGACGCCAGACAAGCGATGAGATGAGGATATTAAGCGATGAAATCGGAGCCCGCCATCGCACCTCAAGCTTCGCTTTATCGAGCCATTTGGCATGCTGGTTGTACATGGAGTCGACAATATGAACAAAGGCCTCGTATGTATTGAAAATGCCATGGCGCCCCGTCAGTAAATATCCCTCCAGCCAACCCTCAAGCGTATGCTCGCTGAGCATCTCCATCACGCGCCCATCGGGCGCTATCTCTGTGCCGTCGGCATCCTCGGGCTTTATTTGCGCCATCCAGGTCTTCGGACTTG
Source organism: Eoetvoesiella caeni (assembly GCF_003315175.1). Classification (GTDB taxonomy): domain Bacteria; phylum Pseudomonadota; class Gammaproteobacteria; order Burkholderiales; family Burkholderiaceae_B; genus Eoetvoesia; species Eoetvoesia caeni. The sequence continues at coordinate 25,377 of NZ_QNRQ01000001.1, read as the reverse complement.
CCTTGTAGACCTCCTGCAAACGGTTCGAGGCATTTTCGTCCGGGCTGAAAAGCCGAAAGCTGGTCATGTTCGACTTCATTACATCGCGCAAGAACCGGCCAAGATTTTCCGTAGGCGATACTCGCTTGCTTCCAGGGCTATCCAACGGGACGGCATAGTCGCGAAAGTCGGGGATAGCCAGGGGCTTGCGCAGTTTGCCTCCGTTGGCGTGCGGGTTGGCGCTCATGCGGCGCTCGCCCACCGGCGCCAGATCCTGTAATTCAGGCATCAAGGCGCCATGCTCGTCAAACAGCTCCTGCGGCCGATAGCTGCGCATCCATTGCTCGACAATCCGTAGATGCTCGGGATTCGATTTCACCTCGGTAACAGGAACCTGATGCGACCGCCAGAAGTTTTCCACTTGATGCCCGTCTACCTCCTTGGGCCCGGTCCAGCCCTTGGGCGACCGAAGAATAATCATCGGCCAGCGCGGTCTGTCCGGCTTGTTGGCTTTGCGCGCTTGTTCTTGAATGGCCCGAATCTGCAACACGCAGGCCTCGACCGTTGATGCCATCTTCTCGTGCATTGCATCGGGCTCCTCGCCTTCGACCACATGCGGCGTCCATCCGTATCCCTTGAATAAATCCTCCAGCTCCTGTGGAGTGATACGCGCCAGCAGCGTGGGATTGGCAATCTTGTAGCCATTCATATGAAGAATGGGCAACACTGCGCCGTCGCGGATCGGGTTCAGGAACTTGTTGGAGTGCCATGACGTTGCCAGCGGTCCGGTTTCGGCTTCGCCGTCTCCGACCACGACACTGGCTATGAGGTCGGGATTATCGAATACGGCTCCAAAAGCGTGCGAGACGCTATAGCCCAGTTCACCGCCTTCGTGAATCGACCCGGGCACTTCGGGAGTGCAATGGCTGCCTAGCTGGCCGGGAAACGAGAAAGCCCGGAATAGATTCAGCATGCCTGCCTCGTCCCGGCTTTTCTCGGGATAGATTTCTGAATAGGTTTTTTCCAGATAACAATTGGATATGACGGCTGGGGCGCCATGCCCGGGGCCCGAGAGATAAATCATATTTAAATCGAACTTGCGGATGACACGATTCAAATGCACCCAGATGAAGGTTTGACCGGGATCGGACCCCCAGTGCCCCAACAGCCGGTTCTTGAAATGTTCTGGACGCAGCGGCTCTTTAAGAAGGGGATTGTCGCGTAGGTAGATCATGCCGGCGCATAGGTAATTGCAGGCACGCCAGTACGCGTCGATCAAGCGCCGTTCATTATCGGAAAGAGTCCGGCTTGCCTCGGCTGCCCGAATGTTTTGAGTGGATCTCATGACAATCTGGCTCCTTGTGTTTATACAGACACTTGCAGCAATTTCAAGGAAAGCTGCAAAGACTATGTTTTACCTTTCAGGCAGCGTCGTCCAGCATGGAGCGACAATGGCGAGCTATTTGCAGTTCTTCCTGGGATTCAAAGACAAAAACTCCAAGCCGGGCTTCTTCGGGTGAAATCCTTTTGTCATTGCGCAGGTTGGCCGGTTCGTCAATGCGGGCGCCAAGGAACTCCAGACCGTTGCAAACCTTACGTCGAACCCGCGGGCTGTGCTCGCCGATGCCGCCGGTAAAAACAATTGCATCCAGGCCGCCAAGCACGGCTGTGTAGGCTCCAATAGTCTTGCGAATGGATGTGCAAAATACATCCAGCGCCAACTGTGCATGGTGGTCGCCGGCATCCGCCGCGGCCTGCAGCTCACGCATGTCGCGCCTACCTTGCGACAAGGCTGTCAGCCCGGAGGTATTGTTCAATAGCGTTTCAATCGACCTGGCGCTCAGTTGCTTTGCCTGCAACAAATATAGTATTACGCCCGGATCCAGATCGCCACTGCGTGTAGCCATGGGAATGCCTCCGGTTGGAGTAAGGCCCATCGTGGTGTCGACAGATAACCCGTCCTTTAGCGCGACCACGCTGGCTCCATTGCCCAGATGAGCAATTATCATGCGCGAGGGTACGCTGCCGTTCCATTGATGAATAATGGACTCGTAAGAGAGGCCATGAAATCCATAGCGACGGACTCCTTCATCGAATAAATCGGAGGGAAGGGCGAACCTTGCGGCGACTTCGGGAAGGCTGCGGTGAAACGCCGTGTCAAAGCACGCGAACTGGGATGCCTCTGGATAGATCCGCTCAACCCGCTCTATTAATTCCAGGCCTATCGGAATGTGTATTGGCGCGAAATGCAGACAGGCCCGCAATTGAGCCAATACCGCGGGGGTAATACGCTGATGGGATGTCAGCAGGGGGCCTCCGTGTACAACCCGATGTCCTATCGCTTGCGGTTTGGCTTGGAGTTCATTCAGCCACTGTGCGGCTGTCTGCAATGCGTCGCCTTGCGACGAAAAGCTCAGGCATTCGGATCGCACGACTTGGCCCCCGCCATCCTTGAGCAGAAGTTTTCCCTGGCCGCCGCCTATGCCATCCGCCAATCCTTCCAACACCAGTTGTTCTGTATCGTTGACCTTTCTGCAAAGCCCAAATTTGAGCGATGAGGACCCCGAGTTGACGACTAATATTGATTCGTTGGACATGTTAGGCCCAGCCTTCAAGAAAATATGCGGCGGATAAGGCTAATGGCAAAGGCAATACTACACTACAGTCGTTGTCTCGGATAGGATCCTAAAGGCGCGCGCAGAACCCGCTCTTTAAATTGCCTCTGTCTCCAACGTAGTGATCCATGTACCTGAATGTGAACTAGCGTGATGATCTTCAGTGTCAGATGAGAAGTATCAAACGTTACAAAATAAGAGTAATCTCCCTGCAACGCCTTAGACCACATCAACCGCATACTACTTGAGCGAGTGTTTATGGAGCTTACATTTCTTGGAGCGGCCGGAACGGTAACCGGATCTCGGCACCTGCTTGAAGCCGACGGCCAGCGTATTCTTATCGATTGTGGGCTCTTTCAGGGCTTGAAGCAATTGCGGCTTCGAAATTGGGGCGCTTTTCCTGTGCCTCCTGACAGCATCGAGGCCATCGTGCTGACACATGCTCATCTTGATCATTCGGGATATTTGCCGCGACTGGCACATGATGGTTTTCAAGGTACAGTTTACGCCACCCCAGCCACCGTCGATTTATGCCAGATCCTGCTGGCCGACAGCGCTCATATTCAAGAGTCTGATGCGGATTTTGCAAATCGGCATAAGGTATCCAAACACACGCCTGCGATGCCCTTGTACACCCTGAAAGACGTAGACCATGCGATGCGCCAGCTAAAAAGGTTATCTTTCGATATGCTGCATCAGCCGCAGGAAGGCATCAGCCTGCGATTCCTTCGCGCGGGCCATATATTGGGCGCCTCCATTGTCGAGGTTCACTGGAAGGGGTGCAATATTGTCTTTTCCGGAGACTTAGGCCGATACGACGATCCTTTGATGCCGGATCCTGCCGTTGTAAAAAGCGCCGACTATTTGGTATTGGAATCAACCTACGGGGACCGTCGTCATGATCAAGAAGATCCCGAAACCCGGTTGGGAGACATAATTCGGCGCACGGCGGCGCGGGGAGGTACGGTTATCATTCCGGCCTTTGCCGTTGGGCGCGCGCAACTGTTGCTTTGGTACTTGTACCGCCTAAAACAAAAAGGACAATTGCCTGGCAATCTACCTATTTACCTGGATAGTCCGATGTCCGTAAATACAGTGGATGTTTACCGTGGCCATAGTGACGATTTGCGTTTAAACGAAGCCAAATACGCCGCCGCTTTCAATGTCGCTCATTATGTTCGCGATGTCGAAGAATCCAAAGCTTTAGATAACAGCCCTATGCCGAAAGTTATTATCTCTGCTAGCGGGATGGCTACGGGAGGGCGGGTTTTGCATCATTTAAAGCGGTACGCGCCCGACGTACGCTCGTCCATATTGTTCTCCGGTTTTCAGGCGGCGGGGACGCGGGGCGCCAAAATGTTGCACGGTGCAGAAACGGTCAAAATCCATGGCGAATACATTCCCGTCCGAGCAGAGTTACACAACTTATCGATGCTGTCAGCTCATGCCGACACTGATGAAATCATGCGCTGGTTGAGCAATTTTGAAAAGCCGCCAAAAGAAACTTTTTTGGTACATGGCGAACCGGAAGCCGCAGACACTTTGCGATTACGAATTAAAGATGAGTTAGGTTGGTCCTGCCGTGTCGCTCAGGATCTTGAGAAAGTCAGCTTGCGTTGAATTCCAGATGACGAACTTAACCGCTAGCGAGCTGCCCGGGCCCCCCGAAGAGCTGTGGATCAATAAGCTGGGTCCCGGGCTGATTACCGGGGCTGCCGACGACGACCCAAGCGGCATTGCCACTTATTCTCAGGCTGGTGCGCAATTTGGCTTCAGTATGTTGTGGACGACGCTTTTTACCTACCCGCTAATGGTCGGTATTCAAATCGTCAGCGCACAGATCGGCAGGGTTAGCGGCCATGGGCTCGCCACCAATATTCGTCGGCATTACCCGCCTTGGCTGCTTTATTGCATTGTTGGGCTACTGCTTTTGGCTAATACGATCAATATTGCAGCCGATATTGCCGCGATGAGCGAAGCCTTGAAACTATTGGTTGGCGGGGCTACACGTTTCTACGCCTTGGGGTTTGGAATGGCTTCGGTGCTGCTTCAAGTCTTTATTCCTTACAACCGGTATGTGCGTATATTGAAGTGGCTTACACTGGCCTTGCTTGCCTATGTTGGCGTGGTATTTGCAGTACGCGTGCCCTGGGACCGGGTGATAATTGAAACGTTCTTGCCGCACTTGTCCTGGAAAACAGAATTCATAACGACCGTTGTCGCGGTATTTGGCACCACCATCAGCCCATATCTCTTCCTTTGGCAAACTTCGCAAGAGGTGGAAGAAGAGTTGGCAGACCCGAAGGCGCGGCCGCTTAAATATGCGCCGCAGCAAGCACATGCCAATTTTCGGCGCATTAAGCTTGACACTCATATTGGCATGGGGTTTTCCAACCTCATCGCTTACTTCATTATCCTGACGACCGCGGTGACCCTGCATCAGCACGGGGTAACTGATATTCAGACGTCGGCACAAGCAGCATCGGCATTGCGGCCAATAGCAGGCGAATTTGCCTTCTGGCTATTTAGTGCTGGCATCATTGGTACAGGTCTGCTGGCCATTCCGGTTCTGGCGGGATCCGCGGCCTATGCCATGGCAGGGGCTTTTGATTGGAAAAACAGCCTTGAATCCAAGCCATCAACGGCCAGGAAGTTCTATAGCATTATTGTTCTTTCGACCTTGCTGGGCGTCGCGCTGTGCTTTACTCCGATCGACCCGATTAAGGCGCTTTACTGGAGCGCTGTAATCAATGGCGTCATTTCAGTGCCGATCATGATAATAATGATGCTGATGGCTGGCCGCCCGGACATTATGGGTCGCTTTGTGATACGCCGCCGATTACGGAGATTGGGGTGGGCTTGTACCAGTGTAATGGCTCTCGCGGTGGTCATTATGCTGGTGGCGTTGGCCGGTTCAGCATAAGCCCACCGCCTGTGACATAGAGCCAAGGCTTCAGCCAGGTTGCAAAAGAACTTGATATGCTTTAAGCGCTCGGAAGCGTTTTAACGCGGCTCGGCATCCAGTCGCCGAAAAAGCTCAAGCTGCAACTCCAAAAAGAGCACCGACGCCTGCAGTCAGCGCCATTGCCAATGCCCCCCAGAATGTCACGCGCATGGCCGATGCCAACAATGACGAGCCTCCTGCCCGTGCGGCGACCAAACCCAAGAGTGCGAGAAAGAAGAGCGAGCTACCCGCGACATACCACATGAGAGCAGAAGCTGGAAGCAAGAAAACCACTAACAAAGGCAAGAATGCGCCAGCGGCAAAAGTGGCAGCAGAGGCAAATGCGGCTTGCACTGGTTTGGCAGCCAACGTGTCCGATATTCCAAGTTCATCTCGCCCATGCGCTGCCAGTGCGTCGTGCGCCATGAGCTGGCTCGCGACATCCAAAGCCAAGTTTTCGTCAAGACCACGCTTGACGTAGAGGGCCGTAAGCTCTGCGTGCTCCTGCACGGGGTCATCTGCCAGCTCTGTCTTCTCGCGGGCGAGATCTGCCTTTTCGGTATCGGCCTGCGTACTGACCGAGACGTACTCGCCCGCCGCCATAGACATGGCTCCAGCAACGAGGCTCGCGACGCCCGCAATAAGAATGGCCTTGGTGCCAGACCCTGTGGCAGCTACGCCCAGGACAAGGCTCGCTGTGGAAACAATTCCGTCATTGGCGCCTAGCACAGCGGCTCGCAACCAGCCTGTACGGTGGCTCTTATGTTTCTCGCTGTGTCTCATCAGGATCGCAGGCCAGTAGAGTGGTGGAGCAGTTAAATAGTACCGAAGGGGCCGTTCGGCTTACCTTCCGGATGGTAATATAACCGTTCTATATAGCAAAAGTGCAGAAGCTTCATGCTTATTGATGTTGTTACTGAAATTACGGCGACAGGCTCCAGCCTAGGGGCGAGCAACCGTTGCGTTACTCGATCTCAGACATTTTCACGCACTGCTATCCCTGACGCGTTGACTCGGGCACTACTACCACAACGCAAAGCAGGCGCAGCCACCCGTTGGTTATGTGGCTGCTTTCTTTATCGGGGCCTTCCATGAAATACCACTCATCATTGCGCCAGGGCATGCTGGCTATCTGGTTATGCCTGGTCGTCCTGCCCACATGGGCCAGCGACGATTGCGATGCACCGGTGAATCGCTGGCAGACGCGCGAGGCTGTGCGACAGTGGGCGGCAGCACAGGGCTGGCATATTCAGCGGCTCAAGATCGACGACGGCTGCTATAACATTCGAGGTACGGATACTCAAGGACATAGCTTTAAAGCCAAGATTGATCCGGAAACACTCAAGGTGTTGAAGATAAAGCAAGACAATCACCACGGTGCTCAAAAGCGAGATCACGATGACTAGGGCACTGTGTGGCGCATCCCGTCACCCTGCCATAGCATCGGCTTGAACGGACACTGGCCGCATGCTTCGCGGCCAGACTTAATAACTACCGCAGCTATAGGAGCATCACTATGTCCAAACCACTTTCGAACATATTAGCCACCGCCTGCATGCTGGCTCTTCCAGCTCTGGCACACAGCAGCCCAATCACGTTGACCGCTCAACTTAAGAACTACGGCGGCAATGGCGCTTACTTGGCGGCGTATCTGACCGATGCCAAAGGCGCCTATGTGCGTACGCTTTGGGTGGCTGGAGGCAAGGCGAAGTACCACAAGCACTTGTCCGACTGGAGTCGCCTTTCGGCCGGTGACGCCAAACGGCTTGATGGTGTAACCGGCGCTAGCGTGGGATCAGGGCGCTCTCTGAAGGTCACAGCCGATCTAGCGGATGCACTGATTGACGCAGGCTATGAGATCCGCCTTGATGCCGCTGTTGAAGACATGCGAGACAGCCCAGCAGAGGTCCGTATCCCTCTGACCAGAGCCAATGCTGGCAAGCCGCAAGCCGGCAAACAGTACATCCAGTCGGTGACATTCCAATTGCAGTAAAGGAACTCGCATGAGCTGGAAAGCGATCCACCGTTGGCTGGGTCTGACTGTTGGCGTCTTGGCCGTGCTACTGGGTCTCACCGGGGCCTTCTTGGCGATGGACCCGGTGCAGCAGGCGTGGGAGGCGCCCAGCGCTCCGGGAGCTTTGCCCGTCAGCACGCTGGTGCAGCGCGTAATCCACACCATCCCGGCTGCTGAAGAGATTCGCCGCTTGCCCTCAGGTGCCATCGCTGTGTTTAGCTTCGCTGGCGACCAGCCGGAAGCGTCTTACGTAAATCCCGCCGATGGCACAGTGTTGGGAGCTTGGCACGCCTCGGCGGTGCCTCGCTGGGTCAAAAATTTGCACCGCTCGCTATTGTTGGGCGACCCTGGGCGCTGGGCCGCAGCCGGCGTCGCTCTGGCGATGGGCTTATTGTGCATCTCAGCCCTCATGCTTTTGCTGCGACGCGTGGGTGGCTGGAGGCGGCTGACTGCGCGGGTACGTGGTTCGCTGGCGCAACGCATCCACGTGGTCGCTGGCCGGGTAGTACTAGCAGTGCTTTGCTTGACTGCGATCACAGCGCTGACCATGAGCGCCTCTACCTTGGATCTGGTGGCGCTGGACACGAGGATCGAACCTGAAGTCGCCTCACTAGTCACCGGCAGGCCTGACTTGCCCGGAGCACAGCTTGCAACACTGCAAAGCCTCATGGTCAAGGATTTGCGCCAACTGAACATTCCTGGCGCGACCGACCCACAGGACACCTGGAAGGTCGTCACCACGCAAGGCCGAGGCTGGATTGATCGGTACTCGGGCCAGTTGCTGGCATGGCAGGACGCAACCGTTGCGCAACGTGTTTACGACTGGGCTTTGGTGCTGCATACAGGGGAAGCGGCTTGGCCTTGGGCCGTAATATTAGGGCTCACGGGGGCTAGCGTGCTCCTGTTCTGGCTATCGGGCGTTGTCATTTGGTGGCAAGTACGTAGCCAGGCTCCGCATATTACGGGCAACAGCCCGCCGACACAGGCGGACGTGCTGATCTTCGTTGCCAGCGAAGGCGGCAGTACCTGGGGCTTTGCACAGACGTTGCACGATGCATTGAGGAAAAGCGGCCACCGCGTGTACACCAGCCCTTTGGAAGACTTCCGAACCACGGCCTCGGCACGACAGGTATTTGTACTTGCGGCAACTTACGGTGAAGGTCAAGCTCCGGCCCACGCCAGCCACGCACTCAAGCACATTGCCATGCTCAACGCCGGCGCCGTGCCGGTGACGGTGTTGGGCTTTGGCGACCGGCTGTTCCCTTCCTTCTGCGCGTATGCCGAGGCACTAGACCAGACATTGCGTGCTCGGGGCTGGTCTTCGCTGCTACCGCTCGAGCGCATCCATCAGCAATCGGGTCAGCAGTTTGCGCGCTGGGGCGTTGCCCTGGCACAGGCTCTCGGCGAACCGCTAGTGCTGGAACATGTGCCGCGCGTGCCTGCCACCGTTGCTCTTACTCTTGTTGCGCGGCAAGACTATCCCGATGCTTTCGGGCAGGCCGCGGCGATATTGCGCTTTTCGTGGCCTATACAAGACCTGGGCGCGCGTCTGCGCGGGCGCGGCCTGGCGCGATTTGCCGCGGGTGATCTCGTGGGCATCTTGCCGCCGGGTTCATCCGTGCCGCGGTACTACTCCTTGGCGTCAGGCTGGGAGGACGGGTTTCTGGAAATTTGCGTGCGCCATATGTCCGGGGGCCTCTGTTCTACCCATTTGCTGGGCCTCCAGGCAGGGGATTGCATCGCTGCCTTTATCCGGTCCAACTCCGGCTTTGCGCTGCCGCGATCACGACAGCCTGTGCTCCTGATCGGGGCGGGAACAGGCGTGGCACCACTGGCCGGCTTCATCCGCCGCAACGACAGGCGAAGGCCGATGCACCTGTACTTCGGAGGGCGTGATCCAACGCGGGACTTCTACTTTGGGCCAGAAATCCAAGGCTGGCTGGCCGACGGGCGCTTGACGACTTTGCAGACGGCTTTCTCGCGCGTACCAGGCGGCGGCTACGTGCAGGATGCCCTGCGGCGGGAGGCCGAGCGCGTGCGCGACCTGATAGCGCAAGGCGCGATCGTGCGTGTTTGCGGCAGCCGAGCCATGGCGCAGGGTGTAGCCGAGACTCTGGACGTGGTACTGGCACCGCTGCGGTTGAGCGTATCGGCGCTAAGAGCAAAGGAGCGTTATGCCGAAGATGTTTTCTGAGGCTGCTGCGTCTTGTAAACGGACCACACTGCACGGTGCGACCATGGGCACACGTTGGTCAGTCAGCATGGATGTGGACAACACCGAGAATCTTGCGGCCTTACGCCAGGCCCTTGCCACTGCGGTGGAACAGGTGGACGCGCAGATGTCCCCATGGAAGCCAGGCAGCGACCTTACGCGATTCAATCGCGCGCCCGTAAGGCAGTGGGTAAACCTTTCCGCCGAAATACTGCAAGTACTGGACTGTGCGCTCGATATTCACCGCTTGAGTGCCGGCGCATTCAATCCATGCATGGGGATGCTTGTAGATGCCTGGGGATTTGGCGCGGTGCGCGATGCACCCGACGCACAAGCGATACGCGCCGCACGCCAGTGTGCCGCTCTCACGGCGAACGCAAAGCTTGAGCTCGACATTCCCGGCGGCCGTGCTCGCAAGCATGCACCTTTGGGGCTCGATTTGTGTGGCATTGCGAAAGGATACGCGGTAGACCGCATGGTGCACATGCTGCAGCAGCATGGCGTACGACATGCGCTCGTAGCGCTCGACGGTGAGCTGCGTGCTGTAGGAGGCCAAGCCGGCGGCGTGCCCTGGGCTGTGGCGCTTGAACGTCCCGATGTGGGGTGCCGGGCGGTGCACGGGGTCATCGAGCTGGAGGAACTTGCCGTGGCTACATCGGGGGACTACCGACGCTATCTTGAAATAGGCGATATACGTATCGCGCACACAATGGACCCACGCCGCTGCGCTCCCGTGAACAACGCCGTAGCCTCGGTCACGGTCCTTGCGCGCACCTGCATGCTTGCAGATGCTTGGGCCACGGCCTTATTGGTGGCGGGGCCAGACGAAGGTCTGAGCATGGCACAGCGCATGACAATGGACGTGATGTTCCTCTTGCGTCGCGCTGAAGAGTTAACGGAGGTAGGGTTGGGTCGTTTTGGCACGCCTCCTGACCGATCAAGCCTTGCATGCCACCCGAGTTGAGACCAGCAGGTTAGAGTTGCGCCTGGCGCTCGACCCGGCCATAGGTAGTCCCGTCAGGCTAAAACCAGTGATTAATAACCATGAAACGAATAAGTAGTACCAGGAGCAGCAAGGCTACGAACCTCTTAGTCTCAGTCCCTTTATAGCAGGCAGACACAATTCTACCGATTCACGGCCCGCTTCGATGGCTTGCTGTGCCCGATGAAAGTCCAGTAGCCCCAAGTGAGCAAGCTTAGGCGTGATGATGATGTCCGGCGGTTCACCCGCCATCCGGCTACGGGTGATGCGTACTTGCATAATATTCAAGCTCGATGCTACGACGTCTAGCACCGATGGTAGCCTGTGCTCGTCGCTCGCATCGGAAAATAGCGTGGCCCCGACCTCGGACTTGATCTTACGTACCCATTCAGAAGCGGGAGAGCCCGACTTACTGGTCTTGACAGGCGGTTGAATGAGGTGCCTGCCTAGTGTGTCGGAGCTCAAGTCGACAGCTATCACAATATCCGCGCCCATTGCATGGGCAAGCGACACAGGAACAGGATTCACCAAGCCACCATCGACCAGCAGCCTTCCTGAATGCCAGACAGGGGCAAATAGGCCCGGCAGGGCAATGGAGGCGCGTATGGCGTCTAGCGCCGATCCGCTGCGCAACCATACCTCTGCGCCTGTGTGCAGGGCCGTCGCGACCGCTCCAAAAGGAAGTTCCATGTCTTCTATGGAACAGTCGATGAAGTTCTGGCGAAAAAATGCCATCAGACGCTCGCCCTTCAACACGCCGCCGTTGAGCGCGATGTCCATGAAGCCGACTACGTTCTTGATTGTAAGTCCGACCGCCCAGTCTTTAAAGCGCTCTATTTCTCCGACTGAATAGGCGGCGCCGACCAAGGCACCGATGGACGTCCCGCACACAATGTCGGGCCTTATCCCATGCTCTTCCAGAGCCAGAATGACGCCGATGTGAGCCCAGCCTCGCGCTGCTCCACCACCTAGGGCCAACGCGACTAAAGGACCGGAACTGGGCTTCGGGGATATGATCGTCTCCTTGGCCTTGCGGCACAGTGATGTGTGAACGAAGTGCGATAACTCGGGTTATTGTAATCCGGCCAACGCAGGCAGCGAGACACCGTTGTTCTTTTGCTGCTGCGCTGTCTTGGATCTGCGCTGTCCGCATGTTCTTAAGGACATGTACCAATGCCGATGATGGATGGATATTGATTGTCGTCAAGGTATTGGCCATTTTCTGGCGCATAATTGCAAGACGCGAGGTGTCGAGAGGAAATATGTATGAATGTCGGGTCTGGCGCGCAACTGCCCCCGGGGCTAAGCTCTACGGAAGCTGCCTGCCGCCTTCTTACGGAAGGCCCCAATCGTTTACCTGACAACGCCCGCAAGTCAGTGTGGACGATGCTGGGCAGCGTCGCGGCCGAACCCATGTTTATCATGCTCTTGTCCGCTAGCGGGATATACCTATTGTTGGGCGATAAAACCGAGGCCGCATTCTTAATGGCCTCGGTGTTTATCGTCATTTCCATAACGCTACTTCAGCAACGAAGGGCCCGGCGGGCGCTGGAGGCATTGCGCGATCTGTCCGCGCCGCTAGCCCTCGTAATCAGGGACGGACAACCAACACGCATCCCGGGCCCGCACGTGGTTCGCGGAGACCTTCTGGTGCTGCATGAAGGAGACCGTATCGCTGCCGATGGGGTTCTTCTGCGCGGCAGCATCTCGGTTGATGAGTCTTTGCTCTCGGGCGAAGCGATAGCCATCGAGAAAGTCGCACCGCCCGTTTCGGAGAGTACGGTCGGAGCAGCGCCAGTGGCAGACGCAAGCAATGCAGGGCTACCGTTGCTGTTTGCAAGCACTGTGGTCACAAAAGGCGAAGGAGTAGTGCAGATAACCGCTATCGGAACCGAAACGGCAGTCGGCAGAATAGGGGAGTCCTTGAGCAGAGTGGAATCCCTGCCATCCGGGCTGACGCTTGCATCTCGCAGGATCGTTTGGCAGATGACGACGCTTGGCTTGCTGATTGCGGCCCTGGTCTTTGTGGTTTCCTGGTCCTGGGACGGCAGGCCATTGCTTGATAGCTTATTAGCCGCGATCGCATTGATCATGGCGGTCCTTCCAGAAGAGATACCGTTAGTGCTTACCGTGTTCTTGGCTCTTGGCGCATGGCGAATGGCAAAGAAGAAAGTCCTTACCCGACAGATGTCCGGACTGGAAGCGTTGGGGGCCATCACTATTCTAGCTGTCGACAAAACAGGCACGATCACGCAAAACCGCATGAAGGTTGCGCAATTATCCACTGAAACCGCGCAGTTTCATGATGACAATTCGACGCCCTTGCCCAATGAGTTTCACGAACTTTGCCGAATTGCCATGCTGGCTAGTCCTGCCGATCCGTTCGATCCCATGGAGAAAGCCATTCAACAATTCGAGCAGCGCAGCTTGAAGGAATCCAGGCGACCGGGAGAAGGGCTGCGCCAGGCGGCAAAGTATGACTTGTCTTCCAGCGTTCTGGCTATGACCAATGTGTATAGCGCTGAAGAATCTTCAGAGTACCTGATAGCCACCAAGGGCGCGCCTGAGACGATCCTCGACCTATGCCGTCTTCCCGAAAGAACCCACGAAGCGATGCAGCTTCGCGCCGCCGCGATGGCTGAATCGGGCCTCAGGGTACTTGGCGTGGCCAAAGGGTCGTGGCACGCCGAGAACCTTCCGCCGGACCAGCGGGATTTTAATTTCATTTTCCTGGGGTTCGTCGGATTTGTCGATCCCCCGCGGCCCGACGTGAAGCAAGCTATTTCAGAGTGCCGCTCGGCAGGCATTCGGGTCATCATGATGACTGGCGACCATCCGGCCACGGCGAGAGCAATTGGGCAGCAGGTCGGTCTGAGCGAACGATTGGACCTCATTACAGGAGCCGAAGTCGCAGAGATGAACGACATAGAGCTAGCGAAAAAATTGGGCTATATCGATTTGTGCGCTCGATTGAAGCCTGAGCAGAAATTGCGGCTTGTACAGCTACTGCAAAGAAATGGCGAGGTGGTCGCGATGACGGGAGACGGCGTGAACGATGCGCCGGCCCTTCAGGCAGCGAATATCGGTATTGCCATGGGCGAGCGCGGCACGGACGTTGCACGCGAAGCCGCTGACCTGATTTTAATGGATGACAGCTTTGCCAGCATTGTGCTATCGGTAAGGCAGGGGCGCCGCATCTACGACAATATTACCTGCGCGATACGATTCATTTTCGCTGTGCACGTTCCTGTGGTGGCCTTGGCGCTTTTTCCAACCTTGTTTCATTGGCCGATCGTCTTGTTTCCACTTCACATCGTGCTCCTGGAGCTCATTATCGATCCCTCGTGTTCTATCGTGTTTGAGGCGCAGCCTGAAAAGTCCGATATCATGAAACGTCCTCCGCGCGAGCTAACTCACACGCCATTTTCGCTTTCCAACCTAGGTTACGCCATCGTCCAAGGGGTCGGCATCAGCTTCATTCTGCTGTTGGGGTATTGGATGCTGGGCAGCATGCCTGCATTAAGTGAAACCCAGGAGCGGGTCATCGTCTATATATCGCTTGTTGCCGGAGTTCTCTTGTTGGTCGTAAAAAATGGCGAGTTTTCCGTCTCCTTGTCTGCAGGTGCAAGTAAAAGCAGTAATCTTTTGATTGGGTTCATCGTCTTGATTACAGGACTGTTGATCGCCATAACCACAGTTCCAATGGCCAATGAAATTTTCCAGTTCCGTCGACCGGAATTTTTCGATTGGGGATTTGCCGCGATCATGGTCGCGATTATGGCTATCTGGCTTGAGACCTTCAAAAGAGCCATGCAGCGCTACGCCAACTAATCATGTCGTATATGCATCGTATCGGTGGTGCCAGCAGGGGAGGTAAGCGCTCGGGTGAGAGCAGTTGTTTCATTATGAAAATTACCTTTCGGAACTCATCTTCATCCTTGTGTACTATGAGTGATCTGACGGCAATAATTTTCGAGATTCTCCGGTAGATCTGTCGGACAAACACCACACTGCCGATTGCCCGGCACGGCATAGTCGATAAACTTCGGATAAGGCAAGTTCAGGCTGGCCATTATGTACGTGAACTCATCGAGCGTTTTGTCACCGCCCAATCGCGGGTTGCGAGCCTTTTCCTGTGCAATAGAGGACACATGGCGCCCAACGTAGTCATGGGCCGGATATACGAGCGTCTCATCCGGTAGTACAAACAGCTTTTCTCGGACGCTTCTGTACAACGTAGCGGCGTCGCCGTTCTGAAAATCGGTACGGCCACAACCATCAATCATCAACGCATCGCCAGTAAAAACGCGGTCATTGAAGATGTATGCGAAATGTCCATCTGTATGACCCGGCGTATGGAGAGGATGCAGCATGATGCCGCCAACTCCAAACGGCTTGCCTTCCTCGACACCGACGTCAGCGCATGGCAAGCAATCATACGCCGGCGCGGCAATCTTGCTTCCCATCATCCGCTTGAACTCTAGCGCGGCGGTAATGTGATCAGCATGTATATGGGTTTCGACAGTGTAGGCGAGCCTCAGACCAAGGCCTTGAACTTCGGCCAAATCGCGGTGCATTGCTGAGATGACTGGATCAATGAGAATGGCCTGACCACTTTGCTCGTCACCCAACAAGTAGGTATAGGTGCTGGACAGAGGCTCGTATAGTTGTCGAAAGATCATGGCGGCTCCGCATCAGGTTATTAAAAAATCTATATATACCAAACATTATACCTTTTTATATATATTAATAATGTATAATGTATATGTAAAGTACATTTTCGCCCGGTTCCTTATGACTACCTCAGAGCAAATTGACTTTTTAAAGCTTCAGGCGGCCGCCGGAAGAGCGTGCGACCTCCTGAAAGCTCTTGCCAATCCGCATCGTCTCCTTCTACTGTGCCAGATGACTCGGGGTGAGCACTCTGTGAGTGCGCTGGAGAGCACTACCGGCATTCGACAACCGACGCTTTCGCAGCAACTAGCCGTATTGCGTGAAGAACAAGCAGTGCATACGCGCCGTGAAGGCAAGCAGATTTTTTACAGCATCGCTAGCCAAGAAGCGCTGGCTGTGCTTGAAGTACTGTACAAGTTGTACTGCCCTAACGATGAGAAGAAATGATATGACGATTGACTGGACTCACTTCACGCCATGGACGTCGCTTGTTGGCGGTCTGATGATTGGTTTGGCAGCTGCAATGTTTTTGTTCTTCAATGGCAGAATTGCAGGTATCAGCGGTATTGTAGGCGGTCTATTCAGGCCAGCCAGCGGCAATATTGCATGGCGCCTTGCTTTCATTGCTGGTATGTTGGCCGCGCCCATAATCTATGCGCTTGCACGACCCCTTCCAGACGTCCGAATCGATGCCGATTTGCCGACTCTCATTGTGGCCGGGTTATTGGTTGGAATCGGCACTCGCTACGGATCCGGCTGCACCAGCGGACATGGCGTGTGCGGCCTGTCTCGACGCTCACCGCGTTCGTTGGCGGCAACGCTGGCATTTATGTCGGCCGGATTTGTGACTGTCTACATCGTGCGCCACGTTTTTGGATAAAGGGAGCCAAGATGGTATTGCTTATGGCGTTGATTTCCGGTCTTGTATTCGGCCTTGGACTGATTGTTTCCGGTATGACAGACCCATCCAAAGTACTCGCATTTCTGGACCTGACTGGAAACTGGGACCCTTCGCTCGCGTTTGTGATGGCCGGCGCTTTAACAATAGGCTCGCTCGCTTTTCCGTTCGCAGGCAGGCGGCGGCATTCAACGTTGGGCGAAGCAATGCATTTGCCGACGGCGACAAAAGTCGACCTGCGGCTTGTGCTTGGCAGTTTGACCTTCGGGGTCGGCTGGGGGTTGGCGGGATATTGCCCCGGTCCAGCCCTGGCATCGCTCGTTCAGGAGGGCATAAAGCCCCTGATATTTTTCGTTTCGATGGTCGTCGGCATGCTGGTGTTCGAGGCTTTGGAACGAATAAAAAATCAGACACCTTGATTTGCATTGATCTTCGAATAGCATACGATGAGTTCATAATCCCTTTGCGCGCTTCCTCGATGTTTTCGGCAGTATTGGCGCTCGGGCGGCAGTTGTTTAGAACACGTCCAGGACGCGCCTCAACTCCTGATCATAAGAAACAACTGCCATGGAAGAACAAATTTACACACAGCAAGGTGAAAACATATTGGTCACTACCGAAGAGCGGCCCTATGATGTCGTGATCGTGGGTGGCGGGCAGTCTGCTTTGGCTGTCGCATACTTTTTAAGGCGCACCTCCTTAAGCGTCATGCTTTTGGATAGTGCCCACGCACCGGGCGGTGCCTGGGTTCATGGCTGGGATTCCTTGCGCCTATTTTCTCCGGCCCAGTGGAGCTCCTTGCCGGGTTGGAGTATGCCGTCAGTAGAGGGCTATCCAACACGCGATGACATCGTTGACTACTTAGCCCAATACGAAAAGCGCTACAATTTTTCCATAGAAAGGCCAGTGTTGGTGACGGACATTTGTCGCGACGATGGCGGCTTTATCGTGCATGCGGACCAAGGTGTGTGGCGCGCCCGTGCGGTTATCAGCGCAACGGGTACCTGGAGCCACCCCTATGTACCGGTTTATCCGAATCGCTCGTCTTACGTTGGGCAGCAGATGCATTCCGCACATTACCGCAACGCTACGCCATTTACTGGCCAAGAGGTACTTGTCGTAGGCGGCGGTAATTCGGGTGCCCAGATTCTGGCAGAAGTGTCTGGCGTGGCCAAAAGCACGTGGGTCACACAAACTGAACCGATCTTCCTGCCAGATGACGTGGATGGTCGGGTGCTGTTCGAACGCGCCACGGCCAAATGGAAAGCACGGCAAGAAGGGCGGGTACTGCAGGATCCACCCGGTGGGCTAGGCGATGTCGTGATGGTGGACTCGGTCAAAGCCGCGCGGGAACGGGGCGTGCTTAAAGCTGTGCGACCATTTCGGGAGTTCGCCGAAAATGGCGTGATTTGGCAAGATGGATCGGAAACCGCATTCGATGCGGTCATTTGGTGCACTGGATTTCGTCCGGCACTGCGGCATCTGGAGTCACTGGGTATTGTTACGCAAGAAGGCAAGGTTGCGCTTTCCGGAACTCAATCGGTCAACGTACCCGGTTTATGGTTAGTGGGTTATGGCGAATGGACTGGCTTTGCCTCGGCAACCCTGATCGGAGGCATGCGTTATGCCAAAGCGACGGCGCTTGAGGTGGCTCAAGCTCTGCAAGGTGAGCCTCTTGCGCAACAGTAAACAAATGCGATATGGCTAATATTCAGGTTAATCCGCTGGAGGCATCTTCCATCTGACCAGTAACAGCCGACAGTCCGCGCGGGCTCATCAGAGCCCGCGGTATCGGCAAATAAGCGCATGGGGATCGTTGTACTACTGACCTTTCCCAGCATCACGCTTGCCAGAACTCTTGCGCCAGTCATACAGCCAACAGAGGCCGCTAGAACACGCCCAGGCGCAAGGCAAGTGCCGCCAGAGTAACAAGCAATACAGGCAAGGTCAGCACGATACCCACTTTGAAGTAATAGCCCCACGTAATGGTCATCCCTTTGCGTGCCAGCACGTGCAGCCACAGAAGTGTGGCGAGGCTGCCTATGGGGGTAATCTTGGGGCCCAGGTCGCTGCCGACGACGTTGGCATAGATCATGGCTTCTTTCACCACGCCCGTAGCCTGACTGGCGTCAATCGAAAGCGCCCCGACCAGAACGGTAGGCAAGTTGTTCATAATGGACGAGAGCAGGGCGGTGAGTACGCCGGTGCCCAGAGTGGTCGCCCATAGACCGTGGCCGGCAAAATAATCGAGCAGACCAGCGATCATCTCAGTCAATCCCGCATTGCGCAGCCCATAAACAACAAGATACATGCCCAAAGAGAAAATCACGATAGACCAGGGCGCTTCGCGTACGACTTTACGCGTGCTGATCTTGTGCCCCCGTCCCGCCACAATAAGCAACACAAGCGCTCCGAAAGATGCAATGGCGCTGACCGGCACACCGAAGGCTTCAAGGGTAAAGAAGCTGACCAACAGCAAGCCCAGTACTACCCATCCCGCGCGAAAGGTCGCCAGGTCGCGAATCGCCGTTTTAGGCTCCTTGAGCTGGCTATCGTCATAGCAAGCCGGAACGCTGCGGTAAAAATACAGCAACAGAACCAGCAAGGTGGCGGCAACTGCAACAACGTTGACCGGAACCATGACTGCGGCATATCGCGCAAAACTGATATCGAAGAAATCGGCGGAAACAATATTGACGAGGTTCGATACAATGAGCGGAAGGCTGGCCGTGTCGGCAATAAAGCCTGCAGCCATGACGAAAGCCAGTGTGGCTGCAGGGCTGAACCCTAACGCCAAAAGCATGGCCATGACGATGGGCGTCAAGATCAAAGCGGCTCCGTCATTGGCAAAGAATGCGGATACCGCGGCTCCCAGCAAAACAATAAGAACGAACAGTCGCCGGCCATGCCCGCCGCCCCATCTGGCGACATGCAGCGCCGTCCATTCAAAAAAGCCTGCCTCATCCAGTAGCAGGCTGATTATGATGATCGCCACGAATGTAGCGGTCGCGTTCCAGACGATCTGCCAGACCACGGGTATATCGCTGAAGCCGACGACGCCGAAAATCAATGCAAGCGTTGCGCCAATCATGGCGCTCCAGCCAATATTCAAGCCGCGCGGCTGCCAAATGACCAGGACAATGGTGACAATGAAAATCAATAATGCGGCAAGCACGTGCGATATCTCTTTACGGCAAACAGAAGGGCGCCCAGGGGAAGGGCATTGGAGCTGATAGTGTCAATTTGCAAACGCTGACGACGGCACATCAAGGCAGAATATCGCCGATGCGATCCAGTTCAGTTTTCAGGCGAATCGGATCATGCTTTAAATCAGCGTGTGGCAGCGCCAGGAATGCTTCAATGCGGGTTCGCAAAATGCGGTATGCGGTATTGAACGCTGCATCGATCTGTTCGCCAGTGCCGATGGCTCGGGCCGGGTCCTCAACACCCCAATGAGTCCGGATGACGCGGCCCAAGTACGCGGGGCATGTTTCGCCCGCAGCGCTGGCACAAACTGTGACGACCAGATCCGGGTTATGCGGCAGATTATCCCAGGACTTGCTGAAATAGCCGTGGGTTGCAATCCCTTCACGCGCGAGCAGCGTCAACGACCGAGGATGCACATGGCCGGTAGGATGGCTGCCGGCGCTCATGGCATGCCAGCCAGCAGGTGCCAGGTGATTGAAAGTGGCTTCAGCCAGGATGGAGCGGCACGAATTACCCGTGCATAGGAAAAGGACGTTCATAAAAAAATGGTCAAGCGCGGGTTTTCTGAGCCACAGAGTGGGCATGGGAACTTACCGGCGAACATGGATTGCCGCCGCAACAGTTTTCGGTGAGATAGGCCAGCAGCGAATTCATGGTTTCGTATTCGGCTGCGTAAAAGACAAAACGTCCTTCCTGGCGTGACGACAACAGTCCCGCATTCACCAACTCTTTCAGATGAAAGGACAGCGAGGAGGGCGCAATGCCAACTAATTCTGAAAGCTGCCCTGCCGGCAAACCCGCTGGGCCGGCTTGCACCAGGCAGCGATAGGCTTCCAGCCGAGACTCGTGGGCGATGGCGGCCAGTGCGCGTACTATATTCTTCGTTTCCATTAATCAATAATACTCGAAATGTAAAAATAATGATACCCAGCCAGATACGGTGCGCCGTCGACATACAACCACGACGTCAGCCAGGTTTCAGAATAAGTTTGAGGTGTTTTAAAAGCGCAGAAGTGTTTAAGCGATTATCACGAGAGCAATTTTTTAGACAGTCGACTTTGAGTCGCCATCAATCGGGAATACTTGGCCGGAAATGGTCCGTGCGTGGGGCCCTGCAAGGAAAATGGCCAGCGCGGCGATGTCGGCCGGATCGATGAATTTCTTGACCGCCTGGTTGGCCATCGCCGCATCGGTTTCCGCTTCTACAGTGCGTCCCGAAATTTTGGCACGGCCCTCAAGGACAGAATGGAGCCGTGGCCCTTCGACAGCACCCGGGTGGATGGAATTGGCGGTAATGCCAAACGGTCCAAGTTCAAGCGACAAGGTCTTGGTAAAACCCACCAGTCCCCATTTAGTCGTGGAATAGGCGACCCGGTTCGGGTAGCCGAAACGTCCCGCCAGCGAAGACATGACGAGGATGGAGCCGGCAGAAGATTGCTTGAGCAGAGGAATGGCACGCTGAGTGACCATGAACGTTCCCGTCAGGTTGATGCCGACAACGGCGTTCCAGACATCGATTGGGTAGTCGGCCACTGGGCTTGTAGCGCCAGCGATGCCCGCATTGTTGACGAGCACATCAAGGCCTCCCAATTGGCTTTGCATTTCACCAAAGAGTCTATCCAGATCCGCCGCTTGGCTGATGTCGCCTACGGTTCCGGTTATCTCGGGATATTGTCTGGTAATTTCCTGTACAGCCTCTGCATTGACATCGGCGATGTGCACGCGAGCGCCGTCGGCAGCAAAAGCCTTCGCAATGGCAAGGCCGATTCCGCCAGCGCCGGCGGTGACGAGTACGCGTTGAGTCATGATTGAATTCTCCGGATGGACATGCAATGGTGGACATTTTAGTTGTTCAAGCAATCTACGCCTTTCACCGGCGGAGTCAACGTGCGATACCATCACATTAGGCAAGCCAATAGCGCTCTGAACTAAATTAGGCGCATTTCATAATGCAAAAAGCAATTTTTGGCAATGGACTGCCGGATCATCTTAAAGTTAAATCTTAAGTTTCGCTTCAAATTTAGTTCCGGTTTTTTACGCCTATTTAAAAAGCAATCTTATTTTGGAACTAAACTTGACTCATTGATGCGGGATCAGAATTATGCTGGGCTTCTTGAGGCTGCACCCGAAAAGCGTCTAGCTTAATGTACTGAATAGGACCATAATATTTACCCTAACGGATATCAATGAGCAACTGCCAAACCCTGAGACAACGTAGCCGCAACATCAAGTTTTAAACCGGCTCATTCGGAAGAGGGAGATTCTTCTGAACAAGGAACATCTATCGCCTCGTAATGCGCAACGCCTTCGTCTTTTCGATGCCTATCGAGGACGAGGACGTAGAAATAATAATCTTTTTTTGGTCTATAGCGTAAAGACGAGTCGGGATTGGGTGCTACCAAGTGACAGGCATTTGGTGCATTGGATTCATTATTTAGAAACAAATCCTGAGGTTAAGACTTTCGACTTTACATCCGAATGCGATTGGGATGGCGATCACCTCTGGGTCGTTGACGTCATTCTTTCTAATGGCACCCGAATAAATCATCAGGTCGGGCGTGGTGCAGAAGAAAATGGCGAACTAATTGCACTGCAAAAAGGCTCTTGGAAAGATCAGGCTTCACGCTTGGAGAATCGTGTTTTTACCGACGATGACCTCCAGCCTTTTGTAAAATCAAGCCTGCATTGGCTAAAGGCCATCGGATTTGCAGCAGCCTTGCGGAACTATGAATACCCACATCAAGCCCTTATTCTGCTTGAGTATTTCAAGCAATACAAAAATGGGAACCTTGGACAGATTCTGAAAGATCTTAATGTATGTGAGCATGAGCCGGCTGTAATTTTGGGGTTGGTAGCTCGCCTCGCCATTAAGGGGCACATCCAGCTAGACCTTGCTGACGGCAGCTTCGGGTACCGTACCCGCTGGATCTGGTCCGTCAAGGAGTATTGATATGTGGACAAGAAGGTCCGCACTCACGTCGGCATTGCCTATTGCACTCTGGCCTACTGTCAATAGTCAAGCCTTGAGTCCCGAGCAAGCGCGAAAGTTTGCTGCTCACAAGGAAGCAATGCAACTCTATTTTGCCGATGAGCGGGTTGACGACATTGTGCATAGAACGGGAGTGCCAAGACGGAACTTAGCGCGTATGGCGAAGAAATGTTTGTTGGAGGCGCCTGACGGGAGGATTTTTGGCTTTCGGGCACTCATTCCGTATATACGGACAAGTTGTTATCAGCGCCATGCGCAAGTGCAAGACAAGCGTCAACATCAGCAGGGTGGGCAGGCCGGAGCATTAGGTGCCACGCTCGTACGATTTCCAGATTTAGAAGATGAGCTCGTGAAATGCATCAAACAGGATAGCAAGCACAAGCAGATTCCAGAGAACAAGCTTCGAGCGAAAGATCTTCATCGGCTCTTTATTCAGTGCGTAAAAGGGAAGGGAGTATCTGAGTCAGAGTGGCCGTTTACAACACAGTACCTTGGGGTGCGCACAATCCAGAAGTATATGAACCGAGTGCTTAATGATAATTTTTCTCGATCGGTTTTTTCTCGTGAAGGGTCTGCAGCCAAAGCACATATGAACGTCGGAACGGGACATGCTTCTTTCCTTACGTTTGAAGAACCTTATGATGCGGTGGAAATAGATGCATACAAGCTAGATGCTCACTTTACTGTTGCTTTCGAAACCCCTGAGGGAACGGAAACGGAAGTTCTATTAGAGCGTTTATGGTTGGTTGCTGCCGTTGAACGGGCCTCAACGGCTATGCTTGCTTATGACATGGTCTATCGAAGTGAAGTGACTGCGGACAATATCTTAAAAGTCATTCGGGATGCCTTAACAAAGAAATGGCAACCCAAGGCTTTAACCTTGCCACTGAACTATCCGCCTGGAGGAGGATTACCTAGCGGCATAATCCCAGAAGCTTATGGCGCAGTATGGAACGTGCTTTTGTTCGATGGGGCGCTGGCCCATCTATCAAGTGCTGTCCATGATCGTGCTCGTAAGGAGCTTGGCTGTGTTATTAGCTGGGGGGCTCCCGGGCACTTCGAAAGACGCCCGAATGTAGAACGCACTTTTCGGCGTATAGCGGATGATATTTTTAAACGACTACCCTCTACGACGGGATCGAATCCATACAACGGTAGGGCTCCGGACGGAGAAGTCAAGGCGTTACGTTACAAAATTCGAGCCAATGAGGCCGGGCAAATGCTGGATGTGTATCTTGCCCAGCATAATGCGACCCCCTGCGAAGGTATTTCTTTTCTTACGCCACTTGAGTACATCAGGCATTTTTTGAATGATCAGTACGCGGGTTTTGTGCTGCGTACGCTACCTGAAATTAGTAAACAGGGAGCGAATATGTTTTCGGTTACCGAAGAAGTCACCGTCCGCGGAAGTATCAAAGATGGCCGTAGACCTTATATACAGCTCGATCGGGTTCATTACACCAGCCCTGTGTTAGTCGAACTTGGCAATTTAATCGGCGAAAAAATGTTTGTCGAAATTGATGAGGATGACATGCGCCAGGTGAAAGCATTCTTAAAAAATGGTGCAGAATTAGGGTTCCTGACCGCCAAAGGACGATGGGCGGAGTCAAAACACAGTCGGCGCACACGTAAGGCGATAAACAGCCTCGTCTCTAAACGCATTCTCATTATTTCCGAATTTGACGATCCTGTACGTGTTTATCTTTCCCATTTGTCAGTACAAAATAAGCAGCGCTCGACAAGTCCTATACCCAGAAAGCAAGCTACCGATGCTACTCGGGTAGCTAAAGAGGCAAATCTGCCGTTGAAGATAGGAGCTACGCCTACTCGACAGACAAATCGTGTTTCTGATATCCCAGCTATATCTGCCGTCGCACCACGTCGGTCCTTGATGGATAAAGATCCGCCGGTGCTACGATTAGTGAAAAATCGTCGCTAGGAGAAGTCCGTGCTCGATAATAAAACAGTTAGCCAACTTACCGCAGAGCAGCGGGCCGCTCTTCTAGAAACTCACCCTGTTTTAGAAAAAAATTATCGACTGCCAACTCCGATGATGGAACGTACGTACGCGCTCATCCGTGAACGTGTCTGGATGAAGAGAACGGGAGTATATCTTTATGCTAGCCCTCGTACAGGAAAAACTACCTGTGCAGAGGAGACTCAAGCCTTACTATTTTCGGAATTTCCAAAGTTTCATATTTTGCGAATTGCCGCTAGACGAACTCAACGTCCTTCAGACGCACATATGTTTCGGCTGATTTTAGAAGGCATGAATCATGCATTAAGTAAGAGGCCGGCAGCTGATTTACTCTTTCATAATGTCAAGGCGGACATTATGGTGCAGCTAGCGGCTCGAGGGGGCTCACATTTTGTGCTGATAATCGATGAAATGCATAGGCTCAACGACTTAGATCTTGAACAGCTTTTAGCCGTGCATAACGCGTTGCAGATGGAAAAAATTGGTATGACCACCATTTCCTTCGCACAACCAGAAATTAGGCAAAGAGTCACTGGGCTGATGACAAGAGGGCAACATCAGTTGCTAGCGCGGTTTCTTGCTGAACCGATTTTATTTGAAGGCTGCCCGTCTGTAGACGATCTCCAGAAAATATTAAATTCCTACGACTGTAGGTCGGAGTACCCAGAGGGCTCAGGATGGTCATATACACGATTCTTTTTACCGCAAGGATATGAATCCGGATTTCGTCTCAGTAATTATGCAAACGAAATATGGGAAGCGCTTTCGTATGCACTCGGTTCATATACCATGTCGCGCGTCAACTATCTTGGCCGGTGCGCGTCAATTATCTTGGCCGGTTGACGCTGGGCAATTTACTGAGTTGATGCCATCCTTTTCAGGGAT